>NZ_JACHNY010000001.1 GCF_014199625.1 Sphingomonas abaci
GACTTGACCCGCAAACCCGCGGGCCTGACATTACCCCCACGACCCGGGTCACTTCTCGATGAAAACGCCGGGTCAACTCTCAGTGAAAATCAACACCCAGCGCATAGATCGCGATCTTGAGCAGACGGGGCTGGTTCTCCCGCGGGGTCGATCCTAGCGCCGCGCCGGCCAGGAAGTGCGGCATGAGACAGATCGCCCGCTGGATGGACAGCAGCCTGACATCGGCCAGCACGCCGGACGCCGCGACCAGCGCGGCGATCGCAGCGGCGATCCACAGGCTACGACTGCCAGGGGATATCCAGAGTTCGATGAACAGCATCGTGCCCAGGATCACGCCGATCGCCTGGATGTACCAAAGGTGCCACGATCCGAACAGCAAGGCGTCGACCGGATGGAAACCGCGGCCCGCCACCTTGTCGATGATGCCGACGATCAGGGTCACCAGCAGAAAGGGTGGCCATAGGCGGGACAGCCGTTTGGACCACATGGCGGGCGTCAGCGGGCGATAGCCGCGCGTCCGGCCGTAGAGATAGCCGGTGATGGCGATGAAGATCGGCATCCGGACGAAATGGAGGCTGTCGGCGAAATAGACCCAGGACGATCGCCCGAGGCCCGGTTCGGACCCGATCGCGTGAAATGCCAGCACCAGGAGACACGCTATTCCTCGCGTCTCATCGATCCGATCCGACCGCATGGGCACCACCGTTGCTGTCGCCGCCTCATCGTGCAGCGCAGCATGTATGTCAGACTTACGGTCATTAATTAACTATGATTTTCCGTAACTTAAGCGTCAAACCGACCGCATCAACCTGCATCATCGCGCGGCGAGACGGTAGAGGCCGGCGCCGTGGGGCGGCAACGTGACGGCGAAGTGGCCCTGAACCCGCCCCCGGCTTTCCCCCGACCATAGATCCGTGACCGCGACCGGTGCGATCAGGCCAAGCTGGCGAAGCGGCAGCCCGATGGCCTTGGCCGTCGCGCCGGTGTTGAACAGCGCGACATAGCGGTCGCGGGGCGCGCCGTCGGGCACGGCGGACCAGATGCGGGCGCCGTCCTCGACAAAATGCGGCTGGTTGTTGGTCGAGGCCTGGTTGACCGCCAGCACCGCGCGATTGGTCAGTAGCGCCAGGGTCGCGGCATCCAGATGGCGCAGGTCGCCGCCCATGATCAGCGGCGAGCGCGCGATCGACCACAAGGTCATCAGCGTACGCTGCTCGTCGGGCGTGAACCGGCTGTCCCGCTTGCCGAGCGCCAGCCGGCCCAGCGGCAGCATGTCGGCATCGGGCCACGAGCCCGGCGCACGATAGGGCGTCCAGTTCTCCAGCCGGGTGAACTGCGCCTCCAGCATCGGCCATTCGTCCCAGAAATCGTCGGAGATGCGCCACATCTGCGCGAAGCGGCGGACATGATCGCCGCGCAGCACCGGCGTTTCGCCGGGCGACAGGCTGAGGATCATCGGCCGGCCGCTCCGCTGAATCGCCCGGTGCGCCGCCTCGATCTCCGGCGCGTGCGCGTCATAGGGGCGGCTCATATCGTCCATCTTGATGAAATCGACGCCCCAGCCGGCATAAAGGCGGAAGACACTGTCATAATAAGCCTGCGCGCCCGGCCGCGTCATGTCGACGCCGTACATGTCGGGGTTCCACGAACAGACACTGTTCGTGTCGGCGACATCCGCGGCGTGGTAGCGGGTGCCGAGAATTGGCAGATTGCGCTTCACCGCCAGCCGGGGGATGCCCCGCATCAGGTGGATGCCGAATTGCAGGCCCATGGCGTGGACATCCGCCGCCAGCCTGGTGAAGCCCGAACCGTCGGTGCTGGAGGGAAAGCGGTTGGGTGCGGGAACCAGCCGACCATAATCGTCCATCGCCGGCACGGGCGTCGCGTTGTAACTGTAGCTAGACGCCTCGGGTTCATACCATTGGATGTCGACCGTGAAGATATCATAGCCGAAAGGCAGCAGCCGGGCGCGCATGATCGCTGCGGTCTCGCGCGCCTGCGCCTCGGTGATCGTGGTGGCGAAGCTGTTCCAGCTATTCCAGCCCATCGGCGGGCGGGGCGCGAGGAGCGGGCTGGCCGCCGCGTCCACCCGCGAGGCCGTCACCATCGCGGCACCGGTCGCAGCGCCGCCCGACAGGGCCTCGCGGCGGCTGACCTTCACTTGCATCATCGACACGCCTCCCCCGCCCCGTTCGGCGTCTTCTGTCCGAAGCCCGTCTTACCGGTCGGGGCGAGGGATGTCGCGGCTGCTGTTACGATCAGCTCGGATGCGCCTCGCTTTCCGCCATCGCCTCGCCACTTAGCGTCGGGACCACGGACGAAGCCTCGCCCGCCTCCTCCTCCTCGGACAGCCGCATCTGCTCATAGGCGGTCTCCAGATCCTGGACGCCCGATCCGGTCGGCTGGATCGGCATGTCGGCGAAGCTCTCGGGCTCATGCGGCGTGTGGGCCTGGTCGTGCATCATGCGCTCCTTGTTGATGCGGGTGAAACGCACCGCGGCGTGAACGGTGTCATGCCCTGCCGCGACATTCCCGCACCCGCTCCCGTTCTCACGGGACCACCCCGTCGTTCGGACGCAGCCCCTTTCTCGCGATCCCCCCAGGCTTTTCGGCCCAGAATTTCAGTCCGAAATTATCGGCGTCCTTCCATCCCTTGTTGGCACATACGCAGCGGCATCGCGTTGGGTATCGATGATCGCCCCCCGCCCGACCGACGGTCCCGCCCGCGTCGCGAGTCGCTTCTCCTGGTGGCTATTGGGGGCGATGACGCTGACGTGCCTGTTCGCTTGTCTCGGCGTCGGCTTCCGCATCGATCCGGCACGCGCGGTGCCGCCGTTGCTGACCCTGGCGATGCTCGCCGCCGCCGCGCTGTGGGGGCGGCGCAGCGGCCGGGCGCGACTGGCGGTCGGCGCGGAGGCTTTCCTCCAGATGACGCTGTTCACGATCATCGGCGTAGTCTTCGCCTATGCCCTGGCGGCGCGGGCGGGGCGGTTATGGGATGCGCGCTTCGCTGCGGCCGACCGCTGGCTGGGCTTCGACTGGCCGGCCGTGTTCCGGGCGGTGGACCAGGCGCCGGTCGCCTTGTGGATCGGGGGTTTCGCCTATCACAGCCTGACGCTGCAGATGATCGTGGCGATCGTCGCACTCAGCGCCTGCGGGCAGGCGGAGCGGCTGGCGCGGACCGTGGCCGCCGCCATCCTCGCGGGCTTCGTCACCATCGCCCTGTCGGGGGCAATGCCGGCGATGGGCAATCTCTTCGACCCCACGCACTACCGCCATCTCTGGCCGTCTATCGCCTGGCTGGAGCAGGACCTGATCGCCGGCCTGCGCAACGGCAGCCGCCGCATCCTGGACCTGACGCAGCTGATGGGGATCGTCAGCTTCCCCAGCTATCACGCGACCCTGCCGGTGTTGCTGGCCTGGGCGCAGCGGGACATCCGGGGGCTGCGCTGGACCGCCCCGGTCTGGGCCGGCGTCACCATCCTTGCGACGCCGCTGTTCGGCGGGCATTATGGGGTCGACGTGATCGCCGGCCTGGCGCTCGCGCCGCCGGCTCTGCTCGTCGTCCGCCGCCTGTTCGCGGTCGACCGGTTGCAGCCGGTCCGTGATTCTCGACCGCCTCTGGGAGTGCGCGATGCCGTTGCCTGACCGCCGCGCCCCGGCTGCCGATACCCTGTCCGGCCTGATGCTGGCCGGCGCGATCGCCCTCGCCTGGGCGGCGATCCATCTCGGCGGCATCTTCTTTTGGGAATGGCGCTGGTCCACCGCACCGATCGCCGGGCTGCTCATCCTGATCCAGGCCTGGCTCAGCACCGGGCTGTTCATCGTCGCGCATGACTGCATGCACGGCTCGCTGGCCCCCGGCCGCCCCCGGCTCAACCGGATCGTCGGCACGGTCTGCCTCGCCGCCTATGCCGGTCTCTCTTATGGCGCGCTGCTGCCCAAGCATCATGCCCACCATGCCGCGCCGGGCACCCCGGCCGATCCCGACTTCCACCCCGACGCACCGACCCGCGCGCTCCCCTGGTTCGTGCGCTTCTTCCGGGGCTATTACACCCACGGCCAGATCGTCCGCATCACGCTGGCGGCGATCCTCTACATGCTGCTCGGCGCATCGCTCTGGTCGATCGTTGCCTTCTGGGCGGTGCCGGCCCTATTGGCGCTGGGACAGCTGTTCCTGTTCGGCACCTATCTCCCGCACCGGCACGAGGCGCAGCCCTTCGCCGATGCCCATCACGCGCGCAACAGCCGGTTGTCGCCGCTCCTGTCGCTGCTCACCTGCTTCCACTTCGGCGCCTGTCACCACGAACATCATCTGAGCCCGCAGACGCCCTGGTGGCGGCTGCCCCGGCTACGGCGCGCAACGCCGCGCTGATCGCCGCCGCCGCCACCGGCGCGCCGCCGGCGGCGCGCATCTCCTCCGCCAGACGCCGGGCTGACGCCCGGTAGCCGGGTTCGCCGATCACCGCCGCCAGCGCCTGCGCCAGCCGGGCGGGGGTGAGCGCGCGCATCGGCACCACCCGCCCGGCCCCGATCCGCGCCAGCCGCGCGGCGGTGCCCGGCTGCTCGAAGGCGATCGGCACCGCGACGATCGGCACCTCCGCCGCCAGGGCATCGAGCACGGTGTTGAAGCCGCCATGCAGCACCGCCGCGACGCAGTGGCGGAGCACCGCCTCTTGCGGCCAGAAGGCGCGGACCAGCGGGTCGCCGGGCAGCGCCGCCGCCTCGGCCGCGCTCAGCCCGCCGCCATGGCCGATCACCGCGCGCGCCCCGATGGCGGCGCAGGCCGCCGCCATCGTCGCCAGCAGGTCGCCGCGGCCGCCCTGCAACGTGCCGAGCGAACAGAAGATCAGGGGGCGACCGTCCCGCGTCAGGTCGATCGCGGCCGGCGCGCCGCGCCACGGCGCGCCGTAGCGGAAGGCCGCGGGCAATCGGCGGCGCGGATAGTCCAGACCCGCAGGACATTGCGCCACCTGCACCAGCGGCTCGGCCTCAGTCACGCGCCAGGCTTGCCGTCGCGTGGCCAGCACCCGGGTGATCGGCCGCATCAACAGGTCCGACACCTGGTAGCCGCCCCGGTTGCGGAACCGTCCCAGGCCGTCGGCCCGGTAGCGCCAGCCGAGGAAGGGCGGCGGCACGTCCGGCTCCGCCAACAGCGGCAGGCCGGTGATGGTGCCGACCAGCGGCAGGCCAAGCCGCGCGGCGATCAGGGGGCCGGCAGCCTCGGCCGCATCCGCGATCACCGCCTGCGCGCCGATCCGGGTCAGCACCGCCGGCCCCTGGTCCAGGAGCAGCCCGGTCATGCCCGCGGTCGCGCGGATCATCCGGGTCAGGCCGACCGGTCCGGTCGGGTCGGCGAGCCGCGCATGATAGTCGGACAGGCTGGTCAGCCCCAGCCCCTGGATCGCGGCGAAGCCAATGCGGGGGTCGCCGACCAGGTCCGCCGCCTCGCCCAGATGGACGATCGTCACCCGGTGCCCCACCCGCACCAGCTCGCCCCCCAGCACCTGGAGCGGGTTGAGATGCCCCGGCGTGGGCGGTGCGATGATCGCGACATGGCGTGATTCGATCGGCACGCACCCTCGCGTTGTCAGGCACTTATCAGCCTGATCCGCTAAAGGCCCGATCCCGGCCTGTCCAGCCGATGCACCCTAATCGATGATGCGGAACGTGTAGCCGTAGGACCGCGCCACGCCGCGCACCCGGACATTGTCGATCGTCACGCTATAGGTGACGTTGCGGCCAAGCCCCGCCACCTTCCACTGGATGTTGTTGGGCACGCCATAGCCGAGATTGTCGAAGCTGATGCCCGACACAGTCATCGCCGCGCCATCCGCGCCGGTGACCCGGATCGTCGCGGCGGCATAGTCCACCGCGCTATTATTGCCGGCGCGGGTGGGATCGATGATCGCCGAGAAGGACAGCAGCGCGCTCATGTCGAAATAGCGCGCAGGATAGTCGCCCTGCGGATAGGCGACGAAACTCGGCAGCGCGGCGGCGTCGACCGCCGGCGCGCTCGCCTGGCCGAAGACCTTGAGCGAGGTGGCGTCGGTGCGATTGACCCCATCGCTTCCGGCGACGCGACCATAGGCGATGCTGGTCAGGAAAGGCGACAGGATCCAGCGGCGGTGGCCGACATTGTCCGCGACGATGTTCCGCACCTCGGTCATCCAGCCGGCGAAGATCGTGTCCGTGGGCGTCAGCGAAAGAAAGGGCGACGGCACCGCGCCATAGAGGTTGCTCGACCCGGCGCCTGCGGCGCCGCTGGCGCTGTAGCACTTCCAGCTGGTCGGCGGCGTGTGGCTGAGCTGGCCGTTCGCCGCCATCATCAGCGCGGACTCCATCGCCTCCGCCTGGTCGGCGTCCGAATAGGTGACGGCAGGCAGTTTGTGGAGCGCGCGGATGGTGTTGATCACCGCCAGCGCCTCGGCCCGGACGTTCGCGCCCAGCGTGCCCGCCTTGCAGTTCGCCACGTCCGGCTGGACCGAATAGCTCGCCGCGATCCCCGCGGCCCAGGCGGTCGGGATGCTGGCCGCCGGCGTCGGGCTGGAAGTCGGCGTCGGCATCGCCGTCGGTGCGGGCGTAGCATCGGACGTCGGCGTCGCGGCAGGGGTCGGCGCGGGCGTGGGCGTCGCGGCCGGGATCACGGTCACCGCCGTGCCGGCCCCCGACGCATCACCGCCGCCGCCGCCGCACCCGGCGAGCAGAGGCACGAGGATCAAGGCCCGCCAAGCCGTGGTCGAACGCAACCGCATCATTCCGTCCCTGTTCCGGGCAGATGGAGGGTCCGCCGCGATCGAGACGCTATGCCGTTGAGAAGTTAATGGACGATGTAGACGATCGCGGGATCAGGCGACCGCCGGCACCGCCTCCGCCGTGGACCGCGGCGGGGGTGCGGACGGCCGCCGGGCGGAATTTTTACGGCCGACGGCCGGCAGGCTCGCCACCGCATTGCTCAGCGCAAAGAGCAGCAACATGGTCAGCACGACGCGGCCGTCCGTCGGAATATAGGGGAACATCGCGCCGGCGCAGACCGCGACCCCCAGCCCCATGTCCGACAGGCTCCCCCAACCTCTCGCCCGCGACACGCGGCGGGCCCGATAGGAAGCGAAGGCTTGCGCCACGATGCCGCCGGCGAACAACGCCAGACCGATCAATCCGGAAAACAGCGCGATACCCAGATAGCCGTTCACGAAATCGATGATCCCCTCGCCTTGGCGCAGATCCTCCATCTGCGCGGTGACGATCGAGGGCGGCTGGCCGATCGCCGGATGCTGGCGAACGAGTTCGACGCCGCGATCGTACAGCTTGTCGCGATAGTCGCTGCTGTTCTTCGCATCGACTGAGAAACCAAGAAGGTTGGCGGCCCGCTCACTGGCCAAGGTCAATCCGTAGACACCGCCGAACACCAGAGACAGCGCGGCGACAGGCGCGATCATCCCCGTCACGCCGCGACGGGAAAGCATCACGCCCATGCAACCGGCCACTGCGCCGAGCCAGCCGGTGCGCGACTGCACCGAGAACAGGCCGACCGCGACGATCGCCAGCAATATCCTATGCTTCGCCGGGGACTTGAACAGGTCGCGCGCGGCAAAGGTCGTCACGAAGCAGAGCGCCAGCAACGCGGCCGACAAGGGAGGATTCATCAGCGGTCCGCCGGCGCGCAACATCCCGCCGCGCATCTTCACGTTCGCAAGACCGTAGATGCCGAACTGGTTGCGGAATACCTGGTACATAGGCCAGGCTTTCACGCTTTCGAAGATCGCGACGGCCGAGATGGCCAAGGCCGATGCCACCACGAACAGAACGGCGCTACGCACCGCATCTGCCTCATTCATCGACTTCTTGACGATGTGATAGGGCAGGAACAGGCTCAGGCTGATCTGAACCGTCACGCGCATGACGTTCGTCAGCGAGGAGTCGCGCGCAGAGATGAACGCCAGCACCAACATGACGGCGAATGCCGGCACATCGGCGAGGGAATAACGGGTGCCCTTGCCCTTGGTCCACATGAAGGCGGCGATCAAGGCGCCGAGCGTCACGCACGACTCGGTCGAGATGTTCACCAACTGGAGCGACCCCGCCATTGCGGTAAAGGCGATCCCCGGCAGGGTGACGATCAGGAAGATGATCAGGCCGGCCGCATGCGCCCGATTTCTGATGAACCCGGCCGCGACCACCAGCAAGGCGGCGAAGGCAACGTAGATTTGTCCCAACGACAATCCGAGGAACGCGAATGCCGTGACTTTAGCCGAGGCTCGGCCGACCGGTTTCCATGCCGGCTTCACGCAGGACGCGAAGAGATACATCGCCGCCGCGGTAAGGACCATGATGACAATGGATGATTTGATGACGGAGAACATTGCCCATTATCCAGATGGTTGCAGCCGCCGAGCGGAGCGTGCACGGTCAACATGTAAGCCGGGAATTCTGCCCTGCCGCTCCCGTTACCCGGATCGTGCGTGGTGATCCAGCGATCGCCGGCGTCCTGTCAAACGCCGCCCGACCCGGCTCTTCATGGTCGGTCAGATGCCGCCATCGACCGTCTCATGCCCCGCCGCCCGCAGCGCCGCGGCGAGATCGGCGACGCAGTCGGCGACCAGCGCCGCGTCCGGGCCGCGCACCACCAGATTGGCCCCCACCCGCCCCTCGCGGAAGAAGGGATAGCTGCCGATCGCGATCTCGCCGCGGTCGCGGAACCGCTTCTCCGCGTCGCGCAACAGGTCCGCCACCTCGCTTTCGGCGATCCAGCCGCCGATCGTACGCGACACGACCGGGCGGCCGCCCTCCAGCGTGCCGGTCAGCGAATCGAGCATGCCGGCGGTGATGTGCGGGACGCCCGCCATGATGAAGATGTTGCCGATGCGGATGCCCGGCGCGCCGGATACGCGGTTGACGATCAGGCCGGCCCCCTCCGGCACGCGCGCCATCCGCGCCCGCGCCTCGGTCAGGCCGCCGCGCGTCGCATAGTATTCGGTCAGAACCGCCATCGCCTCCGGGTGATGGACGACGCCCACGCCCAGCGCCGCCGCGACCGCATCGACGGTGATGTCGTCATGCGTCGGGCCGATGCCGCCGGTGGTGAACAGATAGTCGTTGCGCGCGCGCAAACCGTTGACCGCCTCGACGATCGCCGCCTCGCGGTCGGCGACCACGCGCACCTCGGCCAGGCGGATACCCTGCACGTTGAGCCAGGCGGCGACCTGCGCGACGTTGCGATCCTGCGTCCGTCCGGACAGGATTTCATCGCCGATCACGACGAGGGCGGCGGTCCAGATGCGATCGGCCATGGCGCGACCTTAGCCTCGCAAAAGCGCCGCCGCCACGCTATATCGCGACAATGACCGAATATGTGACCGTGACGTCCGACGCGCCCGAGGGCCGCACCGGGGCGATCAAGCTTCATGGCCCCGCCGCCTTCGCCGGGATGCACGCCGCCGGCCGCCTCGCCGCCGAGACGCTGGACATGATCACGCCGCACATGGTGCCCGGCGTCGCCACCGCCGAGATCGACCGGCTGATCTACGATTTCGTGTGCGCGCGCGGCGGCGTGCCGGCGACGCTCGGCTATCGCGGCTACACGCATAGCAGCTGCATCTCGATCAACCATGTCGTCTGCCATGGCATCCCGTCCGAGAAGACGCTGAAGTCGGGGGACATCGTCAATGTCGACGTCACCCCGATCCTGGACGGCTGGCATGGCGACACCAGCCGCATGTACCTGATCGGCGACGTGCCGCTGAAGGCGAAGCGGCTGGTCGAGGTGACCTATGAATGCCTGATGCTGGGGCTGGAGCAGGCCAGGCCGGGCAATCATCTGGGCGACATCTCGCACGTCATCCAGCGCCATGCCGAGAAGCACCGCTACGGCGTCGTCCGCGATTTCTGCGGCCACGGTGTCGGCCGGCTGTTCCACGACGCGCCGGAGGTCGTCCATGTCGGCCGACCCGGCACCGGCCCGGAGCTGCGCCCCGGCATGATCTTCACGGTCGAGCCGATGATCAACATCGGCCGCCCCGACGTGAAGCTGCTCGACGACGGCTGGACCGCCGTGACCCGCGACCGCTCGCTGTCGGCGCAGTTCGAGCATTCAATCGGCATCACCGAGACCGGCTGCGAGATCTTCACCACCAGCCCGGCGGGGCTGCACCAGCCGCCCTATCTGTAGCGTGGCGCCGGCCCCGGGCGGATCGTCGCGTTCGATCGTCCAACCGTGCGGCGCGTTAGTTTCACCGGAATAGTGACGAACCGGCCCGCTCCCGCTAAAGGCGCGGGCCATGACCGCCATCACGCCACAGATCGTCGCCGACCACGGCCTGTCCCCCGAGGAATATGAGCGCGTGCTCCACGCCTTGGGCCGCGAGCCCAACCTTGTCGAGCTCGGCATCTTCTCGGTCATGTGGTCGGAGCATTGCAGCTACAAGTCGAGCCGCCTCCACCTGAAGAAGCTGCCGACCACCGGCCCGCAGGTGATCTGCGGCCCCGGCGAGAATGCCGGCGTGGTCGATATCGGCGACGGCCAGGCCGCCATCTTCAAGATGGAGAGCCACAACCATCCCTCGTACATCGAGCCCTATCAGGGCGCGGCGACCGGCGTCGGCGGCATCCTGCGCGACGTGTTCACCATGGGCGCACGGCCGGTGGCGAACATGAACGCACTGCGCTTCGGCCGGCCCGACCATCCCAAGATGCGCCACCTGATCTCGGGCGTCGTCCATGGCATCGGCGGCTACGGCAATTGCGTCGGCGTGCCGACGGTTGGCGGCGAAGTGAACTTCCACCCCGCTTATGACGGCAACATCCTGGTCAATGCGATGACCGTGGGCGTCGCCGATACCGACAAGATCTTCTATTCGGCGGCCAGCGGCATCGGCAACCCGATCGTGTATGTCGGCTCCAAGACCGGGCGCGACGGCATCCACGGCGCGACCATGGCCTCGGCCGATTTCGGCGAGGATGCGGACGCGAAGCGCCCGACCGTGCAGGTCGGCGACCCCTTTACCGAAAAGCTGCTGATCGAGGCGTGCCTAGAGCTGATGGGCACCGACGTGATCGTCGCGATCCAGGACATGGGCGCCGCCGGCCTCACCTCCTCCTCGGTCGAGATGGCGTCCAAGGGCGGCGTCGGCATCGAGCTGATCATGGACGACGTGCCGCAGCGCGAATCGAACATGACGCCCTATGAAATGATGCTCTCCGAGTCGCAGGAGCGGATGCTCATGGTCCTCAAGCCCGGCCGCGAGGCCGAGGCGGAGGCGATCTTCCGCAAGTGGGAGCTGGACTTCGCGGTGATCGGCCATGTCACCGACACCGGTCGCATGGTGCTGAAGTTCAAGGGCGAGACGGTCTGCGACATTCCGCTGGGGCCATTGGCCGACGAGGCGCCGCTCTACGACCGGCCCTGGGTGCCGACGCCGCCGCGCGCGCCGCTCGCCGACGCGCCCCAATGCCGGGACATCGCCGCCGATCTCAAGACGCTGATCGGCTCGCCCGACATCGCCAGCCGTCGCTGGATTTGGGAGCAGTATGACCATATGGTCGGCGCCGACACGGTGCAGCGCCCAGGCGGCGATGCGGCGGTGGTGCGCGTCCATGGCACCGACAAGGCGTTGGCGATCACTACGGATTGTACGCCGCGCTACTGCTTCGCCGATCCGGTCGAGGGCGGCAAGCAGGCGGTGGCCGAGGCGTGGCGCAACCTGACCGCGGTCGGCGCCAACCCGCTGGCGGTGACCAACTGCCTGAACTTCGCCAACCCGCAGCGGCCCGAGATCATGGGCCAGATCGTCGGCTGCCTCGACGGAATGAGCCAGGCGTGCATCGCGCTCGACTTCCCGATCGTGTCGGGCAACGTCTCGCTCTACAACGAATCCAAGGCGACCGGCGGCGGCTCGGCGATCCTGCCCACCCCGGCGATCGGCGCGATCGGCCTGCTCGGCGACTGGCAGAAGAACATGACCATCGCGTTCAAGGGCGCGGGGGACATCATCCTGGCGGTCGGCACCCGCACCGGCCATCTCGGCCAGACGCTGTGGCTGCGCGAGCTGCACGGCCGCGAGGATGGCCCGCCGCCGCCGGTCGATCTCGATGCCGAGCGTCGCGCGGGCGACCTGGTGCGCAAGGGCATCGCCTCCGGCTGGCTGACCGCCGTGCACGACGTGTCCGACGGCGGCATCGCGGTGACGGTGGCGGAGATGGCGCTGGCCGGCGCGATCGGCGCGATCCTCGACCGCAAGCAGCCCTATGACTGCGCGCGGTCCTTCTTCGGCGAGGATCAGGGCGTCTACATCGTCACCGCCGATGACGCCGCGCTGCTCGACTTCCTGACCGAGGCCCATGCGGCGGGCGTCGAGGTCGAGCCGCTCGGGCGCACCGGTGGCAAGCGCCTGATCTTCGAGCGGCCGGACCGCGACGACGTGGTGTCGCTGGAGGATCTGCGCACCGCGCACGAGGCGTTCTTTCCGACGCTGATGAGCGTCGTGACGGAGAGCTGATCGCCCGCCGACCGGGACAGATGCAAAAAGGGCCGCCCCGTATACCGGAGCGGCCCTTCTTCATGTCCGGGATTCAGCCCCGATCAGATGTCGTCGCCCAGCGCGCCCTTCACCTTGCCCTTGAGCTGCTGGCCCTTGCCCTCGGCCTGCTGCGCCTCGCCCTCGGCGGCAAGGTTGGGATCCCGGTTATGCTCGCCAATCGCCTCCTTGGCCTTGCCGATCGCCTCGTTGACGTTGCCTTTGATCTTGTCGGTCAGTTCGCCCATCGCAACCTCCATGTCGGTCGGACGCGAGGGGCGGGAAAATCGCCCGGTCGCCGGACCGCTCAGCAAGAGTAACCAAGGACTTACACCCAGGTTCCCAATTTCGCTCTAGCGGGATCGGCCGGGCGGGGCGGAGCCGGTCAGATCAGGCCGGCGAGCGGGCTAGACGGATCGGCATAGCGGCGCTGGCCCATCCGGCCGGCGCGATAGGACAGCCGTCCCGCCTCCACCGCCGCGCGCATCGCCGCCGCCATCATCACCGGGTCCCTGGCCTCGGCGATCGCGGTGTTCATCAGCACGCCATCGCAACCCAGCTCCATCGCCACCGCCGCGTCCGACGCGGTGCCGACGCCCGCATCGACCAGCACCGGCACCTTGGCGCCCTCGACGATCAGGCGGATCGTCACCCGGTTCTGGATGCCCAGCCCCGAGCCGATCGGCGCGCCGAGCGGCATGATCGCGACCGCGCCGGCATCCTCCAGCCGCTTCGCCGCGATCGGGTCATCGACGCAATAGACCATCGGCAGGAACCCCTCCTTGGCCAGGATCTCGGTGGCGCGAAGCGTCTCGACCATGTCGGGATAGAGCGTCTTCGCCTCGCCCAGCACCTCCAGCTTCACCAGGTCCCATCCGCCCGCCTCACGCGCCAGCCTGAGCGTGCGGATCGCATCCTCGGCGGTGAAGCAGCCGGCGGTGTTGGGCAGATAGGTGACCCTCTTCGGGTCGATGAAATCGGTTAGCATCGGCGCGTTGCGGTCGCTGACGTTCACGCGCCGCACCGCCACCGTCACGATCTCCGCGCCCGAAGCTTCCAGCGCGGCGGCGTTCTGCGCGAAGTCCTTGTACTTGCCGGTGCCCACGATCAGCCGCGAGCGGAAGCTGCGGCCCGCCACCGTCCAGCGATCGTCCGCCAGCGGCGCGGCGTGGTCGCCGCCGCCAACGAAATGGACGATCTCGATATCGTCGCCGTCCTCGACCGTCACGTCCTTCAGCGTCGAGCGCGGCACCACCTCCATGTTGCGCTCCACGGCGACCTTCTCCGGCACCAGTCCCAGCTCGCTCGCCAGGTCGGCGAGGCTGAGGCCGGCCGCGATTCGCTTGTGCTCGCCGTTGACGGTGATCGAGACGGTTCCATCGCTATGGGGCATCGGGTCCAGTTCCAGCCGGGGCGCCGCCGGACGGGCCGGCCGGCGCGTGAAAAGGGGCGCACCACGTTCGCATCTCGACTTGACGGGATGCGAACGGGTAGAGGGGCGATCTAGGGGTCGCGGACGGCGGCCGCAACCGGAAGCCGCCCATGTCGACCTCTCTCGCCACCGAAGCCAATACCGTGTTCGTGCTGAACGGCCCCAACCTCAACCTGCTGGGGCTGCGCGAGCCGGCCATCTACGGCCATGACACGCTCGACGACATCGCCGGCATGATGGAGGATCGCGCCCGCGAACTGGGGCTGGAAATCGACCTGCGCCAGTCGAATCATGAAGGTCATCTGATCGACTGGATGCACGAGGCGCAAGCCGTGGGCGCGAAGGCGGTGCTGCTCAATGCAGGCGGCTTCACCCATAGCTCGGTCGCGCTGCACGATGCGATCAAGTCGATCGTGACGCCGGTGGTCGAGGTCCATCTCTCCAACCCGCATGCCCGCGAAGAATTCCGTCATGTCAGCATGATCGGCCGTGCCGCCAAAGGCACGGTCGCGGGATTCGGGGCGTTGTCCTATATCCTCGCGCTTGAAGCCGCGGCCCGGTTCTGACAGGGGCACGCGCTTGTACAGGGAAGGTTCCATGACCGACACGAATTCCAGCGGCACCATGATGGTCGATGTCGACCTGGTGCGCCAGCTCGCCGAGCTGCTCGACGCCACCCAGCTGACCGAGATCGAGGTCGAGCATGGCGAGCGCAAGATCCGCGTCGCCCGCAAGGTGTCGCAGGGCGGCGGCCAGGCGGTGCATTACGCCCCTGCCCCCGTGGCGATGAGCGCCGCGCAGCCGGCCGCACCCGTCGCGGCCGAGGTCGGCGCGTCCGCGCCGGCCAGCAGCGCCAACGCGGTGCGCTCGCCGATGGTCGGCACCGCCTATCTGGCGGCCGAGCCGGGCGCCAAGCCGTTCGCGGGCATCGGCCAGAAGGTCGCGGCCGGCGACACGCTGCTGATCGTCGAGGCGATGAAGGTGATGAACCCGATCGTTGCCACCGCCGCCGGCACCGTCACCCAGGTGCTGGTCGAGAACGGTCAGCCGGTCGAATTCGACCAGCCGCTGATCGTCGTTGAGTAAGCCTATGCGGCCGATCAAGAAACTGCTGATCGCCAATCGCGGCGAAATCGCGCTTCGCATCCACCGCGCCTGTCACGAGATGGGCATCAAGACGGTGGCGGTGCATTCGACGGCGGATGCCGATGCCATGCACGTCCGCCTGGCGGACGAGGCGGTGTGTATCGGGCCGCCCGCCGCGACCGACAGCTATCTGAACATCCCCAACATCATCTCGGCAGCGGAAATCTCCGGCGCGGACGCGATCCATCCGGGCTATGGTTTCCTGTCGGAGAATGCGCGCTTCGCCGAGATCGTCGAGCTGCACAACCTGCTGTTCGTCGGCCCCAAGCCCGAGCACATCCGCACCATGGGCGACAAGGTGGAGGCCAAACGCACCGCCGGCGCGCTCGGCCTGCCGCTGGTGCCCGGCTCCGACGGCGCGATCAGCGACGTGGGCGAGGCGCGCGAGCTGGCGGCGCGGATCGGCTATCCGGTGATCATCAAGGCGGCCTCGGGCGGCGGCGGTCGCGGCATGAAGGTCTGCAACAGCGAGGACCAGCTCGAGACGCTGATGCAGCAGGCCGGCAGCGAGGCCAAGGCCGCATTCGGCGACGCCACCGTCTATATCGAGAAATATCTCGGCAATCCGCGTCATATCGAGTTCCAAGTGTTCGGCGACGGCAACGGCGCCGCCATCCATCTGGGCGAGCGCGACTGCTCGCTCCAGCGCCGTCACCAGAAGGTGCTGGAGGAGGCCCCCTCTCCCGTCATCACCGCCGCCGAGCGCGAACGGATGGGCGGCATCGTCGCCCGGGCGATGGCGGACATGGGCTATCGCGGTGCGGGGACGATCGAATTCCTGTGGGAAGACGGTGAATTCTACTTCATCGAGATGAACACCCGGCTCCAGGTCGAGCATCCCGTCACCGAGATGATCACCGGCCTGGACCTGGTGCGCGAGCAGATCCGCATCGCCGAGGGCCATCCGCTGACCCTTCGCCAGCAGGACGTGCAGTTCCGCGGCCACGCGATCGAATGCCGCATCAATGCCGAGGACTGGCGCACCTTCGTCCCCTCGCCGGGCCTGGTGAAGCAGTTCCACGCGCCGGGCGGCATGCATGTCCGCGTCGATAGCGGCCTCTATGCCGGCTACAAGGTGCCGCCCTATTACGACAGCATGATCGCCAAGCTGATCGTCTATGGGGCGACCCGCGAAGGCGCGATCCGCCGACTGCGCCGCGCCTTGGAGGAGTTCGTGATCGAGGGGATGAAGACCACCATCCCGCTCCACCAGGCGCTGATCGAGGACCCCGAGTTCCAGCAGGGCCAGTACACGATCAAGTGGCTGGAGGAATGGCTGGCGCGCCAGGCCGATTGATGGGCGGCATGGGTGTCGCGGGGGCCTCGGCGCTCCGACACCCATGGCGTCAACGGCGGCGCCGTCGGGCGCTCCCGTCTCTGACCACCCTACACGAATGACGTAAAATTAATGTGAATCATAAAGGAACATCGGTTTTCGGCCCGCATTCTTCCCTCGCCATCAAGGAGGGAGTGTTCCAGATGAATTTGGTTCGCACGTTTGGCGTCGCCGCCACATTGTCGCTGGCATCGATGACGGCCATGGCCCCGGCCACCGCGCAATGGGTCAAGGAACAGGCCAATGTTCCGGCCGGCCCGGACGGACAGCGCGTGATCGACCTGCTCGCCAAGGGCAAGCGGCTCGAAACGGTGACCTGCCACGACTTCGGCCAGCTCGACGAAAGCTTCCGACCCCAGGCGATCGTCTATGCCGCCAATTACGGCCCCAAGGGCAAGCCGCATCCGACAGTGACGATCGATGGCGTCGAGAAGATCGTGCCGGTCGTGGTCGACCAGTGCAAGGCGCGTCCGGGCAATCATTTCCTGGCGGCGGTGCAGACCGCGCTGAAGCAGGAACCGCCGGTCAAGCGCCGCTGATAGGACGGCACCCGCGGGCGGGCCGTCATGTCCCGCCCGCCTTTCGCGCCGCGCGCCGCCTCGCACCAGCCGGCTTTCCGCGCCCATCGCCATCGCGACCTTGGCATCCCCGCCGCAGCGGCGCATAAGCCGGTCATGGCCGATCCCCACCGCCCGGCGGCGACGCTCTACCATTACCCGCGCTGCTCCAAGTCGCGCGCGGCCCTGGCCCTGCTCGAGGCGGCGGGGGCCGAGGTGACGATCATCGACTATCTGAACGATCCGCCCGATCCCGCCGAACTGGCGCGCCTCTATGCCCGTGCCGGCCTGACCGCCGCCCAGGGCCTGCGCCGTGGCGAGGCCGGCACGGCGGCCCTTGCCGGGGCCGATGATGCGACGATCCTCGTGGCGATGGCCGCCGATCCGATCCTGATCGAGCGCCCGCTGGTCGAGACCGAGCGCGGCGTCGTGCTGGCCCGCCCGCCCGAACGCGTGACGGAGGTGCTGTGACTGCCGCCAAACAAGGCAGCGTTGCGCCATCTGCCGCTTTATCGGGCAGCCCATTGCATTGTGCTGGCCCCGCCCCCCTGTTGCGGAACTTGGCACGGCCTGTGCAATGCGCCCGCACGGGCGAGGGTTCGAACGCCCGAGCGGGCAAAGCTTCCATGACGATCGAGGACGCGTTTCTGTGAAAAAAGTCGAAGCCATCATCAAGCCGTTCAAGCTGGATGAGGTCAAGGAAGCGCTCCACGAGATCGGCGTATCCGGCATCACCGTCACCGAGGCCAAGGGCTTCGGCCGGCAGAAGGGGCATACGGAACTGTATCGCGGCGCCGAATATGTCGTCGACTTCCTGCCCAAGGTGAAGCTGGAAATCGTGGTCGAGGACGCGCTGGCCGAGCGCGTGGTGGAGGCGATCGCCACCGCCGCGCAGACCGGCCGGATCGGCGACGGCAAGATCTTCGTCATCCCCGTCGAGGCGGCGCTGCGCATCCGCACCGGCGAGCGCGACGAAGCGGCGATCTGAACACATCCCCGCCCCGGTCGCGGCCGGGGCAGCAGAGTTTCAAACACGGCCCACGCACTTCGCTGGGGCCAAGAAGGGAAGAACCATGGCGACGACGGCCAACGACATCCTGAAGAAGATCAAGGACGAAGAGATCGAGTGGGTCGATCTGCGCTTCACCGATCCCAAGGGCAAGTGGCAGCACCTGACCATGGTCGCCGGCATCATGGGCGAGGATGAGTGGACCGACGGCCTGATGTTCGACGGTTCGTCGATTGAGGGCTGGAAGGCGATCAACGAGTCCGACATGGTGCTGAAGCCCGATCTGGACGCGGTCTATACCGACCCCTTCTCGGCGACGCCGATGCTGATCGTGTTCTGCGACGTGGTCGAACCGTCGACCGGCGAGCTGTACGCCCGCGACCCGCGTTCGACCGCCAAGCGCGCCGAGGCCTATCTGAAGACCACCGGCATCGGCGACACCGTCTATGTCGGTCCCGAGGCCGAGTTCTTCATGTTCGACAACGTGCAGTTCGACACGAACTACGCCGCGTCCTATTTCAAGATCGACGATGTCGAGCTGCCGACCAACACCGGCCGCGAATATGAGGGCGGCAACCTCGCCCATCGTCCGCGCGCCAAGGGCGGCTATTTCCCGGTCGCACCGGTCGACTCGGCGGTCGATATCCGGGGCGAGATGGTCACCACCATGCTCGAAATGGGCCTGCCCTGCGACAAGCACCATCACGAGGTCGCCGCCGCGCAGCACGAACTGGGCCTGACCTTCGGCACGCTGACCCAGACCGCGGATCGGATGCAGATCTACAAGTACGTCGTGCATCAGGTCGCCCATGCCTATGGCAAGACCGCGACGTTCATGCCGAAGCCGATCAAGGAAGATAACGGCTCGGGGATGCACACCCACTTCTCGATCTGGAACGGCAAGGAGCCGCTGTTCGCGGGCAATGGCTATGCCGGTCTGTCGGACATGTGCCTCTATTTCATCGGCGGCATCATCAAGCATGCCAAGGCGGTGAATGCCTTCACCAACCCGTCGACCAACTCCTACAAGCGTCTGGTCCCGGGGTATGAGGCGCCGGTGCTGCTCGCCTATTCGGCGCGCAACCGCTCGGCCTCGTGCCGCATCCCCTATGGCACGGGTCCGAAGTCCAAGCGCGTGGAAGTCCGCTTCCCGGACGCGCTCGCCAACCCCTATCTCGCCTATGCGGCGCTGATGATGGCCGGCATGGACGGCATCCAGAACAAGATCCATCCCGGCGAGGCGATGGACAAGAACCTGTACGACCTGCCGCCGGCCGAACTGGCGCAGGTGCCGACCGTCGCCGGCTCGCTGCGCGAGGCGCTCGACTGTCTGGAGGCCGATCACGACTTCCTGCTGAAGGGCGACGTGTTCTCCAAGGACCAGATCGAGGCGTTCGTCGAGATCAAGCGCTCGGAAGTCGCGCGTTGGGAGATGACGCCCAGCCCGGTCGAATACGACATGTACTATAGCGGCTGATCCCCGCATCGGCGGCCGGGCGACCCGGCCGCCACTTCAGGATTGCACGAACCCGGTCGACGCCCCCGTGCGTCGGCCGGGTTCGGCGTATCGGGATGGTCGCCAGCATGATCCCGCTTGACCCCGCCCCCCGGACCGGCCGATAGCCCGGCACGTCGATGTGGGAGAGACCGGGCGACCGGCGCCGAAGGAGCAACCGCCCCGGAAACTCTCAGGCAAAAGGACCACGTGGACGCAGGATTTCTGGAGAGAGGCATGGGCGTCCCCCGTGTCCGCCGACGGGATAGCGATCTCAGGCGCAAGGGACAGAAGGGGCATGGAAGGCCGGCCCGACCGGCGAGAGGATGCCATGCACGCCGACGTCACCCCCGCGACTCCCGTCACCCCATTGGACCGGGACGTCCACCGGCCGATCAGCGTCGCTGAACTGTTCACCATCGGCATCGGCCCGTCGAGTTCGCACACGGTCGGTCCGATGCGCGCCGGCTTCGACTTCGCGCAGCGCGCGCTGGGGCGCGATTCGCCGCCCGTGGGCGTCACCTGCGACCTGTACGGCTCGCTGGCGCTGACCGGGCGCGGCCATGCCACCGATACCGCGACCGTTCTGGGGCTGGCGGGCTGGGAGCCCGAGCGGATCGATCCCGACGACGCGCCGACGATCCTCGCAGCCATCGACCGGGACGCGCGGCTGACGCTGGGCGGGACGCTGCCGATCGGCTTCGCGGCCGGCGACATCGTCTTCCATCCGCGCGAATTCCTGCCCGAACATCCCAATGGCATGACCTTCACCGCCACGCTGACGGACGGCACCGCCTATGCGGAGACCTATTTCTCAATCGGTGGCGGCGCGATCCTGCGCAAGGGCGCCGGGATCACGGCGATCAACATCGCGGTACGGCATCCCTTCTCCTCGGGCGCCGACCTCCTGGCGATCGGCGACGCCACCGGCCTGGCGATCGCCGACATCGTTCGCGCGAATGAGGAGGCGTGGCGCTCGCCCGGCGAGACCGACGCCTTTCTGGATGCGGTGCGCCGGGCGATGAGCGCGTGCATCGATCGCGGCATCGCCCAGGACGGGGTGCTGCCCGGCGGCCTGAAAGTGCGTCGCCGCGCCCGCGCCCTGTCCGCCGGCCTCTCCGGCGAGCGGCCCGGCGGCAATCCGGCCGAGGTCTTCGAGTGGGTCAGCCTTTGGGCGCTGGCGGTGAACGAGGAGAATGCGGCGGGCGGCCGCGTCGTCACCGCGCCGACCAATGGTGCCGCAGGCGTGCTGCCGGCGGTGTTGCGCTTCTACGAGACGCTGATCGCGGGCGCGAATGCGGAGGGGGCACGGACCTTCCTGCTCACCGCCGCCGCGATCGGGATGCTCTACAAGAAGCGCGCGTCCATCTCGGCGGCCGAGATGGGCTGCCAGGGCGAAGTCGGCGTCGCCTGTTCGATGGCGGCGGGCGCGCTGGCCGCCGTGCTCGGCGGCAGCAACCGCCAGATCGAGAACGCAGCCGAGATCGGCATGGAGCATAATCTCGGCCTGACCTGCGACCCGATCGGCGGGCTGGTGCAGATCCCGTGCATCGAACGCAATACGATGGGCGCGGTCAAGGCGATCAACGCCGCCTATCTCGCGCTGCGCGGCGACGGCAGCCATATCGTCAGTCTGGACGCGGTCATCGAGACGATGCGCCAGACCGGCGCGGACATGCGCTCGCAATATAAGGAAACCAGCCTGGGCGGGCTGGCGGTGAATGTGGTGGAATGCTGAGCGCCGAAGGTGGCGCGCCATCCGCCGGGACGGCGCGCCGCCCGGATCAGTCTTCGCCTTCCTCCGCGGCTTCGGCTTCGGCCTTTGTCTTGTGGTCGACGCCCGGCTCCTCGGCCGGCGGGGAGTAGACGCTGAACAGCTTCAACGGCTCGTCGCCCTTGTTGATGATGTTGTGGAGCGCGCCCTTGGGGATGACGATCAGATGGTTCGGCGTCACCTTGGTCGTCGAGCCATCGACCTTGGCCTGACCCTCGCCCGCCACGAAGAAGGTGGTCTGATCGGCGTCGTGCGTCTCCTCACCGATATCGTCGCCCGGCTCGATCGACATCAGCACGATCTGGCAGTTCTCGTCACGATAGACTTCCTTCTGGAAGTGGGTGTTCTTGGTCGCCAGCGCGACCATGTCCTTGTTGAAGATCGCCACTTTGCCGTCCTTTGCGCTGTCTGAGATGAGAGCCGCCGCAACGGCCCGGCCCTTTGCCCGGTTCCGCCGCGATCGACAGGGTCAAGGAAACAGGTCGACCACCTCGACCCCCTGCCCCACCGCCTCGACCAGCAGGCGGCGGTGGCAATGGCTGGGATCGCGTTCGTAGCAGAGCAGCGCCGAAGGCCGCTCCGCCGCCAGCGCCAGCATCTGCGCCGCCGCCGCCTGCGCCTCGGGCAGTTCGAGCTGGTCGTCATAGACCTGGGTCAGCGTCGCGACATCGCCCTTCTTCGCCGCATCGCGCCCGCGCTTGGGCGTGCCGAGCGCCTTCAGATGGACGTACCCGATCCCCGCCTCGGCCAACGAGGCGGCGAGCGGCGATTTGGAAAAGCCGGGCCGGCGCGACAGCGGCAGCGCGCGGACGTCGATCACCCGGCTGACGCCGGCGGCGATCAGCGTGGCGATGAAATCCGCCATCGTCGTGGCCTCGTAGCCGATCGTATAGAGTTTCATGCCGCCCAAGCTGGCGATCCGGGCCTGACTTGCCAAGCGGCGGCGGCTAGGGAGGCGGGCATGACCCATGACATCCATATCGTCGGCGGCGGCCTGGCCGGCTCGGAAGCCGCGTGGCAGCTCGCCGAGGCGGGCTTCAAGGTGCGCCTGTCGGAGATGCGCGGCTCGGGTGAGAAGACCCCGGCGCATCAGACCGATGGCCTGGCCGAGCTCGTCTGCTCCAACTCCTTCCGCTCGGACGATGCCGAGGCGAACGCGGTCGGCCTGCTCCACCAAGAGATGCGGACGCTCGGCTCGCTGATCCTGACCCAGGCGGACCGACACCGGGTGCCCGCCGGATCGGCGCTGGCGGTCGATCGCGACGGCTATTCGCAGGGCGTCACCGACACGCTCGCCAACCATCCCAACGTCACCCTGGTGCGCGAGCGGGTGGACGCCCTGCCCGAGGGTCCCGCGATCCTGGCGACCGGCCCGCTCACCGCGCCGGCGCTGGCCGACGCGATCGGCGGCGCGACGGGCGCGGAGGCGCTGGCCTTTTTCGATGCGCTGGCGCCGATCGTCTATCGCGACTCGATCGACATGGAGGTCGCCTGGTTCGCCTCGCGCTGGGACAAGGGCGAGACCAAGGACTATATCAACTGCCCGTTGACCAAGGACGAGTATCTCGCCTTCCACGCCGCGTTGCTCGATGGCGAGAAGACGCCGTTCAAGGACTGGGAGAAGGACACGCCCTATTTCGAGGGTTGCATGCCGATCGAAGTGATGGCCGAGCGCGGCGTCGATACCTTGCGCTACGGCCCGATGAAGCCGGTCGGACTGGACGACCCGCGCACCGGCCGCTGGCCCTATGCGGTGGTGCAGCTGCGCCAGGACAATGCGCAAGGCTCGCTGTGGAACATCGTCGGCTTCCAGACCAAGCTGAAGCATAGCGAGCAGGTCCGCCTGTTCCGGACCATCCCCGGCCTGCAGAATGCGGAGTTCGCGCGGCTCGGCGGCCTGCACCGCAACACCTTCATCAAGTCGCCCGAACTGCTCGACCCGACGCTCCGGCTGAAGAACCGGCCGAACCTGCGCTTTGCCGGACAGATCACGGGCTGCGAGGGCTATATCGAGAGCGCCGCGGTCGGGCTGCTCGCAGGCCGCTTCGCCGCCGCCGAACTGCGCGGGCAGACCCTCACCCCGCCCCCGCCCGAAACCGCGCTGGGCGCGCTGCTCGGCCATATCACCGGCGCGGCGACCGCCGAGACCTACCAGCCGATGAACGTCAATTTCGGCCTGTTCCCGCCCATACCCGGCCGCACCAAGAAGGCGGATCGCAAGCGCATGTACACCGACCGGGGACGCGCCGCGCTGGCGACGTGGCTCAGCTCTCCTCAGTCGGCTTGACCGCATCGTCGGACGCGGGCGGGCAGTGCATCGTCCGCGCCGGCTTGCGCTTGACCGCCGTGGTGGCGAATTCGGCGCGGTCCATGGCATTGGAACGGTCGCGGTCGGCGGCGGCGAATTTCGTCGTCGCCTTCACTGCCCATTCGTCGAACGACAGATGACCGTCGCCGTCGCGGTCCAGCTTGGCGAAGGCCTTGCGCCGCTGGGCCAGATACTCGTCGCGCGTGACCTGCCCATCGCGATCCTTGTCATAGCGGTCGAAGCGCTTGTCCTCCCGCGTCCGCGCGCTCGCCTCGGGCAAGCGGTCGGGCAGTTCGGCATCGACGACCGTACGCGAAGCGGGGGGGCGCACCGGCAGCCCGGCCTGAGCGGGTGCCGAGGGCTGCCGCAACACCATCGAACCACCCAGCATCGCCGCCAGCCCCGCTCCGGCGGCCGCCACCCATCGCCAATCCATGCCGCGTCTCCCCCTTGCCGGCTGGGAGGCTAGAGGGCCGATGGCGTTTCTACAACCTGGATCAGTTTTCCTATCGGCCGGTCAGCCTATGGCGGAGCAACCGCCAGGTGCGGCGCGGCGATCCGGGCGGGACCGGCGGCATGGCCAGATCGAATCGCGCCAGCAGGCATAGCGCCCCCAGCGCGCGCAGCCGCACCGGCCAGCGTCGCTCCATCACGCCCGCCAGACGGTCACGCGCCAGCGCCGCCGCGCGCGCTGCGGTCGCCTCATCCGACAGGTGCGTCGCCAGATCGGCCAGCGCCCAGCCCTGTCCCGCTGCGGCCGGCAGCGCCGCCTCGCCCAGCAGCCGCCCCACCGCCGCGAACAGCCGCTCGCCGCGTTCGACCGCGACCCGCTCCAGCGACTCCTGGTCCAGCGCCGCGCCGTCGAGCAGCACGTCCCAGCCATCGACCAGCCCGGCCAGCATCGTGCCGGTCACCCCGTGCGGCAGCACCGCCTCCGCCAGCTCCGCCAACACCGGCTCGGCCGGCGGCGGGCGGGTGTCCAGCGCGGCCAGTGCCTCGTACCACCAGGTCAGCCGCATCTGCCCGACCATCGGCTCGCGCGTGCCGCGCAGGATCGCCGCCAGCCGCGCATCGAGCGCGAACAGCGCTTCCAGCCCGGCGCGCCGGTCGCGCGGCGCATAGCTGAAGGCGAGGTTACGTTCCGCCGCGATCACCTCCTCGGCATGGGGTAAGTTCTTAACCATCTGACTGCAAAAGGCTTCTTTCTCACCGGACGGGGTGTCCGGGTGTCTAGCCGATGTCGAGGCGCAATGCGATTGGTGCGAAGCTTCCGGACGGGTTGGGCCCGCTGCAATCCCGGCGTCATGCGCCGGCTGATGCGGGACGTGGCCGGCAATACGCTGGCGATCATGGCGATCGCGTTGATCCCGCTCACCGCCATGGCCGGCGCGGGCGTCGACTCCGCCCGCCTTTATGTCGTCAAGTCGCGCCTCCAGCAGGCCTGCGACGCGGGCGCGCTCGCCGGGCGCAAGTTCCTGCTCGACTCGAACAGCACCACGCTGGACGCGAACGCCGCGAAACAGGCGCAGCAATTCTTCGCCAACAACTTCACCACGGGTTACATGCAATCGGGCACGCCGAAATTCGTGCCGACCAAAACCGCCGACAATCAGGTCGCCGGCACCGCCAGCGTCACCGTGCCGATGACGATCTCCAAGATGATGGCGGCGAGCGACGTGACGCTGACCGTGACCTGCGAAGCGCGTTACGACGTGGCGGACGCGGACGTGATGTTCGTGCTCGACACCACCGGCTCGATGGCCTGCACCACGGCGGACGGCACCGCCGGGTGCAGCCAGCCGGTCGACAGCTACACGACCAATGGCAACACCGCCTATAACGTACGCGAGAAGAATGGATCGAAACTGTCCGGCCTGCGCTCGGCGGTGCTCAGCTTCTACGACACGCTCAACGGCAATATCGATCCCAGCACCCATGTTCGCTACGGCTTCGTCACCTATTCCTCGACGGTGAACGTCGGCGCGGCGATCCGCGCGGTCGCTTCCAATGCATTCGTGTCGCAATGGAATTACAATTCGCGTCGTCTGCTCGACACCGACAATTACCTCAGCACGTCGCAATATAATCGCAATGACCTGAACTATAGCTCTTGTATGGCGCTGAATGGGACCCGGTCGCCGGCCAAGGGTTTCACGACCCAGGGAACCGCCTCCACTTTCCAGACCAG
This sequence comes from Sphingomonas abaci, assembly GCF_014199625.1. GTDB lineage: Bacteria > Pseudomonadota > Alphaproteobacteria > Sphingomonadales > Sphingomonadaceae > Sphingomonas > Sphingomonas abaci. The sequence goes on from NZ_JACHNY010000001.1 coordinate 25,758, forward strand.
CTATGCCAACGGCAGCTGCTACGTCGAGGAGAAGAAGTACGGCCCAATGTGGCGCTACGAACTAGTGACGCTCGACGTGTCGCAATATGTTGCCGGCGCGTCGGTCCCGGATCCCAGCAAGATCACCGGCGCTCGATCGACCTGGCAGGGGTGCATCGAAGAGCGGAATACCAACGTCGCCTCAAGCTTTGACATCAACAACCTGCCGCCCGATCTCGACCCGGATCTTGCTCCGACCAGTAACGACACACGGTGGCGACCGCTATGGCCCGACGTCTTCTACTATCGCGGCAACTACTCTTCCGTGGATTACGGGGGCAACAGCACCAATCCGTACGGCGATTACTATGCCAGCCCGCGGCGCGCGACCGACATCCTGTCGAACATGCTGATGTACGAGAACATCTCCTCCGGCTTCGTTTCGTGCGGCAAGGCGGCGCAGCGGCTGACGACTATGTCGCGCGACGACATCTCCGCCTATGTCAACGCCAACGACTTCCGTGCGCAGGGCGGCACCTATCATGACGTCGGCATGATCTGGGGCACGCGGATGATCTCGCCGGGCGGTATCTTCAAGGGCGACACGGTCGCCTGGCCGGGCCGCAACGAGCCCAATCGCTACATCGTGTTCATGACCGATGGCGACATGTCTCCCAATGGCGCGATCTACGGCACCTATGGCAATGAGAATTACGACAAGCGCGTGAGCGGCAACTCGCCCGGCGACGATCTCGCCAACCACAATGCCCGTTTCGTCGCCGAATGCGCGGCGGCGAAGGCGCGCAACATCACGGTGTTCGTGGTCGGTTTCGGCCAGTCGCTGACCCAGCAACTCACCCAATGCGCCTCGCCCGGCAAGGCCTATTACGCCAGCGACAATGCCTCGCTCCAGACGGCGTTCAAGACGATCGCCAACCAGGTCGCGATGCTGCGCGTGTCGAAATGACCGGCCGGCGGCTCCGAAGCCTGGTCCGGGACCGGCGCGGCAATACGGTGATCGAGTTCGCGATCGTCGCGCCGGTGATGATCGCACTGATCATGGGCCTGCTCGACCTGGGGTTCCAGATCTATGCCCAGTCGGTGCTGGACGGCGCGGTGCAGAAGGCGGCGCGCGACTCCGCGCTCCAGGGCGGCGCGCAGAGCACGGGCACGATCGACTCGCGGGTGCTGGGGATGCTCCAGCCGCTGATCGGATCGCCGCAGCCCTCCTGCGCGGTGGCCGTGCCCAGCACCCGCGTGCCGGCGACCTGGTGCGTGACGCGCAAGAACTACGACAATTTCGCCGCCATCAAGCCCGAGCCCTTTTCCGACACCAATGGCAACGGCCTTCGCGACTCGGGCGAATGCTTCCAGGACGTGAACGGCAATGGCAGCTGGGATGCCGATCCGGGCAATGCGGGCCAGGGCGGCGCCAACGACGTCACGCTCTACACCTTCTCGGTCACCTTTCCCCGGCTGTTTCCGGTCGCGGCGATGATCGGCTGGCCGGCGATGCTGCGCATGACCTCGACCACCATCCTGAAGAACCAGCCCTACGATTCCCAGGCCACCACCGAGCCCAAGACGATATGCACCTGACCCGCCCCTGCCGCTCCCTGGCCGCCGATACACGCGGGCTGGCCTTGATGGAATTCGCGCTGGCGCTGCCGATCGTGCTCGGGGTCGGCCTGTATGGCGTGGAGACCGCCAACCTGGCGCTGATGAATCTCAGGCTCAGCCAGGTCGCGACCAACCTGTCGGACAACGCCTCGCGCGTCGGGCTGAACAACAACCTGTCGAACCAGCAGCTGCGCGAGGTCGACGTCAACGACGTGCTGATCGCCGCCCGCCTGCAGGGCGCTGCCTGGGACCTGACCACGCGTGGCCGGATCACGGTCAGCAGCCTGGAGGCGGACAATAACGGCAATCAGAAGATCCACTGGCAACGCTGCCTCGGCACGCGGACGGGCACCGACTATGCCTCGCATTTCGGCACCACCAGCACGACGGCGGGGACCGATTCCAGCAGCGGCAATGCCGGCACCCCCGCGCCCGGCGGCATGGGACCGACCGGCGCCAAGGTCACCGCGCCGCCCGGATCGGGCGTGATGTTCGTCGAGATCAACTATGACTACAAGCCGATCGTCAGCGCCCGGTGGCTGCCGAATGGATCGACGCGCCTGACCTACACCGCCGCCTATATCGTCCGCGACCGGCGCGATTTCGCCCAGATATACAATCCCGCGCCGGCCGTGCAGCGCATGACCTGCGATCGCTTCACCGCGAGCTGATCCCAAAAACAAAAGGGGCGCTCGCCAGCCGGCAAGCGCCCCCTCTTCATCGCCGATCGCGGCGATCAGTAGCGATAATGATCCGGCTTGAACGGCCCCTCGACTGGCACGCCGATATAGGCGGCCTGCTTCTCGCTCAGCTTCGACAGCTGCACGCCCAGCTTCTCCAGGTGGAGCGCCGCCACCTTCTCGTCGAGATGCTTCGGCAGGACATAGACCTCGTTCTTGTAGGTCTCGCCCTTGGTCCACAGCTCGATCTGCGCGAGCGTCTGGTTGGTGAACGAGGCCGACATCACGAAGCTGGGGTGACCCGTCGCGCAGCCCAGGTTCACCAGGCGCCCCTTGGCCAGCACGATGATCTGCTTGCCGTCCGGGAACTCGACCAGGTCGGTGCCGGGCTTCACTTCGGTCCACTTGTAGTTGGACAGCGCCGCGATCTGGATTTCGCTGTCGAAGTGGCCGATGTTGCAGACGATCGACATCGGCTTCATCGCCTTCATGTGATCGGCGGTGATCACGTCGGCATTGCCGGTCGCGGTGACGAAGATGTCGGCGCGCTTCACCGCCTCGTCCATCGTCACGACCTCGAAGCCCTCCATCGCCGCCTGCAGCGCGCAGATCGGGTCGATCTCGGTCACGAGCACGCGCGCGCCGCCGTTGCGAAGCGACTGGGCCGAGCCCTTGCCCACGTCGCCGAAGCCGGCGACCGCGGCGACCTTGCCGGCCAGCATCACGTCGGTGGCGCGACGGATCGCGTCGACCAGCGATTCCTTGCAGCCGTACAGATTGTCGAACTTCGACTTGGTGACCGAGTCGTTGACGTTGATCGCCGGGAAGGGCAGCTCGCCCTTCTTCGCGATCTCGTACAGGCGGTGAACGCCGGTGGTCGTCTCTTCCGACACGCCCTTCAGGTTCTTGACCGTTTCGGTCAGATAGCCCGGCTTCTTGGCGATGAACGCCTTGACCGAGCGCTGGAACTCGACCTCTTCCTCATTCTCCGGCTCGGCGAAGGTAGCGCCGGCCTCCAGCTTCGCGCCCCACAGCGCGAACATGGTGGCGTCGCCGCCATCGTCCAGGATGATGTTGGCGGTCTGGCCCTCGACCTCGCGGTCCCAGGTGAAGATGTCGCCGACATAGTCCCAATATTCGGCCAGCGACTCGCCCTTCACGGCGAAGACCGGCACGCCCGACGCGGCGATCGCGGCGGCGGCATGGTCCTGGGTCGAGAAGATGTTGCAGGTCGCCCAGCGCACATCGGCGCCGAGCGCGGTCAGCGTCTCGATCAGCACCGCGGTCTGGATCGTCATGTGCAGCGAGCCGGTGATGCGCGCGCCCTTCAGCGGCTGCGCCGCGCCGAACTCCTCGCGCAGCGCCATCAGGCCCGGCATCTCGGTCTCGGCGATGCGGATCTCGGCGCGGCCGAAATCGGCGAGGCCGATGTCCTTGATGACATAGTCGTTCTGCGTGCCGGTGCCCGTCGGGGCGATTGCAGTGGCCACGGGTGTTGCTCCTGAAACTCGGATGATGCCCGCCGCCTTAGAGCCTTGCCGCCCCCGGATCAAATATAAAGATATCTTTATATCCTCACCACCCCCGGTCGATCCGCTACCGGGTGAAGGCGGCTCAGGCGTGGCCCGCGCCCGCCACCAGCAGCCGCGGATCGATGCCAGCGCCTTCATAGCCCCTGGTCCAGCGCTCTGCGGCGGGGGTGGACCAGATCAATGCGGGATCACCCGGCGCGGTGAACCAACCGGCGCTGGTCAACTCCTCGTCGAGCTGCCCGGCGCCCCAGCCGGCATAGCCGAGCGCGCAGACCCAGTCGCGCGGGCCTGTCCCATCGGCGATGGCCCGCAGGATGTCGACCGTGCCCGACAACCGCCAGCGGCCCGCGACATCGATCGTATCCTGTCCGGTCCAGTCGGTGCTGTGGACGACGAACCCGCGCCGGATCTCGACCGGGCCACCGAAATGCACCGGCGCGTCCGGGGCCTGCCCGACCGGGATGTCGAGCTGTTCGAGCAGCGCGTGGAAGCCGATGCCGCCCACCACCGCGCCCAGCCCGATGCCGATCGCGCCCTTCGCATCGTGACCGCACAGCGCGATCACCGCCTTGTCGAAACGGGGATCGCCCATCCCCGGCATGGCCAGCAGGAACTGTCCAACGAGATAATCCGCATCCTTCACGATCCCGTCCTAGCCGCCCCGCCCCACGCCCGCCACGGGGGAATGCGACGGAACGGCTTGAATTCCCGGTCACGGTGATCGAAGGGGTCGAGGAACCACAAGGAAGAAGCCCATGACCATCGCCATCGGAGATCGCTTGCCCGAAGCCACGCTGGTCAAGGTGACGGCGGAGGGGCCGGACCGGGTCACCACCACCGACTATTTCGCCGGCCGCACGATCGTCCTGTTCGCGGTGCCGGGCGCCTTCACCCCGACCTGCTCCGCCAAGCACCTGCCGGGCTTCGCCGCCAAGGTGCAGGCGTTCCGCGACAAGCGGGTCGACGAGATCGCTTGCACCGCGGTCAACGATGCCTTCGTGCTTGGCGCCTGGGCCAAGGCCAACGACGTGGAGGGCGTGACCATGCTGGCGGACGGCAATGGCGATTTCGCCCGGGCGATCGGCCTGTCGATGGATGGCTCCGCCTATGGCATGGGCCTGCGCAGCCAGCGTTATTCCATGCTGGTGGAAGACGGCGTGGTGACCCGCCTGAACGTCGAGGAACCGGGTGCGTTCAAGGTCAGCAGCGCCGAACACCTGCTCGACCTGATCTGAACGAACACGGCGTACCGGCATGTCAGGGAATGCCGGTACGCTGTCGGAAACGGATCGGCTTACCCCTCCTGCCAATCATAGGTCAGCGGCCCCTCGCGAAAGGCGAAGCGGTCGATATGGCTGGCGACCACCTCGCGCATCCTGGCCATGTCACCGTCCTCGGGCACGGTGAGCACCAGATCGAGCGTCTGGCTGTCGGCGCGCATGGCGAGGTGCGCACCATTGGGGAAGGCGATGCTGCCTTCCTCCGCCGTGAACGCCACCTCCATCTTGTGGCTCCAATGCTTGGCGAGCTGCTGGAGATAGCGGCTGGCCGACAGGGTCGGCACGCGGGCGACGGCGACGCTCATTTCAACCGCTCGATCTGCTGCGCGACGTCGTCGATCATGGCCGCCATGTCGTGCAGCCGCTCGTCCGACAGGTCGCCCTGTTCGAACCGGTGGCGCACCGCCTCGCGCAGATTGCCCATGGCGCGGCGGATCGGCATCCGGTTCCAGGCGACGCGGTTGCGTTCCTGGTCCAGCGCCGTCAGCCGCGCCATCACCGCCGCGATCTCCTCGGCACGATCGGCGACATGCGCGACGCCGTCCGCCGTCGCGGCGAAGCGCTTGCGCGCGCCATCGCTCGCCTGTTCCTCGATCAGGCCCATCTCGCCGAGCATGGTCAGCGACGGATAGACTAGGCCGGGACTGGGCGCATAGGCGCCGCCGGTCTGCTCCTCGATCGCCTTGATCAGCTCATAGCCATGGCGCGGCGCATCGGCGATCATCTTCAGCAGCACCAGCCGCAGCTCGCCCCCCTCGAACATCCGCCGGCCCCGGCCGTGCGGCCGGCCGTCATCGCCAGCCCCGTCGAAGCCGCCGCGGCCCGGGCCAAACCCGCCAAACCCACGCGGACCGCCCATGCGGCCCGCACCATGGCGGTGCCAGCCATGGCGACCGCCGTGACCGCCGCCCCGGCGTTCCATTCCATCGAACATCATCATCTCCGTCTCGCGATAGGGTCAAGATATATCACGATGGCAGAGCGTCAAGATTGCTCATGATATATTTTGAAAATGTCTGACAGATTGAGCGACTCCACGAAATCAGGGACTTGCGTGCCCCTGCCCCTGATGCCGTAGGACACCGGCGAGAGGATCGCCCACCATGAAGCATCTGATGGCCCTGTTTGCCCTGCTGGCCGGACCGGCGCATGCCGCCGAGCCGAGCCACCCGCTCTACCTTGGCGCGGACCTGTCCTTCACCAACGAGATGGAGGATTGCGGCGCGGTCTATCGCCAGCAGGGCAATCCCGTCGATCCTTTCGCGATGCTGCGGCGCGCGGGCGGCAATCTGGTCCGGGTGCGGTTGTGGAACGATGCGCGCTGGACCCGCTACAGCAACCTGGCCGATGTGGAGAAGACCATCCGCCGCGCGCACCAGGCAGGGCTGCAGGTGCTGCTCGACTTCCATTATGCCGATGACTGGGCCGATGGCGACAAGCAGCCGGTGCCTGCCGCCTGGGCCAGGCTCGACACCCCGGCGCAGGTCCGCGCGGTTCATGACTTCACCCGCGCGACGCTAGACACGCTCGCCGCCAAGGGGCTGACGCCCGAACTGGTCCAGGTCGGCAATGAGACGAACGGCGAGCTGATGGCCGGCCCGACCAAGGCGATCGACTGGACCCGCAATGCCGCGCTGCTCGGCGCGGGTCTGCGCGCGGTGCGCGAAGCGGCCGGCGCGCAGGGCAAGCCGATCCGCACCATGCTCCATATCGCCCAGCCGGAACATGCCGAACCCTGGTTCGCGGCTGCCAAGCGGGCGGGGCTGACCGACTATGACCTGATCGGCCTGAGCTATTACGCCAAATGGTCGAAGCAGCCGATGGCGGGGCTCGCCGCCACGATCGGGCGGTTGCGCGCCGCCCATGGCAAGGACGTGGTGGTGGTGGAGACCGCCTATCCCTACACGCTCGACAATGGCGATGCCTCCAGCAACCTGCTCGGCGCGGACGCGCTGGTGGCGGGCTATCCGGCGACGCCGGCCGGGCAGCGCGCCTATATGATCGACCTCACCCGGACGGTGGTGCGCGCCGGAGGGTCGGGCGTGGTGTATTGGGCGCCCGACTGGATCTCCACCGGCTGCTCGACCCGATGGGGCCAGGGGTCGGGCTGGGAGAATGCCGCCTGGTTCGACCTCCACCGACGCTGGGAGGCGTTGCCGGTGCTGGACTTCCTGGGACAGGATTATGGGCGGCGGTGACGACCTCTCCCGCCGTCGTCACACGCTTTTGGAAAGCCCGATCTTATCAATCCATGCGCCACCCCGGCGGTTGCCGGGATGGTAGCACGGCGGCGATGATCACCCCGCAGCGGGGGTGACCGCCGCGTCGACATCCTTCTTTGGCTCCGCCTTCACCTCGGCGGTGGAGCGCAGGTTGAGTTCGCGCAACTGCTTGGCGGACACGAAGCTGGGCGCGCCCATCATCAGATCCTCGGCCTTCTGCGTCATCGGGAAGACGATCACCTCGCGGATGTTCGGCTCGTCGGCGAGCAGCATGACGATCCGGTCGACGCCCGGCGCCGAGCCGCCGTGCGGCGGCGCGCCGAACTTGAAGGCGTTGATCATGCCCGCGAAGTTGGCATCGACATCAGCCTGGCTGTAGCCGGCGATCTCGAACGCCTTGTACATGATCTCCGGACGGTGGTTCCGGATCGCGCCCGACGACAGCTCCACGCCGTTGCAGACGATGTCATACTGATAGGCGAGGATGTCGAGCGGGTCCTTGGTCTCCAGCGCCTCCAGCTCGCCCTGCGGCATTGAAAAGGGGTTGTGGCTGAAATCGACCTTCTTCGCGTCCTCGTCATATTCGAACATCGGGAAGTCGACGATCCAGCAGAATTCGAAGCGCTTGTCGTCGATCAGGCCAAGCTGGTCGGCGACGCGGGTGCGCGCCAGCCCGGCGAGCTTGGCGGCCTGCGCCTCCTTGCCGGCGGCGAAGAACAGGCCGTCGTCGGGCCCCAGGCCCAGCGCGTCGGCCATCGCGCTCATCTTGTCCTCGCCATGGTTCTTGGCGATCGGGCCGCCCCATTCGCCACCCTTGCGCGTCGCATAGCCGAGGCCCGCAAAGCCCTCGGACTGCGCCCAGGCGTTCATGTCGTCGAAGAACTTGCGGCTCTTGTCGGCGGTCCCCGGCGCAGGGATGGCGCGGACCACGTCGCCCGCCTCGACGATCGAGGCGAAGCGGCCGAAGCCCGAGCCGGTGAACTGCTCGCTGACGTCGGAGATGATGAGCGGGTTGCGTAGGTCCGGCTTGTCGTTGCCGTATTTCAGCATCGATTCGCGGTACGGGATGCGCTGGAACGGCAGCGGGCTGACGGTTCGGCCCTTGCCCTGCCAGTTGGCGAATTCCTCGAATACGCCGTGCAGCACCGGCTCGATCGCCTGAAACACGTCCTCCTGCGTGACGTAGCTCATCTCGAAATCGAGCTGATAGAACTCGCCCGGGCTGCGGTCGGCGCGGGCGTCCTCGTCCCGGAAGCACGGCGCGATCTGGAAATAACGGTCGAAGCCCGCCACCATCAGCAGCTGCTTGAACATCTGCGGCGCCTGCGGCAGCGCGTAGAACTTGCCGGGATGGACGCGGCTGGGCACCAGATAGTCGCGCGCGCCCTCGGGCGACGACGCGGTCAGGATCGGCGTCTGGAACTCGGTGAAGCCCTGGTCGATCATCCGGCGGCGCAGCGATGAAATGACATGGCTGCGCAGCAGGATGTTGGCATGCAGCCGCTCGCGACGCAGGTCCAGGAAGCGATAGCGCAGGCGGATATCCTCGGGATATTCCGCGTCGCCCGCTACCGGCATCGGCAGTTCCTGCGCCGCCGACTGGACGGTGACGCTCTGCGCGAACACCTCGATCTCGCCGGTCGCCAGATTGGCGTTGGTGGTGCCCTCGGCGCGCGCCTTGACCACGCCGTCGATCGTCACGACCGATTCGACGCGCACGCTCTCCAGCACCGGCAGCGCCGCGCTGTCGCTGTCGGCGACGATCTGGGTGATGCCATAGTGGTCGCGCAGGTCGATGAACAGCACGCCGCCATGGTCGCGCCGGCGATGGACCCAGCCCGACAGGCGGACGGTCTGGCCGACGGCCGAAGCGTCGAGCGCGGCGCAGGTGTGCGTACGATAGGCGTGCATGATCGCAATCTCTGGCTGAACGCCGCGCCGGCCACTGGGCCGATGCGACGGGATGATCCCTAAGCCTTCGCCACTCCCCTTCCCACCCCCTCTTTGTCAACCCGCCCCGGTCGGTCTATGGGCGGTGGGATGCATATCCACCCGCTGATCACCGATAGCGCGACGCTCGCCAATCTCTGCACCCGCCTCGCCCAGGCCGACTTCATCACGGTCGACACCGAGTTCATGCGCGAGAGCACCTACTGGCCTGAACTCTGCCTGATCCAGGTCGCCGACACCCAGGAGGCGGCGGCGATCGATCCGCTCGCGCCCGGCCTCGACCTCACGCCGCTCCTCGACCTGCTGGTCGACAATCAGGATGTGCTTAAGGTCTTCCACGCCGGTGGCCAGGATATCGAGATCATCTACAACCTGACCGGCAAGACGCCGCATCCGCTGTTCGACACCCAGGTCGCGGCGATGGCGCTGGGACAGGGCGAGCAGATCGGCTATTCCAACCTGGTCGATAGCTGGCTGGGCGTGTCGATCGACAAGGGCGCGCGCTTCACCGACTGGTCGCGCCGTCCGCTTGACGCGCGCCAGATCGAATATGCGATCGGCGACGTCACCTATCTGTCGACCATCTTCCCCAAGATGCTGGAACGCTTGCGCCGCACCGGGCGCGGCGCTTGGCTGGACCAGGAGATGGAGCGGCTGGCCGATCCCGCCAACTATGCCAACGACCCCGACCTTGCCTGGAAGCGCGTCCGCATCTCCGGCCGCAAGCCCGAGGTGCTGGGCCGCCTGAAGGCGCTGGCCCGTTGGCGCGAGTTGGAGGCGCGGTCCAAGGACCTGCCGCGCGGTCGCATCGTCAAGGACGAGACGCTCGGCGATCTCGCCGGCAACCCGCCGCGCAAGCAGGCCGATCTCGCCAAGGTGCGCGGCCTGTCGGCGACCTGGGCGCAGAACGACATCGGCGCGCGGCTGATGCAGGCGCTGGCCGAGGCGACGCCGCTGTCGGCCGACGAACTGCCGCCCAAGGACGACAAGAAGCCGGGGCTGGGCAAGGACGGCGCGCTGGTCGCCGACCTGTTGAAGCTGCTGCTCAAGATCCGCGCCCGCGACATCGACGTCGCCTCGCGCCTGCTCGCCCGGTCGGAGGAACTGGAGGCGCTGGCCTCGGGGGTGCGCGATGGATTGCCGATGCTGCAGGGCTGGCGCTACGATCAGTTCGGCCGTGATGCCGTCGACCTGGTCGAAGGGCGGCTGGGTTTCGCCGTGCGGAACGGCAAGCTCAAGATGACCCGGACCGAGGAACCCGTCGCATGACGCACCGCATCCTGCCCGCCCTCCTGCCCGCCCTCCTGCTCACCGCCGGCCTGTCGGCCTGCGCGACGATGCCGCCGCCGCCCGAGCCCACTGGTCCCTGCGCCATCACCGAGCCGGTCAAGATGCGCTGGGCAGGCGTGAACTTCAAATTGCGCGAACGCGATGCCGTCCGCCGCGACGCCCAGGCCCGCATCGCCCGCGTGCTGCGCCCGAACGAGCCGGCGACGATGGACTTCCGTCCCGATCGGCTGAACATCATGGTCGACGATTTCGGGCAGATCACCGACCTGACCTGCGGGTAAGGCCCCCTTGTTCCCCTGCGCAGGCAGGGGTCCAGTTGGGAGGGCTGTGGTTTCCGGTGCCGCGCGTCGTCACCAATGTCCACCAACTGGCTCCCTGCCTCCGCAGGGGAGCAAGAAGGGTGAACGGCTGGACGCAGGCTACCCCGTCACCACCGGCATCCGCCCCATCATCGTCGCCAGCGCCGCGTGGCGCTTCTCGACCGCCTCGCCATACAGCGCCCGGTCCGCGCCGGCCAGGTCGAGCGTCAGCCGCGCGCCATCGTCGCGCAGGGTTGCGCGCTGCAACGGTCCCGCCAGCCCCGCCGACAGCCGCTGGCCCAGCCGGATCGCCAGTCCCCAGGCGATCGCCTTCTTCAATTCGTCCGCGTTCGCCAGCGCGGCCAGCGGCGCGGGCGTGGCGACCCCGCCGCCCAGACTGGTGAACAGCGCCTGCGCCAGCATCGCCCGCTCGGCCGCGCGGATCGCGACCCAATGGCCGTGCAGCGCCACCTCCAGCCCGCGCTCCGCCCGGAAATCGGGATTGGCGTGCCAGCCCACATCGGCGAGCAGACAGGCCGCCTGCCGAATCCGCTCATGCGGCTCGCGCGCGAACAGCGGCGCGATCCAGTCGTGGAGCAGGTCGCCATGTTCGGGAAAGCGGCCGAGCAGCCGCCCCTCCTCGCGCGTCGCGACGATCAGCGGGTCCTGCGCGCGCGTGGCGGGATCGAGCGCTTCGAAGAGCAATCCCTCGCGCAGGCCATAGGTGGAGGCGATCGTCTCGCGGCTGCCCAGTTCGCGCACCACCAGTCCCAGAAGGGCGGTGGCATCGGCCAGCGTCCCCGCCCGGCCCGAGGACAGGCCCGGGACCTCGCGCAGGCGCGGCTTGTCGAGATGCGCGATCGTGCGGCCGAGCGTCGCGATCCGCGCCGGGCTCATGCTGTACTGGTGGATGATCGGCAGCGGATAGCCGGTCAGGTGCATGTCGAGTCGCGCCAGCGCGCGCCACGATCCACCGACCAGATAGAAAGGCAGGCCCTGCCCGCGCTTCGTCCAACCCGCCTCGCGGATCAGCTTCACCACGCGGGCTTCCAGCGGCTTGCCGCGCAGCCCCGCGATGCGCAGCACGCCGAGCGGAAAGGACACCCGCTCGCCGCATCGCCCGTCCGCCACGCGCACCAGTTCCAGGCTGCCGCCGCCCAGATCGCCGACCACGCCGTCCGCATCGGGAATGCCAGACAACACCCCCTCGCCCGCCGCCATCGCCTCCTGCTCGCCCGACAGGATCTCGGGGTTGAGGCCGAGCGCGCCGGCCGCCTCGATCAGCCCCGCGCCATTGGCGGCGTCGCGCACGGCGGCGGTGGCGACGGTGCGGATCTCCGTCACCTCCATCTCGCGCAGCACCGCGGCGAAGCGGGTCAAAGCGCCATGCGCCTGCGCCAGCCCTGCCGGATCGATCCGGCCGGTCTCCGCCAGGCCCCGCCCCAGGCCGGCCATCACCTTTTCGTTGAACAGCACCGCCGGGCACCGCGGCTGGCCCTGATAGACGACCAGCCGCACCGAATTGGAGCCGATATCGACGATCGCCTTGCGCGGCGGCGACGCCATGCGCCGGAACAATCCCATCAATCCCGCCCCATCAACGCTTGCGGGGCCAGGCGAGGGTCGGGACGCCGCGCCCCGCCTCGATCGCCGCGCCGCGCCCGGACAGGGACGGGTTGGTCATGAAGTAGCGATGCAGGTTGAACGGCTTGTCGCCCGGCTCTGTGCGGATGTACGATCCGTCGGCCTGCAGCACCCAGCTCTGCTCGTCGTCGATCAGATTGGCGACCATCACCTGGTCCAGGATCTGGTCGTGCACGGTCGCGTTGGTGATCGGCAGCATATATTCCACCCGCCGGTCGAAGTTGCGCGGCATCCAGTCGGCCGAGGAGATGAACACCTTGGCATCGTCATTGGGCAGCGGCGCGCCCGCCCCGAACGCCCAGATGCGGCTGTGCTCCAGGAAGCGGCCGATCACCGACTTGACCCGGATATTCTCCGACAGGCCGGGCACTTGCGGACGCAGGCAGCAGATGCCGCGGATGATCAGGTCGATCTGCACGCCCGCCCCGCTCGCTTCGTAGAGCTTGTCGATGATCGCAGGATCGACCAGGCTGTTCATCTTCGCCCACATCGCCGCCGGGCGGCCGGCATTGGCATGGGCGATCTCGTCGTCGATCAACGCCGTCAGCCGCTGGCGCAGGGTCAGGGGCGACAGGCTCATGCAGCTCATGTCATGCGGCTCGACATAGCCGGTGACATAATTGAACATCTGCGCCGCATCGCGCCCGATCGCCGGATCGGCGGTGAAGTAGCTGAGATCGGTATAGATGCGCGCGGTCACCGGGTGGTAATTGCCGGTGCCGAAATGGCAGTAGGTGCGGAATTCCCCCGCCTCGCGCCGCACCACCAGCGACACCTTGGCATGCGTCTTCCAGTCGATGAAGCCATAGACGACCTGCACGCCCGCCCGCTCCAGCGCCGAAGCCCAGAACAGGTTCTGCTCCTCGTCGAACCGCGCCTTCAGCTCGACCACCGCGGTCACCGACTTGCCCGCCTCCGCTGCCGCGATCAGCGCGTTGATGACCGCCGGCTGCTTGCCCGCGCGGTAGAGCGTCTGTTTGATCGCGACCACGTCCGGGTCCGCCGCCGCCTGCTTCAGAAAGGCGAGCACGACGCCGAACGTTTCGTATGGATGCTGGACGACGATGTCCTTGGCGCGGATCGCGGCGAAACAATCGCCGTCGAACTCGCGAATCCGCTCGGGGAAGCGCGGCGTGAAGGGCGGGAACTTCAGGTCCGGCCGATCCTCCTCCACCAGCAGGTCGAGGTCGCCGATGCCCAGCAGATGACCGCTTTCGGTGATGATGGCGTCCGCGCCGCCCAGTTCGTCCTTCAGCACCGCCGCCAGCGTGTCGGGCATCCCCGTCTCCAGCTCCAGCCGAATGACGCGGCCGCGGCGGCGGCGCTTGATCGCGTTGGCGAAATACCGGACCAGGTCCTCCGCCTCTTCCTCGATCTCGATATCGCTGTCGCGCAGCACGCGGAACGCCGCCGCGCCGTGGACGACATAGCCGGGGAAGAGCAAGGGCGCGAACCGCTTCACGATCGTCTCGGTGCAGACATAGCGCGCCGGGTCGCCCGGCAGCCGCACGAAGCGCGGCGCCGTCGGCGGCAGCATCACCAGCTCGCGGATCGGCTCGCCGTCGACGATCCGCTCCAGGTCGAAGATCACGGTCAGCCCCTTGTTGGGGATGAACGGAAAGGGATGCGCGGGGTCGAGCGCCTGCGGGGTCAGGATCGGGAAGATCTGCTCGCGATAGTGATTCTCCAGCCAGGTCTGGTCGTCCGAGTCGATCGCGTCGCGGCGCAGCACCTCGATGCCGTTCGCCGCGAGCAGCGTGCGCAGGTCGCTCCACACCGCCTGCTGGCTGCGCATCAGCCGGTCCGCCTCCTCGATGATCGCGCCGAGCTGCTGGCCTGGGGTTAGCCCGTCGGCGGAACGGCGTTCCACGTCCTGCGCCTGCTGCCCCTTCAGTCCCGCCACCCGGACCATGAAGAATTCGTCGAGATTCGAACCGGATATGGACAGGAAGCGAAGCCGCTCGAGCAACGGATGCGCTTCGTTGCACGCCTCCTCCAGCACCCGCCGGTTGAACGCCAGCCAGGACAGTTCGCGATTGAAGTACCGGTCGTTGGGTTCGGCCGCCGTGAAGCCGTCATCGTCGGTCTTGGTCAGCGCGGCGATATGCGCGGGGCGGGTCATGGCGTCTCCTGTTGCGGGGGCAGCAGCCCCGCCTCGATCAAGCTGGTTCGAGCCAGGGGAATAGTCAGGCGTTTTTGCCGTTCCATGACTTCTTCATCGAGCGCGTCGATACTGCGTTCCACCGCCAGGTGGCTGCGCTCCAGCCGCGCGACCAGCCAGTCGAGCACGTCGGGCGGGGCGACCACGCCGCGCCGCGCCAGTTGCCGCTCGAACAACGCGCGCAGCAGCGCGTCGTCGGGCGGACCGATCTCCGCATGGGGCGTCGCGGCCAGTCGCGACCGCAGGTCGGGCAGTGCGATCCGCCAGACCGGCGGCGCGACGTCGGCGACCATCACCAGCGGCCGCCGCTCCGCCTGCGCCCGGTTCCAGGCATGGAACAGCCCCGTCTCGGAGACGCGGTCGGCGTCGTCGATGATCGTGCCGCCGCTCTTCGCCGCGAAGATCCGCGCCAGCAGGCTGCGCCCCGACCGGCGCGGACCGGTGAGCAGCGCCGCGCGCACCGGCCAAGTGCCCCAATGTTCCAGCAACTGCGCCGCGCGGGCGTTGGAGGGCGTGACCAGGAAGGCGTCGTCGCGCGGGTCCTCCGGCCATTCGAGCGGCAGCGCGATCTGGTTCATCCCGGCCCCGTCGCGCCGGGCGTGGGGGTGGCCGCCGGCGCCGCCGGCCGGCGGATGCGCAGCGCCGCGCCGCTGCCCGACACCTCGTAGCCGCGCGAGCGGAGCGCGGTGGCGAAGGCGGCGGGATCGTCGACGAACACGCGCATCAGCGACACGCCGCCCAGCGCCAGGCTGGTGGTGCTCGCCGACCGAACCCCCGGCAGGGAGCGGATCAGCGCCTCGCTATTGGCGACGCTGCTGGTGCCGGGCGTGTCATATTGCACCGTCACCGGCACCGCGTTCGACGCGGCGATGTCGGCGAGCAGCGTATCGATGGTCGGCTCCGCCACGGGCGCGGGTACGGGCGCCGGTTCGGGTGGTGGCGACAGGCTGGCGTCCGGGCTCAGCCGGCCGCCCCGCAGCGCGTTCTGGTAGATCGAATCGAGCCGCGCGACGCCCGCGTCCATCAACTGCGCTAGGCCGCCGGCGCTGCCGACGCGCAGGGTGACCCGGCCGAGCAGCACATTGTCCGGTCCGTGCCGCGCCTCGAACACGCCGATGACCGGGCCGCCGGGCCATTGTCGGCTGAGCCGCACGGTCGGGATCAGCACATCGGACGCGCCATATTGGTCGAGGATCGCCCGCCACCAGCCACGCCCCGGCCGGCCGACCTGCCCGCTGTTCAGCAGCAGCGAATCGGGCCCCGTGCCGGCGGGGCGGACATAGTCGATGCGGCTGTCGCCGGTCCGGAACCGGGCCCAGGCCTCCTGCCAGGGCGTCCGCCGCTCGAACACCTGACCGGTGCCGCCCTGCCAGATCAGCGGCACGACCAGCATCGGCGGCGAGCGGTCGGCATAGGCCGAAATGCCGAGCAGCCCGGCCGCCCGCCCGCGATCGAACAACACGCCCAGCCGCGCGATATAGCGGGTTGGCCCGATCTGTTCGTTCTCGACGCCGATGCCCGACACGAGCTGGTCGAGCGCGCCATCCGACAGGAGCGTGCCCGGCCCGCCCAGCCGGCGCGACAGCTGCACCCAGGCCTTGCGCTGCGCCAGCCGCCATCCGCCATAGCGCGCCGCCTCCGCCGTCTTTCCAGAGACATCGACGATGACGCCGGCCACCTCGAACGCGCTGCCGCTGTCGACCGGGGCGACGCCCCGGCTGCCGCCATCGACCTGGGCGAGCGTGGCGCTGCCGGCGAGAAGGGCGCTGAGGGCCAGGACGGGGAGAAGACGGCGCATAGGATTGCCGCGCCTTTTGCAGGAGGGGGCGTGGAAATCCAAGCGGGATATGGCTAGGCGGGCGAACATGAGCGACCAGCCCGACTCCACCACGCCCGCCGCGCCCCCTTCCGGGGCCTATACCTATGCCGATGCCGGCGTCTCGATCGCCGCCGGCAATGCGCTGGTCCGGGCGATCGCGCCGCTCGCCCGGTCGACGCGCCGGCCAGGTGCCGATGCCGATTTGGGCGGCTTTGGCGGCATCTTCGACCTGAAGGCGGCCGGCTTCGCCGATCCGCTGCTGGTCGCCGCCAATGACGGCGTCGGCACCAAGCTGAAACTGGCGATCGAATGGGACCGTCACGAGGGGGTCGGCGTCGACCTGGTCGCGATGTGCGCCAACGACCTGATCGTCCAGGGCGCGGAGCCGCTGTTCTTCCTCGACTATTATGCCAGCGGCAAGCTGGAGAACGGCGTCGCCGAGCGAGTCGTCGCGTCGATCGCGGAGGGCTGCAAACAGGCCGGGTGCGCACTGATCGGCGGCGAGACGGCGGAGATGCCGGGCATGTACGCGCCCGGCGACTATGACCTGGCCGGCTTCTGCGTCGGCGCGGTCGAGCGCGAACAGCTGCTGACCGGCGCGACCATCGCGGCCGGCGACGTGGTGCTCGGCCTCGCCTCCTCGGGCGTGCACAGCAACGGCTTCTCGCTGGTCCGCCGCCTCGCCGCCGACAAGGGGTGGAAGCTCGACCGGCCGGCGCTGTTCGACCAGGACCGGTTGATGATCGACGTGCTGATGGCGCCGACGCGGATCTATGTCGCCAGCCTGTTGCCGCTGCTGCGCGAAGGGAAGATCAAGGGCCTGGCGCATATCACCGGCGGCGGCCTGCTGGAGAACATCCCGCGCGTGCTGCCCGAGGGCGCGCATGCGGTGATCGACGCCGATGCCTGGCCCCAGCCGCGCTTGATGGCGTTCCTGCAGGCGCAGGGCGGGATCGAGCCGGCGGAGTTCGCGCGCACCTTCAACTGCGGCATCGGCATGGCGGTGGTCGTCGCGGCCGAAGCGGGGGAGGCCGTAGCCGCGGCGCTGGACGCGGCGGGCGAGACGGTGTTCGCGATCGGCCGGGTCGAGGCCGGACCGCGCGGCTGCACCGTGCGCGGCTCCGCCGAGACGTGGAGCGCGCGCGCCGACTGGACCGCGACGCACCACCAGTGAGCGGGCAGGAGATGAGCGCGCCAGCGATGACCGACCACAAGATCGCCATCCTGATTTCCGGCCGGGGCTCGAACATGATGGCGCTCGTCGAGCAGGCGCGCGGCTACTCGGTCGTGCTGGTCGCCTCCGACAAGCCCGATGCGCCCGGCCTCGCCTGGGCGCGCGAGCGCGGTCTTGCGACCTGGGCACTGTCGCCCAGGGGGATCGGCAAGGCCGCCTACGAGGCGCAGCTCGACGCCGCCCTCCGCGCGGCGGGCGTGACGGTGATCGCGCTGGCCGGCTATATGCGGCTGGTGTCGGACGATTTCGTCGCCCGCTGGCGCGACCGGATCGTCAACATCCATCCCTCGCTGTTACCGCTCTACAAGGGCCTGGACACGCACCGGCGCGCGATCGAGGCAGGCGATGCGGAGGGTGGCTGCTCCGTCCATATCGTCACCGAGGAACTGGACGGCGGCCGGCTGCTGGGCCAGGCGCGCGTGCCGATCCTGCCCGGCGACGATGCCGATACGCTCGCCGCGCGCGTCCTGATCGCCGAACATGCGTTATACCCGCGCACCCTAGCGGAGTTCGTCATGTCCCCAGCCGATCATATCCACGCCTTCGCCACCACGCTGCCCGAGGTCGAGACGCAGGTCGACGGCGACGTCACGCGCTTCCTGGTCGACGGCCGTGAGTTCGCAACGGTCGCCGGCGACCGGCTGATCCTGCCTGCCGAGATCGCCGGCGAAGCGATCGCCCTGACCGACGCCTTTGACCGGCCGCTGGTCGAGGACCGGATCGCCCGTGCCTGGGAAGTGACCGCGCCGGACCGGCTGCTGGAGGTCGGCGGCCGATGAGCGATACGTCGGACCGGCAGGCGCGCCGCCGCTGGCTGACGATCGCGGAGATCGTCGCGGTGGCAGGCGTGATCATCGCCGGGCTCAGCCTTTGGAACAACTGGCAGGACCGCCGCGACGCCACCGCCACCAAGGCGGCGGAGCGGATCGCCGGTGCACAGGAGCGCCGCCGCTACGACGTGCAGGGCGTCCCGGGCTCCGGCGGCGAGGCGATCGAGCTGGCATCGGACGACGCGCATCCCCTGACCGATATTCGCGTCACCTTCCCCGGCGCGCTTGGCGTCGGCACCAAGGACGTGGTCGACCGGCGCATCCCACTCGACTGGTTCGTCGAGCCGCTGCGCAAGGCCACCGATGGCGGCGCGGATGAGGGCACGGGGCGCGTGCCGGTGCTGGTCCGCTACACCTATCTGGTCGACGACCGGCCGGTCGCGAAGCGGGCGATCTACGACCTGGTCTGGCGCAGCCATGGCCGCCCTCTGCGCGGACGCGGCTTTGCACTGGTCGATTTCCGGCTCCGCCAACCCGGCGGTGACCAGGCGCGGCTCGACTCACTGTGGCGCGCCGGCCGGTAAGGGCGAACAAATATACATCAATTGAGCGACATCACTTTTGTCGCCAATTTGACCGAAGCTTAACCTTTCACCGCCAGCTATGGCCGGTCCCTCCACGCTCGCGGTGACCGGTCAATGTTCAAGAATCTGATGCGCGAACGCCGGCGAGCCGTGGCCGTCCACGGCCTCCACGTGCTCGACACCCCGGCCGAGCAGGCGTTCGACCGCTTCGTCCGCGCCGCGGCCGATGCGTTCGACGCCCCTATTGCCGCGCTGTCCCTGATCTACGACGACCGGCAATGGTTCAAGGCAGCGCACGGACTGGCGATGGACTGCATTCCGCGCAGCAGCGGCTTCTGCGGTTTCGCGCTTGACCGGCCCGACGTGCTGGAGGTGTGCGACGCCCGCGCCGATCCGCGCTTCGCCAGCCTGCCGCCGGTGGTCGAGGCGCCCTTCGCGCGTTATTATATCGGCGCGCCGCTGCGGTTACTGAGCGGCATCGATGTCGGCGCGCTCTGCGTGATCGACACCGTGCCGCGCGTCCCCGCCTCCGCCGACCAGAAGGCCTATCTGCTGGCGCTCGCGCGCCAGGCGATGCTGGCGCTGGAGACGCGCGGCGAGGTCTGGAACGACGTCCAGGATGCGGCACGCGCGGGCCTGGCGGGTGGCGGGACCGGTCTGGCATGAAGCGGGTCGCGCTGTGCCTGTTTCAGGAGCACGACCCCTATTTGGTCGCGGCGGCGCTGCTGGTCTGCCTGGTCGGCTCGGCCGCGGTGATCGAGCTGGTCGAGCGGGTCCGCTCGGCGGTCGGACGGCGCCATGCCGGTTGGGTGTTCCTGGCCGCGACCGGCACCGGCACGATGGTCTGGTGCACGCATTTCGTCGCGATGATGGCCTTCCGCAGCCATGCGCCGGTCGTCCTCGATCCGCCGCTCACCCTGGTGTCGTTACTGGTCGCGATCGTCGCTTCGGCGCCGGGGATCGAGATCGTCGGCCGTAACCGGTCCTGGGCGCTGGCGGGCGGCGCGCTGATCGGCGCGTCGATCGCGGCGATGCACTATATCGGCATGGCCGCCTATCGCATCGACGGGATCGTCCACTGGGATATGCGCTATGTCGCGGCGTCCGTCATGCTGGCGATGCTGCTCGGGGCGGCGGCGTTCGGTACCTTGGTCGGCCAGCACCGCAGACGGCGCATCATCGCCGGCGGACTGCTGGGCCTGGCGGTCGCCGCGCTCCACTTCACCGGCATGGCGGCGATGTCGATCGCGGTGCTGGACCTGAATGGCGGCCTGTCGCCGACGACGATGACCGTGCTTGGCATGACCACGGCGGTCGCCGGCCTGCTGGTGCTCGGCTGTGCCGCGGTCAGCGCGCTGATCGACGAGCATAGCCAGGACGAAGCCTTCCGCCGCTTGCGCCACATGGCGCTGCACGACGGCCTGACCGACTTGCCCAACCGCATGAGCTTCAACGAGGAATTGGCGCGCCGCCTGGCGATGAAGGGCGGCCGGCCGTGCATGGCGGTGATCATGCTCGACCTCTCGCGGTTCAAGGCGGTCAACGATACCTATGGCCACCAAGCCGGCGACCAGTTGCTGACCGCGCTGGCCGCGCGGCTGACCGCGACATTGCTTCCGGGCGAGATCGTGGCGCGGCTGGGCGGCGACGAGTTCGGCGCGCTGATTTCCTACGATACGCCCGACCAGCTCGCCGGCTTCCTGGGGCGGCTCGGAGCGGTCTTCGTACCGCCCTTCCAATTCGAGCGGTTCACCGCCTCGATCGGCACAAATATCGGCGTCGCGCTCGCTATCCATGATGGTCGTGACCAGGACACGCTGCTCGCCAAGGCCGATCTCGCCATGTACCGCGCCAAGTCGGCGCATTCGGACCAGCCCTGTTTCTACGACTCGGCGATGGACGATGCGGTGCGCGACCGGCGCGAGCTGGCCTGCGACCTGCGGGCCGCCGTCCAGGCGGGGGCATTCCATCTCCATTTCCAGGTGCAGGCCGAAATTGCGACCGGGCGCGTGACCGGCTATGAGGCGCTGCTTCGCTGGACGCATCCATCGCGGGGGCCGATCTCACCGGCCAAGTTCATCCCGCTGGCGGAGGAGAATGGCGACATCGTGCCGCTCAGCGTCTGGGTGCTGCGCGAGGCCTGTTTCCAAGCCGCCTTGTGGCCCGATCCGCACATCGTGTCGGTCAACCTGTCGCCGCTCCACCTGGCGGACCCGCAACTGATCGCCATGGTGCGCGCGGCTTTGGACGAGAGCGGCCTGCCCGCCGAACGGCTGCTGCTGGAGCTGACCGAGAGCGCGATCATCCGCGACCGGCGTTACGCGCTGCGACAGCTCGCCGCCTTGAAGGCGATGGGCATCGCGATCGCGCTCGACGATTTCGGTGTCGGCTATTCTTCGCTCGACGTGCTGCGCTCCTTCCCCTTCGACCGGATCAAGCTCGACTCCTCCTTCGTCGCGGAGATCGAACGTAGCGAGCAGGCGGTGGCGATCCTGCGCTCGGTGGTCGCGCCCGGCACGATCCTTGACATGCCCGTTCTGGCCGAGGGGATCGAACGTCCCGCTCAGCTTGCCATCGTCGCGCGCGAGGGATGTTCGGCGATCCAGGGTTATCTGATCGGCCGGCCGTCGCACCGGCCCGCCGACCCGGACAAGGTCGAGGACCTGATGCAGCTCGGCCCCCGCGTCCTCCGCCAGGCCCTGGTGTCCTGACGCCGGCCCGCGTCTTGTCAGAGTCCTGTGACGGGCGTAGCGCCCTTGGCATGACTCAGGCTTCCCAGATCGTTTCCGAACTCGACCGGCTTTACACGGCTTCGGTGGAGCGGCTGCAAGCCGCGCTCACCGCCTATCTGCGCGACGGCACCATTCCTTCGGCCGACAGCCGGCGCGACGGCAGCTTCGCCTATCCCGAGATCCACCTGCGCTTTCGCGGCCAGGAATCCCGGCCGACGCCGCCGCGCTCGTTCGGCCGGCTGGTGTCGCCGGGCGACTATCGGATCAGCGTCACCAAGCCGGCGATCTTCGCCGACTACCTGACCGAGCAGCTGACCCTGTTGATCGAGGATTTCGACGTCGAGGTCAGCGCGGCGGAGGGACGGCAGGAAATCCCCTTCCCCTATGTGCTCGATCCCGGCCATGCGCTGAGCCTCGACCAGGTGTCCGCATCGGAGCTGGCGCGCTGGTTCCCGGCGACCGAGCTGGCGCATATCGGCGATGAAATCGCCGACGGCCTGTGGATGACCGTCGACGGCACGCGGCCGCTGGCGCTGTTCGATGGCCTGCGCACCGATTTCAGCCTGGCGCGGCTGCGCCATTACATGGGCACGCCGGCCGAGCATGTGCAGCGCTTCGTGCTGTTCACCAACTATCACCGCTATGTCGACGAATTCGTCCGCTGGGCGGCGTCCCAACTGGGCGAGGGCAGCCGCTTCACGGCGCTGTCCGGTGCCGGCAACGTGATGATCCACCGGCCCGACGATGTCGACACGATCGTCACCGACAGTGCGTGGCGACGGCATCAGATGCCCGCCTATCACCTGATGGCGGACGACCAGACCGGGATCACCCTGGTCAATATCGGCGTGGGGCCTTCCAACGCGAAGACGATCTGCGACCATCTGGCGGTGATGCGGCCCGAGGCGTGGCTGATGATCGGCCATTGCGGCGGCCTGCGCCCGTCGCAGCGGATCGGCGACTATGTGCTGGCGCACGCCTATCTGCGCGACGACCATGTGCTCGACGACGTGCTGCCGCCGGAGATCCCGGTTCCCGCCATCGCCGAGGTGCAGGTGGCGATGGCCAAGGCGGCGGAGATCGTCTCCGGCCAGTCGGGCGAGGAGTTGAAGCGCCGCCTGCGCACCGGCACGATCGTCACCACCGACGACCGCAACTGGGAGCTGCGCTATTCGCAATCGGCCCTGCGCTTCTCACTCAGCCGCGCGGTCGGGATCGACATGGAGTCGGCGACGATCGCGGCGCAGGGCTACCGCTTCCGCGTGCCGTACGGGACGCTGCTGTGCGTATCCGACAAGCCGCTGCACGGCGAGCTGAAGCTGCCGGGTCAGGCCAATCGCTTCTATGAACGGGCAATCAGCGAACATATGCGGATCGGCATCCAGGCTTGCGAGCAGCTTCGGCTGGAGGGCGACCGGCTGCACTCGCGCAAGCTGCGCGCGTTCAACGAGCCACCCTTCCGCTGACCGCTGGCCGGAACCAGGCCGGGCAACCTCGCCCACCCGCCAGCGTTACGCCCCCCGATCATAGCTCAGGGACAGCGACCATGGCCGACAAGGACAAGCCGGGCGGCGACACGCCCAAGACGCCACGCCGCCGCGCCACGACGCCGGCCAAGGCCGCCGCCAAGTCGCGCCCGTCGCGCAAGGCCAAGAGCAAGGGCGGGGATGCGGCGCTGGATGCGACCATGGCGACCAAATCCAAGGCGAAGCCGGCCCCCAAGCCGCGCAGCAGCAAACGCAGCGCCGCCAAGACCGGTGCCAAGCGCAGCCGGACGGCGGCGGCCGCCGCGCCCGCCCCCGTAGTGAAGGGCGGATCGCTGCGCGACTCGCTCGACCGTTTCGGCGACCGGGTCCGCGGTCCCTGGGGCGCGGCGGCGATCGCGGGGGGCCTGGCCGCGGCGGCGGCGCTCCTGTCGCTGCGTGGCAGCACCGCCAGGCCCGAGAATCCCGCCAAGCCCGAAAAGGATCGGCCCGGCAGCGACGATGCCGCGACCGGGGCGTCTGAAGGCGAGGCCCCGGACGAGGCCTGACATCGCGACCCGGACGGGGGCGCGACCTTGGTCATGCCGCCGCAACCATTTCGGCGAAGGCGCGCCCTTCGCCAAACCGAACCTACCCACCCCGCTTGCGCCGGGTGGTGCGTCGTCCCGGGCGGCGAACCGGCGACAGCGCAGACGCGGCCATCACCCGAGCCTGCCCCATGCCGCACCCTACCCCGCCAGGAATGCGGCGATCGCCGCACCCAGTTCGGGCTTCACCACCGAGCTCATGTGATTGCCCGGCACCTCAACATAGCGCCCCTGCGGCAGCGTCGCCGCCAGATCCTGCGCCGAGCCATTGTCATGGTCGTCGACTCCCGCCACCACCAGCGCCGGCAGGTCGAAGCCATGCAGCGCCGCCAGCGGCGTGTCGGTGAAGGTGCTGAGGATGCCGAGCAGCGCCTTGGCATCGCCCCTGGTGCTCTTCAGGAACGCTTCCGCCAGCCATTCGGGCGAGCCGCGCTCGTGCTGGCCCAGCCGGGTCAGGATGTTGCGGAAATGGTCGACGCGGCGATGCGTGTCGGTCAGCCCCTCCAGCCCCATGCCGGCGAAGATCGCGCGGCGCGGCCGGGCGCCCGTGGCGATCATCCGCGCCACCGTGCGGGCGCCCAGCGAATAGCCGCCCAGATCATAGTCGGTCAGGCCCAGATGCTCGATCAGCGCATGGCCGTCGCGAGTGAGCGCGTCGGGCGGATAGGCGGCGGCGTCGTGCGGGCGGTCGCTTTCGCCATGCGCGCGCAGGTCCGGCATGATGACACGGAATCCCGCCGCCGCGATCCGTTCGGCATGGCCGTAGCGGATCCAATTGGTCGCGGCGTCGGAGAAATAGCCATGGATCAGCACCACCGGCCGCCCGCTCCCCAGCTCGCGCCAGGCGATGCAGTGGTTGTCGAAGCTCGGCAGGAAGCGGGTCGCGGTCGGTTCGGTCATGCGCCCGGCTCTACGCCATTTCGATGGGCCTGCCAGCCGCTATCCGCGTGGTTTTCATTGCCAAGGGCGTGACGCCCGCCTAGCGCGGATCGCATGACCGCCACGATCGCGCTGGTCGATGACGACCGGAACATCCTGACCTCGGTGTCGATCGCCCTCCAGGCCGAGGGGTTCCTGACCCGCGTCTATGCCGATGGCGAGGCGGCGTTGAAGGCGCTGGTCGACAATCCCCCCGACCTCGCCGTGCTCGACGTGAAGATGCCGAAGATGGACGGGCTGGAGCTGTTGCGCCGGTTGCGCGCGCAGCGCCAGACGCCGGTCATCTTCCTCACGTCCAAGGACGACGAGCTGGACGAGGCGATGGGGCTGGCGATGGGCGCGGACGATTACATCGCCAAACCCTTCTCGCAGCGGCTGCTGATCGCCCGCATCCGCGCGATCCTGCGTCGCACCGAGGCGAGCAGCGCGCCGCGCGAGGGCGAGACCGCCCCCGCCCCGGTGTTGGAGCGCGGCCGACTGACCATGGACCCGGCGCGCCACCGCACGCTATGGGCCGGCGAACCGGTGACGCTGACCGTCACCGAATTCCTGATCCTCGAGACGCTGGCGCAGCGGCCCGGCATCGTGAAGACGCGCAACCAGCTGATGGACGCGGCCTATCAAGACGACATCTATGTCGTCGATCGGACGATCGACAGCCACATCAAGCGCGTCCGCCGCAAGTTCCGCGCGGTAGACCCACAATTCGATGCCATCGAGACGCTCTATGGCGCCGGCTATCGCTTTTCCGAGGAATGACGGCGAGGACGCCCGCGACCTGGCGCTGAGCTGGTCCGGGCAGATTTCGCTCACCCAGCGCATCCTGCTGGTCAACCTGCTGGCGCTGGCGCTGCTGGCGGGCGGGTTCTTCTATCTGGACTCCTATCGCAGCCGCATCGTCGACAGCCGGATCGAACAGGCCACGCGGGAAGCGCGGTTGGTGGCGGAGGCGATCGGCGCCAGCAACCCGGACGGGCGGGTGGCGCTAGTCCGGCGGCTGGCCCGCGATACCGGCGCGCGGCTGCGGCTGCTGGGGCCGGGCGGCGTGACGCTCGACAGCCGTGCGCTCGGCGTCCGCAACTTCACCCTTCAGGACCCGGATCGCGAGGGTTGGGACCAGCGCATCGCGCGCTTCCTGGACGGCGCGATCGACACCGTCGTCTCCGCGCAGCGTCCGCCCCTCTATCGCGACCGCACCGATCCCGCCGGCTGGCCGGAGGTCGTCGCGGCGCGGACCGGGCGGGTCGCCGCCACGGTCTGGCGCGCGCCCGACCGCACGCCCGTCATCACCGCCGCCGCGCCGCTGCCCGGCGGCGAGGTGGTGATGACCGCGAACAATGCGCGCGGCATCACCCGCACGGTGCGGATCGAACGCTACCGACTGGGCGTGGTCCTGCTCGGCGTCACCATCTTCTCGGTGCTGCTGTCGCTGTTCCTGGCCCGCACCATCGTCCGGCCGCTGCGCCGGCTGGCGCGGGCGGCGGTGCGGGTGCGGCGGGGGCGGGCGCGCGAAGTGGTGGTGCCGCGCCTGCCGTCGCGCCGGGACGAGCTGGGGATGCTGGCACGCGCGCTGTCCGACATGAGCCTGGCCCTGCGCGCCCGGATCGATGCCACCGAAAGCTTCGCCGCCGACGTCACCCACGAGCTGAAGAACCCGCTCGCGTCGCTGCGGTCGGCGGTCGACGGGCTGGGCCGCGTGTCGGACCCGGCGCTCCAGGCGCAGCTGATCGCGATCGTGCGCGACGACGTGATGCGCCTCGACCGGCTCATCACCGACATCTCGGATGCCTCGCGCCTCGACGCGCAGCTCAGCCGGGCGCAGTTCGAACCGGTCGACCTCGCCGCGCTGCTCGACGCGCTGGTCATGCAGCGCGAGGAGCGCGGGATCGAGCGCGACATCCGACTGGACCTGATCGAGGAGGGCGCGGCGATGCTGGTGCCCGGCGAAGGCGCGCGGCTGGAACGGGTGTTCGAGAACCTGATCGACAACGCCCTGTCCTTCTCGCCCGATGGCGGCATCGTCACCATCCTGCTCCATGCCGACGATGGCGAGCGGATCGTCGCGGTCGAGGATGAGGGGCCCGGCGTCCCCGCCGACAAGCGCGAGACGATCTTCCACCGATTCCATTCGATCCGGCCGGAGGGCGAGGCGTTCGGCCGCCATTCCGGACTGGGCTTGGCCATTGCCCGCACCATCGTCGACGGCCATGGCGGCCAGATCACGGTCGAGCACCGGGCGGACGGGCGGACCGGCGCGCGCTTCGTCGTCCGCCTGCCCGCCGCCGCGCCGATGACCGAGGACGCGTGATGGCGGACACAGGGTCGACCACGATCCACGCGACCTGCGTCGCGATCCGCGGCCGCGCCGTGCTGATTTCCGGTCCGTCGGGCTCGGGCAAATCCGACCTGGCGCTGCGGCTGATCGACCGCGGCGCGGTGCTGGTCAGCGATGACTATACAATCCTGACCCGGACCGGCGACGAATTGTGCGCCACGCCGCCCGCCACTATCGCGGGACAAATGGAAGTACGCGGGATCGGTGTCATCGCCCGGCCCTATATGACCGATATCCCGGTCGCGCTGATCGTCCGTATCGATGCGGAGGTGCCGCGCATGCCCGACGACCGACGCCATGCCATCCTCGGTGTGGCGATCCGCGAGATCGCCCTCGCCCCCTTCCCCGCCGCCACGCCGATCAAGATCGAGCTGGCCCTGGAACAGGCCCCCCTGCCATGACCGCCAACATCCTCTTCGTCACCGGCCTGTCCGGCGCCGGTAAGTCGACCGTGCTCAAGACGCTGGAAGATCTAGGGTGGGAGGTGGTCGACAACCTTCCCCTGGTGCTGCTCGACCGGCTGCTCGAAGCGCCCGCCGCACCGACCGGATCGGGCGGCCGCGACCAGCCGCTGGCAGTCGGCATCGGCGCGCGCACCCGCGACTTCGATCCGGAGCGGATCGTCGAGGGGATCGAGCGGCTGCAACGACAGCGCGGCGCGCAGGTCGAGCTGCTGTTCCTCGATTGCACCGGCGCGGAGCTGGAGCGACGCTATGCCGAGACGCGCCACCGCCACCCGCTGGCGCTCGACCGGCCGGCGCGCGACGGCATCGCCCGCGAGCGCGAGCTGCTCGCGCCGTTGCGGGCCGCCGCCGGTCGGCTGATCGACACCAGCACGCTCAACAGCAGCGAGCTCGCCGCGCAGATCCGCACCGGCTTCGCAGGGCCGGCCACCGAGCCGGTGCTGACCGTCACCTCCTTCGGCTTCGCGCGCGGGCTGCCGCGCAATGCCGACCTGGTGTTCGACATGCGTTTCCTGCGCAATCCGCACTGGGTGCCCGCGTTGAAGCCGGGCACCGGGCTGGACGCGGATGTCGCCGCCTATGTTGCCGAGGACCCCTGTTACGAACCGGCGGTGTCGCGGATCGAGGACCTGCTCGCGCTGTTGCTGCCACGCTACCGGGCCGAAGGAAAATCCTATGTCACCGTGGCGATAGGGTGTACCGGAGGGAGACATCGGTCCGTGCATGTCGCCGAACGGATCGGCCGGTTCTTGCACGATCGCGGTTTTTCGCCCACGGTGACGCATCGCGATTTGGGCACCCGGCCGCAGGATCCACTGGAAGGACTGCCGACGAGTCCCGCATGAGGTACGTGTCCGCTTTATGATCGGCTTGGTTCTGGTAACGCACGGGCATCTGGCCGATGAATTCGTGACCGCGATGATCCATGTCGTCGGCCCGCAGGAGCGAGTCGCGACGATCGCGATCGGTCCGGAGGACGATATGGAGGGCCGGCGCGCGGATATCGCCGCGGCGATCCAGTCGGTCGATATCGGGCGCGGCGTGATCGTGCTGACCGACCTGTTCGGCGGCACGCCGTCCAACCTGGCGATCAGCCTGATGGAGCGCGGCCGGGTCGAGGTGATCGCGGGCATGAACCTGCCGATGCTGATCCGCCTGGGATCGGCGCGCAAGTCGATGAAGGTGGTCGACGCGGTCGCGGCCGCGCGCGAGGCCGGTCGCAAATATATCTCGGTCGCCTCCGAGGTGCTGGGCGAGGCGGCGGCATGACGGTCCGCCGGACGGTCAGCATCACCAATCGCCGCGGCCTCCACGCCCGCGCCTCCGCCAAGTTCGTCACCCTCGCCTCGACCCAGCCCTGCGAGGTGCAGGTCGAGAAGGATTCGTCCAGCGTCACCGGCACCTCGATCATGGGCCTGATGATGCTGGGCGCCGCCAAGGGCGATTCGATCACGATCAGCGCCAGCGGCGACGGCGCGGAGGCGGCGGTCGAGGCGCTGGTCGCGTTGGTCGAGGGCAAGTTCGGCGAGGATTGAGGGCGCTTCGCATCCACCCGGGATGGTTGCGATCGCCTCCGGATCATCCGAAGCGTCAAAATGATCCGGCGACGGCGAGACCTGTGTAGAACCCACCATCCCGGCCTGGTCTAGGCCAGGTCGCCGCGACAGTTCGCACGGATATAGCGGTGACGAGTGGGGCGCTCGCCTTTGCCGACATAATCTGGTGCCCCTTCCCTGCGCCCCGATCGGCCTGCCGGTGGCGCAGAGACTTCCTCCCATTCGCACCGGCCGCACGGGGCTGTTCGATCCTGCTCGCACGTCCCGCGGGGCCGGTCCCGCCGCGGCGCGACCCGAATGCCAGTGCCGCACGGCCGGCGGAACCGACGCGACTATTAAAACCACCCTAACAGCTATCGCACCCGATCTGACTTTTTCAGAACGGATTAACGGAATCACGCCACCCTTGCGCAAGCTGCCGAGCGATC
The DNA here is from genome assembly GCF_014199625.1 of Sphingomonas abaci. Classification (GTDB taxonomy): domain Bacteria; phylum Pseudomonadota; class Alphaproteobacteria; order Sphingomonadales; family Sphingomonadaceae; genus Sphingomonas; species Sphingomonas abaci. The sequence continues at coordinate 55,347 of NZ_JACHNY010000001.1, forward strand.
GGTTCAAGACCAGGGGTGGATCATCATGCTGCGTACGGGAAGAGCGACCGCGAAACGGGTGGCGGTGCTGTTGGGGTGCACGATCTGGACCGTGACGGCGGCGACGCCAGCGTCCGCGTCGACGCAAGGCACGCTGGGCGCGACATCGACGGGCAGCATCTCGATCTCGGTCAGCGTCGCCAACCGCGCGCAGATCACCGGCCTGTCGGACGTGACCTTCACCAATATCGATCCCGCCACGGCGGCGTCCGCCGCGCAGAACAATTGCGTGTGGAGCAACACCGCGACCAGGGGCTATAGCATCACCGCCACCGGCAGCGGGACGAGCGGCGCGTTCACGCTGGCGAACGGGGCCTCGACCGTCCCCTATTCGGTGCAGTGGAGCCAGACATCGGGCCAGAGCACGGGCACGGCCCTGACGCCCGGGACGGCGCTGACCGGCCTGGCGACGACCGCAGCCAACTCGACGTGCAGCACCAGCCCGTCGACGACATCCAGCCTGATCGTCACGATCTCGGCGCCCAGCCTGCAATCGATGGTGTCGGCAACGACCTATACCGGTTCGCTGACGCTGCTCGTCACGCCGCAATAAGGGCGGAGCGCCGGAGGGAGAGCAATGCTGTCGGTGCGGCCCGCCATGCTGCTGGCGCTCGGCCTGGCGGGCCCCTTCATGGTGGCGCCGGCGGTCGCGCAGGGCGTGCAGATCTCGAACCTCTCCGATCTCGGCTTCGGCCTCGTGACCGATGTCGCCAGCGACAAGGTCCGCGCCCAGTCGGTCTGCGCCTTCAGCGGCGTGCTGGGCGGGCGCTACACCGTCACGGCCTCCGGATCGGGGGCCGGCGGCGCATTCACCCTGTCCAACGGCTCCGCCACCCTACCCTATGAGGTCCAGTGGAGCGCCTCGTCCGGGCAGACATCCGGCACCAACCTGATCGCCGGCAGTCCGCTTGCCGGGCAGACGATGCTGCTGAGTTGCCCGGTGCTGCAATCGACCAACGCCAGCCTGATCGTCATTTTGCGCGGCACCGCGCTGAGCGCAGCGCGGTCGGGCAGCTATGGCGGCACGCTGACCATCATCCTGTCGGCCAATTGACGTGCATGCCGCGCTGGCCCCCGCCGCATTGGCGTTGCTCGCCCCACCCGGCGATGTGGTTAACGCCGTCGACGCCACGCCCGTCGCGGCCGCGCCTGCATCGGCGGTGACGGCCGGGATGCCCGCCGAATTCGTCGACCTGGATCGCAAGCGGATCGCCGTCCTCGATGTCTTCTTCGGCGACCGGCGCATCGGCCAGTTCGAAGTCGAAGCCGATCCGTCCGCGCTGCGTTTCCTGCATCCCGACGCGGTCGCCGCGGCCATCCCCGATCTGCTCGATCGCCAGAGCGTCGCGATCGCGCTGGGCGGGACGCTGCCCGCGCACGCGGCTCGTCCGTGTGCATCCCCGGCGGCGGCTTGCGACCGGCCGCCGCCGCCGGGAATCGCCTCCATCGTCTACGATCCGGCGCGGTTTCGGATCGACCTCCAGGTCAACCCGCGCCTGCTGCGCGTCCGCGACGGCGGCGGCGCGGAGTTCCTCGCGCCGCCCGCGCCGGCGCTCACCGCCGTCGACACGCTGGGCCTCGCCATCGCGGGCGGCAGCGGCCAGCCCCGCGCCTATACCCTGCGCAACCGCCTGGTCGCCGGGTTCGGACAGGCGCGCCTCGTCGCGGAGATGGCGACCTCCACCTTTCGTGGGCTGGATCTCGACACGCTGGCGGCGCAGGTCGACCGGCCCGGCCGCCGCTATGCCGCCGGCCTCTTCTACGCGCCCGGCACCGATCTGGTCGGGCGCCGCCGGATCGTCGGCCTGGGGGTCGGGTCGCAATTCGACACGCGCGTCGACCGTGCATCAATGACCGGCACGCCGCTGATCCTCTTCCTCGACCGGCGCGCGCAGGTTGACACCTATGTCCAGGGCCGGCTGGTCGGCTCGCAGGCGCTGGAGAGCGGCAACCAGAGGCTCGACACGACCAACCTGCCCGACGGCTCGTACATGATCGAGCTGCACATCCGCGACGCGGGCGGTGCCCGGCGAGTCGAGCGGCGCTTCTTCACCAAGAACCCCACGCTCGCGCCGGTGGGCGGTCACCGCTTTCATGCCGAGCTCGGCTGGCTCGCGACGGCGCGGCAGGGCGTGCCGGTCATGATCACACCGACGCCGATCCTGAATGTCGGGCTGGCCGGCCGCCGGGGCCCGCACCTGGCCTGGGACGCCGCGACGATCGCCACCGATCGCAAGATCCTGGCGGAGGTCGGTGCGACGCTCGTCACGTCGGTCGCCCAGGGGCGCGTCGGCCTGCTCGGCTCGTCGCGCGGCGATCGCGGCCTTGTGATCCAGCTCAACTCCACCAATGCCGGCTGGCTGAACTACGGCTTCGACCTGCGCCACGTCCGCAGCGCCGACCATCGCGCCATGATCCCGGTCGAGGATGACGGCCGCTGGCGGCCCATTGCGGGCGTGGTGACGGGGCCATTCCTCGACCGCAGCGCCAACTACGTCCAGGCGACGGGCAGCGTGTCGGCCTATCTGGGGCGGGCCCAGCTCGGCCTGTCGGGCTATTACCGCCGCGATCGCGCGGGTCGGCCGAGCTATGCCGTGGGACCCGGCCTACGCTGGACCATGCTGGAGCGCGACAGGTTCCGGCTCGGGTGCACGGGCGACTATGCCGCGACCGACCGGGGCGACTCGATCGCGGTCGGGGTGCAGTTCCAGCTGCTCGGCGCCCGCAGCCAGATCAGCGCCGCGGTCAGGAGCCAGTCGGGCGGCGGCACGGCGTCTCGCGGGATGGAGCAGGCGGTGGAGCTGGGCGCGTCGGTGCAGCGCGAGGATCGGTCGGGCGGACCGCTCAACGCCGCCGCGCTGGTGCAACATCGACCGGGAGCGACCGTCCTGCAAGCCAGCGCGGATGCGCGCGGCGCCGCCGGCTATGCCGGCGGCACCCTCGTCCAGCGGTTGGCGGACGGGGCGGACAGCCGGCAATACGGCCTGTCGCTTCAGACGACCCTGGGATGGGGCGGCGGCCGGCTGCATGTCGGGTCGCGGGAGCAGACCGACAGCGTGATCGCCGTCCAGCTCCGCGGTCCCAAGGGTTCGGCTCGTTTCGAGATCCTGGTCGATGATGCGGTGCGCGGTATGCTTCGCCCCGGCGAGCGGGCGGTGATCGCGGTGCAACCCTATCGCCGCTATGCCGTGCGCCTGCGCGCGGTCGGCGACCAGCTCTGGACGTTCGACACCCGAACCCGGCGGGTCGACATGCATCCGGGCTCCTACACGACACTGGACTGGTCGGTCCGTCCCGTGCTGGCGATGTTCGGGCGCCTGGTCGATCCGGCCGGTGCGCCGATCCGAAGCGGCGATATCACGACGCACGACGCGATCGCCGCGACCGACGACCACGGCTATTTCCAGATCCAGGCGCCCGGCGACGCGGTGCTCACCGTCCACGCCGCGGATGGCGCCACCTGCACCGCGACCCTTGACGCGCCCGGCCGGGCCGCGCCTTTTACCGCCCTGGGAGACGTACCATGCCGACCATGACCCGCATCCTACCCGCCCTGGCGCTCGCCGCCCTCGTCGGCGCGACGCCTGCGGCCGCCGGCATCGTGCTCAGCCAGGTGGTGCTGGATATCCTGCCCGGCTCGGACATCGCGCAGAATGTCGAGATCGCCAATGACGGCGCCGACATCGCCTATGTCGTGGTGGAGCCGGCCGAGATCCAGGACGCGGGCCGGCCGGGCGAGGCGCGCCGGGCCATCGTCGATCCGGCGGTCGGCGGCCTGCTGGTCACGCCGCAGCGCCTGATCCTGCAACCGGGCGAGCGCAAGACGATCCGCTTCGCCGCCATCGCCGACCGGGGCCCGAGCGACCGCATCTACCGCGTCACGGTGAAGCCGGTGGCAGGCGCGATCGCCGCGCCGAGCACGGCCCTGAAGCTGCTGGTCGGATACGACGTGCTGGTGATCGTCCGGCCCGCCGCGCCGGTGGCCAAGGTGGTCGGCGCGCGCGACGGATCGACGCTCGTGCTGCGCAACGACGGCAACACGAATGTCGAGCTGTTCGAGGGGCAGCAGTGCGACGCCGCAGCGCCGGCGCGCTGCCGCGACCTGCCGTCGCAGCGGCTCTATGTCGGCCAGCAATGGCGACAGGCGCTGACCGGCACCGGTCCGGTCACCTACCGCGTCGCGGTCGGCAAGACGTCCGCCGTACAGCGCTTCTAGAGCGAGTTCCCTGGCGGCGGCGGATCGGCCTCCGCAACGTTTCGGTTACGCCGCGCGGCTGCGGCCTTGCTGGTGGCCGCGCTCGATCAACTCGCCCGCCGCCGTGGCATCCACCGGCCGGCTGAACAGGAAGCCCTGCAGCGTGTCGCAGCCACGCGACTGGAGCTCGGCCTGCTGTGCCGGGTTCTCGACGCCCTCGGCCGTGGTCTCCATCTGCAGGGCCGAGGCCAGGTCGAGAATGGCCTTCACGATCGCACCGGCATTGGGATCGTCGGCGATATTGGTCACGAACGACCGGTCGATCTTCAGCTTGTCGAACGGGAAGGACCGGAGATAGCTGAGCGACGAATAGCCCGTGCCGAAATCGTCCAGCGCGATCCGCACGCCCAGGCCGCGTAGCTGGTGCAGGATGTCGGTCACCGCATCGACCCCGTCGAGGAAGACCGATTCGGTGATCTCGATCTCAAGCCGCGCGGGCGACAGGCCGCTGCGCGCCAGCGCCTGCAGCACGACCGCCTGGAAGCCGGGCGCACGGAACTGCAGGGGCGAGACATTGACCGCGACGCGGATGTCGGCAGGCCACGCCGCCGCCACTCGGCATGCCTCGTGGATCACCCACTCGCCCAGCGGCACGATCAGGCCGGTCTCCTCCGCGACGGGGATGAACTCGACCGGCGGGATATAGCCCTCGGTCGGATGCGGCCAGCGCAGCAGGGCTTCGAAGCCGCGGATCGCGATGTCGCTGGTGCGGACGATCGGCTGGAAGCGCAGCTCCAGCCCGCCGGTCCTGATCGCGCCGCGCAGGTCCGCCTCGATCTGGCGACGCCGCCGCGCCTGCTCGTCCAGCGCCTGCTCGAAGAAGCGGTAGACGCCGCGCCCGTCCTGTTTCGCGCGGTAGAGCGCCAGGTCGGCATTGCGCACCAGCGCCTCGCCGGTCGCCGCGTCGGCAGGGAACAGCGAGATGCCGATGCTGATCCCGGCCGTGACCTCCCGCCCCTCCACCAGGATCGGTTGCGCGAAGAGGTCGAGGATGCCATGCGCCAGGCGACGCGAAGAACTGTGGTCGGCGGTTTCGCTGATGACGATCACGAATTCGTCGCCCCCCAGCCGCGCGACGAATGCATTGTCCGACAGTTCGAGCAGGCGCTGCCCAACCATCCGCAGCAGACTGTCGCCGATCGGATGGCCGAGCGTGTCGTTGACGACCTTGAACCCGTCCAGGTCCATGTAGAGCAAGGCCAGCGACTCGCCGTTGCGCGCCGCGCGGGCGATCTCCTGGTCGAGCGACTGGCGGAAAAAGGCGCGATTGGGCAGGTTGGTCAGCACGTCATGGAAGGCGAGATGCGCGATGCGCTCCTCCCGCTCCACGATGCCCTTGGACATGCGATTGAAGCTCGCCGACAGCCGTCCGATCTCGTCCTCGGTCTCGACCGCCACTTCGGTCCGCTCCCCCTCGGCGAGCCGCCGGGCGGCGCGGTCCAGCGCCACGACCGGGCGGGCGATGCTGCGCGCCAGCCTGGCGGACCCGACGCCGATCAGCGCCAGCCAGACCAGACCGGCGACGACCAGGCCGATCTGGATCGAGCGGTACGGCGCCATCGCCCGGTCCATGGGATAGGACAGCAGCAGCGCCGCCTCCGCCGTGTCGCCCATGCCGTGCAGCGGCTTCAGCATGGCGAAGCTCTGCCCGGCCGGGCCGGACAGCGTGAAGACCCGGTCGGCGGGCGAGGACAGGCCGATGCGCCGGCCGCCGCCGGTCCAGCCCTTGTGCTGGCGGACCAGGATGCCGGCATTGAGCGGAATCGACGACAATTGCTCCAGCCCGCGCATCTCCTGCGCGTTCAAGGGCACGATCAGGACGATGCGGCCGATCTCCAGCGGCGCCAGCACCGGCGCGGTGACGATGCGGCTGGCGCGGCCGTCGACCGCGACCACGGCGTCGCGCCGCTCCCCCATCATGTCGCCGTGCAGAGTGGCCAGCCTGTCATGGACGGGCCCAGCATTGCCGATGACCTGCCCGGTCATGTCGATCAGCACGGCATAGGGTGCATCGGCCCGCGTCCGCAGGCTGGCGAGCGCCGAGACGATGGTGGCGGCATCGCCGCTCGCTACCGCCGAGCGGAAGCCGAAGTCGCGGGCGAGGACATCGGCGGCCCCCAGGAGCGAGCGTTCCCGCTCCTGCCACAACCGTTCATAGACGCTGCCGCTGGCGGCCAGCGCATCGGCGGCGGTGCGGCGGGCGCTTCGCTCGATCATCCCCTGCGCCAGGATCGCCAGCGCCAGCAATCCGGCGGAGAACAGCCCGGCATAGAGGACCGTCAGCCGCGCCCGCAGGCTATGGAAGCGAACCGGCAGGATCATGGACGAAGGCGGACGACCGCCGTGGCGCCGGCCGTCGACACGGCGAGCGGCTGGGACAGCGTGTTGCCCGGCTTGCGGATGGACGGATGCCAGACCGTCACCGTCCCCCGCCCGGCGCCAGCCCCGGCGAAGGAGACGCGCCCCTCGCCATCCGCCACGGCGGCGAACGGCGTGGCGGTGACGTAGACCAAGCCGTTCATGCCGTCATGGATGTTGCAGCCCAGCGCGACCGGGCCCGGCTTGTCGAAGGTGATGCTACGGCTATCGTCGCGGCCATAGAGTTTGAGGTCGAACTTCCGGGCGGGCGAGAAGGAATAGACGTGATGGCGCACCCGGTCGAGATTGGGAAAGCTGACCTGCGCCCCGACCGGGACGATCAGGATTTTCGGGTCGAAGGCGATGTTCTGCTGCGCCACCCGGTACGGCCCCCGCACCGCCGGGGCCGGCGTGCCCGGCAGGGTCAGGGTCACCACCGCACCCGGCAAGGGCCGGCCATCGACACCGACCACCTGAACGGTGACGGGCGCGGCCTGGGCGACCCCCGCCATGGACAGGATCGCGATCGAAGCAAGGGCATGGCGGAAGATCATGCCCGCTTATGCCCGCCATGAGGTTTCCGACCGGTAAACTCCCCAATCCATTTATCCCGGTCGTTAATCCGCCTTTGAGATGTTTCGGCGCAGAGGTTCGCCGATGCGACGCCTCCTCTCTCTTTTCGGCCTGTCCCTGCTTGCCCATGCCATGCCCGCCGATGCAAGCGAGCGCCGCTGGGGCGGCAAGCTGCGCCTGACCGACGGCGTGAGCAGCGTGGAAGGGGCGGCGGGCGGCGGCCTGGCGAGCTGGGCGGTGATCGCCGGCAGCGAGACGCGCGACGGGATCGGCGGCAGCGCCCATGCCACGCTGGTCGCCCTGCCCGACTTCGACCTGAAGACCGCGGGCATCAGCCTCGGTCTCAACGACCGGGTCGAACTGTCCTATGCCTATCAGCGGTTCGACACGCGCCGCGCCGGTGCCGCGCTGGGTTTGGGTCGCGGCTTCACCTTCGGCCAGCACATCGTCTCCGGCAAGGTTCGGCTGGTCGGCGATGCGGTGTGGGATCAGGATCGCTGGCTGCCCCAGATCGCGATCGGCGTGCAGCACAAGGTCGCCGACCAGGGCGCCGTCATCCGCCAGATCGGCGGGCGGTCCGCCAGCGGTACCGATCTCTATGCGTCCGCGACCAAGGTCGTGCTGGCACAGAGCCTGGTCGTCGACGCCACAATGCGGTGGACCAAGGCCAATCAGTTCGGGCTGCTCGGATTCGGCGGGGATCGCCGGCGGGGGCGATCGCTACAGTTCGAGGGATCGGCCGGGTTGCTCGTCACCCCCTCGCTGCTGCTGGGGGCGGAATGGCGCACCAAGCCCGACAATCTCGCCTTCGCCCGCGAGCAGCGCGCGCTCGACGCCTTCGCCGCCTGGGCGGTGGCCAGACATCTAACCGTCACTGCCGCCTATGTCGATCTCGGCGACATCGCCACCTTCCGCCGTCAGCGCGGCGCCTATCTCTCCCTGCGAGGTAATTTCTGAGATGATCGCCAGCCTGGTCGCCCTCGCGCTGCAGACCGCCGCCACCTCCAACTCCGCCCCAGCCCCCACCCCCGCCGGTGAGGAACCGGTCGCGCCGTACGCCGAATCCGACGCGAATGCCGGCGCCGCGCCCTTTCGCGGCGACGCGATGTGGCGGGCCTTTGGCGCCGCCGCCGGCGTGCATGCGATCGTCGACGATCTCGTCGCGCGCAACACCGCCGACCCCCGGATCACCGACATCTTCAGGAACAGGGACCTGGTGCGGCTGCGTCGCACGCTGTTCGAGCAATTCTGCTATATCCTGAACGGCGGCTGCCATTATTCCGGTCAGACCATGGCGCAGTCGCACAAGGATATGGGCATCCAGCAGGCCGACATGGCGGCGCTGGTCGAGAACCTGCAAGCCGCCATGCGCGGCCAACACGTGCCGATGGCCGCGCAGAACCGCCTGCTGGCGAAGCTCGCCCCCATGCACAGGCCGATCGTCGCGCGCTGAACGCGATGCGTGCGCCGGGCGAGGTTGCGATGCGCCATCCTCGGTCGGATCGCGGACGAGACCACATCGGACGGACCGCGCCGCGTCACGATTGACAACGCCGTCCCGCAGTGGCTGACTGCACCCATGGGGACGGCGATCTCCCCACGAGGCGTCAGCCGGAGAATCGCGTCCCCATCGCATCAAGGACGCCCCATGCCCGCGCCAAATGCCATCACGCCCGAAAAGCTGTCCCGCCTGGTCGGGACCGCCCATTGTCCCCGCATCCTGGACCTTCGCGACTCGCCGGACCGCGTCATTCCAGGGGCGGTGACCGGAAGCCCGCCCGGCGGACCGGCGGCCGGTTCCACCGTCGTCGTCGTGGACGATGATGGCGGAACCGGGGCGACCGCCGCGGCGGCGGTCCTGCGCAGCGACGGCGTCGACGCGGAGATCCTGGGCGGCGGCCATGCCGCATGGCTGGCGGCCCGTCTGCCGACCGTGTCGCCCGCGCATCTGCCGCCCCGCCATGCCGATGGCCGGACCTGGTGGGTGACGCGGTCCCGCCCCAAGGTCGATCGCATCGCCTGCCCCTGGCTGATCCGCCGCTTCGTCGACCCGGACGCCCGCTTCCTGTTCGTGCCGCCGCCGGAGGTACTGGCCGTGGCCGAACGCGAGCAGGCCGAACCCTTCGACATCGCCGACCCGCGCGTCTTCTGGAGCCATCGCGGCGATCGCTGCACCTTCGACATCATGGTCGAGGCGTTCGGGCTGGCCGACCACGCGCCCTTGACCCGGCTCGCCGCCATCGTGCGCGGCGCCGACACCGACCGACTGGACATCGCGCCGGAGGCCGCCGGCCTTCTCGCCATATCGCTCGGCCTGTCGCGCAGCCATGGCGACGACCATGCGCAGCTCGATGCCGGCATGCTCGTCTATGACGCGCTCTACCGCTGGGCTCGCGACGCCCACGGCGAACGGCATGACTGGTCGTCGCATCAGCCCGGGCGCGCACGGGTGCCGGCATGACCGGGGTCGCCGCGCCCGCCGCGACGCCGCCGCGCCCCGGGCCGGTGACGCTGGGCCAGGCCTTCTGGGTGTGGCTGCGCATCGCCCTGCTGTCGTTCGGCGGCCCGGCCGGACAGATCGCCGTGATGCACCGCATCCTGGTCGACGAGAAACGCTGGATCGGCGAGCAGCGGTTCCTGCACGCGCTGAACTATTGCATGCTGCTGCCCGGTCCGGAGGCGCAGCAGCTCGCCACCTATATCGGCTGGCTGATGCACCGGACCCGGGGCGGCATCGTCGCCGGCGTGCTGTTCGTGGTCCCCGGCGCGATCGCCATCATGGCCCTGAGCTGGATCTATGTCCTTTATGGGCGCGTCGGGATCGTCTCCGCGCTGTTTTTCGGCCTGAAGGCGGCGGTGCTGGCGGTCGTGCTCCAGGCGGTGGTGCGGATTGGCGGCCGGGCGCTTAGGACACGCCCGGCCAAGGCGCTGGCCGCCCTCGCCTTCGTGCTCATCTTCTTCGTCGGCGCGCCCTTTCCGCTCATCGTGCTGGGCGCCGGTCTCATCGGCTGGTGGTCCGCGCGGCACGGCGGCGCGGCGTTTCGCGGCGGCGGTCACGGTGCGGCCGGGGGCGCGGTCGTGGCCGACGCCGACACGCTGCTCGGCGAGGAGCTGCCGGCCCATGCGCGGCCCACCCGGGCCGAGACGATCCGCACCGCGCTGATCTGGCTCGCCCTCTGGTTGCTGCCAGTCGGCGCGCTGCTGGTCGCGCTTGGCCCGGACGACGTGTTCAGCCGCATCGCCACCTTCTTCTCGACCATGGCGATGGTGACGTTCGGCGGTGCCTATGCCGTGCTCGCCTATGTCGCGCAGCAGGCCGTCGAAACCTATGGCTGGCTCGGACCGAAGGAGATGCTGGACGGACTCGGCATGGCGGAGACGACGCCGGGGCCACTGATCATGGTCCTCCAGTTCGTCGGCTTCCTGGGCGCCTATCGCGATGCCCATGGCTTGTCGCCGCTGGTGGCGGGGACGCTGGGCGGGCTGCTGGCGACCTGGGTGACGTTCGTGCCGTGCTTCCTGTGGATCTTCCTCGGTGCGCCCTTCATCGAGCGGCTTCGCGGCAACGCCGCCGTGGCGGGGGCGCTGTCGGCGATCACGGCGGCCGTCGTCGGCGTGGTCCTCAACCTCGCGGTCTGGTTCGCGCTGCATACGCTGTTCCGCCGGACGATCGCGGTCGCGGCGGGGCCATTCCGCTTCGATGCGCCGGAACCGTCCAGCATCGATCCCGCCGCACTCGTCCTGTCGCTGGGCGCGGCCTATGCCATCTTCATGACTCGGGCCGGGGTCATCGCCACGCTGCTCGCGACCGCCGGGGCCGGGCTCGCCCTCTACGCCCTGGGGGCGCTGCATTGAGGGGGGAGGACTGATCCAGATGATAGTCGCCCCGGCCGCCCGGGCCTAGCCACGATGCCGAGACCAGAGGCGGAAAGCCGCACCGACCGGACAGGGGGGCCATGATCGAAGAAAATATCTTGCTCAGGCTGTTGGCCGGGCCACCCCTAAACGTGATCGCGCGCTATGCCGCCAGTGCGCTCATCGTCTCGCTGACCGCGCTGCTCCGCTATTCGCTGGAAGGAACGCTGCATAATTTCCCAATCCTGCTTTTCTACCCTGCGGTCTTCCTATGCGCGCTGGTGTTCGATCGCGGCTCGGGCTTTTTCGCCACAATCCTCAGCGCCTTCCTGGCGGCCTATCTGTTCATCGAGCCCCGTTTCTCACTGCGCATCGGCGGAGAGAATGCGATCGCGGTCGGGATATTCATCCTCATCGGCTTCACCATGGCGGCGACGACGGAAATGCTGCGGCGGACGATCGCCCGGCTGGACGAGAGCGAGCGGACCAAGGCGCTGGTGCTGCAGGAACTGGCGCACCGGACGAAGAACGATCTGACGATCATCAGCTCCGCGATCCAGCTACAGAGCCGGGCCGCCTCCAATCCCGAGGTGAGCGAGGCCCTAGATGCCGCCAACGCGCGGGTGCTGGTCGTGGCGCGCGCGCAGGAACGGTTGCGCGGCGATGGCGATGGCGGCCATGTCGATCTGGCCGAATATATCGAGACGCTGTGCCAGGGTTTGGGCGACCTGCTGCGCGATGTCCGGCCGATCGCGGTGCGAGTGACGTGCGACCCGATCGAGGTGCCCAGTTCGGTCGCGATCCATGTCGGCCTGATCGTCAACGAACTGGTCACCAACAGCCTGAAATATGCCTATCCCGGCGAACGGGGCGGCATCGTCACCGTCGTCGTCGCCCGCGCCGGGGCGAAGATGACCGTCACCGTCACGGACGACGGCGCCGGCTGTCCGGAAGGGGCCGAACCTGGATTGGGATCGAAGCTCGTCCGGCTGCTGGCCAAGCAGATGGGCGGGAGCGTCCAGCACGAGGCGGTCGACAAGGGCTTCTGCACGCACGTGACCCTTGGCGACCCGGGGCTTTGACCACGGTGCGCCGGACACGCTTCGCCGTCGCGGCGAACAACGATGCTCCTTTCCTGCCCCTCTGACCCGCTGCCGGCGGTCGGCGGTCGGCGGTCGGCGCTGACCCGGCCGGCCAGCCGCTCGACCAGGACGTCCACACACACCCGCACCTGTACCGGAGCGGTGGAGCCGACGACAAACACGGCATGGATCAGCTCGTCACCACCAGGTTCATGGGGGTCCAGCTATGGCGCGGGCCGCCAGGATCGATCGGCAGGCGGACCGGTAGGCGAGGCTGCCGCTCGCGCACCACGTCACGCTGGAGCCGTCGCCACTGTTCATCACGCTGGACCGGATGCGGGTCGACATGGACCGGACGACGGCATGGCGTGGCCTGGCCTGGCAGCCGTCGGTGTCGGCGCGACCGTGTAGTGCGGTTGACGGCGGCTGCATCCCGTCCGAAGCAAGGGCAAAGCGGCATATGACTCAGAAAAGGTAGATGATCTATGTGGTTGAGATTTGCCACGGCCCTCCTCCTCGCTGCTGCCACGCCGGCCTCGCTACGCGCGGATGACCCCGCTCCCGTGCAACAGCCGGTGCTGAAGGGGCAGCCCCTATGGCCCGACGGGGCCCCCGGCTCGAAAGCCAGGCGGAAGGAAGCCGAGATCGGGCGGGATTACTGGCTGCGCAACATCCACGATCCCTCGCTGATCGCCTTCCCGGCCGACCCGAGACACCGCAACGGCGTCGGCATCATCATCTTCCCCGGCGGCGGTCACCGCCTGCTGGTGTGGACCAATGAGGGCACGAAGGTCGCGACGGCGCTCAACCGGATGGGCGTCACCGCCTTCGTACTGAAATACCGCCTCGCGAACGAGTCGGGTTCGACCTACACCGTGGCCGGCGACGCCGCCGATGACGCACGGCGGGCCGTTCGGTGGGTCCGGGCCCATGCGGCTGCCTATGGAGTCGATCCCGCGCGGGTCGGCGTCATGGGGTTTTCCGCGGGCGGAGAGCTGGTCTCGCTGATCGCGGACAATCCGGAACCGGCGGGACGGCCGGTGACGGACGCGATCGACCGGATCAGCGCGCGGCCGGACTTCCAGGTTCTCGTATTTCCCGGCCCCGAAGGATTGCCGGCGCGCGATGTCGCCCATGCGCCGCCCGCATTCATCACGGCGGGATCGCTGGATCGTTGCTGCGCCGCACCATCGGTGGCCTTGTACCAGCAGCTTCGCGAGGCGCATGTGCCGGCCGAGCTCCATATGTATGCCGGGGCCGATCATGCCTTCAACCTCGACGAGTCCAACCGCCTGTCGATCCTGCATTGGCCGGACCGGCTAGCCGACTGGCTGGCGGACGAAGGCTGGCTCGACGGGAGCGCGCCTAAGCCGCGCTCAGGCGGCTAGGGATCGAACCGCTGCGGACCGGCGAGACGGGGTCGTCGGGCCGGGCCGCCCTCGCCCGCCTTTATCGGGTGGATCCGGATACCGGCGCAGCCACCATCTCGCCCATCGCGCGTTGGGCGACGAGCAAGGAGGTGGCGATGCCGCAGCTTCAGGGAATTCTCGAATCCGCGCTCTATGTCGACGACAAACCCAGGTCCGTCGCCTTCTTCCGCGACGTCATGGGCCTGACCATCGTCCGCGACGAGGAGCGCCTGACCGCCTTCGATGCAGGGGGGCGGAGCATCCTCCTGATTTTCGCGCGAAAGGCATCGCTGGACGGCGAGGATACGCCTGGCGGCCATATCCCGGGTCATGACGGTGCGGGGCCGTTGCACATGGCCTTTAAGGTTGCCGCCGGCGACTATGACGCCTGGCGCGATCACCTCCGGCGCGCCGGTGTCGCGGAGCTGAGCGAAGTCACCTGGCCGACCGGAGGCAAAAGCTATTATTTCAGCGACCCCGACGGGCACGTCCTCGAGATCGCCACGCCGGGACTCTGGCCGAGCTACTAGCGCGGTTTCCGATCCGGTCGGATCCTCGGCCCGGCGGCGATGGCGGTTCGGGACAAGGCGGGCGGCGGGAGCGATGCCGGGGGATCGTGACCGACAGGCAACGCCGCCCGGGATCTACCACACGCCGCCAATCGGGCACGGCGTCGACGGCGTGTTCGGCTGGCGGAGTCCAGCCCGGCTTTCACTCCAAGCCATTCAAAAGATGGCCGTGCGTCGATGAGCGACCTTCCGCGAATGGCGGCGGGATGCTCTTATCCCCCGATGACGATTCTTCACCGATCCGCCGTGACAGCATGGCTCGCCGTCTTCGCCGCGGCGTCGCTTCCCGCGCAATCCCCGCCCAATCAGGCCCCGCCCAATCAAGCCCCGATCGGTCCGGCGACGATCGATCTGGTCAACCCGATGATCGGCACCGGTGGCGAGGGCCATACCTTCCCCGGCGCGGTCGCACCTTTCGGTATGGTGCAGTTCTCACCCGATACCGACACCAGCTGCGTGGTCCGCGAATGCTACAGCCACGCCGCCGGCTATCGCTATGCGGACCCGACGATCCAAGGATTCTCGCTGACGCACTTTTCGGGTGCCGGTCATTCGGACCTGGGCGATTTCCTCATGATGCCGGTCGCCGGGGACGATGTGCCGCTTGCGCCCGGCGACCCGGGCAAGCCCGGCTCGGGCTATCGCTCGCGCTACGATCATGCCGCGGAGGTCGCGCGGCCGGGCTATTATGCGGTCGTGCTGAAGGACCGGGGCGTCCACGCCGAACTGACCGCAGGCACCCGGATCGGGGTGGCTCGCTACCGCGCCGCGTCGCGCACGCAGCCGATGCACCTGGTGCTCGACCTGCGCAGTTCGCTCTACAACTATCCCGGCAAGGTCTTGTGGTCCTCGGTCCGGTTGCGCCCCGACGGCATTGTGACCGGCTGCCGGCAGACCCGCGGCTGGGCGCCGGACCGGACGCTCTGCTTCGCCCTACGCTTTTCGGCGCCGCTCACGGGGCATGCCTTTGTGTCGACCGAGACGGACGTCACCTACAAGGGCTTCCAGGGGCCGGGCCGCGGCAGCGACGCGGTGGCCGAACGCGCCGGACGATCCCTGGTGGCGCGCTTCGATTTCGGTCCGCTCGATCGCGCCATCGAGGTAACGAGCGCCATCTCGTCGGTCGACGAGGCAGGCGCGATCGCCAATCTGGCGAGCGAACCCGGCGACTTCGACGCCATCCGCGCGAAGACAAGGACGGCATGGCGCGCCGCACTCGACGTGCTGACGATCGACGCGCCCGCACCGATGCGCACATCGGTCGCGACGGCCCTCTATCATGCCTTAATCGCGCCAGCCGTCGCGGGCGACGTGGACGGGCGCTATCGCGGACCCGACAACCAGATCCATCGCGCAGACGGCTTTGTCTTCCGGTCGACCTTCTCGCTCTGGGACACGTTCCGGGCCGAACATCCGCTACTCACCTTAATCCAGCCGGCCAGCACATCGAGCGATATCGTCCGCTCGCTGGTCGCCAGCCGGGACCACAGTCCCGACGGCATCCTCCCCGTCTGGCAATTCCAGGGGCGCGAGACCTGGACCATGATCGGCTATCATGCCGCGCCGGTCATCGCCGACGCCTATCTGAAAGGCATAGGGGGGTTCGATGCGGATGCCGCACTCGCCGCGATGGAGGCGAGCGCGACCTATGCGCCCTATGGCGGCCTCGGCGCCTATATGACACGCGGCTACGTGCCGATCGACCGCGAGCCGGAGGCGGCCTCCAAGACGGTCGAATATGCCTATGACGACTGGACGATCGCACGCATGGCCCGCGCGATGGGGCGCACCGACATCGCCGCGACGTTCGAGAAGCGGGCCGGCAACTGGCGCAACAGCTTCGACGTCCGGACCGGCTTCATCCGGGCGCGCAAGAGCGACGGGGCGTTCCGCGTGCCGTTCGACCCGACCGCGATCAATTACGGATCGGACTATACCGAGGGCAACGCCTGGCAATATAGCTGGTTCGTGCCGCAGGACCAGGCCGCGCTCGTCCGCGCGCTGGGCGGCGAAGCGGCGACCATCGCCAAGCTGGATGCCATGTTCGAGTTCGACAATTCGAAGCTCGACTACAGCCATGCCGAAGACATAGCGGGGCTGATCGGCCAGTATATCCATGGCAACGAACCGAGCCATCACGTCGCCTATCTCTATAGCTACGCCGGCGCGCCGTGGCGGACCCAGGCCCGGTTGAAGCAGATCGTCGAAAGCCAGTATCGCCCGACACCCGACGGGCTGTCCGGCAACGACGATCTCGGTCAGATGTCGGCATGGCTGGTCTTCACCGCCCTGGGATTCTACCCGGTGACGCCCGCCAGCCTGGAATATGTCATCGGCCGGCCGTTCGTGAACCGGGCGGTGCTCGCGCTTCCCAACGGCCGGCACCTGACCATCATCGCCGACCGGCTGGACGACGGGCATCCCTATGTCGGGGCGGTCACGCTGAACGGCGTGCCCGTCACGCGCGCCTATCTACGGCATGCGGAGATCATGGCCGGCGGTGAACTGCGGTTCACGATGCAGCCGGGGCCGAACACGGCCTGGGCATCGCGCCGGGCGGACCGGCCATATTCCTCCAGCACGGCGCGACTGCCCGCGCGGTCCGCCGGTCCGGGCTGAGGCGGCCTTGGGCCAGCCGCCCGCGCAGGACCGCGCCCGCGTCCGATCGTCGTCGCGGCCGGCCCTTGTCCGTGACACAGGTTAGGCTGCGGAGATCCGGCTGGAACGCTTGCCGTCCCGCGCGTTGAAGCCCCCGAACGAGGAGAATCCATGCCATTCACGTCTCCCTATGCCGCCGCACCCGATCGATACGATAGCGGCATGCTCTATCGCCGCACCGGTCGAAGCGGCTTGCGATTGCCGGCGATCAGCTTGGGGCTCTGGCAGAATTTCGGCGGAAGCGACGTCTTCGAGACGGGACGGTCGATCCTGCGCCGCGCCTTCGATCGTGGCGTGACCCATTTCGATCTCGCGAACAACTACGGCCCTCCCTACGGATCGGCCGAAGAGAATTTCGGTCGCGTCCTGGCGACCGACTTCAGGTCCCACCGCGACGAGCTGGTCATCTCCACCAAGGCCGGCTGGGACATGTGGCCGGGGCCTTATGGCGATATCGGCTCGTCCAGAAAATATCTGATCGCGAGCTGCGACCAGAGCCTCAAGCGCATGGGCCTCGACTATGTCGATATCTTCTACTCGCACCGCGTCGATCCCGCGACGCCGCTCGAGGAGACGATGGGCGCGCTGGTCCAGCTGCACCGGCAGGGCAAGGCGCTGTATATCGGCCTGTCCTCGTACGAGCCGGGCCTGACCCGGCGTGCGGCGGCGATCCTGGCGGAGGAGAAGGTGCCGCTCTTCATCCACCAGCCCAGCTATTCGATCCTGAACCGCTGGATCGAGCGTGACCTGCTGGCCACGCTGGACGACCTCGGCACCGGCTGCATCGCCTTCTCCCCGTTGGCGCAAGGGATGCTCACCAGCAAATATCTGAACGGCATCCCGGACGATGCGCGCGCCACGCGCGGCGGATCGCTGTCGCAGACCCTGCTCACCGACGCCAACCTGTCCGCGATCCGGGCCTTGAACGCCATTGCGGCGGAGCGTGGTCAGACCCTCGCCCAGATGGCGATCGCCTGGGTCTTGCGGGATGCGCGCGTCACCTCCGCGTTGATCGGAGCCCGCACCGTCGCGCAACTCGACGACTCCCTCGACTCGGTGCGCAACCTCGATTTCTCCGCGGAGGAACGCGCCGCGATCGATCAGGCGGCCGCCGATGGCGGGATCAATCTCTGGGCCGCATCCTCCGACATCACGACGCTGCCCGCCGCGCAGGGTGTTCCGGCGTCCGGGCCGGCGCGGGAACGCCCGTAGTGTCTGATCCACTGACGGGTAAGCGGCACTGGCCTGCTCCCCACCCGACCGTCGAGCAGGCGGTCGTCCCATCGGAGACATGACATGAAAACCCGCAAGCTTGGCCGGCAAGGCCTCGAAGTTTCGATCATGGGGCTGGGCTGCATGGGCATGTCCGACTTCTACGCCGGCCGCGACGAGACGGAATCGATCGCCACCATCAACCTTGCACTCGATCGCGGCGTCACCTTCCTGGACACGGCCGACATGTACGGTGTCGGCGCCAATGAGAACCTGGTCGGACGCGTGGTGCGCGACCGACGCGAATGGGTGATCGTCGCGACCAAATTCGGTATCGTTCGCGGCCCCAACGGCGATGCGCGTGGCATCAACGGCCGGCCGGACTATGTGCGCCAGGCCTGCGACGCCAGCCTGCGACGCACCGGCCTCGACATCATCGACCTCTATTACCAGCACCGCGTCGATCCCGACGTGCCGATCGAGGAAACCGTCGGCGCGATGGGCGATCTCGTCGCGGCCGGCAAGGTCCGGTATCTCGGCCTATCGGAGGCGGCGCCGGACACGATCCGCCGGGCGCATGCCGTGCATCCGATCACCGCGTTGCAGACGGAATATTCCCTGTGGACCCGCGACCCGGAGGACGCGATCCTGCCGACGGTCCGGGAACTCGGCATCGGCTTCGTGCCGTACAGCCCGCTCGGACGCGGCTTCCTGACGGGGCAAATCCGGACCCCGGACGATCTGGCCGACGACGACACGCGGCGCAACCATCCCCGCTTCCAGGGCGAAGCGTTCCAGCGCAATCTCGATCTCGTCCGCGAGATCGGCACCATGGCGGCCGACAAGGGCTGCACGCCCGCGCAACTCGCGCTCGCCTGGGTGCTGGCGCAGGGCGAGGACATCGTGCCGATCCCCGGCACCAAGCGGCGCACCTATCTAGAGGAGAATCTCGGCGCGATCGACGTGAAACTGGACGCGGCCGACCTGGCCCGGATCGACGCCGTCCTGCCGCCCGGCGCGGCGAGCGGCATGCGCTATCCCACCGCGACGATGGCGAGCGTCAACCGGTGAACAGGTCTATTGCCGCCGCGCATGCGCCAGATGAGCGCGCCCCCGTCAGCGCCTGTGCGAGCGGTAGCGGCCAGGCCGGGACCGAGATCGTCGGGCACCGCCCTGCCCCGCCGCGTCGGCACCCCGATCGGGCCGCATCCGCTGGCCATCCGAAGGCGGGCGCATGAGGATCGGGTTCATCGGGCTGGGTCAGATGGGCAGCGCCATGGCAGCCAATCTGGTCAGAGCCGGCCACGCGGTGACGGTCTGGAACCGATCCCCGGAGAAGGCCGACGCGCTCGTCCGCGCGGGTGCGACTCGCGCCGGGCGTCCGGTGGACGCCGCCCAGGGCGATGTCGTGATGACCATGCTCGCCGACGATCATGCGGTGGCCGACATCGTGTTCGGCGAGCATGGCATCGCCGGGGCTCCTGCGCTTCATGTCGGGCATAGTACGATCAGCGTCGCGCTCGCCGACCGACTGGCGGCGGACAGCGGCGCGGGCGGCTATGTCTCCGCGCCGGTCTTCGGCCGCCCGCCGGCAGCGGCCGCCGGCACGCTGTTCGTGGTCGCGGCCGGGCCGGAGGCGGCACTGGATCGCTGCGAGCCGGTACTCGCCACGATCGGCCAGCGCGTCTTCCGGATCGGCGACACGCCGTCGGCCGCGAACCTCGTCAAGCTCAGCGGCAACTTCATGATCATGGCGGCGGTGGAAGCCATGGCCGAGGCGATGACGCTGGCCGAAAAAGGCGGCGTCGATCGTCGCACCCTGTTGGAGGTGCTGACCGGAACGCTGTTCGACGCGCCGGTCTACCGGACCTATGGCGAGATCCTGGTCGAGGACCGCTTCCGGCCAGCCGGTTTCGCGGCACCGCTGGGACTGAAGGACATGACCCTGGTCGACACCGCCGCCACCGCGTTCGGCACGGCCATGCCGCTGCTCGGGATCGTCCGCGACCATCTTCGCACCGTGATCGCCACGCAAGGCCCGGATGTCGACTGGGCGGGCATCGCCCTCACGGTGCGTGACGGTGCCAAGCTCCGACGGCCGCCCCCCTGAAGGATCGTGCTCTGCGACGGAAAATCGCCCCGGGCGGTCCGTGCGCCTATCGCGGACCGCCGGTCCCCGGCGCGATCACGGTGCCATTCTTGATCACCAGCCGCACGTCCCGGATCGTGGCCAGGTTGGTGGTCGGATCGCCCGAGACCGCGACCAGGTCGGCGAGCAGGCCCGGCTTCACGGCACCAAGCCGGTCGCCCATCCCCATCCAGCGGGCATTGCCCGAAGTCGCGGCGATCAGCACCTGGGCGGGCGTCATCCCCGCGGCCGCCATCAGCACCATCTCGCGCACATTGCTGCCGTGGGCGTAGACGCCGGCATCGCCGCCCATGCAGATCGGCACGCCGGCCGCGCGGGCCAGGCCGAGGCTCGCGCGCGCCGCCCGGACGGCGGGTGGCGCCGGCTCCGCGCCGGTCCAGCCGCGATAGCGCGCGCTGGCATCGGCGGCGGCGAGCGTCGGGCATAATGCGATCCCCTTGGCCGCCATGCTGGCGAAGATCGCCGGCGTTCCGCCATAGCCATGCTCGATCGTGTCGACGCCCGCCGCGACCGCGCGACGCATCCCCTCTGCGGTGGATGCATGGACCGCCACCGGACGCCCGGCATCGTGCGCGGCCGCCACCGCCGCCTTCATCTCCGCGAGGCTCAGCGTCGCGCGGGCATCCTCGCCTCCGCGCCAGCGATAGTCGGCATAGAGCTTCACCCAGTCGGCCCCCGCCGCGATCTGCCGCCGGACCGCAGCGACCATCTGCTCGGGACCCGACACTTCCTCGGCCCCCTGCGGGATCGCGACGCCCGGCTCGAAGCCCTTGGGCCCATAGGCGCCGAGCGCCACGATGGCGCGTGTCGCGACGCGCAACCGCGGCCCCTCGACGATCCCCTGGTCGATCGCCTGCTTCAATCCCACATCGGCATAGCCGGCGCCTTCGGTGCCGAGGTCGCGCTCGCTGGTGAAGCCGGCGTGGAGCGTCGCACGTGCGTTCGCGACCGCCCGCGCCGTGCGCAGCGCCAGCGGTTCGTGCAGCACCTGGTCGTCCCAGCTCGCCTCGTCATAGGGGTGGAGGAACAGATGGCCATGCCCCTCGATCATCCCCGGCATCAGCGTGTCGCCGGCGAGATCGATGACGCGCGTGCCTGCCGGCACCGCCAGCTCGGGTCCGACCGCCACGATCCGCTCGCCGCGCACCAGCACCTGCCACCCGGCATGCACCGTGCCGTCGAACCCGTCGAACACGCCGGCCGGCCGCAGCAGCAACGGGGCGGGATCGGCGGACGGCGCCGCCGCGCCGCCCAGCAGCAGCATCGCCGCGATCGTCAGCCAGCGCATGGTCATCGCCCCCTCCCCGTCCTAAACCGCTGTCATGGATAAGCTCCTTCGCCGCGCGCGCAATCCGCTGCTTCTCGCCATGCTGGCAACGGTGGCGGCCGCGCCCGACCCGGACCTGGACCCCGATAGGACGCGCTGGCGGGCGCAGGCCGCCCGGGTCACGATCACGCGCGACGACTGGGGCATCCCGCATGTCCATGGACGCAGCGACGCCGACGCGGTGTTCGGCCTGTCCTATGCGCAGGCCGAGGACGATTTCGCCCGCGTCGAGGCCAATTACCTGACGGCCCTGGGCCGCACCGCGGAAGCGGAGGGCGAGGCGGCGATCTGGGCCGACCTGCGCCAGCGGCTGTTCGTCGACGAAGGCGCGTTGCGGGCGGACTATGCCGCCAGCCCCGACTGGCTGCGCGCCTTGATGCAAGCCTGGGCGGACGGGCTGAACTATTATCTTGCGACCCACCCGGCGACGAAGCCGAAGGTGCTGACCCGGTTCGAGCCGTGGATGGCGCTGAGCTTCACGGAAGGCAGCATCGGCGGCGACATCGAGCGGATCTCGCTTTCCGAGCTCAAGACCTTCTACGGCCAGCCGACGCCGCCGACGCCGGAGGAGCGTGGGACGATCCCGCGCGAACCATCGGGATCGAACGGCATCGCGATCGCGCCCCGGCTGACCCGCGACGGCCATGCCTTGCTGCTCATCAACCCGCACACCAGCTTCTACTTCCGCTCCGAGGCGCAGATGACGAGCGATGCGGGGCTGAACGCCTATGGCGCCAGCACCTGGGGCCAGTTCTTCGTCTATCAGGGGTTCAACGCACATGCCGGGTGGATGCATACCTCGTCCACCGTCGACAATGTCGACCAGTTCGCCGAGCGGGTGGAGCGCCGCGCGGGTGGCTGGGCCTATCGCTACGGGCCGGAGACGCGGCCGGTTACGCAGTGCGACGTGACGATCCGCGTCCGCCGCGCCGACGGCAGCCTGGGGGAACGCCGCTTCGTCACCTGGCGGACGCACCACGGCCCGATCGTCGCGGCGAAGGACGGCCGCTGGATCGCGACCGCATTGATGTGGCGGCCGGTTCCGGCGCTGGAGCAGAGCTGGCTCCGCACCAAGGCGACGAACCTGGCCGACTATCTCCGGGTCGCCGAGCGCAAGGCCAATGCCTCGAACGACACGCTGTTCGCCGACGATCATGGCGAAATCGCGTTCCTCATGCCGCAGTTCATGCCGGTGCGCGACGACCGTTTCGATTACACCCGCCCGGTCGACGGCAGCGATCCGGCGACCGATTGGCGCGGCCTGCACCCGCTGCCGAGCCTGCCGAGCGTCGCCAATCCGGCGGTCGGCTGGGTCCACAACACCAACGACTGGCCCTGGAGCGCGGCCGGTCCCGACAGTCCGCGCGCGGCGGATTATCCGCGCTACATGGACCAGGTGGGCGGCAATGCGCGCGGCGAACATGCCGATCTGCTGCTGACGGGTCAGCGCGGCTGGACGAGCGAGCGGCTGCGCGCCGCGGCCTATGATCCCTTCCTGCCCGCCTTCGCGCACCTGCTGCCCGGCCTGGTCGCGGCGTGGCGGGCGCTGCCGCCCGGCGATCCGCGCCGGCGCACGCTGGCCGCCCCGATTGCGGCGCTTGCGGCCTGGGACCATCGCTGGCGCCTCGACTCGGTCGCGACCAGCCTCGCGGTGTTCTGGGGCGACGAGCTCTGGCGCGAGGTCGGCGGCTTCGCCCAGGCCGAGCGGATGAACGTGCCCGACTATATCGCCACCCACGTCGCTGCCGCCGCCAAGCTCGCCGCGCTGGACGCGGCGGTCGCACGGCTTACCCGCGACTTCGGCACGTGGCGGACGCCGTGGCGCGCGATCAACCGCTTCCAGCGGCTCGACGACTCGATCCAGCCCCGCTTCGACGATGCGCGCCCCTCGACCCCGGTGCCCTTCACCTCGGCGCAATGGGGCAGCCTCGCCTCGTTCGGCGCGAAGGCCTGGCCGGGCACCAGGCGGTATTACGGCACCAGCGGCAACAGCTTCGTCGCCATCGTCGAATTCGGCCCACGCGTAAGGGCGAGCGCGGTGATGGCAGGCGGGCAGAGCGGCGACCCGGCCTCGCCGCACTTCGCCGACCAGATCGATCGCTACGCGGACGGTCGCCTACGCCCGGTCTACTTCTACCCGGACGAGCTGACCGGGCATGTTGAGCGCCGCTATCGTCCGGGTGACTGAGTCCGGTCAGCGGCGTTCCGCATCGCTCTTCGCGCGCTCGGCGAGGAACGGCTCGGCCGCGTTCCAGGTCGGCCAGGTCGCCCCGCCCGCGATCTCGCGGCCGAGCGCATAGGCGACGCTGCCTTCCTGCGCCGCGCCGGTCATGTCCCAGCCCGGCCGGAATTCGTCGCAGGTCTGGTGATAGCAATTGGCATTGTAGCGCGCGCGTTCGCGTTCGCCCGCCGCCGCGCCGCCATGCACCAGATCGCGGCCGGCGCGGAAATAGACGCCAGGCACCCCCTTTTGCGCGAAGGCATAATGGTCGGAGCGATAATACCAGCCGGCTTCGGTATTCTCCTCCGGCACGATGCGTAACCCCTGCGCCGCCGCGACGCGGGCGAGGTCGCGCTCCAGCGGCGTGCGCCCGACGCCGATCAGTTCCAGGTCGCGCGTGCGCCCGAGCACGACGTGCGGGTCGAGGTTGAACTGCGCCGCGGTGGTCGCGAGCGGCAGCGCCGGATGATCGGCATACCAGCTCGCGCCGAGCAGCCCCTTTTCCTCTGCCGTCCACAGCGCGAACACGACCGAGCGACGCAGCCGCGGCGCCTGGGCGAAGGCGCGCGCGATCTCGAGCAGGGTGGCGGTGCCGGTGCCATTGTCAACCGCGCCGTTGCGGATGCGATCGGCGGGCGGATCGAACGCGTTGTCGCCATATGCATCCCAATGCGCGCCGTACAGGATGCTGCCCGCATTCGGATCCGTGCCCGGCAGCACGCCGACGACGTTGTGGCTGACGGCGCGATCGAGGCTGGTGCGCACCTCTCCCGAGAAGGCGACCTGCTTCAGCTCGATGCCGCGGAAGGTCGCGGCCTGCGCGGCGCGCTTGGCCGCGGCATAATCGAGCCCGCCCTGGCGAAGCATCGCGACGCCGATGTCGTTGCGCAGCGTGCCGCGGATGCCGAAGGCGGGCGGGACGGTGCCGGTGTCGAGCGCATAGCCCGGCACCGCGTCGCCATTGGCGAGCTGGAGCCAGGGATAGCTCGACGGGAAGGTGTCGTGAATTTGGAAGAAGGCCGCCGCGCCGTGCTTCTGCGCCTCGGCCAGCTTGGTGCGCGCGGCCGGGCTCGACGCCCGCCCGCCAAAGCCCAAATCACGTCCGGCTTCGACATCCGGGTCACCCGCCAGCGCCACGACGACCTTGCCGCGCACGTCGACGCCGCGATAGGGATCGTAGCCGAGTCCGGGGTCTACCACGCCGTAGCCGACGAACACGACCGGTGCCCCGTCGAGCTTCGCGGTGCCGACCAGCCGCGACGACGCCGCGATCTCGACACCCGGCCGGAGCAGCTGCGTCGTGCCGCCGAGCGACAGCTGGAACCGCGCCGCGTCGCGGGTCCAGCGCAGCAACGGCACCGATTGCTGGAAGCCCTTGTCGCCGACCGGCTTGAGGTCGAGCGCGGCGAAGCGCTGCGCAAGGAACGCCAGGGTGATCGGCTCGCCCGCCTGGGTCGGCCCACGCCCGTGGAAGTCATCGGCGCTGAGCGTCTTCACATCGGCCTTGATCCGCGCGGCGGACAGGATCGGCGGACGGGGATCCGCAGAGGCGAGCGTCGTGGTGGCGAGGAGCAGGAGCGGAAGCGATCGGATCATGACCGCAATCTGACCGCTCCTGCGGCGGGGTGCAAGCGAGCCTCGGCCATCACCGCATGCCACTTCCGCCATCGTCGTCCCGGCCGGTCAGAACGCCACCTGCGCACGTCCGATCACGGTCTGGCCATGATCCGTGCCGACCGTCGCCGGCAGCGGGTTGGTGATCGTCCAGTCGATCGCGTTCAGTTGCAGCCGGACGAAATTGTTGAGGTACCAGTTGACGCCCAGCGTTCCGGCGGTGCCGCGCCCGGCGGTGGGATTGTCGCTGTAGTCGATCGCCTCATAGCGCGCGGCCAGCTCGATCGCGCCGCTGCCCCCGCTGGTGAAGGGGCGCAGCACGCGCGGACGGCTCCAGACGCCGCCGCGCGTCAGATAGGGCGGCGTCTCGCCCGTCAGGAACCAGCCACCCTGCACCGCCCATGCCGACTGGCGGGTCGTGTCGCCGGCCGCGCTTTCGAGCCGACGCGCGCCGTATTCGCCGTAAGCCCACAGGGATTTGTGGAAGGTGCCGAGCTCGAACCCGTACCCGTCGCCCAGCCGCGCATTTCGGAACGTGCCCGGCGAGACGCGCAGATTGTCGTTGAAGAAGCCACCGATCGCGATGCTGCGCGTCGGCCGGGTCACGTCGTCGGCCAGCCGTTCGTGGAACCCCCAGGCGCCCAGATGCACGATCCAGCGCGCGGTCTTCACCGGGTTCCAGTGGGCGCGGGCGCCGATCGTCAGGCCGTCGCCCGTCGTGCCGGGGTTGTTGATGTCGTCGCCCGATACCTGCAGCCCCATGTGCCAGCCGTCGCCATACAGACGCGCCGCCGCGCCCAGCCCGAAGAAGCCGCGCACCGGGATGATCCCGGCCCCCACGACGTTGCGTTCCAGGAACGGGACCGAGATCGTGCCGCTCGACCCGTCGAGCCCGCGATCGTTCAGCCGGTTGCCCAGCGCGAACTCCGCCTGCTGACCCATGGAGCGCGTCGTCCATGCGAGATAGGCCGATTTGATCGCGACCTCGTTATCGGCGAAGTCGCCCTCCAGCAGATACGACAGGTGCCGGCCGACCGAGCCCTCGAACCCCAGGCGCAGCGAGCGCGCCTGGGTCGCGGTCAGGTTGCGATCGGCGACCTTGCTGCCGGTCGTCGTCCCCCAGTCGATCAGGATGCGCCCGCGCGGGCGGAAGGACAGCCTGCCGTCGGCGCTGGTGAATTCGGGGGTGCCCTTCGACCAGTCGACATGGACATTCTCCTTTTGCGCCTGTTCGATCCGCGCCAGCCGCGCGTCGAGCGACGGCGGATGTGCGTCGGAGGGAAGCGATTGCCCGAGCGGCGCGGGCGTGCGCTGTGGCGCGTTGGCCTGCGCGCTTTGTGGCGGGGCGGGCGCTGCCGTGGTCGCTCCGCCCTCCAATGCGGCCAGGCGCGCCTCCAGCCGCGCGATCTGCGCCTGCTGTGCCTCGACCAGCCGCGACAGGCGGGCGACATCGCCGGTGTCCTGCGCGGCGGCGGGCAGCGACGCGCACAGGCCCGCGACGAGCAGCGCTCCTCGATACATGTCGGTATCCTCTCGGGCGAGCGGGCGCGGCTGCATGGCCGTCGCCTCGAAACGGGGCCGCCGGACGCCGTATCGGCGACCGGCGGCAGGGTGGTCAGGCGGCGGGTCGGCGCAGGCGCCCGCCGATCAGCAGCGCCAGCAGCGACAGCAGCGCGGCAGCTGCGCACCATGCGCCGGGGATCGCCTTGTCCCCAGTGGCGCCGATCAGCGCGGTGCTGATCGCAGGGGTGAACCCGCCGAAGATCGCCGTGGCCAGGCTGTACGCCAGGCTGAACCCGACCGTGCGGACGTGCGGCGGGATCGCCTCGGTCAAATAGACGATGAAGGCGCCGTTATAGGTGGCGTAGATGGCGGCAAGCAGCAGCTCGACCGTCAGCAGCCGCCCGAAACTGGGCGCGGCGACCAGCCAGCTCATCATCGGATAGGCGAGCACCGCCCCCAGCACCGTCGCGGTGATCAGCAGCGGTTTGCGGCCGACGCGGTCCGACAGCGCGCCCATCACCGGCAGCAGCACGAAGTTGGTGAGGCCGACGCAGGCGGTGACGAACAGCGCCGAACCCGGCGTCAGCGCCAGCACCTTGTTGCCATAGGTCGGGGTGTAGGCGGTGATCATGTAGAAGAAGACGGTCGTCATCACCGCCATCAGCGTGCCCTGCAGCACCACGCCCCAATTGCCGCCGATCGTGCGCATGATCTGGCCCAGGCTGGGGCGATCCTTGCGCTTCAGAAAGACTTCGGTCTCTTCCATGTGGCGGCGGATGACGAACAGGAACGGGATCATCACGCAGCCGATGACGAACGGAATGCGCCAGCCCCAGGCCTGCATCGTCTCCGGCGACAGGCTGGTCGACACGATCAGCCCGATCAGCGCCGCGAACACCACCGCCGCCTGCTGGCTGGCCGACTGCCACGAGCAGAAGAAGCCCTTGCGATGGGGCGGTGCGATTTCGTTCAGATAGACCGACACGCCGCCGACCTCGACCCCCGCCGACAGCCCCTGCACCAGTCGCCCGAGCAGGATGATGATCGGCGCGGCGACGCCGATCTGCGCATAGGTCGGGGTGATCGCGATCGCGAGCGTGCCGAGCGCCATCAACCCCAGGGTCAACAGCAGCCCCTGCCGCCGCCCGTGCTTGTCGATATAGGCGCCCAGCACCAGCGCCCCGACCGGGCGCATCAAGAAGCCCGCGCCGAACGTCATCAACGTCAGCATCAGCGAAGCGAACTCGCTGCCGGTCGGAAAGAACGCCTTGGCGATATAGGTGGCGTAATAGCCGAACACCATGAAGTCGAACATCTCCAGGAAGTTGCCGCTGGCAACGATGAAGATGGACTTGAAGGCCGAGCGTTTCCGCTCGGCGGAGAGCGGCGCGATGGCGTCGAGGGATGCGGTGGCAGCAGTCATGGCTGGGCCTTTTGCGATGCGGGTTCCAGTCCGCTGGCGCGGATGATCGGATAGGCTTTGGGGGACGCGAGATAGGCGATCAGCGCGCGGGCCTCGACCTGATGCGGCGAGTAGGCGACGACCCCTGCGGAGAAGGGCGTGACCTTCTGGAGCGATTCCGGGACCAGTCCCAGGATGCGGATGCCCTTGACCGGCTTCAATTCGCTGAGCTGCTGGAAGCCGATCTCGGCCTTGCCCTCCGCGACGATCCGCCCCACCGGGGTAGCGGGGATCATCTTGCCCTTGGCCCGGACCTGGTCGGCGACGCCGAGCCGGTCGAGCATCGTCGACTGGATATAGACGCCCGACGCACTGTCCGACCACGCGACCGACTTGGCATTGAGCAACGTGGCCTTCAGCGCTTCGGGGGTCGCGATATCGACGACCGGAGCGCCGACCTTCACCGCCGCGGCGATCTTCGACAATCCCAGGTCGGTGACGGTCGAGGGCGCGACCAGCTGCTGCGCGGCGAGCCTGTCGAGCCCGCTGCGCGCGAGGATCACGACATCGGCATCCTCATGCCGCGCCAGCCGCTGCGGGATCGCTTGCGGCGTCTCCCCCATCGACGGCCCATGTTCGGTGACGATGCGGATGCCGGTGTCGCGGCGGTAGCGATCGGCCAGCGCCTCGAACGCGGCGTTGAATCCGCCCGAGGTGACGACATGCAGTTCGCGGACCGCGGCCGGCCTGGTCTCGCGCGCCGGCGCAGGCGCGGCCAGCAGCCCGATGCCGAACATCAGGCCAAGACCCAGCGCGCGGCGCCGTGTCGGTGATCGTGGTGGGGGTTCCATGCAAACCTCTCTCCGTCCCGCTCGTCGGCGGTTTTCCGTCCGGCAAAAGGCTTGAGCCGCCGTGCCGCTCAGGGCAGTAGACAGCACTCAGCACCAATCGATCAAATGCAATGATCGGTGTGCCTGATGCGTGCGGCGCATAAGTAGAAGGAAAACTGATTGCGGGCGTTCCGTCGGCTATACGTCCAGATGCTGCTCGGCATCCTCGCCGGGACCGCAATCGGCTATGCCGCGCCGGCGTTCGGGCGCGACCTGGGTCCGCTCGGTATCGCCTTCGTCAAGGCGATGCGAATGATGGTGCCGCCGGTGCTGTTCTGCACCATCGTCGAGGGCATCGTCCGCCACGGCGCGGCGCGCGACACCGGCACGACCGTTGTCCGCAGCCTCGTCGTCTTCCTGCTGATCACCGTCGCGGCGCTGGCGATTGGGCTGACCGCAGCCTTGCTGCTGCGGCCGGGCGACGGGCTGCCGCTACCGGCCTTTGGCGCGGCGGCGGCCGAGGTGGAGCGGCAATTGGCCGGGCGGCACGTCACCGGCGCGGGCGACTTCCTGATTCGCATGGTGCCGGAGACGCTGTTCTCCGCCTTCACGGCCGGGGACGTCCTGCCGGTGCTGTTCGTCGCCGGGCTGGTCGGGTTCGGCCTGATCAGGATCGGCGAGGCGGGTGCGCCGATTGTCCGCGCCATCGAGGCGCTGACCCGGCTTCAGTTCGCGATCTTCGGTTTCCTGATCCGGGCCGCGCCGGTCGGCGCCTTTGGTGCGATCGCCTATACGATCGGGACCTATGGTCTCGCCTTCATCGGCTCGCTCGGGCTGCTCGCCGCAACCCTGGCGCTGGGGTGTGGCATTCTGATCGGGGCGCTGGTGACGACCGTATGGCTGACGACCGGTCTAGGCGCGGGGCGAATGTTGCGCGTTTTCCGCGACGAGATCCTGATCGTGCTCGGCACCGCCTCCACCGAGGTCGTGTTGCCGCGATTGATCGTGAAGCTGGAGGCGCTGGGCTGCCCGCGCAGCATCGTCGGGCTCACCGTGCCGCTCGGTTATTCGCTGAACCTGGCCGGGACCGCCGTCTATCTGATCGTCGCGACGATGTTCCTGGCGGAGGCGCTGGGCATCGCCCTGCCGCCGGCGCGGATCGGCGTCTTCCTGCTGGTGATGCTGGTCACGTCCAAGGCCGCGGCGGGCGTGACCGGCAGCGGCTTCTCGGCGTTGTTGCTCACCCTGTCGCTGCTGCCGGACATCCCGGTCGGCGCGGCGGCGATGCTGATCGCCATCGACCGCTTCCTGTCGGAAATCCGCGCCCTGACCAGCGCCACCGCGAACGTCACCGCGTCGCTGCTCGTGTCGCGGTGGAGTGGCGCGACACTGGCGTCAGCGGTCGACCCAGGCCGCGGCGAGCAGCGCCATCAGGCGTGACGCGGTCGGCGACAGGGTCGCCGAGCTCCGGCGCAGCACCCCGATCGTGCGCACGATCCCGGCGCCGCGCAACGGCCGCCACAGCAGATCGCGCGCGTCCGGCCCCATGCAGGCGAGGCGCGGCAGCACCGATGGCCCCAGCCCCGCCTGCACCAGCGCCAGCGCCGAGGTCAGCCGCGTGACCTCGTAGAACCAGCGCAGCTCGATTCCCGCGCGCGTCAGACCGGCGTCGAGCGCAGTGCGATTGCCGCTGCCCATATGAACGGTCACCAGCCGCAATCCCGTCAGGTCGGCCCAGGACGGGTCGGGCAACTCGGCCAGCGGATCGTCGCGCCGGCACACCAGGCCATAGGGGTCATCGGTCAGCGGCTCGAACGACAGGTCGCCGTCCGACGTGACCGGCAGGCTGATCGCGAACTCCGCCTCCCCGGTCCGCACCGCCTCCGCGCATTCGGTCGCCGACAGGTCGAGCACGCGGACCCGCACGTTGCGATATTCGCGCCCGAATTGTTCGAGCACATCGGGCAGGAAGCGCACCGTCGCGCTGGGGATGCTGGCCACCGTCAACCGCCCCGCCTGCCGCTCGCCCAGCGCCATCATCCCCAGCAACGAGCTGTCGATCTCCTCGATCAACCGCCGCAGCAGCGGGACGATCTCCTGCCCCGCCGGGGTCAGCCGCACGCTCCGCGTCGTACGCTCCAGCAAGGCCGTGCCCACCGTCGCCTCCAGCTTCTGGACGCGGCGACTCAGCGCGGGTTGCGACAGGTTGAGCTGTTCGGCCGCGCGCAGGAAGCTCTTGCCATCCGCCACCGCGATGATGGCGCGAAGGTCCAGGAGTTCGCAGTTGAGCGGTACCATGCGCGAACCGGTACCAACAGGTCGGCTGATTGGCGAGCGTGGTTTCGCGGCGAGCGGGCATGAGGCCCCTACTCCGGTCACGCCAGTTCAAGCCATTTCACGGTGGGATGGTTCGGCCCCGGACGACGACGCACCGCGATCCCGCCGCCCGGCATGGCCGGCCCTCCCTGCCAGCCTAACCAACTGTCGCCGTATGCACCGTCCCGTACGCCTGCGCCTCCCATTTTCGATCCGTCGACCGAATAGCTGGACTGGGAAATGAAGTCTTGCTCATATGCGCGAAAGACAGGGGGGCGTCATCTTCCGGACAGCCGACAAACAGTGCCGCCGGACCGATGGGATCATGGCCCAGGCCCGACGCGGGTCGAGGGTTGAACCGGCATTCCCGCAGCGGCGCAGACTGACACTAAACCATTCTAAAGCATTGTTGTTTATAGTCTTTTCGATCGTTTCGTGACAGAATGCCGAGGCAATGGGCAGGGATCGACGGACCGGGGGCGCGTTCGATGCAGGAGCAGGCATGACGTACGATGTCGCGCCTGGGCGGCCGGCCGCGTCCGGTATTCTGCTGGATGTGCTGGCAGCGGCAAGGCGGGAGGCGGATCACTACCGCACCAGTGTGGAGATGGCCCGCCATATCAGCTGGAGTGCGGACGCCAGCGGCGCCATCCGTACGGTCAGTACCCGATGGACGGAGGTCACCGGCATCGATGTCAGCAAGGCGCTGGATAACGGCTGGCTGGAGGCCGTTCATCCCGACGATGTGGAGCGGACCCTGCGAGCGTGGCGGCTGGCGCTGGAGACGGCTTCGTCGGTCGATGTCGATTATCGGTTGCGCACGCCGAGCGGCGACTGCTGGTTCCGGTCATGTGCATCACCCCAGCTCGATGAAGACGGAGCGGTGCTGGCCTGGTTCGGCACGTTGGAGAATATCGACGATCGCAAGCGCGCCGAGCATGCGCTGTCGGCAAGCGAGGAGCGCTTTCGCCTGGCTGCGGAAGCGGCGGGCGTCGGTATCTGGGACTATGACGCCCTGCTCGGCCGTCGCCTATGGTCGGACGTCTTCCGCGCCATGCTCGGTCTCGATCCGGACGTGCCGGCCGAGCCCGCCACCGCGCTCGCTCTGGTCGTTCCGGAGGACCGGCCCATGCTGCAGCAGCTCGTCGACTCCATCAACGCTGGCGACACCCACCCGCGCTTCGAACTGACGGTTCGCATCCGGCGGGACGACGATGGCGCACTGCGCTGGATGCAGACCAGTGGCTGGAAGGTCGAGGCGGCCAACGGGCGGATCGAGCGCGTCCTGGTCACCGTCCGGGACGTGACCGAACAGCTCACCGCCGAGCAGCGGGTCCGCTGGGCGGCAGAGCACGACCCGCTGACCGGGCTCGTCAACCGCGCCGCCTTCAACCGCCTGCTCGAGGAGGCCATCGCGCGGGCGGGTCGGTCGGGCGGATCGGTGCTCACGCTGGCACTGTTCGACGTCGACCATCTCAAGGAAACCAACGACACGATCGGGCACGACGCCGGCGACGCGCTGCTCTGCACCGTTGCCACGCGGCTCGCGCAAGCCCTGGGCGACGACGTCGTCGTGGCGCGCCTGGGCGGGGACGAGTTTGCCGCGATCATCGAGACCTGGCCCGAGGCGATGGCGGAGGCACGCCTCCGCCATGCCTTGCGCGCGTTGCGCGAGCCGGTCGTGGCCGACACGATCACGCTCGACTGCCAGGCCACGGTGGGCCTTTCCGCCTATCCGCATGATGGGCGGAGCGCCCTTGACCTGTTGAAGACGGCCGATCTCGCCCTCTACGCTGGCAAGGCGACCGCACGGGGGGAAGTCTCGCGCTTCCGACCTGAGATGCGAGCGCGCATGCAGCGCCGGACATCGATGCTCTCGGTCGCGCGAATGGTCGCGCGCGACAACCGCGTGATGCCCTTTTACCAACCGAAGGTCAGGCTGAGCGACGGCGCGCTGTCCGGGTTCGAGGCGCTGCTGCGCTGGCGGCATGATACGCTCGGCGTCCAGGGGCCCGACACGATCGCCGCCGCCTTCGACGACCTCACCACGGCGGTTCCGCTCGGCGAGCGCATGCTCGAACGGATCTGCGCGGATCTCACCCGCTGGCGCGACGATGGCTTGGCGCTCACGCGCGTGGCGTTGAACCTGTCCCCGGCAGAGTTCCGACGCGACGACCTGTTCGACCGCATCATGGGGCAACTCCATCGCCACGCGCTGCCCGCCGAGCTGCTGGAGCTCGAAGTGACCGAGACGGTGTTCCTCGGCCGCGGGGCGGAAACCGTAGGAGAGACACTGGCGGCCTTCCACCACGCCGGCGTCACCGTCGCCCTCGACGATTTCGGCACCGGCTACGCATCGCTCAAACATCTGAGGGAATATCCCGTCGACGTCATCAAGATCGACCGCAGCTTCGTCGCAGACCTGCTGACCGACCCCGGGGATGCCGCCATCGTCGACGCGATCCTGGGACTGGCAAAGCAGCTTGGCATCGCGGTGGTCGCCGAGGGCGTCGAAACCGCCGAGCAAGCGGCCTATCTGCTCACCCGGCGCTGCAGCCATGCGCAAGGCTATCTGTTCGGCAGGCCCATGCCGGCGGAGGACGCCAGGGCCCTCCTGGCTGCGGACGCGGCGAGGCGCGTCGAGCACGGTTAGGATTGCGGCGCTCTGGCGTACAGGTCGGAAGCCGGCTGGCAGCGTTCCGCATCGTGGCGACGCCCCATGGCCGCCCGGGCGCCATCGGCATGATCGGTCGCGCCGCGACGTCGTTCGCGGACTGCATGGGACGGTGAGCACGCCGGCGGTGACGGTCACGCACGAGATTGGGAAAGCGTGCAGCGCGGTTGCGCTCGACGGGTTCGGTCCGCATCATCGGCAGCGACAAGAACAGGCGGGGATGCGATGAAACGGTTGATTCTGGCGTCGATGCTGGCCGCCGCCCCGGTCGTGGCCAATGCCGACCGCGTCCCCGACCCCAACCCCACCGCCGCTTCCACGCCCAATCCGGCCGCCTTCCCGGTCACGATCGCGATCGACGCCGGTCGCCCCGGCAAGATCGTCGATCCCGTATGGCGGTTCTTCGGCGCGGACGAGCCGAACTACGCCACCATGAAGGACGGGCGGACGACGCTGGCCACGCTGGGCGCCCTTGCCCCCGATCAGGTATATTTCCGCACCCATAATCTGCTGACGTCCGGCGACGGCACGCCTGCGCTGAAATGGGGATCGACCGGCATCTACGGCGAGGACGCGAACGGCGCGCCGGTATATGACTGGACCGTAGTCGACCGGATCTTCGATACGTATCGCGCCCGCGGCATCAAGCCCTATGTCGAGCTGGGCTTCATGCCCGAGGCATTGTCCACCAGGCCGATCCCTTACCAGCATGACTGGCGGCCCGGCAGCGGCACGCTGCGCACCGGCTGGGCCTACCCCCCGCGCGACTATGACCGCTGGGAGACGCTGATCTACCAATGGGTGCGGCACTGCATCGACCGCTATGGCCGGGACGAGGTGGCGAGCTGGTATTTCGAGACCTGGAACGAGGCGAACCTGCCGCAATATTACTGGGGCGGCACGCGGGCGGAATTCTTCCGCCTGCACGATGCCGCCATTCGCGGCGTGCGCCGCGCGCTACCGCAGGCGCGCGTCGGCGGCCCGGACAGCGCCGGCGCGGGCGACGACTTCCTGACGGCGTTCATGGCGCATGCGCAAGCCGCCGGCACGCCCACCGACTTCCTGTCCTTCCACGCCAAGGGACAGCCCGACGTCATCCAGGATGCGACCGGCCGCCATGTCCGCATGGGCCTGAACACCCATCTCAAGGCCGCCGACCATGAATTTGCGGCGATCGCCGCCAGTCCGGCGTTCCGGAATAAGCCCATCATCATCGGCGAGTCCGATCCGGAAGGTTGCGCCGCCTGTCAGGGTCCGGCCAACGCCTATCGCAACGGCACCATGTATTCGAGCTATACCGCCGCATCCTTCCCGCGCCTGCTCGCGCTCGCGGAGCGGCGGAGCCTGACTCTCCGGGGCATCCTGACCTGGGCGTTCGAGTTCGAGGATCAGCCGCCATTCGCCGGGTTTCGCCAACTGACCTCGAACGGCATCGACCTGCCGGTGATGAACATGTTCAAGCTATTCGCCAAGCTGACCGGCCGATATGTGCCGGCGGTGTCGGACCACCAGCTCGGGCTCGACGCCGTCATGCGGGACGGCGTGCGCGGCGCGGCTGATGTCGGCAGCGTCGCCAGCATCGACGGCCGATCGCTCGCGGTGCTGGTCTGGCATTACCACGACGACGACCTGCCCGGCCCCGACGCGGCGATCCGGCTGCGCCTCCGAAACTTGCCTCCGGCCTTCGCGCGCGGCGCGCTGGTGACGCAATACCGGATCGACGGCATGCATTCCAACAGCTTCGCCGCGTGGCGCGCCATGGGATCGCCACTGGCCCCAACGGACGCACAGCGCGCCACCTTGTTGAAGGCGGCGGCGCTGGCGACGATCGGCACCACGCCGATACGGCTGTCGCCACGGCAGGGTGATGCCGACCTGGCGTTCGACCTCCCCCGCCAGGGCGTGGCGCTGCTGGTGGCGACACCGCCGTCAGGATGATCCGCGGCGATCCAGCGTCCGCTCGCCAAGGGATCGGCATATCCGGCCGAACCGGCAGGCACGCCGGCGGCCGGGATCGCATCTCATCCCGCGACCGCGTCCAGGACCGGCGACGCGACGGCTGTCGCGGTGCCGGGCGACCGCGCGGTGTCGCGCAGCATCGCGACCATGCGATCACATTCGAACTGAAGCCCCTTTGTGCGCGCACGCATGTCGCTGCTGATCGTGCGCGTCCGCTGGGCGGTTCGCGACGTCTCGTCGAACATCCCGCTCAGCGCTTCCAAGGCGTCATGCGCCGTGCGAGTCGAGGACTCGATCGAGAGGATGGCGGCGCGAAGCTGGGCGTTGACATGATGCTGCTGCTCGGTCGTGTCGATCGTCTCCTGCGCCGCCTGCGCCATCGACGAGAGCGCATCGCCAAGCGCGACGCCTACGGCGACGGCGGTGCCCGTCGCCGCGCTGATATCGTCGACACGCTCGGCGATCGATCGGGTCTTGATATCCGCTTCCAGCGAAAAGCTCCGGATCTCCTGAGCCACCACGTTGAAACCGCGGCCCGCTTCGCCGGCCCGTGCGGCTTCGATGGACGCATTGAGCGCCAAAAGTTTGGTGGCGTGATGGATGCCCTGAATATGGCGGGAGGCATCCTGGATCGCGGCGACGCTGCATTTGAGCGTGTCGTTAGCGTTCTGGGCCGTGGCCGAATGGTGCGCGGCCTCGATCATCAGTTCGGCGGAGCTCTTGGCCTTGCTGCCGATCCGGTCGACGCTGACCGCCACGAGACGAAGCGTGTCGAGAATGTCGTTGGTCGTCGTGTTGGTGTTCACGGCGACCGTCCGTGCCGTCGCCGCCTGCCGCTGCTGATCCACGATCGTCGCCAGCGTATGGTCCGCGCTGACATCAAGGTCATTGGCCGATAGCTGAAGATCGCCGATCAGGCTGCCGATCGTTTGCTGCAAACGGTCCGCGACGGCGCAGGACGCAGCGACCATCTCCGCGCGGTGACGCACTTCCGCGTCTTCCCGGCGGCGAGTCTCACGCCCGCCTTCGATCTGTGCCCGATGCAGGTCGGTGAGCGCCTGCTCGGCCGCCACGCGCGCCAGTTGCTCCTTGCGCGCCGCCTGCTCAGCCGTGCGGGACTTCTCCTCCAGATCATTGTTGAGCCAGAGGATACGTCGTATCAACATCCAGGACAGGACGAGGAAGGCGACGAGGCATAGCAGGACCAGTGGGGAGATCTGGATGAGCGCGGTCGAGGCCGGCGTCAAACGCCGCCAGGCGATCTGTTCGACGACGCGCTGCTTCCAATCCCGCACATCGGTCAGCGCGTCGACATCCGCCGGAGCCGCGCCGCGGGACCAATGCAGACCGGGAATTTTGAAACCGGCCGACCACTCCTCGAGCAGCGCGTCGTCGATCAACCGGATGTCGACGAAGATCCGGTAGTTGCCGCGATCCCATCTCGCCGGGCCGCTTTCACGGACGATGGGCGAGAATCCGATCAGCGCCGGCACGCCGTTGAACTTGGTCAACAATACCGTTGCATCATTGCGTCGCCGCACGGCCAGCTCCGTCGCAGGAAGGCGAGCGAGAAGGGTCCGGAGGGCGTCGGCGGAGATCATCCGGTCAAGTGGCAATACGACCCCGTTCGGCAGATGCCCGTAAAGCGTTCGTCCCGCAGCATCGATGATATAGTTGCGCGCGATCGGCGTACCGTAGTTGGAATGTATCCAGCGGGCATCCA
Source organism: Sphingomonas abaci (assembly GCF_014199625.1). Taxonomy (GTDB): domain Bacteria; phylum Pseudomonadota; class Alphaproteobacteria; order Sphingomonadales; family Sphingomonadaceae; genus Sphingomonas; species Sphingomonas abaci. The sequence goes on from NZ_JACHNY010000001.1 coordinate 93,075, forward strand.
TCGTACCATAGACATGCGCTGCGGCATCGTCCCAGCGAGCATTGATGTATGTTTCATTGCTGATACGCGAACGTTCACGATCGATCGCACCGCCGATCGTTTTTGCGGCCAGTTCGTTGGCTTGGGCGTTGGTGCTTCGGATCAGGAACGCCACGACAGTTGACGAACTGATCAACGCTACAAGAGAAAGGCCAAGGAGCAAGAGAGCGACTGGCGTTTTCACGAAGTGCAACCATCTCGCCACCGTACGGTCGCCAGATGCCTCGAGAAATTGCAACAGCCGTTTTGCCACTTCCACCTCTGTTCGCAAATGACCAATGTCGCTTAACCGTTACGCGCCAGTTCAGGCGATCATGCTTAAGGATCTGCATGAACTTGGTGCGTCACTTGGTGAATATTCTGCCATGGCACTAGATCAACTGAAATAAATAGCGGTCCATGCCGCGTTGATGACACAAGAATGGGTCACGTCGAAGTGGTTAATCAGCACTGCGTTAAATCAAGCTAAACAAATCACAATGGATGTAATACGTCGGACGAGTGGTAAGGCCGCCTGTCTGGCTCGGATGTCGAGAACCATAACCGGCCGCTCGCGGAGCATTTGCCGATGCCGGGCTCTTTCCCATCAATTATTCTGTATACATCCGGCATGAAGCCTTCGTTAACCGGACCCTTACCGTCTTCCGGCATAAAAGTGCAGGAGGTTCAACGTCTTGCGCTTAAATCGGCATCATATCCTCACCCATCCCCAACGGCGGTTCCTGGCCGTGGTGGCGCTGCCTGTGGCGTTGCTCGCGCTCGGTCTCACCGCGACGGTCTTCTATGCGCTGCACCGCTGCGAAGCAGGCCGACCTGGTTTCGGCGGAGCGGCAGGGCCGTGAAGCCCGTCTGGCCGTGGACGATGCGATCGACGGATTGGCGCAGAGCCAGGCAGGCGTGGCAATCTGGAGTCCGCTGTTGCGCGAACTCTACAAGCCCCGCCCGAATTGGGACTGGATCGACATCAACGCAGGCACGTGGCTGAATTCGGTCTTCGCCCATGATGTCGACATCATTCTCTCGCCGCGAGACGCAGCCGTCTACATGATGAGCGATGGCGCGCGGCTAGCCGCGCCCGCACCGGCGGCCGCCCTTTATATCCGCGCCGCCGCACCGCTGATTGCCGCCGTCCGCGAGCGGACGCGACGGCCGGCGAACCGTCATGAGCGGCTGCCTGGCCAGCCCATCGCCAGCCATGCGACCGTCCGCACCTCGCCCAGCGCGATCCATGCCACCAGCACGGTCGCGGTCGGCGATCGCCCCGCCGCGATCAGCGTCATGCGGATCATCCCGGACGGCAGCGACGGCGACGCGCCTCCAGGCGCAGCACCGCTGTTGCTGAGCGTCCGCTATCTCGACCGGTCGTTCGTACGGCAACTGGCGTCGGTCCAGCTCCTCGCCGGGGCACGCGCCACCACCGGGCGGTTACGTCCGGCCGAGCACGGTGTTCCCCTGATCGCCGAGAATGGCCGGCCGGTGGGCATGCTCGCCTGGCGTGCGGATCGCCCCGGTCAAGCCGTGTGGATGACGATGGTGCCGACTGCCGCAGCCGTGCTGGCCGGTCTTCTCGCCACGGTCGCGGCCCTGCTTGGCGGGGTCGGGCGACTGATGCGCAAGGATGCCGCTTCGCTCGATCAACTGCGCGTCGCGCATCTCGAACTGCAAGCCAAGGAAGCCCAGGCGCACCGCCTGGCCTATCACGATACGCTGACGGGGCTGGCGAACCGCGCCCGGCTGATCACCGTCTTGGACGACATGCTCGGCGCCGCCACGGCGGAGGGCGTGAGCGCGGTATTGTTGATCGACCTGGACCGCTTCAAGCAGGTGAACGACACGTTGGGGCATCTCGGCGGCGATCACCTGATCCGGCAGGTGGCGATGCGGCTGGAGGCGCTGGTGGTGCCGGGCGATCTGGTGGCGCGGCTGGGCGGTGACGAGTTCGCGGTGCTGCTCAGCGCGCGCGCGAACGAGAAGGCGATCGAAGCCGTGGCGGCCGCGATGGTGTCCTCGATCAAGGAGCCGTTCGTGGTCCTGGGCACGAACGTGCATATCGGCGCCAGCATCGGCATAACCTGCTTCCGCGACGCTCAAGGTGACCGCACCGAGCTGATGCGCACCGCCGATATCGCCATGTATCGCGTGAAGGCGGAAGGCCGGGACGGTTATCGCTTCTTCGCCCCCGACATGGACGAGAGCGTGAAGCTGCGCCGGGAGATCGAGGAGGATCTGCGCGCAGCGATCACGCGCGAGGACGAGCTCTGCGTCCATTATCAGCCCCAGATGGATGGCAGCGGCGGTGGGGTGATCGGTGTCGAGGCCCTATTGCGGTGGCGGCACCCCCGCCGGGGCTCGCTGGCGCCGGCCGCCTTCGTCAAAGTCGCAGAAGAAAGCGGGTTGATCGGGCCACTGACCCGCCGCGTGCTGCGCGATGCCTGCGGCGTAGCGATAGCATGGCCGGGCCTCTCGGTCGCGGTGAACATCTCGCCCGTGCAGTTCCGCTCGCGCACCTTGGCCGCCGAATTGATCGCGATCGTACGCGAAACCGGCGCGCGCGCGCAACAGATCGAGCTCGAGGTGACCGAGAGCGTCCTGCTGGATAATGACGAGGTCGTGCATTCGACGCTCAGCGCGCTGCGCCGCGCAGGTTTCCGCATAGCGCTGGACGATTTCGGCACGGGCTATTCCAGCCTGAGCTATTTGAGCAAGTTCAAGGTCGACAAGATCAAGATCGATCGCAGCTTCATCCAGCGACTAGGCGAAGCCGACGACGCCGCGGCGATCGTCCACGCCGTGGTACGGCTCGGACATGCGATGGGACTGGTCGTCACCGCCGAGGGCGTTGAAACCGGGTTGCAGCACGCGTTCCTGAAACATGCTGGATGCAACGAGATGCAAGGCTTCCTGTTCTCGGAAGCGGTGCCCGCCGCTGCCCTCCGCCGCTTGCTCGGACGCCTCGAACAAGCGGCGTAGACGCGGCGTCCGGGCATTGATCGGGCGAACGTCCCTTCATCGACTATCCGGCGTTTGCTCCCTTAACCAAGTGCCGCGCTCCGTTACTTCGTGATCGAGTCGTCATGCCACCACGGGCTGCGCCCCATCTGCGGTCCGGCGGTCGATCTCGATCATCATGTACCCCATGGTGGACGCGACCCGGGCCGTCAGCGCATTCCATGCCCGTCGTCCGCTGACATAAGCGTCGGCGCCGTCGTCGCGGACGGCAAGACCGGCCTTTGCCAGCGTCCGCACCGCTGCCATGAAGCTGCGCCGCGCCGACTGGTCGGCGGCGGGACGCCCGTCGACATGGCCCGGCGTAGGGAAGTGTGAATCGAACGTCTCCAGCAGCAGCACCGTACCACGGCGAAGCGAGGCGACCGGCGCGGACGCGACCAGGCTGGCATAGCGTTGGCGGTCGAGCGCTGTGTCGATCAGCGTCACGAGATCGAGCAGGACGAAGCCGAACCGTGACACGGCATAGCGCGGGTCGTCGAACCGGAAGTAGAAGAGCAGCGGATAGAAATGATGCGCTTCCTTCGTGGCCGCGAGCGAGGGGACGAGGTTGCCGAGCGGGCCGGCTGCGTTGCCCGGTTCCCCGCCGGGCATCAGCCGCGCCAGCATGACCGCCGCGTCGCCCGTGCCGTCGGTCATCAGGTCGATGGTCAACGCCAGCGCATTGCGCTCCCGCAGCGCCGAATAGACCTGGACGAGATAACTCAGCACCAGCGACAGCACCGACGCGCCGATCAGCGAGTTGATGAGGAACAGGATGCGCGTGGCGGTGCTGTGCGGCGCATAGTCGCCGCCCCCAACAATCGACAGGCTGTTGCCCGCAACGAGCATGGCGGTGACAAGATCGGTCGGCGTGTCGCCGCTGGCAGGCCGGATCGCCGTCCCGAGTTCCGGTCGGATGATGAGCGCCGCGCCAAACGTCAGACCAAGGGCCCAGAAACCGATTAGCGATACGACGATCATCGGCCCGGCAAAAGAAAAGATCGCGCCGCGCCGCCGGCCGAACGGTGAGGCCCCGGCGCGCAGCGCGGCCCAGACCGCTCGCGTCCAACGGGGCGCGAGCAACCCGGTCCCAGCCCGGGCATAGAGAACGGTTAGGAAGACATCGGCAAGGAACAGCAGGATCAAAGCCGCCCCGAGCCCCTGTTCCAGCGTCATGGCTGGCCCTCCGTCGTTCGCGGCTCAGGCCTGGAGCGCAGGTGCCGGTAGGGCATCGGCCACCCTGCCTTCGGCGTTATAGTCCGGCGGAATGTCAAAATCCTTACGGGCCAGGCCACGCGACGCCTGCGCGCCCCTGGGCAAGCCCGAACGATCGGAATAGTCGCGATCCGCGCCGGGTTCGCGGGCATGCGCGGCCTTCACCCCCTTGAAAGCCGCGACGTCGAGCAGCGTGATCCCGGCCACCAGCGCGGTCGCGACCGCGGCATTGCGCCATTTGGGATTGTCGCGGTGGAGCGCACCAGCCAGCGTGGCCAGGTCGAGCGCGTCACCGCCGATCCGCGCCGCCAGTCCGACCGACTTGTCGATCGACAGCGTCGGCACCGCGCTGGCCAGTTCGCGCGCGCCATAGGCGCGGATCAGCCCCTCCTTGCCGTCGAGCCCCAATGTGCGGGCGAGACGGCCCGGCGCGATCAGTTCGGCCAGGCCGAGCCCGACCGAGAACCAGCCGAGCGCGCGCGCCAGCTGATCGGCACCGGTCAGCGAGCTCGGCCCCTTGCGTTCGACCTTCGGGTCGCCCTCCGAACGGGCGATGCCGGTGATGTTGGTGAGTGGCATGGAAGCCTCCTTTACGGTTGGAGCATGACCTTGACGCAGCCGTCCGCCTTGTCGCGGAAGGTCGCGTACATCTCGGGTCCCTTGGACAGGTCGACCTTGTGCGTGATGACGAACGAGGGATCGATCTGCCCGTCTTCGATCCGGCGGAGCAGGTCACCCGTCCAGCGCGGGACATGGGTCTGCGCCATGCGGAAGGTCAGCCCCTTGTTCATCGCCTGGCCCATCGGGACCTTGTCGGACAGGCCCAGATAAACGCCGACGATCGAGATGACGCCGCCGGGGCGGCAGACATAGATCATCTCGCGCAGCACATGCGGCCGGTCGTTCTCCGCCATCAGCATCTGCTTGGCGCGATCGAGCACGGTGTCCGGCTGGCCGAGATTGACATGGGCTTCGGTGCCGACCGCGTCGATGCACTTGTCCGGCCCCCGGCCCTTGGTCAGCGCGTTCAACCGCTCGACGACGCTCTCCTGCTCGAAGTCGATCGTGATCGCACCGGCCGCGGCCGCCATCGACAGGCGTTCGGGCAGATGATCGATCGCGACCACCTGTTCGGCCCCCAGCAGGATCGCCGACCGGATCGCCATTTGCCCGACGGGACCACAGCCCCAGACAGCGACCGTGTCGCCGGGCTGGATGTCAGCCTGCACCGCCGCCTGCCAGCCGGTCGGCAGGATGTCCGACAGGAACAGCAGCTTCTCGTCGTCGATGCCGTGCGGCACCTTGATATGGGTGGTGTCGGCGAAGGGCACGCGCAGATATTCGGCCTGGCCGCCCGGATAGCCGCCGGTCAGGTGCGTATAGCCGAACAGCCCGGCGGTCGCATGGCCGAACGCCTTGTCGCCGACCTCCTTCTTGCGGTTGCTGCGCTCGCACACCGAGAAATTGCCGCGCCGGCACTGGTCGCACTCGCCGCACTGGATGGTGAAGGGGATGACGACGCGGTCGCCCTTCTTCAGCGATCCCTTGGCGGCGCTGCCGACGTCGACGACTTCGCCCATCGTCTCGTGCCCCATGATGTCGCCCGGCAACATCGCGGGCACGAGATTGTGGAAAAGGTGCAGGTCCGACCCGCAAATCGCACAACTCGTAACCTTGATGATGGCATCGCGGGGATGTTCGATCGCAGGGTCGGACACCGTGTCGTACCGGATGTCCTCCTTGCCGTGCCAGACCAGGGCTTTCATGCCGCTCTCCTCTGTTGCTTGGGGGGGAGGTAGGCAGTCCATCGGAACCGGCCCATCCGGGCAATCCCTAGGGAACTTTACCCGGCGACGGGCGCTTGCCGGCGTGACCGGCAAAGGTTGAGGAGCGCCGGCCCATGCACGAATATTCACTCGCCGCGCCGGCGCGAGGCGATGACCCGCTTTACGGCGCGGGCGAGACACTTGCGCGGCAGGTGCGCTTCCTGGAGGCGAATTTGTCCGCGATCCCGGACTATGTCTATGCCTTCGATCGCGACCGGCGTTTCGCCTACGCCAATCCGGCGATGCTGGGGCTGTTCGGACTGACATCGGAGGAGATGCTGGGCAAGTCCTTCATCGATCTCGACTATCCGGCCGATCTCGCAGCCTTGCTCAACGGCCATATCGACCAGATCTTCGCGGACGGCGCGACGATCCAGAACGAGGTCTTCTACCGAAGCCCCACCGGCCATGCGGCCTATTTCTCCTATGCCTGGGGGCCAGTGCTGGGGCCGGATGGATCGGTCGAGCTGGTCGTCGGCGTATCGCACGACACCAGCGAGCGGCGCGCCTTCGAGGAAGCCTTGCGGACCAGCGAAGCTCGGCTGCGCGCCGCGACCGAACTGGTCGGGGTCGGCATCTACGCGTGGGACCCGCGCACCGGTGCGCTCGACTGGGACGACCGGCTGCGCGCGATGTGGGGCCTGCCATCCGGCACGCCCATTGACGAGGAGCTGTTCGAACAGGGCATCCATCCCGACGACCGGGGGCGGGTCCGCGCGGCGATCGCGGCCTGCGTGGATCCGGCAGGGGACGGCAGCTACGCGCTGGAATATCGCGTGGTCGGCCGCGACGACGGCATCGTCCGCCACATCGCCACGTCGGGACGCGCGACGTTCGAGAATGGCTGTCCGATCGGCTTCATCGGCGCGGCGATCGACATGACCGCGCAACGCCATGCCGAAGCGGCGATCCGCGCAAGCGAGGCGCAGTTCAGCGGCTTCGCCGAACATAGCAGCAACCTGCTCTGGATCGGCGACCCGGCGACCGGGACCATTCTCTATCGCAGCGCCGCGTTCGAGCGGATCTGGGGCATCCCGCGCGAGGATGGCGCACGGTTCATCAAGCGGTGGCTGGAGGATGTCCACCCGGACGACCGCGCGCAGGTCGAACATGCGCTGGCCACCGTCGGGGCCGGCGAAGTCACCCAGTTCGAATATCGCATCATCCGCCCGAGCGACGGCGCCGTCCGCCGCCTGCGCGATACCGGCTTCCCCATTCTCGACGACCATGGCGCGGTCAGCCGCATCGGCGGCATTGTCGAGGACCTGACGCAGGATGAATTGGGCCAGGTTTATATCGTCAGCGCCAAGGCGCTCGAGGCCCGGCGGCTGGCCGGCCTCGTGCGGTCGATGGGCTATCGCGCGCGCACCTTCGAAAGCCCGGCGGCCTTTCTCGACATCGCCGCCGTCCTCGCCCCCGGATGCGTCCTGATCGATCTGCGCAAGGCGAAGGTGGAAGGGCTGTCCGTTTCTCGCGAGTTGAAGGCGCGGGCGATCGCCATGCCCAGCGTGGTGCTGGACGGGACTGACGCCGACCTGGCCTCGGCGGTCGCCGCGATGAAGGCGGGCGCGACCGACTATATCGTCGTGACCGATGAGGCCGCGCTGTGCCTCGGCGTGTCGAGCGCCATCGCCGAATGTCTCGCCGCGGTCCGCCCCGTCTCTCGCGACGAGACCGCCAGCGCGCGCCTCGCCCGGCTGACCCCGCGCGGACGGGAGGTGCTGGTCGGGCTGGTCGATGGCGACACCAACAAGATGCTCGGCAGGAAGCTGGGCATCAGCCCGCGCACCGTCGAACTGCACCGCGCCCAGGTCATGAACCGGCTGAATGCCGGCAGTTTGGCCGAACTGATCCAGCTCGCCATGGCGGCCGGACTCGCCTCCCCCGGCGAGGGCCATGCGGCGCGGAAGCCTACCTAGGAATACTACGAGTGCCGATACCGCGGTGAATTCCCCAAATGTCGTTGCGACTGAAGGGGTTGAACGATGCTCCACATGCATTCCACGCCAGCGTCCCGACCACGCCCCCCGCGCGACGGGACCATGCCCATCCTGGTCGCGATCGACGCGGGCACGAAGCCGATCCCCTATGCGGCCGATGCGATCCGGTTGGCGCTCGGCGACCGCGCCACGGTCGAGGAATGCCAGGCACTGGCCGGGACGCTGGTCGACATCGTCCCGGTGCGCAACGCCGCCCTCGTGTGCGGCCCCTCCGACGCCGACGTCCACCTGCACCTGCTGATCGAGGGCTGGGCCTATCGCGCCCAAGGACTGCTCGACGGCGCGCGCCAGATTACCGACGTGCTGGTGCCGGGCGACATTTGCGACTGGGTGCCGCCGGCATCGAACGAAGAGATCCGGGCCAGCGGTCCGGCCCGCGTCGCGGTGCTGCGCCGGATGGTGGAGGGACATGACCTCCAGGCCCTTTCCGCGCGCCGGGAGCGCGCGATCATCGGCGATATCCGCCGGCTTCGCACGCAGGCGACCAGCCTGGGGCGACGCGATGCGCGCGGACGGGTCGCCTACGGCCTCGCGGACCTGCACCACCGCCTGGAGCGGGTCGGCTTGGCCAGGGGTGGCGCCTTCGCCTGCCCGTTGACCCAGGAACAGCTCGGCGATCTGCTCGGGCTGACCTCGGTCCATATCAATCGCGTCGTCCAGGGACTGCGCCGCGACGGCGTGCTGATCATCGGCAAGCGGCAGGTGACGATCCTCGACCGGGATCGGCTGCACGCCATCGCCGGCTGGCGGACGGATGAGGCCGACAGGACCGTGACCGACCGCCGATTGCCCATCCGGCCGCAGCAGGGCGGCCCCATGCCCTCGCCATCCGCCACCACGAACAGCCGAGGTCCGTCATGAGCCATGCCAAAGCCAAAGCCGAAGCCGAACCCGAAGCCGGGGTCGACACCGCCACCACCGCGTCGATGACGGTCGGCAAGCCCATCGCGGAGGTGCGCTCGCTCTGGCTGGAGCCCGACACCCAATCCCGCATCTGGTCGCATTTCGCCACCGTCCGCGCCCTGGACGACGGTACGGCGGAATGGACCGTGCCCGGCCTGACGGGCGGTGAGTATCGCTGGCGGACGGCAACCGTCGACGAGGCGCCGGACCGCCTGCGCTGGTCGACGCATGACGGGGCCGACGTGCCGAATGCCGGCGTGCTGACCTTCCGCCCCGCCCCCGGCGACCGGGGCACCGAGCTGCATCTCGCGGTTCGCTTCGATCCGCCGGGTGGCGTGGTCGGGCAAGCGCTCGCCAAGCTGTTCCATGTCGCCCCGCGCGAGATCGTGCGGACGGCGCTTTACCGGTTCCGGGCACTGGCGCTGACCGGCGAGATCCCCACGACCGACCCGCAGCCGGCCGCCCGCCACGGCGGCACGGACCGCTAAGGAGACATCATCATGCGCGCGCTATGCTGGAACGGCGTCAACGACCTTCGCGTGGAGACGGTCGCCGACCCGGAGATCCTCAATCCCAGTGACGTGATCCTGAAGGTGCGCCTGTCGACCACCTGCGGCTCCGACCTGCACCTGATCGACGGCTTGATCCCGACCATGCGCGCAGGCGACGTCCTGGGTCACGAATTCATGGGCGAAATCGTCGATGTCGGAGCGGCGGTCACGAAAGTGGCGAAGGGCGACCGGGTCGTCGTGCCGTCGTTCATTTCTTGTGGGCGATGCTGGTACTGCCAGCACGACCTCTATTCGCTGTGCGACACGAGCCATCCCAAGCCGGAGTTGCAGGAGCCGCTGCTCGGCTATCCGACCGCCGGTATCTATGCCTATTCGCATGCCTTTGGCGGCTATGCCGGCGCGCATGCCCAGTATGTCCGGGTGCCCTTCGCGAACACCGACTGTTTCAAGGTCCCCGACGGCGTCTCCGACGAGACGGCGCTGTTCATTTCCGACGCCGCCCCGACCGGCTTCATGGGCGCGGACTTCTGCGATATCCAGCCCGGCGACGTGATCGCGGTCTGGGGCTGTGGCGGGGTCGGACTGATGGCGCAGCAGAGCGCGATGGTGCTGGGCGCCGAGCGCGTGATCGCGATCGACCGCTATCCCGAACGGCTGGCGCAGGCGGAGGCGTTCGGCGCGATCCCGCTCGACTATACGAAGGTGGACGTGGTCGAGGCGCTCAGGGAGCTGACCGGCGGCCGGGGTCCGGACGCCTGTATCGACGCGGTCGGCATGGAAGCGGGCGGGACCGGGCTCCAGCAGGCCTATGACCGGGTCAAGCAGGCGCTGTACATGGAGACGGATCGGGGCACCGCGCTGCGCCAGGCGATGCTGGCGGTCCGCAAGGGTGGCATCCTGTCGATTCTGGGCGTCTACGGCGTGATGGATAAATTCCCGCTCGGCCTGCTGATGAACAAGGGCGTGACGGTCCGGACCGCGCAGCAGCACGGGCAAGCCTATGTTCCGCGCCTGCTGGACCATGCGCAGCGCGGCGAACTGACCCCCGCCTCCCTCGCCACGCACCGGTTTTCGCTGGAGGACGCCCCCAAAGGCTATGACATGTTCAAGCACAAGGAGGATGGCTGCCTGCGCGCCGTGTTCGCGCCCTGACTGCCGGTGGGGATTCGATCGGTCCGATTTACGAGGGGCGCACGTGGCGCGAAGGGTGGCCGGCGGGCGTGGCGCGGTCGTTGCGGGTGGCCACCGGGGGACGCCGTGAACCTATCCCGCGCACGTCACGGCCGGCGCCATATCTATTGCCGCGCATCCGGATCGACGTCCCGGATGACGTCCGGATGCGTGTCGGCGGCGGCGAAGCCTAGGGTGATGCGCAGTCCGGGTCGCGTATTGACGATCGCCAGCGACGCATCGAGCCGCGACGCGGCGGAGCGGACGATGGCCAGGCCCAGGCCGCTCCCCTCGCTGTCGCGCGCGGTGGAAAGGCGGGTGAAGCGTTCACCCAGACGGGCGAGGTCGGCATCGGGCAGGCCGGGGCCATCATCGGCCACGACGATCCTGGCCCCCTCCCCTTCGCCGGACGATACGGTCAGCACCACCCGACCCCCGCGGCGGTTGTAGCGGATCGCATTGTCGAGCAGGTTCGAAAGGATTTCGAACAGCAATGTGCGGTGGCTGGCGATCCCGATGCCGGCGGGTGCATCGAGATGGATGTCGACCCCCGCCTCGATCGCCTGCGCGATGCGGCGATTGATGACGGCGACCGCCACTTCGCGCAGGTCGACCCGCTCGCGCGGCGGCGCGCGCCCTGCCTCCTCGGCACGCGCCAGCGCCAGCAGCTGCGTCACCAGATGCTCCAGCCGATCGGCGGCATCGGCGATCTCGCCCAGCGCGCTCGGACTGCCGCGCCGTGCCAGCGCCACCTGGACCTTCAGCACCGCCAGCGGCGTGCGCATCTGGTGCGAGGCATCGGCGGTGAAGCGCCGCATGCCGGCCGTCGCGCTGTCCAACCGGGCGAGCAGATGGTCGAACGCATCGGCCAGCGGACGAAGCTCGGCCGGCAAGGGCCCGGTATCGAGCGGCGACAGGTCCGGCGTCGCACGCGTATCCCGGGCCGCCACCGCGCCCCGCAGGCCCGCCAGCGGCCGCAGGCTCCAGGCCAATGCCGGACGGATCAGAAACAGGGCGACGCCCACCAACAGGATCTCGCCCAGCACCAGGGCGATCACCAGCCGTCGTTGCAGCGCCCGGCGACCGTCGAGCGTTTCGGCCACCTGCACGATCACCGGGGCGTCGATCCGGGGCAGCGCGCGGCGCACCTCGGCGATGCGGATCTCCTGGTCGCGATAGCGGGCGAAGCGGAAGCGCGGCGTATCGAGCGCCAGCTCCGCGATCTCGGGTGGAGACAGGTCGGCATAGCCAGTGAGCAGCCGCTTCCCCACCGCGATCCGATAATAGACATTGTCGCGTTCGCTGTTCTCCAGCATCCCGAACGCGGCGGCCGGCAGATCGAGCGTCACCGCGCCGCGCTCCACCTGCACCGTTTCGGCCACCGCGCCCAAGGCGCCGCCCAGCACGCGGTCGTTGGTGCGGCGAACCACGTCGGCGATCAGCGTTGCGCCCGCCAGTCCCAGCAGCACCGCGATCGCCAGCATCGGCGCCAGCATCGCCGCGAGCAGCCGGGTTCGTAGCGCCAGGGCACGTCCTCTCGCGCGCCTAATGGGCATCGAGCATATAGCCGACGCCGCGCACCGTCCGGATCGCCGGGCCATCGGGGGCCAGCTTGCCGCGCAGTCGCGTGATGTTCACCTCGATCGCATTGGGGCCGACCGGCTCGTCATAGCCGAACACCTCGGATTGCAGCGTCTCGCGCGGCACGATCTGCCCGGCGCGGGTCGCCAGCGCGTCGAGCACCGCCCATTCGCGGCGACGCAGGTCCAGCGTCCGCGCCCCCACCCTTGCCGCGCCGCGCGAGCGGTCGAGGACCAGCGCCCCGACCACCAGCTCGGGTGTCGGATCGCCGCCACGCCGACGTCCCAGCGCCCGGATACGCGCCTCCAGTTCCTCCGGCGCGAACGGCTTTCGCAGATAATCGTCCGCGCCCAGATCGAGCCCCCGCACCCGGTCGTCCAGCGCGTCGCGCGCGGTCAGCATCAGCACCGGCACCCGGTTTCCCTGTCGGCGCAAGGTCTGGAGGACCGAGAAGCCGTCGGTCCCGGGCAGTCCGACATCGAGCACGACCAGTGCATAAGCCTCGCCCGCCGCGACCATAAGCGCGTCCTCGCCGGTCGCGACATGATCGACCGCATGGCCGGCCGCGCGCAACAGCGCGACGATCCCGCGCGCCAGCGCCGCATCGTCCTCGACGATCAGAATCCGCATGATGCGGCGGGTCCGTGAAAGGCGGATGACAGCTTGCGGTCATAATCCATGTCCTTGAGCTTACCCGAACCCAGAGGCGGGAAGCGAGAGGAGCTGAACGATGCGCACCCGAATTCTGTCGATGCTGATGCTGGGCGCCGTCGCAGCCGGCCAGGCCGATGCGCAGCGCCCGGCCGGTTATCCCCGCTCCTATGACGCGCTCGTCGCCGAGGCGCGGAACGAGCGCATGGTGCGCGTCTACGGCAATGCCGACACCGCCGCGCTGCGATCGTTGGTCGCGGCGTTCCGCCGGACCTATCCCGGCGTCGCGGTGCGCTACGACGATCTGGAGTCCAGCACCATCTACGACCGCGTCGTCGCCGAGGCGCGCGCCGGCGCGGCCGGAGCCGACCTGGTCTGGTCCTCCGCCATGGACCTGCAGGCCAAGCTCATCAACGACGGCTATGCGCAAGGGTATCTCAGCCCCGAAAAGCCCGCGCTGCCGGCCACGGCGATCTGGAAGAACATGGGATATGGCGTCACCGCCGAGCCGGTCGCCTTCGTCCTCAATCGCCGCCTGATCCCGGCCGCGCAGGTGCCGCGCACGCACGAGGCGTTCGAACGGCTGCTGCGCGCCCGTCGCGCCGAACTCACGGGCAGGGTCGCGACCTACGACCCAGCGCAGTCCAATGTCGGCTATCTCTATCTGACCGAGGATCATGCGATCACCCGCGACACCCGGTCGCTGGTGCAGGCGATCGCGGCGACGCGACCGATGCTCGCACGCACGACCGAGCCGATGTTGGACGCGGTCTCGGCGGGGCGCATCGCGATCGCCTATAACGTCGTCGGCCCCTATGCGCTGACGCGCGCGATGCGCGACCCGCGGCTGCACGTCGTCTTCCCGCGCGACTATACGATCGTCGCCTCGCGGGTCGCCTTCATCGCCCGCGACGCCCGGCATCCGGCGGCCGCGCGGCTATTCCTCGATTTCCTGCTGTCGCGCACCGGGCAGACGCTGCTCGCGAAGCAATGGCTGTTGCCGGTGCGCGCCGATGTCCGGGCCCCCCGGCTGTCGCCCGAACAGCAACGCCCGATCCGGGTCGGGCCGCAGCTTCTCGTCAATCTCGACACGATCAAGCGCCGCCGCTTCCTGGTCGATTGGCGCGCCACCCTTGCCCAAGAGGTTCCCAAGCGATGATCCCGATCCGAACCGCCTCCGCGCTGATCGCGCTGCTGGCCGCCACCCCCGCCCTGGCCCAGACGCCCAGCAGCGACGAGCTGGCCGCCCTCGTCCGCCAGCAGGCCGCCGAGATCGCGACCCTGCGCGCTCGGCTCGACCGGCTGGAAGGCGTCGCGAGCGCATCCCCCGCCGCCACCGCACCCGCACCCGCCGCCCCCAGTCCTTCCGGCACCCCCATGCCGACGCCGCCTGCGCCGCAATTGGCGCAAAGCGATCCGGCGTCGCGCGGCACCGTCACCCGTCCCTTCGCGCCGCAACTCGTGCCCCCCGGCCCCGCCGAGCGCGATGTGACCCAGGCGCGACAGGCCAATGCGGCGGGCGTGACGACCGAGTGGGGCGCTGGCCTGCCCGTCTTCCACTCGGCCGACGGCATCTACACCTTCAAGCCGCGCGGCCGCATCCTGACCGATGTCAGCTCGACCTTCGGATCGCGCTACAACGGACGCAACATCACCACCACCGGCATGCGCGCGCTGCGCCTCGGCCTGGAAGGCGGGGTCGGCACCCACTTCTTCTACCAATTCGAATCCGACTTTTCGGAAAACGAGGTCGATATCGTCACCGCCTTCATCGGCTGGCGCAATCGCATCCGGCCGGGTCTGGATTATGATCTGCGCGCCGGCCACCTGTTCAACGATCGCGGCTTCGAGGGATCGACGGGCTCGGACTCGACGCCGTTCATGGAGCGGACCGTCGTCTCCACCGCGATCATCCCGCAGCGCGGCTTCTACGGCGTCGGCATCATGCCGCGCCTGTTCTGGAAGACGGGCCATGCCTCGTTGACCGTGACCGGCGACCGGATCGACGGCAACCAGGCGACCAACGACAGCCGCACCGTGCTGGGCCGCGCGCACTGGAACCCGGTCAAGAACGACCGGTCCGTCCTGCATGTCGGCCTCTGGGGGTTCGACGAGGCCCTGTCCTCCGCCGCGACCACGCTGACCCGCAACACCGTGATCGGCGGCCGTTTCAACGGGGCGCTTCGCGTCTCGACCGGCACGCTGCTCGGCGGACGCAGCACCACCGGATACGGCGCGGAGCTGGGCGGCTATGTCGGCCCGGTCTGGGTGATGGCCGAGGCGGGCGAGCGCCGTGCGCGGCTGACCGGCGACCGGCCCGACTTCCTCAGCAAGGCGTGGAGCCTGTCCGGCGGCTGGTTCCTCACCGGCGATCTGCCGCCGTACAACCCGCGCCTGGGCAGCTTCGGCCAGCCGCGAGTGCTGAAACCGATCTTCGAGGGCGGGCCGGGCGCGATCGAGCTGACCGCCCGCTACGAGGATCTCGACTATACCAACCTGCCGACCGGCGGGCGCGGCTGGGCCGCGACGGCGGGCGTCAACTGGTACCTCAACAGCTTCACCCGGCTCCAGTTCAACTGGGTGCACTGGGACACCGACAATCGCGCCGGCGCCTTCATCGGTCCCGACGACGGCGAGACCATCGGCACCCGCCTCGCCGTCACCTTCTAAACGCATTCCTCCCCTTTCGGAGCATCCTTCGATGGACCTTGCCCTGCTTGGCTTCCTGATGGTCGCCACCTTCATGACGCTCATCATGACGAAGCGGATGACGCCGCTGGTCGCGCTGATCGTCGTGCCGACCGCGTTCGCGCTGATCGCCGGCTTCGCCTCGGGCCTCGGCGACATGATGATCGACGGCATCAAGAACCTCGCGCCGACCGGCGTGATGCTGCTCTTTGCGATCCTGTTCTTCTCGATCATGACCGATACCGGGCTGTTCGACCCGCTGGTGAACCGGCTGCTGCGCGTGGTGCATGGCGATCCGCTGGCGATCCTGATCGGCACGGTGGTACTGTGCGCCCTTGTCAGCCTGGATGGCGACGGGTCGACGACCTACATCATCACCATCGCCGCGCTGCTGCCGCTCTACAAGCGGTTCGACATGAACCGGCTGTACCTGTGCTGCCTGCTCATGAGCACCAGCGGCATCATGAACCTGACCCCCTGGGGCGGGCCGACCGCGCGCGCCGCCAGCGCGCTGAAGCTCGACCCGGCGACGCTGTTCCTGCCGCTGATTCCTGGCATGATCGCGGGCCTCGCCTTTCTGATCGGCCTGGCGATCTGGTTCGGCCGCAAGGAGCGACGCCGCATCGGCCATGTGAAGGCCAGCGAGCCCACCGCCTTCACCGGCATGGCCGTGTCCCAATTCCCGGAGGCGCGCCGCCCACGCCTGCGCTGGTTCAACGCCGCGCTGACCCTCATGCTGATCGGCGGGCTTGTGTCGGGCATCCTGCCGCTGTCGGTGCTGATGATGCTGGCCTTCGCGGTGGCGATGATCGTCAACTATCCGCAGGTCGCCGAGCAGAAGGAACGGATCGCCGCCCATGCCGGCAACGTCCTGTCGGTCGTCTCGCTGATCTTCGCGGCCGGCATCTTCACGGGCATCCTGTCGGGCACCGGCATGGTCGAGGCGATGAGCAAGCAAGTGGTCGGCTTCATCCCGCCAGTGCTGGGGCCGTACATGGCGCCGATCACCGCGCTGCTCAGCCTGCCCTTCACCTTCTTCATCTCCAACGACGCCTTCTATTTCGGAATGCTGCCGATCCTGGCGGAGGCGGGCGGGCATTACGGCGTGTCGCCGATGGCGATCGCCCGCGCCTCGCTGATGGGCCAGCCGGTCCATCTGCTCAGCCCGCTGGTTCCCTCGACCTATCTGCTGGTCAGCCTGGCGGGGATCGACCTGGCCGATCACCAGCGCTTCACGCTGGTTCCCGCCGCCGTGGTGTGCGTGGTCATGACGCTGGTCGGGATGGCGGTGCTCGCCTTCCCGCTGATGGGCTGATCCGATGGCACTGCTCTGGCAGCATATCGTCACCGATTTTTCCGCCATCGGCTCGCCCGCCGCGCTGGCCGCCTTCGTCCAGGTCGTCCTGATCGACGTCCTGCTCGCCGCCGACAACGCCATCGTGGTCGGCGCGCTGGCGGCCGGATTGCCTGCGGCGATGCGGCGCAACGTGATCCTGGTCGGCGTCGTCGCCGCCCTGGTCCTGCGCATCGGCTTCGCGCTGGTCGTCACGCAATTGCTCCAGATCGTCGGGCTGGTGCTGGCGGGTGGCCTGTTGCTGGTCTGGGTGGCGTGGAAGATGGGACGGGAGCTGCGTGCCGGTTCGGCGGCGGACGAACCGCTCGCCGCGCCAGCGCCGCGCCGCTTCTGGTCGGCGGCCTGGGCGGTCGCGGTGGCCGACGTGTCGATGAGCCTCGACAATGTCCTGGCCGTCGCGGGTGCGGCGCGCGACCATCCGGGCATCCTCGCCATCGGCCTCATCCTGTCGGTCGCCTTGATGGGTCTAGCCGCCAACGTGCTCGCACGCGTGATCGAGCGCTATCGCTGGCTCGCCTATGTCGGCCTGCTCGTCATCCTGTGGGTCGCGGGCAAGATGATCTGGGAAGGGCTGACCGATCCCGTGCGCGGCGTCCTGACCCTGTTCGCCTGACCCATTCCCCTTTCCACGTCACTTCCAGGGAAACCTCGCCATGATCCGCAACGCGCTCCCCTTGATCCTGCTGCCCGCGATGGGATGCGACGGACAGCTCTGGGCCCGGCAAGTGATCGACCTGAGCGACGTCACCCATCCCATGCTGGGCGACCTGACCGTCGACGATACGCTGGAGGCGATGGCCGCGCGCGTGCTGGCGCACGCCCCGCCGCGCTTCGCCGTCGCCGGCGTCAGCCTGGGCGGCTATGTGGCGCTGGAGATCATCCGCCAGGCACCCGGGCGGGTGGAGAGGGTGGCGCTGTTCGGTACCCGGGCCTCGATGCAGATGCGTCCTCGAACGGTCGCGGAACAGGGCATGCTCGCCACCGCGCCCCATGCCGATCCCCTGCTGACCCCGATCGTCAGCGGTCCCGTCCAGGCGATGGCCGAGCGCGTCGGCGCGGCGGTGTTCGAGCGCCAGCAACGCGCGCTGCTCGCCCGGCCCGACATCGCTCCCGCCATCGCCGCCGTCCATGGCCCGACGCTGGTCGCCGTGGGTGACCGCGACCGCATCTGCCTGCCCGCGGACGCCCGTGCGCTCGCCGACCGAATCCCAGGCGCGCGCTTCCACGAGATCCGCAATTGCGGGCACCTGGCCCCGATCGAGCGTCCCGGAGAGGTCACCATGCTCTTGCGCGGCTGGTTGCAGGGCTGACCCGTTCAGGAGCGGAATGCCGGCGTCGCAGCGCCACGGGCGGTCCGCCCCGCGATCCATTTGCGCTGCCGTGCCGCCGCCCGCTAATGCCCCCCGCAGAGGAGTTTCGCATGACATCAGCGCCGGTCGCCATCCTGTACCAGGCCCTGCCGCCACCGGTGATCAACGGGCTGCGGAAAGACGCGAAGCCGGGCGGCTACTCCGATGGCGGTGCCGATATCGCCTACGCCCTGCGAACGGCAGGTGTCGATGTCGTCACGCCGATGACGTCGCCGGCCCCCGGCATCGCCCTTGACTGGGTGTTCCCGGACACCGCCGAAGGTCTCCGCCGGGCCGGCGCCGGCGGAGCAACCATCCTGTGGGCGAACACGGTCTTGTTCGAAGGTCACCCCCTCGACGCGGTACTCACCGACTACCAAGTCGTGGGACAGCTGCCCGCCGCCATGCAGGCGTTCGACGACAAGTTCGAAACGAACCGCCTGCTGGCCAAGGCGGGTCTGCCCGTCGCGTCATCGTTTCTACTGTCGGGCGCGGCACAGGAAAATGTCTGTTCGCTAGCCGAGGTCGAACGGGCCTTGTCAGACCGGGGCATGTCCTTTCCGATGATCGTCAAACCGGTGCGTGGACGCGGCAGCCAGGGCGTAACCCTGGTCGACGATCTCGGCGCGTTGCGCGAGGCCGCAGCCGCACTGATCGAGGCCGCCACGTTCGGCGACATGTTGATGGTAGAGGAATTCCTGGAGGGTGACGAGATGACGATCACGGTTCTGCCCCCCGCCTCGCCGCGCCCCGATGGGGTACGATCCCACCGGCACTGGGCATTGCGACCCGTCTATCGTTTCGACCAGCGCGGCGGCGTGGCCCCCTATAATGGCGACGTGCCGGTCACCGCCAACAGCCAAGCGATCGAGGCCGAGCGCCTCCACGATCCCGAAATTGCGGCGATGATCGATCATTGCGTGGCGGCCGCCGCGTTGGTCGATGCCCGCGCAGCGATCCGGATCGACTGCCGGGCCGATCGACATGGCTCGTTCAAGCTGTTCGATCTCAACATGAAACCGAACATGACCGGTCCGGGACGCCCCGGTCGGGACGATCAGGATTGCCTGTCCGCGATCGCCGCGCGCGCCGATGGTTGGCGCTATGTCGACCTTTTGCAGGCGATGCTTGCCGCCCCGTGGAGCCTGGGTTCGCCGGTCACGGCCTGACGATGGATGGTCGCGTCTGGGCGGAGCGGTCCAGCCGCTTCGACGCGCCATGCCCACATGCGGTCGCCTGCCCGTTCTCGGGCTTCCGCCGTTCGGCCGGCCGGCGATGCCACGCTACCGGAAGGAGGCGCCAGGCCTTTATCGCGCGGCGAGCGCGTCCAGCGTGCCGGTGACCCGTTCCCGCAGCGCGGGCTCGCGCGTGATCTCGAGCATCGCGGTGAGGCTGGCGCGGGCGGCCGCCACGTCATCGTCGAGAAGCTCGAGCCGGGCGCGCTCCCACCAGGGATGCGGATAGTCTGGCGCGACCGCCGTCATCCGGCTGTAGAGCACCAGCGCCCGTCGACCTTGGCCAGCCTGCTCTGCGCGGGTCGCTTGATTGAGCAGCAGCCGAACGAGGATCGCCCGGTTCGGCATGGCCGCGACGTGCCGCACCGCTGCCGACACGCCGCCGTTCGCCGCCGAGAGCAACGCGGTGATCTCGTCGATCCCCACGCGTACGCCGCCGCGGAACGGATCGATGATCACGGGCGTGGCCTCATGTCCGACCATCACGAGCACATGCCCCGGCAGGTTCAGGATCTCGGCGGACCAGCCGATGCGTCGTGCAGCGGCAACGTACAGGATCGACAGGCTGATCGGCAAGCCGCGCAGCCGGTCGACGACGCGGATCAGGTCGGCATTGTCAGGATCGTCATAGGTCTGCCGGTCCCCCACGAAGCCGAATTCCCCGGCCAGCACCTGCGCGAGGCAGGCGGCACGCTCCGACCCATCGGCGGCATCGGCGCCGACCTCGCCCAGGCGCGACGCGATGTCGGAAAGCACATCCTCATAGGGGCCGAGGTCGATCGCATCGTGATCGAGCCGCGCCAGCATCAGCGCGGCCTCGTCCAGGACGATGTCGTCATCGTCCACCAGGCCCAGCTCTTCAAGATTGTCCATGTCGCCCAACATGGTGTTCGCTTGCGGCCGTGCAAAGATGCGCATCGGGGTCGCCGTTGAACCAACGCAGCCGCAGCCGTGCCACGACTGCCGACCGTCATCGGTCTCGGTGCCATTCCGGAGGCGGGCCCAGGGCATGTCGCCGTTCGAGCGGCGTGCGGACCAAGCGACCAGCGGCACCGCCCGCCACAAAAGGTATGTCATGGGTATTGACCCAGGCATGATATTGGTAAACCATACCATTTATCGTCATGACGGTAAGGATCGTGCGGCGATAAATAGGGGATCATTATGAAATTGCGGCAATCCGTCTCGCTCTTCGCATTGGGTGGCGCGTTGGCGATAGCAGTACCAGCAACAGCGCAGCAGACCAGCGATGCGGACACGACAGACCAGTTGGCGGGGAGCGCGGCCGCAGCAACGTCGTCCGGCGACAGCCCCTCCATCGACCAGGAACGCGCCGCCAGCTCGGCCGCACGCGGTGCCGCGATCGCCGGTGTGGCGGCCTCCACCGATCAGTCTGGCGATGGTGGCGAGGTCATTGTCACCGGTACCCGCATCCAGCGGCCGAACATCGCCTCCGCGGCGCCGGTCACCTCGGTCACGGCGGCCGACATCCGGGCGCAGGCTCCGGTCAACGTCGAAGAGGTGCTCAACCGGCTGCCGCAGATTTCACCCGACAACCAGCAGACCTATCAGGACTCCGACGGTCGACAGCGCATCAAGCTGCGCAGCTTGGGCTTTGAGCGCACGCTCGTCCTGATCGACGGCAAGCGCCTGGGGACACAGAACGGGCAGGACACCAACATCATCCCCGTGTCGCTGCTGGAGCGCGTCGATATCCTGACCGGTGGTGCCTCGTCGGTCTATGGATCGGACGCGGTGGCTGGCGTGGTCAACTTCATCCTGCGACCCGATTTCGATGGCGTGCGGATCGACGCCAACTACAATTTCTACAATCACGACAACAAAGCCAACATCGTCACGCCGGTCGCCGAGGCCAGCGGGTTCACGCCCCGCCTGGGCCAGGTGAACGACGGCGGCCGCACGGACGTCACGTTGACGGTCGGCAAGCGGCTGTTCGACGGAACCCTGAACCTATCGGGCTTCGTCAACTACAAACATGCCGACCTGATCCCCTATGACGCGCGGTCCACCTCGGCCTGCCAGCTGGTGCAGGCCGCGAAGGATGGCCCGCTGTCCTGCTCGTTGTCGACCTATTCGACCAGCGGCTACATCTCGCCGCTGTCAGGCGCGAACAGCGGGCGTGCTTATGTCAACGACCCAGCCGGGTCGCGCACCTTCGTTCCCTATGGCGTCGGCGCGGGCAACGCGGCCAATCCCTATGACGGCTATTCCTACCAGCGCCAGCTCAACCGCGTGAACGCCGGCGGCTTCGTCACGCTGAAGCTGGCGCCGGAATATGAGATCTACGGCTCCGCCTTGTGGTTCCGCGACAAGTCGATCAACCGCTATCCGACGCGCGTGTTCGCGGCCGCCAATTACGATGCCGGGCAGTATCTGGTGAACTGCGACAACCCCTTCCTGTCCGCCGGCCAGCGCACCACGCTGTGCGGCGCGGCGAGCAGCGGGCTGGTCCCGCTCGATGTCCGCTACCGCTTCAGCGGCCTGCCGTATCAGGTCGACAGCTATGTCAACAAAGGCATCCGGGCGACCGGCGGCATCCGCGGCAAGGTCGGCGATGCCTGGACCTATGATCTGGGCGGGGTGTACGCACGCAACCAGCAGGACTGGAACTCGTCGCGCCTCCTGAACTACACCGCCGTCAACCGGTCGCTGAACGTCGTCGCGGTCAACGGCACCCCGACCTGCGTTTCGCGGATCGATGGCAGCGATCCCAACTGCGTGCCCTTCGATGCGTTCAGCGCCGGCAACAACAATCAGGCCTTGCTGGACTATCTGTCGCAGGGCGTCGGCCCGGCGATCCAGACCACGGTCGGCATCCTCTATGACGTGCAGGCGAACGTCACTGGCGATCTGGGCAAATACGGGATCACCTCGCCCTTCGCGAACGACGGCGTCGCCATCGCGCTGGGCACCGAGTTCCGGAAGGATCGGCAATTCTCCTCCGCCACCGCGGGCTTCCGCGAGGATTATGGCGGTTCCGACTCCGATCTGAGCCAGCATGTCTGGGAGGCGAACGCCGAGGTCCAGCTGCCGCTGGTGCAGGACCGGCCGTTCGCCCACCTGGTCCAGGCGAACGTCGCCGGCCGCGTGTCCAAGTACAGCTCCAACCCGTCGACGTTCACGACGTGGAAGCTGGAAGGGCTGTATGCCCCGGTATCGGACCTCACCGTCCGCGCCTCGTTCAACAAGGCGCAGCGTGCGCCGACCGTGGTGGAGGCGTACCAGGCCAGCAACATCAGCTATACCCGGCAGGGCGGGTCGCAGAACGACTTCTGCGCTCCGACCGTCACCACCAATCCGCAGACCGGCGCGGTGACCTATGGCACGCCGGTCGCCTCGCGGGAGGTCTGCCGCGCCACCGGTCTCGCCGATGCCCTGTACGGCAGCACGACGCTGCTCTGCCCGGACAATCAGTGCACCGTCCGCTCCGGCGGCTTCACCGCCGATCCGGAAACCGCCTATACGCAGACCTATGGCCTGGTGCTCAAGCCCAGTTTCCTGCGTGGCCTGACCTTCTCGGTCGACCGTTACCGCATCAAGATCAACAACTCGCTCGGGTATAACGACTATACCTACTATACCGACGGCTGCCAGCGCTCCAACGGCGATCCGTTCTTCTGTTCGGGCATCGTCCGCGCGGCGAACGGCACCCTCTATGCCCCCCTCAACAGCAACGCGACCAGCGGGTTCATCCGGCAGGGGACGACCAACTATTACTTCTCGATCGCGCGCGGCTGGGACTTCCAGGGCAATTACGCGCTCGGTCTGGGCGGTGCGGGACGACTCGATTTCGACTTCAACGGCACGCGCACGACCTTCGCCGGCGGCCAGGATGCGCCGGATCAGCCGCAACGCAATTGCACGGGCTATTTCGGCAACGGTTGCAGCCAGTTGCTCCCCAAATGGGCGCATACGCTGCGAACCACCTATACCCTGCCCGACAATGCGTTCAGCGCGTCGTTCAACTGGCGGTACACCGGTTCCTTGACCAGCGCCAACAACTCCGGGGATCCGGCGATCGGCGGCACGCCGGATCGCGCGCAGACCACCTTCTACTATATCGGCGCGCAGAGCTATTTCGACCTGGCCCTGACCTTCAACATCGCGCAGCGCTTCAGCCTGCGCCTGATCGCCAACAACCTGTTCGACAAGAACCCACCGATCCTGGCGAACTCGTACAATATCAGCTTGGCCCGGTCGAACACGATCCCCCAGCGCTACGATAGCTTGGGGCGCAACCTGGCCGTCAGCACCACGATCCAGTTCTAAGGATATTTCGGGGCAGGGCGGCACAAGGCCCCCTGCCCCTTTTTGTTACGACACGGCAGGCCATGATACGCCCTGGTCATGCGGCGGTGGCGAACGGGCAGCCGCGAAACCCCGGGGCATGGCGCGGCGCGGCGCCACGCCCGCCGATTCACGGCCTTTTCCCGGTATTGCAGCGCCCGCCATCGGCTTGTCGAAGCAGCACGGCGGCTGAAGCACCGCTTGGCGGCGGGGCGGACGGCCGGATTGAGGGTGATCGCTTCGCGCGAAGCGCAAGGCGGCGGGCCGCGCGGCGCGCCACGCGAGATCACGCCGCAAGAATTCGCCACGCTCGGTCGAAAACCATATCCCCGGTTAGGGTCGGCCCGCGATGTAGATAACGCTGTTAAGGCAGGCGGAACCGCCATCCAAACGCAGCGGTTCGTCGATCATGCCATTGTATTCTCTCGCTTTTTTAGACAATACCGGACATATTGTCGCTCGTCGCAAGGTGAAGGCGCATTGCGTCTCCACGGCATTGGGTCAGGCCAATCGCCACTTGTGCAAGATCTTGAAAGGCGCACGCCGCGCGATGTTCGAACCATCCGGCCGGATGGATGTGCTGGACGAACAGAACAGACCCGTGGCGCGCGTCTATTGCGCGGATGCTCTCCACGCGATCTCCTGACGGCCGCGATGTCCGATACAGGCGCGCAACCGGCCGCGATGACCGTGGCTCTCCACCCTCTTCCGCAACCCCTGCCAGATCCGCCCGGCATCCCGGAACCCGTGGACGTTCTCTATCCAGGAACGCTGCACGTCGTGGTGGATGCGACGGACGTGGTCCGTGGCATCTTCCGGATCCGCGAAACGATACCGGTCGCAGCGGCCGGAGAATTGGTGCTGCTCTATCCGAAGTGGCTCCCCGGCTTCCATGCGCCCCAGGCGCCGATCGAACTGTTCGCCGGCCTTCGGGTGACGGCGGGTGACAGGGCGCTACGCTGGAAACGGCATCCGGTCACCGTCAACGCCTTCACGATCGACGTGCCGCCAGACAGCGACACGATCATTGCGGAATTCCAGTTCCTCTCCCCCACCGACCCGTCGCAGGGACGAGTGCTCTGCTCCGCCGATATGCTGTGCCTGCCCTGGCACACAACGGTTCTCTATCCCGCCGGCCACTTCGCCCGACGCATCATGGTGGATGCGGAATTGCGTCTGCCGCAGGGCTGGAAGGCCGCGTGCGCCTTGGAGATGCGGACGCAGGACGCGGGCAGCATCACCGTCGAACGCACCAGCTTGGACGTGCTGGTCGACTCGCCGGTTCTGGCCGGCCGTCACGTCCGCCGTGTAGCGATAAGCGACCGGGTGGCCCTGACCATCGTTGCCGATCAGCCCCATTTCCTGGAGGCCAGCGACGCGCAGCTTGCACGACATCGCGCCGTGGTGGAGCAGGCCGACCGGCTGTTCCGCTCGCAACCATTCGACCGGTTCGAGATGCTGCTGGGGCTCAGCGATAACCTGACCGGGGTCGGGATCGAACATCATCGATCGTTCGAGGCGATCAGCCTGCCGGACTATTTCACCGGCTGGGAGGCCAATTTCGCCCGACGCGACACGATCCCACATGAATATGTGCATAGCTGGAACGGCAAGCACCGACGCGGTCAGGACTCCTGGACGCCCTGCTTCGAAAAGCCGATCCGCAACAGCCTGATGTGGGTCTATGAAGGCCTGACCCAATATTGGACCTATGTGCTGTGCGCTCGGTCCGGGCTATGGACGACGGAGCAGACGCTTCAAGCTCTGGCCTTCACTGCGGCGCGCTACGATGTCCGGCCGGGCAGCCGCTGGCGGCCCACCATCGACACGACGCGTGACCCGATCATCGCCGCGCGGGCCCCGCTGCCTTGGCCGAGCTGGCAAAGGAGCGAGGATTATTACGCGGAGGGCGCGTTGCTCTGGCTTGACGTCGATACGCGTCTGCGGGCCGCGTCGAAGGGTGTCGTGTCGCTCGATGACTTTGCCCGCCGTTTCTTTGCCGCGGTGCCGGGCGATTGGTCGACCCACACCTATGCCGCCGAGGAGATCGTCGAGACGCTCGGCGCCCTGGTTCCGTTCGACTGGCACGGCTTCCTGACGGAGCAGCTCACGACCACCCATGCGGGCGCGCCCCTCGACGGCTTGGCGCGGGGCGGCTACCGACTGGTCTATCGCGACTGGCCGAGCGACTATCAGCAATCGTTCGAGCGGGTGTTCGACATCACCGACCTGAGCCATGCCATCGGCTTGATCGTACAGCCTGATGGCAAGGTGGCGGACGTGTTGTGGGACGGGCCGGCATTCGACGCCGGGGTCACGGCAGGATCGCGGATCGTGGCGATCAACGACCGGGCCTTTTCCATCGCACTGCTCTGTCAAGCGGTGCGTGAAGGCGCCACCGAATTGACGCTCCGCACCGGCACAAGGGTCCGTCGCGCCGCGCTCGCCGCGACGCAGGGTTTGCGCTTCCCCCATCTGGAACCGACCAGTCAGGATGTCAGGCTGCTGGACGCGATCCTGCGTGCAGTGCCTTATCCCTAGCTCCAGCGCGGCTTCTGATCAGGTGGGATCATCGGCACGGCGGCGATCGCGGTGCGAGGGAGGGCGCGCGGAGGGAGCATTGCCCGAACAAAGTAACCGGCAGGCAACGCCGCCCCGGATCGAACGCGCCCCGCCCCGCCCCGCCCGCCCCTTTCAACCGCAGCGCGACGACGGCGGTTCAACCTGATCAAAACCGCTCTGGAATGTCCGCCTCGCGCAGGATGTCGGCCAGCCGCCGCCCGGCGAGGCACCCCGTCACAGGGAAGTCCGTTCAGACAGGCCGCCTGGCGAGTTCCCTAGTCGGGGATCACGCGGCCGGTCGCCCGCGTCACACGCTCGATAGTGATGGGCTTCTCGAACCGGTCCACCTGCGCGAAGCGCGGCGGGTACGACCATCTCGCCACGCAAATCCACGCCGGGAATGGCTGCCGTCGACAGGCACATCGACCTTGATGACGGTAGTCGCGCCCGCAAGCATGCCGAGCGGCTGCACGACCGTCGCGCCGGCATCGGTAAGTGCGGTTGCGAGTGCGTGGGCGAGCACATGCTCGTCCTCGACGGTAAGCATGCGGCAACCGCAAAGCGTCTGATCGGGCATGATCAAACCCCTTCAGCAGGCGCAGCAGAGACGGGAATGGAAATGGTGCAATGGACACCGTCCGGTCCGAGCACGTAGCGGGTCTGGGCACCCAATTGATAAGGCAGGGCCTTCTCGATCAATTCGCGGCCCTGGCCGCTGCCGCTGGGCCGGGATCCGAACGGAGGCATCGCCACGCCGCTCTCCCGCCAGTCGACATGAAGACGGGGGCCGCCAGCGTCTTCATCCGACACGAGACGCCAGGTCACCGCCAGTCGCCCGTCAGCCTGCCCCAGCGCCCCGTATTTGACCGCGTTCGTGGCCAATTCGTGCAGCGCCATCGCGAGCGTCTGCACCATGGAGGAGCGAAGGCGCACGCCTTTCGGCCCCTCCAGACGGACCCGATTGCCACCATTGCCCATGGCGGCCAATTCAGTCTCGACCAATTCGTCAAAGGTGACCCGGTCATGCTCGTTCAACCGGGACAAGAGGCCCTGCACACGCGACAGCGCCTGCAGCCGGTCGCGGAAGTCGGAAAGGTCGACGCTGGTCCGCGCCGTCTTGTCGGCCATGGAGCGGACCACGCCCATGATGTTGCGCGTTCGGTGCTGGAGTTCGGCGACGAGCACCTGTTGACGCTCCTGAAGGCTGCGCAGATCGTCCACGTCCGTCGAGGTGCCGAGCCATTCTATGATCCCGCCCGCCCCGTCGCGGATCGGGGTCGCCCGCGTCTGGAACCACCGGTACTGACCCGGCTGATGCGCGGCGATGCGATAGTCCGCCTCGAAACGTCCCTGGTTCAAAGCCTGTGACCATGCTGCCCGAGCCGCGTCGCGGTCGTCTCGATGGATGCATTCGAGCCAGCCCCAGCCGCGACTATCCTTTTCGCTCTGGCCGGTGAACTCGGTCCATTGCGGGCTTGCCCAGGTCCACTGGCCGGTTTGGCTGGCCCGCCATACCAATTGCGGCACGCCTTCGATCAACGCTCTCTGGCGTTCCTCGCTATCGCGCAACGCCGTTTCGCCACGCAGCCGCTCCGCCGCTTCCCAGGTCCGTTCCGTCACGTCTTCGACCAGGGCTATCTCGGCATGCGTCCAGCCACGCGGTAGGGTGCTGACGACGCCGAGCGCGAAGAGCGGATTGCCGTCCCGACGCAACGGCCGCGACAATAGCGCACCCACCCCCATGGAGGCGAGGGCGACCTTGTCGGCGTCGGTGAGGACGGCGTCACGCGCCGTGTCCTCGAAGACCAAGGTCCTCTCGAAGGTCTGCCGCCCAGCTTCCGGAAAATCCGAAAAGCGGAGCGTGGTCGGCAGCGGCGTCAATCCGGGCGCGCGTACCTCATAGACGACGTTGGTCAGATCGGCGGCCGGATTGTGCCTGGTCGCATAGGCCCGGTCGACCCGCAACTCGTCGGCAAGCATTTGGACGGCGCGGGCGATGAGCGCCGCTTCCGTCCGCTCCGAACGCACCGCGTCGGTGAAGCGGAGCAGAAATGCCTGCCGCTCCTCGCTGGCCTGGAGCTCCGCGTCCGTGCGCTTGCGCTCGCTTATATCACTGTAGAGTACGGCAAAACGGTCCCCGCCGCGCGGAAAGGCGTTGATGCGGAGCCAGCGGTCGACATGGGAGAAATAATGTTCCTCGACGACCGACTGCCCGCTCTCGACGACGCGTGCATAGGTCTCGACGTACCAGGCGCTGCGGTTGGGGAACACTTCCTTGGCAAGCCGTCCTCGCAATGTCTCGGGCTTGATGCCAGCGTGCCGCACCACGGCCGGATTCACTTCGACATAGCGAAAATCCACCGCATGTCCGACCGCGTCTCGCACGAGTTCGCAAAGCGCGAACCCCTCGTCCATCTCTTCGAACAGCGAACGAAACCTCTCCTCGCTCTCGCCGAGCGACGACCGTTCGGCGGCGGCTTCGTCGAGGGCCGAGATCATCTGGTACGCGGCCGCGGAAAACCGGGCCAGGCTCTGCAGGACACGCGCATCTTCGGCATCGAACCGCCCCTCGGGCGTGTGCTTGACTGCCCAGAGCGTCCCGGCGGCCTTGCCCTTCACATGCCAGGGCGCGAGCAGGTTCTCGTAGATGCGTGGCTCGACGCTGCGGAGAGCGGGAAAGAACCGCTCCGCTTCCTTGAACAACAGGACGCAGTCCCGTTCGATCACTGTCCCGCACGGGCTCGCCTCGGTGGGCACGGTGCCATGAAGGTGCGGCGCAAACGCGCCGGCGGCGGCGTGCCAGCGGAGCTCGTCGGTTGCCCCCTGGGGCTCCAGGATGCTGATGCCAGCGGACTCCGCATGACACAACTCCATGGCCAGCTCGGCGCATTTCTGCAGCACCCCGGCGGGATTGGTCGCCATTTCCTGGGCCAGAAGTCCGAGCGCGTGGCTCTCTCTTTCATGGTTTTTCGCGCGGGCGGGTCGGTTCGCCAGTTCGGCCGTGATCAGGACGTCATCGACCTTCGCGGGGGGGGACTGGAATGACGGTGCTGGTCATTGCCGCATCCTAGAACCGCTCGAAACCCTGCGGAATACCCAGAAGATCATGAATCCAAACGAGAATAGACGCGACCGGACGCGCCGGCTCGCGATGCGCCGGGGTCACGGCGCCCTCGCCCCGGCCAGCCCCGGCGCGATCCGGTCATCGGGCCGCCGGCCATCACCGCCCTTCGGACGAACGGCTGGCGAGCCCGACCGGCCCTACGTCCCGCGACCGGCATATCGGGTCAGCGTCTGGCGGATGCTGCCCGGCCGGGCGGCGTCTCCCGCTTCGTTGACCGGATGCGCGATCGTCCCCTTGCCGCCGCCCAGCGAGATCGTGGTCACATGGGATATGCGCACGCCCGGCGTGTCGGGCACCTCCACCGCGCTGGCAAGCACGATCGACGGATCGGCGGTGAAATTGGCATAGACCCCCACGCCCACCGCTTCGTGCCGGCAGACGTGATCGGCGACCTTATAGGCCGCCCATCCGCGCGGCGAGTCCGCCCGCCAGGCACGCTGGCTGGGCGGATCGTACGGCAGTTCGTTCTGATAGAAGAAGGTCCGCCCATCCTCGCCGTTCCATAGCGTCTGCCAACCCTGGAAATGCTCGACGAACAGGCCGTAGCAGGTGAGGTGGTCGCCATTGACGACCAGGCCGTGGGTCGCCCGGCTCTCGTCCCAGCCGACATGGACCCGGCCGCTGTCGCGATCGCCATGGTCGGCGCGCCAAATCCAGAGGTGGTCGCCGATGACGTGGTGGCTGTTGATCTCCAGGCAGGTTGCGGCATTCCCTATGGCTGCCCCGCCGACGCGGAAGAAGAGGTCGGCGAGCAGCGTCGGATTGGCCCGATGATCGCCATCCGCACCGCGTGGCCCGACCTGCGCCAGCATCGGCGAGGCCTGCGGCCCCGCATCGATCAGCAGTCCGGCGATCGTCACCCCGGGCACGTCGGCGATCGTCAGCGCCGCCGATCCGCCCTCGGCCAGCAAGGTCGCCAGTCCCAGGCCAAGCACAACCGTATCGGCCCGCAGCACCCGTAGCGGCTCGCGCAGCCGGTATATGCCCGGCGTAAGCAGGAGATGTCGGCCGGCCGCGAGCGCGCGATTGATCGTCGCGACCGGCGTCGTCGGATCGGCGATCAGCACCTCGTTGAGGGGCAGGTGGCGTCCGGCAGGGGGCTGGTCCCACGACACGCCCGCCACGTCGCGCCGCAGCGCGGGGACGAAGATGGTCCATGCGCCCCCCGGCCCGACGCACAGGAACGGCTTCTCGCGGATCACCGGAACGGTCCCCAGCGTCGTATAGGGCGGTGTCGGGAAGCGCGACGCGGGGGCGCCCGCGACGCCCATGAACATCATGTTCCAGTTCGATCCTTCCCAGCCACCCATATGGCTGTTGCGGGTGAACCATTGCTGCTGCGTGCCGGACCGGATCGTGCCGTCGACCCGGCAGTCCGCCATGAAGCCGCCGCTCGACCAGCCGCCATCGTCCAGCGCCAGGTCGCCAGCCAGGTGGATACGGCGATACGGAGCCGCTTGCGACACGGCCCAGCGATCAGCGCCATCGGGCGGGCGTATCGTCAGGTTCTCCGCGCCGCGCCAGAAATTGACCAGGGCCATGCCGTTCGCCCAATCCGCCTCGGCATGGACATGGCCGGTCACGGTCACGTCGCCCGGCCTGGCGCCCATCCCCGCGACCTGGGTGAAGAAGCCGACATTGATGTCGAGTCGATGGTTGCCTGGCTTGAGCAGGATCGCACGGCGCCTGTCGGTGAAATGCGCGCGTTCCTGCTCCTTGAACCAGCGGGCGATGATCGCCTGCGCACCCGGCGCGCCGGGATCGACGACGAGGACGTTGGGCCCCAGATCGGGATCGCGGCCGGCTGCGACCGGCGTCGATCGGGCGACCGCACCGATCCCGATCGCGGCCATGCCGGCGACCATCCCGCGACGCGTCGTCGTCTTCATCCCGGCCTCTCCTGCGTCGCGCCGCCGCATCGATGGTCCTCCTTGTCCTGGCCCGATCGCCACGACCATTCTCCGGCGGAGAATGCGAACGCATGACGGGCGCGCGCATACATGCCCCTGTTCCCAGGCGCATGCATGGAAAATCGAAGCGCAGCCGTGACGTCGCGGAGACGGTGACGGGCATCCCCGCCGGGCGAGAGGCCGATCGGTGCACGCGAGACGCCTGGCCCGACAAGTGGCTGGACAACCAGCCAGATAAGTGGATTGCCGTACCGTGGCCGGGATGGAATGATGCCGCGATGCGGATATCAAGCTCAGCCGTCCTCGCCCTCCTCCTGTCGGTGCCCGCGACCGCACAGATCGTCGCCCAGCCTTCCGCCGGCGCCTATCCGCGCGCCGTGGCGGCGGGCTACAAGGCGGCACTCTACTGCTCGGGCCTATTCAACGCCGGGCGAACCCCGGCGCAGATCGATGCCGACGAACTGACCGGCATCTATCCCGAATACGACAAGATCGTGCCCACGCTGATCGCGCGGGTCGACCGCCCGCGCCGATCCGTCGCCGTCACCTTCGATCGCGCGCTGCCGCCGCGATACGCGGTGTGGCGTGACGGTCGCGGCTGCATGACGCTGCCGATCGGCAGCACGGCACCGGCAGGCGGCGGATCGGCGGCCCTCCCGCCGATTGCGGGCGCGGACCCCCGGCCGTGGCCGCAGGGCGATGCCGGGATCGCCGCGCGCCCTTCCGCGCGACTGACCGCAGTGGTCGGCAAGGCGTTCGCCGATGGCTATGGCGCCGGCGCCAAGACGGTGGGCGTGATCGTCGTGAAGGACGGCACGGTCGTCGCCGAACGTTATGGCAGCGGCTTCGGACCCTATGTGTCGAATCGGACCTGGTCGGTCGGCAAGTCGATCGCCGGAACGCTGATCGGCCTGGCCGATGCCGGCGCGCTCCAGTCACCCGCCGCCGTGCCGCAGTGGAGCGCCGATGATCCGCGGCGATCGATCACGCTCGACAGCCTTCTGCGCATGGCGTCGGGCCTGCACAGCGACACCGCCGGCAACCGCACCGACGCGATCTATTTCGGCGGCACCGCCGTGGACGAGCAGGCGGTCTCCTGGCCCCTGGAGGCGCGGCCTGGCACGCGCTTCCGCTATGCCAACAACGACATCCTCCTGGCGGTCTACGCCACGCGCCAGCGGATCGGCGAAGACCGGTATCGCACATGGCCGAACGAATTGTTCGGCACGCTCGGCATGGCGCATACGGTCGCCGAGACGGACTGGCGCGGCAACTACGTCCTCTCCAGCCAGGTGTGGTCGACCGCCCGCGATCTCGCACGGCTCGGGCTGTTCTGGTCCCAGGACGGGGTCTGGTCGGGCCGACGCCTTTTGCCGGCAGGCTGGATGCGCACCATGACGACGCCCAGCGGACCGCAACCGCCAAGCGGGCCCGGCTATGGCGCGACGATGTGGCTGTTCGGCCCGGAACAGGGGCTGCCGGTCGGCAGTTTCGCCGCCCAGGGCAATCGTGGGCAATATGTGATGGTCATTCCTGCGCGGCATCTGGTGATCGTCCGGCGCGGCGAGGATCCCGGCGTGGCCCGTTTCGACATCGCGCGCTTCGCCGCCGATGTCGCCGCGGCGCTGCCCTAGGCTATGATCCGGTCGAGCGGGATCATAGCGATGCCGGCCCATGATCCGGCGCGCTGTTGATCCGCGAACGCCGCCTCGGACAATACGGCCAGGACGGTCCTGCTGCGGCCCGCCAGCAGGGTGATCTCGACCTCGCCACTGCCCTGCCCGCGGCGGCCGGCGCGGTGTCATAGCGCCTAGCGGAAAGCGAGGCGGCGGCGGCCACGAGACCCGCATCACACCATTCGCCCGCCCTCCCCTTTTCCGTCCCGGAACGTTCACATATCCGCGCGTCGACGGTCACCGCGGAGCGTCCGCCCGTTCCGGAACGTTGAAGCATCCGTCCGGACGAGAGGCTGCAATGGCAGCTCCCCACCCGGTCCCCATGGGTTCAACGCTACGCACGCTTGGTTGGCCACATGCGCGGTAGCACCGAGGCTGGACGATGATCGATCCGCGACGAAAGACCCGTACGGCTGGATAGAGCTCGACCGGCCCGCGCTGGAGGGAACGACCGTTCCCGCTCGCTGATCCGGTCCGGAGCGCCCGGTCGACGTCTTTCCGAGCCGGTCGCGCTGGCACCGCACGATAGATGTGACATAGACGCAACAGCGGAACGACAATATTTTTTCTTCGAAGATCAGACCTTTGTTCCATATGGTCAAGGACGCCAACCCCGCCGTAACAATTGTGCAACGCCGCGAAGCGGCACGTCACAGGGGGAAATGATGCGCCGTATGTCCTGGATGATATGGTCGTCGAATCTGGCGCTGGGCGCCGGGCTTCTGTTCGCCGCGACCGGAGCCGCCGCTCAGTTGGCCACCGATCCGCAATCGCCCACCGCCGCGGCCACGACCGATGCGCCGGTCGACGACATCGTCGTCACCGGGTCGCGGATCCGTCGCGATCCCCTCGACCAGCCGTCGCCCATCACCACCGTCGACGACGCCGCCATCGCGCGGACCGGCCTTTCGTCGATCGCCGATGTGCTGCAACGCCTGCCTGCCTCGTCGGGCGGGCTCAACTCCAAGTTCAACAGCTCCGGCAACTTCGGCAATCCGCCGGACGGGGGCGGCGTCGGTGCGGGATCGGCCGTGCTGGACCTGCGCTATCTCGGCGCAAAGCGTACGCTGGTGCTGGTCGACGGCCTCCGCTTCGTCAACGGCGCATCCGCCAGTGGCATACCGTCGACCGTCGACCTGAACTCCATCCCTACGTCGATGATCGAGCGGATCGAGGTGCTGCAATCCGGGGCGTCGCCGCAATATGGGTCGGACGCGATCGCCGGCGTGGTGAACATCATCACCAAGCAGAACCAGAAGGGCTTCAAGGGCTCGGCGCAATATGGCGAGTATCTGGGTGACGGCGACGGCAAAACCCAGGACTATCAGCTCAGCTACGGCATCGGCAGCCAGGGGGTCCATGTCGTCGCGGGCGGATATTACACCAAGCAGGGTGCGGTGAGCGCGGCCGACCGCACGATCTCGCAATTTCCCAATCCGGGCCAGACCAGTTGCGCCGACCCGATCGGTGGATGCTCCAGCTTCACGCCGCTCGGCCGCTTCCTGGTCAACGGCCAGAACCTGACCCTGCGCGGACCGGTGGCCAATGGTCGGCCGGTCTATGATCCCACCCTGGCGACAGGCGATTTCAAGGCGTTCACGGCGGCCGACCGCTATAATTTCGCCCCGTTCAACTATTTCCTGACGCCGGTCGAACGCTATGGCGGCTTCGTTAACACCCGCGCCGAATTCTCCGACGCGCTGAACCTGCGCGTGAAGGCGGTCTATAATCGTCGCAATTCGCAGAACCAGGCCGCGTTCCTGCCGCTGGGCATCGGTCCGGATGTCGGCAACGGCAATCTGCTCGACACGCTGTCGGTGGATGCCACCAATCCCTACAACCCGTTCGGCGTGACGTTGACGCCGGGACAGAACTACACCGCCATCTTCCGACGCCTGGTCGAAGCGGGGCAGCGCACCTACAGCCAGCAGGTCGACACCATGTCGCTGACCGGCACGCTCGACGGCAAGTTCCAGATGTTCGGCCGCAACTGGTATTGGGACGCCAATGCGGTGATCGGCTATAACGATGCCAAGCAGTTGTTCACCGGCAACATCAACGCGGCGCGACTGGCCCAAGCGATCGGGCCGATCAGCCAGTGCACCGGCGCGTGCGTGCCGTTCAACTTCTTCGGCGGCGTCGGTTCGGTCACCCCGGCAATGCTCGCCTATATCGGCTTCGACGAGCGCGACCGCAGCCGCCAGGTGCTGAACGACTATACCGCCAACCTGTCCGGCGAAGTGTTCGACCTGCCCGGCGGTCCGGTCGGTATCGCAATCGGTTATGAGCATCGCTACCAGTTCGGCAGCTTCACGCCCGACCCGGTCATCCAGGCCGGGCTGGGCGCCGACATTCCGGCACAGGCCGCCAGCGGCCGTTTCAATGTCGACGAGGTCTATGGCGAAATCCGCTTGCCGCTGCTCCGCGACATTCCCGGCATCCAGTCGCTGGAGCTGAACGGCGCGGTCCGCCACTCGAATTACTCGACCTTCGGCGGCAACACGACGTTCAGCGGTGGCGGTCTGTGGAAACCGGTCAGCGACCTGCTGCTGCGCGGCCAATATGCGGAATCGCTGCGCGCGCCGTCGATCGGCGAGTTGTTCGGCGCGCAGTCCCGGTTCGACGCCTCGATCGACGACCCCTGCACCAGCGCGAGCGGCGGCCTCTTTCAGTCGAACGCGACCGTCCGGGCCAACTGCATCGCCAATGGCGTTCCCGCCAACGGCAGCTATGCCGAACCTTCGGGCCAGTTGCCGGTGTTGACCGGCGGCAACCGCGAGCTGCAACCGGAGACGGCGCGCACCCTGGTGTTCGGCGGCGCCTATAGCCCGCGCTGGGCGCGCGGCGGCGGATTGTCGGCGCTCAGCCTTGAGGTGAACTACTACGACATCAAGGTGAACGGCGCGATCGCCTCGATCCCGGCGCAGGTCCTGCTCAGCCGGTGCGCGCAGACCGGCGACGCCCTGAGCTGCGCCGCGGTACGCCGGGCGCCGAGCGGCATCGTGACCGCGATCAACGGTTTGCTGCTCAACACCGGCGGCATCCGCACCAAGGGCGTCGACGCCACCCTGACGATCCGCTCCGGCGAGACCGGCGCGGGCCGCTTCGGCCTGTATGTGTCGGGCAATTACCTGCTGAAATATAGCGAGCGGACGCCCGCGACCACCGGCTTCGTGTCGACCGACTATGTCGGCACCGAACGCGGCTCGCCCGACCAGACCTACCCGCACTTCAAGGGGCTGGGCACGATCGACTGGTCCGTCGGCCCCGTCACGGCCAGCGTCACCGGGCGCTATATAGACAATGTGCAGGAGATCGCGGCCGACAACGCGCTGAAGAGCCGCTTCTATGGCGACGTCCAGCTCCAGTTCCGCCCCGCTTGGCTGGAGTCGAAGCTGGCGCTGACGCTTGGCGTCAACAACGTCTTCGACAAGGATCCACCCGCCTGCTTCAGCTGCAGCCTCAACAATTACGATCCAACGACGTACGACATCCCGGGCCGGTTCGGCTATCTTCGGCTGTCCTACGGCTTCTGACGGACGCCCCGCAGATGGCCCAGGTCGATCTGCGGGGACCGGCACCATGTCGGCGGGAGGAACGTTTTTTCCACCGAGATGACCGTGATGGGGCTCAGGGCGTCTAGCGGCACGGGACCGCGCAATCCGGCGCGCCGACGTGCCAATGGCATGTGCTCCGGCGAGCCGGTCAGTCGATGCAGGGTAGCCGGACCAGGAAGGTGGAGCCCTGCCCGACCGTACTTTCCTTGAGCTGGATGCCGCCGCCGTGCAGCGCCACGAGTTGCCGGACCAGCGCCAGCCCGATACCGAGTCCATCCGCTGGCCCATGGCCGCGGTCCACCTGCGCAAACAGATCAAAGACCTGCGACTGCATGTCCTGCGGGATACCAACCCCGGTATCGGTGACCTCAATCGCGACCTGAGTGCCGGTGCGTTGCGCGGTGAGGGAGATGGCGCCGCCGGGCTCGGTGTACCGGGCGGCATTGGCCAGCAGGTTGCTCAGGATCTGGGCGATGCGCGCATGGTCGGCATCGAGCCAGATCGGTGCCTCCGGCAAATCGATCGTCAGGCGGTGCTCGCGTGCGTCGATCTGGGGCCGGGTGATCTCCACCGCCAGCGCGACGGCGTCGGCGAGCAGCATCCGCCCGGTCCGAAGCACGATCTTCCCCTGATCGATCCGGGCCACGTCGAGCAGGTCCTCGATGAGCCGGGTCATGTGAGCGACCTGTCGCCCCATCTGGTCACGGACTTGCTCCATCGCCTCGTCAGAGCGGCTGCGTCCGAGCAGGTGCACGCCAGCACCGAGCGCCGCGATCGGATTGCGCAGCTCATGCCCGACCATGCCGAGAAACGCGTTCTTGCGCCGATCGGCGAGCTGGAGGCTGCGCGTCATCCGCTCGAGCGCGTCACGCTGCTCCATGATCTGGCGTCGCTGCTCATACAGATTGAAGAAGACCTCGCTCTTCGATCGCAGAACGCCGGCGTCGATCGGCTTCTGGAGGAAATCCACCGCGCCGGCCTCATAGCCGCGGAAGCGACGCTGCGCGTCCGCACTGCCGGCCGTGAGGAAGATGATCGGCACGTGACGCGTGCGCTCGTTGCCGCGCAGGAACTCGGCAAGCTCGAACCCGTCCATGCCGGGCATCTGCACATCGAGCAGCGCCAGGGCGACCTCATGCACCAGCAGCAATTCGAGCGCCTCGTCCCCCGACCGCGCCTTCAAGCATTCCAGCCCGTCGCGTCGCAGCAGCGCTTCCAGCGCCAGCAGATTTTCGTCGAGATCATCGACGAGCAGGAACTTCACTGGTGCAGACATTCGGCTCAGGCCAATCGCAGGAGGTACGGGGCTATGGTATTGATTACCAAGCGAACAGCATCGGGGCAAAGCGCGAGGCCGGCGGCCGGCATGGCGCGCACCTGCGCGGTATCCGGATCTTCGACGATCGCAGTGCCGCCGGCTCGGGCCACGGCGCGTAGTCCCATGGCACCGTCCGCGTTGGCCCCGGTCAGCAAGACAGCGATCAGACGGCTCCGCATGGCGTCGGCTGCGGTCTCAAACAACAGGTCGATCGACGGGCGGCTGTGGTTGACCGGATCGTCGGCCGACAGCGCCATGCTGCCACCGGACTCGACGAGCAGGTGATAATTGGCTGGCGCGAAATAGATGGTGCCGGGGACCGGCGCTTGCTTATCCTCGGCTTCGCACACGTGCATCGCGCACCGCGCCCGGAACAGGGTCACCAATCCGTGGTCGCGATCGGGCGGCACGTGCAGGACGATCAGGATGGGCCGGGGAAACTGCGCCGGCAAAGCAGGCAGCAGCGTGAGCAGCGCCTGAACGCCGCCGGCGGAGGCACCGATGACGATCATCCCGCTCATCGCTCCCGCCGCTGGTAGATCTTCTCTTCGCGACTGAAGTTGGCAAAGCCGGCGACATGGTCGGAGAAGCGCAGGCTTTCCTTGTGCCCGAGACCCAGGAATCCCCGCCGAACCAGCGACTCCTCGAAAAGGCCAACCGCTCGCTCCTGCAAGTCGCGGTCGAAGTAGATCAACACATTGCGGCACGAAATCAGGTGCATTTCTGCAAATGCGGAGTCCGTAGCCAGGCTGTGGTCGGAAAAGACGACATTGGCGCGGAGGCTGCTGTCGAAGATCGCCCGGTCGTAATCGGCGACATAATAGTCCGACAGTGAGGTACGCGCGCCGGATTTCTGGTGGTTCTCGGTGAACTTGCGGATCTGATCGAGCTGATAGACGCCCGCCTCCGCAGCTTTGAGCGCCTTGGGATTGATATCGGTCGCGTAGAACAGGGTGCGCTGGTCCAGCCCCTCTTCGCGGAACAGGATGCTGAGCGAATAGACCTCCTCGCCATTGCTACAGCCCGCCACCCAGACCTTGAGCGAGGGATAGGTGCGCAGATGAGGAATCACCCGCTCGCGCAGCGCACGGAAATAGCTCGGATCACGGAACATCTCGCTGACCTGGACGGTCAGGTAGTTCAGCAGCTTCGCCAGCATGGCCGGGTCGCGCAGCAGTTGCTCCTGCAACGCGGAGAAACTGGCCACGCCCAGTCGCCCCCGCGCCTGGATCAGCCGCCGCTTGATCGAGGCACGGGCATAATGGCGAAAGTCATAATGGTACCGCCGGTACAATGCCTCGAGCAGGAGCTCGATTTCGATATCGTCGATATCGGATGGTGCGACCTCGTCGATCATCGCGGCATCCACACGCGCACCAGCGACAACAGCTTGTCCACGTCGATCGGCTTGGCCATGTAATCGCTCGCTCCCGCCTCCAGGCAGCGTTCCTGATCGTCCGGCATCGCCTTGGCGGTCAGCATGATGATCGGCAACTTGGCCCAACGCGGATCCCTGCGGATCTCGCGGGTGGCGGTCAGGCCGTCCATCACCGGCATCATCACGTCCATCAGCGCGAGGTCGATCGCGGGTTCGGCGTTTGCCGCGGCCTTGGCCAGCGCATCCAGCGCCTCCTGGCCGTTGCGGGCGATGCGGACGATCACGCCGCGTGGCTCCAGCACGCTGGTCAGGGAATAGACATTACGGACGTCGTCCTCAACGATCAACACGCGCCGTCCTTCGAGCACGGCATCGCGACGCCTGGCGGCCTGGATCATCTCCTGCTGCTCGCTCGGCAGCTCGGACACAATCTGATGAAGAAACAGCGACACCTCGTCCAGCAACCGCTCGGGCGATTTCGCGCCCTTGATGATGATCGAGCTCGAATAGCGGCGCAGCCTCTGCTCGTCATCGGCGCTGAGGTCGTGGCCGGTATAGACGATCACCGGCGGGAAGCTGTGTGCGCCATCCTCCTGGCTGAGCGTCTCCAGCAGCGAATAGCCCGACGCATCGGGGAGCGACAGGTCGAGCACCATGCAGTCGAATGTCTGCGCGCGCAGCTTGTCCAGGCACTCGGCGGCGGTGCTGACGCCGACCGTCTCGACATCGTCCTTCTGGAGGAGGCGGGCGACGGCCTCTCGCTGCACAGGGTCGTCCTCGACGATCAGCACGCGGCGCATCCGGCTCGCGGTGCGCTCCTGGAGGTTCTTCAGTACCTCGGCGAGCAGATCACGCTTGATCGGCTTGATGTGATATCCGACCGCCCCCAGCGACAGGGCCGTCTGGCTCTGGTCGGCCGCCGAGATGACGTGGATCGGAATGTGCCGGGTGGCGTCCTCCTGCTTCAGCCGGTCGAGCACGATCAACCCCGACTGGTCGGGCAAGCCGAGATCGAGCACCACGGCACTGGGACGGTAGGTCTGCGCGAGGTGAACCGCCTCGTCGGCGGTGCCGGCGACGAGGCACTGGAAGCCCAGTTCCCGCGACAGGTCGCAGACGATTGAGGCGAAGACCGGATCGTCCTCGATCACCAGCAAATGGCGACCGCCGGAGATCAGCGAGTCGCGGTCATCTTCCAACGCCCAGTTGGCCGCCGCAGAGGATCGGCGCGGCGCCGGAGCGGCGGCAGCCGGCGCGGGCTGCGCCAATGGCGTCGCGGGATCGGCTTGCGGGACGGGCGTCAGGGGCTGCGCGCGGGCCGCCACCATCGCCGGGTCGTAGCTCGTAGGCAGCGAGAGGGTGAAGATGCTGCCTTCCCCGGGTCGGCTCTGCAGCGTGATGCCGCCGCCCAGCAACCGGGCGAGCTCGCGCGAGATGGACAGGCCGAGACCGGTGCCACCATAGCGGCGGCTGATCGTTCCGTCGGCCTGGTGGAACGCCTCGAAGATCATGCGCTGTTTCTCGGGCGAGATGCCGATGCCCGTGTCGCGGACCACGAACGCGATCCGGTCTCCGGCGGCCCGGACATCAAGCCGCACCGACCCCTTCTCGGTGAACTTGAGCGCGTTCGAGAGCAGGTTCTTGAGGATTTGCTCCAGCCGCATCCGATCGGTCTCGATGCTGCGCGGGGCTTCCTCGTCGAGCGCGATCGCGAGATCGAGCCCGCGCTGCTTGGCCACAGGCTGGAAAATCTGGCCCAGGTCGTTGCCGATCCTGATCAGGCTGACCGGCTCGGGGCGGATGTCGACATGGCCCGCCTCGATCTTCGACAGGTCGAGAATGTCGTTGATCAGCGTGAGCAGGTCGTTGCCGGATGCTTCGATCGTGCGCGCGAACTTCACCTGTTCGGCGGTAAGGGTGCCAGGCCCATCGTCTCCCAGCAGCTTGGCGAGGATCAGTAACGAATTGAGCGGCGTACGAAGCTCGTGACTCATATTGGCCAGGAAGTCGCTCTTGTACTGGCTAGCCTGTTCCAACTCGCGCGTCTTCGCCAGCAGCGCCGCGCCGCCGCGTTCCAGTTCGTCGCGCTGGGTCTCGAGCGCGCGGGCCTGTTCCTCCAGCTGGCTGTTCGTCTGCTCGAGCTCGACTTGCTGCTGTTCCAGCATCGCCTGGGATTCGCGCAGCGATCGACCCTGCTCCTCCAGTTCCTCGTTGTTGACCTGCAATTCCTCGCTCTGCGTCTGCAGCTCGCTGGCCTGGCGCTGCGTTTCCTCCAGCGCATCCTGCAGACGGCTGCGGAACCGGGCCGATCGCAGTGCGACGCCGATCACCGGCGACACCCGCTCCAGCAGCTCCACCATCAGCGGTTCGGTCGCCTCAAAGAAGCCCAGCTCCAGCACCGCATTGACGACCTCGTCCGCCTTGGCGGGCACGATCAGCAAATGACGGGGCTTGTCGCTGCCAAGGGCGGAGCCGATCTTCAGATACCGGTCGGGAACATCGTTGAGCTGAACCGGGGCGCCCTCGGCCGCCACGCGGCCGAGGAGCCCTTCGCGAAGGTTGAAGCCCGCCGGCACATCGGCATCATTTGGAACCCCCAGCGTGGCGACGCGGCGGAACTCGCCTGCTTCACCCTTGAACAACGCGCCGGCCTGGAAGTGGAGCTTGTCGGCCAGATACCCGAGCACCGCGTCGGCGATCTCCTCGACCGACCGGTCGCCGCGCACAGCGGCGGAGATGCCAAGCAGGCCGTCCTGCAACCAATCCTCTCGGGCGCGCGCGCGCTGGTTGCGGCGGACAAGGACGAAGATCAGCAGGGTCAGCGCCGCGCCGATCAGGCTGGAAACCAGACCGCTGGCGATCGCCGCCCGCGACGCGATGGCCATCTCGGCGAGGCGCTCCTTGCGAAGGCGACCTTCCTCCTGCGCCATCGCGGCAAGCTGCGCGCGGATCGCATCCATGCTGATCTTGCCGCGATCCGTGTCGACGATTGCCAACGCCGCAGCCAGCCCCCGCGCCCGGCGCGCATCGATCGTCTCACGCAATTCGTCCAGCTTGGCACCGACGTGACGCCGGAGCTGCGTGACATTGCCCTGCTGCACGTCGTTGTCGCTGATCAGATCCCGCAGGTGATCCAGCTTGGCGCCGAGCGTCTGGGTGGCGTTGCTATAGGGTTCGAGATAGCTTGGTATGCCGGTGAGCAGGTAGCCGCGCTGACCGGTTTCGGCGTCCTGCACGCTGGATAGCAGTTCGTCGAGCGCGATCAGCACCTTGTGGCTATGCCGGATGGCGGCATCGCTCGCCTTGAGCGCTACGATGTTGCGATAGGCGAGCGTTCCGCTCAGCAGGAAGAACGCCAGACCGACGATCAGCCCGATCGTCGTCCAAGCGGAACGCCCACCGGAGCTATCCAACATGTTCCGGCGCTTCATGCACTATTATCCCCGCTGAACTTAGCGCTTCGCATACCGCGCCTCGAAAGGAGAGCAAGAGCCCACACCCCACAGGCCAGCGACGAGTGTTCCGCGCGCCCAGGTCCGCAGTCGCGCC
The DNA here is from genome assembly GCF_014199625.1 of Sphingomonas abaci. Classification (GTDB taxonomy): domain Bacteria; phylum Pseudomonadota; class Alphaproteobacteria; order Sphingomonadales; family Sphingomonadaceae; genus Sphingomonas; species Sphingomonas abaci. The sequence continues at coordinate 135,968 of NZ_JACHNY010000001.1, forward strand.
CCACTGCCCCCGACCGGTCCCGTCGACACGAACCGGTCGTGGTTGCCCGCCGGTCCTTTCCACTCTCCCGCTCTCCGCCGCCGAGCCCCTCCCGACATGGCCGCGAGTATAATGTACCAGCCGCACGATCGAAGGGGGGATCCGGCGGAAACCACTGGCCGGCGTGGTACGCCCGTGCCACATGAACATCCCTTCTATTGCAAGGGATAACGAATGCGCGCTGGTGCCTGCCTGATCACTCTCCTGCTGACCACCAGCGCTACCGCCCAGACGGTCGGCACCACGTATCACCGTGCGCCCGATGCCATCGCCAAGGCGCTGGAGGCGCCGCCCACTCCCGCCGTGGCGGTGAGCCCCGACCATCGCACGCTCGCCATCCTCGATCGCGAGACCCTGCCGTCGATCGCCGCGCTCTCCAAGCCGATCCTGCGCCTGGGCGGCTATCGCATCGATCCGGCGACCAACGGCCAGGCCGAGGTCCGCATGCAGTGGCTGAACGGGCTGTGCTTCAAGGATGTGGCGAGCGGACGGACGGTCGGGGTCCGGCTGCCTGCGGGAATGCGCTTCGCCGCGCCGGCGTGGTCGCCCGATGGCCGCCATGTGGCCTTTTATGCGCAGGAACCCGAGGGTCTGTCGCTTTGGATCGCCGAGCGGGACGGGAGCGCGCGCGCCGTTGCCAAGCGGCTGAACGGAAGCTTCGGCACCCCGTTCGCCTGGACGCCCGACAGCCAGGCGCTGATCGCCTACACCGTCCCCGCCGGCCGAGGCGCCGCACCGGTCGCGGCGACCACGCCGACCGGGCCGATCGTGCAGGACAGCAACGGCCGCGCCTCGGCCGCCCGCACCTATGAGGATCTGCTGGGCGACGCGCACGACGAGGCGCTGTTCGACCATTATTTCACCGGCCAGCTCGTCCGCGTCGCGCTGGACGGGACCGTGCGACCGATTGGAACACCAGGGCTCGTCACCGCTTTCAGCGTATCGCCCGATGGCCGCTATCTGCTGACCGAGCGGGTGAAACGACCCTATTCCTATCTGCTGCCCGCGCGCTTCTTTCCCACCGAGGTCGCGGTGTCGACGATCGACGGCAAACCGGTGAAGATGCTGGCCGACCGTCCGCTGGCCGACGACCTGCCGGTCGACTTCGATGCGGCTGTGAAAGGCCCGCGCGAGGCGGAATGGCGGTCCGATGCGCCCGCGACGCTCGTCTGGGTCGAAACGCTCGACGGCGGCAATCCCCGCGCCAAGATCGCGTTCCACGACAAGCTGATGATGCAGGCCGCCCCCTTCGACGCCGCGCCGGTCGAGCTGGCCAGAACGCCGGCCCGCTATGCGACGACGATGTGGGGCGATGACGGCTTTGCGATGGTCGTCGACCGCGAATGGCGGTCGCGCACCGAGCACCGCCAGGCCATCGTCCCGTCGCGACCGGGCGAGAGCCGGATGCTGCTCACCCGCAACTATCAGGACCAATATGGCGACCCTGGTCGTCCGATCCTGGAGGACAATGCGGCGGGCAAGCCGGTGATGCGCTTCACGCCCCGGCACGACGGCGTCTATGTGACCGGCGACGGCGCGACGAAGGCCGGCGCCTTCCCCTTCCTGGCGACCTTGCCGCTGGCCGGGGGCAAGCAGACCCGGCTGTGGACGGCCAAGCCGCCTTATTACGAGCCCGTGGTGACGTTGCTCGACGACGCCGCGCAACGGCTGCTCACCCGCCGCGAGAGCGCCACGCTCGCGCCCAATTACGTGATCCGCAGCGTCAAGGACGGTCGGGCCCGGGCGGTCACCGCCTTTGCCGATCCGGCCCCGGTGTTCGCGGGCGTGACCCAGCGGACCATCACCTATGCCCGTGCGGACGGGGTGCCGCTGTCGGGAACGCTGTACCTGCCCGCAGGCTACGACGCCCGGCGCGACGGCCCCCTGCCCACGCTCCTCTGGGCCTATCCCGCCGAATATACCGATGCCAGGGTCGCCGGACAGACGGTCGACCAGGGCAATCGCTTCGTTCGCCCACGGGGCATCAGCCACCTGTTCCTGCTGACCCAGGGCTATGCGATCCTCGACAACCCGGCGATGCCGATCATCGGCGAAGGCGGCGCGGAGGCCAACGACACCTATGTCAAGCAGCTGCGCGAGGATGCGCAGGCGGCCGTCGACGCGGTGGTGAAGCTCGGCGTCGGCGACCGCGACCGGATGGCGGTGGGCGGCCACAGCTATGGCGCGTTCATGACCGCCAACCTGCTGGCGCATACCGACCTGTTCCGTGCCGGCATCGCCCGGTCGGGCGCCTATAATCGCACGCTGACCCCGTTCGGCTTCCAGGCCGAGCAGCGCACCTATTGGCAGGCGACGCCCACCTATACGGAGATGAGCCCCTTCACCTATGCCGACCGGATCAAGGCGCCGATCCTGCTGATCCATGGCGGTGCCGACGATAACAGCGGCACCTTCCCGATCCAGTCCGAGCGCATGTATGCCGCGCTGAAGGGCAATGGCGCGACCGTCCGCTATGTCGTCCTGCCCAACGAGCCGCATGGCTACCGGGCGCTGGAATCGACCGAGGAGACGCTGTGGCAGATGACAGACTGGCTCGACCGTCACGTCAAGCCGAAGCCAGCGGCCTTGGCGTCGGCGGGACCATCACGCCCTGACTGACGAGCGCCCGATGGAGACGGCCCACCGTTGCCACGCTTCGTGTCACTTCGTGGGCATCTCTGGAGACGCCGCTGCTTTTGGTTCTGATTTCAGCGTCGTAGCCCTGGCGTTAACTATTTAGAGAGACCCCCCCTGCCATGCGCGCCGAATGGTGGGAGGATTATCGTGATCAAAGCTTGGATATGGAGCTGCAGCGCAGTGGCGCTGAGCAGCGCCGCGCCGCTGTCGGCCGAACTGAACGTTCCGATCGCCGCGCGAGTGGTCTCTTTCCTCCAGCCGCCCCCCAGTGGCACGATGGCGGCCGCCATTTTGTTCGAGCCCGGCAATGCCGCCTCGGAGGCGGAAGCGAACGCCATCGAGCGCGCCGTCGGCAACGGTCTGGTCGCGGGTCGTAGCGCGATCCGAGCGCGTCGGGTCCCGATCGGGGCGATGGGGGCGTTGAGCGGCTATCACGTGGCGTTCGTGACGGCAGGCCTGCGTCCCGAACAGGGGGACATCGCTGCTGCTGCTGCGAAGTCTTCGGTGTTGACGATCTCGTCGGACGCGGCCTGCGTGCAGGCGGCACGCTGCGTCGTGGGCATCAGCACCGTGCCGAAAACGCAAATCACCGTCAGCAAGGCCGCGGCTCGCGCCTCCAACATCCGCTTCGGATCGGCATTCCTCATGCTGGTCAAGGAAATCTGATCATGTCGGCGATGACCCGCGCACCTCTGCTCCGCTCGCTGCTTGCGGCTTCTACCCTTCTGGCGCCGGCTGCCGTGAAGGCGCAGGCGATCGACTATCAGGCATTGCAGGAGACGATCGGCGAGCCGGTGACCACCAGCGTGACCGGCAAACCCCAGCGCGCATCCGAGCTGCCTGCATCGGCGATCATCATCACCCGTGACGACATCGCCAAGTCCCCCGCGCGCGACGTTCCGGGCCTGCTCAAGGCCTATGCGGGCATCGACGTGAACCGCTGGACCGCCGGTCAGACCGATGTCGCCGTCCGCGGTGGGGTGCAAACCTATAACGCCAGGCTGCTGGTGCTGGTCGATGGACGCCAGGTCTATCTCGATCACTACGGCATGACCGACTGGAATCTGCTGAGCGTCCAGTTGGAGGAAATCCAGCAGATCGAACTGGTCCGCGGCCCCGCCAATGCCCTGTACGGCTTCAACGCGGCAAGCGGCGTGGTCAACATCGTCACGCGCCGCGGTGGGCAGGCCCCGTCCGCCGTGGCAACGGCCGAACTGGGCAACCACGGCATCAGCAAGATTTCCGGTTCGCTCCTGCTTCCGGTCACCTCGACGATCGGGCTGAAGCTCGCGGGCGCGCGCGCGCGCGAAGACGAGCGCTCGATACCCACCACATTGCTGACGCCGGCGATGATCAATTCCGTCGCAAGCAACCAGATCACGGCCGATCTGACCGCGGCGCTGGGCGGCATGGACCTGACGCTTGGCGGCGGGCATGCCGACAATCGTCAGATCGAATATCTTCCCAGCCAGCTGCTGTCGAACCAGCACTTCCGCAGCGACACCATGCACGGCTTCATGACCCGGGACACGGATTGGGGCGGGCTGACGCTGGGCGGCTACGTCAACTGGCTGGACGCGGACTATGGCGTCGGGGCCGTGCCGGATGCGACGGCGCCGATCACGTTCAAGAACCGCATCATCGTCGCCCAGGCCTCGTCCCTGATCCGGTTGAGCGCCGCGGATACGCTGCGGGTCGGAACCGAGTACCGCAACAACCGGCTGCGATCGGACTATCAGTTCTCCGACCGGATCTCGTATGACGTGGCATCCGCCAATGCGATGCTCGACCTGCATCCGCTGGAGCAGGTCTCGCTGACGGCGGCGGGGCGTCTCGACCGGCTATGGCTCCACCAGTCCGGCGAGATTGCGCAACCCGCCTATGACGATCCCGCCGCCTTTTCCCGAGCCTTCACGCGCTTCAGCTTCAATGCGGCGGTCCTCGTCCATACTGGGGCCGAGGGCTTGCTGCGCATCAATGGCGGTCGAGGATACCAGCTGCCTTCGCTGGTCGATTTCGGCATCCGGTTGCCGATCATCACGCCGTCCCCCGTCCCCATCTATGTCGCGGGGTCGCCCCGCACCAACCCGGTGGCGGTCTGGAGCGGCGAGATCGGCTATTCGCACCCGGCGGGCCCCGTTCGGCTGGAGGCGACGGCGTTTGTCACCCGCACCAAGAACGCCATTGCGTCGCCCGGCGACGGATTGCAGACCGAACTCTTCCTCTCCCCGGCGCCATCCCTCGTGGCCCGGTTCCAGGCAGTCGGCGACTTCACCACTTATGGCACCGAACTTGCCGCATCGGGCCAACTTGCCACGCTCGTCTGGCGGGCGAACTACACCTGGACCCATAGCGACGACCAGCTCGGCGGAACGGCGCTCCCGATCCCCTTCGCCTTGTCACCCGCATCGACCACGCCCACGCACAAGGCGAATCTCACCCTGACCTACACGACGGGTCGTGCGTCGCTCAGCGGCGCCGCGCGATACACGTCCGCCACCCGGCAATTCGCGTTCTCCACCAGTCCGCAACTGCTGCTCTATCCCGTCGACGCCGCCGTCGCCGTGGATGGACGGGCCGCGTTCCACCTGACGCAAGCGGTCGAGCTGTTCGTGGCTGGCGAGAACCTGACGCTGGCGCGCGGCGCCGCGGTCTCTCCCATTCCGGCGGATCGCCGGGTGCGTGCGGGACTACGCCTTGCCCTCTAAGCGCCTTTGGCAGACGACCCGGCGGCTCGAACGCTGGTGGAGCATCGGCGGCCGTGGCAGGCAGCGGTCGACGCTTGCCGCCCGCTTTGAGCAACGACTGCGGCTGGCCGATCGATCGATCACGCACAAGGTCGCAGCGACGCCGGCCATCATGCTCGTCCTGTTCGTTGCGATGGCGCTGGCCAGCACCGCCGCCTTGCTGTTCGCGAACCAACGAATTGATCACATCGTCAACCGTGACATGCGCGACATCGGCGCGTTGAACAGCATCACGCAGCGCTTCGACGCGGCGAACCTCAGCGTCTATCACCTGCTGGTCACCAAGGCGGCGACGCCTGCCTTGATGATCGACCGACAGGTCGCGTCCATCCACCATGACCTTGCGGGCGTGCGCGGCGACCTGCTGGCCTTTCAGCGCACCCACCGTGCTCAGGCGGCATCGTTGCAACCTGCGATCGCGGAGCTGGAGCGCTACACGGCCACCGTGGATGTACTGACCTCGATGCTGAGTATCGACTTCGCCAGCACGGCCGCGATGATCGATCCTTTCCGCCTCAACGCGCACCGGATCGACGCGCAGATCCGCCATGTCGCCGCTGGCGGGATCGGGCGCGCGGAAGAGCGGGCCAAGGGCGCATTGTTCGCCACCCGTCTCACCATCGCCATGCTGCTGCTCGCGCTGGTGGTCAGCGTCGCGATGAGCGTCGCATTGGCCTATGTGGTCGGACGATCGATCGTCTCGTCCATCACAAGCATCGCTGCCGCGACCGAAGCGGTGTTGGATGACCGAGACGTCGACTTTGTCGAACTGGAACGCCGCGATGAGCTTGGACTGGTCGTCACCGCCCTGGCCTCGTTCCAGACCGAGCGGACGACGGCAAGGCTGGTCGCGCACGAGGCGGAGGCGATGCGGAGACAGGCACGGGAGCAGACGGAGCGTCAGACCGCTGCCATCGCTTCGGTTCGGGAGCAGGCGCGCCTGGATCGCGAGGCCACGCTCACCCGGCTCGCCGCGGCGTTCGAACGTCAGGTGACCGGTATCATCCGCAACGCGCAGGATGCCATGACCCATCTTGAGACGAATGCGGTCACGCTGCGCGGCGCTATCACCAACAGCCGTGATCTCGCGATGAAGGTCGACGCGATCTCGAAAAGCTTCGCCAGCGAGATGATCGAGGCCGGTCAGGAAACCCACTCGCTGGCCCGAGCCTTCGACGACATCGACCGTGAGATCACCGACACCAGCCTTGCGGCCAAGTCGATCAGCGAACACGCGCGGGATGCGCGTGAAACGGTCGCCCTGTCGCAACTGCAGGCCGATAGCATAGAGCAGATCGTCGGCGTGATCACAGCGATCGCCAAGCAGACGAACCTGCTGGCGCTGAACGCGACGATCGAGTCCGCACGGGTCGGTCCCGTCGGCGCCGGCTTTGCCGTTGTGGCGGCCGAGGTGAAGACGCTGGCGTCGCAAACCGGTGACAGCGCCGGCGACGTCCGGGGCAAGATCGAGGCTGTGCAAGGACAAATCCGCTCGGTCGTCGCCAGCACGAAGAGCCTGAGCAGCCTGATCGACAGCATGAACGACGGTGCCGGCCGCGTGGCGGCCATGTCGCGCGGGCAAACCAGTGCGATCGAGCAACTCAATGCCCGGATCAGCGCGGTCGAGGAGCGCAGCCAGGTGCTGGCCGAAACCGGCGTGGAGATCCGCACATCAGCCGACTCGAATCTTGTCTCCGTGCAACAGGTTCAGGAAACAGCTGAAACGCTCAGGCAGACGCTCGAATCGCTTGCACTGGACGCTCAGCGCTTCACCAGCGACTTGCTTCATGGCGAGCAGCCGGCAGACACATGGTCACGGCCGGTCGATGCGGTGGAAGAGCGCCGCGCGGTTTCAGGTCCGTCCACGTTCGCCGTTGCCGGCACCAAGCCGTAGTCGGCACGCGACGACGCGGAGGACCAATCGCACTCACCCGGCTTGGGACGGCTTCCGACGCAATCGTGACGGGGCGAAATCCCTAGGTCCCTGCGCCAGCCGTAAACGTCCTGCTAACGAACGATCACTACCTCTGGACCATGCTTCGACAAATCCGCCACTTGGTCAGCAGGGATAACAGCGCCGAAGCCGTACCGGCCGATGCGAAGGCGCTGCAGCTATCCCGCTTCGTCGAGGCATTCGAGGCGGAGGGTTCCGGCTGGTTCTGGGAAACCGATGCCGAAGGCCGCATCATCTACCTGTCGGACCATGTATGTCGCAAGCTGATGATCGATGCGGTCCGCCGCAGCGACATAGTCCTGGCGGACATTCTGGAGGTCGATCCACACGAGCTGGCGTCATCGCGCACCCTTCGCTTCCATCTGTCGACAAAGGCTGCGTTTCGCAACGTTCCCGTGCGTATCGCGGGCGGCGACACCAATATCGCATGGTCGATAACCGGCCGCCCCAAGGTCGATGAACGGGGCGAGTTCGAAGGCTATATCGGCTCTGGCAGTGACCTGGCCGAACGCCGCCAGTCCCAGGCCGCCATCACCAGGCTCGCCTATTCAGATGCCCTGACCGGGCTGGCAAACCGCGAACGCATGCGTGGCACGCTGGAGACCCTGTTGTTCACCCGGCAGAGCGGCTTCCAGCCCACAGCGCTGCTCCTGCTCGATCTGGATCGCTTCAAAGCCGTCAATGACACGCTGGGGCATCAGATGGGCGACGAGCTTTTGAAGCAGGTGGCCCAACGCCTTCAGCGCGTGATCGGCTACGATGGCGTTGTCGGACGCTTGGGCGGCGATGAGTTCCAGGTGATCATCGCGAACGACACGATAAGGATGCGTGTCGAAGCGCTGTCGCAGAACGTCATCGCCTCCATTTCGCAGCCCTACTCGGTCGACGGCAATGTCATCACCATCGGTTGCTCGATCGGCATCGCCATCGCCCCGGAACATGGGCAGTCCGTCGAGAATCTCGTGCGGAATGCCGATTTGGCATTGTATGCGGCCAAGGACCAGGGGCGCGGATTGCACCACGTCTACAGCGAGGACCTGCTGATCGAAGCCTCCCGGCGCAGGGAGATGGAAGACGATCTTCGTCACGCGCTTGCAAATGACGAACTTCATGTCGTCTATCAGCCCGTGGTCTCCACGGTATCCGAGCGGATTGTCGGGTACGAAGCGCTCGTCCGGTGGCAGCACACCCGGCGCGGCGTGATCAGTCCGGCCGAGTTCATCCCGGTCGCTGAAGAGGCAGGACTGATCACCGGCATCGGCGAATGGGTATTGCGGACCGCTATCCGGGATTGCGCGCGCTGGCCGGCCGGCATCCGGGTGGCCGTCAACGTATCGCCGATGCAGTTTTCCAATCCTAAATTCCCGGCCATCGTTGCGAACGCCCTGAGTACGGCCAGTCTCGACCCCTCACGTCTTGAGCTTGAAATCACGGAGAGCGTGTTCCTGAACGACGACGGGCGTACCGATCGCATGTTCAAGGCGCTGAAACATCTCGGTGTCCGTCTGGCGCTCGATGACTTCGGAACGGGCTATTCCGCTCTGGGCTATCTGAAGAACGCGCCGTTCGATAAAATCAAGATCGATCAGAGTTTCGTCCGCGGCGCGATCCAAGCCGGCAATCGCAATGCGGCGATCATCCGGGCGATCGTCACGCTGGCGACGACCTTCGGAATGGAGACGACGGCGGAAGGCGTAGAGCATCAGGATGAGATCGCCTTTGTTCGCGATCTCGGATGCAGTCATATTCAAGGCTATGTCTACGGCCGCCCCGAACGGAACGAGCATGTTCTTACGGCTTTGTCCGGCTATGGCGATCCTGCCGCGGCGGTAGGCCATAAGGTGAGCCGCGCCCCGCGCGAGAAGGTGATACGGAAAGCCCGACTCAACAAGGGCGGGTCTCGGGAGGAGGTCGTGATACGGAATGTCTCCAAAGGCGGAGCGATGATCGAAGGCTCTGCCCTGACGACCTCCGATATCGACACCGACGTTCTCATTGAGCTTCTACAGGGACAAATCCGGGCGGGTCAGGTCCGCTGGGTCGATGAGGGCAAGGCGGGGATCCGGTTCTGCGAGGACGCGGACTAGCCTCTACCGACCATCGCTCCAGCTATACGGGACGCCGACCCAACCCGATCGCCAGGACGGCGGTCGAGCGCTTTGCCTTGTCGCTTGGTTTGGCCGATCACGGAGACGATCTCGACCGGGCGCTGTCTGCGACCAAGAAGCAGCCGCAGCGCGAAGGCATCCACCACGCGTTGCGTCTGCGCGACACCATGAGACGCCGTCCGAGAGGCGCGCCGGCGAGCGGCGGAAGCGATCAACCACGCCCGCCAGGCCGATCACGAGCGGGCTGATCGCGACCACTGATCTCGCGCGCACTAACCTGAGTGACCGTCACCTACTCGCCTATCCATGCCGACCTTGGCCGGACCCGTCATCACCTCAGGCGGCCACTCGCTGCGCCTCGACAAGGCTGACCTTCGCACGGTTCCGGCCAGCCCGCTTCGCGTCGTAGAGCGCCGCGTCCGCAGCCTTGATCAAGGTCGTACCGTCGCGGTCCATGGCGTCGGTCCAAGTGGCGATGCCGAAGGACATGCTGGTGGCGCCCAATCTCTGTCCTCCGGCGCGGATGTTGAGCTCGGCAATCGCCAGCCGCACCTGCTCGACCCGATTGAGAAGGGCGGTGGCGTCCGTACCGGGCGCGATGATCGTGAACTCCTCGCCACCGTAGCGGCAGACCACGTCACCATCGCGGAAGCGATTGCGCATCTCCGCCGATACCGCCTGAAGAACGGCGTCACCGGCGTCGTGCCCAAACTCGTCATTGAAACGCTTGAAGTGGTCGACATCGCACATGACGAGGCTGAGGGGCTGGCCGGAACGCGACGCGCGCGCGATTTCCAGAGCGAGCGCCTCCTCCATGTAGCGACGATTGAACAGGCCGGTGAGCGGATCCCGGATCGTCTGTTCCCGCAGCGATCGCTGCAGCCGGTGGTTGACCAGCGCAGAGGCGATGTTCTCTGTCAACACCGTCAGCCGGAAGCGGCTTTCCCGTGGCACGCGTCCACGGAGATGGAGCACGCCGATCACCTCACCGCCGGCGAGCAAAGGCTCGCAATGATACAGTTCCTCCCCCGAGGCGTGACCGCACACGATATCGGCGCCAGGCTCCAGCACGCAGTGGCTGCGCCCCCGACGCAGCGCCCAGCACGCGTCGGGCGGAAAACCATCCGGGCTCAACGTCAGGCCACCCCAATACGCGACAGGCACCAGCAGGTTGCGCGAATTGTTGTGAGCATACAGCGCGCCAGCGAGATCGGGTAGCACGCGGGGCACGAAGACACGGATGATCTGCGCCAGCTCCTCATCAGTGCGCGCCGCCTGCATGCGATGCGCCATGCCCCCCAGCAGTTCGATCACGTCATTGCGCTCGCGCAGGGCCTCGCCCTGGTTCTGCAGATCGATATTGGCGACTTGCAGCCGCTGCTCGCTGGTTGCCTGCTTGGCGACGGCCAGCTCGAGACGATCCGCCATGGCGTTGTAGCCTCTGGCCAGCAGCGTGAACTCGCGCGAGCCCATTCCCTCAGCGATACGGGCCTTCTGCCCACGCCCAAGCTCCGTCATCGCCTGCATCATCGCGGCTAGCGGTCGTCGGATGCCGCGGATCAGCAACGCGCACGCCAGCAGGAGAAGGATGGCCAGGGTCGACGCACCAGCCAGCGACAACCGCTGACTTCGTGCCAGCCGACGTTCCGCCGCCTCGACGCGCACCGTCTGCAACGCGCGCTCCTCATCCAGGAAGCTTTGCGTACGAACGGTGATCGCATCCATCAACTCGCGTCCCCGCCCGCTGGCGATAAAGGCCCGCGCTCCGGCGAAGTCCCCTGCCCTGCCCAGCTTAAGGGGCCGGCCCAAAGCGATGGTTCGCTCGGCCATCAGCCGAGCGATTGCGCGCGCGCGCGCATGCTGAACCGGATTGTCGGTGGTCAAGGCCACGACCCGCGCCATATTGGCGGCCGCGCTGTTGATGCGCTCGTCGAACGTGCGCGCATAGGATAGGTCATGGGTCAGGACGAAGCCGCGTTGCCCCGACTCTGCCTCGCGCAAATCGCCCAACGCTTCGTCGGTCGTCTCGATGATCATCGCCGAGTGAATCACCCAGCGAAAGCTCCTGCCGGTCTGATGCGCGGCATCCGCCAGCAGCCAAGCCAAGGACGCGAGCGCCACGACCACGACAAGGGCGAGAGCACCGATACGGCTGTAGAGAGAGCTAAACACCCATATTGAACTATATCTGATTAGTTAGCGGCAGATTAGCGGACGGGCCCGGATTGAGAGATTTCGCAAGGAGGTTTTAGGCCAGCACCACGGACGGCAAGAACCAATTCGCGGGTCGCGACACGGTGGCTCCACAGGCCCAATGCCTGCCGATGCGCCGTGCCGGAGAGCCTGCTTCGGCGAACGCCGAGGTCGTGTCGATCATCACGGTCGTGGATTGCGAACTTGGCGCGGTTGAGGAGATTGATGCCGCTCGGCACCCGCAGGTCATCCGGCCCCGACCCCGCCGCGGCTCGTGCAGAAGTAAAGTAGATCTTTATCTCATGTGCTTAGAAGCGTGGGCAACGCGCCTGTTCCACCGCGATCCAGACGCGCCATCTCGACGCCGGCGGGAACTCGGTCCCCGGCCGCGCGCTTTTTTCGTCGGAAGGAGAGCCTGGAATGACGGATTCCCGTCCGCGAGATCAAGCGCTGGGCGCGCTATCGGGCGCGGGTATGCCGCTATGAGTTCAGGGCGCTGGCCGGAGCGGCTCTGGATCATTCGACATGGCGAAAGCGCGGGCAATGTCGCACGCGACGCGGCGCACGCGCGCGGTGACGACCGCATCGAACTTTCGGCGCGCGACGTCGACATTCCCTTGTCCCCGCGTGGCGAAGAACAGGCGCGGGCGCTAGGCAGATGGTTCGCGCGCGCGGCCGTCGCCGACCGCCCGGACGCGATCCTCGCGTCACCCTATGCCCGAGCCTGTACGACAGCGGCACTGTTCCGTGGCGAAGGCGGCAGCGCGAACGACACACCGATCTGCATCGACGAGCGGTTGCGGGAGAAGGAGTTCGGCATCCTTGACGGCCTGACCGTCAGCGGCGTCGCCTCCGTTTATCCCGATCAAGCCGAATTCCGGCGGCTGCTGGGTAAATTCTATCACCGTCCCCCCGGCGGGGAGAGCTGGTGCGACGTGATCTTCCGGCTGCGGTCTGTCATGGACATGATCGCGCTGCACTATGCGGGACGCCGCGTGATGATCGTCGCCCATCAGGTTGTAGTGCTGTGCCTGCGCTACGTCATCGAAGGCCTGTCGGAACCGCAGATCCTGGCCATCGATGCGGCCGGCGACGTCGCGAATTGCTCGGTGACCGAATATCGCTTCGATCACGGTATCGGAGACGGCGGCCTGGCGCTGGTCCGGTACAACAGCGTGGAACATCTGGCCGCCAGCCGCACGGCCGACGTCACCGTCGAGCCAGATCGGATAACGGGAGTTCGCGGATGAGCGACGACCTCATCCCCATCGACAGCGGCTGGATCGCGGCCAATCCGTTGCCCGTCCATGGTCCAGGAACGACCAAGAACAGCCGCGGCCGCGTGCTCGTCATCGGCGGCTCGCGCCGAGTGCCGGGTGCCCTGCGACTGACCGGAGAGGCTGCGCTACGGGTCGGCGCTGGCAAGGTGCAACTCGCCACGATCGAGGCGGCGGCACTGGGGCTCGGCCTGCTGGTTCCCGAGGCTGCCGTGATCGCGCTGCCCGAGAACGGACATGGCGAGATCGGGGCGGTGGACACCCAGTTGGATCGGCTTCTCCAATCGTGCGACACGGTGGTGCTCGGCCCCGGTATCGGCGACCCGGATGTCGCGGCGGCTCTGCTCGGCGTCGTGCTGCGTACCCGCCGCGACGATCTCACGGTCGTGGTCGATGCGATGGCGATCGGCTGCCTCAAGACCGTACGGGACGGGGTCGACGCATTCGCCGGTCGGATCGTCCTGACCCCGCACCATGGCGAGATGGCCATGCTCTGTGGGCTTGGTGAAGACGAGATCGAGGACGATCCTCGGAGCGTAGCGGCCGATGTCGCCCATGCGCACCGCGCGGTCGTAGCCCTGAAAGGCAGCGACACCTTCATAGCCGCGCCCGACGGCATGAGCCTCCACTATGGCGGCGGGGGCGCGGGTCTTGCGACCGGCGGATCGGGCGACGTCCTGGCGGGTGCCATCGCCGGGCTGCTGTCTCGTGGCGCGACGCCTGTTGTCGCGACCGGGTGGGGCGTGTGGCTGCATGGTCAGAGCGGCCGGCGCCTGGCGACCTCGAGCGGCCCGATCGGCTTTTTGGCCCGTCAGTTGCCATGGGAATTCCCGCATCTTCTGCCGCAATGACCGGAACACCGGACCCATGATGTCACCACCAGCGAGCCGCTAAGGATCCAGTCGTCGGCCCTGGCCGACGCTCGCGTCCTCCGCCTCACCTTTGGCGTTGCAGCCGCGCTGTGGACTCGTCGCCAATGTCCGCGCGCTCATCCCGCCGAATGCGGATCGCACGAGCACGGGTCGTGCCCACCGACTGCCAAGCACCTGGAACGATCCCATCCCCTCGCCTCGTGGTTAATATTCGAATTAACCATCTCCAGCCTCATAGTGAAACAGAGCATGCCTCGACAACATATTGCGCGACAATGATATTAGCCGTTAGGAGATCGTTCATCAGTTCACGGGGAATGTCATGAAGACGATCATCGCCACAACGGCAGCACTTGGCGCCTTTATTACCGCCGGTTCGGCGCAGGCCGCAGACTTCGTGTTCAACACGACCAACGCCGGCATGGTTACTGGCTCGGGCAACGGCAACGCTTTCACCTACACTGGAACCGATGGTTCGCGTTCCATTACGATGAAGGCCACTGGCTGGTCGCGTGGCTTCGACGGCGCGTTCACGGCCGGCGAGATGGCATCGTTCGGTTCTGACGGTCTTGGCATCTACCAGCAGGGTGAGCGCCGCGACGGTGGCTATCACCAGATCGACAACATCAATGGCTGGGAATTCCTGGTTCTTCAGTTCAGCGAAGCCGTTGCTCTTCAATCCGCGAAGCTGAACTCGTTCGGCATCGTCGACCGCGCCTATACCGACAATGACGCCTTTATCGGCTGGAACGCGTCCAAGCTCGGCCTCGGCACGACGCTGACGGGTACGGACGTTGCCAAGCTGTTCGACACCCGCCTCGGCAGCTTCAACAGCAACAGCGACGCCTACAAGACGGCCCTTCAGACCTACGCCCTGCCGCTGGCCAACGCGTCGAACGTCTGGATCGTGGGTGGCTCGTTCAATGGGCCGGATGACCGCAACGACTTCTTCAAGGTCGCGCAACTGACGGTGGCGGCGGTCCCCGAGCCGGCGACCTGGGCCATGATGCTGGTCGGTTTCGCGATGGTCGGCGCCGCCGCTCGCTATCGCCGCCGCTCGACCAAGATCGCCCTGGCCTGACCACCCTTCCCGGTTGAAGCCCGAACTCCCACCCTTCTGCAGGGCTTCAAGAACGGTCGCTGGCGGCGACGCCGGCGACCGTTCATCCGCCGTGATGGTCTTAGGGCGCCGGGCTGACACCATCCCCGCCCTCTCCACCCAGCCGCTTCCGCTCCAACCGCCAGCGACGGAGCGGGTCGGACGACCCGGTCCGCAGCATGGAGCCTGACAGGGGTAAAGTCGGCTCAGACCTGACTATTCACGCCCGCTTCCCGCCGCTCGGATCCGCAGCCGCTCCAGCGAAGAAAGGCAGCGGATAGTCGCCGCCTTCCCGGCGTTCGATCGCTGGGCGCGAACCGACGCCCCGCCATTGCCAGGCAGGCACGATGCTCGTCAGTAGCCTGCTTCGAGATCTGCGACGTTCCTCATGGGACGTCCGGCCAGGTAAGCCCTCAGGTTCTCGAGGAACAAGCTCGCCCCCCTCTCCAGCATCCGGCTCTGACTGCGACCGGACAGATGCATGGTGATCATCGCATTGCGCGCGCGCCATAGAGGGTGCTCCGGCGGAAGAGGCTCCGGGTCGGTTGGGTCCAGAAAGGCACCGGCGATCAGCCCCGTATCCAGGCCTGCGAGCAAAGCCTCCTGATCGACCATGTCCCCGCGCGCGACATTGATCAGCCACGCACTGCGCTTCATCGCGGCCAGTTCCCCCGCCCCGACCATCATGCGCGTTGCGCCGGTCGAGGGGGCGGCCAGCACCACCCAGTCAAACTCGGCAAGCCGTGGACGCCACGCGTCCGGCGTCAGCGTGCCGTCCCGTCCCGATCGGGTCACGCCGGTCACCGATACCCCGAACGCTCGGAGCCGCTCCGCGACAAGCGCCCCGATCGCGCCCATGCCGACGATGAGGGCGGAGGTCCCCGGCAGCTCGATCTTTCCTGGCGCGTCGCTGGGCCACTCATGCCGGTCGCGGGCGCGCAGGACGTCGTCGAAGCGCTTGGCCGCCGCGAGGATCCCCATGACCGCATATTCCGCGACCGCGATCGCATTCACGCCCACTCCGTTGGTCAGCGTGACATTACCCTGCCGGAGGACATCGAGAGGAAAGGCGTCCAAGCCAGCATAGATGGTCGAGACCCAACGAAGCCGAGACCCCGCCGACCGGATCGCATCCGCAACGAGCGACGTCGGTTGCATGTCGACCCAGGCGATCTCGGCATCCTCGATCATCGCGTTGGCCTCGAACGGACTGGCGAACCAGCGTGCTTCGATGCCGGCCGGTAGATGATGCTCTAGAAGTCCGCGGGTCACGGCGGGAAGAACGGCTATGGTCATCGTCAGCAGCCCCGTTGAAGGATCCAGCGACACCGATGAGTTCGCATCAGCATGTGGCGGCCATGGAAAGCGGCAGAGGCTGGCATGGATCGATGACCGACCCTGGCACCCGCCGCAATCGATCGGCACCGAGCCCATCCCTCCCTGACATCCGGATTTCGGCGGTCGTCCGCGGGGATCGAAAAGGTCATTCGGATTTCCCGAGACGCTCGGCGACAAGCCCGGTTACGACAGCTTGGATGACATGCACCGCCCAACGCTCGGTGGCCTTCCGCGCGCCCGCCTGAACTTCGCCCTCGGTGATGCCCAGCAGAGGTGCGATGCCGCCGATATTCACGGCATACAGCATCGTCCCATAGGCGACTGCGAGGCCCGTGGGAGGAACGCCTGGTGCCCAGCGTCGCAGGATCGGCCAGGCTGCGGCGAATGCGGCGGACGCGCCCAGATGGTTGACGAACTCGACGGCGCTGGTTCCCGCGTCGCCGATCACCGCCCGGCTGCCGCTTACATCGTCCATCCAGTCGACCGCGTCTCGGTCCAGCGTCTTGCACAGCATGCCGGTCTTGCGCCCCGCCGTCATCACCAGCGTGGTGACCACGCCCGCAACCAGGCCACCGACAATCGCTGCCCGATACGGTTTCATCGACCGTCTCCGTTGCGCTCGGTCGCCAGCTCGGGCAGCAACCGGTTGATCACCGAGTAGTTGATCGCGGTCCACCATTCCGACCCCTCGCCGGCCAGGGCCTCTTCGGACGCCTCGATCATCGCATGGTCGTCGCTGACCAGATAATCCTCGACGTCATTCAGGGAAGCGAATGCGAGGATCGAGACCGCATCGATTTTGGAGCCCTCGGGATCCTTCTGCGTCGAGCCGATATTATGGAGCTGCGCATAGCGGCGCACGAACTCGTGCGTCGCCGGAGCCTTCATCACCACCTCTGCATGCGCTTCCAGCAGGCGGCGTTGGAATGCATCGCGTGACAGCTCGGGGCGGCGCCGGTGGATCTTGACCAGGCTGATCGGATCGCGGTGGCGTGCGGACGGGATCAGGATGAACTCGCGGGTGATCTCCCGCGTCACCATCCGAAAGGCGGTCTGCTCGTCGGCGATGATGCGCTTGGCGAACTTTTCCTGCCCCAGCACCCGCTCGATGTCCGCTTCCTGAGCGTAGGTGATATAGGCAAGTCCGTCCCAGCGCGGGCGACCAAAGGCGGGGACTCGACGTTCGGGATCCGTCGGCAATCGACCATTGTCGTCCACCATCGCTCGGTAAGGCGGCCGGAAGAAGCAGGACGGTCCGGACGCGACCCGGTGAAGCTGATCGTATCGCAGCACCTGCTCTGACGAACTGCCCGGCTCGTCCCAAGCGAACTTCGGGCCATGGACCTTGCGCCAATACTCGTCCCAATGCTCAAAGGCGAGATTAGGATCAGACTCGATTGCGAGGTCATGGGGGCGCTGGTCGGGATTCACGACCTCCCTGCCCTGTCGGTCCTTCGACGATCCCGCATCCCCAGGACGGACATTTCGCGCCGTGTCGTCGACACGGCTGACGAAGGTCGGCGTCACGATCAACGGTCTGGTCGTTGCGGTAAACGCACGGCGAACCGGTGCGCGATGTTCGTTATCAGCACGGGCGAAGTCGGTGCTCATGGAATTCCTCTGGCTCAGCGGACCAGCGATCCAACGCACAGGCAAACGTGGAAGGCCCAACCCGTATCAGCCTCGGCTGCAGCGGACCATGGCGACCTTCGCCAAGAGGCGGCGGTCCAATGGCGCCTTCAGGATCGGCTGGGCGGCCACCACCGTGAATGGCGCGACGAGCCGTCAAGCCTGTACAGTGCAATGATCGTCACCGAATATCCGATTGGGTGCGACAGGGGTTCAAGTCGGGAAAAGCTTCCTGCCCCACCGCCCGATCGGCTCATCCGCCAGAGAAACAGGCCGCGCCATTCCGTTTCCCTCGCGGAGCCTGACCCGGTTCGGCATGCGCCCCTTGAGGCGTCCTGCTCCGCAAGCCGTCCAGGCCTTTGCCGACACGCACAAGGCCTTCTTAGCATTGCGTTATTTTTCCGCTTGGATAAGACTTGGCAGCAAATAGGGGGAAATATTGGCAAAGTACGTCCATTTCGGATTGGCCTTCGCAATGCTTGCAGCAGGGCATCCAACAAAAGCACAAGAGTCGGCTGCGCAGAAGTTCGGGGCTCGCGAAGATGTGCGTCAGGTAAGCCTCTCGCCCGACGGAAAGCGTGTCGCGATGCTCCGTGCGACCAAAGGAGCGAGCACCGCTCTGTTTGTTGCGGAGCTGACGGCGGGCGCTGCACCCAAGCCAATCCTCGCATCCAGTGGCAGGCCCGATCAGATCGATGAGTGCCGCTGGTCGACCTCTACTCAGCTTGTCTGCACG
Source organism: Sphingomonas abaci (assembly GCF_014199625.1). Classification (GTDB taxonomy): domain Bacteria; phylum Pseudomonadota; class Alphaproteobacteria; order Sphingomonadales; family Sphingomonadaceae; genus Sphingomonas; species Sphingomonas abaci. The sequence continues at coordinate 154,597 of NZ_JACHNY010000001.1, forward strand.
ATTTCCACGCTGATGATGCAGAATGGCAGGCGGCTTGGTTTCAGCCGGGTCGTTACCCTCAATGCGGATGGAAGTGGACTGAAGGAGCTCAGCGGCGAGACCCGGGACGCGATCGGGGGCGCCGCGCAATATGGTGGCGATGTCTTAGACTTTCTGGCCGATGGTGACCAGGGCGGTGCCGTGCTGATGACCCGTAGCTATGGAACGCAACAAAGTACCGGCACCTTGCTTGCGGCCCGGCTGGGAGGGTTGGGCGTCGAACGTATCGATACCTCAACGCTTCGACGACAGCAGATCGAGAAGCCGAACCCCGATGCCAGCGAATACATCTCCGACGGCCACGGAGAAATCCGTGTCATGGGAATAACGCCAACGTCGAATGAAGGGATGCTGAAGTCCCGAACCAGCTATTTCTACCGAAAAGCCGGGCAACGTGGTTGGCAGCCGCTGTCGACGCTGACTTATAATGGCGGATTGACGGCGGGCTTCAATCCATATGTCGTGGATCGGGCATTGAATGCCGTTTACGGTTTCGACTCCCATAACGGCCGCAAGGCACTGTATCGCATCGCCTTGGATGGAAGCATGAAGCGCGAGCTCGTGCTTGAGAATCCCGACGTCGATGTCGATGCGCTGATCCAGGTCGGTCGTCAGCGTCGGGTCGTCGGCGCGAGCTTCGCCACCGACAAGCGAAGAGCCGTGTTCTTCGACCCGGAGCTCCAGGCTTTGGCATCGTCGCTGGCGCGAGCGCTGCCGAACGAGACCATCGTCGAGTTTGTCGATGCGAGCGCCGACGAACAGCGGCTGGTGCTGTTCGCCGGAAGCGATGTGGATCCGGGACGCTTCTACCTCTTCGACCGGACCAGCAAGAAACTGACGGAGATTCTACCCGCGCGTCCTCAGCTCTCGGGCGTGATGTTGGCCCCCGTGAAGGCCATCACCTTCAAGGCCTCCGATGGCACCACCATTCCGGGCTATCTGACCGTGCCGCCGGGAAGCGATGGCAAGAACATTCCGGCCATCGTGATGCCACACGGCGGCCCGGAGGCTCGAGACGAATGGGGCTTTGACTGGCTTAGCCAATTCTTCGCCAATCGCGGCTTTGCGGTGCTTCAACCGAATTTTCGCGGTTCGTCGGGATATGGGACGGCATGGTTCCAGAAGAACGGCTTTCAGTCGTGGCGGACAGCCGTAGGCGACGTCAACGACGCCGGCCGCTACCTCCTCTCGAGCGGGATCGCAGCGCCTGGCAAAATCGCCATCCTCGGCTGGTCCTACGGGGGCTACGCCGCACTGCAATCTGCGGTGTTGGACCCTGACCTGTTCAAGGCCATCGTGGCGATTGCTCCTGTTACTGACCTGGAAACCTTGCGGACAGAGCGAGCTGCATATGTCACCTACGCAATCGAGGATGCGAGGATCGGCCATGGGCCGCATGTTCGCGAGGGCTCGCCTGCGCAGAACGCAGGCCGGATCAAGGTTCCCGTCCTGCTGATCCATGGCGACCAGGACCAGAATGTTGGCGTTGGCGAATCCCGCCTCATGGCGTCGCAATTGCGCGCAGCAGGCGGCAAGGTCGACTATATCGAGTATAAAGGCCTCACCCACCAGCTCGATGATGCTGACGTCCGCGCGGATGTGCTGGATAAAAGCGACACTTTCATCAACTCTGCTTTCCAGGCTAAAAGGTGATGCTCGGAAAAAAATGAATGGCGGGATGACCTCCGTGTGCCGGGCCCTTCAAAGGACGTGCCCGGCACATGGCGGTCTATCGTGGGACCGGACATGGATGCCGGCACGTTCGAATGTCGCCCAAGCTCTGACACGGTTTGGCGTTCCGGCCTTCGCCCCCCGCTGATCACGGCCGGACTAACACAGTCCGACGATCAGTGCGGCCGCTCCCCGCATCTGAGCTCTGGCTAGCCGGCGATCGGGCCATCATCTGCCAAAGTGGTCAGACATATGCCGAGGGCTGCGCCCTGTCCTGGCGTACTGGCACCGGCGCGCTGATCGCGGTCGGTCGCAACGTAGGCGGGACAGCCCGCATCGTTCCTGACGCCGAGCGGCGCGCGCGCTTGGGCTGATGCCTCTGTCACCGCATTCAAAGCCGAATTCGCACTGGTGTGGCCTCACCGCCTACCTGACCGCTTGCGAGGAGCGGCAGGCCGTTCCGATCGGTCATCCGCTCTGGCATATCATCCCCGATCGGCCTAAAATCGCGTGATGCCGCCGATCGATTTCCCAGCGTTTCTCCCGCGTGTCCTCGCCGATGCCACGCTGCCCGAGCTTCCCAACCATTATCGGGGCAAGGTCCGCGATAATTACGACTTGGCCGACGGGCGGCGGATCATCATCGCCAGCGATCGTTTGAGCGCCTTCGACCGGATCCTATGCGCCATTCCGTTCAAGGGCGAGGTGCTGACGCAAACCGCGCGCTTCTGGTTCGAACAGACCGCGGATATCTGCGCCAATCATGTGCTCGACTATCCGGACCCGAATGTCCTGATCTGCCGTCGACTGACCATCCTGCCGGTCGAGATCGTCGTTCGCGGCTATCTTGCGGGAACGACAGGCACCTCCATCCTGACGCTCTATAAAAAGGGCCAGCGCACCATGTATGGCATGACCCTGCCCGATGGATTGCGCGACAATGCCAGGCTGGCCAGTCCGATCATCACGCCGACCAGCAAGGAATTCGACGGCGGCCACGACGAACCGCTGACGCCCGAAGAGATCGTCGGTCGCAAGCTGCTGACCCCGGATCAGTGGGAGGAGCTGAGCGCCATCGCATTGGCGCTGTTCGCGCGTGGCCAGACCATCGCGGAGGAACGCGGCCTGATCCTTGCCGATACGAAGTACGAATTCGGCGTCACGCCCGATGGTGCGATCCTGCTCGCGGACGAGATCCACACGCCCGACAGCAGTCGATACTGGCAGAAGTCGAGCTATGAGGCGCGCTTCGACGCGGGCGAGCGACCGGACAGCTTTGACAAGGACGTGGTGCGTGCCTGGGTGGCCGCGCAGTGCGATCCGTACTCGGGACCGATCCCCGAAATCCCCGAGGATCTGATCGCCGGTACGGCTGCCGCCTATGTGCAGGCGTTCGAGATGATCACCGGGCGCACGTTCACGCCCGATCTCACCGGCGGCACGGTCCTAGAACGGATACGCGCCCGGTTGGCGCCGCTCTTCACCGATACGGCCGCGTGATCCCGCATCGGTCGATCGCTACCGTGTTGCGACACCCCGAAGGCGGACCGTCATTCCGCTGACGGCTCGGCCGGCCCAGGTCGCCTGACCCAGGCATAGCTCAGCGACAGCAGCAGAAGAAACGGAACGCCGTAGAGCAAGGTCGAGGCGAACGGGCCGGTGAAGGGGGTCGTGAGCAGGATAGCGGCCATCGCCATCGTTCCGGCAACGCTCGTCCAGGGATAGCCCCACATCCGGAACGGGCGCTCGCGGGCGTCGGCGCGCGCACGAAAGGCCAGGTGCGTCAGGAAGATCATCATCCAGGCGAACATCGCACCGAACGCCGAGATGCCGATCATCATGCCGAATGCCCGCTGGGGTTGGTACACGTATAGCAACGTCGCCGGCGCGATCCCCAGCGCGGATACCAACAAGGCCATCAGCGGCACCCCCGCAGCGCTGACCTGGCCAAGACGCCGAGGCGCCTGTCGCGCGCGCGCGAGGCTGAAGAGCATGCGCGTGGCCGTGTAGAGCTGGCTGTTCATCGCCGACACTGCCGCGATCAGCACCACGGCGTTGAGCAGCCCGGCACCGCCGGGGATACCGATGGCCAGCATCACGGCCACGAACGGGCTGGAGGCGGTGCCGGCGTCATCCCAGGGCACGATCGCGAGCATCAGCGCCAGGGTGCCGAGATAGAAGATCGCCAGCCGCAGCATCGTTGCCCGAAACGCGCGTACGATCGCCCGCTCGGGATCGACCGCCTCGCCTGCCGCGACCGCGATCATCTCGATGCCGAGATAGCTGAAGATGGAGACGATCACCGCGCTCCAGAGGCCGCTCAGACCATGCGGGAAAAAGCCGCCATGCGAGACGTAGTTCACCAAGCCGATCGGGGACCCGGCAGGTGCACGCGCGACCACCAGCGAACCGAGCAGCAGAAAGCCGAGGATCGCGGCGATCTTGATCGCGGAGAAGACATACTCGGTCCTGCCGAACAGACCGACGCTGGCCGCGTTGACCAGCATCAATGCCGCACCGAAGACCAGCATCCAGATCCAGCCCTGCGCCGCCGGCAGCCAGAACTGCATGTAGATCGCGACCGCGGTCAACTCGGTTCCGACCGCCAGCACCAGCGCCGACCAATAGGCATAGCGCACCACGAAGCCCGCCCATGAGCCGAGATAGAGTTCGGCCAGGTCGCCGAAGGAACCGCTGGTCGGATGCGCGACGGTCATCTCGGCGAGGCAACCCATCAGCAGGAGCGCGATGACCCCGCCGATCGCATAGCTGACCAGCACGGCCGGACCGGCCAGACCAATCGCCAGTCCACTGCCCAGGAATAGACCGGTACCGATCGCCCCGCCAATCGCGATCATCGCCAACTGGCCCGAGGTCAAGCGGCGACGAAGGCCGGGCGTCGCGGAGGCGGGCGTCACGTCACCACCTCGCGTTGCTGGAGCCTGTCCTCTTGCCAAACGCCTGTGGTCATCACCTCGCGAAGGGTCTCGACCGCATCCCAGACATCGGCAAACCGCGTATAGAGCGGCGTGAAGCCCATACGGAGGAGATCGGGCGCGCGAAAATCGCCGACGACCCCGCGCTCGATCAGCGCGCGGCAGATCGGATAGGCGTGATCGTGCGCGAAGCAGACGTGACTGCCGCGCGCCGTCGCCTGGCGCGGGGACGCCAGGGTGAAGCCATGTCCTGCGCAGCGCTCCTCCATCAGCTGGATGAAGAGATCGCCCAGCCCCTGCCCCTTGGCGAACAGGGCCTGAAGATCGACGCCATCGAACTGGCCCAATCCCTCCTCCAGTGCCGCCATGGCCAGGATCGGCGGGGTCCCGCACAAATGGCGCGCGAGCCCGGGGGCGGGTCGATAGCCTTGTTCGAAGGCGAAGGGCTGCGCATGTCCCATCCAGCCCGGCAGGACCGACGGCAGCGCGTCCTGCAAACGCCGCGCGACGAAGAGGAAGGCAGGCGCGCCTGGACCACCGTTCAGATATTTATAGCCGCAGCCGACGGCCAGGTCGGCGTCGCAGGTCGTCAAATCGATTGTGACGGCACCGGCGCTATGGCTGAGGTCCCACAGGATCAGCGCGCCCCGCCGGTGTGCGGCGGCCGTCACCTCGGCCATGTCCGCGCGGTCGCTCGAGCGATAGTCGACCTGGGTCAGGACCACCAAAGCGACGTTGTCGTCGATATGGCTTTCGATCGCTTCGCGCGGGGCCGTGCGGACCGACCCGCCGACGAGCGCCGCGACCGACTCCGCCATGTATCGATCGGTCGGGAAGCCGCCGTCCTCGACCAGGATCGTACGCCGTTCCGGCCGCAACGCGGCCGCGCCGGCGATCAGCTTGAACAAATTCACCGACGTGGAGTCGCACGCGATGACCTCATCCGGCCGTGCGCCGATCAGCGGCGCGATCATCGCGCCCAGCCGCATCGGAAAACCGATCCAATCGTGACGGTTCCAACTGGTGATGAGGTCGCGCCCCCATTGCGCCGTGACAACGTCGGCCAAGTGAGCCGGCGTGGTGCGCGGCAACGCGCCCAGGGAATTGCCGTCGAGGTAGATGACGCCCTCGGGCAGCACGAACCGGTCCCGCATCGGGGCGAGCGGGTCGGCAGCATCAAGGGACAGCGCGTCCTGCCGACGGAAAGCTACGGTCATGATTGATCCTCCAGCTGTTCGATCGCCAAGAGGCGCAGCGCCGCGGCGATCGCGGCATCTCCGGCTGGTCGGCCGGGCGTTATCAGCTCGAAATGCCCCTGGTTCGCGATCGTCAGCGTCTGCACATTATCCCCCCGCGCGCGGACCTTGGCGGCATATTGGTCGGCGAGGCAAGGCGGTGCGATCGTGTCCGCGTCGCCCGAGACCAGCACCTGCGCCACGCCAAGCGGCGCCAGGGACATCGGGGACGTGTCGCTATACGGATCGGGACGAGCCGCCGTCGCCGGCCCGACCAGCCGGTCGACCGTATGGACGCCGCACGCCTCGGCCGCGGCAAATCGTACCTCGGCGAGATCGAGCAGCCCCCCCAGGCTGACGACGCCGCGCAAGGCGAGAGGCTGATCGGTCCACACCATGCTCTCTTCCGCGATCGCCGGTCGGCCAGCCAGCCAGAAGGCCAGATGTCCGCCCGCCGAATGACCAACGGCGACGACGCGGTTCGGGTCCAGAGCGAGGGACGCGCCGCGGTCACGCAGCAGGTCGGCGGCGGCCGCCACGTCCTGAAATGTACCGGGATAGCCGCCCCCCGGCCTGTCGATCCCACGATAGTCCACATTCCAGACCGCAACGCCCTTGTGGACGAAAGCCGCGGCCAATCGCCTCATGATGCCGGCCTCGGCGATAGCTGTCTGCCAACAGCCTCCATGGATCAGCACCACCACCGGGAAGGGGCCGTGGCCGACCGGCCTCCAGAGTTCGACATGCTGGAGCGGATCGCTGCCATAGGCGAGGATGGCGGGTGGTGCAGGCTGCGGAAGCTGCTGGAAATCCGCATAGCTCATGATGCGCTGCATGACCGTAGAAGAATGATCCATCGGCGATCGCGTAGGGCAGCGCGGCCATCCGGCACCAGCCCTTTTCGATGCTTCCGGCGGCGGACCGGTATCGCATTCGGATTCGGGCGCTATCGGCGTGGCTTCCTACGAGCCACGCGCGAACCGGCATTCGGCGGGCAAATCGGCATTCACCTCGAAGACCGAGGGGCCACCGCCGAAGCGGGGCGTTGGATGACGCGACCCACCTTCGGTCATCCTTTCCGGTCAGCACGGTTCCGAGACGAGGCCTATCTGGCCTTTCCGGAGTCAGCGCGAGTCTTTGTCGGCAGCCAACGCGCGTGCGGCCTGACGCACCCGGCACCATGTCTCATATTCACCCATGGCATCGGCCAGCGCGCGGTGAGCCGGAGTGTTGCTTTTCGCCGCATTGGCGGCCGCGACGAGGCCGTCGACCTCGACCTCCAGCCGGCCGGCTGGGACGACGGTCCGGAGGATTTCCGTGGCCGTGGCTCGCAGGGCGTCGTCCGTGTCGCGGAGCCGCAGGGCATGGCGGGGCAGCCCGCCCCCCCGCAACAGAACGCTCAGCCACTTGCCATCCCAGGATGGTGCGCTGGCGAAGAGCTCGTGCTCGCTCAGCACCTCGATCATTCGTGTCGCCACGCTGGTGTGCGTTTCACCTTCATGGACTAGCGTCGCCCGGCTGATGCCATGGATCGCTTCTGCCCGCGGGTCCCACTCGATCCATTCCGGAGCGGGCTTGATCAGATGGCTTTCGGCGCAACCATCCTCAAACACCCATGCCACCTCCACCGGGTAGCTTTGATCGGACAGCGACGACGCCTCGAAATCCAAGAAGACTTTCATGCCTTTGACCTTACTCAGGCGATGGCGTCCGCCAAGCACCGATCGCACTCCGTCGTGAGAAGGGACACGCGGCGACCCGCGCCCGCCGCCCTATGCGCCATCGAAAGGTCAAAAGTACCTCACCGACCTGCCGACGGGTGACCGCCATGTGAGGCCTGTCCGAGGCCAAATAGCCTGCCCGGAAAGCGAAAGGCCGCCCCGACACGGAGCGGCCTTTCCATTGTCGACCGAGGCCGGCAACCGTTCAGATCCGGCCATGCTCCAGCGAAGCCGCCACGATCGTTTTCGTTGCCGTAATCGGCATCTGACAATGAGACATCCGATCACCTCCTTTCCGTTGTTGACGATGATCCGGAAATGGGGTTCCATCCCTTTGTTTCAATACCTTACTACCTCGCTTCGTCGTGACGCAGTGACGGTCCGTGCATCCCGGCGCAGCTTGGACGTTCACGACGCCGGCCCGATCACCGACGAGGCAAGCAGGGATATCTGGCACTGCCGGTCGCCCGCCAGCTCCGGCACGAAGACGTGCCGGCGGCCCTGGCCGAGTTGTCCATCGACCGGGGACCGCCTGGGCCTGTCAGGTTGGATAACGGCAGCCAATTCATCGCCAGCGCTGTCCAAAAGTGGCTGAGGCAGATCGGGGTGGAGACGCTCTGCATCACGCCTGGCTTGCCGTGGGAGAATGGCTGCAACGAGGGCTTCCACGGCCCGCCGGGTGACGAACTGCGGGGCGGCGAGATCTTCGACAGCCTCATCGAGGCTGAAGTGGTGATCGAGGTTTGGCGGCGTTACTTTCACACCATCCAGCCACACAGCAGCCTGGGCGATCATCCTTGGGCTTCGGAAGCGGCGACACCGCCGTTGCCGGCCTCCGGTTCCGCTTCGCTCCACCTACGCCCGGCAATGGCGGCGGGGACCACGATGTACTGACTAGCACCCCGGACCACCCGATGGGGGCTGCTCAGCCTCCTGACCGCAACATCAGGACCGAAGGCGTTCAGAAATCCAGGGGCTACTGACAGACTATGACGATGGAACGCCTAATCTATGATCTCCCTCCTCAGACAGGCTTGCTATCTTGCGCCAGAAGCGTTTGGCGATCGCAGCAAGGATGTTGAGCAAGGTCTCCGTCTAGACAGATATGCTTGGCATCAACACCCATTTTGACGATCACCCCGGTGCTGGCTGCGTCCATCGCGCAGAGCATCAGGCCGCCGGTCGACCAGTTCGACATACGCGGCACGTTGAAGAAGCACCTTTCTTTACCGGCGGTCCACCCATTATGAGGCGGCATCGGCCATCACGGATCACGCGTCACGACATGCCGCCCAGCGGATTGGAACTTGTCTATCTGGAAAACCGTGACCGTCTCGTCCGGTTTCTGCGTGCGCGCGGTGCGGGAGATGTAGCCGAAGATTTGGTTCATGATCTGTGGTTGACCGTGTCTACCCGCTCCGAGGGGCCCATCGCCAATCCTGTCGCCTATCTCCACCGCGCCGCAGACCGTTTGATGATCGACCGGTATCGCTCGCGCAGCCAAGCCGAAAAACGCGAGCAAGCCTGGGAGAAGGATCGGGAGGGCGAGAATTTCATGATGCCGACGCCGGAACGCGAGGTGGGCGCGCGCCAGGAAGCGGAACGGGTCGTGGCAGTGCTGAACGCGCTTGGCGATCGTAAGGCCGGAATTTTTCGCCGGGTTCGTATCGATGGAGTGGCGCAACGCACCGTGGCGGAAGAATTCGGCGTTAGCCTTAGTACCGTCGAAGCCGACCTGCGCGAGGCCGCCCGTGCCCTCATCACCCTGAAGGATGCTTTTCAATGAGCGCTCTGGGCAGGGCCGGCACTACCGAATATGTTGACGCCGAGGCGCTCGACTGGGCGCTGCGCATGGCGGAACCGAGGGCGGACTGGGATGCCTTTCTGGCCTGGCTGGAGGCGGACCCCGGCCGGTCCGCCCGCTATGATCATGCAGTCTCCTTGCTGGAGGCCGCGACCGATATGGTGCGCGATCAAGCATTCTCGCCCACTGTCTCAAACCACACGTCTTCGCCCTCGCCCGTGCGCCGCCATTGGATCGGCGGTGCAGTGGCTGCTGCCCTGATCGCAGCGATTGGCTTCGGCGTCTGGCATGAGCGCGACCGCAGCTACATGGTCGCCACAGCGGCAGGCGAGCAGCGCGCCATCCGTCTCGCTGACGGCAGCAGCATCGCGCTGGCGGGCGGGTCGCGGGTCCGGCTCGACCCCGTTCGCCCCCGCAGCGCCAGCGTTCTAGCGGGTCAGGTGCTTTTCCGCGTCCGCCACGATGCGAGCGATCCCTTTCACGTGAACGTCGGCGACCTCGAACTCACCGACCTTGGTACGGTGTTTGACGTGCGCCTGCTGGGTGACCAGACGCATGTCGCGGTTGCGGAGGGCGCAGTGATGGTCGATCCACGAGGTCCCAAGCTGCGGCTCGGACCGGGCCAATCAGTGACCGAGGTCGACGGGCAGTTACGCCGCAGCCAGCAGGATGCGGCGGACGTGGGCGCCTGGCGTGACGGTCGTCTGTCCTATGACGATGCGGCGTTGCGCGACGTGGCGGACGACCTGTCGCGGCAACTTGGCCTGCCGATCACTGCCGCCCCGGCGGTCGCTGGGCGCACCTTCAACGGAACGTTAGAGATGCGGGGGCTTCGCGACGATCCAAGCGTCTTAGGTGCGCTGCTTGGTGTCGAAGTGCGGCACGAGGGTAGTGAATGGATATTGGACGAGCGCCGTTGAGCCTCATTCCTCGAAGCCTTCTCGCGGCCGCGGCGATCGCCATGGCCCCGGCGGCGACGGCGCAGACGTCATTCGTGGACCTGCGGGCCGGCACCGTCGGCCAGCAGGTTACCGCACTCGGCCGTCAGATGCGCACCAGCATCGTCGTGCCCGACCCCGGCTTGTGGGCGCGACGCGTCCCCGCCCTGCGTGGTCGCATGACTGTGGAGACGGCGCTGGCACGCATCGCCGCTCGGGCTCGCGCGACTGTTCAGCCGGTCGGCGGGGTCGGTTGGCGGCTCAACACTGCCGTGGCACCGCCTCGGCGACCGCGGCGCACACCCGTACGGCTCGCCGCGCTGCCAGCGGATACGGCACCTGATCCTGACATCCTCGTCGTCGCTAGCAAACGCGACACCAGCCGCGACCAGTTCGCCGGCCAGGTCGCCCGCGTGCCGGGCGTCGAGCTGGAACGCGGCGGCGCTGGCGGTACGGAGCGCCTCGTTCAGCGGCTTACCAGCGTCACCTCCACCTATCTCGGGGCCGGCCGTAACAAACTGTTTATCCGCGGCATCGCCGACTCCAGCTTCACCGGACCGACCCAGGCGACCGTTGGCCAATATTATGGCGACCTGCGCCTCAGCTACAATGCGCCGGATCCCGATTTGCGCCTCGCCGATCTTGCCGCGGTGGAGGTGCTGGAGGGGCCGCAGGGAACGCTTTACGGTGCCGGCTCGCTTGGCGGCATCATCCGCCTGGTGCCGAACCCGGTCAACCTGTCCGCCACGAGTGGGTCGTTGACGGTAGGAAGCTCGGCAACTGAGCACGGTCAGCCGGGCTTGGACGAGCAGGCGGTGCTCAACGCCCCGATCGTCACGGATCGGCTCGCTGTGCGATTGGTCGCCAATGCCGCTTTGGAAGGGGGCTATATCGACAAGCCCCTGCTTTCCCGCACCGACGTCAATCGCACCCGCATCATGGGTGGACGCGTAACGGCGCATCTCGCCCTGGGTTCAGACTGGAGCACCGAGCTCGTGGGCATCGGCCAGCGTATTCGGGGCGCGGACAGCCAATATGCCGACCGCACCGGCCCGCCGCTTTCTCGCCTCGCCGCGGTGCCCGAAGGCTTCCGCTCGGACTACGGCCAGGTACAGGCCATCCTGTCCGGCACCATCGGTGACGTCCATCTGCGCTCCACCAGCGGCATCACCACGCACGATCTACTCGAGCGCTACGATGCGACCCCGGCCGGCGGCCCCGCACGGGTGTTCGTGCAGAGCAACCAGACGCGTATGGAGGCGAATGAAACACGCGTCTGGCATAGTGGAGCAGACGGTTCGGGGTGGCTGGGCGGGATCAGCTACATTCACAACCGCACGTTGCTGCGCCGTTTGATTGGCGCACCCGATCGCCCCGCGCCGGCGACCGGCGTGATAAATAGCGTGACCGAGTGGACTGCCTATGGTGAGGGCAGTGTCCGCCCCCTTCCCGGCCTGCTCGCAACTGCCGGGTTGCGTGCGACCCGCACCACGCTGAAGGGACGTGGCCAGGACGTGTCTCCGATCGTCGTTGCAGAGCGCGACGATCTGACCGCACGCCGGTCGCAGACGATCGTTCTTCCCGCGGCATCGCTGCTTTTGGATCTCACAAAGGGATCCAAATTGTTCGCGCGCTACCAACAGGGATTTCGGCCCGGTGGCCTCGCGATCGAGGGCGACTTTGTCCGCGAGTTCCGCAACGACCGGGTCGCCACGATCGAAGCGGGCATCCGCCACAATGCGCGCCGCGTCGATCTCAGCGTGACCATCGCGCGGGCCGCATGGCGCGACATCCAGGCGGATTTCATTGATGGATTCGGCCTGCCCAGCACCGCCAACATCGGCAATGGCCGGCTCTGGACAGTCGAGGCAGCGGCCGGCATCCGCCCGTTGCCGGGTTTGCGGATTGAGGGCGGCGCGACGTATAATGATGGCCTGATCGAGGAGCCCTCCGAAGCGCTGGTCGCGCTTGCCGTGCCTGCCGGTCCCCCGCCTGGTACCAGCGCCCGCGCGCTGGCGCTCGCGCGCCTCGAACAGATTCCGAACATCGCCCGCTTCACCGGACGGATCGGCGCCATCTACACCCGCAGCCTCAAGGATGCCGAATTCACCTTGGATGGCTGGGCACGCTATATCGGTTCATCGCGCCTGGGCATCGGCCCGGTACTTGGCCAACAACAGGGCAGCTATCTCGATACCGAGCTTACCGCGCGTCTGGATTTCGTCCGCTTTGGCGTCAGCGCCAGCTTGAGCAACCTGACCGACACCCGTGGCAACCGCTTCGCACTCGGCACCCCGTTCGCGACCGGTCGCGACCAGGTCACGCCCCTGCGCCCACGTACTGTTCGGATCGGCTTGGACACGCGGTTCTAGCATGCCGCCTTATTCGCGCAGGAGCATGGCCGACACATCGACCGTCATCATGATCGTAGCTTTATCGCCGGACGCCACTGGCGAACGCTTCGGCATTCCCTTTGACAAAAAAAGACGTGTTCCACCAAGGCTGAGCCGTCACGCCTCCGTCTGAGGAAGGATGCACGGCCACCGCCACCCATTCCCTGATCCGAAATCCACTCCCGTCCTGCTCGACGTGACGCGCCTGGTCGAGTTGCGCTGGACCGGCCGGCAGCTGAACGGCATCGACCGCGTCTGCGTTGCCTATGCACGGCATTTCGCTGACGTCGCCCGCGCCGTGGTGCAGCATCGCGGCGTCATCCGGGTTATCGGAGCGGGCGCATCGCGACATCTGTTCAATCTTCTTGTTCAGGGCGGCTCCTCCACCCGTACGCGCATCGCCGGGCACCTGGCCGCTGCCCTGGCCGCACCGCTACGCCCGCAGCCGGGTAGCCTGTACCTCAATGTCACTCATACCGATTTCGATCTACCCGCGCACGGGCAATGGATCGCACGGCATGCCCTACGCCCGATCTACCTGGTGCATGACCTCATCCCCGTGCTGCATCCGGAATATTGCCGTCCTCATGCCGTCGCCCGCCATGAGGGTCGCGTGACGGCGGCGCTAACGCAGGGATCGGGGATCATCGTCGCGACGCACGCCGTGGCGCGCGACCTTCACGATCACGCCGCCCGGCATAGCCTTCCCGAACCACCGATCGTCGTGGCACCCCTAGCAGGAGCGGATCTGAAGCCCAACGATGCGCATGCGGCCAGCACCGAAGATTATTTCCTCTGCGTCGGCACGATCGAGAGCCGCAAGAACCACCAGCACCTGCTGCGGGTATGGCAACGAATCCATGCTCGCCGGGGACCTGCAACACCACGGTTGGTCATCGTCGGCCGCTGGGGATGGGGATCAGAGGATTTCCGCTCCGCACTTCAGGCATCAGGCATGGCGGGCGGCCTCATCAGCATCCTCGATGATTGCGACGACGTGGGACTCGCGTCGCTGATGGCCGGGGCACGCGCGATGCTGATGCCCTCGCTTGCGGAAGGCTTCGGCTTACCGATGGCCGAGGCACTTACGCTTGGCACACCGGTGATCGCCAGCGACTTGCCCTGTTTCCGCGAAGTGGGCCAGGGTATTCCGTGCCTTCTCGATCCCCATGACGTCACCTCTTGGGCGAGACGCATCGAAGCGCTTGATCTCGCCGCGGCCCGGCGCCAGCGGCGCGTCGACGCGCTGCACGGCTACTGCCCGCCACGCTGGGATGACCATTTCGCCACGATCACGCCGTGGCTGGCGGCGATCGTCGGCACGTCGCCCATCGTTCCGGCACCCAGCCGCCATCGCTTCAATGTGGAACCCTGATCCGTGTCGTCCCGCCTGCCGCGCCCTGCGCCCTTGTTCCTCATCCTGGTCGTCCTTCCGACCTTCCTGGCATGTCTCTACTTCGCCTTCTTTGCCAGCGACGTGTACGTGTCAGAGGCGCGGTTCGTGGTGCGCAGCCCCAGCAAGGCGGCGGCCACCTCGCTTGGCCAAGTGCTCAGCGGTAGCGGCCTCAGCGGCGCCAGCGAAGAAGGCAACGCCGTCGTCGAATATCTCGAGTCGCGCAGCGCCCTGGCGGATGCCGATCGAGATGGTCTGCTGACCCACGCCTACACCGCGGGTTCGGTCTTCGTGCTCGACCGGTTTGGCGGCTTCCTGCCGATCAATCGCGAGCGCTTTTTCGACTATTATCTCGGCAAGGTGGAGGTCGAGCCTGATCCAACGACGCAGGTTCTCCATCTGAGCGTCAGCGCCTTCGAACCGGCCCAGGCGCGCGCGATCAATGAGCGGCTGCTTGAGCGGTCGGAAGCGCTGGTGAACCGACTCTCCAGTCGCGCGCGGACCGATGCGGTGTCGGTCGCCGAGGAGGACGCACGCACCGCGCAGCGCCGGGCCCGTGACGCGGCGGTCGCGCTTGCCGGCTATCGCAACCGCGCCGGCATCGTCGACCCCGAAAAGGAAGCCGAGTCCCGCCTACAGGGCATCGCCAAGCTGGAAGACGACCTTGTCTCCGTCCGTACCCAGCTTCAGCAGATGGAACAGTTCACGCCTGCCGCACCGCAAATCCCCTATCTGCGAAGCCAGGTCGCGACGCTGCAGCGCGAGATTGCGGGCCGCCGGTCCGGGGTTGCCGGCGGGCGCAACTCTTTGTCAGCAGCGGGCGCGCGCTATCAGGTGCTCCTGCTCGACAGCGAGCTGGCCGGCAAGCAACTCGCCGCGGCCCTGATCTCGCTGCAGGACGCGCATGCCGAGGCCCGGCGCAAACGCGCCTATGTCGAGCGGATCGCGTCGCCCAGCTTGCCCGATTACCCCATCCGCCCCCGCCGCCTGGGCGGCGTGCTGGCGGTGCTGGTGCTCGGGCTGCTCGCCTGGGGCATCGCTTCCGTCCTACTCGCCGGCATCCGCGAGCATCGCGAAGGATGACCGCGCCCGCCAGCCTGTCCCTCCGTCACAACCTGCGCGTGCAGGGGCGCGTCCTCTGGGCTCTGCTGCTGCGTGAGATGCTGACCCGCTATGGGCGCCACAACATCGGCTTCCTGTGGTTGTTCGTCGAACCGATGCTGTTCACGCTCGGTGTCGCGGCCTTGTGGACGGCGGCCAAGGCCTATCACGGCAGCAATCTGCCGATCGTCGCCTTTGCGCTCACGGGCTATTCCAGCGTGCTCCTGTGGCGCAACATGCCAGGTCGCTGCATCGGCGCGCTGTGGAGCAACCTGTCGCTACTCTACCACCGCAACATCCGCGTGCTCGACATCTACATCGCACGCGTGGCGCTGGAATTCGGCGGCGCCACCATGTCGTTCGCCGGATTGAGCGTGCTGTTCATCACGCTCGGCTGGATCGACCCGCCGCGCAACATTCTGGAGGTGGTCGGCGGCTGGCTGCTGATCGCCTGGTTCGGCTCCGTGCTGGCGATCACACTCGGCGCGCTCAGTCATCAGAGCGAACTGGTCGACAAGCTGTGGCATCCGGCCTCGTACCTGATCTTCCCGCTGTCGGGATCGGCCTTTCTCGTCGATGCGCTTCCGGCCGCGGCGCAGAAATACGTGCTCTACATTCCGATGGTCCACGGCACCGAGATCGTGCGCGAGGGCTATTTCGGCAATCGCATCCATGCCCATTACGACCTGGGCTACGTCATTCCGTTCTGCCTCGTGCTGACCTTCATCGCACTGGGCACCACGCAATGGGTGGCGCGGCGGGTGGTGCCGGAATGATCAGGCTGAACAACGTCCGCAAGGTCTACCACACCCGTTCGGGCGACAATGTCGTGCTCGACGGAGTCGGCTTCGACCTGCATCGCGGCGAGCATCTGGGCGTGCTGGGTCGTAACGGCGCGGGCAAGTCGACGATGGTCCGCTTGATCAGCGGTGCCGAGCGACCGACCTCGGGCACCGTCGAGCGGCACATGTCGGTATCTTGGCCGCTGGCCTTTGGCGGGGCGTTCCAGCCGACGCTGTCGGGTATCGACAATATCCGCTTCATCAGCCGGATCTATGCGCAGGATTTTCAGCGCAACCTCGCCTTCGTAGCCGATTTTTCCGAACTCGGCACCTATCTGCACGAGCCGGTGCGCAGCTATTCCTCGGGCATGCGGGCGCGACTCGCCTTCGCGATATCGATGATCATCGAATTCGATTGTTTCCTGATCGACGAGATTGGCGCGGTCGGCGATGCGCGCTTCCACGATCGCTGCAATCATGAACTCTTCGGCAAGCGTGGCGATCGGGCGATGGTGCTTATCTCGCATGACCCGGGTTACCTGCGCGACCATTGTAACCGCTTCGCGCTGCTCCACGGCGGCAAGCTGTCGCTGTTCGACGATTTCGACATCGCCTATGACCGGTTTCGTGAGGTGATCGGCCTTGCCGCGCCGCCAGCCATCGACCGCGCCGCTGCCCCGGATCGCGCCGCGCTGGTCGAAGTCGCGCAGCATCGCGCACTCGGTGATGAGCGCTTCCGCATGGCGGTGCGTGAGGGCGACTGGAGCCGCGACGCTGGCGCATGGGCCGTCGCGGAGGAACGCTATACCGCCGCGCTCGCGCTCCACCCCTATCAGCGTTCCTATTGGGTGCAGCTTGGCCATGTCGCCAAGGAAGGCGGCCATTTCGCGCGGGCCGAACTCGCCTATCGAACCGCCTGCGCGATGGGTGAGCCTGCCGTCGATGTCGTCGAGCATCTTCGCTTCGTGATCGCGCAGGCCGGTGACGATCCCGATCGCTGGCCACTCCATCCCTATCGAAAAGGCGATGCGGCCATTCAGGCGCCGGGCCGCCCCGATGTGGAAGCGCTGGCGTGGCTGCTCTGGCACGGCGTGATGCCCGATGACGCAGAGGCGCTGGTGCTGCTCCGGCGCAATGGCAGTTGCGATGCGCTGGCCGCGGCGATGATCGCCGATCCCCGCTTTGGCATGGAACAAGACGAGATCGCCGCATCGACGGACCGCTCGCATGGCGAGGCGATCGGCGTTCTCGCCTTCGCTCATCTCCCTCCCGTCGAGGCAGCCGACCTGGTCGCGCGCATGGCCGACGAGCCGGCCTGGCCCCTGGCGCTGGCTGCCGGCGCCTTTGGCGACTGGCCGCAAACCCAAGAGGCGCTGCACCGATGAAGCATGTCCTGATCGACGGGTACAATCTGGGGCTGGAGAAGGGAACGGGCGTCGCCACCTATGCCCGCAATCTCAGCCATGAGATCGGGCAACTCGGCCATCGCACGTCCGTGCTGTATGGCGATCGCCTTCCCTCGCCGCGCAACCCGCTGCTACGTGAGATCGCCTTCTTCGATGGTGACGACGGTACGCGTCGCCGCCCACTGCACGACATCGCCGGCATCGTCTCCCCCCGCCCCTCGCTGGCGGAGGAGATACAGGTCAGCGGGCATGTGATCACGCGACAATTCGCCGCGCGCCTGCCCCATCATGATGCACTCTACAATGCGCCCAATGTGTTCCGTCGCGCCAATGGCCGCTTCAACACCTGGGGCCTAAGCACCCCGGTTCGCCTGCCGTCCACGCCGGATCTGGCGCACTGGACCTATCCACTTCCGCTGCACGTCCCCGGCGCGGCGAACCTGTACACGCTGCACGACCTCGTGCCGCTGCGGCTGCCCTACACCACGCTCGACAACAAGCGGCGCTATCTCGGGCTGATCCGGCAACTGGTGAAGACCGCGGACCATATCGTCACCGTATCCGAATGTTCGCGCCGCGACATCATCGACCTCACCGGCATCGCACCCGATCGCGTCACCAACACCTACCAATCGGTCGACATCCCCGCACGGCTTCGCAACCTTCCCGAGGAGCAGGTCGCCCGGGAGGTCGAGGGTGCGATCGGCGCGGCGTACAAGGGCTATTTCCTGTTCTGGGGCTCCATCGAGCCCAAGAAAAATGTCGGTCGCATCGTCGAGGCCTATCTGGCCAGCGGGCTCACCACCCCGCTCGTCATCGTGGGCGCCCGTGCATGGCGGTCGGAGAACGAGCTGCGCCTGCTGGACGCCTTCACCAACGGCAAGCCCATGAAGGGCGACGTTCGGCGCGGCCGGATCATCGTCCTGCCCTATGCTCCGTTCAGCCTGCTTGTCAGCCTGATCCGCGGTGCCAGGGCGGCCCTCTTTCCTTCGCTTTATGAAGGCTTTGGCCTGCCGGTGCTGGAGGCGATGATGCTCGGCACCCCGGTCCTTTGCTCGAACACGTCGTCGCTGCCCGAAGTCGCCGGTGACGCCGCAATGGCTGTCGACCCCTATGACACGGCGGCGATCGCTGCGGGCCTCCGCGCCCTGGACGCGGATACGGGGCTGCGGGACGACCTGAGCCGCCATGGGCTGGCGCAGGCCGCGCTCTTTTCCCCTGACCGTTACCGAGCCCGGCTCGCCGCGCTCTATCAAAGGTTCCTGTGATGCCCGCCCCGTCGCTGCGGCTTTCCGCCCTCCTGCCCACCGCGCTGCTCGCTGCCTGTTCCACGATGAGTGCATCGGGACCCAGCGTTGGCGCGATCAAGCGCGCTGACCGCGCTCCCGCCGCCGAACAGGGTATCGTCGTCCTCCCGCTGGATGACGCCGCAGGCCGTCGTACCGCCAGCTATGCCCGTTCGCAGCGCTTCGCCGATATCTTCGGCATGGCCCCTGCCGCCGGCACCGTGATCGGGACAGGCGACGTGCTCGATATCGCGATCTGGGAAGCGCCGCCTGCGGTCCTGTTCGGTGCCACCGCCCCCGGCGCCAGCATCGGCAATTCGCTGGCTCAGAGTGCCGGCATACCACAGCAGGTCGTGGGTGAGGACGGCACCGTCACCATCCCCTTTGTCGGAACCGTCATGGTTCGTGGCCGTACCCCGCAGGATGTCGGCCGCATGATTGTTGCCCGGCTTGCCGGCCGCGCCCATAGCCCGCAAGCGATCGTTCGCCTTGCGCAGAACGACAGCCGGGCAATGACCGTGATGGGAGAGGTCGGCGCAACTCGCCGCTTGCCGCTGACCCCGCGCGGCGAACGACTGCTCGACGTCCTCGCGGCAGCTGGCGGATCACGCCAGCCGGTTGCCAAGACCACCATCCAGCTCACGCGCGGTTCTCGTACCGCCGCCATGCCGCTCGACGCCATCGTGCGCGACCCCGCACAGAACGTCACGGTCCAAGCCGGCGATATCGTCACCGCGATCTTCCAACCCTATAGTTTCATCGCACTGGGTGCGGTCGGGCAGAATGCCGAGGTCCCGTTCGAGGGCGGCGGCATCTCTCTCGCCCAGGCTCTTGGCCGGGTGGGCGGCCTGCGCGACGACCGTGCTAATGTTCGTGGCGTCTTCGTCTTCCGCCTCGAACATCCCGAGGCGCTGCCGCAGGACATTGTCGCCACGGCTCGCCGCACCGCCGATGGACTGGTCCCGGTTGTCTACCGCATTGACCTGGGCCAGGGGGCTTCGTTGTTCGCCGCGCAGGATTTTGCGATCCGCGACAAGGATGTGCTCTACGTCTCGAACGCGCCGATCGCGGATCTTCAAAAGTTCCTCAGCATCGTCTCCAGCGCCGCCTTCTCGGTCACCGGCATCAACAACGCTTTGCCATGAACGCCCGAGGCCCCTCCACGCCTACGATCTGCATCGACTGCCGTTATATCGGACCACGCCCTAGCGGGATCGCTGAGGTGGTGCGGCGGCTGATCGACCATCTGCCTGCCTTGGCACCGGACCTGCGATTCCTGCTGCTGCGTCATCCCGCGCATGATGGGCCATTGAGCGATGCCACCAACGTTATCGAGCAGGTGGTGCGACAGGCCGCCAACGGACCGGCGACACTGTGGTGGCTGCCCGAAGTCGCCGATCTCTCGCGCGTGGATCTGTTTCACGCGACCTTCAACATCATGCCCGCCGGGCTGACGATGCCTTGCGTCGTGACCATCCACGACATCATGCGCCTGACCAAGCCGTCATGGTGTCGCACCGGCATGCGCGGCGTGGTGGAGCGCCATTTTTACGGTCACGGCTTGCGGCGCGCGATCCACCACGCCGATGCGATCGCCGCGATCAGCGCTGCGACGGCGGCGGAGATCGCGCGCTTCCATCCGCCAGCAGCGTCGCGGACGAGCGTCACTGCTTCCGGCGTGTCGTCGCACTTCCGCCCCCTGCCCCCAGATTCCGCTATTCTGTCCGAACTGGGCCTTACCCCTGGCCAGCCCTTCGTTCTGACGATCGGACAGGATGCGCCGTACAAAAATCATGAAGGCGCGCTCCGTGGGTTCGCGGCGGCCTTCCCCGGCGACGCCCCGATCGAACTGGTGTTCGTGCAACGCCAAGGTGCGGGCCGGGCAAAGCTGATCATGCTGGCAAAAGCACTGGGCGTGGCGGATCGGATCCGCTTTCTTCCAACCGTGAACGACGCGCAATTGATAACGCTCTACGGCGCAGCGCGCGTCCTGCTCCATCCATCGCTCGGCGAGGGGTTCGGCAATCCCATAGTGGAGGCGATGGCTTGCGGTTGCCCGGTCGTCACCAGCAACACCTCGTCCATGCCAGAAGTGGCCGAGGGCGCAGCCCTCCTCGTCGATCCATATGATATCGCGTCGATCGCCAGTGGATTGCTGGCTGTCGTCCAATCGCCCACGCGGGCGGCGGCAATGCGCCGGGCGGGCCTGATCCGCGCAGCCGAGCTCGATTGGCGTGATTTTGCGGCAGCCAATCTCGCCATATACCGCCGATTGCTCGCAAATCGGTCACTCTGACCAAGGTTCCCGCTGCTTCGCTCCGTCAATGCAGCGATGCACATAGCGGGAACGATTACCTTGTCTCACATCTTCCTGGTCTTCGAGAACGCAGCAACGGTCGAATGCAATGTCGCAGGACTCCCCGCCGGTGCACGCGCCGTCCACGCGCTGACGCGTGATGACGGCATCAGCGGCTGCACTCTGGTCGCGGACCAGGGATGGACGGCAAGTGGCGAACTGATCCTGGAATGCGAACGACTGGCACCCGGTTTGCCGGTCGTCTTCGCGCAGACGCCACCCGCTGGTGACGCGATGGCGGTGTGCGGCGAGGCATTTGTGGCTGCCCTCGCTCGGCATCATGGCTCAGCCTCGCGCGACGACCTGCTGTTTGCGCTGATGGATGCCCGCCGCCGGCGGACAGCGCCACAGAATGCCCTGCGTCGTGCAAGTCGCGATATCCTCGCCGCTACCGGAAAGCGCGGCGACGGGATCGTCTCGCGTTATGTCAATCGACCGATCTCGCGCGCGATCAGCGGCCAGTTGTTGAAAGTTCATGGGGTTGAACCGTCTCATGCCAGCATCGGCACCGCCCTTCTCGGGCTCTGCATGGCGCTGGCGCTGGTGCTGGGCAGAGATGCCGGCCTGATCGCAGGAGCATTGCTGTTCCAGGCGGCGTCGATATTCGACGGAGTTGATGGTGAGATGGCACGAGCGACCTTTCGCACGTCGCGAACCGGTGCCGCGCTGGATAGCGCGATCGATGCCGCAACCAATCTCGGCTTCGTGTTGGGAGTGACTGTCAACGTCGCGCTGGCAGGCGATAGGCTGGCGGCTTCAGCCGGGGGGATCGCGCTGGTGGCGCTGGCTGCAGGCCTCGCCCTGATTGGTCGCCGCGCCCGCGCGACACGCCAGCCCCTGAACTTCGACGTGGTGAAAGGTCATCTTCGACAGAGAAGCCACACCATGGTCATGGATTGCCTGATCCACCTCACCATGCGCGACTTCTATGCTCTCGCCTGCGCTCTTCTCATCCTGGCGGGCTTCACGCACTTTGTCTTGCTGGCTTTTGCGACAGTCGCGATCGGCTGGTTCGGCGTGACGGCGTTTGTGCTCGCTCGGACTTCGCAGAAGTTCAGCGTGGCGAGCAAGCCCGTCACACCCCCACTGACGTGACCCCCGTTTCTTCAGCCACCTGGATCTAGAGACCGGCCATCGATGAGCCCCACTGCGCTTCGTCGCTGCGTGGGCGCGCAAGCGCCTGAGCTTGGCTGGGCGTTACGGGCTTGGCGGGCACGGTCACGACGGTCACACCGCATGGGACTCGACGAGCTACGTTCGGGGGCAGTCGGCTCCCTGTGGAGAGGACCCAGAATCCGACATTCGTGAGCTCTCTCCGCGTTTCCGACATCTGCCATTCGTGCAGTTCATTTAGCTGGCGGATCGGGGCCATCCGGCGTCTGTACGAACGGCTGAGCGGGTGCGAAGCGGACGACCTGTTTAGATCTGACCGTTTTCAACCTGAAGAGCGTGGATTTGCGGCAAGGCGATCAACCGGTTGAAGCGCAGACCGAATTTAGACCCATCCTTCCACACAACGACGCCATGCCGGTCCAGCCCGGCGACGCATATCCGTATCATGGATCCGACCAGCACGCTGGTCGGCGTATGGACCATAGCACCAGTGACGGACACATTCAGGATATGGCTACGACTTCTCACGCCGTTGACGAGCAGATCGGCGGATTTGAAAACTTTGATCCGCTTCGAGCGACGGTGATCCTGCCCATCACTTCGCACGCGGACCGATAGTTTCATCTCGCTAGGAACATTCACGTGGATTTGCCGAGCTTTTTCAGAGCTTCGAGAAGCGCGTTTGCGGCATCGTTCGCAGTGCCGCCCGCTTTCGCAGCAGCATCTTCCAAAGCCTTCGCTGCCGCTGCGGCGGCGTCATCGGCCGCCTTCTGCGCTGCCTTCGCAGCCTGATCCGCAATCGCAGCAGCGTCTGCGGCCGCTTTCGCGGCATTCTTTTCGGCATCTCTGGCCGCCATTTCGGCTTCCTTGACCGCCTTGTCAGCACTTGCTTTAGCAGCCTCATCCGCCGCCTTCTGGGCGTCTCTCGCCGCCTTCTCCGCAGCCGCATCGGATGCCGCCTTGGCGGCCTCCTTCGCCATCTTGTCCGCAACCGCTGCAGCTGCATCCTCCTGGGCCTTTGCCGCCTCCTTCGCGGCCTTCTCTGCCTCGCGCGCGGCCTGGTCGGCCTGTTTCGCTGCATCCCGCGCGGCCCTGTCCGCTGCGACCTTCGCTGCCTGTTCGGCTTGCTTCGACGCTTCCGCGGCTTGTGCAGCAGCGGCTTGGCTCGCCTCCTTTGCGGCCCGATCAGCACTTGCGCGTTGCGCATCCGCGGCTACCTTGGCCGCCGCAGCCGCTGCGGCAGCCGCGTCGCGGGCTGACTGCTCTGCGACCAGCCGGGCAGCGCTATTGGCGGAATCAGCCGCTGCAGCGTCGGCTGCGGCCTTTGCGGCCTGAGCCGCCTGAGCCGCCTGGGCCTGTGTTGCAGCCTTCAACGCCTGTTGCTGCGCTTCGCCTGCCTGTGCAGCAGCCAGCGCCGCCGCAGCCTGTTGGGCGTTTGACGCCGCTTGCGCCGCGGCAGCCGAGGCGGCCTGTGCAGCGGAAGCAGCTGCGTTGTCGGCCACTGCCTTGGCTGCCGCCTCGGCGAGCTTGGCGGCTGCTGCGGCCGTGGCTTGCGCCTGGGCCTGTGCGGTATCCCGAGCGGCCCGTTCGCTATCGGCCTTGGCGACGTCCGCTGCGGCTGCGGCAGCTGCCTTGGCGGTGGCCTCCGCCAGGGCCGCCGCGGCTGCCCTGGCGGCGTCACTACGCTCCTGATCGAGCTTCGCGGCAGCAGCTTGGGCGGCGGATTGCTCGGCCGCAGCCGCGACCGCTTGCGCTGCTCGTTCTGCTGCGGCCTTCGCTTGCGCCGCACTTTCCGCATCCGCCGCAACTTGACGCGCTGCTTCTGCTGCTTGCTGGTCCGTTGCAGCGGCGACGTTGATGGCAGCCACGACCTCCACTGCCTTGACAGCCGAGGATGACGCCTCTGTCGCAACCTTGGTTGCGTCTGCCACTTCCGCCAGGTCCGCTTCCTTGCCGAGGCTTCCCTCGACAAGCCCCCCTGTCATGCCCGAGAGCGAGACTGGCCGCTCGTACACGACGTCAGCGATGACCGCCGCCTCTGGTTGCTCCATCGGACGGGACGGCGCAGCCTGGCTTGGCTCGGTGGTCGCTGCTGCGGCGACCGGGGCGGCCTTGCCTGACGCTTCGGCATCGGGCGCTGCCGGCGAGTCGATGATCTTGGTCTTGCCGCCGCTTTCGACCTGCATCCGGAACTGATTGCCGGATGAGATGAGGGCAACCGCGCCCGGTCTGATCAGGTCATGGGCCCCCCCATCGAGCGTCGCGACATCTACTGCCCCTTCCAGAACCTGCAACGAGGCGCCCTGCTCGCTGACGCCGACCGAAAAGGTGGTGCCCTTGACCACTGCCGCCAGATACGGCGTCTTCACCTCGAAATGGGGCGTCATCTTCTTCTTGATCATGAAGACGACGTTGCCGAAATCCTCGAAGACCCTCGTGAAACCGGTCGCTTCTTCCTCGGCACGCGGCAAGCGCACCTGCGAGGCAGGCGCCACCATCATATATTCGGTGCCACGGACCAGAACCGCGCGCCCACCCTTGCCCGTGGTCACGGTGTCGCCCGGCGCGATCGCTCCACCGCGCTGCGCCACCGACGTCAGCCCGCCTCTCGACACCTGCACCTGACCCGATGTTTCGCTGATCGTCCAGCCACGTGGACCCGCAATGGCCATGGACGAGCAGGTGGCGGCCAGCATCGCCAACAGGTGCTTACGCATTCGGGTCTCCGAAGATGAACGGCCCCATTTCCGTTCGATCTTGCGCTATCCAGCCTTCAGCTTTCCGGGAGGTTGCCGGGCTCGGTAAATGCACGATTAGCCACGCAGGAAAGCTAACGAATTGAAAAGGTTCGGCGGGATAAGCCCGGGCATCTCCAAAGGAAGCTTGATGCCGCCCGTTTCACGTTATTCGCTGCTGGGCTTCGCCGCCGTTACCTCCTGGGCCGGGCCGGCGTCGGCGCAGAACCGGTTTGACCAAGCTGATCCTACGATCGTCGAACAGGCACTGCCACGCCCAACTACAACTGCTCAGAGTGCGCCGATACTGCAAACGGAAGCGCGGAGCGCAAGCGTTGCCGCAAGTACAGCGATCACCGGAACGATAAACGCCGTCGTCATCGACGGAGCAGCGCCCGAGGATGATGCCAGCTATGCGCCCGCCTATTTACCGTTCATCGGTCGGGAGCTCAGCCGGACAGAACTTGCCGACCTCGCAGGCCGCATCGCCGAGGTAGCGCGCCGTAACGGCTTTCCATTCGCCAGCGCTTCGATCGGAGCCCAACGCGTGGCGAACGGCATCCTGCATGTCAGCCTGGACCTGGGCAAGGTGGATGCCGTGCGGGTCATCGGCGCGTCGAACGCCGCAGCGGATGCGCTGCTCAACCGTCTCCTGGTCACCGGCGGGCCAGTACGGCGCGATCAGCTCGAACGGGCGATCCTGCTTACGGGCGATGTGCCGGGCGTGCGGGTGACGAGCAGCCGGTACACCAAGCAGAATGGCTTTGGCATCCTGCTCGTGACCATCGCAGCCGACCGGGCGAGCGCCTATGTGCAGCTCGACAATCGCGGCAGCGCCGAGGTGGGTCCGGTTCGCTCAACCATTCTCGCTAATGTGCGCGGCATCGCCAGCGCCGGCGACGAGCTGGCGATCCTGTCATCGCAAACCCCGCTACAGCCGAGCGAGTTCGTCTTTGTACGAGGGCGCTATAGCGCCCCGATTGACCAGGCAGGCTCGGTGCTGTCGGTAGCAGCTTCGTACGGCCGCTCGCATCCAGGGGCCTCGTTGAAGCCGCTCGATGTCAGAGGCCTGAGCACCGATGTTGCGGTCGCCCTCACCCATCCCGTCCTGCGCAGTCGAGCCTCCAGCTTGTGGGTGGGTACCGAGTTCAGGGCCGCTGACATCAAGCAGACCCTGGCGGGGAGGCGCATCCGCAATGACCGGTTGGCAACGCTTTCGGTCACGTCGAACGGCTTCACGCCCATAGGCCCTGGCATCCTGCGCGGTGAGATCGGAGCCACGGTCGGCTTGCCACTGCCCGGGGTAAGTCATCAGGGCGACGCCATGACGTCGCGGTTCGATGGCGATGCCCGCTTCGTCCTTGCCGGCTACACTGCCGACTGGACGATCAACATCGCGCGGCCGTTCAGCATCGTCGTCGCCTCGGCCGGGCAGCTGGCATCGCGCCCGCTCCTCGCAACTGCGGAGATCGGCCTTGGCGGCCCCGCATTCGCGCGCGGTTACGACTATGCCGAACGCACCGGTGACACCGGCATCATGGGCTCCTTGGAGCTGCGGGCCGATGCCGGCAAGATCATCCCGGGCATCATCAATCGCCTGCAGCTCTACAGTTTCGTTGATGGCGGCCGCGTGAGCAATCTGCGTGGCGGGCTGGGTGGCGGTCAGCTCTACTCGCTGGGTGGTGGCGGCCGCTTCGGCCTGGGAACGGCCGACGGGATGATCGAGGTGGCGCTGCCGTTAAACGCCAACCGTTTCGACACGGGCACGAAGCGGCCGCGGATCTCCGTCCGGCTGGCAAAAGCGTTTTGATGATGGCTCGTCGACCGCGCCGCTCGTCCGCGATCATCCTGCTGGTCGCGGCATTATGCGGATCGATCCTGTTGGTGCCGGCGATTGGCGGCCCCATCGACCGGATTATCGACCCCGTTCGCTTTGCGGTGCATCACCGCTCCGCCAGCAAGACCACCGTTGTGGTCGAAATGGATGCGGCCAGTGTCGCCGCCATCCGAAGCTGGCCATGGCCGCGGCGCCATTACGCGCAAGTCATCGATGCGCTTCACCACGCTGGCGCCGCCACCATTGTCTTCGACGTCGACTTCTCGTCCCGCTCGACGGTTGTGGACGACCGCCTGATGGCCGATGCCCTGGCCCGTGCCGGGGGGAGCGTCGTGCTCCCCACGTTCGCGCAACGAGCCGGGGAAAACGACGGTCGCAGTTTGGACGCCCTGCCGATCCCGGAATTCCGCCCCAACGTCACGCTCGCCTCGGTCAGCATGGCCCCCGATGTCGACGGCATTGTCCGCTCCATGCCCATGGCGACGATTACCGCAGGCGTTCCCCGCCCGACGCTCTCTGCCTATGTCGCCAGCCGTTCAGGACAGGCAGATCAGACCTTCCCCATCGATCTGTCGATCGATCCTGCAACGATCCCACGCCTCAGTTTCGCATCCGTCATGCAGGGCCATTTCGATCCTGCGGCCGTTCGTGGGAAGAACATCCTCATCGGCACGACGGCGATCGAGATGGGCGATCGCTACGCCGTGCCGCTGTGGGGGGTCTTGCCTGGCGTGATCATCCAGGCGCTGGCCGCTGAGACGCTCATCGTCGGGGTCCCTCAGCAGGGGAATGCAGTCATTCCCCTGCTGGCCGCCCTGCTGCTCGGCGTTGCCATTCTGTGGCGGCGCCACACGTTAGGCTTGATCCTTTCGACGACGGGCGCAATCGTCGCGTTCCACGTGGCTGTTCTCGCGGCGCAATATGCCTTGTGGATCGATTACCCGATAGCCAGTGGCCTGGGAACGATCTGCCTCGTGGTTGCAGGCTGTGTCACCCGCGATATCGTTCGCCGCTTCCGGATGCAGAGCCAGACAGATGAGACGACCCTGCTGCCCAACCGGTCGGCATTTACGCGTCGAAGCTTTGCGCAGCCCGTCGATGTCGCCGTCGTTAAGATCGACAATCTCGATGCCATCGCCGCGGTTCTTGGCCCGCAGGAACTGGCGAATGCCCTCATTCGAACGGCAGAGCGACTGAAGCTCGCCAGCGTCGATCATCAGGTCTACCGAGTCCGCGGCCATCACCTGGCCTATGTCGTTGCGGCGGATCAGCAGTTGGACGATGCGATGGCAGGGTTGCGCGCGATCCTCCGGCAACCCGTCGAGGTCAACGGCCGCCGCATTGATGTCCTGACCTCGGTGGGGGTAGCTCACGGGACCGATCCGGCGACTTTGCTGACCGATGCCGCACTGGCCGCTGAGCAAGCGCAGGCGGCGAATACCTTCTGGCGGCAGAGCGTCGCGAACCATGGCAAACTCGAGCGATCGCTGTCGCTGATGAGCGATCTGGAAGACGCCATGGCGGCAGGCCACATCGAGGTTTTCTACCAGCCAAAGCTGTCTCTTTCGACCAACCGGGTGACCAGCGTCGAGGCGCTGGTCCGTTGGCGCGATCCAGAACGTGGTTTTATCGGTCCGGATCAGTTCATCCCGATGGCGGAGCAGACCGGCCGTATCCAGGCCCTGACCCTGCACATCCTCGCCATCGTGCTAAACGATGCCAGCCATTGGCGCAGCCTGGGGTATCCCATGACTGCCGGAATCAACATCTCGGCGACGTTGCTGACATCCAAGGCGTTCAACGATGAAGTCGAAGCCCTACTCGCACGATCCAGCGTGCCCGCTGGTGACCTAATCTTCGAGGTTACCGAGTCCGCCGCGATGGATGATCAGGAAGCAGCCATTGTAGCACTGCGCCGTTATCGCGATCTGGGGGTCGCCGTCTCAATGGACGACTATGGTACCGGCCAGTCGACCCTCAGCTACATCCAGCTCCTGCCGCTTAGCGAACTCAAGATCGATCGCAGCTTTGTGCAATTCGCGCATCAAAATGCGAGCGATGCGATCCTGGTGCAGTCGACCATCGATCTGGCCCATCGGCTGGGCATCAAGGTCGTTGCCGAAGGGATCGAGGACGAGGCTTGCCTTGAGTTCCTTCGTGCAAACCACTGCGATCTGGCCCAAGGGTACCACATCAGCCGGCCGGTACCGGTTGCCGACCTTCTACGCTTCGTTGGCGATGTACGAGGAATGGCGGCGTAGACCCAGAAGTGGTCGTTCGAGGTCGCCTTCCCCGTCCCCAACCCGGCCATCCGTTCATCACGGAAGCGGCAGGCGTGCGGCGCTTGCTTCAAGGCGAACGAAGCGCATGCGCCGGAAGGAGAGCTGACAGGCCGCCCGCGCCGAAGGCCAGCACAAGATGGACTACCGCTTGGACCCCTCGGCGAGAGCTCGTTACATCCTCGCATTGGGAAATCCCCGACGCATTTTCACGACCTTTGGATTGTTGCTGGCATCTTCGGCGCTTGCGGCGAATCCGGTCATACCACCGCCCGCCGATCCGCTGACGGTTGAGATGGAGACTGGTGACGCCGACCGTTTCGCTGCCTTGTTCGAGGCAGCGGGCGGGACGCTCTCCGCCGAACGGTTACAGCGCGACTATATGGATCGCGGCAGCTATGGCGTTAAGGTCTTCACGCCAAACCGTATCAAAGATGCGGCCGACCTCGTCAATCGCGTCGCGGCGAAGCCGGGCGTCTATGCCCGCGCGGTCAGGACCTGCCTACCGATCGTGAATCAGACGACAGCCGAGCTACGCGCTACCTATCTAGCCTTGCATGGCCTGTTCCCGGACAAGCCGCTCCCGCAATTGTTCCTGGTCGTCGGCGCCGGCAACTCGGGCTGTACGGCGGCTCCGGGTGCGCAGGTGCTCGGCCTGGAGGTATTGTGGCGCGGGGCGACCACGCCGGATGCGCTGCGGGCCATTGTTCGAGGCTTCTATGCGCACGAGACGACTCACCCTCTTCAAGGCGGCCTTCCAGCCGGTAACATCCTGCTCGCCAGCGTGCTGCAGGAAGGAGCGGCCGACTTCATCGCCGAGCTTGCCACCGGCCGGCCGATGGACCAGGCGCGCGCGGATTGGGCGATGCCGCGCGAAGCCGAACTCTGGAAACAGTTCGAGGCGGACTTGAAGGCGACGCGCGGCGCGACCGCCGAAACCGAGCTGAAGCCCGGCACGAACGCCAGTGAACCTTCTATCGTTGGATCGCCAATCACAACAGCGCGCCGGAGGGCTGTCCCGGTGAGGCTGGTTACTGGATGGGACAACGCATTTGGCAGCGCTGGTGTGACAAGCAGCCGGACAGACGCGCTGCGTTGCACGATATACTTATGCCGAAGAACCCCGAGGCTGTCCTTGCGGCGGGGACCTTCCGGGCGAACTGAGCAACCCAAGCCTTCACGCAGGGCAAGTTGGTCGCGGTCGCGCCTAAGCGTCCGCCAGTGGGCGTGAGCGGGCGTGATATGCGGCGAACATCCCCGTCGAATGATGCCTCGCACTCTCTCCGTCAAAGGCCAGATATGTAATTCGATGTACCCATGCGGTGACCCAGAGCATTCGCGCGCACGATCGCAAATCGTGTCCGATTGGACGGTCGTCGGCCCGGTCATTCCGCTATGTGCGGGGATTGAATCACCTCCTTGTGTCAGCCTCTCGCGACGCGATCCTGGCATTCGTCTCAGTCAGGTCGACGACGTGAACGGTAAGTGGCCCCATGCGTGAGGGGATGCGGCTGCCGAGCGGCACACCGAAATTGGCCCGAACCGTGAAGCGGTCGATCCGGTAAATGCCGGGACTGTTTGGATCCAGAGCCAGCGGGACATAGCGTCTCGCGCTGACGTGCCGCACGATGCCAACGCGCCACTGGCCCAGTCCAGTGGTTCTCAGCATTTCCACGTCCGCAGTATGCCCATCCGGGCGGATCCAATAGCCGATGTCCGCCCACCGAACGGGATCGCGATCATAGCGATCGCTTGTACCCGGAGGGGGATTGATGTCCTCGACGGGCGGTGCCGACAGCAAGGTAGGCGCTTGGGTGGCGGATTGTCGCAACCGGGTTGCCAGGGCCTCGATTGCGCCCTTGTCGCCCCTGCGATTGGCGATACGGGCAAGGAGGACATCGCGTACTTGATTCATCGCCGGTTGGCTTGGTCCAGCGATCGTCGCCCCCTGCCTCACCAACTTATCCGCTTCAGCATAGCGATTGCGCATGAGGGCGAGCCAAGCGCGCCGGTAGGTGGCGGCGGCCGCGATCGAACGGTGATCGTTTGCGAGTGCCAGCCGCTGCGCCTTTTTGTAAATGTCTTCCGCCACGTCCGGCAGGCCAAGGCCCAGCATATCGTCGGCGCGGCGGATTTCCTCAGTCAATGTGGCAGGCGTTGTCGCGCCGAGATGCTCGCGAAGCAACACCACATTCTGCCGTCCGGCGTGTTTCCAAAGGTCCTTATAGCCTTCATGTTCCGCGACGGTGGCGAGCGTGGCGTAAAGGCTTGAAACAGGGCCTGGCAGCTCTGCGGCATGTTTTTTGTTGCGGTGTATCGCTTTCTGAAGGGTGCGGTGTGCATCCGCATAGCGGCCTGCGCCGAATTGCTCGACAGCGGCCTGCAGGGACGCTTCGACGTCCTCTGCGGGAGGACATTGTCGCTGCAGACAATCCGTCAGCCCTTTCTCCGCGCGGCGCCCCAGGACAATGACTTCATCAGCGTCAAGCGTTTGTGGAGTCGCCGGGACCAGCTGTGCCGTCACCGACAGGAGCACGGTCGTCACGATCATAACGGTCAAGCTCCTCGGCTCTGCACAGACTGGATCAGGGCTCCTGCGGCGAAAGGCCAGACGGCGCTCTGCAACGCGCCCATGATGCCTGCGAACAACTGGCTCTTCGCAACGCCTTTGACGGATTGGGCGCCTGCACCAACGACCAGGCCATGAACCTGCTGCGTTGTCAGAGTGGCGATCGATATCGCGCTGATAACTCCACCGACGAAGATCACGGCGCTGAGCACGAAGAGAATAGCGGGAGCCCGGCGGGTCAATATGGCGGTGAACACATCCATTGAAGCCTCCTGCTGGCAAGCAAGTGATTGTGTCACACTGCTTTTCAGTGAGGCTGAACGAGAAGCCCGAGAAAGGAAAGCATGTTCGTCGCCGATGTGGATGTTACCTGATCAGCGCGGCGGACGGACCGTCTTCCGGTGGCCGAGTTCTGGCCCGGAAGTTACCGAATTTCGGCTTGATGTACCCGATTATACCCAACCTGCCCCATGTTCGTCACGCACTCCCCAAGGGATGAAGGTCGATCAGTTCCAGCAAAGCGATCCATCATCGCGCCGGTGCGGTCGACCACGGCCACGTTCGCGCACACTTTGGTGACGCAGCCCCGTTTCGAACCGTTTGAGCAGCTTTGAACAATCGGAATCGAGGCGAACCGCGTGTCGCCACCAGTCTCTGTGCGAAGCGAGATCGCCTCGGTTGAAGGCATCCATGGCAGAGTGCTGGGCAACATATCCACTTCCACGTGCTCGGCAATACAAGCCAGTCCCGCCGTGGCAAACAGCCATCCTTCCCTCTACCGGGAAAAATATCGGCAAGTGTGACCAGCGCCAACAAGTCGCCACCCAATGCAAGGTGCCGCAGATTGGGCATATACAAGCCGCACCCGTGTTCGCTTCTGATCGATCAATAACGCCAAAGAGCAGCACATGTACTGGAAGAGTTTCGTGCGATCATCCGTGCAGATTACATCGCGAAGCCATGAAGGCAACGTCCGCTCCCCGCCGTACTCGACGGCCAATCGCAGCGAAGAAGCCCTCCGTTATGCCCCGCCTGCTCGTTCTTGAGCCCCGCTCTCCAGGTAAGGCATACCCTGCTCATACTCCATCTTGGACGGTCTCGTGCGAGCGTCCGAGTATGGGAAAGGAAAGCACACGTTGATCCCTTATCAGTCTCGCGCTCGAACGACACAACACGGTCGTGACCATGCAGCCTGATGAATAGCAGCCCGTTATCGATTGCGAACATCGCCCCATCGTTGCCGCGGACGTAAGCCATGTCCGCCCCGCGCCACGTGTCAATCGTTGCTGGTGAACCGAGTATGGCGACAACCTACTGACGCGACGTCCCTTCGACCGAATGTCGCGTGAGGACGTCGGACAGCACACGAACGCGTCACGGGTATTCTTTTGCAGGCTACATCCGAATTTGTGCCCAACGCGCAAATCGTTGACTTGCGGCGTACATCAGAAAGCACGTACTGCGCTTTCGATCGTCGAAGCCTAGTCTTGATGTACAATCCATCAACACCGAAAAAGCGATGCAATCTACGGCTGAGTTGGTCAGACTTAATTATCGATTTACCGCTAGCACCACCGCCAGAGGTTCTCGTCGTAAACGTTCTTGGCGGGATTGTTGTTCCCCCTATGACCCCTGAGGTTGTCGGATGCCTCGCTGCCACAGATAAATCTAGTGCCATTCCAACCGATACAATGTCACCGCCGATCCCTCCGCGTAGTTGAAAATGTTGATTGCGAACAGCAAGCTAGCGGGATTGCCGATGACTGTGATCACGGGGGTACTCCCACACACCTGGGACGAGGCCCACACGCGGTCGTCCAAATTCCCCTGCCCGCTCCCCAACCTTGGAAATTTGTTCACGTTCATAGCCTCATTCTTCGGCGTAGATGCCAAACTGTTCTTTGGCGCGATGATCATGCACCGGTGACAGGTAGAGTATAACGGGATCAACGAACGGTTTGAGCATATGGTTCGCCACCGAGGTCTGATCTCGCCGACTTGTGCGTTGGCAGGCTAAAAGGTCTTGGCCGGCTTGATCGGCCGGCTAAGATATCGAATATCAGCGCATCGCGAAGTGCGTCGCGACGTCGTAGATGTAGTCGCGCCCGCGATACAGCGCATCGACGGAGATGCGCTCGTTGAGCCCATGCGTGCCCGACGATGCGGGATCGTTCCATAATCCCGGAATGCCATAGGTCGGTATCCCGATCTTGCTCAGATACGTCGCATCGGTCGCACCCGCCGATTGAGTCGGTATGACCGGGACGCCCGGGAAGTGCTTCGCGCCGATCTGGGCGATCGGTTTCAAGATGGCTGGGTCGAGTTCCGGCGTGATGGCGACCGGCCGCTCCTGGATCGCACTACGTAAAATCTTGACCTCAGGGTCTGCGACAGCCTTTTCGATGGCGGCCTTGGTCTGCTCCGCCGTCTCCCCGGGCGCGATCCGACAATTTACGCCCGCGGTTGCACGCTGCGGGAGGGAGTTGGCGGCATGTCCAGCCGATAGCAAGGTCGCAACGCAGGTCGTGCGCAACAGGGGGTTCAGACTCGGATCGGCTGCCACCAAAGTCGCCGCTGCTGCATCGGCAGGCTGCTGGCCGAGGCGAACCATCGCTGCGCCGATTGCATCCTTCCGCATGGCACCTGCCTGAACGAGATAGGCCTGGGAGACGGGATTCAGATGAACCGGGAACTGCAGCGTGCTCAGCCTGGTGAGCGCCGCGGCCAGTCGGTAGATGGCATTGTCCGGCATTGGTTGCGAGCTGTGGCCGCCCCGGTTCGTTACCTCCAGGACGAAGTTGCGGGGGCTTTTCTGCGAAACCTGAACGCCAAGCGTCTCCGGACCGCCGCCTGGCGCCGTGCGGCCACCGCCGCCCTCGTTGAAGGCAAATCCCGCCTTCATCAGTTCAGGACGATGATCCACCAGCCAACCGGCGCCGTTGAGCACGTGCTCGTTGGTCCCCTCTTCACCACAGGTAAGGGCCAGCTTGACCGTCCGTTGCGGCTTTACGCCACTCTGCTTCCAGCGGATGAACGTATCGGCGAAAATCGCAGCCTGCGCCTTGTCGTCACTCGCGCCGCGCGCATAGAAATAGCCATCTTCTTCGATCAGCTTGAATGGGTCACGCGCCCAATCCTCACGGTTCGCTTCGACCACATCGATATGGGCAATTAACAGCATCGCTGGCAGACTGGCGTTGGCGCCGGCCCAGTTCACGACGAGACCGCCGTCACGCGGTCGTTCGGAAGGCGTATAGAGCGTCAGTTCCCGATCCGTGAAGCCGACCTTCCGCAATCGATCGGCAACGAGCGTCGCGGCCTTTGTGCAGTCACCGACCGACGAGGTCGTGTTGGTCTCTACCAGTTCCTTGTAGAGCTCACGAAAAGCAGCCTGGTCGGGTCGCTTGGCGGCTTGCTGCGCGGTCGCTGCCAGGGGCTGGATGATAGTTGCCACCGTGGCCAGGAATGCAAAGGATGTGCGTGTCATGGGTGAAATCCTGTTCGACTGAAGCTTTACGGCAAGGCCGGACGCCAGGTTCGTCATCAAAAGCCCTTGCGCATGTTGATGCCGATCGTCCGGGGCCGGCTGGCGACGAAATAGTCCGGGGAACCGGTCGCCGACGCGACGCGGTTCAGACCATATTTGTTGAAGAGATTGTTCGCGAAGAGGAAAACCCCAAAGTTCGAGGCGCCCTGCACGCCGAGGCGCGCATTGAAGATACTGAAGTTGCCGATCTCACGGTAGAAGGCGTTCGTGCGACGAAGCTCCGTGTTCATCTGCCCCGTATAGGTCCAATCGAGCCGTACGAATCCGTCCAGCCCGGTCCGGATCGGCGGGGTGTACTCCACGCCGGCCGCTGCCGTCGTGCGCGGGATGTAGGTCAGCACATCACCAGTACGGCCCGGCGCTGTCACGAAGCCGGTGGAGTCGACTTGGTCGGATGTCAGCTCCGCCTTGTTATAGTTGAAGCTGGCATTCAGAGTGACATGCTGCACCGGTCGTGCGAACGCCTCCAGCTCGACCCCCCGTACACGCACAGCAGCCAGATTGTAGATGAAGTTGAAGTTCCCACCGCCCTGCTGAAGCGTGGACACCGAGGTCTGCACTTCGCTCCAATCCGTCTGATAGATCGCGAGGTTGAGGGTCGCCTTGCGGTCGAACCACGACGTCTTGGCACCAAGCTCGTAATTCCATAGCGAGTCCGGTCGATAGACGAGGTATTGCGCCGGCAGATTCGGTATGTTGTTGGCGCCGCCCGGACGGAAGCCCTGTGCGGCATTCGCATAGACCAGGACGTTGCGGGTGGCGCGCAACTCTGCGTTGAATTTTTTAACCCAACCCTTGGCGTTCGCCTGCGTCTCTTCATAGGGCCGCGGCTGCTGTCCGTTGGTGAAGTTGTATCCCTGATATTCACCACCGACCGTCTTCGTATAGTCGAAGTGCCGCAGGCCCACCGTGAGGGTAAGGGGTGAGAACAGCCGGTATCCCAGTTCGCCGAAAAACGCAGTCTGCTTGACGCTGGTCAGGATGTTGCGGCCGCCCAGATTGTCGACTGGGTCACGCTGCCCACCGGTCTGCGGATCACCCGCGAAAGGCAACGTATCCGTTCGATCAAATCGGTCTTCGTGAAACACCCCTACCGAGTAGCGCAGAGGCCCCTCGCTGTTCGAAGCCAATCGCACCTCCTGGATGAAGTTGCGAACATAACGCGGTTGGTAGGCGCCAAAAGGCGCCTTCGAGCGGGCGTATGTCTGATAGGCGGTACGCTGCGCGGCCGTGCAGGTCGTGGTCGGCACCCCAAGCGCAATGCTTGTATAGAGTGGGCACCACCGGGCACTCGACACGACGCTGGCAAAGGCGGCATTGTTGTCGTTCGTGCTCTCGACATCCCAGCGGTACCAGGATGCGCTCGTTGTCAGTGTCGCGAAGCCAAGATTGAACTTGCCAACGCCATTATAAAGCTGAAGCTTGTCATGCCACGGCTGCCGGACCTGAAAGTCGGCCAGAAACGGTCCGAGGACCGAGCTGTATTGCGACGTTCCGTCGATGTCCTGCTTCTGCAGAATCGCAGTCGCGACGATCGATATGTCGTCATTCGGGGTGAAGCCGAGCATGACGCGCCCGCCCTTCTGCGTCGCTCGATTAATGTTCCTGCCATCGAGCACGGTGTAGTCGACGTAGCCGCCCTGCCGCTCACCATATCCGACCACGCGCAGCGCCAGCGTGTCGGCGATGATCGGCACGTTCAGCGCGCCTTTGGCAAAGAAGCCGATGCCGCCGCCCTGCGTGTCGCTCATCTGAACCTCAGCCGCGCCTTCATACCGGCTGGCGTTCGGCTGGTTGAACAACACTCTTAGCGTGCCCCCCATCGATCCAGAGCCGTAAAGCGTCCCCTGCGGTCCTCGAAGCACCTCTACCCGCTCGACGTCGAAGAGATTGAGGTTGGGCGTATTACCCGCTGGGTCTGAACTTGTGCCGGAGGGCCCACTGAGCGGCGTCTCTCCATAATAGAGTCCTACTGTCGCCTCTCCTGAGGCTTGCACCCCACGAATGGATACCCGCGTCCGACCGGAGTCGCTCTCCGTAAGCTGCAACCCCGGGACCTGCCGTATGATGTCGGCGATGCCGGTCGCCCCTAGATTCTGCAATCGCTCGCCGCCAAGCGCGGAGATGGAGATGGGTGTCGTCTGTACCGTCGAACTTCGCCTCAGAGCCGTGACGACGATCTCTCCACCGGCGTCCTCGGTGACAGCCGGACGGTCGACCGCCTCTGATGTCTCCTGTGCAAGAAGTGGGAGCGGTACCAGCAAGCCGGCACACACCGGCAGCGTGAAGCATGCTACGGACCTCATCTTTCCCCTTTTCATCAGGCACTTGCCCGGTTTCGAGCGCCGCGGGGAAGGAGGACGATATCTCCTATCGATTCAATAGGATTTAAACTTTGATACCGACAAGCGAAATGACGCCATCCCGCGCTTGACCTGCGCGCTGCCATGAGCCTTGCCAGAAAGAGCGCGAACGCGAGACCGACGTCCAGGGCACCTCGTGCCCGAATTGCGCGAAAGGTCATTCAGGTTGGGCAACGGGCTGCTGCCAGGTATCCAGTCCCGGCTTGGTGGATCAGATCGACGATGAAACGGTCTGGCTCTGACGTCCAGATCTTGGCGATGTATTCGTAGGGTGTAAGGCCGCTGAGCGTCTTGAGCCTTGGCGCAAAGTTGTAGGCGGCCATGAGGTCGGCGAGGTGCGTTCCGGGCTGTTCGTGGGTGTCGTAGTGGAAGCGCTTGACAGTCGCTTCCTTGATGGTTCGGTTCATCCTCTCGACTTTGCCGTTCGTCCAGGGATGGCTTGGCTTGGTGAGCCTGTGCTCCGACCTGCGCGGCGACTTTCGGATGTTCCGCACCGACCGGCTTGCCGCCATCGAGTTTCGGGGCGAGCGCGACGCGGAACGCCGCGCAGCGCTCAGGCGGCGCTGGCTTACCCTGATGGGCAAGCCACGCAAGGCGGGAGCAACGCAACGTCGCTAAGTCTTACCAGACCTGAAACCGGCCGTTCACTGGCCGATTTGATGTTTCAACTTCCGCTGTCCGGTCGCCCGGATAGGGTAGAAAACGAAGCCGGCGAGCGGGTTCATAAACGGCTGGGATAGTGATTCGCAGCCGGGTAAGAGGACCACGTAGCGGGTGGCATCGATGCGCCACCATGATAGTCTCCACCGATGCTAGCCAACTTTCTGACGCCGGCCTATCTACCGTTCGCGATAGCGTTCTTCATCATGATCGGAATTGGTCTAATCGAGGCGGTCGGTCTGGGACTCGGCCATCTCGACCTGAGCGCCGACGTCGGCGTCGACGGACATGAAGGGGTGCTGGACTGGCTGGGCCTGAGCGGCGAGTTGCCGATCCTGATCTGGCTGACCTCTCTACTCGGATGCTTCACCCTGACCGGGGTTGCCATTCAGCAGGGCGTGTCCACTTTCTTCGGTGCACCGCTGACATGGCCGTTGGCTTGTTTAAGTGCATTGATCGGCGGTGGCCTCCTCAACGTCGGGGCTGCTCATGGCCTTGCCCGGATCATGCCGGGCTATGAAAGCAGCGTGATCTCGACGGACGACCTGCTGAGACGCCGTGGCACGATCCTTGAAGGCGTAGCGCGGCGCGGTTCGCCCGCCCGGGCCAAGGTCGTCGACCAGCACGGACAGGCGCATATCGTCATGGTCGAACCGCACGATGATACAACCGTCATCAGGGCGGGTGAGCGTGCGTTGCTGGTCCGACGAGAGGGGCAGCTGTTCTTCGTCCTGGCGGAAGATAATTCTCTTCTTCGATCGATCTGATACATACGACGATCAACTGGGGGGACCAAATGCCTGCATCGCTACTGAACGTCCTGATCTACGCAGGCATCGTCCTGCTCGCCTTCATCATCATTGGCGTCATACTGACCCGTCTTTATCGCCGCGCGACCAAGGATGTGGCGCTGATCCGAACCGGTTTCGGAGGTGAAAAGGTGGTGCTGAACGGCGGCATCATGGTCATTCCCGTTCTGCACGAACTGATGCAGGTCCGCCTGACAACGGTGAAGCTGGAGGTATCGCGGCTCAACAAGGACGCGCTGATTACGCTCGACAAGCTGCGGGTCGATGTCGTCGGCCTGTTCCATATCAAGGTCAAGCCCGACGCAGAGTCGATTGCAGCTGCCGCACAGACTCTCGGCGACTCCGTGAACAATCCTGATGCGGTCAAGTCGCTGCTCGACGGCAAACTGGTCTCGGCGCTACGGTCGGTCGCCGCGACGATGACGATGGAGCATCTTCACGCCAATCGCGCGGACTTCATCCAGAAGGTGCAGGAGGCACTGCTCACCGATCTGGACATGAACGGGTTCCACCTCGAATCGGTGTCGATCACGCATTTCGACCAGACCGCCTTTGAGCATTTCAACGAAAACAATGCTTTCGATGCCGAAGGTCTGACCGTCCTGACTCGGACGATCGAGGAGCGCAAGAAGACCCGCAACGATATCGTCGCGACCAACCGGGTGGCGATCGAACAGCGCAACCTGGAGGCCAACAACCAGTCGCTGGAGATCGCGCAGGCCGCCGAGCAGGCGCGGTTGCTCCAGGAGCAAACCTTGTCCGCACGCCGCGCCGAGCAGGCCACTGCGATCGCAACGGCCGAGGCGGAGCAGACCCGCCTCGCCGAAATCGCGCGGATCACCGCCACGCAGGCACAGACCGTGGCGCAGACCGAGGCCGACAAGGTGATCAAGACGGCCACCATCGCACGCGATGGCGCGATCCAGACGGCAACGATCGAACGCGACCGTACGATCGAGATCGCGCGCATCACGACTGCGGTGCAAACCGCGCAGAAATCCGAGGAAGAGTCTACGGCTACGGCCGCCGCCAACGAGGCACGCGCTCTCGCAGTCCGCGCCGAGGAAAGTGTCGCAACAGCCAAGGCAACGGAGATCGCCAACC
Organism: Sphingomonas abaci; assembly: GCF_014199625.1. Lineage (GTDB taxonomy): Bacteria > Pseudomonadota > Alphaproteobacteria > Sphingomonadales > Sphingomonadaceae > Sphingomonas > Sphingomonas abaci. The sequence goes on from NZ_JACHNY010000001.1 coordinate 194,674, forward strand.
GCAACAAGAACGTCGCGGTGATTGCCGCGACCCAGCGCGCGCAAGAAGAAGCCGTGCAGATCACCGTCGCTGCAACCGCCGAGAAAGAGGCCGCGGAGGCTCGCGCGAGTGCCCTTCGTACCGAGGCCGTCGCCGAAGCCGATGCCGAAAAAGCACGCGCCGAGGGTCGGGAGGCTGCCTTCAAGGTCGATGCCGCCGGCCAGGCATCGCTGAACGAGGCCACGAACATCCTCAGTGATGCGCAGACCGCTCTCCTGATCCGCAAGGCTATGCTGGAGGCCCTGCCCGCCATCATAGCTGCTGCCAGCAAGCCCATGGAGAACATCGATCGGATCAGCATCGTCGATGCTCGCGGTCTTCACGGCGAGACGCCTGGCAGCGACGCTGGCGGCAATGGGGGGCATCCAAACCTCGCGGATGCCGCAGTCTCCGCAGCGATGCGGTACCGGGTGGGCGGTCCGCTTATCGATGGATTGATGGCGGAACTCGGCATCGCTGGAGGTTCACTCAACGGGATGCTATCGGGGACAAGCGCAGCCGTTCAACCGTCGCTGAGGACAGTGCCGCTCAATGGCGCAGCTCCGGCAAAGGATAATCCCGCTTCAAGACCGGCCTGACGAACATTCCGCCATCCTGAGCGAGGCAGGGGCTGCCCATTAGCCGTCGTTCGCTCAGGTGACGCGTCGTGATCGGCGAACAGCCGACGGTCAGCACCGATCATCCAGATAGGCCGCGAGTTCTTCGGCCGTCCCGTTCGGAAAGGATTGCCGCAAATGCTCCAGGAACGCCGACACCCTGGCGTTCAGCAGGCGTCGCGAGGGGTAGAGCGCCCATAGCGCGATCGGTGCGGCCGGGACGTCACCCAATGCGATCAGTCGCCCTCTCGCGATGTCCCCGTTGACCAGCGAGAGGGGCAAGCGGGCCACGCCGGCACCAAGACGCACCGCATCTCGTATCATTACCAGCGAGGACAATCGGAGCACCGGATCGACCGCGATCGCGCGTTGCCCATCGGCGGTGTCGATCGTCCAGCTGCTCTCGACGTCGCGGTCGCGCACCACGGCAGGGAAGATGCCGCCGGCCAGCGGCGACAGGTCAGGTGCAGCGACGACGACCAGGCGGTCGTGGAGGAAGGGTCGACCCACCAGTGCATCGTCCGCCGCCGGATTTACGCGGATGACCAGGTCATAGCTTTCCTCGATCATGTCGACCGCGCGGTCGTCGGTCGTGACCTCCAATCGGACGTCGGGATGGCGCTGCGCGAACCCGGCCGCCAGCCGCCCCATCGCGGTCTGGGAGAAAAGCAGGGGCGCGCTGATCCTGAGGCGTCCACGCACCGCCGCGCTGCCCGATGCGATCTCGATCGTCGTCTCCTCCAGCTCTGCCAGCAGAGCGCCTGCGCGTTCGGCCAGCGCCCGCCCCTCCTCGGTCAACTTGAGGTCGCGCTGGCCGCGCTCGAACAGGCGCAGGTCGAGCGCGGCCTCCAGCTCCGACACGCGCCGCGACAGCGTCGCCTTGGGCCTGCGCGCGGCACGCGCGGCTTTGCCGAAGCCGCCATGGCGGGCGACGAGCGTGAAATCGGCGAGCGCGAGTAGGTCCATATCGTTCCACCCATGAGACGGTGCGTCTAGATTGTGTGCCTAGTTGCCGGAACATGGATCACGCATCTTGCTCGGGTCAGCAAGACCCAAGGAGAAGCCACATGACCATCCTCGTAATCGGCCCCACCGGGCGCGTCGGCCGCCACGTCGTCGAACAGCTTGTCGCTCGCGACGCCTCTGTCCGCGTCCTCACCCGTGACCCTGCCAAGGCGGCGTTTCCGACGGGCGTCGATGTTGCCAAAGGCGATCTTCTGGATATCGACTCACTGCGCGCCGCCTTCGTTGGCGTAAGGACGCTGTTCCTGCTCAATGCGGTGACCGGTGACGAGTTCACCCAGGCGATCGTCGCGCTGAACGTCGCGCGAGAGGCCGGTGTCGATCGCGTCGTCTATCTGTCGGTGTTCGACGCCGACCGCGCCGTCAACGTGCCTCACTTTGCGGTGAAATCGGGTGCCGAGCGGATGCTCGAGGCGATGAACTTCGGCGCCACCATTTTGCGTCCGACCTATTTCATCGACAACGAGGCGATGGTGAAGGACGTGATCCTTCAGCACGGTGTCTATCCGATGCCGATCGGCGGCAAGGGCGTGGCCATGGTCGATGCACGCGACATCGCCGAGGTCGCGGCGATCGAGCTGATCCGGCGCGATCGCGCACCTGAAAAGCTGCCGATCGAGACGATCAACGTGGTCGGTCCCGAAACGCTGACCGGCGAGGACGTGGCAGCGATATGGTCCGACGTCCTGGGCCGCCCCGTCGCCTATGGCGGCGACGATCCCAGCGGCTTCGAACAGAATATGGCGACGTTCATGCCGCGCTGGATGGCCTATGAGATGCGGCTGATGGCCGAGCGCTACGTCAGCGACGGGATGATCCCGGAAGCAGGCGACCGCGAGCGCCTGGCCAGCCTGCTCGGCCGGCCCCTGCACGACTATCGCGAGACGGCAGTCCGGCTCGCTTCGGCCTGATCTTCGGGCTGCGGCCCGGCGGCCGGCGGGTTGAGTCCCGTCGGCCGCCGCATTTCGCGCGTCAGGCGGCGTCCTCCATCCAGGCGATCGCATCTGCGCCAGCGGGTATCTTGAGCGGTGCGGACGGGTTGGTCGCGGCATCGAAGACGGCAGCTGCGACGTCCTGGGCATGGGTGACTGGCCCCGTGTCCTCCTGGAACTGTTTCATCATGCCCTCGATCAACGGCTTATAGTCGGGATCGTCGAGACCGCGCAGGTGCGGCCTCGCATTCGCGCCGAACTGCGTCGTCGGGGAACGGCCGGGCAGCACGATGTGGACGCGCACGCCGAACGGCTGCATCTCGACCGCCAGGCTTTCGGTGAGCGCATTCACCGCGGCCTTGCTGGCGCGATAGGTGCTGACCAGCGGCAGCGGCTTCAACGTGACGGTCGAGGTCACGTTGACGATCACGCCGGATCGGCGCTCGCGGAAGGCCGGCAGGAACGCCTGCATCATCGCAAGCGTGCCGAGCATATTGGTCTCGAAGAGTTGGCGCGCCGTCTCGAACTCGATGAGCTCGATCGGGACCGCGGCGCCGAAACCGGCATTGTTGACCAGCACGTCGATCGGCCCCGCCTGCGTGACCGCACTGGCGATGCTGTCGCGGTCCGTGACGTCGAGCGGCAGGATGGTCAGCCGGTCCGATGACGGCATCAGGTCCGGGTCAGGCGTGCGCATCGTCGCGACGACACGCCAGCCGCGGTCGAGGAACAGCTTGGCGGTTTCGAGACCGAAGCCCGAGGAACAGCCGGTGATGAGGACGCTGGGCATGTCTTGCTCCATTGACGAGTATGGGAGCGCCGGAGATGGTTTCCGGGGTCGAGACTGACTATGGTCGTCAATCCTGACTTCATTGGCGATCGTCCTGATATGAGCATCGATCCGCTTGCCGACATCGTGACCCTGCTGCGGCCCTCCGCGAGCTTCTCGAAACTCGTTGAATATGCCGGGCGCTGGCGCATCCGCCGCGACGTCGAGGGGAAGCCTGTCTATTTCGCGGTGCTGGAAGGCGAATGCCGGGTTGTGAGCGCCGGCCAAGCCTCGGTCGTCGTACGGGCCGGCGACTTCGTGCTGCTGCCGGCCACGGGCAACCGGGCCATAGACGGGATCGAGAGCATGGACCCACCGCCGTATGGCGCCGTCATGAGCCCGACCGAGATCGGCGAGGGTCGGTTCCGCATCGGACAAGCCGATCAGCCCGTCAATCTGCGCATGCAGGTCGGGATTTGCAGTTTCGCGTCACCGGACGCCGCTCTGCTCGTGTCGCTGCTACCGGCGATGGTGGTGGCCCGTGGCGAGCCGCGGCTGGCCACGTTGATGGATTTGGTGGGGGACGAGACCCGCAAGGCAAGGCCAGGGCGTGAATTGGTGCTGGAGCGCTTGCTCGAGGTCCTTCTGATCGAGGCGTTGCGCTGCGGCTCCAGCCCCGCCGCTATGCCGAGCCTCGCGCGAGGCCTGTCCGACGATCGGCTGGTTGCCGCCTTGCGAGCCATGCACGCGCGCCCCGCGCATCCGTGGACGGTCACGGACTTGGCCGCGGAGGCGGCCATGTCGCGCTCCGCCTTCTTCGCGCGCTTCACCAGCACCGTCGGCATACCGCCCATCGCGTATCTGCTTACCTGGCGGATGGCGTTGGCGAAGCGCCTGTTGCGCACGCGCGGTCTCGCGATCGGTCAGGTCGCCGCCGAGGTCGGCTATGGATCGGCCAGCACATTCAGCACCGCCTTTACCCGGTACGTCGGCATGCCGCCCATGCGCTATGCGCGAGCGCCGGAGCAGACCTCAATACGCGAATAGCGTCTTGGCATGGCGCAATGCTTTGACCCGGATCCGGGCATTCACGCCTACTTGCCTGCTTCCCAACCTCCAACACTCATTCATCTCCCCGTCATGGCCTCGTTTACCACGTGATTTCGCTGCTGCGGATATCGTGATGTGTGAGGGAAGCGGACTGAAAGACAGAGCGGGCCAGGCTATCCAGAGCGGTTTCCATTCAGTCTGGGTCACAGCCGCAGAAGCTGGAGTTGTTGGCGCATTGCTGCGGCTGGAATAGATCGACCAACCTGCCAATGCGAGACCACAGGCCGGAGACGGTCCGCTCTCCGGCTTTGCGGAGCATGGCCTTGAGGCGGGCGAACGCCTTTTCGATGGTTTGAAATCGGGGCTGTGGGGCGGGAGGAACATGAGGCGGGCGGCGGCCGTCTCGATCGGGTTGCGTATGCTGGCGCGCTTGTGGCTGGACAGGTTGTCGATGATGACGATGTTGCCGCGCTTGAGGTCGGGCACGAGCACCTGGCCGACATAGGCCTCGAACCAGTCGCCCTTGATCCGGCCGTCGAGCACCATCGGTCCGACCATGCCGGTCATGCGCAGGCCTGCGACCAGCGTAGTCGTCTTGCGGTGGCCGTGCGGGGGGTAGCCCATCCGCAGCCGCTCGCCTCGTCGGCAGCGGCCGTGGTTCCAGGTCATGTTGGTCGCCGTCCAGGTCTCGTCGATGAACACCAACCGCGCAGGCTCGAGATCGAGCTGCCCGTCGCACCATGCCTCGCGCTGGCTCAGGACGTCGGCGCGGTCCTGCTCGATCGCGTGGCCAGTCTTTTTTTGCGCGTGATCCCGTGGCGGGCGAAGAAACGGTGCAGCGTCGAGATCGCCACCGCGACGCCCACCTGGCCCCAGATCCCGGCGCAGTTCGTCCAGCGTGATGTCGCGCCGCGCTTCGTGCAGCGCCAGGATCGTGGGCGCATGCGCCTCGATCCGACGCGACCGCGGGTCCCTGCCCTGCGCCTTGGCGGCATAGCCACCCGTGATGCGGCGCTGGTCGTGCCAGCGGATCACCGTCGCGGCCGCCATTCCGAACCGCCGCGCCGCAGCCCGGCAGCGCCCCCCCTCGTCAACCGAAGCCAGCGTTCGCGACCGCAGGTCCATCGACAAGGGCTTGCCCATCCATGCCGGCCTCCATCCAGCCAGCAGCGTGGACCAGATCGGCGCGCCCGTGCAAATCCCTCTTCGACTCAGGTCGGCCGGAAAACGCTCTAGTCGCACAGATGAACGAAAGGCCGCTTACGCCGCCTCAGCGCCCGATAGCGGTCAGTCTGTGATCCACCAAGTGCAGACAATTTACCTGCAGCCACTGACACGAACGTTGCCGGCATAGGTGCCCCAGCTGTCACCACTCTGGTACTGGCACCCCCCGTTTTTTCTCCAATCTGATCGAGAGCAGCTGCCCCCTGATCGCTAGTCGTAGCAGGCCACGAGGAAGGCACGGATCATGCGGCGGCGCGGCCGTCGGCGTCGTCGTTGGCGGCGGGCGTCGCGAGACCACCGTCCTGCGCCAGCTTCGCGAAGGCCCCGCCAGCCGCTAGCAGTTCGTCGAAGCCACCCTGTTCGACAATCCGCCCTTGGTCGAGCACGACGATCCGGTCGGCGGTACGCACGGTCGACAGGCGGTGCGCGATTACAAAGGTGGTGCGCCCCTGGCGCAAACGCTCCAGACTTTCCTGCAACCGCGCCTCGGTAGCGACGTCAAGCGCGCTCGTCGCCTCGTCCAGCAGCAGGATCGGCGCGTTCTTCAACAGTGCGCGCGCGATCGCGATCCGTTGCCGCTCGCCGCCCGACAGGCCGGCGCCGCGATCGCCTACGGGAGTGGCGAAGCCGTCGGGCTTGCGCATGATGAACTCATAGGCCCCCGCGAAACGCGCCGCATCCTCGATCTGTTCCATGGTTGCGTCGGGATTGCCCATCGCGATGTTTTCCGCGATCGAGCGGTTGAACAAGCCGGCTTCTTGGAAGACCACGCCGGTTGCCGCACGCAGTGAGGCAAGTGTGACACCCCGAATGTCCTGCCCGTCAACCAGGATGCGTCCCTTCTCGGGATCCCAGGCACGCTGGAACAGCCCCAATGCGGTCGACTTGCCCGATCCGGTCGGACCGACGATCGCCACCGTCTCGCCCGGTGCCACCTCGAAGCTAAGGTCGTGTACCGCACCCGATCCGGTCGGATAGCGGAAGGATACGTCGTCGAAAGTGACGCGGCCGTGCGCTACTGCCAGCGGGCGAGCGTCGTTGGCCTCCGCGATATGGCTCTGCTGGTCGAGCACCTCGAAGAACTGGCGCAACGCTGGCAGTCGTTGCGCGATGTTGACGATGAAGCCAGTGACCGTCTCGAGCCGCGCGATCATCAGCGTGGCGAAACCGACAAACGACACCACGTCGCCGATCGTTGCAAGACCACGCCCTATCAGCGCAGCGCCGATGCCGAAAACCGAGACGATCGCGATTGATGAAGCACCACGCGTCAGCACCGCTGACACCGCCCACCAGTTGAGCACCGGATATTGCGCATGCAGCAGGTCGTGGAGCGAGCGGCGGACGTTGCCCATCTCGCCAGGTACCGCCAGAAAGCTCTGGAGCACGGTCACGTTGCCGAACAGGTCGCCCAGATTGCCCGAAATGTCGGTAAAGCGATCCTCGACACGCGCCTGTCCCGTGGCGGTGTGGCGCATGACGAGCAGGTTAACCGCGGAGTAGACCAGCATCAGCACCAGCAGCACCATGGCGAGCCGCCAGTTGGTCAGTAGGGCGATCGGCAGCAGCAGCGTCAAAATGCCAATGTTCGTGATCTGATCGCGCAACAGCGGCAGCCACAGGTTGAACAACCCGTCGCAGCCCGAGATCATGATGCGCATCAGCCGCCCCGAGCGCGCCTGGGTGTGGAAGGCCGGCGGCAGCGCGAGCAGATGTTCGACATAGTTCGACATCGCAGCGAGTCGGCGGCGGTGCGCCAGCCGGTCAGCAAGCAACGCGATCACGACACCGGCCGCAAAGACGGTGATACTGATGGCGCACCACATCCCGACATAGCGCATCGGATCGGCACCAGTGGTCAGTCCGTTCACCGCCTTGCCGAACAATAGGGGCTCGGCGACCTGTAACAGGGCGACCAGCGCACCCGCGCCAAGCAGCGAGCCGGCCTTCAGCCGCTCGGGACGCAGGAGCGCGATGGCGCGCGCGACGACGTGGAACGAGCGCGCGGGCTCAGTGGACATGGACATGGCCATCTCTCGAAAGGATGAGGACAGATTAACCAACCCCGCCTGCACGGCCGGCCGGGTTCCCGGCCTCCTAGCGCGACATGGTTAATGAAACATGGAGCGCCTTGTCGCCGCGAACGTCCGTTGGCGTTTTTCTCATTGATCCATGCTGGCCGTTTCAAGAACGTCTCAAGCAGCATCAATCGCTATTTTACGGGTATGCCAGACGCGCGCGGGTATTGCCCTTCCGTCTTCCAGCATGCTGATGGGCATCGGCGTGCTCCAGTCTGCACCGTGCTGTGGGTATGGGCCGTAGAAGAGCTCGCCCGGTGCCTGCCGGCGAGGCGCGTTCAGCCAGCGACGACGGCGATGCTCAGCGGCATCGTGGATCATGGGGCAACGCTGACATAAGGCTGCCAGTTTGTCGAAGGCGCTGTCGCCTGGATTGTGATGGAGGTGAGCGCAGACCGGCACCGTTTTGGTCCACTTGCCCTTGACCAGGATGTCCTCGGTGGGGCGTCGCGCGCGCCGCCCCCAGGCGCGCCGCCAGTAGGCCCGGTCTGCGTCCCACCACCGCCCGTCCCCGAGATGAAAGACGTGCGTCCCGTATGGCCGCCAGCAACGCTCGCAAACGCCGCCTGCCCTTTTGAAGCGGATTAAGCGTGAGATATGCTGCCAATCGACCGGGTAGAGAGAGACATGTTCGGGGCGGATGGGCATCAGCTTATCAGTCTTGCCGCAATTGACGATCCCCTGTCGAATCCGTGAGCTGAATTGTCAGGGTCGCTTGATCGGAAATCCCGATGGCTGCTTTTCACGGCGCAATTTGGTAACCTGCGCGTCCGTAAAGCTCATTGCACCGATGGGTTACGCCAGCGTAGATTGCATGCCGGCGACTGTCATTTTCTTGCGCCGCCAATAGAGACTGCAGGGCAAGCCTACGTTCGAAAAGCCCATTCCCCCACCCCAAGGGGTACAGTCGGGGGCATAACCGTCGGTGATCGCCGGCGTTAAGACGATAAAGCAAAGACTTTCAAGCGGATGGTCGAATAGACAGGATTACTGACCAATTTTTCCCGCGCGTTACGTCATTGATTTTGCGTCGCCATGCAACCCGCATGTCGGCGAGTTGCACAGCACGGAGTACAATAAGGGGTACAAGTGAACAAGCGCGGCTGAGCTATAAGCGTCGCTGCCATCTGCTTCGTCATTCGTCCGCGAAGAAGTCCTTATCGAGCCGCTTCACCGCGATGGTCCGGCTCACCCGAATGCCGACGCCATGTTCGACGATTAGACCCTTTTCGTCGATCACCGATGCTCCGCGAGACTACGAAAGGTGATCGACCAGCGCGGGTGTTCCATCGGCGCAATGCTGTGCTCCCAGTCGCGGCGGGCGGGTCCGCTCATGTGATAGCCGCCCCGGGGATCGAGCGGCACCGACACGCGGTCAAAACCGTCCGCGCGCCGCCGCCGGAAGCGCATCGTCGCCGGTTCGCCGAGGGAGATGCCGAGGACATGCCCGTAGATCGGCCGGTCGCGATGCCAGCCAATTCCGGCGCCTGGGTCGTAGCGGATCAGCAGCGCTTGGATCAGCGCCTCGGGCGCGAGGCCGGCGAAATCAGCCGCCCTGTCGCGAATAGATACGAGCCAGTCCGGCATGGGCGGCGCATCCGTGGGGCGCCCGACTTCGAAGTCGTAACTCCATCCGAAGGACGTTGTCAGCCGCTTGCCTGTCCAGCCCTGAAAGCGGAACGGCTCGAGGCCGGTCGCGTCGATCCGTTCGATCAACATGCGCTCCTCGTCCGCCGTGATCAGATTCGCCCGCGTGGCGAGCCCTGGCAGGAGCGGCGCATCGAACAGGTCGGGCATCACGCCGCCGCCTCCGCAAAGATCGGCAATTCGATTGCCACCACTGCCTCGGCCTCGACGAAGTTCGATACCGTTACGCCGACCAGTCGTATCCCCTTCTGGGTCGGCAGAACCGACCGGATCAGGTCGAGCGCCGCGCGGCGCAGGCCTTCGCGATTGGTGACCGCCACGGGCTGGCTGCGGCGTCGGGTGATCTGATGGAAGTCAGCGTATTTGATCTTCACCGTGACAGTGCGGCCGAAGGCTTGCCGTGCCTCGCACCACTCCCAGACATCGTCGGCCATATTGAGCACGCCGGCCTCGATCTCCCCGGGTTCCGTCAGGTCGCGGTTGAACGTCGTTTCCGACCCCGACGACTTTCGCACCCGGTTCGGATTGACCGGCCGGTCGTCTTGCCCGCGCGCGATGGCGTGATACCATTCGGCGGAACTGCCGAAATGCTGCTGCAGGAACGCCAGCGACTTGGCGCGCAGATCGGCCCCGGTCTCGATTCCGAGCCGCTTCATCTTCTCCGCCGTCACCGGTCCAACGCCGTGGAAGCGGCTGACGGGCAGCGTCTCGACCCAGGCGGCGCCCATGTCCGGCGTGACGGCGAACTGGCCGTTGGGCTTGCGGTGATCGGACGCAAGCTTGGCCAGGAACTTATTGTACGAGATGCCTGCCGACGCGGTCAGGCCGGTCTCCGCCAGAATGTCGGCGCGGATCGCCTTGGCGGTCAGCCATGCGGTTTCTAGGCCGCGCTTGTTCGCGGTGACGTCGAGATAGGCCTCGTCGAGCGACAGGGGCTGGATCAGGTCGGTATAGCGCGCGAACACGTCATGGATCTGGCGCGATACGTCGCGGTACACTTCGAAGCGGGGCGGCACGAAGATCAGGTCGGGACAGCGGCGCAGCGCGGTGACCGAGGGCAACGCGGATCGAACGCCGAACGTGCGCGCCTCGTAGCTGGCCGCAGCCACCACCCCTCGCGCGGCGGCATGGCCGACCGCAACCGGCTTGCCGCGCAGCGACGGATCGTCACGCTGCTCCACCGACGCGAAGAAGGCGTCCATGTCGACGTGAATGATCTTACGCACCGCCATGCGCACCTTTTAACGCATGCAGAACAGGATGTGAACATACTGCGCAAAAACGTCGGAAACCCGTCGCTTATCTCACATGCCCATCTCTTGGCGTGCATCCAAGCATGACGCCGTTCGAGCAATGCCGCGAACACCGCCGAGGCATCAGCCGGATGATCACCGCCGTGCGAAGAGGTCCATATTCGCATCGCCCCAAGCCTTCAGCGCTGCGATGATCGGCGACAGGGATCGGCCACGATCGGACAGGCTGTATTCGACGCGCGGCGGCACTTGGGCGAAGACCTCGCGCTCGATCAGGCCATCGGCCTCCAGCTCGCGCAGCTGGTTGGTCAGCATGCGCGGCGTCACGTCACCGACACGGCGGCGCAACTCGTTGAAGCGCGTGCGTCCGTCCTGCAAATGATAGAGGATCACCGCCTTCCACTTCCCATCGATCAGGCTCACCGCCGCCTCGACGGCGCAGCCCGGGGTACAATCGAGGCGGGAGTGACGGGCCTTCGCCATCGGGGCGGTATCCTTTTCGACACTATGAGCGTTTTTTGTGCCTACGACGTAAGCTGACACCGTCCCTATCTCGCGTGCGTCAGCAGAAGGAGCAAGACCCATGCGCGCCATAGCCTATCGCCAGCCCGGCCCGATTGACCGGGACGAAGCCCTTGTCGAGGTCGAACTGCCACGGCCCGTTCCGACCGGGCGCGACATTCTGGTCGCGGTTCGGGCCATCTCGGTGAACCCGGTCGACGCGAAGGTTCGCACTGGCGCCGCGCCATTAGACGGACGTGACGAGCGCATTCTCGGCTGGGATGCGGCGGGCGTGGTCGAGGCGGTCGGCCCGGAGGCCACCCGCTTCAAGGTGGGTGAAGAGGTCTTCTATGCGGGTGACCTGATGCGCGACGGCAGCAATGCCGAATATCAGCTGGTCGACGAGCGGATCGTCGGCCATCGTCCCCGCAGCATCGGCTTCGCCGAGGCGGCGGCGCTGCCGCTGACCGCGATCACGGCGTGGGAAACCCTGTTCGACCGGTTGAAGGTCGACGACCAGCCGGCTGGCGGCGCCCGCGCCGTCCTGATCATCGGCGGCGCGGGCGGCGTCGGTTCCGCGGCGATCCAGATCGCGCGGGCCCGCACCGACCTGACCGTGATTGCCACTGCCTCGCGCGCCGAGACGGGAGGCTGGGTGCGCGACCTCGGCGCGCATCATGTCATCGATCATTCCCGGCCGATGGCACCGCAGATCGCCGCGCTGGAGATCGGTGCGCCCGCCTTCGTCTTCTCGACCACCCATACCGATCGCCATCTGACCGATATCGCCGAGCTGATCGCGCCGCAGGGGCGCTTCGCGCTGATCGACGATCCCGCCAGCCTCGACATCGTCGCCTTCAAGCGCAAGGCGGTGTCGGTCCATTGGGAATTGATGTTCACGCGGTCGCTCTTCGACACACCGGACGTCGGCGAGCAAGGTCGACTGTTGGACGCGGTGGCCGAACTGGTGGACGAAGGACGCATTCGCACCACGGCGAGCGACACGCTCTCGCCGATCAATGCCGCTAACCTGATCGAGGCGCACCGCCGCATCGAGAGCACCACCACGCGGGGCAAGATAGTCCTGGAAGGCTGGGACAGCCCGCAGGCGTAAGCTCGACGCGGGTTCCTACGAAATGAGCGCGCGGGCGGGTCAGGCGAATGCCAACTCGCCCGCGACGATTGCCATGGCATGGTCGACGAAGTGCGCCTTCTCGCCGACCGGCGCGACGTAACGAAGTGCCTCGCGCGCCAGTTCGGGCTCGCCTCCGTGCGCGATCAGCCATGCGGCGAGATAGGGCGCGGCCAGACAACCGCCCGCCGTCGCGACATTGCCATGAGCGGCGAACGGTGCGTCGATGACGGTGACACCGGCTTCCAACACCCATGGCTTGGTGGTCAGGTCGGTGCAGGCTGGCAGATCGGCGATCAGGCCGAGTTTGGCCAGCAACAGCGTCCCCGAACACTGCGCTGCGATCAATTGCCGCGTCGGATCGAGACGAAGCCTGGCAAGCGTCGCTCCATCGGCGGCAATCTCACGCGTGCGAGCGCCGCTGCCGATCAGCACAGCGTCGGCTTCCTCAACAAATTCGAGCGGCCGCTGGCGGTGGACGGTGACGCCGTTCAACGACGTCACCGTCTCGGTCGGCGCGGTGATGTGCGCGGCCCAGCCATGCGGGCGCAGCCGGTTGATGATCGCGGCGGCCACGAACGAATCCAGTTCGTTGAAGCCGTCGAAGGTCAGGACCGCGACCTGCATCACCCTTGCGTCCGCCCGGAGAACAGCGTTCGAGTTGCACCGGCGACCCAAACCTGCCCGGCCTCGTTCTGCGAGACATGGATACGCCCGCTCCGCCCAAGGCGCGTACCTTGAGCGGCGACATAGCTGCCACTGGCCCGACCGCTTGCGAACAGCCACTGGCCGACGGACGCGTTGAGGCTGCCGGTCACCGGGTCCTCGATCAGCCCGCCATGCGCGTCGGTGAAGAGCGCGCGCAGTTCGAACGCGACCTCGCTGCCGGGCGCATGTGGTCCGACGATGCCGATGTCGATATGCTCGGGGTGATGCCGCGTCGGTTCGACCGCCAGCACCGCCTCCGCCGACTCCAGCATGACCGCGATCCAGCCGGGGCCATTGTCCGCCCAGGCGGCATCGACGATCGCCGCGCGGTCGATCCGCAGCAGATCGGCGACCTGAGCGATCTCCGCGTCGGTCGGCGCGCCCCCGCGCAGCAATGGTGGGGCGGCAAAAGCAAGCTGGTCGCCATCGCGCCGGATCGTCACCAGCCCCACGCCGCATTCCTGCACGATCATGCCGTCCTGCTTCGGCTGCCCGCCCGCTTCCGCCCACGCATGGGCGGTCCCCAAGGTCGGGTGCCCAGCGAAGGGCAGTTCATGCGCCATGGTGAAAATGCGCACGCGATAATCGGCAGACGGATCGGTCGGCGGCAGCAGGAAGGTCGTCTCCGAAAAGTTCAGCCAGCTCGCGATCACCTGCATCTCGTCCGTCGTCAGGTCATCGGCATCGGCGATGACGGCCAAGGGATTGCCGGTCAGCGGACCAGTGCCGAATACGTCGACGAGGCGAAAGGGGCGGGTCACGGGCATCTCCTGTTGATGATAGCTGGTCCTATCGCGCGACAACTGGCGCTGACAGATACACATCGGTACGATCATGCCGAACTGTATTGGTGAGATTGGCAGTACGATGGCGAGCGCCCCCGACGAAACCCGCACCGGCATGGTGGTCCGCGCGATCCGCGACCGGATCGATGCCCGCGCGCTGACGCCGGGCGCTCGGCTGCCGTCGATCCGCGCCATGGCCGAGACGAGCGGCGTCGCGCGCTCGACGGTGGTCGATGCCTATGATCGCCTCGCGGCCGAAGGCGTCATTCGCTCGCGACCGGGATCGGGCTTTTATGTCGCCGCGCCCTTGGCCCCGCTGGCGTTGGATCGGCTGGCCAGCACGAAGGAGCGCGAGGTCGATCCGCTCTGGATGCTGCGCCAGTCGCTGGGCGAGCGGCGCCATGAATTGATGCCGGGATGCGGCTGGCTGCCCGATGACTGGCTGGCGGGCGACGCGCTCCGCAAAGCAATGCGCGGGGCGGCGCGATCCGACGAGAACGGCACGCTGGCGGGCTATGCATCCCCCTTGGGCTCGCCCCCGCTCAGGGCGTTGTTGGCGAGGCGGATGGCGGACCAGGGGATCGAAGCCGGCCCCGAACAGATCCTGCTGACCGACAGCGGCACCCATGCGCTCGATCTGGTCTGCCGCTTCCTGCTTCAGCCGGGTGATACCGTGCTGGTCGACGACCCATGTTATTTCAACTTTCTGGCGCTGCTGCGGGCGCACCGCGCCAAGGTAGTCGGAGTGCCGATGACACCCACCGGTCCGGACGCCGCCGTCTTCGCCGAGGCCGCCACGACGCATCGACCACGCTTCTATTTGACCAACTCGGGCGTCCATAACCCGACCGGCGCGTCGCTCGCCGCCGCCACCGCGCACCGATTGCTCAAGATCGCAGAGGCGCACGACATGATCGTCGTCGAGGACGATATCTTCGCCGACTTCGAGCATGCGCCTTCGCCGCGTCTGGCGGCCTTCGACGGCCTCGACCGGACGATCCGTATCGGCAGCTTCTCCAAGTCGCTGTCAGCGGCGGTGCGCTGTGGCCATATCGCGGCGCGACCCGACTGGATCGAAGGGCTGGCCGACCTGCGCATCGCGACGTCGATGGCGGGCAGTCCGCTCGCCGCCAACCTGCTGCACGCGGTGCTGACCGATGGCAGCTATCGGCGTCACGTTGATGGTATCCGGAGCCGGCTGGCCCGGGCTACGGCCCGGGTGGCGAAACGTCTGCGGGCCATCGGTATCGAGCCATGGACCGATCCGGCGGCAGGCATCTTTCTTTGGGCGCAATTGCCGAATGGGGTCGATGCAGTCGACCTCGCGCGCAGGGCGATTGATGCAGGTATCGTCCTGGCGCCGGGCCCGGTGTTCAGCACCAGCGGCGGATGGCGGGATCACATGCGCTTCAACGTCGCCATGAGCGACGATGACCGGCTGTACGCCTTTCTGGAATCGGCCGTGTCGCGCCAGTTACTCGAACCGGCTGGCTAAGCGCTCGACCAGGAAGTCGACGAACACCCGCACCCGTGCAGGCGTGGCGGCGCCGCCGACGAAGACGGCGTGGATCAACTCGACATCGCCTGGATTGTATTCTTCCAGCAGCGGCACGAGCCGCCCGTCCGCGATCTCAGCCGCGACGCTGAAGCGGCCGACGCGGGTGATGCCGACCCCGGCGGCGGCGAGATGGCCCAGCGTCTCACCATTGTTGGCAACGATGTTGCCTTCCACGGACAGCGCGAAATCTTTGCCATCGCGGCGGAACGGCCAGATCGGTTCGGCGCGGCGAAAGTTGAAGTTCAGGCAATTGTGGGCGTGCAGGTCCTCCGGAACCCTGGGCGTGCCGGCCTGCGCCAGATAGTCGGGTGACGCCACGATCACCCGCCGCGCCTCGGACAGTTTGCGGGCGGTAAGTCCGCTGTCGGCAAGCGGGCCGAAGCGGATCGCGATATCGGCCTGTCCCCCAGCGATGTCGACCAGCGTGTCGGTCAGCGCGATATCGATCAGGATGTGCGGATAGGCGCGGGCGAAATCGCCGAGCAGCGGCACGACGCACAACCGGCCATGCGCCAGCGCCGCACTGATCCGCAGCCGTCCGCGTGGTGCGCCCTGATCGGCGATCTGCTGCTCGGCATCGTCGAGATCGGCGAGGATGCGGCGGGCGGCGAGCAGATAGGCTTGCCCCTCGGCGGTGAGTGTCAGCGCGCGGGTGGAGCGCAGCAGCAGCCGGACGCCCAGCCGCGCCTCGATCCGGTCGATCGCGCGCGCCACCGCCGAGGGCGTCAGCCCGAGCGTGCGGCCGGCGGCGGAGAAGCTGCCTTGCTCCACCACGCTCGCGAACAGGGCGAGTGACCGGGCGCGATCGTCATTGCCTATCACCTTTGCGTCCAAGGCATAGATCCTTTGCACCGGCGGGCGGTTCCGCCGCACTGCTTCACCGTCCATTTATGCGCCTGACAATGACATTCGCAAAGGAGGTGTCATGGAATATCGGCAATTGGGATCGTCCGGCCTGCGCGTTCCGGCCCTGTCGTTCGGCGCGGGGACCTTCGGCGGCAAGGGACCGCTGTTCAGCGCCTGGGGCACAAGCGACGCTGCCGAGGCGCGGCGGCTGGTCGATATCTGCCTCGACGCGGGCGTGACGCTGTTCGACACCGCCGACGTCTATTCGGATGGCGCGTCCGAACAGGTTCTCGGCGAAGCAATCAAGGGGCGGGGCGATGCCGTCCTGATCTCGACCAAGACCGGCCTGCCGATGGGTGACGGCCCGCAGGACTGGGGCGCGTCGCGGGCGCGGCTGATCGGCGCGGTCGAGGCGGCATTGCGGCGGCTCGGCACCGACCGCATCGACCTGCTCCAGCTGCACGCCTTCGACGCGTCTACGCCCACCGAGGAGGTGATGGGCGCGCTTGACCGGCTGATCGCCGACGGCAAGGTCCGCTATGCGGGCGTCTCCAACTATCCCGGCTGGCAGATCATGAAGGCGCAAAGCCTGGCCGATCGTCACGGCTGGCCGCGCCTCGTCGCGCATCAGGTCTATTACTCGTTGATCGGCCGTGCCTATGAGTGGGACCTGATGCCGCTCGCCGCCGATCAGGGCGTCAGCGCGCTGGTCTGGAGCCCGCTCGGCTGGGGACGGCTGACCGGCAAGATCGGGCGCGGACGGCCGATCCCGGCGGGCAGCCGCCTCCACGAGACGGCCCAATTCGCGCCGCCGGTCGAGGACGAGCATCTCTACCGCGTCGTCGATGCGCTGGAGGCGGTGGCGGCCGAAGTGGGCAAGACCGTTCCCCAGGTCGCGATCAACTGGCTGCTGCGGCGGCCGACCGTAGCGTCGGTCATCATCGGTGCGCGCGACGAGGCGCAGCTGCGCGACAATCTCGGCGCGATCGGCTGGGCGCTGTCGCCCGAGCAGGTGGCGGCGCTCGACGCCGCAAGCGACGTGCTGCCGCCCTATCCGCACACCCCCTACCGGCAGCAGGAGGGTTTTGCCCGCCTAGCGCCGCCGATGGTTTGAGGGAGCCAGGATCATGAAGTTCAACCTCGGATTGCTCGCACTGGCGGTCGGCGCCTTCGGCATCGGCGTGACCGAGTTCGCGCCGATGGGCATGTTGCCGGTCATCGCGGGGGACCTGCATGTGTCGATCCCCGCCGCCGGATTGTTGGTCAGCGCCTATGCGATGGGCGTGCTGATCGGCGCGCCGTTGATGACGCTCACCACCGGGCGGATCGACCGGCGAACACTGCTGATCGCGCTGATGGGCATCTTCACGCTCGGCAACGCGCTGTCGGCGGTGGCGGACGGATACTGGATGCTGATGGCGGCGCGGGTCGTCACCTCGTTCAACCATGGCGCGTTCTTTGGCGTCGGATCGGTGGTGGCCGCGAGCCTGGTGCCGCCGGACAAGCGCGCGGGCGCGGTGGCGGCGATGTTCACCGGGCTGACCGTCGCCACGATCGGCGGCGTGCCGGCGGCGACCTGGGTCAGCGAGGCGATCGGCTGGCGCACCGCCTTTGCCGGGATCGCGGGCGTCGGCGCGATCGCGATGCTGTCGCTGCGTCTCGCGCTGCCGCCGCTGCCCGCCGCGGAGGGCGGCGACATGCGGGCCGAACTGCGCGTGCTGACGCGCGGGCCGGTGGTGATGGCGCTGGCGCTGACGACGATCGGCTTTGGCGGCGTGTTCACCGTGTTCACCTATATCGTGCCGATCCTGCGCGATGTGACGCATGGCTCGACTGGCTATGTCACCGCGATGCTGATGCTGTTCGGCGTCGGCGCGACGATCGGCAACGGCGTCGGCGGGCGGCTGGCCGACCGTTCGGTCGACCGTGCGCTCATGACCATGCTGGCGATCATGGCACTGACGCTGCTCGCGTTCGCGGTGCTCATGCAATGGCCAGCGACCGCCGCCATCGCCATCCTGATCTGGGGCATCGCCAGCTTCGCGATCGTGCCGCCCTTGCAGATGCGGGTGATGGATGCGGCCTCGGACGCGCCGAACCTCGCCTCCGCGATGAACATCGGCGCGTTCAACCTCGGCAACGCGATCGGCGCGGCGCTGGGCGGCGGCGTGATCGGGGCTGGGCTGGGCTTGCCCACCGTGTCGCTGGCCGGTGCGGCGTTGGCGGCGGCGGCGCTGGCGATGCTGATGGCGTTCCGGCGTCAGCCGAGCGCGGCGGCATGTCCGTCTTGAAGCGTTCCGGAGCCGAGCCCGTTCGTAAGGCGCCACGTGCATTGACTCGGCAGCGGGGAACGGCCGCTGCCGTCCGGCATCACGGCAGTGCAGGCTCCGGCACCAGTTGCGCGCGCATCGCTGCCGCATCCCGCCCCGGCGGTGCCCCGAACAGGCGGCGATAGTCGCGGCTGAACTGCGACAGGCTCTCGTAACCGATCGAGAAGCCGACCCGCGCGACCTCCTCGGCGGCGATCAGGCGGCGGCGTGCTTCCTGCAAGCGGACCTGCTTCTGGAACTGCACCGGCGTCATCGTCGTCACCGCCTTGAAATGGCGGTGGAAGCCGGGGACGCTCATGCCCGCCAGCGCGGCGAGGTCGGTCACGCGCAGCGTCTCGGCATAATGGTCGCGGATGAACGCCGTCGCGCGGCCGATCCGCGCGGCATGAGTGTCGACCAGACCCATCTGGCGCAGCGCCGGTCCCAGCGCGCCGCCGAGCAGCCGCCAGACGATCTCGCGCCGGATCAGCGGGGCGAGCACCGCCTGATCGGCCGGGTGGTCAAGCAGGTCAAGCAGACGCCTGAGAGGATCGCGCAACGCCGGGTCATGGTCGCTGGTCGCCAGCGCGTTGAAGGCGGCGGGTGGGCCCGGCACGCTCACCTGCTCCGCCACCAATTCGGCCACGGTCACCGGCTCGATCGCCAGCGACAGTGCCAGATAGGGCGCGTCGACACTCGCCCGCACGATGCGTGACGTGACCGGCAGGTCGACCGAGGCGAGCAGGCATTGTCCCTCGGCATAATGATAGGGCGTCGGCCCCAGCATCGACATCTTCGCGCCCTGCACGACGAGGCAGAAGGACGGCCGATAGACCGTGCGGATGATGCCGGTCGGCTCCTCCGCGCGGGTGATGAGCAGGCCCGGGATCGGCGTTTCGCGACCATGGACGAACCAATGGCGCTCGATCAGTTGGGCAAGGTCGGACAACGTCGTCATGGCAGACATCGTAGCTTCACTGCACACCGAAAGCACCGTCTAGGCATCACTTTAATAGGATCGGGCAGGACTTTGATCGGATCGGCGTCGCGGCGCCGAACGTTCGCGGCGTATCTCCAGCTCATCCATTCCAACAGGAGTATCGTCCCATGCGTATGCGCCAGCTCGGCCATAGCGGCCTGTTCGTGTCCGAACTCTGCCTCGGCACCATGACCTTCGGCGGCAGCGAGGGCATCTGGGGCCAGATCGGCCAGCTTCGCCAGAACGAAGCCGATGCGCTCGTCCGGACCGCGCTTGATGCCGGCATCAACTTCATCGACACCGCCAATGTCTACGCCGGCGGCGAGAGCGAGCGCATTCTCGGTCAGTCGCTAAAGAACCTGGGCATCGCCCGCGACGATGTCGTGATCGCGACCAAGGTGCTGGGGCCGATAGGCGATGGTCCCAATGCGCGAGGCGCCTCGCGCGGCCACATCATCAGCCAGTGCAAGCAGAGCCTCCAGCGGCTCGGCCTCGACCATATCGACCTCTACCAGATCCACGGTTTCGATCCCGCGACGCCGATCGAGGAGACGCTGGAGGCGCTGGACACGCTCGTCCGTCATGGTCACGTCCGCTATCTCGGCTTGTCCAACTGGGCGGCGTGGCAGGTCGTGAAGGCGGTCGGCATCGCCGAGGCACGGCGGCTCGCGCCGATCCTGTCGCTCCAGGCCTATTACACGCTGGTCGGCCGCGAACTGGAGCGTGAGATCGTGCCGATGCTGCGGTCCGAGAAGATCGGGTTGATGGTGTGGAGCCCGCTGGCCGGCGGGTATCTGTCGGGCAAATATGACGGCGAGGGCCAGGCGGCGGACGGGCGGCGCGCGAATTTCGACTTTCCGCCAGTCGATCGCACCCGCGGTTCGGCGGTGATCCCCGAGATGCGCCGCATCGCCGAGGCGAAGGGCTGCACCGTCGCGCAGGTCGCGCTTGCCTGGCTGCTTCACCAGCCGGTGGTGACGAGCGTGATCGTCGGGGCAAAGCGGGTCGATCAGCTTACCGACAATATCGCCGCGACCCAGGTTTCGCTCGACGCGGACGATCTCGCCGCGCTCGACGCGGTGACCAAGCTGCCGGCGGAATATCCCGGCTGGATGCTGGAACGCCAGGGCGGCTATCGCGCCTGACGGTCGCAGGATCGGTGGGACGCTTTCGTTACCGCCCCACCGCTCCGATCCTTCGTCCGAACCGGAGACGGATCAGCCAGGCAGGATACGACCCGTCCGGGCGGCATGGGCAAAGACCGGGAAGCCGAAAGCCTCCGCCTGGCGGGCGGCGATCTCATAGTGATAGGGCACGCCGTGCAGTTCCGCGGCCCATCCGGTGCTACGACGTTCGACGATGGCGTAGCGCGCCAGCGGGCTT
The DNA here is from genome assembly GCF_014199625.1 of Sphingomonas abaci. Taxonomy (GTDB): domain Bacteria; phylum Pseudomonadota; class Alphaproteobacteria; order Sphingomonadales; family Sphingomonadaceae; genus Sphingomonas; species Sphingomonas abaci. The sequence goes on from NZ_JACHNY010000001.1 coordinate 215,486, forward strand.
CCCGCTTCCATGACGTGCGGGGTCGCGCCCCGGTCCCGGTAGCACGGCATGCCGACGCTGTCGGGGTTGACGATCAACACGCCATCCACCGCCACCATGCGCGGCGTATGCGTATGCCCGCACAGCACCAGACTGGCCGACCCGATCCCTTTGAGACGCGGTCGGATGGCGGTGTCGGTATCCAGTGTCGCGCGGCCGGAGGTCACGTCTTCGAGCAGATACTCCAGATCGCCACCGGCCGGGCTGCCATGGCAGGCGAAGACGTCGCCGTCGCAAAGGGTGAGCGTCGCGGGCAGGCTCTCGATCCATGCCCAATGCTCTTGGGTCAGGAGCGGTCGCGCCAGTACGTCGAAGGCGCCGTCGCTGCCGTCCTGCAACTGCCGCTCGTGGTTCCCTGCGATGGTCAGATAGCCGGCACGCATCTGAAGTTCGGCGCTTGCCCCAGGATCGAACGGACCGGACACGAGGTCGCCCAGATTGACGACCAAGTCGGGCGCGGCGGCGGTCATCGCATCGCGGACAGCCTCCAGCGCGGCCAGATTTCCATGGGCGTCGGCAATGACCCCGATCTTCAATGCTTCCTCCTTGGTGGACACGCGGAGTGTCCGTACGGAACATGGCAGGCACTCCCTCGAAACGCCATGCAGGGCAGAGAACCACACGCTGCCGCCCCCCCTGGATTGACGGCTGACTATTTAACGTCCTTCTCATCCATCATGAGCGTTTCCCTCCGCGAAGCTCGCAGGATCGTCCTGGCAGCCCAGGGCTTTGGTCGCGCGCGTCCCGACAGCCCCTCCGTTCGCCACCTGCGCAGCACCGCCGCGCGGCTCAACCTCTTCCAGATCGATAGCGTCAACGTGCTGACGCGGGCACACTATCTACCCGCCTTGTCACGGCTCGGCGGCTATGACCGTGCCTTGCTCGAGGGGGATGCATGGGGGCCGAAACGCCAGCGGCGGATGTTCGAATATTGGGCGCATGAGGCGTCGCTGCTGCCGCTCGACCTGCATCCGCTGCTCCGCTGGCGCATGGCGCGGGCGGAGCGAGGCGAGATCGGCTATCAGGCACTGCGCCGCTTCGCGGTCGAGCGCCGGGCCGAGGCGGATGCCGTGCTCGAACGGATCACCGCCGAAGGCCCGCTGGCGGCGGCCAACTTCGAGAACGGGTCCAGCCGCAGCGGATGGTGGGAATGGAGCCACGTCAAGCACGCGCTCGAATGGCTGTTCTGGTCCGGCCAGATCACCACCGCAACCCGGCGGGGCAGCTTTGCGCGCCTGTACGACCTGACCGAACGGGTCATTCCGCCAGCGGTACTGGCGCTCCCAACGCCGTCGGTCGAGGCGGCGCAACGAGCGCTGATCGAACGCAGCGCCCGCGCCTTGGGCATCGCCACCGCAAGCGACCTGCGCGATTATTTCCGGTTGAAGCCCGTCGAAGCCGATCACGCCATCGCCGATCTGGCGGAGGACGGCGTGCTCGTGCCGGTGCGGGTCGAGAGCTGGAGCCAGAAGGCATGGATGCATCGCGACGCGACCATGCCGCGCCGGGTGCGCAGCGCGGCCTTGCTCGCGCCGTTCGATCCGTTGATCTGGGAGCGGGCCCGCGCCGAACGCCTGTTCGACTTCCACTATCGCATCGAAATCTATGTGCCGCAGGATCGGCGCACGCACGGCTATTACGTGCTGCCCTTCCTGATGGACGAGGCGCTGGTCGCGCGGGTCGATCTGAAAGCGGATCGGCAGGCGGGGATGCTGCTCGCGCACCGCATCACGCTGGAACCGGGAGCACCCGCCGATACGTTGCCCCGGCTTCAGGTCGAGCTCGACCGGATGGCGGCATGGCTCGGTTTGGACGCCGTTCGCATCGGCGCGGTCGTGCGTTTGGGATGAGCGTCTTCGTCCGTCACGTTGCTCCGCCCCGCTCGGCGGCGGGCACGATGCCGTCGTCGAGCAGCGCATGGAGCGCGGCTATATGGCCATTGTCGCGCGCACCGCTGGGATCGGAGGTCATGACGACCGTCAGCTTCAGGTCCGGCACGATGAACAGCATCTGCCCGCCATAGCCCCAAGCGAAGCGCAGCGGATGGCCACGACTGGCGCCGACGAACCAGCCATAGCCATATTGTCCGCCGCTCCACGGTGACACGGTGCGCGGGGTCCAGCTTTCCGCGATCCAGCGGGCGGGGACGATCCGCCGCCCGTCGATCACCCCACCTAGGCGATAGAGTTCGCCGAACCGAGCCAGGCTGCGCGGCGACATCAGCATGTCGTTGCCGCCGAAATAGATGCCCTGCGGATCGCGCGACCATGGCGGGATGGTGATGCCGAGCGGCTCCGCCAGCCAGTCGCGCATCAGCGTGTGGGTGTCACGTCCCGAAGCGCGGGTCAGCATCGCCGACAGCAGATGCGTGTTGCCGGTCGAATAGAGCATCGCACCGCCCGGCTGGTCGACGAACGGACGTGCAAGAGCGAAGCGGACCCAGTTGCGACTGGACACCCAGCGCCCGTAATTCTCACCCGACGTCCGCTCCAGCCCCGCGCGCATCGTCAGCAGGTCCTCGACGGTCAGCCGGGCAAGACGCGGGTCTGGATTGGGGGGCGCATCGCTGCCGAGCACCGACAGCACGAGCTGGTCGACGCCGGTCAGCGCGCCTTTCGCGATCGCGATTCCGACCAACGCGGACAGGACCGACTTGGACGCGGACTTGATGTTGACCGGCCGCTCAAGAGGCGGTCCGCCGTTGAACCGCTGCTCCGCCAGCACCTGCCCGTCACGCAGGACCAACAGCGAGCGGAGCCGGGGAAGACGGCTGGCTTGGGCAACGGTGTCGGCCATGATGGCGCTGTCCAAACCGCGCGTCTCGACCGGGCGGGATACGGCTGCTCGCGGTGGCGCAGGTGCAGCATCGCAACCGCTGGCGAGGAGGAGCGCCAACGCGCAGGCATATCGCTTCACGGCGTCATCGCAGAGCGAAGCGATTGCAGGAACTCGGCAGGCGCTTCGACCTGCGGCGAATGGCCGAGATCGTCCAGGCGGATCAGGCGGGCGCCGGGGATGCGCTTTACCGCGTCCTCGGCGGCCTGCGGCACGGTGCGGACTTGGGCGCGCCGGCCCTCGGGCGCACTGTTGGCCCGAAAGGCCGTCAAGTCGCGCTGGCCGATGATGAGCGTGGTCGGGACCGCTAAGCGCGGTAGCTCGGCCGCGACCGGCTGGGTCTGGATCATATCGGACAAACGGGCCTGTGCATCGCGCACCGTGTCGCCATCGGGGCTGGCATATTGCCCGGCCAGCATGGCGACCCAGCGATCATAGGCCGGACGCCAGACTCCATGATAATAGTTGCGGAGCTGATAGGCCTTGATCGACGCGGCATCCGTCTTCGCCTCTTCGGCGCGCAGCTTGCCGAGATCGGCATAGGGCACGCCCTCGCTCAGCGTGTCGTTGAGGCCGAGCGGATTGACCAGCACCAGCTTCGCGACCCGCTCGGGGTAGAGGAGCGCGAAGCGGGTCGCGAGGATGCCGCCGGTCGAATGGCCGACCAAGACGACCTTGCCGGCGCCGGCCCGGTCGAGCAGCGCCGCGGTCAGCGCGGCCATGGTGTGGAAGCTGTATTGATAGCCACTTGGCTTCGACGATTTGCAAAAGCCGATCTGGTCCGGTGCGATGACGCGGTAGCCTGCCGCCGCCAATCCGCGTGCGGTATCGCCCCAGGTCGCGGCGCAGAAGTTCTTGCCGTGGAGCAGGACGACCGTGGTGCCGTTGGGCGTGTCGGTCGCCGGCCAGTCGAGAAAGGCCATGCGAACCGGATGGCCCTGTGACGTCGTCTCGAACCAGTGCACGGGGGCCGGATAGTCGAACCGCTCCAGATCGGCGCCGAGAGGCACGGTCTGCGCCGAAGCGGTCGTTGAAAGCAGGGCCGAGCAGGCGGCGGCAGCAAGAAAGCGGAGAGGCATCAATAGGTAACACCAGCCGCGACGCCAATATCCCTGGGGCCGCGACGACGTCGTCAGATCGGTCGCTGTGCCTACCCGCGACTGGTGCCCATGTCCCACAATCGGTAAGCGGCGTCCTCATCCTCCGGGGATGGCGCATGGAGATTGCAGCCGATAGCCTCCCAAGGCCGGCGGGCTTCCCAGTCCGGATTGAGCGACCAGAAACAGACTTTCGCCTCGAACAGCCTTTGCAAGTCCGAGGTGATCCACCGACGCGCATCCCGGCGCAGCATTCGAGGTCGTCGAATGCGCCACCCTCGAGTGGGTCGACTGGTTCAACCATCGTCGGCTGCTTGAACCCATCGGCAACATCCCGCCTGCTGAAGCCAAGAAGCTGTTTTATGCCGCCGCAGACCAGAACGATATGCCGGCGTGACTCACAATCCAACGCCTTCGGCGAACCCGGGGCGGCTCAACTGGCAGCTTAAGCCTGCGGCTGTCCGAAAGCGGCCGGTCCGCAATCCACCAGACGCACTGTCAGACTGTGACAGGCATCGATCTAGGCAGGTGATCCCGCCTGAGAAGCCAGATGCTTTTGTAGCTGCATGCCATAACCCGCTGCGAACGGATGTTCCTTAGCGAGCTGCCGATGATGCAGTAACATGATCCGGCGTGTGACAACCGGGTCGCCGAGGCGGATCAGACGAATGCCATGCTGGTGCTCGATCGATTGGGTATACAGTCTTGGTAGAATACCAACGGCAAGACCACTGCGGGCCAAGCCGTAAAGCGACTCAACTTGATCGACGCGGTAGCGTTGCGAAGCGACGAGGCCGTGAGGCAGAAGGGCCGCGGCAGCGAGCTCGCCGATGCTGCCGCCAGCGAAATGCACTATCTCCAACCCTGCCAGCGCAAGCCAAGGTTGGATATCGCCATGCGCGAGCGAATGCTGGCTGCTGGCGACCAGCAGCAGGTCGTCCTCAACTAGCAGCTGACTTTCGAACCGCGGATCGGAGGTCGGGGCGGCACTGACGATCATGTCGAGCCGCCCCTCCCCGAGCCCGCGTAGCAACTCGTCACTTCGACCGTCAGACAATTGAACGAACGGCGCGGTGGCCTCGCAGTCCAGCGCTGCGACCGCCCGTGCCACCATGGCCATCGCGGACGGCATCACGCCGATACGGATTGCCGGCCGCTCGTTGGCCAGTGCAGCGCGCATGTCGACGAACACGTGATTGGCGGTGGCGAGCAGCCGCTCGACATGCGGCAGGATGGCGCGGCCAGCCTCGCTCAAGGCGACCATATGCGTGGTACGATCAAACAGCGGCATCTCCAACCGCCCCTCCATCTGCCGGATCAGCGCACTAAGAGCCGGCTGTGTCACTGACAGGTCCGTGGCCGCGCGGCTGAAGCTGCCAAGTCGAGCCACGGTGGCGAACCCACGCAGTTGCCGAAGCGACAGGGCCTGGAGACGTCCCGTCAATCGATCCGTTGCACCGATCATCGGCGAGCCTCCCGACGCTAATTATAAGAGTACATAATAACCGAATAGGTGGAAAATCATAGCGTTCGCTCGATCGCGCTTTATCTTCAACCCCGTCGCCCGATGCGCTTCCTTCGAGAGAACCACGGACGATGGGGGGATGACACCCAGCCGCGGCAAGCGGCGGACCAACCGAGGCATTGCAGGTGGACATGAGTGGCCGTCGAGCGGGCAGACCCGCCTGCGGCCGAAAACACGCGAGACGGTGCATTGCTGCGCCGGCTGGCTAGTCATGTGGGGGCGCCGCCGATGCTGAGCCGATTGCAATTGATGACCTCGACCTGCGGGATGAGCCGCCTGACCGCCTCGGCCGGAGCGCTGCTCGCGGCGCTTGCCGTGGCCTCGCCCGCCACCGCGCAGGACATGCCGCAGCAGGCCGCACCGACATCCGACGAGGCCGACACTGCGGCACCGGCAGGCGACATCGTCGTCACCGGGTCCCGCATCCGCAGCCCAAACGCGACGAGCGTCAGCCCGATCAACACTGTTTCGGGTGCCGAGATCGGGGGTCGCGGCGCGACGCGGGTCGAGGACCTCATCAATACTTTGCCCCAAGCCTATGCCGATCAGGGCGGCGGCAATCGCGGCGGCACGGTTGGCGCCAGCGGCACCGCCACCGTAAACTTGCGTAACCTCGGAAACCAGCGCACCCTGGTGCTGATCGATGGCCGCCGCCTGATGCAGGGCGATCCCGCTCGCGGCGCGGCGCAGGCGGCCGACATCAACAATGTCCCCGCCGCGCTGATCCAGCGCATCGACATCGTCACCGGCGGCGCGTCTGCGGTTTATGGTTCGGACGCGCTCGCTGGCGTGGTCAACTTCATCCTGAAGCGCGACTTCGATGGCCTCCAACTTGACGCCACCGCCGGGCTCTTCACGCACACGAATGACAATCCAATCAGCAGCGTCGCCCACACCGCCGGTGTCACTCCCTATAGCGGCGACAACAAGGACGGCGGTCAGCAGAGCGTGTCGCTGACGTTCGGCAAGAACTTCGCGGGGGGTCGCGGCAACGTCACCGCCTTTGTCGGTTATCGGTCGATCGACGGCGTCGGCACCGCCGCCCGCGATTTCTCCAGTTGCAATCTCAACGCGACCGCCGCCGGCTACGCCTGCTCGCTGTCAAGCGCGACGTCGCCCGCCCAATTCCAGCTCACTAACCCGGCTACAGGCGCGGTGCGTGGCAGCTTCACGCTCGATGCCGCAACAGGGAACAGCCTGCGCACCTATCGCAGTTCCGACGGCTTCAACAACGGCAACACCTACGATCTGCAAGCGCCCGACAAGCGCATCAACGCCGATTTGTTCGCCAACTTCAAAGTCTCCGACGCCGCCGATTTTTATGGCGAGTTCATGTTCATGCGCGACGAGGCAGATATCCGCTTGTCGCCGACCGCGACCTTCTCGGTGCCGTTCAGCGTCAATTGTTCGAACCCTTATCTCTCCCCATCCGAACGCAACCAGATTTGCACCTCTGTGGGCCTCACCAACGCGCAAAGCGCGACGGTGATCGTATCGCTCCGCAATGCAGCGGGCGGCTCGCGGCATGATTATACCAACCATGAAAGCTATCGCGGCGTGCTCGGTCTGCGAGGCGATCTGTCGTCGAACTGGCATTACGACATCTACGGTCAGTACGGCCGCACCAATTACGATTCGCGCCTGATCAACGATTACTCGCTCGCGCGCTTCGGCAACGCCTTGCGTGCGGTGACCAACCCAAGCGGCCAGATCGTCTGCGATTCATTGGCGACCAACCCCTCCTGCGTCCCGCTCAACATCTTCGCGATCGGCGGCATCACGCCGACGGCGCTCGACTATGTCCAAAACACCGTCACGCGCACCGGCTATACCGAGGAAGCGATCGCGAGCGCGTCGCTGACCGGCGACCTCGGCTTCGCCAGCCCGTTCGCCTCGCACAAGGTTGGCGTCGCAATCGGCGCGGAATACCGCCGCGAGGAAATCCGTTTTGTTCCCGATCAGTTTTATTCAAGCCGCGACGTTGCGGGCAATTCTGGCGGTGAATTCCCGATCGCCGGCTCCTTCGACGTCAAGGAGGTGTATGCGGAGGTCCGCGTGCCGCTGGTCGAGGACAAGCCCTTCTTCCGCAGCCTGAACGTCGAAGGCGGCGTGCGCTATTCCAGTTACAGCACCGCCGGTGACACCTGGGCCTACAAGGCGGGTGCCGACTGGTCGCCGATCGGCGACATCCGTTTGCGCGGCAGCTACCAGCGCGCGGTACGCGCACCCAATCTGGTGGAACTGTTCGGACCGCAGCGGCAGGTGACCGCCAGCATCTCCGACCCTTGCGAAGGCACCGCCCCGCGCGCGACCGCCGCCCAATGCGCATTGAGCGGCGTGACCGCGGCGCAATACGGCCTGATCCCGCCCGCCGCGGGACAGCAGTCTGGCGCGCTGATCGGAGGCAATCCTCTGCTCGATCCGGAAACCAGCAACACGACGTCGTTCGGCGTGCAGGTGACCCCGCGCTGGCTGCGCGGCATCTCCGTGACCGCCGACTATTTCGACATCGAGGTCAAGAAGCTGATCACCACGGTGCCTGCCGGCATCACGCTCAACCAGTGCATCACCCAGGGCGTATTCTGCGACCTGATCCGGCGCAACTCCGCGACCGGGTCGCTGGTGACAGGCGGCTTCGTTACCACCACCAGCATCAATTCGGGCTATCTGAAGACCAGCGGCATCGACCTGTCGGTCGCGGCGGACCAGAACCTTGCTGACCTATTCGGCGGCAATCCGGGGCGCGTCGCGATCAACGCCGCGGGAACGTCAACGCGCAAATATGAAACGCAGATCTTGCCAGGCTCGCCCGCCTATCGCTGCGAAGGCTATTTCGGGGTCACCTGTGGCGTGCCGATACCCAAATGGCGGCATCGCGTGCTCGTCACCTATACGATGCCGGACGGCGTAGCGTTCTCGGCGACGTGGCGGCATCTCAGCGCGACCCGCAACGACCGGTCGAGCAGCGCACTTTATCTGACGGGCACGTTCCAGCCTTATGACAAGTACCTGCCGACCGTAGATTATCTCGACCTCGGCGTGTCGATCAACGTCGCGCGCCGCTACACGCTGCGGCTGGGGGTGAACAATGTGTTCGATACCGATCCGCCGCTGACCGCCAGCACCGGCACGGGCCAGGTGAGCAACGGCCCCTTCTATGCCGGCATCTACGACTCGCTTGGCCGCTATGTCTTTGCCGGCGTGAGCGCGCGCTTCTGATGCGCGGGCTTGCACGCCGCCTGGGAAGCGTGGGGATGGTGTTAACGGCCGCCCTCCCCGCGCCCGCCTCGCTCGCCGCCCGACAACCGGTCGCCGGCGAGACGATCCGCGTCTTCTTCGACAACGACTTTTTGGGGCCTGGGCAGAGCAACATCCAGGCGATGATCCCGCTGATGCGCGACCCGCGGGTGCGGCTCGAAGGCGTCGGCGTCGTCACCGGCGACGCTTGGCTGACCGAAGAGGTGCAGCACCTGTTGCGCTTCCTCGAGATCGCGCAACGTCGCGACATCAAGGTCCACGCCGGGGCGGAGATGCCGCTGCTGCGCACGCCCGTAGAAATGGCCAATTGGGAGGCCGCCTACGGCAAGGTGCCATTCAAGGGCGCCTGGAGCACGCCCCGGCAGGGGCGCACCTATCATCCGGACCAGCCGCGCCTCGTCCCGCCGCTGACAGAGGGCGCGCCGATGCTGAAGCCCGCTGCCGACGATGCGGTTACCGCGCTGATCCGCGCCGTCCGGGCACATCCGGGCGAGGTCACGATCGTCGCAGCGGGGCCGCTCACCAACATCGCGCTCGCGCTGCGCGTCGCCCCCGACCTCCCGGATCTTGCCAAGGCGATCGTAATCGAAGCGGGCAAGGTCGACACCGGCTTCGGCCGCGCGACCGGCAACACCGACTACGCCACCGACTTCAACTTTCTCTTCGATCCCGAGGCGGCGCACATCGTCCTCACCGCGCCATGGAAGCGGATCACCGCAGTCGGCAACGTCTCGTCGAGCATCAAGATGACGCCCGAGCTCGCCGATCGCATCGCCGCCGCGGGAAAGCCGGTCGGCAGCTATGTAAAGCGCTACGCCCGCCTCGGCCAGCCGCTGTGGGACGAGATCACCGTCGCGGTCGCGCTCGACCCCACGCTCGTTACCGAGGAAGTGGTCGCGCATCTCGATGTCGAGACGCAGCGCAGCGCCAGCTACGGGCAGCCCCTGATCTGGAAATCGGACATGGCGCCCGCCGGCACGCGCGCGGTGCATCTGGTGCGAGCGATCGACGCCGCGCGCTTCACCCGGCGCTTCGTCGAACAGGCCGCACGATGAGCGTCGCCCGCTTCCTGGCCCCGCTTCTGGAGCGCCGCTTCGACCTCGCCGCCCGCGGCACCACGCCCGCGCGCGAGGCAATGGCGGGACTGACGAGCTTTCTTGCCGCGGCCTATCTGATCGTTGTCATCCCCTCGCTGCTGTCGAGCGGTGGGATGGATAAGGGGGCCGCGACGACTGCTGCGATCCTGCTGCTCGCCGGCGGCAGTGCGGCGATGGGGCTTTACGCAAACCTTCCCTTCCTCGTCGGCCCCGGCATCGGCGGGTCAGCGATCCTGGGCGTCACGCTGGCGCAGGTGGAGGGCGTGCCCTGGCCGGTCGGCCTCGGCATCGCGCTCTGCTCAGGCTTCGCCTTCCTGGCGCTGACGCTCACCGGCGCGCGCGGGCTGGTGGTGCGGATGATCCCGCCGCAGATCAAGCTGGGGCTGGGGGCGTCGATCGGCCTGTTCATCGCGCTGCTCGGCTGCCGCGATGCCGGCATGGTGGCGGTCAACGCGCGCTCAAACGCGCTGGCGCTCGGAGACTTCGCCGCCCCCGGCCCGATCGTCGCGCTGATCGGCCTCGCGGTCGCCGTCGCGCTACAGGCGCGGCGCGTGCCCGGTGCGATCCTCGCCGGCATCGCAGCTGCGGCGCTCGCCGGCATCCCCTATGGCCTGACGACGCTGCATGGTGCGGTGTCGCTGCCGCACAGCATCGCGCCGGTCGCCTTCCGACTGGATCCGGTCGGCGCGCTGACGCTCGCGGCCCTGCCCTATATGTTCGCCTTTTTCGCAGGCGAGTTCTTCTCGACGCTGGGCACGACTCTGGCGATCGGCGCCAAGGCCGGGCTGACCGACGCCGAGGGTAATCTGCCGGGGATCGAGCGGCCGTTCCTGGTCGATTCGATCGCGGCGACGGTCGGCCCACTGATCGGTATTCCGGCAGGCACCGCGCTCGTCGAATCCGCTGCCGGTGTCGAAGCGGGCGGCAGGACCGGTTTGACGCCGCTGTGCGCCGCGCTCTGCTTCCTTCTCACGCTCGCGCTGCTGCCGATCGCGATGGCGATTCCGCGCGCGGCGACCGCGCCGGCGCTGATCCTCATCGGCATTTCGATGTTCGGCACGCTCGCGCGTGCGCACCAGAGTGACGCGACCGACCTTTTGCCGGCGATGGCGATGGTGCTGCTCACGCTCATCTCCAACAGCTTCGGCACCGGCATCGCGGGCGGCCTGCTCGCGCACGTCCTGGTCATGCTACTCGCCGGGCGCGCGCGCGAATTGCCCATGGGCCTGATCGTGCTCAGCCTGCCGCTGGGCTATTATTTCTACACCGCCGCCACCGGACACTGACCCGCCATGCCTCAGCCTGCCCAGCTCGGGAACGTTCCCGAGAGCCCCATCGGCCGTCACGTCTCTTTGGAGCAGCGCGCCTTCTTCCACGCCATTCCCAAGGTGGAACTGCACTGCCACCTGCTGGGTGCCGTGCGTCACGACACCTTCGCCGAGCTCGCCGCCCGGCACCATGCGCCGGTCACGCTGGACGAGATCGCCGGCTTCTACACGCGCGGCGAAAAGCCGGTCGGCGTGCTCCACGTGCTGCGTACGCTGGAACGACATCTGCTGCTGGAGCCGGACGCGTTCGAACGCATCGCCTACGAATATCTCGCCGATGCCGCGGCGGAGAACGTCCGGCATGCCGAATTCTTCTGGAACCCGACCGCAAGTCTGCGCGACCGCGGCCTGCCTTACGGGGAAATGCAGGCGGCGATCCTCGCCGGCATGACGCGCGCTGAGGCGGATCATGGCATCACGTCGCTGCTGATCCCCAGCATCGACCGGGAGGCGGGCGCCGACGCCGCCCTCGACATGGTGCAGGCGATGATCGCGCACCCCGACCGGCGGGTCGCCGGGATCGGCATCGATTATCGCGAGACCGAGAACCCTCCCCAACGCTTCGTCGCGGCCTATGCGCTGGCGCGCGAGGTGGGCTTGCGCGCCACTGCGCACGCCGGCGAATTCGGCGAGCCGTGGACCAATGTGGAAACCGCGGTCGACCGCCTCCACGTCGATCGGATCGACCACGGCTATACGATCGTCGACAATCTGATGCTCGCGCAGCGTTATGCCAAGGCCGGCATGGTATTTACTGTCGTACCGACCAACAGCTGGTACCTGCGTACGCTGCCGCGCGAGCGGTGGGCGCTCGATCACCCGATCCGGCGCATGGCGGAGCTCGGCCTGAGGCTGCACCCGAACACCGACGATCCGACGCTCCACAACGTTACCCCGGCCGGAGCCTGGGAACTGATGTACTCGCACCTGGGCTTCGACGTCGCGGCGTTGCGCGCCATGATGCTCAACGGCATCGCGGGAAGCTGGGCGACGCCCGAACAGCGGCAGCGGTGGCAGGCGGAGTTCACGCTCGACTTCGACGCGGCCGCGGCCGCCACGGACCTCGCATGACCAACGGCGCGACCGCCGTGGTCGTTCGCCTGAGCGATGCGGCCGCGGCCGAGGTGCCGCCCGCTGTCCGAGCAATGGCCAAGCTGTGCATGCTGGACTGGTTCGGGCTCGCGATCGCAGGGTTGCGGGAGCCGGTGGCGGAGCTGCTGCTCGCCGAGGTGCAGACCGAGGGCGCGACACCGGCGGCGACGATCCTGGGCATGGGAAAGCTGTTCAGCGGACGGCAGGCGGCGCTGGTGCATGGCGTCGCCGGGCATGCGCTCGACTTCGATGACGTGCACCTCGCAATGCACGTCCACCCAACGACCGTGATCCTACCGCCGCTGCTCGCGCTTGCCGAGATGCGCAGGCTTAGCGGAGACGCGGTGCTACGCGCCTTCGTCGCCGGCTACGAAGCCGCCGGCATGATCGGCGCCGCGCTGAGCGGCCCGCATTACGCACGCGGCTTCCACGCGACGGGGACGATCGGCGCGATGGGCGCGGCGGTCGGATGCGCCCATGTGCTGGGCCTCGACGCACCGGGACAGGCACGCGCGCTCGGACTGGCGGCGTCGATGGCGGCCGGGTTGAAGGCACAGTTCGGCACGATGGCGAAGCCCATGCACGCCGGCCGGGCGGCGGAGGCTGGCTTGCTCGCCGCCCTGCGCGCCGAGCGCGGCGTCACCGGCTCCACAACGATATTGGAAGGAAGCCAGGGCTTCGCCGACACCCAGGCCGAAGGCTGGCCCGCGGATGCGCCGGTCTGGTCCGGCTATCATCTGCTCGACAACCGCTTCAAGTTCCACGCTGCCTGCTTCGGCGTCCACGGCACGCTGGAGGCGATCGGCGCGCTGCGGCGTGCGCATGCGTTCGCCGCCGGGGACGTAAAGGCGGTACGGCTAACCGTGCATCCGGACCGCGACGCAATGTGCAACCTCTCCGATCCGCGAGACGGCAATGCCGCCAAGTTCAGCCTGCGCTTCAACGCCGCCCTCGCGCTCGCGGGTCGCGCCACCGCCATTCCCGCAACCTATACGGACGCCGTCGTCATCGATTCGGAACTGCGTCGCCTGCACGATCGGGCGGCCGTAACGCTGGCGGAGGGTGCTTGGCCCGAGGACATGACCGCGGTCGACGTCGAGCTGCACGACGGCCGAACACTGCGCGAGACGCGCGACATGGCAAAGCAGCGCCTGCTGCCGGACGCCACGGCCACTGCGGTCGCGGCCAAGTTCGACGCGCTCGCGGGCCCACGGATCGGAGCCGCCGCCGCCGGACATCTGCGCGCGGCGATCGACCGCTTTGAAGACCATCCGGTCACAGCGTTACTAGCCATGACGGCATCGCTTCGCTGATCCTGCGCTCGCCTCGAAACGATCGACCGGCAGCGGCGATCCGCCGCAACGAGAGCCTCGCCGTTGGCAGAGCATGGGACTCATAACATGCCAACCTTCTAACGCTTCATGCGCTATTTCAGGGCGGTCGGCCGGTTCGGCTCTAGCCGTCGCGCTGCCGCGGAACCGCACGTCTCCGCCTCCGCCATCGATCGCCAGATCTTGCCCACCCTACTGCTGGTAGAAGCCAATCTTTTCCGACCACACCTCCTAAGAAGACAAGGAGAGCATTTATCCTCAGCGAAAAAGCAATGCGGCTTCCGCTCGCTTGATGCCGCTACGTGTTCCCTGATCTTCGTGCGTGGCCGCTTCAGCGCTGCTCATGATGCAGCAGGTCGACCCACAGCCTCAACGTACGCCACCAAGATCACATGGCGCTATCCTGATGACATACCGCCGCCGGTTGAGCCGAAGGCCATCGAGATTGGCACCAGAGCCATTGAAGAAGGCATGGGCATGTCGGTCCTCCATGTCGCTCCAACCGGCATCATCTCAGCCTGCGACCCTGCCGAAGCAGCGTATGCGAACGTGCTTCGCCCGCCCGACCTTTGCCATCTCTTTCCGGTCGGCTCGAGGTTTTCGCCGCCAGCCGTCCGCAAGGGAAAACCAGTGCGTCGCATCGTAACTGTGAAGATCGACATGGGCAGCGTCGTGGCGCGCTGACGGGAGCTTCAAATTACGGTCCGCGTGCCGGAGAGACGCTGATACAATGTTGGGTGCTGAGTCCTGCGTCAGATGGCACGGCTTCGCGACTCCCGCGTTCTCTTCGGCTATAAGCAAGGGGGTGGCGTGAAAAGCAGATTGGGTGTGGGGTTGGGCTGGGCGCTGTTGATCGCGACCGATCCGGCGGCTGCGCAGCAGGCGCGGGACGAAGTCGTGCAGGACGAGGCTTCACAAGCACCCGCGCAGGACGTGCAGGGGCGCGGCGCGGTCGGGCAACAGGGCCCTGCCAGTTCTCCCGGGAATACTCAGGCACAGCCGGACAGCGGCGCCGCTGCTTCCAGCACGGCGCAACAGGAAGTGTTCCCATCGGCACTCACCGCCGACACACGCAGGCCGCCACCCCCCGGCCTGATCGGCGACTGGCTCGCGATCCGCACCCGGCTGGCACGTCGCGGCATCGGCCTGACCGCGCGCTACGCCTCAGAAAGTGCCTACAATGTCACCGGTGGTGAACGGCAGGTGTTCCGGGAAACCGGTCAGTTCGACGCAGGCATGCTGCTCGACCTGGACAAGGTTGCCGGATTGAAGGGCGGTGCCTTCCAAGCGACTCTTACCTGGCGGCGCGGCCGCAATCTCAGCGACGATGCCGGGCTTGGCACGCTTCAACAGGTGCAGGAGGTTTATGGACGTGGCCAGACGCTTCGAGTGACGCAGCTGTGGTACGAGCAGGTGATCGGCGACACGCTGGAGCTAAAGCTTGGCCTCACCAACCCAGGCGAGGATTTTGCGGCGTTCTCCTGCCAGTTCATGAATTTGAGCTTCTGCGGAGCGCAACCGGGCAATCTGGCCGGCGATTATTGGTTCAATTGGCCTGTCAGTCAGCTGGGTGCGCGCGCCCGGGTGACGTTGGACAAGACGCACTATGTGTCGGCGGCGGTGTACCAGATCAACCCGCGCAACCTGAATGACGGCTTCTTTGTCGCGCATGTCGACGGCGGCACCGGTGTGCTGATTCCAGTAGAGGCGGGCTGGACGCCAACTGCCGGCGACGGGCGGGTCGGCGCGTACAAGATCGGTGGCTGGATCGCCACTGCCGACGCAAACGATGTCTATCTGGACGTGAACCGACGCCCGCAGGCGGTTACCGGCCTGGAGCCCCTGCAGCGTTCGTCGCGCTACGGCGTCTACGTCAATGTGGAACAGCAGCTCACTGGCCGCGCCCGAGACGGCAAGGCAGTGTCCGGCCTCAGTGTCTTCGCCAATGTCACCCAGACGGACCGGCAGACCAGCGTCACCGACAATCAGGTTTCGCTCGGCCTGTTCTATCGTGGCCTCGCGCCCCGTCTTCGCGGTGAGGTGCTCGGCATTGCGGTGGCGCGGACCAGCGTGAATGGCCGGGTCGCACGCGGACAGCGGCTCTCCCCCATGGCGGAACGAATCCAGGACGGGGCCGAGCAGGCTGCCGAGTTGTTCTACTCGATTCAGCCGCTCGAAGGGCTGGAACTCAGGCCCAATGTGCAATGGATCCGGCATCCGGGCGGCGTAAAGCAGGCGGACAATGTAAGCGTGGTCGGACTGAAAGCGGCGATCACGCTGTAGCCGAGCGCGATCGAATAGCTCAAGCCGATCTGGCCAATCGCACAGACAAAGAGAGAGCTTTTCGTTTGAACGTTCCGGCCTTTTCGCGGTGGCCAAAGCCACCGAAAACTGGGCGTTCACGCGCCTCTTCTTCGCTTTCCACAGCCAGAGCTCGATTTATTTTCAGCATGTCGTCGTCGCTGTATGCGGCCGGTTGGTTGCCGCTTGCCAAGCGCTCTGATCGCCGCCAGCGCTGCTGCCCAGCGGAAGAGATATTGGGGTTCGTTACGAAGCGATAATCGGGGCTGCAGGAACCGCCGCAGCGGACCTGGCCCGCTGTCGAAAGGCATTTTTCTAGCGGAAAAAAGGCCCGACTTGCGCCGGCAAAGCCTAGCAACAACAATTAGTTATTAACCATATTGACAGTGTGGAGAAATGCAGCGAGCCTAAGCCCTGCAGCCTAGCTGCATATTTCGACCGTTCGACAAAGCGTTGACCTAGTACGGCACAATGGACTTCGCATGGCGCGCCAGAACGCCAGCAGCAATTCAGAGGTTCAACCCAATACGTCTTCAGGTATAAGGGGAATTCTGATGATTAGACTTGCGTCATTAGCCGTTGCGGCCACCCTCCTAACAACAGCCGCCCATGCATCAACGATCGATTTTGAAGCTCAGTTCTTTGATAACTTTGGATACGAAAAAACTACATTCACTGAAGGCGGCTTTCGCGTTGAAATAGCCCCAACAAGCATTTTCGGCATGTTCCTTATCAATGACCCAACCAGGCAAGTGGGCTTGTGCGGATCAGAAGGGTGCGCGGCGAACGGCACGACGGCTTACTATGGCTTAAACGAAACAAGCATTTCATTTTCTCAAACCAACGGCGGCCTATTCTCACTAAGCTCCTTAGATGCAGCCCAGACCTTTTTGGGAATGGGCCGTCCCCTGACCCTAACTCTCACGGGCATCAAGGCAAACAGCGTAGTAACAAGCACGATCTTCGTCGGCGCAGATGCGGCCGGGACCTTTGCGACCTTCACGTTCGCGGACTTCGTGAACCTCTCGTCATTGACCATCACCGGAAGCCAGGATTACCCTGAATTTGCCTTGGACAACGTCGTTCTCAACGCAGGGGCGGTGCCTGAGCCTGCTACGTGGACCATGATGATCGGTGGCTTCGGCATGGTTGGAGGCGCAATGCGTCGACGCCGGGTTAGCACGAAGGTCAGTGTCGCCTCATAATCCGATCCTGCGGACAAGCAGGCAGAAGCAGCTGATCGAGTAGCGGCTTGTTCGGATTGGTCTTGGCACGGCTTGGCTGCTTGGCGCTTCCGATCCGCGGTCAAAGGTCCGCTAAAGAGGTCGAAAACGAACCCGGGATTGATCGATCGCGGACGATAGCGGCCGCCCTGCTCAATCGCTGAGAGGACCCGGAAACGGTCATTGAACGCTCCTGCCCGCCTCGCTGCTTCGGACATTCATTCCTGCCGATCTTCTCAGAAGCGCGGGTTCAAACTTGCAATGGGAATGGCGTGGAAGGATGTTCTTCGAGCCGGCCGCTTGCGGGTCAGAAAGCGCGCATGGCCCTCATTGGCTGGCTCAGTCGACTTTTTCGAAAGAGACGGTGGCGCAGGACGACATAGAGTTCCGTCGGGTGGAAGGCGGCACCCAGCGACAAGATCGCCACCCAGGGCATATTCGGCCGACAAGTTGACGAAGATACGAGGGGGCCTTCCTAGCGCAGTTTACCACAGTCAGTGGCACCCGATGCAGGCAACAGGCGGCGATATTCCTGTTCGGCATAGCCATACGTGTCGCCCACAAGCTCCAACAGCGCGTCACGATCGCGGACCATAAGGCTTCCTCTCGTCGAACGTATCGCCTGGCTTTCCTCCAATCTATGGAGTGCATCCGTAACACTGCTACGGCGAACTCCGAGCATCAAGCGAAATTCTTCGTGCGTCATGCAGATTTCGTCCCCGCGGACACGGTCGTGATAGAGCAGGATCCAACGCGCCATCCGTCGCTCGATTGAATGAGCGAGCGACGACACGATCGTCCGCGCCATCTGACTCATCAATACGCCGGTAAAGCGCAGCAGAACTACACGGATATTTGGCTGGGCATTGATCGCCGTTTGGAGATGATCTGCTCGCAAGCGCATCGCCACACCGTCCTCGGCGCGCATGACGACATCATGTGGCCAGCGATCATTACCGAGGAGCACCGGCCAGCCGATGAATCCCTCATTCCCAACCAGGGCGACCGCGTACCTCCGATCATCCTCCAGGGTGTCCAGAACAGCCGCAATTCCTGTGAGCGGGAAACAGACGCTGTCGGCGGGATCGCCAGCGCGTGCGATTATATCGCCGTTACGAAAAGAAACCCGTTCGAGGTGGGGCTCCAATGCCGCCCGGTCAGCACCGGACAGCACCTGCAGCAAGCCATTCTCATGCTGTTCTATACCAGGTGCTGACGCCGGGTCGATTAGGCTTAGAAGTTGGGTATCCATTCGGTCAGCCTACAAGCGGGACGTGGCATCGGCCAGCCCGATCTGCTTGGTCTACTTTCGTACCGAAACGGTCGTCGCCACCGATGTGTTGCCTCCTGAACCATACAGGAGGACAATTTGCGCAACGTTTACCGTTTCGGCCCACTAGCGGCCGCTCTCATCGTCGCGGCCATGCCAGCGATCGCGCAATCCCCTCGCTCGATGTCCGCTCCGCCCCCTCCCCCGCCTCCCGCGACGTCTGTCCAGCCTGCCAAGGCGGCGCCCGACATGCAGGCCGTGCTCGATGCCCTTGCGTCACTTGGCGGCAAGCCAATCGAGACGCTGACCCCCGCCGAGGCGCGTATGCAGCCGTCGGCCGCTGATGGCGCCAAGGCAGTGATGGCCAAGAAGGGCATTTCTCCGGAGCCCGACGCTTCCGTGACGACCCAAGACGTACCGTACGGATCAGATACCAAGCAATTTGCGCGCATCTACAAGCCGGTCAACGCCCCCGCTGGAGGCAAGCCGATGCCAGTCGTCGTCTATTACCACGGCGGGGGCTGGGTGATCGCCGATGTTGCGACCTACGATGCGGCACCACGCGCTATGGCGAAGGCGTTGAATGCCATCGTCGTCTCGGTGGAATACCGCCATGCCCCCGAATTCAAGTTCCCCGCTCAGCATGAGGATGCGGCAGCGGCCTACCGCTGGACGCTGCAGAACGCGGCGAGCTGGGGCGGCGACCCGGCCCGGATCGCCACGGTCGGTGAGAGCGCCGGTGGCAATCTCGCGGTCGCGACAGCTATTTATGCGCGTGACAACGGCCTGACGCTGCCGCGCCACATCGTGTCGGTCTACCCGATCGCCAACAGCAGCATGACCCTGCCGTCTCGACGGGACTCGGCAAATGCCAAGCCGTTGAACGGCGCCATGCTGCCCTGGTTCGGCTATTACTATCAGAACAGCAAGGCGGATGCGCAGGATCCCCGGTTGAACTTGGTCGCCGCAAACCTCCGTGGGCTTCCCCCGACGACGATCATCAACGCGCAGATCGATCCGCTGCGCTCGGATGGCGAAACGCTGGCGGCCGCCATGCGTGCAGCCGGCGACCAGGTCGAACAGAAGACCTATCCGGGCGTGACCCACGAATTCTTCGGCATGGCCAAAGTCGTGGGCGGCGCGAAGCAAGCAAACGATCTCGCCGTTGCACGGCTCAAAACAGCGCTGGCGCGTTGACCAAAGGGAGGGGCGGCGCCTGCCGCCCTTCACCTGTTCACCTTATCCGCCGGCGACCCCGCCGCGCTCACCGATGTCATCGATAGGAAACTGCCCATGAAGAAAGCCGCCCCCTATGCCGCCGCGATCGCCGCCGTCGGCCTGGTCGCCGCTGCGGCAGCCGGCGTCGCGCATGCCCAGGGACGCAGCGCACAGCTGACCCAGGTGGCGCAGTTCGATCATCAGGCCACCGGCGTGGCGGTGACCGAAGATGGCCGACGCTTCGTCAACTTTCCCCGCTGGACCGACGACGCGCCCATCTCGGTTGCCGAGGTGATGAAGGACGGATCCTTACGCCCCTATCCCGACGCCAAGTGGAACAGCTGGCGCAACGCCCGCGCCAACGAACTGCCGGTCGGCGATTACTTCGTCTGCGTGCAATCGATCGTGCCGGATGGCCACGGCAATCTCTGGGTGCTGGATCCCGGCGCGCCCGGAAACGAGAAGATCCTCGAAGGCGCGCCCAAGCTCGTCCGCATCGATCTGGCATCCAACACGGTGACGAAGACGATCCTGGTTCCCGGCGATGTGGCATTGCAGGGCACCTACCTCAACGACATCCGCTTCTCGCCCGACGGCAAGACCGGCTACATCACCGACAGCGGTACGCGCGGCGCGATCATCGTCGTCGACCTAGAGAGCGGCAAGAGCCACCGCGCGCTCGACGGGCACGCCTCGACGCAGATCGACAAGACGGTGAAGGTGACGCTCGACGGCAAGCCGCTGGTCCGTCCCGATGGCCGCCAGCCGGCCTTCGCCGCCGATGGCATCGCGATCTCCAAAGACGGCAAGACGCTCTACTATCAGGCGCTGACCGGAAAGACGCTGTACGCGATCGACACCGCCAAGCTGCGGTCGGACGTCAGCGAGGCCGACAGGGCGGCAGCGGTGAAGACGGTCGCGCAGACCCACGTTGCCGACGGCCTATGGATGAGCAAGGCAGGCGTGCTCTACCTCACCTCGCCGACCGACTATGCGATCAAGCGGCTGAACGGCGCGACCGTCGAGACGGTGCTGACCGACCGCCGCCTACGCTGGCCCGACACCTTCTCCGAAGGGCGTGACGGGACGATGTACGTCACCGCTAGTCATATTCAGGACACCAACTGGTTCACGCCCGGCGCACCGCCGTCGATCAAGACGCAACTATTCTCCTTCGCGCCCGCCAAGTGATCGGACACCCCATGACCTATCTGCGCTATTCGCCCAACATCGAAACACCAGAGTCCGACGAACAGGAGAACATCGACGGCATCATCCAGGGCATGACCCAGGAGAGCCAGACGGTCGAAAAGCGTGACGGGCACGCGGTACGGGCGAGCCATGCCAAGAGCACGGCTTGCGTGATCGGCCAGCTCATCGTCGCACCCGGGTTGCCGCCCGAGCTCGCCCAAGGCCTATTTGCGGAACCCGGCGCGTTCGATGTCGCCGTCCGCTTCGCGCAAGGACCCGGTGAAAAGCTCGGCGATCGCGTCTCGACCCATCGTGGCATGTCAATCAAGGTGTTCGGCGTCGAGGGCGCGAAGCTGCCCGGCCATGACGCGCCGACGCAGGACTTCGTCCTCGCCAGTGGCACGACCTTCCCGGCGGGGACCGCCGCAGGCTTCCTCTCGCAAGCCAAGAAGATTGGCTTGACGGTTCCCATGCCCGAGGGGGTAAAGAGCGAGGCAGCCTCTGTTGCTCGAAACATCAACAAGATGTTGAACGCCGTCGGTGCGAGTCCAAGCCCGACGCTGGACTTCTATGGCCACCCCTTCAGCCACCCGCTGGTCGAGGAATATTTCAGCCAATGCCCGGTGCGCTTCGGCGAGCATGTCGCCAAGATCGGGGCTTTCCCCGTCGCAGCCGAGCAACGGGCGCTCGCCGATTGGCAGCTCGACCCGCATCAGGATGAGGATGGCTTCCGCCATGCCGCGGTGGATTACTTCGCGAGCAACGATGCGATGTTCGAGCTTCGGGCACAGCTGTGGACCGATGCCGAGACGCAGCCCATCGAGGACACCTCCGTCGACTGGCCGACGAACGAAAGTTCGTACCGCACCGTCGCCACGATCCGGCTGCCGCGGCAATCGGCCTATGGTCCCGACCGCGTCCGCTACTTCGATGAGGTGATGACGTTCCGCCCGGCTCATAGCCTGGAAGCACACCGCCCGCTGGGCGGCGTGATGCGGGCGCGCATGCAGGTCTACCAGGCGCTCAGCGACTTCCGCCACCGGGAGAACGGCATCGCCGCCGCGAACACCGCCACCATCCAGGACATTCCGGCCTGAGCTGGAACGCCAGTGCTGTTCAGTGTGAGAGGACGATCATGAAGCTGCAAGACACCCACGACATTCAGCCGGAGAACGCGTAATGGCGCGCTTTTCCAACAAGGTCATCGTCATCACCGGTGCCGCCTCGGGAATCGGTGAAGGCGTCGCGCGCCGCTTCGCCGAGGAAGGCGCGACGCTGGTGTTAGGCGACATCGACAAGGCCGCGCTCGACAAGCTGGCGGGCGAACTGCACGGCACAGTCGAAACCTGCGAGACCGACGTGTCCGATCACGCTGCATGCGAGGCGCTCGTCCAGGCTGCGATCGATCGCTTCGGTCGGATCGACGTGCTGGTCAACGACGCCGGCGTCGATCATCTGGGCAAGGTCGACGAGGGCGACTTCGCCGAATTCACCAAGGTCATCGAAACCGACCTGTACGGCGTCGTGCACATGAGCCGCGCGGCGATCGCGCACTTGCGCCAGTCGAAAGGCTGCATTGTCAACGTCTCATCAGTGTCCGGGCTCGGCGGCGACTGGAACCACAGCTTCTACTGCGCGGCGAAGGGGGCGGTGAGCAACTTCACCCGTGCGCTGGCGATGGATGAGGCAAAGAACGGCGTCCGAGTCAACGCGGTCAACCCGTCGCTCACCTACACCGCGCTGACCGCGGGCATGAAGGAACAGCCTGAGCTCATCGCCAAGTTCGAAGAGCGCATCCCGTTGGGCCGCGGCGCCGAGCCAGCCGATATCTCGGGGGCGATCGCGTTCCTGGCGAGCGAGGACGCGCATTTTGTGACGGGCGTGAACCTGCCGGTCGATGGCGGCCTTACTGCCTCAAACGGGCAACCGCCGCTGTCTTGATGAATGTGGGGCGGGCGATTGCGCCCGCCCACTTTCCGAAAATTGACCATGTCGCTGGTGCCGCATCCATCATCGAACAAATACGTCAAGCCGATGGAAGTTAGGTCGCGTACGTTGACGCACGTCCGGTCGTTCTTGGTACAAGCGGGGCTTCCCAGAAGCGGTCATCCATTCATGTCGGTCGGGAAGCTTGATGTCATGCCCGAATGTGTCCACTCAGCAATTTCGGATCGGGAGATCGACGATGTCGGTGAAGGTCGTTGCGTTCGTATCAGTGAAGCCTGGACAGGAAGACGCCTTCGTTGAGGCGGCGAGGCTCTGCGTCGCCGCTTCCCGCGCCGAAGCGGGCGTGTTGCACTATGACCTGTGGCGCGAAACCAATGGCGAACAGCGCTACGTCTTCAACGAGCTCTATGTCGATGATGCCGCCGTTGCAGCCCATATGGCTTCGGACCATTTCAAAGCATTTGGCTTGGCCGCACGCGACCTCGCGGCAGCGCGACCGATCATCATCAAGACGCTCCCGATCGACGTCGTCGATTGACTCCGCGTCTTCGTCCCACTCACCGAGACACACTCAGTTTTGGTTGCTGTCACCCAGTCGACGGTTCCACGAAGCAGACGCCAATTCAGGTGATCCTATTACACTGCGGAGCCAAACGGAGCTCGCAGACTGGATTTCGCGTCACAGGGTCATAGGCTTCCGGATCAGAAGGCATAGCGGACCTGACAATATGGCATGGCTTCCTTGAGCCATCCCAGGAAGCGGTCGAGCCATTGCCGCTTCCAGTTCGCCTTGTATCGCAGGTTCCGCATACCGGACTGGCTCCACTTGGCCTCCTGGATGTCGGGGCGCCACAGCCATTCCTCGGCGCGGGGGTGCCACTGAAGGTTGAGATCGTGCAGCCCCTCATTGTGGGTGAGGAAGATGACCTCGCACTTGAGCTGCGCCCGCGCCGCCCGCGAGAGCGCCGCGTCCAGCTCTGCAAACAGGGCCTTCCACTCCGCCTCCCAGCTCTCATGGACGATCACGGGCGAGAAGTTGACATGAACCTCGTAGCCTGCAGCGACGAAGTCGTTGATGGCGGCGATCCGCTCCGACATCGGCGACGTGCGCACGTCGACCACCTTGGCGATCGTGTCGGGCATGAGGCTGAAACGGATGCGGGTACGGCCCTGCGGGTCATAGTCGAGAAGGTCTCGGTTGACGTACTTGGTCGCGAAAGAACCTTTGGCGTTCGGGATGTCGCGAAACGCAGCCACCAAGTCCCGGACGTTATCCGATAGCGAGGCATCAACGGACAGGTCGCCGTTCTCGCCAAGGTCGTAGACCCAGTCGACCGGATCGATGGTGTTGGGCTCGATCTTGGGGCCAAGCCGCGCCGCATGCCGCGCCAGCGCACGGGTCACGTCGTCGACGTTGACGAAGACGCTGATCGGGTTGGCGTAGCCCTTCCGCCGCCCGACATAACAGTAGGCACAGGCCATCGCGCAGCCGTTGGACGAGGATGGCGCGATAAAGTCGGCCGAGCGGCCGTTGGGCCGCATCGCCATGCCCTTCTTGACGCCGAGCACAAGCGTTTCACGCTTCACCCGCAACCAGTTTTCGGCGAGCGCCGGATCGGCGAGCTGCGGTATCCGCCAGTGGCTCGCAACCTCGACCAGTTCGGCATCCGGGAAGCGCGCCAGAACCTCCCGCCCGCGCGGATATTCCCGCACTGCCGGCTCCAGATAGATGAGCTTGGGATCGATAAGGGTCCGGGGCAGCGCCATGTCGACGATATGGGGTGCCGGCGGTGGGGCTGCCATGTCGAGGGACGGGAGGAACGTCACGGGTTGGCAGACGTCCTTGCAGGATGGACGCGAACAGCACCCCGGATGTCGCCAGCAAGACCGCTTTGCAGCCAGAATCCCGCAGGCTAACCGCCGCAGAGGATATGCCATGAGCGAGGCGGAGGAACTCGGGCTTCCCGAGCACGCCTTCGACAAGCAGGACTGCGAGGCGGATCTCGACTTCTACTCGGCCCCTCGCCTCGTCACGCACATCGACGACGCTGCGGTTGCCGCGCTGACCCACCATTACGCGTCGCTACTCACGCCCGGCGATCGCGTGCTCGACCTCATGTCGAGCTGGGTCAGCCATCTGCCACCAGACTTGGCTCTGGACGTCGTCGGTCACGGCATGAACGCCGACGAGCTCGGGGCCAATCCACGGCTTGGCCGGTGGTTCGTCCAAGACCTCAATCGCGACCCGGTCCTCGCCGAGCCAGACGCCGCCTTCGATGCCGTCCTCATCTGCGTCGGCGTCCAGTATCTGCAGCGCCCCGTATCGGTATTCCGGGAATTGCGGCGCGTGCTGCGTCCGGGTGGCGTGATCGTGGCCAGCTATTCCAACCGGTGCTTCCCCACGAAAGCCGTGGCGATCTGGCGCCACCTCGACATGGAAGGCCAGGCCGCCCTCATCCGGCTCTATTGCGAGAGGGCGGGCTTCGGCGACATTCGCGCGCTCGTCCTTGCCGACGGGCGTTCCGGCGATCCGCTGATCGCCGTCGACGCCCGCGCCTGACCGCGGCAATCCCTCCGGACCGAAGCGGTCGCTAGACCGTTCTGCGACGATGCAGGCGATCGAGACGAGAGGGCTGGCGAAGACGGTCGGCCGCGACAGGCGACTCTTCCATGATCTGTCCATGTCGATCGCTCCGGGCGAACTCGTGGCGATCACCGGGGACTCCGGTGTGGGCAAGTCGACGCTGCTCAACATCCTGGCCGGACTCGACGACGCCGATGCGGGCCAGGTCCGGATCGAAGGCACCTCGTTCGCCGGCCTTGCCGAGGCGCCTCGCACCCGGTTGCGGCGCGAACGCATCGGCTTTGTCTTCCAGGCCTTCCACATCTTGCCCTATCTCACGCTCGAGCAGAACGTAGCCTTGCCGCTCGCGCTGATTTCCCCCGACGCCGCGGCGGCACGGGTGCGCGCCGGCGAGATGCTGGCCGAGGTCGGGCTCGGCGACCGGGGCCGGGATTATGCCCGCGACCTGTCCGGCGGCGAACTGCAACGGGTGGCGATCGCCCGGGCGCTGGTCCACCGCCCGGCCGTCATTCTCGCCGACGAGCCGACCGGCAATCTCGATCCGGACACCGCGACGCGCGTGCTCGCCCTTTTCGCGCGCGCCGTGCGGTCGCGCGGGGCGGCCGCGGTGCTCGTGACGCACTCGGCGGCCACCGCAGCCGTCGCCGACCGGGTGCTGCGGCTCACCGCCGATGGCTTGGTCGAGCAGGCGCAGATACCAGCGGATGGCTGAGCCCGGCCTGCTGCGCTCCCGGCTCGCACTCGCCTGGCTGGTCTTGGGCGAGTGGCGGTGGCATCCGGGCCGCTTCGCCGCCACGGCGGTTGCGATCGCGGTCGGCGTCGCGCTCGGCTTCGCCGTGCACCTCGTCAATGGATCGGCGCTTGCATCGTTCGAGCAGGCGGTGACGGGCGTAAACGGAGCCGCCGACCTCCAGATCCGCGCCCGAACACCGCTCGGCTTCGACGAGCGACTGTACCCGCGGGTCGTGACCACCGCCGGTGTCGCGGACGCGAGCCCCGTGGTAAGCCTGCCCGCGCGCGCGGGCTCCGGACGCTTCACGCTGCTCGGCCTGGACGTCATCCGCGCAGCGGCGGTGACGCCGAGCCTCGTCGGCACGCGGCCCAGCGGACCCGACGCGCGGAGCGACGACGTGTTCGCCGACGACGCGCTGTTCCTGACGCGCGCCGCGATGACGGCGACAGGTGTCCGGATGGGCGAACGTGTTACGGTGACGGCAAACGGCCGCAGCGCGAACCTCGTCGTTGCAGGCACCCTTCCGGGCGCACCCGAGGATCAGGCGCTCGGCACGATCGACATTGCGGCAGCACAGTGGCGCTTCGGCAGGCTCGGTCGCATCGATCGGCTCGACCTGAAGCTCGGCGACCGCGCTGCTGCCGAACGTGCGCTGCCCGCATCGCTCGGCGCGGATGCGAACATCGTCTCGGGCGAGAGCCAGGCGCGCCAAGGCGATGTGCTCAGCCGGGCCTATCGCGTCAACCTCGACATGCTGGCGCTTGTGGCGTTGCTCACCGGCGGCTTCCTTGTCTTCTCCGCCCAGACGCTGTCGGTGGCGCGCCGGTTGCGCGCCTTCGCGCTGGTGCGCACGCTCGGGCTGCCGCGCAGCGGCATCGTCGCGGCGGTGGCGCTGGAAGGCGTCATCATCGGCGTCGTCGGGGCGGCCCTTGGGCTGGCGGCCGGCTATGCCATGGCGGCCGCTGCGTTGCGGCTGTTCGGCGGCGACCTGGGCGGCGGCTATTTCGCTGGCGGTACGACGCACGTCGTGTTCCAACGGGCCGCGGCAGCGGGCTTCTTCACGCTCGGGCTTGCGGCGGCCTTGCTCGGCAGCGTCATCCCGGCTCGCACCGCCTCCCGTGCCGCGCCGGCAGCGGCACTGAGGAACGCGGGCGACGTGCTGGATCCGCGCGCACCGGTGCCGTGGCATCCGGCCCTGCTGCTACTGCTTGCCGGTACCGCGACGGCCTTCCTGCCGGCGGTGGGCGGCTTGCCGGTGTTCGGTTTCGTCAGCATGGCGCTGCTCCTCGCCGGAGGCGTTGCCGGCGTGCCGTGGCTGGTCCGGTCGCTCCTGTCACCGTGGCGAGGGCGCGACTTCGCATCCGTGCCCCGGCTCCTCGCTATCCGCCACGTTCAGGGCGCACCGGGCCAGGCGGCGATCGCGTTGTGCGGGATCGTCGCCTCCACCGCGCTGATGATTGCGATGGCGACGATGGTGACGAGCTTCCGCGGCGCCGTCGACGGCTGGCTGGGCCAGGTGCTTTCCGCCGACCTCTACCTGCGCGCGGAGAGCGGTGACCTTGACGAAGCCGTGCAGCGCCGGATCGCGGCCGTCCGCGGCATCCGAAGCGTGGCGTTCAGCCGTCAACTGCCTCTCACGATCGCAGCCGACCGACCACCAGTGACGCTGATCGCACGCCCGGTGCGGGGTGACGCCGGTGACCCGCTGCTGGTGCTGATCGACCGGGCCCCGGTGCCCGCCCGCGCGACACCGGTATGGGTGTCCGAGCCGGCGGCCCGTCTCTATGGCTGGTCGCCGGGGCGCTCGGTCATCCTCCCAGTCGGCGGGCAGCCGATCCGCTTCACGGTCGCCGGCGTCTGGCGCGACTATGCCAGGCAACAAGGCGCGCTGGTGATCCGCGACGTCGACTATCTCCGCCTGACCGGTGATCGCGGGCGCGACGAAGCGGCGATCACCCTGGCGCCGGGAAGCGACCTTGCCACGGTGCGCCGCGCGACGGCGGCCCTGCTACCGGCGGGCGTCTCCGTGGCAGAGCCGGCGACGCTCCGCCGCTTCGCCCTGGATTTGTTCGATCGCAGCTTTGCGATCACCTACGTGCTTGAGGCGGTGGCGATCCTGGTCGGCCTCGCGGGGGTGGCAGCGACGATGTCGGCGCAGACGATCGCCCGATCGAAGGAGTTCGGCATGCTGCGCCACCTCGGCCTCACCCGTGGGCAGATCACGGCGATGCTGGCGAGCGAGGGCGCGCTGCTCGGGCTGATCGGCGCGGTCGCGGGCGTGGCGCTTGGGGCACTGCTCGGCCAAGTGCTGATCCACGTCGTCAATCCACAGTCGTTCAACTGGACCATGACCACCATCTGGCCGTTCGGTACGATCGCAGGCGTGACGGCAGCACTGACCGGCGCGGCGGCCGCGACCGCGATGGTAGCTGGCAGACGCGCCACGGCCGCCGACGCGGTCGCCGCCGTCAGGGAGGACTGGTGATGCGCGTGCTTCTCGCCGCGATCGCTGCCGCGGGTCTGGCGGCTCCGTCGCCCTATCCCGTCGTCCGCCCCGGCATCCGGCTGTCCTTTCCAGCGGATCATGGCGCACACCCCGCCTTCCGCACCGAATGGTGGTACGTCACCGGCTGGCTGAAGGGCGAGGATGGCCGGGACGTCGGCTTCCAGGTCACCTTCTTCCGCGTCAACCCGCACGCCGGTGCCGGGAACCCAAGCCGTTTCGCCGCCCGTCAGGTGATCTTCGCGCACGCCGCGCTGTCCGACCCGCGCATCGGCCACATCCTCCATGCTGAGCGCGCCGCCCGCGCCGGCTTCGGGCTCGCGGGCGCCGCAACCGGCGACGCGGACGTCCGGCTGAACGGCTGGACGTTCCGGCATATCGCAGACGGTCGGTTCACCACCCACGTCGGCGGCCGCGACTTCTCGCTCGATCTGACGTTCCGCCCCACGCAGCCCCCGCTGCCACAGGGCCAGGGTGGCTATAGCCGCAAGGGACCCAGGCCCGAACAGGCGAGCTATTATTATTCCGTGCCGCATTTCGCGGTTTCCGGCACGGTCGTCCGGGCGGGGAAACCCGAGCGCATGACCGGGGAGGCCTGGCTCGACCGCGAATGGTCGTCCGACTATCTCGCGCCGAATGCCGCCGGCTGGGACTGGACCGGCCTCAATCTCGACGACGGTGCCGCGCTCATGGCCTTCAGCATTCGCCGCAAGGGCGGCGGGGTGCTCTGGTCGGGCGGCTCCTATCGTCGTCCCGATGGTCGCACGACCCGACTGCTGCCCGCAGACGTTACCTTCTCACCAATAGCGCGCTGGCGATCGAGGAAGACGGGCGCGCGCTATCCGGTTGCACAGCTGCTGAGGATACG
This sequence comes from Sphingomonas abaci, assembly GCF_014199625.1. Lineage (GTDB taxonomy): Bacteria > Pseudomonadota > Alphaproteobacteria > Sphingomonadales > Sphingomonadaceae > Sphingomonas > Sphingomonas abaci. The sequence continues at coordinate 244,926 of NZ_JACHNY010000001.1, forward strand.
ATTGCCTGAAGGTGTCCGTGACTTCCCGCTCCGGCCGATCTTCGTCGACCAAGAGGTCGATGCCCGCGCGGCGGGTCAGCCGGTCTATTGGGAAGGCGCCGTTCGGACCAACGGCGGAAGAGGCTATCTAGAACTGACCGGCTATGCCGACCCCTTGCGCATGTAGGAAGGTTGCCGAGACACCGGCCGTCCGACCGTCCTTCCATGGGTTCTTGCAAGCGCGTGCCATTTGGTGAGCTCGCACGTTCAAGCGCGCATGAGCAGTTCGCACGATCGCTACCCCTACTCGCCCATCATCAACCGACCGGACTACGACTGGCCCGGTGGACGTCGCCTGGCGATCTACCTGGGTGTCAACTACGAGGTGTTTGACTTCGGCGGCGGACTGGGAGCGGAGTTGGCACCGTCGCAGACCGAGCCCGACATCATGAACTACGCCTGGCGCGACTATGGCAATCGCGTCGGCGCGTGGCGCCTGTTCGACCTCTTCGACCGATTGGAGCTGCGCACGACTGCGCTCCTCAACGCCGACGTGCTCGACCGCTGTCCGGGCCTCGCCGAGGCCTGTCGCGACCGGGGTGACGAGATCGCCGCACACGGCGGCAGCAACGCCAGAGCGCAGGGAAGCATGGTCCTGCCGAGCGAGGATCGCATGATCCGCGACGTGACCGAGCGGCTGGCAAGCTTGGGCACCCGCCCGACCGGTTGGCTCGGCCCGTGGATCTCGGAGAGCCGCCATACGCCCGACCTACTCGCCGCTGAAGGCTACCGCTACGTTCTCGACTGGGCCCACGATGACCAGCCAACGCGACTAATGACCAAGCATGGCGGTCTACTGTCGGTGCCCTACTCACAGGAGGTCAACGACCTACCCGCGATCATCCAGCGCAAGCAGGAAGCTGAGACCTTTGTTGGCATGATCCGGTCGGCGGTCGACCAACTACTATCCGAGTGCGACCGCCGGCCGCTCGTGCTCGGCATCGCACTCCACCCATACATCATGGGTCAGGCGCATCGCGTTCCCCCGCTCGCGCGGGTACTGAGCGAGCTTCGCGAGACGGACGATCCGCGCATCTGGTGGACCGTCGCCGGCGAAATCGCCGAGCACATCGAGGCGAACGGACTGGCGGTCTGAACCCTGCCGCCTTAGGTACTGGCCGTCGCAACGCCGACGCTCGCGCGGGTGTGGAGCGCGCGAACTTCATCGGTTAACGCTGCCACCGGTCCTTCGACCTGCGCATTGGGCACGACGTCAGTGATCCTCAGCGGCGCGATGCCGGACGACGGTCGGCCGAGTTCGTCCATCCACTCGCTCAATTGGGCTGTGGACGTGGCAAATACTATCCGGCCCATCCCGGCCAGGCCATGCGCCGCAGCGCACATCGCGCAATGCTCGCCCGAGGTGTAGACCGTTGCTGATCGCCGGTCGTCGGGGGACAGATGTTCGGCCGCCCAGCGGGCAATTGCAAATTCAGGGTGGCGCGTCGCGTCTCCGCCGCCCGTCCTGTTCCGATCCTCGAACAGCACCTCGCCCACGGCCGAAACGAGGATGGAGCCGAAGGGCTGGTCGCCAGCGACGACAGCCTCGGCAGCGAGTTCGACACAACGTTGTAGGTACGCAAGGTCGTTGTCTTTGATGGTCATCCTCTCCACTCATTCTCGAGGATCAGAGTAGCTGCATCGCAACAGCTCTTCGTCGAAGGTCCCCATGGCGAAGACTGCGACGTCGCCATGCACTATCTCCAGCCTTGCCCAGCTATCCCAGCCGATGTGGATGAAGATTGGGCTTGCCGAACATGCAGACGGCTCGGAGGCTTTCATCGTCTTGAAAGCCGACGACGTACAGCGCCATCCGATCGCCTCAGGCGCCCTCGCGCCGAGCACCGACGATCATCCGCCGCGCGATCGCGCGTACCGCCTCGTCGTCCTTATCCGCGCCGTCGGCCGGATCGCCTAAGTGATCGAGACTAGCCTCGAGGACGTCAAGCAGCCCTGGATGACGCGCGTCGACATACTCGATCGTTTTAAAAAGCAGGTGCTCGGTCGCGATCTCGCGGCGGCGGGTCTGCACGGCATCGTCCATCGGTGGGTATCCTCTCGTTCACCTAACCAACGCGAGGGGAGGCTAATGGCTGCGTGGTGTTGGAGCATGGCGAAGATCGACTTCGGTTCATGTCCTCGAAAGCGAGAAGGTCCTGATGGTCAACGATCAGACCCGCACCAGCCCGCTCCCACACGGAGGAGCGCTAGACAAGGTAATAACATCCGTCCTTCTATCTGGCTTGGCCATCACGATGATTGTAGTCGCGGTGGACGAAACATACCGTCAGCTGATCCTCAAACACATGACATGTCGCTTTAGCCTGAGAACCTTCCGGGATCGCGGACTTAGCACAGTGATATTGCTTGCTCTGGGCGCATGTCAGGCTTGTTGAAATAAGCTGGCCCAAGACGCCTTGCTAGGGCTAAGACTCAATCACAGCCAGAAGGCGAGCGCTGTTGCGATGGCGACGCCTGAGAGGAAGTTGGCGGCGAGTTTGTCGTAGCGGGTGGCGACACGGCGGAAGTCCTTGAGACGGCAGAAGGCGTTCTCAATCAGGTGGCGGCCACGGTAGCTCCTTGTCGTATCGGATGACGCGCTTCCGGTTGCGCCTGTCGGGAATGACAGGAACCGCTCCGGCGTCACGTAGCGAGCAGCGCAGCCGGTCGGCATCGTAGCCTTTGTCGCCAAGGAGATAACGCATCCGGCCCGCCTGCTCGAGAAGGACGGGCGCTGCCTTGATGTGGGTGACATTGCCGGCCGTCAGCATCAACGCATCGGGGCGGCCGATGACATCGGTGAGTGCGTGGATCTTGGTCGTCCATCCGCCGCGCGAGCGACCGATCGCCTGGAACTGGCACCCCTTCCCCGCCGAAGGCTGCGCGTTGCGCCTTGATGCAGGTGCTGTCGATCGCGGTACTTCTAGTGACCGCGCCGGCATCCACCAGCGCGTCGAGCAGCCTGAGCCAGAAGCCACGGCGCGACCAGCGGTTGAACCGGTTGTAGATCGTCGTCGACGGCCCGTAATCGGCCGGGCAGTCGCACCAGCGGCAGCCGACCTTCAGCACATGCACAATCCCGGAGATCACCCGACGGTCGTCTACCCGCCGCGCGCCAGGCTGGTTCTTGGGCAGATGCGGCTCGATCGCCGCCCACGCTTCATCCGACAACCAGTACAGCGCCATGCCTCACTCCTCCTGATCCACCCGCCAGTGAGTCAGGAAAACCATCAACCCTCATGATGCTGATTGGGTTTGGACCCTAGAACGCTCTCACCGTTTCTAGGTTTTGCGCATTTGCTCCGCTAGGTGCGACACCCATTGCAGCCCCACCAACAGGACAAAATGTGGGAAGGAGGCGACACTCTCTTGCCGTGGATCAAGGCTCAGGACGCCACCTGGGTCTATCCTGACCCGCAATGTGCGATGATCACGTAGGTCGCGCTGGACGAGGGGGAGCGAGGGCTATGCCAAACCAGCTGACTTATGATCGATCGGCAGGTTCCATCACATGCGCGAGAGGCCCTTCCATCAACTCATCCTCTCTCAGCATCATAGAATGCGGCAAACCGCCACTTTGTAATTTTTTGAAGCTCACCGGAGATTGAAGCAGGTGGTTGAGGTCGAAGAGCAAGCCAGGCAGCTTGCCGCCATGTACGACGCATCGCCGATCGGCCTGGCGGTTCTCGACATGGAACTACGCTATGTCCGCATCAACGAGCAGCTTGCACAGCTGAATGGGATACCCGCCTCCGCCCATATCGGTCGGTCGGTCACGGAGATGATCCCCGACCTCTCGGATCAGGCTCTGGCAGCATTCAACCGTGTCCTCGCTGGCGAGGAACTCACCAATATCGAGCTTGTCGGCCCAACGCGCGCGCGTCCCGATCAGACGAGCGTCTGGCGGCAGAATTGGGTGCCAATGCGGGACGCGGCCGGCTCAGTGATCGGGGTCGCCGTTTCCTGTGAGGATGTCAGCGAGCAGAGCCGAGCACAGAAGGCAGTCAAAGCGCTCAACCGGATCAACACCGCTCTTGCCGCGGAGCACGACCTTGAACGACTGGTTCAGATGGTCACCGATGCGGGGGTGGAACTGACAGGTGCCTCGGTGGGCGCATTCTTCCACAACGTGCTCGACGAGAGCGGCGAACGCCTGCACCTCTTCACTCTCACTGGTGCCGATCGGGAAGTTTTTACAAAACTTGGGCGTCCGCGCGGCACCAAGGTTCTCGAGCCGCTATTTAGAAACGAAGTCATCCGCTCCGAGGACATCACAAAGGACTCTCGGTACGGGTTCAACGCCCCCTATGGCGGTATGCCACCCGGACACCCGGTCGTTACGAGCTATCTGGCCGTCCCCGTCGTTGCTCGCGACGGCAAAGTTCTAGGAGGGCTGCTGTTCGGCCATCCCAAGCCGGGATGCTTTTCACATCATCATGAGGAACTCATTGGCAGCCTTGCGTCACAGGCTGCCGTGGCCATCGAGAATGCGCGCTTGCTGGCAGAGGTACAGGCAGCCAACGAGACGCTGGAGCGTCGCGTCACCGAAAGAACGGCAGAACGCGACCGTACATGGCAGCTATCTCGGGACCTGCTCATCACCGTCGATGCCAGTGGAATGCTTCACTCGGTCAGCCCGGCCTGGAAGACGGTGCTCGGACACCACCCTTCCGAGGTGGTCGGCCGGAGCTATCGCGACTTCGTTCATCCAGATGATATTGATCGAACCGAGGTTGCCTTGCTGGTTGCTACGAGCGGCGAGCCAGTGCCGGTTTTTGAGAACCGCTACATCGCAACCGACGGCTCGACCCGCTGGATCTCCTGGCTGACCTCGGTCGACGGAAGCCTGATCTACGGGTCCGGGCGTGACGTGACGGAGGCAAGAGCCAAGGACGAAATATTGCGCGCCACCGAGGAGGCACTCCGCCAGAGCCAGAAGATGGAGGCGATGGGGCAGCTGACAGGCGGCGTTGCACATGATTTCAACAATCTGCTGACACCCATCCTTGGTAGCCTCGACCTGATCCGTCGCAAGGTTCCCGACGACGATCGCAGTTCGCGTTTGCTCGATGGCGCGATCCAGTCCGCAGAACGGGCCCGCACGCTGGTCCAGCGGCTTCTCGCCTTCGCACGACGCCAGCCTTTACAGGCTGGCGCAGTGGATCTTGCGGCCATGGTTCGCGAGATCTCGGCCCTGCTTTTGACGACCCTCGGGCCCCGGGTGCAGCTCGTTATCGAAACCAAGGAGGATCTCCCCCCTGCCCTTGCTGATCGCAACCAGCTTGAGATGGCGCTCGTCAACCTTGCAGTGAACGCCCGTGACGCGATGCCGGGCGGCGGTCTGCTGAGGATCAACGTCAGTGACCGCCAGATCAATGAGGGCGATCCTCGCCTCAGCCCTGGAAGCTACGTCCATCTAGCTGTTACCGATACAGGTTTCGGCATGGACGCCGACACCTTGAGCAGGGCCATTGAACCATTCTTTTCGACCAAGGGCTTGGGACGAGGCAGCGGGTTGGGTCTGTCGATGGTTCACGGACTCGCCAGTCAGCTCGGGGGCGCGTTCCAGCTGACAAGCAGCCCTGGTGCTGGAACGACCGCGGAGATGTGGTTGCCGATCAGCACGGTCACCGTGGTCGCCACGCCAGCAACGACATTCGACGCCGGTGCCGACATCGGCACCTCGGTAGGTCGTGTGCTCCTCGTCGACGATGAGGACGCGGTCAGGGCTGCTGCGGCACAGATGCTTGGTGATATCGGCTACGAGGTCATCGAGGCTGACAATGCCGATGCAGCACTGCGGTTGATTGCCGACGGATTGGTACCCGATCTTCTTGTGTCAGACCATCTGATGCCAGGGATGACCGGAACCGAGCTTGCCCGGCAGTTGCGTGCCCAGCTTCCTCAGGTCGGCGTACTGATCGTCTCAGGCTATGCCGACGTCGAGACGCTTTCCCCCGACCTCGCCCACCTTCCGAAGCCGTTCCGCCAAGCGGATCTCGAACAGGCGATTGCCGGTGCGAAGGTTCTCCCGCACCAGCTTGTTCAGTTGGCTATACCATCATGACGGACAACGCACCCCGCCACCAGATCATTTGCGAATGAAAGTACAACAAGCAGACTTCTAAGCATTAGACGGCAAGGCTTGATCGAAAAACATAGCCGCTCACGGCTCGAAAATTCAGGGGTGGATGCAGATGACAATACGTGGCGGACCGTCCGGATTGCCGTCACGCCAAAATACCGGCGTGGTAGCAAGGCTGATGCAGAGCCATGACTGGTCGACGTCGCCTCTCGGAAAACCCGAAGACTGGCCGGAGCCACTACGCCTCGTCGTTGACCTGATGCTATCTTCTAAGTTCCCGATGTTTGTGGCGTGGGGGCGGGAACTTGGCTTCCTCTACAATGACGCCTATGCAGAAATTCTTGGTGACAAGCACCCGGCTGCCCTCGGAAGCCGCTTCGCAGATATCTGGGCGGAGATCTGGACCAACATCCAGCCCCTCGTCGAAACGGCTTTGCGCGGGGAGGCGTCGTACCGGCAGGATCTGCCGCTGCTGATGCATCGGCACGGCTACGACGAACAGACCTGGTTTACCTTCTCCTACTCTCCCGTGCGCGACCGATCCGGCACGGTGATGGGGATGTTTTGCGCATGCACAGAAACGACCGGCCGCGTTGTCGCCGAACGCGCGCTCGAAGAAAGCGAAGCCCGATTTCGCAACATGGCGGATCATGCCCCCGTCATGATGTGGGTTACGGATTGCAGCGGATACTGCACTTACCTCAACCGGCGTTGGTACGATGTCACTGGGCAGAGCCCGGCTGAGGCTGAGGGGTTTGGATGGCTCGACGCGACGCATCCCGATGACAAACCAGAAGCCGAGGGTGTGTTTCGTGACGCCAATGCAGTCCGGTCGTCATTCCGGGTGGAATACCGATTAAGACAACACGACGGTACCTATCGCTGGGTGCTGGACGCGGCGTCACCCCGGTATGGGGACGATGGCGCCTATCTCGGCTACGTTGGATCGGTGATTGACATCAACGAACGGCGTGAGGACGAAGAGCGTCAGCGTAGCAGCGAGGCGACACTGCGTCGCTTTACCAACGCACTGCCCGGCTTCATCTGGTTCGCGCGGCCAAATGGCGAGCTCTACTACTTCAACGATCGCTGGTACGAATATACCGGACAGTCGCAGGATCAGGCGCTTCCCGACGGTTGGATCAATGCGCTTCATTCCGATGACGTGGCGCCCACCGCCGAACGCTGGGAACACGCTCGGACTAGCGGGACCACTTACGAGATCGAGGTCCGCTACCGTCGCCGCGATGGTGCGTACCGGTGGTATGTTGTGCGGGCCGAGCCGATCAGGGATGATGGTGACGCCATCACCAGCTGGGTCGGTAGCTCGATCGACATCCATGACCGGAAAGAGGCCGAGACCGCGTTACGTGCAAGCGAGGCGCAGTTCAGGCTGATGGCCGATACCGTGCCGCAGATTGTCTGGGTTACCGATGCGGAAGGCCGTGCCGAGTTCTTCAATCGTCAATGGACGGAGTACACCGGAACCTCATGTGATGGCGTGAAGGCGAGCGAAGTGGTTGCTCGTTGCGTCCATCCGGACGATGTCGCATCGACCATGATCGCGTTCGAGAATGCCCTGCGCTTGGGCAACACCTTCCTGATCGAGCACCGCATTCGCTCACGATCGGGTGACTACCGATGGTTCCTCGGCAGAGCCGAGCCATATCGGGATCTGGAAACGGGGAAAATACAGCGCTGGTTTGGCGCATCGGTCGACATCCACGATCGAAAGCTCTCTGAAGCCGAGCTGCACGAGCTTAACAGCGAGCTCGCCGAACAGGTCGCGATCCGATCTGCGGAACGTGACCGGGTATGGACATTGTCGCAGGACTTGCTGGCGCGCGCGGACTATGGCGGCGGTCTGTCTGCGGTCAGCCCTGCATGGACCCGCGTTCTAGGCTGGTCTGAACGCGATTTGCTGACCCGGGACTACATGGCGCTGGTGCATCCGGAGGACGTCCCTACGTGCCGGGCGCAACTCGCCCGCATGGCTGGCACTGGGTTGCCCGTGCGTTTCGAAAGCCGGATTATGTCACGCGACGGCGAATGGAAGCCATTCGAGTGGACTGTCGCTCCCGAACCGGACGGCTTGAACTTCATCACGGTCGGCCGTGATCTCGCTGACACCAAGGCCCGCCAAGCCGAACTGGAGATGGCGCAGGAGGCGCTAAGGCAAAGCCAGAAGATGGAAGCGATGGGCAGCCTCACGGGCGGCGTTGCCCATGACTTCAACAATCTTCTTACCCCAATCATCGGCTCGCTCGACCTTCTCGTCCGCAAGAACATTGGGAGTGAACGGGAACGTCGACTGATCGACGGCGCCTTGCAGTCGGCAGAACGGGCAAAGACGCTGGTCCAGCGTCTGCTTGCCTTCGCACGCCGCCAGCCGCTGCAAGCGGCGCCCGTTGATGTCAGCAGACTAGTATACGACATGACGCCCCTGATTGCTTCATCGGTGGGGCCGACTATCGATGTGCAGGCCGATGTGGCCGCAGACCTACCGCCCGCGGTAGCCGACCCGAACCAGCTCGAGATGGCGCTTCTCAACCTGGCGGTGAACGCACGTGACGCAATGCCAGAAGGCGGTAAGCTGACGATCAGTGCCGAACGAACGAACGTGCGGGAGACGCACCCCTCGGGTCCGAAGCGTGGGCACTATGTTCGCCTGTGTGTCGCCGACACGGGTACAGGTATGGACGAAGAGACACTCCGGCGCTCGATCGAGCCGTTCTACTCGACCAAGGGGATTGGCAAAGGGACAGGTCTCGGTTTGTCGATGGCGCATGGTCTTGCCGCGCAGCTTGGAGGAGCGCTCACGATCGAGAGCCAACCGGGAGAAGGCACAACGGTCATACTTTGGCTGCCCATCAGCGTCGCTCCCATCCTTGATGTGGGAGCGGCATCTGTCACGAGCCTTGACCGGTTTGCGCTCGGCAACGCGATCCTCGTCGACGACGATGACCTCGTGCGGATGAGCACGGCGCATATGCTCAGCGAAATGGGCTTCGACGTCCTCGAACTCGCCAGCGCCGAGGAGGCGTTGAACCGCCTGAGCGCTGGTTATCGGCCTACGATCCTCGTCACTGATCACCTCATGCCTGGATTGAGCGGCGCTGAACTCGCACAGCGCGTCCGCGATATCGCTCCTGAGCTCCCGGTTCTGATTATTTCGGGCTACGCTGAAGCTGAAGGCATTGCGCCCGATCTGCCGCGTCTGACTAAACCGTTCCGATCAGCCGATCTTTCCGCCAGCATCTCATCCATCCTACCAAACAGCACTACCTGATGAGCAGGGACCCATGTCGGACACTCACGTCCTTTCCCCTCTTCCATTTCCAACTTCAGCCGTCCTTTTACCTCCGCGCTGTGCTCGGGCCCGATATACGAATTGGGGATGTGATTAGCGCAACGTGACTGCAATGGACGAAGCTCAATGCTTATAGTCGGAGGTGCGGTCGGTGCGGCTAGGCCGGATAAAGTGACCTTACCGCAGTTTACAGAATATCTAAAATATCGCATAAACTCGCTATGGACCCGCGTCGCAATCCATTCGCCCCTGGTGCTGGCACACCGCCGCCCGAACTCGCCGGGCGTGAGCCGCTCCTCGAGCGTACTCTCATTGCACTGGACCGCATCCGTGCTGGTCGTCCGGCACGCTCAACCATTTTCTACGGCCTTCGTGGAGTGGGCAAGACGGTCCTGCTGGGAGCGGTGCGTGAAGCGGTAGAGGCTGAGCGAATGCTTGCCGTGACAATCGAGGCACCGGAGAACCGTTCGCTACCAGCGCTGATCGCCCCCTCGCTGCGCGCGGGGCTGCTGCGGCTCGATCGAACTGCGCGTGCCGGTGCAGGCGTGAAGCATGCGTTGCGCGCACTGGCCGGCTTTGCCAAGCTCAAGCTCAAATATGACGATTTCGAAATCGCCCTTGATCTGGAGCCGGAACCCGGTCTCGCGGACTCGGGCGATCTCGATCTGGACCTAGCGGATCTGATGGTCGCGGTTGGCGAAGCGGCGCGCGAACGAGAAACCGCAGTCGTCCTGATGATCGACGAATTGCAATATGTTGCCGAGGAGCAGCTTGCAGCTCTGATCAGCGCCTTGCACCGGGCAAACCAACTCCGGTTGCCGGTGACCTTGGTTGGTGCCGGCTTGCCGCAGCTGTTGGGTCAGATGGGCCGCGCGAAATCCTATGCCGAACGCCTCTTTGAGTTCGTCAGCCTCGGGCCCCTTGATGAAGCCGCAGCGGCAGCCGCCATCCGTGTTCCCGTCGAGCGGGAGGAAGAGGCAATCACACCCGAAGCAGTGACGGCCATTGTGGGAGATACGCAAGGTTATCCCTATTTCTTGCAGGAATGGGGTAAGCATAGCTGGGAGGTTGCCGACGCATCGCCGATCACGGCAGCTGATGTCGATATGGCTCGCGCGGCCGCGCTTGCTGAGCTGGACGCCAGCTTCTTTCGCGTGCGCTTCGATCGGCTGACACCCGCCGAAAAACGGTATCTGCGGGCTATGGCAGCGCTTGGCCCTGGACCGCATCGTTCCGGCGATGTCGCCGATCAGCTGAAGGTCAAGGTCTCCTCGGTGGCGCCGACCCGAAACAGCCTGATCGCTAAGGGCATGCTCTTCAGCCCTGCGCATGGCGACACCGCCTTCACGGTTCCGTTGTTCGATCAATTCATGCAACGAGTGATGCCTGATACTCAGAAAGATTGACGGCGACGGACAACGCCAAGTCAACCACATTGCCGGCCAGACCCAAAAACCGTCATCCAAGTGCCTCTGGAGGACAGCCAAAAGCAGACGCTGGTTCATTCGCATGAACAAGCGCCCGGCCACGGCGCGGCTACCAGGCGACCACGCCCGCGTCGTCATAGAAACTACCCGTCGGGCCATCATCAGCCAGCGTGGCAAGCCGGACAGCGATTGCGGCGCCCTGCTCCGGGGTGCGAGGGCCGCTGTGCTGGTTCAGGTCGGTTGCCGTGTAGCCCGGACAGCCGGCATTCACCTTGAAGCCGAGGGGCGCCAACTCCTTGGCAAACGCCACCGTCACGGCGTTCAGAGCCGACTTCGAGCTGTTGTAGCCGAGTAGGTTAGCCTCGTACGCCATCGGTGCCTCGAAGTCCGACGCCCATGCCAGCGAGCCCAAGCTGCTGGACATCATGACAATCCGCGGAGCGTCGGAGGCTTTCAACAACGGCAGGAAAGCCTGTGTCGTTCTTATCGCGCCAAACACGTTCACCTCGTAGATCGCGCGCACGTCCGAGACCCGGTCCTCTGTCGGCGCCACCCAACCCGTCGATATCCCGGCATTGTTGACGAGCGCATCCAGCTTGCCCGCTTCAGCTTTCAGCGCTTTCGCGGCCGCTGCGACGCTGGCATCGTCTGCGACGTCGATCAGCAGCAAGCGGACATCAAGACCCTCTTGACGAAGCGCGCCTGCCGCCGCGTGGCCCCGCTGTTCGTCGCGGCTACCCAGCCAGACCGCGTAACCAAGCTTGCCGAGCCCTCGAGCGATCTCCAGTCCGATACCCTTGTTCGCTCCCGTCACCAGGGCGTTTCGCTTGTCCGTCATACGCATTCCTCCAGAAGATGCTCCTCAGATGGGATGCGCCTGACGTCCGACATGCGCGATCGGCGCGAGAACTTGCCTGATCCGATCAGTCACCTTGTCTTCGACGCCGGAGCGGCTCACGTTGGTGGCATGGACGAGATGTTAGCCAGCTTGTGTACCATCGTGGATCGGCATGCTTCCGGTCGCTACCAGCCCAGCGCCCTACCGCGCGTCGCACTCTACAAGGACGGCGCCGCGCCGCAGCCGGTTTCGGGCGTCTACCAGCCGATGATGGCGCTGATCATCAGCGGCGCCAAGGAAATCGCGATAGGCGACCGACGCCTTCGCTATGACCCAGCGAGCTACTTCATCGCTACCGTCGAACTGCCAGCCTCGGGCTGCGTCAAACTGGATTTGCCGGACGAACGCTATCTCGCCGTCAGCCTCGACCTTGACAGCGAGCGACTGGCTTCGGTGCTGACGGAGGTCGAGGTGGAGCCAGCCGCACCCGAGCCTGCCTTTGCCGTCAATCCAGTCACCCCCGATCTGCTCGATGCCTGGCTGCGCCTTCTTCGCCTGCTGGACACACCGCAGGATATTGCCGCGCTGGCACCCCTTTACGAGCGCGAGATCCTCTATCGATTAGTGCAAGGGCCCCAAGGATCGATCGTGCGTCAGATCGCACGTGCAGACAGCCGCCTCTCACAGGTGCGCCGCGCGGTCGCGATGATCCGCGATCGCTTCGATCAGCGGATCCGCAGCGAGTCACTGGCGCAGGAGGCCGGCATGAGCACCGCTTCCTTCCATCGTCATTTCCGCACAGCCACCGCGATGAGCCCACTACAGTACCAGAAGAGCCTGCGGCTTCAGGAAGCTCGCCGGCTGATCGTTGCAGGTCGAGATGTCGCCGCAGCAGGCTATGCTGTAGGCTACGAAAGCGCATCGCAATTCAGTCGAGAATATGCCCGGCTGTTCGGCCTGCCTCCCTCGCGTGACGTCAAGGAACGGATGCCGAGCATCACTGGCGATAATGCACGAGCGGCCTGATCGGTGAGACCCAGAAGCCGACGTTTGGCGCGGCTTTGCCGCTTCCGACAACCGGACGTTCATTCATATGGAGTGATCCAGCAACGGTGTCATGAGCGCCGCCTAGAGGCTTTTGCGGCTGTGCCAAGGGCAGCGGCTATTTGGAGGTGTTCGGCTCATGGCCGCTGCCGACCGCCTGAAGGCTCCCGCGATCGGCATACGTGGCTGAGAACGGTCCAAATTGCAGCTTGCCGCCGGACAATCTTAGCTGGCGGTTAACACTGATCGGGCATGTAGCGCTGAACGTGGAGTGCCTGTGCCGGTGTCAGAAGCTAGCTTTGAGACGGTCGCCATCAGCGACCTTGATGGAATGACTGCCGACGAGCGAGACGCCCTGCCATATGGCGTGGTCGGCTTTGACGCAGACACGATCGTTAAAATCTACAACGCGACCGAAGCGCGCATGTCCGGCCTCGATCCATCTACGGTGTTCGGTGTGCCCTTCTTTGATGCCGTTGGCCAATGCATGAATAACTTCATGGTCGCGCAACGCTTTGAGGATGAAGCTGAAGTCGACGACATCATACCCTATGTCCTGACCTTGCGAATGCGCCCAACCAAGGTCCGCCTTCGCCTGCTGGCCAATCAGGATGTGCTGCATCGCTACATCCTGATCGAACGGTGAGGCCATAGCCATGAGCGAAAAGTCGAGCGAGGAGCAGCTTCTCGAGTTTCTCTATGCGTGCCCGGTCGGCTTGCTTGAATGTGATCTCGCCGGCGAGATCGCCATGATGAACCCGCATGCGATGCAGCATCTGTTGCCGCTCGCGGGTCCTCGCGATGCCAGCAACCTGTTCGCCGCTTTCGAACAACACGCTCCTGAGTTGCGGAGTCTGGTGGCTGCCTACAAGCCTGCCCTTGGCAAGATTTGCGACGGGCACCGGATTTTTGTCGATCTGGGTTCTGGACGGCGCAAGCAGGCGCCGCAGGTTCTGGCATGTACGATGGTGAAGCTTGGTATCGACCGCCTGATGGTGACCTTGTCCGACATCAGCCAGCAGGTCGTTCAGGAGGAACGGCTGCGGCAAGCCGATACGTGGTTTGCAACGCTGCTGGACGGTGTCAACGAGTATGCCGCGCTGTCGATCACGCCGGATGGACATATCGCGTCCGCCAACCCCTGCTTCACCCGGCAGACCGGTCATGATTATGTGGCGGTGATCGGACACAAGCTCTCAGACGTCCTTCATTCGGATACTTCTGGCGGTGACTTACGCCTGGAGGAGCAGGTAGAAATTGCACAGCGGGACGGCTGGCATCTGCAGGAAGGATGGCAGCAGCGCCGCGATGGTGAGCGCTACTGGTGCCAGCGCCTGGTGGTTGCACGGGCCGATAGCGCCTCGGCATCTCCTAGCGGCTACTCCGTGGTGCTGCGCGATGTGCCGCGTCGTGAAGCTGCGGCAGAGGATATGCGCCGCCTGCTCACCTGTGACCACCTCACCGGAGCATCGAACCGGCGGCATTTCAGCGAGGCGATGGAACGGGAGCAGGCGCACTGGCGTGAGCTGCGCCATTCCTTGGCACTGGTAGTTCTTGACCTCGATCACTTCAAAGCGGTCAACGACACATATGGCCATCCAATTGGTGACATGCTCCTCTGCCACGTGGCTCAAGCCTGTGCGGCGCTCCTGCCTCCTCGCGGTATCTTCGCCCGGCTTGGCGGCGAGGAATTCGGAGCGCTATTGCCGCGGTTCGACCTCGATCAGGCTTTGAACCTCGCTGAGGAGATGCGCGCCGCTGTCGCCGAACTGTCCATCGACACAACCATGGGCAAGCTGAGCGCCACCGCCAGCCTCGGCTGCGCCACGCTTGGAGAAGCCGATGGTTCGATCGATGCACTGATCGCCCTGGCTGATCGGCGCCTCTACGCAGCCAAACGGAGTGGCCGCAACCAGGTTCATCAACCTCAAGCCTGTGCTGCATGAGTGCAGCGCTTCCACGCTCGACGGCACACGGGATCGCCTGTGCCGTCGTCATGGCCGAGGTGGGCCGCTTGCGCGAGCGTCACCACCCGGTCCTTCCGCCCGGTACGTGGCCTGAAGCGCTGCCGATCGGTGACGATGGCTTGGGCTTGGACTCTCTCGAGCAGTTAGGCGCGCTCGGAGCGCTCGCGGAGATGTTCGGGCTGGATGACCGTCTACTCGGGACCGAGCCGCCCCGTTCGGTCGGCGCCTGGGTGGACTGGATCATGTCCCGACATGAAGGTGGTGACGGCGAGTTGACCGTCATGACGTCCGGTTCGACCGGCCAACCCCGGCCTTGTGTCCATGCTGTACCGGATCTTCTGGCAGAGGCTCAGTTTCTTGCCACGCATGTGGCTGAGCGGCGTCGTGTGGTGACCCTGGTGCCTGCCCATCACCTCTATGGCATCGTCTGGACGGCGATCCTGCCTGCCGTGCTGGGTGTTCCGGTGGTCGCGCGCATAATCGGCGCTCCCCTCGAACTCGCATCTGGCGACCTGATCGTTGCGGTTCCCGAGCAATGGCAAGCCATGCGTCGGTTGGTCCGGTCTTTTCCTGCAGACGTTGTCGGTTGCAGCTCGGCAGGCCCGCTGGACGATGCTCTTGCCACCAGCCTACTCGCCTCCGGTCTCAGCCGTCTCCTCGACGTTTATGGATCCTCGGAAACCGGCGGGATTGCTGTTCGCAGCGCGCCTGCCGCTGCTTACGATCTCCTGCCTCGTTGGCGGCTATCGTCCGATGGAGAAGGTGACTGGTGCCTCCGTGACGCCAAAGGGAAAAGCTATAGTCTCCCCGACCATGTCGAGAAGATTGGAGAGCAAAGCCTCCGGCCGGTTGGCCGGCGGGACGGAGCGGTTCAGGTCGGTGGTGAAAAGGTATGGCCTGGCCGCGTAGCGGACACGTTGCGGCGGATCGATGGTGTCGCCGACGTCGCGGTCCGTCAGCAGGCCAATGGACGGCTGAAGGCCTTTATCGTGCCCGCCGGCAGCCTTGAGGCTGCGGATCTCGCCGCCATGATCGAACGCGTTTGCGATGAGCGATTGTCACCGCCTGAACGCCCCCGCGCCATCCGCTTCGGCGATGCACTGCCCAGAAACATGATGGGTAAACTGGAAGATTGGGTATGATGCACGCACCTATCTCGACAAAGGATGTCGAACGTTCCATGCCCGTGACCTTGCATGACGCCTGCCACGGGTGTCGCACCAGTGCACCGCTACCCCTTGCTATCACCATGGCGTTCCAGCCTATTGTCAATGTCACGACGGGCTCGGTCTTTGCCTATGAAGCTTTGGTCCGCGGTATTGGTGGCGAGGGTGCGGCCACGGTTCTGGCGGGCGTCGAGTCAGACATGATCTACAAGTTCGACCAGGCCTGCAGGGTCAAAGCGATCGAGCTGGCCGGTCACCTGTTCGTGCCTGACGATGCTGCCAGGCTGTCGATCAACTTCATGCCTAACGCCGTCTATGAGCCGGATGCATGCATTCGCGCCTCTCTGGCGGCCGCCAGACGGGTGGCATTCGATCCCAACCGACTGATGTTCGAGTTCACCGAAAACGAGCGCATGCAGGACGTGGCGCATGTCCGGCGCATCGTCGAGGCCTACCGCGCGCGTGGTTTCACTACGGCGCTCGACGACTTTGGTGCAGGCTATGCTGGCCTAGGGCTGCTTGCCGACCTTCAGCCAGACATGCTGAAACTCGATATGGCCCTGATCCGTGGAATTGACGGATCGGCTGCACGGCGCACGATCGTTGCCGGCGTGCTGCAGATCGCCAATGCTCTGGATGTTCGGTGCATTGCCGAAGGAGTTGAGACCGCAGCCGAACTCGAGGTTCTTCGGTCGATCGGCATCGAGCTGTTCCAGGGCTATCTGCTGGCACGACCCGAGCGCGAGGCGCTGCCGCGGCCAGATCTCACCGCCGCTTGAAGCAAGCCCGTTCACAATCCACGTCGCCTCGTAACCTAGTGCTGTGGATCGAAGGCACCCCGCCGCGTGAAAGGGCTGAGGACGGGGTGCCTGGTCATTCTGGGCTGAACGAACCGTAACCGGTTTCAGAGCCGTTCCAGAATAAGTCAAGATCGACCCGATCGCGCTCATCAAGGACCTCTCCGCCACTTCCCTAATGAGGGCCGTTTGTGACGGTTCCTGCAGCATGACGATTGAGCCTTGTCGTTCGACGTCGTTGAGCTCCGGATAAAAGCCGGTAGGGCAGGTCCCGAGGGGATTTAGTCAATGCGTAAGCTGACGGATGCGGCGCTCGTCTCATTGAACGGCATAATGCAAGCTGCTGCCATAAGACCCACGCTGTTGGCGATCCTGCTTGGCGTCAGCCATGCTGCCGTCGCCCAAAGACCGGCCGAGCCGCCCTCCCCCACCGACTACCGGAGTTCGCCTGAGCGGCGGGTGGTGGTGGACAAGGATTGGGGACCGTGGCTCGGGCCTTTCCGTGCCAAGCTGGTGCCGAGCTTGATGCAGGATTTCGGTGAACGCTACATCTATGCCGCCGCTAATCGCGCACTACCCCCGCCCAAGCCTGGCGAGCGCCGGGTCGTATTTCTTGGTGATTCAATCACGGATCGCTGGAATCTGGCGGCAAGCTTTCCCGGCGAGCCCTATGTGAACCGGGGCATCGGTCATTCGCCGCTGTCTTCCCGACGGCGGGCAAGGAATGCGTCAACGGATGCGTCGGGATTACCGCCAGTGTACTGCTTGGCCAGAGCCTGGGCGCGTGCCACAGCCTGACTTGCCGTCCGCAACACCACGCCGTCCTCAGTTTCGTCGAGGTAGACCGCACCACCGCCACTCAGACCAAGTCGCTTCCGCACGTCGGCCGGCAGGCTCATGCGCCCGTTGGGCGTGATGTTGATCTGCAAGGTCATATTAGTACGCCTGCTCCTTCGAACTATACTAGAGGCGATAGCCAAACCACCCCTATGTAACAACGATCTAGCCCTGTGCCAGCATTGCGCCCTCATGTCTCACATAACATCGTGTGACATACCGCCAAAATTGCGGCGAATCGCCGGTTTTGCAGGAATGCTGTGGGTATACCATTCCGAAACCCCGAAGCAGTCAGTGGCCAAACCGGCGATAGACAACCCAAAGGGATCGGACAAACAAGCACCACTTTTCGAAGACCGGCTGGTCCGGGTTGTGCGATGAGTAGCGCGGCGACAGCGATCAAGCCGAGCATAAGGCGACTCTGCCGCTTGCTGTTGCCGTCAAGATGTAAACCGTCCGCATCGCACAAGGTCGCCACGGATGGCCTTACTTCCTGTCAGGCGGCTTTCGCCCAGAGCGTGCACTGCACGTCATCTCCCCAGAGGATCCGTTGCGGGTCGGTCATCGTGCGGCGCAATCGAGCGGTATCGTCCATCACGCTCTCCCATCCTGGGTAGTGTCCGGGATACCTGCGGTGGTCATGCTGCGGCCCTCACAACAGACTGCCCTGCGCGGGCGGTGCGATCGTCAGCAGCTTGGAAAGCGCCTCCCGCTGCCTCGTCAGCCAGCAGTCCATGCAGCCGCACCCACGCGGGGGCTGCGGCGAGTGGCACGACGCCGTTCCCGCAGTGTCGAAGCCGCTCAATCCTTCCGGCCATCCCATGAGCCACTCCACAAACAGCGGGTTCAAGCGACGGCGCGTCTCGGATGATTTCTCCCCAGATGGGGTCGGACGGTCCGGGAGCGAACAAGGGTCGGGCCAGTGTGCCGCCTGCGCCGGCAGCGGCTGATCGCCTTTGCTGCCCCGCATATTCGGACCGCCCTCCTCCCCATCGCTGGCCTTCGGCGTCGACCAGTGTTCCGCCGTCGCGACTGCCTGCCCGCTAAGCAGCAACTCCGACGATCGATCCCCGCCCCGGGTAAGCCTGGTCCCAGCGGTCACTGCCACGCTGGGCGTCTCCCATTGGATCGCCACCTCCTCTAGATAAAGCGGCACGGTGTTCTGGTTGGCGTTGCGCTTCCGAAAAGCGGCGCACTTCTCCATCGTCTCCGGTGATCGCGGGCGGTTGAGCGCTGTCGCGGTGGGCCAAGATGAAGAAGCGCTCACGACGGTGGTTCGCTCCGGCCTCGGCCGCGCTGAATATTCCAGCCGCAACGCAGCAGCCCAATCGCTCCAGTGCGGGGATAGCGACTTCGAGCTGTCCGGCGAGATTGCCCGGTACGTTCTCACGGAAGAAGGTGTGAGCCCTGCTTTCGTCGAAAACCTCAATGGCGCGGTCGAGCAGCCAGCGGTCATCGTCGGCACCGAGCCGCTTTCCGGCGACGCTGTTGCCTTGGCAGGGATCGCCCGACAGGACGCAATCCACTGCGCCACGCCACTCGCCAGCGTCGAAGGTTCGCAGGTCAGACCAGATAGCAGCCGGATGAAGCCGCCCCGCTTCCATGCTCGCGACCAGGCTTGCGGCGGCTGATGCCTCCCTTTCCACGAAAGCGCCGCAGCGCGCGTCGGGTCGACCGATACGGACTCCGAGGTCGAGGCCTCCAACGCCGGCGCAGATGCTGAAGGTACGTAGAGCCATGTCACGCCGCCCTCCCCTGGGGGTATGCGAGGACGATGGCGGGGTCACGCGCGACAAGCCGAGCGATTCGCGATTGGAACGTGTCGCGAACATCGTCCGGGATTATTCCGGGGATTGTCATTCCACATTGCTCCGTTCGTATCCGGATTGTTCCGGTCGGAGGCAATGGAAGGGCTGCTTAAGCCTAGGAAAATGGTCGGGGAGACAGGATTCGAACCTGCGACATCCTGCTCCCAAAGCAGGCGCGCTACCGGACTGCGCCACTCCCCGACGCGTTGGTGCCCTTAGGCGCAGGCCCGCGTCCGATGCAAGCGGCAATCGCGCGGGCGGCCTGTCGGCGGCGGGCCACCGGGGCACACGCCGAGCGTCCGCGCTTCGTCGCCCCCGCCTGTTCATAGGCCGCCCCTGCCCAGTCGGCGCGGGCCGGGCCGGCGTCGTCCCAGGTCGTGACCAAGTAAAGTCTCGTAATGCAAAGACTTGGTCGCTGGTGACCGCCGATACCGCCTGTTTAGGCCTTTGAAAAAGCTGCGCGCTATGACAGGGAAGCGGTGCGGAGACATCCGCATGGATCCTTCAACCGACGGACCATCGCAGCAGCGCCGGGGGGTGTGATGTGAACACGCGACGTCCGAACGGGATGGCGGCGACGGCCGCCATGTCCCCGCCAGAGCGGCCGGGCCGGGAGCCGGACCGGGGGCTGGACCGGCGACTGGAGCGGATGTTCGACTGGTTCACCGGCCTGCCCCGGCACGAGGCCGCCGAACTGCGCGCCGACATCATGGAAGCGGTCATGCTGAAGATGGCGGCGTTGCTGCTGTCCAGCGTCGGCATCTTCCTGATGAGCGGCATCGCCTACCACCTGACCCATGCGCGCTGGGCGCTGGGCTGGGGCATGTTGAACGGAGCGTTGTTCGTGGCCCGGCTCGTCACCGTCGCGCGGGCCGGTCGCACCACGCCCTTGCGGGTCGCGCGGCGCATATCGGCGCTGTCGATCCTGGCCTTTGTCGGCTTCGGCTTCGGTTGCGCCCGATGCTTCGCGAGCGGCGACACGACGTTGCAGGTGATGGCGGTGATCTCCGTCATGGCGACCGCCACCGGCATGGCGACCCGCTGGGCGGGCCTGCCCCGGCTCGCCGTGCCGGCGATCCTGGCCTATTCCCTGCCCTTCGCCGTCACCATGGCGCGGTCGGCCATCCCGCATGCGGAACTGCTGGCGGTGCAGTTCCTGATCGTCACCGCCGGTTCGATCACGCTGGCGCTGCAGACCCGGCGGAGCCTGATCTCGAATCTGCGCGCGCGGCGGCTGGCCCAACGCATGGCCGCGACCGATCCGCTGACCGGCATCGGCAACCGCGCCGCCTTCGAAGCGGCGACGACGGCGATGCGGCATGGCGCGCCCTTCGCCCTGGTGTCGGTCGACCTGGACCGGTTCAAGGCGGTGAACGACACCTTCGGCCACCTGATCGGCGACAAGGTGCTGTGCGAGGTTGCGCGACGCCTGATCGTGGCGGCCGGCGGCCATCTGGTCTTTCGCATGGGCGGCGACGAATTCATCATCCTGATCACCGACGGGCAGGACCCGGCGACAGTGGCCGACGCGGTACGCCGCGAGGTCCGCCGACCGATGCCGGGCCTTGCCCCCCAGCCGCTGATGCTGACGGCAAGCGTCGGCACGGGCGCGGGCGTGGCCGGCCCCGACTGCCTCGACATCATCCTCCACCGCGCGGATGAGGAGCTCTATTCGACCAAGCGCGCCGGCACGGTCGTGGCCTGATCCGGCAGGCCGGTCGCGCGGCCGGAACGACCCGGCGGACATGGTCATTGGAGTGGCATGACCGCCAAGTGTGACAATCGCCCTTTCCCGACCATCCGCCGCCATCCGCCAGCCCGGGGGCAGCGACGCGCCGGATCCGGCCGCCGAGACTATATCGTCATCTTCGGCGCGGCGGTCCGGCCGGGAGGGCGACCCAGCCCGGCGCTGCGCCTGCGGATCGAGGGGGCGCTCGCCTGGGCGCGCGATCATCCAGCCGCGATGCTGCTGCCGACCGGCGGCGTCGGCGCGCATGGCCCGGCCGAGGCGCTGGTCATGCGGCGCGTGCTGGTCGAGGCCGGCATCGCCGCGTCACGCATCATCGTCGAACGCCATGGCCGGGACACGCTGGAGTCGGTGCGGCTTTGCCATCGCCTGTTGCAGGAGCGCGGCGATTGCCGGCGCGTCATCTGCTGCACCAGCCGCTATCACCAGCCGCGCTGTGCGCTGCTGTTCCGGCTGCTGGGCTACCGCGTCGTGATCCCGGACGTGCCGCGCCGCATGGGCCGGCTGTCGCGCCGCAGCTATGGCCGGATGGTCGCGCGCGAGGTCGCGGCGACGCCCTATGACGGGCTGCTCCTGCTCCTCGGCGGCGACGCGGCGGAGACCTTGGCCTGACCGCCTGCACCGCGGCCGGGCGACCACCTCACCGCCCGGTCCGGACGGCGAGCATGGCCAGTCCGCCGCCCGCCGTCAGCATGGCCAGCACCAGCATCACCCCGGCGAAATCGCGCGGCGTCGCCAGCAGCCAGGCGAGCGGCGGCCCGAGCAGCGACGGAAGCGTATTGGCGAGGTTGAGCAGACCCAGATCGCGGCCGCGATGGCGGGGATCGGGGAGCAGCAGCATCGCCACCCCGGCCTGGAGCGCGACGAACACCGACGATCCTATGGCATAGACGGCGAACGCCGCCGCCCCACTCGGCCAGTTCGACGCCAGCGCCATGCCGACCAGCCCCGCCGCCGCGACCAGTGCCGCCAGCAGCAGCGCCGGCTTGCGTCGCCGGGTGAGGTCGGACAGCCGGCCGAGCAGCAGGGCGAGCGGCAGCGGGATCAGGAACGCCACGACCAGCAGATGCCCGATCCGCGCCGGCAGCATCGCCCATTCCGCCAGCGTCGTGACGCTCTCGAAATAATAAAGGAGATAGGTCTGGGTGACGACCCCGGCGATCTGGACGAGCAACCGCGCGACGCCGGCGAGGACCAGGTCGCGGCGCGCCAGCGGAGCATCGGCGCTTCGCGCATCTCGCGGCGCCGCCGAGCGCCGACCAGTCAGGAGCAGCGGCATCATGCAGGCGGCGACGAGGACCGGCACGGCTGCGAACCGTCCCCCCTCCGGCAGCAGCGCCTGCCCGACGAGCAGCGCCGACACGCCCGACGCCACCGGATTGCCCAAGGCGAGCAGGCCGCCGCCGATACCCTTCTGCGCGTCCGGCACCTCCTCCGCCATGATCGCCATCATCGGCGACAGCAGCGCGTTGACCGCCGCCTGGAAGGCGACGACCGCCACGACCAGCGCCGTCGGGGTCGACGCCAGTGCGATCCCCGCATAGCTGATCGCGGTCGCGATGAGGCCGCCGGCCACCCAGCCCCGCCGCCCGCCGCCCCGGGCGACCGACCGGTCGCTCAGCCAGCCGAACAGGATGTTCGACAGGCTGGCCGCGATCGCGCCGGCGACGACCGTCGCCGTGAACAGGCCGATCCGCGCATCGCCGCTCAACCGTTCCACCTTGATGGGCAGCAACAGCGTGAGGAGCGGCAGATAGGCTATCACCCCGCCCACATTCGCCAGCGCCATCACGCTGAGAAAGGTCCGCGATCGCAGCGGGATGCAAGACGTCGTCATCGACATGCCCTGCCCGGCTTCACGCCGCCGGGCAATGACCGGATCATGGCTTCATCGTCTGCGCCTCCAGCGTGGCGGTCGACACCATCGTCCGGTCGGCGGCATCGTGGGCCAGGGCGACGCGATAGCGGCCGGCCGCGATCCGCCAGCCCGGCAGCCCGGTGTCGTAGTCGGCGACGATGCGCGGTTCGGCGGTCAGCGTGATCCGCCGCGTCTCGCCCGGTGCCAAAGCCACCCGCGTGAAGGCGCCGAGCCGCATCGGCGCGGTCCCACCCTCGCGCCCCACATAGATTTGCGGCACGTCCACGCCGGCGCGCGCGCCGGTATTCACCACCTCGAATGTCACGCTCAGCGTCCGGCCGCCGCGCACCACCGGGTTGCGATAGGCGAAGTGCGTGTAGGTGAGCCCGTGGCCGAAGGGAAAGAGCGGCATCAGTCCCTTCTTCTCATACCAGCGATAGCCGACATCCGCCCCCTCGACATAGTCGACCGGGAAACTCTCCAGCGTATAGCCGGCGGCGGCGGCGGGATTGGCGGCGGCGGCGGCCTGTAGCCCGGTCATGCGGTCGAGCCCGATCGGACGCGGTCGCGGCGGTTGCGAGGCATCGGCCGGAAAGGTGATCGGCAGCCGGCCCGACGGCGACACCCGCCCGGTCAGGATCGCGGCGATCGCCTCGCCGCCGCGCTGGCCGGGATACCAGGCCTGCACCACCGCCGGCACCTTGGCGATCCACGGCATCAGCACCGGTCCGCCCGTCTCCATAACGGCCACCGTGCGGGGCTGCGCCGCCGCGATCGCCTCGATCAGCGCGTCCTGATGGTTCGGCAGGCGCAGGTCCGGCACGTCGTCCGCCTCCGTCGTCCACTGCGTAGCGAAGACGATGGCGAGGTCCGCAGCCTTCGCCGCCTCGACGGTGGCATTGAGGCTACGCCCGTCGATCCAGTCGACCCGCACCCCCGGCAGCGCCTTGCGCAGCGCCTGGAGCGGCGAGGAGGCATGATAGGTGATCCGCGCGAACGAGGCCGAGCCGCCGGTCGACAGCGGGATCTCGACCGGCGCGCCGCCGACCGATCGCACCTGGCTGGAGCCGCCGCCCGATAGCACGCCGACATCGGCATTGCCGCCGATCACGACGATGCGCTTCGCGGTGCGGGCGATCGGCAGCAGGTCGCCGTCATTCTTGAGCAGCACGATCCCCGCCTCGGCGGTCCGCTGCGCGACCTCGGCATGGGCGGCATAATCGGGCGTGATCGCCTTGGCCGGCATGGCCGCCGCGAAGGCCCCGGTCTCGATCAACCCGGTCAGGTAGCGCGCGGCCATGTCGTCGATCCGCGCCACCGGCACCTGCCCCTTTTCGACCGCCTGCCGAAGCGGCGCGCCGAAATAGATCGCCTTGTCCAGTTCCTGGCCCGATTGTTGGTCGAGCCCGGCATTGGCGGCCTTCACGGTGGAATGGACCGCGCCCCAGTCGCTCATCACCCAGCCCTGATAGCCCCAGTCGCGCTTCAGCACGTCGGTGAGCAGATGCTTGTTCTCGCACGCCCAGTCGCCATTGACCTTGTTGTAGGCGCACATCACCGAGCCGGGCCGGCCGCGCTCGATCGCGATCTGGAAGGCGAGCAGGTCGCTCATCCGCAGCGCCGCCTCGCCGATCCGCGCATCGACCACGGTGCGGCCGGTTTCCTGCGCGTTGAGCGCGTAATGCTTGATGGTGGACACGATCCGGTTCGACTGGACGCCGGCGATATGCGCGCCGCCCAGCAGGCCGGCGAGCAGCGGGTCCTCGCCTAGATATTCGAAGTTGCGGCCGTTCCAGGGATCGCGGGTCAGGTTGACGCCGCCCGCGAGCAGCACGTTGAAGCGCTTGTCGCGCGCCTCCGCCCCGATCATCGCGCCGCCCGCGCGTGCGATCGCGGGATCGAAGCTGGCCGCCGTCGCCAGGCTGGAGGGCAAGGCGGTGGCGACGTCGCCCTTGCGCTGCTCGACCTGGTTGGCGACGCCGAGCGACGCGTCGCTCTCGCGCACCAGCGGGATGCCCAGCCGTGGGATGCCGTCGACATGGCCCGCCGAGGGGATCAGTTCGTTCGCGGTCTTGCCGGCCGCCATCGGCGGGAACAGGCCGTGGAGCAGCGCGATCTTCTCGTCGAGCGTCATCCGCGCCACCAGGGCGTCGGCGCGCGACCGCGCGTCCGAGACCCGCGCACCAGCCGCCTGCCCGGCCCGCACCTGCGCCGTCGTCCCTGCCGCGCCACACAGCGCGACGCCCAGCGCCGCCATCGAAATCCAATGCGTCCGTCGTCCAGCGATCATGCGATCCTCCCCATGATGGGCCGCCTTCCGCAGCCTTTATGTGGCTCTGTAAGCACACCGAGTGAACGTTCACAACCATGCAGTTTCAATCTGCAAGAGCCGCTTGACAGCAACGTTGTCCTAAGCGAAGTGAACGTTCTCAACGACACGGCCGCAGACCGTGCGACATACAGGGGAGGTTCTTCATGCGTAGCGCCCACGCTCGCCTGCTTTCGCAATTCGCCATCACCGTCTCCACCATCGCGCTCACCGCACTGCCCGGCATCGCGCACGCGCAGGATGCGGCCGCCACGATGGGCGCGCCCGGCCCGTCCGAGACCGACCCCCAGCCCGCGACCAGCGACGGCGCGGCCGGTCAGGCGGATGGCGACATCGTCGTCACCGGCATCCGTGCTTCGCTTCGCGACTCGATCAATATCAAGCGCAACGGTCAGGGCATCGTCGATGCGATCAGCGCCGAGGATATGGGCAAGTTCCCCGACACCAACCTGGCCGAGTCGCTCCAGCGCATCACCGGCGTGTCGATCGACCGGTCGAACGGCGAAGGCCAGTTCGTCACCGTGCGCGGCTTTGGCCCGGAATATAACCTCGTCACGCTGAACGGGCGGCAGATGCCGACCTCGACGATCGGCGACGGCAACGGCGCGCCCGCCTCGCGCTCGTTCGACTTCGCCAACCTGGCGTCCGAAGGCGTCGCGGCGCTCGAAGTGTACAAGTCGGGCCGCGCCACGGTGCCGACCGGCGGCATCGGCTCGACCATCAACATCCGCACCCCCCGCCCGCTCGACAAGCCGGGCCTGCGCGGCTCGATCTCGGCGCGCGGCGTCGTCGACACTTCGCAAAACGGCAAGAAGGACATCACGCCCGAGGTGTCGGGCATCCTCTCCGACACCTTCGCCGACGACCGGATCGGCATCCTGGTCACCGGTGCGTACCAGCGCCGCAACTTCAGCGCCAATTCCGCCAATATCGGCTGGCGCGACGGCTATCTGGGCAACGAGAACAACTGGGGGTCGCTGGCGATGCCGGGCGACCCGCGCTACGCCAACATCACCAACCGCCCCGACGCGACCGATGTCTACCAGGTGCCGCAGAATGGCGGCTATGACGTGGTCAACGGCCGGCGCGAGCGCATCAACGGCCAGGCGGTGCTGCAATTCCGCCCGACCGACCAGCTGACCGCGACGGTCGACTATACCTATTCGCGCAACACCATCGACATCCGCGACAACAGCGTCGGCATCTGGTACAACCACAACGATACGTTGAGCGCCTGGACCGACGGCCCGGTCGCCGGCCCGATCTTCTACACCGAGCGGTTCGGCGCGGGTGAGGCCAAGGACCTGGCCTATTCCGCCTCGCAGACGGCGGTGCGCAGCGAGAACAAGTCGCTGGGCGGCAACCTGACCTGGAACGCGCCGGGCGGCGTGACGATGACGCTCGATGCGCATCATTCGACCGCGGTGTCGAAGCCCAACAGCCCCTATGGCAACAGCAACTCGGTCGGCACGGCGGTGTTCGGCATCCAGAACCAGACGCTGAACTTCGACAACGACCTGCCGGTCATCTCGTACAACATGTATCCCGGCATCGATCCGCTGAACGCGGCGAACATCGTGCCGACCGGCAACGCCTTCCGCAATTCCTACTTCCGCGACCGGATCAACCAGGTCCAGGTGCGCGGCCATTACGACCATGGCCACGGCGTCATGGACAGCCTGGACTGGGGCGCGGAATATACCGACAACAAGGTCCGCTCGGCCTATAGCGTGCTCCAGAACGACACCTGGGGCGGCACCGGCGGCGACAGCGCGGCGCAGCGCGCGGCGGCAGCGGCGCTCCTGCCCGACAGCCTGTTCACGCTGACCGGCATTCCCGACAAGTTCAAGGGCATCAGCGGCGCGAACGACCCCAACATCATCAAGTCCTTCTACAGCTTCGACCTGCCCAGCGTCGTCAAGCTGCTCGACGATGCTTACAACATCTGCGGCGGCAACGGGCAGTGCCTGATCCCGTACAATACGGACTCGCGCATCCGCGAGAAGACGATGTCGGCCTATGCCCAGTTCAACGGCAAGTTCGACCTGTTCTCGCGCACCGCGCACCTGATCGCGGGCCTGCGGTTCGAGAACACGACCGTCTCCGCCTCGGCGCTGGTGCCGACCCCGGTCGGCGCGCGACAGAATTCGCAGAACGAGTTCAACGTGCTGTTCGAGGGCAGCGGCTTCACGACCTTCAAGGGCAGCTACCAGAACTGGCTTCCCTCGGTCGATTTCGACGTCCAGCCGCTGGAGAACGTGAAGCTGCGGGCCTCGTACAGCCACACCATCACCCGCGCGGATTATGGCAGCCTGCAGGGCGGTCGCCGCATCGACCAGCTCTTCCGCGTCGGCGGCGGCACCGGCGCGGTCGGCAATCCCGGCCTCGTCCCGTACAAGTCCAAGAACATCGACCTGTCGGCGGAGTGGTACTATACCAGCGACAGCTATCTCTCGGTTGGCTACTTCCACAAGGATGTGTCCAACTATATCGGCCAGACCCAGGTGAACACGACGCTGCCGGGCATCACCACGCCCGTCGGCGGCCCGCGCTATCAGGCCGCGATCGCCGCGCTGACCGCCGCCGGCCGCGACCTGACCTTCGCCAACATCCGCGACTTCATCGGCACGGCCTATCCGACCACCGTGACCCGCGATGCGCAGGGCAACCCGGTGACGATCCTGGCGCAGCCGAACGATCCATCCGTCAATTTCGTCGTCTCGACGCCGTTCAACAGCGACTTGACCGCCGCGGTCGACGGGTTCGAATTCGCCGTCCAGCATAATTTCTGGGACACCGGCTTCGGCACGATCCTCAACTACACGATCGTGAACGGCAACCGGACGTACAACAACCAGTTGCCCTCCACCGTGTCGCAGTTCGCGATCACCGGCCTGTCGGACAGCGCCAACGCGGTCCTGTTCTTCGACAAATACGGGATCAACGCGCGTGCCGCCTATAACTGGCGCAAGGGTTATCTGGCCGGGGCCGGGACCAACCCGGTCTATGTCAACACCTATGGCCAGCTCGACGGGACGGCGAGCTATGCGATCACGCCCAACGTCACCATCTTCGCCGAGGGGATCAACATCCTGGGCGAGAATCGCGGCGGCCATCTGCGCTCCAACCGCAATATCAATTTCGTGACCAAGCAGGACGCGCGCTATTCCGCGGGCGTGCGCTTCACCTTCTGAGTTCCCCCACGGCCTGCCAGCCTTCCCCACCGGGAAGGCTGGCTTTTTTCGTGCGGGACCGGCACGTCTGCGCACGGTCCGGCCGCCGGACGTCCAACGACGAGAGTTGCCTTCGATGACCAGCCAGCACGCGATCCTGACCGCCGAGGCGCACCGCGACCTGACCATCCGCACCGAGCGGGCGGCGGCGCTGGGCGATGCGGCGATGTGCTGCATCACCGTGCCCGATGAATTCCGCGCGGTGCAGAGCGAATATCCGATCCTGTTCCGCCTGAGCGACACCCGCGACCGCTTCACCGCGCTGGCGATGTTCGGATTCGAAAATGGCGAAAACCTGTTCCTGGAGGATGGCCGGTGGGACGCGCGCTATCGCCCGCTGGCGATAGAGATCCAGCCCTTCCTGATCGGCGGCTCGCCGACCGACGACGGCATCGGCCAAGTCCATATCGACCTGTCCTCCCCCCGTATCGACCAGGGCGGCCAGGGCGAGCGACTGTTCGACACGATGGGCCGGCCGACCCCTTATCTGGACCGGGTCGCCGGCCTGCTCGGCACGCTGGACCAGGGCTATCGCGCCGCGCCCGACTTCTTCGCCGCGCTCCAGCGCCACGACCTGCTCGAACCCTTCACGCTCGACGTGACGCTGGACGACGGGTCGCGCAACCAGCTGGTCGGCTTCCACATCATCGCCGAAGATCGGCTGGCGACGCTGGACGCGGGCATGCTGGCGGAGCTGAACGCGGCCGGCCATCTGCTGCCGATCTACATGGCCATCGCATCGCTCGAACAGTTCGGCGAGCTGGTCGGGCGGCGCAATCGACGGATCGCGCATGGCCGGGGCTGATCAGGGACCGCTCGCCGGCCTGTCGCCGGTGACCGAGGTGACGGTGGCGGATGCCGCCGCGCTCGACGCCCGGCTGCGCGCGGCCGACGCACCCTTCGTCGTCCGCGGCCTCGCCGCCGACTGGCCCCTCGTGCAGGCGGGCCTGCGATCGGCGGACGCGGCGCGCGACTATCTGCTGCGGCATCACCGTGACCGGCCCTTCACCGTCTCGGTCGGTCAGCCGGGCAGCGGCGGACGGCTGTTCTACGACGATGCGATGGCGATGAACTTCCGCACCTTTGACGCCAAACTGCCGGAAATCTTCGCGCGCCTGGCCTCCTTCGCCGGCCATCCGGACGCGCCGACCGTGTATCTCGCCTCGATCGACGTGCATCAATATTTCGACGGCCTTCACGCCGCCAATCAGATCGACCTCGGCGATCGCGAGCCGCTGGCCAGCATCTGGATGGGCGGCCGCACACGCATCGCCGCGCATAACGACGTGCCGCACAACTTGGCGGTGGTCGCGGTCGGCCATCGCCGCTTTACGCTGTTCCCGCGCGAGCAGTTCCGCAACCTCTATCTGGGCCCGGTCGACAACACCCCCGCCGGCCGCGCGGTGAGCATGGTCGACTTCCACGCGCCCGACCTCGTCCGCCACCCGCGCTTCGCCGAGGCGGTGGCGCACGGCCTGGTGGTGGAGATGGGGCCCGGCGACGCGCTCCACATCCCCGCGCTCTGGTGGCACCATGTCGAGGGGCTCGACGACTTCAACGTGCTGGTCAACTACTGGTGGCGCGAGAGCCCGCGCTGGATGGGCCAGCCGCAGGAGGCGCTCAACCATGCGATGATGGCGATCCGCGACCTGCCCGCCGACCAGAAGGCGCATTGGCGCGACATGTTCGACCATTATGTGTTCGACAATGACGACCGGGTCACCGCGCATATCCCGGAGGGGGGACGCGGCGTGCTGGACCCGATGACGCCGGAGCTGGCCGGGCGGCTGCGCGGCTTCCTGCTGCGGGCGCTCAGCCGATGAACGCGGTCACGCCCCGCCGCATCGTCATCGCCGGGGGAGGCACCGCCGGCTGGATGGCCGCTGCCGCGCTGACCCGCACGCTGGGCCGCACCGTCGAAGTGACCTTGGTCGAGTCCGACGCGATCGGCACCATCGGCGTTGGCGAATCGACCATCCCGCCGCTCATCACCTTCAACCGGCTGCTCGGCATCAACGAGGCTGAGTTCATGGCCGCCACCCAGGCGACCTTCAAGCTCGGCATCCAGTTCGACGGGTGGAAGGGACCCGAGGACAGCTATTTCCACGCCTTCGGCCTGACCGGCAAGGATCATTGGGCCGCCGGCTTCCAGCATTTCTGGCTCGATGGCCGGACGCGTGGCCACATGGAGCCCTATGACGATTATTGCCTCGAACTGATCGCCGCGCGCGAGGGCAAGTTCGCGCATCTGCCCGACGATCGGATGAGCTACGCCTATCAGCTCGACTCGACCCTTTATGGCCGCTTCCTGCGTCGCATGGCGGAGGGTGACGGCGCGATGCGAGTCGAGGGCCGGATCGCCGAGATTGAACTCGATGGCGAGAGCGGCGACATCGCCGCGCTGCGACTGGACGATGGCCGGCGGGTCGCAGGCGACCTGTTCCTCGACTGCACCGGCTTTCGTGCCCTCCTGATCGGACAGGCGCTGCATGTCGGCTACGACGATTGGACGCATTGGCTGCCCTGCGACGCCGCAATCGCGGTGCAGACCGAGAGCGTCCGTCCGCCCGTCCCCTATACCCGCGCGATGGCGCATGACGCCGGCTGGCAGTGGCGCATCCCGCTCCAGCACCGGGTCGGCAACGGCATCGTCTATTGCAGCCGCTACCTGTCCCGAGAGGGCGCGCTCGACCGCCTGCTCGGCAATGTGGAGGGCGCGGTGCTGACCGAGCCCAACCACCTGCGCTTCGTCACCGGCGCGCGCCGCCGCCAATGGCACCGCAACTGCGTCGCCATAGGCCTGTCAGGCGGGTTCATGGAGCCGCTGGAATCGACCAGCATTCACCTGATCCAGCGCGCGATCCTGCGGCTGATCCGGCTGCTGCCGCCCGCTGGCCCGATCTCGTCGCACGACGTGGCCGAGTTCAACGACCAGCAACTGACCGACATGGACCAGATCCGCGACTTCCTGATCCTCCACTACAAGGTCACCGAGCGGCGCGACAGCGGCTTCTGGCGCTATTGCGCGGCGATGGACATCCCCGACAGCCTGGCGCAGAAGATCGGCCTGTTCCGCCAGACCGGCCGCGTCTTCCGACGCAACGACGAATTGTTCGCCGAGAATAGCTGGATTCAGGTGATGCTGGGCCAGGGCATCGTGCCGCAGGCGCATCACCCGATCGCCACCAAGCTGCCCGACGCGGAACTGGCGCGGTTTCTGGGCGGCCTGCGCCAGGGCGTGGCGACGACGGTGCGAGGCCTCCCGCGCCATGCCGACTATGTCGCGCGCTATTGCGGCGCGGCCCCCGCCTGATGGCGCGCCGTCGCCAGGCGGTGACGATCCGTCACGTCGCCGCCGATGCGGGCGTCTCGCTCCAGACGGTCAGCCGCGTCATCAACAAGGAGCCGAACGTCCGGCCCGAGATGATGGAGCGCGTCCAGGCGTCGATCGCCCGGCTCGGCTATGTCCCGTCGATCGCGGCGCAGCGCATGGCCGGATCGCGCTCCTATCTGATCGTCGCGCTCAACGACCGCGAGCGGACCATTGCCGGCTGGCGCAACCGGCAGGGCACGGACTGGGTCGACCAGATGCTGCTGGGCGGGATGCTGACCTGCGCGGAGCATGGCTATCGCCTGCTCGTCGAGCTGGTCGACACGCATAGCGACCATATCGAGCGCGAGCTGCTGGGTGCGATCGCCGCGATCCAGCCCGATGGCGTCATCCTCACCCCGCCGCATTCGGAGAACCCGCTGATCACCCGGCTGCTGGAGGCGCAGGGGATCAGCTTCGCAAGGATCGGGTCGTTGAAGCCCGGCGCGGGCTTCGCGGTCGCGATCGACGACGAGGGCGCGGCGCGGCTGGCGACCGAACATCTGGTCGCGCTGGGCCATCGCCGGATCGGCCTCATCGCCGGCCCCGACGACTATGAGCTGAGCGGCCGGCGGGTCACCGGCTGGCGCGCGGTGCTGGCGGAGGCTGGATTGCCGACCGAGGGCCTGCTCGCCCAGGGCGATTTCGGCTTCGAGACCGGCCGCGCCGCCGCGCTCGCCCTGCTGGACGGGCCGGCGCCGCCGAGCGCGATCATCGCCAGCAGCGACCAGATGGCGCTTGCCACGCTGGAACTGGCCCGCGAACGCGGGTTGGACGTGCCGGGCGCGCTGTCGGTCGTCAGCTTCGACGACACGCCGATCGTCCGCTTCGTCCACCCGCCGCTGACCGCGATCGTCCAGCCGATCGCCGAGGTGACCGCGCGGGCCGTCGCGCTTGTCATCGCCGAACGGGCTGGTGGCGCGCCGCTGGCCGCGCCGGTCATCGTGCCGGCGACGCTCGCGGTCCGCGCCTCGACAGGGCGACCGGTCGGCGCGTAGGAGGCGGCGACCGCCAGCGCTCGAAGGGACCAGCGATGAACGACGCGTCGAAGCACTGGGACGGCGACCAGGTCCGCCGATGGTTGGCCAGCCGGATTGAGGCGGCCCGGCTTGACCAGGCGGCGGCGGACCGGCGCGGTTACGCCGCGAACGACGATTACGACCTGGCCGCCGCCGAGGAATGGGTCTGCCGCGCGCTCCAGACCGGCGGCCATGCCGACGATCAGGCGGCCTTCGCGGCGCAGGTGAAGGCGTTGCTGGCGCGGGAGGCGTATCCGGCCACGGGCGTGCACGACGACCGCCGGTACGAACGCCACGTCCGCGCCCATCTGCGCAAGGTCGCCAAGATGACCAAGGCCAATGACGGCTTCGCCAATACCCTGCGCTATCAGGGCGGCCGGTAACAGAGGAAGACGAATCCGAACCATGGCGCGCAAGCACCCGAAACATGAACCCTATCCGGTGCCGGAGCCGGACGAGGACGACGCGCCGCCCGCGATCGTCGCTTGCTGGCTGTGCGGCCGACCGACCGGCAAGGCCGTCGTCTGGCACCATCCGGTGCCCAAGAGCCGCGGCGGGCGCGACGTCGTGCCGATGCACCCGATCTGCCAGCAGACGCTGATGGCGAACTTCACCAATTCCGAACTGCAGCGCCACGGCATGGACGTGGACGCGCTGTTGGCGCATCCCGACGTGCGCAAGTTCGTCGACTGGGTCGCAAACAAGGACCCGGACTTCACCGCCACCACGGCGAAGAAGCGGCGATAGCCGGGCGCGTCATGCCGCCGGGTTGAGGATTTCCGCCAGGCGGACGGGCGCGAAGCCGTGCACGTCGACGCCGACATCGAACTGGCGCGGCATCGGCTTCAGCCGGCCATGGCTGTGGCCGTGCAGGTTGATGGCGCCCCGGTGCTGGCCGTTCCAGCTACGAAAGGGATAGTGGCACAAGACCAGCCGATGGCCCTCGGCCTCGATCTCGGCATAGTCGCCGACGCTCGCCCAGCCTGCCGCCGCGACCGTGGCGTCGGGATCGTTGTTGCCGCGGAGCAGATGCTTGGCCCCGTTCAGTCGCGCGAGCAGCGCTGGCACGTCCGCCGCGCGACGCGCGAAATCGCCCAAATGCCAGACCTGGTCCTCCGGCCCGACCACGGCGTTCCAGCGTTCGACGAGCACCGCATCCATCGCGGCCACATCGGCGAAGGGCCGCTTCTGGATGTTGATCGTGCGGTGGTCGCCGAAATGCGTGTCGGCGGTGAAGAAGAGCGTCATGCGGTCCGCAACGAGCGTGGACCGGCGCGGTGCCGTCGCGACATGGCTTGCCGCGCGCGCACCGCGCCTTATCGTCCGGCGCTGAACGACTTAGGGGCCGATGTGGATTTCCTCGACGATCGACGCGCGCTGCTGCGCGCCGCCATGCTCGCGCCCGCCGGCCTGTGGACCGCGGCCCGGGCCCGAAGCGCGGGCCTGACACCGGGCTCGGGCCCCGGCCCCGGTATCGCCCATGCGCTGGCCGATCGCCGCGCCCGCCAGATTGCGAACGTCCGTTACGACCTGTCGCTCGACCTGACCGGCGAGGACAGCGCGATCGGCGATGCCGTCATCCGGTTCGACCGCGTCGCCGGCAGCGGCGACCTGGTGCTCGACTTCCGGGGTGCCGGCCTTTCGGAACTGATGGTCAACGGCCGCCCCCTGACGACCGAAGCGCGAGCGGACGGCCACCTGACCCTGCCGCAAGCACTGCTGCGCACCGGCGCGAACCGCGTCACCGCCCGGTTCGCCACCCCGATCGCGGCGTCCGGCGCGGCGATCATCCGCTACCGGGACGACAAGGATGGCGGCGTCTATCTCTACACCCTGCTCGTCCCGTCCGACGCCAATCTGCTCTTCCCCTGTTTCGACCAGCCCGACCTGAAGGCGCGGTTCCGCTGGGCGCTGACCGCGCCCGCCGACCGGACGGTCATCGCCAACGGACCGCTCGCGGAAAAGATAGCGGCCGGCGCCACCATGCGCTGGCGGTTCGCGGAGACCGAACCGATCTCCACCTATCTCGCCGCCTTCGCCGCCGGCCCTTGGACGCACTGGACTTCCGCCCCCGCAGCCGGGCGGCCGATCAGCCTCTTCGCGCGCCGCTCGCGCCGCGCCGAGGTGGACGCCGCGGCGCAGATCGCCGCCAACCGCGCCGCGCTGGACTGGCTCGCCGACTGGTTCGCCATCCCCTATCCGTTCGCCAAGCTCGACCTGGTGCTGGCCCCCGCCTTCCCGTTCGGCGGGATGGAGCATGTCGGCGCGGTCTTCTACAACGAGGACCGCTTCGTCTTCCGCGAGCCGCCGACGCTGCCGCAGCGCGTCAACCGCGACGCGACCATCTATCACGAGATCAGCCACCAGTGGTTCGGCGACTTCGTGACGATGCGCTGGTTCGACGATCTGTGGCTGAAGGAGGGCTTCTCCACCTATATGGCGGCCCGCATCCAGGCCGAGCTGCAACCGGACAGCAATGCCTGGACCAGCTTTCTCCTGTCGACCAAGACGCCCGCCTATCGCGCCGACGCGACCAGCGGCACCCAGGCCCTGTGGCAGCCGCTCGACAATCTCGACGCGGCCAAGAGCAATTATGGCCCGATCGTCTACAACAAGGCGCCGGCGGTCATCAAACAGCTCGCCTTCCTGGTCGGCGAGGACGGCTTTCGCCGCGGCCTGCGGGATTTCCTCCGCGGGCATGGCTATGGCAATGCCACCTGGCAGGACCTGCTGGGCGCGATCGGCACGGCGTCGGGGGTCGATCTGGGCGCGTTCGGCCGGCACTATATGCTGCGCACCGGCCTGCCGCGCGTCGACACGAAGCTGGTGCCGGCGGGCGACCGGATCGGCGCGCTGACGCTGGTCCAACGCCCGGTCCGCGCCTTGCCCGGCGATCCCGAGGGAGCCTGGCCGATGAAGGTGCGCGTCCGGCTGGGCTATCATGACCGTGACGATGTCGTGCTCGACGCCGCGTTCGACGGCACGACCGCACGCCTGCCCGGCGCGGCGGGGCTGCCGATGCCGGACTATGTCTGGGCGAATGACGAGGACCAGGGCTATGGCCTGTTCCTGCCTGACGAGCGGACCATCGCCTGGATCGTCGCGCGGGTCGGCACCGTCGCCGATCCGCTGCTCCGCGCCCTGTTGTGGAGCGGATTGTGGGACAGCGTCCGGGACCTTCGCGTCGCGCCCGACCACTATGTCACGGTGCTGCTCGACCATCTGCCGGGCGAGCGCGACGAGCAGATCTCGCGCACCATCCTGGCGCGCGGGGCGACCGCGCTCGACCTCTATCTGCCCGACGCCGAGGCCGCTTCGCTCCGCCCGCGCTGGGAGGCGGCGCTGCTCGCGCGGATCGACGATCCGCAGCTCGGCTATGGCCTGCGCAAGGACGCGCTCGACCGGCTGGTCGCCACCGCGCGGACGCCGCTGGCGCTCGCCCGGCTGCGCGACTTCCTGGCGGGTCGCGCGATGCTGGCGGGCGCGGCGATCCGCCAGCCGACCCGCTGGGCGATCGTACGGCGGCTGATCGCGCTCGGTGCGCCGGACGCGGCGGCGCTGTTCGCCGCGGAGCAGCGGCAGGACCGCTCCAGCGAGGCGGTGAAGGACGCGTTCGTCGCCCGCGCCGCGACGCCGGACCGGTCGGTCAAGGCCGCCTATTTCACCCGCTATTTCGACGATGCGACGCTCAACGAGGCCTGGGCCAGCGAAAGCCTGGGCGCGTTCAACGCGATCGAACAGGCAGCGTTGACCCTCCCCTTTCTGCGTCCGGCGCTCGACCGGCTGGAATGGATCCGCCAGAACCGGCGCATCTTCTTCCTGCCCGCCTGGATCGAGGCGTTCGTGGGCGGCCAGGCCGACCCGGCGGCGCTGGCGGTGGTCGACGGTTTCCTGGCGGCGCGACCCGCCCTGCCGATCGACATCCGCCGCAAGCTGCTGACCGCTCGCGACGAATTGGCGCTGACGGTGCGGATTCGACGGGCCGCGCTATAGCGGCCGGCCGCCGCCATCGTCATATTTGAGCTCGAGATAGCGGCCCTGCACCGCGATCCCGTCCAGCGCCCCGCGCCCCAGTTGCTCGGTGGCGCGGGCCAGTTCGGCGTCGATCAGGCGCAGGCCGTTGACCAGATGGTCGTCGGGCGTGCGGCCATCGGCATGACGGGCGCGGCGGGCCGCGATGGGCACGCTGCGCCAGCCTTCGACCAGGGCGGGCAGTTCCACTGCGACCAATGTGCGCATCGACTCGGCGGTGGGGCTGCGGGGGTCGAGCGCGCCCAGTCGGGGGGCGAGCTCATCCAGCCGGCGGCCAAGGTCGTCGACCAGCCGCAGCGCCGGCACGGGCATGCCGCGCCGTTGCGCGGCAAGCCAGACGCCCGCTTCCCCCGCCAGTCCGGGCAGCGCCGCGCCGGCCAGTGCCTCCCGCCCCGGCACGCGCGGCGGGGCCCGCGTGACGATCAGCGTCGCCAGCACCAGCATCAGCGCGACGGACAGGACCAGCGCGATGGCGGACGGCACCAGCAGGTCCAGCACCGCCCAGGCCAGCATCGCGGCGACGGCGGCGAAGACCAGCCGGATCATCAGCCGCTGTTGCCGCCGTGCCTTCGCCACCCGCTCGCGTCGCGCCTGCTCGCGTCCCTCGGGCGACAGGCGGCGCAGCAGATCCTCGGCATGGGTCAGGCCGACATAGGCGAGGCCGGTGGCAACGGTGCGCGCCCGGTGGATCATCGGCGCTGGCGGTCCGGGATCGTCGCTCATGCCGAATTCATGATCCTTTTTCCGCCCCGGGTCCATGGCCGATCCGCCGTTCGGCGCGTTGCCGCCGGATGGACGACACGATCCAAACCTTGCAGGCCAAGATGGAGGCGGCGGCGCTGGCGCTCGATTTCGAGCGCGCGTCGCGGTTGCGCGACCAGATCGCGCTGATGCGCGGCGGCGCGAGCGCCGAGGAGGCGCGGGCCGCTAGCGATGCGGGGCTGACCCGCCAGCGACCGGGCG
Source organism: Sphingomonas abaci (assembly GCF_014199625.1). Classification (GTDB taxonomy): domain Bacteria; phylum Pseudomonadota; class Alphaproteobacteria; order Sphingomonadales; family Sphingomonadaceae; genus Sphingomonas; species Sphingomonas abaci. Next base: position 282,795 of record NZ_JACHNY010000001.1, read on the forward strand.
CGATGGGCCTGGGCACCAGCCAGCAACGCCCCGCCCCGCCCCCCGGCTGGACGCCGCCGCCCCGGCCCGATCTGAACACCCGCAGCACCGGCCGTCGGCGATGACGGCGCCGAATCGCACCGATATCCTGATGCCCGCCCCGATGGCGCGGGGCGTGGTCCAGGCATTGGACCAGCGCTTCGCACTGCACCGTCTGTGGGAGCAGTCCGATCCGGACCGCTATCTGACGAGCATCGCCCCCCGCATCCGGGGCATGGCGGTGGGCGGCGCGGCCGGGCGGATCGACGCGGGCTGGTTCGACCGGCTTCCGGCGCTGGAGATCGTCGCGCATTTCGGCGTCGGCTACGAGACGATCGATGCCGCCGCCGCCGCCGCGCGCGGGATCACCGTCACCAACACACCGGGCGTGCTCGACGCGGAGGTCGCCGACCTGACCATCGGCCTGCTGCTCGCGACGCTGCGCCGCCTGCCCCAGGCCGACCGGTTCGTGCGCGACGGACGTTGGCCCGGCGGCCCCTTTCCGCTGTCGCCGAGCTTGCGCGGCCGGCGCGTCGGTATTTTGGGACTGGGCGCGATCGGCAAGGCAGTGGCGCGGCGGCTGGAGGGGTTCGACGTTCCGATCGCCTATCACGGCCGCTCGCGACAGCCGGACGTAAGCTATGCCTATCACGAAAGCCCGACTGGACTGGCGGCGGCATCGGACGTGCTGATCGCGATCGTGCCGGGTGGGGCCGGCACCCGCCATCTGGTCGATGCGGCGGTGTTGGACGCGCTTGGGCCGGACGGCGTGTTCGTCAACGTCGCACGCGGCAGCGTCGTCGACCAGGATGCGCTGGTCGCTGCGCTGGCGGAACGCCGCATCCTCGCCGCCGGACTCGACGTCTATGCCGACGAACCGAACGTGCCCGAGGCGCTGGTCGCGATGGAGCAGGTCGTGCTGCTCCCGCATCTGGGCTCGGCGTCGGAGCGGACGCGCGCGGCGATGGGCCGGCTGGTGGTCGACAACCTTGCCACCTGGTTCACGACCGGCCGCGCGCTGACGCCGGTGGCGGAGACGCGCGGCTGACGCGTCTCCGTCACTCGGCTCAGGCCAGCCCGCGCCGGACCAGCAGGGCGTCGATCCCGGCATCGCGGCCGCGAAAGGCGCGGAAACTGTCCGCCGCGGGCCGGCTGGCGCCCCGCGCCAGCACCTCGGCGCGGAAGGCGTCGCCGGTCGCGCGGTCGACCAGCCCCGCCTCGGCGAAGCGCTGGAAACCGTCGGCGGCGAGCACCTCCGCCCACAGATAGCTGTAATAGCCCGCCGCATAGCCGCCGGCGAAGATATGGCTGAACGCGTGTGGGAAGCGGTGCCATTCGGGCGGCCGGATCACCGCCACCTCGTCGCGCACCGCCTCCAGCACCTCCATCGGATCGGTGCCCATCGTGCCGAGATGGAGCAGCAGGTCGAACAAGGCGAACTCGATCTGCCGCACCACCATCATCGCCGAATGGTAGCGTCGCGCCGCGACCAGCGCCTCGAACATCGCCGGGGGCAGCGGCGCACCGGTAGCGTGATGGCCGGACATGCTCGTCAGAACCGCCCGATCCCAGGCGAAATCCTCCATCAACTGGCTGGGCAGCTCGATCGCGTCCCATTCGAAGCCGCTGGTCCCGGCGATGCCCGGCCGGTCGACCAGCGTGCAGAGGTGATGGAGGCAATGGCCGGTCTCGTGCAGCAGCGTCAACACATCGCCATGGCTGAGCAGCGACGGCGTGTCCGTCCCCTGCGGGGCGAAGTTGCACACCAGATAGGCGACCGGGACGCTGACGATATTGCCGTCGCGCAGGCGCGGCCGCGCCTCCGCCATCCAGGCGCCGCCGCGCTTGCCGGGCCGGGCGTGCAGGTCGAGATAGAGACCTGCGAACACGCCGCCATCCTCGTCGGCAACGTCATAATAGCGTGCGTCGGGATGCCACAGGTCGACATCCTCGCGCCGGCTCAGACGAATGCCGAACAGTCGGCCGAGCAGCGCCTGCCATCCTTCCAGCACCCGCTCGACCGGGAAGTGCGCGCGCACCGCCTGCTCGTCGACCGCATAGCGGGAGGCGCGCAACCGTTCGCTGGCGAAGCCGACGTCCCAGGGCTGGAGATCCACGATGCCCAGCTCGGCCGCTGCGAAATCACGCAGCTCGGCCAGTTCGCGCTCGGCGATCGGCTTGGCCCGTTTGGCGAGGTCGCGCAGGAAGGTCAGCACCTCGCCCGCGTCCGGCGCCATCTTGGTCGCCAGCGACAAGGCCACCGGATCGGTGTAGCCCAGCAGATGCGCCAGCTCGTGACGCAACGTCAGCAGCCGGGCAATGCGCGCGCCATTATCGAAACGACCGGCGTCCGGCCCCCGGTCCGATGCGCGTGTGCCGAAGGCTTCGTAAACGCGGGCGCGCAGGTCGCGATCCTCGGCGAAGGTCAGGATCGCGCTGACGCTCGGCTGGTGGAGCGTGACCAGCCAGCCGTCCAGCCCCTTGGCCTGCGCGGCGGCGGCGAACATGCCGCGATCGGCATCGGACACACCCGCCAGCCGCGCCGGATCGGTGATGTGTTCGGACCAGGCATCGGTGGCGTCCAGCACCGCGCTGCCGAATTCAGTGCCGAGTTGCGACAGCTCGACAGAGATCGCGGCGAAGCGCGCTCGCGCGTCCGCCTCCAGCGCGACGCCCGACAGGGTAAAGTCGCGGGTCGCCCGCTCCACCGCCACCCGGTCGGGCCGGGGAAGGTCGGCAAAGGCCGGCGCGGCGGTCAAGGCGACGAGCAGGTCGTAGATGTCGCGGTTCTGGTGCAGCCGCGTGCTCGCCTCGACCAGCCGGCCCATGCCCTCGGCATAGGCGAGGCGCAGCTCCGGCGTGTCGGCGACACCGTGCAGGTGCGACACCGCCGACCAGAGCGCGTCGATTGCGGTGCTGGCGCGCTCCAGCGGCATCCACACCGTCTCGAAATCGGTCGGACGCTCGACCACGAGCCGTGCGACGATCGCGTCCTGGTCGGCGATCGCCTGGTCCAGCGCGGGCAGGATCGCCTCCGGCGTCAGCGCCGAGAAGGACGGCAGTTCGGTCGGCAGGGTCAGAGCGGCAGTCGTCATGGACACTCTCTCGTTAATCGGACGGACGGGTCTCGTCGTTACATAGGGCGGCGATCGCCCCCGTGCACCCGGTGTCGCAAAGCGGGACGGCGGAAATCGCCGCCGCGAGGTACGACCCTTTCTGCCTGGCCCTTGTCTAGATAAGGTTTATGGGGCTAACCCCCATGTCTCTCCAACGACGGGCCTGACGTGCAATCCGAGCTACCCTCAACGCTGGTCGACTATCTGCGGCACTCCCGTGTCGCGCTGGCGGTGGCCTCGGCGGCGGACGACAATCCGCTGGTCCATGTCAACGCCGCCTTCACCGCGCTGACCGGCTATGAGCCCGAGGATGTGATCGGCCGCAACTGTCGCATGCTCCAGCACAATGCCCCGAACATCGAACCGCGCGCGCGGCTGCGCGAGTTCATCGCCAACGAGCATCAGCCCAATGTGCGGACGCTGATCGTCAATTTCCGCAAGGATGGCCGGCCCTTCGTCAACCTCCTCTATATGTCGCGGCTGCGCGCCATGAGCGGCGGGTCGCATTATCTCTTCGCCTCGCAATTCGATGTGAGCCGCTCGCATGGCGAGCTGCTGGCCGACTACAACAGCGCGCTGGAGGCGACCCTGGGCAAGCTGGTGCCGATCGCCGAAGAGGCGGGGATCGTGGTGGAGGGCACGCTGCTGACCATCGCCAACAGCGCCGCCACCATCGCCCAAGCGAAGATGATGCTGGCGGGCCTCGACATGGCGAGCCATGCATAACGTCGTCCAGGCCCAGGAGTCGGCGGCGGCGCCCGCCACCGCCGCCGTGCCGGTCGTCGGCATCGGCGCGTCGGCCGGAGGCCTGGAGGCGCTGCGCGAGATGCTGGCGCCGGCGCGGCTGCCGACCGGCCTGGCCTTCGTCGTGGTTCAGCATCTCGATCCCAATCACGAGAGCATGCTGGCCGAGCTGCTCGACCGCACCACGGGGCTGAGGGTGCTGCAATGCGCGGGTGGCGAGCGGATCGCGGCCGATACCGTCCACATCATCCCGCCCGGGCACGGCCTGGCGATCCGCGAGGGCCGGCTGGAGCTGACCGACTTCCAGCAGCCGCGCGGACTGCGCAGACCGATCGACGATTTCTTCCAGTCGCTCGCCGTCGACCAGCAGGCCAATGCCGCCTGCGTGATTCTGTCGGGCACCGGCGCGGATGGCACCACCGGCCTGCGCGCCATCAAGGAGAATGGCGGCGTTTGCCTGGTCCAGCAGCCGGAAAGCGCGCGCTATGACGGGATGCCGCTGTCGGCGGTCGGCACCGGCCTGGTCGACTTCGTCAAGCCGGCGGGCGAGATCCTGGAATGCATCCGCACCTTTTTCGATCGCCGTCAGCGGGGTCCGGGCGTGGTGGAGGCGGATATCGTCGCCGACCATGTCGACGATCTCTGCCATGTCCTGCGCAACGCGATCGGCCACGATTTCTCCGGCTACAAGCGCTCGACCCTGGTCCGCCGGGTCGAGCGGCGGATGCACGTGCTGGGTCTGGACACGGGCCGGGCCTATCTCGCGCGCATCCGTACCGATCCGCGGGAGTGCGAGGCGCTGTTCCGCGACCTGCTGATCAACGTCACCCGCTTTTTCCGCGATGCCGAGGCGTTCGAGGTGCTGCGCACCCGCGCGATCGAGCCGCTGATGCGCCAGCGTACGGCGGACGAGGATATCCGCGTCTGGATCCCCGCCTGCTCCAGCGGCGAGGAAGCCTATACGATCGCGATGCTGTTCGCAGAGGCGGCGCGGCTGTCAGGCCAGCCGCTGGCGGTACAGATTTTCGCGACCGACATCGACGAACAGATGCTGGCGATCGCGCGCGAGGGCACCTATCCCGCTTCCGCCCTGGCCGACCTGCCGGCCGAGCTGCGCGACCGCTACACCATCCTCCATGCCGAGCGGTTCACCATGTCGTCCGCGATCCGCGACATGATCCGCTTTTCCAGTCACAGCCTGGTGAAGGACCCGCCCTTCTCGCGCATCGACCTGCTGTCGTGCCGCAATCTCCTGATCTATTTCGACGACCGGCTTCAGCAATCGGTAGTGCCATTGCTTCATTATTCGGTGCGGCCGGGCGGCTACCTGTTCCTGGGCCCGTCCGAGTCGGTCAGCCGCTTCGAGCATCTGTTCCGGCCGATCGACCAGCAGGCGCGGCTGTTCGAACGCTCGCCCGGCGCGCCTAGCTATCCCATCGACCTGCCCGGCGGCGGTCGCGAGCGGCCGTTGCGCCGCGAGCGCGACGGCGGCGTCGAACCGCCGACGCTCGTCAACGAACGGCTGGCGGTGCGTCGGCTGGTCGAACGCTATGCCCCGCCCAGCCTGGTCGTCGACCAGGACGGCGCGATCATCTCCGCCTATGGCAAGCTCGGCCGGTATTTCGAGTTCCCGGTCACCCGCACCGGCGGCAGCAGCGCGGTGAACCTGGCCCGCGCCGGGTTGCGCACCGTGATCGGCCCGTTGCTGCGCCAGGCGCGCGACGAGCGTCGCCGGGTGATCGCCCGCGACGTCAAGATCGAGACGGATTACGGCGTCCAGCCGGTCGAGGTGATCTGCGATCCGCTCGGCGACGGCACACTGCTCTGCGTGTTCCGCGACACCGGCCCGTTCCGCCCGGACGACGGCGGCGAACTGCACGACCTGGAGTCGGGCGACGATCATTTCGAGGCGCTGGAGGACGAGCTGCGCCTGACCCGCCACCGACTGCGCTCCGCGATCGAGGAACTGGAGACCGCGAACGAGGAGCTGAAGAGCTCCAACGAAGAAATGATGTCGATGAACGAGGAGCTGCAATCGACCAACGAGGAACTCTCCACCGTCAATGACGAGCTGAAGAGCAAGGTCGACCAACTCACCGTCGCCAATTCCGACCTGCGCAACTTTTACGAGTCGACCGACCTGGCGGTCGTGGTGCTCGACGCCGACCAGCGGGTGCGCAGCTTCACCGAGGCGGCGACCAGCGTCTTCCCGCTCAAGCCCGCCGATCGCGGGCGGCCGCTCGCCGATGTCGCCAGTCGCCTGTCGGGATCGTCACATCTCGACGATGCGCGCGCGGTGGCCGGCGGCGCGCTGCCGATCCAGCGCCGGGTAACGACGCTGGACGGCGGCCGGGTCTTCTCCATGCGCGTCCTGCCCTATCACACCCAGTCGGGCGAGACCGACGGCGCGACGCTGGTGCTGACCGAGATCACCGACGCGCTGGCGCTGGAACGCCAGCTCGCCGCCGAGCGCGAGCGCCTGGACCTGGCGATCCGCGCCGCCGGCATCGGCGTCTGGGAATATTGCCCGGACTCCGGCACGACGGTGCTCGACCCCACCGAGCGCGACCTGCTGGGAGCGGGCGATGCCGAAATGGCGCACATCGACCCCGTCCTGTCGCGCGTGCCGCCCGAGGACCGCGCGGTGATCGGCGCCGCGCTGGACCGGACCATCCGGGGCGAGGGCGATTTCGAGGCGACGTTCCGGATTCGCCGCGACGATGGGGCGATCCGCTGGGTCAAGGGGATCGGGCGGCTGGTCGCCAATTCCGAGCCCAGCCGGCTGGTCGGCGTGTCGATCGACGTGACGCCGGAACATCTGCTGGCGGAAACCCGCGACCTGATGCTGCGCGAGATGAATCACCGGGTGAAGAACCTGTTCGCGGTGATCGCCGGCATGATCACCATCGCCGCGCGCAGCCATGTCGCGGTTCCGGGCTTCGCGGAGGATATCCGCAACCGCATCGCCGCGCTCGGCCGGGCGCATTCGCTCGCCTCCCCCGCCGGCGCCTCCCAGGCGATCAACCTGCGCGACCTCGTCGCCGCGACGCTTGCCCCCTATGACGACCAGGGCCGGATCGGGATCGAGGGGCCGGCGCTGACGCTGGATCGCGAATGCCTGTCGCCGATCGCGCTGATTCTGCACGAATGGGCGACGAACTCGATCAAATATGGCGCGTTGAGCAGCCCCGACGCGCACGGCCTGACCATTGGCTGGCGCTGCGAGGAAGGCGGCGTGAGGGTGATATGGAACGAGGAATGCGAACGCATCGAGGCACCGGCCGCCGCCAAGCCGGGCTTCGGCTCGATCCTGGTGGACACCAGCGTGCGCCAGTTGCGCGGCACGCTGACCCGCTCGGTCGAGGCCGGGCGCTTCCATATGGAGATTCTGTTGCCGCACAGCGTGCTGATCGATGAGTGATGTCGTGCTGCTCGTCGAGGACGAGCTGTTCATCGCCATGGACCTGCAGATGACGATCGAGGATGCCGGCTTCTCCGTCGAGGGGCCGTGCACCAGCGTCAGCGAGGCGCAGGATCGGATCGACCGGCTGGGCAGCGCGGCGCTTGCCGCTGCGCTGCTCGACGTGCGGCTGTCCGACGGTATTGTGTTCCCGGCCGCCGACCGGCTCTATGCCGATGGCGTGCCGCTGATCTTCCATTCGGGCCATGCCGATGACGGCGAATTGCGCCGCCGCTATCCCAAGGCGCAGATCTGCCCCAAGCCCAGCGCGCCGGCCGATCTGACCGCCGCGCTGCACCATTGCGTGCAGGGCGGCTGATCAGGCCACTCGCTCAAGCCGCGCCGAGCAGCGTCTCCCACCGCCCCGCCAGCGCGTCGCCGGCCGCCCCGGCGATCGCCTCGACCACCGCGGCATCCTCGAACAGACCGGGCTGAAGGCCAATCGCCGCCTCCGCCAGCCGGCTGGTCACCGCCAGCGGATCGCCGCCCGAAGCGATTGTCGCCAGCCGGTCGCCGGCCGGGTCGACGATCGGCGCGCCCGCTCTCGCGCGGGTGATGAGGAAGGCGATCCAGCAGCCCAGCGCCGCCACGACATGGCGCGGCATCCGCCCCGCCGCCCGGTGCGCGGCCAGCGTGTCGCCTAGGCGATAGGGCAGCTTCTGCGACCCGTCCTGCGCGATCTGGTCCAGCCGGTGGACGATCACCGGATTGCGGAAGCGTGCCAGCACCGCCGCGCCATAGGCCGCCAGGTCGAGCCCCGGCACGTCGGGCAGAACGGTGGCGATCTCGTCGCGGATCATCGCCTCCACGAAGCCGGCCAGCGCCGGATCGGCCATCGCGCCCGCGACGCTCTCGTGCCCGCGTAGCAGGCCGGCATAGGCCAGGGTCGAGTGGCTGCCGTTCAGGATGCGCAGCTTGGCGCGCTCATATCCGGCGACATTGTCGGTCAACGTCGCGCCCACCGAGGCGAGGTCGGGGCCAAGCGGACGGCCATTGTCCTCGATCACCCATTGCGCGAACGCCTCGCGCTGCACCGGCGCGTCATCGCCCAGGCCGCCCAACGCGTCCAAGACCGTCGCCCCCAGCGCCGCGTCGCTCGCCGGGGTGATCGAGTCGACCATGGTCGACCGCACGTCCAGCCTGGCGTCGATCCATGCCGCAAGGTCCGCATCGCGGGCTTGGGCGAAGGCGACCAGCGCGGCACGCAGCTTGGCGCCATTGTTCGCCAGATTGTCGCAGGGCATCACCACGAACGGCACGGTGCCGGTCGCCCGCCGCGCGGCCAGGCCGGCGACGATCCAGCCGACCAGGCTGCGCGGCGCGCCCGGCCCGGCCAGGTCATGGACGATATCGGGATGCGCCAGGTCGAGCGTGCCGTCCGCCGCCAGGCAATAGCCCTTCTCGGTCACGGTGCTGGTCACCAGCCCAACCGCCGGGTCGGCGAGCAGCGCCTGCGTCTCGGCGGCATCCTCGGGCGACAGGAATCGGCGATGCGCGCCGATCACGCGGAAGCTGGCCTCGGCATCGCGGATCGCCAGCGTGTAGAGCCCGTCCTGCGCCGCCAGCGCATCGATCGTGCCACGGCTGCGCATCGACACCACCGCAATCCCCCAGCGCGGATCGCGGTCGAGCAGCGAGTCGACATAGGCCGCCTGATGCGCGCGGTGGAAGGCGCCGGGGCCGAAATGGACGATGCCGACCGTCACCGCATCCCGGCCGCGCGGCGTCGCGACATCGGCGGGCACGCGGGCCAGGGTCTCGTTCGACAGCTTTTCCATATCCTCTCCCCCACGGCGTCTCGCCATCGTCCGGCCTCTCCCTGCCGCGCCGGGCCTGCCCGGGCAAGTCCGGCCCGGTCCGATTGACTTGCCCCTGGCCCCGTGCCTACCACCCCGGCCCGACGATCCGCCACGGGCGGCGCGTGACCAGAGAGGATAATCGTGACCCGCCGCCTGGAACTCCACCCCGACCGCCTGTTCCCCGCCGATCCCGCCACCCGCGCCATCGCCCGCAGCCTCTATGCGACGGTGGCCACGCTGCCGATCGTCAGCCCGCACGGCCATACCGATCCGCGCTGGTTCGCCACCGACGCACCCTGGACCGACGCGACCAGCCTTTTGCTCGCGCCCGACCATTATCTATTCCGGATGCTCTATTCGCAGGGCATATCGCTGGACGCCCTGGCGATCCCGTCCAGGGCCGGCCAACCCGCGACCGACCCGCGCGCCGCCTGGCGGGTGCTGGCGGAGCATTACCCGCTGTTCCGGGGCACGCCGTCGCGCCTGTGGCTCGACCATGTCTTCACTCAGGTGTTCGGCCTGGACGTTGCGCTGGAAGCTGCGACCGCCGACCTGTATTTCGACGCGATCGGCGAGGCACTGGCCACCCCCGCCTTCCGGCCGCGCGCGCTGTTCGACCGGTTCCATATCGATTTCCTGGCCACCACCGAAGGTGCGCAGGACGATCTGGACGCGCATCACGCGATCCGGGCGTCGGGCTGGCAGGGCCGCGTCGTCACCACCTATCGCCCCGATGGCGTGATCGACGTCGAGCATGAGCAGTTCGCGGGCGCGATGCGGCGCTTCGCCGAGCTCACGAACGAGGATGTCGGCAGCTGGCAGGGCTATCTCGCCGCGCATCGACGGCGCCGCGCCGATTTCCGCGCGGCCGGCGCAACCGCGACCGATCATGGCCACCCGTCCGCACGCACCGCCAACCTCTCCACCGCCGAGTGCGAGGCACTGTTCGCGCGCATCACCGGCGGCACCTGGGACGCGGCCGATGCCGAGCTGTTCCGCGGCCAGATGCTGACCGAGATGGCGCGTATGTCGGCGGAAGACGGCATGGTGATGCAGATCCATCCCGGCAGCTTCCGCAACCATAATGCCGGGCTGTTCGCCAGCCATGGCCGCGACAAGGGCGCCGACATCCCGATGCGTACCGACTATGTCGCGGCGCTGAAGCCCATGCTCGACGTGGTCGGCACCGATCCGAACCTGACCATCATCCTCTTTACGCTGGACGAGAGCGCCTATGCGCGCGAACTCGCGCCGCTCGCCGGCCACTATCCCTGCCTGAAGCTGGGCCCGGCCTGGTGGTTCCACGATTCCCCGGAGGGGATGCGTCGCTTCCGCGAGATGACGACCGAGACCGCGGGTTTCTACAACACGGTCGGCTTCAACGACGACACCCGCGCCTTCCTGTCGATCCCGGCCCGGCACGATGTCGCGCGCCGCGTCGACTGCGCCTTCCTGGCCCGACTGGTCGCCGAGCATCGGCTGGAGGATTGGGAGGCGGCGGAGCTGGCGCAGGAGCTGACCAGCGGCCTGGTCCGCCGCGCCTATCGGCTGGATGGCGGCATCGGGGCGACCGCGTGATGGGCCGGTTCCTGGCGTTCGGCGAGATCATGCTCCGCCTCTCGCCGCCGGGGCGCGAGCTGCTGATGCAGACCCCGCGGTTCGACGTGTGGGTCGCCGGCGCGGAGGCGAATGTCGCGACCCAGCTCGCCCGGCTGGGTCATGACGTCGGCATGGCCAGCCGCGTGCCCGACAACGACCTGGGCCGCGCGGCGATCGACACGTTGCGCGGGCACGGCGTCGACGTGCGCCACATCCAGACCGGCGGCGAGCGGATGGGGCTGTATTTCGTCACCTCCGGCGCGGGGCTGCGCGCGACCGAGGTGGTCTATGACCGCGCCTGGTCGTCCTTCGCCGAGGCGCCCACGGCGGCCTGGGACTGGGACGCCATGCTGGCGGGCGTCGACCGGCTGCACCTGTCCGGCATCACCCCGGCGCTGGGGCCCGTGCCCGCCGAGACGGCGATCGCCGCGGCCGAGGCCGCCAGCGCGCGCGGCATCGCCCTGTCGTTCGACGGCAATTGGCGCGGCAAGCTCTGGGCCCGCTGGGACGGCGATCCCCGCGCGATCCTGCGCCGCATCGTCGCGCATGCCGACCTGATGTTCGGCAACCATCGCGACATCGCGCTGCTGCTCGGCCGCGACGATTTCGCCGGCGCGGGCGAGGATCGCCGCCGCGCCGCGGCCGAGGCGGCCTTCGATGCCTTCCCCCGGCTGCGGACGATCGCCTCGACCGCGCGCCATGTCGATCAGGTCGACAGCAACCGCCTGTCCGCCCGGATCGACACGCGCGACGGTCATGCCCAGACCGACGAGGTGCTGATCGCCGGCATCGTCGACCGCATCGGGGGCGGCGACGCCTTCGCGGCGGGCGTGCTGCACGGGCTCCGGTCCGGGCAGGACAGTCTGGGCGCGGCACGGATCGGGCTGGCGCTCGCCGCGCTCAAGCATTCGCTGCCGGGGGATGCCGCGCTATTCCGCCAAGCGGATATCGACGCGTTCGTCGCAGGCGGGCTCGACGTCCGACGGTAGAGGCGGGATGAGGCAGCTTCGTCGGTTCGTCAGGCTCGGGTTGGCGGGCGCGTCGATAGTTTCGATCGGTGCGCAGGCGCAGGATCGCCGTATTGTCACCGAGCCACTCCCGCCGACACAAATCTGCACGACCCTACCCGCCACCGGTACGGGCGACGATACGGGACGGTTGCAGGCCGCGATCGACCGCTGTCCGCCGGGTGCGGCGGTGCGGCTCGTGTCCTCGGCGACGGGCGGACGCTTCGTCAGCCGGCCATTGCGGATGGCATCGGGCGTCACGCTCTGGGTCGACCGGGGGGTGGTGCTGGCGGCGGTGTCGGACCCTGCCGCCTATGACCGGGGCGGCGGCACCTGCGGCACGATCGCGGCTGAGGGCCATGGCTGCCGGCCCTTCCTTTCCTTCACCGGCACGCGGGGCGGCGGCATCGTCGGCCAGGGGGCGATCGACGGCCAAGGCGGCGCGACCATGGCGGGCCATGCCGAAAGCTGGTGGCAACTCGCCCGCCGCGCGCAACGCCAGGGCGGGCAGCAGAACAATCCGCGCCTGATCGAGGTGGACCATGCCCGCGACATCGTCTTCCATGGCATCACCCTGCGCAACGCGGCCAACTTCCATGTCGCGCTCGATGCGGTGGCGGGCGCGACCTTCTGGGGCATCCGGATCGACACGCCCGCCGATGCGCGCAACACCGACGGCATCGATCCCGGCGCATCGACGGACATCACCATCGCCCACAGCTTCATCCGCACCGGTGACGACAATATCGCGATCAAGGCCGGCAAGGGCGCGACCCGCTACGTGTCGATCCTCGACGATCATCTCTACTGGGGGCATGGCCTGTCCATCGGCAGCGAGACCAATGCCGGGGTCAGCGACATCCTGGTCCACGACATGACGCTGGACGGCTCCACCGCCGGCCTGCGCATCAAGAGCGACGCGAGCCGCGGCGGACTGGTGACGCGCGTCCGCTATGACGGCGTCTGCCTGCGCGGCAACCAGCGGCCGGTCGACTTCGACACGCGTTACGACGCGACCAGGACCGGCGAAGCGATCCCGGTGTATCGCGACATCGTCCTGCACGATGTCGCGGGCGGCGACGGCGCATTGGTCGTGCACGGCCACGACGCCGACCATCGGCTTCAACTGACGCTGGACGGCGTTCGCTTCGCGCCGAACGCCCGCTGGTCCATCGCCTTCGCGCAACTGGCGGCCGGCCCCGGCGGCGTATCACCTACGCCTCCCGGCACCGACCTCCCGCCTGCGACGGGGCCGATGCGGGATTGCACCGCCGCCTGGCTGCCCTTTCCGGAGAGCGACCTGCCTTGAACGGGCAAGCGCCTTGCGGCGCCGAGTGATCCGGGCGGGCGGCCCCCGGCCGTCCGCTATTGCCGGATTGGCCACGGCGCCTTGCGGCGCCGAATGATCCGGGCGGGCGGCCCCCGGCCGTCCGCTATTGCCGGATCATTCCCATTCGATCGTGCCTGGGGGCTTGGAGGTGTAGTCGTAGACGACGCGGTTGACGCCCTTCACCTCGTTGATGATCCGCGTCGACACGCGCGGCAGGAAGTCGCCGGGGAACTGGAAGGCCTGCGCCGTCATGCCATCGGTCGAGGTCACCGCGCGCAGCGCCAGGACATGGTCGTAGGTGCGCGCATCGCCCATCACGCCGACGGTCCGCACCGGCAGCAGCACCGCGAACGCCTGCCAGATCGCGTCGTACAGACCCGCCGCGCGGATCTCCTCCAGATAGATGGCGTCCGCCTTGCGCAGGATGTCGCAGCGCTCGCGCGTCACCTCGCCGGGGATGCGGATCGCCAGGCCAGGTCCCGGGAACGGATGGCGGCCGACGAACACGTCCGGCAGGCCCAGCTCGCGGCCCAGCACGCGCACCTCGTCCTTGAACAGCTCGCGCAGCGGCTCGACCAGCGCCATGTTCATCCGTTCCGGCAGGCCGCCGACATTGTGGTGGCTCTTGATCGTCACCGATGGGCCGCCGGTGAAGCTGACGCTCTCGATCACGTCCGGGTACAGCGTCCCCTGCGCCAGGAACCTGGCCCCGCCGATCCTGTTCGCCTCCGCCTCGAATACGTCGATGAAGGTCTTGCCGATGAACTTGCGCTTCGCCTCCGGATCGGTGACGCCCTTCAGCCCGTCCATGAACAGATCCTGCGCTTCGACATGGACCAGCGGGATGTGATAATGTTCGCGGAACAGGCTGACGACCTGCTCGGCCTCGCCAGCGCGAAGGATGCCGCCGTCGACGAACACGCAGGTCAGCTGGTCGCCGATCGCCTCATGGATCAACAGCGCCGCGACCGACGAGTCGACGCCGCCCGACAGGCCGCAGATCACCTTGTCCGTGCCGACCTGCGCGCGGATCTCCTCGATCTTGGCGGCGCGGAACTCGGCCATCGTCCAGTCGCCGGCGAGCCCGCAGACATGGCGGACGAAATTCGCGATCAGCTTCGCGCCGTCGGGCGTGTGCACGACCTCGGGGTGGAACTGCATCCCGTAGATACGGCGCGCATCGTCCGCCATCATCGCGAACGGCGCGCCCCTGGACGAGGCGACCGGGCGGAAACCGGGGGCGAGCTCGGCGACATGGTCGCCATGGCTCATCCATACCTGGTGCCGCTCGCCGACCTGCCACAAACCATCGAACAGCGTGCAGGCGTCGTCCACCTCGAGGAACGCCTCGCCGAATTCGCCGCTATTGCCCTTCTCGACCCGACCGCCGAGCTGGGCGTTGAGCAATTGCTGACCGTAGCAGATGCCGAAGATCGGCAGCCCCGATTCGAGGATCGCGGCCGGGCAGCGCGGGCTGCCCTCGTCCACCACAGACGCCGGCCCCCCGGACAGGATGATGCCCTTTGGCTTCAGACGCTCGAACGCGGCCTGGGCGGACTGGAAAGGGGCGATCTCGCTATAGACCCCGGCTTCGCGCACGCGGCGGGCGATGAGCTGGGTGACCTGGCTACCGAAATCGACGATGAGGATGGTGTCGGGATGCTCCATGGCGGCCCCATAGCAGAAACGCCGCGAGATGCTACCGGGCCCGCGCCGAACCGGCAGCCCATGAAAAAGGGCCGCGCTGTCGCCAGCGCGGCCCTCTCTCGCTCTTGGATCGTCGCGCGGCGATCAGGCCGCGTCGTCGAATTCCTCGTCGCTCAGCACCGGGCCCGAATCCTGGCCCTTGGCCGACACGTCGCGATCGACGAACTCGATGATCGCCATCGGCGATGCGTCCGAGGCGCGCGGGCCGGTCTTGATGATGCGCGTATAGCCGCCGTTGCGATCGGCATAGCGCGCCGCCAGCACGTCGAACAGCTTCACGAGCTGCGCGTCGTCGAGCAGACGGGCATGGGCCAGACGACGGTTGGACAGGCCACCCTTCTTCGCCAGCGTGACCAGCTTCTCGATATAGGGGCGCAGTTCCTTCGCCTTGGCGACGGTGGTGGTGATCTGCTCATGCTTGATCAGCGCGGCCGACATGTTGCGGAACAGCGCGATACGATGAGCCGAGGTCCGTTGCAGCTTACGGCCGCCAACGCGATGACGCATGGGATAGTCCTTCGTTCGTTAAGGGGCCGTGTCACGGAACCCCAGAGCAGGTGACCGTTGAGCGGCCGTCACCATCGCCGTTCGACCAAGAGGGTCGAAAATTGTTCAACAAGCCGGGCCGCGGCAAAGCCGCGGCTGGGACGTCGGACGGATCGGCACGGGACCGATCCGCCGGCCGGGCTTGGCCGTCTCGCGGATAGCGTGGCTATCCGCGTGCGGCTCAGCCCATGATCTCCTGTTCCAGCTTCTTGGCCATCTCCTCGATGTTCTCGGGCGGCCAGCCGGGGATTTCCATGCCCAGGCGCAGACCCATGGACGACAGCACTTCCTTGATTTCGTTCAAGGACTTGCGGCCGAAATTGGGCGTGCGGAGCATTTCCGCCTCGGTCTTGCCGACGAGATCGCCGATATAGATGATGTTGTCGTTCTTCAGGCAGTTCGCCGAACGCACCGACAGTTCCAGCTCGTCCACCTTCTTGAGAAGGTAGCGATTGATCTGCTGGGTGTCGCCCGCCGGCTCGGCGCCCGCGACCGGCACCGCCGCCTGGCCCACCGGAGCCGCGCGGGTGACGGACGAGTCGTCGAAATGCACGAACAGCGCGAGCTGGTCCTGCAGGATGCGGCCGGCATAGCCCACCGCGTCCTCGGGAGTGACGGTGCCGTCGGTCTCGATGGTCAGCGTCAGCTTGTCATAGTCCAGGTCCTGCCCGACGCGGGTCGGGTCGACCTTGTACGACACCTGGCGCACCGGCGAGTAGAGCGCATCGACCGGGATCAGGCCGATCGGCGCGTCGGCCGGACGATTGGCGGTGGCCGGGACATAGCCCTTGCCCACGTCGGCGGTCAGTTCCATGTTGAACGTCGCGCCTTCGTCCAGATGGCAGATCACCAGGTCCTTGTTCATGACCTCGATGTCGCCCGACACGGCGATGTCGCCGGCCTTGACGGTCGCGGGACCAGTGGCCGACAGCTGGAGGCGCTTGGGCCCCTCGCCCTGCATCTTCAGCGCGATCTGCTTCACGTTGAGGACGATATCGGTCACGTCCTCGCGCACGCCGGCCAGGCTCGAGAATTCGTGCAGCACGTTCTCGATCTTGATCGACGTCACCGCCGCGCCCTGCAGCGAGGACAGGAGCACCCGGCGCAGCGCGTTGCCGAGCGTCAGGCCGAACCCACGCTCCAGCGGCTCCGCGACAAAGGTCGCCTTGCGCTTGCCGTCGCCGCCCTTCTTCTCCAGGCCGTTCGGCTTTTTCAGTTCCTGCCAGTTCTTTGCGTTGACAGCCACGAGGTTCCCCTGGGTTGGAGGCGGATGGGGAGAAACCGCCTCGAAGGTAGAAAAGGACGCCGGCTCGTCAGCCGGCGAGCCTGAAGTCAGACGCGGCGACGCTTGGACGGCCGCACGCCATTGTGCGGGATCGACGTGACGTCGCGGATCGACGTGATCTGGAAACCGACCGCCTGCAGCGCGCGCAGCGCCGACTCGCGACCTGAACCGGGGCCCTTCACCTCGACTTCGAGGGTGCGGACACCATGCTCGGCGGCCTTCTTGCCGGCGTCTTCGGCGGCGACCTGAGCGGCATAGGGCGTCGACTTGCGGCTGCCCTTGAAGCCCATCATGCCGGCCGACGACCAGGAGATCGCATTCCCCTGCGCGTCGGTGATGGTGATCATGGTGTTGTTGAAGCTCGCGTTGACGTGCGCGACGCCAGCCGTGATGTTCTTGCGCTCGCGACGGCGAATGCGCTGCGGTGCTTGTGCCATTCTAAAATCCTGACCTTAATCTCGTGGTACGGAGGCCGGCGGGCAGTACGCCGCAAGCCCGCCTCCGGCGGAGAAGAAGTGAAAATCGTCCCCGGACGATTTTCTTACTTCTTCTTGCCCGCGATCGGCTTCGCCTTGCCCTTGCGGGTGCGCGCGTTGGTGTGCGTGCGCTGGCCGCGGACCGGCAGGCCCTTGCGGTGACGCAGGCCGCGATAGCAGGCCAGGTCCATCAGGCGCTTGATGTTCATCGCGGTCTGGCGACGCAGATCGCCTTCCACGGTGTACTCGGCGTCGATCGCCTCGCGGATCTGAAGGACTTCCTGGTCCGACAGGTCCTGCACGCGACGCTCGGCGGCGATGTTCAGCTTCTCGGTGATGGCCTTGGCATGGGCGGGACCGATGCCGTGGATGTAGGTCAGCGCGATGACCACGCGCTTGTTGGTCGGGATGTTAACACCCGCGATACGTGCCATGGTATAAGTTCTCCTAGCTCCACAGCGGCCGGCATGGCAGCACGACCGCTATCTCAGCGCGTTAGCTCCATACAGGAAAACGGCGAACGCGAACGAGCGCCGCCGGAAACCGGTGCAATGGAAGGGGTCAGGTAAGCGCGGCGCAACGCGCTGTCAAGCGACCGGTTCCACCCGCCGCCGCAGCTTCGCCCAGCGTCGCAACGCCACGACGAACCAGATTAGCTCCACCACACCGAACGGCCATGCTCCCTGCAGGAAACCATAGGCCGAGCCGAGCAGGCATCCGAGCGCGAAGAGCAGCGTCCAGAACGGCGCGCGGTCCTCCAGCGTGTAGCAGACCAGGGTGAAGGCCACCGCGAACAGGCCGAAAGCGGTGAGCGCATCCATCCGCCCCATGTGGCGGCTGCGTTCCGCTCCCGCAAGCGGCTCAGGCGGGCAGCACGATTCGCGCGATCAGGCCGGGCGCATTGTCGGCGAGCTCGAACCGCCCTTCATGCAGCCGCGCCACCGCCTCGATCAACGACAGGCCGAGCCCCGCCCCCGGGGTCGATCGCGCCCGGTCGAGCCGACCGAACCGCTTGATCGCCTGCTCTCGCTGATCGGGCGGGATACCCGGTCCGCGATCCTCGACCTGGATCGCGATCCCCTGCGCACTCTCCGACAGCCGCAGCACCAGCGAACCGGTGCCGGCGGCATGTTTCAGCGCATTGTCGACCAGATTGGTGATCGCTTGGGTCATCAGCTCGCGGTGGATCGGACGTGCCTGTGGACGGTCGTCGATCGCCACGGTCAGCGTCATGCCGGCCTCGTCGGCCACCGGCTCGTAAAGCTCACCGATTTCCTCGACCAGATCGGCCAGCGCCAGCGAGGTGAAGCGGTCGCGCGACACCGACTCGGACCGGCTGATCTCGATCACCGTGGTCAGCATCCGCATCACCAGGTCGGTCTCGACCAGCAACCCGCTCAACGCCGCGTCGCGTTGCTCGGGGTCGGCGACCAGCAGCGCCTGTTCGGTCTTGGTCCGGAGCCGCGCGAGCGGCGAGCGCAGGTCGTGCGCCAGGCTGTCCGTGACTACGCGCAGCTCGGTCATCAACCGCGCGATCTTGTCGAGCATCGCGTTCAGCTCGCCCGCCAGCCGGTCGAACGCGTCGCCGCCTGCCAGCGTCGGCACCCGCTGCGACAGGTCGCCATCGCCGGCCGCCTCGATCACCCCGGCGATCCGGTCCAGCCGCGACCCGACATAGCGCGCCAGAACCAGACCCGCCGCCACGCCCAGCGCCAGCGACAGGGTGATGGCCAGCGCGAGGGCGCGCTCGATCGCGGTCTGCTCCGCCTCGATCACGTCGAGCTTGCTGCCGGTCAGCAGCCAGTAGCGGCCGATCGGATGGATGAGATAGCCGATGTCCCGGTCCGCCCATCCCGGCTCGGCCGACAGCGGCGTGACGCGGAAACCCTGCCGGCCGAGGGCGACACTCAGGCGCGCGGGCGCGTCGCCGACCAACCGTCGTCCTTCGTCATCGACGATCGCGACCAGCAGCGAGTTGTCACCGGGCGGCCGCGCGCCCTTCACCGCAGGGATCAGCGCCTTCAGCCCGCCCTGCCGCCAGATCATCAGCAGTGCATCGGATTGTTCGATCATCTCGCGCTTGGTCGCCGCGAGCGCGACGTCCTGCGTCTGCTTCCACAGAAAACTGACCAGCGCGAGATTGGAGGCAAGCGCCAGCGTGATCGAGAGCAAGGCGATCCGTGCGGTGACCGACAGCCGCATCAGCCCTCGGAAGCCAACCGATATCCGGCGCCCCGGACCGTATGCAGGATGGGCGAGCCGAAGCCCTCCTCCAGCTTGCGCCGCAGGCGGCCGATATGGACGTCGACGACGTTCGAGCCTGGGTCGAAGTGATAATTCCAGATCTTCTCCAGCATCATCGTGCGGGTGACGACCTGCCCGGCATGGCGAGCCAGGAACTCCAGCAGGTTGAACTCGCGCGCGCCCAGCGGGATGGTGCGTCCCGCGCGGGTGACGTGGCGCGCGAGCAAATCGATCTCCAGGTCGCCGACCGACAGCCGGGTCTTCTGCGGTTCGGATGCCGCCCGGTCCGAACGGCGGACCAGCGCCTCGATCCGCGCCGACAGTTCGGCGAAGGAGAAGGGCTTGCACAGATAATCGTCGGCGCCCGCCTTGAGCCCGTCGACCCGGTCGTCGACCGCGGCGAGCGCGGACAGCACCAGCACCGGCGTCGCGATGTTCGCCGCCCGCAGCGCGCCGGTCATCGCCAGCCCGTCCAGCCCCGGCAACATGCGGTCGACGATGATGAGGTCGAATATGCCTTCGCTGGCCAGGAACAGGCCGTCGCGGCCATCGCTGGCGGTCTCGACCGCATAGCCCGCCTCGCCCAGTCCCTTGGCCAGATAGGCGGAGGTGGAGGCATCATCCTCGACGATCAGGATCTTCCGGTTCACGACAGACTCCGTAAGAGGGCTCCCGTAAACGGGAAAGGCCGGCGAGAACCAAGTCCTCGCCGGCCCTACGGCACCCCCGGGAGTGTCGGGCACCGATCTGTCTATCTCGATCGAACCGCGCCGGGCGGGCGGTCCTGTCGTCCGGAACTCACCGGCGATGGGACAGAGATAGACCTCGGGATCGATCAGCGCGGTGACGGCGACATGACAATATGTTCATGATCTCCAGCCGCGCCGTGGGCATCGACCTCAGCGATCCAGGATCGCCGCGATCTGGCCGGCGACGACGTCCATGTCCGCCATGCCATCGACCCGGCTGACCAGCCCGCGCGCTTCGTAGAAGGGCAGGATCGGCGCGGTCTTGGCACGGTACTCGACCATGCGCGTCGAAACGGTTTCGGCATTGTCATCGGGCCGACGCTTGAACTCGGACGAGCCGCACACGTCGCACACGCCCTCGACCGCCGGCCGCTTGAACCGGTCGTGGTAGCCGGTGCCGCACGACGCACAGGTGAAGCGCCCGACGATCCGCTCGATGAGCGCCGCCTCGTCCACCTCCAGCTCGACGACATGGTCGAGCCGCTGCCCGCGCTCGCTCAGCAAGAGATCGAGCGCCTCGGCCTGGGCGGTGGTGCGCGGATAGCCGTCGAAGATCGCGCCCGAGGCCACGCCCTGGTCCAGCCGCTCGCCGATCAACGCAGAGACGATCGCGTCCGACACCAGCTCGCCCGCGTCCATGACCGCCTTGGCCTGCTGACCGACGGGCGTCCCGGCGTTCACCGCCGCGCGCAGCATGTCGCCCGTCGATAGCTGGACCATGCCCCGATCCGTCACCAGACGCGCCGCCTGCGTGCCCTTGCCCGCTCCCGGCGGACCCAGCAGGATGATGTTCACCGTCGCATTCCCCTTGTTCACGCCCGTGCCATGCGCCCGCCTCAGCGGGTGCGCCCGCCCTTCAGCTTCGACTTCTTGATCAGATCGCCATATTGATGCGCCAGCAGATGCGACTGGATCTGCGTGACCGTGTCCATCGTCACGTTGACCACGATCAGCAGGCTGGTGCCGCCCAGATAGAAGGGGATCGACAGCGCGCTGACCAGATATTCCGGCAGCAGGCAGATCACCGTCAGATAGGCGGCGCCGATCACCGTGATTCGCGTCAGCACATAGTCGAAGTAGTTTTCCGTGTTCTTGCCCGGCCGGATGCCCGGCACGAAGCCGCCATAGCGCTTCAGATTGTCCGCCGTCTCCTCGGGGTTGAACACCACCGCCGTGTAGAAGAAGGAGAAGAAGATGATGCCGGCGGCGTAGAGCGCCATGTAGACCGGGCTGCCATGCTGCAGATACTGGTTGAGCGAGATGATGAAGTCGCCCCAACGGCTCTCGCCGGCGGTGTGCTGGCCCGCAAACTGGCTGATCGTCAGCGGCATCAGCAGCAGCGACGAGGCGAAGATCGGCGGGATCACGCCGGCCGTGTTGATCTTCAGCGGCAGATGGCTGCGATCCGCCTGCATCCCGCGCTGCGTCTGGCGCTTGGGATACTGGATCAGGATGCGGCGCTGCGCGCGCTCCATGAAGCAAATGAACAGCACGAGGCCGATCACGGCGACGATGATGCCGATCAGGCGCAGGGGATCGAGGCTGCCGGTGCGGCCGCCCTCCAGCAGGTTGAACAGCGTCGTCGGCAAGTGCGCGACGATGCCGGCCATGATGATCAGCGACACGCCGTTGCCGATGCCGCGGCTGGTGATCTGCTCGCCCAGCCACATCAGGAACATGGTACCGCCGATAAGGCTAATCACCGCCGAGACGATGAAGATCGTTCCCGGCTGGACCACCGCCCCGCCCGCTTCCATGCCACGGGCGATGAAGAAGCCCTGGATCGCGGTCAGCGCGACCGTGCCGTAGCGGGTATACTGGTTCAGCTTCTTGCGGCCGCTCTCGCCTTCCTTCTTGGTCGCGGCGAGCTGCGGGACCAGCGAGGTGGCCAGCTGCACGACGATCGACGCGGTGATGTATGGCATCACGCCCAGCGCGATCAGCGAGGCACGCGAGAGCGCGCCGCCCGAGAAGGTGTTGAAGAAGTCGAGCACGCCTCCCTGCGTACGGCTCGCCAGCCCGGCGAGACCGACGGGGTCGATGCCCGGCAGCGGCACATAGCTGAGCAGGCGGAACACGATCAGCGCGCCGATGGTGAACCACAGCCGCTTCTTGAGGTCGGTGGCCTGGGCGAATTTCCCCAGGCTGATGCTTTGCGCCATTCGGTCGGCTGCGGTTGCCATGCGATGATTCGTCCTGGAAACAAAAACGGCGGGATGCGTTTGCCCGCTCCCGCCGTTCATATAGGCACCCGTGCGGGCTTGTCTAATGCCTACACGGTCGAACCGTCCCGGCCTTCGCGCGACCGTGGCCGCGTCGTCACACCGGGACGGCCGCTACCGGATCAGGCCTTGAACGACGCCTTGTGCGCCTGGCGCTCACGATACTTCACGCCCTTCTTGGCGGCGGCCTTCTCGGCGGCCGGCACGACGGTCGGCACTTCGACCGAACCGCCGGCCGCCTCAACGGCGCTGCGCGCACCGGCCGAGACGCCCGCGACCAGGAAGCTCAGCTTCGCCGAGAAATCGCCCTTGGCGAGAAGACGGACACCGTCCTTGCCACCACGCGCCAAGCCGGCCGCCTTCAGCGCGGCATGGTCGATCGTGCCGTCGGTCGACAGCTTGCCAGCATCGACCGCCTTCTGGATCGCGCCCAGGTTCACCTCGGCATAGTCCTTGGCGAAGATGTTGTTGAAGCCGCGCTTCGGCAGACGCATGTGGAGCGGCATCTGGCCGCCTTCGAAGCCGGCGATGGACACGCCCTCGCGGCTCTTCTGACCCTTGACGCCGCGGCCGCCGGTCTTGCCCTTGCCCGAGCCGATGCCGCGACCGACGCGGATCTTGGACTTGCGGGCACCTTGATTGTCGCGGAGTTCGTTGAGCTTCATGATTGCACTCGCTTTCGCTTTTGACGCGCTGTTGGATGGAAGCGGCGGCCCATAACGGGGAGTCGCCCGCTTGTCGAGCGAAGATGTCACCGCCATTGCCACAATGCAAAAGGGCGGCGTCGGTCGAAACCGACGCCGCCCCTTCCGGCGCATGAGAGATGCGGGGCCTCAGCCCTGCACTTCGACCATGTGCTGGACCTTGCGGATCATGCCACGAACCTCGGGGCTGTCCTCAAGCTCGCTCACCTTGTGCATCTTGTTGAGGCCAAGGCCGATCAGCGTCGCACGCTGATCCTTGGTGCGGCGGATCGGCGAACCGGTCTGCTTGATCTTGATCGTCGCCATGTCAGCTTACTCCGTGATCGCCGCGGCTTCCGCCTCGGCCACCTGCGCCGTGGCGCCCTGGCCGCGACCCAGCAGGTCCGCGATCTTCTTGCCACGACGCTGTGCGACCGCCTTGGGGCTGGTCTGCTCGGTCAGGGCGCCGAAGGTGGCGCGGATCATGTTATAGGGGTTCGACGTGCCCACCGACTTCGTCACCACGTCAGCGACGCCGAGCGATTCGAAGATGGCGCGCATCGGACCGCCGGCGATGATGCCGGTGCCCTGCGGGGCCGAGCGAAGCGTCACGCGGCCGGCGCCGAAATGGCCGTTCGCGTCATGGTGCAGCGTACGACCGTCCTTGAGCGGCACACGGACCATCTTCTTCTTCGCCGAGGCAGTCGCCTTGGAAATGGCTTCCGGCACTTCGCGCGCCTTGCCATGACCGAAGCCGACCCGGCCCTTGCCGTCGCCCACGACGACCAGCGCCGCGAAGCCGAAGCGCTTGCCGCCCTTCACCGTCTTCGAGACGCGGTTGATGTGGACCAGCTTCTCGATCAGCTCCTCGCCGCCATCGTCCTGACCGGGACCGCCGCGACCGCGACCGTCACGCCCACCGCGACCACCGTCGCGACCGCCACGGTTGCCGCCCGGGCCACCACGACCGCCGCCCTGGCCGCCACGACCGCCCTGGCCACCGCGACCACGACCGCCGCCCTGACCCTGATAGCCGCCACCGGTGTTGCCGGTGTTAGCGCCGGCGTCGCCGGCGGAAGCCTCAACCGCGGCGGGAGCGCCGGGCTGCGACTGGATATCGTTGGTATCAGCCATTCTTAGAACTCCAATCCGGCTTCACGCGCGGCCTCGGCCAGCGCCTTCACGCGGCCGTGGAAGAGGAAGCCACCACGGTCGAACACGACCTGGGTGACGCCGGCGGCCTTGGCGGCCTCCGCGACGCGACGACCGACGGCCGACGCGGCATCGCAGTTCGCCGTCGAGCCCTCGTGGCCCGCCAGCGTCGAGGCCGACGCGACCGTACGGCCCGCGACATCGTCGATCACCTGCGCATAGATGTGCTTGCCCGAGCGATGCACGGACAGGCGCGGACGCGTCCCGGCGCGCGCACGGAGCGCGGTACGATTGCGCCGACGGCGCTTCTCGAACAGAGAGAGACCCTTGGTCATTACTTCTTCTTCCCTTCCTTGCGGAAGATGAACTCGCCGTCGTACTTGATGCCCTTGCCCTTATAAGGCTCAGGCTTGCGCCAGCGACGGATCTCGGCGGCCAGCTGGCCGACCTTCTGCTTGTCCGAGCCGCTGATCTCGACGGTGGTGGCGTCCGGCGTCTTCACCTCGAGGCCTTCCGGCACGTCGATGTTGACGTCGTGGCTGTAGCCGAGCTGCAGCTTCAGGGTCTTGCCCTGGGCCGCGGCGCGATAGCCGACGCCCGTGATGACCAGCTTCTTCGAGAAGCCGGTGGTGACGCCCGTCACCAGGTTCTGCACCAGCGTGCGCTGCATGCCCCAGAAGGCACGGGCGCGCTTCGTGTCGTTCGCCGGCTGCACCGAGATACCGTCCGCCTGGACGTCATAGGTGATCTCGTCGGCGAGCGGCAGCGTCAGGGTGCCCTTGGGGCCCTTCACGCTCAGGACGCGGTCAGCGATGGCGGCGGTCACGCCGGCCGGAACCGGGACGGCCTTCTTACCAATGCGGCTCATCAGAAGACCTCCGCAAGCACTTCGCCGCCGACATTCTGCTCGCGCGCTTCCGCGTCGGAGAGAACGCCATTGGGCGTCGAGACGATGGTGATGCCCAGGCCGTTCATGACGCGGGGCAGCTCCTGCGAACCGCTATAGACGCGACGGCCGGGCTTCGAGACGCGCGCGACATGCTTGATCGCGGGCTGGCCCTCGAAATACTTCAGCTCGATGCGCACGCCGGCGGCGGGGCCCATCTGCTCTTCGGAATAGCCGCGAATATAGCCTTCGCGCTGCAGCACGTCGAGGACGCGGACGCGCAGCTTCGACGCGGGGCTCAGGACGGAGTCCTTCCGCGCGCGCTGGCCGTTGCGGATGCGGGTGAGCAAATCACCCAGGGGATCGGTCACTGCCATTGAACTATCCTTACCAGCTCGACTTGGTGACGCCGGGGATCAGGCCCTTGTTGGCCAGATCGCGGAGCTGCACGCGGCAGAGACGGAACTTGCGGTAATAGGCGCGCGGACGGCCGGTGGTCTCGCAGCGGTTGCGGATCCGGGTCGGGTTGCCGTTGCGTGGCAGCTCGGCCATCTTGAGACGCGCGATGAGACGATCGGTCTCGCTCAGCGACTCGTCATTGGCCTGGGCCTTCAGCTTCGCCAGCTTCGGCGCGTACTGCGCAACCAGCTTCTTGCGACGCTCGTTCTTGTTGATCGAACTCAGTTTCGCCATGGACTTAAGCTCTTCCTTGAAAAGCCCCTCCCCCGCCGATCAAGCGGGAGAGAGGGTAGAATGTCAGGCCGCCTTCTTCTCTTCGGCGGACTCTTCCAGCGGGAACGGGAAGCCGAACAGACGAAGCAGCTCGCGCGCCTCCTCGTCGGTCTTCGCCGTGGTGGTCACGATCACATCCATGCCGCGCACCTTGTCGATGCGGTCATAGTTGATCTCGGGGAAGATGATCTGCTCCTTGATGCCGCAGGCATAGTTGCCGCGACCGTCGAAGCTCTTGGGGTTCAGGCCACGGAAGTCGCGCACGCGGGGCAGCGCGATCGTGATGAAGCGGTCGAGGAACTCGTACATGCGCTCGCGACGCAGCGTGACCTTCACGCCGATCGGCATGCCCTCACGCAGCTTGAACTGCGCGATCGACTTCTTCGCCTTGGTGATCACCGGCTTCTGGCCCGCGATCAACTCCATTTCGGACGCAGCCTGGTCGACGCGCTTCTTGTCCTGGGTGGCCTCGCCGACGCCCATGTTCAGCACGATCTTCTCGATGCGGGGAATCTGCATCGCGTTCTCGTAGCCGAACTTCTCCTGCATCGCCTTGACGATGCGGTCCTCGTAAATGCCCTTCATCCGGGGCTTGTAGGCATCAGCCATCGATCTTCTCCCCGGTCTTCACGGCCACGCGGACCTTCTTGCCGTCCTGCGTATCGAAACGGACGCGGGTCGGCTTGCCGTCGGCGGTCACGTGCGCGACCTTCGAGACGTGCAGCGGAGCCTCAACCTTCTCCAGGCCGCCCTGCGGGTTCGCCTGGGTCGGCTTGCGGTGACGGGTCGCGACGTTGACGCCGCCCACGATCACCTTGCCGTCCTTCGGCATCGACTGGGTGACGGTGCCGGTCTTGCCCTTGTCCTTGCCGGACAGGACGACGACCTTGTCGCCCTTCTTGATCTTCGCAGCGCCCATTACAGCACCTCCGGAGCCAGCGAGATGATCTTCATGTGCTTCTTGCCACGCAGCTCGCGCACGACCGGGCCGAAAATACGGGTTCCGATCGGCTCCTCGTTCTTGTTGACCAGGACTGCGGCGTTGCCGTCGAAGCGGATGGTCGAGCCATCGGCGCGGTGGATATCCTTGGCGGTGCGGACGATGACGGCGCGATGGACGTCACCCTTCTTCACCTTGCCGCGGGGCTGCGCTTCCTTGATGGACACGACGATGATGTCGCCGACGCTGGCCGTCCGGCGCTTGGAACCGCCAAGCACCTTGATGCACTGAACCCGCTTCGCGCCGCTGTTGTCAGCGACGTCGAGATTGGACTGCATCTGGATCATGGATCCTGCTTCCTTCTCTTCATGGGGTGGATACCGACCCAACCCCGCCTAAAAATAACGACCCCCGGCGCGGACAATCCGCACCAGGGGGAGCGGCGCCTTTAGCCACTCCGGACACGAAAGGCAATGCCCTTCGCTCCTGCCTTTTGATGACGGGCCCGACCGGAGCCGGGCCGCGCGATCAGGCGTCGACGTCGACCCGGTCGGGGGTCGCGTGGGTGTTCACCCGCTCGATCACCTTCCAGGTCTTCAGCTTGGAGAGCGGCGCGATCTCTTCGATGCGCACGGTCTCGCCGGCCTTGTACTCGTTCGCCTCGTCATGGGCGTGATACTTCTTCGAGCGGCGGATGATCTTGCCGTAGAGCGGGTGCTTTACCTTACGCTCGACATTCACCACCACCGTCTTGTCGCCCTTGTCGGAGACGATCAGTCCGGTCAGCACGCGCTTGGGCATGTGCTCGGTTCCTTACTTGGCGGACGCGGCGCGGGTGCGCTGCGTCTGCAGGGTCTTGATGCGCGCGATGTCGCGACGGACTTCGCGGACGCGGCTCGGCTTTTCGAGCTGGCTCGTCGCCGCCTGGAAGCGGAGGTTGAACTGCTCGCGCTTCAGCTGCGCCAGGCTCTCGTTGAGCTGGTCGTCGCTCTGGCCGTTATAGTCGGTGTTGGCCATTACTCGCCTCCGAGGTGGCTGGTGTCGCCCAGGCGGGCGACGACCTTGGTCTTGATCGGCAGCTTCATCGCCGCACGCTCGAACGCTTCGGCGGCCAGACGGCCGTCGACACCGTCGAGCTCGAACAGGATGCGGCCGGGCTTGACGCGGGCGGCCCAGAACTCGGGCGAACCCTTACCCGAGCCCATGCGGACTTCGGCGGGCTTGGACGAGACCGGCACGTCCGGGAACACGCGGATCCACAAACGGCCCTGACGGCGGATGTGGCGGGTGATGGCGCGGCGGGCGGCCTCGATCTGACGCGCGGTCAGACGCTCGGGCTCCATCGCCTTCAGGCCATAGGCACCGAAGTTGAGCGCGGTGCCCCCCTTCGCGTCGCCATGGATGCGGCCCTTGAACGCCTTGCGGAACTTGGTGCGCTTCGGTTGCAGCATTGCTTCTATTCCTTAGCGACGGTCATCGCGCGCCGGGCGCACGCCGGAGGTCTGAGCCTCCATCATGAGCCGGTCGGTCGCCATCGGGTCGTGACCCAGGATCTCGCCCTTGAAGACCCAGACCTTGACGCCGCACACGCCGTAGGACGTGTGCGCCTCGGCCTCGGCATAGTCGATGTTCGCGCGCAGCGTGTGCAGCGGAACGCGACCTTCGCGATAGCTCTCGGAGCGGGCGATTTCGGCGCCGCCCAGACGGCCACCGCAATACACCTTGATGCCATCGGCACCCAGGCGCATCGCCGATTGCACCGCGCGCTTCATCGCCCGGCGGAACGCGATGCGGCGCTCCAGCTGGTCGGCGATGCCCTGCGCGACGAGACGGGCATCGACCTCCGGCTTGCGAATCTCGACGATGTTGAGCGAGACGTCGGACGAGGTCATCGCCCCGATCGTCTTGCGCAGCCTCTCGATGTCGCCGCCCTTCTTGCCGATGATGACGCCGGGACGCGCCGCAAAGATCGAGATGCGGCACAGCTTGGCCGGACGCTCGATCACGACCTTGCTGATCGCGGCCTGCGGCAGGTTCTTCATGATGTACTGGCGGATCTTCAGATCCTCCAGCAGCAGACGGCCATAGTCCGCGCCTTCGGCGAACCAGCGGCTGTCCCAGGTGCGGTTGATCTGCAACCGCATCCCGATCGGATTGCTCTTGTGACCCATTACGCTTCTTCCTGCTCGCGCACGACGATGCGCAGACGGCTGAACGGCTTCAGGATGCGGGTGGACTTGCCACGGCCGCGGGTCGCGAAGCGCTTCATCGTGATCGACTTGCCGACCGACGCCTCGGCGACGACAAGCGCATCGACGTCGAGGTTGTGGTTGTTCTCGGCATTGGCGATCGCCGACGCCAGCACCTTGCGCGCGTCGACGGCCATCGCCTTGGTCGAGAAGGCCAGGATGTTCATCGCATCGCCGGCCTTCTTGCCACGGATCAGGCCCGCGACCAGGTTCAGCTTCTGAGCCGAACCACGGATCTGCGTGCCGACCGACAGCGCTTCCTTGTCACCGACCTTGCGGGGGGATTGCGGCTTGCTCATCAGCGCTTGCCCTTCTTGTCGGCGGCGTGACCCGGGAAGTAGCGCGTCGGCGCGAACTCACCCAGCTTCATGCCGACCATGTCCTCGTTGACCGACACCGGCACGAACTTCTTGCCGTTGTAGACATTGAACGTGAGACCCACGAACGACGGCAGGATGGTGGAGCGACGCGACCAGGTCTTGATCGGCGCACGGCCACCGGCGTCCTGCGCGGCTTCAGCCTTCTTCAGCAGGCTGAGCTCGACGAACGGGCCCTTCCAGACAGAGCGAGCCATTACTTCTTCCTCGCATGGCGGCTACGGATGATCATCTTGTCCGTCGCCTTGTTGTGGCGGGTGCGCGCACCCTTCGTCGGCTTGCCCCACGGAGTGACCGGATGACGGCCGCCCGAGGTCCGGCCTTCACCACCGCCGTGCGGGTGGTCGACCGGGTTCTTGGCGACGCCGCGGGTCAGCGGACGCGAGCCCATCCAGCGCGACCGACCGGCCTTGCCGAGATTCTGGTTCTGGTTGTCGGGATTCGACACCGCGCCCACCGTGGCCATGCACTCGCCATGGATATAGCGCTGCTCGCCCGAGTTGAGGCGGACGATGACCATGCCGCGATCGCGACCGACGACCTGCACATAGGTGCCGGCCGAACGGGCAATCTGGCCACCCTTCATCGGCTTCATCTCCACGTTGTGGACGATGGTGCCGACCGGCATCTGGCCGAGCTCCATGGCGTTGCCCGGCTTCACGTCGGTGCGCTTGTCGGCGATCACCTTGTCGCCCACGCCCAGACGCTGGGGCGCCAGGATATAGGCCTGCTGGACCTTGCCGTCCGCATCGGTGCCATAGTTGACGAGCGCGATGAAGGCGGTGCGGTTCGGGTCATATTCCAAACGCTCGATCGTGCCCTCGACGCCCCAGTTGCGGCGCTTGAAGTCGATGTAGCGATACTTCTGCTTGTGACCGCCCGCGATGCCGCGGCTGGTCACGTGACCCTTGTTGTTGCGACCGCCGGTCTTGTTCTTGCCCTCGGTGAGCGCCTTGACCGGCTTGCCCTTCCAGAGCTGCGACTTGTCGACGAGGACCAGGCCGCGGCGGGCCGGGCTCGTCGGATTGTATTGCTTGAGTGCCATGATCCTCAGACCCCCGTCGTCACGTCGATCGACTGACCGTCAGCGAGCGTGACGATCGCCTTCTTCATGTCCGACCGCTGGTAGGGCGCGCCCTTCCACTTCTTGGTCTTGCCCTTCTGGACGATCGTGTTCACGTTCAGAACCTTGACATCGAAGAGCGCCTCGACGGCGGCCTTGATCTCGGGCTTGGTCGCGCTGTTGGCGACCTTGAACACGACGGCGTTCTGCTCGCTGAGCAGCGTCGCCTTCTCGGTGATGTGCGGCGCGACGATCACGTCGTAGTGACGGATGTCGACAGCGTTCTGCGGCTTAGCCATTGAAGCGCGCCTCCAGCTTCTCGACGGCCGCGCGGGTCAGCACCAGCGTATCGGCCTTGATGATGTCGTAGACGTTGGCGCCGATCGCCGGCAGCACGTCCACTTCGCGAAGATTGCCCGCGGCCAGCGCGAAGCTCGTCTCGACGGCGTCGCCATCGATCACCAGCGCGCGATTGCCCCAGCCCAGCTTGGCCAGATCGCCCTTGAGCGACTTGGTCTTGTTGCCGTCGACGGTGAGCGCATCCATGACGATCAGCGAACCGGCCTTGGCATGGCTCGACAGCGCCATCTTCAGACCCAGCGCGCGAACCTTCTTGTTCAGCGAGGGGTTGAAGTCGCGGACGCGGGCGCCGTGCGCCTTACCACCGCCGATGAACACCGGCGCGCGACGATCGCCGTGACGAGCGACACCGCCGCCCTTCTGGCGACCCAGCTTCTTGCCCGACCGGGCGACGTCCGCACGCTCGCGGGTGCCGCGCGCGGTCGCGCGACGCTTCTCGAGCTGCCAGGTCACCACGCGGTGCAGGATATCGGCGCGCGGATCGAGGCCGAAGACCTCGTCGTTGAGCTCGATGTCCGCGGCGTCGGTGCCGGCAAAGGACTGAACCTTGACCTTCACTGTTTAGCCCTCCTGGCCTTCGGTGGCCTCGGGAGCGGCCGCGGTCTCGGCGGGCGTCTCGGCAGGCGCATTGTTGTTGCTGGCGACGGCCTTCAGGCCGGCTGGATAGGGCGCATCGGCGTGCGCCTTGACCTTGACCGCGTCCTTGACGAACAGCCAGCCGCCCTTCGAGCCGGGCACAGAGCCCTTCACGAAGATCAGGCCGCGCTCGACGTCGGTGCCGACGATCTCGAGGTTCTGCTGGGTGCGGTTGCGGTCGCCCATGTGACCGGCCATCTTCTTGTTCTTGAAGACGCGGCCCGGATCCTGGCGGTTACCGGTCGAACCGTGCGAACGGTGGCTGACCGAGACGCCGTGCGTCGCGCGCAGACCGCCGAAGTTCCAGCGCTTCATCGCGCCGGCGAAACCCTTGCCCTGGGTGCGACCCTGGATGTCGACCAGCTGGCCGGCAACGAAGTGGTCAGCCGACAGCTCGGCGCCGACGTCGAGGAGATTGTCCTCGGTCACGCGGAACTCGGCCAGGACCGCCTTCGGCTCCACCTCGGCCTTGCCGAAATGGCCGCGCTGCGGCTTGGCGACGTTCTTGGCCTTGGCGCTGCCCGCGCCAAGCTGGACAGCCGTATAGCCGTCCGTATTCATTTCGCGGCGGGACACGACCTGCAGCCCGTCCAGCTGAAGCACGGTGACCGGCACGTGCCGACCGTCTTCCTGGAACAGGCGGGTCATCCCCATCTTCTTCGCGATCACGCCGGTACGCATGACCAACACTCCTCACAGAGGCACAGGCAGACCCATTCCACCCATGCGTGTCAGCCCGGAAATGCGAAGCGTGCCCCCGTCCCGGGCTGGTTGTCCTCGTGCCGTAAGCGCGAGAACATGACGGGAGACGCTGACCCGGCAGCCGAAGCCACCAGCGGTATCTCAAAATGCGAGAGCGCCGCGGGACCGGAGTCGACCGCGGCGCTGTGGCCCCTTAGGCCAGCTTGATCTCGACGTCAACGCCGGCCGCGAGGTCGAGCTTCATCAGCGCGTCGACGGTCTGCGGGGTCGGCTGCACGATGTCGAGCATGCGCTTGTAGGTGCGGACCTCGAACTGCTCGCGCGACTTCTTGTCGATGTGCGGCCCACGGTTCACCGTGAACTTCTCGATGCGCGTCGGAAGCGGAATCGGACCGCGGATGAGGGCGCCGGTGCGGCGCGCGGTGTCGGCGATGTCGCCGGTCGCCTGGTCGAGAACGCGATGGTCGAACGCCTTCAGGCGAATGCGGATGTTGCTGTCCATGATCCCTACCGATGCGAAAGAGCGGGCCCGTTGCCGGGCTCTTGCTGTGCGGATGAAAGTGAAGGGGCGCGATTAGCGCCACTCTCATAAAAAGGCAACCGCCCCGCCCCGCCTTTTTTCAAAGGCGGGCCGAGGCGGCCGGACCTGCGGACAGGCCTAAGCGGTGATGCTTACTTGTCGATCGCGCTGACGACGCCGGCGCCGACGGTGCGGCCGCCCTCGCGGATCGTGAAACGCTGGCCGACGTCCATGGCGATCGGCGCGATCAGCTTGATGCCGAGCGCGACGTTGTCGCCGGGCATGACCATCTCGGTGCCCTCAGGCAGCTCGACGGTGCCGGTCACGTCCGTGGTGCGGAAGTAGAACTGCGGACGATAGTTGGCGAAGAACGGCGTGTGACGGCCACCCTCTTCCTTCGACAGCACGTACACTTCCGACTTGAAGTCGGTGTGCGGCTTGATCGAGCCGGGCTTGCAGAGCACCTGGCCACGCTCGACCTCGTCGCGAGCGACGCCGCGGATCAGCGCACCGACGTTGTCGCCGGCCTGGCCCTGGTCCAGCAGCTTGCGGAACATCTCGACGCCGGTGACCGTGGTCTTGCGGACGGTCGGGTGGATGCCGACGATCTCGACTTCCTCGCCAACCTTCACCACGCCGGTCTCGACGCGGCCGGTCACGACGGTGCCGCGACCCGAGATCGAGAACACGTCCTCGATCGGCATCATGAACGGCTTGTCGAGCGGACGCTCCGGCTGCGGGATGTAGTCGTCAACGGCCTGCATCAGCGCGGTGACGGCTTCCTTGCCGAACTTGTCGTTCGAACCCGACAGGGCGCAGGTGGCCGAGCCCTTGATGATCGGAATATCGTCGCCCGGGAACTCGTACGAGCTGAGCAGCTCGCGGATTTCCAGCTCGACCAGCTCGAGGATTTCCTCGTCGTCGACCAGGTCGACCTTGTTCATGAACACGACCATCGCCGGCACGCCGACCTGACGGGCGAGCAGGATGTGCTCGCGGGTCTGCGGCATCGGGCCGTCCGTGGCCGACACGACCAGGATTGCGCCGTCCATCTGCGCCGCGCCGGTGATCATGTTCTTCACATAGTCGGCGTGGCCGGGGCAGTCGACGTGCGCATAGTGGCGGTTCGTCGTCTCATACTCGACGTGCGCGGTCGAGATGGTGATGCCGCGCTCACGCTCTTCCGGCGCCTTGTCGATGTTCGCGAAGTCCACGGCCGTGCCGCCGGTGGTCTCCGCCAGCACCTTGGTGATCGCCGCGGTCAGCGAGGTCTTGCCATGGTCGACGTGACCGATGGTGCCGATGTTGAGGTGCGGCTTGGTCCGCTCGAATTTTGCCTTTGCCATTTTCCTACCTTCTGAATCGAATCCGCTGCCGCATCCGAGGCCATGCGAACGCGGCCCCATAACGACAGTTTGGACGGAATGCCAGTGCTTCCATCCGACCGGCGCCCGAAAGCCGCCGGCCGGACCGAAACGTGGCGATTACGCCATCTTGGCCTTGATCTCGTCCGCGACGTTGCTCGGCACTTCGTCATAGTGCGAGAACTGCATCGAGTATTGCGCCCGGCCCTGGGTGAACGAGCGGAGCTGGTTCACATAGCCGAACATGTTGGCGAGCGGGACCATCGCCTCGACGGTCTGCGCGTTGCCGCGGCTGTCGGTGCCCTGGATCTGGCCACGACGGCTGTTCATGTCGCCGATGACGTCGCCCAGATAATCCTCCGGGGTGACGACCTCGACCTTCATGATCGGCTCGAGCAGCTTGATGCCCGCCTTCTGCGCCGCTTCGCGCATCGCGCCGCGGGCGCAGATTTCGAACGCCAGCGCCGACGAGTCGACGTCGTGGTACGCGCCGTCCGTCAGATGGACTTCGAAGTCGATGATCGGGAAGCCGATCAGCGAACCCGACTCTGCGGTCTCGCGGAAGCCCTTCTCGACCGACGGGATATATTCGCGCGGGATGTTGCCGCCCTTGACCTCGTCGAAGAACTGGTAGCCCGAGCCACGCTCGCCGGGGATCACGGTGACCTTGACGCGGCCGAACTGACCCGAACCACCCGACTGCTTCTTGTGGGTGTAGTCGATGTCGACCTTCTTCGCGAGATATTCGCGATACGCCACCTGCGGCGCGCCGACATTCGCCTCGACCTTGAACTCGCGCTTCATGCGGTCGACCAGGATCTCGAGGTGAAGCTCGCCCATGCCCTTGATGATGGTCTGGCCCGACTCATGGTCGGTCGAGACGCGGAACGAGGGATCCTCGGCGGCCAGGCGGTTGAGGGCGATGCCCATCTTCTCCTGGTCGGCCTTGGTCTTCGGCTCCACCGACAGCTCGATCACGGGCTCGGGGAACTCCATCCGCTCCAGGATGATCGGGGCATTCTGCGCGCAGAGCGTGTCGCCGGTCGTGGTCTCCTTCAGACCCGCGATCGCGACGATGTCGCCGGCGAAGGCCTCGTCGATGTCCTCACGCGAGTTCGCGTGCATGAGGAGCATACGGCCGATCTTTTCCTTCTTGTCCTTCACCGAGTTCAGGTACGAGCCCTTTTCGAGCTTGCCCGAATAGATGCGCGCGAAGGTCAGCGAGCCGACGAAGGGGTCGTTCATGATCTTGAACGCCAGCGCCGAGAAGGGCTCGGTGTCCGACGAAGGACGCTCGTCCGGCGTCTCGCCGTCGAGCTTCACGCCCTTGATCGCCGGCACGTCGAGCGGGCTCGGCAGATAGTCGACCACGGCATCGAGCAGCGGCTGCACGCCCTTGTTCTTGAACGCCGAGCCGCAGACGATCGGCACGAACGACATGTTCAGCGTGCCCTTGCGGATCAGCTTCTTCAGATCGGCGACTGACGGTTCGTTGCCCTCGAGATACGCTTCCATCAGCGCATCGTCCTGCTCCACCGCCATCTCGATCAGGTCGCTGCGATACTTCGCCGCCTTCTCGGCCATGTCGGCCGGGATGTCCTGATACTCGAACTTCGCGCCCAGCGATTCCTCGAGCCAGATGATCGCGCGGTTCTCGACCAGATCGACCAGGCCCTTGAAGCCGCCCTCGATGCCGATCGGCAGGTACAGCACCGCTGGACGCGCGCCCAGACGATCGATGATCGAGTTCACGCAGAAGTAGAAATCGGCGCCGGTACGGTCGAGCTTGTTGACGAAGCACATGCGCGGCACGCCGTACTTGTCGGCCTGGCGCCACACGGTCTCCGACTGCGGCTCCACGCCGGCAACGCCGTCGAAGCACGCGACCGCGCCGTCGAGCACGCGGAGCGAACGCTCCACCTCGATGGTGAAGTCGACGTGGCCGGGCGTGTCGATGATGTTGATGCGGTGCTCGAGACCCTGACCTTCCTCGGCCTTCCAGAAGCACGTCGTGGCGGCCGACGTGATCGTGATCCCGCGCTCCTGCTCCTGCTCCATCCAGTCCATGGTGGCGGTGCCTTCGTGCACTTCGCCGATCTTGTAGGACTTGCCGGTGTAATAGAGGATACGCTCGGTCGTGGTCGTCTTGCCGGCGTCGATATGCGCCATGATGCCGATGTTGCGATACTGTTCGAGCGGATGGCTGCGGGCCATGATCGGTGCTTCCTTAGCGATGTGGGGAGCAGGGCGATGACGCCCGCTCCCCACGATATAGGTGCAATTGCTGCCGGTGAAAAGCCGTCGGCGTCAGCTCCGGGGAACCTTCGCCGACCGGCCCCTTACCAACGATAGTGCGAGAAGGCGCGGTTCGCTTCCGCCATGCGGTGCGTGTCTTCGCGCTTCTTCACCGCGTTGCCGCGGTTGTTGGCGGCGTCGAGCAACTCGCCCGACAGACGCGCCGACATGGTGTTCTCCGAGCGGTTGCGCGCGGCGCTGATCAGCCAGCGGATCGCCAGCGCCTGGGCACGCTCCGGACGGACCTCGACCGGCACCTGGTAGGTCGCACCGCCGACGCGGCGCGACCGGACCTCGATGCCCGGCTTGATGTTGTTGAGCGCGTCATGGAACACGCCCAGCGGCTCGCGCTTGGCGCGGGCTTCGACGGTTTCCAGGGCGCCATAGACGATCAGCTCGGCGACGGACTTCTTGCCGTCCAGCATGACCGAGTTCATGAACT
The DNA here is from genome assembly GCF_014199625.1 of Sphingomonas abaci. Lineage (GTDB taxonomy): Bacteria > Pseudomonadota > Alphaproteobacteria > Sphingomonadales > Sphingomonadaceae > Sphingomonas > Sphingomonas abaci. The sequence continues at coordinate 319,498 of NZ_JACHNY010000001.1, forward strand.
TGGAGAGAACCTCATCACCGAACTTGGGATCCGGCAGGATGATGCGCTTCTCGGGGCGACGACGACGTGCCATTTCTTCTTCCTTCTAACTTCAGCCTTATGTGGTCAGCAGCGTGACCGGCTTACTTCGGACGCTTGGCGCCGTACTTGGAGCGGGACTGCTTGCGATCCTTCACGCCCTGCGTGTCGAGAACGCCGCGCAGCACGTGGTAGCGCACGCCGGGAAGGTCGCGCACACGGCCGCCGCGGATCAGGACCACCGAGTGCTCCTGAAGGTTGTGGCCTTCGCCCGGGATGTACGAAATGACTTCGCGCTGGTTGGTCAGGCGGACCTTGGCCACCTTGCGAAGCGCCGAGTTCGGCTTCTTCGGGGTCGTCGTGTAGACGCGGGTGCAGACGCCGCGCTTCTGCGGATTCTGCTCCATCGCAGGGACCTTGGACTTGGCCTTCTGCGGCTCGCGGCCCTTGCGGACCAGCTGGTTGATCGTGGGCATTGAAGCCTTCACCTTTCAAGTGGTTACTTTGCTGGAGCCATCCAGAATACAAAAGGAGCCCGGGGGCGCACCATCGGCGCGCCCAGGGCTCGTTTTCATTCCAGCAATGTTCAAGCGTGCCTTCGGGAGCCAGGAGCTCCTGAAAACAGGCGCGCCCTATACGCAAGGGGGGCGATCCGGTCAACCACCCGCCCGGCGCTCGGCCAGGGCATCAAGAAGCGGCTTGCATCGTCCGGGCGGTGGCGCTAATGCCCGCCTCCGCACAGGGGTGTAGCTCAGCTGGTTAGAGCGTCGGTCTCCAAAACCGAAGGCCCTCGGTTCGAATCCGAGCTCCCCTGCCACTTTCCGCCATCGCTGTTCGTCCGACGCCGTGCTCGTGCGTATCGCCGCGCTCCACGGTTTGGTAAAGCGCGCCCGCCGTGCGACCACCGACTCGACTTGGGCGTTCGGCCATGGTGACTGCCATGCCCTCCCCTGCGCCCTCCCCGGTGGATGCGATTCCCGCTGCGACCATCGTCATCATGCGCGAGCGCGACGACGGGCCGCCCGACCTGCTGCTGGTCGAGCGCGCCGCCACCCTCGCCTTTGCTGGCGGTGCGATGGTCTTCCCTGGCGGTAGAGTCGATCCGGGCGACCACCGCCTTGCGCGACGCTTCCCGGACCTGCCCTGCGACGAAGCCGCTGCCCGAGTCGCCGCGACCCGCGAGACATTGGAGGAAACGGGACTTGCAATTGGCTTCAGCGCCGCGCCGGGCCAGTTGGCGGCGCTGCGTCAGCGGCTCCACGCCGGCGAAGCATTCGACGCCCTGCTCGACGAAGCCGGGCTCGCCCTCGACCCGGCCGTGCTGATCCCGTTCGCCCGCTGGCGGCCCGAACCGACCGAAGGTCATCACCTGGCGCGCATCTTCGACACGCGCTTCTACCTCGCCGCGCTGCCAGCGGGGGCGCCGCCGGCGACCGTCGACCATAGCGAGAATGTTCGGCTGGTCTGGACTGGGGCTGCCGCCCTGCTCGCCGCTGCCGATTCGGGGCGGGCGATGGTCATTTACCCGACCCGACGCAATCTGGAGCGGCTGGCGCAGTTCACCAACTTCGAGGCGGCGGTCGCCGATGCCGCACGCTATCCGATGCGGACCATCACGCCGCGTCTCGCGCTTCGCGACGGCCATGCGTGGCTCTGCATACCCGACGATGCGGGCTATCCGGTCACCGCCGAGCCCATCGGCGCGGCGATGCGCGGCTGATGCGTGCGCTACGCCGGATCGCGGGAGTCGTGATCCTCGGCGGCATCTTGCTATCGCTCCTCTTCCTGCTTTGGGCGATGGTCCGGGGGCGTCCACAGGACCTGCCCTGGACGCCGCTCGACCTGGGCGCGCCGGTGGGCCTGTTCACCGGACGCAAGCTGACCGCCCTGACCAGCGACGCGGCCGCGTGCCGCGCGCTGCTCGACCGGGCGGGCGTCCGCTTTACCGCGCTGCCGGTTCGCGCCGACGGCGCGCAGTGCGGCTATGACGATGCGGTGCGATTCGCGACGGGCGGGGCGCGGCGGATCGCCTACGCACCGGCCGGTCTCGGCACGGCCTGCCCGGTGGCGGCGGCTCTGGCGGTGTGGGAATGGAATGTGGTGCAGCCGCAGGCGGAGGCGATCCTGGGGAGCCGGATCGTCGCCATCCGTCATTTCGGCAGCTATAGCTGCCGCCGGCTCTATGGCCGCGATCAGGGCAATTGGAGCGAACACGCCCGTGCCAATGCGATCGATATCGCCGGGTTCCAGTTGGCGGATGGCCGCTCGATCAGCGTGGCGCGCGACTGGACGGGCCACGCCCCTGCCGCCCGCTTCCTCCATGCGGTGCGCGACGGGGCGTGCGACCTGTTCGCCACGACCCTATCGCCTGACTATAACGAGGCGCATCGCGACCATCTGCACTTGGACCAGGCGGCGCGTGGCGCGACAGGCTGGCGCGCCTGTCGCTGAGAAAACGATCAGTTGGCGAGCGACTGGCCGCCCTCGACCTTCTCCACCCAATGCGGGAAGAAGCTCGGCTGGCGGTTCGACCAGCCCGATGCCGTCGCCGCCGCCTCGCTGATCGATTGAAGCAGCGCGCGCCGATTGTCGGGATGGAGGTGCGGCAAGGCCGCCGCCGCGCAGAACGCTGCGGGCAGCCACGGCCGCGCCTCCGCCCCGATGAGCCGCTCGTAGAGGAAGCGAACCGCCGAGAAGCTGCTCAGCCGGCCCTGCCCCAGATCGAACGCCACGATCGTGACCAGCGGTGCCAGGAACGGCTCGACCGCCTCCAGCCCGCTATCGTCGGGCACCCGCTCGCGCAGCTCGGGCAGCGCGCGGTAGAGGCGCGCCTGCGCCCGGATCGAGGCGGCCTCGACCACGTCGCGCGACCAGCGGCTCATGGCGTCGTCGCGGTCCAGCCCGATGTCGAGCGAGCGCCGGATATAGCGCTGCGTCGCTCCGGGGAAGCTCGCAAATTCCTTCATTTCGGCCAGCGCCATCGCGCCTTCTGCCGGTCTGCTCCGAGATACCATCGTCTTGACCCCGCCCAGCTCCTGTCGCCGATCCGGAATAGCGCAAGATGGTTAACAGCCTGCTTAACGGCATCCGACCGGCAAAGGAAAACTGCGCAATGTCATGCCGCAACGCAACATCAGATGCGACGAACCGCGCAATCGCGCAATCATCGCATCCGACGCTGTCACCAAACGGCAACATTCCGGTCCGCTGGCGGAACGATCAGGCGTTGTCCTGATCCTTGCGCGCCCGCTCGCCATCTTCGTCATAGCCCGAGGACGGGACCGGCTCACCACCGTCCGGCTCGGAGATGGCCACCGGGTCGCTCCCGTCCATCGTCTCATCCAGGCCATTGTCCAGCCGGGCGTCGACGCTGTCGGGGTTCTTCTGCAAACGCTTGGTGATCGACTTGTCCTGTCCCGCGTCCTGACGGGGATCGCGGCCCTGGTTGCCCGCATTGGGCGCATCCGGCGCGACCGACAGGCTGTCGAGCGCGCGATCGTCGATGGCATTCATATCGGCTCTCCCACATGTCCGTTCCACGCACAGAACGAGCGGTGTCGCGGCGCGTTCCTGTCGGATGATCGACGGAAGACCGAATGGGATCAGTCGAGCCGGTCGACGCGCACGCGCTGCGCGATCAACTGCGCGGTGCCGAACACGGTCATGAACGCGATGTCGGTCGCATCGCGGCCGACGCAGATGCGCGCGATCTCCGCCGGGCTGGCCATGCCGGTGGCATCGACCAGATGCCAGCCGCCGTCCAGCCACAGCTCCGCCACCGCATGGAAGTCGGGCGGAGTGACGTCGGGCGCATAGGCCGCGACGCAGCGCGCCGGGATCTCGGCCGCGCGGGCCAGCGCGACGAGCAGATGCGCATAGTCACGGCACACGCCCTCCCGGCTGGCGAAGGTATCGAGCGCGGTGGTGGTGCCCGTGCTGCCGCTCGGGCGATAGCGGAGCGAGCGGGCCGTCCATTCGGTCAGCGCCGCTGCCAGGGCGCCGCCGCTCAGTCCCGCAAATTCCGCGCGCACGAACCCCTCCAGCTTGTCCGAGGGGCAGTAGCGGCTTGGCATCAGATAGCCGACCACTGGCCCTGGCAGATGCCGCACCGGGGTCGGCGGCAGCCGGTGGAGCGGGTGAACCAGGCGATCCACCACCAGGGTCGCGGCGTAGCGGGCGGTGAAGCGGCCGACCGCGTGTGACCAGCATCGCTGGCCGATTCCCTCCTCGCCCGGCACGGCGGCCAGCGGCAGGTCGGACCAGACGTCGAGCGCCTCCGACTCGATCCACTGGTCCGGCAGCGCCGCCGCCGCGATCTGGAGGAGCACATCGGCCGGCTCGGGCAGGCCGTAATCGAGATCGACGGCGATCGACAGGCGGGTCGGCATGACGGGCTTCCGAGCGGAGGGCATGAAAAAAGCCCGGCGGATCTGATCCGCCGGGCCCGGATGGTTCGATCCCGTCCGCGCGATCAGTCGCGCGAGCTGCCGAAGAGGCGCAGGATGAACATGAACATGTTGATGAAGTCGAGATAGAGGCTCAGCGCCGACATCACGACCACCTTGCCCTCATACTCGGTGCCGGCGACCTGGTAATACAGGCTCTTGGTGCGCTGCGTGTCATAGGCGGTCAGGCCAGCGAACAGCAGGACGCCGACGAAGCTGATCACCAGGGCCATCGGACCCGACTGCAGGAAGATGTTGATGACGCTGGCCACCAGCAAACCAACCACGCCGATGATCAGGAAGGTACCGAAGGCCGACAGGTCCCGCTTGGTGGTATAGCCGTAGAGGCTGAGCGCCGCGAAGCCGGCCGCCGTCGCGAAGAAGGCCTGCGCGATCGAGGTGCCCGAATAGACCAGGAAGATGGTCGACAGCGACAAACCCATCAGCACCGCGAAGCCCCAGAACAGGCCCTGCATCGTGCCCGTCGACATGCGGTTCTGGCCGAAGCTCATCGCGAAGACGATCGCCAGCGGGGCGAACATCACGACATAGCGGAGGATGCCGCCGCTCACGAAGACCTGCGCGGCCAGCGAGTCCCGGCCGCCGGCGGCGAACAGCATCGCGACGATGCCGCTCAGTAGCACGGCCGAGGCCATATAGTTGTAGACGCGCAACATATAGCTGCGCAGGCCCGCGTCACGGGCCGCGTCACCCGCGGACGCGAACGTCCTGCCGAACGGCGCGGCGTTGGGGCGTGGATCGGACCAATTCGCCATGGTGAATAAAACTCCCTCCCCGGCATGATGCCGGATGGGCCGTATATCGGCCCGAATGCGGCATGTTTCAAGCGCGGGGCGATGACAGTCCCCCCACCCACGGGTTAAGAGCCGGACATGATCCGGCTGTTCGTTGCCCTCCGTCCGCCGCTCGCCATTCGCGATTCGCTGGCCGATCTGATGGACCATGTGCCCGGCGCACGCTGGCAATCGGACGAGCAATTGCATGTGACGCTCCGCTTCGTCGGCGAGGTCGACCGCCACCAGGGCGAGGACCTCGCCGCCGCGCTGGCGAGCATCCATGCGCCAGCGCCGCACGTCGCCCTGTCCGGGGTCGGCAGCTTCGGACGCGGCGGGCGGGCGGATACGCTCTGGGCCGGGTTGGCGCCGGCCGCACCGCTCGCGCACCTCGCCGCCAAGGTGGAGCAGGCCTGCCGCCGCGCCGGTCTGCCGCCGGAGACCCGCGCCTATCTGCCGCATATCACCGTCGCGCGGCTGCCCCGCGCGCTCGGCCACGCGCCGGAGGTGGCGCATTGGTGCGGCGACCATGCCGGCCTGACCAGCGCATCCTTCGTCTTGCCGCACCTGATCCTCTACCAGAGCCATCTGGGCGGCGAGGGCGCGATGTACGAGCCGGTAGCGCGCTGGCCGCTGGAACCGGGACCAGAGCCGGAACGATTGACCGCGGAATCATAGGGAGAGCATTGATGTACAAGGGGATCGTGATCATCGGGTTGGCCGCCGCGACGCTGGCGGGCTGTTCGCAGGATCGGACGGCGATCGGCGAGGCGGTGCCTGGCGGCCGCTCCGCCACAGCGAACCTGCGGACTGCGGCCGGTGGCGATGCGGGTCGCGCGACCGCCACCGAGGTCGCGGGCGGCCTGCGTGTGACGCTTGACACGCAGGGCCTGCCGCCTGGCACCCATGGCGCGCATGTCCACACCACCGGACGCTGCGATGCACCGGACTTCACCACGGCAGGAGGACACTGGAATCCGACCGCCATGAAGCACGGCAGCCAGAATCCGCAGGGTCCGCACGAGGGCGATCTTCCCAACCTGATCATCGGCAGCGACGGCCGCGGCACGCTGGGCGTGACGGTGCCGGGCGCGACGCTGGACGGCTTGCTCGACGCCGACGGCAGCGCGATCATCGTCCATGCCGCGCCCGACGACCTGAAGACCGATCCGTCGGGCAATAGCGGCGGCCGCATCGCCTGCGGCGTGTTCATGCCGGCCTGAACCGTCCGGAACGGGCGATGCGCCCCGCCCGTTCCGATTACAGCGCCTCGCCCGCCGCCCGTGCCCGATCCTCGCGCGATCGCTCGGCGGCGGGCACAAGGCGGAAGGCGGCGATCGCGGCGGCGAGCGTGATCGGCGCGGAGGCGAGCAGCGACAGCATCCCGATCGACAGACTGCCCGACAGCGTCGACACCCGTCCGGCCAGGTAGGGCCCGAGAGCAAGGCCGAGCAGGGTCGTGCCGATGAAGAAGGTTGCGGTCGCCGTTCCGCGCATCCGGGGCAGGACCAGATCCTGCGTGGTCGCCGCCGCCGCGCCGAGCGCGACGCTGGCGGTGACCTGCGCCGCGAACAGCATCGGGTAGAGCAAAGCCGTCGAGTCGGCGGTGAAGGCCAGCACCAAGAAGGGCAGCGGCACGACCGCGCCGAAAATCACCACCATCAGCCGCCCCGCCGGGTGCCGCCGCCGCAGCCGGTCCGCCGCGACTCCGCCCAACGTCACGCCCAGGAAGCCGCCCAGCGCGCCGCTCGCCCCCAGGAAGAAACCGGCCGTGGCAGGAGACGCGCCCAGCACCCGCAGCGCGTACGGCGCCGCCCAGAAGCTGGCGGCATAGGCGATGAACGCATTGAGGCCATAGGCCACGACGGTCAGCACGAAGGCGGGCGTCCCGATGATCAGCGCGAAGGTCGGCGGGTCGCGCCGCCGCAGCGCGCACGCCCAGGAGAAGACGGCATAGATGCCGATCCCGACCGCCGTCCATTGCGGCCAAGGCTCGCCCATCGCGACCAGCCCGACCACCGCCGCCACGGTGAGCCCGGCGGCGAGCAGGTTGACGAGGAAGGCGCGCGCGCCGCCGGCCAGCGCGCCGACCAGCGTCAGCGGCGGGATGATCGTCACCAGCTCGGACAGGAAGGCGCGGAACGGCGCGGGATGCGGCGCGGGCGGCGGCAATCCTTCGACCGCGCCGCGCACCGGCTCGCGCAAGGTCGCGATCCAGGCCGCGACCAGCAGTCCCGGCACGCCAACCGCCAGGAACGCCGCCTGCCAGCCGACCAGCCCCCAGGGGCCACCGCCCGGATAGGCGCGGTTCCAGCCCTGAACGATCAACCCGCCGATGAACAGGGAACAACCGCCCCCGACATAGAGGCCGGCAGAGTAGATCGACAGCGCGGTCGCGCGCAGCCGCTTGGGGAACCAGTCGGAGATCAGCGAATAGGCCGACGGGCTGGCGGTCGCCTCGCCGATGCCGACGCCGATCCGCGCCGCCGCGAGATGGCCGCCGCTACGCGACAGACCGGACAAGGCGGTCATGGTCGACCACAGCGCGAGACCGATCACCATAAGCCGGCCGCGATGCCAGTTATCCGCCAGCCGGCCGAGCGGGATGCCGAACAGCGAATAGAAGACACCGAAAGCGGTGCCGTAAAGGAAACCCAGGTCTTCGTCCCGCAGGCCCAGGTCACGCTTGATGTCCTCCGCCAGGATCGAGATGATCTGCCGATCGATGAAGTTCAGCACATAGACGAGGAACAGGATGAACAGCACGTACCAGGCATAGCGCGGTGCGGCGGCGGCGGGCGGAATGCCGCCCGGTTCGGCGGCTTCTGGTGCGTAGGCCATGCTCTCTCCCGCTCTCATCACGAGCGGTCAGGCTATCAGAGGCTGGCGGCCGATCAACGGATTTCGTGCATCGGGTATGGCCACCAATCCCGTGACAGCCCCGCAATGGGCCATGCCAGTCAGGATGTTCGTGGTTTCGGCATCCCCGACCGTCGTGGTCAGCCCTGCTTCATCCCGGCCGCGCCCCGTTCCAGCCGCGCCAGCAGGGCGGCGATGCTCGGCTCGGCGCCGGGCTCCTCGGCGGCCGGCGTCGGCGCGCTTCGCTTGCCAAAGGAGGACAAGTTGTTGCTCAGGTCGACCGAGCGCAGATAGGTGATCGCATCCTCGCCCAGCCGGGGCGGTTCGCCCGATCGCAGATTGGCGATCGGCAGCAGGTCGACGGGCGCCTCCGCCGGATCGGGGGGCGTGGCCGGCGCGTCCTCCGCCGCCACTTCCTGCTCCTCCTCCCGCACGCCCTTGGCCGCGCAGAGTTGCGGCGGCGATGGCGTCGGCACCGGCTGCAACGGCACGACCGGCAAGGCATCCGGGTCGAACGCGGCAAGCGGCTGGTCGAGATCGCGGGGCAGCCGCCGCTCCTCCTCGGGAAAAGGCTCCAGCCCCGCGCCCCAGACGGCGGCCCGCGCCCGCTTGCCCTTGCGCACCAGCGCACCGCCATGGCCGAACAGCAGATAGAGGCTGGACCAGACGAACCCCGCGACAAGCAGCGCGGCGGCGATCATCGCCACCACCCTCAGCCCCTGCATCGTACCGAGCACCGGCAACAGCGCCGTCATTCCGGTCGGCCGCACCACGGCGGCAATCCAGACCGGCGACGCCTCCGCCGCCACCGCCGCACCGATCAGGGACGCCAGGCCGGCCGCGATGAACGGCAGCGTACGGATCAGGGGCGTGCGGTGGAAACGATGCATGGCAAACCTTTCGATGCCATGTCTTGCGGGAAATGGTAAATAAAAGTGAAACGGCAATGGTGGCAAATATGGGCGGTCAGCGCCGCCGGATCGGCCCGGCGGCGCTGAGTCCCCTGCCGTTATCGATACATTCCCGACCTTATTCCGACACTTCCTCTTCCAGGGCGCTCAGGATCGCCTGGTTGAAAGCGGGGATGTCGTTCGGATTGCGGCTGGTGATCAGGTTGCCGTCAATCACCACTTCTTCATCAACGACCTCGCCCCCGGCATTCTCCAGGTCGGTGCGAATCGACGGATAGCTGGTGAGTCGCCGGCCGTCGATCACGTCCGCCTCGGCAAGCAGCCACGGGCCATGGCAGATGGCGGCGACGATCTTGTCGTCCTCCATGAATTCCGCGACGATCTCCACCGCACGCTCTTCGAGCCGCAGCTTGTCCGGGTTGCAGGTACCGCCGGGAATGACCAGGGCGTCGTAATCGTCGGTATCGACCTCGGCCAGGGTCAGATCGGGCGTTGCCGTCTCCGCCTTGTTGATGTCCTGCTCCATGCCCTGGATCGGGTCGCGCTTGATCGAGGCCAGCGCGACCGTCGCGCCCGCCGCCTCCAGCGCCTTTTTCGGCTCGAACAACTCCACCGTCTCGAACCCGTCGGCGGCGATCATCAGCACGCGCGCGTTGGAAAGGTCGGCCATGTCACTACTCCTGTGGGGGAAACCCGTCGCCGAGAACCCATGCGGCGCGCGCCCGTTCCGGAACGAACCCGGACGCGCGCGCATTTGCAAAAACCTACGAAGGAGATCCGGGTGACCGCGCGCATCGTCTACTGCGATGATTCCAAAGCAGGAATTTCCCGCCGCAAGGTTCGCGACCAGTGGGAATATCGTGACGCGGCGGGCGAGCGGATCACGGACCCGGACGAGATCGCCCGGCTGAACGCGATCGGCCTGCCCCCCGCCTATGAGCGCGCCTGGTTCTGCCCGAAGGCCAATGGCCATATCCAGGCGATCGGCTGGGACGAGAAGGGCCGCAAGCAATATCGTTATCACGCCGACTTCCGCGCCGCGCAGGAGGCCGCCAAATATGATCGGTGTTGCGAGTTCGGCACCGCCCTGCCCCGGCTGCGCAAGCGGGTGGAAGCCGATTTGAAGCGGCGCGGCCTGTGCAAGGAACGCGCGGTCGCCGCGGTCGTCCGCCTGCTCGACATCGGTCATCTGCGCGTCGGCAACGAGGCCTATGCGGAAGCGAACAAGTCGTTCGGCGCGACCACGCTGCGCAAGCGCCACGGTACGGTACGGGGATCGACGCTGAAGCTGCGCTACAAGGGCAAGTCGGGCAAGATGCGCGACGTCGCGATCACCGACCGCGCGCTGGCCAGTACGGTGCGCCGGATGGAGGATCTGGACGAGCAGCATCTGTTCGCCTGGGTCGATGCCGCAGGCGAGGCGCACCCGGTCACCTCCTCGGACGTCAATGCCTATATCAAGCAGGCGACCACCTGCGACTTCACCGCCAAGCATTTCCGCACCTGGGGCGCCAGCGTCGCTGCGTTCGAGGCGCTCGCCCAAGCCGAGGAGGATCTGAGCCTCAAGGCGATGCTGGAGCCGGTGGTCGCGCGACTGGGCAACACGCCCGCGATTGCCCGCAAGAGCTACGTCCATCCGGCGCTGATCGCCTTGACCAAGACCGGCCAGGCAGCCTTTCGCAAGGCGTTGCGCCTGCCGCGCTCACGTCCCTATCTCAGCCGCACCGAACGCGGGCTGATCGCCTTTCTGGAGGCAGGCACGCCGCCGGCCGCCACCTGAATCGGCATTTCTGAAGAGGTTTTCATGTCCAAATCCCCGCCTGCCAATGCGCAGGAGCCGATCTTCGACGCGGCGGCGCTCCAATCCCAGACTCACGGACTCATCGCCGCCTCCACCGAATGGCTGCGCGAACATTGGCTGCAAATCCTCGTCGCCTTCGCGATCGGCACCGTCATCGTGCTGGTGCTGCATGCGCTGCGCCGGGTCGGCGCGAAGCTGTGCGACCGGCCGCACTGGGCCGCGGGCTGGGGCGTCGTGCTGGGCCGCACCGTGTCGCGCACCGGCAATATCTTCATCGTCATGCTCGCCGCCAAGCTGGTGGTCGGCTACGCCGGCGCGCCGGTCCAGGTCGAAAGCACGGTCCACTTTCTGTTCACCATCGCCGCCGTGTTCCAGGCGGCGCTTTGGGCGCGCGAACTGATCCTGGGTTCGATCGAGCATCGCACCTCCGCCGCCAATTACCAGGGCGAGGCGCTGCTGTCGGCGATGGGGCTGATCCGGTTGCTCGTCACCTTCGCGCTGTTCGCGATCGCGCTGGTCGTGGTGCTCGACAATCTGGGCGTCAACGTCACCGGCCTGGTGGCCGGGCTCGGCGTCGGCGGCATCGCCATCGGTCTGGCGGCGCAGGGCATCTTCGCCGACCTGTTCGCGGCCCTGGCGATCATCTTCGACCGCCCGTTCCGGCGCGGCGACAAGGTCAATTACGACCAGACCAGCGGCGTGATCGAGGGGATCGGCCTCAAGTCCACCCGCATTCGTGCCTATACGGGCGAGTTGCGCATCATCTCCAATCGCCAGTTGCTCGACAAGGAAATCCAAAACATCACGGTGCGCGACCATATCCGCATCGGCTTCACCATCGGCGTCGCCTATGAGACGCCGCCCGACCTGCTCGAGCGCGTACCCGCGATCCTGCGCGAGATCGTCGAAGCGGAGGGTGGCACGGTGGCGCGCGCCGGCTTCGAGACGTTCGGAGCGAGTTCGATCGACCTGTCTCTGCTGTTCGACGTGCCCGGTGACGACTGGAACAAGGCGCATCCGATGCGCGACCGGATCGTGGTGGCGATCATGCGCCGCTTCGCGAAGGAAGGGATCAGCATCCCCTATCCGACTCAGACCACCTATACCGCCGCGCCCGACGGACGGATCATCATGCCCTATCCGGAGGTCCAGCCGGTGCATGTCGAGAACAGCCCCGACCGCTAGAGTGACGCCAAACCGCCATGGATGACAAATCCGCCATCCCCGGCTGAGCGCCTTGCCGCAGCCATGATCGCGCCCTAACCGACGCGCTCATGCGCTCGGCGTATCTCCAGTCCCATGCCCAAGGTCAGGGTGCGTCGCGTCGCCGAACCGGCGCATTTATCCTCACGGTGCTGGCGCATCTGCTGCTGCTCCTGCTGCTGCTGCGACTCGCCCCGCCGCTGACCGAGCGCAAGCCGGACGAGCCGCCGACCAGCTTCTCGCTGCTCCCCGATCGCGGCGAAGCGCCGAAGCCCGCCGCGCAAGGCAAGACCGCCCGGGTCGAGCCGCGCAAGAGCGGCGATGCCGTCAAGGTCGATACACCCCGCCCCGTCGCCCAGGCCAAACCGGTCGAAGCACCGGTGCCGCCGCCCTTCGCGCCCGGCGTGATCCCCAATAGCAAGACGCTGTTCGACTCGTTCGACCTCGCCAAGGTGCAGGGATCGGGCGGCGGCCGCGCCGGCGACAATGACGGCGAGGCGGGCGACGGCAAGGACAGCCGCTCCGTCTATGGCCCCGGCGAGGGATCGGGCGGGCAACGGCTCTATAACGCCGAATGGTATCGCGAGCCGAGCAACAGCGAGTTGAACGGCTATCTGCCCGCCGACGCACCGCCGACCGGCTGGGGCATGGTCGCTTGCCGCACGATCGAAGACTATCATGTCGACAACTGCCGATCGCTGGGCGAATCGCCGCTCGGTTCGGGTTTCGCCCGCTCGCTGCGCCTCGCCGCCTGGCAGTTCCGCGTCCGCCCGCCGCGCCTGGGCGGCAAGCCGCTGATCGGCGCCTGGGTGCGCATCCGCATCGAGTACACGCAAGGCAACGCCACCCTGAAATAGCGTGACGAGGCCGTGCCCCACTGTTTTTAGAAGATCGGGTTCGCCCTTTCCACGGACAAATCAACCCTCACCGCACCATCCCACCTCCCTTATCGAATGATCGGTTCGGCAAGGCTTGCGGTGTGGGCGATCCCCGTCCTAGAAGGGCGGCGCGCAGTCGAGCGCCACAGAACAGGACGAGCCATGGCGACGGTCACCCCCGCGCAGATGAAGGAGAACATCGGGACGGAGCACGTCTCCGACTGGGTGGAGGTCACCCAGGCGATGATCGACCGTTTCGCCGAGGCGACCGGCGACGAGCAGTTCATCCATGTCGATCCGGTCCGTGCGGCCGAGACGGAGTTCGGCGGCACCATCGCCCATGGCTTCCTGACCTTGTCGCTGATGCCGATGCTGTCCGCGCGCACCGACCTGCCCCGACTGGCCGGGGCGCGGATGGGCGTGAACTATGGCGGCAACAGCGTCCGTTTCCTGTCGCCCGTCCGCTCCGGCGCGCGCGTGCGCGGCCGTTTCCGCCTGGTCGACTTCATGGAGAAGCGGCCGGGCCAGTACCAGCTCACCCACGCCTTCACCGTGGAGATCGAGGGGCAGGACAAGCCCGCGCTGATCGCAGAATGGATCGGCCAGACCTTCACCTGATCTCCGCTTCTCCCTTCCCTTCCCAGCCCTGAGGATTGCCGACCATGCGCTCCGCCGTCATCGTCTCCACCGCCCGTACGCCAATCGGTCGCGCCTATCGCGGCGCATTCAACGCCCTGCCCTCACCCAGCCTCGCCGCCCATGCGATCCGCGCCGCCGTCGAGCGCGCTGGCCTGTCCGGCGAGGAGGTGGATGACGTCGTCTGGGGCGCCGCGCTTCAGCAGGGGCACCAAGCCGGCAATATCGCCCGCACGTCGCTGCTCCGCGCCGGTCTGCCGGCCACGGTCGCGGGCATGTCCGTCGACCGCCAATGCGCCAGCGGCTTGATGGCGATCGCCACAGCCGCCAAGCAGATCGTCAGCGACGGCATGGCCATCGCGATCGGCGGTGGCGTCGAGTCGATCAGCATGGTCCAGACCCCCAAGATGAACGTCGCGCCCGATCCCGAGCTGCTGGCGATGCACCGGAATATCTACATGCCGATGCTCCAGACCGCCGAGGTGGTCGCGAAGCGCTATGGCATCACCCGCGAGCAGATGGACGAATATGGCCTTCAGTCGCAGCAGCGCACGGCGGCGGCGCAGGCGGCCGGGAAGTTCGACGACGAGATCGTTCCCGTCACCGCGACCATGGCGGTCGTGGACAAGGCGACCAAGGAGGTCTCGCATCACGAGGTGACCCTGTCTCAGGACGAGGGCAATCGCGCCGACACCACGCTGGCGGGGCTCTCGGGGCTGAAGACGGTGATCGAGGGCGGCACCATCACCGCCGGCAATGCCTCGCAGCTGTCGGACGGCGCCTCCGCCTCGGTGCTGATGTCGGAGGAGGAAGCCGCCCGGCGCGGCCTCACCCCGCTCGGCCGCTATGTCGGCATGGCGGTGGCGGGCACCGAGCCGGACGAGATGGGCATCGGTCCGGTCTTCGCCATCCCCAAGCTGCTGGAGCGCAACGGGCTGACGATGGACGATATCGGCCTGTGGGAACTGAACGAGGCGTTCGCGGTGCAGGTCCTCTATTGCCGCGACCGGCTCGGCATCCCGAACGAGTTGCTCAACGTCAATGGCGGCGCGATCTCGATCGGCCACCCGTACGGCATGTCAGGCGCGCGCATGACCGGCCACGCGCTGATCGAAGGCAAGCGGCGCGGCGCGAAATATGTCGTGGTGACGATGTGCGTCGGCGGCGGCATGGGCGCGGCCGGCCTGTTCGAGGTGCTGTGAGCCGCACCGGAGTCATCAACTATCCGATCACCCACTCATAAGGGTTAGCCGCAAGACCCTTCCCACCACCCCGGCCCCCGCCGGGGGGTGGGAAGTAGGGGATCGGCATATCGCTTCGCCACATTTGGCGTGCCGAAGAGGAAGGCGCATCCTTGGTGGCGCGCAACGGCGCCGGCCCGCCCCGCAACCAACCCACCGCCGCCACGTTTCCCCATGTAACAAGATCAAAGGAGAAGCGAATTATGGCCGACACCGACAGCCCGCAGGAAATCGCCGCAACCTTCATCGACAAGCTGAAGGCCAGCCCCTTTGTCATGCTCGGCCTGATGGACGGCCAGCATAGCGAGCCGATGACCGCGCAGATCGATGACGACCAGCCCAACACGCTGTTCTTCTTCGCCGGCAAGGACAATCGCGCGGCCAAGGGCGGCGATGCGATGGCGCAGTTCGTCGGCAAGGGGCACGACTTCTTCGCCTGTCTGGCGGGCACGATCAGCCAGCAGAACGACCGCGCGCAGATCGACAAGCTGTGGAGCAATCAGGTCGAGGCTTGGTTCCCCGGCGGCAAGGAAGACCCGAACCTGGCGCTGCTCCGCTTCGACATCGATTCGGCGGAGCTTTGGGAAACCGACATCTCGCTGTCGGGCCGGGTGAAGATGCTGTTCGGCGGCACGATCCGAGGCGACGAGTCGTCCAGCCATGCGGTGGTCGGCTCGATCGCCTGATCCGACGTCCGACACACAAAAGGGGGCCGTGGCACCAACCACCGCCCCCTTCTTGTTATCCGCCTATAGCCGATCAGCCATTGGCGGTCATGAATTCCTCGCACACCGGCGCGATGCGGTTGCGCCACTTGGAGCCGTTGAAGATGCCGTAATGGCCGACGCCTTCGGCCATCAGATACTGCTTCTTCTCGGCCGGCAGGTTGGTCGCCAGCGTCAGTGCCGCGCGGGTCTGGCCGAGCCCGGAAATATCGTCCCGCTCGCCCTCGATCGCGAGCAGGCCGATATCGGTGATCGCCCCTGGATCGACACGCTGGCCGCGATGCAGATACTCGCCCTTGGGCAGCGCATGGCGCTGGAACACCGTCTCGATCGTCTGCAGATAGAATTCGGCGGTCATGTCGCAGACCGAGCGATATTCCTCGTAGAAGCGCTTGGTCGCCTCGGCGCTGTCGCCATCACCCTGGACCAGATGCTTGAACAGCTCCCAATGGCTGACCAGGTGGTTGCCCAGGTTCATCGACATGAAGCCGGCGAGTTGGAGGAAGCCCGGATAGACCTGCCGCCCCGCGCCCGGATAGGTCATTGGCACCGTGACGATTGCGTTCTGGCGGAACCAGGCATGGGGCCGTTCGGTCGCCAGCGTATTGACGGCGGTCGGCGCCTCGCGCGTATCGACCGGCCCGCCCATCATGGTCAGCGTCAGCGGACGGTTCGGATGCCGCTCCGCGCTCATCACCGCGGCAGCGGCATAGGCGGGAACCGAGGGCTGGCACACCGCCAGCATGTGCGAGCGCGGCGCGTCGTCCGTGCCCATCGCCGCCAGGAACGCGACGAGATAGTCGATATAGTCGTCCAGGTCGAAGCGTCCGGCGCTCAGCGGCACCAACTTGGCGTCGCGCCAGTCGGTGATATGGACATCGGCGAAGGGCAGCATCCGCTCCACCGTGCCGCGCAGAAGCGTGGCGTAATGGCCCGACATGGGCGCGACGATCAGCAGCTTGGGGCCGCCCTCGACGCCCTCGCGACGGAAGCGCTTGAGCTGGCCGAAGGGCTTGCGCAGCACGATTTCCTCGACGACCGGCACGTCGCGGCCGTCGATGGTCGTATGATCCAGACCGAAGGCGGGCTTGCCGCGGGGGGCGGCGGCATGGGCGAAAACCTCCAGCGCCGACCCGACGATCGCGCCGCCGCCCAGATAGGCGAAGGGGTTCGCCGGGTTCTGCAAAAGGCCCGCGCCGAAATTGGCCATGGCGCTGGCACCCGCGAGCATGGAGCGCTGCATTTCATAAGCGTCGTAGAGCATCGGGTATCCTTACCCCCATTTGGGTTGCCAGAGCCGTAACGCAATCTGACCGATTGGCAATGCGGCGGACGACGAGCGGTGGTGCGGTGCCGCAGGAGTCTTATAGACGATCCCCGTAGACCGAGCGACGCCCGTTGAGCGACCGGGGAGCCGCTGCTAGGCGGGGACCATGGCCAGAACTCCCCGCCCGCCCATCGGCTCCACCGACCAGCGGGACGCGGCGGCGAAAGCGCCGGAGCGTCGCCGGTTGGGCGACCTGTCGATGGTCTGGCACCATGCCCGCCGCTATCCCGGCCGCATCGCCATCGCCGGGGCCGCGCTGGTCACCACCTCGGCCGCGACGGTCGGCATCCCCTATGGATTCAAGCGGGTGATCGATCGCGGCTTCGGCGGGGCGGCGTCCGCCACCGGCGAGGCGACCTCCTTCGCCTCGTCCTTCCACTATCTGCTGATGATCGTGGCGGTGCTCGCCGTCGCGACCGCAATCCGCTTCTATTTCGTGTCCTGGCTGGGCGAGCGCGTGGTGGCCGACATCCGGCTGGCGGTGCAGCGCAACTTGCTGCGCCTGTCGCCGCGCTTCTTCGAGGAGAACCGGCCGTCGGAGATCGCCTCCCGCCTCACCTCGGACACCGCGCTGATCGAGATGATCGTCGGCGGCACCGTGTCGATCGCGCTGCGCAACGCCTTCACCGGCGTCGGCGGCATGATCTATCTGTTCGTCATCTCGCCCAAGCTCGCCGGGCTGCTGCTGATCGGCATCCCGCTGATCGTGCTGCCGATGACCCTGCTCGGCCGGCGCGTCCGCAACCATTCGCGCACTTCGCAGGACCGGGTGGCGGAGGTCGGCTCGCTGACCACCGAGGTGCTGGGGGCGATGCGCATCGTCCAGGCCTTCGGGCAGGAGGACCGCGAGGCCGGACGCTTCGGCGCGGCGGTGGAGGCCACGTTCGACGCCGCCCGCCGCCGCAACGCGCTGCGCGCCGGCATGACCGCGATCGTCATCGCGCTCGTCTTCGGGTCGATCACGCTGGTGCTGTGGGAAGGCGCCATCGACGTCGCCGCCGGGCGATTGTCGGGCGGGTCGATCGCGGCGTTCGTGCTGACCGGCGGCATCGTCGCCGGCGCGTTCGGCGCGCTGACCGAAGTCTATGGCGACCTGCTGCGCGGCGCGGGCGCGGCGAGCCGGCTGTCCGAGCTGCTGCGCGAGGTGCCGGCGATCGCCGCCCCCGCCCGGCCCGCCGCCCTGCCCGTGCCGGCGCGCGGCGCCCTGCGGTTCGAGGGCGTCGAGTTTCGCTATCCCACGCGCCCCGATGTCGCGGCGCTGCACGACTTCACGCTGGACGTGCGGCCGGGTGAGACGGTGGCAGTGGTCGGCCCCTCGGGTGCCGGCAAGTCGACGCTGTTCCAGCTCGCCGAGCGCTTCTACGACCCCCAGGCCGGCCGGGTGCTGATCGACGACGTGCCGTTGACGCAGGCCGATCCGGCGGACCTGCGCGCGCGAATCGCGATGGTGCCGCAGGAGACGGTGATCTTCGCCGCCTCCGCCCGCGACAATCTTCGCTATGGCCGCTGGGACGCCGACGACGACGCGCTCTGGGCCGCCGCCGAAGCCGCCAATGCCGCCGACTTCCTGCGCCGCCTGCCTGGCGGGCTCGACACCTATCTGGGCGAGGGCGGCGCGCGCCTGTCGGGCGGGCAGCGCCAGCGCATCACCATCGCCCGCGCACTGCTGCGCGACTCGCCGATCCTGCTGCTCGACGAGGCGACCAGCGCGCTCGACGCGGAAAGCGAACGGCTGGTGCAGCAGGCGCTGGAGCGACTGATGACGACGCGCACCACGTTGGTCATCGCCCACCGGCTGGCGACGGTGCGCGCGGCCGGACGGATCATCGTGATGGACGAAGGCCGGATCGTCGAACAGGGCACTCACGGCGAATTGATCGCGCAAAGCGGCCTTTATGCCCGTCTCGCCAGCCTGCAGTTCCACGACGCCTGAGAGCGGTTCTCGCAGCCAGGCATCGATGTTCGCGCGAAGACGGGCGTCCGCGCTCAAACGCACGTCGTCAGATCGTCCCGCCTTTGCGGGATCGATCGCGGGGCTTCACCGCTTCCGCCCTTGATGCCGGATGTTCCCCGGTCGTCCGCGCCGCTTCAGCACGCGCGGCGCCTTGGCCTTGCCGCCCCGCCCCTCGCTCCGCCCGGGGGCGGGCGCATAGCCTCCGCCACCGCCGCCCGGCAGGTCGAAGCGCAACGCACCCGACACCGGATTGGCATCCGCCAGCTTCAGCCGCAATCGCTGTCCCAGCGCGTAGACGTCGCCGCTGCTTTCGCCGATCAGCCGCCGCCCCGCCTCGTCGTAATGAAAATATTCCCCGCCCAGCTCGCGCACCGGCATCAGCCCGTCGCCGCCGACGCCCTCCACCGTCGCGAAGAAGCCGAAGGCCTGCACGCCGGTGATCCGCGCATCGACCTCTTCGCCGACATGTTCGGACAGATAGGCCGCGACATAGCGGTCGATCGTGTCGCGCTCCGCCTCCATCGCCCGGCGTTCGAGCTGGCTGATCCCCTCGCCGATCCGCTCCATGTCCGCCGCCTCGGGCAGCAGGCCGCCCTCGCCCAGGCCGTACGCGCCGACCAGCGCACGGTGGACGACCAGATCGGCATAGCGCCGGATCGGTGAGGTGAAATGCGCGTAGCTGCCCAGCGACAGGCCGAAATGCCCCTGGTTGGCGGGCGCGTAATAGGCCTGGGTCTGGGTGCGCAGCACCTGCTCCATCACCTGCGGGCGGAAATCGGCCTCGCCGATCCGGTCGAGGATATGGTTGAACGTCGCCGGGCGGATCACCTGGCCCAGCGCGAAGGCGACGCCATAGGTCTCCAGATAGTCCTTCAGCGCCACCAGCTTCTCGCGCGCGGGCGCCTCGTGGACACGGTACATGACCGGCGCCTTCTTGGCCTCCAGCGCCTTGGCGGCGGCGACGTTGGCGGCGATCATGTAATCCTCGATAAGCCGGTGGGCATCCAGCCGTTCGCGCGGCGCGACCGACAGGATGCGGCCCTTCTCGTCCAGCACCACGCGCCGCTCGGGCAGGTCGAGGTCGAGCGGCTCGCGCGCGTCGCGCGCCTTGGCGAGCGCGCGCCAGCAGTCCCAAAGCGGGCGCAGCGCCGTGTCGACCAGATCCCGGTCCCAATCGGCGGCGCCGGTGCCGTCGATCGCCGCCTGCGCCTCCTCATAGGCGATGTTCGCCGCGATCCGCACCAGCGCACGGCTGAAGCGCCAGCCCTTCAGCGCGCCGCTCTTCGTCACCTGCAAGTGACAGGCGAGCGCGGCGCGATCCTCCCCCTCCTTCAACGAACACACGTCCGCCGACAGGATCTCGGGCAGCATCGGCACGACCCGGTCGGGGAAATAGACCGAGTTGCCGCGCTTGCGCGCCTCCACGTCGAGCGGGCTGCCGGGGCGGACGTAATAGCTGACATCGGCGATCGCGACGATCGCCTTCCACCCGCCCTCGTTCGCCGGATCGTCGTCGGGCGCGGCCCAGACCGCATCGTCATGATCGCGCGCATCGGCCGGATCGATCGCGACAATCGGCAGCGACCGCAGATCCTCGCGTCCCTCGCCCGGCGGCCGCGCCGCCGAGCGGGTGGCGTCGTCCAGCACCGCATCGGAGAAGACGTCGGGAATGCGGAGCTTGTGGATCGCGATCAGCGAGAAGCTGCGCGGCGCGAACGGGTCGCCCAGTATCTCCACCACGCGCACGGTGATGCGCGGCGGCCGCCCCGCCAGTTCGCACATCACCAGATCGCCCGGCTGCGCGCCGCCAGCGTCGGAGACCGGATATTCGCGCCGATCCTTCTTCTCCACGCCGGTCAGCCACAGCCGGTCGCCCTCGCCACGCAGCACGCCCAGCACCTGTTCGGACGCGCGCGCCAGCACCTTCATCGGATGCGCGATCCAGCCGGACCCCGCCTCCTCGGTGCGCGCCAGGATACGCTGGCCGATGCCGAGCGCGCCGCGCTTGCGCTCGCGCACCCGCAGGCGCGGGGCCGGCGTCTCCGCCTCCCATTTCTCCGGCACCGCCCAGACATTGCCGCCATCGTCGACATCGGCGACCCGCAGCACCGTGACCTTAGGCACCCCGCCCATGCGGTGGAAGGCGCGGCCGCCCGCGCCGTCGATCAGCCCTTCATCGGCCATGTCCTTCAGCAACGCCTTCAGCCCGATCTTCTGCTGGGCGGTCAGGCCGAAGGCGCGGGCGATCTCGCGCTTGCCGACGGGCATGTCGGCGGACTGGATGAAATCGAGCACCTGCTGCGCATTGGGCAGGCCGGGGGAAGGCTTTCGCATCGCCATCAGATAGGGATGCGGGCGGCCGGCGTCATCCGCGAAGGTTAGGAAGCCCGCTGGATCAGCTCGATCACCATGTCGCCGGGCTGGAGGCGCTCCGCCTCCCGGTCCCAGACGCCGAAGGCGCGGTCGCCCCGATAGAGGCGCAGGATGTGCGTGCCGACCAGCTCGCGCACGCCGCGCCCCACCTCCTCGGGACGCACCGGCCGCTCGCGCAGCTCGACCGAGCCACCGCGCGTGACCAGATCGGCGACGTAATCCGCGACGTGCGGACCATTGGTGCATTGCGCCAGCAACTGCCCCCCGAAGCTGACCGGATTGACGATGGTCGAGGCGCCCGCATCGCGCGCTAGGTCTTCGTTCTCGATCTCGCCGATCGCCACCGCCACGCCGGCCTGCGGCGACAGGCGGCGGACGCTGAGCACGATCAGCACCGCCGTATCGTCGCGGCCGGGCGTCACGATCACCGACTGCGCCGTCTCCACGCGTGCGATCGACAGGACGTGATTGTGGGTCGCGTCGCCCTCCACCGTGGCGATGCCCAGCTCCTCGGCCTGGCGCAGGCGGTCGGCGCGTTCGTCGATCACCACGATGCCATCGGGCGCATGGCCCCGCTCCAGCAGCTCGGCCACCGCCGCGCTGCCCGACCGGCCATAGCCGCAGACCAGGACATGCCCCTTCAACTCGCGTCGGATCAGACCCATGCGCCACCTTTCCCATCCCTGTCGCAGCATGAAGCTGTACGCGCTGCCGAGGAAGATGAGGAACACGAAGATGCGGATCGGCGTGACGACGAAGGTGTCGAACATCCGCGCCGACGGCGACACCGGCACGATGTCGCCATAGCCGACCGTGGTGACGGTGATGACCGTAAAATAGACGATGTCGAGAAAGCCGATCGGGCCACCGCTATTGTCGCGCAGGCCATCCCGGTCGAGCCAGTGGCCGCCGAGCGCGATGCCGATCAGCAGCAGCACCGCCGCGCCCCGGATGGCGAGCGTCGCCACCGGCCCGAGCTTGCCCGGTCGGTAGAAGCGCGGCCGCGCCACCTGCGCCGCCGCCCGCGCCGCCAATCGCCCCGGCAAGGGCGCAGGGCGATGGTGGCGATGTGGCGGGCGCCTGGGCGCAAGGGACATGGCGGCTCCGGCTCGGGAATCGGCCCGCCAGACTAGGGCTTGGCGCCGATCAGGGCCAGTGGCCGCTGCGGATCAGAATTCGCTCCATTCCTCCGCCGGCCGGACCATCGCGGGCAACGCCGCCGGCGGCAGCGGCCGGACGCCCGACGCGGGCAGGACACGGCCCATCATCCCCGCCGTCGCCGCCGACATGCCATTGGTGCGGAAGCGGCTCGACTGTTCGGACAGGTTGCCGACCTCGGAGGCTAGGTTTCGCGCGGCCGCCGAGGTCTGCTCGACCATCGCCGCATTCTGCTGGGTCGAGCGGTCCATCGCGGCGATCGCGGCGGAAACCTGCGTGATCGCGGCGGACTGCGCCTGATTGTCGGTCGCCATCGTCGCCAACAGCGTGTGGACCTG
This sequence comes from Sphingomonas abaci, assembly GCF_014199625.1. Taxonomy (GTDB): domain Bacteria; phylum Pseudomonadota; class Alphaproteobacteria; order Sphingomonadales; family Sphingomonadaceae; genus Sphingomonas; species Sphingomonas abaci. Next base: position 342,159 of record NZ_JACHNY010000001.1, read on the forward strand.
TTCGACATCGTCGGTGATGTCGACCAGCGCGCCATCGACCTTTGTCACCGCGCCCACCGCCGTTGCGATGTCGGTCTGCGTCGCGGTCAGCTGTTCGCGCGCGCGCTTCGCCTCCTCCTCGGAGCGCATGGCGAGCGCCGACACCAGGTCGGCAACCACCGCGAAGCCGCGCCCGGCATCGCCCGCGCGCCCCGCCTCGACCGCCGCGTTCATCGCCAGCACGCGGGTCTGGAACGCGATCTTATCGAGCCCCTCGATCACCGAATCGATGCCCTTGGCGCTGTCGGCGACGCGGCCCATCGCCTGCACCGCCTCGTCCGCCACCGCGCGACCGCCCTTGACCGTGGCGATCGTCTCGTCCGCCCGCTCGACCGTCCGCCTGGCCGACTCGACGGAGGCGTGCAGTCGCTCGTCCATGGTGCGGGCCGAAGCGGCGGTCTGCTCCAGCGAGGCGGCATTGGTCTCGGTCCGCCGCGCCAGATCCTCCGAGGCCTGGGCGATCTCGTGCGAGCCGTTGCTGATCAGGCGCGCGCTTTCGGACACCGCGCCGATCATCGTGCGCATGTTGGCGATCGCGCCGTTCAGGCTGTCTTTGAGCGCGGACAGGCCTCCGGGGAAATCCTCGTTGAGCGTCAGCGTCAGGTCACCGGCCGCCATCGCATCGGCAACGCGGGTGATCTGCTCGACGGCCTGCTTCTGCTGCTCCTCCAGCGTCTTGGCGACGTGGACGTCGATCAGCGATCCACAGAAGCGGCGCGACCGGCCGTTCTGGTCGCGGACGACGCCGCCCATCGCTCGGACCCAGCGATAGCTGCCGTCGCGCGTCTTGATCTTGTAGGTCACGTCATAGGGAACGCCGGTGTCGACCGACGCGGCGAAGACCTGCGCGACCCGCTCCGCATCCTCCGGGTGGAGGCGGTCGGACCAGGATTCGACGACGTTGGGGAAGTCGTGTTCGTCGGTGAAGCCCAGCATCTTCCGGAATTCGGCCGACCAGGTCCAGATCGTGTCGGGATGCAGTGCCTGCCCATTGGGGAACACCGCGTCCCACAGTCCGACGCCGCACGTGGTCAGCAGCATGTCGTGCCATTCCAGCGCGCGCTGCCGATCCCTGCCGATAACCTGGATCATCCTATCACCCCGTTTGACCAAATAGCTCCATTATAGAAGCCGGCATGGCCAAGCGGGGCGGCCCTACGCAAAAGAGCCGCCGCATCGCCCGATCAATAGGCGCGGCCGATCAGCACCCGCTCCACCGCCGGCGCGCCGGTGAAGACGCAGGGGCCGTCGTCGCACCCGGTCTGACCCAGCGGCGCGTTGCGGATCGTCAGCTTCAGCGCCTTGATGCGCTCGACCACCGCCTCCAGCTCGGCGCCGGTCGGGCGCGACCAGCGGACATCGACCCAGCCGGGGTTCGTCACGCCCTCGGCGAAATGCGCCTCCACCGCCGCCCAGTTGTCGAGCGGCACGATCTGCGCGCGCAGCGCCTCGGTCGAGCGGGCGAGCAGCCCCGACTGGATTTCCGCCAGGAGCGCCGCCGCCGTGTCGACCAGCGCGCCCCGCGGCATGACCCGGCTGTCGAGCTTGCCGTCCTCGCGGTACAGCCGGTCGCGGCGGATCACCGAGACATTGCCGCCGGCCACGTCCCGGCCGCCGACCTCGATCACGATCGGCGCGCCCTTCTTCACCCACCCCCAGCGCTTGGTCGCGGCCTTGGCGGGCTTCAGGTCGAGCAGCGCGCGCACCGGCTCGCCCAGCGCGGACAGCGCCGCCAGTTCCTTCTGCAGGTCGCGGCAGTAATCGACGATCGCCTGGTCCTCGGGCTGGTCGCGCAGCATCGGGACGATCACCACCTGCCACGGCGCGATGCGCGGGGGCACGCACAGGCCGTCGTCATCGCCATGCACCATGATGACGCCGCCGATCATCCGCGTCGACACGCCCCAGCTCGTCGTGTTCGCCAGTTCCAGCTCGCCGCTGGCGTTCTGGAAGCGGATATTCTGCGCGCTGGCGAAGTTGGTGCCGAGGAAGTGGCTGGTGCCGGCCTGAAGCGCCTTGCCGTCCTGCATCATCGCCTCGATCGAATAGGTCGCGACGGCGCCGGGGAAGCGTTCATTCTCCGGCTTCTCGCCGGTGACGACATGCATCGCCAGACAAGTCTCGGCGAATTCGCGGTAGACCTCCAGCATCTTCAGCGTCTCCGCGCGCGCCTCCTCGGCGCTGGCATGGGCGGTATGCCCCTCCTGCCAGAGGAATTCGGCGGTGCGCAGGAACATGCGCGTCCGCATCTCCCAGCGGACGACGTTCGCCCACTGGTTGATCAGGACCGGCAGGTCGCGCCACGACTGGACCCAGCGCGAAAAGGCGGTGCCGATCACCGTCTCCGAGGTCGGGCGCACGACCAGCGGCTCTTCCAGCTTCGCGGCGGGGTCGGGCATCAGCCCGCCCTTGCCGTCCGGCACCAGGCGGTGATGGGTGACGACCGCCATCTCCTTCGCGAAGCCGTCGACATGCTCGGCCTCCTTCTCGAAATAGGAGAGCGGGATGAACAGCGGGAAATAGCAATTCTCGTGCCCGGTTGCCTTGATCCGGTCGTCGAGCAGGCGCTGGATGCGCTCCCAGATACCATAGCCCCAGGGGCGGATGACCATGCAGCCCCTCACGCCGGATTCCTCAGCCAGGTCGGCCTCGGCGATGACGGATTGATACCAGGCGGCGAAATCCGCCTCGCGGGTGACGGGGAGCGCGTGCTTCATGGTCGCGGCTGGTAGCGCGGCTTCCGGCGCGCGTCACCCCCGCTGTGGATGCGTCGGGGTCGCCAAGCGCCGGCCTGCCCGCTACCGCCCTGCCCGTGACCCAATCCGCTTCGCATCACGACTCCCTGCTGCCCGCGATCGGCCTGCGCCTATTGTCGGTGCTGCTGTTCGCCGGAATGAATGCCAGCATCAAGCTGGCGCAACAGGGCGGCGCGGCACTGGGCGAGATCCTGTTCTTTCGCCAGTTCGGCGCGGCCGTGCTGGTGACCGCGGTGATCGCCGCCGGGCCGGGCCTTGGCACGATCCGCACGCAACGGCTGGGCGCGCACGTCACCCGCGCAACCGTCGGCGTGATCAGCATGGCCTTCACCTTCGCCGCGCTGATCGCGCTGCCGCTAGCGGAAGCGACGACGATCGCCTTCACCGCGCCGATCTTCGCGACCGTGATGGGGGCGCTGGTGCTGGGCGAGCCGACTGGGTGGAAGCGTTGGGCGGCGGTGGCGGCGGGCTTCGCCGGCGTGCTGATCGTGGTGCAGCCGGGCGGCCATGCCATTCCGCTGACGGGCGGGCTGTACGGGCTGACCGCCGCCTTCCTGACCGCGATCGTCTTCATCCTGCTGCGCCAGATCGGCCGGACCGAAAGGGCGCAGACCACGGTCTGGTGGTTTTCGGTCCTGTCGCTGCTGCCGCTGGGGATCGTCTTCGCCCTCGAGGTCCACGCCCTGCCCGCTCGCACTTGGACGAGGCTGGCGATGGTGGGGCTGTTCGGCGGCGGCGCGCAGCTGGCCATGACCAGCTCGCTGCGGCGCGGCGCGGTGTCGCTGGTGGTGCCGTTCGACTATACGTCGCTGCTCTGGGCGAGCCTGCTCGGCTGGTGGCTGTTCGGCACGGTCCCGCGCGAGACGACCTTTCTGGGCGCGCCGATCATCATCCTCAGCGGCCTCTACATCGTCTGGCGCGAACATGTCCGCCGCCGCGAACGGACCGCCGCCGCGATCACGCCCGACTGAGCGTCGCCGCCGCCAGCAGCCGGCGGCCGCGCAGGAACATCTCCAGCCGCTGCGTCGCGATCAGCCCCAGGGCCAGCGCCATCAGCGCGTCGGTGACCGTCCACAGGTCGAGATGCAGCCACACCGCTCCATCGCGCGCGCCCTGGCGCAACAGGATGAGGGCCAGGATGAACAACGTCGCGGCGGGCGACGAGGTCTGGCGCAGCGCATGGCTGTCGGGATCGACGCGGATCGTCATCATCCGCCCGCGCTGCCAGCCGAGCGCAGCGCCGAGCGCCAGCGCGATCCCGCACCAGAGCCAGCCCGTACCCGAGGGCGGTCGCTCCGTCAGGACGAACGCCACCAGCGCGGCGTAGAAGGCGGGCAGCATCCACAGCCGCTCCAGCCGCAACAGCGTCTCGCGCCGCATCCCTCGCCAGCGGAAGGCGAGGACGATCGCGAGGATGAATCCGGTGATCGCATAGCTGATCAGCGTGGCGGGCGGCTGATCCACGGCTCAGCGCCGCCAGAGCGACGGATGCGCGTCGACATAGCCGGCGACCGCATCGGCGATGCGCCGATCGTCGGCGACCGTGGGATGGCTGTTGCACCCGTTGAAGCTCAAGCCGTCGAGCGTCGCGAAGCCGATATTGGCGATCCCCTCGCCGCGAAGCCGCTCGACCACCTTGCCCGCCTCCGCAGCGACTTCGCCCTCCGCCCTGTCGGTCGCCCAGACGAAGAGGTGCGCGCGCGGATTGGCCCGGTGCAGGTCGCGCAGAAAGGCGGCGTAGCGAGTTTCATAATCGCGGCGCAGCGCGGCACGGTCGGCCCAGGCCTCGTCCGGGTGCAGCGGCGTCGAGAAGTCGTTGGTGCCCAGCGCCACGACGTAAAGCTGCGGCTGCCAGCCGCGATCGTTGGCGCCATGATCATGGTCGAACAGCGTATAGCGATAGGCGATCGGCAGCGGGTCGGCGGCGAAACCGTTATAGTTACGCACCACGCCGCGCCCGGAGATCGCATTGACCCGGTAGTCGGCATCGTAGCGGCGGCTCACTTGTCCTGCGATCCCCTGCGACGTGTCGGTGGTGTCCCAGACCTGGTCCGGCGTGCAGGCCTGGCCGTCGGCGGTGTTGCCATAGCCGACCGTGTGCGAGTCGCCGATGAACTCGATTCTTCGCGCACGCGACCGCACCGGCAAGGGATGACGGGCAAAGACGCCGCCCAGCGACGTCGGCCCCGCCTGGCTTTCGCTGGCCACCTCGACGCGCAGGCGATGCGCGCCCTTGCCGAGACCAGTCAGGCGGTAAAGGCCGGGTTTGGGCTTGACCAGCGTGGCCACCGGCTTGCCATCGACCAGGATGTGGAGGCGGACGTCGCCCGGGCCAAGGCGCAGGTCGGCACCATCATCGGCGAAGCCTGCCTCGATATAACTGCCCGGCCATTGCCGGCGGAGCCCATCGCCCTCGACGATCCCGCGGCCGCCGATATGCAAGGGGACGGGTTTGCCTTGCGGCTCCGTGGCGGCGACCGGCGCGATCCGGACCGGGCCGGGCAAGGCCGCGCCCGTCGTCATCACCGTCAGCGCCACGCCACCCAGGATTCGATTCATGACCCGCCGGTCCCCCTATTCGTCGTCCGGCGACCACGTTGGCGACAGGACAGGTTCGGATCAATAGCGTGCGGCAGGCTTTCTACCGCGATGAAAGATCGTCATCTCCTCATCCTGGGTTGGGTCGCGACCGCGACCGCCGTGGCCATGTACCTGTCCTATATCGACCAAATCCGCCTCAATCTCGCCGGCGAGAAGGGCTCGATCCTGCAACCGCTCGCCGCCGTCGTGAACTGCTCGCTCTGGGTTGCCTATGGCCTGCTGCGCGAGAAACGCGACTGGCCGATCGTCTTCGCCAATGCGCCGGGCGTCCTGCTGGGCGCTATCACGCTGGCGACCGCGCTGTAGATTGGGTCAGATGCGGCGGGCGGGACGCGGGCCGAAGTCGAACCAGCCCCGCCGCTCGCCGACCGGATAGGCGGGTCGCGCGGCGCTGGCGGCCCGGCCCGTCACCGGCACGACGCGGTCACGCTGACGCGGATCGGCGACGACCGCATCGTCGACCACGCGGGTCCCCGCCGGCGCGCGCTCCGTCACCACCGGCGCGGCCGTGCGCAACCGTTCGACCTCGCGCTCCAGCTCGGCATTGCGCGTCTCGGCGGTGGCGAGCCGCGCCTCGACATCCTTGCGATGCGCGGCATGGGCGTCGCGCTCGGCGGCATAGCGCTGTTTCCATTTGCCGCCGCCCGGATGACTGGCGAGCCCGAGCAGCCAGCCCGCGACCAGCACCAGGCCGAGCACCGCGAATTGCGTGGGTGTGGTGAACAGCATTGCGCATCCCTCCTGTGATGCGCCGACAACGAGCGGCGCGCCACCGGGTTGCGAAGGCCCCCGGTCACTTGCCCGCGAGCATCGAGTCCTTGATCGAACAGGCCGCCGGCCCCAGGATGACGACGAAGAGCACCGGCAGGATGAAGCAGATCAGCGGCACGGTCATGATCGCCGGCAGCCGCGCCGCCTTCTCCTCGGCACGCATCATCCGCTCGTTGCGGAATTCCGCCGACAGCACGCGCAGCGCCGAGGCCAGCGGCGTCCCGTATTTCTCGGTCTGGATCATCGTCGTGACGACACCCTTCACCGCGTCCAGGTCGACGCGCATCGCCAGATTCTCGAACGCCTGGCGCCGATCGCTCAGGAAGCCCAGCTCGATCGCGGTCAGCGTGAACTCCTCGCCCAGCTCCGGATAGGCGCGGCCCAGCTCGCGCGCGACGCGGTGGAAGGCCGCATCGACGGTCAGCCCCGCCTCGGCGCAGATCACCAGCAGGTCGAGCGCGTCGGGCAGCCCCTTGCGGATCGCGTGCGAGCGCTTGGTGATTTTGTTCTTCAGGAAGATGTCGGGTGCCTTGTAGCTGGCGATCAGCGAAACGGCGACCAGCGCGTATTTCTTGAGCGGCGACCATTCGGCGAAGCCGTCGGTGCCATAGACCCAGACGGTCATGAACCCGCCGATCAGGATCGGCAGCACCAGCCGGCCGAAGATCACCGCAACCGCCCATTCCTTCTTGCGGATGCCCGCCTGGAGCAGCTTGATCTGCGCGGCCTTGAGCTGGCTGTCCTGGAGCACCTTCATCGACGACAGGATGGTGCGCATCCGGTCGGCGGTGTCGTTGCGCTGGACCAGCTGCGCGCGCCGCTTGGTGGAGGCGGTGATGCCCGCCTTCAGCTGTTCGCGCCGGTCGTTCAGCGCCTTCACCCGCTTGGTCATCGGATCGCGCGCGGTGGTCGCGGCATAGAGCGCAACCATCACCGCGAAGGCGGCGACCCCGGACAGGATCGTCGCCACCCACAGCACGTCGACCCCCAGGATCGTCGGTCCGCCCGTCTGGCCCATCATCCGCCCCTTAAATCTCGAAACTGACCATCTTGGCCATGATGAAGCCGCCGATCCCCATCCACAGCAGGCCGCCCATGCCGACCACCATCAGCCGCTCGTCGGTGAAGAAGTTCTTCATATATTCGTTGTTGATCATCCAGATCAGCCCGAACACGATGAAGGGCAGCGACCCGACGATATAGGCGGAGGCCTTGGACTCCGACGACATGGCGCGGATCTTCAGCTTCATCTGTCCGCGCTTGCGCAGCACATCGGCGAGGTTGGCCAGCGTCTCGGCCAGGTTGCCGCCAGTCTCGCGCTGGATGGCGATGGTGATGACGAAGAACTGGAACTCGGGGGTGCCGAGCCGGTCCGCCGTTTCCTGCAGGGCGGCGTCCATCGACCGGCCGATCTTCATCTTGTCCGACACGGCGCGGAACTCCTCGCCCACCGGCCCCTCCACCTCCGCGCCGACCACGCCCATCGTCTCGCTGATCGGCAGGCCCGACCGCAGGCCGCGCACCAGCAGGTCGATCGCGTCGGGAAAGCGTTGCGTGAACTTCGCCACCCGCCGGCCGATCACCCGGCCGACGACGAAATGCGGCACGCCGCCGCCCACCACCATCGCCGCGAACAACGTCAGCATCAGCGGGGCGCCCTTCATCATCAGCAGCATCAGCGTCGCCACGCCCAGCCCGGCGGTCGCCAGCCCATATTGCCCGACCGTCCAGTCCTTGCCCGTCATCGCCAGCCGCTTGGCGAGCAGTTCGCGGTTGGGCAGCAGCCGGCCGACCGCCACGTCCATCCGCGTGTCGCGCACCGCGGCGATGCCGCGCGCCTGCGGATCGACCGCCATCTCCGCCCGGCCGTGCCGCTCGCGCAGCGCCGCGATCCGCCGCGTCTGCGCGCGCGATGCCGACGGCCCGGAAAAGGCGAGCGCCAGCATCGCCAGGACCATGGCCGCGCCGCCGGCGATCAGGATCAGCGGCAGCATCGCCTCAGGCCTTCTTCGCCGGCCGCTTGGCGACCAGCGCGCCCAGCTTGCCGATCAGCGATGCCGATCCGCCCGCCTGCTTGGCCCCCAGGCCCGCCGCCGCCTCGCCGTCGACCATGGCCAGGATCGCGGTCATCAGCTCGCCCAGCGGCGCCACCGTCTTGCTCCCCTTGCCGACCTCGGCGACCGGCTTGCCCAGCTTGGCCGCCTGCGCCACCAGCTTCTGGTCATAGGGCAGGACATGGTCGAGCTTGCGTTCGACCGAGCCCTCGAAATCCTTGCGCGCGATCTCCGGCTGGCCGTTCGCGATCATGCGGTTGCACAGCAGATGGACCTGGGTCTGCGGCGCATGGGTCTTCAGCCAGGACAGGAGCCGGATCGTGTCGCGCGCCGCCGCCAGCGTCAGCTCGGTGACGATCACCGCGACCGGCACGTCGGCCATCAGATTGGGATGCTGGACCAGCATCGCACGCGGCAGGTCGACCACCGTCGTCTCGAACGCGGCGCGCATCTCCTCCTGCAACTGGCGAAACGCGCCGCCATCGGTGACCAGCGGCGTATTGATCGGCGCCTCGGCCGACAGCACCGCCAGCTTCTCCGACGCGCGCACCATCGCCCGCTCGATGAACAGCCCGTCGATGCGGCTGGGATTCTCCATCGCGTCGGTCAGCCCGCGCCCGGGTTCGAGGTCGAGCGCGAGCGCGCCCGTGCCGAAATGCACGTCCAGGTCGAGCAGTGCGGTGCTGCGGCCCGCCTGCTCGGCCATCAGCCACGCCAGCGACGCTGCGACGGTCGACGCGCCGACGCCGCCGCGCGCGCCGATCACCGCCACCGCGCAATGCGGTCGCTCGACCGCGGCGTCGCCGGCCTTGGGCGCGTTGAGCATCGCCAGCGCTTGGGCCAGCGCGTCGCGGAGCATCTCCGGATGCATCGGCTTCAGCAGATAATCGTGGATGCCGCTCGACAGCAGACCGCGATACAGGCGCACGTCGTTCACCTGGCCGAGCGCGATCACCACCGTGCCCGGCTCGCACACTTCGGCCAGGCCGTTGATGTCGTTCAGCGGGTCGCCCGATCCGGTCAGGTCGACCAGCAGGATCTGCGGACTGGCGCTGACCGCCAGCGACTGGATCGCCGCGCGCAGACCGCCGTTGAACACCTTGTCGGGCGACCATCCCATTTCGCCCGCGACCATGCGGACGAGATCGGCGGTGGCCTCGTCGCCGACGAAGCAGGAAAAGGGGTCGCGGGTGCCGATCGTGGCCGGCTTCCAGGGCGCGTTCATGTCAATTGCCTCCCTTGGCGCTTTCCGCCTTCACGGTCGCGCCGCCGCCGCCGGTCAGCGCGGCCTTGCGGTAATCGGCGACCGGCTTGGCGGCGCGGGCCGGATCGGTGAGTTCGTTGCCGGCCTTGCCCTGGACCAGGTCGCGCGGGTCGGCGATCATCGCGGCCAGATTGCCGTTCACCGCGCAACCATAGTCGGACGAGGTATGCTGGTCGTAGTTGATGCTGCCGTTGCGCGACCAGTCGGGACAGCCCGGCACGCTGGCGCGGGCGCGGCTGATCACGACGCGTACCATCCCGTCCGGCACCGGCGCGCCCATCGCCGGCCGCTCGGCGAGCAGCAGGCCGAAGCCGCCCACGATCTCGCCCACCGCGTCCCGGATCGCGGGGGCATCGCCCTCCGCGCCCTCGACCCAGACCCGGTCGCCATATCCCAGCTTCAACCCGGTCAGCCAGCCGGCCAGCCGGCCGCGTTCGGCCGGCGGCAGGTCGCCATAAAGGGTCGCGAGATCGATCGGCAGGTCGGTGCGCGACACCACCGGCTGGTGGACCGACTCGACGCCCCGGTTCTGCGTGCCGCCGCATCCGGCGAGCGCGACCAGGGGAAGAAGCAAAGCGGCAAGGGTCAGGCGCGAGGTCATCGGAGCGTCTCCGGGCGTCAACGGGGGGAGCCGGGGGTCGGCGCGGCGCTCGCCTGGGGGCGGGCGGGCGACAGCAGCGGCGGCGTCGGGGCGACGGTCGCGGTCGGGCCGTTGGTCGGCACCGGCCGGCGCTGCGGCGTCTTGGACGATTCCGCCAGGTCGCCGAGCAGCACGCGCTGCACGTCGGTCGGCGCGCGATAACCGTCGGTCGGCAGCGCGATCTGGTTCAGCGTGTCGACCGGCTTCACCAGATAGGGAGTGATGACAATCACCAGCTCGCTCTCGTTGCGCTGGAACTGGTTGGATCGCAGCAGCGCGCCCAGGATCGGCACGTCGCCCAGCCCCGGCGTCTTGTCGTAGCTGTTGTTGTGGATGTTCGAGAGCAGGCCGCTGATCATCATGCTCTGGCCCGACCCCAGCTCGACCGTGGTCTCGGTCCGCCGGGTGGTGATGCCGGGCACGCGCGTGCCGTTGAGCGTGACCGCGTTCGAATAGTCGAGCTGCGACACTTCGGGCCGGACGCGCAGCGAGATGCGCCCGTCCGCCAGCACAATCGGCGTGTAGGACAGGCTGACGCCATATTGCTTGAACTCGACCGACACCGTGCCCAGTCCTTGCGCGATCGGGATCGGGATCTCACCGCCGGCCAGGAACGTGCCCGTCTCGCCCGAAATGGCGGTCAGGTTCGGATTGGCGAGCGTCGTCACCTGCCCCACCGTCTCGCCCAGGTCGAGCGCGCTGATCACATCCAGCCCGAGAAGATGGCCGAAGAAGTTGAGCGTGCTACCCGCTGTGCCGTTGGTCGGCAGCTTGAACAGCGTCGCACCGGGACGTGCACCCGCGCTGTCTACCGGACCGGTATTCGTCGGCGTGCCTGGGACGGTTGTGATCTCGCCCTGGCGACCAGACCCGATCGAAAACTTAAAGCCGCTGTCGTTATTCGACCGGCTAGTGATGTTGTTGCCGATATTCTTGACGAAATTGCGGTTCACCTCCGCGATCCGCACCTGCAGATTGACCTGCAGCGGCATGGCGCTGCGCAGCCGCGACAGCACCTTGGTGGCATCGCCGACATAGGCCTGGACCAGCCGCTCCGCCTCCGCCGCGTCGCCCGGCGCGGGCACCGTGCCGGTCAGCAGCACCAGCCCGTTCATCGGCGTCGCGACGATCTTCGCTTCCGGCATGGCCAGCGCCAGCATCGCGCCGATCGAGTCGAAATTGTTGCCGACGCGGACGGTTGAGGCATAGACCACGCCGCCGCCGCGCGCGGTGGCGGATATAGTGGTCTCTCCCGGCTTCTTGCCGAAGATGTAGAGCTGAGTGGGCGAGCGGACCTGGACGTCGGCGACCGAGTCGTCGGCGACGAACAGGTCGCTCATCGGTCGCGACAGCGTGACCAGGCGACCGCGCCCGGTATTGACCTGCACCACCCCGCCCGGGGTCGACGCGGCCGCGCCGTGCTGCGCCAGGAGCGGCGCGCCGCCCAGGCCGAGCGCCAGCGCCAGGCCGGCGGCGCCGGCCTTCCACAGGATCGAACGCGTCATCTTACTTCCCCCCGACCGGGACGGCGGTCACGGCATTGCCGCGCGCGATCCGCACCACCGGTCCTGTCGCCGTCGCGGCGCCCGGATAAATGCCACCTTGCGGCGCCCCCGGCGCCGGCGCCCCACTCGGCCCCATGCCGGCCAGCCCTTCACCGGCCGCGGCCTTGCCGGGCACGCTGCGCCGCTGGAAGCGCGAGATGTCCGCGCCGCTGCTGAAGGTCGAGTCGCCGACCTGCGGCTGGCTGGCGAGGCGCATCAGCATCGCCTTCTCCAGATGTGGATCGTCCGAAGTCTTGACCGAGCCGGAGGCGATCGCCTGTTCCAGTTCGCCCGGCGTGTCCGCCAGCGGGCGCAGCGACAGCGACAGCGCGCCCACCGTCTGCGCCACCGCGATGCCCTCGGCGATCTTGGGCGTCGCCTCGACCGTCACGGTCGAGAAGGTGCGAACCTCGGTCTTGCCGTCCTCGCCGACGCTGTTGTCGGTGCGCTGATCGGTGGCGAGCACGCGCAGGTTGCGTACGATCGTCTCGGACACCTTGAGCGGCGGACCGTCGCCGCCACCCGGCACCGACTGGGTCAGCATCAGGTCGATCCGGTCGCCAGGGAAGATGAACCCCGCCACCGCCGACTGGGCCGACACCGGCACCGTCACCGCGCGCATCCCCGGCCCAAGCGCCGCCGCCAGGAAACCGCGATCGCCCGGCTTGACCAGCGCGCCCTGCGTGACCGGCTGGCCGGCGGTGATGGCGTTGCGCACCACCGTGCCCTGCAGCGTCTTCAGATCGGTCCTGGCGCGCAGGTAATAGGCGCCGTCGACCAGCTCCTTGGGCCAGGGCTGGAACTTCAGCGCGGTGGCGTCCAGGATCGTGCCGACCGGCAGCGCGCGCGTGGCGACCAGCACCTCCGGCCCGTCGACCACCGGCGCGGCCGCGACCTGGCCCATCGCCGCCGCCTGCGGCGCGGCGCTGCCCGCGATCAGCGACCGCGCCAGGAAGGCGGTGATGCCGGCGACGACCAGCGCCCCCACCAACAATATCAGCTTGCGACTATCCATGGTCCTGCGTCTCGCGCCTTCCCGAAAAAACGTCCGGTTGTTCGATGGTTAAGCATCAGCTCAAATGGTTAAGGATCGGTTCGCGAATGGCGAGCAGCCCCGCGATCGCGATCGCGACGCCATAGGGGACTTCGATTCCGCCTCGGTCGCGGTCCCCCTTGATGCGATGTTCGACCAGCATCGCCAGCGTCACCGCGCCGCCCGCCAGCGACATGACGACCAGCATCGACAGGAACCGATCAAGCGGCAGCCACAGCGCCAAGGCGGCAATCAGCTTGACGTCGCCGCCGCCCATCATCCCGAAGCGGAACGCTTGGGCGAAGAGCAGGAACGCGGCTGCCGCCAGGGCGAGCTGGATCGCCATTCCCGGCCAGGGGGCGATACCGTTCGCCCACCACCAAAGCGGTGCGAGCAACGCGATGGCGATACAGATGCGGTTGGCGATCTCGCGCGTCCGCGCATCCTGGATGCCCGCCGCGAGCAGCAGCGCGCCCAGCAGGATCACCAGGCCGATACGCCCATCCATTCCAGTCATTACCGTCCCGCTCATGGTTGACGGGCTGTAGACGGAAGGGTTTAGGATTCCGTAACTGCACGGGTGACCAGCCCACCCGACTCACCGCCGCCGATCGCCCCCACCGACGCCCACACGCATGTCCACGCCGCCGCCGATCCCGGCCGCCTCGCGATCTGGACCGCGCCCGATGGCTGGCCGCACCGACGCTACGACCGGCCGGGCACGGGACGCGGCCGCCTGCTGTTCCAGACCGGGCGTGCCGACATGATCGAGAAATATCGCCCGACCCTCGACCATTTCCACGGCCGCGGCTGGGATGTCACCGCCTTCGACTGGCGCGGACAGGGCGGCTCGGGGCGGCTCGCGGCGGGCGATGTCGGTCATGTCGAGGATTTCGGGCTGCTGGTCGACGATCTCGCCGCCTTCTGGCGCGACTGGCGACGGGGTGACGGGCCGCATGTGCTGGTCGCGCATTCGATGGGCGGCTTCCTGAGCTTGCGTGCGCTGGTCGAGGGGCGGATCGATCCCGCCGCGCTGGTGCTGGTCGCGCCGATGCTGGCCCTGCGCTCGCCGGTCGGCGCTTGGGCGGGCGGGATGCTGGCGCGCTGGCAGGTCGGGCGCGGCGATCCGGCGCGGGCGGCGTGGCGGCGGCTGGAGGGCGAGCGCGCCGCCCAAGCCCGCCAGAGGCGGCTGACCCACGACCTCAGTGGCTTCGAAGCGCAGCAGGCCTGGCGCGCGGCGCATCCCGATCTCTGCCTGGGCTCGCCGAGCTGGCAATGGGTGGCGCAGGCCTTCGCCCAGACGGCGGCGCTCCGCGCGGATCCCCGGCTGGACCGGCTGCGGACGCCGGTGCAGTTCGTGCTGGCCGATGCCGACCGGCTGGTCGATTCGCGCGCGGCGATCCGAGTCGCGAATCGGATGCCCGCCGCCGAGCTGATCCGCTTCGGCCGCGAATCAGCGCATGAAATTCTGCGCGAAGTGCCGCCGGTGCGCGACAAGGCCCTTGCAGCGATCAACGCCTTCCTCGATTCGCACGCTCCATGACCTACGATATCGCGATCGTCGGGGCCGGCATCGCCGGGGCCAGCCTGGCCGCCGCGCTCGGGGACCGGGCACGCGTGCTGCTGCTGGAGGCGGAGGACATGCCCGGCCGCCACGCGACCGGCCGCTCCGCCGCCTTCTGGTCGGAAACCTATGGCGGGCCGCTAATCCAGCCGCTCACCAGCGCTTCGCGGAACGGGCTCTCGCCCTGGCTGCAACCGCTCGGCTCGCTCCATATCGGCCGAACCGAGGATGCGCCCGCGATCGAGCGGTTCCTGGCCGATTTCGCGGGCAGCGCGGTGACGCTGGAGCGCGTCGATCCCGCCGCGCATCTGGCGGGCCTGCGTCCCGACTGGACGCTGGGCGTGCTGGAGCCGAGCTGCGCCTATATCGATGTCGCGGGCATCCATGCCGACGCGCTGGCGCGGGCGCGGCGGTCGGGCGCGACGATCGTCACCGACGCCGGCCTGCGATCGGCGACGCGGCAGGGTGGCCGCTGGACGATCGAGACCGAGGCCGGCCGGTTCGACGCGGCGGTGCTGGTCAATGCCGCCGGCGCCTGGGCGGACGTCGTGGCGGTGCGCAGCGGCGTGCGGCCGATCGGCATCGCCGCCTTTCGCCGCACCATGGTGCAGTTGCGCACCGATCCGCCCGCGGCGGTCGGCATTCCGATGATCGCCGACATCGCCGGCCGTTTCTATTTCAAGCCCGAGCCGGGCGGGCGGGTCTGGCTGTCGCCGCATGACGAGGTGCCCAGCGCCCCCTGCGACGCCGTTCCCGAGGAGATTGACGTGGCGGTAGCGATCGACCGGTTCGAAGCCGCGGTCGGCTGGCGCGTGGCGGCGGTGGAGCGACGCTGGGCGGGCCTGCGCAGCTTCGCGCCCGATCGCCTGCCCGTCTATGGCATGGCGGAAGCGGGTTTCTTCTGGTGCGCGGGCCAGGGCGGCTTCGGCATCCAGACCGCCCCCGCCGCCGCCGCGATGGCCGCGGCGCTGCTGCTGGACGAGGTGCCGGCGCTACCGGGGGTCGATCCGGGGCGCTATGCGCCGGGGCGGTTCGGCTGAGCGGCAGGAGTTGGCGAAGGAAGCGCGCTTTCCTCTACACCTGTTCCCCGGCAAAGGCCGGGGAACAGCGGAAGAGGGAATAGCCTAGCCCCGCCGCCCCGCGACCAGCGCGGCGTTGCTCGCCAGCGTGTCGGCGCGTTCGTTGTCGGGGTGGCCGGCATGGCCCTTGACCCATTTCCATTCGATCTGATGCGGCTCGGCGGCCTTGAGCAGCGCCTGCCACAATTCGGCGTTCTTCACCGGTTTCTTGTCGGCGGTCTTCCAGCCGTTGCGCAGCCAGCCCTTGATCCACTTGGTCAGGCCGTCCATCACATAGCGGCTGTCGGTCGACAGCGTGACCTTGCAGGGCCGGGTCAGCGCATTCAGCGCCTCGATCGCCGCCATCAACTCCATGCGGTTGTTGGTCGTCAGCGGCTCGCCGCCCGACAATTCCTTTTCATGGACGCCCGAACGGATGATCGCCCCCCAGCCGCCAGGTCCAGGATTGCCCTTGCAGGCGCCGTCCGTGGCGATTTCGACCGACGTCATGCGAAGGCCTCCGGATGGGCTTCATACCAGTCGAGCCGGCGCAGATAGGCGAGCGGGTCCTTGCGCGTGACCAGCGCGTCGGCCGGGGTGTTGAGCCAGTCCCAGGCGCGGGTCAGCAGGAAGCGGATGCACGCGCCCTGCGCCAGCACCGGCAGCGCGGCGCGCTCCGCATCGGTCAATGGATGCGCGGCGTGATAGCCTTCGACGATCGCGCGGCCCACGGCGGGCGGCAGCGGCGCGCCCTTTCCGTCGAACGCCCAACTGCTGTGCGTCACCGCCAGGTCATAGGCCCGGATGTCGGTGCAGGCGAAGTAGAAGTCGATCAGCCCGGTCACCTCCTCGCCCAGCATCAGGACATTGTCGGGAAACAGGTCCGCATGGATCGCGCCGGTCGCCAGTCCTCGCGGCCATGCCGCCTCGACCTGCGCCAGCGCGCGGTCGACCCGGTCGTACAGTCCGCTGGCGATCGTATCGAGCGAACGGCCGCATTGGTCGAGCAGCGGCCGCCACGCGGCCATGCCCAGGGCATTGAGCCGCGTGCCAGTGAAGTCGGCGAGGTCGCGGTGCATCCGCCCCAGCGCCCGCGCCGCCGCCAGCGCCTGCCCCTCGGTCGGACGGCTGAGCGACACGCCCGACAGGAACTCGATCAGGCAGGCAGGCCGCCCCTCCAGCGTCTGGATCGCCCCGCCCGCCCGGTCGGGCAGCGCGCGCGGCACCGGATGGCCGCGATCGGCGAGATGGTCGAGCATCGCCAGGAAGAAGGGCAGGTCGCCGGCCGACACGCGCTTCTCGTAGAGGGTCAGGATGAAGCGCCCGTCGGTGGTGTCGACCAGATAATTGCTGTTCTCCACCCCTTCCGCGATCCCCTTGGCGGAGACGAGCGCGCCGTGATCGTAGCGCTGGAGGAACGCACCGAGCGCCTCGGCGGAGACATGGGTATAGACGGCCATGAACGAAGCTCAGGCGTCGGGGTCGAGGCCGCGGGGCAGCTTGAACGCGATCGTCTCGCGGTTGGTCTCCACCTCCCGCTCGGTCACGTCGAAGCGGAGCGACAGCCGGTCGACCAGCTCGCGCACCAGCAGCTCGGGCGCGGAGGCGCCGGCGGTGATGCCCAGCGTGCCGACGCCGTGCAGGAAGGTCCAGTCCAGTTCGTTGGCGCGCTGGATCAGCAGCGCCGGCGTCCCCTCGCGCTCCGCCACCTCGACCAGCCGGACCGAGTTGGACGAATTGGGCGCGCCGATCACCAGCATCGCGTCGCACGACGCGGCGATCGCCTTCACCGCCGCCTGGCGGTTGGAGGTGGCGTAGCAGATATCCTCGCCGCGCGGCGCGGCGATCAGCGGGAAGCGCCGTTGCAGCGTCGCCACCACCGCCGCCGTGTCGTCGACCGACAAGGTCGTCTGGGTCAGGAAGGCGAGATTGGCCGGGTCGGCCGGCATGAACGCCTCGGCATCCGCGACCGTCTCGATCAGGCTCATCGTGCCCGGCGGGGTCTGGCCGAAGGTGCCGATCACCTCGGGATGGCCGGCATGGCCGATGAAGATGATGTGGCGGCCGTCCTTCACCAGCCGCTCGGCCTGGCGATGCACCTTGGAGACGAGCGGGCAGGTTGCGTCCAGATAGTCCAGTCCCCGGTCCTGCGCCGCCGCCGGCACCGACTTGGGCACGCCATGCGCGGAGAAGACGACCGGCGCGTCGTCCGGCACCTCGTCCAGTTCCTCGACGAACACCGCGCCCATCGCGCGCAGCCGGTCGACCACGAACTTGTTGTGGACGATCTCGTGCCGGACATAGACCGGCGCGCCATGCTTCTCGATCGCCAGTTCGACGATGCGGATCGCGCGGTCGACGCCGGCGCAGAAGCCCCGCGGCGCGGCGATCAGCAATTCCAGCGCGGGCTTCTCGCTTGGCGACACCGGGGGCGGTGCGGGAGCGGCGACGGGTTCCGAAAGGGGGGCCTGCATGGCTCGCGCTCTACGCGATTGCTTGCGCGGGTCCAAGCCGCTTCCTATTGGGCGGAATTGCCGGCCGCCATGTGCGCGGCCCCGACCCTTAGAGGTGCCGCGTTGTCCGTGAAGATCCTGCTCCCCACCCTCGCCGCGGCGACCTTGCTCGCCGGCTGTAAGACCACGGGCGAAATCGACGCCACCGGCGGCATCACCGCCGTCCGCACCGCCTGTCCGGTGGTCGGCGTGCCGGCCGCGACCGGCGACGTCACGCTGTTCGATCCGCCGACCAGCCAGGACGAGAATGCGATCGATACGGTCGCGGTGATGACCAACGTCCGCGGCAGCTGCAACGACCAGGGCAATGACGTCGTCACCACCGTGACCTTCGACGTGCAGGCGCGACGCATCCGCACCGACTCGGCGCGGACCGTCACCCTGCCCTATTTCATCGCCATCGTGCGCGGCGGCAACATGGTCGTGGCGAAGCGGATCGGCAGCGTCACCGTGCAGTTCGCCGCCGGGCAGGCGCGCGCGCAGGTCAGCGGTTCCGCCACCACCAGCATCGCCCGCAGCGCCGCCACCCTGCCGCAGGAGGTGCGCGACCAGTTGACCCGCCGCCGCAAGGCCGGCGACGAGGATGCCGCGACCGACCCGCTGTCCAAGCCCGAGGTGCGCAAGGCGGTGCTGTCCGCCAGCTTCGAGGCGCTGGTCGGCTTCCAGCTCACCGATGCGCAGCTCCGCTACAACGCCTCGCGCTGAGGCGCTTCCTGGCGGGGCACGCACGGCGGGGCCTATAGTTCCGTGATGGCCGGCGCATCCCCCGTTGACAGGGGCGACGCGGCTGGCCAGAGCGAATGCAACGTCGATGCCTCGCGCGGGAGAGCGCCCCTTTCAGGGCCGCCGAAGGAGCAACCGCCCCGGAATCTCTCAGGCACAAAGGACCGCGCGGGGCCGCACGACACTCTGGAAAGCGTTGCCCTTTCAGGGCGACCACCGAAGGGGTAAGCCGACAACGGACGCGTCGACGCGCCGGCGGCGAAAGCTCTCAGGTCCCGTGACAGAGGGGGTTCGAATTTCGTGCGGCGCCTGGCGCCGCCGTATCGCCCTTTTTGGAGAACGGCCGAATGTCCGATGCGGAAACGCTGCTGAACGTCGAAGACGCCCCCGAGGACCAGGAGGAGCCGCAGCTGCTGCCGCTCGACGCCTGGCACCGCGCCCATGGTGGCCGGATGGTGCCCTTCGCCGGCTATATCATGCCCGTCCAATATGAAGGCATCATGGCCGAGCATCTATGGGTGCGCGAGTCCGCCGGCCTGTTCGACGTCAGCCATATGGGCCAGCTCGTCCTGACCGGCGAGAATGTCGACCGCGCGCTGGAGGCGGTGCTGCCCGGCGACATCCAGGGCCTGGGCGTGGGTCGGATGCGCTATTCGCTGCTGCTCAACGACGAGGGCGGCGTGCTCGACGATCTGATGATCACGCGCCGCGCCAGCACCGACGAGGATGGCACCTCCAGCACCGAACTCTACATGGTCGTCAACGGCGCGACCAAGTACGACGACATCGGCCATCTGCTCGAAGCGCTGCCCGACGACATCACCATCAACCTGCAGGACGAGCAGGCGCTGCTCGCGGTGCAGGGGCCCAAGGCGGTCGCCACCGTCGCGCGGCTGGTGCCCGGCGTCGATTCGCTGGTGTTCATGACCGCCGGGGCCTTCGCATGGAACGGCACGCCGCTCTGGGTCAGCCGCTCCGGCTATACCGGCGAGGACGGTCTGGAGATCTCGGTCCCGGCAGAGGTGGTCGCCGCCTTCGCCGACGCGCTGCTGGAGCAGCCGGAGATCCGGCCGATCGGTCTCGGCGCGCGCGACTCGCTGCGGCTGGAGGCGGGACTGCCGCTCTACGGCCACGACCTCGACCCCGAAACGACGCCGGTCATGGCCGATCTCGGCTTCGCGCTCGCCAAGAAGCGCCGCGAGGCGGCCGATTTCGCCGGCGCCGCGCGCATCCTGGCCGAGCGTGAGCGCGGTCCGGCGGTGAAGCGCGTCGGCCTGCTCGTCACCGGCCGCCAGCCGGTGCGCGAGGGCGCATCGGTGGTCGATGCCGATGGCGCGGTGATCGGCCGCGTCACCAGCGGCGGCTTCGCCCCCACGCTCGGCGGCGCGATCGCCATGGCCTATGTGCCGACCGACCTCGCCGCGCCCGGCACCGGCGTCCGCCTGGTCCAGCGCGGCAAGGTCCATGAGGCGGTGGTCGCCGCCATGCCCTTCGTCCCCCATCGCTATGTTCGTCAGGGAGCACAATAATGCGTTACTTCACCGAGGATCATGAGTGGATCGACGTCGACGGCGCGATCGGCACCGTCGGCATCACCGACTATGCGCAAGGCCAGCTCGGCGACATCGTCTTTGTCGACGTGCCCGCTGAGGGCCGTCAGCTCGCCAAGGGCGACGAGGCGGCGGTGGTCGAGTCGGTCAAGGCCGCCTCCGACGTCTACACCCCCGTCTCGGGCACCGTGCTGGAGGGCAACGCCGCGCTCGCCGACCAGCCCGACCTGGTCAATTCGGACGCGGATGGCGAGGGCTGGTTCTTCCGCATCACCCTGTCCGACGAAAGCGAGCTGGAAGAGCTGATGGACGAAGGCGCCTACGAGGCGTTCGTCGCCAAGCTCTGATCCTGTTTCGGGTCCGGGCGGATCGCGTCGCCCGGATCCCTCCCACCCCCTTCCCCCTCCCGGTCCGGGAGGGGGGGAGTTGCACCGCATGCGCTACCTGCCGCTTACCCCTACCGACCGCGAGTCGATGCTCGCCGTCATCGGCGCGAGTTCCATCGACGACCTGTTCGTCGACGTGCCCGAAGAGGCGCGCCTGTCCGGCCCGATCGCCGACCTGCCCGGCCATGCCTCCGAACTGGCGGTGGAGCGGCACATGACCGCGCTCGCGCGCCGCAATACGGTGGCGGGCGAAGTCCCCTTCTTCCTGGGCGCGGGCGCCTATCGCCACCATGTCCCCGCCAGCGTCGACCACCTGATCCAGCGCGGCGAGTTCCTGACCGCCTATACGCCGTATCAGCCCGAGATCGCGCAGGGCACGCTGCAGATGCTGTTCGAGTTCCAGACCCAGGTCGCGCGCCTGCTGGGGACCGACGTCGCCAACGCGTCCATGTATGACGGCTCGACCGCCTGCTGGGAGGCGATCGGCATGGCGCGCCGCATCACCCGGCGGGGCAAGGCGATCCTGTCGGGCGGGCTGCACCCGCATTATGTCTCGGTCGCCAGGACGATGGCCAAGTATACCGGCGACCAGCTCGACACCGCGTCGCCGGTGCTGTCGGCGCAGGGCGACCTCGACGCGCTGATCGCGAAGATCGACGACGACACCTCCTGCGTGGTCGTCCAGTATCCGGACATTCTCGGCCGCATCGCGGACCTGACGCCGCTCGCCGATGCCTGCCACGCGAAGAAGGCGCTGCTGATCGCCGTCGTCACCGAGCCGGTGGCGTTGGGCGCGATCCGCTCGCCCGGCGAGATGGACGCCGACATCGTCGTCGGTGAGGGCCAGTCGCTGGGCGTCGGCCTGCAGTTCGGTGGTCCCTATGTCGGGCTGTTCGGCTGCAAGGACAAATATGTCCGCCAGATGCCGGGCCGCCTGTGCGGCGAGACGGTCGATGCGGATGGCCGGCGCGGCTTCGTGCTGACGCTGTCGACGCGCGAGCAGCATATCCGCCGCGAAAAGGCGACGTCGAACATCTGCACCAATTCGGGGCTGTGCGCGCTCGCCTTCTCGATCCACATGACGCTGCTCGGCGAAGCGGGCCTGCGCCGGCTGGCGGCGATCAACCATGCGGGCGCGGTCGCCGCGGCCGAGCGGCTGGCGCAGGTGCCGGGCGTCGAGCTGGTCACCGACCGTTTCTTCAACGAATTCACGCTGAACCTGTCCCAAGAGGCGCGCCCGGTCGTCCGCACGCTGGCCGATCGCGGCATCCTGGCCGGCGTCTCGCTCGGCCGCCTCTATCCGGGCGAGGGCGACCTCGCGAACGGCCTGGTCGTCGCCGTCACCGAAACCACCACGGCGGAGGATGTCGAAACCCTGGCCGCCGCGCTCCAGGAGGTACTGGCATGAGCATCAACCAGAGCGGCTGGCGCCCGACCGCGCCGCAGGCCGGCGGCGCCGGCGCCCCGACCTTCACCGGCAACAAGGCGCTGATGCTGGAGGAAGCGCTGATCTTCGAGATCGGCGATACCGAGACGACCGGTGTCGACTTCACCGGTGTCGCGGCCGCGCCCGCAGGGGACCGGCTGGGCGGCCTCGCCCGCTCCGCGCCGATCGGCCTGCCGGGTCTCGCCGAGCCGGAGGCGGTGCGCCATTATACGCGCCTCAGCCGCCAGAACTACGCGATCGACCTGGGCCTCTTCCCGCTCGGCTCGTGCACGATGAAGCATAATCCACGCCTCAACGAGAAGATGGCGCGGCTGCCCGGCTTCAGCGACGTCCACCCGCTCGCGCCGGTCGACACGGTCCAGGGCGCGCTCGCGGTGATCCACCAGCTCGCGCACTGGCTGGTGACGCTGACCGGCATGACCTCGGTGGCGATGAGCCCCAAGGCGGGCGCGCATGGCGAGCTGTGCGGCATCCTGGCGATCAAGGCGGCGCTGGAGAAGCGCGGCGAGGGCCATCGCAAGGTGATCCTGGTCCCCGAATCGGCGCATGGCACCAACCCCGCCACCGCCGCCTTCGCCGGCTTCTCGGTGGAGGACATTCCCGCCACCGCCGATGGTCGGGTCGACACCGCCGCGCTCATCGCCCGGCTGGGGCCGGACGTGGCGGGGGTGATGATCACCAACCCCAACACCTGCGGCCTGTTCGAGCGCGACCTGAAGACCATTTCCGACGCGGTCCATGCGGCCGGCGGATACGTCTATTGCGATGGCGCGAACTTCAACGCGATCGTCGGCCGGGTGCGGCCGGGCGATCTCGGCGTCGACGCGATGCACATCAACCTGCACAAGACCTTCTCCACCCCGCATGGCGGCGGCGGGCCGGGGTCCGGGCCGGTGGTCTTCTCCGAGGCGCTGACCCCCTTCGCGCCCCTGCCCTTCGTCGAGCAGACCGACGCCGGCTTCCGCCTGGTCGAGGAGGAGAATGCCGAGGATCATCATGCCGACAGCTTCGGCCGTATGGTCGCCTTCCACGGCCAGATGGGCATGTTCACGCGCGCGCTGACCTATATCCTCAGCCATGGCGCGGACGGCCTGCGCCAGGTCGCCGAGGATGCGGTGCTCAACGCGAATTACGTGCTGCGCTCGCTGGAGGACACGCTCGACGCCCCCTTCGCCCGGAGTGGCCCGTGCATGCACGAGGCGATCTTCTCCGATGCCGGCCTCGCCGAGGGTTTCTCGACGATCGACATCGCCAAGGCGTTGATCGACGAGGGCTTCCACCCGATGACCATGTATTTCCCGCTGGTCGTCCACGGCGCGATGCTGGTCGAGCCGACCGAGACCGAATCGAAGGCGGCGCTGGACCAGTTCATCGGCGCGCTGCGCTCGGTGGCGGAGCGGGCCAAGGCGGGCGACCAGGCGCTGAAGACCGCGCCGCACTTCGCTCCCCGCGCCCGGCTCGACGAGACGCGCGCCGCGCGCAAGCCGATCCTGGTGTGGAAGGAGCCGACGCCGGTGGCGGCGGCGGCGGAGTGAGCGCTCTCTAACACCTCCCCCGCCGGGGGAGGTGGCAACCCGCCCCTCCGCCAGGGGCAACTGAAGTCCTAAGCCGCCGGCCGCAACGCCAGCCTGGCCAGCCGGCGGTCCAGCAAATCCAGCGCTTCCTGCGCAAAGCTGGCAAGCTGCAACTGGCCCTGCCCCGACAACGGCGGATGCGGCTGGTGATCGAAGACGCAGACGGTGCCGATCGCCGCGCCCTCCGCCGTCCGCACCGGCGCGGCCGCGTAGAAGCGGATGCCGCATTCGCCGGCCACCATCGGATGGTCTACGAACCGCGCATCCGCCGCCGCATCCGGCAGCACCGTCACCGTGTCCGACAGGATACTGTGGGTGCAGAGGGAGAAGGCACGCGGGATCTCCGCCTCCGCCACCCCGACCCGCGCCTTGTGCCACTGCCGATGCGCGTCGAGGAAGGACAGCATCGCACAGGGCATGTCGAACGTCGCCGCGACCCGCGCGATCAATTCGTCGAAAGCCGGCTCGGCCGTGCTGTCCAGGATCGCATAGCCGCGCAGCGCCGCAAGGCGGCGTCGTTCGCTCGTCATTCCGTTGCCTCTCATCAACGGCTCAGCGCCCGGCTCTTGCCGGTGCGCACCGTCTTGTGACGTCCATATGGGGCGGCCCGTCGCGGGCCGCCGATCACTCCGCCGCGATCGCGGCCCGTTCCGACGCTGCTTCGATCTCGGCCGCCTTGGCTTCGACCAATGCGACGATGTGATCGATCATGCCCTCGTCCTGGACATGATGGTCGGTGACGCCGGACAGATAGACCATGTGCCGGCCATTGCCGCCGCCGGTGATGCCGATGTCCGTCTCCCGCGCCTCGCCGGGGCCGTTGACGACGCAGCCCAGCACCGACAGCGACATGGGCGTGCGGATATGCTGCAGCCGTTCCTCCAGCACGCTGACGGTGCGGATCACGTCGAAGCCCTGGCGCGCGCAGCTCGGGCAGGACACGACGCGGACGCCGCGGTTGCGGATTCCCAGCGCCTTCAGGATTTCGAAGCCGACGCGCACTTCCTCTTCCGGCTCAGCGGAAAGCGAGACGCGGATCGTGTCGCCAATGCCGTACCAAAGCAGGGAGCCGATGCCGATCGCCGACTTGACGGTGCCGCCGACGAAGCCGCCCGCCTCGGTGATCCCCAGGTGCAGCGGGCAGTCGACCTGTTCGGCCAGTTGCTGATAGGCGGCCACCGCCAGGAACAGGTCGGAGGCCTTCACCGCGACCTTATATTCGTGGAAGTCGTGGTCCTGAAGCAGCTTGATATGGTCGAGCGCCGACTCGACCAGCGCGTCGGGGCACGGCTCGCCATATTTCTCGAGCAGGTGCTTCTCCAGGCTGCCGCCGTTCACGCCGATGCGGATCGCGCAGCCATTGGCCTTGGCGGCGCGCACCACCTCCGCCACCCGCTCCGACGAGCCGATATTGCCGGGATTGATGCGAAGGCAGGCCGCGCCCGCATCCGCCGCCTCCAGCGCGCGTTTGTAGTGGAAATGGATGTCCGCGACGATCGGCACGCGCGCGGCGCGGGTGATCTGGCGCAGCGCGGCGGTGCTTTCCACATCGGGGCAGGAGACGCGGATGATGTCCGCTCCCGCCTCTTCGCAGCGACGGATCTGGTCGATCGTGGCGACCGGATCGCTGGTCGGCGTGTTGGTCATGGTCTGCACGGTGACGGGCGCATCGCCGCCGACGGGAACGGCGCCGACCATGATCTGGCGGCTGTGGCGGCGGTGGATATCCCGCCAGGGACGAATGGACATGGCCCCCATATACAGCGTGCGGGTTGCGGTTCAAAGACAAGCCTGTAGGGCGCAGGCGTGACTGTAGCGAAATTCCCGCGACATTATGGCATGGACTGGCTGCGGGTCGGCGCCTTCGCGCTGCTGATCCTCTACCATATCGCGATGGTGTTCGCGGACTGGAACTATCATGTGAAGTCCGCCCATGCCGAAAGCTGGATCACGGTGCCGATGCTGCTGGTCAATGCCTGGCGGCTGAGCCTGTTGTTCGTGGTCTCCGGCTATGCCAGCCGCGCGCTGCTCGCGCGCAGCCGATCGCCCGGCGATTTCGCCTGGGGGCGGAGCAAGCGGCTGGCGTTGCCGCTGGCCTTCGGCATCGCGGTGATCGTGCCGCCCCAGCCCTGGGCGGAACTGGTCAGCAAGGCGGGCTACCAGGCCGGCTACTGGACCTTCTGGACGCGCGACTATTTTCGCTTCTCCACGATCGGCGGGCTCGATCTGCCGAGCTGGAACCATCTGTGGTTCGTCGCCTATCTGTGGCTCTACACGCTGATGCTGGCGCTGGTCGTCGCGTGCCTGCGGCTCGGCCGGCTGCAAGACGGGTTCGACCGGCTGTTCGGCCGTTGGCTGGGCGGGATCGGCGTCGTCCTCCTGCCCTTCGCCTGGTACGCCTTCATCCACGCCCGCTGGTTCGCGATGGCGGCGGAGACGCATGCGCTGTTCGGCGACGGCATCGCGCACATCAGCTACCTGCCCGCGTTCCTGTTCGGCTTCGGCCTGGCCGGATCGCCCGCCGCCATGGCGGCGATCCGCCGCTGGTGGCCGCTCGGAGCCGTGATGGCGCTGGCCGGCTATGGCTTCGTCGCCGGGGTCGAGCTGCGCTGGATCGGGCCGTTCGGACCGGCGCTCTACGTTCGCTACGGCATCGCCCATGCCGCCGAGCAATGGGGCGCGATCGTCGCGCTGATCGGCCTCGCCACCCGCTTCCTCAACCGCGATCATCCGGCGCGGGCGACGCTGACCGAGGCGGTGTTCCCCTTCTACCTCGTCCACCAGACGATCATCGTGCTGGTCGCGCTCTGGCTGATGCCGGCCGGCCTGCCCTTCGCCGCCGAGTTCGCGATCCTGGTCGCCGCCACGGTCGCGGGTTGCGCCGCCTTCTATTATGGCGGCCGCCGCATCCGCTGGCTGCGCCCGCTGATCGGGCTTCGCCTCCACCCCCGGCCGGTGCGACCGGCCCTGCTCTAGGATCGATCCGTCATGACCACCCCTCCCCGCTGGAGCCTGATGATCCATGGCGGCGCCGGGCAATTGGCGCGCGACGTGATCGGCGACGCCTATGATGCCGCCGCCCGCGCCGCGCTGGCGCGTGCGCTGGATGCGGGCGGTGCGATCCTGGCGACGGGCGGGTCGGCGCTCGACGCGGTGGCGGCGGCTGTCGAAGTGCTGGAGGACGATCCCAGCTTCAACGCCGGCCGCGGCGCCGTCTTCACCTATGACGGCACGATCGAGCTGGATGCGGCGATCATGGACGGGCGCGACCGGCGCGCGGGCGCGGTGGCGGCGGTCAGCGCGACCCGTCACCCGGTCGCGCTCGCCCGCGCGGTGATGGAGCACAGCCCGCACGTCTTCCTGGCCGGGCGCGGCGCGGACATCTTCTCGACCGAACAGGGTCTGGAGCAGGCGGATGGCGACTGGTTCGCCACGCCCGCGCGCCGCGCGCAACTGGAGGCGATGAAAGCAAAGGCCGACGGCGAAAGCTGGTTCGATGTCGACATGAAATACGGCACGGTCGGCGCGGTCGCCTGCGACACGGACGGGCATGTCGCCGCCGCCACCTCGACCGGCGGCGTCACCGGCAAGCGCTGGGGCCGGATCGGCGATTCGCCGGTGATTGGGGCCGGCACCTATGCCGACGACCGGGCCTGCGCCGTCTCCGCCACAGGATCGGGCGAATTCTTCATCCGCGAAAGCGTCGGACACGAGATCGGCGCGCGCATCCGCCTGCTCGGCGAAGATGCGGCCACCGCCACGCGCACCGTGCTCGCCGGCGTCAGGGAGATGGGCGGCACCGGCGGCGTGATCGTCGCCACCCCCGATGGACAGGCGCTATGGCATTTCAATACAAGCGGAATGTTCCGCGGCCGCGCCGACTCCACCGGCGCCAGACAGGTCGCGATCTACGGAGACGAAGCGTGATCAAGCGTATCGCGGCCCTGGCGACGGCCGCCCTGCTCGCCAGCCCGGCCAGCGCCTATTGGGAATATGGCCATCAGACGGTGGCGGCGATCGCCTGGGACAATGTGACGCCCAAGACCCGAGCCGCGATCACCCGCATCCTGGCGGCGCAAGCCCGGCTCGACACGCCCGAATGCCCGGCGCGGACCATCGAGGAGGCGAGCGTCTGGCCCGATTGCGTCAAGCCGCTGAAGGATGCGAACGGCCAGTCGCGCTTCGGTTATGCCTATAGCTGGCACTATCAGAATGTCAGCATCTGCGCCGATTTCGACCTGCAGCCGGCCTGCAAGGACGGCGCTTGCGTCTCGACCCAGATCGACCGCCAGCGTCGCCTCCTCGCGGATCGCAAGGCGAGCGCGCATGACCGGGTGATGGCGCTTGCCTTCCTGGTGCATTTCGTCGGCGACCTGCACCAGCCGCTCCATGCCGGCGACAAGGGCGACAAAGGCGGCAACGACGCCAAGACCAGCTATGGCGCCTATGACCCGGCGCGCCTCAACCTCCATTCGGTCTGGGACGGGCTGCTGGCGGAGCGCGCCATCTCCAGCCCGCCGCGCATCGTCAAACGCTATCCGCCCGCGGTGCGCGCCCGCCTGGCGCGCGGCAGCACCACCGACTGGAGCCGCGAGAGCTGGAGCGTCGCCAAACAGGCCTATACGGTCGCGATGCACGGCGATCCCTGCCGCCCGACGCCAGCGCGGATGACGATGAGCGAGGCCGATATCGAGCGCCTGATCCCGGTCGCGCGCGAGGAAGTGGTGAAGGGCGGCCTGCGCCTCGCCCGGCTGCTCGATCAGTCGCTCGGCTGATCCTCGTTGCCGACGACCGTCAGGCCCGGCGCGCCGATCGGGAGCGCGCCGGCGGCCAGGCGGTCGAGCAGCGCCGCCGCGTCGCGCCGGCCGGCGTCCCAGCGCTGGCGGATGGTCTCGGGCGAGAAGTCCATCGCCTTGCCCGCGACCTCCCGCTCCTGGTCGCGATAGGCCAGCCGCGCGAGTGTGACCGACCGCCCCGCATAGGCCGGGTCATGCGCATAGACGTGCCGCCAATGATCGATCGCCCGCCGCGTCTGCACCGCGAACATCAGGTCCTGCGCCCGCCCCGCCGCCTCGCCCAGTCCGTGCGGGCGGCCGCCTCGGACCGGCATCAGGTCGACCGCCAGGCAGAAGCGCGGTCCGTCGCCCGGCGACCGCAGCACCGCGTCGAGCGGCACGTTCGCCGACACGCCGCCATCAACCAGCAGCCGCCCGTCGACATCGACCGGCGGAAAGGTCGGCATCAGCGCGGCGCTGGCGCGGATATGCGCGATGGCGACGCGGCCTTCGGTACTGTCGAAGAAGCGATCCTCGCCGGTCGTCAGGTCGACGGCGCAGGCCGTGTAGCGCGGTGTGCCGCCGTTCAGCCGATCCGGGTCGACGAGCCGGGCAAGCGTGTCGCTCATCGCGGCCTGATCGAACAGCCCCGGCGCGGCGGCCAGCGGATCGGGTCGCCACCAGGAGCCGAGCGGCCCGACCGGCGCGAACAGCCCTGGGCGCCCGGCGATCATCGTCGCGGCGACGGCGGCAGTGCGGCGCAGCGTCTCGCCGCCGCTCGGCCAGTCGAGTCCGTCACTGATCGCGGAGGGTTGCCACAGGTCGCGCAAGCGGGCGACCCGGACGTCCTCGGCGTTGCCGGCGATCACCGCGCCGTTGACCGCCCCCACCGAGGTGCCGGCGATCCAGTCCGGCCGCTGCCGGGCCTCATCCAGCGCCTGGTACACGCCCGCCTGATAGGCCCCGAGCGCATTGCCGCCGCCCAGGACCAGCGCGAACGACCTTGTGGCAGGGTGCATGGGCGATCCTCGTACGGCCGGTGTCGATCGTTCGAACGGTCGCGGGCGCCGTGCGGGTCCAAGGGACGATGCCCATGCATCCTTCGACCCTATGCTCTGCAATAGCCTCTCTTACCATCCCGGCGAAGGCCGGGATTTAGTTAGG
Organism: Sphingomonas abaci; assembly: GCF_014199625.1. GTDB lineage: Bacteria > Pseudomonadota > Alphaproteobacteria > Sphingomonadales > Sphingomonadaceae > Sphingomonas > Sphingomonas abaci. Next base: position 371,615 of record NZ_JACHNY010000001.1, read on the forward strand.
AAACGGCTGCAGGTCTTTCGGGTCGTTCCGTGACTGGACCCCGGCTTCCGCCGGGGTGGAGGGCTTCGGGGGTGGAAGGTCGACTTCTGCAAAGGCCCCGCCCCGCCGGGATGGTGCAGTGGGTCTGGCCCGGCCTGCCGATCATCCGGCATGAGAGCCGAGAAGGCGCAGGCCGCGTCCGACCGGCCTCCCCCTCCGATCACCCCAGCACGATCGTGACCGCGCGACGGTTCTGCGCATAGGCAGCTTCGTCGGAGCCCAGCGCGATCGGGCGTTCGCTGCCATAGCTGATCGTCGTCATCCGGCTGGGCGAAACACCCTTGGCGGCCAGATAGTTCTTGGCGGCATTGGCGCGGCGGTCGCCCAGCGCCAGATTATATTCGCGCGTGCCGCGCTCGTCGCAATGCCCCTCGATGGTGATCCGCACATTGGGATTGCGCTGGAGCCATTCGGCCTGGCTATCGAGGATCGCGCGCGCCTGCGGATCGATGTCATATTGGTCGAGCCCGAAATGGATCGTGTTCGACGTCACCGAACGCTGGAAGTCCGCGTCGCTGCCCGGCGCCACGCCACTGCCGATCGGACCACCGGGGCCCGTCTGGCCAGCGGTGCTCGGCGTCTCGGTCGGCGCGGGCGGCAGCACGGCGGGACGCTTCTTGGCGCAGCCGGCCAGCGCCAGCGTGGCGGTGCCGATCAGGATCGCGGTCTTCAGCTTGGTCATGGCATTACTCCCTACAAAGGCATGATGGCATTCAGGGACGCAGCGGCCCCCAGGCGGGATCGGAGCCGCCCAGCGGGGTCGGGATGCGACGCTCGTTCACGCCGGTCAGGTCGACCATCCACAGTTGCGCCGCGCCGCTCGCCCCGCGCCCGGAGCGATAGAAGGTGATGACGCGGCCATTGGGCGACCAGCTCGGCCCCTCGTCCGACCAGCTGTCGGTCAGCAATTTCTCACCGCCGCCCGATGGGCTCATCACGCCGATGCGGAAATTGCCGGCCAGCTTGGTGAAAGCGATCAGGTCGCCGCGCGGGCTCCATACCGGCGTCGCATAACGGCCGCCGCCGAAGCTGATGCGCTGCTGGTTCGAACCGTCGGCGTTCATCGTGTAGATCTGCTGCCCACCCGACCGGTCGCTTTCGAACACGATGCGCGATCCGTCGGGCGAATAGCTGCCGCCGGTGTCGATGCCGGGCGAATTGGTCAGCCGCTGCGGCGTGCCGCCCTGCGACGACACCCGGTAGATGTCGGTATTGCCGCCGACCGCCATCGAGAACAGAATCCAGCGGCCATCGGGCGAGAAGCGCGGCGCGAAGGTCAGGTTGGCGTTCTGCACCACCCGGCGCGGCCGCCCCGATCCCAGGTCGTAGACATAGATGGACGGCCGGTCGTTCTCGTAGCTCATATAGACGATCGACTGCTGGTTCGGCGCGAAGCGCGGCGTCAGCACGATCGACTGGCCGTTGGTCAGGAAGCGGTGGTTGGCGCCGTCCTGGTCCATGATCGCCAGCCGTTTGATGCGCTTGCCCTTCGGCCCCGTCTCCGAAACATAGACGACGCGGCTGTCGAAATAGGGCTTCTCGCCGGTCAGGCGCGAATAGACGGTGTCGGCGCACTTGTGCCCGGCGCGCCGCCAGTCGGCCGGCGGCACCACGAAGCCCTGGCGCACCAGCTCGCGCTGCGCCGACACGTCGTAGAGATAGCAACCGACCGTCAGCGTGCCGTCGCCATTGGCGCGGACATAGCCCTGGACCAGCGCCTGCGCCGCCGTGCCCCGCCAATAGTCGAAGGCGGGCGCGGTCACCTCCGGAAAGCCGACCGCGCGCAACTGGCCCGGCGACAGCGGCGTGAACAGGCCCGAATTGCGCAGGTCGTTGGCGACGATGTCCGACAATTGCCGGCCGAGCGTATCGGTCGCGCCGGCCGGCGTCTGGACCACGGCGGGGGTCGGCATGACCGGGATGGCGATCGGCGTCGGCTGCGACGTGCCGCCCTCGACATCGACGATCAAGCCGCCGGCCTGGTCGTCGGCGGGAAGCTGCGCCTGAGCCGGCGCGGCGGCTTGCGGGGTCGATTGCGGCGGCGGCGCGGCCGGCTCCTGCGCCATCGCGGCGGCGGTGCCGAGCAGCAGGGCGAGCGTCAGTGTCTTGCGGAACATGGTCATCCTCAACCCAGCAGATTGTAGCGGAGCGTGAAATTGCTCCAGCCATTGGGCACGTCATAAAGCTCGGGCGGCAGATCGCGCAAAGGCGAACAGCCGACGAAGGTCGCGATCGCCAGATCGTCGACCCGCTCGACGTAGCGGCGATTTTCGTCATCGACGCCGGTATGGCCGACGACGCGCGGCCGCGACGCCAGGCTGCCGTCGCGGTTCAGGCGCAGGTTGATCGCGACGCGGATCCGCTCCGCGCCGGGGCCGGGCGAGACCTGGCGGTTGGCGCAGGGCTGGACCTGGCGCTTGATCGCCGATCCGATATTCGCCGCGGCCTGCGCGCCCATCTTGGCGGCGGGCGCGGCGGCGGCCTTGGCGGGCGACGGCGTGTCGCTCAGGCCCTTCAGGAAATCGGCGCCGAGCCGCGAGCCGCGCGGCTTGGCCGCGGTGGCGGTGGCCGACTTGCCCTCGCCTTTGGTCGCAGCCGGCTTGGCGGCGGCGGGCTTGGCGTCCGGCTTCGCCTTGGCGGGCGCGGCGGCGGGCTTGGCGGGCGACGGCTTGGCAGCAGCCTTGGCGGGCGCGGGCGCGGGCTTGGCTGCCACCTTGGGCTGCGGCTTGGCCGGTTCGGCCGCCGGGGTCGGGCGCTTCGGCCGGGGCTGAGGTTTGGGCACCGGCTTCGGCGCAGGCGCGGGCTTGGGCGCAGGCGCCCGCACCGGTTCGGGCGCGGGCTTGGGTGGCGCGGGTTTCGGCGCAGGAGCCGGCTTCGGGGCCGGTTCCGGCGGTGCGGGCTCCGGTGCAGGCTCTGGCTCCGGCGCGGATTCCGCTTTGGGCGCGGCGGCCTCTTCCGGCGCACCTTGGTCGGGGGCGACGGAAGGCGCAGGCGGCTGGTTCGGCGTCGGCGAGGTCTGTTCCAGCGCGACGTCGGGGACCAGCGAGATGTCGATCGGCGGGTGACTGAGCTTCAGCGGATTCGGCGTGGCGAGAAACCCGACCGAGAGCAGGCCGAAGAGCACGCCATGCCCCGCGACCGCGACCCCGAGCGCGATCTTCTCGCGGCGGTCCATCAGCCTTCCACCGTCACCAGCGCGACGCGGTTCAGGCCGGCGCGATTGAGCTCGCCCATGACCCGCATCACCTTGCCGTAATCCAGCGCCTTGTCCGCGCGCAGATAGACCTGCGGCGGCTCGGCTCCCTTGGCGGCAGCGCGGATCGCATCGAGCCGCGCGGGCAGCGCCGCCTCAGTGATCTCGTCATCTCCGACATAGAGCCGGCCCTCGGCGTCCAGCGACACCGCGATCGGCTCCTGGTCCTGGTCCAGCGCCTTGGCGCGCGTGTCGGGCAGATTCACCGGCACGCCGGTGGTCAGCAGCGGCGCGGTGACCATGAAGATGATCAGGAGCACCAGCATCACGTCGACCAGCGGCGTGACGTTGATCTCCGCCATCGGCGCACGCCGGCCCTTGCGGCCGGAGGGCAGGTTCATCGCCACGGGCTCACCGCGCCCCGTCCAGCTGGCGCGACAGCGTGGTGTGGAAGCCGTCGGCGAAGCGGTGGAGCGAGGCCTCGACCTTGTTCACGCCGTGGCTGAACCGGTTGTACGCGATCACGGCGGGGATGGCGGCGAACAGGCCGATGGCGGTCGCGAACAGCGCCTCGGCGATGCCGGGCGCGACCACCGCCAGCGACGAATTCTGCGCCGAGGCGATGCCGGTGAAGGCGCGCATGATGCCCCAGACCGTGCCGAACAGCCCGACGAACGGTGCGACCGAACCGACCGTCGCCAGCACGTTCAACCGGTCAGACAGCTTGTCGATTTCCAGCGCGGAGGCCGCGCCCATCGCGGTCGCCAGCCGTTCGCGCGTGCCGTCGCGGTCGATCGGCTCGTGCGCGGTGGAGCGCCGCCACTCCTGCACGCCGGCGGCGAAGACGCGGGCGCTGGGGATGTCGAGACTGGCCTCCGCCTTGTGGAAGGCGTCGATATCGTCCGCCTTCCAGAAATCGCGCTCGAACCGCGCCATCTCGCGCCGGGTGCGGCGCAGCCGGCCGACAAAGGCGATGATGATCGCCCAAGTCCAGATGCTGGCGGCGAGCAGGCCAAGCATCACCAGCTTCACGACCACATCGGCCTGAAGGAACAGCGCGACCGGCGACAGCGTCGCCGCATCCATGTTGAACACCGGATTCATTTCGGGCCCCCTTGAGCCAGCAACTGGGTATAGATGTCGAGCCAGCCGCGCGGTTGGCGGCGCGGCCGGCCGGTGGGCGCGACGAACGCCACGACCACCCGCGCTTGCGCGAGTAGAACCGCGTCGCGCCTGACTGTCTGATGAATGACGACGCGGGCCGGCGTCACCTCGACCAAGGTCGATGCCACGATCAGGGCATCGTCGAGCCGGGCAGGTGCCAGATAGCGGATATGCAGGTCGGCGACCGCATAGGCCCCCTCGCCAGCCTCGACTGCGGCGCGCTGGTCGATCCCGGCTTCGCGCAGCATGTCGGACCGGGCGCGCTCCATGTAGCGCAGGTAATTGGCGTGATAGACCACGCCCGACAGGTCGGTATCCTCGTAATAGACGCGCACCGGCAGGCGATGCTCGCCTCCCGTGAAATGCCCCGCCATCGGTTGATCCGGCCCGGTCATGCCCCTGCCGTTAACGCAACCTTTCCACGGGTGGAACCCCGCACCATGATTGCCGCCGGCCGGCGGTCGAATTACGCATGATGCCGATCAGTACGCGGCAACAGGAGAGACGCCATGGCCGAACGTCCCGTCAGCGGAGTCACGCCCTTCCTCACCATCAGCGAGCGGCGCGGCGCGGAGGCGCTGACCTTCTACCAGCGCGCCTTCGCCGCCGAGATCGTGGAACGCAACGTCGCCGAGGACGGCCAGCGGCTGATGCAGGCATCGCTGCGGATCAATGGCGGCTGGATCATGCTGTCGGACGAGTTTCCCGAATGGCGCGGCCATGCCGAGCCGGCCCCGCAAGGCGTGACGCTGCACCTGCAGGTCGATGACGCCGACCGCTGGACCGATCGCGCCGTCGCGGCGGGCGCCACGCTGACCATGAAGGTCGGCGACCAGTTCTGGGGTGACCGTTATGGTCAGGTGAGCGATCCGTTCGGCCATCGCTGGTCGATCGGATCGCCCATTTGCCGTTAGGCGGGTCAGGCCGCCCGCTTCTCCAGCGCGCCGGCCGCCTCGGTCATCAGCTCGGCGATGATGTCGGCGAGCGGCTCCTCGCGCGTGACCATGCCCACCGACTGGCCGGCCATGACGCTGCCATGCTCGACATCGCCATCGATCACCGCGCGGCGCAGCGCCCCCGCCCAGTAATGCTCGATCTGGAGCTGCGCCTCGGCCATGGCCACCGCGCCCTCGTCGAGCGACTGGGCGACCTCGCGCTGCTTGGCGGTGAACAGCTCGCCCCCGGCATTCTTCAGCGCGCGCACCGGAATGACCGGCAGCCGCGGATCGATCTGCACCGACGCCACCGCGTCGCGCGCCGAGGCGCGGATGAAGGCGCGCTTGAAATTGGGATGCGCGATCGACTCGGTTGCGCAGACGAACCGCGTGCCGAGCTGGACGCCGGCGGCGCCCATGTCGAGATAGCCGGCGATCGCTTCGCCCCGCCCGATCCCGCCCGCCACGAACACCGGCACCTGATCGGCGATCACCGGCAGCATCTCCTGCGCCAGCACGCTGGTCGAGACGGGGCCGATATGGCCGCCCGCCTCCATCCCCTCGATCACCAACGCGTCGACGCCCGAACGGATCAGCTTCTTGGCCAGCGACAGCGCCGGCGCGAAGCAGATCACCTTCGCGCCCGTTGCCTTGATCGCCTCCAGCGCGCCCTTGGGCGGCAGGCCGCCGGCGAGCACGACATGGCCGACCCCGTGCCGGCCGCACACCGCGATCAGTTCGAACAGGTCGGGATGCATGGTGATCAGGTTGACGCCGAACGGCCTGGCCGTCAGCGCCTTCGTCCCCGCGATCTCCGCGTCGAGCAGCGCCGGGGTCATCGCGCCGCACGCGATCACACCGAACCCACCGGCATTGGACATCGCCGCGACCAGGTTGCGCTCGCTGACCCACGACATGGCTCCGGCCATGATCGCGACCTCGCTGCCCAGGAAGTCCGCGCCGCGCGCCATGCGGCGCTGGAGCCGCTCCTGCCCGATCGTCAAGCCCCCACCTCGGCGTCGAGGCCATAGGCGGTGTGGAGCACGCGGACCGCGAGCTCGGTCTCGTCCTCGTGGATCAGCACGCTGACCTTGATCTCCGAGGTGGAGATGGCCTGGATGTTGATGCCGCGTGCGCCCAGGGTCGTGAACATGGTCGAGGCGACGCCGGCATGGCTGCGCATGCCGACGCCCACCACCGAGATCTTGGCGACGCGCGTATCGTGGCTGAGGTCGGTGAAGCCGATCGCGCCGCGCGCCTGATTCAGCGCCTCCATCGAGCGGGCCAGGTCCGCCGAGGGCACCGTGAAGGTCACGTCGGTCGAGCCATGGTCGTGCGCAATGTTCTGGATGATCATGTCGACGTTGATGTTCGCCGCCGCCAGCGGTTCGAAGATCGCGGCCACCGCGCCGGGCTTGTCCGGCACCGCGACCAGCGTGATCTTGGCCTCGTTCTTGTCGTGCGCGATGCCGGTGATGAGCTGGCGTTCCACGTCGTCGATCTCCTCTTCGCCCACGATCATCGTACCGGGCAGCGTGTCCGCCATCGGGGCATCGTCGCCAGTGAAGGACGACAATACCTGGACGCGGACCTGTTCCTTCATCGCCAGACCCACCGAGCGGGTCTGGAGCACCTTCGCCCCCACCGAGGCGAGTTCGAGCATTTCCTCGTACGTCACGCGGTGCAGCTTGCGCGCGCGGGGCACGATGCGCGGGTCGGTCGTATAGACGCCGTCGACATCGGTGTAGATGTCGCACCGGTCCGCCTTCATCGCCGCCGCCACCGCGACCGCGGAGGTGTCGGAGCCGCCACGGCCAAGCGTGGTGATGCGGTTGTCCGCCGACACGCCCTGGAAGCCCGGGATCACCGCCACCTCGCCCTGCGCCAGGCTGGCGTCGAGCGCGGCGGTGTCGATCGTGCCGATCCGCGCCTTGGCATGGGCGTCGTCGGTGTGGATCGGGAGCTGCCAGCCGAGCCAAGAGCGCGCGGGCACGCCGATCGCCTGAAGCGCGATGGCGAGCAGACCGCTGGTCACCTGCTCGCCCGACGAGACGACCGCGTCATATTCGCGCGGGTCGTAGAGCGCCGAGGCCTCGCGGCAGAAGCCAACCAGCCGGTCCGTCTCGCCCGCCATGGCCGACACGACGACCGCGACCTGGTTTCCGGCATCGACCTCGCGTTTGACGCGCGCGGCGACGCTCCGGATGCGCTCGATCCCGGCCATCGACGTGCCGCCGAACTTCATCACGATACGCGCCATGCTCGGTGCCATTCTCCTTGGGTGGAAGCGGCGGCCCTGATAGGTAGCGAAAATGGCCATGACAAGTGACGCCGCCGCCCCGGCACCCGCAAGCAGTTCGATCCTTCCCGCCGAAGCGGCCCATTTCGGCAAGCTGGCGGCCGAATGGTGGGACCCCCGGGGGTCGTCGGCGATGCTCCACCGGCTCAATCCGGTGCGGCTCGGCTATGTCCGCGCAGCCATCGATTCGCATTGGGACGGCGATGCGACCAGCTTCGCGCCGCTCAAGGGCAAACGCGCGCTGGATGTCGGCTGCGGCGCGGGGCTGCTGTGCGAGCCGCTGGCGCGGATGGGCGCCGCCGTCACCGGGCTGGATGCCGCGCCGGAGAACATCGCCGCCGCCGCCGCCCATGCCGCGGCAGGCGGTCTGACGATCGACTACCGCGCGGGCAGCGTCGAGCATCTGGCCGGTGAGCGGTTCGACCTGGTGACCTGCCTGGAGGTGATCGAACATGTCGCGCGGCCCGCCGCCTTCGTCGCCGGGCTGGCGGGCGCCTTGGCGCCGGGCGGGCTGATGATCCTGTCCACCCCCAACCGCACCGCCCTGTCCCGCTTCGCGCTGGTCGACGCGGCGGAGGCGGTCGGCGCCATCCCGCGCGGGACGCACGACTGGGACAAGTTCCTGACGCCCGACGAACTCACCACCCTGCTGGCGAGCGAGGGCCTGGCGGTGCGCGACGTCACTGGCCTGGTCTTCTCGCCTACCCGCGGCTTTGCGCTGGGGTCGTCAACCGCGCTCGACTATCTGGTCACGGTCACGCACTCCTGAGGCCGCCGGGGCGTCATGCCCCGGTCGTCGCGCCCGCTTCTTCGTCGTTGCGCTCGGCGGCGCGTTCCAGCCCCGCCTTGACCACGGCGGTGAAGGGGTCGGCCAACGCCAAGCCCAAGATGCCGAACAGGGCGCTCGCCATGATCTGCGTGCCGAGCGTCAGCGCCGGCGGCAGGTCGACGGTGCGCTTGGCGACCATCGGCACCACGACATAGCCGTCCAGGGTCTGCACGATCAGATAGGTGCCGATCGCCCAAAAGCCGGTGTGCGTACCCGCGCTGAACCCCACCGCGACCATCAGCACGCCGGTGATGATCGCCCCGATATTGGGGATGAAGGCCAGGATGCCGGCGATGATGCCGAGCAGCATCGCCATCGGCACGCCGCCGACCCCCAATGCGATGCCCGTCATCACGCCCTCGAACGCCATGCCGAGCAGGCGGCCGGCGAGCAGCTTGCGCAGCGTCCTGCCCATATGCTCCAGCGTACGGCCGAACTCGGCGCGCATGTCGCTCGGCGCCAGCCATTGCAGGCCGCGCCCATAGCCCTGCGGGTCGATCGCCAGGAACAGGCCGATGATCATCATCATGAACAGGCTGGTGATCGCCCCCACGGCCGTGCCCAGCCAGCTGGTCAGCCGGCCGATCGACCCCGCCGCCTGGCGCAGCAACCCGCTGACGTCCGACGCGCCGGGCATCAACCCCTGCGCCGACAGCCAGCCCGTGACCTTTAGCGCCTGCGCCTCCAGCGTCGAGCGGAGTTGCATCACCTGCTGCGTCACCTGCATGCCGGTCAGATAGAAGGTGCCCAGCAGGAAGGCGAGCACCAGCAGTACCACGATCAGCAGCCGCCAGCCGCGCCCGATCGGCAACACCCGGCCGAGCAGCCGGACGCCGCCGTCGAGCAGGGTCGCGAAGACGATGCCCGCGAAGATCACCAGGATCGGCTGGATCAGCAGCACGACGAGCGCGATGCCCAGCGCCATGCCCAGCCAGATCGCCGCGCGCTTCACCTCGCGACGGGTGCCAGGGTCGCGCAGCTCGACCGGGCTCGACGTCTCCCGCGCTGCGGGGTCGGCGGGCTGCGCCTCGGCCATGCTATTTCTCCGTCTGGGCGGGATGGAGCGAGGTGCCCGCGCGACCGCTGCGCAGCGCGCCCCACCAGGTCAGCGGATTGAGCGTCGAATCGCCGTCCAGGCTGAAGGTGATGAACTCGGCGCGGCCGCCGATATTCTCGTACGGCACCGGACCGCCCAGCCCCTGCTCGCTCGACGGATAGCGGCTGTCCGCGGACCGATCGCGATTGTCGCCCATCAGGAAGACGTGGTTGGCGGGAATGGTGATCGGGCCGTAATCGTCGCCCGGACTCCAGCCCAGTTCGACGGTGTCGTAGCGGCGGCCATTGGGCAGCGTTTCGGTGACGATCGGCAGGTGGCAGACGGCGCTGCCGTCCGGCTTGGTGATCAGCGCGCCGGGATATTCGGCGGGCGAACAGGGACTGTTGGTGTCGACCGGGATATCCTCGTAATGGATCGGCCCGCGCTGCACCGCCTTGCCGTTCAGGAAGAGGGTGCCGCCCCGCACCTGCAACCGGTCGCCCGGCAGGCCGACGACGCGCTTGATGTAATCAGTATGCGTGCCCGGCGGCGTCACGATCACCACGTCGCCGCGATCGGGCAGCGATCCGAACAGCCGGCCATGGATGAAGGGGATCGGCACGCCCCAGCTATCCACCGGCTCGTGCAGTACGACGCTGCGGAAGATCGCGAGCGGGTTGGGGATGGTGGGCGACACATAGGACCAGCCATAGGCGAATTTCGACACCACCAGCCGGTCGCCGACCTGAAGCCCGGGCAGCATCGATTCCGACGGGATGTAGAAGGGCTTGGCGATGAAGCTGTGGAAGCCCAGCACGATCAGGATCAGCCAGAAGATCCCCTTCACCTCGGCCCACCAGTCCGTGCCCTTGCGCCTGGCCGGGGGCGCGGCGGGATCGAGGACCCCGTCGCTCGGGGGGGCGCTCTGGGGACCGCCCTGGGGGTTGCTGCCGTCCAACACCGCGTCCTTCATTCGATTGCGTCCGGATAAGCCTCGATCACGACCAGGGCCTGCGCCCAGGGATGATCGTCGGTCATGGTCAGGTGGATGCGCGCGCCGTGGCCCGGCGGGGTCAAGGCGTCAAGCCTCGCCTTGGCGCCGCCGGTCAGTGCCAGCGTCGGCGCGCCCGAGGCGGCGTTGACGACACCGATGTCGCGCATGAACACGCCGTCGCGAAAGCCGGTGCCGACCGCCTTGGAGAAGGCCTCCTTGGCGGCGAAGCGCTTGGCCAGCGTGCCGGCGCGGGTGAACGGCCGGCGGGCGGCGCGGGCCAGTTCGACCTCGGTGAAGACGCGCTGCTCGAAGCGCGCGCCGAACCGGTCGAGCGAGGCCTGGATCCGCTCGATATTGCACAGATCGGAGCCCAGGCCGATGATCATGCAGCCGGTCCGATCACCGCGCCGCGTCCATCTCGCGCCGCATTCGCCGCACCGCCTCGCCCAGGCCAGTAAACAGCGCCTCGCCGATCAGGAAATGGCCGATGTTGAGCTCGCGCACCTGCGGTATCGCGGCGATCGGGCCGACATTGTCATAGGTCAGGCCATGGCCGGCATGAACCTCGATCCCGTTCTTGGCGGCCAGCGCGGCGGCATCGGTCAGGCGGCGCAATTCCTCCGCGCCATCGCCCGGCTCGACCCCGTGCAGTTCCGCGTAACGGCCGGTATGGAGTTCGACGACCGGCGCGCCGAGCTGGATCGCCGCCGCGATCTGGCGTGGATCGGGCTCGATGAAGAGCGACACCCGGATGCCCGCTTCGCGCAACTGTCCGACCAAGGGGGCCAGGCGCTCCTGTTGTCCGGCGGCGTCGATCCCGCCCTCGGTCGTCCGCTCCTCGCGCTTTTCAGGCACGATGCAGGCGGCGTGCGGCCGGTGGCGCAGCGCGATCGCCAGCATCTCCTGGGTTGCCGCCATCTCGAAATTGAGCGGGACGGTCAGCGTCGCGGCAAGCCGGGCGATGTCGTCATCGGTGATATGGCGGCGATCCTCGCGCAGGTGCGCGGTGATGCCGTCCGCCCCTGCCTCGGCGGCCAGCACGCCGGCGCGCACCGGGTCGGGATAGCCCGATCCGCGCGCATTGCGGACAGTGGCGACATGATCGATGTTGACGCCCAGGCGCAGGTCGTGCGCCACCGGTCAAGCCGCCGCCCGGCTGCCGGGCTTGACCGCGGGGATCGCGGCCAGCTCGGGCGGCAGGCTGTCGGCGGCATAGCTGGGCACGTCGAGCCGGATCAGCGGAAAGAAGGGGACGCCCAGGTCGACATGACCGTTCGACCGGTCGACCAGCGAGGCGGCCGCGATGACCTCGCCGCCCGCACGCCCGATCGCCGCGATCGCCTCGCGCGAGGAGAGACCGGTGGTCACCACATCCTCCATCATCAGCACCGGCTGACCGGGCTTCAGGCGAAAGCCGCGGCGCAGCTCGAAGGTTCCCTCCGGCCGCTCGACGAACATGGCATCGACGCCCAGCGCGCGTGCCATCTCGTGCCCCGCGATCACGCCGCCCATCGCAGGCGACACGACCGCGGTGATCCGCGCCCGCAGCGCGGCCGGGATCCGCGCCGCAAGCGCCTCGCTCAGGCGAGCGCCGCGACGCGGGTCCATCAGCACGCGCGCGCATTGCAGGTAGCGCGGGCTGCGCAGGCCCGAAGACAGGATGAAATGCCCCTCCAGCAACGCTTCCGCCGCGCGGAACTCGGCCAGCACTTCGTCTTCGGTCATGGTCGCTCCTGATGAATGGTGCCGCAGATAAGACCGCCGCGCGCGCGTGGCAACGCGTCGTCGCAGTGCAGCAACGATTTAGCCGGTCACGCGGGTTGAGGCCCGGCGACCCCCGTCGTATAGCCATGTTCAATGGGTGAGGTTGGCCGACACGGCCAAAAACCGTGATGAACGGGGAAAAACAATAAGATGGGCACATCCGGGTTGAAGCGGACAGCGATCGCGGCGGGCGTGGCGCTCGCGGCCATGGGGCTTGGACCCGGGGCGTTCGCCGCCCCCGCGCCCATCCCGCAACAGGCGGCCGCGCCGGCCGGGACCAGCAACACCGCGCCGACCACGGCGGCGGCGACTCCGCCCGCCGCGCCGACCAGCCCGCTGCTCGCGGTCGACGGCGCCCCCGGCGCGGTGGCGCGGCCCGGCATCGGCCAGCCGTCGAACGGCGTGTTCGGTCTCCAGCCCCAGGTCACCCGCAACGGCGAGTTCGCGCACTGGATGCACAATTCGATCCTGTTCCCGGTCATCACCGTCATCTCGCTGTTCGTGCTGGCGCTGCTGATCTGGGTCGTGATCCGCTTCCGCGCTCAGGCCAACCCGATCCCGTCCAAGACCAGCCATAACACCACGATCGAGATCATCTGGACGCTGCTGCCGGTGGCGATCCTGGTGCTGATCGCGCTGCCGTCGATCGGCCTGCTGCAGGCGCAGTTCAGGCCGGCCCCGGCGGGCGCGGTGACGCTGAAGGCGATCGGCAACCAATGGTATTGGAGCTATCAATATCCCGACCATGGCGGCATCGAGATCACCGCCAACATGCTGAAGGAAAAGAACCAGGTCGGCGCGGGCGAGCGGGCGCGCACCGACCGCGACGGGCCGCGCCTGCTCGCCACCGACAATCGCGTGGTGCTGCCGGTCGGCGTGCCGATCCGCCTGATCACCACCGCCAACGACGTGATCCACAGCTGGGCGGTCCCCGCCTTCTGGATCAAGCTGGACGCGGTGCCGGGCCGGCTGAACGAGACCAGCTTCACCATCGAGAAGCCGGGCCTCTATTTCGGGCAGTGCTCCGAACTGTGCGGCGCGCGCCACGCCTATATGCCGATCGCGGTCGAGGCAGTGACCCCGGCGCAGTTCGCGGCCTGGATCCGCGCCAAGGGCGGCACCATGCCGACACCGGGCGCCGCATCCGACAAGGTGATCCCGCAGCCGGGCGCGGACGGCTCCGCCGCCAAGGCCGAAGAAGGCGCGGCGACCGCCAACGCCACCGGCCCGGTCGAGAACGCCACCACCGCCGCTCCCGCCACCACTCAAGGCGCGTCGGGCAATCCCTCCGCCGCCGGCAACGCTGGACAGTAAGATGACCGACACCGCCCTCCATCCCTCGGCGTTCCAGACGCATGGCGACCATGCCCATCATCACGATGCCGATCACAAGCCGGGCTTCTTCGCCCGCTGGTTCATGTCCACCAACCACAAGGACATCGGCACGCTCTACCTGATCTTCGCGATCGTCGCGGGGATCATCGGCGGCGCGGTGTCCGGCCTGATGCGCGCCGAGCTGGCCCATCCCGGCATCCAGTATCTTCAGGGCTGGGCATCGCTGCTGCATGGCGGAGAGGCGTCATTCGACGAATCGCTCCATCTGTGGAACGTGATGATCACCGCGCACGGTCTGATCATGGTGTTCTTCATGGTCATGCCGGCGATGATCGGCGGGTTCGGCAACTGGTTCGTGCCGGTCATGATCGGCGCGCCCGACATGGCCTTTCCGCGCATGAACAATATCAGCTTCTGGCTGATCGTGCCGGCCTTCATCCTGCTGCTCGCCTCGCCCTTCTTCGGCGGCGCGGGCAATGGCTGGACGCTCTATGCGCCGCTCTCCACCTATGGCGAGCCGGGACCGTCGACCGACATGGCGATCCTGGCGCTCCATCTGGCGGGCGCGTCGTCGATCTTGGGGGCGATCAACTTCATCACCACCATCTTCAACATGCGCGCGCCCGGCATGACGCTGCACAAGATGCCGCTGTTCGTCTGGTCGGTGCTGGTCACCGCCTTCCTGCTGCTGCTGTCGCTGCCGGTGCTGGCGGCCGCGATCACCATGTTGCTGACCGACCGCAATTTCGGCACGACCTTCTTCGACCCGGCGGGCGGCGGCGACCCGATCCTCTACCAGCATCTCTTCTGGTTCTTCGGCCATCCCGAAGTGTACATCATGATCCTGCCCGGCTTCGGCATCGTCAGCCAGATCATCGCCACCTTCAGCCGCAAGCCGGTGTTCGGCTATCTCGGCATGGCCTATGCCATGGTCGCAATCGGCATCGTCGGCTTCGTGGTGTGGGCGCACCACATGTTCACCACCGGCCTCAGCGTGAACACCAAGATGTACTTCACCGCCGCGACCATGGTGATCGCGGTGCCCACCGGCATCAAGATCTTTTCCTGGATCGCGACGATGTGGGGCGGCTCGATGCGCTTTCCGACGCCGATGACCTGGGCGATCGGCTTCATCTTCATGTTCACGGTGGGCGGCGTGACCGGCGTGGTGCTCGCCAACGGCGGCATCGACGACTATATGCAGGACACCTATTATGTCGTCGCCCATTTCCACTACGTGCTGTCGCTCGGCGCCGTCTTCTCGTTGTTCGCCGGGTTCTATTACTGGTTCCCGAAAATGTCGGGGCGGATGTACAACGAGTTCCTCGGCCAGCTCCACTTCATCGTCTTCTTCATCGGCGTGAACGTGATGTTCTTCCCGATGCACTTCCTGGGCCTGCAGGGGATGCCGCGCCGCTATCCGGATTATCCGGACGCCTTCGCGCATTGGAACACGGTGGCGTCGATCGGCTATATGATCATGGCGGCGGGCATGGTGATCTTCTTCATCAACCTGGTCTACTCCTTGCTGGCCGGGCCCAAGGCACCCGACAATCCCTGGGGCGAAGGCGCGACGACGCTGGAATGGACCTTGTCCAGCCCGCCGCCCTATCACCAGTTCGAGACGCTGCCGCGCATCGACTGATCCCCCGATCCGACAGCATCGGCATCATGACCGCCCCGGAGGACACTCCGGGGCGTTTTTTTCGACCTGACGGTCCGACCCCTTCGGCGATTGACCAAGTTGCATTCGCAGTTGCACAATCACCAGTGGCAATCTTCGCCGCACTGCAACAAACTGGAGATATCGAGGTTAAGGACGCACTTGGACCACTTTGAGCGCGAAACGAAGCCCAGCGACGGAGTATGCTCGATGACCCATTTTCGCCTGACGATCGGCGCGGCCCTTTTGACCATTGCCGCCGGGGTCCATGCCAATCCCAGCCATGCTGCGCACACGGCTGGCCCGGCCAATCCGAACCAAGCCGGCGCCAGCGCCAGGCCGCAACTGGCGACGCTCGCGCCCGAAAGCTCGACCGCGTTGATCATGCTGGTCGGCGTGGGGCTGACCGTCGTCACCCGGCGCAACCGCCGCAGCGTCCGCTCGGTCCCCGCCTGATACGCCGCTAGACCGGCAGACGTGGCGGGGGCAGCCCGGTCGTTTGTCGACCGACCCGCCCCCCGGCCGTCATCCGTCGTTCTGGGTCCCGATCAGCCGGCGCGCCGCGCGATACAGGCCATCGACCGGCACCTCGATCCAGTCGGGCCGGTTCGCCGCCTCGTAGCCGACCTCATAGGCGGCTTTCGCCACCAGCAACAAGTCGAGCAGCGCCGGGTCCACCGCCACGTCCCGCGCCGCACGATAGGCGTCGAGGAAGACGCTGCGCGCATCATGGCAGAACCGGACATAGCGCCGTTCCGCGCGCAGCGCCTCGGTATCCGGCCCCGGCGGCCGGGACCGGTCGGCAACGGCGGTCGCATAGTCGAATGAGCGCAGGATGCCGGCGACATCGCGCAGCGCCAGATCCTTCGCGCGCCGTTCGGCGAGCGGCTTCGCCGGCTGCCCCTCGAAGTCGATGATCATCACATCGCCGCCGGTCACCAGCACCTGCCCCAGATGCAGGTCGCCATGGATGCGGGTCCGCAGCGCCCCGACCGCACCGGCCGCGACCGACTCGATCCGCGTTGCCACCGCATCGCCGTTTGCGGCGAGCCACTCGGCCGCCTCGCCGGTCAGGCCGGCCGCCGCGATCTGCGTCAGCGCCCGCTCGACGTCGCCCCGCACGTCCGCCGCCAGATGCGCCGCCCCGTCCGCATCCATCGGCTCGGGCGCGAAGGCCGGATCGTCGCTCGGCCGCGCCAGCACGTCGTGCATCTCCGCCAGCCGGCGGCCCATCGTCTCCGCGAAACTGGCGTAATTGGCGAATGTCGCACTGTCGTCGGTCGCCAGGCGTTCAAGCATCGCCAGCGTCCAGCTCCAGGCATCGCCCTGATTGTGCACGAAACGCTGCGCCAGCATCAGCAGCGTGCCGTCGCCGACGCGCCGCACCTCGCCCAGCACCGGCGGCACCGCCTCATAGCCGCCGGCGACCAGATAGCGCACCATCTCCGCATCGGGATGGACCCCCGCCTCCAGGCGGCGGAGCAGCTTGAGCACCACCGACTGGCCCAGCACCATCGAGCTGTTCGACTGTTCGGCGGTGAGCCATTCCAGCTCGGCATCCTCGGCCAGGTCGAGCCCCTCGGACGCGAACGCCAGCGCAGCCTCGCCCTCGCCGACGACCACATCGCCCTGCATCGCCGCGATCACCGATCGCGCGAAATCGGACACGGCGAAGCCATCGGTCAACAGGCCGACCTGCCGCCCGCGCCGCACCCGCGCCAGCGCGAGACCGGCGGCGAAGCGACTCTGCACCTCGCCCTCCCAGGCGATGCCGAGCGGCAGGGCGTAGCGATACGCGCCCTGATCGGTCTCCACCTCGACCTCGGCGAGCAGCAGGTCGGCGACCTGCGGCATCGGATCGAGCCGGGTGAGACGCACCGCTTGAATCGTCTCGTCCTTCGCGCCGAACCAGCGCCGCTGCGCGACATAGGCGGGCAGCACATCGCCCTCCAGCACCGAGCGATTGGAACCGACCGCGATATCCTCGAACGCCGGGCGCAGCACGAAGGTGAAGCGCTCCGCCTCCAGCGGCGCGGGCGGCGTCGCCCAGGACGGCGCATCCGCCTGCGACGACAGCGCGAACCACAGGAAGCCGTAGGGCGGCAGCGTCAGCACATACGGCGCAAGGCCGATCGCCGGGAACGGCGTGCCGCCGGTCATCTCGATCGGCGTGCGGCCCTCGAAATCCGCCAGCTCCAGCTCCAGCGCCTGGGCGGTGCGGCTGAGGTTGAACACGCACAGGATGGCGTCGTCGCCATATTCGCGCACATAGGCCAGGATCTTCCGATTGGCCGGACGCAGGAACCGCTGCGTCCCGCGGCCGAATGCCTGGTGCTCGCGCCGCACCGCCAGCATCCGCTTGACCGCGTTGAGCAGCGAGTGGCGATCGCGCTCCGCCGCCTCGACGTTCACCGCTTCATAGCCATAGAGCGGGTCCTGGATCACCGGCAGCGTCAGGTCGGGCGGATCGCAGCGGCTGAACCCGCCATTCCGGTCGGGCGACCATTGCATCGGCGTGCGCACGCCGTCGCGGTCGCCGAGATGGATGTTGTCGCCCATCCCGATCTCGTCGCCATAGTAGAGCACCGGCGTGCCCGGCATGGTCAGGAGCAGCGCGTTCATCAGCTCGATGCGCCGCCGGTCGCGTTCCATCAGGGGGGCGAGACGGCGGCGGATGCCCAGGTTGATGCGCGCGCGGCGATCGGCGGCGTAGGTGTTCCACAGATAGTCGCGCTCGGCATCGGTCACCATTTCGAGCGTCAGCTCGTCATGGTTGCGCAGGAAGATGGCCCATTGGCACCCGGCCGGAATATCGGGCGTCTGGCGCATGATGTCGGTGATCGGGAAGCGATCCTCCTGCGCCACCGCCATGTACATGCGCGGCATCAGCGGAAAGTGGAACGCCATGTGGCATTCGTCGCCCCGCTCGCCGTCGCCGAAATATTGCTGGGTGTCCTCGGGCCACATATTGGCCTCGGCCAACAGCATCCGATCGGGATATTCGGCATCCAGCGTGCGCCGGATGATCTTCAGGACCTCGTGCGTCTCCTGGAGATTCTCGTTCGAGGTGCCGTCCCGCTCGATCAGATAGGGGATGGCGTCGAGCCGCAGCCCGTCCACGCCCATGTCGAGCCAGAAGCGCATGACCGACAGCACTTCCTCGATCACCGCCGGATTGTCGAAGTTCAGGTCCGGCTGGTGCGAATAGAAGCGATGCCAGAAATAGGCGCCCGCCTCCTCGTCCCACGTCCAGTTCGACTTCTCGGTGTCGAGGAAGATGATCCGGGTGCCCGAATAGAGCGTGTTGTCGTCGGACCAGACGTAGAAATTGCGCTCCGGGCTGCCCGCCGGAGCGCGGCGGGCGGCCTGGAACCACGGATGCTGGTCGGAGGTGTGATTGATGACCAGCTCGAACACGACGCGGATTCCGCGCTCGTGCGCCGCCGCGATGAAGGCCCGCGCATCCTCCATCGTCCCGTAATCGGGTGAGACGTCGCGATATTCGGCGATGTCATAGCCGTCGTCGCGGCGCGGCGACGGGAAGAAGGGCAGCAGCCAGATACAGGTCACGCCCAGGTCGGCGATATAGTCCAGCTTCTGGATCAGACCCTTGAAGTCGCCGATCCCGTCATTGTTCGAATCGTAGAAGGACTTGATATGGACCTGATAGATCACCGCGTCCTTGTACCAGAGCGGATCGGTCATGGTGTCGGGCGCTTCACTCATCATTGATCCCTCGTCAGGCGCCAGATGCGGAACGGCTGGTCGGGCTCGATCCGGATGAATTGATCCCGGCCATACCAGCGGAAGCGATAGCCCTCCGCCAGATCCTCCACCGCGACGCTGCCGTTATCGTCCAAGCCCAGCTCCCAGAGTGGCACCTGGAACATGCACTCCTGGCCCTGATGCGGGTCGAGATTGACCATCACGCAGATGATCCCCTGCCCGTCCGGGTCCGGCTTGCCGTACCAGATGATATGATCGTTTCCCGCCACGAAGAAGCGGGTGCCCAGATGCGTCTGCAAGGCCGGATAGCGACGACGCAGACGGTTGAGCATCGCGATGTCGAGGATGATATTGCCCGGCGCGTTCCAGTCGCGCGGTTTGACGATATACTTCTCGCTGTCGTTATACTCTTCCTTGCCGGGGACAGGGTCGGACTCGCACAGTTCGAACCCCGAATAGACGCCGAACAGGCCCGACAGCGTCGCCGCAAGCACCGCACGGATGCGGAAGCCCGGTCGGCCCGAAGTCTGAAGATAGACCGGATTGATGTCGGGCGTGTTGACGAAGAAATGCGGGCGGTAGAATTCCTTCGGTGCCTCGGTGGTCAGTTCGGTGATGTAGCTTTCCAGCTCCGCCTTGGTGTCGCGCCAGGTGAAATAGGTATAGCTTTGCGAGAAGCCGACCTTGGCCAGCCGGTACATCATGGTCGGCCGGGTAAAGGCCTCCGCCAGGAAGATGACGTCGGGATGCCGCGCGCGCACGTCGGCGATCATCCACTCCCAAAAGGGCAGTGGCTTGGTGTGGGGATTGTCGACGCGGAACGTCTTGACGCCATTCTCGACCCAAAGCAGCACCACGTCGCGCAGCGCCGCCCACAGGCCAGGGACGGCGTCCGGTCCGTAGAAGTCGACATTGACGATGTCCTGATATTTCTTGGGCGGATTTTCCGCGTATTTCATCGAGCCATCGGGCCGCCAGGCGAACCAGCCGGGATGCTCGGTCAGCCAGGGATGATCGGGCGAAGCTTGGATCGCAAAGTCGAGCGCGATCTCCAGACCGTGTGCACGGGCCGCCTCGACCAGCCGGGCGAACGCCTCGAAGCCGCCCAGTTCGGGATGGACCGCATCATGCCCGCCCTCCGCCGCGCCGATCGCATAGGGACTGCCGGGATCACCCTCGCCCGCCGTCAGGCTGTTGTTCGGCCCCTTGCGATGGGTGCGACCGATCGGATGGATCGGCGGGAAGTAGAGCGTGTCGAACCCCATGTCCCGAATCTGCGGCAGGCGGCCGATGACATCGTCGAACGTTCCGTGTCGGGCCGGATCGGTGGTGATCGAGCGCGGAAACAGCTCATACCAGGAGGAGAAGCGCGCCGCGATCCGCTCGGCATCGACCAGCTGCCGGGGCGAGCGGACGACGAAGGGCCGTGTATCCGCCGCCGCCATCGCCGCCGCGAGGTCGTCGGACAGCAACAGCTCCGCCGCGCCCTCGACCGCCCCGTCGATCCGGGACACCCAGTCGCGCAGGGCGGGCTGTCGCGCCGCCGCCGCCTCGACCAGGCTGCGCCCCTCCTGCCGATCGACGTCCTGCGCGACTCCGGCATCCAGCTTCTTGCGATAGTCGCGGCGGAAACCGCCGAACACGTCCAGCCAACCCTCGACTGCATATTCATGCCGTCCGAGCCGGTCAGGGGTGAAGCGGGCGGTCCAGACGTCGGTCGGCAACGCGGTCATCGGCACCCGCCGCCACTCCGCCTCGTCGCACGGCCGCCAGAGCAGCTCGACCGCTAGTTGTTCGTGGCCGTCGGTGAACACCGTCGCCTCGACCGTGACCTCGTCCCCGATCACCCGTCGGACGGGATAGTCGCCACCCTCCACGCTGGGACTGAGGGACTCGACCACCAGCCGCGGCATCGCCGCCGCCTGATCGGCGGTGGCGGGGGGCGGCAGCAGGATTGGGTCGGTCGAGGACACAGGCACAAGGGCGTCGGCCATGCAAACTCCGGTCGATGCTGGGAAACGGACGGGAACGACCCGCGGAAATCAGGCGGGCTTGGCCGGTGACTTGGCTTTGCGCGCCTTAGTCGTCCGGGCCGCCGGCTTGGCGGACACGGCCGCCGGCGGCGCCAGCGGCTCGGCGGCGGTGGTCTGCACCGGATGGTCGGCCGGCTCCGGATCGTGCGCGGCGACGGGCGTCTCGGTCATCGGGGTCGGCGACGCCGGGGAGTCGGCGGGCTCCTCCGGCAGTGCGTTAGCGGCAGAGGATCCCTCCGCATCATGTTCGCTCGCTGCCTGGTGCCAGTGATCGTCGTGCCGGCCATGCCCGCCGCCGTCCTTCTCCCACAATTCATAGGCGCGGCGGCTGATCTTCTCATGGCGCTCGTCGGTCATTCGATCCCTCCTTCAACGATGGCGCGAGGGCGTTCGCGCCAGCGCCATCCATGCCACGCGACAGCGCCGGCTCAACGGAAAACCGCCGGCACGCGCTTCCGGTTGCATCGGGAATGGCGCGAAATCTCTCCCTCGCGGCATGCTTGCGCGAGATCAGCGACTTAGCGCGTGGTCGTGGCGGCGAGCGGTGGCGTCTGCTGGTGCTGGATCACGGTCCAGTCCTCATGCCCCCGTCGCCGATAGGTGGAGGTGCAATGCGCCTCATAGGCATCCTCGCCATCCTTGGACGCACGGACCCGATAGGCGATGACGATCAGCCCTTCCTGCGGGCGTGCGACGCGCCGCTCGGTGAAGGATACATCGGTCCAGCGCGGCGTGGCGGAGACCGCGGCGACCGCCTCCTCGCCGCTCATCACGAAGGGCGGCGTGGGCACGACCATCAGGCATTCGTCGTCGATCGACTCGCGATAATGTTCGGGCGTGGCCGTCCACAGGCTTTCCTCGAACGTCCAGATGCGTGCGTCGTCCATCATCCCGTCTCCCAAATGGTCGCATGGACTCGTGTCCGGCCGCAGGAGCGCGCGACCGGCGCGATCGTTCCCCCCTGACCCGCCGGCTTGCCAATCCCCCGCCGACATCCCATCTTGACGATGCGCCGACCGAGCATGGCGCGAGCCGCCGCCCCCTCGCGCCTTTCTTTTTGGTGCCCGTTGGGGTAAGGCGACGCATCTTCACGACAAAGGGTTTGTGTTTGGCCAAGGAAGAACTGCTCGAGATGCGCGGTCGCGTGGTGGAATTGCTCCCCAACGCGATGTTCCGCGTGCAACTCGAGAACGACCACGAGATTTTGGGGCATACCGCCGGCAAGATGCGCAAGAATCGCATTCGCGTGCTGGTGGGCGACGAGGTGCTCGTCGAGCTGACTCCCTATGACCTCACCAAGGGTCGCATCACCTATCGCTTCATGCCCGGCCGCGGCGGCCCCGGCCCGTCCTGATCGCCGGTGGCGCGTCCGTCGCGCCGCTGCCACCGACCATGACCGATCGCCTCGAAACAGCGTCCGCGCCCGTCGCCACGCTTGTGCTCGCCTCCACCTCGCCGCGCCGGCTGGAGCTGCTCGGCCGGCTGGGCCTGGTGCCCGACCGCCTGGCCGCGCCCGATATCGACGAGACGCCGCTGCCGGCTGAGGCCGCCCGCGATTATGCGCAGCGACTGGCGCTGGGCAAGGCGCGCGCCGTCGCCCGCGGCGCGGACGAGATCGTGCTGGCCGGCGACACGACGATCGCGGTCGGCCCGCGCATCCTGGGCAAGCCAGAGGATGCAACCGACCTGCGCCGGATGCTGCGCCTTCTCTCCGGCCGGCGGCATCACTGCCTGTCGGCGGTTTGCGTGATCGGCCGGGACGGGCGCGAGCGCGTCCGCCTGTCCGACACCATCATCGCCTTTCGTCCGCTCACCCCCGCCGAGATCGACGCCTATGTCGCCACCGGCGAAGGAATGGGCAAGGCCGGTGGCTATGCCATCCAGGGCCGCGCCGAGGCCTTTATCCGCTTCCTCCATGGCAGCCATAGCGGCGTCGTCGGCCTCCCGTTGACCGAGACCAGGGCGCTGCTGCGCGCCGCGGGCCTGCCGCTTGCCTGAATGGCTCCACGAGGCCGGGATCGGCGAATCCCGCGCCGCGCTGGTCGAGGACGGCCGCATCCTGGAAGCGCTGGTCGAGCCCGAGGATAGCGGCCCGCGCCTGGGCAGCGTCATGCGCGCGCGCCTCACCCATCTGCTGCCCGGCCGCCAGGGCCGCTTGTCGCTGGCGGACGGCACCATGGCGCTGATCACCGGCGTCCCCGCCGGCCTGTCCGCCGGGCGCGACCTGACCGTCGAGATCGTGCGCGAGGCCCTGCCCGAGATCGGCCGGCCCAAGCCGCCACGCGCCATCCTGACCGATCAGGAGGAGCGGCCCGGCCCCGACCTGCGCGCCCGCATCGCCGCGACCGGCCACCCCGTCCGCACGCTCCTCCCGCACCAGCCGGATGCGCTGGAGGCGGCAGGCTGGTCCGAACTGCTCGAAGAGGCGCAGACCGGCGATATCGGCTTCGCCGAGGCGGTGCCGGGCGGCGCGCTGGTGATGACGCCCACGCCGGCCATGACCCTGTTCGACGTGGACGGCCCGCCGCCGCTCGAACCGCTGGCGATCGCGGCGGCCGAAGCGGTGGCCGGGGCGATCCGCCGGCACGGCATCGGCGGCTCGATCGGCATCGACTTCCCCACCATCGAGGGCAAGGCGGCGCGGCAAGCGGTTACGGCGGCGATCGACCGTCTTCTGGCGCCGCCGTTCGAGCGGACCGCGATGAACGGCTTCGGCTTCGTCCAGATCGTCCGGCCGCGCCCGCGCGCCTCGCTGCCCGAGCGGTTGCGCGCCGATCCGGTCGCCGCCGCCGCCCGCGCCGCGCTGCGGCTGCTGGAGCGGGTGCCGCCGGGCGGTTCGAACCGGCATCGCCTGCCAGCGCCCGTCCTGGCCTATCTGACCGCGCGTCCGGCCTGGCTGGCGGCGCTGGCCCGCCGTACCGGCGCGACACCCCTGCTGGAGAGCCTGTGATGGCCGAACCCGCCTGCCCGATCTGTTCCGAACCTGCCCACCTCGATCACCGCCCCTTTTGTTCGGCGCGGCACCGCGACCGCGATCTGCTGCAATGGCTGAACGAGAGCTATCGGCTACCGGATCAAAATTCTTCGAAAGAAGGGCTGGACAGCGCCGATGGCTCCTACTAGAGACGCGCTTCCGCTACGCGGGCCCAAGTAGCTCAGTTGGTAGAGCATGCGACTGAAAATCGCAGTGTCGGTGGTTCGAATCCGCCCTTGGGCACCACACTTCCCCGTCGCGACCACTATTCGCCGGGAAACTCGCCGATCATCGCTGCGCTTAGCTTTGAGTCGTCCCTGGCGATGCTGTGGCAAAGCTTGCGCCGGCCAAGCGATCCGCCATGTCCGATCTTAGCGATGCTACGATAGTCCATCGGCCGGCCCGGAGTTCATCCAGGACGATACGCGCTCGTCTCTCCTGCCTTTTCGGCACGACGTGACCGATCGGGCGATCGATGCGCCCCTCAGCTCGCTATGCCGACGGTCGCCGGCCTGGCCGCTTCCGAGGATATCACCCGGTTCCGACCCTCGCCCTTGGCGCGGTAGAGCGCGGCGTCGGCCGCCGCCTGCATCGCCGACACCGAGCGATACCCCGGCCAGGTCGCCACGCCTATGCTCACCGTGATGCGGAGCCCCGCCGCGCAGGGGTCATAGGAGGCCGCGGCGATCGCGCCGCGCACATGCTCGCAGACCGCCTTGGCCGCCGCCGCATCGGTGTCCGGCATCAGCAGCGCGAACTCCTCGCCGCCCAGCCGCGCGACCAGATCGCGATCGCGCACCGCATCGCGCATGACCGCCGCCACCCGGCGCAGCGCCGCATCGCCCACCGCATGCGAATGCTGGTCGTTGATCCGCTTGAAATGATCGATGTCGAGGATCGCCAGCGACCAGGCTCGACCATGTTCCGCGAAACAGGCTATCTGCTCCGCCAGTTCGTCCTCGTAGCGCCGCCGATTGGGCAGCCCGGTCAGCGCGTCCTCATGCGCCATGCGCCGCAAGGTGCGCGCCTGGCTGGCGAGCTGGGCGAGCAGGGCGTCCTTCTCCTCGGCGGCGAGCATCAGCATCTCACCCTGGCGACGGATATCGGCGGTGCGCTCCTCGACCATCCGGCCCAGGTGCCGGGCCCGCCGATGCAGGTTCAGCACCCGCCAACGATAGGCCAGCCCGGCCAGCCCGACCG
Organism: Sphingomonas abaci; assembly: GCF_014199625.1. Taxonomy (GTDB): domain Bacteria; phylum Pseudomonadota; class Alphaproteobacteria; order Sphingomonadales; family Sphingomonadaceae; genus Sphingomonas; species Sphingomonas abaci. Next base: position 396,799 of record NZ_JACHNY010000001.1, read on the forward strand.
CAACCGCAACCAGCGCGAACCGGAAGTCGGAACGCTGCCACAGCGACGGCTCGACCACGAAGCGCAGCACCTTGTCTTGGGCGCTCCACGGACCGCCACCGCTGGACGCGCTGACATGCAGCGCATAGCGACCCGGCGGCAGCGCCGTATAGTCGACGATCCGCTCGGCGCCGCGATCGATCCAGTCATTCTCGTAGCCCACCAGCCGGGTGCGGTAGCGGATGCTCTGCGGCGACAGGAAACTCAGGCCGCCATAGGCGATCGATACCCGCCGCGTCTTGGCGGGAATCGACACCCAGTTGGCCCCGTCCGTCAGAGGGCCGGCCTCGCCGTCGAGCAGCACCGATTCGATCACGAGCGGCGGCGGCGTGCGAACCCGCAACTGCGCCTCGCGCTCCGGCCGGACGGACGCTGCTCCTTCGGCCGTGGCAAACCAGATCGAGCCGTCCTGGCGCAGCAGGGTCGTCGGTCCGGAGGCGCCGTTGCCCTGGGCGCTGGCCATGCCGTCCAGCCGGTCGAACCGGTCGACCCGGATCGTGCGCCGCCTGCCGTCCGCCACCGCCATCAGCGCCGCATAGTCGATCCGCAGCACGCCGCTGTTGCTGCCCAGCCACGCCGCGCCATGCCGGTCCAGCGCCATCTGGAACACGGTATCGACCGGCAGTCCCTGGTTCCGACCGACATGGGCGAGCTGGCCATCGGCATAGCGATAGCGAAACAGTCCGCGGTCGGTGCTGATCCACATGGCGCTACGGTCCGGGTCCTCGAACAGGCCTAGGGCGCTGTTGACGTCGGCCAACCGCGCCATGCTGATCCGCCGGGGAGCGCCGTTCGGCGGCCACAGGGTCAGATCGTCGATCGTGCCGATCCACAAGCCATGGCTGGTATCGGCGATCGCATAGACCATCGTCTGTGGCAGGCCGGGCAGCGTGGGATGCCAGACCCGCCCCTCGCCGTCGATCGCCACGACGCCGCGTCGCGTACCGGCCCATAAGCCGCCGTCGCGCCGCGTCGCCAGGGTCCGGACGCGGACGTCGCGGATACCCTCCAACCGCCCGTATCGCGCGACGATCCGGTCGTCCCGGACGTGGAAGATGCCGTCGCCCAGCGTACCGACCCAGACATCGCCATCAGGCTGCGCCAACAGGCTGAGGACCGACGGCGAATTGCCGCCGGGCACGCCCGCCTGCTCGATTCGGATATGGCGGATCCGACCATCGGGCAGGACCCGGTCCAGGCCACGGCTGCTGCCGATCCACAAGCTGCGGTCGCGCGACTCCACCAGAGCGCGGACATAATTGCCGGACAGGCCATTTTCCTGTCGCATATTGGTGAAAAGGGCCTGGCGCAGGCGGTACAGACCGCCATTCACGCCCACCCAGATACTGCCTTCCCGATCCTGGAAGACGGTGGCGATCCGCCCCTCCGGCAGGCCCTGGGTCGGGGTGATCCATTCCGTCCGCCCGCGCGCCAGATGGAGCAGGCCGAGATTCTCGGTCCCCAGCCACAACCCGCCCCATCGATCCGCGGCCATTGCGCTGAAGCGGTTGGTGCCCGGCAGACGATGGACCAGGCGCGCCTGCCCCCCCTCCACCTGTCGCAGCTCTCCGCCGGCCAGCAGCCAGACATGGTTCCGGTGGTCGACGACCGGCAATACAGCCCCCGCCGGCAGCCCCAGGGACTTGGACAGATGGTGGAACCGGCCATCGGGCGTGCGCACGACCAGGCCGTCGACGCAGCCGATCCACAACCGGCCCTGCGCATCGATGGCCAGCCCCAGGATCGACATCAATGGCATGCCGGCGGGCATCGGAACGCGCTGGAACCGGCCGTCGGGAGTCAACAGGCCCAATCCGCCACGGATGAAGCCGATCCAGAGCCGTCCTTGACCATCCCGCGCGAGGGTCAGGATCGAGGCGCGGGGCAGTCCCTGCCGTGCGGTCCAGAACCGCCATCGTCCCGCTGCATCCCGCCGCCCGAGATTGCCGCGCGAGTCGCCGATCCATAAATTGCCCTGCCGGTCAGACAGGATGCCGGTCACCCCATTGTCGGGCAGCGGCGGGTGGCTGTCGCGCGAGAAGATGGTGAACCGGGTGCCGTTATACCGGGCCAGCCCCTCCCAGGTGGCGAGCCACAAATAGCCCTCGCGCGTCTGGACGACCCCCTGCACGCTATTGTGCGGCAGTCCTTCGTTGGTCGTCCACCGGTCATAGGCGAAGTCCTTGACCATCGGCGGCTGGACGACCGGGTCGGCCCATGCGGCCCGCTGGCCGACGAGCAACGCGAACAGCAGGGCGACGGCAGCGGCGGCGATGTGCCACCGTTCCCGACCTGATGCCCGCGCCGACGTCATGATACCTTGGTCATCGCCCATTGGTTTCCAACGACACGATATGGCGCAGGCCTTAAAATAAGCAAAACGCGCTCAAACGGCCACTCGGCCGCTTGGTTCCCGACGAGTCTAAAGTTTCGCCGCCGGCCGCAGCTTCGCCGAGTCCAGGTGCCAGCGGCGTTGCGATGCGGACGCGCCATCGACGCCGTTCACACGCCGCACGACATAGGCGCCCGTGAAACGCTGCGTCGCGCCATCGTCCAGCACCGCCTCCACTGTGACCGGCACGCTCTGGTAGACCGACCCAGCCGCGCCCTCCGCCGGCGGCAAGGCACCGATCGTCACGCGGGTCGACCGGGTCTGGGCGAACCCCTTGCTGAAATCCGCGAAACGCTGGCCCGGCCGGCCATCATCGCCCCAAGACTGCCAGGCGGTGGCATAATCCCGGGCGTTCAAGGCAGCATAATAGCGCCGGACCACATCCGCCGCCGCCCCCCCGCCCTGCGGATCGGCGCCACAGCCCTGCATCGGTGGCCCGTCCCCGTCGAACAGGGCGCAGGCCCGCGCGATCTCGTCGTCGATCAGCGCACAGCTGTTCGCGGCATTGCAGGGCGGATGCGTCGCCGGCGACACGTTCCGGCAGATCGCGACCCGCTTCGCGGCGGCGGCCTCGCCGATATCGTCCGCGCAGGACAGGATGCCGGACCGCGCCAGGGCGACCGACGTGGCGGTCGGTCTCGGCCTGGGCGTTGGCGAGGACGTGGCAGCGGTCGCCCGCGCCGTCTCGCCGCTCGGGGCGGACGGGCCGCAACCCGCCAGCGCCCCCGCCAGCGCCATTCCCAGGGATAGCCTCGCGCCGGCCCCCATTCCTCCACTCCGATCTTATTGGCCCGCCACGCCCCGTCCCGCGACGGTCTCGTAGGCGGACAATTCGTCGCCGATCGCGACCTTGGCGGCAAGGTCGTCGGCGCGCGCCTTGTCCTGGGCGGCGCGCTTCGGATTGTCCGGGTCGCCATCCGGATCGGCCGCGCCAACATTGGGGCTGTCGGGCATGTAGAGGATCGGCTGTTCGGTGCGTTCGTCGGCCATCGTCTTCTCCTTGGCTGGGCGGTCAACGCGCCGGGGCCAGGCTGGTGCCGAAGGAGAGCCACGCGCTGCGACGATGCGAGCCGGATGGCGGATAAAGCAAAGGCCGGCGCAATGGCCGGCCCTCACGGAAATAAATGGTCGGGAAGAGAGGATTCGAACCTCCGGCCCCTGCCTCCCGAAGACAGTGCTCTACCAGGCTGAGCTACTCCCCGACGGAGTTCCGATCGTCATTCAGTGCCCTTGTGAGGCGCTTCGGGAGCCGACCGGATTGGCTTGGAGGCGCGCCTATATCCAGCGCCTCCCGCCCGTGCAACAGGTTTTTTCGCCGATCAGTCGAACCCGGTCAGAAAACGCGTGGCATAGAAGACCGCCGCGCCGATCGCGCCTGCCGCCGGCAGGGTGATGAACCAGGCGATGACGATGTTCGACGCCACGTTCCACCGCACCGCAGACAGCCGCCGCGACGCGCCGACACCGACGATCGCGCCGGTGATGGTGTGGGTGGACGAAACCGGAATGCCGCCCAGCGTCGCCATGAACAGGGTGATCGCGCCGCCCGTCTCCGCGCAGAAGCCCTGCGCCGGGGTCAGCCGGGTGATCTTCGACCCCATGGTGTGGACGATCCGCCAGCCGCCCGACAGCGTGCCCAGCGCCATGGCCGCCTGGCAGCTCAGCACCACCCAGAAAGGCACGGAGAACTCGCCGCCCAGATAGCCCTGGCTGTAGAGCAGCACGGCGATGATCCCCATCGTCTTCTGCGCGTCATTGCCGCCATGGCCCAGCGAGTAGAGCGCGGCGGAGACGAGCTGGAGCTTGCGGAATCGCTTGTCGACGCCCAGCGGCGTCAGCCGGATGCTGGTCCACGCGACCGCCAGCACCAGCATCAGCGCCAGGATCAGCCCGATGGCGGGCGAGGCGAAGATGGCGATCACCGTCTTGACCACCCCGCCCCACACCACCGCGGCCGATCCCGCCTTGGCCATGCCGGCGCCCAGCAGGCCGCCGATCAGCGCATGGCTGGACGAGGAGGGAATGCCCTTCACCCAGGTGATGACGTTCCAGGCGATCGCGCCCGACAGCGCGCCGAAGATCACGACCGGATCGATGATCTGCGCGTCGACGATGCCCTTGCCCACCGTCTGCGCGACATGGAGGCCGAACACGGCGAAGGCGATGAAGTTGAAGAAGGCGGCCCAGAGCACCGCATATTGCGGCTTGAGCACGCGGGTGGACACCACCGTCGCGATCGAGTTCGCGGCGTCGTGCAGGCCGTTCAGGAAGTCGAACAGCAGCGCCACGCCGATCAGCGCGACGAGGATCGGAAGCGAGACGGTCATCAGGCGTGATCGATGACGAGACCCTGGATCTCGTTCGCCACATCCTCGAACCGGTCGATGATGCGCTCCAGGTGGCTGTAGATCTCGCGCCCGATCACGAACTGCATCGGCTGGTCCTGGCGCGCCTGGAACAGCGCCTTCAAACCCTGGTCATGGGTCGCGTCCCCATGCCCCTCGATCTTGATCATCCGGGCTGTAAGCTGGTTCAGCCGCTCGCTGTTGCGGCTGAGTGAGCGGAGCAGCGGGATCGCCTCCTGCGTGATCCTGGCGGCCTCGACCGCGATGCCGGCCATCGCCACCATCTCGGGTTCGAATCGGGTCACGCCATAGAGCGCGATGGTGTTCGCGGTCTGGTTCATCTGGTCGATCGCGTCGTCCATCACGCCGATCAGGTCGGTGATTGCCGAACGGTCGAACGGAGTCACGAACACGCGACGCACGTCCTGCAGCACGTCGCGGGTGATGTCGTCCGCCTCATGTTCACGCGCGACGATCTCGGCGATCTCCGCCTCGATCGGTCCGTCGCCGCTCAGCAGCCGCTGCAACGCGCCCGCGCCGGCGACCAGGGTCGCGGCATGGGCTTCGAACTGATCGAAGAACTTGCCCTGTTTGGGCATCAACGACTGAAACCAGCCAAGCATTCGGATTCGCCTCCACGTCCCCTGCCACAGCGGCACGGGTCCCGAGTTATCGCGCCCACTGGCCCAAGCGGCCGCGCGAATCCAGCCGGAAACCGGTCTGGATCAGCGTGGACGCAAGCCAAACCGCCGGAACAGGCCACGTTTTGCCAGTGATTCGAACATCTCGCCAGGGCCTTCGGGGTCGAGCACCTCATTGTCGGCCAGCCATTGCTCGACCTCCGACAGGTTGGGGATGGCATAGGGGCGCAGCGTCTTGCCGGCCCCGCGCAGATGCTCGATCGCGCCGATCAGCGAGTCCTGCGCCGCGATCGCGGCGGTCACCGCCGCCGGGGTGACGCCCAGATGCTCGGCGAGCAGGTCGTCGCGGATTTCGGTCACCCGCGCCCGGTCCCGTTCGGTCGTCGCCTCGATCGCCAGGTCGCATTCGGTGTCTAGCCGCAGCGAGCGGTTGTTGACGTTGCTCGACCCCAGGCGAAATACCCTGTCGTCCGCGATCAGGATCTTGGCGTGGACATAGATGGGCGTGCCACCATCGGTATAGGGATGGTACATGCGCAAGCGGCGATGCCGGTCGCGGCGGCGCAGCGCTTCCATCAGCCGCGCGCGCGCCGTGTCCATCGCCAGCGGCTCCAACCAGCCCTGCGCGGTCAGCGGGTTGATGACGACGATCTCCGGCCCGTCCGCCTCGTCCAGCCGACGCGCGATCGCCTCGGCGATGCGGCGCGAGGCGAAATACTGGCTCTCGATATACAGGTGCCGGCGCGCGCCCGCGATCTGCGCCAGGAACAGCGCCTCGCTCTCGTGCACCGCCACCTGGTCGTCCATTTCGGGCAAGGTCCGGGCGATGCCGACGTCGATCCCCTCGAAATCGACGCGCAGCCCCTCCGGCCAGCAGGGACCGGACGGTGCCGTCGGCGCCATCGCCCCGCCGCCCGCCGCGTGCCAGCGCTCTCGGAACAGCTCGCCCAGCGCCCCCGCCACCGGCCCCTGCACCGCGTTGATCGCGTCGTGCCACGGCTTGTAGCGGCGCCGCGTCGTCGGCCGGCGACGTTGCGGATCGTCCTCCAGATGCGCCCGCGTGTCCCATCGGTCGCCGGTCATGTCGATGCCGCCGCAAAAGGCCAGGCAGTCGTCGATGATGACGATCTTCTGGTGATGCGAGGCGGCGGTCGGGTGATGGCCGTCCAGCTTGGTATGGATGCGCGGATGCTTCATCCAGCGCATCACGGTGAAGATGGTGGTGCCGCGCCCCAGCGACTTGAGCGCACCGACGTCCCAGCGCAGCAGGTGCACTTCCAGATCGGGATTGCGCTCCACCAGATGATGGATGAACGCGCCGACCGGCGCCGGCCCGTCACTTGCCCGGTGATCCAGCACGATGCGCGCATCGAAGTCCCAGCCGATCAGCAGGATGCGCCGCTTCGCCTGGAGCATCGCCTGACGCGCGACGCGAAAATATTCGTCGGCATCGACGATCACCGTCATCCGATCGGCGCGTTCGATGCGCCAACAGTCCTGCCCCGGCTTCATGGCGTCCCTTCCGACCCTGATCCCGCCCGCGCTCCTGCCGCATCGCGTGCGATCGCGCAAATGCTCGCACCCACAGCGGCTTGCGCGTATGATCCCAGGATCATGAGCGAGGAGCGGCCGCGCAAGATCATCCATATCGACATGGACGCCTTCTATGCCTCGGTCGAGCAGCGCGACGACCCTGCCTTGCGAGGGCGACCGGTTGCGGTGGGGGGATCGCGAGCGCGCGGCGTGGTGGCGGCGGCGAGCTACGAGGCGCGCGCCTTCGGGGTGCGCTCCGCCATGCCCTCCGCCTCCGCGGTGCGGCGCTGCCCCGATCTGATCTTCGTGCGTCCCCGCTTCGAGGTCTATCACGCGGTCTCGCAGCAGATCCGCGCCATCTTCCGCGACTATACCGACGCCATCGAGCCGCTGTCGCTCGACGAGGCCTATCTCGACGTGTCGGAGGATCGCCATGGGCTCGGCTCGGCCGGCGCGATCGCGGAGGAGATCCGCCGCCGGATCAAGGCGGATACCGGCCTGACCGCCTCGGCCGGGGTCAGCTACAACAAGTTCATCGCCAAGCTCGCCTCGGACCAGAACAAACCCGATGGCCTGTGTGTCATCCCCCCGCACAAGGGCGCGGCCTTCGTCGCCGGGCTGCCGGTCAAGCGATTCCACGGCGTCGGGCCGGTGACCGCACGGCGGATGGAGGCGCTGGGCATCCTGACCGGCGCCGATCTGCGCGACCGGCCAATCGAAATGCTGCAACGGCATTTCGGCAGCTATGCCACCTATCTCTACAATGCCGCCCGGGGCCAGGATCACCGCCCGGTGCGCGCCCATCGCGAGGCCAAGTCGATCGGCGCGGAACGCACCTTCGAACGCGACCTGAGCACCCCCGACGACCTCCATGCGCAGCTCGCGCGCGTGGCGGAGGCGGCCTGGGTGCGGGTCGAGCGGCACCAGGCGCACGGCCGCACCGTCACGCTGAAGCTGCGTCGCGCGGATTTCTCCACCATCACCCGGGCCCGGTCCGGGCGGACGGCGGTGACCGACCAGGCCGCTTTCCTGGCGATCGGCCGGGAGTTGCTGGACGCGCAGCTTCCGGTGCCGGGCGGCATCCGGCTGCTCGGCCTGACGCTGTCGGCGCTCACCCCGGCGGCAGCGGCGGAGAGCGACCCGGTCCAGCCGAGCCTGTTCTGACCGCTTGCGGTCAGGCGGCGGCGAAGGCTGCCCCGCGCCGCCGCAGGACATAGCCCGCCAGGCCGAAGCCGAACAACGTCAACGCCCAGGTCGCCGGCTCGGGCACCATCGGCGTATAGGCGAAATCATCGCCCACCCGGCCGGCAAGCACCTCATAGCCGGTGATGATGCCGGTGAAGCGGCTGCCCGCACCGCCGAACGCGGCGGTGTTGATCGTCACCGCGCTGCACGCGGCATCGGTCGCCTGCGTGGCGGCCGGGGCGAAGCCGCCGACGCCGCCGGGCACGCAGGCCCGGCCGCTGCCCGACACGCCATACCGCACCGGTTCAAAGCGGAAGCTGAGGCCCTGGTCGTCCGAGGACAGGAAGATCGGCGAATCGGCCTGCCCGAAGCCGACATCCGCGCCATCGGCCACCGACACGACGAAGCGGATGGTCGCGGCCGAGAAAGCGGACGTGATCGGCCCCTGATTGTCATAGCCGGTGATCGCCGTCCCGGCGCCACGCGCCTGGAAGACATAGGTCAGCTCCGTCGCCGCCTGGGCCTGACCGGCCACGACCAACGCCGCGGTCATCGCGAGCCCCTTTACCAACCCCTTCATAATCCTGCCTCCAAACGCATTTCGCCCAGCATCTATGGTAAACAGCCACATAGATACAGGCTAAACCGACCGTCCGGTCAGCGATAGGACCATCCGGTCCGATCCGGATCGCATCGTTATGGTCGCGGCAGGGTCAGCACCGCTTCCGCCCCCAGGCCGTGCCCGGCGGAGCGCAGGTCGAGCGTTCCCTCCATCGCCGCCATCGTATTGGCGCACCAGTGCAGACCCAGTCCGCCGCGCCGGTCGGCCCGGGTCGAATAGCCGCGCCGGAACAGCGTCACGTCGCTGCCCGGCGCGAAACCGGCGCCGTCGTCACGGATGGTGACCGTCACGCGGGCGGCATCGGCGACGGCGCTCACCGAGATGCGGCCCCTGCCCAGCCCAGCCGCGATGATCGCCTCGACCGCGTTGCCGACCAGATTGCCCAGCACCTGCGCCAGAAGCAGCCGGTTGGCGCGGACCATCACTGGTCCCGCCGGCAGGCTGAGCGCGATCGAGACGGCGGGCGCATACTGGGCAATCGACGCCTGGCGCGCGACGAGCGCGACGATGTCGCAAGGCTCCAGCGGCGGACGTCCATCCGCCTCGGCCTGGTGCGCGCCGATCACCTCCAGCACATGCGCCAGGGCCTCGCGCCCGGCCGCCGCGTCCGCCGCGATGCCGGCCCGATCGCGCGCGTCCGCGTCGAGCGCGGCGGCGACGAAGGCGGCCAGCCGCTGCCGCCGCTCGGGTTCGAGGTCGGGCAGCGCCAGTTCCGACAGCGCCCGGTCGAGCATCGCCCGGTCCGCCCCCGGCCGCGCGCCCGACGAGCGGCTGAGGATGGTGCTGATCGGACCCAGCGCGTTGCGGACGTTGTGCATCACCGCCACCGCGCTGTCCGATTGGCCGAGCGCGAAACTCTGCGCCTCGATCCGCGCGTGCAGGTCGTGCAACTGGCCGAGCATCGCGTTGAGGCTGGCGGTCAGCGCCCCGATCTCGTCGCGTCGGCCGCCATCGTCGAGCGGGGTCAGCATCGCGGAGGCGCGGACCCGCTGCATATGGTGCTCCACCCGGGCGAGCGGGTCGAGCACATGGCGGGCGATGGCGCGGCGCAGGACCAGCAGCAGGCCGAGCAGCAGCAGCGTCGATCCAGCCGCCGACAGCAGCAGCATCCGTCGCCCCAACATCGCCATGTCGCGCGGCAGGTCCATGTGCGCGACCGCGACGGTCCGCCCGTCCGGTCCGGCCAGCGGCAGCCGCACCGCGACCGTCCGCCACGACCAGGCGAGCGGTTCGATGCCTGTCCCTGCCCCTACCCCCGTGCCCATGCCCGTGCCCGGCGCAGGCGGCGACAGTCGCACCGCGGCGCGGCGCGTCCCGGCCCAGCGATCGAGGCGGACCGGCCGCACCAGTAGGATCGCCGGCCCCTGCGGTCGCGGTCGGGCCAGGCCGACCGCGACCAGCGCGCCGTCGGTAATGGCGAAGCCGCGAGCGATCGCCTTCCCCTCGAGCCAACTGGCGCTCGACTGGTCGCGCAGCAGCGCGCCCAGCCGGGCCCGGCCGGCGGCGTCGCCAACCTGCGCCTCCGGCCGGCCGTCGGCCGCGATCCGCGCGACCGCCGCGCCCGGCGTCAATCGAATTGGAGCGCCGCGCACCGCCAGGTCGTGCGCGGCATGTTCGGTCCGGGCGGCGGTGGCCGCGATCCCGGTGCGCAGCCGGGCGACGTCGCGGATCAGGCCGCGCTCCTCCAGCGTGTCGAAACTCGGCGTGATGATCGCGGTCAGCAGCAGCGTGATCGCCACCGCCCCGGCCAGCCCCGTGACGCTCAACAGGAGGACCAGCCGCCGGCCGAGCGACCGCGGCCCGCCCCGCAGCCGCCGCCGCCGCCGCCGCCGCCGCCACGGCATCAGCCGACGGTCCCCGTCGCCTCCCATGCCGCGCCCTGCGGATCGATCAGGCCGGCCAGCGCCATCTCGCGCGCATGGGTCGCGGGCACCGGCAGCGAAAAATAATAGCCCTGCAGATAGGCCGCGCCGGCGATGCGCAGCGCCTGAGCCTGCGCATCGGTCTCCACGCCCTCGCCGATCACCTCCAGCCCCAACGCGCGGCCGAGATGGATGATCGAATGGACAATCGCCGCCGATTCACGCTCCCGTCCCATGCCGTCGATGAAGCTGCGGTCGATCTTCAGGCAGTCGAGCGCGAAGGTGCGGATATTGTAGAGGCTGGAATAGCCGGTGCCGAAATCGTCCAGCGCGATTCGGAAGCCCAGGTCGCGCAAGCGATACAGCGTCTCCGCCGCGCGTTCCGCATCGGCGAAGATCGCCGACTCGGTGATCTCGATCTGCACGCGCGACGGCGACACTCCGGCCCGCTCGACGCCTTCCATGACATGGCCGACAAAATTCTGCCGCCGGAACTGGCGCGGCGAGAAGTTGATCGAGACATATTGGTCCGGCCACGCCTTCAGTTCGGCCAGCGCCTCGGCCAGCACCCAGTCGCCCAGCTCGTGGATCAGGTTCGATTCCTCGGCGACGGGGATGAAGATGGTCGGGCTCAGCCGGCCATAATCCGCCGTCTCCCAGCGCAGCAGCGCCTCGAATCCCGCGATCGCCATCGTGTCGCGCGCGACGATCGGCTGATAGACCAGACTCAGTTCGCCGCGGGCGATCGCCTCGCCCAGCCCGCCCTCGACCCGGCGGCGGAAGCGGACATTCTCGTCCATCTCCTCGTCGAACACGCGCACCTGGCCCCGCCCGGCGCGCTTGGCGTCGTTCAGCGCAAGGTCGGCGCGCCGCAGCAAATCGACGGGGTCGCGCGGGCCGTCCTCCGTCGCCAGCTTCAGCCCGGCCGAACTGCCGCCCTTCACCGAGTGGCCGAACACGTCAAAGCTGATGCCGCAGGCCGCAATCACCCGCTCGCATGCGATCACCGCGGCCGCTTCACCGGCCGTGTCGAACAGGATGCCGAATTCGTCGCCGCCCAGCCGGGCGACCAGCGCCCCCTCCGGCGCGGTCTCGTGCAGCGTCGCATAGACGAGCTGGATCAGCCGGTCGCCCGCCAGATGGCCCAGCGTGTCGTTGACCAGCTTGAACCGATCGAGATCGAACATCGCGATCGCGAACAGGCCGGGCTGGCGCGCCCGGTCGCCTAGCGCGCGCAGGAAGGCGAGGCGATTGGGCGCGTCGGTCAGGGAATCATGCATCGCCATGTGCAGCGCGCGGCTTTCATTGGCGGCGAGTTCGGCGGTGCGATCCTCCAGCAGCGCGACCTGCCGGGCCAGGTCCGCCCGCGCGGCGGCCAGCGCCCGGTCGACCCGCCAGCGCTCGCCCAGCGCCGTCGCGGTGTGGACGATCTCCACCGCGTCGAACGGCTTGGCGATGTAGAACAGCTTGTCGACCGGCCCGGCATCGCGGGCGATGGCGAGCGGTGCATGGTCGGAATAGCCGGTGACGATGACGATGTTGATCTCGGGATCGAGCGAGCGGATGCGCGCGGCCGTCTCGCGCCCGTCAATGCCGGGCGGCATCCGGATGTCGAGGAAGACGACCGCGAAGGGCTCTTCCGATGCCAGGCTTGCCGCGACTGCACCCACCGCGTCGCTACCCTGCTCGACATGGGTCAGCGCGAAGCGTGGCGCCGCCGCGGCGGGCGCGGCGTCCGTGCCGAACAGGTCCTGCGCCATCGCGTCCAGCGCCGTCGCCGCGCCGTCGCCCGGAACCGCGAAGCTGCGGCGATAGCTGTCGTGCATCGCCGGCTCATCGTCGACGATCAGAATCCGCACGATCTCCCGCTGGCCCGGCTCTACCATGGTGCATGCTCTCCCGAAACGCGTGAAGGTCGGGTAAGCAGCGCCAGTTAAGCCCCCATGAACGAAGATTGCAGTTGTTCTCCAAGGGCTTGCGCCCCAAGCACGATCGCGCCGAGCGGCCCGGCATTGCCGCCCAGGGCCGGCGGCACGACGAAGGTGTCGGCGTTCGCCACCTCGGGCAGGGCGACATAGCCGGCCAGCGACTTGGTCATCGCCGCGCGGACGCGGGGGAAGAGATGGTCGGTGCCGACCATCACGCCGCCGCCCATCACGATCCGGCGCGGCACGCCGGTCAGCACCAGCGCATGGAGCAACTGGCCCAGCGCATGCGCGACCAAATTCCAGGCGGGATGGTCGGCGGGCAGGTCCGGGCCCGGGATGCCGGTGCGCGCCTGGATCGCGGGGCCCGCCGCCAGTCCCTCCAGGCAGGCGCCATGATAGGGACAGGAGCCGACCCAGTCGTCGCCGGCGACACGGACGGGGCGGATATGACCGAACTCGCTATGCGTCAGCCCGTCGACCGGCTTGCCGCCCGCGATCAGGCCGACGCCGATCCCGGTGCCGACCGTCGCATAGGCGATGTCGGGCAGCCCCTTCGCCGCGCCCCAGCGCGCCTCGGCCAGCGCCGCGCCGACCACGTCGGTGTGGAAGCCGGTCGGCACGCCCGCCTTGCGCCGCAGCCGCGCCGCCACGTCCTGGTTCGCCCAGCCGGGCTTGGGCGTCGAGGTGATATGGCCATAGTCGCCGGCATGGGGGTCGATCGACACCGGGCCGAAGCTGGCGATGCCGAGCGCGCTGAACCCGCTCCACCGGTCCAGGACCGCCTCGATCGCGCTCAGCGTCTCCTCCGGCCGGGTGGTCGGCAGCTGGACGCGATCCTCGATCTCGTCAGGCCCGCGCGCCAGGATGCAGATGCATTTGGTGCCGCCCAGCTCGACGCCTGCCACCAGGGGCTTGTTCTGCCGTTCCGTCACGCCGCTCTCTCCAATGCAATGCTTTGCACAGGGGGTTACTCGACCGTGACGGACTTGGCGAGGTTTCTCGGCTGGTCGACGTCCGTCCCTTTGGCGACCGCCACGTGATAGGCGAGCAACTGCACCGGCACCGCATAGACGATTGGCGCGATCAGGGGGTGGACCTTGGGCATGGTGATCGTCGCCAGGCACCCCTGACCCGCCGCCGCGACGCCGTCATAGTCGGAGATCAGCACGACCTTGCCGCCGCGCGCCTGCACCTCCTGCATGTTGCTGACGGTCTTCTCGAACAGGGGACCGGACGGGGCGATGACGATCACCGGCACATGTTCGTCGATCAGCGCGATCGGCCCGTGCTTCATCTCGCCCGCGGCATAGCCCTCGGCATGGATGTAGCTGATCTCCTTCAGCTTCAAGGCGCCTTCAAGAGCCAGCGGATAGTCGGTGCCGCGCCCCAGATAGAGCACATCGCGCGCGCCCGCGACCGCGCCAGCCATCGCCTCGATCGATTCGTCATAGGCGAGCGCGCCGTTGATCGCCGCCGGCGCCTCGGCCAGGTGGCGGACGATGTCGCGCTCCTCGGCTTCGTCCAGCTTGCCCTTGGCCTTGGCGAGATTGGCGGCGAGCGCGGCGAGCACCGCGAGCTGGCAGGAAAACGCCTTGGTCGAGGCGACGCCGATTTCCGGTCCGGCATGGGTCGGCAGCAGCAGGTCCGCCTCGCGCGCCATCGAGCTGGTCGGCACGTTGACCACGGCGGCGATCGTCTGGCCCTCGCTCTTGGCATGGCGCAGCGCGGCGAGCGTGTCGGCGGTCTCGCCCGACTGGCTGATGACGATCATCAGGCCGCCCGGCTCCATCACTGGCGCGCGGTAGCGGAATTCGGACGCGACATCGATGTCGACCGGCACGCGCGCGAACTGCTCGAACCAGTATTTGGCGACCATGCCGGCATAATAGCTGGTGCCGCAGGCGACGATGGTGACGCGACGGATCGCCGACAGGTCGAAATCGGGGATAGGCAGAGCCACCTTGCCCTCCATCCGCTGCAGATAGGAGCGCAGCGTCTGGGCGACGACGATCGGCTGCTCGTAGATCTCCTTCTGCATGAAGTGGCGGTGATTGCCCTTGTCGATCAAGGCGCCGGTCACGCCGGAGATGGTGACGGGGCGCTCGACCGCGTTGTTGTCGCGATCATAGACCTGCGCGCCGTCGCGGGTGCAGACCACCCAGTCGCCCTCGTCCAGATAGGCGATACGCTGGGTCAGCGGGGCGAGCGCCAGCGCGTCCGATCCGAGATAGGTCTCGCCGTCACCGTAACCGACCACCAGCGGCGAGCCGAGCCGCGCGCCGATCAGCAGGTCGGGCTGGTCCTTGAACAGGAAGGCGAGCGCGAAGGCGCCATGCAGGCGCGGCAGCACCATCCGCACCGCCGCCACCGGATCCAGTCCCGCCTCGACCTGCTCGCTGACCAGATGCGCGACGACCTCGGAATCGGTCTCGCTGGTGAAGATGCGGCCGCGCGCGATCAGCTCCTCGCGCAGCGGCTTGAAATTCTCGATGATGCCGTTGTGGACGACCGCGACATGGTCGGTGGCATGGGGATGCGCATTGTTGGTGGTCGGGCCGCCATGCGTCGCCCAGCGGGTATGGGCGATGCCGGTGGTGCCGGGCAAAGGATGCGCGGCGAGTTCGCGCGCCAGGTTGACCAGCTTGCCCGAGGCGCGCCGCCGCTCGATCGCGCCGTCATGATCGGTGGCGATGCCCGCCGAATCGTAGCCGCGATATTCCAGCCGCTTCAGCCCGTCGAGCAGCCGGTCGGCCACCGCCTCCGCGCCGACGATCCCCACAATTCCACACATGCGATCGAAACTCCTGGAAAGTCGATATTATCGCGCGGCCTTGCGCGCCTTCAAGGCCTTGGCCCGTTCGCGGAAGCGGGCGGCCCAGCCGGGCTTGGTCTGCCGTTCGGCGCGGACCAGCGCCAGCGCATCCGCCTCGACATCGCTGGTCACGACCGATCCCGCGCCGACGATCGCGCCATCGCCGATCGTCACCGGCGCGACCAGCGCGGAATTGGAGCCGATGAACGCCCCCGCCCCGATCACCGTGCGATATTTGGAATAGCCGTCATAATTGCAGGTGATCGTGCCCGCGCCGATATTGCTGCCCGCGCCGATCTCCGCATCGCCCAGATAGGTCAGGTGATTGGCCTTCGCCCCCTCGCCCAGCACCGCCTTCTTGATCTCGACGAAATTGCCGACCTTGGACTGCGCGCGCAGCACCGCGCCCGGCCGCAATCGCGCATAGGGGCCGACCTCCGCGTGCGGTCCGACCTCCGCGCCCTCGATATGGCTGAAACCGTGGATCGTCGCGCCGTCCGCCACGCGCACGCCGGGACCGAAGACGACGTTCGGCTCGATCGTCACGTCGCGGCCGATCACCGTGTCGTGCGCGAACCACACCGTCTCTGGCGCGATCAGCGTCGCGCCCTCGGCCATGGCGCGGAGGCGCCGCGCCGCCTGCCACGCCGCCTCGACCCCGGCCAGCTCGGCGCGGCTGTTGATCCCGGCGACCTCGTCCGCGCCGGTCTCGATCACCACGGCGCGCCGCCCCTCGGCGATGGCCAGCCCGACCACGTCCGGCAGATAATATTCGCCCGTCGCATTGGCGTTGCCGACCGCCGACAGCAGCCGCCACAGATCGGAGGTGCGCACCGCGGTCACGCCGCTGTTGCACAAGGTCACCGCGCGCTCCTCCGGCGCGGCATCCTTATATTCGACGATCCGCTCCATCGTGCCGTCGGCCGCGGCGATCACCCGGCCATAGGCGGCCGGATCGGCGGGCCGGAAGCCCAGCACCGCCACCGCCGGGGCGTCCTCCGCCTGCAACCGCGCCGCCAGCCGCGCGACCGTCTCGGCGGCGAGCAGTGGCGTGTCGCCGAAGCAGACGATGGCGATGCCGTCGAAATCGGCCAGCGCGTCCCTGGCCTGGAGCGCGGCATGGGCGGTGCCGAGCTGTTCCTGCTGCCAGGCGATGGCGACGCCGCGATCCGCGACCGCCGCCTCGACCTGCTCGCCCGACGCGCCGACCACCACCACCTGCCGCGCGACGCCCGCGTCCGACAGGCTGTCGAGCAGATGCATCAGCATCGGCCGTCCGGCGAGCGGGTGCAGCACCTTGTGCAGGTCGGACTTCATCCGCGTGCCCTTGCCGGCGGCCAGGATGATCGCGGCGAGCGGAGCGGAAGCGACGGTCGGTTCGGTCATGCGGGTCCGGTGCCATGAAGTTCTTGCCAATACCATAGCGCGGCTGGCACCGGCGCGGTCATGGACAGTAATTCATCCAGCCGTTTCCCCTGGTCCATCGTCGGCTTCGACATGGACGGGACCCTGCTCGACACGTCGGGCGACCTCGCCGCCGCAGTTAACCATGCGCTGGACAGCGCCGGGCGACCGACGCTTTCCGTCGACCGGATCACCCCGATGATCGGGGGCGGCGCGCGCCACATGCTGGCGCAGGGAATGGCCGCGACCGGCGGCTGCACCGACGACGAGCTGGACGTGCTGCACCGCCGCCTGCTCGACTATTACGAAGCGAACATGGTGGTCCATACCCGCCCCTATCCGGGCGCGCTGGCGGCGCTCGACGCGCTGACGGCGCGGGGCGTCACGCTGGCGGTGGTGACCAACAAGCTGGAGGGCTATGCCAGCCGCATCCTCGGCGAACTGGGCCTGACCGATCGCTTCGCCTGCCTGATCGGCGGCGACAGCCTGGGGCCGGGCATGGGTAAGCCATCGCCCGCGCCGATCCACGCGATGATCGACCGGTGCGGGGGCGGCACGGCGGCGTTCGTCGGCGATTCGATCTACGACGTAAAGGCGGCGCAGGCGGCGAGCGTGCCGGTGGTTGCGTGCAGCTTCGGCTTTCTGGACCGGCCGGTCGCGGAGCTCGGCGCGGATGCGGTGATCGACGGCTATGCGGAGTTGCTGCCGGTGCTGGAGCGGCTGGGTCAGCGCTGATCCCGCAAAGAGCGCGCCTCTGTCACACGGTTGAGCTAATCCGGGGCCGATGCGACGCGAATCATCATTCCGCCTGGGCTGGGCGATCGTGCTGGCGGCGGCGACCGCGGTGGGCGTGGCGCTGGTCGACGGCCGCTGGGAGGGGCTGATCGTCACCCTGGTCGGCACGATCGGTGCGGTGCTGGTCGCCCGGATCGACGAGGACCGCGCCCCCGCCGCACCCGTCGCGCCGACGATCGAGCCCGGCATCGGCGAGGTGCTGGACGCGGTGGCGGAGCCCGTGCTGCTGGTGCGCGGCGGCCGGATCATCCTGGCCAATGCCGCCGCCCGCACGCTGCTGGGCGACCATGTCGTCGGCGAGGATGCGCGCGTCGCGCTGCGCCATCCCGCCGCCGCCGAGGCGCTGGCCGCTCCTGAGGGCCGGCAGGTCGAGCTGGTCGGCATCGGCGCACGCGACCGGCGCTGGGAGATGCGCGTCTCCCCCACCGCCAGCGGCGCGCGCGTGGTCGAGCTGATCGACCATAGCGAGGGCGCGGCGACCGAGCGGATGCGCGTCGATTTCGTCGCCAATGCCAGCCACGAACTACGCACCCCGCTCGCCTCGATCCTGGGCTTCGCCGAGACGTTGGAGGAGGCGGGCGACGATCCGGAACTGCGATCGCGCTTCCTGGGGATCATGATGGCCGAGGCGCGGCGCATGCAGCGGCTGGTCGAGGACCTGTTGTCGCTGTCGCGGATCGAGGCGGACAAATACCGCTTGCCCGATCGACCGATCGACGTCGCCCAGCTGATGGACGAAATCTGCGCGGAGCTGCGCCGCACCGGCACCGCGCGCGTCGGCGACATCACCTGCCAGGCGCTGACCGGCCTGCCGCCCGTGCTGGGCGACCGCGCGCAATTGTCGCAGATGCTGCACAATCTGATCGGCAACGCGATGAAATACGGTCGCGCCGGCACGCCGGTCGACGTGCGGCTGGAACCGGGCGCCACGGGCGGCGTGCGCCTGACCGTGACCGACCAGGGCGAGGGCATCGCGCCCGAGCATCTGCCGCGCCTGACCGAACGCTTCTACCGCGTCGACACCGGGCGCAGCCGGTCGCTGGGCGGGACCGGCCTGGGCCTCGCGATCGTCAAGCATGTGGTGGAGCGGCATCGCGGCCAGCTCGACATCACCAGCCGGGTCGGCATCGGCACCAGCTTCGCCGTCACCCTGCCGGCGACCACGGCACCCCCGACCGGGACCGGTCCGGGCGCACTGTCATCAAAGGGTAACGAAAACGTCACACAGGGTGAGCGGGAAGCGCGCTAGAGACTCGGGCGACTTCCCCTGGGGACCCGATGCTTCGCCTTCTTCCACTCGCGCCACTCCTGGCGCTGGCCGCGTGCCATGACCAGGCCAATGGCGGCGGCGCGGGGGCACGCGACCAAATCCGCGTGGTGGGGTCGTCGACCGTCTATCCCTTCACCACGATGATCGCCGAGCAACTGGTCGCCACCGACCCCGATGCGCGCGCGCCGGTGATCGAGGCGACCGGCACGGGAGCCGGCATGAAGCTGTTCTGCGCCGGCATCGGCGCCGCCTATCCGGATATCGAGGACGCCTCGCGGCGGATGCACGCCAGCGAATATCGTGACTGCCAGGCGCACGGCGTCGGCCCCGTCCTGGAGGTGCCGATCGGCATCGACGGCATCGCGTTCGCCGAGGCGAAGTCCGGGCCGAAACTGGCGCTGACCCCGACCGACCTGTACCTGGCGCTGGCCGCCGCGCCGCGCGGCCGGCCCAACACGGCGCGCACCTGGGCCGACGTGAACCCCCGCCTGCCCGCCGTGCCGATCCAGGTCTATGGCCCGCCGGCGACCAGCGGGACGCGTGACGCGCTCGCCGATCTGATCCTGGCCAAGGGCTGCGACGCGGTCGATCCGGTCGCCCGCGGCCTGGCGAGCCGCGATCCGGAGGCGCATCGTGCCCGCTGCTCCCGCATCCGCGAGGACGGTGTCTATATCGACGCCGGCGAGAACGACAATCTGATCGTCCAGAAGCTGCAATCCAACCCGAACGCGCTGGGCATCTTCGGCTATAGCTATCTGGAGGAGAACCGGGACAGCGTGAACGGCGTGCCGATCGACGGGGTCCCGCCCACCTATCAAGCGATCGCCAGCGGCCGCTATCCGGGCGCGCGCGCGCTCTACATTTACGTCAAGAAAGCGCATATCGATGCCATTCCCGGCCTGCGCGCCTTTCTCGACCTCTACGCCGCCAATTGGGGACCGCAGGGGCCGCTGGTCGCGCGGGCGCTGATCGCCGCGCCGCCCGCCATGCGCGCCCGCGCCGCCGCGATCGTCGCGCGCGCGATCCCGCTCGATCCGGCGACGCTGTCGTGAAGCCGCTGGCGCTGCTCTTCGTCGTCGCCGGCCTGGCGCTGATCGGCTGGCTGACCGCGCGGGCGCGCGCGAACCATTTCCTGCGAACGGCCACCCGGTCCAGCTCGCTGCCCGGCCATCATGGCTGGTATGTCGCGCTGTGGACGCTTATCCCGCCGCTGATCTTCCTCGCGCTCTGGTCGACCGTCGCACCGGCGCTGGTGACCGACGCGGTGCTGGCCACCCCGGCCGCCGCCGCGCTGCCGCCGCAGGGCTTCGCCCGCGCGACCATCCTGTCGGAGGCGCGAGCGCTGGGCGCGGGCCGGGCTTACGGGGCGTTCCATGCGCTGGCCGAGACGCTCGCCCCCGCCTATGCCGCCGCGCAGACCCGGTTCGACTGGATCGCGACCGCGCTGGCGCTGGCGCTGGCCTTTGCCGGCGGCGCCTTCGCCTTTGTGCGCGTGCGCCCCGGCTTCGCGGCGCGCACGCGGGTCGAGCGGATCGTGATGGGCGCGCTACTCGCCGCGTCGCTGATCGCGATCCTGACGACGATCGGCATCGTCGCCTCGCTCCTCTACGAATCCGCCCGCTTCTTCGCGATCGTGCCGCTCACCGATTTCCTGTTCGGCACTCATTGGAGCCCCCAGGTCGTCGATCCGCGCGATCCGGGTGCCAGCCTGGGCGCGCTGCCGCTGTTCTGGGGCACCTTCTTCATCGGCGCGGTGATCGCGATGGCGGTCGCCATCCCCTTCGGCCTGATGAGCGCCATCTACCTGACCCAATATGCCAGGCCGGCCACGCGCCGCTGGATCAAGCCCATGCTGGAGATGCTCGCGGGCGTGCCGACCGTGGTCTATGGCTATTTCGCCGCGCTGACCGTCGCGCCGGCGGTGCGGTCGCTGGGCGTGACTCTCGGCATCCCCTGGGCCTCGTCGGAAAGCGCCTTGGCCGCCGGGCTGGTCATGGGGGTGATGATCATTCCCTTCGTCTCGTCCATGGCCGACGACAGCCTGGCCGCGGTGCCCGGCACGATGCGCGACGGCAGCCTGGCGCTGGGCGCCACCGTGTCGGAGACGATCCGCAAGGTGCTGCTCCCCGCCGCGCTGCCCGGCGTGGTCGGCGGCATCCTGCTGGCGATCAGCCGCGCGATCGGCGAGACGATGATCGTCGTCATGGCCGCATCGGGCGTCGCGACGCTGACCGCCAACCCGTTCGCCTCCGCCACCACGGTCACCCGGCAGATCGTCGACCTGCTGACCGGCGAGGCGGCGTTCGACAGCGCCAAGACGCTCGCCGCCTTCGCGCTGGGACTGACGCTCTTCGTCGTCACCCTGCTCCTCAACATCGTCGCGCTCAGCGTCGTGAAGACCTATCGGGAGGCGTATGAATAGGGCCCGCCTCGCCGAACGGCCGGCCGTCGCGCCGGCCCGGACGGCGCCGCCGGGCCTGCGCGCGCCGACCGACTGGGCGACCCCGGCGATGCGGGCGCGCATCCGCCGCCGCTATGCCGCCGAGCGGCGCTTCCGCCGGCTGGGGCTGGCGGCGGTGGCGTTGTCGGCGGGGTTCCTGCTGTTCCTGCTCGCCACCATGCTGGCCCAGGGGCTCAGCGGCTTCACCGAGACGCGGCTGCGGGTGCCCGTCGACCTCGCCGCCGCGCATCTGCGCATCACCCCGGCGCAACTGTCCGAACGCCGCGCCGACCTGGCGCTGGCAGGCGCGGGGCTGGAGGCGGTGGTCGAGAATGCCGCCAGCCGCCGCTACGGCGCGCCCGGCCTGCTGTCGGACGGCGCGTGGCTGCGCGTGCGCGACGCGATCAAGGCCGATCCCGCGCTGCTCCGCCAACACGCCACCTTCGACCTGCCGGTGTCGAGCGCGCTCGACCTCGCCGCCAAGGGCAAGGGCACGGCCGACGCCACGGCGCTGGTCGCCCGCCTGCGCGCGCAGGGCGCGCTGAGCCGCCACCTCAACCTCGCCTTCCTGACCGACGCCGACTCGACCGATCCGACCCGGATCGGCATCTGGGGCGCGTTCCTGGGCTCGCTGATGACGCTGGCGGTGACGCTGGCCCTCGCCTTTCCGATCGGCGTGCTGTCCGCCCTCTACCTGGAGGAATATGCCCCGCGGAACCGCTGGACCGACCTGATCGAGGTGTCGATCAACAATCTGGCGGCGGTGCCGTCGATCATTTTCGGCCTGCTGGGGCTCGCCGTGTTCCTGGGCACGTTCGGCCTGCCGCGCTCCGCGCCGATCGTCGGCGGGTTGACGCTGGCGCTGATGACGATGCCGGTGATCGTCATCGCCGGACGCAACGCGATCAAGGCGGTGCCGCCCTCGATCCGCGACGGCGCGCTGGCGATCGGCGCCTCGCCGGTGCAGGTCGTGTTCCACCATGTCCTGCCGCTGGCGCTGCCCGGCATCCTGACCGGCACGATCATCGGCATGGCGCGCGCCCTGGGCGAGACCGCGCCGCTCCTGATGATCGGGATGCGCGCCTTCATCGCCGCCCCGCCGACCGGCCTGACCAGCCCGGCGACCGTGCTGTCGGTGCAGATCTTCCTGTGGTCCGACCAGGTCGATCGCGGCTTCGTCGAGAAGACATCGGCGGCGATCATCGTGCTGCTGGCCTTCCTGCTCGCGATGAACGGGCTGGCCATCTACCTCCGCAACCGTTTCGAGACCCGCTGGTGATCGCTTCCCCCTCTCCCACCGCAACGATGCCCCCGCCCAAGATGACGGCGCGCGACGTCTGCGTCGCCTATGGCGACAAGACCGCCATCGACCATGTCTCGATCGATATCGAACAGGACCGGGTGATCGCGTTCATCGGCCCGTCGGGCTGCGGCAAATCGACCTTCCTGCGCACGCTCAACCGGATGAACGACACCATCGCATCCGCCCGCGTCGCCGGCGACATCCGGCTGGACGGTCAGGACATCTATGCGCCCGAGATGGACGTGGTGCAGTTGCGCGCGCGCGTCGGCATGGTGTTCCAGAAACCCAATCCCTTCCCCAAGTCGATCTACGAGAATGTCGCCTATGGCCCGCGCATCCACGGCCTGGCGCGCGGCAAGGCGGAGCTGGAGGCCACGGTCGAGCGATCGCTGACCCGCGCCGGCCTGTGGAACGAGGTGAAGGACCGGCTGTCGGACTCGGGCACCGCGCTGTCCGGCGGGCAGCAGCAGCGGCTGTGCATCGCGCGCGCGATCGCGGTCGACCCGGAGGTCATCCTGATGGACGAGCCGTGCAGCGCGCTCGACCCGATCGCCACCGCCAAGATCGAGGAGCTGATCCACGAGCTGCGCGGCCGCTACGCCATCGCCATCGTCACGCACAACATGCAGCAGGCGGCGCGGGTCAGCCAGCGCACCGCCTTCTTCCACCTGGGGACGCTCGTCGAATATGGCGCGACCTCGGACATCTTCACCAATCCGCGCCAGGAGCGGACCAAGGATTACATCACCGGCCGCTACGGCTGAGTGAGGAGCCGCGATGAACGAACATACCGTCAAGGCCTTCGACGCCGATATCGTCCAACTGCGCGGGCTGATCAGCCAGATGGGCGGGTTGGCCGAAGAGGCGATCGCCGAATCGCTCCAGGCCCTGCAACGCAGCGACCTGGCCCGGGCCGAGCAGATCCGCGCCGCCGACAAGGCGATCGACGCGATCGCCGCCCAGGTGGAGCAACTCGCCGTCCAGATCATCGCGCTGCGCGCGCCGATGGCGGTCGACCTGCGCGAAGTGGTCGCCGCGCTGAAGATCGCCAGCGTGGTCGAGCGGATCGGCGATTATGCCAAGAACATCGCCAAGCGCGTGCCGCTGATCGATGGCGAGCACCGGATCGAGCCGGTCTCGATCCTGCCCGCCATGGGGCGGATGGCGGCCGACATGGTGCGCGGCGCGCTCGATGCCTTCGCCGCGCGCGATATCCAGGCGGCCATGCGCGTGCGCGAGAGCGACGTGGCGCTGGACGATTTTTACGACAGCATCTTCCGGACGCTGGTCACCTTCATGGTCGAGAATCCGAAGACGATCACCCAGGTCGCGCACCTGCTGTTCGTCGCCAAGAACCTGGAGCGGATCGGCGACCATGCGACCAATGTCGCGGAGATGGTCTATTTCGCCGCGACCGGCACCCGCATGGCCGAGCGCGACCGTGGCAACAGAGAGGGAGAAGCGACGTGGCGCGCGTAAAGATGCTGCTGGTCGAGGATGATGCGGCGCTCGCCGAGTTGCTCCGCTATCATTTCGGCCGCGAGGATTTCGAGGTGGCGCATACCCCGGACGGGGAGGAGGCGCTGCTGCTGGCGCGCGAGCAGGCGCCCGACATCGTGCTGCTCGACTGGATGGTCGAGGGACTGTCGGGGATCGAGGTGTGCCGCCGGCTGCGCCGCGCGCCCGAGACGCAGAACGTGCCGATCATCATGCTCACCGCGCGCGGCGAGGAGGAGGACCGGGTGCGCGGGCTGGAGACGGGCGCCGACGATTACGTCACCAAGCCCTTCTCGCCGCGCGAGCTGGTGGCGCGGGTCGGCGCGGTCTTGCGCCGCGTGCGGCCGGCGCTGGCCGGCGAGGCCCTGACCTATGCCGATATCGAGATGGACACGGTCGGCCACAAGGTGCGGCGCGGCGGCGAGACGGTGCCGCTCGGTCCCACCGAATTCCGCCTGCTCAAGCATTTCCTGGAACATCCCGGCTGGGTCTTCTCGCGCGAGCGGCTGCTCGACGCGGTCTGGGGCCATGACAGCGACATCGAGAGCCGGACGGTCGACGTGCATATCCGCCGCCTGCGCAAGGCGATCAACATCGGCGACCGGCCGGACATCATCCGCACCGTCCGCTCGGCCGGCTATGCGCTCGACGCCGACGGCTGAGCGCGGGCGCCGGCCGGATCCCCTGGTCGGAACCGCCGACCGGTCTGCCGCGTAAAGGCCCGGTTATCCGGGCGATAGCGGCCGGCCGTGGTCGCTGGCCTTGCCGCATGCGGCATCGGCCGGCAGAAGCCGTCGGGAACCCGCCCGATCTGGCGTGGTTTCGATAGGGCCGCTCCGGCGGCAATACGGGAGATAGATCAACATGACGGATTTCGCCGATCTGGTGGATGGATATCAGCGCTTTCGGACCGCCGACTGGCGGCGTCAGCGCGAGCGTTGGGCCAAGCTGAAGGACGGTCAGGAACCACGGGTGATGGTCATCGCCTGCTCCGACAGCCGCGTCGAACCCGCGCAGATCTTCGACACGCTGCCAGGCGAGATGTTCGTCGTCCGCAACGTCGCCAACCTGGTTCCGCCGTGCGAGACCGGCGGCGGCCATCACGGCGTGTCCGCCGCGCTGGAATTCGCAGTGACCCAGCTCAAGGTGTCGGAGATCGTGGTGCTCGGCCATGGCCGCTGCGGCGGCTGCAAGGCGGCGCTCGCCGGGACGTTCGACGATGCGGAGCCCGGCAAAGGCGGCTTCATCTCGGACTGGGTGCACCTGCTCGACGAGGCGCGCGACAAGGTCCGCTCGGAATTCCCCGATGCGGATACCGAGGATGCGCGCCGCGCGATGGAGCGCGAATCGGTCCGCACCTCGCTCGCCAATCTGCGCACCTTCCCCTTCGTGCAGGAAGCCGAGGCGGCCGGCCGGCTGAAGCTGCACGGCGCGGTCTTCGCGATCGGCGACGGGCAGCTCCACGTCATGGACCAGGACGGCGCGTTCCAGCCGGCCAAGCCGCGCGTCGAGGCGGAAGCATCGGCCTGATCCACGGGTGATGGTCGCCGATCCGGCGGACCGTCACCACCCGGCCCGCTCCGGCCAGGATCGCCACGCCGCCGGTCCGGGCGAGCGTGGCGGGTTCAAGCCGGAGCCAGGATGGCCGGCATGCGCCGGGCAGCCGGCGGTCCGCGACGACCACGTCCGCCCGGCGACACGCCGAGACCAGCGCTGGCTTCGGCGGGTGATAGGCGCTTCGCACCATCAGCACGCGCAACCGCCCTGCCCCGTGCCCCGCATCGGCGAGGCAGAGGTCGCTGTTGCAGCGCGCGCCACCCTCGTCCGACAGCAGCGCCGGCGCCGCCACGCCGCTATTGGTGGCGAGCACGTCGCGCATATAGTCGCCGGTCCGATCGCGCAGCATCGCGACCCGGCCGTCCGCCAGCCGGATCGCCGCGTGGCGCCCGTCGCCGCTGACGACCAGATCCGGCGGCGGCGGCGTCCATGCCCAAATCGCGCCCGCCAGCAGCGGGGCCAGGCCCCATCGCCGCCAATGCGTCCGCCACAGCATCACCCACAGCCCGCCGCCGATCATCAGCGCGAACGATCCAGTGGGCATCAACGGCCAGGCGGCGGTCGCGCCGGGCAGCCTGGCCACCATGTGCGCGCCCCCCAGCAGCAGCCCGATCGCCCGCCCGGTCAGCCACCAGGCCGGCCCGCCCAGGCCGACCGTGTCGAGCAGCAGCGCGAGCAGTTCGAGCGGCATGATGACGAAGGTGGTGAGCGGGATGGCGATGATATTGGCGAGCGCGCCGTACAGGCCCGCCTTGTGGAAATGATAGACCGCGATCGGCATCAGCGCCGCCTCCACCGCGATGCCCGTGGCGAACAGGAGCAGCAGGTGGCGGCCGAGCCATCGCCCGATCGCTTCGTCACGGGGTTCGGCGAAGGCGCGCACGGCGGGATGATCGTGCAGGGCGAGGATCGCGACAATCGCCGCGAAGGAGAGCTGGAAGCTGGGCCCCACCAGCGCCTCCGGCCAGAGCAGCAGCACCAGCATCGCTCCGCCCGCGACCAGCCGCAAGGTCATCGCCCGCCGGCCGAGCGCCAGAGCCGCCAGCACCAGCAGCGCCGCGACGCAACTGCGGATCGTCGGCACCTCCGCCCCCGTCAGCCAGGTGTAGAAGATCGCCGCCCCCGCCCCCGCCCCGCCCGCGACCAGCGGCAAACGCAGCCGCAAGGCCAGCCACGGCGCCAGCGCCAGCACGCGCATCACCAGCAGCATCGTCGCCCCCACCACGGCGGTGATGTGCAGCCCGCTGACCGACAGCAGATGCGCCAGGCCGGCGGTGCGCATCGCGTCCGAGTCCGCCTGCCCGATCGCGCCCATGTCGCCGGTGACCAAGGCCGCGGCGATCCCGCCCGCGCTGCCCGGCAGTCGCTCGACGATATGGCCGGTCAGCGCGGCCCGGAGGGGTGGCGCGGCCGCACCGGGGGCCAGGATCACGACCGGCGCAAAGCCGCGCCCTGTCGCCCCGATCCCGGTGAACCAGGCGGCGCGCGCATAATCATAGGCGCCGGGCACCGCCGCCTCGGGCGGCGGCAGCAGGCGGGCGCGCAGGCGGATACGCGCCTTCACCGCCAGCCCGGCGGGCACGTCCGCCTCGGCCAGGTTGATCCGCAGCCGGGGCGGCAGCGCCATCGGCCTGCCCGACGCCGTCACCCCCGCCGCCGCCGAACGCAGCGTCAGCCGCACCAGCCCGCGGGCGGGCAAGGGCTCGACCCGCGCGACCGTCGCGTCGAGGCGGACGATCGCGGGCGCGGCCAGCACGGGCGCCGCCACCCGCTCGGCCCGGCTCCACGCGAGCGCCACGCCGGCCGCCACCAGCAAGGCGCCAAGCGCCACGGCCAGCCAGCCACGCCCGCCCCGCCACGGCACCAGCGCGGCCAGCCCCGTCGCCAGGGCAGTCCAGGCGGCGGCGCGCCAGGCGACCGGGTTCGGCAGCACGAACCACAGCGCCACGCCCAGGCCCAGCATCACCGGCAGCCAGAGCGGCAACTGGTCGCGCTCCGCCTCCAGCCGTCGCTCGACCGCCGCGCCGATCCGACGCGCGATTTCGCCCGCTGCCGCCGGGATTTGTCCCGGCGTGGGGGCCATGCTAGGGGCGGCGGCGGCTGACCTGGCCATCGATCATCCAGTCTGGGAGCATGTGCGCTTGGGCGCAACCACCGATCAGGACGGCATGCCGTCCGCCGCACCGACCACCACCGCCGGCCCCGCGACGGGCCGCGGTGTCGTGACCCGCTTCGCGCCGTCGCCGACGGGCTTCCTTCATCTGGGCGGCGCGCGCACCGCGCTGTTCAACTGGCTGTTCGCCCGCCATCATGGCGGCACGTTCCTGCTGCGGATCGAGGATACCGATCGCGTCCGCTCCACCCAGCCGGCGATCGACGCGATCCTGGCCGGCATGCGCTGGCTGGGCCTGGACTGGGACGGCGACGCCGTGTTCCAGTTTGCGCGCGCCGATCGTCATGCCGAGGTCGCCCGGGCGATGATCGCCAACGGTTCCGCCTATAAATGCTATATGACGGCGGACGAGATCACGGCGATGCGCGCGGCGGCGGAGGCGGCGAAGAAGCCGCTGCGCATCCGCAGCCCGTGGCGCGACCGTACGGACGGCCCCGCGGACCAGCCTTATGTCGTCCGCCTGCGCGCGCCGCAGGAAGGCGCGGTGACGATCGACGATCAGGTGCAGGGCAGCGTCACCGTCCAGAATGCCGAACTCGACGATCTGGTCCTGCTCCGCTCCGACGGCACGCCGACCTATATGCTGGCGGTGGTGGTCGACGATCATGACATGGGCGTGACCCATGTCATCCGCGGCGACGATCATCTCAACAACGCCTTCCGCCAGCTGCCCATCTACCGCGCGATGGGCTGGCCCGAGCCGACCTATGCCCATATCCCGCTGATCCATGGCGCGGACGGCGCGAAGCTGTCCAAGCGGCATGGCGCGGTCGGCATCGAGGCGTATCGCGACGAGCTGGGCATCCTGCCGGAAGCACTGGACAATTACCTGCTCCGCCTGGGCTGGGGTCACGGCGATGCCGAGATCATCGCGCGCGAGGATGCGGTCCGCTGGTTCGATCTCGCGGCGGTGGGCAAGAGCCCGTCGCGCTTCGACCTGAAGAAGCTCGAGCATCTGAACGGCCATTACATCCGCGAGGCCGACGATGCGCGACTCGCCACGCTGGTCGCCGACCGGCTGGCGGGGGCTGATGTCGCGCGGCTGACCGCGGCCATGCCGGCGCTGAAGCCGCGCGCCGCGAATCTGAACGAACTGGCGGACGGCGCGCACTTCCTGTTCGCGACCCGCCCCCTGCCGATCGACGCCGCCGCCGAGCCGCTGCTGGCCGGCAACAGCCCCCATATCCTGGCGGCGGTGCATGGCGCGCTTGACGCGCTCGACGGCTGGGATACGGACGCTCTCGAAGCTGCGGTACGACAGGTGGCCGAGGCCGAGGGCGTCAAGCTTGGCCAGGTCGCGCAACCCCTGCGCGCCGCATTGACCGGGCGCAAGACCTCGCCCGGCATCTTCGACGTGCTCGCCCTTCTAGGGCGCCAGGAAAGCCTGGGTCGGATCGCCGACCGCATGGCCGCTTAAGATTTCAGAGAGGACGATCATGACTGACGCAGCGAAGCTTTCGATTGGCGGCAAGGACTTTGACTATCCGGTACTGACGGGCACGATCGGCCCGGACGTGGTCGACATCCGCAAGATGTACGGCCAGACCAGCGCCTTCACCTACGACCCGGGCTTCACCTCGACCGCGTCCTGCCAGTCGACGCTGACCTATATCGACGGCGACGAGGGCGTGCTGCTCCACCGCGGCTACGCGATCGGCGAACTGGCCGAACAGTCCAGCTTCATGGAAGTCGCCTATCTGCTCCTGAACGGCGAGCTGCCGACCAAGGAGGAGCTGGCCGGCTTCAGCACCACCATCACCCGCCACACCATGGTGCACGAGCAGCTTGCGGCCTTCTTCCGCGGTTTCCGTCGCGATGCGCACCCGATGGCGATCATGTGCGGCGTGGTCGGCGCGCTGTCGGCCTTCTATCACGATTCGACCGACATCCACGATCCGGTGCAGCGCACCATCGCCTCGCACCGCCTGATCGCCAAGATCCCGACGATCGCCGCGATGGCCTATAAGTACAGCGTCGGCCAGCCTTTCCTCTATCCGGACAATTCGCTGTCCTATACGGGCAATTTCCTGCGCATGACGTTCGGCGTGCCGGCCGAGCCCTATGAGGTGAACCCGGTCGTCGAAAAGGCGATGGACCGCATCTTCATCCTCCATGCCGATCACGAGCAGAACGCCTCGACCTCGACCGTGCGTCTCGCCGGTTCGTCGGGCGCGAACCCCTTCGCCTGCATCGCGGCGGGCATCGCCTGCCTGTGGGGCCCGGCGCATGGCGGCGCCAACGAGGCGGCGCTCAACATGCTGCGCGAGATCGGCACGCCGGACCGCATTCCGGAGTTCATCGCCCGCGCCAAGGACAAGAACGATCCGTTCCGCCTGATGGGCTTTGGCCACCGCGTCTACAAGAACTACGACCCGCGCGCGACGGTGATGCAGAAGACCGTGCGCGAGGTGTTCGACTCGCTGAAGGTCAGCGATCCGGTTTTCGAGACGGCGCTGCGGCTGGAGGAGATCGCGCTGAACGATCCCTATTTCGTCGAGAAGAAGCTGTTCCCGAACGTCGACTTCTATTCGGGCATCATCCTGTCGGCGATCGGCTTCCCGACCGAGATGTTCACCGTGCTGTTCGCGCTCGCCCGCACCGTCGGCTGGGTCGCTCAGTGGAACGAGATGATCACCGATCCCGACCAGAAGATCGGCCGCCCGCGCCAGCTCTATACCGGCCCGGCGCAGCGTCCGTATGTCGGTCTCGACCAGCGCTGATTCCCCGGCGCTGATCCGGCCATGAAGACCCTGCGTCCGATCCTCCTGCTCCTCGGCCTGGCACTCGCCGTGATGGGGTTTCTGTGGATCGGCCAGGGGCTGGGCTATGTCCATTGGCCCCGGTGGAGCCCGATGCTCGACCGGACGCAATGGGCCGATTACGGCGCCGCGCTGGCGGTGGCGGGACTGATCCTGCTGCTGGTCGCGCGGCGCCTGCCCCGGCGGTGACGGTCCGGCTCCGGCCGATCCCGCTCCCACAAGATATCGGCTGAGATCCGGACTGCTCCTGCGAGAGCGCGCACACAAGCCCGGGCGACCCATGGACCGCAAGTGCGCGAAGGTCCCGCCCCCAATCCGATCGGCGTTATCCGATCGGCAGGGCCAGCGTGAACAGCGCGCCTTCGCCCGGTGCGCTCGCCACGGTCAGGTCGCCGCCCATCGCGCGCGCCAGCCGGCGGGCGATGAACAGGCCAAGGCCGTTGCCGCCCGGCTCGCTCGCGTCGATCCGCTCGAACTTCTCGAAGATGCGCGCCTGATCCTCCTCGGCGATCCCCTTGCCATGGTCGGCGACGGTCACGCAGGCGCGATCGTTGATGATCATCGCGGTCACGAACACCCGCTCGCCCTGCGGCGAATAGCGGATGGCGTTGCCGATCAGGTTGACGACGATCTGGAGGCAGCGTCGGAAGTCGCCCTTCGCCGCCGCATGTTCGTCCAGGTCCGGCCGGTCGAGGATCACCCCGGCATGATCGGCACGCACCGCGAGCAGGCCGGCGGCGCGGCGGGCGACATCGGCCAGGTCGATCGGCTCGATCTCGGGCGCGAAATCCGGCCGCTCGATCGCCTGCAGGTCGACCAGGTCGTCGACCAGTTCCATCAGGTGCCGGCCGGCAGTGGCGATGTCGGCGGCATAATCGGCGTAATCGCGCGCGATCGGCCCGTCCGCCTCCGCCTGAATCGAATCGGCATTGGCGACGATCCGCGCGAGCGGGGTGCGCAGCGCCCGGTCCAGTCCGGCAGTGAAGCCGTCCGAGAGCTCCTCGGCCGCGGCGGGCCCAGCCATGGCCACCGGCTCGGCCATGCCGGACAGGCCGGCGAAACCGCCCATCTGGTCCAGCCGCACCTCGGCTGACAGCATCAGCGGCGCGCCGCCGGAGCGCAGCGTCGCGGGTTGCGCGCGCAAGGGTCGCCGCCGGGCGAGCGCGTCCAGGATCGGCATCACGCCGCCCGCCCCCTCGTCGAAGCCGAAGAGGCTGGTCAGCGGCCGGCCGAGCATCGCGAATGCCCCATCCCCGCCCGTCATGCCGCTATCCGGCGCGATGAAGGTCAGGCGCAGCGACGCATCGGTCTCCCACGTCCAGGCGCCGGGGGGCGCGACCGGCGGCAGCGGGTCGGGCGCGGCGCGCCAGCGGGGCGTCTCCGCCCAGCCGCTGATCGCCAAGTGCCCGTCGGGCTGCGCACGCACCCAAAGCTCCAGGTCATGCTCGCCATCGGCGATCGTCACGCGACGCTGGACGGCGATCCGCAGCCGGCCGGCCAGTCTCGCCACCACCGCGATCTGCGGCACCGCCAGCGGCCGGTGCAGCGCCCCGCCCGACCGGCCGTTCAACCCCAGGATCGCCGGGTCGGCCGACAGCAGCAGTCCTTCCGCGTCGACACGGGCGCTGGCGACCGGAGCGACGGCAATGCGCATCGCGTTCACCGCCACGCGCCCGCCCAGGCTCCATCCGTGTTCCCGCCCCAGCCCAATTCCCGTGGCCGGTGCGTCACCGCGGCGATCGCCCGGCGAAAGTCGCGGGGCAGCGCGAGCGGGGCCAGCGCCGACCGCGCCGCCGCAGCCGGCACCGCGGCGATGGCGTCCAGCTGGTCCGCCAGCGCCTCGATATCGCGCGCCGGGTCGGCATCGGCCAGCGCCAGGCCGATCTGCGCGATGACGCCGCGATCCAGTTCCAGGGCGCGCAGCGCCAGCCACAGCCGGTCCCCATCCGGCTCCAGCACGATCGCGCGGACCTGGTCTGCCGAAAGGCGCAGGCCGTGCGCGATGACCGCGATGAACAGGCCGAGTCGGCGATCGCCCAGCGCATCGAGCAGCAGCATGGCGCGTTCATCGATCCGGGCGTCGATCGCCCGCGCCAGCGTCATCGCCGCAGCCTCCGCACCCGGCGTCTCGGCCCGGACGGCGAGCCGATGGTCGGAGGCCGCCACCAGCGCCTGGTCGATCTCGGGCTCGTCACCGTCACGGATCGCCGCCGCCACCAACCAGACCAGCTCGGTCCGCAAGGCCGGCGGCAGATCGACATCCGCCATTTCCCCCCGTTCCAGCGCGGCGCGACGCCGGCTGTCGGCAGCGAGCAGCGCCTGCGCCGCCCGGGCCACCTCGCCATCGGCGGACGTCGCCAGTTGCACCAGCAGGCTGGGCATGTCCGGCGATCCGACCGCGATCGGCAGCGCCTGCCCGATCAGGTCCTGGCGCACGCGCGCGATCAGCTCCGCGACGAGCGCGCCGTCGCGGAGCAGCCCGGACCGGATCAGACGGTCGAACACCTGATCGTCCGCCGCCAGGATCGCCGCCCCCCGTCCGGCGAGCGAAGCGGCGGCGTGGCTGCGCAGGTCGCGGGCGATCGTCTCGACCAGCGTGCGCAGCATCTGGCGCAAGGTCAGCCGGGTACGATCGCCCAGTCGGGCCTGATCGGGAAGGAACAGATCGTCGATCGACTCGCGCAGCCTATGCTCCGCCCGCATGCCGGCTCGTGCCGCGCGAACGGCAAGCGCATCCGGGGACCATGTCCCACGGGCGTTCACGTCTGGACCTGCCGACATTGTCGCTGATGAATAACCGGATTGAAGTTAATGACGTTTTAAGCGTGGCGGCGCAGGGCCTCCACAGCAGCCGCCAGCGTTGATGCAGCGTAGGCGACTGTCAACGCCACACCTGAGAGGGGTGTCCCAATTAGGGTCGATCCGGCCTGCAACAGCAGATAGGCGGGCGGCCCGCCCCACCAGGGACGCCGGCGCGATCGCTGGATCGCCCGCTCGCCGAGACCGCCCAGATACAGGATCGCCAATGCCCCGACCAGGCCGACCGCCTGGCCTTGCGCCATGCCCAGGGTCAGGCCCAGCGCCAGCGTGGCGAGCGCGGGCACGGCGGCGATGCCGATGGTCTGCGCACGCACCAGCGCCGCTTCGTCGCGCAGGATCGCCAATGTGCGGCCCAGCCCCATCAACAGGCAGCCGACCAGCGCGACGATCAGGCCGCCTCGCGTCATCCCGCCCAGCGTCAGCGCCGCGCCGACCACGCCCAGCCCCGCGCCGCCCAGCGCGATGCCGGTGGTGCCCGCCCGGCGCTCGATCAACCGGGGCACCAGCGCCCGGGCGAGCGGCGCCAGCACGATGGCGTTGAACCAGTTGCGTCGGTCGGCGACGGTGGCGGCCAGCACCGCCTTGCCCCGCACCGCCAGCGCGGCGCTGCTATGCTCGATGCCATGGCCGTCGCGCAGCATCGCCTCCGCTAGCGGCACATGGGCGGCGCGCCCCTGATCGGCGAGCCGCAGCGCGGTGGACTGCAGGTCGTAATCCTGGGGCAGCGCGGCAACATCGGCGATCCGCCGCGCATCGAGCCGGGCGACGCCGGCCCAGGCGGTGCTGCCGCCCAGCCGTTCGTAGCGGGTCGGTGCGGTCGCGTCGGGCACCACGAGCAGCGCATCGCTGCCCTCCTCGGCGAAGCGATCGATCACCTCCTGCGTGGTGATCAGGCCATCGGCGAGCATGACGATCCGGGCCAGCGGATGGAATTTCGCCGATGCCTCGACCGCGGAGCGCACCGCGTCGACCGCGATGCCGCGCTTGCTGATCCGGCCCAGCGCGCCGAGCAGTTCCGGGGTCAGCCGCCCGACCACCACCACCAGTTGCGCCGCCCCCGCCGCGATCAGCAGGCGCGCCTGATATTCGATGATCGTGACGCCCCCGAACGGAAGCGTCGCTGTCAGCTGTCCCGGCCGGTCGTCGGCGTCCTGTTGAGCGAAGAGAAGGCCGGCAAGCATAGCCACCGGCTGTTAAGGCTCCGGCGGCGGGATGCAAGAGGCGGCCAACCGACCTACAGCGCGTCGACGGCCCGGCGGATCTTGGCGAGCAGGTCGGGATCGCCCGGCCGCGCCTCCGCCGCCAGCGCCGCCAGCCCCATCAGCCGTACCGCGCCGAAGCTGGCGGACAGGCCCCGCAACCGGGCCGCCGCTGTGCGCCATTGCTCCACCGTCTCCGCCGCCGCCAATTGCGTGCAGGCGCGAGTCACGCCGTCGAGGAAGGCGAGCCGCAATTCGGCGATCAGCGCGGGTTCGTCACCCACCGCCGCCGCCAGCGCCGCATCGATCGCTCCAGGATCATAAGCCATGGTTCGCCCGTAGACGCAGACACTTAACGAGATATTGCGACGGGGTGTCGCGGGCCGGTAAAGATGGTACACCATGGTCATGATGGGGGATCGTTGATGGGCGCGCCGATGGATTCAGGCCATGACCTCTGGCCGCGACGACCCGAGGAGCCGCGCGGACAGCCCGAGGTGCTCGAACTCGTCGTCGAACAGCCGGAACAGGCGGCGGCGCGTGGCTGGACGGGGCCGGTGGCGCTGGGTGCGGCCCTCCTGCTCGATGCCGGGATCCTGTGGCTGGTCCGTGGCCAGCTGACGACCCTCTCGCCGATCCAGGCGGTGCAGATCGCGACCGCGCTGTGCGTGGCGCCGGCGCTGGTCGGCATCCTGTGGCTGCTGGCGCAGCGCACCAGCCGCGCCGAGGCGCATCGCTTCGGCCAGACCTCGCGCGCGATGCGGGCGGAGGCGGCGGCGCTGGAGGACCGGATCGCGGCGCTATCCCGCCATATCGACGTGCAGCGCGCCCATCTGAACGACCAGCTCGCCGCGCTCGCCCATACCGGCGATGCCGCCGCCGCCCGGCTGGAGACGATCGGCCGGGCGCTGGCCGGCGAGATCGAGCGCGCCGATGCCCATGCCCACCGCCTGGCGGATGCGGCCGACATGGCGCGCGGCTCAGTCGCCGACCTGCTCGCGGCCATCCCCACCGCCCGCGCCGACAGCGAGGACATCGGCCGCCGCATCGACCAGGCCGGCCTGTCCGCCGCCGCGCAGGTCGCCGCGCTGGATGCGCAGCTCTCCGCCCTGGCCGACCGCGCGCACGAGGCCGATGTGGTCGCCACCACCGCCGCCGAGCGGCTGGCCGCGAACATCGCCCGCATCGCCGAGGCGAGCGACGGCGTCGGCCTGCGCCTCGATCGCGCCGGGGCGACGATGGCGACGACGGTTGACTCGCTTATCGCCCGCACCGAGCAGTCGGTCGAGCAGGCCCGCGCCAGCCTTGCCGCGGAGGGCGAGGCGCTGGTGGCCGCGCTCGTGGCACACCAGGCGCAGCTCGACGACGGCGCGCGGGACACCGCCGCCGCGCTTGCCCGCCAGGGACAGGCCATGGCCGAAGCCGCCGACCAGGCGCGCGCCACGCTGGCGGCGCAAGGCGAGGCGATGGTCCAGGCGCTGCGCGCCCATCAGGACGCGCTGGAGGCGAGCGCGCGCGACGGCGCCGGGCGGCTGGAGCATCAGGCCGATCAGGTCGACGCCCGACTTCGCGACGCCCATGCCGCGCTCGGCGCGCAAGGCGAGGCGATGCTGGTGACGCTCGGGACGCATCAGGCCGCGCTGGAGGCGAGCGCGCGGGACGGCGCGTCGCTGCTCGCCCGGCAGATCGACGCGATCGAGGGCCGGCTGGAGCAGGCCCGCGCCACCTTGGCGGTCGCCGGCGAGGCCAGCACGGAGGCCATGGCCGAGCGGCTGGAGACGATCGATCGCGCGGTCGACCATATCGCCGGGCGGTTCGAGGGACAGGCGGGTGCGGGCGATGCGATGATCGCCGGGCTGCACGCCGCGATTGATGCGGTGGAACACCGCATGGCCGCCCTGCAGGACCAGGGCGAGCAGCGCTCGCAACGTCTGGCCGCCTCGATCAGCGCGCTCGGCGGCTCCGCCGACGCGATGACCGAGGCGCTGAAGGCCGGCGAGGCGATGGCGACGCGCACGATCGGCACCACCGAAACGCTGCTGGTGGCGCTCGACGCGGCGGCGCGCGAGATCGATGAGACCCTGCCCGACGCGCTCGACCGGCTGGACGGGCGGATCGGCGCGAGTCGCTCGGTCGTCGCGCAGGCCAAGCCGGAACTGCTCGCCCTGGTCACCGCGGCGGAAAGCACGCACGACGCGATCGAGGCGATCGCCGATGTCATCGCCACGCAGCGCCGCGTGCTGGACGAACTCGGCACCGGCCTGGCGGCGACGCTGGGCCAGGGGCGCGATCAGCTCGCCGCATTGGACGATACCGTCGCGGCGACGCTGGAGCGAACGCAGCGTTTCGCGGGCGAGGCCGCGCCGCAGTTGCTCGACGCGCTGGAGCGGGTACGCGACACGGCCGAACTGGCGGCGGAGCGCGCGCGCGCGGCGTTGGTCGCGGTGATCCCGCAAGCCGCCGCGGCGCTCGGCGAGGCCGCGGCCGAGACGATGCGGCGGGTGACCGGCGACACCGTGGTACGGCAGGTCGATTCGATCACCGACGCCACACGTCTGGCTGTCGAGGCGGCCACGCAGGCGACGGAACGGCTGGCCGCACAGGTCGACACCATCGCCGAGCAGTCAGAACGGGTGGAGAGTCGCATCGTCGAGGCCCGGCAAGAGCGTGAGACTGCAGAGAAGGACATGCTGACCCGGCGGGTGGCGACCCTGATCGAGCAGCTCAACTCGGCCTCGATCGACATCACCCGAGCCTTCGCGCCGGATATCGCCGACAGCGCCTGGGCCGCCTATCTGAAGGGGGATCGCGGCGTCTTCACCCGCCGCGCCGTGCGTCTGCTCGACGCCAGCCAAGCCGCGGCCGTGGTCGACCTCTATGACCGCGACACCGGCTTCCGCGAACAGGTCAATCGCTACATCCACGATTTCGAGGCGATGCTTCGCATGATCCTGGCACAGGCCGAGGGGTCGCCGCTGGGCGTCACGCTCCTGTCCTCGGACATGGGCAAGCTCTATGTGGCGCTCGCCCAGGCGATCGAGCGGCTTCGCTGACGGGACGCCGTCGCGCCTCTGTGAGCCAGAATGCCGGGGCACGACACGGGCCTTAATCGGAGGTAGCGCGGAAGACCCCGCGAGAACGCACGGCGGGCGTTCGCAGCCTACGGAGCGACGGCAGCGCAACCTCTATGGACATGCGCCTGATCCGCGCGCGGCCTTGTGCTCCGGAGGACGTGGGCGCGCCGGTTGAAGCGGGACAGCGCTGCGGTTCGCCCGCCCCTGAGCGCCAGCGCGCACAGGACGGCGATGGTGACCTCTTCAAGGTCGCGCTCCCCCATCGGCCTCCATCGCCAGACCGGGGACGCCGGGATTCCTGCCGAACGTCGATGACGCGGTGATCGCCAGGTGGGACGAGTCGGCGGCGTCGCACGCACGCTTCTGTTCAAGCCTATCGGCTCACTGCTCTCGATGCCGTCGCCCGTCGCGGCCGGTTCCCCGGCCGTTGACAGCCGCTCACCGGCCGACCGATTGGCGGGTACCGCTTCCAGCCCCGCCGTCCCCGGCTATCGCGTTGCGATCGCCATCGGCGTCAAGCGGGCCAGTCCGCGCTGCGCCACCTGATGCGAGCCGGCGGTCGCGCCAGAGGCAAGGTCCATCTGGACGTCGGGCGTATCGAGCACGGCAGCGTAGAGCGAACGCGCCTCGGCCGTACGACCGGTCTGCTGGTAGATCGCCGCGAGGTTGAGCAGCACCTCCGGCGTCGCCGTGCCCGAACGCTGCGCTGCCGACAGCGTCGCCTCCGCCTTTTTCAGATTGCCGGCCGCGATCGCCATATAGCCAGTCGGCGTGGTGGCCATGGCCGACTCCGCCACCGTGGCCAGCACCAGCGAGGACATCAGCAGCTTGCGCATCATCCATCTCCCAATCCCGTGACCATCAACGTGATGTTTCACTTTTATGACTCTGATGTGTCACTTCTGTGAACCGCACGCAAGCCCGAAAGGTCCGGGTCGAGACGATGGGCCTGTGCCATTCCGCAACGCTGCGGCCGCCGCCCTCGCCGATCGACGACGGGCACAAAAAAAGGCGACCCCGAAGGGCCGCCTGGCATCGTTCCAGCAGGATCAAACGATCAGAAGTCGTTGCGATACTGCTCGTTGCCGATGAAGCCGAGCTTGGTGATCGCGGACCGCTTGACCACGGCCAGCGTCTTGTCGACGACTTCGTAGCGCGCGTCAGGCGCGGGCTGGAAGTGGAGTTCCGGCTCGGGGTTCATCGCCGCCGACTGGTCAAGATACTGGCGCAGCGTCACCTCGTCCACGGGTGAGCCGTTCCAGGCGACCGTGCCCGCCGCGTCGATGGTGATCTTGTTCTTCTGCGAGTCGACCGGGTTCGCCGGGGTCTTCGAGTTCTGCGGAAGATCGACCTTCACGGCATGCGTCTGGATCGGGATGGTGATGATGAACATGATGAGGAGAACGAGCAGGACGTCGATCAACGGCGTCATGTTCATTTCCATCATCGGGCCGTCTTCTTCTTTGCCGCCGCTCATTGCCATGTCATGCTACTCCTAAATACGTCCGAGCGATCAGCGATCAGTGGTGCCGATGGCGGGCGGCTCGGAGATGAAGCCGACACGGGCGAAGCCGGCGCGCTGCATCGTGTAGATCGTGCCGCCGATGCACTTATACGGGGTGTTCACATCACCACGGATATGCGCCTCGGGCAGTTCGAGACCAGCGGCACCCGGACCACCCTGGCGATCGATCTCGGCCTTCAGCTTGGCCACACCGCGATCGAGCAGTTCGGTCGACGTGACGCGCGACAGGCCCCAATAGACCGCGCAGCTGCCATCGGGATTGGTCGTCACCGACAGCGAGACGTTCTCGGGCTTGGTCGTCGTCGGATCGAAACGGACATCCGGCAACTTCAGCTGCACTGCCTGGACGGCGACGGTCGTCGTCACCAGGAAAATGATCAGGAGCACAAGCATGACGTCGACGAGCGGCGTCGTATTGATGTCCGATATCGATTTCTCGGTGGAATCGCCACCAACACTCATCGCCATGTGCGAACTATCCTATCCCATGTAATCGCCACCGGAAACCGCCGGTGGAAGGAAAACGGGGCCACCGACGACAGCCGCCCCGTCTTTCTTGCGTCTTAGTTGGCGCGCGGCACGCCACCGGTCTGGCCGGCGGTCGTGGTCGGCTTCACTGGCGCCTTGGCGGCGCCGACGGTGCCGTGCGTCGGGCGAACCGCGCCGTTCGAGGCCAGGAAGCCCAGCACGTCGTTCGAGAAGGCCGACAAGTCCTCCGCGATCGACTTGTTGCGGCGCTGCAGCCAGTTGTACGAGAGCACCGCGGGAACCGCGACGACCAGGCCGAGTGCGGTCATGATCAGCGCTTCGCCGACCGGACCCGCGACCTTGTCGATCGACGCCTGACCCGACGCACCGATCTTCACCAGTGCGCGGTAGATGCCGATAACCGTACCGAACAGACCGATGAACGGCGACACCGAACCCACCGTCGCGAGGAAGGCGAGACCGCCACCCAGCTTCGAGTTGATCGCGGCTTCCGAACGCGCCAGCGAACCGTGCAGCCAGTCATGCGCCTCGACCGGATCGGTCAGCTTCGAATGCTGCTCCTGCGCGGCCAGACCGTCGTCGACGATCTGCTTGTAGGCCGAGTTCTTCTCGAGCTTGGCCGAACCCTCGCGAAGGCTGTTCGCCGACCAGAAGCCCTGGCGCACGCGCTTGGCCTGGTTGATCAGCTTCTGCTGCTCGAACAGCTTCGAGAACAGGATGTAGAACGAGACGACCGACATCAGCACCAGGATCGCGAACACGGTCTGCGAGATGAGACCGCCTTCCTTGAGCGCCTGCTGGAGGCCGTACGGGTTGTCGCCCTGGGCGGCGGCCGCGCCGCCGGCGGCGAGAATGGTGGTGAGCATCTAGGTTGTCCTCTGGCTAAATCATATACTGTGTGTTGGGCGGGCGCGAGCCGTTTAGCTCGGCGGGATCTTCCACGTCACGCGACGCGACGAGCTCGAACGGATCGGGTTACCGCTCTGGTCGAGGGCCGGCTGGTAACGTCCGCGACGGGTGATCGCGGCGCAGGCGGCGCGATCGAGCGCGGCGGACCCGCTGGACGAGGTGACGCGGCAGTTCTCCACGCGGCCCTGGGCATTGATGTCCCAGGCGATGGCAGTCGTGCCTTCTTCCTCGGCGCGCAGGGAGCTTGGCGGATAGTCGTCCGTCGTGACCCATTGCGCGGGATCGCCCTTGGCCCCGGCGGCCTTGCTGACCACGGGCGCGGCCGGCGGCGCAGGCGGTGCTGGCGGCGCGGGCGGAGCCGGCGGCGCAGTCGGCTGCGACGGCGGGATGATCGTCGACGTGTTGATCGCAGGCGCAGGCACCGGAACAGGCACGATCGGCGGCGGCACCACGACCGTGGTCGGGGGCGGCGGCAGGTTCGGCGTGTCTGGCGGCGGCGGCGGCGGTTCGTCCGGCGGCGGCGGCGGCGGTGGCGGCTCCACGTCGAACGTGTTCAGGTCACCCGTCACCTTCTTGACGTATTGAAACGCAAGGCCGGTGACGAACGCATAGCCGAGAAGAGCGTGAATCAGCGCGACGATCACGATCGCGACGACCTTGCTCCCACTCATCTTCTGGTCAGTGTAGGCCATTCAGCAATCACACTCCTTGACTGCATCGACGCCGCCGCGGCCGTAGCGGCGGACCCCGATCGTCCGCCAATGCCCTTCGGGACCCTTGGCAGTTCCCTAATTCCTATCGCCGTGCCCTGCGGCACGCAAACGCTTTGTCAACGCAACAAACGAACAAACGTTAACGCGCTGGTTGTTTCTATGCTGTTCAGCCGATCTGCTGTAACCGACTTCCATGACAACCATATTTCGGTCCGTCGCCGCAATGGCACTGTTCGTCGCGCCCGCCGTCGTTTCGGCGCAACAAGGCCCCGTTTCGGTGCCAGCGCGCGCGCCCGTCGGGGAGCTTGGCTATGCCGATCTTGCCGATCTGATCCTGTCCGCTCCTGTTATCGCTACCGTCACAATCCGGTCAGCCACCCGGATCAAGGGCCCGGAGGCAGCGGATGTGGCGCAGGGCCACGCCCGATTCTATATCGATTCGGATGTTAACGCTTTGATTAGGGGTCGTGAGGGCTTGCCGTCGCGAATCGGTTACGTCGTCGATGCCCCACTCGACTGGCGCGGCAGGCCGCCCCGGTTGAAGAAGGAGCGGATGCTCGTCTTCGCGCGCCCGGTCGCGGGCAGCATGGACCAGGTGCAGCTTGCCGGCCCGTTGGGACAACAGGCGTGGAGCCAGGCGATGGAGGACCGCGTTCGCACCGTCGCTGCCGAGGTCGTCGCCCCCAATGCCCCGCCCGCGATCACCGGCGTCGGCAATGCCTTCCATGTCGCCGGGTCACTGCCCGGCGAGGGTGAGACGCAGATCTTCCTGCAGACTGCCGATCACCGACCGGTATCGCTATCAGTGCTGCGCCGACCGGGCGAACAGCCGCAATGGTCGGTGGCGCTGGGCGAGATCGTCGACGAGGCCGCCGCCGCCCCGAGACGGGACACGCTGCTCTGGTACCGGCTCGCATGCGCGCTGCCGCCGGAACTGCCGACAACGAGCACGAGCGCGCTGGACGCCGCCGACGCCGCCCAGGCGCAGGAGGATTACCGCTTTGTGATGGGTGCCCTGGGGCCCTGCCGCACGGTCGCCTGACGGGGGCCGCCGCGGCACAGCCGCCGGTCAGCGGCGATGGCGCACCAGGGTGATGCCGATCGCCTCGCCGGCTTCCGCGATGGCGAGCTTGACGATCTTCACCTCGACCCGGCGGACGCGTTCGTCCTGCAGGAACAGTGTCTCGCAGATATGGTCGGCCACCGCCTCGACCAGCGTGAAATGCACCCCCGGCGGCAGCGCGGTGGTCGCGGCATGCTTGAGATCCATATAATTCTTCGACGCCGTGAGCGGCGTGTCCGGCGCGAAGCGGCGTGGACAGTCGAGGTCGACGGTCAGGGAGATGCGGAGCGGCTGGGGAAGGTGCGTTTCCTCGGAATAGATGCCGGTCAGCACCTGCACCTCGATATCATGCACCTGAAGCTGGAGACTGTCTTCCATCCGCGCGCCTCTACCAGACGCACGCGTGGTGGGAAGCGGCTTGGCGTGCCGGCGGGTCAGGCGCCGCTCGATGGCCGGGCCGTCGCGGCGGCGTGCCAGCGGCGCAGATGCCCGCAGCTCTCCGGCACCGCCAGGCGCGCCCGGTGCGCGAAGTCGACCGCGACCAGCGCGGCGATGTCCGCCATGCTATAATGCCGGTCCGCGATCCACTCCCGCTCCGCCAGATGCGCATCAAGGCTGGCGACGAAGCCCGCCCATAGCACGCCTGCCCGCTCGACCAGCGCGGGGAGCTGGGGCGGCGCGGCCCCCTCCCCGGCCAGCACGCCGGGCAGCGCCCGTCCAGCAAAGGCGGGATGGCCGTTGCGCAGCGCATAGACGGCAGCGGCATAGCCCTCCGCCTCGATCCGGCGCAGCCAGGTCTCGACCATGGCGATGGCGAAGGGGTCGCTGCCGAACAGCGGCGGATCGGGATGCAGCGCTTCGACATAACGGCAGATGGCGATGGAATCGTCGATGACGCGTCCGTCGGCGAGCACCAGCGCCGGCACCAGGCCGCGCGGATTGACCGCCAAATAGGCGGCGGCGAGATTGCCGCCGTGTTGCAGGTCGACCGGCACCCGCTCGATCGCCTCGCTGAGACCATGCCCCTTCTCGGCCAGATAGAGGCGCACCCGGCGCGGGCTCGGCGCCCAGCCATTGTCGTAGAGCCGCATCCCCGCCATGCCGTTCCTCCCTCCCGTCGGCCGCTCGTCCATGCGCGGCGCTTGTGTTCGTGCCGCGCGACGTTACAGCGCCCGACCGCCGCAGGTCCATCATGCGCGGCGAAGGATATGAGGCCGATGATCGAGATCGTGCCACTGGCCCCCGAACGGGACGGTGCGGTGGAGGAACTGCTGGACGCGGCGTTCGGGCCGGAGCGACGGGCGCGCACCGCCTATAAGGTGCGCGGCGGCGGCGCACCGCTTCGTGCCCTGGGCTTCGCGGCGCTGGACGGCGACCGGCTGGTCGGCTCTATCCAATGCTGGCCGGTGGTGCTGACCGACGATGCCGGCACGGGCTGGCCATTGGTGATGGTCGGCCCGGTGGCGGTCGCACCCGACATGCAGCAGTCCGGCATCGGCCGCCGCCTGACCGAGGCGGCGCTGGCCGCCGCCACGCGCGAGGGGCTGGGCGAGGCGCTGATGCTGATCGGCGATCCGGAATATTACGAGCGCTTCTTCGGCTTCACCGCCGCCCGGACGTGCCGCTGGCGCCTGCCCGGCCCGGTCGAGCCGCGCCGCCTGCTGGCGCGCGGCTGCGCCGTGCCCGAGGTCGCCGGGACGCTGGGTCCCGCCGGCTGACGCCCCCGCCCGGTCGCGCTTCCCACGCCTTTACCTGAATGGGCGCGCATCCTACCTGCCAATCATGCCGATGCCGCCGCCGCCCGACCTCGCCGCCCTGAGCCTCTCCCAGGTCGCCACCCTGCTCGCCGAGCGCCGCCTGCCGCCGGTCGAACAGTGGAACCCGGCGCATTGCGGCGATGGCCAGATGCGGATCGCGCGCGACGGCACCTGGTACCACCAGGGCAGCCCGATCGCGCGCCCCGATATGGTGCGGCTGTTCGCCACTATCCTGCGCCGCGAGCCGGACGGCAGCCATGTCCTGGTCACGCCGGTCGAGAAGCTGACGGTCGAGGTCGAGGACGCGCCCTTCGTCGCGGTCGCCCTAAAGGCGGAGGGCCAGGGCCGCGACGCCCGCCTCGCCTTCCAGCTCAACACCGGTGAGCTGGTGGTTGCGGGGCCGGCGCATGGCCTGCGCTTCGTCGAAGGGGTGGACGGCCCCCGTCCCTATTTGCATGTTCGCGCCGGACTGGAGGCGCTGGTGTCGCGGCCGGTCTATTACGAACTGGCGGAGCGCGCGCTGGCCGGCGACGATGCCGAGCCCGGCCTATGGAGCGACGGCCGCTTCTTCCCGCTGACCCCGGCATGACGCTGACCGACCGGCTGCGCGCCGCGCTGTCCAACCGGCCCGACATGGAACTGCTGGCGGGCGACCATGCCGACCTGGCCCGCC
This sequence comes from Sphingomonas abaci, assembly GCF_014199625.1. Classification (GTDB taxonomy): domain Bacteria; phylum Pseudomonadota; class Alphaproteobacteria; order Sphingomonadales; family Sphingomonadaceae; genus Sphingomonas; species Sphingomonas abaci. Next base: position 441,578 of record NZ_JACHNY010000001.1, read on the forward strand.
ACGCCGCGACAGACCTGACTGCGGCGGCGGTGCTGATCGCCTTCACCGACCGGCCCGACCCCGGCATCCTGCTGACCCAGCGCGCCGAGACGCTGCGCCACCATGCCGGGCAGGTCGCCTTCCCCGGCGGGCGGCTCGATCCCGGCGAGGACGCGATCGCCGCCGCGCTGCGCGAGGCCGAGGAGGAGATCGCCCTGCCGCGCGCCGTGGTCGAGCTGGTCGGCGCGATCGACCCCTATCGCACCGGCACCCGCTTCGATATCACGCCGGTGGTCGGCGTCGTGCCGCCCGATCTTGCCCTGGTCCCGGCCGAGGCGGAGGTGGCCAGCGTCTTCGAAGTGCCGTTTTCCTTCCTGCGCGATCCCGCCCGCCACCACCGCGCCAGCGCCTGGTGGCAGGGGGCGGAGCGCCATTATATCGAGATACCATGGAACGACCGCCGCATCTGGGGTGCGACCGCCGCGATGATCGTCAACCTGTCGCACCGCCTGGCCAGCCTGTGAGCGGCGCGACCGACACCTGCCTGCCGCCCGCCGACTGGCGGGCGCTGCCGGGTCTCGACCGGCTGGCGGCGATCCTGGGGGCCGCCGCCGGCGAGGCGCGCTTCGTCGGCGGCGCGGTGCGCGACAGCCTGCTCGGCCTCCCGGTCGCCGATGTCGACCTGGCCACCCGTCACGCGCCGGAGACGGTGATCGCGCGACTGAAGGCGGCGGGCATCCGGGCGGTGCCGACCGGCGTCGCGCATGGCACGGTCACGGCGATCCTGGACGGCCATCCGGTCGAGGTCACGACGCTGCGCCGCGACGTATCGACGGATGGCCGCCACGCGCTGGTCGCCTTCACCGACGACTGGCGCGAGGATGCCGCGCGCCGCGACTTCACGATCAACGCGCTCTATGCCGATCCCGACAGCGGCCGGGTCCACGACTATTTTGGTGGCCTGGCCGATCTCGCGGCGCGGCGGGTGCGCTTTATCGGCGACCCGCTCCAGCGCATCGCCGAAGACCATCTGCGCATCCTGCGCTTCTTCCGCTTCCATGCGCGGTTCGGCGACGCGATCGACGATGCGGGGCTGGATGCGTGCGCGGTGCGCGCCAACGACCTGATGGCGCTGTCGCGTGAGCGGATCGCCGCCGAGTTGCTCAAGCTGCTCGTCGCGCGCGCGGCGGTGCCGGTCGTGCGGCTGATGATCGCGCGGTCCATCCTGGTCGCGGTGCTGCCGGAGATCGATGCGGCCGGCGTCGAACGCCTTGCCCGGCTAGCCGAGCGGGAGGCTGCGGCCGGCGTCGCCCCCGACCCGATCCGCCGCCTCGCCGCGCTGGTCCCGGCGGCGGACGCCGAAGCGGTCGGCGCGCGGCTGAAGCTGTCTAACGCGCAGCGCAAGCGGCTGGTCGCGGCCAGCGCCGGGCCGGGCGACGAGGGACCACTGGCGCTCGGCTACCGGGCGGGGGTGGAGAGCGCGATCGACCGGCTGCTGCTGGCGGGCGCGGATGCGGCGGCCCTGATCGGCTGGACGACGCCGCGCCTGCCGATCACCGGCGGCGCGCTGGTCGCGCGCGGACTGGCCAAGGGACCGGACGTGGCGCGGGCGCTGCGCGCGATCGAGACGCAGTGGATCGCGGAAGGCTTTCCCGACCCCGCGCGCGTCGATCAGATCGCCGACGCAGTCGCCTCCGCCAGCATCTCCAGCGCCGCCGGGGCCTCGAGCGGCCGCGCGTAGAAATAGCCCTGGCCATAGGTGCAGCCCAGCACCGCCAGCGTCTGCGCCAGCTCCAGCGTCTCGATCCCCTCGGCGGTGGTCTGCATCCCCAGCGCTTGCGCCAGGCTGAGGATCGCGCGCACGATCGCGATCTTGTCGCGGTCGGCGATCATCCCGGTCACGAAGCTGCGATCGATCTTCAGCACGTCGATCGGGAGCTTCTGGAGATAGGCGAGGTTGGAATAGCCGGTGCCGAAATCGTCCATCGCCAGCGTCGCGCCCAGCGCCTGGAGCGCGTGCATCGTGCCGGCGATGCGATCGGGATCGCTGACGATCGCGCTTTCGGTCAGCTCCAACGTGAACCGGTCGCCGGTCAGGTGCGAGCGGTCGAGCGCCCCTTGCAGCACCGGCGCGATCGCGTCGCGCTGCAATTGGATGGCGGACAGGTTGACCGCGATGCGCGAACCATTGCCGGGGATCAGCCGGTCCCATTCCGCCAGCGTCCGCGCCGCCTCGTCGATCGCCCAGCGGCCGAGCGGGACGATCAGGCCCGACTCCTCCGCGACCGGGATGAAGCTGTCGGGCATCCGGTGGACGCCCTCCTCATCGGTCCAGCGGACCAGCGCCTCGAACGAGCACAGCGCGCCGGTCGCCAGGCTGCGGATCGGCTGATAGGCGAGGCGAAGCTGCCTTCGCTCGATCGCGCGGCGCAGCGCCGTCTCCATGCCGAACTGTTCGCGCGCGATGGCGAAGGCCTGGTTCTGATAGGCTTCGATTCGGCCGGTCGACTTGGCCCGCTTGGTGGCGAATTGCGCGTGGCGGATCAACTCCTCGCGCGGGACATCCGGCGCGGTGAAGGCGATGCCGATCGAACAGTCGACGCTGATCTCGAAATCGGTCAGGCGGAACGGCGTCGACAGGGTGCGCATCACCCGCGTCGCCAGGTCGTGCGCCTCGCCATCCTCCTCCTCGATGGTCACCAGGATCGCGAACTCGTTGCCACCGATCCGCGCCAGCACGTCGTTGACGCGCAGCGCCCCGCGCAGCCGGCGCGCGACGGTGATGAGCAGCTCGTCCCCTGCGAGGCTGCCGAGACAGGCATTGACCCGGCCGAACCGCGCCAGGTCGATCACCATCACCGCCTGGCGCGCCGCGTCGCCCGCCTCGACCATGTCGCTGAACCCCTCGCGATTGGGCAGGCCGGTCAGGCTGTCGGTGGTCATCTCGCGGCGCAGCGAGCGTTCGGTGTTATATTGCGAGGTCTGGTCGATCAGCGTGACCACGCACGCATCGTTGGCGGTCAGCGTGGAGCGCGCGATCGTCACGCGATAATAGCGGCAATCGATTGCCTCGCCGATCGTCCAGTCGCATTCCGCGCGCGCCTCCTTCTGGTCGAGCACGTCGTGGACCATGGCGCCCAGCGCTTCCAGCAGGGGCGACCGGTCGGCCACCACCCCCAGCCCGGCGAGCCGATAGGCACGGTTGAACGCGGGGAAGCTCAGCATGCCGTTCTCGCGGAGCACGACCACGGCGGGAACCGGAATCAGGTCGAGCCCGCCGACGATCAAGCCCAGCGACATGGTCGGCATTATGGCCAAGGGTGATTCTTCGGGCGGCGCGGTAGCCATGGCCTCATGATAGTCAGCACAAGTTAAGAGGGACTGAAGCACTGACTGGTCTGGTCTGGTCTGGTTCGGCCATGCCCCACCGCTGGCATCGACTTGCCCGTCAGTGCCCTCGGAAGGGTTGCGACACGCCTTTCGGTGCTCCGGCGCAGGAGCCGGATCGGCGCCCACGCCGGCCCGGCGATGACGCGACGTCTCACTCGCGGTATGGGCATCCGGGCGTCACGGGTTGACGCGGCCCGCCGTCACGCGAAACGATTGTCGCGCGGGAAGCCGGTCGGCGGCATCCGACCCGCCGCCCCTCGCGCCGCGCGCCAGAGCGACAGGTCGGTTTCGGTGCGGACGCGCCGCCCCTCGCCCCCCATCACCCAGCTCAGCCCCTCGGCGAAGACGAAGGTGCGCGCATCGGACAGGCCGCCGTCGCGGAACCGCTGGAGCTGGAGCCCCTGCCCCCGCGTCATCTCGACCAGTTCGTTGATCGGGAAGACCAGCATCTTGCGATTGTCGCCGATCGCCGCGACATAATCGTCGCTCGCCCCCACCGGCCGCACCACCTTCAGCACCGCGCCAGCACGCGGCGTCACGATCGTCTTGCCCTTGCGCGTCTCCGCGATCGTATCGGCGACCGGCACGATGAAGCCGCGCCCGTCGCTCGCCGCGACCAGCAGCTTGCCTTGCGCCGACGCCGCCAGCAGCGCCACCACGCCGACGCTGCCGTCCAGGTCGATCATCGCCCGCACCGGCTCGCCAAAGCCGCGCCCGCCCGGCAGCTTGTCCGCCGCCAGCGTGTAGAATCGCCCGTTCTCGGCCGCCAGCAACAGCTTGTCGGTGGTCTGGGCGTGGAAGGCGAAGGCCGGACCGTCGCCCTCCTTGAACTTCAGCGTCTCCGCCGCCGCCAGGTCGTTATGCCCCTTCATCGCCCGGATCCAGCCGCGCTGCGACAGGATGACGGTGATCGGCTCGCGCTCGATCATCGCCTCCAGCGGGATGTCGCGGGTCGGCGCGGCTTCCTCGACATCGGTGCGGCGCCGGCCGAGCGCCGTTTCCGGACCATAGCGGTCGCGGATCCGCTTCAGGTCGCGCTTCATCCGGGCCTTCTGCTTCCTGGGGTCGGCGAGCAGCGCCTCCAGCGTCACCCGCTCCGCATCGAGCTGATCGCGCTCCTTGCGGATCTCGAACTCCTCCAGCCGGCGCAGGCTACGCAGCCGCATGTTGAGGATCGCCTCCGCCTGGCGGTCGGTCAGGCCGAACTCGGCGATCATGACCGCCTTGGGCTCGTCCTCGGTGCGGATGATCTCGATCACCCGGTCGAGGTTGAGATAGGCGACCAGATAGCCATCGAGCAGTTCGATCCGGTCGGCGATCTTGCCCAGCCGGTGGCGCGTACGTCGGTCGAGCACGACGAACTGATGGTCGATCCAGGCGGACAGCGCGTCGCCCAGGCTCATCACGCGCGGCGTCCGCTCCTTGTCCAGGACGTTGAGGTTGAGGGGAACCCGCGTCTCCAGGTCGGTCAGGCGGAACAGACCGTCCATCAGGACCTGGGCATCGACGGTGCGCGCACGCGGCTCCAGCACGATACGCACCGCCTCGTCCGACTCGTCGCGCACATCGGCCAGGATGGGCAGCTTCTTGTCGTTGATCAGCGCGGCGATCTGCTCGATCAGCTTGCCCTTCTGCACGCCGTACGGGATTTCGCTGACCACCGCCTGCCAGCCGCCGCCCTTCTCGCGCTCGATCGTCCAGCGCGCGCGCACCCGGAACGCGCCGCGGCCGGTGCGATAGCTTTCGGCGATCACCGCCGGCGGGTCGACCACCAGCCCGCCGGTCGGGAAATCGGGCCCGCGCACGAACTGGAGCACGTCGGCCGACCGGTCGTCGACCAGCGCCACCGCCGCGTCGAGCAGCTCGGCGGCATTGTGCGGCGGGATGCTGGTGGCCATGCCGACCGCGATGCCGCTGGCGCCATTGGCCAGCAGGTTGGGGAACAGGCCGGGGAACAGCTCTGGCTCCTGCTCCTCGCCATTATAGGTCGGGCGATAGGCGACGGCATCTTCGTCCAGCCCGTCCATCAGGTCGATCGCGACCTGGGTCAGCCGCGCCTCGGTGTAGCGATAGGCGGCGGCGTTATCGCCATCGATATTGCCAAAATTGCCCTGTCCGTCGACCAGCGGATAGCGCAGCGAGAAGGTCTGGGCGAGCCGGACCATCGCGTCATAGACCGATTGGTCGCCGTGCGGATGATATTTGCCGATGACATCGCCGACGACGCGCGCGCACTTCTTGTACCCTTGGGTGGGGTCGAGCTTCAGCAACCGCATCGCCCAGAGCAGCCGGCGATGCACCGGCTTCAGTCCGTCGCGCACGTCGGGCAGCGAGCGCGCGGTGATCGTCGACAGCGCATAGACGAGGTAGCGCTCGCTCAGCGCACTGTCGAAGGGAGCATCGAAAACGCCGATCGGCGTGTCGGGGTCGGTCAGTTCGGTCGCCATCTGTTCTCCTGATAGCGCCAAAGGCCGCGCCTGCACAGGCCCTCCCCGCCCCCGGTCTTCGCACCTGCCCCGGCATGGCGAAACGGCCATGCCGGGTGCCGCCATGGCCGTTTCCGGGTACGGGTTCCGGGACTATCCTCTGGGCGGGGACATGCCGGTCCGGTTCAGCCGACCGGCGGGGCCCAGCCGAGCGTCTTGTCGACATCGGGCTGGATGTGGTTGCCGGCCGTGACTTGGCAGTTCTGGAACGCCACCGGGGTGAACGTCTCCACGCCCGCGACCTGCTCCTGGTCGACCGGCTTGCCTTTCCTGTTGTGGGTGACGTCGAAGGCCACCGCCTCGGGCCGGAAGGTCGCGAGCACGTCGGCGGTGTCGCGGCAGGCGACCGTGCGGTCGACCGGGCCGTTCTTCACCAGCGAGATGACCTCCATCGCCGCACCATTGTTAAGCGGTATGCGGGCCTGTTCGGCGACCCAGGGCTGGGCGCCCGCCGCGCCCGCCACCAGCATCAGGGATGCACCAACACAACCGATCATCAGCTTGTTCATGTCTACCTCCTTAGCAAGCACGGCAATAACGACGACATCCAACGTCCGGTTTCGCCGTCATACAGGTTAAGTTATCGTCATGCTCCTGTAACTGTCTTGGTCATTGACTGCCATGGTCTTGACTGAAATGGCCCAACAACTTGGTGACGCAACCATGCTCTTCGCCGAAACGCCAGACAATGGAACGGCCATGGCGGGTGCCGCCATGGCCGTGTCGGGATGGAGATGGGTTGGGGAAATAGAACTCAGCGCACCGGCGGCGCCCAACCCAGCGTCTTGTCCACCTGGCTCACGAACTGGTTGCCGCCCATCACCTGACAGTTCTGGAACGCCACCGGCGTGAAGGTCTCGACGCCCGCGACATCCTCCTGCTCAACCGGCTTGCCCTTCTTGTTGCGGGTGACGTCGAAGGCCACCGCCTCGGGCTGGAAGCTCGCGAGCACGTCGGCGGTGTCCCGGCAGGTGACCGTGCGATAGGCGTCGCCGTTCTTCACCAGCCAGACGAACGCCTTCGCCGCGCCGTCGCCAAGCGACAGTTGCGCCTGGCTCGCCACCCAGGGCTTTGCCGAACCGGCCCCCGCCGCCGCCACCAGAGCGGCGCCAACACAAACGGTCATCAGCTTGTTCATATCCTGCCTCCTTTACAAGCAGATCAATAACCGATGGAGCAATTCTTGGTTTCCTATTGTCCTGGATTAGTTTATCGACATGTTTCCACGCCGCTGTCAGTACCCGCCCACTGAGCATTAAAGATCGGAAGAAAAACCGCCGATCCATTTGCTATACAACAACTAATCCACCGGGAGCCGGAAAGCCGCCAGCGGCGGGCCCGCCCCGGAGCCCCGCGCTATCCGGGCGCGGCGGCCAAGGTCGGGTGGCACCTTGGCGTGGCGCGATCGCTCCATTGCGCCGCGACCGCCCTTCCCCTATAGGCCGCGCATCCCGCCTCGGGCCTCGCATCTGGGGTGCCGGGGCTGTTCTTATTTCAGGGGAACCGCATGGCTCGCCGCCGCCAGGTCTATGAAGGCAAGGCCAAGATCCTGTATGAGGGCCCGGAGCCGGGCACCTTGATCCAGTATTTCAAGGATGACGCCACCGCCTTCAATGCCCAGAAAAAGGGCACGATCAACGGCAAGGGCGTGCTCAACAACCGCATCTCCGAGCATGTCTTCACGCTCCTCGACCATATCGGCGTACCGACCCATTTCATCCGCCGGCTGAACATGCGCGAGCAGCTGATCCGCCAGGTCGAGATCGTGCCGATCGAGGTGGTCGTCCGCAACGTCGCCGCCGGCTCGCTGTCGAAGCGGCTGGGGATCGAGGAGGGCACCAAGCTGCCTCGCACGATCATCGAATATTACTACAAGGACGATGCGCTCGGCGACCCGATGGTGTCCGAGGAGCATATCGCCTGCTTCGGCTGGGCCAGCCAGGAGGAAATGCACGACATCGCCGATCTGGCGATCCGCGTGAACGACTTCCTGTGCGGCCTGTTCGCGGGCGTTGGCATCCGCCTGGTTGACTTCAAGCTGGAGTTCGGCCGGGTCTGGGACGACGATTATGGCCGGATCATCCTGGCGGATGAGATCAGCCCCGATGGCTGTCGCCTGTGGGACATGGAAACCAACGAGAAGATGGACAAGGACCGTTTTCGCCGCGACCTGGGCGGCGAGGCCGAAGCCTATCAGGAAGTCGCGCGCCGGCTCGGCCTGCTCCCCGAGGGAGAGGATTCGGCGGTGCTCGATCTCGACAGCCACCGCAAGCGCCGCGGCAAGTAAGTAAGGACGACCCCGCCCGTGAAGCTCCAGATTTTCGTGACCCTGAAACCCGGCGTGCTCGACCCGCAAGGGCGCGCCATCCACCATGCGCTCGGCAGCCTCGGCTTCGCCGGCGTCGACGACGTCCGCGCCGGCAAGGTCTTCGAGATGGAAGTCGCCGACAACACCGACGATGCCGCAATCGATGCGATGTGCCGCCAGCTGCTCGCCAACACGGTGATCGAGAATTACCGGGTGGTGAAGGCGTGAAGACCGCGGTCCTCGTCTTCCCGGGCTCGAATTGCGATCGGGACCTGGCGGTGGCGCTGGAGGCGGTGACCGGCACGGCCCCGGCGATGGTCTGGCACGGCGAGACCGAACTGCCGGCCGGGACGGGGCTGGTCGCGGTGCCCGGCGGCTTCTCGTACGGCGACTATCTCCGCTCGGGCGCGATCGCGGCGCGGTCGCCGATCATGCGCGCGGTGGTCGAGGCGGCGGGCAAGGGCCTGCCGGTGCTGGGCGTCTGCAACGGCTTCCAGGTCCTGACCGAAGCGGGGCTGCTGCCCGGCGCGCTGATGCGCAACGGCGGCCTGAACTTCGTCTGCCGCGACGTGGCGCTCACGGTCGAGAATGGCGACAGCGCCTTCACCCGCCGCTATGCCACCGGCGAGACGATCCGCGTGCCGGTGGCGCATCATGACGGCAATTATTTCGCCGACGACGCGACGCTCGACCGGCTGGAGGGCGAAGGCCGGGTGGCGTTCCGCTATGGCGAGGCGGTCAATGGCTCGGCCCGCAACATCGCCGGGCTGCTCAACGACCGCGGCAACGTGCTGGGCATGATGCCGCATCCGGAGCGGCGGATCGAGACCGCGCATGGCGGCGACGACGGCCGCCGCCTGTTCGAAGGACTGGTCGAAGCGGTCGGCGCCTGAACCCGGGCCGGGGCGGCGGCGACCATGCCGCCCCGCCCGTCGCGCTCCCGTGAGGCACACCCCTGCCCGTCAAACCCGCGCCCGGAACGGTGTGAAGTCGGTATCGCGGTCGAACATGTCGACCCCCTCCGCCCGCTTGAGCGCACCCACCACCCCATAGGTGACCGGTGTCAGCAGCACCTCCCATCCCACTTTCAGCGCCCATTGGGTGAACAGCACGGTGACGACCAGATCGGTCGTCCAGCCGGCCGCGCCCCAGAAGGCGAGCGGATAGAAGATCAGGCTGTCGACCCCCTGCCCAACCAGGGTCGACCCGATCGTCCGCGTCCACAGATGCCGCCCCTCGGTCCACAGCTTCATCCGCGCCATGACATAGGCGTTGACGAACTCCCCCGCCCAGAAGGCGCAGATGCTGGCCAGCACGATGCGCGGCACCTGCCCGAAGATCACATCATAGGCCGCCTGGTTGGTCCAGTTGGGCGCCGGCGGCAGCGCGACGACTACCCAGCTCATGAACGCCAGGAACAGCACCGCGGCGGTCCCCGCCCAGATCACCCGCCGGGCGCGGGCATAGCCATAGACCTCGGTCAGCACGTCGCCGATGACATAGCTCAAGGGGAAGAACAGGATGCCCGCGCCGAACGGCCAGTCGCCGAGCACCGGCAGATGGATGACCGCCACCTTGCCCGCGCCGATGACGTTGGACAGCAACAGGATGGCGACGAAGGCCGCCATCACCATGTCGTAAAAGCGGAAGGCCTGTCCGCCGCGTGTCGCCCCCTGATCCATGGCCCGTGTTATGATCCCGGTTCCACCCCGACACAATCCGCGCTACGAGCGACCCGTCGCGCGCCCGTAGCTCAGTTGGATAGAGCACGAGCCTTCTAAGCTTGTGGTCGCTGGTTCGAATCCAGCCGGGCGCGCCAAAATCAACCCGACTGAAATGCTGTGGGCACTGGATGCCCCGACAAGTCGGAAAACGGTCACACACGGGCGTAGAGCGTCACCACACAGGCTCCGCCCAGGCCGAGATTATGTTGCAGGCCGTGGCGTACGCCCTCCACCTGTCGCGAGCCTGCCGTGCCGCGCAGGTGATGGGTCAGCTCAAAACACTGCGCCAGCCCTGTCGCACCGAGCGGGTGCCCCTTCGACAGCAATCCGCCCGACGGATTGGTGACCACGCGTCCGCCATAGGTGTTGTCACCATCCGCGATGAACCCGGCCGCGGCGCCGGGCGGGCACAGTCCCAGCCCTTCATAGGTAATGACCTCGTTATGTGCGAAACAGTCGTGCAACTCGACGACACGCAGGTCGTCGGGACCGACGCCTGCCTGCTCGTAAACGATGTGCGCGGCGCGACGGGTCATGTCCGCGCCGACCAGTTCCATCATGTCGCGTGCCGCAAAGGCGACGGGACGATCGGTGACCATCGCCTGCGCGGCGATTCGTACGGTTCGGGACAGGCCGTGGCGGCGGGCAAAATCGTCCGAGACCAGCAGTGCCGCCGCCGCGCCGCAGGTCGGGGGACAGGCCATGGGGCGCGTCATCACGCCAGGCCACAGCAGGGGCGCGGCCAGCACCTCCTCCTCGGTCATCACGGTGCGGAAGACCGACAGCGGGTTGGCGGCGGCGTGGCGGCTGGCCTTGGCGCGCACCTGTGCGAAGTCCGCCAGCGTGGTGCCGTAGCGTTCCATATGCGCCTTTCCCGCGCCGCCGAAATAGCGCAGCGCCAGCGGCAGGTCGACGTCAACGAGGTCGTCGCACAGCGCATCGAAATCCGCGAACGGGCTGACGCGATCGTCGAACATCGCCCCGATCGCGCCGGGCATCATCTCTTCGAACCCCAGCGCGAGCACGCACTCCGCAGCGCCACTCGTGATCGCCTGCCGCGCCAGGAATAGTGCGGTCGATCCGGTCGCGCAATTGTTGTTGACGTTGAAGATCGGGATGCCGGTCATCCCCACGCCGTACAGCGCACGCTGCCCGGCACAGCTGTCGGCATAGACATAGCCGACATGGGCCTGCTCCACCGCCGTATAGTCGATCCCCGCATCTTTGAGCGCATCGGCGACAGCAGCCCGTGCCATGACGTCGTATGAGGCGCCCCGTCCCGGCTTGACGAACGGTACCATGCCGACGCCAGCGACATAGGTGGAGCGATCATTACTCATGTACGGGTTCCCGACGCTGCCGCGAGTTCGACCAGATGGCGTGCGCGGATGTCCTTCTTCAGCACCTTGCCGACCTTGGATCGGGGCAGGTCGACGCAGATCTCGACCGTCTTGGGCGTCTTGACGCTGCCGATCATGGCCTTGACGTGCGCGATGATCGCCGCGGCGTCGGTCGCCTGTCCGGCGCGTAGCTGCACCGCCGCACAGACCCGCTCACCCCATTTCTCGTCGGGAAGGCCGAAGACGGCAGCATCCTGCACCGCCGGATGTGTCATCAGCGCCTGCTCGACTTCTGCCGAATAGACGTTGAAGCCGCCGGTGATGATCATGTCCTTGGCCCGGTCGACGATGAAGAGGAAATTGTCCTCGTCCAGATAGCCGATGTCGCCGGTGCGATGCCAGCCATCGATGGTCGCCTCGGCGGTGGCGGCGGGGTTCTTGTAATAGCCATCCATCACCAGGCTGGAGCGCACGACGATCTCGCCGTGGCCGCCGCGCGGATGCTCGCGACCCTCGCCATCGAGGATCGCGACCTGCACCAGCGGCCCCGGCCGTCCCGCCGAGGACAGGCGGTGACGCGCGACCGCGCCGGTCGTGTCGAAATGATCCTCGGGCGCCATCATAGATATCATCATCGGTGCTTCGGTCTGACCGAACAACTGCGCCATCACCGGCCCGATCCGGGTCAGTGCCTCTTCCAACCGCGCGGCCGAGATCGGTGCTGCGCCGTACCAGAAGCATTGCAACGCCGAAAGATCGGTCGCGGGCAGATCGGGGTGATCGAGCAGCATGTAGATCAGTGTCGGCGGCAGGAAGCTGTGGGTGACGCGGTGCCGCTCGGCAAGCCGCAAGAAGTCACCGATATCGGGATGCGCCATGATGACGATTTCGCCGCCGTGGCACAGGATCGGCAACGCCAGCACGCCCGCCGCATGGGTCAGCGGCGCCATTGCAAGGTAGACCGGCCGTCCAACGAACGGATAGCCCATCAGCGTCAGCGCGGTCATCGTCTCCAGGTTGCGGTGCGACAGCATCACCCCCTTGGGTTGGCCGGTCGTGCCCCCGGTGCCCGGAAGCATCGCGAGGTCGCTCACGGTATCCGCGTGGAAAGGCGCGTTCGAAACACCCGCCAGCCAGCCCTCCAGCGCCGGCGCGAAAGGCTGTTCGGCGTCGAGGCAGACCAGCAGCCGCAGCCGGGGCAGCGCGGCGCGCAAGCCGTCGACCAGCGCAGCGAACTTCGCCTCGAAGAACAACGCCACGCAGTCGAACGCGTCGAGCACGAAGCCGTTCTCCGCCGCCTCGTTGCGCGGGTTGATCGGGCACCAGACGCACGCCGCGCGCGAAATGGCGAAGACGGTAGCGAAGGCGATCGGATCGTTACCGGAGAGCACCGCGACATGCTCGCCGGGCGCGATTCTGTCCCGCGACAGCGCGCGCGCGACGCGATGACTGTGTCGCTGAACCTCGGCATACGACAGCGTCCGTCCCTCGGTGGTCAGGCAGGGGGCGTCGCCGCCAAGCGACGCCCCTTTGTCGAGATAATCGATCAACCGCATCGCGCCTGCGCCCTTCAATCGTGGACCGTGACGATCGGCTTCAGCACCAGCCCGAACTGGCGCATCGCGCCGTAGAGCGCCTGATGCCCGAACGCCTGGCAGGCGGAGGCGAAGCCGGCGCGGCGCGGCGGCTGTTGCAGCAAGCTCATCGCGCAGAACGCCTGGAGCAGCCCGGTCTGCTTGTAGTTGCAATTGCCGTGCAGCAGGACGTGGACCCGGCCCAGCGGACCGGAGGCATAAACTGAGTCGATGCTGGTGTTCAGCCGCGGATTTTCGCGCGGCGGCATCGCGCCCTGCACCGATTCCGCCATCTTCGACAAAGCGGCCTCCTGCTCCTCGAAGGGCAATGGCTTGATGTCGGTGTCGATCATCTTGGTCATGGCGACGACATTGTCCATCACCTCGCGCGCGAACACGCCGCCATAGACCTTGACCGTCGCGACGCGCGGATCGGACTTGAACCATATGGGGTGCGAGGTGCCGCCCCAAGGCAGCGTCAGCGCCGTCGCGTGCTGGCCGGGGACATGGCACTCGGTCGCGGTCATCGTCGGCCATTGGACATACTGGTTATTTTCCAGGAAGTACCAGTCGGCCTTCAGGATCGTGAAGATCGTCTGCACCGAGGCGTAGGTCGGAAATCCTTTCCACAGCACCAGCATGTCGAGCGTGTCGAGGCCCGGCATCGTCTCCAGCGCGATGTTCGCCGCGATCTCGCCGGTGGTGTACATCTGCGCGACGCACGGCGACAGCAGCAGCCCCTTGTCCGCGAACGCCGGTCCCCATTTCTCCTGCGCGAGCATCATCCAGTCCTGCTCGCCGGTCGTATCGAGGTAATGGACGCCCGCCGCCAGACAGGCCTCGACCGTCTGCGGCCCGAATTTGATGAACGGGCCGACCGTGTTGCAGACCACCTTCGCCCCGCGGAACAGGTCGGTGAGCGACGCGACATCATGGTCGACCTCAACCACTTCGTAATCCGCGTTTTCGATGCCGGGGATCCGCTCCACCACGTCGCGCACGCGCTGCGCGTCGCGACCGGCGGCGATGAAGGGGATGCCCAATTCGCGCAGATATTCGCAGATCAGGCGGCCGGTATAGCCTGACGCGCCATAGACGATGACGGGTTTCTTGGTGTCGGTCATGCGAGGCATCCTCTTGAAATCGTGATGAAGGGAATGATCGGGGCTCAGCTGCCCATGCCGCCGTCGACCGACAGGCTGGTGCCGTTGACGAAGCGCGCGCCATCGCCGCACAGGAACAGGATGGCCTCGGCGATGTCGGCGACCGCGCCGAGGCGTCCGGAAGGGGTGAGCTGGACGACGCCGGCCACGGCCTCTTCTGGGGACGGAAACAGCCCCATGGCAGCACAATCGACCGCCAGCTTCATGCCCATGGCGGTCGGCACCAGCCCCGGGCAGACGCAATTGACGCGGACGCCATAGCCGAGCTTGCCCGCCTCCGCCGCGGCAATGCGAGTGATGCGGTCGACTGCCGACTTGGTGGCGGAATAGCCGGCGATGCCGGGGAACACGATCGTGGCGGCGACCGAGGCGATATTCACGATCGCACCGCCCTGGCCAGCCGGGCCACCGGGCTTCATCACCCGAAACGCATGCTTGATGCCCAGCGTCGTGCCGATCACGTTGACGTCGAACATCCGACGCAGGTCCTCGATCGGCTGATCGATCAACAGCGACGACCGTTCGATCCCGGCATTGTTGACGAGGACGTCGAGCCCGCCGAGCGTTTCGATGACCGTCGCGACCGCACGCTCCCAGTCGGCCTCGTCTGCGACGTCGAGCGGGACGAAGGTGGTGGCGACGCCGTGCGCGCGCAGTGCCGCCGCCGTCGCCTGTCCGGCGATCGCATCGATGTCGGCGATCGCCACGTCGGCGCCTGCGCGAGCCAAGGCCTCCGCCGTCGCCGCGCCGATCCCGCTTGCGCCGCCGGTGATGAGCGCCCTGCGGCCGTTCAGATGATGATTGTCCATAGCCCCTCCTCGTTCAGACCGCGATGTAGCCGCCGTCGACCACCAGCTCGGCGCCGATCATGTACGCCGCGTCCTCGCTCGCCAGGAACAACAGCGGCGCCGCTATCTCATGCGGTTCGGCGAGCCGGCCGAGCGGGATCGCGGCCGCGACCGCGCTGGCGAAGTCGCCCGCCCCGTCGCCCAGCGCACCGATGGCGTCCCGCACCAGCTTGGTGTCGCAATAGCCGGGATGGAGCGAGTTGATGCGAACCGGCCAGCGTTTGCGCGCGCAATCGACCGCCGCCGCCTTCGTCAGCATCGACACGGCGCCCTTGGTGGCGTTGTAGGCGGGGAACATCGGCTCGGCGACGTTGGCCGCGATTGACGCGACGTTGACGATCACGCCACCGCTTTCGCGCATCGCAGGGATTGCGACCTTCATGCCCAGGAAGACGCTTTCGACGTTGATCGCCATCAGCCGTCGCCATTCGTCGAGGCTGGTATCCTCGATCGTCTTCAGGAAACCCCAGCCGGCGTTGTTGACCAAGACGTCGATGCGGCCGATCGCGGCGAATATCGCGTTCCACTCCGCCTCGACGCCGACATCCTGGCGGTGGGTGGCGACCGCAAGGCCCTCCGCCGCGAGGTCGGCGCGCATGGTGGCCAACTCCGTGACGTCGATATCGGTGGCGTGGACGATCGCGCCTTCACGGGCGAAGGCGGTGGCGGCGGCACGGCCGATCCCGCGTGCCGCGCCGGTGATCAGGACGACCTTGTTGGTAAAGCGTGCCATGGGTCAGAACCTCACCGTGGCATCGACGCCGAAGGTTCGCGGCATCCCGCGGTTGAGATAGTCCAGCCCGAAAACGTTGATGTTCAGACCGTAGGTGTAATAGAATTTGTTCGTTGCGTTCTTGACCCAGGCGGCGGCGGTGAAGTTGCCGCGCTGCCAGGTCAGCCGGCCGTTGACCAACCAATAGCCCGGATTGCCGCAGGCGATCGCTGGACCTGCCTGAAGAATGTTGAAGCCGGGCGCGGGCTTGCCGCAGGGCGACTGCCCGTAGTTTTTGAAGGGGTCGAAATAATATTTGCCCATATAGGCGGTGTCGCCGTGCAGCGTCACCTTGTCGCGCCCGGTCTTCACCACGTCCCAATCGGCACCCAGCGTGGCGGTCACGCCCGGCGCGTTGGGGAAGGGATTGCCGTTGATCGGCAGCGTCGCGCTGCTGGGATCGGCAGGATTGGCGACATTGCCTGTGTAGCGCGTGTTGAGCAGGCCCAACGCGGCATCGAACCGCAGCGTCCGTGCCGCCTGCACCGTCAGCTCGGCCTCGCCGCCGTACAGGCGGCCGTTGCCCGAGCGGGTGAACGTGGTCGCACCGACCACCTGCGTGAACTGCTGGTTGCTATAGTCGTAATAGAAGCCGGCGAGGTTGAGCTGCACGCGGCGATCGAACAGCCGGGTCTTCACGCCCGCTTCGTAGGCGTTCACCTGCTCAGGCTGGATATAATAGACCTGGTTGACCCCCTGATAGGCGAGGCCGTTGAAACTGCCGCTGCGATAGCCGCGGCTATATTGCGCATAGCCCATGATATCGGGCGCGAACTGATAGCTGAGGTTGAATCGCCCGGTCAGGCGATTGGCGCCTTCGGTCTGACGCAGCGGCGGCAGCGCGGCGTTGTAGGGATTGCTGTAGGGGATTAGCCCAGCGACGATGTTCTGGCCCGACAGGTCGCGCAGCGTCGTGACGCCGTCGTAGAACTTCACCTGGTCCCAAGTGTAGCGCAGCCCCGCGGTGACGGTGAATCCCGGCAGCGCTTCGTAGCTCATGTCCGCATAGATCGCCTTCGACGGACGCTGCACCGTGTAGCGCTGGTCGCCGAGGATCGGGGAAAAGGGCGGCGCCCCCGCGCTGCGGCACCCGGCGGAATAGGCGCCGCCGAACCCGCCGCCACCGCTGTTGGTCAACGCGATATCGGTCTGCAGCGCCACCAGCGAGCGAGCGTCGAGGAAGCCGTTGGGATTGACGACCACCGGCGCGCAGAAGCCGGGGGTGCCGGGGGTCAGCGCGGGGTTGACCGCGAAGGCCGGCAGCACCCGGATCGCGTCCGGCGTACCGATCGCGGCGTTGTTGAAGCTGCCCGGCACGCCCGCGCCCAGCAGGATCGGGCGCAGCACCCCGAAGAAATCGGGCTGGTTGTGCGTGCGGACGGTATCGATCCCGTAATAGAGGCCGGCGATCAGGTTCAGCCCCCCCTGCTTGTAATCGACGCGCAGATCCTGATTGAAATTGTAGCTACGCGAATCGTAGCGGATCGCGCACAGATCGTTGGGCGATCCGTCGCAGTCGGTCGGCGCATTGATATAGCGACCGACGTCGTATCCGGTGATCGAGGTCAGCGTCAGCCCGTCGCTGAGGTCGAGCTTGACGTTCGCCGCGAAGCCATAGGATTTGGTGTACAGCCGCCCGCCGGTATCCGCCGCCACCTCGTCGCGTCCCAGCGCCCGGCCGCCATTCTGCGCGGGATCGAACCGCGAATAGCCCAGCGCGTCGCGCCCGCCGGCCAACTGGCCATTGGCATAGGCGTTGGCGCCGAGCGGATTGTCGCGTGCGATATAGGCCTTCAGGTTGATGTCCAGCGTGTTTGACGGCCGCCAGCGCAGCGCCACGCGTCCGCCGACCGAATTGGTCGTCCCGACCGAGCGCTTCTGCGTCGGATTATACTGCCACCCGTTGCCGTCCGCCCAAGTGCCCGCGATTCGCACGCCAAGCACGTCGGGGACCAGCGTCGCTTCATAGGCACCCTGCGCCTGCTTCGTGGCGTAATTGCCGTACCCGACGGTCACGAAGCCTTCGTTGGCCTCCAGGCTCGGCTTACGCGTGAAGAAACTGATCGCGCCGCCCGTGGTATTGCGACCGTACAGCGTACCCTGCGGCCCACGCAGCACTTCGACCCGATCGATATCGTACAACTGCTGGCCGTGGCTGGCGCGGAAGCTCTGATAGACCTCGTCGACATAGACGCCGACCGGCGAGGCCGTGCTGGCTGAGAATTCGTTCGCGACCGAAATACCGCGCAGCGCGAAATTCGGCTGCGTCCGGCCATAGGGCGTAGTGACCTGCAGGCTGGGAATCGACCCCATGAGGTTCATGGTGTCGGAAATGCCCTTCGCCTTGAGAGCATCGGCACTGATGGCCGAGACGGCAGCCGGCACGTCCTGCAATCGCTGCTCGCGGCGCTGGGCGGTGACGATGATGTCTCCGATCTGATTGTCCGTCGCCTGCGCCTGCGTCCCGTTGGATGCGCCGGGATTCGCATCTTGGGCAAGAGCCGGCATTGCTGCGACGAGCATCGTCGTCGATAACCATCCGGCAAGTATCTGCTCCGTCCGCATCGTTCAGGTCCCTCTCCACCCGGCACCTCCGTGTCGGCCCTATGGTGCCGCCGGCGGTTGCCTGATCTGCGAAGGCTAGGCGCGGACGGACCGATCCGGCGAGGGGAGTCGGCGGGGGGCATGGTGGGGGGCGGGTCAGGGTGGCGTTGTCACCTCGGCCCTGCGGGCGTAGCGTTCGGGAACCGGATCGGCCGTCAGACGCCGAAGGTTAGGAGGTAGCGGATGACGATGACGCCCACAGGCATTGTCGCGACACTGGCCACGCGCGACGGGATACCCGTTGGTGGCGGGGCACCGCCCGTCGCCCGCGCCAAGCTCACGCCGCCGCGCCTGCCGACGCCGCTGGTGGCCGGTGGTCGTTTCCGTCGCTGGCTAGACCAGGTGGAGGCTCACGACGTCACGCTGGTCACCGCGCCGCTGCGGTACGGCAAGACCGTCTTCGCCGCGCTGATCCATGCCGAAGCGGTCGACTCAGGCTTCCTGTCCGGCTGGGTGTCCTGTTCGGGCATCGCCAGCGCCCGCATCATCGACCATATCGTCGAGGCGCTTCGCAGCGACAGTGCCCACGCGACCGCGACCGATCCCCTGACACTGGCCAATCATCTCCATGGCTTGGGCAAACCAGTCCTACTGTGTCTGGACGATGCGGACCTGATCGACGATCCGGATGCTATTGGCTTCCTTGGCGATCTCGTCGACCATGCCCCCGCCAATTTCCACCTGCTATGCACCTGCCGGGACGAGGCACGGCTGCCGCGGTCGCTGCGCGAGCATCGCGGCACCGTGCTGCGGGCGGGCCGCGGCACCCTGCGCGCGCGGGATGCGGAGGTGACGGAATATTTCGAGCGGGTCGGGCGGCCGATCGGCCTTGCTCCCGCCCGCGCGCTCAATGCCGTTCTCGATGGCTGGTGGGGTGCCCTGCATCACGTCTCCGCCGCGCTGCGGGACGAGGGATGGCAGGTCGGCACCGTGGACTGGGCAACCCGCTGCGGGTCGGCCATCGCGCCGCTGTTCGGCGACCTGCTGGCAGCGATGCCAACGCAGCACCGTGCCACACTCGAACACTGCGCGATTACGCCTATCGCCTCGGGATCGCTCGCCATCCGACTGTCCGGCGACGAGGCGGCGTCGGACGTGCTGCACGCACTCACCCGCTCGACACCCTTCGTCACCGCCATTGCCGGCCAGCGGGACCGTTATGCCCTCCATCCCGCTCTCCGAGCGGCGTTGATGGTGACGCATCGCGATTCAGTGCAGGCGGCCATGGCGATCAACTGGCATGTGGCGGCGGGAGAGATCGACCATGCGCTGGCGATCGCCGGCGCGTTCGGGCTCGAGCCCGTCATGGCCACCTTGCTGGTCGACCACGGGCGCACGCAACTGTTCCGCTCCGGCCCAGGCATGATCGCCGATGCCTTGGCAAGGCTCCCGCGTGCCACCGTCGCCGACCGCCCTGCGCTCCAGAAGTTGTCGGACGACGTGCAGGCGCTGTCGGGTAATGTCGCGACGCGCGGCGGCGGGGCCGAACCGCTTGCGATCGTGCGACGGATTGCCGAAGCGCAAGCGCAGCTGGCGACGGGTGACCGACGGGCGGCCGTCGCCACGCTGCATCCCATCCTCCTTCCGGCGCGGAGCGACGGGATCGGCTATGCGGAGGCGCTGGCCACGGTCGTGATGAGCGATCTCCACCGGGCCGAGGGGCGTCCGGCCGATGCCGAGGCGCTGTTGCAAGACGCGATGGCCAGGCTCGCCGCCGGGGTGGCGCGGCGCTCGGATACGGTGGCGGTGCTCGCCATCGCGCTCGCCGACATGCGCTACATGCGGAACGACATGGCGGCGGCAGGGCGGCTGGCCGACGAATTCCTGCCCCTTCTCCGTGGCGCCGCGCTCGCCGGACTGCTGGCGCGTGGTTACCGGGTTGCGATCCGGATCGCCGCCGCGGCTGGACGCATGACCGAGGCGCTGGCACTGATCGAAGCCGCCGAAGCCATTGCGCGCGACCGGGCGATGCCGCTCCTGACCGCACTCGGCGCGGTGGAGCGCATGCGCCTCCATATCCCGCTGGCGACGCCGCTGGACGACATCCTGCCGCCCGACGGGGAAGCGGAGGCGATCGCCGATCCCGCCGCCGACAATGCGGCGCTGTTCGTACTGCTGTCCGAAGCGCGCGTGTTCGAAGCGATAACCCAGCTGGATCGCCCGCGCCTGACCGTCGTCGCCATGCGGCTGATCGACTTGGCCGAACGCTCTGACCATGCCGAGTGGCGGATCATCGGCAGCCTCTTCAACGTGCTGCCGCAACTCAGCGGTCGATGTGATCGGCTCATCGAAATGGACACGGTTCAAGCGCTCAACCGTGCCGCCAGCAACGGCTTCGTCCGCCCGATGGTCGATCTGCTCGAGATCACGGGAGTTCGCACGTCACAGGATTTCAATCGCACCGAATATTCGGTTGGCTCGTTCCTAGCCCTGCTCCGCCTCAGCCGTCCCTATGGGCTGCAACCCGCGAACAATGGGGGAAGCGCGGGGTCGGCGTTTTCCCTGTTCACCGCGCGCGAACTGGAGATTGTCGAGGCACTGGGCGCTGGCGAGACGAACAAGGAGATCGCGCGATCGCTCAGCCTGACGCCGGAAACGGTAAAATGGCACATGAAGAGCTTGATGCGAAAACTTCGCGCCAGCAATCGCGAGGAAGTGGTGAGCAACGCCATGATGCTCGGCCTCCCGGTCATTGAGCGTGGTTGATACGCTTCTCTATCTGTGCGGAAGGCAGATTTCCCAATAATCCGAGTGCCCATCGCTTTCACCCCGGGTGCGCCAATTCCGTTCAGCGTACGGCGACGCCGGTCAGCGGACCGGGCGGCGATCGCGGGCAGGACCCGCCGGTGACCAGCACCAAGCCGCGTCGATCAGGCGCGGCGCCGCTCGCCCCGTCGGTGCGGGCCGCCACCGCAAGTTCCGGCCGTGCCGACCCGGCCCGCAACAGGCCGGCCGGCGGAATATCCGAGCTTCGTCCCGCGCCGCCACCTGCTAGATCAGGGTTTGCCCGATCCGCTTGAAGACGTCCCGAGCCTCCGGCGTGAACGTGGCACCGACAAAGACATGGAAGGCATCCGGATACTCGCCATAGTCGCCGAGCACGCCGGCTTCGCGCGCCTTCGACACGAACGATCGCACGTCCACCACGAGCAGATCCGCCGTTCCCTGATAGATGTCGATCGGCGGCATGCCGGCAAGGTCGGCATAGAGCGGACTGAGCCGAGGGGATTTCGGGTCGTCGCCGCCCGCCCACCATTGCCCACAGAGGCGCAGGGCATCGATGCCCAGCATCACGTCGTGCTTCTCCACGTCGCGTGCCGCGCGATCGGCCAGCGTCAGGTCCAGCCAAGGGGAGAAGAGAATGATCCGTCCGGGCGTCGGCAGACCGAGGCGCCGGAATTCGATGGCCTCGCCCAGAGCTAGGCCGCCGCCGGCCGAGTCGCCCGCCAAGACGACGTGTTTGGCATCCGTCGTCTCCAGGATATGCCGGTAGACCGCCATGAGATACGGAAATGCCGCCCGGTTGTCGCTTTCGGGCGACAGGGGGTAGATCGGCACGACCACGGTCGCACCCGTTGCCTCCACCAGCGCCTGCACGATGGCCCAATGTGGCTCGACGAGTTCGTTCACATAGGCGCCGCCGTGATTGTAGAGGATGACCCATCGGCTCGCATCCGCCCGCGGCGCGACCATGACGGTGCGCCGCCCCGCCACTTCCTCCTCGCGCACGTTGAAACGCGTGTGCATGGCGGCCGGCAGGTTCGGTACGGTCGGGTAGCTGCGCGCGAGGATGGCGGCGCGAAACCGCTCCGGATCGGCAAGTCGATTGCCGCGCGCCTTCACGATGAGGGCCGCCGACCGCATCGGCAGACTGGCGCCCGGCGAGCGCGACCATCCGCGCGCGAGCAGCCCGGCCAGCGGGATGACGGCTGCCGCCGCTAGAAGTGCGAGCCCTCGCTTCATGACTTTTGTCCTCGACTAGAAGTGGAAACCGGCGGCGATCCCATAGCGCCGGGGTTCGAGCAGGAACACGTTCGTGGTCAAGCCGGCGGCCTGGTCCGCCAGGAACTGGCCGGTGATCGCGTTGTTGCCGGTAAGGTTCTGGATGAAGCCGCGCACGAAATAGCGGTTCTCGGGCCCATTCCACTGGATCTGCGCGTTGACGATCTCATAGCCCTGAACGCGGTCGATGTTCGTGTTGAACACGCGGCCGTAGAAGCCGCCCGTATAGGTCAGGTCCGCGCGCGGCACGAGCGTCATGCCGCCGCCCAGGTCGATCTTGTACTGCGCGCCGGCGGAGAATTTATAGGTGGGCGATTGCGGCAGCGCGTTCCCGCGCAGGTTGACCGCCACGCCGTCCGACACCGTGAAGGGCAGCGCCCCGCTCGGCGTGGCGAAAAGGGCGCGCAGGGCCGAGGGCGGATTGGCGATCGTACCCGCCAGCGCGCTGCACACGCTGAAGGCGCCGGTGGTGTTGGTGCCGGGCACCGCGACCGGCGCGCGCAGGCCGAGGCTCCGGTTGAACGCCGTCACCAGCAGGTTGGCGCCGGCCGCATTGCCGGGCGTGGTCGGCCGCACGACGCAATTGGATCCGGTCGAGATGTCTTTCAGGATCACCGTATCGGTGCGGCCGCCGGACGGATCGCGCGGGTCGATCAGCGACAGGTCCTTGATCCGGGTGTGCAGGTAGCTGGCTGACAGATTGACCTGGAAGCGGCGGGTGGGGCTGATGACGGCTTCGGCTTCCGCGCCGTAGATGTCGGCGTTGGTGTTGTCGTTGACCGAGGTGCGCGCGACCAGGCGGCTGATCTGCAAATTCTTGTATCGATAGTAGAAAGCGCTCGTGTTCAGCCGGAGGGTGCCGCCGAGCATGGTGGCCTTGGCGCCGAGCTCGAAGGCGTCGACCGATTCCGGCGCGAAGGTGCTCGGCACCTGGAAGATGGCCGGGACCGGCGGGTTGATCCCGGCCGACTTGTAGCCGCGCGCATAGGAGGCATAGACCATCGTGCGCGGGTTCAGCTGGAAATCCACGACGAAGCGACCGGTCAGCGCATCGGAGGTCGCGCGGGTGTCGGCCACGGGCTGGATGCCGGCCACCGACGAGTCGGCGTCATAGGTGCCGATATAGGGCGATTGCGCCGCGTCGGTGATGCCATAGGGCACCGGGAAGGACAGCGTCAGATTGCGGGCGATCTGGCGCTTGCGATCGTTCGAATAGCGCAGTCCGCCGGTCAGCTTCAGCCGGTCGGTCGCCTGCACGTACAGCTCGCCAAACAGTCCGTAGCTCTTCAGCCGGTAGCTGGAGACCTCGCCGTCGAAGAAGGGCGGCGCGAGGAAGACGTTGGGATAGCTGGCATTACCCGTCGAGCGCTGGCCTAGGGTCGTCGCCGCGCCCAGGATCCCCGAAGCGTAATCGATCAAGAAGCCGTTGGCGAAATAGTTGTTGGTGACTTGGTCGTCGAGATAGATGCCGCCCAGCAGGAAGTTGAACGGACCATCGAACTTGCTGTCGACATGCGCCTCGATCGAATATTGCCTGGCCTTGGTCCGCGACGCATCGAAATCCCCGCCATTGGCGGCGCAGCCGGCGACGTTCCCGCCATAGATGCCGGTCAGCGCGTCGGTCGGTTCGGACACGCAGAAGCGCGTCGGACCATTGGGGAAGAGCGCGGCGGCGGCCGGGGCGAACGGGTTGCTGCCGCCCGGGAACGCCGCGCCGGGCGCCGCCGCCAGCGCGGCCAGGCGGTTGATGCCGGTGTTGCCGACCAGCGACGCGGCGACCCGGTTGGTCATGTCGGCCCGCAGGTCGGTCTGGTCATGGTTGTAGCCGCCGGTCACGGTCAGCGCCAGGGCATCGCCCAGCCGCTGCTCCAGCCGGGCCATGACATAGGCGTTCTTCGCATAGTAGCGCGGCCTGAAGTCGACCCGAACCGCCCGCGGGTCGGCCGGGTTCGCATCGGCCGGAACCGCGGTGGGCGCGTAGATGCTGTTCAACCCCAGATTGGCGAACAGGGGATTGCCCCTGGTCACCAGGTTGATCGTCTCCTGCGAGGAGAGCAGCGTTCCGAAGCCGGCGCTGGGATTGCTCGTCCCATAGTCGAGCCGGTCCGGCCGGCAGCCAAGGACGCCGGTGGTGTCGGCGCCGCACAGTTGCTTCTGGAAGCGCATCCGGTCGTCGCGCTCGTGGAAATAGGAGCCGATGATGTCGAGCGTGGTGCTGTCGGTCGGCTTGATCCGCAGCGTCCCGCGCAGCGCATAGAGATCGCGCCCGTCGATGCGGGTATCGTTGAAGAGGTTGCGGGTATAGCCGTCGCGCCTGAGATAGGTGCCCGCGACGCGGATACCGACGGCATCGCTGATCGGCAGGTTGAACATGCCGGTCAGCTTGCGCGAATCATAATTGCCATATTCGATCTGCCCGTCGGCATGGACCCCGTCCAGTTCGGGGCGGGCGGTGATGAAGTTGATTACGCCGGCGGTCGCGTTGCGGCCGAACAGCGTGCCCTGCGGGCCGCGCAGCACCTCGATCCGTTCCAGATCGAAGAATTCGTTCTCGAACAGGCGCGACTGGAGCAGCGGCATGTCGTTGACGTGGATCGCGGTGGCCTGGTCGCAGCTGGTGCCCACGCACAGGTCGCCGATGCCGCGGATGGTGAAGCTCGCGCCGGAGAAGTTGGTCTTGGTGAAGGTCACGTTCGGCAGGCTGAGTTGCAGGTCGCTGCTGTTCTTGATCTGCTGGGCCTGCAACGCCCCGGCGGTGAAGGCGGTCACTGCGATCGGCACACGCTGGAGCGATTCCGACCGGCGCTGCGCCGTGACGATGATGTCGCCGATCGGTTCCGCCGTCGCGGCGGGCGCCGTCTGCGCGGCGGCGGCTGTCGCAGACGGGCTGGATGAGGCGGGCGTCGCCGTCCCGGCCGCTTTCGCATCGCCCCCTTGCGGCGGGATCGCCTGAGCGGACGCGGGGGTGGCCCATCCGAGCATCGCCGACACCATCAACGACCCCAGCGCAGTTTCGCAACGCAGACTTGCCTTCATGTCCATCCTCTCCCCGCGCCATCATCGCGCTGCCCGACAGGCCGCGCTCGGTCGGCGCCGGTCCTTGATGAAGATGCTCGCAGCTATCGGTCGTGTCGTATAGTCGATGGTAGTGGGCCGTTGGGTTCCATAACTGGAACGGAGAAGCAATGTGGATCATGCTGACGTGTTCGCGATTTTCGCCAAGGTCGGCGAACTGGAGTCGATTTCTGGCGCAGCGCGCGCGCTGGGCCTGCCCAAGGCCAATGTCAGCCGGGCGGTATCGCGTCTGGAGTCGAACTACGGCGTGCAGCTTCTCGATCGCACCAAGCGCCGCCTTCGCCTGACGGAAGTCGGGCATATGCTCCATCGGCACTGCGTCCGCATTCTCGACGAACTGCACGAAGCCGATGCCGAGATCGCCGCCCATCGCGGCCTGCATGCCGGCCTGTTGCGCGTCGGCTGCTCCGCCGACGTGGCGCGCAGCCTGATCGGCGATGGCGTGCCCGAGTTCCTCGAGCGGTATCCGGATATCGACCTGCGGCTTCGCATCGGCGACCGGCTCCTGCCAGAGCCGAACTCCATCGACGTCGTCCTCCACGCCGGTTGGCTGGCCAATTCCCGCCTCATCGTCCGGAAGCTCGCGGACGTTCCGACCGTTCTGGTGGCCAGCCGCCACTATGCCGACCGGCACGGCGTTCCCCAGGGCGTCGACGATTTGTCGAACCACCGCGTCCTCGGCAACTTCTATCTCGATCCGGTCGCCTCGGACGCCGGTCGCCTTCCCGCCCGCGTGCCGGTGCTCGAGCTGGTGAGACGCCGGGAAAAGGTGACGGTCCCGATCTGGAGCCGGTTCGCCTCGAACAACCAGTCGATGATGCTGAGCCTCGTCCACGCCGGGATCGCCATCGCACCCATCGCCGCAGGGCTGATCATGGCCGAACTCCGCTCCGGCGAGTTGATCCGGGTGATGCCGGATTGGGAGATCCACGATCCACCGGCGATCTACGCCCTCTTCACCGAACGGTCGGCGATCGCCCCCAAGCTGAAGGTGTTCCTCGACTTCGCATGCCGGCTCATCGAACGCGCCAAGGCCCGGGCGGCATAGGGCAGAGTCGCTTGGACCGGCACGCGGCCAATCGTTTCAACTATGGAACGCAGAAGTCCGATATACGCAGCTTGCTGGATCACATCGAAGCGATAGAGCTAAGCCCAGGACGAGGATGGGTGAAGGAGCGCGACGTGATCGGCGCCGAGGAACTGCTGTCGCGCAAGTTCGCGACGATGTCGGACATGATCGCGGTTCATGCGACCAGCGATCCCGACCGCCGTGCGCTTGTGCATGACGATGACCAGCTGACCTATGCCGAGCTGGACGCACGGTTGGACCGGATCGCCTCGCGACTGCAAGCCGCCGGAGTGCAGCCCGGCGATTCCATCGCCATCGTCGGCGGAATGACGATCCCGGCGACCTGCATCTACCTCGGCGCCCAGCGCGCCGGCGCCGTTCCGGTGCCGCTCGCGCCGTCTTCCACGGCTCTTCAACTTGCCGCCATGATCGCCGACTGCGATGCGAAGATCGTCTTTGTCGATGCGGCTGCCGCCATCGACCCGCCGGAGCTCGACATCGACGTCGTGGCCCTGAACGATCTTGACGCATGGCTGGCCCCGGTCGGTGCGAAGCCCGAGCCCTGGTCGGCGGTGCCGGACGCGCCCTTCCACATCATCTATTCGTCAGGAACGACGGGGACGCCCAAGGGCATCGTGCATACCCATGGCGTGCGCTGGACCCAGGCCCTGGCCTGGAAAGCGGTCGGCTTCGCCGAAGCGACCATGATGGTCGCCACGCCGCTCTACTCCAACACCACGCTGACGACGCTGATCCCCACGCTGATCTTCGGCGGCACCGCAATCCTCCTCGGCAAGTTCGACGCGCACCGCTTTCTCGAGGTCGCCGAGCGGGAACGCGCGACCCATACGATGCTGGTTCCGGTCCAATACCAACGCATCATGGCCGTGCCGGATTTCGACCGCTTCGATCTGTCGTCGTTCCGCATCAAGTTCGCGACCAGCGCGCCCTTCGCCGCCGATCTGAAGGCGGACGTGGTTCGGCGATGGCCCGGGCAGCTCGTCGAAATCTATGGCATGACCGAAGGGGGCGGCACCTGCCTTCTCTACGCCAACATGCATCCGGCCAAACTGCACACGGTTGGGCAACCGGCGATCGGGAGCGACATCCGCCTGATCGACGATGCGGGTCGGGAAGTCCCGCACGGCGAGGTCGGTGAGATCGTCGGGCGGTCGACCTTCATGATGAAGGGCTATCACGGTCGCGACAAGGCGACGGACGAGGCCGCTTGGCACGATGCCGAGGGCAACCGCTACATCCGGCACGGCGACATCGGCCGCTTCGACGACGACGGCTTCCTGACCCTGCTCGGCCGGTCGAAGGACATGATCATCAGCGGCGGCTTCAACATCTATCCGCCGGACCTCGAAGCGGTGCTGCTCGCGCATCCAGCGGTCAGCGACGCGGCCGTGATCGGCATCCCGTCCGAGACCTGGGGCGAGACGCCTTATGCCTTCTACGTGTCGTCGGACCCCGCCATCGCACCGGCCGACATCATGGCCTGGGCGAATGCGCGGCTGGGCAAGACACAGCGACTGGGGGGGGCGGAAGCGATCGACGAACTGCCGCGCAGCACCATCGGCAAGGTGCTGAAGCGCGAGCTTCGCAACCGTATCGCGGCCTGAACCGACGGAAGGAAAGGACAGGATGATGTTACTGGACGGACGCGTCGCCATCGTGACGGGCGCGGGTGGCGGCCTTGGCCGCGCCCATGCCCTTCTGCTCGCCCGCCACGGCGCCAGGGTCGTGGTCAACGATCTGGGCGACGGCGCCGCTCGGGTCGCCGAGGACATCCGCGCCGCGGGTGGCGAGGCGATCGCGGTGACGGGGTCGGTCACCGACGCGAAGCAGGTCGACGCCATGGTCGACGCCGCCCGCGACGCGTTCGGCACGGTGCACATCCTGGTCAACAATGCCGGCATCCTGCGCGACGCATCGTTCGCGAAGATGTCCGTCGACGACTTCCGCCTCGTCGTCGAGGTGCACCTGATGGGCGCGGTCCTCTGCACCAAGGCCGTATGGGGCCTGATGCGCGACCAGAATTACGGCCGGATCGTCATGACGACGTCGTCATCCGGCCTGTTCGGCAATTTCGGCCAGTCGAACTACGGCGCCGCCAAGATGGCGCTGGTCGGGCTGATGCAGACGCTCGCCATCGAGGGCGCGAAGAACAATATTCGCGTCAATTGCCTCGCACCGACGGCGGCGACCGCGATGACCGACAGTCTTCTGCCGCCGCCGATGAAGGCGCTTCTGCAACCGGAACATGTCAGCCCGGGCCTGATCACGCTGGTCAGCAAGGATGCGCCGACCCGCGCGATCCTGGCGGGCGGCGCGGGCCATTTCGAGCGCGCCTATGTCACGCTGACCGGCGGCGCCTATATCGGAGACGGCGAGGATGCGGCCGAACAGGTGGTCAAGCGCTGGGACGCGATCGGCGATCGTGGGGTCGAGACGGTGCCGGCGGCCGGCGGCGCGCAGATCCAACAGGAACTGATCGCGGCGGCGAAGGCCAAGAATATCGGTTGAGGCCATCCGCTCATGCGGGACGCCGCCTGGGGAGCCGCTGTGACCAGCCGGACGACCGGGGTGGCGGACATGGTTGACCTCCCCGTCCCTGCGGATCAACCAGTCCACGTCGCCCCAGGGTTCATCATCCAAATCCAGGATGCGCCCGTCATCCCTATTCCGGAACGTTGCCGCTCCCCCTGTGACCCAACGGAAGTCCGGGTGCGCGCGGCTGGTGATCGCCCGAAACCGACGGCCAGCTTCCAAGACCGGGGGACAGGAAAGCCGATCGTCGCATCCCTATCCAACGACCGATCGGGCGATCGCGCGCCGGCAGTCGATCAACTGCCCCGATAGGTCGAATAGCCATAGGGGGATACCAGCAGCGGCACATGATAATGGCCGCCATCCCGCGCGATCCCAAAGTCGACCGTCACCCGGTCGAGGAAGGGCGGATCGGCCAGCGCCACACCCTGGCCGTGGAAATAATCGGCCACCGCAAAGCGCAGCGCGTGGCGGCCGGGCGGCAGGCGCAGCGCGGCCAACGCGGGACATCGCCCATCCGCATCGGTCACGCCCTCGAACATCGCGACACCGCCGCCGTCGAGCAGGGTGACGGCGATCCCGCCGGCCGGCCGGCCATGGGCCGTGTCGAGCACATGGGTGGACAGCGTCGCGCTCACGCCACCACCTCTACGCGCGGCCATGATCCGGTGAACTCCGGTTCGTCATAGTCGAGATAGGCGGCGATCATCGCGTCGCGGTCGTCGAGGAACAACTGGTCGGCCACCCCCGCGACCAGCCGGGGCAGCGCATGTCGCAGCCCCGACAGCGCCGATGCCGAGAGGCCCAGGCTGATGAGACCCGAATAGTTGAATGCGAAAAGCCCGTGCAGGGCCGCCGCATCGCCCGGATCGCGCGGCAGCAACTGGAAGTTCGGCCCGAGATAGGGATGCGCATCGATCAGCGGATGGACGCCGGCCCCGTCCGCCGGGCGGTATCGATCCGACCAGCGCGCGATGCGCTCGGCGACCAGCGCCAGTTCGGGCCTGAGCGACGGATCGGTGACCAGTCCGGTGGAGAGGACCAGGAAATCGAACCGCTCCGCCCCGCCCGCTGTGGTGACCACGACGCCGTCTCCGGCGTCGGCCACATCCAGCCATGGCGCGCCGAGATGCAGGTGGAAACCGGGCAACGCCGACGCCCGCGCGAACGTGTCGTTGGTTGGCGGCTGGCTGCGATCGAAAAACGCAACCATCATCCGGTATTTCGCGGCATCGTCCAGCGCGGCGAAGCGTCCGATGATGCCGCTGCGCTCCATGTGGCGGATCGGATTCACCTGCGGCAGCGCCGGACGCCGGACGAACACATGCGCTTCCGCCACCCCGGCGGACAGCGCGGCATGGGCATTGTCGAACGCCGACGCCCCCGCCCCCAGCAGCGCGATCCGCTTGCCAGCCAGCGCCGCATAGTCGATCGCCGCGGAGGTGTGGGCATAGCGCGTTGGCGGCAATCGGTCGCGCACCAGCGGTGGGACGTGCCAGTTGCCGCCGCCCTGGATGCCGGTCGCGAGCACGACCTTGCGCGCGAGCAGTGGTGCGCCGCCGGCCAGATGGACGCGGAACCGGCCGTGCAGCGGCTCGATCAGCGTCACCCGCGCCTCGTTGCGGACCGGCAGGTCGAGCACGGCCCGGTACCAGCGCAGATAGGCCATCCAGTCGCGGCGCGGGATCTTGTCCAGCGCGTCCCATCCTGCACGGCCATGCTGCGCCTCCCAGAAGGCGCGGAAGGTCAGCGACGGCAGCCCCATGTCGATCGCGGTCAGATGCTTGGGCGTGCGCAGCGTCATCATCCGCGCATACGTGTCCCATGGCCCCTCATAGCCTGCCGGGTTCTCGTCGAGGACCAGGATGTCGGACACACGCTCGCGCAGCAGCCCGAACGCCGCACCCAGGCCGCTCTGGCCGCCGCCGACGATGATCACGTCGTGCACATGGCTGTCGTCATGCGTCTGCGGCACCGTCCAGGCAGGTCCGCCATAAGCAAGGCGTTCCAGGTCGGTCGCGACCTGTTCGGCCAGGGCGGCGAGGCCGATGGGGCGGGTCATGCCAGGGTCTCCAGGCGCAGGCGGATGATATGGCCGATCTCGTCCAGCGCGGTCGCCACCTCGGTTGCGCGATCATGGGTCAGCCGCTCGGCCATCGCGCGCAGGATGCCCGACCGGTCGGTCCGCCGGACGCAGATGATGAAGGGGAAGTCGAACCGCGCGCGATAGGCGGCGTTGAGCGCGTGGAAGCGTTCGACCGCTTCCGCCTCCATCCGGTCGAGCCCGGCCGAGGCCTGTTCGCTCCGCGACTCCGCGGTGAGCGTGCCGGCCACCGCCGCGCGCCCGGCCAGCTCGGGATGGGCGCGGATCACAGACAGGCGCTCGTCGGGGGTCGCATCCGCCAGCACCGCCGCGATGCCCGCCGCCAGATCGGCAAAGGGCCGCCGCGCCGCCGCGCGCTCCACCACCCAGGGCGAATGTTCGACCACGCCGGCATAACGTGCGACGAAGGCCTGATGCGGCAGCGTGTTGAAATCGATGCCGCTCATGATCCCGCTCCCTCGATCGAGACATGCGCGGCGACGACCTTCCAGCCATCGGCGAACCGGACCCACATCTGGCTCTGCCGCCCGCGCCGACGGTCGCCCTTGCGGACGAATTCGGCATGGGCGGTGGCGTGGTCGCGGCCGAAGCTGTGGATCGCGACCGTGCCAAGCCGGCGCTGCGGCGACCCGCCGCGTCCCTTGCGGAAGGCGCGGATCGCGTCGGCGCCGTACAGCACCTCGCCGACGCCATAGCGAATGGTGGTCGGATGGTCGTGGAACAGCCGGTCCATCGCCGGCACGTCGTCGGCCATCAGCGCCGCCTCGTAAGCCATGAAGGCGGCGGTCACCTCCGCCACGACGTCGGGATCGTCGATCGTCATCTCGGGCGTCATGCCGGGTGCACCTGCTGCCAGTGTCTGGCGATATCGATGCGGCGGGCGATCCACGCGTCGCCGCTCGCGATCACATGGTCGACGAAGCGGGCCAGCGCCGCCGCGCGGGCCGGCCGGCCGGCGATGCGGCCATGCAGGCCCACCGACATCATCCGCCCGCCCTCGCGGCGCAACTGCTCGAACGTGTCGCGCAGATAGCGGAAGAACGGCTCGCCATCGGCGAAGCCGTTATAGGCGACGAACTTCATATCGTTGGCGTCGAGCGTATAAGGCACGATCAGCTGCGCGCGACCGCCGTTCACCTCCGCATGGCGACGATCCCAATAGGGCAGGTCGTCGGCATAGCTGTCGGCGTCGTAGACGAACCCGCCCTCAGCCGCGACCAGCGCTGCGGTCGCGGGCGAGGTGCGTCCCTGATACCAGCCGAGCGGTCGCGCACCGGTCAGGCGGGCGTGCAGCGCGATCGCCTCGGCGATATGCGCGCGCTCCACCTCGGGTGGGACATATTGGTAATCGATCCATCGAAGGCCGTGGCTGGCGATCTCCCAATCGGCGGACAGCATCGCATCGACCATTGCCGGGTTGGCGGCGATGGCGGTCGCGACCGCGAACGCCGTCACCGGCGCCTGCCGCTCGGCGAACAATCGGTGCAGCCGCCAGAACCCGGCTCGCGCGCCATATTCGTACAGGCTCTCCATCGCCATGGCGCGCGCGGGATGGCTCGCCGCGCCGACCATCTCCGACAGGAACGCCTCGGACCCGGCATCGCCGTTCAGGATGCAGTTCTCCGCCCCCTCCTCCACATTGACGACGAACTGGACGGCGACGCGCGCGCCGCCGGGCCAGCGCGGATCGGGCGGCGACGCCCCATAGCCGATCAAGTCGCGAGCGGCGCTCATGCGGCATAGCTTTCGAGCGCGGCATCGACCCCGGCCCCGGCGGGCAGCGTCAGTCCCTCGGCGCGCAGCACCGCCTCCAGCGCCGCCAGCGTCAGC
This sequence comes from Sphingomonas abaci, assembly GCF_014199625.1. Lineage (GTDB taxonomy): Bacteria > Pseudomonadota > Alphaproteobacteria > Sphingomonadales > Sphingomonadaceae > Sphingomonas > Sphingomonas abaci. The sequence continues at coordinate 474,399 of NZ_JACHNY010000001.1, forward strand.
AGCACCTTGTGCTTCATGGCGTTGTAGCCCATCGCGCCGATCCGCCAGACCTTGCCCTGCAAGGGGCCAAAGGCGGTGCCGATCTCGATCTCGAATTCCTCGCGCATCCGGGCGCGGACCCGCTCACCGTCGACGCCGGGCGGGATCAGGAGGCCGGTGACGTTGGTCATGCGGAAGCGATCGTCGCCGAACACCTCCAGCCCCAGCGCACGCGCCCCCGCCACCACCGCCCGCCCCGCCGCCGCATGCCGAGCGAACCGGGCGGGCAACCCCTCGCCCAGCGCGACGCGGGCGCATTCGCGCGCGCCGTAGAGCATGGTGGTCGCCTCGGTATGGTGATTGAGCCGCTTCTCCGACCAGTAATCCATGACCATGGCGAGATCGAAATAATTGGTGCCGATCCGCACCCCGCCCGCGTCGCGCAGATCGTCGCGGCGTAAGCCCTTCTCGACATGCCGCCGGCCCAGGATGCGCTCGGCAGCGCGCGGCGAGACGGTGATCGGCGCCGAGCCCGACGGCCCGCCCAGGCATTTCTGCAAGCCGCCGGTCACCACGTCCGCACCCCAGCGGTCGGTGGCGACTTCCATTCCCCCGATCGTCGCGGTCGCATCGACATAGAGATAGGCCCCCGCCGCTCGGGCCAGTTCGCCGACCCCGTCGAGCGGCTGCGCCATGGTGGTCGAGGTATCGCCATGGACGCAGGCGACGACCATCGGCGCGGTGCGCGCGATCGCATCGGCGATGGCGTCGAGCGGCACCGTCTGGCCCCAGGGCGCCGAGAGCCGTTCGACCTGCGCGCCGATGCGATCGCCGATCTCCTGCAGCAACAGCCCGAACCGGCCGAAATCGATCACCAGCAGCCGGTCGCCGGGCGCCAGCAGCGACACCAAGGACGCCTCGATGGCGGCGCGCGCGGTGCCGTCGATCAGGAAGGTCCAGTGATTGTCCGTGCCGAAGACCGGGCGATAAAGCGCCATCACCTGGTTCATATAGCCGGTCATTTCCGGATCGAACTGGCCGAGCAGATCCGCGCTCATCGCTCGCAGCACGCGGGGATGGGCATTGACCGGGCCCGGCCCCATCAGCAGCCGCTGCGGCGGGTCGATCTCGCCGAACAGGTCAGGCGTCACGATGCTCGTCTCCCAATCGATCGATGAAGCCGCGCATCGCGGCGAAGGCGGCGTCGGCATCGGCGGGATCGACCTGTTCCGCCGGATGATGGCTGACCCCCCCGGCGCAGCGCACGAACAGCATCGCGACTGGTCCCAGCGCGGCCATCGCCATCGCGTCGTGCCCCGCCCCCGACATCAGCCGGCGCGCCGGCTGCCCGGTGGCGACGATCGCCGCGTCGAGCCGCTCCATGAGCCGGGGGTCGCAGGGGCATGGCGGCAGGTCGTGGACCGTCGCGATGGCGATCCGGACGCCACGCGCGTCGGCGATGGCGTGGAGCCCCGTGCGGATCGCGGCGGCGGCGCGGTCGCGGCGATCGGCGGTGCCCGCGCGAATATCGACGGTGAACCGAACGTCGCCCGCGATCACATTGGCCGCGCCCGGCGCGACCGCGATCCGCCCGACGGTCGCGACCAGTTCGGACGCGTCGGAAAGCGCGATGTCCTCGATCGCCGACACCATCCGTGCGGCGGCGGCCACCGCGTCGCGGCGCAGGCCCATGGTCACCGTCCCGGCATGGCCGGCGACGCCGGTCACCGTCACGTCCCAGCGTAGTTGCGCGGCGATGCCGGTGACGGTGGCGAGCGCCAGCCCCTCGGCCTCCAGCACCGGTCCCTGTTCGATATGCGCCTCCAGATAGGCGAGCATCGTGCCCGGCGGACGGTGCGCACCGGTTAGCCAGGCCGCCGCGCTGCCGAAGGCCCGCAGCGCCGCATCGACGCTGATCCCGTCCGCATCGACCATGTCGGCCGCCCCCGCCGCCAGCGTGCCCGCGACCGCGCGACTGCCCAGCATCGCGGCGGGAAAGCGCGATCCCTCCTCGTCGCCGAACCCGATCACCTCGATCGCGAAGGGCAGGCGTCGCTCTTGCGCGTGGAGCGCCGCGACGCATTCGATGCCCAGCATCACTCCCAGCGGCCCGTCATAGGCGCCGCCGTCGCATACGCTGTCGAGATGGCTGCCGATCACCAGCGCGGGGGCGTCCGGGCGCGCGGCTTCGTACCGCCCGATCAGGTTGATCGCGGCGTCGCGGCGCACCTCCATGCCCGCCTGCTCCATCCACGCGCCGACCCGCTCGATCGTGGCGCGGTGCGCCGGCGTCAGCCAGCCACGGAACAGCCGGTCGGCCCGGTCGCTATATGGCGCGCGCGACAATTCGCGGCAGCGCGCGGCGGCGCGTGCGCCGGACGCGCCCTCGGTCACCATGTCGCGACCATCCCGTCGCTGCGCGGGTCGGTGGCGCCCTCGATCCTGCCGTCCGCATGGCGCACGACAGCGCCGGCATGGCCCATCATCGACGACCAGGCCGGCACGCGTTCGACCGCATGGCCCGCCGCCGCCAGCGTCGCGTATAGCGCCGGATCGAACCCCGTCTCGATCTTCAGCGTGGTGCTCGGGTCGCCCCAGGTCCGCCCGAGCAGCCAGCGCGGCGCATCCACCGCCGCCTGCAAGGACTGGCCGAACAGCGCGTAGCGGGTGAAGAGCGTCGCCTGGGTCTGCGGCTGCCCCTCGCCGCCCATGGTGCCATAGGCCATGACCCGGCCATCGTCGAACCGCGCCAGCGCCGGGTTCAGCGTATGGAACGGGCGGGCGCCGGGCCGCAGCCGGTTGGGACCGTCGCCACCCAGCGCGAACGAGCAGCCCCGGTTCTGCCAGACGATGCCGGTGCGCGGCAGCACGATGCCCGATCCGAACTCGAAATAGGTGCTCTGGATGCAGCTGACGACCTGGCCGCGCGCATCGGCCGCGCCGAACCAGGTCGTGTCGCCCAAGGCCGGCGGATGCGGCCAAGGCGCCGCGTGGGCGAGATCGACCGCGCCGGCCATGCGATCGAGCCTGGCGGCATCGTCGAGCAGCGTCTGGGCGTCCGCCGTCATCGTCGCGGGATCGCCGACATGCGCGTCGCGCCAGCGGAATGCCTGTTTCGTCGCCTCGACCAGCCGGTGGACATGGTCGAACCCGTCGGGTTCGGTCGCGCTTAACCGGTCGAAAAGGGCGAGGATCAGCAGCGACGCGACCCCTTGCGTCGGTGGCGGCAGGTTGAGCAGCCGCGCGCCCGCGATCCCCACCGCGAGCGGCGCGACCGGCCGCGCATCGAACGCGGCAAGGTCGGCCGCCGCCAGCGGACTGCCCAGCGCGGCGAGATCGCCGGCGATCGCCTGCGCCAGCGCACCGCGATAGAAGCCGTCCAATCCATCGCCCGCCAGCCGCTCCAGCGTCGCCGCCAGCGCCGGCTGGCGCAGCATGTCGCCCTGGGCAAGCGGTCGGCCCAGAGGTTCGAAGATGCGGGCATAGTCGCCAGGCAAGGGGCGGAGCGCGCCGGACACGGCGGCCGCGACTTGCGCCCCGCCCGCGGTGACGACCACCCCGGTCCGCGCATGATGGATCGCATCGCGCAACAGCCGGCCAAGCGGCAGGGTGGCGCCGCTCCGCCGCAACGCCGCCTGCCATCCCGCGACCGTCCCCGCCACCGTGTTCGCCGCCAGCGGCCCGCGCCACGGGATCGTCGCGTGATCGCGGTACAGGTCGCGATCCGCCGCCATCGCCGCCGCGCCGCTGCCATCGATCGCCCAGCTTCGCCCGTCGGGTTCGGCGACGAGCCAGAAACCGTCGCCGCCGATGCCGGTCATGTGCGGATAGACGACCGCCAGGCAGGCGGCGGTGGCCACCGCCGCCTCGACCGCGCTGCCGCCATCGGCCAGCACGTCGCGCCCGGCCTGCGCGGCCAGGTGGTGCGGCGCGCTGACCATGCCGCGCAGGGAACAGGGGGTCGCCCGCATCATGCCGCCTCCGCCCGCACCGGTGCGGGCGAACAGGCGACCAAACCCGCCGCGACCAGCGAAGCCGCCGTCTCGAACAACAAGGTCTCGCGCCCCGGCCCGGCGATCAGCTGCACGCCAATCGGCATCGTGCCGTCTGGCTGGCGGAGCGGCGCCGACAGGATCGGCACGCCCGCGAGGCTCAGCGGCTGGGTATGGAGACCGAGATCGGCGCGGGCAGACAGCGTCTGGCCGTCCACGACGATCGTCGTCGCATCGATGCGGGGCGCCGACATCGGCGTGGCGGGGGCCAGCAACAGGTCGTGGTCGACAAGCGCGTCGGCGACCTCGTCGACGAAACGCCGGGCGATCCGCTCGGCGTCCCGCACCGCGGCCACGGGCTGGAGCGCGCCCGCGATCAACCGGTCGCGCGTGACCGGATCGAACGCCATGGCATCGCGGCGGAGCGCGGACAGGTGGCGATGCCCGCCCTCCGCCCCGGTCAGCAGGAAGCCCGCGGACCGCGCCGCGGCGGCGGACCGCAGCACGACCGGCGGCCCCGCCTCCAGATGCGCGGCGATCCGATCGATCCCCGCCAGCACGCCGGCAGCGGCCCGCCCCGCGAACCATCCGCCCAGCACCGCGACGCGCGGGCGTCCGCCCGCGGCCGGCGTCAGCGCCTGGCCGAGCATCACCGCATGGGCGATCGCCAGATCCTGGGGCGACCGGGCGAAACATCCGACCGTGTCGAGCCGCTCGACAAAGGGATAGACACCCGCGACCGACACCGCGCCGAAGGTCGGCCGCAGCCCGAACAGACCGCACAGGCTGGCGGGTACGCGGATCGAGCCGTTGGTATCCGAACCCAGCGCCAGCGGGACCAGCCCCGCCCCGACCAGCGCCGCCGACCCGCCCGACGATCCCCCCGCCAACCGTTCCGGATCGTGCGGGTTGCGGGTGGTGCCGTGATGCGCGTTCTCGGTCGAGAAGCCATAGGCGAATTCGTCCATGTTGGTCGTCGCGACCAGCACCGCCCCCGCCGCGCACAGCCGCGCGACGACTTCGGCGTCCTGGCCTGCCGCCGGCGCGCCAGCCCGTTGCCGCGCGCCCGCGCTGGTCGTCTCGCCGGCCACGTCGAACAGATCCTTGACCGCGAAGGGCACGCCGGCGAGCGGGCCGGGATCGCGCCCGACTGCGACGGCGGCATCGACCCGCGCCGCATCGGCCAGCGCCCGTTGCCCCAACAGCCGGGTGACCGCGTTCAGACCATCGTGTCGCGCGATGCGGTCGAGCGTGTCAAGTGCGATCCCTTGAGCGGACAGCCGGCCATCGCGAACCCCGGCGGCGATGGCGCTCGCCGTATCCGGCACACGGATCATGGCGCCTCGTCCGCCAACGCTCCGTGCACCACGTCGTAATGGCGCGCCAGCAGGCGCTGGTTGGCGACGACGCCGGCGATCGCGGCCGGCGGCACGATTAGCCCCAGGCGCTCGGCCTCGATCAGGAGGAGGCGGCGCTCGTCGTCGGTCGCTTGGGTCATGTCGTCGTCTCCCCACGGGTCCGGCCGCCGGCCCCGGGCGCTGCCAGTCCCCCGGTGTTAGCGTCGGCGACGCGCACTACAGAAGCGCAATATTCCGCTTCGAGCGTGCGCAAATTGCGCGCACCCCCCCCCCCTGGATCGATGCCGGTCAATAGCCCTGCCGCTCGAAGCGCCGGAAGTCGCGCTCGAGCCGGGCTTCGAGCCGTGCTTTCGGATGGGCGGCGGCAAGAGCGCGGCATGCCGCCGCATCGACGTCGCGACACGCCGCCACGCGCGGGCCGCCGGCGCGATCCTGCCAGATGCTTGTCCCCGGCAGGAACGCATAATGGAGCGAATCCCGCGCCATCTGCTTCAGGTCGCGATAGCGCAGCCGCTGCTCGGTCACCGCGCGGAGATATTCGTTGGTCATGTCGCTGCGTGACACGCCTTCGTCATCGGTCGACAGCACTACTGGCACGCCCGCCTGGCGATAGAGCGACAGCGGGTGATCGCGTCCCTTGATCCCCAGAATCACCGCGTTGCTGGTCAGGTTGATCTCCACCGCCACCCGGTCGCGGGCCATGCGCGCCAGCAGTGCGCGCGCGTCGGTCTCATAGGCGATGGCGACCCCGTGCCCGATGCGTCGCGCACCGGCGACCGCGACCGCGTCCTGGATGTGGAAGGCCAGGTCGCGTGGCGGCACCAGCCCCAGCGTCAGTTCGCCCGCGTGCAGCGACAGCGGAACCCCGGGGTGGCGGATCGTCAGGAAATGCAGCATCCGCATGTGCAGGGCATAGTCCCGCCGCGCGACCGGATCATGTTCGGGCGCGACGATGTTGACCCCGACGAAGCGTGGATCGGCCTGGGCCAGGGCGAATCCCAGCGCGAGTTCGGCGAACACCTGCGCCGGCGGCCGGGTGCGGATGGCGGCGTAGTGATAGCGGATGTCGGTCGCGCAGGCCGGCTTCGGGGCGGGCGTGGCGCAGCCGTCGATCGCGGCCATCTCCGCTTCATAGGCGTCATATTGCGTCCGGGTCGCCCGCACCGCGTCGGGCAGGTCGGGCGCGATCCTGGCGTAGAGCGCCGCCAGGTCTACCCCATCGCCGTCGCCGGCGCCGACCTTCGCCAGCAAGGACTGCGTCGCGGCCGAACCGACGCTCAACTCGGCATAGGAGACGCCATCGGCGGCGGCCTGCTGACGCGCGGTGGCAATCACCTTGCCGCCATGCCGGGCGGCGATCGGCCAGAAGGCGTCGAACGTCGAGAAGAAGCGATCATAGCCGGACACCCGCGGATCGCCGGTTCCGGCCTCGAACCCCCGCGTCGAGAAGGCGTCGACGAAGGCGGCGTAGCGCGGATAGTCGCGGACGAGGTCCGCCGCCGCGACCCGGCCGGGCGCATCGCATGGCGATGGCGCGACCCGGGCCGGCGCGGTCGACAGACATAGCCCCTCCGCCGCCGCCCAGGCCAGCATGTCCTCGGCATAGATCGCGCCGCCGGCATGATTGTGCAGGTCGCCCCCCTTCGGCATGGCGCGCAGGAACAGGCGAAGCCGCGGCGGGCTGTCGGCGATGCTGTCCAGATAGGCGGCCGTGCGGGCTTCGGGCGTCATCGTGCCGCGCGGCGTTGTCGCGCCGCCGAGCATCGCCGCCGCGAACAGCATCATCGTCGCCCCTCTTCCGCCGGCGCGCGCGCGTCGGCCACCGTCGTTGCAACGGGCGCTCATCCGCTTCCCCCCATGATGCCCGCGGATCGCGGCGCAGGCCCCTGCCCCGCCGTCTACCGGCCGCATCGCAGCGCGCCCATCGCAATATCCGGCACGTGGCGTTGCCGGAATGGCGGCGGGGGGTGCGCTCATTTCCGCAACGATCGATGCCATTGATTGCTGTAGATCGCGCAACTGCCCGCTGGCATGAGGGGCGGCAGGCTGGGTTCCGGGGGACGGCATGAGCGATACGGCAGCGATGGACGGACCGGCGGCGGCCGCGCTGGAACGCCGTTTCCGGCTCGCCGAGCGGGGCACGTCGGTCCGGACCGAGATACTCGCCGGCACCACGACCTTCCTCACCATGGCCTATATCGTGCTGGTCAACCCGGCGATCCTGGGCCAGGCAGGAATGCCGGTCGCGGCGGTCGCCGCCGCCACCTGCTTCGCCGCCGCCTTCGCGTCGATCCTGATGGGCATGGTCGCCAACGTGCCGCTCGCGCTGGCGCCGGGCATGGGCCTGAACGCCTATTTCAGCTTCACCGTCGTCCAGCAGATGGGCATTCCGTGGCCGGTGGCGCTGGGCTGCGTGCTGATCTCCGGGGTCTGCTTCCTGGTGCTGACGCTGACCGGCGTGCGGCAGTTGATCGTGTCGGTCATCCCGCCGCATCTGTTCGCGGCGGTGGCGGGCGGGATCGGCCTGTTCATCGGCTTTGTCGGGCTGAAGAATGCCGGCATCGTCGTCGCCAGTCCGGCGACGCTCGTGGCGCTCGGCCCGCTGACGGCCCCCGGCGCGGCGCTGGCGCTGCTCGGCCTGCTGCTGATCGCGGTGCTCAGCATCTGGAACGTGCGCGGCGCGATGCTGATCGGCATCGTCGCCACCACTGCCATCGCCTGGGCCACCGGGCAGGTCGCGATGACGCCCCGACCCTATAGCCTGACCATGTTGACCGAGACCGCGTTCCGGGTCGATCTGGCGGGCGTGTTCGGCGCGGGCGGACGGCACGGCCTGGGTCTGTTCGAGATCCTGTTCGTGTTCCTGTTCGTCGACCTGTTCGACAATATCGGGACCCTGGTCGCCGTGACGAAGCGCGCCGGGCTGATCGACGCGGCCGGCCGCATTCCCCGGCTGAACCGCATCCTGCTGACCGACGCGGTCGCCACCATCGTCGGCGCGGTCGCCGGAACCAGCACCGTGACCAGCTATGTCGAGAGCGCGGCGGGGGTGCAGGCGGGCGGGCGCACCGGCTTGACCGCCATCGTCACCGGCCTGCTGTTCCTCGCCACCCTGTTCGTCGCTCCCTACGCACAGCTCGTGCCGCTCGCCGCGACCGCTCCCGCGCTGATCGTCGTCGGCGGCCTGATGCTGCTGCCGCTGGTCGAGGTGCAATGGGACGATCCGATGGCGGCGATCCCCGCCTTCCTGACGGTGGCGATGATCCCGCTGACCTTCTCCATCGCCAACGGGCTGGCGTTCGGCATCACCGCCCATGCCGTGCTGAAGGCGATTCGCGGACAGGCGACGCGCGCCGACGGGTTCCTGTTCCTGCTCGCCGGGCTGTTCGTCGCCCGCTTCGTCTGGATGGGCGGAGCGTGAGGCGATGACGATCCGTTTCCTGCTCGACGATGCGGTCGTCGAGGTCGCCGATGCCGCGCCGACCGCGACCCTGCTCGATCATCTCCGCTACCGCCTGCGCCGCACCGGCACCAAGGAAGGCTGCGCGGAGGGGGATTGCGGCGCCTGCACCGTGCTGGTCGGCGAGCCCGTCGCCGACGGGGTCGCGTGGCGCGCGGTCAATGCCTGCATCCTGTTCCTGCCGATGATCGACGGCAAGGCGGTGCTGACGGTGGAAAGCCTGTCGCCGGGCGGCACGCCGACCCCGCTCCAGTCCTGCATGGCGCGCAACGGCAGTTCGCAATGCGGTTTCTGCACGCCGGGCTTCGTCATGTCGCTCTATGGTCGCGCGATCGGCGCGGCGGGGCACGCGCTGCCCGTCGCCGACGTGATCGCCGGCAACCTGTGTCGCTGCACCGGCTACGGCCCGATCCTCGACGCCGCGCAAGCGGTGCCATCGATCGACCGCGACGATGCGGCGCTGGCCGCCGTGCTGCGCGACCTGCGCACGGCGCAGGCCCCTGACGCGTCGCCCGCCTGGTTCGCGCCCCGCTCGGTGGACGCGCTCGCCGCGCTGCTGCTCGACCGCCCCGACGCGCGGCTGATCGCCGGGGCCACCGATGTCGGCCTGTGGGTGACCAAGGGCCTGCGCGCCATCGACACGCCGGTGTTCATCGGCGACGTACCCGAACTGCGCACGATCGCGGAGGATGCCGCCGGGGTGACGCTGGGCGCGGCGGTCCGCTATGCCGAGGCGCATGACGCGCTCGCCCGGCTTCATCCCGACCTGGGCGAGCTGGTGCGGCGGATCGGCGGCTTGCAGGTCCGCAACGCCGGCACGATCGGCGGCAACATCGCCAATGGCTCGCCGATCGGCGACGGGCCGCCGGCCCTGATCGCGCTCGGCGCACGCGTGACCCTGCGCCGGGGCGACACGCGGCGGACGCTGCCGCTGGAGGCGTATTTCCTCGATTATGGCCGTCAGGATCGCGCGCCGGGCGAGTTCGTCGAGCGCATCCACATCCCCCGCCCCGCCGCCGACGCGATCATCCATATCGCCAAGCTGTCGCGTCGCTTCGACAGCGACATCTCCGCCGTCTGCGGCGCGTTCCACCTGACGGTAAGGGGCGGGGTCGTCGAGACCGCACGGGTCGCGTTCGGCGGCATGGCCGCCACCCCGCGCCGCGCCCCCGCCTGTGAGGCGGCGCTGACCAACGCGCCCTTCTCCGAAGCGACGATCGCCGGTGCCATCGCAGCATTGCGCGAGGATTTCGCACCGCTGACCGATGTGCGCGGCAGTGCCGGCTACCGGCACGAGGCGGCGGGCAACCTCCTCTGGCGGCTGTGGCATCGCGAACGGGGCGAGCCGGTCTCGGTGCGCGAACTGGTCTGATGGCCGACCGTCCCGACCCCTTGCCCGTCGCGACCCTGCCGGCCGCGAAGCCGTCGCTGCCGCACGACAGCGCGCTCCTCCACGTCACCGGGGCCGCGCGCTATGTCGACGACGAACCCGAACCCGCCGACCTGCTGCACCTGGCCTTCGGCCAGTCGAGCGAGACCCATGCCGCGATCGTCGCCATCGACCTATCGGCGGTCCGCGCCGCGCCGGGGGTCGTCGCGGTCTTCACCGCGGCCGACATTCCAGGCCAGAACGATGTCAGCCCCGTCGCGCATGACGACCGGCTGCTGGCCGATGGCGAGGTGATCTATCGCGGCCAGCCGGTCTTCCTGGTCGCGGCGATCAGCCGGGGCGCGGCGCGGCGCGCAGCGCGGCTCGGCAGGATCGATTATGCCCCACGCCCCGCGCTGCTGACGATCGCGGGCGCGCGTGCCGCCGCGTCGCTGATCGAACCCACGCAGCGCATGGCGCGCGGGAACGCGGCCGCCGCGCTCGAAGCCGCGCCGCATCGCCGCTCCGGCCGCTTCGCGATGGGCGGGCAGGACCATTTCTATCTCGAGGGTCAGGTCGCGCTCGCCCGCCCCGGCGAGGACGGACAGGTTCATATCGCCAGCTCCACCCAGCACCCCAGCGAGGTCCAGCATCTCGTCGCCGACCTGCTCGGCGTCGGCTCTGCCGACGTCACGGTCGAGGTCCGCCGCATGGGCGGCGCGTTCGGGGGCAAGGAAACGCAGGCGGCTCCCTTCGCCGCCGCCGCCGCGCTGGTCGCGGCGAAGACCGGGCGTCCCGCCAAATTCTGCTGCGACCGCGACGACGACATGGTCCTGACCGGCAAACGCCATGATTTCGAGATCGGCTATGACGTCGGCTTCGACGCGGACGGCCATATCCTCGGCCTCAAATTGCGGTTGGCGTCGCGATGCGGCGCGACGGTGGACCTGTCGCCGGCGATCAACGACCGGGCGATGTTCCATGCCGACAACAGCTATTGGCTGCCGGCGGTGGAAATCCTGTCGGAACGGCTGAAGACGCACACGGTCTCCGCCACCGCCTTTCGCGGTTTCGGCGGGCCGCAGGGGATGTTGGCGATCGAGCGGGTGATCGATGTCGTCGCCGCCGCGCTGGGGCGCGACCCGCTGGAGGTCCGCATCGCCAATCTGTACGGCCCGGGGCGGGACGTGACGCCCTATGGCATGACGATCGCCGACAATATCGCGCCGGCGCTGATCGCCCGGTTGCGCCACGACTGCGACTATGATGCGCGCCGCGCCGCCGTCGGCGCGTTCAATGCGGGCCACGCGGTGCTGAAGAAGGGGATCGCGCTCGCCCCGGTCAAGTTCGGCATCAGCTTCACCACCACCCATCTCAACCAGGCCGGCGCGCTGGTGCACGTCTATGCCGACGGCAGCATCCAGGTGAACCATGGCGGCACGGAGATGGGCCAGGGCCTCTACATCAAGGTCGCGCAGGTCGTCGCCGACGTCTTCGCCGTGCCGGCCAGCGCCGTCCGCATCACCGCGACCCGCACCGACAAGGTGCCCAATACCTCCGCCACCGCCGCCTCGTCCGGCGCCGATCTGAACGGCATGGCGGCGTTCGAGGCGGCGCGCACCATCCGCGACCGGCTGGCCGGCGTCGCGGCATCGATCGGCGGCTGCGAGCCAAGCCACGTCCGTTTCACCCCGGCCGGCATCGTCGCAGGCGCGGAGACGATCCCCTTCGCCACCCTCTGCCGCAAGGCGCATCTGGCGCGGGTGTCGCTGTCGTCGACCGGCTTCTACGCGACGCCCGGCATCGCCTATGACCGCGCGGCGCATCGTGGCCGGCCCTTTTATTATTTCGCGTACGGCGCGGCCTGTGCCGAGGTGGTGGTCGACACGCTGACCGGCGAGCATCGGGTGCTCGCCGTCGACATCCTTCATGACGTCGGCCGCTCGCTCAACCCGGCGATCGACCTGGGCCAGATCGAGGGCGGGTTCCTGCAGGGCCAGGGCTGGCTGACCACGGAGGAACTGGTGTTCGCCGACGACGGCCGGCTGCTGACCCACTCGCCCGCCACCTACAAGATCCCCACCGCCGCCGACCGCCCCGCCCGCCTGTCGATCGCATTGTGGGACGGCGAGAATGTCGAGCCGACCATCAACCGGTCGAAAGCCGTCGGCGAGCCCCCCTTCATGCTCGCCCAATGCGTCCTGTCGGCGCTGGGCGAGGCGATCGCCGCGACCGCGCCCGACCGGCGCGCCTTCCCGCCGCTCGACGCGCCGGCCACGCCGGAGGCGATCCTGCGCGCGATCGCCGCGCACCGCGCATGACCGAGCCATGGCTGGCGCGGCTGCGCACCGTCGCGCCCGACGAACCGCTCGCGCTGGTCACGGTCCTCGCCACCGAAGGCTCCGCCCCGCGCGGCGCCGGCACGCGGATGCTGGTCGCGGGCGACGCATCGTTCGACACGATCGGCGGCGGCGCGCTCGAGCATCAGGCGACCGAGCAGGCGCGCGCGATCCTCGCGCATCCGCCGGGTACATGGCGCATCCAGGATTATCCGCTCGGACCGCTGCTCGGCCAATGTTGCGGCGGCCGGGTGCGCCTGCTGATCGAGCGGGTCGATCCCGCCGCGCTCGACTGGATCGAGGCGGCGGCGGCCGGCGCGACGCTGACGACCATGCTGCATTCGGGCCATGTCGCGCGCGCGATCTCGCCGGCGGCCGCGATCGTCCCGCTATCGGCCCGCGACGATCGCCCCGGCGTCGGGGCGCAATGGACCGAGCGCTGCGGCCAGTGGCAGCGGCCGCTCTACCTGTTCGGGGCCGGGCATGTCGGCCAGGCCATCGCTCGCCGGATCGCGGGCCTGCCCGTGCGGCTCGCCTGGTTTGACAGCCGCCCGGCCATGGCCGGATTCGCCGGCGTCACGATCGTCGACGAGGATCGCCTGCCCGCCTGTCTCGCGGATGCGCCCGACAAGGCGGCCGTCCTGATCCTGACGCACGACCATGGCCTCGACTATCGGCTCACCCGGGCTGCGTTGACGCGACCGCTCGCCTTTGTCGGGCTGATCGGCTCGGCGACCAAGCGCGCGCGCTTCCTCGCCCGGCTGACCCGCGACGAGGTGCCGGTCGAAGCGCGCGCCCGGCTGACCTGTCCGATCGGACTAGCGGCGATCGCCGGCAAGGAACCCGAGGTCATCGCGCTGTCCGTCCTCGCCCAGCTTCTCGCCCTCGGCGGCGGCGCCGCTGCCACAACGCCGGACCATCCATGACGCTACGCCTGTTCCGCGCCGAACTCCTGTCTGTGTCGGCCGATCCCCGCGACGATCCGGGCGCGATCCGGCACGAGCCGGACGGCCTGCTCGCGGTCGAGGACGGGCTGGTCGTGGCACGCGGGAGTCACGCGACGCTGGCGCCCCGCTTCGCCGGCCTGCCGGTCGAGCGTCTCCCCGGGCTCGTCGTCCCCGGCTTCGTCGACGCGCACGTCCACTATCCGCAGATGGACCGGATCGCCTCCCATGGCGAGCAACTGCTCGACTGGCTCGAGCGCCATATCTTCCCCGCCGAGATGGCGTTCGCCGATCCGTCGCACGCCGCCGCCGTCGCCGAGGCGTTCCTGGCGGAATTGCTCCGCCACGGCACGACCAGCGCGCTGGTCTTCCCGACCGTGCATCCCGGATCGGTCGACGCCCTGTTCGATGCCGCGCTCGACCGGCGGATGCGGATCCTGTCGGGCAAGGTGCTGATGGACCTCGGCCCCGACGGCCTGCGCGACACGGCCGAGACCGCGCGGAGCGACAGCGAGGCGCTGATCCGCCGGTGGCGCGGGCGCGGACGGCTGGGCTATGCGGTGACGCCGCGTTTCGTGCTGACCTCGTCCGACGAACAGATGCGACAGGCCGCCGCGCTGCTCGACGCGAACCCCGACGTCCTGCTCCACACCCATCTGGCCGAGAACCGGCACGAATGCGCCGCCGTCGCCGAACGCTTCCCCCAGGCGCACGACTATCTCGACGTCTATGACCGGTTCGGGCTGGTCGGCCCGCGCTCGGTCTTCGCACACGGCATCCACCTGACCGATCGCAGTTGCGCGCGGCTTGCGGAGGCCGGAGCCGGGATCGCCATCTGTCCCACCTCCAACCTGTTCCTCGGCTCGGGATTTTTCGATTTCGGGCAGGCCGATGCGCACCGCCTGCGGCTGGGCCTGGGCACGGATATCGGCGCGGGCACGTCCTTCTCCATGCTGCACACCGGCGGCGTCGCCTATCAGGCCGCCCTCGCCCGGGAGGTACGGCTCGATCCCTTCCGCGCACTGCATCTTGCCACGGCGGGCAGCGCGTCGCTGCTCGGCATCGCCGACCGGGTCGGTGCGCTGCTACCGGGACAGGAGGCCGATTTCGTCGTGCTGGACGACGCGGCGACGCCGCTCCTCGCCCGCCGGACCGCCGGCGCCGATCTGGCGGCCCGGCTGTTCGCCATGCAGGTGCTGGGTGACGACCGCACCGTGGCGCGGACCTATGTGATGGGCGATTGCGCCTGGGATCGGGGGACGAAATGATGCGCACGCTGTTTCTGGGCCTGATGGCCCTGCTCGCCGCCGCCGTGCCGGCGCAGGCTCAGCAGGCACGCCGATTGGTCGTCATCGATGACGAAGGCTTCGGGCTCAGCCATGCGATGCTGCTCGATGCCCCCGACGTCGAGGTGCTGGGCATCACCACCGTCACCGGCAATGTCTGGGCCAACCGCGCCACCGCCATGGCATTGAAGGGCGTGGAGCGGATGGGGCGGACCGTCCCCGTGGTGCAGGGCGCGACCTATCCGCTGGTCAATTCGGAAGCGCTGACCGAACGCTGGGAGGCGCTGTACGGCAAGCTGATCTGGAAGGGCGCGTTCATGCGGCAATGGGTCGAGCCGACGCAGCAGAGCACCCCGGACTATCACCGCCCCGACGATCCCGTCGACCTGCCCGACGGCAATCCGACCACCCGCCCCTCGCCTGAAATCGCCGCCAACTTCCTGCTGCGGATGGTGCACGAACATCCCGGGCAGGTGACGATCATCGCGATGGGCCCGCTCACCAACCTCGCCTTGGCGCAGCGGCTCGATCCCGCCTTTGCGGGGCTGGCGAAGGAGCTGGTCTATATGGGCGGCAGCCTCAATCCCCGGCAGGTGCTCGGCAGCGTCTCGGCCACCCAGTTCGCGCGGGAGTTCATCCACTCCCCACGCCGCGAGTTCAACGCCCGCTTCGATCCCGAGGCGGCCAGCATCGTCTCGCGCAGTCCGTGGCGGCACATCACCGTCATCCCCACCGATCCGTCGACCGCGACCGAACTGACCCCGGCGCTGATCGCACGACTGCGCGCGGTGGCCCCGCCCGCCCTCGCGGCGTGGATCGGGGCGCTCGAACCCGGCTTTCCGATGTGGGACGAGATCGCCGTGGGCGTGTGGCTCGACCCGTCGATCGTCACCGCGCGCGACACCGCCTTTGTCGATTACGACACCCAGTTCGGGCCGAACTATGGCGACATGCTCTCCTGGCCTGCGGGCTATCAGCCGGGCATCGGCGAGCAGCGCGCAGAACTGATCCGCACGATCGACCCGGCCCGGCTCGAAGCGCTGATGCGGCGTCTGCTGGCCCGTCCCGCCGGGCGTCAGGCGTCCGGCGGACTATAGGCGAAGCGGGTGAAGCCTGCCTCGATCTCGCGCAGCACCATCGCCGCGGCATAGGAGGGCGTGCGGGCGGTCGCGGTGCACAGCGCCAGCGTCATCGGGCGCAGCACCTTGTCCTCGATCCTGGCGAACGCCAGCGTCCCGGCGCGAACTTCCGTGGAGACGTCCAGCGAGGTCAGGATGCCGACGCTGTCCCCCTCCTGGATCAACGAGGCGATCATCTGGATGTTGTCGGACGTCACCCTTCGGTGCAGCGTGACGCCCGAGGTCGCCTCCAGGACCGCGACCTGCTGGTGCACCGCCAGCGGCGCGGCGGGCAGGATGACCGACTGGCCGTCGCATTCGGAGAATCGGACGCTGGCCTTGCCCGCCAGCGGATGGCCGGGCGGCGCGACGATGCCCAGGACCACGTCGACAAAGGCCCGTACCGTCAGATCCTGATAGGATTGCGGGTCGAACAGGATGCCGAAATCGACGTCATTGGCGGCGATCGCGCGGCGCACCTGTTCGTTGCCCAGCACATGCACCCCGATCGTGATGCCGGGATGGCTCCGCTGGATCGCATGGAGGGCGGCGGGCATATAGCCCTTGGCCAGCGCGTCGATCACCGCGACGTCGACATGGCCGCGCTTCAGACCGCGCAGATCCTCGATCTGCGACAGGGTATCGACGAGCTGCTTCTGCCAGCGCCCGCCCGCCGCCATCATCACCTCGCCCGCCGCCGTCAGCCGCAGGCCGGTCGGCAGCCGCTCGAACAGCTGCACGCCCAGCCGCGCCTCGGCATTCAGGATCTGGCGGTCGATGGCGGAGGCGGACACCGACAGCTCGTCGGCCGCGCGCCGGATCGACCCGAGCCGCCCGACCGCCATGAAATAGCGGATGAATCGCGACAGCGCCGGCATGCGCTAATTTTCGCAACGGATCATCGTCATCATTGCGTTTGAATGCAACGATCACGCGACCTAGGTCAATCACCAGGTCAGACATCCACCCTGGCTACCCAGCGTCAGCCCGCATCGCGACGGCCGTGGCGACGGCGATCATGCACCGGCACGGACATGGGGGGAGAGGCAGGAACACGCGCGATGGACCGGTCCCGGGGAATGGATCGGCCGTCACAAGGGGGCTGACGATGATGACGCTTGCTTGCCCGGTCTCGACCGACCGACACGACGCGCAGCCGGTGCGCCGCGCCGGCCTGGCCATGATCCTGTCGCTGCTGTGCGGTACGGCGATGACTACGCCCGCCTCCGCCCAGGACGCGCCCGCCGCGACGACGTCCCCCGCGACGACACTCGTCCCGACGCCGACCCCCGCGTCGACCGAAGCCGAACCCCAGGCGGGTGACGAGATCGTCGTCACGGGCGCGCTCGGCGCCCTGCCGGTCAAGGATGTCGGTTCGGTATTCGGCTTCGACAAGACGCTGGTGGAAACGCCGCGCTCCGCCTCGACGATCAGCGTCGAACAGATCGAGCGGTTCGGCATCACCGACATCTACGATCTCGTCGCCCAGTCGCCCGGCACCTTCACCAACTCCTTCTTCGGCGTCGGCGGCGCGCTCGACATTCGCGGCACGCCGGGCGAGACCTATTTCCGCGGCGTCCGCCGGCTCGACAATGCCGGCAACTATCCGACCCCGATCGCGGCGGCCGACCGGATCGATATCGTGCGCGGCCCCGCCTCGCCCATCTATGGCCCATCCAAGACCGGTGGCTATCTCAACTTCGTGCCGAAATCGGCGCGGGTCGCGGGCGGCGCGCTGCTCAGCGGTCCGAGGGGCGAGGTCGGCTACACCGGCGGCAGTTGGGACCGCAACAATCTGCGCGCCGAGGTGCGCGGGCCGCTGCACCTGCCGGGCGCCGATCTCGGCTACAGCCTCTATGCGGAGGTCGAGGACTCGGGCAGCTATTACCGCAACATGTCGACCAAGCAGACGATCCTGCAAGGCGCATTCGACCATCAGTTGACCGACCGGGTCCGGATCGAGTTCGGCGGCCAGTACCAGAATTTCAAGGGTCAGCAGAATGGCGGCTGGAACCGCCTGACCCAGAAGCTGGTCGACGACGGCACCTATATCACCGGCACCGCCAAGCCGCTGGACACCAATGGCGACGGCCAGATCTCGCAAGGGGAGATCAACGCATCGATCCCCGGCGGCCTGTCGATCTTCGGCAATTTCTCCTGCCCCGACAGCACGTTCAGCCCCTTCGCCAGCGGCTTCACCAATGCCTGCTTCACCCGGACCTATCCGCAGCTCAACCTGGTCGATACCGGCACCACCACGCTCAGCCGCCGCGACGTCCTGACCGGCGTGAACGACAAGCTGCACAACCAGCAGACGACGCTCTACTACGACGTCACCTTCGACGGACCGGGCAAGCTGACCGTCAAGAACCAACTGTTCTTCGATCATACCCGCAATATCAACAACAACGATTACGGCTTCTCGCAGCGCGTCAGATCCTACGTCATCGAGGACAAGATCGTCGTCGCCAAGTCGATCGACACCGGCATCGGAACATTCTCGGGCCAGCTCTCACCGTCCGTACGCTACGTCCATTTCGACTATGGCGACGATTTCGACTATGAATATTTCTCACGTGTCGACCTGACGCAGGGCTATACGCCAGCCTCGAACCGACTGCTGGCGACCGAATGCAATTGCGGCTATACCGACCGCGTCTTCGGCCACACGACCGACTATGGCATCGCCGCGCTGGTCGACCTCGACTTCAGCTTCGGGCTCGATCTGCTGCTGGGTGGCCGCTACGATACGGTCGACGCTTCGTCGCGCTACGACACGGCGGTGATGGGACGGGTGCCGACGCTCGATGCGGCCAAGGGCAACGACGACGGCTGGTCGTGGACCGCCAGCGCCTCGTACAAGCTGCCCTTCGGGCTCATCCCCTATGCCACCGCTTCGCAGCAATCGACGATCGTGGTGGGCCAGGGCGCCGAGGTCCTGCCGGAGGCGGTGGCATCGGGCTTCATGTCGACCTCTCGTCTGTACGAGGGCGGCATCAAGGGAAGCTGGCTGGGCGAGCGGCTTTATGCGGCGCTGTCGGTCTACAAGCAGAACCGCACCGACTTCAACATCCAGTCGATCACCGTCAACCAGGCGGTCGAAACCAAGGGCGTGGAGGCCGAGGCCCGCTGGGCGGTCGACCGCCACCTGCTGGTGACCGGGGCCTATACCCATACGGAGGTCGTCAACCTGACCGGCCTGCAGGCCGGCTCGCTGTTCAGCTTCTTCGGCATCGAGGACCTGGTCAACGTCTCCGACCCGACGCTGTATCTGGGCGGGCAGCCGATCGGCCTGGTGCCGATCGCCAACCGCGATCAGGCCCGCCGCGCCGGCATCCCCGCCAACCTCTATTCCGCCACCGCCACCTATGGCTTCGACAACGGCCTGTCGGTCAGCGGCAGCGTCGTGAAGGTGGACTCGGTCTTTTCCGGCCAGTCGCAGGCGGTGCGCCTGCCCGGCTACACGCTGGTCGATCTCTCGACATCGTACCAGACCGGACCGTGGCTGTTCCGCCTGGTCGTCAAGAACGCGACCAACGCGCGCTACTTCCGGGCCAACTTCACCGAATTGTTCGGCAGCACGATCGTCCTGCCCGAACGGCCGCGCAGCTTCCTCGCCTCTGCCGTCTACAGATTCTGATGGTGGGCGCGGGTCCCCGAACGACTGCCCCGCGCCCCCATCCCATCCTGCCCCACCGCGCCGGAGTATCGATCATGCCCGCTTTCCTGCCCGGCCTGCTGCTCGCCGCCGCCGCGGCCCCCGCCGTGCCGGCCGCCGCCACCCCGCTCGCGCCGTGCGCGATCGCCGCGCCCTGCGCCCGCCCGCTGCCGGTGCGGATGGTGATCGTGACCATGTTCGAGATCGGCCGGGACGAGGGCGACACCGCCGGCGAGTTCCAGCTCTGGAAGACGCGGCGCAACCTGCACCAGCGCATCCCTTTCCCCAACGGCTATCACGACCTCTACTACAATCCCGACACGCAAATGCTGGGCATCGTCACCGGCGTCGGCTCGGTACGGGCGGCCGCGGCGATCACGGCGGTCGGCCTCGACGCCCGGCTCGACCTGTCGCATGCCTACTGGCTGGTCGCCGGGATCGCCGGCATCGATCCCGAGGACGCGTCGATCGGCTCGGCGGCCTGGGCCCGCTATGTCGTCGACGGTGATCTGGCGCATGAGATCGACGCGCGGGAGATCCCCGCCGGCTGGAGCACCGGCTATTTCCCGATCGACCGCAAGGGGCCGGACGACCCCGCGCCGCCCCGCCAGGATGGCGGCGAGGTCTTCGCGCTCAATCCCCGGCTGGCGGAATGGGCCTATCGGCTGACCCGCGACACGCCGCTGCCCGACGATCCGCGCATCGCTCGTGAACGCGTCCGCTACACCGACCATCCCCATGCGCGAAAGCCGCCCTTCGTGCTGATCGGGGACCAGTTCTCGGCCATGACCTTCTGGCACGGCGCGCTGCTCAACCGCTGGGCCAACGACCACACCCGCTATTTCACCCAAGGCAAGGGGCAGTTCGTCACCAGCGCCATGGAAGAGACGGGCACGTTGCAGGCGATCGCCTATCTCGCCCGGATCGGGCGCGTCGACAAGGATCGGGTGCTCGTCCTGCGCGCGGGCAGCAACTATACCCTGCCGCCGCCGGGGGTGACGGCGGCTGACTATCTGCTGCGCGAGAATGAGGGCTATGCCGGTCTCGCCGCCTCGGTCGAGAACCTCTACCGGGTCGGCGACCGGGTCGTCACCGAATTGCTCGCCCACTGGGACCGCTACGAGCGGACCCCGCCCGACTGACGCGGTCGCCGGGGCCGCCACCGCCCCTTCCGGCCGCGCGGATAGGACGGTATCAGCGGACGTGCGCATGGACGTCCCCGTCCGCCAGCCCTGCAACGATGATGGAAGTTCCGTGGTCCCCAAAGTCTATCTGTCCGCCGATCGCCTGCTCGAGGATTCCTTCCGGCTCGCCAACCTGGTCTTCGACTCCGGCTTTCGCCCGACCCATATCGTCGGCATCTGGCGCGGCGGGGCGCCGGTGGGCATCGCCGTCCAGGAACTGCTCGAATATCGCGGCGTCCAGAGCGACCATATCGCGATCCGCACCGCCTCCTATGTCGGCATCGACCAGCAGGACCCGCAGGTGCGGATCTACGGCCTGGGCTATCTGGTCGACGTCCTCAACCCGGAGGACCGGCTGCTGCTGATCGACGACGTGTTCGATTCGGGCCGTTCGATCCGCGCGGTGCTGAAGGAATTGCAGGAGCGATGCCGCAACAACATCCCGGACGTGGTGAAGGTCGCCACCGTCTACTACAAACCCTCGCGCAACGTGACCGACCTGAAGCCCGACTATTTCGTGCATCAGACCAATGACTGGCTCATCTTCCCCCACGAGATCAACGGGCTGACCGAGGCGGAAATCCGCGCGCACAAACATGGGGCCGATATCATCCTGCGCTGAGGCCGGCTGCCAGCCGGCGATCATCGGACCGGTCCTCGTCGTGCCTTCCTATAAAGACCTATGGACCGCCACGCTTCCGCCCCGCCGCTGCCCGTCTATATCGTCGATGCCTGCGACGATTTCCGCCGGGCGACCGCCGCGTTGCTGGCGGCGCGCGGCCACCGGGTGCAGGATTTCGCGGGGGCGGAGGCGTTCCTGGCGCAGGTGCCCGCGCCCGACGGCCTGTTGCTGCTCGACATACGATTGCGCGGGCGCAGCGGCCTCGCCCTTCAGGCGATGGTCGCCGCCCGTCCCGCACTGACCATCGTCTTCGCCAGCGCCACCGCAGAGGTGGCGGACGCGCTGGCCGCGATGAAGGCGGGCGCGATGGATTTCCTGGTCAAGCCGGTGCCGCCGCGCATCCTCATCCACACGGTCGAGCAGGGCCTGACGCGTGCCGCCGCCGCCCGCGCCGCCGCCGCCCGCGCCGCCGACGCCCAGGCCAATCGCCGCGCCTTCGGGAGCCTCTCCCCGGCGGAGCCGACGCTGGCGCCGCTGCTGGCGCGGGGGATGCGCAACACGGTCATCGCCCGGCGCCTGGCCAAGGCGGAGAGCACGGTGAAGAGCCAGCGGATCAGCGTGCCGCGCAAGATGGCGACGCGGACCAGTTCCGACCTGGCGACGAAGATGGAGGACATCGCCAGCCCGCCGTCGCACGGGCTGGCGGCCTAAGCTGGGAGCGGCCCGCAGCCCCCGCGCCGCGCCTCAGTGGACGAAGCGCGCCACCACGTCGCGATAGGAGCGGCTGACCTTCACCTGCGCGCCCGATCCCAGCACCAGGAAGCATTCGCCATTGGTGTGCGGCTTGACCTGCTTGACCAGGTCGAGATTGACGATGGTCGAGCGGTGGATGCGCTGGAAGCGGCGCGGGTCGAGCCGCTTCTCCAGGTCCTTCATCGTCTCGCGCAGGATCAGCGTATTGTCGCCCGTGTAGATGCACATGTAATCGCCGGCCGCGTCGATCCGCTCGATCGTGTCGACATCGACTCGGAAGATCTGGCCGCGATCCTTGATGTTGATGAGCTTCTCGAACCGGTTGGCGGCATGGTCGCCGCCATCGGCGATGTCGTCCACCGCCTCGGGCGCGACCTCCGCCAGCACTTCCTTCAGCCGGTCGGCCTCGCCCGCGCCGCGTTTTTCCGCAAGCCTTTGCCGCACCCGGTCGAGCGTGTCGCCCAGCCGGCTCTCCTCGACCGGCTTCATCAGATAGTCGACCGCCTGCGCCTCGAACGCGCGCAGGGCGTGGTCGGAATAGGCGGTGACGAACACGAACAAAGGTGGCTCCACCTCCATCAGCCCCTGCACGACGGAGAAGCCGTCGAAACCGGGCATCTGGATGTCGAGGAAGACTAGGTCGGGCTTGTGGGTCTTGATGGCCCGGATCGCCTCGCGGCCGTTCGAGCATTTCTCGATGATCTCAACGTCCTCGTGCGCCTGGAGACGCAGTTCGAGCCCCTGGATCGCGAGCGGCTCGTCGTCGACGAGGATGGTACGGATGGTCATGCGGCCTCTCTGTTCACATCTTCCAGCTGGAACGGGATCTCGATCTCGACCGAGAATCCCCCAGCGGGCATGGAGCGCGTTTCGAAACGCTGGTCCGGGCCATAGGCCTGCACCAGACGTTCCCTGATATTGGCGAGCCCCACGCCGGTTGAAAGGCTTGGCGTAACCCGCGCCTCATGCAAGCCGGGCCCGGTGTCGGATACGGCGATCTGCACCCGATCCCCGGCGAAGCGCACGGCGATGCAGATTTCCGCGCCCTCCTCCTGCGGCGTCACCGCATATTTGATCGCATTCTCGACCAAGGGCTGGAGCAGCAGCGATGGCAGCCGCGCGCGTTCGGCGCGCGGGTCGATGTCGAATTTGGGCCGCATCCGATCCTCGAACCGCATCTTCTCGATTTCGAGGTAGAGCTTCAGCGTTTCAACCTCTTGCGCGACGGTGACATGTGCGGTCGGCTCGTTGGCGAGCGTGTAGCGAAGGAAGGAGGACAGCCGGCTGAGCATCGCATTGGCCCGCTCGGTCTGCTTCAGCAGGACGAGCGTCGAGATGGAATTGAGCGTGTTGAACAGGAAGTGCGGGTTGAGCTGGTAACGCAGCATGGCGAGTTGCGCGGTCGATGCCTGCAGCTCCAGCATCCGCATCTCGTCGATCTGCTGCTCGACGATCAGGTAGAAGTTGATGCCAAAATAGAGCGCGGACCAGCCCGCCAGCACGGTCAGGTTGAAGAAGGAATAGCCGATCACCTTGGCCAGCGACACGCTGGGCTTGGCGGAATTGAGGAACGACCAGGTATAGGCCTCCAGCGTCGCATAGAGCGCGGTGGCGGCAGCCAGCGTGACCAGCGCCAGCACCACGCCGATCAGGCGCGGAAAGCGGCGATAGGCGCCGTAGAGCGTCGAGAGCAGCAGCGTGATGCAATAGCCGACGATCGCCGAGACGATCGCGGGAATGATGATCTCCAGCGAAAAGCCGTTGGACAGGCCCGACACTGCGCGCAGCACCAGGTATCCGGCCCAGCCGACCGCCTGAAGCGTCCAGAAGGCGCGCGCCTTGTCCTCGAAAAAGGGGCGGACGTTGAGCGCGAGCCGGCGTTCGGCGGTGCTGGGGCTCGGGGAAGCGGGGGCGGGTAGCGTAGCCATCGTCGTGGCGACGCATATACGCCTCGCCCGCCCCACGCAAAAGCGCCGCAAAAAAAGAAGGGCCGCCATCCCGGGGGATGGCGGCCCGATCATCGGTCCCGAAGGACGTTCGATCAGAAGGAGAACTTGGCGCCGATGCGCATCGAGTAGAGCGACTGGTTCACATAGAGCTGGTCGGTCGGCGCGGTGAACGTCGTGGCGTTGCTCGCCGGCGAGTAGCGATACTGGGCGCAGGACTGCGCCGCGCTGGTCGCCACCGTGCCCGCGCCATCGGCATTGCCGGCGGTGGTCAGGCACTGCACCCGGACGACGGCGGCGTTGTACGGGAAGGTGTACTCACGCTGCTGGCCCCACTTCCGGTTCAGGAAGTTGGTGAAGTTCTCGATGTCCGCGAACACGGTGATCCGCGACTTGCCAATGAAGGTCGGGAGTTCCTGGGCGACGTGCAGGTCGATGCGCGTGAACCACTTGGAGTGGAAGGCGTTGCGCGGCGCGACCTGGCCCCGGTACTTGCCCAGGCCCGACGCGTCGATGAACGCGTTGACGGCATTGCGGACCGCCGCCGAGCTGTACGACACCAGCGGATCGTTGGTCGTCGGCACGTACATCAGATAGCGGTTGCCGCCCGTGCCCGTGCCGGAGCTGACGCCGGTGGTGCCGAACACCGCCGAACGCGTGCCACCGAAATCCTGGAACGTGTAGCTGAACGGATGCCCGATCCGCGACTCGCCGAACAGCGCCAGCGTGGTCTTGTAATCGCCGAAGAAGGCATGATCGTAGTTGACGCCGTACTTGAAGAAGTACTTCACCTGATCGTTCGAGATGCCATAGGCGACATTGTTCGGATCGATGAACGCGCCGTTCGAATAGTTCGAGCCGGCGGTCGAGGAGGTCGCCGGGGCGGCATCCTTGACGTCCTGATAGGTGAAGCTGCCGTTGATGTTCAGGCCGAAGTCCCACGACTTGTCGAGGCGGGCGACGGCGATGTAGGCGCGGCCCTGCTTGGTATTGGTCAGCAGGATGTCAGTGTTGGTGTTGGTGCTCGCCGCGCCCGTCGGATCGGCGATATTATAGTAGCGCTGACGGCCATCCGGCGTGAGAGCATTCGCACCACCGATGATCGGCTGCGAACGGATGTCGGTGAAATAGACCTGGTTGCGAACCTTCGAGTAGAGGAAGTCCGCCCCGAACACCCAGTTGTCGCCGAGCGGGCCGAGGTTGGCGGTATATTCGCCCGAGATGGTGGCGCGCCACTGCGACGGCACCTTGAAGTTCGGGTCGATCGCGTTGACGTTTGACAGCGTCGAAACGGATGCATTCGTGACCAGGTTGTTGAGCGCGCCCGGGATGGTGTTGCCCGGCACATTGTTCAGCACCGCCGCGCCGATCGCGGCGTTGGTGGTCGCGCCGCTGAAGCCGGTGGCCGTGCGGTTGACCGAGACCGAGTTGGTCAGCACGCCGGTGTTCGAGAAGCTGTTCGACACATAGACGTCGGGCGTGCCACCGCCGAAGATGCCGCCGCCGCCGCGGATGCTGATCCGGCGGGTCGGGTGCCAGTCGATGCCGACGCGCGGCTGGAACAGGTTGTAGCCCGAGATGTTCGCGGTGTTGCCACCGATGATCTTGCGCTCGCCATTGACGATCGCGCCATTGGCATAGCGGTTCAGATAGGCGGTGCTGAGGGCCGGCATGTCATGCATCGCATACAGGTCGTAGCGCATGCCGTAATTGACGTTCAGCGTCGGCGTGACCTTCCACGCATCCATGATGCCGAAGGTGTAGCTCTGATAGTGGAAGTTTGCCGCGGCATCGTCCGGCACCAGCGACGGGATCGCGTTGCCATAGGTCACCTGGTTCGCCTGGCGATTGGTGAAATCCGCCAGCGAGTCGAAATAATAGTTGCCCGAGCTGTTCTGCAGGAACGAGTTGAACACCTTGACCGCCGCGACTTCGGTGAAGACCCGCAGGTCGTGGTCGTTCATGGTCAGCCGCGCCTGGACCAGGCCGCCCCAGGTCTCAGTGTTCAGCTGGTTGGTCTGGCGCGAGTTGTCCGGACCGAAGGAGATGACGCCGGCGCCGCCGTCGCATCCAGTCAGGCTGCCGCCGGTCGGGTTGGTCGGGTTGGTGCAGACGCGGAACTGAGCAAAGCCACGCCCCAGCAGCGGATCGGCGATGCGGGTGTAGTTCTTGTAGAAGCCGCGGATTTCGGTCGAGAAGTTATCCGACCAGTCCGAGTTCAGCTGAGCGACGCCGGTGTGCAGCCGGTTGCCCGAGACATAGGCGTTCGACGCCAGGCCCAGGCCCGTCGGCGCGTTGGCGAAGGTGTTGTTCAGCAGGTTGATGGCGTCGTTGGCATAGGTGTAGGTCAGCGCCAGACGCTGGGTGTCGGAAATGTTGGCGTCGATCTTGGCGACGACGCGGTCATCCTTGTCGCCCAGGTTGCGCAGCACGCCGCCGGTATCGTAATTATAGACCGACTTGGCGATCGCGCTGACCTGGTCGACCAGCGCCTGGGTGACGCCGGGGATGCCCAGGCCGACATTGTTGTCGGTGGGACCTTCCGCAATCGGACGGCCGCCGCGCAGACGCTCGCCGGCGACCATGAAGAACACCTTGTCGCGGATGATCGGGCCGTCCAGCTCGACGCCGAAATTGTCGACCTTGAAGTTCGGCACCACGACGCGCGTGTCCTTGGTGCGCTTGCCGACGAATTCGTCGCCCGACCGCGAGTAGAAGCCGGTGCCGTGGAAATTGTTGGTGCCCGACTTCAGCACGATGTTGATCGCGCCGCCCTGGAAATTGCCCTGGCGCACGTCATAGGGGGCGACCTGCGCCTGGAACTGGCCGATCGCGTCGAGCGGGATGGGCGAGCGCCGGCTGGGCAGACCATCGGTGTTGAGGCCGAAATTGTCGGTGATCGGCACGCCGTCGACGGTGAAGCGGTTGTAGCGGGCGTTCTGGCCGGCGAACGACACGGCGCGGCCGCCGGTCGGGGTGTCGTCCAGACGCGCGAACGGATCGCGCCGCTCCAGGTCGCGGATGTCGCGGTTGACCGTGGCGATGTTGGCGATCTGCGCGGCGTTCAGGACCGTGGTCGGCCCCTGCGAGATGGTGCGCGCGTTGGGCAGCTTGGACGCGGTAACGACGATCTCCTCGCCGCCCGCCGTCTCCGGCACCAGCTCGATCGGCAGGTCAAACGACTGGGCGACGACCGTGTTGATGTCGGTGACCTGGGCGTTGGTATAGCCCGGTGCGGCGACGCTGACCGTGTAGGGGCCGCCCGCGCGCAGGCCGGCCGCGTTGAAGTTGCCGTCGGCGTCGGTGGTGACGTTCGAGGTCGTGCCCGACGGCACGTTGACGACGGTCACGGCGGCGCCGGCGACCGGCGCGCCATTGGCGGTGACGGTGCCGCGGATCGTCGACGTCGTCTCCTGCGCCATCGCCGCCGCAGGCGCGATCAGCGCGACCGCAGCCACGCCCAGGAAAAGGTTGTTCCGCATCATATTCCCCTTTGAGCTTTTCTTGCTCGGACACTTACGGCTCTGCGGCCGGACGATCGCGCCCTGCCGGGACAATATGTCGGTTCTGTTACAGACTCGAGATGGTTCCGCGTACCCGATCAATCCGTTGCGGCGCGTGGCAAATACGCAACGGATTTACGGCGGGATTGTGTCAGCCCCCCTGCCCCGCCCGCTACTCCGCGGCGGCCACGATCGCTGCCCATTGCGCCTCGTCGATCACCCTAACCCCCAGATCCGACGCCTTTTTCAACTTCGAGCCCGCGCCCGGCCCGGCGACCACCAGATCGGTCTTCTTCGACACCGATCCGGAGACATGCGCGCCCAGCGCCTCGGCCTGGGCCTTGGCCTCGTCGCGGCTCATCGTCTCGAGCGAGCCGGTGAAGACCACGGTCTTTCCTGACACGTCCGACAG
This sequence comes from Sphingomonas abaci, assembly GCF_014199625.1. Classification (GTDB taxonomy): domain Bacteria; phylum Pseudomonadota; class Alphaproteobacteria; order Sphingomonadales; family Sphingomonadaceae; genus Sphingomonas; species Sphingomonas abaci. The sequence continues at coordinate 502,322 of NZ_JACHNY010000001.1, forward strand.
GCGCGTCTCGTGGACGACGTCGGTCGGCCGGACCTCGCGCAGCAGGTCGGCGACGACGGCGCGATTGTGCCGCTCGGCGAAGAAGTCGAGCAGCGCGTCGGCGACCTCGGGGCCGATGCCGGCGGTGTTGATCGCGCCGACCAGCGCGCGGGCGCGGCGCAGCACGAACTTGCGCTCGGTCTCGCCGATCGCCGGCACGGTCGCCCGGCGCAGGCGCAGCGCCTGGCGGATCATCGTCGCGAACCCTCGCGCCGAGACGAACCGTCGCGCCAGGTCGCGCGCGGTGATCGCGCCGACATGACGGATGCCGAGCGCGAAGAGGAAACGGTCGAGCGGAATCGCGCGCCGCTCGTCGATCGCCGCCAGCAGCTTGTCGACCACCAGCTCCGACATGCGCTCGCGCGCGACCAGCGCCGCGCGGTGGCGATGCAGGCGGAAGATGTCGGCGGGCGAGGCGATCAGCCCGTCACGGAAGAAATCCTCCACCCGCACCAGCCCCAGACCGGTGATGTCGAAGGCGTGGCGCGACACGAAATGGATCAGCCGCTCGACCCGCTGCGCCGGGCAGATCAGCCCGCCGGTGCAGCGCACCACCACCTCGTCCTCGCCGCGCGTCGCCAGCGATCCGCAGTCCGGGCAATGGTCGGGGAAGACGAAGGCCGGCCGATCGGCGTCGCGGGTCAGGTTCTCGACGATCTGCGGGATCACGTCGCCGGCGCGCTGCACCACCACCCGGTCGCCGGGCCGCACCCCCAGTCGTTCGATCTCGTCGGCATTGTGCAGCGTTGCGTTGGTGACGACGACGCCGCCCACCGTTACCGCCTCCAGCCGCGCGACCGGGGTCAGCGCGCCCGTCCGCCCGACCTGGATGTCGATCGCGCCCAGCGTCGTCTGCGCGCGCTCGGCCGGAAATTTGTGCGCGATCGCCCAGCGTGGCGTCCGGCCGACAATGCCCAGCCGCGCCTGCCAGTCGAGCCGGTCGAGCTTGTAGACCACGCCGTCGATGTCGAACGGCAGGTCCGCCCGCTCCGCCTCGATCGCGCGATACACGGCGAGCGCACCGGCCACGTCCTCGACGCGCGCGAAGGCCTTGGCGACCGGAAAGCCCCAGGCGCGGATCTGCGCGACCAACTCGGCCTGGGTCGTCGCCGTCATCGCGCTCGCCTCGCCCCAGCCATGCGCCAGGAAGCGGAGCGGCCGACCGGCGGTGACGGCCGGGTCCTTCTGGCGCAGCGACCCGGCGGCGGCGTTGCGCGGATTGGCGAACTGGCGCGCCTCCTTGCCCGCCGCCGCCGCCTCGGCAAGCAGCCGGGCATTGAGCGCGGCGAAATCCGCCTTGGACATGTACACCTCGCCACGAACCTCGAAGATCGCGGGTGCATCGCCGTGCAGGGCCTGGGGAATGTCGGCGATGGTGCGGACATTCTCGGTCACGTCTTCGCCGATCGCGCCGTCGCCGCGGGTCAGCGCCTGGACCAGCCGCCCGTCCTCGTAGCGGAGCGAACACGACAGGCCGTCGATCTTCGGCTCTGCGGTCAGCGCTACCGGTTCGTCGTCCGACAGGCGCAGGAAACGACGGACGCGGGCGACGAATTCGACGATGTCCTCGTCGGCGAAGCCGTTGTCCAAGCTGGTCATCGGCCGCGCATGGGCGACCTTGGCGAGGTGCGCGGCGGGGGCCGCCCCGACCTGGCGGCTGGGGGAATCGGCGCGGACCAGGTCGGGAAAGGCTGCCTCCAGCGCCGCGTTGCGCCGGACCAGCGCGTCGTAGGCGGCGTCGCTGATCTCGGGCGCGTCCTCGGTATGATAGAGGCGGTTGGCGCGCGCGATCGCCTGCGCCAGCTCGGCCAACTCGGCGGCGGCGGTCGTCGGGTCGGCCGGCAGGGATTCGGGCAAGGGGTCCATGGCCTGGGGTTAGGAAGCGGAAGCCGGCCCCGCAAGCCATGGCTTGCCCCCGGCCAACCCAAAGCAGGTTGCGGGCCCCGTCCGCATCCGCGACAGACGCCGGCATGACCGATCGGGACACGCAGACAGACGGGCTGAAGCTCGGCATCGCCGCCTATATCCTGTGGGGAATCCTGCCCTTTTACTTCAAGTTGCTGGAGGGGGTGCCCGCGCTGCAGATCCTGGCGCACCGGGTGCTATGGTCGGTGCTGTTGCTGGGCGTCGTGGTGGTCACGCGCCGCCGCGTCGGCGCGCTGCGGGCGGCGGCGCGGGGGCGGACGCTGCTGCTGCTTTGCGCCTCGGCGACGCTGATCGCGATCAACTGGCTGGTCTATATCTGGGCGACGCAGCACGCGCATGTGCTGGAGGCGAGTCTTGGCTATTTCATCAATCCGCTGCTCAACGTGCTGCTCGGCGTGGTGGTGCTGCGCGAGCGGGTGTCGCGTCGCCAGACCGTCGCGGTGGGCGTCGCCGCGCTGGGCGTCGCGGTGATGGCGATGGCCGGCGGCGGCGCCTTGTGGATCTCCCTCGTGCTGGCGCTCAGCTTCGGCCTTTATGGCCTGGTCCGCAAGGTGGCGGCGATCGATGCGCTGGGCGGCCTGACCGTCGAGACGCTGTTGTTGGCGCTGCCCGCCGCGGCGGTGCTGGCGCAGGCGCAGGTGGCGGGGTCCCAGGCGTTCGGCACGGGCACCCGCACCGACCTGCTGCTGATGGCGGCGGGCGCGATCACCACCCTGCCGCTCCTGCTGTTCGCGGCCGCGGCGAAGCGGATGCGCTACGCCACGCTCGGCCTGCTCCAATATATCGCGCCGACGCTCCAGTTCGCGCAGGCGGTGCTGCTGTTCGGCGAGCCGCTCCGCCCGGTCCATATCGTCACCTTCGGCCTGATCTGGACCGGCTGCGCCCTCTACGCCGCCGACAGCCTGAAACAGGCACGCGAGGAGCGGTGATGCCCGCCGGGATCGGTTCAGGCGAGGCCGTCAGAACCGCTTGTCCCAGCCTAGGGTGAACGACCGCCCCCGCCCGGCGAAATAGGCGAGATTGTCGTTCGGCAGGCGTGTGTCGCTGTTGTAGTCGATGTAGAAGCGGTTGAAGATGTTCTGTGCGGTCAGATAGATGCCGCCGATCCTGGTCTGATAGCGGAGCGACGCGTCGGTGACCGTATAGCCGCCGAAATCGTTGCGCGGGTCCGGGTTCGCTTTGCCGTGGAAGGTGCGGGCGAAATAGACCTGGGTCTGCACCCGCGCGGTGAGCGGGCCGCGGGCGAAGTCGGCGGCGGCGTTCAGCCGGTCGGGCGAGATGTTGGTTCCGTCCAGATCGGTGTCGACCACTCCGTCCGGCGCGCGGGCGTCGCTGTCGTAGCGCCCGACGATATGCGCATAGCCGGTCGACAGCCGCAGCCCGTCGACCGGCATCCGCACCGCCAGATTGATCTCCAGCCCCTCGATCTCGACGCGCTGGCGCTGCACTTGGAAATTCTCGTTGCTGAGCGCGATCAGGAGCTGCCCCTTGTCGCTCGACGACCAGAAATAGGTGGCGCTGGCGTCCAGCGGGCCGCGCTTCACCTCGACGCCGACCTCGCGATTGTTGGAGATGACGGGGTCGATCGCGCGAAAGTTGCTCAGGTCGGTGCCGGGCGTATCGACCGCGCGGGTGATGCGGCCGATATCGGCCATGGTGAAGCCCTCGGCATAGCTGACATAGGCGCGGATGCCCTGGGCCGGCTCAACGATCATGCCGCCATTCTTCAGCAGTTGGTCGAAGCCGGGCGCGCCACCCTTCACCGACACGCCGCCATAGGTCGTCGCGTTCCTGCCGTCATAGGTGGTGGAGGCGAGCGTGTGATAGTCGTCGATCCGGACCTTCACATTCTCCCAGCGCAGCCCGCCGGCCAGCCGCACCAGCCCGTCCGCCAGTTTCAGGTTCGCCTGAACGAAGGGTGCCAGGCTCTGGAAATCGGAGGGCGGCACCCAGATGCGGTTGGTGCCGATCAGCCGCTGCTCCGTCCGGTCGAACAGGCTGTCGAAGCCGATCGTCGCGATCAGCGCGTCCCAGCCCGGCACCGCGCGTTCATAACTGGCGCGAGCGCCCAGCTTGCGCGAGCGGTTCTCCGACTGGTCGAGCAGCGTGCCCAGCGGCGCGATCGCGGGATCCTGGAAGGTCGCGAGCGGCGTCAGCTCGCGCCCGAACGTGTCGTGCGTGCGATTGAAGAAGAGCTGCGCGGTCAGGTTCCCGCCGGCCACGTCGCTGTCGGTATAGGAGAGCGACGCCGCCTCGGCGCGATTGGCGGCGGGCTTGCCGCCCGGCGATCCCCGCACCGCACTGGTCGGGATCCCGCGCGACCGGTTGCCGGCGAGCGCGACATCATCGCCGTCGCCGTTCAAGGCGAAGCGGTTGACGATCAGGTCGAGCCGCCCGGTCGGCCGCACCGCCAGCCCGAACCGCCCGAACAGGTCGAGCGCGCGCGAGTCCTGCGTCTCGCCCTGGGTCAGGTTGACGCCGATCCGCCGTCCCCGCGCATCGTAGAAGGCGCCCCGCTTCTCATAGGAGGCGCCGACCGTCGCGTCGAAGATGCCGGCCTTGTACTGGACCAGCCCCGCCGCCTTGCCGCCGAACGAGTCGCCCTCGAACCGGTCGGCGGCACTGCCCTGCACCAGCATGCGGCCGGTGACGCCCTCGCTGCGCGGCGGGCCGACCGTCACCTGGTTGACGATGCCGCCGGTGCCGCCCACGCCCTGCAAGGCGTTGGAGCCGTAGATCAGCTCGACCCGGTCGATGAAGAAGCCGTCGATGGTGAAGCCGTCGCGGCCGCCGTCGCGCAGCGGCGTGGTCTGCGGGATGCCGTTGATCGCATAGAGCGGCGAGCGGCCGCGCAGCGTCTCGCCCGCGCCCGACAGCTTGCCACGCGTCGGCGAGAAGCTGGGGGTCAGCGCCGCGACCGCGTCGGTGATGCTGCCGGAGATCGCGATCTGCTGGTCCAGCACCGGCTTGTCGATGATGTCGATCGTCAGCGGCAGGGCGTTGGGCGGCAGCACGGTGCGCGCGGCGGTGACGACGATCGTCTCCCCGCCCGCCGCCGTGTCGGTCGCCGCCCCCGCCCCGGCCGCATCGTCCGCCGTGCTGGCCGGCGGTTGCACCGGCGCCTGCTGCACCACCGCCAACCCCGCCAGCGCCACGCCCCACGCGATACTCATGATCGTTTCCCTGCCGTAATCATTGACCCTATGCGGCGCGCCGGCTAACGCGAGTGACTATCAATAACAAGATAAATCGATGGGGCGATGACGCGGACGATCCTTTTCCAGATCCACTGGTTCCTCGGCATCACCGCCGGCCTCGTTCTGGCCGTCATGGGCGTGACCGGCGGGCTGATGAGCTTCGAGCCGGAAATCCTGGCCGCCATCAATCCGGGCATCGTCACCGTCGCCCCGCGTGGAGCGCCGCCCCTGCCCGCCCCCGCCCTGATCGACCGCGCCCGCGCGCAATTGCCCCCGGGGCGGATCGTCCGCGTGATCGTCTCGCGCGACCCGACCCGCGCGACCGCGATCAGCTACACGCCGGAAGGATCGAAGGAGCCGCAGCGCCGCTATCTCGATCCCGCAACCGGCCGGCTGCTGGCTCCGGCCCGCGGCTCGGGCGTCTTCGCGGTGGTGGAGGATCTGCACCGCTGGCTGGCGCTGCCCGGCCACGGCAATGGCTGGGGTCGGCAGGTCACCGGCTTCGCCTGCCTGTCGCTCCTCTATTTCGCGCTGTCGGGCCTCTATCTGCGCTGGCCGCGCCGACCGCTCGACTGGCGCAGCTGGCTGGTGATCGACGGGCGGATGACCGGCCGCAACTTCTACCGCGCGCTGCATGCGGTGGTCGGCGGCTGGGTGCTGGTCTTCTACCTGGTCAGCGCGGGCACCGGCCTATGGTGGTCCTATGGCTGGTATCGCGACGGCGTGCAGCATCTGCTCGCCATCGAGTCCCCCCGCCACGACTCGCCCGGCAAGCCCGGCAAGGCGGACCGCGACGAGACCCCGGTCGACTGGGCGCGCGCCTGGACCGGCTTCACCACGGCCACGGGCGGCCGGGCCTATGACAGCGTCACCGCCAGCGCGCGCGACGGCACCGCGGTACAGTTCCGGGCCAAGCTGCCGAACGCGCGGCACGACCGCGTCTCCGACGAACTGTCGATCGACAGCCGCACCGGCGCGGTGCTGTCCAAGGCGCGCTACGCCGACCGCCCGATCGGCGCGGACATCGTCACCAGCGTCTACGAGATCCACCGCGGCGCCTATTTCGGCATCATCGGCCGGGTCGGCATCATGCTCGCCAGCCTGGCGATGCCCCTGTTCACCGTCACCGGCGTCCTGCTCTATCTCGGGCGGAGGCGGCGCAAGGCGGCACTAGCGCAGGTCATGGCCGACGCGCCCGCGACCGGCGGGGCGGCAAACGCGACCACGCTGGTCGCCTATGCCAGCCAGACCGGCGCCGCGGAACGCATCGCCCGGCTGACCGCCCGAGCCCTGCCCGATGCCGCCGCGCTGCCGCTTGCCGCGCTCGACGCCGGAACGCTGGCGCGGGCGCGCTGCCTGTTCGTGGTCGCCAGCACCTATGGCGAGGGCGAGCCGCCCGACGCCGCCCGCGCCTTCGCCCGCCGGATGGCGCAGGCCCCCGACGACCTGTCGCACCTCCGCTATGCCGTCCTCGCGCTCGGCGACAGCGAATATGCGGATTTCTGCGCCTTCGGCCACCGGGTCGATCGCTGGTTGCACGCGGGCGGCGCGACGCGGCTGTACGACCCGGTCGAGATGGACGGCGAGGATGCCGACGCGCAACGCCAGTGGCAGCAGCAACTGGCAGGGCTCGGCGCGCGGACCGACCAACCCGACTGGGCCCCGGCGCCGATGACCGCGTGGCGGCTGGTCGAGCGCCGGCTGCTCAATCCCGGCAGCCAAGGCGACGGTGCCTGGCATGTCGCGCTGGCGCCCACCGATCCCGCCGTCCTGGACTGGCAGGCTGGCGACATCGTCGAAATCCTGCCCGAGCAGGATCCTGCGCGCGTCGACGCGTTCCTGGCCCGGGTGGGCCGGGCAAGCGACGACGCGCTGCGGGCCACGCTGATGACCTGCATCCTGCCCACCGAGGCGGATGGTGCCTCCGCCCTCGACGCCCTCAAGCCCTTGCCGCACCGTGAATATTCCATCGCATCCATCGCCTCGGCGGGACAGGTCGAATTGATCGTGCGGCAATGCCGCGCGGCGGATGGGTTCGCCGGGCTGGGATCGGGCTGGCTGACCCAGGGCGCGCCGCTGGACGGCGTGGTCCGCGCGCGCATCCGCCGCAATCCCGCCTTCCACGCCCCCGCCGATCCGGCGACGCCGCTGATCCTGATCGGCAACGGCACCGGCCTCGCAGGGCTGATGGCGCATCTCCGCGCGCGCGCCGCCGTCGGGGGCGCGCACGGCCCGGCCACCCTCTTCTTCGGCGAGCGGCACCCGGCGCAGGACGACTTTCTGTCGGTCGAGCGCGCCGCTCTTGCCGCCGACGGGGTGCTGACCCGCACCATTCCCGCCTGGTCGCGGCTGGGCCATGGGCCCCGCTATGTCCAGGATGCGGTCGCCGGGCAGGCCGATCTGGTGCGAGAGGCGGTGGCGGCGGGCGCCGCCATCCTGGTCTGTGGCAGCGTCACCGGCATGGCCCCGGGCGTCCATGCCGCGCTCGCGGCCATCCTGGGCGACGCGGTGCTGGAGACCATGCTGGCGAACGGTCGCTACCGGCGCGACATCTACTGAATCCTGACGATCCGGGCGGTTGCAGGCGCACCGCCCGGAAAGCTTCCGCCGTCCCGCCAAGATATCCCAGGACGCCGTCCGCAGCCGATGACCGCCGCCTATAATGGTTAGCGGACATACAACGGACAGGTTCCCATGCTCATCACCCTGGACCAGTCGGCCACCGTCAGGGAGGCGGCTATCCTGGCCGCGCAATTGTCGGACGGGATGGCCCGCGCCGACGCGACGCTGACCATCGATGCCGACGCCGTCGTCGAAGCCGATCTCAGCCTGCTCCAGCTCATCGAGGTGACGCGCCGCGACATGGCCGCCCGTGGCGGCGCGGTGCAGCTGCGTGCGCGCGCGAATCCGGCCGTGGCCGCCGTGCTGGAGCGCGCCGGCTTCCTCGCCGCCGCGACGGCGGACGACCTTCAATTCTGGTTTCACGGAGATCGCCAGCCATGACGGCATCCATCCTGACGGTAGACGATTCGACCAGCCTGCGCCTGGCCATCCGCCTGGCGCTGACCGGCGCGGGCTATGCGGTGACGGAGGCGGTCGACGGCGTCGACGGCATGACCAAGGCCAATGCGGGCAAGTACGACATGATCGTCACCGACCTCAACATGCCCAACATGGACGGCCTGACCATGATCCGCGAGCTGCGCAAGGATGCGCGGCACGCCGGCACGCCGATCATCTTCCTGACCACAGAATCCGACGCCGACATCAAGGCGCAGGCGCGCGCCGCCGGCGCCACGGGCTGGCTGGTCAAGCCGTTCGTGCCGGACCAGCTCATCAGGATCGCCAAGAAGGTCCTGGGCAAGTGAGCGCGACGGATCCCGTCGCCGCCTTCCGCGTCGAGGGCGGCGAGCTGCTCGACGAGGTCGAACAGGCGCTGCTCGACATGGAGCATCGCCTCGGCGACATGGACCTGGTCAACGCCGTGTTCCGGGGACTGCATACGCTGAAGGGGTCGGGCGCGATGTTCGGCTTCGACGCGCTGGCCCAGTTTACCCATCATTGCGAAAGCGCCTTCGACAAGGTGCGCAAGGGCGTGGTCCCCGCCACCGCGCAACTGGTCGCGGTGATCCTGTCGGCGCAGGACCATATGCGTGCATTGCTCGACGGTCGCGCCACCGGCGGCGAGGCGGCCGGCGGCGACATCCTCGCCGCGCTGGAGGATGCGATCGCCCATGCGGCGGGCGCGCCGCCCCCCGCTGCCGCCGCCACGCCCGCCGGACAGGGCTGGCACGTCGTCTTCCGCCTGCCGGCCGACTGCATGGCCAACGGCACCAACCCATTGATGCTGCTCGACGAGCTGCGCGAGCTGGGCCCGTGCCGCGTCGTCGCCCTGACCGACCGGCTGCCCACGCTCGATGCGCTCACGCCGACCCATTGCCATATCGGCTGGGACGTGACGGTCGAGACCGACGAACCGGCCGGCGCGGTCGAGGATGTGTTCATCTTCGTGATGGACGATATGGAATTGGCGATTACGCCGCTCGCGGTCGAGGCGGACGAGGCTCCGGCGGCGCCCGACGCCGCCACGCCCGCCGCAGCCATGCCAGCGGCGGCCCCCCCGCCGCCGCCCCCGCCCCCGCCCCCGCCCCCGCCTCCGCCGCCGCCAGCCGCCGTCAAGGCCGCCGAACATGTCCGCGTCCCCGCCGAGCGGCTGGACGAGCTGATGGACCGGGTCGGCGAACTGGTGATTGCGCAGAGCCGCCTGTCGCAGATCGCGCATCAGGAAGGCGGCCTTGCCCTCCGCTCCGTCTCCGAGGAGATCGAGAGACTGGCCGGCGAGCTGCGCGATACGATGATGGTGCTGCGCATGATGCCCGTCGCCAGCCTGTTCGGCCGGTTCCGCCGCCTGGTCCACGACCTGGCGCGCGACACGGGCAAGGCGATCGATCTGGTCACCACGGGCGAGACGACCGAGGTCGACAAGACGGTCATTGAGCGGCTGTTCGATCCACTGGTCCATATCATCCGCAACAGCTGCGACCATGGCCTGGAGCCGGCCGAGGACCGCGTCGCCGCCGGCAAGTCGGCGACCGGCACCGTACATCTGTCGGCGCACCAGGCCGGTGGCGAGGTGCTGATCACGATCCGCGACGATGGCCGCGGCATCGACCGGGCCCGCGTCCGCGCCAAGGCGGAAGCCAACGGCCTGATCCAGCCCGACCAGCTGCTCGCCGACCAGGACCTGCTGCAACTGATCTTCGCGCCCGGCTTCTCGACCGCAGCGCAGGTGACGAACCTGTCGGGACGCGGCGTCGGCATGGACGTGGTCAAGCGCACCATCGAAAGCCTGCGCGGCACGATCGAGATCGCCAGCATCGACGGTGGCGGGTCGACCATCACGCTGCGCATCCCGCTGACGCTGGCGATCATCGACGGGCTGCTCGTCCGGGTGGGATCGGGCGACTACGTCATCCCGCTCGCAGCGGTCGAGGAATGCCTGGAACTGTCGGCCGAGGACGACCGGCGCTCGCAGGGCCGCAGCCTGATCACGCTGCGCGACCGGCTGGTGCCGTTCCTGCGGCTGCGGGAGGCGTTCGCGACCGGCACGCCTGCCGATCCGCACCAGAAGATCGTCGTCGTCGCCACCGGCAATGACCGCGTCGGCCTGGTCGTCGACCAGATCATCGGCAACCACCAGACCGTCATCAAGTCCATGTCGCCGCTGCACCGCCAGGTCGGCTCGTTCACCGGCGCGACCATCTTGGGCGACGGCAGCGTCGCCCTGATCCTCGACATCGCCCAGCTCGTCGCGCTGGCCCAACCCCGGGAGGAGCGGCTGCGCGCCGCGTGATCGCCATGCCTCATCGCAACACGACCGCTTGGACCGACGACGGCGCGCTGGAGGTGCTGACCTTTGGCCTGGGCGGCGAGACCTTCGCGCTCGAGGCCGTGCTGGTCCGCGAAATCCTGGACCTGATGCCCGAAACGCGGGTGCCCGGCGCCGACCGGCTCGCCGCCAGCGTCATCAATTTTCGCGGCCGGATCATCCCGCTCGCCGACCTGCGGATCGCCTTTGGGATGATCCCGCAGGCAGACACCAGCGAGAGTCGCATCGTCGTGATCGAACTGGTGCTGGACGACGAGCCGGTGCTGATCGGCCTGAAGACCGACCGGGTCAACGAAGTCGCGACACTGCTGCGCGACGCGGCCGAGGCCCCGCCCGCGATCGGGATGCGCTGGCCGCGCGACCATATCCGCTGCCTCGTCCGCCAAGGCGGCGACCTGGTCGTGCTGCCGGACCTGCCGGCGCTGTTCAACATGCTGATCGCCCGGGGGGGCGAGCAGACGGTCCATTGATGGCCCTGAGGTTTTGGGGGGAGAATTTCTCGATGCGTTTCACGATCAAAATGAAATTGGCCGCGACCTTCGCGGTCGTGCTGCTGCTGATGATCGCCACTGTCGGCATCGGCATCACGCGCTTGGGCGAGTTGAACGACGCGATCACCCGCGTCATCAACGTCTCCGCCAAGCAGCTGGAATATGCGCAGGCAGTTGACGCCGAACTGGGGCGCATCGGGCGCAACGAGAAGAACCTGGCGCTGACCGACGATGCCGCGGCGATGCGCGATTTCAGCGACCGCATGCTCGAACAGCGCGCTCGCGTCGATGCTCTCCTGGTGAGTGGCCTCGGTCTGGCGACCGACGACACCCGCCAGCGTTGGACGTCGGTCCGCAAATCCTGGGCGACCTACAAGGTGCTGAACGAGCGGATCCGGCTACTTGGCCTGGCCAACCGCAACCAGGAGGCCGCCGCCCTGTCGTTGGGCGCGGCGCGGACCGCCAGCCTCGCGGTCGCCACGACCATGCAGGACCTGGTCGCCCTGCAACAAGCCAAGATGCAGAAGGCCGATGCCGACACCAACGCGCTCTACGCCGATGCCCGCTCGCTGCTCGTCACGATCGCGATCGTCGCGCTTCTGATCGCGGTGGCCGGGGCGGTCTGGGTGTCGCTGGTCGTGTCGCGCGGCCTGAGCCGGATCGGCGAGGCGCTGGACGCGGTGGCCATCGGCGATCTCGACCAGGAGGTGACGGTCAGGACCAATGACGAAATCCGCGATCTGGTCGGCACCGTCAACCGCATGACCGAAAATCTCCGCGCCTCCGCCACATTGGCCGAGACCATCGCCGAGGGCGACCTGACCGTCGACCACCAACCGTTGTCGGACCGCGACAAGCTGGGCCATGCGCTGGTGTCGATGGTCGAGCGGCTGCGCAGCGTGGTCGGCGATGCGACCGAGGCGGCGAACAGCGTCGCGGCGGGCAGCCAGCAGCTCTCCTCCTCCTCGGAACAGGTGTCGCAGGGCGCGACCGAACAGGCCGCCGCCGCCGAAGAAGCCTCGGCCTCGATGGAAGAGATGGCCGCCAACATCAAGCAGAACGCCGACAACGCCGCCCAGACCGAGAAGATCGCGCGCCAGTCGTCGCGCGATGCTGAGGAAAGTGGCGTCGCGGTCAACAAGGCGGTCGTGGCGATGCGCACCATCGCCGACAAGATCGGCATCGTGCAGGAGATCGCGCGCCAGACCGATCTGCTCGCGCTGAACGCGGCGGTCGAGGCAGCGCGCGCCGGCGAGCATGGCAAGGGCTTCGCGGTCGTCGCCTCCGAGGTGCGCAAGCTGGCGGAACGCAGCCAGAGCGCGGCCGCCGAGATCGGCGCAGTGTCCAGCGACACGGTCGCCGCCGCCACCCAGGCCGGCGACATGCTGACCAGGTTGGTGCCCGACATCCGCCGCACCGCCGAACTGGTCGCCGAGATCAGCGCCGCGTGCCGCGAGCAGGATGTCGGCGCGTCGCAGATCAACGAGGCGATCCAGCAGCTCGACCAGGTCACGCAGCAGAACGCCTCGGCCTCCGAGCAGATCAGCGCCACTTCGGAGACGCTGGCCAGCCAGGCCGAGGAGCTGCAGTCGAGCATCGCCTATTTCCGCGTCGACGGCCAGCGCGCGGCGGTGCGCGGCCCGGCCCGGACGGTGACCCGGGCGCCCGGCGCCACCACGTCGAGCAAGCCCGCTGCCGCCCCCGCCGCGGTCGCCAAGCCGAAAAAGGCCAAGACCGCGGTCAAGGCGCCCGCCAAGGCCTCGCCGAAAGCGACCGTCGCCCAGCAACAGGCCCGCGTGCGCGGCTTCGCCCTCGACTTGGCGTCGGGTGGTCCGGACGCCGAGGATGCGGAGTTCGGCAAAGCGGCCTGACATGGCGCCCCGCCGTCCGCCCCCCCCTTCCCCCCTCCCCTTCCTTCGAATGACCGAACAAGGAGCCGTGTGATGCGCGCTACCATCAAGATGAAGCTGGGCATCACCTTTGCCCTGCTGGTTGCCATGATGCTGGCGATCGTCGCCGTCGGCGTCAGCCGGATGAACATCCTCAACATGTCGATGAACCAGGTGTTGAGCGGTCCGGCAGCGCGACTGAGCCGGTCGCAGGGCATCGACTCCAAGATCGGCATGATCATCCGGCTCGAGAAGAACCTGGTGCTGAGCCGCGACCCGACGTTCACCGCCACGCTCGATGCCAAGATGATGCGGTTGCGCGGCGAAGCGCAGGAGATGATCGCGCAGGGCGTGGAAGGCGCCAGCCCCGCCGGTCGCCCGAAATGGGCCCGGCTGCAACAGGATTTCCAAACCTATCTGGGCCTGAACGACCGGCTTCGCGCCGCCGTCGCGGCGGGTGATCGCGAGACGGCGACGGCGATCACAATTGGTGAAGCCCGATCGAACGCGCAGGCGATGGCGACGATCACCGAAGGCATCGCCGACCTGAACAAGCGGCAGATGGCGGCCGCAACCGCGGAGGCGGAGGCGACCTTCCGCACCGCCCGCGCGACGCTGCTGACGATCGCGGCCGGCGCGATGCTGCTGGCGATCGGCAGCGCCGTGTGGATTTCGCTGCTGGTCAGCCGGGGCTTGCGCGTCGCGCGCCACGCGATCGACACGATCGCCGGCGGCGACCTGCAGACCGATGTGCATGTTGCGAGCAATGACGAGATCGCCGACCTGATCGCCGGGTTGAACGCGATGACCGATCGGCTGCGCACCGTGCTGGGCGACGTGACCGAGGCCGGCGCCAGCGTCGCGGCGGGCAGCCAGCAGCTCTCCTCCTCGTCGGAACAGGTGTCGCAGGGCGCGACCGAACAGGCCGCCGCCGCCGAAGAAGCCTCGGCCTCGATGGAAGAGATGGCCGCCAACATCAAGCAGAACGCCGACAACGCCGCCCAGACCGAGAAGATCGCGCGCCAGTCCTCGCGCGACGCGGAGGAAAGCGGCGTCGCGGTCAACAAGGCGGTCGTGGCGATGCGCACCATCGCCGACAAGATCGGCATCGTGCAGGAGATCGCGCGGCAGACCGACCTGCTCGCGCTGAACGCGGCGGTCGAGGCGGCGCGCGCCGGCGAACATGGCCGCGGATTTGCGGTCGTCGCCTCCGAGGTCCGCAAGCTGGCGGAACGCAGCCAGGTCGCGGCCGCCGAGATCGGCGCGGTGTCCAGCGACACGGTCGCCGCCGCCACCCAGGCCGGCGACATGCTGACCAAGCTGGTGCCCGACATCCGCCGCACCGCCGAACTGGTGTCGGAGATCAGCGCCGCGTGCCGCGAGCAGGATATAGGCGCGTCGCAGATCAACGAGGCGATCCAGCAGCTCGACCAGGTCACGCAGCAGAACGCCTCGGCCTCCGAGCAGATCAGCGCCACCTCGGAGACGCTGGCCAGCCAGGCCGAGGAGCTGCAGGCGAGCATCGCCTATTTCCGCATCGGCGACACGCCGGCCGGCGCGCGGCCCCGCGCCGTCGCCAAGCCCCGGCCCAACCCGGCCGCGAAGGCCAAGGCGACGGCCAGGCGGGCCGCCCTGGCCAAGCCGGCCGTTCGCACCGGCACCGTCGCGCACCAGCAGGCGCTGGCGCAAGGCTTCGCGCTCGACCTGAGCAAGGGCGGCCCGGACAGCGACGACGACGCCTTCGGACGTGCGGCATGACCGGCCGTGCCATGGAGGCCGTGCAGGCGGTCGTGTTCGCGCTGGGGTCGGAGACCTTCGCTATTCCGGTGACGATGGTCCGCGAAATCCTGGAGCATCGTCCCGCCTCGCGCGTGCCGGAGGGGCCGGCCTGGCTGCTCGGCCTGCTCGACGTGCGCGGCGCCGCGGTGCCGATGGTCGACCTCCACGTCCGGCTGGGCTTCCCCGCCGTGGCGCCGACCGTGTCGAGCTGCATCCTGGTGGTGGAGGTGAAACAGGCCGACGAGCGGTCGGTCACGATGGGGCTGGTGGTCGATCGGGTGATGGACGTGGTCAGCTTCGCCGCCTCCGAGATCGGCGAGACGCCAGAGATCGGGGTTCGCTGGCGGGTCGAGTATCTGACCGGCTTCGTGCGGCGCGACGATGGCTTCGTCGCGCTGCTCGACCCGGCGCGGCTGTTCGCAGCGGAGGATCTGGCCGCCCCGGCTCCCGCCTCCCCTGTCGCGGCGGCGGCCTAGCCCTTTCCGACGCTCCGGCAACAGGCTCTTCCCCATGGCGTCCCATCTTCCGCCCGAACCATCCTCGCCGGTCGGCCCGGCGCGACCATCCTTCGCGGCGCGCACGCCGCCCTGACATCCCCCGGTCCCCGGGCGCGCAGAACGCACCGCCCTGTCCCCGTCCTCTCCCTGAGAAGCATCGAGACGCACCATGACGGCCTATCAACCCATTGCCGCTCCCGGCAGCGAGCTGAACGCGCAGGACTTCAAACGCGTCGCCGCGTTCATCGAACAGCATAGCGGCATCAAGACGCCGCCCAGCAAGCGCCTGCTCGTCGAGGGCCGGCTGCGGCGTCGCGCGCGCGCGAGCGGCTTCGCCTCCGTCGCCGAATATTGCGACCATGTCTTCGCCGATCCGGCCAGCCTCGCGACAGAGGCGGAACTGCTGGTCAATGCGCTGACCACCAACAAGACCGACTTCTTCCGGGAGCCGAAGCATTTCGATTATCTGACCGCCACCGTGCTGCCGGCGTTGGTCGCGGCGGGGGAACGCCGGCTGCGGATCTGGAGCGCGGGCTGCTCGACCGGCGCGGAGCCCTATACGCTGGCCATGCTGCTCGACCAGTTCTGCATGAGCCAGGCGTGCGGCTATGGCATCCTCGCCACCGACATCGACACCGAGGTGCTGGAGACGGCGCGGCGCGGCATCTATCCGGCCCCGATGGTCGAGCCGGTGCCGGCGCTGCTCCGCCGCCGTTACCTGATGACGGCGCGCGGCGACCGGGCCGAGGTCCGCATGGTCCCGGAACTGCGCGCCGCGATCGGCTTCGGCCAGCTCAACTTCATGGACCCACGCTACGGCGTGGGCGACCCCATGCACGTCATCTTCTGCCGCAACGTCCTGATCTATTTCGACCAGGAGACCCAGGAGAAGGTGATCCGCCGTCTGCTCGACTGTCTGCTCCCGGGCGGTCACCTGTTCCTCGGCCATTCGGAAACGATCGCGGGCATGGACCTTCCGGTCCGCACCGTGGCCGGCACCGTTTTCCAGAAAGTCTGATCCATGCCGCTGCCCAAGATCCGCGTGCTGGTCATCGACGACAGCGCCAGCGTGCGCCAGGCGATGACCGCGATCCTCTCCGCCGATCCGCAGATCGAGGTGATCGCCGCCGCCGCCGACCCCTTCGCCGCCGCGCGCTACATCCAGGATGCCGTGCCCGACGTCATCACGCTGGACGTGGAGATGCCGCGAATGGACGGCATCACCTTCCTGCGCAAGCTGATGCAGCAATGCCCGGTGCCGGTGGTCATGTGCTCCTCGCTGGTCGAGGAGGGATCGGACACGCTGCTCCAGGCGCTGGAGGCCGGGGCCGTCGACATCATCCTGAAGCCGCGTGTCGGCGTCACCGAACATCTGAACGAAGCGCATCAGATGATCTGCGACACGGTCAAGGGGGCGGCCCTTGCCCGCGTCTCGGCCCGGCGGCCGCGCGTGCAGGCCGGCCCGGCGCCCAAGCTGACCGCCGACGCCATGTTGCCGCCGCCGCCCGCCGGCCGGGCGATGAGCCGCACGACCGAGATGGTCGTCTGCATCGGCGCCTCGACCGGCGGCACCGAGGCGCTGCGCGAGGTGCTGGAGGCGCTGCCCGCCAATGCGCCCGGCATCGTCATCGTCCAGCACATGCCCGAAAGCTTCACCCGCGCCTTCGCCCGCCGTCTCAACGCGATCTGCGAGGTCGACGTGAAGGAGGCGGAGGACGGCGACACGGTGATGCGCGGCCATGTGCTGATCGCGCCGGGCGGCCTGCGCCACACGCTGCTGGAGCGCCAGGGCGCGCGTTATTGCGTGTCGGTGCGCGAGGGGCCGCTGGTGTCGCGCCATCGGCCGTCGGTCGATGTGCTGTTCCGCTCCGCCGCGCGGTCGGCGGGGTCCAATGCGGTAGGGATCATCATGACGGGCATGGGGGATGACGGCGCGCGCGGCCTGCTGGAGATGCGCGAGGCGGGCGCACGCACCGTGGCGCAGGACGAGGCGAGTTCGATCGTGTTCGGCATGCCCAAGGAGGCGATCGCGCGCGGCGCCGCCGAACGGGTCGTGCCGCTCGACCAGATCGCCCGTGCCCTGCTGACGGCCAGCACGCGATGACCGCCCCCTTTCCGCAGCCGGCCACCGGCGCGCCCGTCGCCGCCGCCGACATCCAGGGTCTGGACACGGTCCTGCCAGACCCGGCGGACCAGCCGCCGCTTGGTCGCATCGCCGACACGCTCGACGAACTCGCCGCCGGGCTCGACATGCGCTTCGTCGCCGCCGGCAACGCGCTCGGCCTCGAATATCAGATGGTCGAGCAACTGATCGCGGCGCTGGAGGGCATGACCTCGGCGATGAACGGGTCGGGCGGCCAGCTCGCCATCGCCCGGCTGCTGGAGGTCGCCCGGTCGCTGACCCAGCTACCGGCGCTGCAACGCGGCCGCAATGCCGAGCTGGACGCGATCGGCCGCAACGGCCATGGCCTGATCAGCGTGCTGGACGATGTCCGCAAGACGCTGGACCTGCTGCGCGTCTATGGCCTGAACGTGCAGGTGGTGGCGGCGGACAGCGGTGGCTTCACCGACTTCGCCAACCAGATGACCCACAAGATCGAGCATAGCGACAGCCATGTCGCCGCGCTGGGCGTGGCGCTGAAGGCGATGAACGCCGCCCTGCCCGCCGCCCGCCAGGCCGAGCAGAACCTGGTTTCCGAGTTCGCCAAGGTGCTGCCGATGGTGCCCGAACGGCTGATCCGCGAGGCCGGGGCGCTGCGCGACTTCCAGGCCGGGCTGCTGGTGCAGGCGGACCGGATCGCCGCATCGGCGCGGAGCGTGCGCGGCCATGTCGCCGAGGCGATCGGCGCGCTGCAGGTCGGCGACATCGCGCGACAGCGGCTGGAGCATCTCGCCGCCGCCGCGCGACGGGTCGCCGAGCTGCCGGCAGGCGCGGACGCCGTGCTGGTCGAGCGGCGCATGGCCGCGCTGCTCGCCGCGCAGATCAGCGACACCACCGACCAGTTCCAGAGCGAGACCGACCGGCTGGTCGGCAGCCTGCGCCGCATCCTGCCCGAGGCGAAGCAGCTGCTGGACATGAGCCGCACCATCGCCGCCACGGGTCCGGCGGACCAGGGCGATGCGGGCGGCCAGACCTTCCTCCACCAGCTGAAGCACGGGATCGCGGAGATGGCGACGCTGACCGGCCGGCTGCGGGAGGCCGACCTGCAGATCGACCGGATCGCGGCGGCGACCTCGGAGGCGGCGGATGGCATGGTCTGTCGGCTGGCGCAGATGCGCCGCGCCCGCCGCGACGTGCAACTCATGGCGCTCAACGCCGGCTTCCGCAGCATGCGGGCCGGCGTCAACAGCCGGCCGCTGACGATCGTCACCGCGCATATCCATGATTGCGCCAACGTGCTGGACCGCCAGGTCGACCAGATCGACGCGCTGATCGGCACGCTGTCGGCCGGTGCGACGCGGCTCGGCGAGCTGCGCGGCCAGGCGGGCACGGACGCCGGCGAGGCGCTGTCGGACGCGCTCCGGACGATCGACGAGGGCGCCGCGCATATCGACGCCGAACTGGCCAAGGTCGGCGACGATGCCGCCCAGTCGCTGGTGGTGCTGGAGGAGACGATCGAACGCGTCGACTGCAACGACGCGATGCGGGCGCCGCTCTGGCGGTTGGCGGGCGAACTGGCCCAGATCGCCGAACGGGGCGAGCAGGCCGAACTGCCGCCCGAGGCGGCGCGTCTCCATGCGACGTTGCTCGACCGGCTCGTCGCCAGCTACACCATGGCGCGTGAACGCGAGGTCCACGCCGCCGTCACCGGCCAGCCGATCGCCGCCGCCGCAACGGCCTCGCCCGGCTCCGATTCGGATGACGATCTGTTCGACGACGCGCTGTTCTGAGCGTCGTTACGCCCGCGCCCCCACCGCCGACAGGGGGGGCCGCGTCGACGTCGGCGACCGGCCCCTGACCAGGATGCAGCGGTTCCGGCCGGCCGCCTTGGCCTCGTACAGCGCCCGGTCGGCGCGGCGGAGCGCGGCGGTCAACGTTTCCCCGGCCGCCAGGTCGGTCAGTCCGATGCTGACCGACAGGCCCGGCAGGTCGGGCAGGTCGGGCAGGGTCAGGGCGGCCACGCTGACGCGGATGCGCTCGCAGACCGGATGCGCCGCCTCCAGGTCCTGATCGGGCATCAGCAGCACGAATTCCTCGCCGCCCAGCCGCGCCGCCACCCCCAGCGCCGGGCGCACCGTGTCCAGGCACTGCGCGACCCGCCGCAGCACCGCGTCGCCGCCGTCATGGCCAAGCCGGTCGTTGATGCTCTTGAAATGGTCGAGGTCGAGGATCGCGATCGCCATGACCACCCGGCCGATCCGGTGCTGTGCGGGATCGACCCGCCGATCGAACGCTTCCTCCAGCGCCCGGCGGTTCGGCAGCCCGGTCAGGGGGTCGATGCGGGCCTGGTCGTGATGCGTCTTCACGAGCGATTGCAGCACCGCGATCAGGATCAGGAGGCCCGCCGCGACCAGCAGCACGCCCGTGCTCGCCTGCGACACGACGCCGTAGATCGAGCCGAGATAATCCCGCTCGCTGCCGAACCCCAGTGGGGCGGCCAGGAACGGTTTCGCCAGGAAATGCAGGCCGGTGACGAGGAACACGGCCACCAGCACCCGGTTCATCGCCGAGCGCGGCGCATCGCGCCAGGCGGTCGCGGCGCACAGGATCATGCTCGCCGCGAAGAAGCACTGCACGACCAGCCGTTGCTCCACCCCGTCCCCGCCCAAAGGCCGCAGCGTGAAATAGGTCACGCCCGGGCCGACGATCAGCGCGCATCCGAGCCACATCGGCCGGCGCTGGTGGAAGAGGGAGAGGGCCGGGGCCATCAGCGTCAGGCCGATCAAGAAGCCGCTCGGCCCCAGGCGATTCATCACCTGCGCATCGCCCCCCGCCGCGACGATCAGGTGCGAGGCTGGCTCGAGCACGCCGAAGCCATAGCTCACCGCCATCCAGCCGATCCGGCGTGCGCCGGGATTGAGGCAGGCGATGACCACGAAGCTGATCCCGAACAGCAACGCCGTCAGCATGTTCATCAGCAACGGCAGAACAGCTTGCGGCACCATGGATCGGCAATCCGGACAGGAACTTGAGAGGGAAAGCACGACACGCTTGGAACATTCGAAGCCAAGTGTTGGCTAATACAGCCGCCAAATTGTTGCAACGGCAATTGTATCGTAATTTACCTTCATTTCGGTGGAAAGGACGGGAGAAGATGGCCATCGTCCGGAACGAAAAAACGACCGCGCGGGCAGCCCGCACGGTCGTTTCGTCCTGATCCTGACCCGAAGGCGCGGTCACCCGGCCTTCGGGAGGGAGCCGGGGATGATCAGTCGCGATCACCGGTCAGGAAGGCCGGCGCGAACGGCGCCGGGCCGTCCTCGCCGCCCTCGCGCTCGCGACGCGGGCCACGGCCCTCGCCCCGCTCGCCGGAACGCTCGCCGCCCCGGTCGCCACGATCGCGACGCGGACCGCCACGACCTTCGCCGCCGTCCCGACGCGGACCGCGGTCGCCGCCGCCGCCGCCGCCGCCGCGCGGGCCACGGTCGCCGCGATCACCCCGGTCGCCGCGCGGTTCGCGCGCCGGACGGGTGTCCTCCAGCTCGGCGCCGGTCTCCTGGTCGACGACGCGCATCGACAGGCGCACCTTGCCGCGCGGATCGATCTCGAGCACCTTGACCTTGACGGCCTGGCCCTCGGACAGCGCGTCCGACACCTTCTCGACCCGCTCGTTCTTGATCTCCGAGACGTGGACGAGACCGTCCTTGCCGCCCATGAAGTTCACGAACGCGCCGAAATCGACCAGGTTGACGACCTTGCCGTCATAGATCTTGCCGACCTCGGCCTCTTCGACCAGGCCCTTGATCCACTTGACCGCGGCCTCGATCTGGCTCTGGTCGGACGACGACACCTTGATGACGCCCTCGTCGTCAATGTCGACCTTGGCGCCGGTGGTGGCGACGATCTCGCGGATCACCTTGCCGCCGGTGCCAATCACTTCGCGGATCTTCGACTTGTCGATCGTGAAGGTCTCGATGCGCGGCGCATGCGCCGACAGCTCGGTGCGGGTCGAATCCAGCGCCTTGGCCATCTCGCCCAGGATATGGGCGCGGCCCTCATGCGCCTGGGCCAGCGCGACCTTCATGATCTCCTCGGTGATGCCGGCGATC
This sequence comes from Sphingomonas abaci, assembly GCF_014199625.1. Classification (GTDB taxonomy): domain Bacteria; phylum Pseudomonadota; class Alphaproteobacteria; order Sphingomonadales; family Sphingomonadaceae; genus Sphingomonas; species Sphingomonas abaci. The sequence continues at coordinate 523,739 of NZ_JACHNY010000001.1, forward strand.
TTGATGTCCATCTGGAGGCTGGTGATGCCCTCGCTGGTGCCGGCGACCTTGAAGTCCATGTCGCCCAGGTGATCCTCGTCACCCAGGATGTCGGACAGGACGGCGAAGTCCTTGCCCTCCAGGATCAGGCCCATCGCGATACCCGAGACGGGGCGCTTGATCGGCACGCCCGCATCCATCAGCGACAGCGAGCCGCCGCAGACCGTCGCCATCGACGACGAGCCGTTCGACTCGGTGATGTCGCTGGTGACGCGGATCGTGTAGGGGAATTCCTCCTTGGTCGGCAGCACCGGGTGCAGCGCACGCCACGCCAGCTTGCCGTGGCCGACCTCGCGACGCCCCGGCGCGCCGAAGCGGCCCACTTCGCCGACCGAATAGGGCGGGAAGTTATAGTGCAGCATGAAGTGCTGGTAGGACAGGCCGTTCAGACCGTCGATCATCTGCTCGGCGTCGCGAGTGCCCAACGTCGTGGTCGCGATCGTCTGGGTCTCGCCGCGCGTGAACAGCGCCGAGCCGTGCGAGCGCGGCAGGAAGTGGACCTCGGCTTCGATCGGACGGATCTGCGTGGTGGTGCGACCATCGATGCGGCGGCCGTCCTTCAGGATCGCGGTGCGGACGATCTCCGCCTCCAGCTTCTTGACCAGCTTGGCGGCGGCGAGCTGCTCCTGCGGCGTGCGGTCGGCCATCGCCGCCTTCGCCTTGGCGCGCGCCTCGCCCAACGCGGTCTGGCGCTGCTGCTTGTCGGTCAGCTTGTAGGCGGCGGTGATGTCCTTGCCGACCAGCTTCTTCAGCTCGGCCTTGACCGCCTTCTGGTCGTCGCCCTGCTTCAGCTCCCAGGGGTCCTTGGCGGCCTGCTCGGCAAGGTCGATGATCGCGTCGATGATCTGGCGCGATGCCTTGTGCGCGAACACCACGGCGCCCAGCATGACGTCTTCCGACAGCTCCTTGGCTTCGGATTCGACCATCATCACCGCGTCGTGCGTCGCCGCGACGACCAGGTCCAGGTCGCCGTCCAGCACCTCGGCATCGGTCGGGTTGAGCTGGTACTCGCCATTCTTGTAGCCGACGCGCGCGCAGCCGATCGGGCCCATGAACGGCACGCCCGAGATGGTCAGCGCCGCCGAGGCCGCGATCATCGCGACGATGTCGGGCTCGTTCTCGCCGTCATAGGACAGCACCTGCGCGATGCAGTTGATCTCGTTGTAGAAGCCCTCGGGGAACAGCGGGCGGATCGGACGGTCGATCAGGCGGCTGACCAGCGTCTCCCGCTCGGTCGCGCCACGCTCGCGCTTGAAGAAGCCGCCGGGGATGCGGCCGCTGGCGGAGAACTTCTCCTGGTAATGGACGGTGAGCGGGAAGAAATCCTGCCCTTCCTTGACCGTCTTGGCAGCCGTGACGGCGCACAGAACGACCGTCTCGCCGAGCGTCGCGATCACCGCGCCGTCGGCCTGGCGGGCGACCTTGCCCGTCTCGAGGGTCAGGGTCTTGCCGCCCCACTCGATCTGCACTTTCTTGGTATCGAACATATCGCTTCCTTCACTCCCGCCGCGCCGATCGCGCCGGGGGCCTATGATGCGGGCTAACCGGCCCGCGGCGGCGTGGGACGCTTCGTCGCCCCCATGCCCGCCGCGCCGGATTGCGGGCGGGCAGATACGAGAAGGGCGCCGCGAGGGCGCCCTTCCGAATTACTTGCGAAGGCCGAGCTTCGCGATCAGTGCCAGATACCGGTCGCCGTCCTTCTTGCGGAGATAATCCAGCAGCGAACGACGCTTGTTCACCAGCATCAGCAGGCCGCGGCGGGAATGGTTATCCTTGGCGTGGCCCTTGAAATGCTCGGTCAGGTTCTTGATGCGGTCGGTCAGGATCGCGACCTGCACCTCGGGAGACCCCGTGTCGCCCTCTTCGCGGGCATGTTCCTTGATCAGCGCCTGCTTGCGCTCTGCCGTGATCGACATCGTCATCCTTTCAATCAGAGGTTGAAGCCGCGAACGACCCGGACCTCGCCCGCGACCACGTCGACCAGCGCCACAGGGGCGGAGTCGAGCATCGCGAAGGCCGCGCCGTCATCGGCATGCACCCCGACCAACACACGCCCCTGACGGAGCGCCCCTGCCTGGTCGGGAGAGAGAGCAAGAGCCGGGATGTCGTCCAGCCCCGCCCTCAACGGCAGGAGTATCTGTTCAAGGGTGCGCGCCTGCCCCATTTCGTTCAAATTGTCCAGCGATATCGCGCCGGACAGGTCGAAGGGACCCGCCTTGAGCCGGCGCAGCATGGTGACATGGCCGACCGTGCCGAGCGCCAGCGCGATGTCGCGCGCCAGGCTGCGGATATAGGTGCCCTTGGAGACATGCGCGACCAGGGTCGCCGCGTCGAGCGGCCCGTCCTCTGCGGCCGCATCGATCGAGAGCGCGTGGATCACCACGTCGCGGCTCTTCAGCACCACGTCCTCGCCGGCCCGCGCCAGGTCATAGGCGCGCTCGCCATCGACCTTGAGCGCCGAATAGGCCGGCGGCACCTGCGCGATCGGCCCGGTGAAGCGCGGCAGCACCGTGGCGAGCGCGCTGCGCGTCGGCCGCACCGGGCTGGTCGCGATCACCGGCCCCTCGGCGTCCAGCGTATCGGTCTGCTCGCCGAAGCGGATGGTGAAGGCATAGACCTTGTCGCTGTCGAGCATCCGCCCCGCCAGCTTCGTCGCCTCGCCAACCGCGATCGGCAGCACGCCGGTCGCCAGCGGATCGAGCGTGCCGCCATGGCCGACCTTCACCTTGCCATGCCCCGCCTGGCGCAGCACGCGCTTGACCGCGGCGACGCCTTGGGTCGAGCCCAGGCCCAGCGGCTTGTCGAGGATGATCCAGCCGTGCATCGCCTTATCCTTCCGCCTGGATCAGCGCCTCGGCGTGGTGCCGGCGACACAGCGCGGTATAGCGGTCGTTGCCGCCGATCTCGGTCTGCGACCCCCGCGCCACCGGAGCACCGTCGGCATCGACGCGCAGGTTCATCGTCGCCTTGCGCCCACAGACGCAGACCGACTTGATCTCGGTCAGCTCGTCGGCCAACGCCAGCAGCCGCGCCGATCCCTCGAACAGCACGCCTTGGAAGTCGGTGCGCAGACCATAGGCCAGCACCGGCACGCCCAGCCGGTCGCAGACCCGGGCGAGCTGGTCGACCTGCCCGCCGCTCAGAAATTGCGCCTCGTCGACCAGCACGCAGGACAGGGGCGTCTCGGCATGGCGGTCGTCGATGCACCCATAAAGGTCGGTGGCGGGACCGAAGGGGGTAGCCGGCGCGGCCAGGCCGATGCGCGAGGCGATCGTCCCCGCCTCGAACCGGTCGTCGATCGCGGCGGTGAACAGCATCGTCGCCATGCCGCGCTCGCGATAGTTGAAGTCGGCCTGCAACAGGTTGGTCGACTTGCCCGCGTTCATCGACGCATAATAGAAATAGAGCTTGGCCATCGCCGTCCCGTTACCAGCTTGTCGGGCGGGCGGAAGGCCCCTTCCCGCTTTACGCCGCGACCAGTCGCTCGGCGGTGGCGTCGGCCAGGCTGGTGCCGTCCAGGATGCGCGCGGTCTCGTCGCGCACCCGCGCCATGGCCTGGCGGATCGCGCAGGCGGCCTCGTCCTTGCAGTCGGCGCAGCGACGATAGGCGGTGCGGCTCACGCACGGGACCAGCGCCAGCGGCCCCTCGATGGTGCGGATGATGTCGCCCAGCGAGATCAGGTGCGCCGGTCGCGCCAGCAGATAGCCGCCATGTTTCCCGCGATGGCTGAGCACCAGCCCCGCCTCGCGCAGGTCGGCCAGGATCAGCTCCAGGAACTTGCGCGGCACATTCGCCTCGGCCGCGATCCGCGTCATCGGGATCGGCGCGCTGCCGGCCGGGGCGGTGGCCAGGAACAGCAGGGAACGCAGGGCGTAACGGGAACGCTGGGTCAACATGATGCGGGCCGATATGGCCCTGATTTGTGGCGAGCGAAAGGCGTTTGCATGTGGCGACGCACGCCCTATATCGGTCGGCGTCGGCTTCGGCCGGCTATGGCGATAAACTGCGGCGTAGAATAGACGCAGCGGACCCGGGGGCGGTACCCGGCGGCTCCACCATTCGGGCCGGTCGACCATGGCTTTCAGCCATGGGTCGGGCGACCGGAATGACGGGGCCGAACTAGGATCGACGTGTGTTGAAAGGCGCTGTTTTCGCTCGGAATGGGACCACCGCAACGGCCCATTACACAAGTGCCAACGATAACGAAGCACTCGCGATTGCGGCGTAACTGATGGCCTAACGGCCTGACGTTACACCAAAATAGCGCGGTCGGACCCCACCGGGCAACAGAAGGGGATTCCAGCGGCAACCGGGAGGGCCGGGCAACAGAACCTCCCGGACCTTCATTCCGGTCTGGTCGATGATCGCGCGACGCCGCGAAGCGCCCGCCGATGCCGCACGTCTTCCTACTCCTTGTTCCCCGGCGATGCCCGGGGCCCGGTCGGGGGATGCCATTCGAGAAATCGTCGCGCTCCGTGCCTCTCAACGAAGCGCAACACTCCATTACTGAAGCTTTCCCGATTGCGCCCCGGCCTGCGCCGGGGGACCAGAGTGTGGAGCAGCAGGCTCAATGCTCCCGGAACGACGACCAGAACGCGCCCACCAGTGGCTCCAGCGCGTAATCGAGCGCCGTGCGTTTGCGCAACGGGATCAGCACCTGCACCGGCATGCCCGCGCGCAGCTCGAAGTCCCGGCCCCGCACGACGTTCAGCCGGCGAAGCTGGTCGCGCGGCACAGTCACCTCGGCGGTGAAATAGCCCGCCCCCGTCTTCTCGTCGGTCACCGCATCGGCCGACAGGCGGGTGATCACCCCCTCCAGGTCGGGCAAGGTGCGATCGTGCAGGCTGGGGAACTTGACCAGCGCGCGCTGCCCGGTGCGGAGATCATCGGCATCGTCGAGCCCGATCCGCGCCTGGATACGCAGCGGCACGCGTTCGGGCACGATGCTCATCAGCGTCTGGCCCGGCGCGATCACGCCGCCGCGGGTGAAGACGGACAGCCCGATCACCGCCCCCGTCGCCGGCGCGCGGATAGCGGTGCGGGCGAGCTGGTCGCGCGCCGCCGCCAGCTTGGGGAGCAGGTCACCCAGCCGCGTGTCGACATCGCGCAGGTCGGCGGCGGTCCGCTCGCGAAAGCTGCGCTCCGCCTCCAGCGCGCCGATCTCGCTCTCGCGCGCCGCCTCGCGCGTCTGGGCGACGCTGGCGGCATATTGACCGCGCTGGCCCATCAGTTCGGCGCGCAGCCGCTCCAGCTCGCGCAGCCTTGTCTGCGAGACGAACCCCTTCTCCGCCACCGGGCGCAGCGCCGCGAGCTGCTGGTCGACCAGCCGCAACTGTTCCTCGGCGGAGGTCACCTGCGTACCATAGCCGCGCCCCTGCTGCGCCGATTGCGCGACCCGCTGGCCCAGCGCGCCGCGCTGCGCCGACAGCGTGGCCCGGCGTGCGTCCAGTTCGCTCTGTTGCAGCTTCAGCGCCAGCGCCGCCGCCGTCCGGTCCTCGTCCGGCAACGCGGCGAACTCGCGCGGCGGCGACAGGCGGGCCGCGCCCATCTGCTCCGCCTCCAGCCGGGCGCGCTGCGCCAGCAGCCGGATCGCCTGCGCCGCCAGCGCCCGCTCCTGCGCGCGCACATCGGCGGCGACCAGGCGGATCAGCAACTGCCCGCGCCGAACCCGCTGCCCCTCGCGCACCAGCAGGTCGCCGACCACCCCGCCTTCGCGATGCTGCACCGCCTGGCGCTGGCCCGACACCTCCAGCACGCCCGAGGCATAGGCGGCCGCATCGAGCCGCGCGAACGCCGCCCAGCCCAGGAAGAGCAGGAAGAACAAAGACGCCACGACCAGCCCGACGCGGATGTCGCGCGCCGGATCGGCCAGCGCCGCGATCGCCGGATCGGGCCGCCGCTCGTCACCGGGCGCGAGGACCAGGGGCGCGCTCATGCCGCGCCTCCCCGGGCGACCGCGCCGGTGGCGGGCGGCGTCATCCGGCGGACGCCGGGCGGCGCGATCTTCGCCAGGATCTCGTCGCGCGGCCCGAACAGCTCCGCCCGCCCGTCGCGCAGCACCAGGATCTTGTCGACCACCGGCAACACGCCGAGCTTGTGGGAGACGATCAGGATCGTCTTGCCCGCCGCCTTCAACCGCGCGATCGCCGCGTTGAGCGCCGCGTCGCCCTCCGCATCCAGATGCGCGTTGGGCTCGTCCAGGATGTAGAGCGCCGGATCGCCATAGACCGCCCGCGCCAGCGCGATCCGCTGCGCCTGACCGGCCGAGACACCGCGCCCGCCCAAGCCCAGCCGGTGGTCGAAGCCGCCCGGCAGCCGCAGGATCAGGTCTTGCGCGCCGACCATCTCCGCCGCCTGGACCACCTGCGCGTCGATGGTGGCGCGATCCGCCGCGGCTTCCGTGTCGAAGCGCGCGATATTCTCCTTCACCGTCCCCTCGAACAACACCGAATCCTGCGGCAGATAGCCGATATGCCGGGCCAGCCGCTCGGCGTCCCAGTCGTTCAGGTCGGCCGAATCGATGCGGACATGGCCCCGATCGATCGGCAGCGCGCCGGCGATCGCGCGCACCAGCGTCGACTTGCCCGCTCCCGACGGACCGACGATCGCCACCACCTCGCCGGGCGCGACCGCGAAGGACACGGCGTTGAGCAGGGTCGCGTCGCGCGTGGCGTTGAGCAGCGTCACGCCCTCCAATTGCAGGCTCCCGCGCGGGGCGGGCAACTGGGTGACGTCGGCGGCGACCGGCGCGGCGGCGAGCAGCGCATCCAGGCCGCGATAGCTGGCATGGGCCTGGGCGATCCCCTTCCAACTGCCGATCAGCAGTTCGACCGGGGCCAGCGCCCGCGCGATCAGGAAGGAGGAAGCGAAGATCGCGCCGCCCGAGATCTTGTTGTCCACCGCCAGCAGCGCGCCCAGGCCCAGCGCCAGCGATTGCAACGCCAGCCGCACGAACTTGGTCGCGGTGAAATAGCCGCCGGCGCGAAACCCCGCCTCGGTCTGCGCGACCAGCATCGCCTCGCGCTGGCGCAGCTGGCGTGCGACCAGCGCGCGGCGCATGCCCAAGGCGCGCACGTTTTCGGCCGCCGCCAGCATTGCGTCCTGCGCGGCATAGGTCCGGGTCGCGACCTCCTGCGCGCGCGCCATGCCGCTCCGGGTCGCCACCTCGTTGCGCCAGGCGATGGCCGGCAGGATCGCACCGCCGGCCAGCGCGACCAGCCCGATCCAGGGATGGACCAGGAAACAGACCAGCACATAGAGCGGCGTCCAGGGTGCATCGAACAGCGCCAGCATCCCCGGCCCGGTCAGCACGCCGCGCATCGCGTCGAAGTCGCGCATCGCCGCGCGCGCCGCCGGCGCCTCCGGCCGCGCCATGGTCGCATCGAGCAGCAAGGGCGCGAGATCGGCGTCCAGCCGGACGCCGGCGCGCACCAGCAACCGGCTGCGCACCCGGTCGAGCAGCGAGAGGCAGGCGAGCGCGAACAGCAGCACCAGCGTGAGGAAGCCGAGCGTCTGCACGCCCTGCGTCGGCACCACCCGGTCATAGACCTGGAGCATGTAGAGCGTCGGCACGATATAGAGCAGGTTGACCAGCGCGCTGAACCCCGCCGCGCCGATCAGATGGCGGCGGCACCGCTCCAGCGCGGCCCGCATCGGCCCCTGCGGCAGATGGAGCCCCCCGGTCCCGCTGGTCCTACGCATACCCACCCTTCACGTCGCCTCCGCCCAGCCTGTCCTCGACAAAGGGCGTCTTACCACCGTCAACCACGTCGGATCGACGCCTGAAATCCCTCCCCTGCAAGGGGAGGGTGCGCGCGGCATGGTGGAAGCGGCGCCACCTGTCGCGAGGAGGGCCGTCCTGGCCATCGGCGTCACCCTCCATCCGGTCTGCGGCGGGCTGCCTTTCCGTACGGGGGATCGTCGCAAGATCGCCAACCCTGCATTGGCGGCCCCACCCTGCTCCCGCGCAGTCAGAAGCTCCGTGCCAGGCAAACCAATACCTTATGGCACGTGCCCCCCGGGACTCCCGCCTGCGCGGGTGCACCGAAAGGCCTCGCGCAACGATCCCCTTACAGGATCGGCACCGCTTCAGGCCAGGTGCATCCCGTCCGCCAGCGTCGGCATGAAGCCCCAGCCGCCATGATGCGCATAGCCCAGGTCGTGGGTCGCATCGTCGGACGCCCCGACCGCCTCGACCTGCGCCACCGCCTCGGCCTGCGCCGGCGCGCCCCCGAAGCTGAACAGCGCCAGTTGCGGGTCATGGTCGGTCGGCCGGTCGCCGCTGAACTGCGAGTTCAGGTGCACCGCATCATAGCGCGCGTCCGTCAACAGCCCGCCGGTGACCAGGATATGGTCCAGCGCCTGGGCATTGCCCTCGAACAGATAGCTGTACCGCTCCTCGGGCGACAGCAGCGCGGTCGCCAGGTCGGTCAGCATCCCGCCCTTGGCCGGATCGGTCAGCTGGGTCTGCGCATCTTCCCAGGCGAAGCCGTTCCAGTCGCCCATTACCGCGATGTTGAGCTGGGGATCGTCGGCCAGATGCTCCTGGATCCACGCCTTGACGCCCGCCGCCTGGGCGGTGCGGGCGGCATCGCCGGCATCGGCGGGCGGCTGGGTCGCGCCCCAGAGCGGGTCGCTACCGCCGCGCGAGGTGAGGTGGACGTTGATCGCGGTGATCGTCTCGGCCCCGAACTGGAACTGCGCGACCAGCGGCTTGCGGCTGTTGTTATAGGCCGCGCCGGTGATCAGCTCGGCGCTGCCCTCGACATAGCTGACCCGGTCCAGATTGTAGAGATAGCCGTTGCGGATGTTGCCGTTCGGCTCGCCGCCGGTCGAATTGGCGGTGGTCGGCGCGATCTCGACATAGCCGTAGCGGCCACCGTTGATCCTGGCGATCGCGTCGATCAGCCCCTGCGCGGTCTGCACGCCCGACAGCGTGCCGCCGGACTGCGCGCCATTGGCGTCCTGGATCTCCTGCACCGCCAGGATGTCGGGCGCGCGCAGATTGTAGACGATGTCCGCCGCCAGCACGTCGTACTTGTTGTCCGACGCATCGAGGTTCTCGACATTGTAGGTGGCGAGCGACAGGTGCGTGGCGTCGCCGGCCAGCGCCGACACCTCCTTCTGGAGCGTCACGTCCTGGGTCACCGTCACCGCCTCCGTGACGATCACCTCATATCGGGCGGCGGCATAGTTGACGATGCCGGTGACGCTGCTGAGCCGGTCGCCGACCGAATAATCGGGTGCGAACCCGTCATAGACGGCGGCCTTGCCCTGGAGCTGGATCTTCTCCGGGTTGAAGTCCCCCTTGCTGATCGTGATGCCGCCGCGATCGTTGACGCCGGTCGCGCCCGCGCCGCCCGAGGCGACCACGTCGGTCTCCCGGTAGCTGTCGGCCGTGGTGTTGGAGACGACGAGCGGATTGTCGATCGTGACCCGCATCCCCTCCAGCGATTCCCAGAAGTCGATGCCGTCCGTGGCCGGGTCGTAGCGCGTCAGCCCGTCATCGTCGATCACGCTGGTCGGCGAAGTCAGCCCGCCCTGGCCGATCCGCACCGCGTCGGGCAGCACCTGGTCCCAGCCCTCCAGCGTCACGCTCGGTCCGGTGATCTGGGTGACGGTCAGGCCGCCGGTGCCGGCGCGATATTCACTCACCGCACCCTGCACGCTCACCGCGTCGCCGACGAAGAAATCCGGCGCGCTGTTGGTGTAGACGAAGATGGCGTCGGAGGTTCGAGCGTTGCCGTCGCCCAGGTCCTGCAGATAGAAGCCGTTGCTGTCCACCGCCGTCACCACGCCGCGCGTGACCACCGTCTGCCCGACAAAGGCGGAAGCATGGCCCTCGCCCTGGATCTGGCCGATCTTGAGCGGCAGGATATCGTCGTTCAGGATCGTGCCGGTCGCCGTCGCCCGGTCGATCGTCGCCCCGCCGGTCGCGTTCGACAGGGTAATGGAGAAGCTTTCGTTCGGCTCCGGCGCGCGGTCGCCGAGCACCGGCAGCGAGATGATGGCGCTAGTCTGGCCATCGGCGAAGCGGACGGTGCCGGTCAGCGCGATCGCCGCGAAGTCGCCCGCATCCGCGCCGCCTTGGCCGCCCGGCAGCGTGATCGCATAGGCAGCCTCGACCGCGCCGCTCGCGCCGCCGACGCGGGTGACGGTGAAGTCGATCATCTGCGTGCCGGCATTGCCCTCGGTCACCGAGGCGTCGGCGATGCTGAGCGTGCCGGGCAGCGCCGCGCCGCCGCCGCTGGTGGTGACGCGAATGTCGTCGATGCCGATCCATTCGTCGTTGCCGGGGGCGTTGGTGGTGATGATGCGCACCTGCAGCGTCGCGGCGTTGTTGGCATCGTCGGGCAGCACGACCGAGACCGGCGTCACGAGACCGGGCGTACTCGCCGGCGCACTGGCATCGGCGACATAGCCGCCCGGTACATTGGCCCACGCACCGCTTTCGCTCAGCCGATACTGCACCGCGATCTGCTGCGCCGTGTCGTTGGCGCTGTTGTCCAGGTCGCGCAGGTTGAACGACACGGTGACGCCCTGTCGCCCGGTGGCGTCCAGGTACAGCGCCAGATAGGGCGCATCCGCCGTGCCAGACCCCTTGATCGCGACGGTGGGGTTGCTGATCTGGAACTCGGTCACGCCGCCGGTCGTGTAGGTGTCCGGCCTGGTCTGGTTGGCGTTGACGTCGACTTCCGGTTCGGGGTCGAGCGTGATGGTGCGCGGGTCGACGCCCGCCCGGGTGGTCGATGCGTCCTTGCCGATGAAGCCCATGATCGACGGCACGTTCGACCAGTCGTCGTTGCTGCGGATCAGGTTGGTGTCGGACCAGTCCTGAAACAGGTCGCCGCCGGCCAGATTCCAGTAATTCGTGCTCACGTCCTCTACCCCCTGTCGCGATGGTCCGCCCCGGCATTCCCCCGGACCGCGGATGAGCGCCGCTCGACGCCCCTAACAGGTCGTTAATCTGCCCATGTGACAGAGCCGTGGCAAACCCCCGCGAACCACCAGACGCGAATTTTTTATTCGCTTGTTTTTCAGAGGCCTGGCGCAGCAATCGAATACACCATCGACGCTTGTGCCAAAATGACCCAGGCGTCATGAAGGATCATGGATTTCGTCGCGGACCGGCTGTCCTAACGTCTTGGGACTGCAACATAGCGCTGGCAACGACGGGTCCAGCATCGATCCATAAGGGGGAAGTCCTAATGAAGCGTTTCATCGTCGCCGCGCTCGCCGCCGCCCTCGCCGGCACGGCCGCCCAGGCCGCCGAGTTCACGCCGGTGCAGGGCGGCACCGCCGCCGCCAGCTTCGCCAGCAGCGGCCCGTTCGAGCAGAGCTTCGTCGCGAATGCGGGGCTGCTGACCAATTTCGCCTTCACCTTCGCGACGACGAACCGCACCGCGACGACCAGCACCGTGACCTTCTCGCTATTCACCCAGAATGGGGACACCGCGCTTGCCAGCCAGACGACGAATCTGAGCGGCCTGACCTTCCGCACCTTGGGCGGCTTCGTCGACGTGTTCGCCGGATCGGTCGCGCTCACGGCGGGCACGACCTATCGCGCCGTGCTGAGCTCCGACAGCAGCAGCCTGGCGCTCGGCTATAACAATGCAAGCGATGCGTATGCACAGGGCGCGTTGACCCGCCGTTCGAACAGCGACGCGGCCTGCGTCGCCGGCAGCAACCGCTGCGACGCCAACTTCCGCTACAGCGTGCAGCCGATCGCAGCGGTTCCTGAGCCGGCCAGCTGGGCGCTGATGCTCACCGGCTTCGCGCTGGTTGGCGGCGCGGCCCGCTATCGCCGCCGCGCCACGGTACTGCGCTACCACTGAGCGCATCTCGCGACGGACAGGCGATCGGGGGCGGCGGTCCGGGGGACCGCCGCCCCTTTGCTGTTTGGGGACGGGCGCTATGCTGGGGCGAATTTCGCTACTGGAGAGGCACTTATGACTGATTTCGACCCGCCGCCCGCGCTCGGCCGTCGGGCCTTGCTGGCGGGGCTGGCCGCAGCGCCGCTGCTCGCCACCGCCGCCCCTGGACAGGCTGCAACCGGCGCGACCGGCCCGCAGGCGGGCGAGGTGGTGCCGCTCTGGCCCGGTCTCGCCCCCGGCCACCCGTCGCGCACGCCGGCGCTCAAGATCGAGCAGCGTTCCACCTCGCCCGGCTTCGACGATCGCTGGGTGACCGGGATCGACCGCCCCGCCCTGGTCGTGCGCCGCCCGGCCACGCCCAATGGCAGCGCGGTGATGCTGATCCCCGGCGGCGGCTATGGCTTCCTGGCGTGGGACAATGAGGGCGAGGAGCAGGCGCGCTGGCTGAACGCGCGCGGCGTTACCGCCTATATCCTGCTCTATCGCCTGCCCGGCGAGGGCTGGGCGAACCGCGCCACCGTCCCGCTCCAGGATGCGCAGCGCGGCCTGCGCATGATCCGCGCCCGCGCTGGCCAGGACCGGGTCGATCCGGCGCGCGTCATGATCCTGGGCTTTTCGGCCGGCGGGCACCTGGCGGGCAGCCTCGCCACCCGCCATGGCGAGCGGACCTATGCGCCCGTGGACGCGGCGGACCGTCTATCGGCGCGCCCCGACCTGACCGGGCTGATCTATCCGGTGGTGTCGCTGGCCGAGCCTTTCACCCATGAAGGCTCGCGCGACAATCTGCTCGGCCCCGATTCGGACCTCGCCGCCCGCCAGCGCGGCTCGGTCGAGCGGCTGGTGACGGTGGAGACGCCGCCGATCTTCCTGACCCATGCCAGCGACGACGGGCTGGTGCCGATCGCCAACAGCCTGGCGCTCTACCAGGCGATGCTGGCGGCCAAGCGACCGGCGGCGCTCCACGCCTTCGACCAGGGCGGCCATGGCTTCGGCGTTCGCCTGAAGGCCAATGTCGCCACCGCCGCCTGGCCGACGCTGTTCGCCGGCTATGCCACGCAGCTCGGATTGCTGCCGGGCTGAACGCCGCGCCCGTCCGCCGGCGCAGGTCGGCGGACGACCGGTCGCCGAACGCGCGACTCGCCACCGCATGGGCTGGCGATGTGGAGAGAATTTGGTCGGGACGACAGGATTCGAACCTGCGACCCCCACACCCCCAGTGTGATGCGCTACCAGGCTGCGCTACGTCCCGACCGGAGGGCGGCCTCTACGCGCGGTCGGCGCAGGATGCAAGCGGCTTGAGGCGGTTCCCACGACGATTGCCATAAATCGCGCCGGATGGTAGCGGCGGCGCTTCATGCGCGGGGGCGTTCCCCCGCCGACCAGCCATGACGGGTCCGATGTTCATTCCCTCTGCTTACGCCCAGACCGCGGGCGGCGCCGCCGGCGCGAGCGGCATTGCGAGCTTTCTCAGCCTCGCGCCGCTGTTCCTGGTCTTCATCATCTTCTATTTCCTCATGATCCGCCCCCAGCAGCGCCGCGTGAAGCAGTTGCAGATGGCAATCCAGGCGGTGAAGAAGGGGGACCAGATCGTCACCGCCGGCGGCATCGTCGGTCGCGTCACCAAGGTCGAGGACGCCTATGTCGAGGCGGAGATCGCCGCCAACACGCGCGTCCGGGTCGTCAAGGCGACGATCGCCGAGGTGGTTAATCCGCTCGCCAAGCCGGCGAACGACTGATGCTGGATTTCCCGCGCTGGAAGGTCTGGTCGATCTATGCGGTGCTGGCGGCGCTCGTCGCGCTCGCCATGCCGAGCGTCCTGTCGGGCATCCTGCCGAGCAATCTCGCCGCGCACCTGCCGGCGAAGCCCCGCATCAATCTGGGCCTCGACCTGGCCGGCGGCAGCTATCTGCTGCTGGAGGCCGATACGAACGACCTGGCCAATAGCCGGCTCGAGACGATGCGCGACCAGATCGCGGCCGAAATGAAGCGCGGCAGTCCGCGCATCGCGATCGGCGACATCTCGACGCGGAACGGCCAGCTCTCCTTCATGCTTCGCGATCCATCCCAGGTCGACGCGGCGCGCGAGCGGCTGTTGTCGATCGCCGGCGGCGGCGCCGGCATGACCGGACAGCGCGAATGGGACATCCAGGTCGTCGATTCCAGCCGCTTCGTGCTGAAGCCGACCCAGGCGGGCCTTGACGAGGCGATCAACACCGCGATGGGCGACGCGACCGAAGTCGTGCGCCGCCGCATCGACGAACTCGGCACGCGCGAGCCGACCATCGTCCGCCAGGGCACCAACCGAATCTTGGTCCAGGTTCCCGGCCTGCAGAATCCCCAGGCGTTGAAGGACCTGCTCGGCAAGACCGCCAAGCTCGAATTCAAGATGGTCGAGGAGAATGTCTCCCCGGCCGATCTCGCCGCCAATCGAGCGCCGCTGGGCGCGCAGATCCTGACCTATGTCGATGGCGGGCCGAACGCGCGCATCGCGGTGAAGCGCTCGACCGTCATTTCCGGCGACCAGCTGGTCGACGCGACGCAGGGCTATGATCCGCAGACCAACGCGCCGATCGTCAACTTCACCTTCGACGGCCAGGGCGGCCGCCGATTCGCCAAGACGACGACCGACAATGTCGGCAAGCGCTTCGCCATCATCCTCGACAATCAGGTGATCTCGGCCCCCAGCATCAACACGCCGATCCTGGGCGGGCGCGGCTATATCCAGGGCAATTTCACCGTCGATTCGGCCAACCAGCTCGCCATCGCGCTCCGCTCGGGCAAGCTGCCGGTCAATCTGAAGGTGATCGAGGAATCGACCGTCGGCCCCGACCTGGGCGCCGATTCGATCCGCGCCGGCCTGCTCGCCTCGGCGATCGCGGTCGCGCTGGTCGTGGTGTTCATGCTGGTGACCTATGGCCGGTTCGGCGTCTATGCGAATCTGGCGGTGGTCATCAACGTGTTCGTCATCGTCGGCGTGCTGGCGGTGCTGGGCGGCACGCTGACCCTGCCGGGTATCGCCGGCTTCGTGCTGACCATCGGCACGGCGGTCGACGCCAACGTGCTGATCAACGAGCGCATCCGCGAGGAACGGCGACGCGGGCGCAGCGTCGTCCAGTCGGTCGAGCTGGGCTATAAGGAGGCCAGCCGCACCATCTTCGAGGCGAACGTGACCCACGCGATTTCCGGCCTCATCATGCTGGTGCTGGGCTCCGGACCGGTGAAGGGCTTCGCGGTGGTGCTGCTGATCGGCATCGTCACCTCGGTCTTCACCGCCGTCACTTTCACCCGGATGCTGGTGGCGCAGTGGATTCGCCGCACCAAGCCCAAGACGATCAACATCTGAGGCGAGCAGACCCATGAAACTCCTTAAGCTCGTCCCTGACGATACCAATATCGACTTCGTCCGCCTGCGGACCTGGGCGTTTGGCCTGACGCTGGCCTTGTCGCTGCTGGCGGTCGGGCTGGTCTTCACGCGCGGCCTCAACATGGGCGTCGACTTCGTCGGCGGCCTGATGATCGAGGAACGCTTCCCCACCCCGCCCGACCAGAACCGCGTCCGCCAGGTGATCGACGGGCTGGGCGTCGGCGAGGCGTCGCTCCAGCAGGTCGGGGACCCGCGCGCGCTCTCGATCCGCCTGCCGGTGCAGCAGGGTGCGGATGACGGCGCCACCAACCGCGTCGTCCGCAAGGTCGAGTCCGCACTGGGCCAGGCTTTTCCCGGCGCGACCTTCAGTCGCTACTCCACCGTGTCGGGCAAGGTGTCGGGCGAGTTGGTCCAGCACGGCATCCTGGCGGTGGTGCTGGCGGTGCTGGGCATCGGCCTGTTCGCCATCTTCCGCTTCGAATGGCAGTTCGGCGTGTCGACCATCGTCGCCATCGTCCACGATCTGTTGATGACGCTGGGCTTCTTCGCGCTGACCCGGTTCGAGTTCGACCTGAACATCGTTGCGGCGGTGCTGACCATCATCGGCTATTCGATCAACGACAAGATCGTCATCGACGACCGCATCCGCGAGAACATGCGCCGCTATCGCAAGATGGAGATGCGCGACATCATCAACCTGTCGGTCAACGAGACGCTGCCGCGCACGGTGATGACCTCGGTCACCATCCTGCTGGCGCTGCTCGCGATGCTGCTGCTGGGCGGCCATGTGCTGCGTGGCTTCACCGCGGCGATGATCCTGGGCATCGTGGTCGGCACCTATTCGTCGATCTACGTGTCGTCCTCGCTGCTGATCGCGCTGGGCCTTCGCGCCGAGCCGAACCGCGAGAAGCCGGGCACGACCGACAAGACCAAGATCGACGATGCCGAGCGCATCGTCCCGCGTCAGCGCTAAGGGACCGGCATCATGCGCATGGATCGCGGCCAGCCGGTTACCGGGCCGGAAATCCGGGGCTTTTCGGGCAATGGCTACCGGCTGGACGATGTGACGGTCGCGACCGCGCTGTTGCTGACGGCGGACAAGGCGATGGACTGGACCCCACCCGCCCTTGCCGAGCTGACCGTCGAGGCGATCGAGCCGCTGCTCGATCCGCTGCCCGAGTTCCTGCTGATCGGCACCGGCGCGCGGCTGGCCCGCCCGCCCCGCGCGCTGGTCCAGGCGCTCGATGCGCGCGGCATCGGGGTCGAGACGATGGATAGCCGCGCCGCCGCGCGGGCCTGGGGCGTGCTGCGGGCCGAGGGCCGGCGGCTGGCGGCGGCGCTCTATCCCACCGACGCCTGAACGGCGGCAGGCCCTGATCGACCAGGCTGGATTTTGCCCCGGTTCGATAGCCGATTGCGAGTGACAAGGGCGTGCCGCCGCAATAGCCTTATCCCTGATCAGGTGAGGTATTGCGTGAGACACGAGCGGTTCGGGGCGATGCTGGCATTGGCGGCGATGCTGGCGGGATGCGGCGGCGATGGCGGATCAAGCGCCAGCACCGCGAACGGCAGCAGCTCGGGCGGGGGCACCGCCTCGACCCCCGCGCCCACCGCCAGCGGCTGCTCGCTGCGCGAGCGGCAGGACTGGGCGGCGGCGCAGTTGCGCGAATGGTATCTCTTCCCCGAAACGCTCCCCGCCAGCCTCAGCCCGGCCGCCTATTCGACCGTCGACGACTATATCGACGCGCTGACCAAGACCGCGCGCGACCAGTCCAAGGATCGGTATTTCACGCATCTCGCCTCGATCAAGGAGGAGAATGCCTATTATGATTCGGGCGAGAGCGCCGGCTTCGGCTTCCGGATCAGCATCGGCAGCGGCAACAGCGCGCTGACCGTCACCGAAAGCTTCGAGGGTGCGCCCGCGCTCGCCGCGGGGATCGACCGCGGCGCGCAGATCGTCGGCATCGGCACCACCAGCAGCGACGTACGCAGCATCGCCGCGATCACCGCCGCCGACCCGACCTATGGCATCGGCAATGCCCTGGGGCCCGACACGACCGGCACCACCCGCGTCTTCCGGCTCCAGACGGCGAATGGCGGCACGCGCGACGTCAGCGTCGCCAAGGCGGTCTATACGCTGACTCCGATCTCCAGCCGCTACGGCGTGCAGATCATCAACGATGGCGACCAAAAGGTCGGCTATATCAACCTGCGCACCTTCATCACCACCGCCGACGCGCAGCTCCGCTCCGCCTTTGACGGCTTTCGCCAGCAGGGCATCACCCGGGTCATCATCGACCTGCGCTACAATGGCGGCGGCCTGGTCGACACGGCGGAGCTGGCCGGCGACCTGCTCGGCGGCAATCGCCAGGCATCGGACGTGTTCAGCTACACGACCTTCCGTCCGGAGAAATCCGCGAACAACGAGACCCGCTATTTCCGGCCGCAGTCCCAATCGATCGCGCCGACCCGCATCGCCTTCATCGGCACGCGCGGCACCGCCTCGGCGAGCGAGCTGCTGATCAATGCCATGTCGCCCTATCTGAACGGCGCCATGGCGCTGGTCGGCACCAACACCTATGGCAAGCCGGTCGGGCAGATCGCGCTGGATCGCGCGCAGTGCGACGACCGGCTGCGCGTCATCGCCTTCGCCACGCAGAACAGCGCGCGCCAGGGCGGCTATTATACCGGCCTCGCCTCCACGCTCGGCACGACCTGTCAGGCAAGCGACGATCTGAGCCGGCCGATGGGCGATCCGGCCGAGGCCTCGACCCGCGCCGCGCTCGATTTCCTCGCGGGGCGGAGCTGCACCGCGATCACCGCACGCGGCGGCGATGCGACCGCCTTCGCCGCGGATCGCGAACTAGTGCGCGCGGCCCGGCCGAGCGCGGCGCAGCGCGAGGTGCCGGGACTGTTCTGAACCGGGTGTCGGCGTCCCACCTTCAGGGAGGATCGTCGCACCCGACGCCACCCGGTGGAGGCCCGGCCCCCGTCGGGGGACGCCGGTCAGCGCCCCCGATCGTATGGCGCGTGGCCCCGGCGCCCAGCCCCGTAGGCTGGCGCGGCGTCGTCCTTACATGAAGCGACGCCGTCCCCCTCAAACGCAGCGCGGGTCGCGTTCCGGCGGGGCGCTGGTCCGCGTCTTCCAGCTACCATCGGGGGCACGGTATTTTTCGCCCGGCCTGGTCTGCGCGATCAGGTTGCAGCCGCTGGTGAAGGCGAGCTGCTCCACCGTCGCGCCGGTCGCCTGCGCCTTTTGCGTATAGGCCGCCTTGCGCTGGATGTTGATCGCATTGACCAGCGCGCGTAGCTCCGCCGAGCCGCTGCCGACCACGCCCAGATAGCCGTCGGGCTGCTCGCCAACCTCGCCCGCCGCGCGCGCCGCCGCATAGGCCGGGTCGCGCTGCGCCCAGGCGGCGGTCGACAGGCTGGCCAAGGCCAGCAGGCCGGCCATCGTCATCTTCGCCATGGTCTTCATCAGAAAATCCCCGGATTCTGCTGGATCAGCGACTTGGCCTCATTGTCGAGGCGGTACACCACTTCCTGCGTGACATTGATGTTCAGGTTGATCTCGATCGGCTTGGTCGGCGCGTTCACATTGATGCAGCCGCCGGTCGCCCCGGTCAGGATCGCCATCGTACAGATCGTGATCGCTCGCATCGTCGTCAACCTGGAACGCTTCATCGCCGATTCTCGCTTACGGGGGTCTGAATGGAAAGGGGCGGCGTCGCGGGCGCCGGCGCGGGGGGCTGCGCAGCGCGGTTCTGCGCCTCGATCAAGGCGGGCAGGTTCCGTTCGACCAGCCGCTTGGGATCGTAGAAGGACGAGACCGAATCGAGCAGGCCGCGAAACGGCGCGCGGATGCGGATGTTGAAGACGAAGGGCAGCCGTTGCAGCCGGCGCAGGATGAAATTGGTCTTGGCGCCCTCGCCCTGCTTGACCCCCGTGAAGCGGACCGCGGTCACCATGTCGCCGCCCAGCGGCCCGTCCATGTTGACCGTCAGGCTGCGATAGCGCAGCGATTTCAGCGCCTGGAACGCCAGATTGCCCCAGGTGCCGAGCTGCTTCTGTCCCAGGACCCCGACATAGGCGATCGTGCCGCCACCGTCGCGCACCGCCAGCCGTCCGCCCTCGATCCGCCCGCCAAGCGAGTCGAAGATCATCGGCAGCGTGCCGTCGAAGATGCCGGTGGCGTCGAGATTGGGGAAGTCGAACTGCTGGAGGAACTGGTCGGCGCGCGCGCCGGTGACGTGGAAGGTCATGTGCCGCGCCCGATCGGCGGCGAAGTCCAGCAGCGTCGGGTCGAGCGTCAGCGCGCCGCCCGCGAAGGGCCAGCGCGCATCCTCGACCTGAACGCGTACGCCGCCCAGGAGCTGGAACCGGATCACCCCGTCGTTGACGGCGACGCCAGGATTCACCGTCTTCACCGTCACGACCTGCCCCGGCGGCGTATGCAGCGCGAGCAGGTCGTCGAAGCGGATCGTGCCGGCGATGCCGGTCGCGGGGCCGAACGCGGCGGCGAGGTCGAGGCCCTCGCTGGCGAAGGCGCCCGTGCTCGTCACCCGCTCGCCCCAGGCGATATGGCCGGCGCCGGTCACCTTGCCCCGCACATCGGCGATCACGCCGAAGGTCAGCGGGGTCAGCAGATCGGGCTGGAACGCCTTGGTGAAGATCAGCCCCGGCACGGTCAGGTCCGCCGCCCCGGTGCCGTCGCCCAGCAGATGATGCAGCGCGACATTGGCGACCGCCGTGCCCGTTGTCGGCTCGTGGAGCGTGCCCGCGGCATCGATGCGGTTGCCCGCCAGCGTCAGGGTGACGCCGCGCCCCGCCATCGGCTTGAAACGGGGAGCGCCGGTCTGTGCGTCGGTGACGGTCAGCGCCCCCCCCACGTCGAGCGTGCCGCGCCGGAATCGCCAGTCGCCCATGGCGTCCGACAAGAGCAGCGGCACCGCGCCGATCTGTCCCGCGCCGCCGGTGAACCGCCCGGCCGCGCCCCCATCGACGATCCGCCCGGTCAGCGTCGCGGCATCGATCCGGGTCGCGCGGTCGGGCGCGCCGAGCCGCGCCTTCACGCCGTCCAGCACGAAGCCCAGCGTCGCGACGTCGAAGCGCGCACCCGCCGCATCGACGGCGAGCGGCGTCCGGCCGATCCGCCCGCGCAGCGCGGTCGCGCCCAGCCGCGCTTCGCCGGCGACGCGCCCCTCCGTTGCCGCCAGCAGCGTGCCGCCGGCGGGACACAGCGTCAGCCGCGCCGGGTCGAGCGTCAGGCTGGAAACGCTCAGCCGCTGCCAGCCCACGGGCACGCAGCCCGGCTCCACGCGCCAGCCGCCGCGCGTCCGGCGGACCGCGAGCGGCAGCCGCAGATCCTCGACCTGTCCGTTGCCGCCGAGCGGCCCGGTCAGGCGAAGCGTGGTGGTCAGCCGCGTCTCGTCCCGCCCGCCCAGGGCGAAGCGGAGCGGCGTGGCGGCAAGGCTGGCCTGGCCCGCCGCGTAGGGCGTGGCCAGGGTCACGGTGCCGGTCAGCCGCCCGTCGCTGTCGCGTCGCCGCGTCGCGACCACGAGATCGGGCAGGCCGCCGCCGCCGGCCGTCATCCGACCATCGAGGTGCAGCCCCCCCGCCGGCCAGCGATAGCCCAGCGTGCCCTCGGTCAGCGCCAGCCGTGCGCCGGTCGCGGCGTCGACACGTCCCTCGCCCAGCGTCACCGCACCGGTGCCGCCATGCACGTCCGCCTCGAATGGCAGGTGCAGGGCGAACCGTCGCGCCGCCGCCCGGCTTGCGGTCACCAGCCGGTCGCGCAGCGGCGCCATCGGCGTGCCGGCAAGGGCTGGCACGCCGTCCAGCCCGGAAAGCATCGCCGGGGCCAGCCCCGCCCCTTGCGCGTCGAGTACGCCCCTGGCCTTCACCCCGCCGGGCGCGACCGCATAGCGCGCGTAGAGTCGCAGCGCTTCCGCTCCGCCCTGGGACGCGCGCAAGCCGCTGCCGTGCAGGTCGGCCCGCCCGCCAGTGCCGGAGGCGGCGCCGGTGAAATCGACCCGGCCGCGCGTCGCGGCGAGGGTGACGCCGCCGCCCCGCACCGCGCCGGTCGCCAGCCGGGCATCCCCCTGCCACCGGTCGAGGGCGGCGGAGAGATCGACCGACAAGTCGGCACGCAGCGCCGCGGCGCGCAGCCCGGCGCAGGCCAGCCGCTCGATGCGCACCGGCCCGTCCAGCTCCGGGCGCGCACGATCGATTCGCACGTCCACCGCCGCCGACACGCCGGCCAGCGTGCATCCCGCCAGCGCCAGGCCGGGCCCGACCGCCGCCAGGCTGCCACGGAAACCGTCGTCCAGCCGGCCCTTGCCGCGCAGCTTCAGCCCGACCAGCCCCGCCGGCGTCATCAGCCGGACGCGGGCATCGGCCACGTCGACCGACAGCCGGGGCAGCGCGAAGGGCTGGTTGCCCGACGATGGCGGCATCAGCCGGTCGAGCGCCCCCAGCCGCAATTTGCCGTCGCGAAGCTCGGCGCGCAGCCGGACATGGCCGGCGCGCACCTGCTGCACCGACACACCCGACAGGCCGATATCGGTACGCGTCTCGATCCAGTCGGCGACCAGGTCCGGCCGGGCGGGATCGCCGATCACGACATGGGTCAACCGCTGCCGCCCCAGCCCCAGATCGGCGATGTCATAGGTCGCGGGCACGCCGCGACGGACCAGCGTGTCGGTGACGAAATGACGCAGGATCGGCCGGCGCTCGATCCACAGGCTGGTGCCGGCGACGACCAGCGCTGCGGCCCCGGCCAGGGCGGCGCGCCGGCGACGGCTATAGGGGCGGCGATTCGGCTGGATATGCTGCTCCTCCTCCACCGCGCGCGTCATCCTCCTGCCGAGAGCGCTTCTTACGGACCGGATGACCGGAGTTGAAGCGCTTATCTGGGGCAGACGTATACCGTCCTTGATCCCGGCGCGCGCGCGGATAGGACGGGCGGATGGCCGATCCCCTTCCCGATCATGCCGGTCACCGGGCACGTCTGCGCCAGCGGCTGCTCGCCGATCCGGCCGGGCTGCTCGATCATGAGCTGGTGGAATATCTGCTCGCGCTCGCCATTCCCCGCCGCGACACCAAGCCGCTGGCCAAGGCGCTGCTCGCCGAGTTCGGGGGGATCGGCGCCCTGCTGACGGCCGAGCCGGAGGCGATGATGCGCGTCGACGGCATGGGCGACGCCGCGGCCGCCGCGATCCGCATCGCGCAAGGATCGGCGCTGCGACTGCTCCATGCCCAGGTCGCCGACCGGCCGATGCTGGCCAACTGGCAGGCGCTGCTCGACTATCTGCGCGCCGACATGGCGCATCGCGGCGTCGAGCTGTTCCGCGTCCTCCACCTCAACACCCGCAACGTCCTGATCCGCGACGAGATCATGAACCAGGGCACGGTCGACCAGGCCCCCGTCCATGTCCGCGAGGTGATCCGCCGCGCGCTGGAGCTGCAATCGGCGGCAATCATCCTGGTCCACAATCATCCAAGCGGCGATCCCGCCCCCAGCCGCGCCGATATCGAGATCACGCGCCGGATCGTCGACGCGGGCAAGCCGCTCAACATCGCCGTCCACGACCATCTGATCATCGGCGCGCACGGCCATGCCTCGCTGCGCGCGCTGGGGCTGATCTGAGGGTCGCAGGCGAGCAAGGGCTGCTGCGTCGGGAGCGCGGGGCAGGATGCACGATGGTCGCTCCACACCGTCCCGGCCCGGTCGATGCGTCCGGGATGGAGGCGAAACCGGCTTGCCTGGCCTCGGCCGCGCCGGAACGGAGCCATTCCCGCTCGCGCCGCTGACCCGCGTCCACCACCACCGCCGCCCCGGACCGGGAGGCGGGTGCGATGACCGATACCGTGATCGAACGCTTCATCGAGCGCTGGCGGCGCAACGAGGGCGGCGCCGAGCGTGCCAACTTCCCGCTGTTCCTGACCGAATTATGCGCGCTGCTCGACCTGCCGCCGCCCGACCCGGCCGATGCCACCCGCGCGCGCAACGACTATGTCTTCGAGCGCGCGGTCGACGAGATCGCGCCCGACGGATCGGTCCGCCACCGCCGCATCGACCTCTATCGCCGCGGCTGTTTCGTGCTGGAGGCCAAACAGAGCCGCGAGCGGGGCGGCGCCAAGGAGGTTCCGCTCGACTCGGCGCAGGCGTCGCTGCCCGGTATCGAGCCGCCGCGCGGCCGGCGCAGCGCGCATCGCGGCTGGGACGTGCTGATGCGCAACGCCCGCGAACAGGCTGAGCTCTATGCCCGCTGCCTGCCGACCGACCATGGTTGGCCGCCCTTCCTGCTGGTGGTCGATGTCGGCCATGCGATCGAGCTATTCGCCGACTTTTCGGGCCAGGGGAAACATTACCGGCAATTCCCCGACCGCGCCGGGTTCCGCATCTATCTGGACGATCTGAAGACGCCCGCGATCCGCGAGCGACTGCGCGCATTGTGGCTCGATCCCCTCTCGCTCGACCCGACCCGCCGCGCCGCACGCGTCACCCGCGACATCGCCGGCCGGCTGGCCAGCGTCAGCCGCTCGCTGGAGAAACGCGGCCATGCCGCCGAGCCGGTCGCGCATTTCCTGATGCGCTGCCTGTTCACGATGTTCGCCGAGGGTCACCAGCTGCTCGCCAGGGGCAGCTTCTCCGGCCTGCTCGCCGGCTCGATCGCCGTGCCCGATTTCCTGCCCACCCTGCTGGAGGAATTATGGGCGGCGATGGACGCGGGCACCTATTTGCTTGCGGTGCGCAAGAAGATTCGGCGGTTCAACGGCGGCCTGTTCGCCCGTGGCCGCGCCATCCCGCTGACCTCGGCCGAGGTCGGCGAACTCCACGCCGCCGCCCGCCATGACTGGCGCGACGTGGAGCCGGCGATCTTCGGCACGTTGCTCGAACAGGCGCTGGACCCGGACGAACGGCGGCGGCTCGGCGCGCACTACACGCCCCGCGCCTATGTCGAGCAGCTCGTCACCGCGACGATCCTCCAGCCGCTGCGCGACACCTGGGAGATGCAGGTGCTGGGCACGGTCGAGCGGCTGCGCCTCACCGAGCCGCAGGCCGCGATCCGCGCCGTGCATGATTTCCACGAGGTTCTGGCCAACCTCCGGGTGCTCGATCCGGCCTGCGGCACCGGCAATTTCCTCTATGTCGCGCTCGAGCTGATGAAGCGGCTGGAGGGCGATGTGCTCGAGGTGCTCGCCGACCTCGGCGGACAGGAGGCGCTGGCGCTGGAGACCGCCACCGTCCATCCGCGCCAGTTCCTGGGGCTGGAGCTCAACCCGCGCGCCGCCGCCATCGCCGAACTGGTGCTGTGGCTGGGCTATCTGCAATGGCAGCTGCGCAATCGCGGCACGATCGCCGATCCGGTGCTGGAGCGGCTGGACAATATCGTCGCGATGGATGCCGTGCTCGCCTGGGACGGGCCACCGGAGGCCCGTCAGCCGCGCCGCCCCGACTGGCCGGCGGCGGACTATATCGTCGGCAACCCGCCCTTCATCGGCGGCAAGGACCTGCGCGTACGGCTGGGCGACGCCTATGCCACCGCCTTGTGGCAGGCGCATCCGCACATGAACCCGTCCGCCGATTTCGTCATGTACTGGTGGGACCGGGCGGCGGCGCTGCTGACCGCACCGGGCACGCGGCTGCACCGCTTCGGCTTCGTCACCACCAATTCAATCACCCAGGCGTTCAGCCGCCGCGTGATCGAGCGGCGCATGGCCGCCGATCCGCCGGTCGGTCTGGTGCTGGCGATCGCCGACCATGCCTGGACCCAGGCGACGCCCGACGCCGCCGCCGTCCGCATCGCGATGACCGTGGCGCAGGCGGGGCGGCCGGAGGGGGTGCTGCTCGCCGTGCTGGCGGAGGCGGCGCTGGACAGCGATACGCCCCGGATCGCCCTGGGCGGGACGCGCGGGCGGATCAACGCGGACCTGACGATCGGCACCGACCTGACCGCCGCCCGCCCCCTACGCGCCAACGACGCGCTGTGCTCGCGCGGCATGTCGCTGCACGGCGCAGGTTTCCTCGTCACCCATGACGAGGCGGTCGGGCTGGGCCTCGGCCGTCGGGCGGGCCTGGAACGGCATATCCGCCCCTATCGCAACGGCCGCGACCTGACCGGCGTCTCGCGCGACCTGTGGGCGATCGACCTGTTCGAGCTGGAGGATGACGAAGCGCGGCGACGCTTTCCGGAGGTCTACCAGCATCTGCTGCGCACCGTGCGCCCCGAGCGCGCGGGCAACCGCCGCGCGAGCTACCGCGACCGGTGGTGGAGCTTCGGCGAGCCGCGCCGGGCGCTCCGCCCCGCGCTGGCGGATCTCCCGCGCTATATCGTCACGGTGGAGACGGCGAAGCACCGCCTCTTCCAGTTCCTGGACGCCGGCATCCTGCCCGACAACAAGCTGATCTGCATCGCCACGGACCGCGCATGTCATTTGGGCGTCCTGCAATCGCGCATCCACCGCGCCTGGTATCTGGCCAATGCGGGGATGATGGGCGTGTACGACCGGCCCGCGGTCTATGCCAAGACCAGCAGCTTCGACCCCTTCCCCTTCCCGCCCGACGACGAGGCGGCGGATGCCGCCATCGCCGCGCTGGCGGAAGAGATCGACGCCATGCGGCGCGAGGTGGTCGCAGGCCATGCCGACCTGACGCTCACCGGCCTCTACAACCTGCGCGAAAAGCTGATGCTGGGCGCGACGCTGACCCGGCCGGAACAGGATCGCCGCCAGCGCGGCCGCGTCGACATCCTGATGGAGTTGCACGACCGGCTCGATCGCGCGGTCGCCGCCGCCTATGGCTGGCCCGGCGATCTCGACGACCGGGCGATGGTCGCGCGGCTGGTGGCGCTGAACGGCGAGCGGCTGGCCGAGGAGGCGCGCGGTCAGGTGCGTTGGCTCCGCCCCGACTGGCAGCGGGACGAAGCGGCCGTCGCGATCCCCTCCCTGCACTTGGTGTCGCCAGAGACCGGGGCCGTTCGACCGGCCGCGCCCCGTTCGCCCAGGCCCGCCTTTCCCCGCGACGCGATCGGCCAGACCGCGTTCGTGCTGGCGGCATTGCGCGGTGGCGGCGAGATGGATGCGGCGTCCATCGCCAGCGGCTTCGCGCAAGGGCGACGGATCGAGCGGCGGGTCCAGGCGACTCTGGAGGCGCTGGTCCGGCTCGGCCATGTCTCGGTCGAGCGGAGCGGTTACCGGCTGCGGCGGATCGCCTGACCCTTGCCGCGCCAGGCCAGCGACTGGCGGTTCATCGCCGGCAGGTCGGCCGCCCCGTCGCGCGCCGCCTCCGCCAGCGCGACCGCACGGGCCAGCACCGCGTCATCGGCATGGGCATAGGCCGGTCGCCCAGCGATGCGGTCGTACCAGCAGCCGCCACAGGCCTGGTCGAGCAGGATGCGCTGGAAGCAATGGTCGGCGCGCACCGGCCAGCCGCGCGTCGCCGCCAGGGCCGGCAATGCGTCGCGGGTCAACGCCAGCCACCGGGTCTCCAGCGCGCGGCGGTCGGCGGACGGGTCGGCTATCGCCGGCGCTCCTGCCAGACGCGGACATAATCGACGGCCATCGTCTGGGGCAGCGCCGCGTCGTCGATCCCCCGCGCCCCGCCCCAGTCGCCGCCGATCGCGAGATTGAGGATCAGGTGGAACGGCCGGTCGAACGGCCAGGCGCCGCGCCCGCCGGGCTGGTCGTTGCGCACCCGCATATAGGCGCGGTCGTCGACGCCGATCGTGATCGAGTCGGGCCGCCAGTCGAGCTGATAGCGGTGAAAGGCGGAGCAGGCGGTTGGCAACGGCCGCTGCGCGCCGCGCTGCGTGCCCTTGGTGTGGACGAACAGTTCGGAATGCAGCGTGGCGTGGACCACCTCCGGCTGCCATCCGACCGCCTCCATGATGTCGATCTCGCCGGCCTTGGGCCAGGGTGCCGACGCATCAGGCATCATCCAGATCGCCGGCCAGGTACCGCGCCCGCAGGGCAGCCTGGCGCGAATTTCATAGAAGCCATAGGTCCAGCCCGCCTTGCCGGCCGTGTCGATCCTGGCGGAGCTGTAGGCCTGCCCGCCATAATCGGCCGCCGTCGTCACCCGCTCGCGGCGCGCGGTGATGACGAGCTGGCCACCGGCGACGCGCAGGTTCTCAGGCCGGTCGGCGGCATAATATTGGCGTTCGTGATTATACCAGCCCTGGCGATTGCGGCTGCTGTCGTAGCGCCACTTGGCGGAATCGAGCCGGTCGCCGTCGAACTCGTCCGACCAGACGAGGGCCGCGTGCGCCGGCCGCACGAGCGGCGCATCGACCTGGTAGTTGCTCGCGCCGAGCCCCGCGGGCGGATCGTCCATCGCGCCGGCCAGAACGGGAAGCGCGAGGGCGGCGAGGCGGAAGCGGATGCGCATCGCCGCAATAGGCCATGATTGTCCCGATCAGGCAATGGCTTGCAGAGTCGCGGGAAGCGTGCAGGCGGTTCGGCGCCAGGGCCCATGATCCCGGACGTGCCAGGCGGACGACGGCGCGACCGATGCGCACGTCGACGTTCCACTGCCGCCAGCCCCTCCCGGACGCAGGCCGGGATGATCGGGTCGGCTCGGCGACCGTCTCACCTTCGCCTGGGGGAAGCGATCGGGCGGGCGGCATCCCCGCCTCCGCCGATGGGGCCGGTTTCCGCACGCGCGGCGACCCCAGAACGACAAGGGGTGCCGCCGGCCCGCGCCGGCGACACCCCTCGAAGAGGCTCGGGATCAGCGGATCAGATGTGGATCGGCTTGCCCTGCACCGCCATCGCCGCTTCCTTCACCGCTTCCGAATGGGTCGGGTGCGCATGGCAGGTATAGGCGATGTCCTCGCTGGTCGCGCCGAATTCCATCGCCTGCGCCGCCTGGGCGATCATCGTGCCCGCCAGCGACGAGACGATCCACACGCCCAGCACGCGGTCGGTGTTGGCGTCGGCGATGATCTTGACGAAGCCGTCGGTGTCGCGGTTCGTCTTGGCGCGGCTGTTCGCCATGAACGGGAACTTGCCGACCTTCACCTCGCCCTTGGCCTTGGCGGCCTCTTCGGACAGGCCGACGCCGGCGATTTCCGGCATGGTGTAGACGACCGAGGGGATGACGTCGTGGTTCACGATGCCGGTCTGGCCGGCGATATTCTCGGCCACCGCGACGCCCTCGTCCTCCGCCTTGTGCGCGAGCATCAGGCCGGGGGCGACGTCGCCGATCGCCCAGATTCCGGGAACGTTGGTGCGGAAGTCATGGTCGATGCCGACCTGGCCGCGCTCGGTGAGCGCCACGCCCGCCGCCTCCAGGTTGAGGCCGTCGATGTTCGGCTTGCGGCCGATCGCGACCAGCACCGCGTCCGCCGCCAGCACCTGGGCCTCGCCGCCGGCCGCCGGCTCGACCTGCACCTGCGCGCGGTCGCCCTCGACGGTCACGCCGGTCACCTTGGTGCCGGTCAGCAGGTCCATGCCCTGCTTCTTGAACAGCTTGGCCGATTCCTTGCGGACCTCGCCGTCGAAGCCGGGCAGGATCTGGTCGAGATACTCGACCACCGTCACCTTGGCGCCCAGCCGCCGCCAGACCGAGCCCAGCTCCAGCCCGATCACGCCACCGCCGATCACTACCAGATGCTCGGGCACCTTGGGCAGCGCCAGCGCGCCGGTCGAGTCGACCACCACCTTCTGGTCGATCGCGACGCCCGGCAGCGGCGTCACCGACGAACCCGTGGCGATCACGATGTCCTTGGCGGTGACGACCTGCCCGCCGACCTCGACGCGGTGCGCGTCCTGGAAGGCGGCGCGGCCCTTAAGCCAGGTCACCTTGTTCTTCTTGAACAGGAATTCGATGCCGCCGGTCAGTTCCTTGACCGCCTTGGCCTTCTCCGCGTGCATCTGGTCCAGGTCGAGGCTGACGCCCTGGAAGTTGACGCCGAACTTGGCCAGGTGGCCGCCGGTCGCCTCCTCGTAGAGTTCGGACGCGTGCAGCAGCGCCTTGGACGGGATGCAGCCCACGTTCAGGCAGGTGCCGCCCAGCGTCTCGCGGCTCTCGGCGCAGGCGGTGCGCAGGCCGAGCTGCGCGGCGCGGATCGCCGCGACATAGCCGCCGGGGCCGGCGCCGATCACGAGGACGTCATAGTCGTACTGCTGTTCGTCAGCCATGGTCTTGTCTCCACCCCGGCGACGGCCGGGGTCCAGTTACGGGGCGGATATGGGTGAACGCGGCCCCGGTTTCATCTGCCATCCCAACTGGACCCCGGCCTTCGCCGGGGTGGTACGTTGGGCTTCGATCAAAGATCGATCAGGATGCGGGTCGGGTCCTCGATCGCGTTCTTCAGCGCGACCAGGAAGGTCACCGCCTCGCGACCGTCGATCAGGCGATGGTCGTAGCTGACCGCGAGGTACATCATCGGGCGCACCACGATCTGACCGTCGACCACGACCGGCCGCTCCTCGATGCGGTGCAGACCCAGCACCGCCGACTGGGGCGGGTTGATGATCGGGGTCGACATCAGCGAGCCGAACACGCCGCCATTGGAGATGGTGAAGGTGCCGCCCTTCATCTCGTCCATCTTCAGCGTGCCGTCCTTGGCGCGCTTGCCGAAATCGCCGATCGTCTTCTCGATGCCGGCGACCGACAGGTTCTGCGCGTCGCGGATCACCGGCACGACCAGGCCATTCGGCGCGCTGACCGCGACCGAAATATCGGCATAGTCGTGATAGACGATCTCGTCGCCCTCGATCGAGGCGTTGACCGCCGGCACGTCCTTCAGCGCCATGGTCGCGGCCTTCACGAAGAAGCCCATGAAGCCCAGGCGGACGCCGTGCTTCTTCTCGAACAGGTCCTTGTACTTGGCGCGCGCGGCAATCACCGCGGACATGTCGACGTCGTTGAACGTCGTCAGCATCGCGGCGGTGTTCTGCGCCTCCTTCAGGCGGCGGGCGATCGTCTGGCGCAGGCGCGTCATCTTGACGCGCTCCTCCTTGCGGCCACCGGCCGACGGGGCGGCGGCAGGCGTCGCGGCGGGCGCCGGAGCGGCAGCGGCGGCCGGCTTGGACGACGCGGCGGCGGCCACGTCTTCCTTGGTCAGGCGGCCGTCCTTGCCGGTGCCGGTGACCGTCGAGGGATCGACGCCATGCTCCAGCACGGCGCGGCGCACCGACGGCGACAGCGCGGCGGCGGCACTGGCCGGGGCGGCGGCGGGCGTTTCGGTGACGGCGGGCTGCGGCGCCGGCGTCGGCGCGGCGGTGGCGGCGCCACCGGCGTCGACGGTGGCGAGCAGCGCGCCGACCTGCACCGTGTCGCCGACCTTCACGGCATGTTCGCCCATCACGCCCGCGACCGGCGAGGGCACCTCGACCGACACCTTGTCGGTCTCCAGGCTGGCGATCGGCTCATCGGCGGCGACCTTGTCGCCAGGCTGCTTCAGCCATTCGCCGACCGTGGCTTCGGTGATCGATTCGCCCAGCACGGGGACGAGAACTTCGGTGGCCATCTTCGCTGCTTCCTTCCACCCGGCTGAGGCTCCGGGTCCAGTGGCGCAAACGCCGTCGAACACGGGCGTTACGCGGGATTAGATAAAGGGCCGGCCGGGCATCATGGCCCGACCGGCCGGATCGTCAGGACGCCGCCTTGCCGGCCTTGCGGTCGGTCTCGCGGCCGCGACGGATCTCGTCGCGCACATTATGGCCGAGCGCATCGGCGATCAGCGCGCCCTGCTCGGTCTGGTGGCGCTTCATCAGGCCGGTGGCGGGCGACGCCGCCGCCGCGCGGCCGGCATAGCGCGCCCGCTTGACCGCGCCGTTCACCTTGGCCAGCGCCTCTTCGACCAGTGGTTCGACGAAGAACCAATAGCCCTGGTTGCGCGGCTCTTCCTGTGCCCAGACCACCTCCTCGAGCTGCGGCATCCGCGCCAGCCGCGCGGCCAGCGGCTCACCCGGGAAGGGGTAGAGCTGCTCGATGCGGATGATCTGCGTGCCGGTGTCGTTCGCCGCGTCGCGCGCCTCGATCAGGTCATAGGCGACCTTGCCGGTGCACAGCACGACGCGCTTCGTCTCGCCGTCCGGCGCGCCATTGGTGTCGGACAGGATGCGCTTGAAGTGCGAGTCGCCCTGGAACTCCGCCGCGGTCGAGGTGGCCAGCTTGTGGCGCAGCAGCGACTTGGGCGTGAACACGATCAGCGGCTTGCGGAAGCTGCGATGCATCTGCCGGCGCAGCAGGTGGAAATAATTGGCCGGCGTGGTGCAGTTGGCGACCTGCATGTTGTCGCCCGCGCACAGCTGCAGGAACCGCTCGGGCCGTGCCGAGCTGTGCTCCGGCCCCTGCCCCTCGTAACCATGGGGCAGCAGCATCACCAGGCCGTTGGCGCGCAGCCACTTGGCTTCACCGCTGGCGATGAACTGGTCGATCATGATCTGCGCGCCGTTGACGAAGTCGCCGAACTGCGCCTCCCACATCACCAGCGTCTTCGGATCCGCGAGCGCATAGCCATATTCGAAGCCAAGCACGCCATATTCGCTGAGCGGCGAGTCCAGCACCTCGAACCGGCCATGCTCGACGGTCGAGAGCGGCACATATTTATGCTCGTCGGTCTGGTCGACCCAGACGGCGTGACGCTGCGAGAAGGTGCCGCGGCCGGAATCCTGGCCCGACAGGCGGACGCCATACCCTTCCGACATCAGCGAGCCGAAGGCCAGGGCCTCGCCCGTCGCCCAGTCGAAATTGGCGCCGGTTGCGAACATCTGCTTCTTGGCGTCGATGACGCGCGACAGCGTCTTGTGGATCTGGATGCTGTCAGGAACCGAGGTCAGCGTGCGGCCCAGGCTGTCGAACAGCTTGGGGGTGATGCCGGTCTCGGCGGTGCGGCGCGCGGCCTCTCCCTCGGTCGGGGCGGACAGGCCGGTCCAGCGGCCGGCGAACCAGTCGGCGCGGTTCGGCTTGTAGCTGGCCCCCGCCTCGAACTCGCCCTCCAGACGCGTCACATACTGGCCGACATTGTCGTCGACCCAGGCCTGATCGACCACGCCCTCGGCGGCGAGCCGCTTGGCATAGATGGCGCTGACCGGCGGGTGATCCTTGATCGCCTTGTACATCAGCGGCTGGGTGAAGCCCGGCTCGTCGCCCTCGTTGTGACCGAACCGGCGATAGCACCACATGTCGATGACGATGTCGCGGTGGAACTTCTGGCGGAATTCCATCGCCATCTTGGTCGCGAAGGTCACCGCCTCCGGATCGTCGCCATTGACGTGGAAGACCGGCGCCTGGACGCCCTTGGCCACATCCGACGGATAGGGCGAGGAGCGCGCGAATTGCGGGCTGGTGGTGAAGCCCACCTGGTTGTTGATGATGAAGTGGACGCAACCGCCCGTGTTATAGCCGCGAATGCCGGAGAAGCCGAGGCACTCCCAGACAATGCCCTGGCCCGCGAACGCCGCGTCGCCATGGATCAGCACCGGCAGCGAGGCGCTGTGGTCGGTCAGGTCGCCGGCGATCGTCTGGATCGCGCGGGTCTTGCCCAGCACCACCGGGTCCGCCGCCTCGAGGTGCGAGGGATTGGCGACCAGCGACATATGGACGGTGTGACCGTCGAACTCGCGGTCGGTCGAGGTGCCCAGGTGATACTTCACGTCGCCCGAGCCGCCGATGTCGTCGGGGTTGGCCGAACCGCCGGCGAACTCATGGAAGATCACGCGCAGCGGCTTCGCCATGACGTTGGCGAGCACGTTCAGGCGACCGCGATGCGCCATGCCGAACACGATCTCGCGCACGCCCATCTGGCCGCCATATTTGATGACCGACTCGAGCGCGGGGATCATGGACTCGCCGCCGTCCAGCCCGAAGCGCTTGGTGCCGACATATTTGCGGCCCAGGAACTTCTCCCACTGCTCGGCCTCGATCACCTTGTTCAGGATCGCCTTCTTGCCGTCCTGGGTGAACTCGATCGCCTTGTCCTGGCCTTCCATGCGCTCCTGCAGGAAACGGCGCTCCTCGACATCGACGATGTGCATATATTCGAGGCCGACATTGCCGCAGTAATTCTTGCGCAGCGTGTCGACGAGCTGACGGATGGTCGCCCATTCGAAGCCCATCGTGCCGCCCAGATAGACCGGCCGGTCCAGGTCGGCATCGCTGAAGCCGTGATATTCGGTGCGCAGGTCCTCGGGCATCTCGCGCTTGGCGAGGCCCAGCGGGTCGAGGTTGGCGGCCAGGTGGCCGCGGACTCGATAGGTGCGGATCAGCAGCTGCGCGCGGATCGCGTCGCCGGCCGCCTTGACGATATCGGCCTGGGTCGCCGCCGGAGCCGCGGCCGCCGCGGGGGCGGGCTTGCCGCCACGCGCCGGCTTGGGCGCAGGCTCCATCTGCGTCGGGTCGAGCCCGGCGGTCAGATCATCGGTGGTGGTCAGCGGCCAGCGACTGCTCCGCCAGCTCGGCTGCGAGGGTCCGGCTTCCAGCCCTTCGAAGAAGGCGCGCCAACCCGGCTCCACCTCCGATGGGGACGCCTGGTATTTGGCGTAGAGCGCCTCGATGAACGCGGGGCTGACGCCCGATGCGACGTCGCTGAAATCCTGACCTTCGTAGCCCATCTTACCATCTCCTCCGCCACCCCGGACCCATCGGGGGTCCCGGCCCGCCCGGGCGACCTGCCCGACCGGACCGAAAGGCCGACCCGCGTCGGCCTGGCGGCTATTTGCTTAACCGTTCAGCACCGACAGCAGCGTCGAGCCGAGTTCGCTGGGGCTCGCCGCGACCTTGATGCCGGCCGCTTCCATCGCCGCGATCTTGTCCTCGGCGCCGCCCTGGCCGCCCGACACGATCGCGCCGGCATGGCCCATGCGACGGCCCGGGGGCGCGGTGCGGCCGGCGATGAAGCCCGCCATGGGCTTCTTGCGGCCACGCTTGGCCTCGTCGCGCAGGAACTGCGCCGCTTCCTCTTCGGCCGAACCGCCGATCTCGCCGATCATGATGATCGACTTGGTCGCCTCGTCGGCCAGGAACAGCTCCAGCACGTCGATGAAGTTGGTGCCGTTGACCGGGTCGCCGCCGATGCCGACCGCCGTGGTCTGGCCCAGGCCTGCGTTCGAGGTCTGGAACACCGCCTCATAGGTCAGCGTGCCCGACCGCGACACGACGCCCACCGAGCCCTCCTTGAAGATCGACCCGGGCATGATGCCGATCTTGCACTGGCCCGGGGTCAGCACGCCGGGGCAGTTCGGGCCGATCAGCCGCGACTTGCTGCCCGACAGCGCGCGCTTCACCTTGACCATGTCGAGCACCGGGATACCCTCGGTAATCGCGACGATCAGCGGGATCTCGGCGTCGATCGCCTCCAGGATCGAATCCGCGGCGAAGGGCGGCGGCACGTAGATGACCGACGCATCGGCGCCGGTCTTCGACTTGGCTTCCGCCACCGTGTTGAACACGGGCAGGCCGAGATGCTCGGTGCCGCCCTTGCCGGGCGTGACGCCGCCGACCATCTGCGTGCCGTAGTCCAGCGCCGCCTTGGTGTGGAAGCTGCCGGTCTCGCCGGTCATGCCCTGGGTGATGACCTTGGTATTCCGGTCGACGAGGATGCTCATCCGTTTCTCTTCCCTCTTGTTCCCCGGCGAAGGCCGGGGCCCAGTTGGGAAACGGTCAGGCTTCTACGATGCGGTCGAACAGATCATCCCAGTCGGGATTGAACCCTTCAATCTCTCGCAGCTTCCAGGACCGCTTCCATTTCTTCATCTGCAACTCGCGCTGCCGAGCCGCTTCGATACCGTCATGCGCCTCGTACCAGACCAAGCGCTTGCAATCATGCGTCTTCGTGAACCCGTCGATCATCGCCGAACGCTGCTGATGCACCCGTCGGACCAGATCGCTGGTCACCCCGACATAGATGGTGCCGTTTCGTTGGCTTGCCATGCTGTAGACATAGCCCGGCTTTTCCACCTCGGGACCTCCCCAACTGGGCCCCGGCCTTCGCCGGGGAACCAGGGTTCACATCGACAGCCTGTCCTTACGCCAGCGTCCCGTCGATGCCCTTGCAGGCGACCAGCAGCTCCTTCACGGCGTCGACCGACACCTGCAGGTTCTGCTTGGCCTCGTCGGTCAGCTTGACCTCGACGACCTTCTCGACGCCGCCGGCGCCGATCACCACCGGTACGCCGACATACAGATTGTCGATGCCATACTCGCCCGACAGGTGCGCGGCCGCCGGCAGGATGCGCTTCTGGTCGTACAGATAGGCTTCCGCCATCGCGATGCCGCTCGTCGCGGGCGCATAATAGGCCGAGCCGGTCTTGAGCAGCGCGACGATCTCGCCGCCGCCGCCACGCGTGCGCTTGACGATCGCATCGACCTTCTCCTGCGTGGAGAAGCCCATTGCGATCAGGTCGCTGACCGGGATGCCGCTGACGGTCGAATATTCCAGCACCGGCACCATCGTGTCGCCGTGGCCGCCGAGCACGAAGGTATTCACATCCTTCACCGACACGCCGAACTCCTCGGCGAGGAAGTGGCTGAAGCGCGCCGAGTCGAGCACGCCAGCCATGCCGACCACCTTATGGGCGGGCAGGCCGGAGAATTCACGCAGCGCCCAGACCATCGCGTCGAGCGGGTTGGTGATGCAGATCACGAAGGCGTCGGGCGCATTGGCCTTGATGCCCTCGCCTACCGCCTTCATCACCTTCAGGTTGATGCCGAGCAGATCGTCGCGGCTCATGCCGGGCTTGCGCGCGACACCGGCGGTGACGATGATGACGTCCGCGCCGGCGATGTCGGCATAGTCGTTGGTGCCCGTGATCGTGGCGTCGAAGCCTTCGACCGGGCCGCACTGCGACAGGTCGAGCGCCTTGCCCTGGGGAACGCCCTCGACCACGTCGAACAGGACGATATCGCCCAGACCCTTGAGCGCTGCGAGGTGCGCGAGCGTGCCGCCGATATTACCGGCGCCGATCAGCGCGATCTTCTTACGGGCCATCCAATCCATCTCCGTCCTGAGGCGAGCGATTGGTCACGCCGCCTACGCCCATCATGGGCCGAGGGCAACCGCTAAAGCGCAAGACTTAAGGATTAGTTCTGATAATGGTTCGCACGATCAATAAGCCATTCATCGGCTGGTCAGGCGGGGTCCGATCCGTGGCCGGCCGACAGATAATCGTCGGACCGCATCTCTTCCAACCGGCTGACCGTTCGCTGGAATTCGAACGCCCCGTCGCCGGTTTCATAGAGCCGGTCGGGCTGTGCATCGGCGGCGGCGAGCAGCTTCACCTTATGCTCGTAGAGCGCGTCGATCAGCGCAACGAACCGCGCCGCCTCGTTGCGGTTCTCCGGCCCCAGGCGCGGAATGCCGACCAGGATCACCGTATGGTAGCGCCGCGCCACCGCCAGATAATCCGCCGCGCCCCGTGCCTCGCCGCACAGCTTTTTGAACGAGAAGACCGCCACACCCTTCAGCGCCTTGGGCACATGCAGCGTCCGCCCCTGCACGATCAGGTCGTCCGCGGGGATCGGCTCGCTCACTTCGTGGTCGGTCAGGCGGAAGAAGGCGGCGGACAGGTCGGCCGTCGCCTCGGGCCCGTTCGGCACCAGCCAGGTGTCCTGCGACCCCAACCGGTCGCGCCGGTAGTCGACCGGGCCATTCAGCGCCAGCACGTCCAGCCGCTGCTCGATCAGCGCGATGAAGGGCAGGAAATGCTCGCGGTTGAGACCGTTCTTGTAGAGGTCGGCCGGCGCGCGATTGGAGGTGGTCACCACCGTCACCCCCGCCTCGATCAGCGCGGTGAACAGCCGCGACAGGATCATCGCATCCGGGCTATTGGTCACCATCATCTCGTCGAAGGCGAGCAGCCGCGCCTCGTCCCGCAGCGCCGCCGCGACCGGCGGGATCGGGTCGCCCTGCTCCTTGCGCCGCTCGTCGTTGATGCGGGCATGGACCTCGAGCATGAACTCGGAGAAGTGGACGCGGCGCTTCCGCTCGATCGGCACCTGCGCGAAGAACAGGTCCATCAGCATCGACTTGCCGCGTCCCACCCCGCCCCACAGGTAAAGCCCGCGCGGGCTCTGCGGCTTGCGCCCCGCCAGCCGCCACAGCAGCGAGCCGCGCCGCGGCGCGGCCTGGAGCTGGCCGGCCAGCCGGTCGAGCCGGGCGGCGGCGGCGGCCTGTTCGGGATCGGGGCGAAGCTCGCCGGCGGCGAGCAGCGCATTATAGGCGGTAAGGACGGTCATCGGGGCTTCCAGCCGGCGGGTCGTTCCCCGCGCGGGCCGGGCGGGCGCCCTGGGTCAAGCCCTGTAAAAAGGGCGGAACGACCGGCGGGGCGAGACCGCCACGCCGCCGGTCGCTTGGCACACAAACGCGATCAAACGATCCGCTCGGCTTCCATCTTCTTGATCTCGGCGATCGCCTTGGCGGGGTTCAGGCCCTTGGGGCAGACATTCGCGCAGTTCATGATCGTGTGGCAGCGATAGAGTCGGAACGGGTCCTCCAGCGCGTCGAGCCGCTCGCCGGTCATCTCGTCGCGGCTGTCGGCGAGCCAGCGATAGGCCTGGAGCAGGATCGCCGGGCCCAGGAACTTGTCGCTATTCCACCAATAGCTGGGGCAGCTCGTCGAGCAGCAGGCGCACAGGATGCACTCATACAACCCGTCCAGCTTGGCGCGATCCTCGGGCGCCTGAAGCCGCTCCTTGCCCGAAGGCGGCGGCGTCACGGTCTGCAGCCAGGGCTTGATCGAGCTGTACTGCGCATAGAAATGCGTGAAGTCCGGCACCAGGTCCTTGACCACGTCCATGTGCGGCAGCGGCGTGATCCGGACCTCGCCCTTCACATCCTCGATCGCGGTGGTGCAGGCCAGACCGTTGCGCCCGTCGATGTTCATCGCGCACGAGCCGCAAATGCCCTCGCGGCACGAGCGGCGGAAGGTCAGCGAGCTGTCCTGCTCGCTTTTCATCTTGATCAGCGCGTCGAGCACCATCGGCCCGCACTCGTCCAGATTGACCTCAAACGTGTC
The DNA here is from genome assembly GCF_014199625.1 of Sphingomonas abaci. Lineage (GTDB taxonomy): Bacteria > Pseudomonadota > Alphaproteobacteria > Sphingomonadales > Sphingomonadaceae > Sphingomonas > Sphingomonas abaci. The sequence continues at coordinate 561,984 of NZ_JACHNY010000001.1, forward strand.
GTAGCGCGGGTTCTGGCCGCTGTCCGGATCGTAGCGGTAGATCTTGAACGCCTTCATCCGCTTGCGGTCGGACGAGGGTACGGGGGCGGCGTGATGCTGCCCCTTGGTGATCTTGCTGTTCTTGGGAAGGGCGAATTCGGCCATGATACGTCCCGATCTCTGATTACGTTCCCGCTATGCCCTTAGCGGCGGCGGCGCAACCCCGTGATGGTCCGTTCGCCCCTTACGGTGCTTTATATCACGTCCAGCACCAGCCCCAGCGCCAGCGCCTCGGCCGCATCGACATACCAGTTGGCGGTCGCGCGGCCCTTCAGATCGTCCAGCGTCACGTTCGATCCGTCGACGATCGCGGCGAAGCCCTCGTCTTGGATGCGCATCGAATGCTCTATCTCGTGCAGCTTGGCCTTCAATATGTCGGGCAGCGTCGACAACGGCCCGCTGAGCTGGACGGTCGAGGTCAGCGATCGCTCATGGATCATCAGCCGGGTGCCGCGCGTCAGGAAGCGGCAGTTCACGGGAAAGGCGGACATGAACGTCGCGCCCGCCGAATAGACCGCGACCTTGCCCAGGAACAGCGCCTCGCGCCCCGTATAATCGCGCAGCAGCCGGATCGAGTCGCCCATCGCACGCGCCATCTCCGGATCGCCGCCCAGGGTCGTGATCGACACGACCAGCGGTCCCTCGGCGGGGGCTTCGGCATATTGCTGCTTGAAGCTGGCATACATCGTCTCGTCCACGGTGCCGTAGAGCTGGATATGCGGCACCGCGAGCAGCGGATAGCGCAGGGCGGTGTTGGGCTGGTCGGTCATGGCGCGGCTAACCGGGACCGAGGGCGCGGGGTTCCGGGGCGCGGCGGGTTTATTTGCGGGAACCCCGGTCCCCCTCGCCCGGTTGGAGCGGCCGACCAGCAGGAGCAACAGCATGGCGATCCGCCTCAAGCCATTGAAAGAACAAGCCATTGTCATCACCGGCGCGAGTTCCGGCATCGGTCTGGCAACCGCCCGGACCGCTGCCGAGGCGGGCGCCCAGGTCTTGATGGTCGCACGATCGGAGGATGTGCTGCGCGGCCTGGTCGCCCAGTGGCAGGCCGAGGGCTTGCGGGTCGAGGCCAAGGCCGCCGATGTCGGCGACGCCGCGGGCGTGCAGGCGGCGGCGGACTATGCGGTGGAGGTCTTCGGGCGGATTGACACCTGGGTCAACGATGCCGGCGTGGCCCTTTACGCCAAGCTGATGGAGACGCCGGACGACGAGCATGAACGGCTGTTCCGCACCAATTACTTCGGCGTCGTCCATGGCTGCAAGGCGGCGGTGCCGCATCTGCTGAAACAGGGCGGCGCGCTGATCACGGTGGGCTCGATCGTGTCGGACATGCCCAGCCCGATCATGGGGGCCTATGCCGCGTCCAAGCACGCGATCAAGGCCTATGTCGCGGCGCTGCGGATGGAGTTGCGGGCGGCGGGCGCGCCGATTGCGGTGACGTTGGTCAAGCCGTCGGGCATCGACACGCCGATTGGCCAGCACGCCCCCAATCACGAACGCGGCGAGGGCCAGATTCCGCCGCCGATCTACGACCCGCAACTGGTCGCCGATGCGATCCTGGCCTGTGCGGTGAGGCCGCGCCGCACGATCACGGTCGGCGGCGGCGGGCTGGCCCAGGTGCTGTTCGCCAACCACTTCCCGACCCTGTTCGAGAAAATCGCGCCGATCGGGGCCAAGACCTTCACCGATCCGCGCAAGGCGCAGCCGGAGCCGAGCAACCTGAAATGGGGTGTCGGGGCCGGCCGGATACGGTCGGGCGAACATCCCCATGCGCGGCGGACCAGCCTCTATACCAGCGCGGCGCTGAATCCGGGCACGACCAGCGCGATCATCGCTGGCCTCGCCGGGTCGGCGGTCGCCTGGTGGTGGGCGGGCAGACGGCCGTCCTGAGCTACCCCCGGCTCGAGAAAGCCATCATCGCCTCCCTCCCCGCTTCACCATCCCGGCGAAGGCCGGGATCCAGTTGGGGGACTCCGATGAGCGACGACAATCGCTCCGTCACTGGAACCCGGCCTCCGCCGGGGTGGTGCCAAATTCGCAGGCGATGGCGCGCATTCTCGATGATCCGCCTCAACACACCTCCGCGGTGAATTCCGGGACCGGTCCCTTGGGCACGCGGTCGGGATGCTGCCAGAACAGGTCGCCCGCCGCCTGGTGCCCGGCATAGACCTCCGCCAGTACCGCATGAAGGCGCGGGTCGTACGCCTTCAAATCCCCGTCCGACAGCACCTTGACCGACCCGAAGCTGGCGAGCGGCGCGGAGTTGAACCAGAATTGCGTGCCGACCGCCCAATATTCCTCGATCGTGGTCGCGGCATATTCGTTTGTCCACAGGCCTGTCTTGCGGGCGTGGAAATAGGCCTTCTCCACCCGGCGGAAGAACGCCGGATCGATCCGGGCCGCCGCCCGAAAGATCGCATGGCTGAACTCGTGCACGAAGGTGTTCTGGCCGTGATACCGGTCATTGGGGCCGGCGAGCAGGTTCTCCGCGGCCGCGCTGGTCAGCAGCCCGCCCATGCCGCGCGCGCGATAATCCCAATATTGCCGATCGGTCAGCCGGCCGATCCGTTCCTGATAATGTTTCCGCTCGCACCGGGTCAGGCGTGGATCGTCGATCGCTGGCTTCTTCCAGTCGCGCTGCTCGGGGATGTCGAGCGTCGACTCGTCGGGCGCCATGATCGCCACGCGCAGACCTTCGCGGCGCAGTTCGGCGGCGATGTCGGGGCGCTTGGCCAACAGCGACAGCACGATCTCACGCGCCAGCAGCAACGCGCGGTCGGGCGTGCGCGACGAGGACAGGATGGGAATGCCGCCCGCATCGACATAGCGGGCATAGAAGGGATCGGTGGCGTAGACGGCCGGCGGCGCGGACACTACCGGCGCGCCGGGCTGAGCGAAGCCCGGCGTCGCGATCAGCAGGGCGAGAAGGCCGAACAGCGTCCGCATGATCGTCAGGCCCGGCGGCGGATCAGCCGCCGCCGGGCCCGGAGCATCGTCAATAGACGCGCTTCTTCGGCTTGATGTACGCGATATCGTCGGTCATCGTATAGTCGTGCACCGGGCGATAGTCGATCGCGACGCCGCCGCCCTGGCCGCCCCAACCTTGGAAGCTGGTCAGCGTGTGCTTCATCCAGTCCGCGTCGTCGCGCTCGGGGAAGTCCTCGTGCATGTGCGCGCCGCGCGATTCCTTGCGGTTCTCGGCCGCCTGGATCGTCACCGTCGCCTGCGCCATCAGATTGTCGAGCTCCAGCGTCTCGACCATGTCGGTGTTCCAGATCAGCGAGCGGTCCTTGACCGACACGTCCTGCATCCCGGCATAGATGTCCTTCATCTTTGCCACGCCCTCGGTCAGCAGCGCCGAATCGCGGAACACCGCGCAATGCTTCTGCATGGTACGCTGCATTTCGGTGCGCAGCTTCGCGGTCGGCGTGCCGCCGTTCGCGTTGCGGAACCGGTCGAGCCGGCTGAGCGCCAGTTCCTCCGATCCCTTGGGCAGCGGGTTGTGCGGCGTGCCGGGCTTCAGCTGGTCCTTGATCCGCAGTCCGGTGGCGCGGCCGAACACGACCAGGTCGATCAGCGAGTTGGAGCCCAGCCGGTTGGCGCCGTGCACCGACACGCACGCCGCCTCGCCCACCGCGAACAGGCCGGGCACGACGTGATCGGGATTGCCATCCTTCAGGCAGACGACCTCGCCATGATAGTTGGTCGGGATGCCGCCCATGTTGTAGTGCACGGTGGGCGTCACCGGCAGCGCCTGGCGCGTCAGGTCGACGCCGGCGAAGATCTTGCCGGTCTCGGTGATGCCGGGCAGCCGCTCCGCCAGCACCTTGGGATCGATATGATCCAGGTGCAGGTAGATATGATCCTTGTGCTCGCCGACGCCGCGACCCTCGCGCATCTCCATCGCCATCGAACGCGACACGACGTCGCGCGACGCCAGGTCCTTGGCGGAGGGGGCATAGCGCTCCATGAAGCGCTCGCCCTCGGAATTGGTCAGGTACCCGCCCTCGCCGCGCGCGCCCTCGGTGATCAGCACGCCCGCCCCGTAGATGCCGGTCGGGTGGAACTGCACGAACTCCATGTCCTGCAGCGGCAGGCCGGCGCGCAGCACCATCGCATTGCCGTCGCCGGTGCAGGTGTGCGCCGAGGTGGCGGAGAAATAGCAGCGGCCATAGCCGCCGGTCGCCAACACGACGTTGTGCGCGCGGAAGCGGTGGATCGAGCCGTCTTCCATGCACAGGGCGATCACGCCCCGGCAGACGCCGTTCTCCATGATCAGGTCGAGCGCGAAATATTCGACGTAGAAGTCCGCGTCGTACTTCAGCGACTGCTGGTAGAGCGCGTGCAGCATGGCGTGACCGGTGCGGTCGGCGGCGGCGCAGGTGCGCTGCACCGGCGGGCCGTCGCCCATATTCTGCATGTGGCCGCCGAACGGGCGCTGGTAGATGGTGCCGTCGGCGTTGCGGCTGAACGGCACGCCGGCATGTTCCAGCTCGTACACCGCCTGCGGCGCCTCGCGGCAGAGATATTCGATCGCGTCCTGGTCGCCCAGCCAGTCCGACCCCTTGACGGTATCGTACATGTGCCAGGACCAATGGTCCGGCGTGTTGTTGCCGAGCGAGGCGGCGATCCCGCCCTGCGCCGCAACCGTGTGGCTGCGGGTCGGGAACACCTTGGTGATGCAGGCGGTCTTCAGTCCCGCCTCGGCGATCCCCATGGTCGCGCGCAGGCCGGACCCGCCCGCCCCGACGACGACCGCGTCATAGGTATGGTCGATGATCTTGTAGGCAGCGGACATCAGGCGGCGGCTCCGAAGGCGATCTTCAGGATCGAGAAGATGGCGGTGGCGCCGAGCGCCACCACGAAGAAGTTGAGCAGGACCAGCAGCACGACGCGACTCTCGTCATGCTGATAGTCTTCGATCACCACCTGCAGGCCCAGGCGGAAATGATAGAAGACCGACAGGATCAACAGCGCCATCGGCACCGCCACCCAGGCGCTCTGCATCCACGCGTGCAGCGTGGCATAGTCATAGGATGGCTGGCGCGCGATCGCGATCAGCAGCCACAGCATCAGCACCAGATTCGATCCCGCCGTCAGGCGATGATACCACCAGTGATGCGTACCTTCCTTGGCGGAGCCGAGGCCCCGGACACGACCGAGCGACGAGCGCATCACTTCATCCCCAGATAGAGCCAGAAGACCGCGGTCAGCGTCACCGACGCGACCATGGTCAGCATGGCGAAGGTCTTGTTGGTCTTCAGTTCGAACCCGGCGCCGGTGTCGAGGAAGAGGTGGCGGATGCCCGACATCATGTGCTGGAACAGCGACAGCGTCAGCCCGACGCCGATGATGACGCCGAACACGTTCAGCGCGCCGCTGTCGGTCGTGAACACGCCCTGGAACGTGGCGTAGCTCTCCGCGCCGCCGGCAAGCGCCGCCAGCCACCAGACGAGCAGCAGCGACCCCACCGTCGCCATGCCGCTGCCGGTCACGCGGTGAAGGATGGAGACCAGCATGTGCGGGCCCCAGCGCCAGATCTGGAGATGCGGGCTCAGCGGCCGGGCGGGATTACGGGAAGCCAAGGCGACGGTCCTCGATCGATGCAATTCCGCCGCCCTATGAGGCGCACGGGGCCACGATGCAAGCCAAGGGTGAAGCCGATGTGACATGGGATGCCGGAATGCGGCCGCTCCCGTCCCTTTTTCTAACTTGACGTTAACCCAAGGGGGCTAGCGATGATGCCACGAGTTTCAGGGGACATCTTCGGCATGACCACCAGCGGCGCCAGCAGCGCGATCGACCTTCCCGTGCCCGGCACGATCGCGGCCGGCATCGACATGGCCGCGCGCATCCGCGCCTTCGACGGCGGCGATGGCGCCCTCGTCGCCGATGCGCGCGCGCTCTACGCGATCATCGAGGGCGATCTGGACGCGATCGTCATGGCCTATTGGTCGCATTACCGCGTCGCCAATCCGGGGGCCGCCGAGTGGAGGCCGCTCGACCATTCGCGTCTGCTGGAGGCCGGCCGCGCCTATCTGCGCAACCGCTTCTGCGACCTGGCCGGGCTCGCCTGGATCGAATCGCTCGAACGCTCGGTCGCGGCCGCCTATGGCGCCGGGGTCGGCACCATGGACATGCTCGCCATGTCCTGCGCCAGCGACCGCGCCGCGCTCAAGGCGCTGATGGCGCGGCTCGACGCGGATCATCCCGACCGCGCCCGCATGACCGATACGCTGATGCGGCTGTTCGCGCTGGAGACCGAGTTGACCGTCGCGCTCTATGCCGGCTTCATCGACCATGCGGCGCAGGGCACGCGCGCACGGCTGGCGGGCGAGTTCCGCGAGAATATCGGCGAGACCGTGGAGGAGGCGAGCCAGAGCAGCTCGCACCTGCGCCAGCAGAGCGACAAGGCGTCGCTGCTCGCGCGCGGGATGCTGGGCAAGGCGTCCGAGGTGGCCGCCGCCGCCGAACAATCGGCCGTGGCGATGCGCGAGGCGGCGCAGACCGCCGCCGGGCTGATCCGCGCGATCGAGGATGCCCGCATCGAGGTCGAGGCCGCCGCCGAGATCGCCACCCGCGCCTCCGCCCAGGCGGGCCAGGCGGTCGGCATGTCGGAGGCGCTGTCCGACCATGCCAAGTCGATCGAATCGATCCTGGGCCTGATCCGCGACATCGCCGGGCAGACCAACCTGCTCGCGCTCAACGCCACGATCGAGGCGGCCCGCGCGGGCGACGCCGGGCGCGGCTTCGCGGTGGTGGCGCAGGAGGTCAAGAGCCTCGCCAGCCAGACCGCGCGCGCCACCGACGACATCGCCGCCAAGATCGCCGCGATCCAGTCGGCGACGCGCGGCACCGTCGAGACCAACGCCTCGATCAAGTCGACCGTGCACGAGGTGCAGGAAAGCGCCGACCGCATCCGCTTCGCGATGGAGGCGCAGGCGCAGACCGTGACCGCGATCACCGCCGCCGTCGACGAGACCGCGCTCGCCGCCGACTCGATGTCGAGCACCATCGCCGCAATCCGCGAAGACACCGAGACCGTCGCCTCCGAGATCGACGGCGTCGGCCGCGGCTTCGACTCGCTCGATGGCCGGCTGGGCACGCTGAAGGCCAGCGCCGGGGATTTCGTCGCGAAGGTCGCGGCGTGACCTCCTGTCAAGCACGCTTGACGTAAAGCGTCTTTTATATGTAAAGTATCCTTTACATCTTGAAGGAGGCTTTACATGCCGTTTTCGCCTGCGCAGCGTCGCTACAACCGGCGCGTCCTGATCCTGAGCCTCGTCTATACGGCGCTGCTGTTCGCCGCCGTCTATCTACTGTCGCGCCACTTGGTCGCGGGGCCGCTGGCCTATGTCGTCGGCATCCTGCCGGCGCTGGCGGTGTGCGGCTTCTTCTGGATGATGGCCGTCTATCTCGTCGAGGAGAGCGACGAGTATCTGCGGATGCTCCAGGTCCGCCAGTTGCTGTTCGCGACCGGCATCGCGCTCAGCGCCGCGACGATCTGGGGGTTCCTGGAGGGGTTCGAGCTGCTGCCGCACCTTGTCGGCTATGTCTGGCCGATCGTGTGGATCGCCGGGTTGGCGATCGGCGGGGTCCTCAATCGCCTGATCGAGCGCGGCAGGATGCTGATCGGCCGGAGGCAGGCCGGCCTGTGAACAACCGGCTGAAGGAGCTGCGCGGGACCCGCGGCTGGAGCCAGCAGACGCTGGCCGAGAATCTGGACATCTCGCGCCAGAGCGTGATCGCGATCGAGACGGGCCGCTATGATCCGTCGCTTCCCCTCGCCTTCCGCATCGCCGAGCTGTTCGCCTGCCGGATCGAGGATGTGTTCGTCAGCCCCTCGGCCGGTCAAGTGGCGGGATGACCAAGCCCGCCGCCCGCGCTAAGCCGCCGGGCATGACCATACTCCTCACCGGATCGAGCCGCGGCATCGGCGCGGCGATCGCCGAGCGGCTGCGCGCCGACGGACAGGCCGTGATCGGCCATGGCACCGCCAGCGGCATCCCCGCCGATTTCGACGAACCGCATGCGGCCACCGCGCTGTGGCGCGCCGCGCTGGACGAAGCCGGCGGCGCGATCGACGTGCTCGTCAACAATGCCGGCGTGTTCGAGGCCAATCCGCTGGACGATCCCGACTGGCTGGCGGGCTGGGAACGGACGATGCGGATCAACCTCACCGCCTCGGCCGAGCTCTGCCGACTGGCGGTGCTGCACTGGCAGGAACGCGGCGTCGGCGGGCGGATCGTCAACGTCGCCAGTCGCGCCGCCTATCGCGGCGACTCGCCCGCCCACTGGCATTATGCCGCGTCCAAGGCCGGCATGGTGGCGATGACCAAGACGATCGCGCGCGGCTACGCGGCGCAGGGCATCCTCGCCTTCGCGGTCTGCCCCGGCTTCACCATGACCGGCATGGCCGAGGACTATCTGGCCAGCCGGGGCGGCGACAGGCTGCTCGCCGACATCCCGCTCGGCCGCGTCGCCGACCCGGCGGAGGTCGCGACCACGGTCCGCTTCCTGGCGCTGGAGGCGCCGCCGTCGATGACCGGTGCGGTGCTCGACGTGAACGGAGCCAGCTATGTCCGATAGCTGGAAGATCAGCCTGCCCTGCACCCGCGCCGAGGCGGAGGCGATCGACATGGCCGACGAGTTGATCGCCGGCGCGGTCCTCATGACCACCGAGGAGGTGGAGGACGACCGCGAACAGTGGCGACTAGACGCCTATGTCGAGGCGGAGCCCGATGCGGCGCTGGTCGCGCAGGTCCGCGCCCTGGTGCCGAGCGCCGGCGCGCGCGCGGCGACGATCACCCACCTGCCGCCCGAGGATTGGGTGACGCTGAGCCAGGCGGGGCTGGCGCCGCTGTCGGTCGGCCGCTTCTTCGTGCATAGCGGCGCGGCCGAAGTACCGGCGGGCGTCCGCGCCTTCCACATCCCCGCCGGCCGCGCCTTCGGCACCGGGCATCACGAGACGACCAGCGGCTGCCTGGCGATGCTCGACGGCCTGGCGGACCGCGATGTCGCCAGCGCGATCGATGTTGGCACGGGCACCGGCCTGCTCGCCTTCGCGGTCGCGCATCTCTGGCCCGACGCGCGGATCGTCGCGACCGATATCGATCCGGTCGCGATCGAGGTGACGGCGGAGAATGCCGCCCTCAACGCGGTCAACGGCATCGAACTGATCGTCGCCGACGGCGCGCTGGCCGATCCGGTCACCGACCGCGCCCCCTATGACCTGGTGATCGCCAATATCCTGGCGGGACCGCTGGTCTCGATGGCGCCCGAACTCGCGGCGATCGCCGGCCCCTCGGCGACGATCGTGCTCGCCGGCCTGTTGGAGACGCAGCGTGCCGAGGTGGTGGCCGCCTATGCGGCCTGCGGCTGCACGCTGGAGGCGGTCGACCGGCGCGGCGACTGGAGCGTGCTGCGCCTGACGGCGGGCCCGGACCGCTTCGTGCCGGCGGGACCGTTCGACCCAAAGGGCCGCGACGGCTGGGCGCTGGATCTGTGATGCGCGATCCCGGGTTCCGGCAAATGCCGGAGCCCGGGGTCCGGCGGCTCCGTGCGGACGTCCGAATGCCATGGGTCAGCACCATGCCGCCCGGCACGATCTCCGCCACCGGGCGATCCAGCCGTCGCTCCGGTGGGCGGGCGAGAACCGGCGTTCCCTCTGCCCTGGCGATCCTCTAGCATGGCGACGTGGGACGAGGAACATCGCGCATCGCCCGGTGGATGGGCTGGCTGGCCGCGACGCTGGCGGCGATCCTGATCGGCTATGGCGTGGCCGGGCTGGCCGGCGGCGCGCTGCCCGCCCACCCGGACTGGCGCCCGCCGCCGCCGCCAGCCGGTCGTGTCGAAATCTTCGTCGTGTCGAACGGCGTCCATACCGGCCTGGTCGTCCCCAAGCGGGCGGCGGGCGTCGACTGGCGCGCGCTTTTCCCAGCCGGGGACCTCGCCGACCCGCGCTTCGGCGGCTGGGACCATCTCGCGATCGGTTGGGGTGAGCGGACCTTCTACCTGGAGACGCCGCACTGGGCCGATGTGCGTCCCGCCACCATCCTGGCGGCGGCGCTGGGCAGCCGGCGCACGCTGCTCCATGTCGAGCATGTCCCCCGCCCCATCGCGGCGCCGGACGTGCGGCGCATCCTGCTGCGGCCGGCCGAATATCGCCGGCTCGCCGCCTTCATCCGCGGCGCGCGCGCACGCGACGCGGCCCGCTACCCCGGCTATGGTCGCGATGACGTGTTCTACGAATCCAACGGCCGGTATTCCGCGCTGCGGACCTGCAACGCCTGGACGGGCGACGCGCTGCGCCACGCCGGCGTGCGGGTCGGGCGCTGGACACCCTTCCCCGCCACGCTGCTCTGGTCGCTCTAGCGCCGCCCCGCCTGGAAGCCCTGATAGCCCTGTCGGCATTCGTCGCGGTCAGGGTCGCGGCGGCAGCGCTTGTCGAATTCGCGGCGCTCCTTGCCCTCGCGCGCTTCCTCCTTGCGCATCTTGCGGCCGTAGTTGCGGTCCGCCTCTTCCTGGCTGGTCGTCGTCCAGTCCACCGCCTTGCCGGCCACCTGGAACGGTGCCTTGACGATCGCCGTCGCGGTGCTGACGCAGCCGGCCGTCGCCAGCGGCAGGAGGACAAGAAGCGGCAGGGGCTTACGCATCACGGGATTCCTTGGCGACGGCGTCACGGGTCTGGACGCCGATTAGCGGATAGTCGGTGAAGAATCCGTCGATTCCGAGGCGGAGCGCCGCGGCGATCTCACCCGCCAGATCGCCCGTCGCCCCCGCCCGCTGGAAAGGTGCGGCGAGAAACCGGTTTTCCGCCCGGAACGTCCAGGGATGGACGCGCAGGCCCGCCGCATGGGCATCGCGGACCAGACCGCCCTGTCCGAGCTGGGCCTTGTTCGGCCCGATGCCATAGGCATAGGCGGCGACCGCGCGCAGGCCACCCGGCGTCGCCATCATCTGGTAGCTGGGCACCGCGCCGTCCGCCGGCCCGCCCTGCGCGTCCATGAGCTGGATCAGCCGCAGCCGCGTCATCCCCGCGATGCGCCGAAGATTGCCCACCTCGAACGACTGGATGAAGACGGGATCGTCCGGCCCGCTCCACCCGGCGGCATGGAGCGCGGCGACCAGGGGGGCGTCCGTCCCGAGCCCGATCGCCGCGAAGTAGGTCGGATGCTTGGTCTCCGGATAGAGACCGACGCCCCGCGCCTTGGCGAGCGCGATGATCTCCCCCAGCGTTGGAATCTCGAACCGACCGTCGAACGCGGTGTTCGCCGGGCGCAGGTCGGGCAGGCGTTCGCGCGCGCGCAGCGTCTTCAATTCGGCGAGCGTGAAATCCTCGACGAACCAGCCGGTGACCTCCTGCCCGTCAATCGTCTTCGTGGTCCGCCGGCGCGCGAAGCCGGCATGGCGCGCGACATCGGTGGTGCCGCCGATTTCGTTCTCGTGCCGCGCGACCAGCACACCGTCGCGCGTCGGCACCAAATCGGGCTCGATGACGTCCGCGCCTTGGTCGATCGCGCGTTCATAGGCGGCGAGCGTATGTTCGGGCCGTTCGCCGCTGCATCCGCGATGCGCGATCACGATCGGTCGCGCGGTGGGATGGTTATCCATGTGATCGCGAACCCTGATTCATGTCATGAGAACCGCTCGCAACGGGAGCCGCAGGCGCAAGTCCGCGTTCAGACACGGATTCGTGACGAGGCGGTGGCATGAAATTCAACATCAACGGCAAGACCCATGACGCGGAGGTCGATGTCCGTACCTCGCTTCTCGACCTGTGTCGCGAACATCTGGGGCTGACCGGCTCCAAGAAGGGGTGCGACCATGGCCAGTGCGGGGCGTGCACGATGCTGGTCGATGGCCGCCGCATCAACAGCTGCCTGACGCTTGCCGTCATGCACGAGGATAGCGAAATCGTGACGATCGAGGGGCTGGGCCAGGTCGGCGACCTTCACCCGATGCAGGACGCGTTCGTCCGCCACGACGGCTACCAGTGCGGCTATTGCACGCCGGGCCAGATCTGCTCGGCGGTCGGGATGCTCGGTGAAGTCGAGAAGGGCTGGCCCAGCCATGCCTCGGCCGATCTGACCGCGGTCGAGCTGAGCGATGCGGAGATCAGCGAGCGGATGAGCGGCAATCTGTGCCGCTGCGCCGCCTATCCCAACATCGTCGACGCCATCCGCGAGGTCGCCGGCAAGGGCGATCGCCAGCCGGTGCTGGAAGCCGCGCGGGAGATCGGCGCATGAAACCCTTCGCCTATGCGCGCGCCGGCGATGCCGACCAGGCGGTCGCCGAAGCCCTTGCCCCCCAGGCGCGCTTCATCGCCGGCGGCACCAACCTGCTCGACCTGATGAAGCTGCAGATCGAGACCCCTGCCAAGCTGGTCGACATCACCCGCCTGCCGCTCGGCGGCATCACCCCGCGCGACGAGGGCGGCGTGTCGATCGGCGCTCTGGTCCCGAACAGCGACCTGGCCGCCGATCCGCGCATCATCGCCGACTATGAGGTGCTGAGCCGCGCGCTGCTGGCCGGCGCATCGGGCCAGTTGCGCAACAAGGCGACGACCGGCGGCAATCTGCTCCAGCGCACCCGCTGCTATTATTTCTATGACACCGCCACGCCCTGCAACAAGCGCGAGCCGGGCAGCGGTTGTTCCGCGATCGGCGGCGTCAACCGCATTCTGGCGGTGCTCGGCACGTCGGAGAAGTGCATCGCCACGCATCCCTCCGACATGGCGGTGGCGATGCGCGCGCTCGACGCGACGATCGTCACGCAGAAACCGGACGGCGACCGCCGCCGCATCGCGATCGGCGACTTCTACCGCCTGCCAGGCGACACGCCGCAGATCGAGACGGTGCTGGAGCCGGGCGAGCTGATCACTGCCGTCGAGCTGCCGCCGAAGGTGGAGGGCGCGCGGCACCTGTACCGCAAGGTGCGCGACCGCGCCTCCTATGCCTTTGCCCTGGTGTCGGTGGCGGGCGTGGTGCGGATGGACGGCGATGTGGTCGCCTCCGCCTCGCTCGCCTTTGGCGGTCTGGCGCCGATGCCGTGGCGCAACCCGGCCGTCGAGGCGGCGATCGTCGGCAAGCCGGCGACCGACGCGAACTTCGCCGCCGCCGCCGATGCGCTGCTGGCCGACGCCAAGGGCCAGGGCAGCAACGATTTCAAGATTCCGCTCGCCCGGCGCACGCTGATCGCGTCGCTCCGCGAACTGACGGGGAAGTAAGATGCTCGACGCGATCTTCGGCCAGGGCGACCGCAACAGCCTGACGATGGACAAGCCGCACCCCGACAGCCTGCTCGACACGAGCGTGCAAGGGGTCATCTCGCGCCCGCTCGACCGGGTCGACGGGCCGTTCAAGGTATCCGGCACCGCCACCTATGCCGCCGAGTACCAGATCGACAACCTTGCCCATGGCGTGCTGGTCGGCGCCAAGATAGGCCATGGCACGGTCACGGCCATCGATGCATCGGCGGTCAAGGCGATGCCCGGCGTGATCGACGTCATCACCGACTACGACACGTTCATCCGCAACCCCCAGCAGGGTGGCGAGACGACCGCGCCGACGCAGGGCGTGAAAGAGGTCGGCTATTTCGGCCAGATCGTCGCGATCGTGCTGGCGGAGAGCTTCGAGGTCGCGCGCGACGCGGCGCAACGGCTGCACATCGAATACGACTATGCCGCCGGCGCCTATGACTTCGACGCCAATCGCGACCAGAGCGAGACGCCCCCCGCCTCGCAGATTCCGGCGCACTACACGCAAGGGAATGTCGACAAGGCGATGACCCAGGCGCCGGTGACCGTCGAGGCCACCTATGTCACCCCCAGCCAGAATTCGGCGGCGATGGAGCCGCACGCCTCGATCGCGGTGTGGAACGACGACGCGTTGACGCTCTACGGCTCCTACCAGATGCCGACCTCGGACGCGCAGCAACTCGCCAAGTCGCTCGGCATCAGCGAGAAGAAGGTGCGGATCATCGCCCGCTACATCGGCGGCGGCTTCGGCTCGAAGCTCGGCATTGCGCCTGAAAGCGTCGCGGCGGCGATCGCGGCGAAGCGGCTCGGCCGCCCGGTCAAGGCGGTGATGGCACGCACGCAGGTGTTCGACGCCACGGTGCGTCGCTCCAACACCGAGCAGCGGCTGCGCCTCGCCGCCGGCAAGGACGGGAAGCTGACCGCGATCGGGCACGACTCGCTCACCTCCAACCTGCCGGGCGAGGATTATTTCGAGCCCGTCGGCATCGGCACCCATTTCCTCTATCGCGGCGAGAACCGCTCGATCACGCACGACATGGTGCCGCTGAACCTGCTGCTCTCCGGCTCGATGCGCGCGCCGGGCGAAGCGGTGGGGATGATCGGGCTGGAATGCGCGATGGACGAATTGGCGGAGAAGCTGGGCTTCGACCCGATCGACCTGCGCAAGGCGAACGACATCGACGCCGATCCGGAGAAGGACATCCCCTTCTCCTCGCGCCAGCTCAGCCGCGCGTTGCAAGTGGGCGCGGAGAAGTTCGGCTGGGACCAGCGCAATCCGCGTCCAGCGCAGAGGCGCGAGGGCGAGTGGCTGATCGGCATGGGCGTGGCCTCCGCCGCGCGCTCCAACATGCTGCAACAAAGCTCGGCCAAGGTGGAAATCCATGCCGACGGCAGCGCCACCGTGTCGTCGGCGATGACCGATATTGGCACCGGCAGCTACACGATCCTGGCGCAGATCGCGGGCGAGATCCTGGGCATCCCGGTCGAGAAGATCCGCATGTCGCTGGGCGACACCAACGATCCGCCAGCGGCGGGCTCGGGCGGCTCCTGGGGCGCGACCTCGGCTGGATCGGCGGTCTATCTCGCCTGCGAGTTGCTGCGCGACAAGCTGGCCAAGGCGATGGACGTGGACCCCGGCGAACTGACGTTGAAGGACGGCCAGGCGATCGGCGCCAATCGCTCGGTCCCGCTCGGCGAGCTGGTCGGCCAGGGCATGGAGGCGACCGGCGAGATCAAGCCGGGCAAGATGGAAAAGGCGATGACCCAGGCGTCCTACGGCGCGCATTTCGCCGAGGTCGCGGTCAATGCCGTGACCGGCGAGGTGCGCGTGCGCCGGATGCTGGGCGTATTCGCCGCCGGCCGCGTGCTCAACGCCAAGACGGCGCGCTCGCAATGCCTGGGCGGCATGACTTTCGGCATCGGCGCGGCGCTGACCGAGGATTTGATCCACGACCAGCGCAACGGCAAGCTGGTGAACCGCGATCTCGCCGAATATCACGTGCCGGTGAACGCCGACGTGCCACAGCTCGAAGTGCATTTCCTCGACGAGCGCGACATCTACGCCAACCCCATCCACGCCAAGGGGATCGGCGAGCTGGGCATTTCCGGCGCGGCTCCGGCAGTGGCGAACGCGGTCTACAATGCCTGCGGCGTGCGGGTGCGCGAATTCCCGATCACCTGCGACAAGTTGCTGGACGGCCTGCCCGCGCTATGAGCCCGGTTCCGGGAAAGGGCCGACATGGCGGAGAATGACAGCGTCCTGGCGGCGGCGCGGACCTGGGCGGGCGAACCGCTCGCCCTTGCTACCGTGGTGTCGACCTGGGGCTCGGCCCCCCGGCCGCGCGGCAGCCATATGCTGGTGCATCGGGATGGCCGGTTCGAGGGATCGGTGTCGGGCGGCTGCGTCGAGAGCGACATCCTCCAGACCGCCGCGGAGGTGATCGCGGGCGCGCCGTTCCAGCTTCGCCGCTACGGCGTCGCGGACGCCGCCGCTTGGGAAGTCGGCCTCCCCTGCGGTGGCGAGATCGCGGTGATGGTGCAGCCGGTGTCGGCCGAGGGGTTCGACCCCGAATTGTTCGATCGCATCGCCGGTGCGCGCGAACAAGGCGACTCGCTTACCGTCCATACCGATCTGGACACGGGCCATTCGAGCGAGCGGCCGCTGGAGACGGGCGAGGTCTTCATCAACCGCTACGACCCGCCGCGCCGATTGCTGATCGTCGGCGCGGTGCAGATCGCGCAGAGCCTCGCCGCGCTCGCCCGTACGCTCGGCATCGAGGTGGTGGTGATCGACCCGCGCGCGCGCTTCCTGACCGAGGAACGCTTTCCCGGCGTCACGCTCGACGATCGCTGGCCGGACGAGGCGGTCGCCGCCTATCGCCCCGGCCCGGCCACCGCCGTCGTGACGCTCAGCCACGATATCAAGATCGACGATCCGGCGCTGATCGCGGCCTTGGGCAGCGAGGCCGGCTATGTCGGCGCGCTCGGCAGCCGGCGCAGCCATGCGGCGCGGCGCGAGCGGCTGGCGGCAGCGGGGCTTTCGGCAGAGGCGATCGACCGGGTCGATGGCCCGGTCGGCATCGACATCGGCGCGATCGGACCGTCGGAGATCGCGCTGTCGATCGCCGCGGCGATGGTCGGCGCCTTTCACGACACGCCCAAGCCATGATCCGCGTCGAGAACACCGTCCTGATCCTGCTCGCCGCCGGCCGGTCGCGCCGCTTCGGCGATATCGGCTCGAAGCTGGACCAGGAGTTCCTGGGCCGACCGCTCGGCCTGCACGTCGCGGTCGCGTTGGAATCGATGCCGTTCCAGGAGCGGTTGGCGATCGTCAACGGCAGCGCGCTGGACTATCGCCCGCACGGTTTCACCGTCATCCATAACGACGATCCGGGCGACGGCATGTCGCGCTCGGTCCGCCTGGGCGTCGCCCGCGCCCGCGAACAGGGGGCGCAGGCCGTGCTGATCGCGCTGGCCGACATGCCGCGCGTCACCGCCGCGCATATCCATCGCATGTTCGAGGCGGTCGACGGACCGGGCGCGGTGGTGGCGTCGAGCGACGGGGTCGAGCCCAAGCCCCCGGCCCTGTTCGGCCGCGACTGTTTCGATTACCTGATGACGCTGACCGGCGAGCGGGGCGCCGCCGAGATGGTGCGGCGCGGGCGCCACGTTGTCACCACCCCGGCCGAACTGATCGACGTCGACACGGCGGAGGAGCTGGAACAGCTACGCGCGCTGGTCCATGACCCCGCTGCACACACCATCATTCATGCCGGAGCGCATCGATCGGGTTGAGCGCCGCCGCGCGCCGCGCCGGGAAATAGCCGAACACCACGCCGATCACCGCCGAGATGGCGAAGGCGATCAGGTTGATCTGCGGATCGAACGTCCACGGCACCTGCATCAGCGGCACCAGCGCCAGGATGACGAGCTGCGCCAGCGCCAGCCCGATCAGCCCGCCCAGGCACGACAGCGCCACCGCCTCGACCAGGAACTGCATCAGCACCTCGTTCGCCACCGCGCCGATCGCCAGGCGGATGCCGATCTCGCGCGTCCGCTCGGTCACCGACACCAGCATGATGTTCATGATGCCGATGCCGCCCACCACCAGCGAGATGGCGGCCACGGCGGCCACGATCCGGGTCAGCATCGTCGTGGTGCTGGTCAGCGTATCGCTGATCTGCTTGGTGTCGAAGATGTTGAAATCGTCGTCCTTGCCGCCGGTGATGTGCCGCCGTTCGCGCAGCAGGTCGGTGATCGCCGCCTGCACGGTCGCGGTCGAATAGGCCTGGTCGACCCCGACCAGCATCAGCCGGATGTCGCGCGTGCCGGTGAAGCGGCGCTGCACCGCCTTGATCGGCATCACCACCACATCGTCCTGATCGCCGAACCCGCCCTGTCCGCGCGTGGTCAGCACGCCGACCACGTCGCAGGTGATGGCGCCCAGCCGCATCCGCTTGCCGACCGGATCGTCGGTGCGGAACAGGTTCTGGCGCACGGTATTGCCGATCAGGCACACCGCCTTGCCCGCCTCCTCCTCCGCCGGGGTCCAGTAGCGTCCCGCCGCCAGCGGCCAGGGCTGCACGGTCAGGAAGGCGCTGGTCGTGCCGTTGATCGTGGTCGACCAGTTCGCCCCCTCATAGATGGCGGTGGCGCTGGCGCTCGCCTGGGGAGCGACGGCGGTGACGCCGGCGATCTGGTTGGCGATCGCGGTCACGTCCTCGGGCTTGAAGTCGGGCGGACGCGGGCCACCGCCGCCGCGCCCGAACCCTTGGCCGGGCCGGATCTGGAGCACGTTGGTGCCGAGCGCGGAGATCGACGCCTGCACCGCGGCGGTGGTCGCCTTGCCCAATGTCACCATCGTCACCACCGCGCCAACGCCGATGACGATGCCCAATATGGTCAGGAACGATCGCAACAGGTGCCGGCGGATCGAGCGCAGCGCGAGGACGAGGGTCGTGCCGAACATCAGGCGCGGGCCTCCCCTACGCTACTGTTCCCCGGCGAAGGCCGGGGCCCAGTTGGGAAGGTCGTGGCAACGGAGCGCTGCCCACCATCACGCATGTCCCCCAACTGGGCCCCGGCCTTCGCCGGGGAACCAAGAAAGGAGGAAGCGGAAGTGGCCAAGCTCATGCCTCCACCGCCGCGCCCTGCCGGTGCTGCGTCTCGATCCGCTCGACCAGTCCGTCCTTGAAGTGCACCACGGTGCGCGCGAAGGCCGCCATGTCGGGTTCGTGGGTGACCATCAGCACGGTGATCCCCGCCTCGCGGTTGAGGCTGGTGAGCAGCTCCATGATCTCCACCGAGCGTTCGGAATCGAGGTTGCCGGTCGGCTCGTCGGCCAGCAACACGTCGGGCTCGGTGACGATCGCGCGGGCGATGGCGACGCGCTGCTGCTGCCCGCCCGACAGTTCCGCCGGCGTATGGTCCCACCAGCGGTCCAGCCCGACCTTGGCCAGCGCCGCCATGCCCAGCTCGCGCCGTCGCGCCTTGCTTTCGCCGCGATAGAGGAGCGGCAGCTCGACATTCTCCAGCGCGGTGGTGCGCGACAGGAGGTTAAACCCCTGGAAGACGAAGCCGAGATATTTGCGCCGCAGCAGCGCGCGCTGGTCGCGGTCCAACGTCTCGATATGATGGCCCCGGAACAGGAACTCGCCGGCCGAGGGCACGTCGAGACAGCCCAGGATGTTCATCGTCGTCGACTTGCCCGAGCCCGACGGGCCCATCACCGCGACGAAATCGCCCTGGGCGATATCCAGGTCGACGCCCTTCAGCGCCTGGAACTGGGTCGCGCCGGCGCCATAGACCTTGCGGACGCCGCGCAACTGGATGAGCGGGGGATTACTGGCCACCCCCGCCCCCTCCGCGCCGGCGACCGCCGCTGCCGCTGCCGCCGCTGCGCCCGCCACCCTTCGCATCGTCGCCCGCCGCCAGCTGCCCGGTGATCACTTGCGCGCCCGGCTTCAGGTCGCCGCCCAGCACCTCGGTCATCGTGCCATCGGTATCGCCGGTGGTGATTGGCACCGGCTGCGGCTGGCCGTCCGCGCCCTTCACATAGACGGTCTGCGTCGCGCCCCGGCTGACCCGCGCGGTTCGTTCCGGCCGGTCACGGCGCGGGCGGAAGGTGAGCGAGCCGGCGATGCCGCCACCGCCGCCGCCGCTGCCCGCCGCCTGCGGCTTGAAGCGCAGCGCCGCGTTCGGCACCAGCAGCACGTTCCGCTTGTCCGACGTGACGATATCGGCGGTCGCGGTCATGCCTGGGCGAAGGATGAGCTGCGGATTGGCCACGGTCAGGTCGGCGGCATAGCTGACCACCTGCCCCGTCGTCGCGGTGGTGCTGGCGGTCGTGCTCGACGAGGTGGCATTGCTGACCGTAAGGTTCGATCCCAGGTCGACGCGGGTGATCTGCGCCGGAAAGGTCTGGCCCGGATAGGCGTCGACCGTGAAGCTCGCCTTCTGGCCCAGCTTGACCGCGCCGACATCCGCCTCGTCGATCGCGACTTCCAGCTTCATGCGGGTCAGGTCCTCGGCGATCACGAACAGGGTCGGCGTGTTGAACGAGGCGGCGACGGTCTGGCCCGGATCGACCTGCCGCGCCAGCACCACGCCCGACACCGGGCTGCGGATGATCGCGCGACTGCGCTGCGTCTGCGATTGGGCGAGCTGCGCCTGCGCCGCCTGCACATTGGCCTGTGCGGTGCGCAGCGCCGCGACCGCGCGCTGCGCATTGGCGCGGCCGGTCTGGAGCTCGGTGGCCGAGGGCACGCGGCCGTTGGACAGCTTGTACACGTCCTCCAGCCGGGCGAGCTGGGCGTTCGCCTCCGACACGGTGGCGCGCGCCTGGGCGACCTGCGCCTGGTTGGCGGCGAGCTGCGCCTGGCCGGCGCGGATCTGGTCGTCGATCTGCTCAGGGTCGATCAGCGCCAGCGCCTCGCCCGCGCGCACGCGGTCGTTGACGTCGACCACCACCTTGGTCACCAGGCCCGACAGCTGCGAGCCGACCGTCACCTGGTTGGTCGGCGCCAGCTTGCCCGTCGCCGACACGCTGACGGTCAGGTTACCGCGCTTCGCGGCCTGCGTCGAATAGGTCGGTGCGTCCTTTGCGCCGAAACAGCTTTTCAGCAGCAAGGCGAGCAGCACCACGCCGATCGCCACCGCGATCCACTTCACGAAGCGCCGCCACGGCGCGACCGGCTTCACGCCCAGGAATTCGTCGGTCGTCTGGTCGGCCATCAGCGCGCCTCGCTACCGGCGCGCGGCGGCGCCTCTGGAATGGTGGTCGCGTCCCAGCCGCCGCCGAGCGCGACGTACAGCGCGATCTGCGCGGCGGCGGCGTCGGCGCGGGCCTGGGTCAGGCCGTTGCGCGCCGACAGCAACGCCGCCTCCTGCTGGTTGAGCGTGGTGAAATCGGTCAGGCCCGAGCGATACTGGCTGCGGCTGAGGATCGCGGACGTGTTGGCGGCGTCCAGCGCGATGGTGAACTCGCGCGTCCGCGCCTCCGCCGATTGCAGCGCCGCGATGGCGTTCTCGATATCCTCCAGCGCCAGCAGCACCGTGCCCCGGTAATTGGCCAGCGCGACATCGGTCGCCGCCTCCTGCGCGCGCACCTGGCTGCGCAGCCGGCCGCCGTTGAAGATTGCCTGGGTCAGGCCGGCGAACAGCCCACCAGTGATCGCATCGCCGATCCCGCTGATCGAGGTGGAATTGGTGTTGATGTTGCCGGTGATCGCCAGCGCCGGATAGAGCGCCGCCTTGGCCACCCCGATCCGCGCGGTCGCCGCCGCCAGCGCGCGTTCGGCCGAACGGATGTCGGGCCGCTGGCGCAGCGCGTCAGCGGGGATGCCGACGCCGGTGGCGGCCGCCGCGACCGGGATCGGCCGCACCGCCGCCAGTTGCGCCTTGAGCGCGCCGGGCGCCTGCCCGGTCAGCACGCCGACCCGCGACACGGCGGCGTTATATTGCTGTTCGAGCTGGGGAATGGTCGCGGCCGTCTGCGCCCGCTGACTGCGCGCCTGTTCCTGGTCCAGGCTCGACACCAGCCCCGCCTGCACCCGGAAGCCCGCGATCTCCAGATTGTCGTCCTGGATCGCCAGCGAGGCCCGCGCATTGGCAAGCTGCGCCTGATAGGCGCGGGCCAGCACATAGTTGCGCGCGATCTCGCTTTCGACCGACAGCAGCACCGTCGCATAGTCGAAGCCCGAGGCCTCATACTGCGCGCGGCTCGCCTCGACGGTGCGGCGGATCTCGCCGAACAGCCCGACCTGATAGCTGGCGGACAGGCCGACCGAGAAATTGTTGGTGCCCCCGCCGCCGGTATCGACCACCGTGCCGTCGGGCAGCGTGAACGAGCGACCGCCGCCGCGCAGATTCTCGTTGCGCTGGTACCCGGTCGAACCCGAGACGGTGGGCAGGAGCGTCGCGCGGCTCTGCACCAGCGCCTCGCGCGCCTGGCGCAGCCGGCCGATCGCCTGGGCGACGTCGGTGTTCGCCGCCGCGCCCCGCTCCACCAGCGCCCCGAGCAGCGGGTCGTTGAAGCGCGTCCACCACCGCGTCAGGTCCTCACGCGTCGGCGGGGCGGTGACCGAATAAGCGTCCGGCACGCCGAGATCGGCGGCGGTGCGCGGCGTGTAGTCGGGCCCGACCGAACAGCCGGAAAGCGCCGTGGCGGCGAGCAGGACGATCGGAGCAAGGTCGCGGAAACGCGGCATATTCATAGGGGATGGCCAACACCCCCGGCCCTGTCCAGCGCCTTTGTGTCGCAGATTGTCGCGACGGTCATATCCCCGGCCCGCCGCGACATTGGCGGGTGCGGGCAGGTCCTTCCCTCGCCCACCACCCCGGCCCGCGCCGGAGTGGTACGATGGACATGGCAATGAATTCCTGACGGGGCAGGATGTGGGGGTGTCACTCCAGCTCCAGGATCACCTGATCCACCGCCAGGCTGTCGCCCGCCACGGCCGCGATCGCCTTGACCGTGCCCGCCTTGCCCGCGCGCAGGATATTCTCCATCTTCATCGCCTCGACCACCGCCAGCGGCTGGCCCATCTCGACCCGGTCGCCCGCCGCGACGTCCAGCCGCACCAGCAACCCCGGCATGGGCGCGATCAGGAAACGCGACAGGTCGGGCGGCACCTTCTCGATCAGGTGCGCGGCATAGGGCGCGATCCGCGCCGGCAGCACGCGCGCGACATGCGATGCGCCGCGGGCGCCCAGCCGGAAGCCGCTGCGCACCGGCTCGATGCGCACCGCAAGCGCGGTGTCGCCCGCCTCCACCTGCACCAGCCGGTCGCCGGGCGTATATTCCATCGCGAAGTCGATATCCGCGCCGTCGACCAGGATGCCGTCGGTCGACACCGACACCGCATGGTCGGCACCGCCGATCCGCACCACCCAGTCCGCCGGCGGGCGCAGGCGGCTGCCCAGCTGGCCGTCGATCCGTCGCGCCCGGTCGGCCTGCGCGGTGGCGGCGAAGGCGGCGGTGGCGGCAAGGATGCCGAGCAGCTCGGGCGTGGCGGGCGCGCCGGTGAAGCCCTCCGGATATTCCTCGGCGATGAAGCCGGTGGTCAAGGCGCCCGAGCGGAAGCGCGGATGCTGCATCAGCGCCGACAGGAAATCGAGATTGGTGCCCGGCCCCTCGATCACGAACGCATCCAGCGCCGCGACCTGCGCGTCGATCGCCGCCGCGCGCGTCGGCGCCCAGGTGACCAGCTTGGCGATCATCGGGTCGTAGAACATGCTGACCTCGCCGCCCTCGACGACGCCGTCATCGACGCGGACATAGGTCTCGCCCTCCTCGTCCATGTCGGCGAAGGGCGTGGCGGTGTAGGGCGTGGGCGCGTCGGCGGGCGGCGCATAGCGGACGAGCCGGCCGATGCTCGGCAGGAAGCCGCGATACGGGTCCTCGGCATAGACGCGATTCTCGATCGCCCAGCCGGTGAGGCGCACATCGGATTGCGCGAAGCCGAGCGGCTCGCCCGCGGCGACGCGGATCATCTGCTCGACCAGGTCCAGCCCGGTGATCGCCTCGGTCACGGGATGCTCGACCTGGAGCCGCGTATTCATTTCCAGGAAGTAGAAGCCGTCGCCGCTCCGATCCGCGCCCGACACGATCAGCTCGACCGTGCCCGCCGAGAAATAGCCGACCGCGCGCGCCAGCGCGACCGCCTGCTCGCCCATCTTGCGGCGCATCTCCGGGCTGACGAAGGGGGACGGCGCTTCCTCGACGACCTTCTGGTGGCGACGCTGCACCGAACATTCGCGCTCGCCCAGATAGACGATCGTGCCATGCTGATCGCCCAGCACCTGGATCTCGATGTGGCGCGGGCTTTCGATGAACTTCTCGATGAAGACGCGGTCGTCGCCGAAGCTCGCCAACCCCTCGCGCTTGGTCGCCTCGAAGCCCTCGCGGACATCCGCCTCGCTCCACGCCAGCCGCATCCCCTTGCCGCCGCCGCCGGCCGAGGCCTTCATCATCACGGGATAGCCGATCTCGGAGGCGATCCGCACCGCCTCGTCGGTGTCGGCGATCTCACCGAGATAGCCGGGCACGACGTTGACGCCGGCCGCCTTGGCCAGCTTCTTCGATTCGATCTTGTCGCCCATCGCCGCGATCGCGTTCGGCGGCGGCCCGACAAAGGCGATCCCCGCCTCGGCGCAGGCGCGCGCGAAGCTCTCGCGCTCGGACAGGAAGCCATAGCCGGGATGGATGCAATCCGCGCCCGTCTCCTTGGCGGCGAGCAGGATCAGTTCCGCCTTCAGATAGCTCTCCGCCGCCGGCGCCGGCCCCAGCCGCACCGCTTCGTCGGCCATCAGCACGTGCGGGCTGCGCGCGTCGGCATCCGAATAGACCGCGACCGTCGCGATCCCCATCCGCTTCGCCGTCCGCATCACCCGACATGCGATCTCGCCGCGATTGGCGACCAGGATCTTCTTGAACACGGCCCTCTCCCAATGTCTTGTCATGTCATCGCGGCAGAGACGACGCCCTTGCCGAAATCGGCACTTCATTATCCTTCACCGCCACCCCGGCGAAGGCGGGGGTCCAGTTACGAAGCGCTTCGAAAAAGTTACAAACGTCCCCCAACCGGATCCCGGCCGTCGCCGGGGTGGTTGCTGTTATCAGGGCGCTTTGGAGAGCAACGCGATCAGGACGATGCGCCGCATCCTCATTCCGCCGCCTCGCACATCCGCTGGCGCATCGGCTCCTCCGCCACCATCGGCCGGACGCCCAGCTTGGCGAACAACGCGGCGTCGGCGCTGTCGCCGCGATTGCCGGCGGTCAGCAGCTTGTCGCCGGTGAAGATCGAATTGGCCCCGGCCATGAAGCACAGCGCCTGGGTCGATTCCGACATGCTCTCCCGCCCCGCCGACAGCCGCACCATGCTCATCGGCATGGTGATGCGCGCGACCGCCACGGTGCGGACGAACTCGATCTCGTCGATCTTCGCGAGCGGCGTGTCGGCGAGCATGTCGCCCAGCACCGTGCCCTTCACCGGCACCAGCGCGTTGACCGGCACGCTTTCCGGATGGCGCTGCAAAGTGGCGAGCGCATGGACGAAGCCGACCCGGTCCTCCCGCGTCTCGCCCATGCCGACGATGCCGCCGCAACAGACGTTGATCCCCGCCTGTCGTACATTCTCCAGCGTATCCAGCCGCTCGCCGAAGGTGCGCGTGGTGATGACCTCGCCGTAACGCTCGGGCGAGGTGTCGATATTGTGGTTGTAGTAATCCAGCCCCGCCTCGGCGAGCTGCGCGGCCTGGGCCGGGGTCAGCATCCCCAGCGTCATGCACGTCTCCATCCCCATGCCGCGCACGCCCTGGATCATCTGGATGATCGCGGGCATGTCGCGATCCTTGGGGTTGCGCCACGCCGCGCCCATGCAGAAGCGCTGCGAGCCGGCGTCGCGCGCCTCAGCGGCGCGTTGCAGCACCGACTGCACCTCCATCAGCTTGGTCGCCTTGACCCCGCTGTCCGCCGCCACCGACTGCGAGCAATAGCCGCAATCCTCCGGACAACCGCCGGTCTTGATCGACAGGAGCGTGCACATCTGCACCTGCGAAGGCGCATGGTGGGCCCGGTGCACCGTCTGCGCCCGGAACATGAGCTCGTCGAACGGCAGCTCGAACAGCGCGGCGATCTCGCCCCGCGTCCAGTCGTTGCGCGTCGTCGCTTCGGTTACCGTCGTCACATCTAGCCTTTCCATCATCGGCTGCGCTCCTTGTCCGCGCACGGGCGCGCCTGCAAGCGCCGTCACGCCGCCGCATCCTCGGGCGGCATATTGTGGCCGAGCAGCCGCAGCACCTCCTCCGCCGCCTTGACCAGGTTGGTACCGGGGCCGAAGATCGCCTGCACCCCCGCGTCGCGCAGCGCCTGGTAGTCCTGAGCCGGGATAACGCCGCCGGCGATGACCTTGATATCGGCGCGGCCGGCCGCGCGCAGATGGCCGATCAGCTCGGGGATCAGCGTCTTGTGCCCGGCCGCCAGGCTGGATGCGCCGACCACGTCGACATCCTCCGCCAGCGCCAGCGTCGCCGCCTCGGCCGGGGTCTGGAACAAGGGGCCGGGCACCACCTCGAACCCCAGATCGCCGAACATCGAGCTGACCAGATTGGCGCCGCGGTCATGCCCGTCCTGCCCCATCTTGGCGACCAGCATCCGGGGTCGCCGACCCAGCCGTCGTTCGGTCGCGGCGACCCCCGCCTCCAGCCGCGCCCAGCGCGCATCGTCCCGGTATGCGCCGCCATAGATGCCGCGCACTGGCGAGGGCTGGGTGCCGTAGCGATCGAACGCCACCTCCATCGCCGCCGAGATCTCGCCCAGCGTCGCGCGCGCCCGCGCCGCCTCTACCGCCAGCGCCAGGAGGTTGGCTCTGCCCATCGCCCCGTCGCGCAGCGCGCCCAGCGCGGCCTGGCACGCCGCCTCGTCGCGCGCCGCCTTCACCTGACGGATGCGGCGGATCTGCGCCTCGCGCACCGCATGATTGTCGACGTCGAGGATGTCGATCGCATCCTCGTCCTTCAGCCGGTATTTGTTGACGCCGACGATCACGTCCTCGCCGCGGTCGACCCGCGCCTGGCGCGCCGCCGCCGCTTCCTCGATCATCGCCTTGGGCCAGCCGGCCGCGACCGCGCGCGCCATGCCGCCCTCGCGCTCGACCCGCTGGATGATGTCCCAGGCGCCATCGACCAGCTGCTGGGTCAGGCTTTCGACATAATAGCTGCCGCCGAGCGGATCGACGACCTTGGTCATCCCCGTCTCCTCCTGCAGCACGATCTGGGTGTTGCGCGCGATCCGGGCGGAGAAATCGGTGGGAAGCGCGATCGCCTCGTCCAGCGCGTTGGTGTGGAGCGACTGGGTGCCGCCCAGCATCGCCGCCATCGCCTCGATCGTGGTGCGCATGACGTTGTTGTACGGGTCCTGCTCGGTCAGCGACACGCCCGAGGTCTGGCAGTGGGTGCGCAGCATCTTGGACCGTTCGTCCTTCGCGCCCAGTTGCGTCATCACCCGATGCCACAGCACCCGCGCGGCGCGCAGCTTGGCCACCTCCATGAAGAAGTTCATGCCGATCGCGAAGAAGAAGGACAACCGGCCGGCGAATTTGTCGATGTCGAGACCGGAGGCGACGCCGTATTTCACATATTCCATGCCGTCGGCGATGGTGAAGGCCAGCTCCTGGAGCTGCGTCGCCCCCGCCTCCTGCATGTGATAGCCGCTGATCGAGATGCTGTTGAACTTCGGCATCTCGGCACTGGTATAGGCGAAGATGTCGGAAATGATGCGCATCGAGGGTTCGGGCGGGTAGATATAGGTGTTGCGGACCATGAACTCCTTCAGGATGTCGTTCTGGATGGTCCCGTCGAGCGCCTTGCGATCAACGCCCTGCTCCTCGCCCGCGACGATGAAGAAGGCGAGGATCGGGATCACCGCGCCGTTCATCGTCATCGACACCGACATCTGGTCGAGCGGAATGCCGTCGAACAGGATCTTCATATCCTCGACCGTATCGATCGCGACCCCCGCCTTGCCGACATCGCCCACGACGCGGGGATGGTCGCTGTCATAGCCGCGATGCGTGGCGAGGTCGAAGGCGACCGACAGCCCCTTCTGCCCCGCCGCCAGGTTGCGGCGATAGAAGGCGTTCGACTCCTCGGCGGTGGAGAAGCCGGCATATTGGCGGATCGTCCAGGGCCGGCCGGCATACATGGAGGCGCGCACGCCGCGCGTGAACGGCGCGAAGCCCGGCAGGCCGGGGTCGGTGGTGACATCCTCGGCGGTGTAGAGCGGCTTGACCACGATCCCCTCGGGCGTCGTCCAGTCGAGGTCGCGCCCCTTCACCTCGCGCGCCGCCGCCGCCGCCCAAGCGCCCAGCGTCTGCGCAGGCGTCGGCTCGGGCAGGTCGCGCTTCGGCGGCGCGACGCCGGCATCCTCACCGGTGTTGGTGTCGATCGGGGGCGTGGGGTCGGTCATGCGGGGTTCCGGTCGACGGGATCAGAAGGGAAGATGACGGTCAGGCGCCGCGAAACACGGGCGCACGCTTTTCAAGGAACGCCCGCCCCCCCTCGGTCGCGTCGGCGGTGCCCCGCATCGCGCGCTGGTTCTCCGCCTCCAGCGCCATGGCGGCGGCATAGTCGCTTTCATAGGCGGCGAGCAGCTGGCGACGGATCGCGCCGTAGGCGCGTGTCGGCCCGGCGGCGAGCCGCTGCGCCAGCGACAGGGCCTCGCGCTCCAGCATGTCGTCGGCGACGATGCGGTGGATCATGCCCCATTCGAAGGCCTTCGCCGCCAACACCCGCTCGCCGAGCATCATCATCTCGGTGGCGCGCGCCTTGCCGATCAGGCGCGGCAGCATCCACGACGCGCCGCCGTCCGGGACCAGCCCGATATTGACGAAGGCCTGGAGGAAATAGGCGGTGTCGCTGGCCAGGCAGAAATCGGCGGCCAGCGCCAGGCTGCACCCGATCCCGGCCGCCGCGCCCCGCACTGCGCTGACCACCGGCACGTCGAGCGCCGCGATCCGCGCCAGCGCCGGGTTGTAGCTGCGGGTCAGCGCCGCGAAGGTCGCCTCGCCCGGGTTCGCGGCGTTCAGCGCGCCACCGCCGACATCCGCCCCGGCGCAAAAGGCGCGACCCGCGCCCTGGATCAGCACGGCCCGCGCATCCTCCACCCCGTCGAGCGCGGCGGTGATCGCCTCGAACATCGCCGGGGGCGCGGCGTTCAGTCGGTCTGGTCGGTCAAGCGTCAGGCAGAACACGTCGCCCTGCCGGTCGGTGCGGATCATCGCGTCGGTCATCCATGCTCCTTCGGCGTTTCCATCAGTTCGACCAGCACCCCGCCCATGTCGCGCGGATGGACGAAGACGATCGGCGTGCCATGCGCGCCGATGCGCGGCTGGCCCAGCACGGTCGCGCCCTTCGCGGTCAGCGCGGCGACGGCTGCGTGGATATCGGCCACCTCGAAACAGAGATGATGCTGCCCGCCGGCCGGGTTCTTGCGCAAGAAACCGGCGATGGGCGACGCATCGTCATAAGGCTGGATCAGCTCGACCTGGGTATTGGGCGCATCGATGAAGCACACCCGCACGCCCTGCGCCGGCAGGTCGAACGGCACCCCGATCGCGCTCGCGCCGAGCAGGGTGCGATAGGTCGCGATCGACGCGTCGATCGACGGCGTCGCGATGCCGACATGGTTGAGGCGACCGAGGGTCATTCCGCGATGCGCCGTTGGCGATTCGCCGCCGCACCCGCTGCGGCCATTGCCGCGCCTTCAATCACGCCCTCCAGGCGGGAGATGCGGTCCCGCAAGGCCAGGGTCGCATCGGCGAGCCCGCCGACATCGTCACCCATGCGGCTGATCCGCTGGTCGAGCTGATCGAGCCGCGACTGGATCAGCACCACCTGGCGCAGCGCTGCGATGGCGTCCCCGAAAACGCTCACGGCCGCACCCCCATGGTGCGCAGGGCGGCGTCCACCTTTGCGTGCGTCCGATCGAGCGTATCGATCATCGAGTCGATCGCCTCGTGGATCTTCGGCAACGAGAGGTTCACTTCGGCGACCAGCGCGGCGAGCGCCTCTTCTTCGTCTTCGAAAGCCGTCTCCGCCACATAGCGGCTCGTCGCCTCCCGCACGACATGTCCGACCGACATGCCGCTCTCCCGCGCGAAGGCATCCAGGGCCGCCTTATGCCCCGGCGTCGTCAGAAAGGTCACGCGTTCCGTCTGCATCCACCGCCTCCTTCACATGTCCTTATAATGATCATGTGAAATGGTCACAACGGGATGTTGTCATGCTTCTTCCAGGGATTCTCCAGCGTCTTGTTCTTCAGCTTGCGCAGCGCCAACGCGATGCGCCGCCGAGTAGAATGCGGCTGGATCACCTCGTCGATGAAGCCCTTGCCCGCCGCGACGAAAGGATTGGCGAAGCGCGCCTCGTATTCCGCCGTGCGCTCGGCGATCTCGTCCGGCGTCCGCCCGCGGAAGATGATCTCCACCGCGCCCTTGGCCCCCATCACCGCGATCTCGGCGGTCGGCCAGGCATAATTGAGGTCGCCGCGCAGATGCTTCGACGCCATCACGTCGTACGCGCCGCCATAGGCCTTGCGGGTGATGACGGTGATCTTGGGCACGGTCGCCTCGGCATAGGCGAAGAGCAGCTTGGCGCCATGCTTGATGATGCCGTTATGCTCCTGCGCGGTGCCGGGCAGGAAACCGGGCACGTCGACGAAGGTCACGATCGGGATCTCGAACGCGTCGCAGAAGCGCACGAAGCGCGCCGCCTTCTTGGAACTGTTGATGTCGAGCACGCCGGCCAGCACCATCGGCTGGTTGGCGACGATGCCGACCGTGCGCCCCTCGATCCGGCCGAAGCCGCACAGGATGTTGGCGGCGTGGGCCGGCTGCACCTCGAAAAAGTCGCCCTCGTCGACGACCTTCCGGATCAACTCGTGCATGTCGTACGGCTGGTTGGCGCTCGCCGGGATCAGCGTGTCGAGGCTCGGCTCGATCCGGTCCCAGGGATCGGCGCTCGGCCGCTCGGGCACGGGCTCGCGGTTCGACAGCGGCAGGAAGTCGATGAAGTCGCGCGCCGCCAGCAACGCCTCGATATCATTCTCGAATGCGACATCGGCGACGCTGGTCTTGGTGGTATGGGTAATCGCGCCGCCCAGCGCCTCCTGCGTCACCACCTCGTTGGTCACCGTCTTCACCACGTCGGGGCCGGTGACGAACATATAGCTCGAATCCTTCACCATGAAGATGAAGTCGGTCATCGCCGGGCTGTACACCGCGCCGCCCGCGCACGGACCCATGATCAGCGAGAGCTGCGGCACCACGCCCGACGCCAGCACGTTGCGCTGGAACACCTCGGCATAGCCCCCGAGTGAGGCGACGCCCTCCTGGATGCGCGCACCGCCCGAATCGTTCAGCCCGACCACCGGCGCGCCGACCTTCAGCGCCATATCCATGATCTTGCAGATCTTCTGCGCGTGCCGTTCCGACAGCGAACCGCCGAACACGGTGAAGTCCTGGCTGAACACGAAGACCAGCCGGCCGTTGATCGTGCCCGATCCGGTGACCACGCCGTCGCCGGGGACCCGCTGGTCCTGCATCCCGAAGTCGGTGCAATTGTGCTCGACGAACATGTCGAGCTCTTCGAAGCTGCCTTCGTCCAGCAGCACGTCGAGCCGCTCGCGCGCGGTCAGCTTGCCCTTGGCGTGCTGGGCGGCGATGCGCTTCTCGCCGCCGCCCAGCTTCGCCGCCGCGCGCTTCGCCTCCAGCATTGCGATGGTCGACGTCATGGCGGTTCCTCTCGTTGCGGACGCGGCGACCGACCTTGTGCCGCGCCAGGTCCCCCCGCGCAAATGTGAAGTTGCGAAGTTGCGAAGGATCGGCTTGCGAACTACGGCGAAGCCATGGCCAGACTCTATGCCGGCGACCAGTTGCGCAGCGTCCGCCGCGCCGCCGGGCTCAACCAGCGGGCGATGGCGACGCGGCTCGGCCTGTCGGTCAGCTATCTGTCGCAGCTCGAAAACGGCGAGCGACCGCTGACCGCCGCGGTCAGCGCCGCGCTCGCCCGCCATTATCCGCAGGCGTTGGCGGCGATCGAAGGTGCCGAGCCGGCGCGGCGGCTGGCGGCGCTGGGCGCGGCGCTCGCCGACCCCGCCCTGCCGCCCCTGGAGGCCGAGGCGACGGCGCGGCTGGCGGCGGAGCGGCCGGAGATCGCCGACCGGCTGATCGCGCTCCACGCCGCCAAGCGCGCCGCCGAGGAACGGCTGGCGCTCGCCGAGGAGACGCTGACCGCCGGCGGCTCGACCCGCCTGCCTTGGGAGGCGGTGCGCGACTGGTTCCACGAGGCGGGCAACTATATCGACCTGCTCGACCGCGCGGGAGAGGCACAGGCCGGCGATGTCGAGACGGCGCTGGCCGCCTATGGCGTGACGGTCCGCACCGATCCCGACCCGGAATCGCCGATCGCGCGCATGGCCGGCGGCGATCTGGTGCTGAACGCCGCGCTGCCGCCGGAAAGCCGCCGCTTCCAGGTCGCGCACCGGCTGGCGGCGGTGGCGCTCGCCGAACCGGTCGCGGCGATCGTCGGCGGTTCGGGGCTGGAAAGCCCGGAGGCGCGACGCCTGCTCGCCATCGGCCTCGCCAATTACGCGGCCGGCGCGATCCTGATGCCCTATGAGCGGTTCCGGGCCGAGGCGCGGCGGCTGCGCCACGATATCGATCAATTGTCGCGCGCCTTCGGGGTCAGCTTCGAACAGGCCTGTCATCGCCTCTCCACCTTGCAGCGGCCAGGGGCGGAGGGCGTGCCCTTCTACTTCTGCCGGGTCGACATGGCGGGCAACATCACCAAGCGGCACTCGGCGACCCGGCTGCAATTCGCCCGCTTCGGCGGCGCCTGTCCCCTGTGGCATGTGCACGAGGCGGTCGCGATCCCCGACCGCATCCTGGTGCAACTCGCCGAGACGCCGGACGGCGTCCGCTACGTCTCCATGGCCAAGGGGCTGGTCAAGCCGTCTGGCCGCTTCGCCCGCGCGCCACGCCGATACGCGGTGGTGCTGGGGTGCGAAGCGGGCCACGCCGCCGACTTCGTCTATGCCGATGCGGTGGATCGCACGGGGGCCGCCACCCCGATCGGTATCTCCTGCCGGCTCTGCCCCCGCCCCGATTGCGACCAGCGCGCCTTTCCGCCGGCGGACCGGCGCATTTCGGTGGAGCCGGATACGCGCCGGGTCGTTCCCTATCGCATTGTCTGAACAGGGAAGTTCACCGATGCCCGATCCAATCGACCGCCGCGTGATGCTGAAGATGGGCGGCGCCGCCGCCGGGCTGGTGCTGAGCGCGCGCGCCGCCGACGCGCAACAGCTTCCCCCGCCGTCCGACGTCGATCGCGGGCGGGTGGAGAACGGCAAGGTGGTCTTCCCCGAATGGCGCGGCGACGCCGATCCCAAATCGGCGCCGCCCCCCGCGCCGATGCCGCCCGAGCAGCGCGTGGGCTTCGCGATCGTCGCGCTCGGCCGGCTGTCGCTGGAGGAGATCCTGCCCGCCTTCGCCGAGTGCCAGAAGGCGAAGGTCACCGCGCTCGTCTCCGGCAGCCCGGAGAAGCTGCGCACCGTCGCCGCGCAGTATGGCATCGGGCCGGATCATTGCTATGACTATGCCGATTTCGACCGCATCCGCGACGATCCGTCGGTGAAGGCCGTCTATATCGTCCTACCCAACGGCATGCACCGCGAATACACCGAACGCGCCGCCCGTGCCGGCAAGCATGTGCTGTGCGAGAAGCCGATGGCGACCTCCGCAAAGGACGCGCGGGCGATGGTTGCCGCCTGCGACACGGCCGGCGTCAAGTTGATGATCGCCTATCGCATCCAATATGAGCCGTACAACCAGCGCGCCCGCCGCTTCGTGCAGGACGGGACTTTCGGACGGCTGGTCGCCGCGTCGATGACCAATACCCAGACCGTGGCCCCCGACGGCGCGAAGCAGTGGCGGCACAAGCGCGTGCAGTCGGGCGGCGGCTCGCTGCCCGATATCGGCCTCTACTGCATCAACACCGCCCGCTTCCTGACCGCGCAGGAGCCGGTCGAAGTCGTCGCGCATCAATATTCGCCACCGGGCGACCCGCGCTACGCAGAGGTGGAGGAAACGGTTGCGTTCACCTTACGCTTCCCGGGGGAAACCTTCGTGCAATGCCTGACCAGCTATGGCGCGCGCGACAACAAGGCGCAGACGCTGAACTTCGCCCGCGCGACACTGGAGATGCCCAAGGCGTATCAGTATCGCGGCCAACAGATGTATATCGCGCAGAACCAGGGCGAATTGGACGAGCGCCAGCAGGTCAACATCCCCCCGAAGAACCAGTTCGCCGCGGAGATCGACCATATGGCCGACTGCATCCTCGCCGATCGCAAGCCCCGCACGCCGGGCGAGGAAGGCGTGCAGGACCATGTCATCATGGAGGCGATCTACGAGAGCGCGCGGACCGGCAAGCCGGTAAAGCTGGCGGCCGTTCCGGGCAAGGATGCCTTCAGGGGGCCGATGCCGCCGGCCCAGGCGTAGGAACTCGGTTCGCGAGGCAGTGAAACGCCTCCTCTGCACGCCAATCGTGGCAAGACGTACCGCACCACCCCGGCCGCCGCCGGGTGGTCTGTGGAAGGAAGGATGGCCGGCTGTCGCAACGGTCCCACGCAAGCGGCGGATTATCGTCGCCGCACCTTCGAAGCGAAATCCTTCCTTCTTCGTGGCTTCCCGGGTTCGTATGAACCCAGGACCAAGGAACCCGGCACCGCCCGGAACACGCCCCCATCGCGGCGGGTTCGTGCCCCATGGTCAATGAACTTGCCCCACCGCCGCTGCCGGACCCCGCCGCCGTCAGCCTCTTCCTCGATTTCGACGGCACGCTGGTCGACTTGGCCCCCACCCCCGATGCGGTGGTGGTCGACGCGGCGCTCGGCACGCTGCTCGGCCGGCTGGCGACCGCCATGCCGGGCCGCATCGCGATCGTCAGCGGCCGTTCGATCGCGCAACTCGATGGGTTCCTCGCGCGGCATCTCGACCAGGTCGCGGTGGCCGGCAGCCACGGCGCGGAACGGCGCACCCCCGCCGCCGGCCATATCACGCCGCCGCGTTCGGAGGCCTTGGAGGCCGCCTGCGCCGAACTGCGCGCCTTCGCCGATCTGGAGGGACTGCTGTTCGAGGCCAAGTCGCTCGGCGCGTCGCTCCACTTCCGCCAGCATCCCGAGCGCGAGGGCGACGCGGTGGCGATGGCGGAGCGGGTCGCGCAGCAATACGGCCTCCACGCCAATCGCGGCAAGATGATGGTCGAGGTCCGCCTGCCCGGCGACAAGGGCAAAGCGGTGCGGACGCTGCTGTCCGACCCGGCGATGCAAGACTCCATCCCCTGGTTCTTCGGCGACGACCGGACCGACGAGGACGGCTTCGCCGCCGCGCAAGGTCTGGGCGGCGCAGGCGTGCTGGTCGACGCCCCGCGCGAGACGGCCGCCCGCTACCGGCTGGACGGGGTGGCGGCGCTGCGCGACTGGCTCGCCGCCCTCGCAGACCGCGCCGAGGCGGGACAGTCGCGGAGGATCCGGGCATGAGCCGGCTGATCGTCATCTCCAACCGCGTCGCCGTGCCGAAAAAGGGGGCCAGCGCCAACCAGGGCGGTCTGGCGGTGGCGCTGCAATCGGCGCTCCGCGAGCATGGCGGCCTGTGGTTCGGCTGGTCGGGCGAGACGTGCGAGACGTTCGACGGCACTATCCACCGGGCCGAGGGCGATGGCGTCAACACCGCCACGATCGATCTCGAAGAACAGGATATCGACGAATATTACAACGGCTTCGCCAACCGCACGCTCTGGCCGCTGTTCCATTACCGGATCGACCTGACCGAATTTGAACGGGATTTCGAAGGTGGCTACCAACGCGTCAACGACCGTTTCGCCGATACGGTCATGCCGTTGGTCGAGGAGCCGGACCTGGTCTGGGTCCATGACTATCACCTGATCCCGCTCGGTCAGAAGTTGCGGCGGCGCGGGATGCGCAACCGCATCGGCTTCTTCCTCCACACCCCCTGGCCGCCCACCCGGCTGCTGACCGCGCTGCCCAGCCATCGCAAGCTGGTCGACTCGCTCTTCGCCTATGACGTGGTCGGCTTCCATACCGAGGACTGGCTGGACAGTTTCCAGCATTATGTCACCAGTATGATGGGCGGCACGGTGGATGGCGACATCGTGTCGGCGGGCGGGCGCACGATCCGCGCGATCGTCGCGCCGATCGGCATCGACACCGCCGAGTTCGAGGCGGCGGCGCGCTCCGACGAAGCCAATTTCGCGCGCGACCGCATGTACATGTCGGCGACCGGCCGCAGCCTGATGGTCGGCGTCGACCGGCTCGACTATTCCAAGGGGCTGCGCGAACGGTTCCTGGGCTATGACCGGTTCCTCGCCAGCCATCCCGACCGGCGGGGCCTGACCAGCTTCCTCCAGATCGCCCCGCCCAGCCGCGAGAAGGTCGACACCTATCAGGAGATCCGGGCCGATCTCGACGCGCTGTCGGGGCGGATCAACGGCGAATATGCCGATATCGACTGGACGCCGATCCGCTACGTCAATCGCGGCTATCCGCGCGAGGAGCTGGCCGGCATCTACCGCGCCGCGCACATCGCGCTGGTCACGCCCTTGCGCGACGGCATGAATCTGGTCGCGAAGGAATATGTCGCGGCGCAGGACCCGAACGATCCTGGCGTGCTGGTCCTGTCGGTGTTCGCGGGCGCGGCGGCGCAGATGCGCGAGGCGGTGCTGGTCAATCCCTACAGCGCCGAGGAGATGGCCGACGCGATCGTCACCGCGCTCGCGATGCCACGCGAGGAGCGGATCCGCCGCTGGCAGGCGCTGATCGACGGCGTCCGGCGGGAGGATGTGTTCTGGTGGTGCCGGCTGTTCCTCGACACGCTGGAGGACGCCAGCGAGTAGGATCGGCGTCGGCCGTGCTCCTGCGAAAGCAGCGGCACGGCCCGGCACCCACCGGAGGTGGCGGGGGAAGCGGGATCACCCGCCCGCGCGTCCGGGCAATTCCACGCGGGTGCGCGGCATCGCCTCGGGCATCTCGCGGCGGATATGGTCGAGCACCGCCTCCCGCACCTCGCAGCGCAAGTCGAAGGCGACCGAGGCGTTGCGCGCCGTCATCAGCCCGCGGATTTCGATCGCGTCGGGCTTCACGTCGGTCACCTGACAGTTCCAGAATCTCTTGTCCCACAGGTCGCTCGCCTCGACCGCTCGGCCCACCGCGGCGCGGATACGCGCCACGTCCGCGCCCGGATCGACATACCAGAAGACCGAGCCGAGCAACTGGCTGGTCTCGCGGGTCCAGTTCTGGAAACTCTCCTCCAGGAACTTCGACACCGGCACCACCAGCCGGCGCTCGTCCCACAGCTTGATGACGACGAAGGTCAGCCGGATTTCCTCGATCCGGCCCCATTCACCGCCGACGATCACCACGTCATCGAGCCGGATCGGCTCGGTGAAGGCCATCTGCACGCCGGCGATCAGGTTCTTGAGCGCGGGTTGCGCGGCGGCGCCGACCACCAGGCCGGCAATGCCCGCCGAGGCCATCAGCGTCACGCCGATCGAGCGGATGCCAGGCACGCTCAGCAGCATCAGGCAGATGGTGACGAAGGCGATGGCGAAGCTGCCGATCCGCCCCAGGATGGTCGCACGGGTGCGCTTGCGGCGCGCGGCGAGATTGTCCTCGACGCTGATATCGGCGCGCAGCTCGACCAGCCGCTGCGCCGCTTCGAGCAGGCCCGCCGCGGTCCAGCCCATCAGCGCCGGAAAGCCGAAGCCGAGCAGCCGCTCCCACAGGTCGCGCAGGTCGCGGTCCATCGGCAGGGCGCGCGCCACGAAGCTGACGGCGATGGCCACGAACAGCCATTGCAGCGGCCGGCGCACCTGCGCGACCACCAGCGCCCGCGCTTCCCGCCGCAGCCGGGTGCCGGCGCGCACCACCAGCCGCACGACCAGCGCATGCGCGACCAGCGCGATCAGCACCGCTACCGACACGGCCATGACGCTTTGCAGCCAGGCCCAGTCGGGCGGCAAGCGGAGCGAATGGATCAGGGTCATGCCCGGCCCAACCACCATTTGCGAGCGCGGTTCCGCTGCAATGCAGCATGGCTTTGCGCGCGGACCCGGATGATTCTTCTTCCTGTTCCCCGGCGGAGGTCGGGGCCCAGTTGGGAAGGCCGGTGTAACGGAGCGCTATGCTCCATCATCGGCGTCCCCCAGCTGGGCCCCGGCCTTGCCGGGGAACAGCTTGCGTGTCGGGGCCACGCTCCGAGACGCCGCCCCTTCGCGCGAACGCTCCCTTAACGCGCCTTCAGTGCCGCCTGCGCCGCCGCCAGCCGCGCGATCGGCACACGGTACGGCGAGGCGGAGACGTAATCCAGCCCGACCTGCTCGCAGAAGCCGATCGAAGCCGGGTCGCCGCCATGCTCGCCGCAGATGCCCAGCTTGATGTCGGGCCGGGTCGCGCGACCCCGCTCGGCGGCGAGGCGGACGAGCTCGCCCACCCCGTCCACGTCCAGGCTGACGAACGGGTCCTTGGGATAGATGCCCTGCTCGACATAAGCGCCCAGGAAGCGGGCCGCATCGTCGCGGCTGACGCCCAGCGTGGTCTGGGTCAGATCGTTGGTGCCAAAGGAGAAGAACTCGCCCGTCTCGGCGATTTCGCCCGCCTTCAGCGCGGCGCGCGGCAGCTCGATCATGGTGCCGACGAGATACTCGACCTCCGTGCCCCGCTCGGCGAACACGGCCTGGGCGGCGCGGTCGACGACCGCCTTCATCAGGTCCAGCTCGCGCTTGGTGGCGACCAGCGGGATCATTACCTCCGGAATCGGTGCGGCCCCACTCTCGGCGGCGACGTCCAGCGCCGCCTCGAAGATGGCGCGCGCCTGCATCTCGTAGATCTCGGGATAGGTCACGCCCAGCCGGCAGCCGCGATGGCCCAGCATCGGATTGAACTCGTGCAGCTCGTTGGCGCGGCGCTTCAGCGTGTCGACATCGATCCCGGCCGCCTGCGCCACCTCGGCGAACTCCGCCTCCTCGTGCGGCAGGAACTCGTGGAGCGGCGGGTCGAGCAGCCGGATCGTCACCGGCAGCCCCGCCATCACCGCGAAGATCTCGGCGAAGTCGCTGCGTTGCTCGGGCAGCAGCCGGTCGAGCGCGGCGCGGCGGCCGGCCTCGTCCGAGGCCAGGATCATCTGGCGCACCGCGGTGATCCGGCCGGCGTCGAAGAACATATGCTCGGTGCGGCACAGACCGACGCCCTCCGCGCCGAACTCGCGCGCGGTCTTGCAGTCGAGCGGCGTCTCCGCATTGGCGCGGACCTTCAGGCGACGCACCTTGTCCGCCCAGACCATCAGCGTCGCGAAGTCGCCGGCCAGCTCGGGCTGCACGGTCGCGACCTCGCCCGCCATCACCTCGCCGGTCGCGCCGTCGATGGTCAGCACGTCGCCCTCGCGGATTTCGCGGCCGCCGACGCGCATCACCTTGTCCTTGGCGGAGATGGCGATGCTGCCCGCGCCGGACACGCAGGGGCGGCCCATGCCGCGCGCGACCACGGCGGCGTGGCTGGTCATGCCGCCGCGCGCGGTCAGGATGCCGCGCGCCGCGTGCATGCCGTGGATGTCCTCCGGGCTGGTCTCGGTGCGGATCAGGATCACCGCCTCGCCCGCCGCGTTGCGCTTCTCGGCGGTGTCGGCATCGAACACCGCCTGGCCCGAGGCCGCGCCGGGCGAGGCCGGCAGGCCCTTGGCGATCACGTCGCGCTTGGCCTGGGGATCGAGCGTCGGATGGAGCAGCTGGTCGAGCGCCGCCGGATCGACCCGCGCCACCGCCTCCTCCTCGGTGATGAGGCCTTCATTGGCCATGTCGACCGCGATCTTCAGCGCCGCCTTGGCGGTGCGCTTGCCCGAGCGGGTCTGGAGCATCCAGAGCTTGGCCTTCTCGACCGTGAACTCGATGTCCTGCATGTCGCGATAATGCGTCTCCAGCGTGTCGAAGACGTTGGCCAGCTCGCCGTACACGTCCGGCATGGCCTCTTCCATCGACAGCGGCTTGGCCCCCGCCTCCTCGCGCGCCGCCCGGGTCAGATATTGCGGCGTGCGGATGCCGGCGACGACATCCTCGCCCTGCGCGTTGATCAGGAACTCGCCATAATAGGCGCGGTCGCCTTTGGAGGGATCGCGGGTGAAGGCGACGCCGGTGGCCGAGGTTTCGCCCATGTTGCCGAACACCATCGCCTGCACGTTGACGGCGGTGCCCCAGCTCGCCGGGATGTCGTTCAGCCGGCGATAGACCTTGGCGCGCTCCGACTGCCACGAGCCGAACACCGCGCCGACCGCGCCCCAGAGCTGGTCGTGGACATCCTGGGGGAAGTCCTTGCCCCATTGCGCGCGAACCAGCTTTTTATATTCGACGACCAGCGCCTTGAGATCGGTGGCGGTCAACTCGGTGTCGAGCGTGAAGCCCTGATCCTCCTTGGCGATCTCCAGCGCTTCCTCGAACGCACCGTGATCCAGCTCCAACACCACATCGGCATACATCTGGATGAAGCGGCGATAGCTGTCCCAGGCGAAGCGCTCGTCCTCGGCGGCGCGGGCCAGCCCCTCGACCGTCTGGTCGTTGAGGCCGAGGTTCAGCACCGTGTCCATCATGCCGGGCATCGACACCCGCGCGCCCGAGCGGACCGAGACCAGCAGCGGATTGTCATGGTCGCCGAACACCTTGCCGGTGATCGCCTCGATATGGGCGAGTCCCTCGGCCACCTCGTCGCGCAACGACTGGGGGAATTTCTGCCCCTCGTCATAATAGCGCGTGCACATGGCGGTGGAGATGGTGAACCCCGGCGGCACCGGCAGGCCGATCGAGGCCATCTCGGCCAGGTTGGCGCCCTTGCCGCCCAGCAGGTTCTTGTCCCCCGACCCGCCATCGGACACGCCGCCGCCGAAGCGATACACGTAACGGTCGTCAACAGTCGGCTTCAACGCGGTGGCCATCGTCACATCCCTCTTTGCATACGTATGCATTGCAGACAGGGGTAACGGTGACAAGAGCGATTAGCTCCCGTTTCGAAGCCGATGGGCGATGGTATCGGTCCCATCGCCCATGGCCGGGATCAGCCTTCGATTTTCCCGAAATCGGCGACGGTGTGGACGGCGGCGCGCACCCGCGCGAGCAGGTCGAGCCGGGCGGCGCGCTTCGCCGGATCGCTGTCGTTGACCGTCACCGATTCGAAGAAGCCGTCGATCGGCGCGCGAAGCGTCGCGAGCGCGGCCATCGCCGCCTCGAAATCCTCCGCCGCCACCGCACGCGCGGCGGCCGGCTCGGCGGCGGCGAGTGCGGCGAGCAGCGCCGCCTCGGCCGGCTCGGGCGTATAGGCCATGGCGGCACCGGTCAGTGCCGCATGCCCTTCCTTCTTCAGGATGTTGGCGGCGCGCTTGTAGCCGGCGAGCAGGTTCGCGCCGTCCTCAGTGCCAATAAAGCCCTGGAGCGAGCGGACACGGGCTAACAGCAAGACAATATCCAACTCGCCGCCTAATGCAAAAACTGCGTCAATTAGATCGTGCCGAACCCCAGCTTCCTTTTGCTGGACTTTAAGACGCTCAGCAAAAAATCCCGTTAGATTCATAGAAATAAGAACGGCAATTTTGAGAACGTCCTTCCTAAGCTCCCTCATAGCCCCTGCGGCTTCTTCAATCATTTTGTTAGCAACCGCATACACCGCTTCGCCACCAAAATCACTGACAGAATCCCTCAGGCGCTTTGCAGTTTCCGACGCAGGCCGCCCTAAATCTTCAATGACCTGCTTTAAAATAACGGACATTGAAGCCTGCCTAATAACGAGGCGCAGATGATTATCGACAACGAGAGCGATTACTCCGAGCGCAGCTCGTCTTATTGCGAACGGGTCCCTTGAACCGGTTGGCTCCAAATTAATTGCGAAGAAACTCGCGATCGTGTCCAGCTTGTCGGCGAGCGCCACCGCCACCGTCACCGGCTCCGTCGGCACGTCGTCGCCCTGCCCAACCGGCTTGTAGTGATCGCGCACCGCCGCCGCGACCGCCGCATCCTCGCCCTGGGCGGCGGCATAATAGCCGCCCATCAGCCCCTGAAGCTCGGGGAACTCGCCGACCATGCCGGTCACCAGATCGGCCTTGGCCAGCCGCGCCGCGCGCTCCGCCCGGTCGGCCAGGTCGGGCGTGCCGACCACGCCCTCCTCCACCAGCCAGCGCGCCAGCTTCGCCACCCGGTCGACCTTGTCGGCGACGCTGCCCAGCTTCTCGTGGAAGACGATGCGCTCCAGCTTCGCGGTCTGGTCGGCCAGCGGCACCTTCAGGTCGGTGTCGTAGAAGAAGCGCGCGTCCGACAGCCGCGCCGCCAGGACCTTGCGGTTGCCCTCGACGATCTTCGCACCGCCGTCGCTCGCCTCGATATTGGCGGTGCAGACGAACGCGTTGGCGAGCGCGCCGGTCGAGGCGTCGCGGCAGACGAAATATTTCTGGTTCACGCGCGCGGTGAGCTGGATCACCTCGGGCGGCACCGACAGGTAATCGGCGTCGAACCGGCCGAGCAGCGGCACCGGCCATTCGGTCAGCCCGGCATTCTCCGCGACCAGCCCATCGTCCTCGATGAGTTCCAGCCCGGCCTCGACGGCCAGCGCGGCGGCGCGGCCGCGGATGATCGCGGCGCGTTCGTCCTGGTCGACCAGCACATGGCAGGCACGCAGCTTCTCGACATAGTCGTTCGCCGAGCCGATCGTGATCGGCCCCGGATGGTGGAAGCGGTGGCCGTAGGTGGTCGCACCCGAGGCGATGTCGGCGATCTCGGTGGAAATGATGTCTTCGCCGAACAGCGCGACGATGCCGTGCAGCGGCCGCACCCAGCGCAGGCTCTCGGTCGAGAGCGAGGCGTCGCCCCAGCGCATCGATTTGGGCCAGGGAAAGGCCCGGATGATCGCCGGGATCGCCTCGGCCAGCACCTCGGCCGTGGCGCGGCCGGGCCGCTGGGTGACCGCGAAGAGCACGCCGTCGCGCTCGACCAGTTGCTCGCGGGAAAGGCCGGTCTTGCGCAGGAAGCCCTCCAGCGCCTGGGGCGGGGCGGAGGCGCGCGGGCCCTTCACCTCCTCGGACACCGCCTCGGTCGCCAGCGGCAGGTCGCGCGCGATCAGCGCCAGGCGGCGCGGCGTCGCATAGGTGACGAGCGCGCCGGCGGACAGGCCCGCCTTGGCCAGTTCGGCCGCGAACAGCCGCGCCAAGTCCTCGCGCGCCTTGGCCTGCATCCGCGCGGGGATTTCCTCGGAGCGGAGTTCGAGAAGGAAGTCGGTCATGCTGTCCGGATCACTATCTTGAGGTCGCGCGGAAGGGTCATCACGCCGCCCATCCGTTCTTCTCCATCCATGCGGCGCAGCTCGCCTTGGCGAGGTCGCGGACGCGGCCGATATAGGCCTGGCGCTCGGCGACCGAGATCACGCCGCGCGCCTGGAGCAGGTTGAAGGTGTGGCTGGCCTTGATCGCCTGTTCATAGGCCGCGAGCGGCAGTTTGGCCGCCAGGCTGCGCTCGCATTCCGCCGCCGCCTTGCGGAACGAGTCGAACAGCGTGTCGGTATCGGCGACCTCGAAGTTCCACGCCGACATCTGGCGCTCGTTCTCCAGGAACACGTCGCCATAGCTCACGCCGGCGTCGTTGAACCGCAGGTCGTACACATTGTCGACGTCCTGGATGTACATCGCCAGGCGTTCGAGCCCGTAGGTCAGCTCGCCCGCGACCGGCTTCATGTCGAACCCGCCCATCTGCTGGAAATAGGTGAACTGGGTCACCTCCATCCCGTCGCACCAGACCTCCCAGCCGAGGCCCCAGGCGCCCAGTGTCGGCGACTCCCAATCGTCCTCGACGAAGCGGATGTCGTGTTTCGTCATGTCCACGCCGATCGCGGCGAGGCTGCCCAGATACAGGTCCTGGAGATCGGGCGGACTGGGCTTCAGGATCACCTGATACTGGTAATAATGCTGGAGCCGGTTGGGATTCTCGCCATAGCGGCCATCGGTCGGCCGGCGACAGGGCTGGACGAAAGCGGCATTCCACCGGTCCGGCCCCAGCGCGCGCAGCGTGGTGGCGGGGTGGAAGGTGCCGGCTCCCATTTCCATGTCATAAGGCTGAAGGATCACGCACCCCCGCTCACTCCAATAGTCATGAAGCGCGAGGATCATCCGCTGGAAGGATAGAGGCTGGGTCACGCCCGCGTCTGTGGCGAATGGGGCGTGGTCTGGCAAGCAGCAGCATAGGCGT
The DNA here is from genome assembly GCF_014199625.1 of Sphingomonas abaci. Taxonomy (GTDB): domain Bacteria; phylum Pseudomonadota; class Alphaproteobacteria; order Sphingomonadales; family Sphingomonadaceae; genus Sphingomonas; species Sphingomonas abaci. The sequence continues at coordinate 605,623 of NZ_JACHNY010000001.1, forward strand.
CTAGATAGCCGGCACGATGCTACGGACCCTCGCCACCGCGCTGAGCGCGATCGCCCTCGCTTTGTCGCTGCCCGCCTGTGCGCAAGCGCCCAAGGCTCCTGCCGCCGCGCAGGATGCCGACCCCGCGCTGTGGGTGGTCAAGGACCGGGACACCACCATCTATCTGTTCGGCACCATCCATGTGCTCAAGCCCGGCCTCACCTGGTTCGACGAGGCGGTGAAGGCGGCATTCGACCGCTCGCAGGAGCTGAAGCTGGAGCTGGTGATGCCCGATCCGGCGGCGATGGCCTCGCTGGTCCAGGCGACCGGCACCGCCGCGCCGGGCACGCCGCCGCTCAGCGAGCGGCTGCCCGCCGCCAAGCAGGCCGCGTTCCGCCGCGCCGTCACCGATCTCGGCCTGCCCGCCGACGCGCTCGACCGCTACAAGCCGTGGCTGGCGGCGACCCAACTGTCGATCGCGCCGCTCTCCAAGCTCGGCTACGACTCGGCGAACGGGCCGGAGACGGTGCTGACCGAGGCGGCCAAGGCCGCGCACAAGCCCGTCACCGGGCTGGAGACGGCGGAACAGCAGCTCGGCTATTTCAGCGGCCTGTCGGACACGGCGCAGATCCGGTTTTTGGAGAGCACCGTCGACGAACTGCCGACCGTCGCCGACCAGATGCAGCGGATGGTCGGCGACTGGGCCGGCGGCAAGCCCGAGGCGCTGGCCGCCGAGATGAACGACAGCCTGAAGGACTCGCCCGAGGTCGCGAAGGTGCTGCTGGTCGATCGCAACGCGCGTTGGGCGCGGTGGATCAAGGATCGCATGGCGAAACCCGGCACGGTGTTCATCGCGGTCGGTGCGGGGCATCTGGCCGGCCCCGACTCGGTGCAGGCGCAGCTCGCGCGGCTGGGGATCAAGGCGCGGCGCGTCCGCTACTGACCGGGAAAGGTGGACACGGCCAGCGGCGCCCCGATCTTGCCTTTTACGGCGTGTCCGGCTAAGCGCGCCCGCTTCCGGCCATGGTCATCCCTGGAGGCGTGGCGCGGAAGACAACTGTTCTTGGAGATTAACAATGAGCGACACCATCACGCTCGCTGCCGAGACGCGTGACCGGGTTGGCAAGGGAGCCTCTCGTGCGCTGCGTCGTGACGGCCGCGTCCCCGCCGTCGTCTATGGCCTGAACAAGGAGCCGACCTCGATCCATCTCGAGGAGAAGGCCCTGACCAAGGCGCTGATGACCGGCCACTTCTTCACCTCGGTCATCATGGTCGACGGTCAGCGCACGCTGGCCAAGGACGTGGCGTTCCATCCCGTCACCGATCGCCCGACGCATGTCGACTTCCTGCGCATCGCCGAGCATTCGACCGTCACGGTCGCCGTGCCCGTCGTGTTCGCGGACGAGGAGGAGAGCCGGGGCCTGAAGCAGGGCGGCGTGCTCAACATCACCCGTCACGAGGTCGAGCTGGTGGTCGATGCCGCCAACATCCCGACCGAGCTGACCGTGTCGCTCAAGGGCCGCGAGATCGGCGACTCGATCCACATCTCCGACGTGACGCTGCCCCAGGGCGCGCAGCCGGCGATCGAGGATCGTGACTTCGCGATCGCCACGATCGTGCCGCCGACCGTGCCGACCGCCGCCGACGAGGCCGCGGACGCCGAGGCCGGCGTCGGCGTCAGCGAGGGTGGTGCGGAGGGCTGAGCCCTTCCCCACATCGACGCTTTCGGGGGCAGGGCGGCGGCGACGCTTCCCTGCCCCTTTTCATTTCGGGCGCATGGATTCTTGGGAGACGGGCGATGCAGATCTGGGCGGGGCTGGGCAATCCCGGCGCGCAATATGCGCTGCACCGGCATAATATCGGTTTCATGGCGATGGATGCGATCGCCGCGCTGCATGATTTCGGCCCGGTGAAGAAACAGTTCCAGGGCTGGACGCAGGAAGGCCGGATCGCCGGCCACAAGATCCTGCTGCTCAAGCCCGGAACCTTCATGAACGACAGCGGTCGCGCGATCGGCGAGGCATTGCGCTTCTACAAGCTCGACCTGGCGGCGCTGACCGTTTTCCACGACGAGCTCGACCTCGCGCCGTTCAAGGTCAAGGTGAAGACCGGCGGCGGCGCGGCGGGACATAACGGCCTGCGCTCGACCGACCAGCATCTGGGCCAGGACTATCGCCGGGTGCGGCTGGGCATCGGCCATCCCGGCCACAAGGACCGGGTGACCGGCCATGTGCTGGGCAATTTCGCCAAGGCGGAGATGGACGCATTGTCCGACCTGCTTGGGGCGGTGGCGGCGGAGGCGGGACGGCTGGCCGATGGGAACGACGTCCGCTTCATGAACGATGTCGCGCTCCGGTTGGCGTGAAGCCCGCAAATGATAGTCGCTCGCAGAAAAGCATAAAAGCATCTGCGAGCGAATTGCATCTTGAAGTTTGATTTGAGAGTTACTTGCAAAGCCAGTGAGAGTGTTTCGCAACTGTTGATTTAGGTTGATTTGGGAACTTTGCGGGCGTAATCGCCGTTTCAGCAGACAACGACCCTTCAACATTCACAGAGGAGACTCATCATGGCTCTCACCACTGCCGGCGCCGCCGCCTGCGCCAAGTGCAAGTTCTTCGACTCGGAGGCCTCGGGCGAGCAGCTCGGCCTTTGCCGCTACAACCCGCCGATCAGCCAGCCGAGCGGCGACACCGCCGGCGTCTGGCCGAAGGTCGAGGCGAATGACTGGTGCGGCCATTTCGAGGCGGTGGCGGCCTGATCCGGCACCCTTCTGGCTGAAGGCAAAGGCCGGTCGCGACCACCGTCGCGGCCGGCCTTTTGCTGTGTGCGGCGAATTTGGTGGAGCAGCGCGGCGGAGGATCGCGGCCGCGTCGCGGCATGCATCACGCGGGCGGCGACGGGCCCTTGCCGGACCCGATGCTTCGCGTTCAATGGCCCCTCTCCCCGCCGAGGTCGGACTTGGGTGGACGACCGTTTCGAGTAACCGTCAAGCGCTCGCCAAGCCGGCCCGAGCCTGCTGCAGAGGGTATCGGGAGCGTCGCGAAGGTCTGTCCTTCGCCGGGACGAGAAACCCGGAAGGCGCTGAATCATCAGCCCAACCGCCCCGCTCCTGCGTCCGGCCGCCGCTGGCCGCCATTTGACTCCCTCACCCATTTCTATTACTAAGAGGCATTCTCATTAGCGAGTGCGTGCATGTACGATCTGATCGACCGCCCCGTCGCCGACCTGCCCCGTTTCGAGCAGGTGGTTCTCGCAGAGACCAGGCGGTGGGTCCATGCACTGACGCTGGCCGGGTCCGCTCCGGCCACGCCATCGGGCTTCGCGGATCATGGCGGCGCGCCGGCCGCTCGCAGCTTCGACGCGCTGATGCGCGACTTCGACCAGGGCTCGACCGACACGCTGGTGTTCGAGCGCCCCTGCCACTCGACCGTTTCGGAGACGGAGGCCGTGGTGCTCGGCCTGTGGCGCCTCGTCCGCGCCGACCGGATCGCCACTGCCCGCGCCGCCGCGGCCGGGCTGGTCGACGAGGCCAGCGCCCGCCGTATCATCGCGGCGATGGTCCGCGTCGTCGGCTTGGGCTTCGTCGCGCTCGACTGACCTCGCCGGGCGGGAAGGGCGATTGACGAAGCACCGCGCTTCCCCTCAAGCGGGTCGGCATGACGATCCGCACGCTCTTCCCCACCCTGCTCTACCAGGACGATCTCGGCGATGCCGGGCTGATCGACGAACTGGAGCATAGCGTCCGCGCGCTGGCGGAGGACGACCGCGCCGGTCGCCGCTGGTGCAAGGAGCATGGCTACCGGGGCTATACCAGCTATGCGTCGCTGGACGACCTGCCGATGCGGGATCCCGTCTTCGCCGACCTGAAGCGCAAGCTGGACAAGCATGTCGCCCGCTTCGCCGAGGCCTGCGCCTTCGACCTGGCCGGCCGCAAGCTCAAGCTGGACAGCCTGTGGGTCAATCTGTTGAAACCCGGCGGCCATCACGCCGCGCACATCCATCCGCACAGCGTCGTGTCGGGCACGCTCTACGTCGCGATGCCGCCGGGTGCGGGCGGGCTGAAGCTGGAGGACCCGCGCCTGCCGATGCTGATGGCCGCCCCGCCCCGCCGGGTCGACGCGGCCGAGGGGATGCGGACGTTCGAGACGGTCAGCCCCACGCCCGGCACGGTGCTGCTCTGGGAAAGCTGGCTGCGCCATGCCGTGGTCGACAATGCCGCCAAGGGCGACCGGATCAGCGTCAGCTTCAATTACCGGTAAGCGCTTTCCGCGCAACGGACCGGGGGCCGGTCTGGCGGAGGCGGGCTGGCGCCGCGATCTTCCGGCTTCGCCGGATCGCGCCCTTATTGGTCGCGACTCTGGCCTTTTGGCCACGGCGCGCGTATCGGCGCAGCATATTCCCCTTATCACAGGACGCGACGCATGGGTTTCCGCTGCGGCATCGTGGGCCTGCCCAATGTCGGCAAGTCCACCCTCTTCAACGCGCTGACCGAGACGGCGGCGGCGCAGGCCGCCAACTATCCCTTCTGCACGATCGAGCCGAATGTCGGCAACGTCGCCGTGCCCGACGACCGGTTGCAGAAACTGGCCGCGACCGCCGGCTCCGCCAAGATCATCGAGACGCAGCTCGCCTTTGTGGACATCGCCGGGCTGGTTCGCGGCGCGTCCAAGGGCGAGGGGCTGGGCAACCAGTTCCTGGGCAATATCCGCGAGGTGGATGCGATCGTCCATGTCCTGCGCTGCTTCGAGGATGGCGACGTCACCCATGTCGAGGGCAAGGTCGATCCGATCGCCGATGCCGAGACGGTCGAGACCGAGCTGATGCTCGCCGATCTGGAGAGCCTGGAGAAGCGCGTCCCCAACCTGGTCAAGAAGGGCCAGCAGGGCGACAAGGAGGCCAAGTCCGCCGCCGTCGTGCTCGGCCGCGCGCTCGACCTGCTGCGCGACGGCAAGCCCGCGCGCCTGACCGTCGCGAACGACGCCGACGAGGAACGCGCGCTGGCGCAGGCGCAGCTCCTGACCGGCAAGCCCGTCCTCTATGTCTGCAACGTCGACGAAGGCGATGCGGCCAACGGCAACGCGCACAGCGCGCGCGTGTTCGAGAAGGCGGCGGCCGAGGGCGCGCAGGCGGTGGTCGTCTCGGCGGCGATCGAGGCGGAGATCGCGACCATGCCGCCCGAGGAGCGCGGCGAGTTCCTGTCGGAGCTGGGCCTGACCGAGACCGGGCTCGCCCGCGTGATCCGCGCCGGCTACACGCTCCTCAACCTGCTGACCTTCTTCACGGTCGGCCCCAAGGAGGCGCGCGCCTGGACCGTCGCGGTCGGGGCCAAGGCGCCGCAGGCGGCGGGCGAGATCCACACCGATTTCGAACGCGGCTTCATCCGCGCCGAGACCATCGCCTATGACGACTATGTCACGCTGGGCGGCGAAAGCGGCGCCCGCGACGCCGGCAAGCTGCGGTCCGAGGGCAAGGAGTATGTCGTGCAGGACGGCGACGTGATGCTGTTCCGCTTCAACGTGTGACCGGGGGCGGGGGCTGCGGCCCTTGCCTTATCCAGGTACCGACGGGTCGGGCCGACATCCTCCGGATTTCTCCCCTGCAAAGGGGGGGGCGTGCGAACGTCGACCTGCCCCGGCACGTCAACGTTCGCACACATGCCCAGCATGGTGGCGGGGTGTCGCGGATCGTAGGGACGGCGAACCCTCGCAAGCAGTGACACCGCTCGGTCGGCGCCACGCGATGCCACCTCCCCTTGCAGGGAGGAATTTGGATCGCTTCGGCTGAACGCCGATCGTGGAGAGGCCTTGCCGCCCCGCCCCTGCTGCCATACCCCCCCGCGCATGACGATCCGCCTGATCTGCCTGGATGCCGACGACACGCTCTGGCACAATATGCGCTTCTTCCAGGAGACGGAGGCGGCGCTGGCGGCGATGCTTGCGCCCTTCGCCGATGGCCCGGCGGCGCGGGCGGCGCTGGAGGCGTGCGAGATCCGCAACCTGGCCCAATATGGATACGGCGCAAAGAGCTTCACCCTGTCGATGATCGAGACCGCGCTGGAGCTGGGTGGCGACCGCCTGTCGGTGTCGGTGGTCGCCGACATTCTGGCGGCGGGGCGGCGGTTGCTGGCGCATCCGGTCGAACTGCTCGACGGAATCGGCGAGACGCTGGCCGCGCTCCACGCGCGCGGTGCCCTGGTGCTGGTGACCAAGGGCGACCTGTTCCACCAGGAGGCGAAGATCGCCGCATCGGGGCTGGGCGACCATTTCGCCGCGATCGAGATCGTCAGCGACAAGACCCCGGCCACCTTCCACCGCCTGTTCGAACGCCACGGCGTCGCCCCGCACGAGGCGGTGATGGCGGGCGATTCGCTGCGCTCCGACATCCACCCCGCCCTCGCCGCCGGCGCCTGGGCCGCCTATGTCCCACAACCGCTCGCCTGGAGCCACGAACAGGCGGCGGTCCCCGAGGATCACCCGCGCTTCCGCCGGCTGGAAACGCTGGCGGACCTGCCCGGCTGGATCGACCGGATCGGTAGCGATTGAGATCGCGGCCGAAACGCCACGACAGCGTCATGCACCGGCGATAGATGGGTCCATTGTGAACAGGATCCTCTCGATGCCCCGGTTGCCTTTCTTCGCCGCCTTGCTGCTGTCGGCCTGCGCCTTGCCGGCGAGCCCGCCCGCCCTGCCGCCCGTCACCGCGCCGGCCCGGGCGACCGCAACCGGCGCAACGCCCCCGCCAGCGCCGGCCGTGCCCGACCGCCCGACCACCATCCTGGTCTCGATCGACGGCTTCCGCCCCGACTATCTCCGCCATGGCGACACGCCGCATCTCGACGCCATTGCCGCGGCGGGCGTCTCGGGCAGCATGTACCCCTCCTTTCCGTCGATCACCTTTCCCAACCATTATACCCTGGTCACCGGCCTGCGCCCCGACCGCAACGGCATCGTCTCCAACACCATGGAGGACCCGGCCAAGCCCGGCGCGCTGTTCCAGCTCAGCGACAGCAAGGTCACGCACGACCCCGACTGGTGGAATCAGGCCGAACCCCTTTGGGTCACGGCGGAGCGCGCCGGCATCCGGTCCGCGACCATGTTCTGGCCGGGCTCCGACCTGCCGATCCGGGGCATGCGGCCGCAGGATTGGCTGCTCTACGATCCCGACTATACCAGCGCCCAGCGGGTCCGCACCGTGCTCGACTGGCTGCGGCGTCCGGCCGGGGCGCGGCCGGGCTTCGTCACCCTCTATTTCGACACGGTCGACAAGACCGCGCATCACGACGGCTTCTACGCCCCCCAGAAAACCGCCGCGATCCGCGATGTCGATGCGCAGATCGGCGCGCTCCGGGCCGGGCTCGCTGCGATTGGCCGACCGGTCAATCTGGTGATCGTGTCGGATCATGGCATGGCTCCGGTGCCGATCGCGCAGCGGATCGATCCCGCCGGGATCGCGCCCCCCGCCACCACCCGCACCCTGGGGGGAGGGCCGCTGCTCGGCATCTATCCGCGCGACGGCGTCGACCCGCGTGTGCTCGACGCGGCGGTCGGCCGCCATGCGCACGATCGATGCTGGCGGCGGGAGGCCCTGCCCGCCCGCTTCCACTATGGCCGCAATCCGCGCGTCCCGCCGCTGGTCTGCCTGGCCGATATCGGCTGGAGCTTCGCCGACAAGCCATCGGCCTATGTGCGCGGTGACCATGGCTATGACCCACGCGACCCGGCGATGCGCGCCTTGTTCCTGGCGACGGGTCCGGCTTTTCGGTCCGGTCGGCGGCTGGCGCCGTTCGACAATGTCGATGTCGCGCCGCTGTTGCGCGACCTGATCGGCCTGCCCCCGGGCCAGGGGCTGGACGGCACCGACCGACCGTTCCGGGCCGTGCTCCGCCGCCAGCCACTGGACCGCTGACCCGATCCCTCTCACAATGTCCGCAAAGACGGACAGCCGGAGGAGAGTGGGATGCGCTATTTCGAGGATCTGGTGGTCGGCACCGTCGCCCGCTTCGGCGACTATGCGGTCACGCGCGAGGAGGTGCTGGACTTCGCCCGCCGCTTCGACCCCCAGCCCTTCCACCTCGACGACGACGCCGCCGCCGCGACGCATTTCGGGCGGCTGGCGGCGTCGGGCTGGCATACGGCGGCGATGACCATGGCGATGCTGGTCGCGCAGATGAGCGAGACAGCGGAAGCGTCGCTAGGTTCGCCGGGGCTGGACGAACTGAAATGGCTGCGGCCCGTCCATCCCGGCGATCGGCTGCGGGTGGAGACGGAGTTGCTGGAGAAGCGGCCGTCCGCCAGTCGGCCCGGCCTTGGTCTCACCAAGTCGCGCACCACCACCTTCAACCAGGACGGCGTGGCGGTGCTGACCTTCGTCGCCAATGGAATGATCCGCACCCGCCCGGCCGGCGGGTGACGGAGCGGATCAGATCCGGGCGACGCCCGACAATCGCTCGACATGGCCGCGATGCTCGCCGCCAAAGGCGCGGTCGAGATAATAGCCGGCCAGCGTATAGTGCGCCTTGGTCGCGGAGGCTTCCGTCGAGGATCGCGCCATGCGCAATTCGGCCTCGGCGCGGGCATGGTAATAGGCTTTGTCGTCCCTCATCGTTCGATCCTTGGTGGATGTCTCACGCTGTACTGGGCTTTTCGCCAAGCCTGTTATGCGCTGGCACAGCCATGATTTCCTTCACGGGCATCAATAGTTGATCCCGACCGTCCCCCTGCGGTCGCAGCCCCGGGGCGTCCGGCCGCCGCTTGCATCACGGATGCCGGGGGTTGGTTCAGCGCCGGTCGCGCCCCGGGCGACCGCCACCGCCGCGCGGTCCCCGGACGCCCTCGGGACGCGGCCCCCGGACCGTCGGGGGACGATAACCGCCGCCAGGCGCGACCACGCCGGGCGGCCGCACCCCGCCAGGCTGGGCGAAACCGCCCCAGTCGGCGCGTGGCCGGCGTCCCTGCCCCCAGGCGCCGTTGCGGCCCCAGCCCTGGCGGCGGCCCTGGTCGTACCAGGCGCGGCGGCGATCCTGCCAATAGCGTTGCTGGCGGCCGTTCCAGCGATAGGCGCGGCGATCCCGGTCGAAGACATAGGCGCCGGTGCCGGGATAGTAGAAATTGTCGTACCAACCGTAATAGCCCGGCGCATAGCCGTAGCCCGGACCATAGAGCCCACCGGCATAACCATAGCCCGGGCCGTACCCGCCACCATAGCCGGCATCCAGGCCGCCATAGCCATAACCGTCCGCGCAACCGGCCACGGACAAGCCGAGCCCGACGAGCAACGCCGTCAGGCACGAGGATTTCAGGATCATCGGGAACCTCCGATACATGAGGCTCGCGGTTCGGACGCACCGCCAGTCGGGATATAATCCGGCGGAGCGGCTGCGGGTTCCACGCCTGTTCCCCCGACAGAAAGGGCGAGGCCAGCGGCCCCGCCCCCAGAATGCCGAAATCCGCCTCGTGGATCAGTGCTTCACGTCGCGCCAGACATTCTGATAGGCGCCCCAGGCCAGGAAGCAGAAGATTAGCAGGAACACCACCGAGGCCAGGCCCGCGGCGTGGCGACGCTCCAGCTTGGGTTCGGCGGTCCAGGTCAGGAAGGCGGCGACGTCGCGCGCCATCTGGTCCTTGGTCGCGCGCGTGCCATCGGCATAGGGCACCTGCCCGTCCGAGGTGAGCGGCGGCGGCATCGCGATGTTCAGGTTCGCGAACCAGGGATTATAGTGCAGCCCGGTCGGCGTCTTGGTGCCGGGGAATTCCTTCAGCAGCGCGGCCGGCTGGGCGCGATAGCCCATCAGCAGCGCATGGATGTAGTTGGTGCCGTCGTGCCGCGCCTTGGCCATCAGCGACAGGTCCGGCGGCAGCGCGTTGTTGTTCGCCGCGCGCGCCGCGACTTCGTTGGCGAAGGGCGAGGGGAACCGGTCCGAGGGGATGTTCTTGCGCGTCGTCGCCTCGCCCGTCTCCGGGTTCACGCTGGGCTGCTCGATCGCCCATTGGGTGGCGATCGCCTTCACCTCGCCCTCGCTATAGCCCAGGTCGGCAAGGTCGCGGAACGCGACATATTTCAGGCTGTGGCAGGCCGAGCAGACCTCCTTGTACACCTGGAAGCCGCGCTGGAGTTGGCGGCGGTCGAAGCGACCGAAGAAGCCGTTCGACGCCAGGCCGATATTCTCGGGATGCTGGTGGTATTTCGCCTCCGCCGTTTCCGGCGCAGGGTCGGAGATGGCGGTGGCCACCGTCCCGAACAGCGCGATCGCCAGCACGCCGACAAAGGCGGCCCCGACCAATAGGGAGATCAAGCGAACCATGGTCTGTTCTATCCTCTCGTCGGTTCGTCAGGCGATCGCGGTCTTGGCCGGGCTGGTGCCGCCATGTTTGGCCAGCACCGCCTCCGTGATCGATCCGGGCAGCGGGCGCGGCCGTTCGGATGCGGCGACCAGCGGCAGGATGATCAGGAAATGCGCGAAATAATAGGCCGCCGCGATCTGTCCCAGCACCACGTTGCGCGCGATCGGCTCCGCCCCGCCGACATAGCCGAGGACCAGTACGTCCAGCAGCAGCACGATCAGGAAGATGCGATAGGTCGGCCGGTAATTGGCCGAGCGCACCGGCGAACTGTCCAGCCAGGGGAGGAAGAACAGCAACAGGATCGAGCCGAACATCGCCAGCACGCCCCACAGCTTGGCCGGCAGGATGAAGTCGGCGGTGAAGCTCTTCAGGATCGCGTAGAAGGGCAGGAAATACCATTCGGGCACGATATGCGCCGGAGTCGAGAGCGGGTTGGCCTCGATATAATTGTCCGGATGGCCGAGCAGGTTGGGCGAGAAGAAGATGAGGAGCGCGAAGACCAGCAGGAATACGCCCAGCCCGACCGCGTCCTTGGCGGTGTAATAGGGGTGGAAGGGCACGGTGTCCTGCTCGCCCTTCACATCGACGCCGGTCGGGTTGTTGGAGCCGGGGATGTGCAGCGCCCAGATGTGCAGGACGATCACGCCCGCGATCACGAACGGCAGCAGGTAGTGAAGCGAGAAGAAGCGGTTGAGAGTCGCGTTGTCCGGCGCGAAGCCGCCCAGCAGCCAGACCCGAATCGACTCGCCGACCAACGGGATGGCCGAGAAGAAGCCGGTGATGACCTGCGCCCCCCAGAAGCTCATCTGCCCCCAGGGCAGCACATAGCCCATGAAGGCGGTGGCCATCATGAGGAGGAAAATGACCACGCCGAGCAGCCACACCATTTCGCGCGGCGCCTTGTACGACCCATAATAGAGACCGCGCCCGATATGGATGTAGACCACAAGCAAAAACATCGACGCGCCGTTGGCGTGGGCGTAGCGCAGGAACCAGCCGGCATTGACGTCGCGCATGATGCTCTCGACCGAGCCGAAAGCGACGCCGGCATTGGCGGCGAAATGCATCGCCAGCACGATGCCGGTGACGATCTGGATCGCCAACGCGGCGCCGGCGAGCACACCGAAGTTCCAAAAGTAATTGAGGTTGCGCGGCACCGGATAGCCGGCGCCGACCGCATTGTAGACGAGCCGCGGCAGCGGCAGCTTTTCGTCCAGCCACCGCATCAGCGGCTGTTTCGGCTCATAATGCTTGGCCCAGGGAAAGCTCATCGCGCGTCTCCTCAGCCGACCGTCACGGTCGTGGGGGAGTTGAAGGTATAGTCGGGCACCACGAGGTTCTTCGGGGCCGGACCCTGACGGATGCGCGCGGCGGTGTCATAGGCGGAGCCGTGGCAGGGGCAGAAATAGCCGCCGAACGGACCCTTGTTCTCGCCCTCGCCCGCGCCCAGCGGCACGCAGCCGAGATGGGTGCAGACGCCCAGCGTGATCAGCCAGTTCTCATGTCCCGCCTTGGTCCGCTCGGCGAGGGTCTGGGGGTCGCGCAGGGTGTTGACCGGCACGGCATTGGCCGCGGCGATCTCCGCCGGGGTCAGGTTGCGCACGAACAGCGGCTGCTTGCGGAAGCTGGTCTTGATCGCCTGGCCGGGCTGGATCTTGGACAGGTCGACCTCGGTCGTGGACTGGGCCAGCACGTCGGCGGAGGGGTTCATCTGGTTGATCAGCGGCAGCACCACCGCGACCAGGCCGACCCCGGCGAACGACACGGCGGCGATGTTGATGAAGTCGCGACGGCGCGGATCATGCACCTCCTCGGCGAGCAGCGCCGGGTCTTCGCCGGGAGGAAGCCTATCGTCCACTGTCGCCATTCACCTACCCTCAGCCTGTTATGTTCGGGTTTTCCCGATTGATCCTTTTCCGGGTGTTCCCGAATGAGGGGGCCGCCGTTCCCGCGACGCACCCCAGCCTTTGTTAGACAAGGCATGGCGGCTTTGCCAACAGCATTTTGGTTCGTTAATACTTTGGCGAGGCTGCCCGATCCGGGTTAGGATCGGCCATGCGCCTCGCCCTGTTCGAACCCGATATCGCCGGCAATGTCGGCACGTTGATCCGCACCGCCGCCTGTTTCGAGGCGAGCCTCGATCTGATCGAGCCGATGGGCTTTCCCTTTGGCGAGCGGGCGTTGGCGCGCGCCGCGATGGATTATGCGGAACGCGCCGCGATCACGCGCCATGCCGACTGGACGGCATTTGAACGGACCGTCGCCGGCCGCATCGTGCTGCTGACCACCCGCGGCGCGCAGCCGCTCTGGGACCTGGCGTTTCGGCCCGATGACGCACTGCTGCTCGGCTCGGAGGGCGCCGGCGTGCCCGACCACGTTCATGACCGCGCCGATGCCCGTGTGCTGATCCCGATGCGGGCAGGGCTCCGCTCGCTCAACGTCGCGGTCGCCGGCGGCATCGCCCTGGCCGAGGCCAGGCGGCAGCTTCGGTAGAAATGTTGTTGGCATATTGGGTAACTTATGTTGCCATACACTTTAACCTAGATGTTATGGCAGGCTCATGGGCTCACGATAGGCCGGGTCGGGCGACAGAGCGAGGGCGACTCCCGCCGCATGTCCGGGAGCGTCGATGGCCGATACTGATACCCTAGAACTGCTACTCCGCAAATTGGAGCGCCATACTCCGCTACCGGAGGCGGACCGGCGCGCCGTGCTCGCCCTGCCCGCCCATGGCCGCAGCGTGCCCCCCGCCACCTATCTGGTCCGCGAGGGCGAGCCGCCAACCAGCTGCGTCGTCCTGCTGTCGGGCTTCGCCTTCCGACACAAGATCGTGGAAAGCGGTGCGCGCCAGATCGTCTCGTTGCATCTGCCGGGCGACGCGCTCGACTTCCAGAGCCTCTATCTGCGCTATGCCGACCATAACGCCCAGACGCTGACCCGCGCCGATCTCGCAGTGGTGCCGATCGCGGCGATGCGCGAGCTGGTCACCACTCGGCCGCTGGTGGCGCGCGCGGTGCTGATGGACCTGTTGATCGAGGCATCGATCCTGCGCGAATGGATCGTCAATATCGGTCGCCGCAACGCCCGGGCGCGGCTGGCGCATCTGCTGTGTGAATTCGCCTGCCGGATGGACATTATTGGGTTGAGCGAGCCCGATGGCTATGCGCTGCCGATGACGCAGGAGCAGATCGGCGACGCGCTGGGACTCACCTCGGTCCACGTCAACCGTTCGATTAAGGCGCTGTCGCAGGAAGGGTTGATCACCCGCAAGGGCCGGCTCATCGGCTTCCCGCATATCAAGGAGTTGCGCGAAGTCGGCGATTTCAGCGAGCTTTATCTGCACCTTGACGAGGCCATCGGCTGAACTCGCCCGCTTCCGCCCCCTTTCGCGTCGCCCCTCCCGCTTGCTAGGGGAGCGGGCGATGATCCAGCTCGACGAACAGCAAGCCGCCGCCCGCACCTGGTTCGAGTCGCTGCGCGACCGGATCTGCGCGGCCTTCGAAGCGATCGAGGCGGAGGCGGGATCGGCCGCGCGCTTCACCTATACGCCCTGGGATCGCACCGATCCGGACGGCGCACCGGGCGGCGGCGGCGTCCGGGGAGTGATGAAGGGCCGGGTGTTCGAGAAGGTCGGCGTCAACGTCTCGACGGTCGGCGGCCGGTTCGAGGGGGATTTCGCCCGCTCGATCCACGGCGCGGGCGAGGACCCGCGCTTCTTCGCCACCGGCATCAGCCTGGTCGCGCATATGGCCAATCCGCATGTCCCCGCCGTGCACATGAACACGCGCTTCCTGTGCACCACCAGGCGCTGGTTCGGCGGGGGCGCGGATCTCAATCCGCCGCTGCCGGTCGCCGAGGATACGACCGCCTTCCACGACCGGCTGCGTGCCGCCTGCGACGCACACGACCCGGCCTATTACCCGCGCTTCAAGGCCTGGGCCGACGATTATTTCTACATCCCGCACCGCCAGGTGCATCGCGGCGTCGGCGGCATCTTCTACGATCATCTGGAGGGCGATTTCGACGCCGACTTCGCGTTCACGCGCGATGTCGGCCTCGCCTTTCTCGACATCTTCCCGGCGATCGTCCGGCGGCGGATGGACGAGCCCTTCACTTCGGAGGACGTGGCGGCGATGCAGGTCTGGCGCGGCCGCTATGCCGAGTTCAACCTGGTCTACGACCGCGGCACGCTATTCGGGCTGAAGACCGGCGGCAATATCGACGCGATCCTCATGAGCCTGCCGCCGGTCGCGACATGGGCCTGACTTCCGTCCCCGCCGACCAGCTCGCGACGATCGTCACCACGCTTGAGATGCGCCGACGGCCGCCGCTGCGCCCGATGCCGCCCTCCCCCTTTCGGCTGGTGGCGTGGAAGCCGGCCGATCCGGCGCGCTATCGCCAGCTGTTCCGGCGGGTCGGCGGCCCCTGGCTGTGGTTCTCGCGACTGACGCTGGACGATGCGGCGCTGACCAAGATCATCCACGATCCCGCCGTGTCGGTGTTCGCGGTCGCCGACCCGAAGGGGATCGAGGTCGGAATGCTCGAACTCGACCATCGCCGCGCTGGCGAGTGCGAGCTGTCCTATGTCGGGCTGGTGCCCGAGCTGGCCGGCCAGGGCCATGGCGGCTGGCTGATGGCGGAGGCGCTGATGCGCGCCTGGACGCCCGGCGTCGCCCGCGTCTGGGTCCATACCTGCACGCTCGACCATCCCGCCGCGCTCGGCTTCTACCGCCGCTCGGGCTTCGTCCCGATCGGCCGGACGATCGAGACCTTTCCCGACCCCCGTGTCCTGGGGCTGCTGCCGCCGGAGACGGCGCCTCAGATTCCGATGCTCGCCCCCGTGCCGGCGGATCCGTCCTTGTCGGCGACCGCCGCGACATAGAGCTGCGCGGTGAAGGCGGCGGCGACGACCGAGAAGATCGTCGTCACCACCGCCCCCGCCGCGCCGGCGAGGAAGGCGACCAGGCCCGGCGCATCGCCGCCCAGCACCAGCCGCGCGATCAGCCCGACCACCGACTGGACGGCGATCGTCGGTATCAGCAAAACCAGCGCGAACAGCAGCATCAGGCCGACGATCCGTCCCGTCATCCCCCGGGTCAGCCGCACCGAACGCAGGATCGAACCGATCCCGCGCCGCTCGTTCACGATCACCGCGTTGAGCAGCAGCAGGCGGGCGCCGACGACCAGGCCCAGCACCAGCAGCACCAGGATATAGAGCGAGGCCGACCCCGCCGTGCCGGCCGACACGCTCTGCACCGCAGTGGCGGAGGTGAAGTCGACGCCCGCCCGCATCAGGATGACGATCAGCGGCACGAACGCCAGGGTGAAGACCAACCCCAGCAGCAGGACGATGCCCAGCGCCGGCAACAGCCGCTGCGTCGCCTGGCGGGCCGCATCGGCGCGGGTGGTGGCGGGGTCGCTGGACACGGCAAGCATCGCCAGCTGGCCCCAGATGCCCGCCAGCAGCACCGCCAGCGCCAGCACGGCACCGAGCGCGCCGGTGCTCGGCGCCGCCCCGGCCCCGGCCGCTGCCGGCGTCAGGAAGGCGCTGACCGCATTGCCGACCAGCGTCGGCACGAAGATCGCACCCAGCGCGATCGAGCCCAGGATGGAGGATCGTCCGCGCAGCACCTCGACCGCGCGATCCCAGACATCGCCCATCCTGACCATCAGCGTCTCACCCCTGTCTATCCGCGTCGCCTGGGGGAGATAGCGGAGGCGACCGCCGCTCGCCAGTGGCTGCGCGCGGCTTGCGCTAGGAACCCGCACTTGCCAGATGCGAAGCCATCATGACCCTTCCCGACCCCGAATGGCGCGTCACGCCTGGCCTGACGCCCTATGACGCGGCGCTGGCCACGATGGAGGCGCGCGCCGCCGCCGTGTCGAGTGGCGGCGAGCAAGCGGGCGGCGGCGAGCTGGCCTGGCTGCTCGAACATCCGCCCGTCTATACCGCCGGCACCAGCGCCGACCCGCGCGAGCTGATCGATCCGCGCTTTCCCGTTATCGCGACCGGGCGTGGCGGCAAGTACACCTATCACGGGCCGGGCCAGCGGATCGGCTATCTGGTGCTGGACCTCAACCGGCGCGGCCGCGACGTGCGCTGCTACGTCCATGCGCTGGAGGGCTGGGTGATCGCCGCGCTCGGCGACCTGGGGGTCGAGGCGTTTCGGGCCGAGGGGCGGGTCGGCATCTGGACGTTCGACCGTGCGGGCCGCGAGGCGAAGGTCGGCGCGATCGGCGTGCGGGTGAAGCGCTGGGTGACGATGCACGGCTTCTCGGTCAACGTCTCGCCCGACCTGTCCCACTTCGGGGGCATCGTGCCCTGCGGCCTTCCGACCTTCCCGGTGACCAGCCTAGAGACGCTAGGGGCCTCTGGCTCCATGGAAACTTTTGACGCAGCCCTGGCGTTCAGGTTCCCGCGCTTCCTCCAAACTCTTTCCGGCGCCCGGGAAAACGAGTCTTGAGGGCGAGGGCCGATCAGATTAATGTCTACTCCGATTTGGGTGATAAAGGGCGACCAAGCCAACCAAATCCTCTATCTAGGGAGCTTCCAATGCGTGCACTCATCTCCAAGGTCCTGACCGGTTCGATGATCGCCGGCGCCGCTCTGGCCGTGTCGGCCTGCGGTCCGAAGACCGAGACCACGACCGACAACACGATGGTCACCGACATGAACTCGACCGAGGGCATGGACACCATGACCGACAACATGACCGCCGTGGACGGTGGCATGAACGGTGGCATGATGGCCAACGACAGCATGATGGCGAACGACACGATGATGTCGAACGACACCATGACCAACAACGCGATGTAATTTCCCGTAAAACGGAAAATCACTGCGTGACGAAGGGCCGTCCGGGCGACCGGGCGGCCCTTTCGCATGAGGCGTGGACCGCCGCGGCCGGAGTGCCGGTCGGACGATCGTTCCGGCTGCGACCGACGGTTGGTCGCATCGCGGCCACGCCCGACCATGGATTTCCCGTAAAAGCGGGTGCAGGACCGGGCGAAATGCTTTAAGTTTCCGTTCAGAGATGTTGCCCGGGGAGGCTCTACGGTGAAGATGGTGTGGCGTGGTGCGTGCGCGTTGGGGGTAGTGGCGGCCGGTCTGTCGGCGGCCCCCGCTTCGGCGCAGTTTTTCCTCAAAAACTATGACTATTCGGGCGCGCCGGTGCAGGGTGACGAGCCCGGCATCATGCAGACCCTGCCCGATGCCACCCCGACCGAGAAGACGGCGGCTTTGGTCTGGACGATGCGGTCGGCGCTCAACGTCGCGGCGCTGCAATGCCAGTTCGAACCCTCGCTGCTGACCGTCGGCAACTACAACGCCATCCTGCTCGATCATCAGGAGGAGTTGAAGAACACCTGGACGACGCTGATGAAGTATTTCGCGCGCACCGCCAAGTCTGCAAAGGGTGGCGAGGCGGCGATCGACGCGTTCGGCACCCGCACCTATTCCAGCTTCGCGACCGTCGCCTCGCAATATGGCTTCTGCCGCACCGCCTCTTCGATCGGCCGCGAGGCGCTGTTCATGCCGCGCGGCAGCCTGGCGCAGCTGGCCCAGACCCGGATGCGCGAGCTGCGCAACAGCCTGGTGCCTTATGGCGAGCAGCGCTTCTCGCGCTATATCGGCTTCGACCGCGCCACCCTGCCCCGCCTCGACGCCATGTGCTGGGGCAAGAAGGGCGAGTGGCAGGTCAAGAAGTGCGGCTCGATCGGCTGGCCTCCCGCCGGCGCCGCCGTCGCCGCCGCGCAATAAGGTCGCGGGCGGACAGGCCCGGACTCAGCCGGCTCCTGCGAACGCAGGAGCCCAGGATTGCGCAAGGCGATACCTGACAGCATCCTCGACCCAGGGCCCCCGCGTCATCAGGGGCCCTGCCTTTCTATCGCAGCCCCAGCATCTTGTGCGTCTGGAGCGATAGCCGCCATCTCGGCCGCGCCATCACCATGTCGATACAGGCCGCCTGGTTCGCGGCCGCCTGGGGGTCGTCGAGCGGCTGGAGGAGGTGATGGGCGAAGTCCCAGTCCTCCAGCGCCACCGGATCGATCCCCGTCTGCGGCCAGACCAGCTTCAGCTCGTCGCCCGAGCGCTGGACGACCGCGCTGCCCGCCTTGGGGCTGATGCACACCCAGTCGATGCCCGGATGCGCCGCCAGCGTGCCGTTGCTCTCGATCGCGATCCGAAAGCCACGGCCATGCAGCGCCGCGACCAGCGCGTCGTCGACCTGAAGCATCGGCTCGCCGCCGGTCAGCACTACGAATCGGCGCTCGGCCGCCGCGCCCCAGAAGCCCTCGACCGCCGCGACCAGCGCCGCCGCGTCGGCGAACTTGCCGCCGCCCAGGCCGTCGGTGCCGACGAAATCGGTGTCGCAGAAGCGGCAGATCGCGCTCGCCCGGTCCTGCTCGCGCCCGCTCCATAGGTTGCAGCCTGCGAAGCGCACGAATACCGCCCGCGCGCCCGCATTCACCCCCTCGCCCTGAAGCGTGAGGAACATTTCCTTGACCGAATAGGTCACGGCTTCTGCGCGTAGCGGGTGGGATCGGCGATGCCCGCCTCCTCGAAGCCGCGCGCACGCAGGCGGCAACTGTCGCACAGCCCGCAATGCGCCTCGCCGACCGGGTCGTAGCAGGACCAGCTCAGCCCCAGGTCGAGGCCCAGCCGCGTGCCCTCACGCACGATGTCGGCCTTGGTCATGTCCTGGAGCGGTGCCTGGATGCGGAAGGGGCTGCCCTCCACGCCCGCCTTGGTCGCCAGTTCCGCCAGCCCTTCGAAGGCGCGGATGAACTCCGGCCGGCAATCGGGATAGCCGGAATAATCGAGTGCATTGACGCCGATATACAGGTCGCGCGCGCCCGCCGCCTCCGCCCAGCCGAGCGCCAGCGACAGGAAGATGGTGTTGCGCGCGGGCACGTAGGTGACGGGGATGCCGCCGCCGTCCTCGGTGCCGAGACCGTCCTTGGGCACGGCGATATCAGCGGTCAGCGCCGATCCGCCAAAGGCCGACAGGTCCATCGGCAGCACGATGTGCCGGATCGCGCCGAGCGATCGCGCCACGCGCGCCGCCGCGGCCAGCTCCACCTTGTGGCGCTGGTTATAGTCGATCGACAAAGCGAGGATGGGGTGGCCGTCCTCGCGCGCGCGCGCGGCGGACACCATCGAGTCGAGGCCGCCCGAAACCAGGACGACCGCAGGGGTTTTGGATGCCATGATGGTGCCGCCCGCTACGCCTTTCGCGCCCAAAAAGAAAGGGCCACGGTGAAAAACCGCGGCCCTGAAAGGCATGGCCGGAGCCATCAAGGGAGAAAAGCGTGTCGATCACCCGAACACACACGCCTTTTACCCCGGCAACCCTCAATATAGGGTTAACGGACCGGTTCCAATTTCTCGGCATCGACCGGGAAGTTGGTCGAGCAGAAGGCGCAATCGACCGCGATGATGCCGTGCTCATCGGCCATCTCGCGCCGCTCCTCGACGCCGAACTTGGCAAGCACGCCCAGGATATGCTCGGGCGTGCAGCGGCAGCCTCGGGTCAGGCCGCTGCCGGGCAGCACGCGCACTTCGCTTTCCTCGTTGAACAGCCGCCACACCACGGTCTCCAGCGGCAGCGTCGGATCGGCCAGCTCGTCCACGCCGATCGTGCCACCGAGGGTCGCGACATGCTCCCATTCCGGATGGTCGAGTCGCACGTGCAACCGCTCGCGCCCCTCCTCGCCGTCGGGCAGATGCTGGAGCAGCAGGCCGCCCGACACCAACGACCCGTCCGGCTGGCGGACCGCGCCGACGCGCAGCAGCGTCGGGATCTGCTCGGACTGGACGAAGTAGCGCTCCGCCGCGTCGGTCAGCGTATCGCCGTCGAGCGGCACGATGCCCTGATAGCGTTCGCCGGTCGTCGCCAGGTCGAAGGTGATCGCCAGATAGCCCTGGCCGAACAGCGCGAACAGCGACGGGGTCTCGGGCGCCTCGGCCAGCCGGTCGGCGTCATATTCGATATAGCCGCGCAGCTCGCCGCCACGATAATCGCAGACCAGGAGCTGCACCACGCCGGCTTCCGTACGCGTCTGCATGGTGAGCTGGCCCGCCGCATCCTTCAGCGTCGATCCCATCAGGGCGCAGAGCGTCAGCGCCTCGGCCAGCAGCGCGGCGATGGCGGGCGGATAGCGATGGGCGGCCAGCACCCGGTCCAGCACCGGCCCCAGCCGCACGATGCGACCGCGCGCATGGCGCGCCGGAATGGTGAAGCCGAGGGTCTGGTCGGTGACGGAGGCGGGGGTGATCGGATCGGTCATGGGCGTAGCTCCTCGCCCCGGCGGTCGGCCGGGGAGTGATGCCGCAACGATAAGGCGGGGAAGACGGCTATTTGGGATGCGGCGATGCGATTGGCAACTCGGCTCGGGCACCCCCTTTGCGCTCACGCGTCCAGCGCTTCCTCGTCCAGTCGCGCGGCATTCTCCTGGATGAAGGCGAAGCGATGCGCGGGATTGTTGCCCATCAGCCGGTCGACCAGGTCCTTCACCCCCGCCCGCCCTTCATATTCCTGAGGAAGGGTGATGCGGATCATGCTGCGCTTCGCCGGGTCCATCGTCGTCTCGCGCAGTTGCTGCGGGTTCATCTCGCCCAGCCCCTTGAACCGCGCGACCTCGACCTTCTTGCCGCGAAAGGCGGTGCGTTCCAGTTCGGCGCGGTGCGCATCGTCGCGCGCGTAGAGCGACTTGGTGCCCGCCGTCAGCCGGTAGAGCGGCGGCTGCGCCAGATAGAGATGCCCCCGTCGCACCAGGTCGGGCATTTCCTGGAAGAAGAAGGTCATCAGCAACGTCGCGATATGCGCGCCGTCGACATCGGCGTCGGTCATGATGACCACCCGTTCGTAGCGCAGCGCATCGGGTCGGCAGTCCTTGCGCGTGCCGCAGCCCAATGCCTGGACCAGGTCGGCGATCTCCTGGTTGGCCAGGATCTTGGCGCTGGTCGCGGAGGCGACGTTCAGAATCTTGCCACGGATCGGCAGGATCGCCTGGGTCTTGCGGTCGCGCGCCTGCTTGGCCGAGCCGCCGGCCGAATCGCCCTCGACGATGAACAATTCGGTGCCGGCGGGATCGTCGGCCGAACAGTCGGTCAACTTGCCCGGCAGGCGCAGCTTGCGCGACGAGGTGGCGGTCTTGCGCTTGACCTCGCGCTCCGCCTTGCGACGCAGCCGTTCGTCCAGTCGCTCCAGCACATAGCCGAGCAGCGCCTTGCCGCGCTCCATATTGTGGCCGAGCCAATGGTCGAAATGGTCGCGCATCGCCCGCTCGACCAGCCCCGCCGCCTCCGGGCTGGTCAGCCGGTCCTTGGTCTGGCTCTGGAACTGCGGGTCGCGGATGAAGACGGAGAGCATCAGCTCGCTGCCGACCATCACGTCGTCGGCGGTGATTTCCTTGGCCTTCTTGTTGTTGACCAGATCGCCGAACGCGCGCAGCCCCCGGACCAGCGCCTGACGCAGGCCCTGTTCGTGCGTGCCGCCATCGGGGGTCGGGATGGTGTTGCAATACCAGCTATAGCTGCCCTCGCTCCACAGGGGGAAGGCGACCGCCCATTCGACCCGCCCCTGATCGCCCGGAAAATCCTGCCGCCCCGCGAAGAAATCGGCGGTGGCGCATTCGCGCCCGCCCAATTGCTCGCGCAGGTGATCGGCAAGGCCGCCGGGGAACTGGAACACCGCCTCGGCCGGCGTCCCGTCCGTCAGCAGGCTCGCCGCGCATTTCCACCGGATCTCGACGCCCGCGAACAGATAGGCCTTGGACCGCACCAGCTTGTAGAGCCGCGCCGGCTTGAAGGCGAGCTCCGGCCCGAAGATCTCGACATCGGGGGTGAAGGCGACCGAGGTGCCGCGCCGGTTGGGCGCCGCGCCGACCTGTTCCAGCGGTCCCAGCGTCGCGCCGCGCGCGAAGCGCTGGCGATAGAGCTGGCGGTCGCGCGCCACCTCGACCACCGTGTCGCTGGACAGGGCGTTCACCACCGAGATGCCGACGCCGTGCAGGCCGCCCGAGGTCGCATAGGCCTTGCCGGTGAACTTGCCGCCCGAATGGAGCGTCGACAGGATCACTTCCAGCGCCGACTTGTCCGGGAATTTCGGATGCGGATCGACCGGGATGCCCCGGCCATTGTCAACGATGGTCAGCCGGTTGCCGACATCCAACGACACCTCGATCCGGGTCGCATGGCCCGCCACCGCCTCGTCCATCGCATTGTCGAGCACTTCGGCGGCGAGGTGGTGGAGCGCGCGCTCGTCGGTGCCGCCGATATACATGCCGGGCCGGCGGCGGACCGGCTCCAGCCCCTCCAGCACCTCGATCGACGAGGCGTCGTAGCTTTCGGGCTGGCCTCCCGGGGAGGCGAAAAGGTCTTGGGCCATGGCCCGCCTTCCCTAGCGCAGCCTAGGGAGTATGACCAGTGCGGGCGTGAACGGATCGCGAACACGGCATCGCCGCCCTGTGACCGAATAGACACAAATCAGGCGGAAATTTGCGCCTGGAGGATACGGACGCGTCGGCATTCCGTTTCTAGGCGCGTCATTACCGGGAGTTACATGATGCGTCACATCCTTACGGCCGCGCTGGCCGGCACGACCCTGCTCGCCCTCGCGGCCCCCGCCACCGCGCAGGAGATGACCGAGGACCAGCCCTTCTCCGGCGTCTATATCGGCGCGGCCGGCGGCTATGACGTGCAGCCCAACGATGTCGGTTCGGGCATTGCCTTCGACCGCAATCTGGACGGCCGGTTCGGCGACACGGTGCTGACCGGCACCGGCGCCAACGCCTTCGCGCCCGGCTTCTGCAACGGCGCGGCGCGGTCGCAGCTGTCGCCGGCCAATGGCGGATCGTGCCGCAACGACAAGGATGGCTGGGCCTATTACGGCCGGGTCGGCGCGGATACGCAGCGCGGCAACATCGTCGTCGGCGTGGTCGGCGAGTTCGGCAAGACCGAGATCAGCGACAATGTCACCGCCTTCTCCTCCACGCCCGCCAGCTACGTGATGTATCGCAACATCGACTGGGAAGCGTCGGTGCGCGCCCGCGCCGGCTATGCGGCGGGGACCACGCTGTTCTACGGCACGTTCGGCCCCGGCTATGCGCGGATCGATCGCAGCTTCGCCTCGACCAACGCCACCAACAGCTTCACCGGCTCGGGCAAGCGCAACCAGTTCGGTTTCCTGGGCGGCGGCGGCATCGAGCAGAAGATCACGCGGAACGTCTCGGTGGGCATGGAATATATGTACCACCAGTATCAGGACGACGATTACCGCGTCCGGGCGGCCGGCCCGGCGGGCACGCCCTTCACCAATGCGGCGAACGGCGGCACCACCAATGGCACCGACTTCCGCCGCACCGACGAGAAATTCCGCTGGCACAGCATCCGGGCGACCGCCGCGCTGCGCTTCTGAGGCGAGGGCGCGGGGGCACCATGCTCTCCCGCGCGGGCCGCATAACGGAAAACCCCCGCCGGCCGATGGGCTGGCGGGGGTATTTTCGTGGACGCTACCGGCGATCAGCGGACGCGCGGGCCGCCAAAGGGCAGTGGCGGCGGCGGGCGGCGGTCGCGGCGCGGCATCTGCGCCTGATAGGCATGGCCGCAATGCTCGACGCAATAGGGAAAGCCCGGATTCACCTTCTCGCCGCAGAAGTGGAAGTCGGGCTCGCCCGGATGGCCGAGCGGCCATTTGCAGATGCGGTCGTTCAAATCGAGCAGGCTGGTCTTGCCCGCCATCTCCGGCGACGGCTTGGCCGGGACCAGCCGCCGCGGCGGCGCGGGCGTGGCGGGCGGCTGCTGCTCGCCGGGCGACTGGCGGACGAAGCCACCGGGGCCGACCGAGCGCAGCACCGGTTGCGGCGCGGCGACCCGCTCGGGCGCGGGCGCGGGCTCGTCCTGCTCCTCCGCATCCTCCTCCACCGCGACCGGTTCGGGTGCGGGCGCCGGGGTCGGCGCAGGCGGCGGTGGCGGCGCGACGACCACTGGCTCGACCGGGGTCGGCGCCGGTTCGCTCGTCGCCGTCGCCGTCGCCGTCGCGGTCGCCGCATCATGCGACTTCACCGGCGACGGGCGGGCCTGAAGACCGAGTCGGTGCGCCTTGCCGATCACCGCGTTGCGGCTGACGCCGCCCAGCGCATCGGCGATCTGGCTGGCCGTCTGGCCCCCTTCCCACATCGTCTTGAGCGTTTCGATCCGCTCGTCGGTCCAGGACATGCAGTTTCCTTATCTTGCGCCGTTGCGGGCGGCGGCGGCAGCGAGTACCCGAGCGGGCGATGAGCAGCCAACCCCCGATCGGTCAAATTCATTCCCGAATCAGGAACGCCCCCGGCGTGCCCGTAATCCGGAACATCAACTGGGGCGGCCTTCGTACGCTCTATATCAAGGAGGTGCGCCGTTTCTTCAAGGTGCAGCTCCAGACCATCTGGGCACCGGCGATCACGACGCTGCTGTTCCTGATCGTCTTCACCGTCGCCACCGGGGCCAAGCGCCCGGTGCTGGTCGGCGGCGAGACGGTGACCTTCGCCGACTTCATCGCCCCCGGCCTGATCATCAGCCAGGGGATGATGGGCCCGGCCTTCGCCAATGCCAGCTTCTCGCTGCTGGTCGGCAAAATCCAGGGGACCATCGTCGACTATCTGCAACCGCCCCTGTCGACGATGGAATTGCTGACCGCGCTGGTCGGCGGCGCGGTGACGCGCGCGGCGATCGTCGGGTTCGTGGTATGGCTGGCGATGGTGGCCTATCCCGGCGTCCATGTCACGCCGCACGCGCCGCTCGCCATCCTCTGGTTCGGGCTGCTCGGCACGCTCTTCCTGTCGTTCCTGGGCGTGCTGACCTCGATCTGGGCGGAGAAGTTCGACCATGCCGCCGCGGTCACCAATTTCGTGGTGACGCCGCTCGCGCTCCTGTCGGGCACCTTCTATTCGGTCGACCGGCTGGCTCCCGCCTTCCGCGCGTTCAGCCATGCCAATCCGTTCTTCTACATCATCTCCGGCTTTCGTTACGGCTTCCTCGGCGTCGCCGATTCGCCGATCGCGCTCGGTTCGTTGGTGGTGCTGGGGATCGACGTGGCGCTGGGGCTAGCCTGCTATCTGCTGCTCAAGCGAGGCTGGCGATTGAAGAACTGACGAAAGGACGGGAACTTCATGACCTTGCCCGGCGGCCTCCGCCGGGGAACCGGTGCAGGCCGGTTCAATCCCAGCGACTCGGTTGCGTCGCCCTTCCCGCTTCCCTATTGACACGGCTCGGGCGGCCGCTTGGGTCGCCTTTTGTCGTTTGGAAGGAGCTTCGCCATGTCGATGCCAGCGCTTATGCCCGTCTACCCCCGGTGCGGGGTGCGACCGGTGCGAGGCGAGGGCGTGTACCTCTATGGCGAGGACGGCACGCGCTATCTCGATTTCGCCGCGGGCATCGCGGTCAACGCGCTGGGCCATGGCCATCCGGGGCTGACCAAGGCGATCGCCGACCAGGCGGCGACGCTGATGCACGTCTCCAACCTCTACGGCTCGCCGCAGGGCGAGCATCTGGCGCAGCGGCTGGTCGATGCGACCTTCGCCGATACGGTGTTCTTCACCAATTCGGGCGCGGAGGCGGTGGAGTGCGCGATCAAGACCGCGCGTCGCTACCATTTCGCCAACGGCAACCCGCAGCGGCACAAGCTGATCACCTTCCGCAACGCGTTCCACGGCCGCACGCTGGGCGCGATCTCGGCGACCGACCAGCCCAAGATGCGCGACGGGTTCGAGCCGCTGCTGCCCGGCTTCGCCTATACCGCGTTCAACGACCTGGACGCCGCGCTGGCGCTGATCGACGACGAGACCGCCGGTTTCCTGGTCGAACCGATCCAGGGCGAAGGCGGCCTGGCCACCGCGACACCGGAATTCCTGCAGGGATTGCGCAAGGCGTGTGACGCGCACGGCCTGATGCTGGTGCTGGACGAGGTCCAGGCGGGCTATGGCCGCACCGGCAAGTTCTTCGCACACGAGCATTACGGCATCACGCCCGACATCATGGCGGTGGCCAAGGGGATTGGCGGCGGCTTCCCGCTCGGCGCCTGCCTGGCGACCGCCGAGGCGGCGAAGGGCATGGTGTTCGGCACCCACGGCTCGACCTATGGCGGCAACCCGCTGGCGATGGCGGCAGGCGAGGCGGTGCTCGACGTGCTGCTGGAGGACGGGTTCCTCGACCATGTCGCCGCGATGGGCGAGCGGCTGCGCAGCCGGCTGGAGCAGATGATCCCCAATCACGATCATCTCTTCACGGAGGTGCGCGGCAAGGGGCTGATGCTGGGCCTGAAGCTCAAGACCGACAGCCGCCGCTTCGTCGGCTTCCTGCGCGACGAGCACCAGCTGCTCACCGTTTCGGCGGGCGAGAATGTCGTGCGCGTGCTGCCGCCGCTCGTCATCGACGAAAGCCATATCGAGGAATTCACGCAGAAGCTGTCGGCGGCCGCGCGGGTCTATGTGCCCGCTGCCGACGACTGATACCGACTCCTCTCCCGGCGTGGAGAGGGGGCGGCGACGCATGGCGGGGGCGACACACCGCCATGTGATCGCGACAAAGAGGGACTGACATCATGCGCCATTTCCTGAACCTGGCCGATGCCGGCGCATCGGGCGTCGCCGCGATCCTGGCCGACGCGATCGACCGCAAGGCGGCGCGCGCCGGCTGGCCCAAGGGCCGCGCCGACGCCGACGCCCCGCTCGCCGGCCATGTGCTCGCCTGCGTGTTCGAGAAGAACTCGACCCGCACCCGCGTCAGCTTCGACATGGCGATCCGCCAGCTCGGCGGCAGCTCGATCGTGCTCGACGCCGGCACGATGCAGCTCGGCCGGGGCGAGAGCATCGCCGACACCGCCCGCGTCCTGTCCGCTTATGTCGACGCGATCATGATCCGCACCGACGACCATGAAAAGGTCGAGGAGATGGCCCATTATGCCAGCGTGCCGGTCATCAACGGGCTGACCGACGCGTCGCATCCCTGCCAGATCATGGCGGACCTGCTGACCATCATCGAGAGCGGCAAGGCGCTGCCCGGCCTGAAGGTCGCATGGCTGGGCGACGGCAACAACGTGCTGTCCTCGATCGTCGAGGCGGCGGGGCTGATGGAGTTCGACGTCGTCGCCGCCTGCCCACCCGGCTATGCGCCGGAAGAGGAGGCGATCGTCGCCGCCTCCGGCCGCGCCCGAGTCGTCCACGACCCGCGCGAAGCGGTGACGGATGCGGACATCGTCGTCACCGACACCTGGATCTCGATGGGTCAGGCCCATGCCGAGCAGAAGCTGCACGCGCTCGGCCCCTATCAGGTCGATGCCAGCTTCATGGCGCTGGCCAAGCCGGATGCGAAGTTCCTCCACTGCCTGCCCGCGCATCGCGGCGAGGAAGTGACCGCCGACGTGATCGACGGGCCGCAATCGCTGATCTGGCCGGAGGCGGAGAACCGGCTCCACGCGCAGAAGTCGATCCTGCGCTGGTGCTTCGGGCAGATCGGCTGAGGGGTGGGCGCGGTCCAAGCCTGACGGAGGAGTGCCACCGGTCGCGAAGGGCAACCGACATCACGGCCCGCGACGCCCCTCCACCAGCTTCGCTGGCCCCCCTCCCCTTGCACGGGAGGACTTCGACCAGAAGCCCGAACCCTACCCCCCTATCCGCCCAGCGCCTCGACCAGCAGCCTGACCTTCTTCTGCCGCCATTGCGGCAGCGGCGCGACCAGCCAATAGCCCAGCCGCGAGGCGCGGGGCGCGCCGAGCGCGACGACCCGGCCGCTCGCCAGGTCCGCCGCCGCCAGGATTTCCGGCACCGTCGCGCGGCCCAGCCCCGCCGCCGCCGCATCGATCGCCAGGCCTGCATCGTCGACCCGCACCAGCGCGCCCGCCTCGTCCGGCGCGCCGGGCCAGGCGATCGCCGCCTCATGGCCCCCGCCGGGCGCGGCGACCGTCACCATGCCCTCCGACTCGATCGCCTCGCCCTCATGCTCGCCCGGCCCCTCGCCCCAGCGGATCGCGAGGTCGAGATTGGCCTGGGTGAAGTCCACCTCGCCATCGGCCGCGATCAGCACGAAGCGCAGGTCGGCATCCGCCGCGGCAATGTCGGCCAGGCGCGGCATCAGCCATTTTTCGGTCAGGTCGCGCGGCGCGGCGATGGTCAGCGACTTGGACGACTGGCCCGCCTGCATCGCCCGCACCGCCTCCTCGAACTGGAGGAACCCGTCGCGTAAAGGGGCCAGGCCTGCCTCCGCCTCCGGGGTCAGCTCCAGCCCGCGCGTGGTGCGGCGGAACAGCACGACGCCCAGGGTATCCTCCAGCGCGCGAATCTGCTGCCCGACCGCCGCGGGGGTCACCGCCAATTCGTCGGCGGCGCGGGTGAAGGACAGGTGCCGCGCCGCCGCGTCGAGCACGCGCAGGCCGTTGAGCGGCAGATGCGTTCGCTTCATGCCCGGCCCCTTATTGCGTCACGGCCGGCGCATGCAGCGCGAAGCGGGGAATGGCGACGTCGAAGGTCTGGCCGCTGTCGTCGACCATGCGAAAGCTGCCCTGCATCGCGCCGGTCGAGGTGGCGAGCGGGCAGCCCGACACATAATCGAAGCTGGCGCCCGGCTCGATCAGCGGCTGTTCGCCGACCACGCCCTCGCCCTCCACCGTATGGCGCGCGCCGCGCCCATCGGTGATGATCCAGTGGCGCGACAGCAATTGCACGGTGCGCTCGCCCGCATTCTCCAGCCGGATATGATAGGCCCAGAACCAGCGTCCCCGCGTCGGCTCCGACTGTTCGGGCAGATAGCTGACCGAGACGCGGACGGTCACGCCGCGCGTCGTCTCCGCATGCGGGAACAGCGCCTTCATAGGCCGACGGCCCGCAACGCCCGGTCGAGGTCCTCGATCAGGTCGTCGGCGTCCTCCAGCCCGACGTTCAGCCGGATCATGCCCTCCGAAATCCCCATCTCCAGCCGCTTCTCCTCGGCGACGCTGCTATGCGTGGTGGAGGCGGGATGCGTCATCAGCGAGCGCGAGTCACCGATATTGTTGGAGATGTCGATCAATTCCAACGCGTCGAGCAGGCCATGCGCCTGGGTGCGGCCGCCATCCAGCTCGAAGGCGAAGATCGGCCCGGCCGCCGA
Source organism: Sphingomonas abaci (assembly GCF_014199625.1). Lineage (GTDB taxonomy): Bacteria > Pseudomonadota > Alphaproteobacteria > Sphingomonadales > Sphingomonadaceae > Sphingomonas > Sphingomonas abaci. The sequence goes on from NZ_JACHNY010000001.1 coordinate 635,062, forward strand.
CATCTGGCGCATCGCCAGTTCGTGCTGCGGATGGCTGGGCAGGCCGGGATGCAGCACGCGCGGCACGCGTCCCTCCAGGAAGGCGCCGACCTTCAGCGAGTTCTCCGACTGGCGGCGGATGCGCAGGTCCAGCGTCTCCAGCCCCTTCAGCACCACCCAGGCATTGAACGGCGACAGGGTCGGACCGGTGTTGCGGGTGAAGGGCAGGAGCGTGTTGTCGATGAAGTCCTGCGTGCCGCAGACCGCGCCGGCCAGCACCCGGCCCTGCCCGTCCATCATCTTGGTGGCGGAATAGGCGGTCACGTCCGCGCCGAAATCCATCGGTCGCTGAAGCGCGGGCGTGGCGAAGGCATTGTCCACCACCGTCGTGATCCCCCGCTCGCGCGCGATCGCGCAGATCGCCGACAGGTCGGCGATGTCCATCGTGGGGTTGGCCGGCGTCTCGAAGAAGAACACCTTGGTTTCCGGCCTCACCGCGTCCAGGAACGCCTGGGGATCGCGGGCGTCGACCACGGTGGTGCCGATGCCGAATTTGGGCAGCAGCGTGTCCGTCAGCCAGCGGCACGAACCGAAAGCGGCGCGGCCGCCGACCAGATGGTCGCCCGCCTGCAACTGGCTGAGCAGCACCGCGGTCATCGCCGCCATGCCGGACGCCATGGTGCGGCAGGCCTCCGCCCCCTCGAGCAGCGCGATCCGCTCCTCCAGCATCTGCACGGTCGGGTTCTGGAGGCGGGAATAGGTCATCCCGTCCTGCTCGCCGGCGAAGCGCGCGGCGGCGTCGCCCGCGCAGTCATAGGCATAGCCGGAGGTCAGGAACAACGCCTCCGAGGTTTCGCCATATTCGGAACGGGCGGTGCCGCCCCGGATCGCCTGGGTGGCGGGGCGCCAGCGGGTGGTGATCGAACGGTCCTGGCCAGTCTTGCGCTTCATGCCCCCGCTTTGCCGTCTTGCTCCCGCGCCCGCAAGCAGGGACAAGCAGGATCGTGCCACACTTCCTTCGCCGCCCCCTGCCGCTCGCCCTGCTGATCGCGGGACTGGCGGAGCTGCTCTTCGCTTGGCGGGTGACGATCCCGTCCAAGCCGTTCTTCGACGAAGTCCATTATGTGCCCGCCGCGCGGACGCTGCTGGCCCTGGCGCAGCCGGCGAATATCGAGCATCCCCTGCTCGCCAAGGAACTCATCGCGCTGGGTATCTGGCTGTTCGGCGACGATCCGCTGGGCTGGCGGGCGCTGTCGACGATCGCCGCCGCCGCGGTGGTGGCGGGGGTGTTCGCGCTGATGTGGCTGGGAACCGGGCGGCGGCGGCCGGCGGTGGTTGCGGCGGTGCTGACGACCGTCAACTTCACCGTCTTCGTCCAGGCGCGGATCGCGATGCTCGACGGGTTCATGGCGGCCTTCGTGGTGCTGGGCGCGGCGAGCCTCGCATGGGCGATGCGGGGCGCGCCGGCCCAGGTCCGCCGCCGCTGGTGCCTGGGCGCAGTGCTGCTGGGGCTGGCCACCGCCTGCAAATGGACCGCCGCCCCCTATGTCGCCTTCGCCGCGGTCGCCTTCCTGTTGCTACGGCGCGGACGGCCGGATCGCTGGCCCGGCCTCGGCCCCCTTAAAGCGCTGGCGCTGCTCGGCGGGGCGAGCGTCGCCACCTATTTCCTGACCTTCGCGCCCGCCTTCCTCTATGCGCGGGAGCCGCTGACACTGGCCACCGTGCTGCCGTTCCAATGGACCATGTACCTGCAACAGACCCAGGTGCTGCCGGCCCATACCTATCAATCGGCCTGGTACACATGGCCGTTCGACTGGCGGCCGATCTGGTATCTGTACGAGCCGGTCGACGGGGCGCAACGCGGCGTGCTGCTGCTCGGCAATCCGGCGGTGCTGTGGGGCGGACTGGTCGCGGTGGCGGCATGCGCGGTCGCGTGGCTGCGCACCCGCGCGACCGGGCCGGGCGTGGCGGCGGGGCTGTGGATCGCCAGCATCGCGATCTGGCCGCTCATCCCCAAGTCGCTCGGCTTCTTCTATTATTACTATCTGCCCAGCATCTGGCTGGCGGTGGTGCTGGCGGTGGCGCTCGACCATTGGCGCGACCGGCTGCGCTATTGGGACGAGGCGGTGCTGCTCGTGGCGATCGGGCTGTTCCTGCACTTCTACCCGATCCTGTCCGCCGCCGCCCTGCCCGGACCGGGGGCCTTCACCCGCTGGATGTGGTTGCGGAGCTGGGCCTGACCGCGCCTCAGTAGCGGCCCCAGACGAAGCGCCGCGACAGCGCGTAATTCCACACCGCCCCCACCAGCACGCCGGCCAGCGCCGACACCGCCCAGGTGTCGGTCCGCGCATCGTGCAGGAAGGCGGCGACCCCGACATTGGCGAAGGCCCCGATCCCGCAGACCAGGCAGAAGGACACCCAGCCGCCGAACAGCGCGCGCGCGCCCCGCAGACGGCGGTCGCGATAGGTCAGCGCGTTGTTGAGGAAGAAATTGCCCGTCATCGCCGCCACCGTGGCGACGATCTGCGCGGCGAGGAAGCCGGTGCCCAGCCCCAGATGCAGCAGGATCAGCACGCCCATGTGCAGCACCACGCCGATCGCGCCGATCGCGGCGAACATGGCGAAGCGCACCGGCACGACCCGCCCGAACCGGCGGTCATAGAGTGCGATCAGGAACTCCATCGCGACGACATGGTCGAGCTTGCTTTCCCCCTCGGTGCGCAGGCGGAAGACATAGGGCAGCTCGGCGAAGCGCAAGGGTGCGGGCGCGGCGGTCAGGATGTCGAGCAGGATCTTGAAGCCGATCGCGCGCAGTCGGGGCGCCAGCGCGCGCGCGACGTCGGTGCGGATCATGAAGAAGCCACTCATCGGATCGCGCAGGTCGACGCGCAGCACCGCCCGCGACAGCCGCGTGGCGAAGGCCGACTTGGCCACCCGGTCGCGGTCCCAGTCCCCCGTGCCGCCGCCGGGCACGAAGCGCGAGCCGACCACCAGGTCGAGATCCGCGTCCGCCGCCAGCCGGTCGGCCATCCGCGGCAGCAGCGCCTCGTCGTGCTGCAGGTCGCCGTCCATCACCGCGACCAGCGGGGCGGCGGTGGCGCACATCCCCTCGATGCACGCGCTCGACAGGCCGCGCCGGCCGATCCGCTGGATCACCCGGACGCGGCGGTCCTGCCGGGCCAGCGCGCGGGCCGCGTCCGCCGTGCCGTCGGCGCTGTCGTCGTCGACGAACACCACCTCCCAGCATCGTCCCGCCAGCGCCGCGTCCAGCCGCTCGACCAGGGCCGCGACATTGCCGCGCTCGTTGAAGGTCGGGATGACGACCGCCAGTTCGAGCGAGCGCTCCATTACAGGGCGGCGAGCACCGCGTCGGTCATGCCCTGCGTCGACAACGTCCCGCCGAGATCGGCGGTGCGGGCGCCGGCCGCGATCGCGGCGGCCACCGCCGCCTCGATCCGGTCGGCAGCCTCGGGCCGATCCAGCGTGTGGCGCAGCATCATCGCCGCCGACAGGATCGCGGCGCAGGGATTGGCCTTGCCCTGCCCGGCGATATCGGGGGCGGAGCCGTGGATCGGCTCGTACAGCCCCTTGCCCGCATCATCCAGCGCGGAAGAGGGCAGCATCCCGATCGATCCGGCGCACATCGACGCCTGGTCCGACAGGATGTCGCCGAACAGGTTGCCGGTGACGATCACGTCGAACTGGCCGGGATCGCGCACCAGCTGCATCGCGGCATTGTCGACATACATGTGCGACAGCGCGACATCGGGATAGTCGCGCGCCACCTCCACCACGACGTCGCGCCAGAGCTGCGAGGTTTCCAGCACATTCGCCTTGTCGACCGAGCAGAGCCGGCTGCGACGGGTGCGCGCGGTCTCGAAGCCGACGCGGGCGATGCGCGCCACCTCCGCCTCGTCATAGCGCATCAGGTCGCGGCCCTCGCGCAGTCCCGCCTCCGTCGTGCCCCGGCTCTTCTCGCCGAAATAGACATCGCCGTTCAACTCGCGCACGATCACCAGGTCGATGCGCCGCGCGATCTCGGGCTTCAGCGCCGAGGCGTCCTCCAACCCGGCGAACAGCCGCGCCGGCCGCAGATTGGCGAACAGGGCCAGTTCCTTGCGCAGCCCGAGGATCGCCTGTTCGGGGCGCAGCGACCGCTCCAGCGTGTCGAAGGCCGGATCGCCGACCGCGCCGAACAGGATCGCATCGGCGCGCGCCGCCAGCGCCAGCGTCTCGGCCGGCAGCGGATGACCCGCCGCCCGGTAGGCCGCGCCGCCCACCGGCGCCTCCTCGAAGCGCAGGTCGAGGTCCAGCGACTCCAGCACCTGGCGCGCGGCCTGGGTGACTTCGGGACCGATGCCGTCGCCGGCGAGCACTGCGATCAGGGACATGACTACCTCCGCCGCCGCCTTGCCGGGCGGCGCGGCGTCACGCAACCGCCCTCTTCACCGCATCGACCAGCCGCGCACGCGCCGGGAGCGGCTCGGCCCGCCGCTCGGTCAGGATGTCGCGGGTCAGGAAATGGCCGGTGAGCGCGAACCCCTGCCCGATCGCGCTCCCGTCCGGCTGGCCTCCCTTCAAAAGAAAGTCCGGCAATCGCAACAACTTGCTTTCATAACCCAATGCGGCGGCGCGCGACACCGCGCCGCCGCTGCGGGGGCTGACATAGGCCAGGTCGTCCGCCCGCCCGGTCACCACGCACCGCTCCAGGTCCAGGCCGAAGCCCAGTTCGGCGAGCAGCAGCAATTCGAACCGCACCACCGCCCCCGCCCACAGCCTGGCCGACGGTGCCGATTCGATCGCGGTCAGCACGCCGTCCAGCCCGTCATAGAGATGCGGATAGGGTTGCGCCTCCGGCAGGGCGATCGCGGTCAGCGCGGTGACCCAGGCGATGGCGGCCGCCGCCAGCGGCTCGGCATGGAGCGCGGCGCGGCTGTGCAGCATCTCCACGGTCAGCGCCGGCAGTTGCTCCGCCGTCCGCGCCCGCCACTCGCCGCGCAGCAGGTTGCCGGGCTGGAGCACCGGCCGCAGCATCCGCGACCGCCCGCCCCGCACATAGCCGGGCTGCACCCCGTACTCCCGCGTCAGCGCGCGCGCGACCGCGCCATGCTCGCCATGCTGGCGGGCGGCGAGCAGGACGGCATCGGCGATCAGGTGCATCGCCGCGATATAGGCGCCCCGCCCCGCCCCCGCGAGGGGTCAGCGGCCGACCGGCACGATCAGGCCCTGATCCCCCAGCGGCCATAGTCCCGGTCGATCTGGGGCCACATGGTGCGCGCCGCCGCCAGGTCGGCCTTGGCCTCGGCCGTCTTGCCCTGGCGATTGCGGATGATGCCGCGCAGGTAGAGCGTGGCGGCCTCGTCCGGTTCGGTCTTGAGCACCTCCTCGATATCGACCATCGCCTGGTCCAGATGCCCCATGCGGTAATGGACCATCGCCCGGCTATCCAAGGCGGCCAGCCGGCTTTCGCTGAGTTCGATGGCGCGCGTGCAATCCTTCAGCGCCGAATCGAGCTGGACGTTCAGCGTCGCCTTCAGCCAGCAGCGCTGGTTGAGCAGGTTGGAGTCGTTGGGGGACTGCGCCACCACCTCGTCCATCGCCGCCAGCGCCTCGTCGGTGCGCCCCGCCATGCCCAGAAGCTCGGCCTTCTCGGCCAGATACTGGATCGCCTCCTTGCCGCCCGCGTCGACATGCTCCTGCACCAGCGCCAGCGCCGCGTCCTTCTCGCCCGCCGACATGCGGTAATTCGCCATCGCCACAACCGTCGCCATCCCTGCCGGGTCCAGCGCCATCGCCTCGTCCAGATCGGCCTTGCGCTTGGTCTCGTCGCCGATCGTGGCGTACAGCCCGGCCCGCCACAGATAGGTTTCCACGTCCGGCTCGATCGACAGCGCCTTGCTGATGTCCGGGATCGCGCCCGCAAAGTCATAGACGCCGGCCAGGAAGCGCGCGCGGTTGAGATATACCTCGCGATCCTCGGGGTCATGCGCGATCGAGCGGGCATAGGCCGCCAGCAGCGGCTTGAGCGCGCCCGTCCGCCGCGCCGCGACGACATTGGCGTACAGCGACGCCTGCCCACCGGGCGCGACCACCTCCAGCGCCCGCGTCCTGGCCAGCGCGACGCGCGCGCGCGCCGCCGCCACCTTGTCGGGTGCGATCTCGCGCGCCGCGCCGACAACCTCGTCCTCGACCACCACCGCGCCGTCCGCCAGCCCGGCGCGCCGCGTGATCGTGCGGCCGGCGATCGTCTCGGCCAGCGCGGTGTCGCCGCCCAACGTGAAGCCGTCCATGCCCTTGGGCAGGATCAGCCGGGTGCGGTAGATCGTCCGTTCCAGGCCATTCACCGCCACCGGCAGCGCCCGCCAGGCTTGGCGCGCCCGATCGGGGGCGAATTCGATCTGCCCGATCGTCCGGTCGAGCCCGTAGCGGCGCCGTTCCCGCTCGAAGCTCCAGCCGGAGCTCAGCGTCCCGGTCGCCGTCACCACCGCGACTCCGGTGGCGGGATCATAGGCGAGCGTCTCGTCGTCCAGTCGCACCTCGCCCACCAGCTTGGCGATGATCCCCTGCACCATGTCGCGCCGCTGCTCCGCCGTCGCCTGGTCGGCGACCAGCCCCATCATCGCGGCGGCTTGCCCCCGGAACTGGATGCGCGCCGTCATCAGCGTCGGCAGGCGGATGCCCGCGCTCTGGTCCAGCGTCAGGGCGATCTCGGCATCCGGTCGGGCATTGGCGCGGAACGGGATCTCCATCAGCGCCGCGCCGTCCGCCCGCAGCGGCAATACCCGGCGAAAGCTCGGCACGTCGCGGATATCGGCCAGCCGCGTGCCGCTCATCGTCCCGTCCAGCCACAGCGATTCGCCGCCGATGGTCGCGCGCACCACCACATGGTCGAACGCGCCGGGCAGCGGCAGCCGATCGTCGACCACGTCGCCCAGCCCCGCCGGGGCCAGCACGGCTTCCGCCTCGATCCCCAGGCCGTGGAGCAGGGCCAGCAGGAGCAGCGTCTTGGCCTTGCAGTCGCCATAGCGCAGCGACCAGGTCTCGGCCGGTGCCTGCGGCCGGTAACCGCCGCCGTTCAGGCCGTTGTAGAGATAGCGGACCTTGTCTTGGACCAGCGCGAGCGCCAGCGCGGCGCGCTTCACCGGGTCGCTCTCCGCCGCCGCGATCCGCGCCACCTCCGCCGCCAGCGGACTGCCCGCCGGGATCAGGCCGGCGGTGGCGAACAGCGGCGCGATCGACTTGGAGACATCGGCCCAGCCGGCATAGCTCGACGCCTCGACCACCACCGGATGGTTGAAGCGCACCGGCATGTCGCCGGGCCATTCGGGCTGTTTGGGCAACACGCCCTCGACCACCCATTCATGCAGGCCCGCGACCGTGCGTTCGACCGGCTTCACCCCCTCGACATAGGTCTTCCAGTGGATCGCGTCGGTCGCCGGCCACAACAGGCGCGTGCGCACGAAGCCGAACCGCGCCGGTGACGCCGGCAAGGGCGCGACGGTCTGCACCTGCCCCTTCAGCGCCGTGTCGCGGCTGGTGACGGAGAAGGTGAAATGCACCACGTCGCCGATCCGCAGGCCCTCGATCGGCAGGGTCGCGGTCAGGATGCCGTTGACCTGCCGTTGTTCGAGCTGCTGTTCGCGGCGCAGCACGGTGAAGCGCTTGGCCCCCGGCGCCAGCAGGTCGATATGCTCGGGTCCGCGCACGATCTCCAGCCGGTGGACGATCAGGTCGCCATGGTCCGGCTGCCACGGGATGCTGAGCGTGCCGGCCTGTTGCAGGATCTCGGCCGAGGCCATGCGCGTGGCGGTATCGACATAGCTCCAGACCTGCCCGTCCTTCAGCCGCTGCTGCGTGTCGAACAGGATCGCGACCGGCGCCGCGGTGGACGGGCCGACCGGACCGACCGGACCGACCGGCGGCGCGGGCGTGACCCAGTCGGGCACCGGCTGGTACAGCGGCGCCTCGCCCGCCCAGGCCGTCCCCGTCAGCAGCGCCCCCAGCGCCGCCGCCATCATCCGTCGCATCCCCGTCCCCCCGTGATCCCGGCCATCCTTGTAGCCGGGGTTGGTGCAGGAGCAATGGCGCGGCGGCGGCTTTTCGGTTCAGCGCGCGTGGAAGAAGTCGTAGACCTGCTGCGCGACCCCTTGCGACACGCCGGGCGCGCGCTTCAGATCCTCCAGGCTGGCATTGCGCACGGCGCGGGCGGTGCCGAAATGCATCAGCAGCGCCTTCTTGCGCGCCGGGCCGATGCCGGGCACCTCGTCCAGCGGGCTCGCGCCGATCGCCTTGGCGCGCTTCTCCCGGTGCGCGCCGATCGCGAAGCGGTGGACCTCGTCGCGCAGCCGCTGGAGATAGAACAGCACTGGCGCATTGACCGGCAGCGTCAGCTCGCGCCCGTCGAGCAGGTGGAACACCTCGCGCCCGTCGCGGCCGTGATGGGGCCCCTTGGCGACGCCGACCAGGCAGACATCCTCGATCCCCAGATCCTCCAGCACCGCGCGCGCCGCGTTGAGCTGCCCGCGACCGCCGTCGATCAGCACCAGGTCGGGCCAGGTGCCGCCGTCGCGGTCCGGGTCCTCCGCCTGGGCGCGGCCGAAACGGCGGGTGAACACCTCGCGCATCATGCCGAAATCGTCGCCGGGCACCGTGTCCTTGTTGCGGATGTTGAATTTGCGGTACTCGCCCTTGCGAAAGCCCTCCGGCCCGGCGACCACCATCGCGCCCAGCGCGTGCGTACCCTGGATATGGCTGTTGTCGTAGATTTCGATCCGCGCCGGCGGCTCGGGCAGCTCGAACAGGTCGGCGACCTCGCGCAGCAGCTTCGCCTGCGTCGTGCTCTCCGCCAGCCGCCGCTCCAGCGCCTCGACCGCGTTGCGCTTGGCCTGATCCATCAGCCGGCGGCGGTCGCCGCGCTGCGGCACCGACAGCGCGACCTTGTACCCCGCCGCCTCGCCCAGCGCCTGTCCCAGCAGCTCGCCCTCCGCCAGCTCGCGGTCGAGCAGGATGGTGCGCGCGGGCGGCACCTCCTCGTAGAATTGGGTCAGGAAGCTGACGAAGACCTCCTCCTCCGGCACCTCGTTGGTGTGGGTCGGAAAGAAGCTGCGGTGTCCCCAATTCTGGCCGCCGCGGATGAAGAAGGCCTGGATGCCGATCACCCCGTCCTGGCACGCCAGCGCGAAGACGTCGGCATCGCCCACGCCTTCCGCGTTGATCGCCTGGGTGCCCTGCACGAAGGTCAGCGCACGCAGCCGGTCGCGCAACAGCGCCGCCAGTTCGAAATCCATCGCCTCGGCCGCCGCCTGCATCTGCGCGCCCAGCTTGGCCTGCACCTGGGTCGACTTGCCCGCCAGGAAGTCCTTGGCGTCGGAGACCAGCTCGGCATAGCCGGCCTTGTCGATCCGGCCGACGCACGGCGCCGAGCAACGCTTGATCTGGTAGAGCAGGCAGGGCCGGTCGCGAGTCTTGAAGAAGCCGTCGGTGCAGGAGCGCAGCAGGAACAGCTTCTGTAGCGCGTTCAGCGTGTTGTTCACCGAGCCTGCGCTGGCGAACGGGCCGTAGTAATTGCCCACCGCCCGCCGGGCGCCGCGATGCTTCTGCACGCGCGGAAAATCGGTGTCGGCGCGCAGCAGGATGAAGGGAAAGCTCTTATCGTCGCGCAGCAGCACGTTGTAGGCGGGGCGGTAGCGCTTGATGAGCTGCGCCTCCAGCAGCAGCGCCTCCGCCTCGTTGTTGGTGGTGACGATCGTCATCGACCGGGTCTGCGACACCATGCGCTGCAAGCGCTTGGGCAGGCCGTTGATCTGCGTGTAGTTGGCGACGCGCTGCTTCAACGACCGCGCCTTGCCGATATAGAGGATGTCGCCGCGCGAATCGTGCATCCGGTACACGCCGGAGCGCTGCGGCAGCGTCTTCAGCACGTTGCGGATCGCCGCCACCCCCGCCTCCAGATCGGGCGTATCGGCGCCCCGGATCGCGAAAGTGGCTTTTTCCTCATTGAAGCGGTCGGTGGTGGGCTGGGACATCACCGGCTGATTTAGGGGCGCGGCGACTCCATCGCTAGGGTGATCGGTCAGCCGGGAATCAGTGCGGCGACAGCAGCTTGGTGCCGACGACGCCGACCACGGTCAGGGCCATGAATCCGGCCTGGGCCAGGCTGACCCGGTCGCCGAACAGCACCACCCCGCCCAGGATGACGCCGACCGCACCCAGCCCGCTCCACACCGAATAGGCGGTGCCCGCCGGCAACCCGCGCATCGCCAGCGCCAGCATGCCCATGGTGGCGAAGCTCAGCACGATCGGCACGCTGCCGGCTGCCCAGGTGCCGATATTGGTCGCCCATTTCAGGCTCAGCGCCCAGGCGACCTCGGTGCAGACGGCGATCGCCAGGATCAGCCAGGACATGCGGGTTCCTTTCGGGTGTGTGGGGGGGGGAAGGGTCTGGCCGTCCACCAGAGTATCGGCCTGCCGCTTGAGTGAGGAAACATCCCTCGCCAAACCCACTACACCATCCCGGCTAAGGCCGGAATCCAGTAGGGGGAAGCCGGTAAGCCAGTCCACATGTTCCGTAACCGGACCCCGGCCCCCGCCGGGGCGGTCAGGACTTTGGCAATCGGATCTACACTCCCGAAAGCCATGTACAATCGGCGCGCCGGAGGACATTCAACCCGTCCGATCGACACGACTTCGCCAACGAAAAAGGGCGACCCGCAGGCCGCCCCTTTGTCGCCCGTCCGAAGCGCCGCGGCGCCCCGGATCAGTTCGGCCGGCCCAGCCCCGCGATGGCGCGGTTGACCATCATCCGGTCGGAGTCGATGCCGTGATGCTCGGCGATCAGCAGGCCGGCTGCCTTGGCCGCCGCATCCGCCGCCCGCGCGCGGACCTCGGCGATCGCGGCCCGCTCGGCGGCGGCGATCTTGTCATCGGCCATCTTGGCGCGGCGTTCCATCAGCGCCTCGGCATCCGCCTTGGCCTTAACCACGATCGCATGCGCCTCCTGATGCGCGTGGCGGCGCATCTGCTCCGCATCCTCATGCGCGGCGCGCGCCTTGGCCTCGTATTCGGCGCGCAGCGCCTCGGCCTCGGCGCGCAGCTTGCCCGCCTCGTCGAGCTGGGTGCGGATCGCCGCGATGCGCGCGTCGAGCATGCCGCCGATCAGCGCCGGCACCCGCTTCCACAGCATCAGCGCGATCACGACGATCGCCGCCACCGCCACCCAGCCGGTGGAATCGAGACCCAGGGCGGTCGGCGAGGCGACATGCTGCTCGGTGCCCGCCGTGGCTTCGCCGGTCATGCCGTCGGCGCCCTTGATCGGCCGCTGGCTGAGGTCGGTCTGCTCGACCGCCGCCGCCGCTGGCGTATTGCCGTGATTAGCCATGGGCCCGCACCTCCCGCACCGCATGGGCGGCCTGGTCGATCGTCACGCCGACGCCGGACAGTTTGGCGACCAGGTCGCGCGCGGCCTCGGCCGCCACCGTCTCCAGCGTGGCCAACGCCTCCGCCTTGGCGTTGGCGATCGCAAGTTCATGATGGCCGATCCGCTCGGCCAGGTCGGCATCCGCCGCCTTGACCTGCTGTTCGGCCGATTGCACCGCCTGCGCCTTGGCGCTGGCGGTCTCCGCCATCGCGGCGTTGCGCGCGGCGTCCATCTCGATGCGCCACGCCTCTTCGACGCGGTCCGCCTGGGCGCGCGCCGCCTCCGCCGCGGCGAGATCGCCGGTGATGCGCTGTTCGCGCGCGTCGACCGTCGACACGATCTTGGTCACCATCCCCTTGCCCACCACGAAATACAGCAGGCCGAAGGTGATGAGCAGCCAGAAGATCTGCGAGGCATAGGTCGCGGCGATCTGGGAAATCTGGGGCATGGGCGTCCTCTGATGCCGGCCGGCCGCGGGTGGCGGCCGGCCGGGGAATCGCGTTTTAGGCGACGAACACCAGGATGATCATCGTCACGAAGGCGAGCAGGCCGAGCAGCTCGGCGCCCGCGAAACCGATGAACAGGCGACCCTGCTGGCTGTCGGCCGCGCCCGGATTGCGCAGCGCGCCTTCGAGGAACTTCGCGAACACATTGCCCACGCCCAGCGCGGCGATGCCCATGCCGATCGCGGCCAGACCGGCGCCGATCATCTTTGCAGCTTGCGGATCCATCATATTCTCCAGTTCAAAAACACACGTTCAAGGGAAAGTCGAAATCGGAGCGGGCGCGCCCTCGGGTCCTCAGTGCAGGTTCACCGCATCGTTGAGATAGACCGAGGTCAGCAGCGCGAAGACATAGGCCTGGATCGCCGCCACCAGCAGCTCCAGCAGCGTGATGCCGATCATCAGCAGGAAGCTGGGCAGCGTCACGATCGCGATATAGCCGCCACCCAGGTTCAGGCCGTTGACGACGAACGCGGCCAGCACCTTGAGCAGGATATGGCCGGCGGTCATCGCGACGAACAGTCGCAGGCCGAGGCTGAACGGGCGGACCAGGAAGCTCATCAGCTCGACCACGAAGATCAACGGGATCATCAGCGGCGGCGTGCCGTGCGGCACGAAGAGCGAGAAGAAGTGGAAGCCGTGGCGACCGAAGCCGACGATCAGCACGATCGAGAACGAAATGATCGCCAGGACGCCGGTGACCGTCAGATGGCTGGTCACGGTGAAGGGATGCACGCCCGGCACGATGCCGAACGGCAGCAGGCCCAGGATGTTGGCGAACAGGATGAACATGAACAGCGAGAAGACATAGGGCACGAAGCGCTTGCCCTCCGGCCCCACGTTCGAAGTGAGCATCGAGGAGACGAAGCCGGTGAAGCCCTCCACCGCCGCCTGCCAGCGCCCCGGCACCAGCTCGCGCTTCATGCCACCCAGCATGAACAGCCACAGGCTGGCGAGGGTCACCACCATCCACAGCGCCGAATTGGTGAAGGACAGATCATAGCCCCCGACGATCCAGTGCCGACCGAGCACGGGCTCGATCAGGAACTGGTGCATGGGGTCGATCTTGCCGCCTTCCGCTGCCGCCACTGCTCTCTAGCTCCAACCTACGAAAAAGCGCTCGGATTACTCCGGGCGCTCGTTGCCGATACGAATAATCTGCCTGAACGCGACCGCTATTCCCAGGAACAGCATCACGATCAGTCCCCAGGGCGTCGTGCCGAACCAGCGGTCGATGAGCCAGCCGATCAGCGCGCTGCCGACGAGACTTCCAATCAAGGCCGAGATGACGCGGTTACCCTGGGAATAGCCCCGGTCCGTGTCCTGCTTCACCCCCGATCGCGACGCTTCCCGGCCCCTGGCCTGACGCAGCCGCTCGTCGAGCGCCGCCAGCCGCGGGTCCTCCGCATCGTCGAAGTCCTGTCCGGGTTCACTTTCCGCCACGTGCCATCCTCTGAACATCTTGCGATATTGGCCAGGGGGAAGCGCGCAAACGGCGAGCATTCCCGCCAAGGCGCGGTCCGTTTACGGGGGGGTGGGGCCCAAGTCAACCGGCCGTGACGGACGTGTTAACAGGTGATGAAGTCTCCGCCATGGAAGCCCGGCCCCCAACCCTGTCCCCGCTCCCGTCGCCGGCCCGGCGGGCCGTTGCCACGGCGCGATGCTTCGATTAGCCCTTGCCCCATGATCGATACCACCGCCCCGGCCGCCAGCGGCGCTCCCTCCTTCACCGACGGCCGCCCCCGGCGGCGGCGCACCGGCTGGCGCCTGGTGCGCGGCGTGTGGAAATTGCTGGTCGCGGTGAAGGACGGGCTGGTCCTGGTCGCGATGCTGCTGTTCTTCGGCCTGATCTTCGCGGCGCTCAACGCCCGGCCGGGCACCAAGGCGATCGCGCCGGGCGCGCTGCTGCTCGATTTCGACGGCGCGATCGTCGAACAGCCGGCCGAGCCCGCCGCCTTCGCCGCCTTGTCGGGCCAGGAGGCGCCGCGCCAGTATCGCTTGCGCGACGTGATCCGCGCGATCGACGCGGCCCGCACCGACGCCCGGGTCAAGGCGGTGGTGCTCGATCTCGACCGGTTCGGCGGCGCCTATCCCGCCCCGCTCGGCGAGATCGCCGACGCGCTGGTGCGCGTTCGCCAGGCGGGCAAGCCCGTGCTCGCCTATGCCACCGGCTATACCGATGCCAGCTACCGCCTGGCCGCCGCCGCCAGCGAGGTGTGGCTCAATCCGCAAGGCGGCGCGCTGTTCGCCGGTCCCGGCGGCACGCAGCTCTACTACAAGGAGCTGATCGACAAGCTGGGCGTCAACGTCCATGTCTATCGCGTCGGCCGCTACAAGTCGTTCGTCGAACCCTATACCCGCACCGACCAGAGCCCCGACGCCCGCGCCGCGTCGCAGGCGCTTTACGGCTCGCTGCTCGACCAGTGGATCGGCGGCATCACGCGCACCCGGCCCAAGGCGCAGATTGCCGCCTTCCTCGGCAATCCGCAGGCGCTGGTCGCCGCGGCCAACGGCAATATCGCCCAGGCCAATCTGCGCGCCGGCATCGTCGACAAGCTGGGCGACCGCTTTGCCTTTGGCCAGCGCGTCGCCAAGCTCGTCGGTACCGAGAGTGGCAAGCCGATCGGCAGCTTCCGCGCCATCGGCTATGACGCCTGGGTCGGCGCCAATCCGCTGCCGACCAATGGCGACGCGATCGGCGTGTTGACGGTTGCGGGCGACATCGTCGACGGCAAGGCCGGTCCCGGCACCGCGGCCGGCGACACCGTGTCCAAGGCGATGCTCGACGGTCTGGCCACCAAGAACCTGAAGGCCGTGGTCGTGCGCGTCGATTCGCCCGGCGGTTCGGCCATGGCGTCGGAGCAGATCCGTCAGGCGGTGCTGGAGGCCAAGCGGCGCGGCCTGCCGGTCACCGTCTCGATGGGCGGCGTCGCCGCCTCGGGCGGCTATTGGGTGTCGACCGTGGGCGACCACATCTTCGCCGAGCCGAACACGATCACCGGCTCGATCGGCATCTTCGCGATCCTGCCGACCTTCGAATCGGCGCTCGCCAAGATCGGCGTCACCACCGACGGCGTGCGCACCACGCCGCTGTCGGGCCAGCCCGACCTGTTCGGCGGCACCACGCCGACGCTCGACGCGATCCTCCAGGCCAATATCGAAAATGGCTATCGCGAATTCATCGGCCGCGTCGCCCAGGCCCGGCACATGACCCCGGCGCGGGTCGACGCGATCGGCCAGGGCCGGGTGTGGGATGGCGGCACCGCGCGGCAGATCGGCCTGGTCGACCAGTTCGGCGGCCTGTCCGATGCGATCGCCTATGCGGCGCGACAGGCCAAGCTCGACCCCGCCAAGGTGCATGCCGTCTATCTCGAGAAGGAGCCCGGCTGGCTCGCCCGCTTCGCCGGGTCGGTCGCGGACCGCGAGGACGACAGCAGCAGCCCGGCCGGCGACAGCTTCGCGCGGATCGCCGCCGAGCGC
This sequence comes from Sphingomonas abaci, assembly GCF_014199625.1. Classification (GTDB taxonomy): domain Bacteria; phylum Pseudomonadota; class Alphaproteobacteria; order Sphingomonadales; family Sphingomonadaceae; genus Sphingomonas; species Sphingomonas abaci. Next base: position 650,440 of record NZ_JACHNY010000001.1, read on the forward strand.
CGTGCGCTGGTCGCGCAGGCGCTGGGCGATGCCCGACGGCTGGCGACGGGCGGGTCGGTGCAGGCGCGCTGCCTGGAATGCGGCGGCATCGGCCCCAACCTGGCCCAGGCGCAGGATGCGCGACTGCTCGACCTGATCCTGGCGCGGGTCGGCCTATGATCGCGATCCGCGCCGCCACGCCGGCGGATGCCGGGGCGATCGCGGCCATCTATGCGCCGCACGTGCTGATCGGCGCAGCCTCGTTCGAGGAGGCGGCGCCCGACGCCGACATGATCGCCGCGCGCATGGCGGCGAGCGCCGACCTCTACCCCTGGATGGTCGCGACCCAGGGCGAGGACCAGCGCGGCGTGCTCGCCTATGCCTATGCCAGCGCCTTCCACCCGCGCGCCGCCTATCGCTGGACTGTGGAGACGACCATCTACGTCGCCGATGCCGCCCAGCGGCGCGGGGCGGGGCGGCTGCTGTACGGCGCCCTGGTCGAGACGTTGCGGGCGCAGGGCTTCACCCAAGCGGTGGCGCGGATCGCGCTGCCCAATGACGGCTCGATCGCCCTGCACGAGGCGGTCGGCTTCCGCCGCGCGGGCGTGCAGCGCGAGGTCGGCTACAAGCATGGCCGCTGGATCGATGTCGGCCTGTGGCAATGCGAGTTGGCGGAACCCGCGACGCCGCCGCGCGAACCCCTGCCCTTCGCCGCGATCGGCGTGCGCCGGGGCTGACGGGCGTCAGCCGCGCAGGACGAACAGCATCAGCGCCACGATCGACACAAGCGCGATCGCCATCTGTGGCCAGCGCAAGCGCGCGAAATGGGCGGGCGCGTTGCCGGCGCGGGCCGCGCGGGTATCGAGCGTCGGCACCAGCACATAGCCCAGCAGCAACAGGGCGAGCGCCACCCGCACCGACGGCACCACCAGCGCCAGTCCAGCCGGCACGAAATAAGCGAGCATGGTCGCGATCTCGACCGCGGTCGAGGCGCGTGGGTTGCCAAAGCCGAAACCGCGTCGCACGCCCGCGACGAACACCAGGATCAGCGCCCCCCAGATGATCGCCAGCCGCACCGCCAGCACCGGCCAGGGCGGTGGCAATAGCCACGCCCCCAGGGCCGCGGCGGCGAGCGGCAGCATCGGCCCGAAGCCGAAGACGATGCTGTTGAGGGGGATGCGGGGATCGTCGGGGCGGCTCATGGCGCGGGAAACGCCGACCGGACCGGGTGGTTGCTCGGGACCTGTGCCTTTCCGGTTTCCCGGACAATGCGTCTGGTACGCGCAGACTACCAATAGCCGGCCATCATTTCGGCGACCCAGGGCGGCTGGCGGACCTCGTCGCGCGGCAGGAACTCCCGCATCACAGGCTTGATGTCGAGCACAGGCGTTCCATCGATGGCATCGAGCCCCGAGACATGAAGTCGAATATGCTCGATAGCGACAATTCGGCACGCCGTCACGCCCAAGCGATTTGGCCGATTCTTGCCACGCTGCGCAAAAATCCCGGTCAGAGGCCAATCCGTCCTGCCGCGGGGATGCCGTGCGCCGTCTTCGCTTCGATCCAACGGCACACGATCGAACAGGAAAAGCACGTCGACATGACTGAAACCTTCAAGGCCGGCGAACGCTTCTGGGCCGAAGCGGCGGCTGTCCAGTTCGATCAGACTGGCGTTGTGGCCCCAGTCGTCATCGGTCGGCTCGCTCCTGCCACCGCGCACATGTCCGATGGCATCCACCATGTAAGTCATGACGGCATTATACATTGAAAAAGCCGGGGAGGTCGCCCTCCCCGGCTTCTTCGTATCTGGACAGAGCGTCCGGGCGACCGGGCCGGCCTTCGCCGATCCGGTCCCCCGGCAGCGGCTTAGAAGTCCATGCCGCCCATGCCGCCCATGCCGCCGCCCATCGCGGGGGCCGCCGGCTTGTCTTCCGGCAGCTCGCTCACGGCCGCTTCGGTCGTGATGAGCAGGCCGGCGACCGAGGCCGCGTTCTGGAGCGCGGTGCGGACGACCTTGGTGGGGTCGATCACGCCGGCCGCGACCAGGTTCTCATAGGTGTCGGTCGCCGCGTTGAAGCCGAACGAACTGTCCGACTGATCGAGCAGCTTGCCCGACACGACGGCGCCGTCATGGCCGGCATTCTGCGCGATCTGGCGGACCAGCGCGGTCAGCGAGCGACGCACGATGTCGACGCCGCGGGTCTGGTCCTCGTTCGCGCCGGTCAGGCCGTCGATCGCCTTGGTCGAGTAGAGCAGCGCCGTGCCGCCACCGGGGACGATGCCCTCTTCGACCGCCGCGCGGGTCGCGTGCAGCGCGTCGTCGACGCGGTCCTTGCGCTCCTTCACCTCGACCTCGGTCGAGCCGCCGACCTTGATGACGGCGACGCCGCCGGCCAGCTTCGCCAGACGCTCCTGGAGCTTCTCGCGGTCATAGTCCGAGGTCGTGACCTCGATCTGCTGACGGATCGCGTCGGTGCGGCCCTTGATCGACTCGGCTTCACCCGCACCGTCGACGATGGTGGTGTTGTCCTTGTCGATGGTGACGCGCTTGGCGGTGCCGAGCATGCCCAGCGTGACGCTCTCGAGCTTGATGCCCAGATCCTCGGAGATCACCTCGCCCTTGGTCAGGATCGCGATGTCCTCGAGCATCGCCTTGCGGCGATCGCCGAAGCCCGGCGCCTTGACGGCCGCGACCTTCAGGCCGCCGCGCAGCTTGTTGACCACCAGCGTGGCCAGCGCCTCGCCCTCGATGTCCTCGGCGATGATCAGGAGCGGACGGCCCGACTGGACGACCGCTTCCAGGATCGGGAGCATCGCCTGCAGGTTCGACAGCTTCTTCTCGTGGATCAGGATGTACGGATCGTTCAGCTCGACCGTCATCTTCTCCGGGTTGGTGATGAAATAGGGCGACAGATAGCCGCGGTCGAACTGCATGCCCTCGACGACGTCCAGCTCGAACTCGAGACCCTTGGCCTCCTCGACGGTAATGACGCCTTCCTTGCCGACCTTCTCCATCGCTTCCGCGATCTTCTCGCCGACCTCACGGTCGCCATTGGCGGAGATGATGCCGACCTGGGCGACTTCCTGCGAACCGGCGACCGGCTTGGAGCGGGTCTTCAGGTCCTCGACGACCTTGACGACCGCCAGGTCGATGCCGCGCTTCAGGTCCATCGGGTTCATGCCGGCCGCGACCGACTTCATGCCCTCGCGGACGATCGCCTGCGCCAGCACGGTGGCGGTGGTGGTGCCGTCACCCGCGATGTCGTTGGTCTTCGAGGCCACTTCGCGCACCATCTGCGCGCCCATGTTCTCGAACTTGTCCTTGAGCTCGATCTCCTTGGCGACCGACACACCGTCCTTGGTGATGCGGGGCGCGCCGAAGCTCTTGTCGATCACGACGTTGCGGCCCTTGGGGCCGAGCGTCACCTTCACCGCGTCGGCGAGGATGTCGACGCCGCGCAGGATGCGCTCACGCGCGTCGCGGCTGAATTTCACGTCCTTGGCTGCCATTTGGCTGACCTTTCAATCGAATGTGTCCGGCAGATGCCGGAAGAATGCGGGAAGAGACCCGGCCGTCATGCGGCCGGGGCAGCGACTGGGATCAGCCGACGATCCCGAGGATGTCGGATTCCTTCATGATGAGGAGATCCTCACCATTCACCTTGACCTCGGTGCCCGACCACTTGCCGAACAGCACGCGGTCGCCGGCCTTCACGTCCAGCGGGGTGACCTTGCCGTCCTCGGCCTTCGCGCCCGAGCCGGCGGCGACGACTTCGCCTTCCTGCGGCTTTTCCTTGGCGGTGTCGGGGATGATAATCCCGCCAGCCGTCTTCTCTTCCGCCTCGACGCGGCGAACGAGGACGCGGTCGTGCAACGGACGAAAGTTCATTGCTAGGTGTCCCTTTTGGTCAGTGTTACAAATTTCTGGCACTCTGCCTGCGCGAGTGCCAACGACCGGGATATGTGACGCCCCCCATCGACCGTCAACGGGGCGGGCGGAAATTTTTCGGAACCGAGGGCGCGGCGCGGCATTGCCGCCGCTGACCGATGTTACTCCGCGGGCGCGACCCCGTCGGCATTGACCAGCGCCGGCCCGACCAGCGTGCCGACCAGCCGGACGCGCTTCTCGACCAGGTCGACCGGCGTGCGGTGAAGCTCCAGTTCGTAGCGGCCGCCCAGGTCCCGGCGCAGGTAGAAGGCGCCCCCTTCCCGGATCAGCGTTCCGGTCTCGTCGATCTTGGCACCCACACCCAACATGCCGGCGATCATATCAGACGGACCGGGCGGGGGAAGATGCCGCGCGGCGCGATCATATTCTCTTCCGTATAAAATCCCGTGATCTGATTGATCTATGATACGGAGATGTTGGTCCGCCGGCCCTGCCAGCGCCACAGCAGCAGCGCCGACACCACGCCCAGCCCCGCCGCCAGCCCCCACCAGACGCCGATCGGCCCCATGCGCAGCGGAAAGGCGAGCAGCGCGGCGACGACGAAACCGACCGCCCAATAACCCAGGATCTGGAGCATCATCGGCACGCGCGTGTCCTGGACGCCGCGCAGCACCCCTGCCGCCACCGCCTGCGCGCCGTCGAAGAGCTGGAACAAGGCCGCCACGCCGAGCAGCTCGATCGCCAGCGTCGCCTCCGCCGCTTGCGTCGCCGGATCGACATAGAGGCGCACCAGCCATCCCGGCGCCGCCCAGAGCAGGCCGGCGGTGGCGGCCATCACGCCGATGCCGCTGACGATCGCCACGCGACCCGCCCGCGCCACCCAGGCGGCATCCCTGGCACCATAGGCGAAACCGACCCGGATCGTCGCCGCCTGCGCGATGCCGAACGGGATCTGGAAGGCGATCGCGGCGATGTTGAGCGCGACGGCATGAGCGTCGATCGCGGTGACCGAGATGCGCCCCATGAGCAGGCCGGCGCATCCGAACAGCCCGCCCTCCGCCATCCAGCCCAGCGCGATCGGCGCGCCAAGCCTCGCGATCTCGACCATGCGAGGCCCTTCCGGCCGCCACCAGCGCCCGAACAGGTGGAAGCGCCGCAGCCGCCGGTCGCGCCACAGGATCAGGGCATAGGCGAAGGTCGCGGTGACGGAGACGGTGACGCTGGCCAGCGCCGAGCCGAGCAGGCCAAGCGCCGGCAGGCCGAAATGACCGAAGACCAGGGCGTAATTGGCGAGCACGCCGACGACCAGGCTGGCCGCCGTCACCAGCAGCGCCCAGCCCGGCCGGCCCAGCGCCGCCGCCGTCATCCGCATCAGCGCCGACAGCACGGCGGGGATCACCGCCAGCGACAGGATGCGGCAGAACTGCCCGGCCTGACCCGCGACCGCCGCGTCCTGCCCGGCCAGGCGCAGCAGCGGTCCGGCGAGATTCAGCACCAGCATCACCGCCAGCCCGCCCGCCACCGCCAGCCACAAGCCCATGCGGAACGAACGCCGCACCTGCCGCACCGCGCCGACCCGCCGGCCGATCGCGGCGGCGATCAGCGGCTCGGCCGCGCCGACCAGCCCGACCAGCCCGAAGCCCAGGATGTGGAACAGGAACACGCCCAGCGTCGCCGCCGCAAACGGCACCGCGCCCAGTCGCGCGACAAAGATCACGTCGACCGCGAACACCGCCATCTGGAGCAGGTTCGCCGCGACCAGCGGCCCCGCCAGCCGCGCCAGCGCGCACGCTTCGCCTCGCCAATCGGCAGGCGCCTGGCCGAGAGAGTCCGTCGACATGCCGCGCGCTCTAGGCGCAACCGCGCGACAAGGGAATGGCGCGCCGGCCGGGTCGCAGACACCACACGCCTTCCATGCAGGGGGAGCGGCGTACATTCAGGTTGGTTGCTTGTCCCGTCCGCCCATCCCGGCGGAAGCGGGGACGCAGGGGCGGGGCGCGGCAAGTCACGGGAAACGTTCCGTTCCTGAACTCCGGCCCGCGCCGGGTCGGAATGGTTGCCCTTGCCAAGGTCCTGCTCGTCCTGGGACGGTGCACGCGGGCTCGTCACGAACGCGCCTCCGCAGGGCCGAGCTTTCGAGAATCCCCATTCGTTCCAGGCGAATGGCGACGCTCAGCAGATTGCTGTTGCACGGCCGCATCGATCCGTGACACCTGCCCCGGCCCGCCCCTTCGCTGGAGACCGCCTGCTCCCCATGGCGACCGAAGCCGCCCCCCCGTCCGCGCCGCTCTTCGACGCCGGCCTTCATGCCCGGCGCTGGATCGACGATTATTGCGTGCGCGCGCCCGCGGCCGACATGCTGCGCGCCGGCAGCCCCGCGCCCTGGCGCGCGATGTTCGAGGAACTGGCCGCCGTCGCCTCCGACGATCTCGGCCATGCACGCGAGCGGGTGCAGCGCCACGCCGCCGACATGGGCACCGGCTTCCGCATCATCGGCGAGGCGGAGGAGCGGCCCTGGCCCGTCTCGCCCGTGCCGCTGCTGATCGACACGGGCGAATGGGCCGGCATCGCCGCCGGCGTGGTCCAGCGCGCCGAACTGCTCGAACAGGTCGTCGCGGACCTCTATGGTGAGGGGCGGCTGGTGGCCGACGGCGTGCTGCCCGCCGCTTTGGTCACCGGCAGTCCACTGTTCCTGCGGCCGATGGTCGGGCTGACGCCACCGGGCGGGCTGCATCTGCACTTCATCGCCTTCGACCTGGCGCGGGGGCCGAGCGGCGAATGGCGCGTGCTCGCCGACCATCTGCGCGCGCCGGCGGGTGCCGGCTATGCGCTGGAGAACCGGCTGGCGGTCGGGCGGACGCTGGGCGGGTTGCAGGCCAAGCTCAACGTGCAGCGCCACGCCCCCTTCTTCGCCGCATGGCGCGCCGGTCTGGCCGCTCTGTGCCGGCGGACGGACCCGCGCATCGGCCTGCTGACGCCCGGCCGCTACAATCCCTCCTATCCCGAGCAAGCGCATCTCGCCCGCTATCTGGGGCTGCTGCTGGTGGAGGGCGCCGACCTGGCGGCACTGGAGGACCAGGTCTATGTCCGCACCATCGGCGGGCTGAAGCGGATCGACGCCTTGTGGCGGCGGCTCGATCCGCGCCTGCTCGACCCGCTCGCCTTCGACACCCATTCGCAGATCGGCGTCCCCGGCCTGATCGACGCCTATGCCGCCGGCAATGTCGTGCTCGCCAACGCGCCGGGCGCGGGCGTGCTCGAAACCCCCGCCTTCCACGCCTTCATGCCGGCGCTGGCGCAGGCGGTGCTGGGCGAGCCGCTGCGCCTGCCGACCATCGCCACCTGGTGGTGCGGCGGCGAGGCGGAACGCGCGCATGTCGCCGCGAACCTCGACACGTTGACGATCGGCCCCGCCTTCCAGCATCTGCCCTTCGGCCTGGCGGAGGATGCGCCGCGCGCCGCGCTGCTGGCCGACCTGGCGCGCCGGCCGCAGGATTATGTCGGGCAGGAACAGGTGCGGCTGTCGACCATGCCGGTGGTGATCGGCGACCGGCTGGAGGCGCGGCCCTTCACCTTGCGCGTCTTCCTGGCGCGCGGCGGCGATGGCGGCTGGGTGGTGATGCCCGGCGGCTTCGGCCGGATCGGCGAGCATCCGGAAGCCACCGCTTCGGTGATCGGCGAGGGGCTGTGGTCCGCCGATGTCTGCATCCATGGGCCCGAGCCGGTCGCGCCGGTCTCGCTGCTGACCGCGCCCGATTCGCTTCACGTCCGCCGCAACCCCGGCACCTTGCCCAGCCGGGTGGCGGACAATTTCTTCTGGCTCGGCCGCTATCTGGAGCGAGGCGAGGCGCTGCTCGGCGCGATCCGCGTGCTGCTCGGCCATTCGATCGATGTGGAGGCGGGCGCGGTGCTGCCGCCGGCGACGCTCGGCCAGCTGGTCGGCGCGATCGAGGGCGCGGGCGCCGCGGCCCATCCCGCCACCCTGTCGCGCGCCGCGCTCACCGCCTTCGCCAAACAGGCAATGGAGGACGAGGGCTATCACTCGGTCGCGCGGATCAACCGTCATGCCCGCACCATCGGCGAAGGCTCGCGCGACCGGCTGTCGGCGGACATGGTGCGGCTGCTGGAGGCGCCCTTCCCCAGCCAGCGCGGGATGCTCGAGCGCGCCGGCTCGCTCCAGCGCCGCTATGCCGCGATCGCCGGTCTGTCGGCGGAGCATATGGTCCGCACCTCCGCCTGGCGCTTCCACGATCTGGGCCGGCGGATCGAACGGGCGATGGGCATCGCGCGGGCGGTCCGGCTGTTCGGCATGGCGGGGGCGAGCATCGACGACCTGTCGACGCTGCTCGACCTCGCCGACAGCCAGATCAGCTATCGCCAGCGCTATCCGACCGGGATCGCCCGGGTCGCGGTGGTCGACTTGGTCGCGCTCGACCCCGGCAACCCGCGCAGCATCGCCTTCCAGACCGAGCGGATCGGCGCGCGGCTCGCCGAGCTGCCGGTGCTGAGCGACGACGAGATGGCCGAGCCGCAACAGGCGCAGGCGACCGCGCTCCACGCCATCGTCGTCACCGCCGAGGCGGCGACGCTCGACGCCGACAGGCTGGGCGATATCGAGCGGCGGCTGGGGATGCTCGCCGATGCGGTCGCCCGCCGCTATTTCCTGCAGGGCGCGGAGCCGCTGCGCGCGACCGGGCTGACGCTGGCATGACCACCTACGACATCCGCCACCGCACCCGCTTCGATTACGGCGCGCAGGTCAAGTTCGCGCGCTGCAATCTGCGGCTGAAGCCGATCGACTGGCCGGGCCAGACGCTGGAATCCTACGGCCTCTCCGCCGAGCCGACCGGTCGCCTGTCGGCGGCGCGGGCCGAGGCGGGCCTGGCCAATGTCACCCGGCTGGTGGTCGACCGACCGGTGCGGACGCTGACGATCGAAAGCGTCGCGCGGGTGACCGTCGACCGACTGGTGCCGGTCCCCGCCGCCGACGACCCGACGCTGGCCGAGATCGCGGCGCTCGCCCGGACCAGCCGCGACCTGTCGGCGGCGGGGCCGGCGGCTTATCTCTATCCCTCCCCGCTGATTCCGCTCGACCGCGACATCGCCGCCTGGTGCGCGCCCGACCTCGATCCGGACCGCGGCAGCCTGGAGGCGGGGATCGCGCTGGCGCTGCGCATCCAGCGCGAATTCCAGTTCGACGCCACCGCGACGCTGGTCGACACGCCCCCGGCCCAGGCGTTCCGCCAGCGGCGCGGGGTGTGCCAGGACTTCGCGCAGATCATGATCGCCGGCTTGCGCGGCGCGGGGCTGCCCGCCGCCTATGCCTCGGGCTATATCCGCACCATCCCGCCGCCGGGCCAGGCCAGGCTGGTCGGCGCGGACGCGACCCATGCCTGGGTGTTGCTGTGGTGCGGGCCGACTCGCGGCTGGGTCGGGCTGGACCCCACCAACGGCATCTGGATGGCGAGCGACCATATCGTCATGGCGGTCGGCCGCGACTATGCGGAGATCGCGCCGGTCGATGGCGTCGTGCTGGGCTCGGGCGCGCAGGCGATGGACGTCAGCGTCGATGTCGCGCCGGTGGAGGGGTGAGGGTTCGCATGACGGTTCGGGGGACGCGACGATGGTATTTCTTTGTTCCCTCTACATGTTCCCCGGCGGAGCCCGGGGCCCAGTTGGGAAGGCCTGAGTAACGAAGCGCTGTGCTCCATCACCATCGTCTCCCGACTGGGCCCCGGCCTCCGCCGGGGAACAAGAGAAAGGGAAGGGCGGATTATTCGACCCCGACCCCTTCGCACCAACCCCTCAGAAAAACCGGTCCACCACATTCTTCGCCAGCCGCGCCGGGCGCAGCGTCTCGGCGTCCAGGCAGCACCAGCTCGACTTGACCTCGGCCAGCACTTCCTCGCCCCGGCGGATCACCGTCTCGTAGAAGGCGCGGGCGCCCTGCACCTTTTCCAGGATGACGGTGGCGATCACTTCGTCGTTCAGGAAGGCCGGCTTGCGATAGGTGATCTCGTGCTTCAGCGCGACCCAGAGATGCTCGGCCACCGCCTCGGCCGGGGCGAGCTTCTCCCAATGGCTGACCACCGCATGCTGCACCCATTTCAGGTAGCTGGCATTGTTGACATGCCCCATGAAGTCGATGTCGGCGGGGTCGACCGCGATCGGATATTGATGGGGGAGCGCCGTCATATCCTCCATATAGCACGCGCGGCCGCCGATGCGAAACGGATGCCCCCTCGATTCACCGTATCCGCGCCCGCTTTCGCAGCCGCCCCGCCGTCCCTATGTGCCGGGAATGGACATGCCATCATGAGCGTCGCCTTCCGCCGCGAGAGCGACGAGGAGCATCTGGAGCCGAAGTTCGAGCTGCCGATCCCGCCCGGCCCCAATCTGGTCACCGCCGCCGGCCCGGCGCTGCTCGCCGCGCGCGCCGCTGCGATCGAGGCGCAGCTCGCCGCCACCGAGGGGGAGGCACGCGATCCGCTGCTGCGCGAACTCCGCTACTGGCGCACCCGCGTCGCCACCGCCGTCATCGCGCCCGCGCCCGCGCCCGACGAGGCGGGGATCGGCAGCACCGTCACCTTCCGCCTGAACGGCGCGACCCGCACGATCACGATCGTCGGCCATGACGAGGCGGATGCTGACGCGCGCATCGCCTATGCCGCGCCGCTCGCCCGCGCGCTGATGGGCGCGGGCGCGGGCGACTGGCTGCCCTTCCAGGGTCGCGACGATGCGATCCAGGTCCTCGATGTGGAGCGCCGATGATGGCCGAGAAGTTCGAACGTCACCGCCAGCCCTGGAAGCCCGATGAGGTGCAGAAGCTGCATCAGCTCGCCAAGAAGGGGATGGCGCTGAAGGCGATCGCCAAGGCGCTGACCCGCAGCGAGGAATCGGTCAAGGACCGGGCCAAGGCCGACGGCCTGTCGATCGCCAAGCTGCGCTAGGGCCGCACCGTCCGTGAGCGATTATGACGCGATCGTGCTGGGGGCCGGCGCGGCGGGGATGATGTGCGCCGCCGTTGCGGGCCAGCGCGGCCGGCGCGTGCTGCTGGTCGACCATGCGCCGCGGCCCGGCGCCAAGATTCTGATCTCGGGCGGCGGCCGGTGCAACTTCACCAATCGCGACACCGCGCCCGATCGTTTCCTGTCGGCCAATCCGCATTTCGCGAAATCCGCGCTCGGCCGCTACACGCCCGCCGATTTCCTCGAACTGGTCGAGCGGCACGGCATCGCCTGGCACGAGAAGACGCTGGGCCAGCTCTTCTGCGACGGCAGCGCGCGGCAGATCGTCGACCTGCTGGTCGGCGAGTGCGAGCTCGGAAGCGTCGACTGGGCGATGGGCCAGGCGGTGACGGTGGAGCATGACGGCACGCGGTTCCGCGTCGCCTCCGCCACCCGCAGCGACACCGCCCAGCGGCTGGTGATCGCCACCGGCGGCCCCTCCATCCCCAAGATCGGCGCGAGCGACTTCTCCTACCGGCTCGCCAAGCAGTTCGGGCTGAAGCTCGTCGAGCCGCGGCCGGCGCTGGTGCCGCTGACGCTGGGCCCGGACGAGGCGCTGTTCCGCGAACTCGCGGGTGTCGCGACCGAGGTGCGCGCCACCGCCGCCGGCCCCGGTTTCCGCGAGGCGGCGCTGTTCACGCATCGCGGCCTGTCCGGCCCCGCCATCCTCCAGGCCTCCTCCTATTGGCGATCGGGCGAGACGGTGCGGATCGACTTCCTGCCCGACCGCATGCCCGACTGGCTGGTCGCGGCGAAACGCGCACAGCCGCGCGCGTCCCTGCGCAAGCTGCTCCCCTTGCCCGAACGGCTTGCCGAAGCGCTGGCGGAGCGGCTGGGCATCGATCGGCTGGCGGATGCGACCGACAAGGCGCTGCGCGCGGCGGGCGAGCGACTCGGCGCCTGGACCTTCCGTCCCAGCGGCACGGAGGGCTATGCCAAGGCGGAGGTCACGGTGGGCGGCATCAGCACCGCCGAACTGTCTTCCAAGACCATGGAATCGCGTCGCGTTCCCGGCCTTCATGCGATCGGCGAGGCGGTCGATGTGACGGGATGGCTGGGCGGCTATAATTTTCAATGGGCATGGGCGAGCGGATCGGCTACAGGCCACGCGATATAGGGGGATGGACCCCTATGCTTATGATGCTGGCCTATGGGTGTCGGCGTCCCCATATTGGAGCCACATGCTTCCTGATACGCTTCCCGCCCCACTCTCGGCGGCGCTCGCCGCGCGTGGTTATGAAACCCTCACCCCTGTCCAGGCCTCGGTCATCGCCGACGAGGCGCAGGGGCGCGACCTGCTCGTGTCCGCCCAGACCGGCTCGGGCAAGACGGTCGCCTTCGGCCTGGCCATGGCCGATGACCTGCTGATCGATGGCGCGCTGCCGCCTGCCGGTCCGCCGCTGGCGCTGGTGATCGCGCCGACCCGCGAACTGGCGCTGCAGGTCAGCCGCGAGCTGGAATGGCTCTATGCCGGCGCCCGCATCGCCACCTGCGTCGGCGGCATGGACGCGGTGCGCGAGCGGCGCACGCTCAACCACGGCGCGCATATCGTCGTCGGCACCCCCGGCCGGCTGCGCGACCATCTGGAGCGCGGCGCGCTGAAGCTCCAGAACCTCAAGGCCGCCGTGCTCGACGAGGCGGACGAGATGCTCGACATGGGCTTCCGCGACGATCTGGAGCAGATTCTCGACGGCACCCCGGCCGAGCGGCGCACGTTGCTGTTCTCCGCGACGCTGCCGCGCCCGATCGTGGCGTTGGCTCGCACCTATCAGAAGGATGCGTTCCGCATCTCGACGGTGGGCGAGGATCGCGGGCACGGCGATATCGATTACCAGGCGGTCGCGGTGGCGCCGTCGGACATCGAGCATTCGGTGGTCAACCTGCTCCGCTTCCACGAGGCGGAGACCGCGATCCTGTTCTGCGCCACGCGCGACAATGTGCGGCATCTCCACGCCAGCCTGGTCGAGCGCGGCTTCGCGGCCGTGGCGCTGTCGGGCGAGCATTCGCAGAACGAGCGCAACCAGGCGCTCCAGGCGCTGCGCGACGGCCGCGCCCGCGTCTGCGTCGCCACCGACGTGGCAGCGCGCGGCATCGACCTGCCCGGCCTCAGCCTGGTCGTGCATGTCGAGCTGCCCCGCGATGCGGAGACGTTGCAGCACCGCTCGGGTCGCACCGGCCGCGCCGGGCGCAAGGGCACCGCGATCCTGATCGTCCCCTATCCGCGCCGCCGCCGGGTCGAGATGATGCTGAAGGGCGCGCGGATCGCCTTCGCCTGGCATCCGGTGCCGACCGCTGAGGCGATCCGCGACGCCGATCGCGAGCGTCTGCTCGCCAAGCTGGCCGAGCCGGTGGAGTTCGAGGAAGAGGATGTCGCGCTGGGCGCCCGCCTGCTCGAAACCCGCGCGCCGGGCGAGGTCGCGGCGATGCTGGTCCGCGCGCTGCGCGCCAGCCAGCCCGCGCCCGAGGAGCTCGCCGAATCGAGCCCGAACGACCGGCCGCAGCGCGAGACCGAGCATCGCGCCGGCTTCGAGGACACGGTGTGGTTCCGGCTCGACATCGGCCGGCGGCAGAATGCCGACCCGCGCTGGATCCTGCCGCTGCTCTGCCGTCGCGGCCATGTGACGCGCGACGAGATCGGCGCGATCCGCATCGGCCCGGCGGAGACGCTGGTGCAGATCCCGCGCGCGATCGCCGGCCGCTTCCAGGCGTCGGTGCAGAAGACCGCCGGCAAGGATGGCGACGAGGGTGACCTGATGATCGTCCCCGCCGACGGTCCGCCGCCGCGCGGCGCCTCGCACGGCCGCCGTCCGTCGAACGCCGCCGGCCTGGGCGGCCGCGCGCCCTACCGCGCCAAGCCGACCAAGCCGCGCCGCACCTGACGGCGCGTCGCTTGCGACAAAAAGGGCGCGGATCGTGCGATACGATCCGCGCCCTTTTTTTGCCTGCCACCCATCGCAAGCACCACCTCGGCCTTCGCCGGGGTGGTTGCGTAGAGGTGTCAGCGTCCGATCACGCCGCCGGCTGCTCGCCGCCGAACAGCGCCGCCAGCTCGCCGCTCTCGTACATCTCCATCATGATGTCCGAGCCGCCGACGAACTCGCCCTTCACATAGAGCTGCGGGATGGTCGGCCAGTCCGAATAGGCCTTGATGCCCTGGCGGATCTCCTGGTCCTGGAGCACGTCGACGCTCTCATAGGTCGCGCCGAGATGGTCGAGGATCGCCACCGCGCGGCTGGAAAAGCCACATTGCGGGAAGAGCGGGCTGCCCTTCATGAACAGCACGGCGTCATTGCCCTTCACCAGCGCGTCGATGCGCGCATTCACGTCCTGGGTCATCATCTCTTCCTTCACGAAGCGGCGGTGGTGAGCTGGAGCGCGTGGAGCACGCCCCCCATCCGACCACCCAAAGCGGCATAGACCTGCTGGTGCTGCTTCACGCGGGGCATTCCGGCGAAGCTGGGCGACACCACGCGGGCGGCATAATGATCGCCATCCCCGGCGAGGTCGGTGATCTCGACCGTCGCATCGGGAATGGCGGCGCGGATCATCTCCGCGATCTCGTCGGCGGCCATCGGCATGGTTACTGCGCCTCCATCAACTGGCGGCGCGCCTCGACCAGCCGTTCGTCGAGCGCGCGGCGCACCGTGGCCTCGTCGGTCTCGACCCCGGCGGCGGTCAGGTCGCCGACCAGCTTGCGGATGACGTCCTCGTCGCCCGCTTCCTCGAAATCGGCCTGCACCACCCCCTTGGCATAGGAGTCCGTCTCCTCCGGGGTCAGCTTCATCAACGCCGCCGCCCACTGGCCGAGCAGGCGGTTGCGCCGCGCGGTGATGCGGAACGCCATCTCCTGGTCCCGGGCGAACGTCGCCTCAAAGGCACGCTCGCGATCGTCGAAGCTGGTCATTTCCGCTCATTCCCCCAAGCCAGGCACTGTTCCTGGCGGAGATAGGCGCGCAGGGGGCGGCGCGCAACGCCGGGCAATCTGCGCCGGGGCGAAGGTGGCGGGACCTACAGCCCCTCGCCGCCGACCCATTGGGCATGCGACAGGCGGCGGGCCAGGTCCCAGGCCTGGCGGCGCAGGTCGGGCACCGCGACCACTTCCCACAGGCCGCCGCGCGTCATCGGACCGATGCAGCAGAGCGCATCGCGCGCCTGTCCACCTGAATCGATCACCCGCGACTGCGCATCCACATCGATCCCGAGCCGCAGCGCATCGGGGCGGATCGCGCCCGCCGCCGCCAGTCCCGCGAGCAACGGGTCATCGGTGCGGGTCAGGTCACCCTGCGGCCCGGTGCAGTTGACGATCCGCGCCACCGCCATCCGCTCGGTCGCATCGCGATGGCGCGGCCGCCAGGTCAGGTCGACGCCCGCCGGCGTCGCCGTCGCCCCCGCCACCTTGCCGGCGACGAAGCGCAGCCGGCCTTCGGCGACCATCGCATCGATCCGATCGGCGACCGCCGGGGCCAGCCGGTGGCGATGCACGTCCCAGAAGGGGCGGAGATGGCGCAGGAAGCGCGCGCGCGTCGCCCGGTCGCTCGCGCCCCACAGGCGCTGCGTGACCGGGCGCAGGCTGTCGACCGCCGCGCGCCAGCCGCCCGGCGCCTCCGTCGCCTCTGCGCGCAGCTCGCGCACCAGGCCCGACAGGGGGACCCCCGGCAGGTCGGTCCGCCCCTGCACCGGTGCGCCGCCCTCGACGTGACGATGCGGCCGCAGGCCGCGCCGCGACAGCGCGACGATGCCGCCCGCAAAGCCCCCCGCATCCAATTGCAGCGCCAGGTCGATCGCGGTCAGCCCGGTGCCGAGCAGCAGCACCCCGTCCCCCGCCCCCAGCCCCCGGGCCGGATCGGCGCGCCATGGATCGTCGATGTAGCGCCCCCCGGGCAATGCCGCCGGGTCGATGCCCGGCGGCGTGTGCGGCGGCAGATTGCCCGTCGCCAGCACCACCAAATCCGCCGCGATGTCACGCCCGTCGGTGAGCCGCACGCCCGCATCCGTCACCGCGCGCACGTCGCCGGTGCACAGGGTCAGTCGGTCGTCGCGCACCGCCGCCAGCGTCTCCGCCAGATATTCGCCGTAGAGGCGGCGCGGCACGAAGCTGGCGGGCGTGCCGCCATGCCGGGCCGCCAGCCAGCGGACGAAGTGGTCGGCATCGTCGGGAAAGGCGCTCATGCCGGCGGCGCGGACGTTCAGCAGATGCGCCGGCTCGGTCGCGCTATAGGCGACGCCGCGGGCGATGCGCGCCGCCGATCGGTCGATCAGCGTCGCCGAGGGTCCCCCGAAGCGCAGCAGGTTGATCGCGAGCAGCGTGCCGCTGAACCCGCCGCCGACGATCGCGACATGCTCTGTCATGCGCCGGCGTCTAGGCGATCGGGACGGGCGTGTCGAACCGGCGGGACGCGCGGGGCGTCAGAACCAGGCGCGGACGCCCAGCACCAGCGCCGCGCCGCCCGCCTCCTCGCCCCGTGCGCGCGCATATCGGGCGGTGGCCCCGGTGCGGCGCTCCCAGTTCACCCCGACATAGGGCGCGAACTCGCGCGCGATCTCGTAGCGCAGGCGCAGGCCCGCCTCGGCGCTCGACAGGCCGGCGCCGATGCGGCTGGCCGGCATGTCCTGCGCGGCGAGGTTGAACTCGACGCGCGGCTGGAGGATGAGCCGCTGCGTCAGCCGCTGGTCGTACCAGCCCTCGACGCGGCCGAGCAGGTCGCCGCGATCCGACAGGAACAGCGCCCCCTCCACATCGAACCAATAGGGCGCCAGCCCCTCGACGCCGATCACCGCATAGGTCCGCCGCGCGCCGCTGCCCAGGTCCTGGCGCAGGCCGGCCTGCAGGTTCCAATAGGGATCGAGACCGCGCGCATAGAGCGCCTGCACCTCAGCCGTGCCGACCCGGCCGCCGAACGTCCCCTCGCCCTCGCTGCGCACCACCAGCCGGTTAATGTCCCCGCCGAACCAGCCCTCGCCGTCCCAGCGATAGGTGTCGCGGCCGGCGCGCGGCGCGACCTCCGCCAGGTTGAACAGGATCTGGCGGAAGGCCATGCCGCCATGCTCGCGCCGCATCGCCCGGTCGGCGGCGGCCATGGCGGCCGGGTCGTAGAAGCGGTCGGCGGCGCGGTCGGTCGGCGCGGGCGGCGGGGCTGCGTCGCCCGCCGGCTGGTCGGTGCCGGCGGGCGCATCCTCCTTCGGTGGCGCGGCCCTTGGCGTGCAATGGCCCATCGCTTCATGTTCGGGCGGGCAGGACGGATCGGCGGCGGCGCGCTTGGGCGCCGCCATGCCGGGCATCGCCTGCATGTCATGCTGCGGCAGGGCGGCGAGGAGAAGCATCGCCCCGATCACGCCGCCGCTCCCGCCGCTTCGGGGCGCACGGTCACGACCTGCATCATCCCGGCATGCATGTGGTAGAGGAGATGGCAGTGGAACGCCCAGTCGCCGGCCGCATCGGCGGTCAGGTCGAAGGTGGCGGTGCCACCCGGCGCGACATTGATCGTGTGCTTGCGCGGGGCATGGTCGCCATGTCCCGTCACCAGTTCGAAGAAATGGCCGTGCAGATGGATGGGATGCGCCATCATCGTGTCGTTGACCAGCGTGACGCGCACCCGCTCGCCCTGGCGAAAGGGGATGGGGGCGGTGACGGCGTTCATCTTCACCCCGTCGAACGCCCACATATAACGTTCCATATTGCCGGTCAGATGGATCTGGAGCTGGCGCGACGGCGCGCGAACGTCCGGGTTGCGGTCCAGCGCGACCAGGTCGGTATAGACCAGCACGCGGTGCCCGGCATCCGCCAGCCCCTGGGGCGGATCGCCCATCCGGTCCATCGGCATCGGCGACACGGTCTGCACGACCACCGTCCTGGGCAGGCCGGGCGCATTGGCGAAGTCGCGCATCTTGTGACTCATCGCCGGCATCGCCCCGCCCCCAGCGGCGGCGGCCGGGGTGCAATGGCCCATGGCCGCATGTTCGGGCGGGCAGTCGGCGGCGGTCGGCCCGTCATGCGTCATCGCGCCATGATCCATGGCCCCGTGGTTCATGGCCCCCCGGTTCATGGCTCCGTGGTCCATGGCCCCATGGTCCATGGCCCCATGGTCCATGGCCCCATGGTCCATGGTCCCATGGTCCATCCCGGCCATCGTCCCCATCCCCATATCGGCCATGGTGGCGATCGGCCGGCGGCGGAGCGGCGGTACCGGCGCGACCATGCCGGCACGCGGGGCCAGCGTCGCGCGCGCCATGCCCGACCGGTCCCAAGCCTCGGCGACCAGCGCATAGGCGCGCGGCTCGGCCGTATGGACCAGCACGTCATAGGTTTCCGCCACCGCGATCTGCAGCTCGTCGACCGTCACCGGCCGGACATTCTGCCCGTCTGCCTGCACCACCGTCATCGCCAGGCCCGGCAGCCGGACGTTGAAGTTGGTCATCGCCGAGGCGTTGACCAGTCGCAGCCGCACCGTCTCGCCGGGCGCGAACAGGCCGGTCCAGTTGTCCGCCGGGCCATGGCCGTTGACCAGATAGGTATAGGTCGATCCGGTCACGTCGGACACGTCGCTGGGGTCCATCCGCATCCGGCCCCAGTCGATCCGTTCCTTCAATGGCTGGTCGCGCCCGGCCAGCAGACCGGCGAGCGTCTGCTTCTGGTAATTGAAATAGCCGCCCTGCTGCTTCATCTTGGCGAAGATGCGGTGCGGATGCATCGCGCTATGATCGGACAGCACGACGACATGCTCGCGGTCGCTTGCGATCGGATCGGGCCCGGCGGGATCGATCACGATCGGGCCGTAATGCCCCATCTGCTCCTGCAACCCGCTATGGCTGTGATACCAATAGGTGCCCGACTGGATCACCGGAAAGTCATAGGTGAAGGTCGCGCCCGCCGGGATGCCGGGAAAGCTGATCCCCGGCACGCCGTCCATCTGGAACGGCAGCAGCAGCCCGTGCCAGTGGATCGAAGTCTCCTCCGCCAGCGCGTTGGTGACGGCGATCCGCACCCGCTGCCCCTCGCGCAGGCGGATGAGCGGCGCGGGTGAGCCGCCATTGATGCCGATCCGGTGCGCGGGCCGCCCGTCGATCATCCCGTGGAGATGCTCGACGCGCAGCGCGATCGTCTCGCCCGACAGGCGGGCCAGCGGCGAGGGCAAGCCGGCGGAAACGGCGCGCGCCCAGCCGGGCACCATCGCCGCTCCGCCAGCCAAGCCGGCATCGCGCAGGAAATGACGACGGGAAAACAGGGTCATCGGACGGATCGATCCTCGGTACGCGAACCGGCAGCGCCTGCCCCCTGCCCGGCCTGCCCGCGCGCGGCCATGCCACATCATGGCGGCGTTCGATAGAGACTGGCCCGGTCCGGCCCCGGATTGTAGATCGTCGTCCGTGCGAATCGCGATCATCGACACCAGCACCACGCGCGCCGCGATCATCTCGGAGGGGCTGCGCGAGGCGGGGCTGACCGACCTGGCGGTGATCGATCCCGCCGGGCCGCTGGTCGCGCAGGTCGAGGCCGCCGCGCCCGAGGTCGTGCTCATCAACCTGGAGAATCCGAGCCGCGACCTGCTGGAGGATTTCTTCGCCATGTCGCGGGCGCTGGCGCGGCCGATAGCGATGTTCGTCGACCAGTCCGATGCGGCCGCGACGATGGCGGCGGTCGATGCCGGCGTCTCCGCCTATGTCGTCGACGGCTTGGCGAAACAGCGCATCCAGCCGATCCTGGAACTGGCCATCCGCCGCTTCCAGGCCTTTTCCCGGCTCCAGGCCGAACTGGCCGAGGCGAAGACCGCACTCGCCGACCGGCAGGTGATTGACCGCGCCAAGGCGATCCTGATGAAGCGGCGGGGCTTGGACGAGCCGGCCGCCTATGCGTTGCTGCGCGGCCATGCCATGCAGTCCAACCGGCGCATCGCCGAGGTGGCGGAGGCGATCGTCACCAGCGACGCCGTGATGGGGGGCCTGTGATGGGAAGCGAGACGTTCCGGATCGGCTTTCTGCCGCTGGTCGATGCGGCGCTGCCGATCCTGGCGCACGAACTGGGTTTCGCGGCGGCGGAGGGGGTGGCCATCCAGCCGGTCCGCGACCTGACCTGGGCGACGGTGCGCGACCGGCTGCTCTATGGCCACACCGATGCCGCGCACCTGGTCGCGCCGCTGGCGATCGCGACGACGCTGGGGCGCGGACGCCCGCCCGTGTCGCTGTCGGTGCCGTTCGTGCTGGGGCTGAACGGCAATGCCATCACCTTCTCGATCCCGCTGGGCGAGGCGTGCGGGTTGGGCGAGGGCCTGGGCGATCCGGTCGCGCTGGGCGCGGCGCTGAAGCAGGTGGCGGCGGAGCGGCGCGCGGGCGGGCGGCGGCTGCGGCTGGGCGTGGTGCATCGCTATTCCAGCCACAACTATATGCTCCGCTACTGGCTGGCGCAGGTCGGCATCCGCCCGGACGAGGATGTGGAGATCGCGGTGACCAGCCCGCCCTTCGCCGCCGACGCGCTGGCGGCGGGCGAAATCGACGGGATCTGCGTCGGCGAGCCGTGGAACTCGATCGCGGTCGATCGCGGCGTTGGCCGCATCGCGCTGGCCAGCGCCCAGGTGTGGCGGCGCGGGGTCGAGAAGGTGCTGGCGCTGACCGCCGCGACCGCGACCGAGCGGCCGGACGCGGTCGCGGCCCTCGTCCGCGCGCTCCACACCGCCGCCGCGCATTTCGTCGCCCCCGGCACCGCCGGGGACAGCGCGGCGATCCTGGCGCGGCCCGAATATCTGGACGCGCCGGTCGATGCGATCCTGCGCGCGATCACCGATCGCATCCGCCTGGTGCCGGGCGGCGCGCCGATCCATTACCCCGACTTCATGTTCCAGTACCGCGAGGCGGCGAACTTCCCGTGGCGCAGCCAGGCGGCCTGGCTCTACACCCAGATGGTCCGCTGGGAAGGCCGGCCCTTCGACGCGGCCGAGGCGGCGGCGGCGATGGCGACCTTCCGCCCCGACCTGTACCGGGCCGCGCTGGCCGGATCGGGCGCGGTGCTGCCCGGCGCCAGCTCCAAGCTGGAAGGCGCGCTGGGCGAGCCGATCGCCGCCGGCTCCACGCAGGGGCGGCTGGTGCTGGGCAACGACCGCTTCTTCGATGGCCGGGCCTTCGATCCCGACGACATGCCGGGCTATCTGGCGGGGCTGCCCTGACGGGATTGCTCCTCTTGCCGGGGCAGGGAATCCGATGGCATGACCCCGGTCATCACGATCCGCCCTCCCCAAGCCGGCGCCGCTGTGCCACACCCGCGCACGAGGCGCGCCCGCCGCCGACCGCCGGGCATCATGACGCAGGTCGGACCTCGACCCGCGGGGTAAGGAGCTTATGTCGCCGTTTCTCGGACTGGCCGCGGTGCTGGTGCTCGTCATCGCCAACGGTTTCTTCGTCGCCTCGGAATTCTCGCTGGTCGCGGTGCGGCGCAGCCGGGTGGCGGAGCTGGTCAATGCCGGGCGGATGAACGCCAAGGCCCTGCAACGCGCGGTCGACCAGCTCGACGCCAATCTCGCCGCGACGCAACTCGGCATCACCATCTCGTCGCTGGCGCTCGGCTGGATCGGCGAGCCGGCGCTGGCGCATCTGGTCGAGCCATTGCTCGCCGGCCTGCCCGCCGGCCTCGCCTCGGGCGGTTCGCACGCGGTGGCGGTGGCGATCTCCTTCACCGTCATCACCGCGCTCCACATCGTGCTGGGCGAACTCGCGCCCAAGAGCCTGGCGCTCCAGCGCAGCGAGAAGACCGCGCTCTGGGTGGTGCGGCCGCTCTCCGTCTTCCTGTTCGTGCTGCGTCCGGCGATCGGCGCGCTCAACGGCCTGGGCAATCTGGTGCTGCGGCTGTTCGGCCTGCGCCCCGGCACCGGCGAGGAGGCGCTGCACTCGCCCGAGGAGCTGAAGCTGCTGGTCGCCGCCAGCCACGAGGCCGGCTTGCTCAACGAGGCGCAGCAGGAGGTGGCGGAGCGGGTCTTCACGCTGGGCGACCGGCGGATCGTCGACATCATGACGCCACGCCGCGACATCGACTGGATCGACGCCGATGCCGGGCCGGAGATGCTGCTCCAGGCGGTGCGCCGCTCGACGCACGAGCAGTTGCTGGTCGGCCAGGCCGATCTGGACGAGCTGCGCGGCATGATCCTGAAGAAGGACCTGCTCGACCAGGCGCTGGACGGCGGCGCGATCGATCCGCTGGCGGTGGTGCGGAAGCCGCTGATCGTCCATGAGGCGACGCCCATCGTCCGCGTGCTGGAGCAGTTCAAGCGCTCGCCCGTGCGCCTCGCCGTCATCATCAACGAATATGGCAGCGTCGAGGGTCTGGTGACGCAGACCGACCTGCTGGAAGCGCTGGCCGGCGAACTGGCGGAGGACGAGCACGCCCCCGATCCCGCGATCCTCCGCCAGGACGACGGGTCGCTGCTGATCGACGGGCTGGTCTCCGCGCATGACGGCTATCGCCTGCTGCAATGGCGCGACGAGCCGACCGATGCCGATTACCATACCATGGCGGGCTTCGCGCTGGCCCGGCTGACGCACCTGCCGGTGCCGGGCGAGACGTTCGAGCATAATGGCTGGCGGTTCGAGATCATGGCGCTGGACGGCCGCCGGATCGCGCAACTGAAGGCGACGCCGCTCGACCCGGACGCCGCCGAGGACTGATGCTGCGCCTGCGAAAAGGGGCTTGCGAGGTTTTCGCGAATCAGGCAACCTAGGTCGGTCCGGCAATGACGTCGGACACGAAATAGCAGCGAACCGCCTCTCCAGCGCCGGGGGGGCTCCCGCTGACCGGACCGGAGCCTTCATGGCCCCGCACCCGGATGGAGGCAACGAAGCCGCCAGGACGTGATCCCGCAAGGGTCGCCGTCCTGGCGGCTTTTTTCATTTCCGGCCCTGGCGGCCGAGGGGGACAGCATGGCGACGGCGATGTGGAACGATGCGAAGGACAAACCGGCGGACGGTTTCTGGGCGAGCGGCCATACGCCGACGCTGATCGCCGCCTTTCTCTATTTCGATCTGGCCTTCATGGTCTGGGTGCTGCTCGGGCCGCTCGCGCCCGACATCGCCAAGGCGCTGGCGCTGACCCCGGCGCAGAAGGGGCTGATGGTCGCGGTGCCGACGCTGGCCGGCGCGGTGCTGCGTGTCGTCAACGGCCTGCTGGTCGACCGGATCGGGCCCAAGCGGTCGGGCGCGATCAGCCAGATCATCGTCATCGCCGGCCTGGCCAGCGCCTGGATGCTGGGCGTCACCAGCTTTGCCGGCACGCTGGCCCTGGGCGTGATCCTGGGCTTTGCCGGGGCCAGCTTCGCGATCGCGCTGCCGCTCGCCAGCCGCTGGTATCCGCCCGAGCATCAGGGCAAGGCGATGGGCCTCGCCGGGATGGGCAATTCGGGTACGGTGCTGGCGGCGCTGTTCGCCCCCGCGCTCGCCAAGCTGTTCGGCTGGAACGCGGTGCTGGGCCTGGCCTGCATCCCGCTGACCCTCGTGTTCGTCCTGTACATGATCCTGGCCAAGGACGCGCCGGGCGCCCCCGCGCCGCGCCGGCTCGGCGAATATCTGCAACCGCTGCGCCAGGCCGATGCCTGGTGGCTGATGGGCTTCTACGCCGTGACCTTCGGCGGGTTCGTGGGGCTGGCGGCCAGCCTGCCGCTCTATTTCACCGAGCGGTTCGGGCTGACCACGGTGCAGGCCGGCTATGCCACCGCGGCCTGCGTGTTCGCCGGCTCGCTGGTGCGGCCGATGGGCGGGGCGCTGGCCGATGCGATCGGCGGGGTGAAGGCACTGATGGCGGTCTTCGCCGCCGCCGCGGCGACCCTGACCGGCGTAGCGATGGCCGATGGCTTCGCCGCCTCGCTCGCCCTCTTCGTCCTGTCGATGCTGGCGCTGGGGGTCGGCAACGGATCGGTGTTCCAGCTGGTGCCGCAGCGTTTCGCCGCCGAGATCGGCGTGATGACCGGCCTGGTCGGCATGGCCGGCGGCGTCGGCGGCTTCTACCTCGCCTCCTCGCTCGGCCTCGCCAAGCAATGGACCGGCAGCTTCTCCGGCGGCTTCCTGATCTTCGCAGGCCTGGCGCTGGTGGCGCTGACCGGCCTGACGCTGGTCAAAGGCCAGTGGCGGCGTCGCTGGGGCACCGCCCAGGGCGTGCGGATCTGATGCCTTCCCCTTCTTCACGGACCGAACCGATGAAACACGAAGTCCTGACCCCCGCCACGACCGACACCCGAGAGCATCTGGTCGTGATCGGCAACGGCATGGCCGGCTGCCGCGCCGTCGAGGAATTGCTGGCGCGCGATCCCGGCCGCTACCGCATCACCATCTTCGGCGCGGAGCCGCTGGTGAACTACAACCGGATCATGCTGTCGCCGGTGCTGGCGGGCGAGAAGACCTTCGACGAGATCGTCATCAACGGCCATGACTGGTATGCCGACAACGGCATCGCGCTGGTCAGCGGCGATCCGGTGACGGCGATCGACCGCGACGCGCGCACCGTCGCCACCCGCGGCGGTCTCGTCACCGGTTACGACCGGCTGCTGATCGCGACCGGCTCCGACCCGTTCATCATCCCGGTGCCCGGCCACGACCTGCCCGGCGTCATCAGCTTCCGCGACATGCAGGATGTCGAGCACATGCTCGCCGCTGCTGAACGGGGCGGCAGCGCGGTGGTGATCGGCGGCGGCCTGCTCGGGCTGGAGGCGGCGCACGGCCTGTCGCTTCGGGGCATGACCGTCACCGTCCTCCATCTGATGCCGACGCTGATGGAGCGGCAGCTCGACGAGGCGGCCGGCTGGCTGCTGAAGCAGGCGCTGGAGGCGCGCGGCCAGACCGTGCTGACCGGAGCCGACACCGCCGCGATCCTGGGCGACGGCAGGGTGGAGGCGATCCGCCTGAAGGACGGGCGCGAGATCGCCGCCGACCTGGTGGTGATGGCGGTCGGCATCCGCCCCTCCGTCGCGCTCGCCCGCGCCGCCGGCCTGGAGGTCGGGCGCGGGATCAAGGTGGACGACCATATGGTCACCTCCGACCCACGCATCCTGGCGGTCGGCGAGTGCGTCGAGCATGACGGACAGGTCTACGGCCTGGTCGCGCCGCTCTGGGACATGTGCCGCAGCCTCGCCGATGCGCTGACCGGCAGCCCGTCCGGCTATCGCCCCACCGCGACCGCGACCAAGCTGAAGGTCGCCGGGCTCGACGTCTTCTCGGCCGGCGATTTCGGCGGCGGCGACGGCGCGGAGGACATCGTGCTGCGCGATGCGGCGCGCGGCATCTACAAGCGCGTCGTGGTCCGGGACGACCGCATCGTCGGCGCGGTGCTGTACGGCGACACCGCCGACGGCAACTGGTATTTCGACCTGTTGAAGAAGGGCGAGCCCATCGCCGACATTCGCGACGCGCTGATCTTCGGCCAGGCCTTCGCCTCGGGAGGGGGGCAGACGGACCCTAAGGCGGCCGTTGCGGCGCTCTCCGACACGGCGGAGATCTGCGGCTGCAACGGCGTCACCAAAGGCCAGGTCGTGTCCTGCATCGGCAAGGGCGCGCACAGCCTCGATGCCGTCCGCGCCACCTGCAAGGCATCGGCGAGTTGCGGATCATGCACCGGGCTGGTCGAGACGCTGCTCGCGCTCACCTTGGGCGACGAGGTCGAGGCGGGACCGAAGACGATGTGCAAATGCACCAGCTTCGGCCACGACGATGTCCGCCGCGAGATCGTCGCGCAGGACATGCGCTCGATCCCGGAAGTCATGCAGAAGCTGCACTGGTCGACCCCGGACGGCTGTTCCTCCTGCCGCCCGGCGCTCAATTACTATCTGCTCTGCGCGCTTCCCGGCGAATATGTCGATGATCAGCAGAGCCGCTTCGTCAACGAGCGGATGCACGCCAACATCCAGAAGGACGGCACCTATTCGGTCGTGCCGCGCATGTGGGGCGGGATCACCAGCCCCAAGGAACTGCGCGCGATCGCCGATGTGGTCGAGAAGTTCAACGCGCCGATGGTCAAGGTGACGGGCGGCCAGCGGCTCGACATCTTCGGCATCCGGAAGGAGGATCTGCCCGCCGTGTGGGCCGACCTGAACGCGGCCGGGATGGTCAGCGGCCATGCCTATGGGAAGAGCCTGCGCACGGTGAAGACCTGTGTCGGCTCCGAATGGTGCCGCTTCGGCACGCAGGATTCGACCGGCCTGGGCGTCAAGCTGGAGCGCGCGACCTGGGGATCGTGGATGCCGCACAAGTTCAAGATCGCGGTGTCCGGCTGCCCGCGCAACTGCGCCGAGGCGACGATCAAGGATTTCGGCGTGGTCTGCGTCGATTCGGGCTACGAGCTCCATGTCGGCGGTAACGGCGGCATCAAGGTCCGCGCCACCGACCTGCTCGGCAAAGTCGCGACCGAGGCCGAGGCGATGGAGATGTGCGCCGCCTTCATCCAGCTCTATCGCGAGGAGGCGCGCTATCTGGAGCGGACCGCGCCGTGGATCGAGCGGGTCGGCCTGGCCTATGTCCAGTCGCGGCTGCTGCCCGACGCCGAGGCGCGCGCCGAGCTCGCCCGTCGCTTCTTCCATTCGCAGAGCTTCTCGCAAGGCGATCCCTGGGCGGCGCGCGTGGCGGGCGAGGAGCGCGAGATGCATGCGCCGATGGCGCGCTTCACCCCCCAGGAGGAAATGGCATGACCCCCCAGATTTTGGCAGGCGAGTGGCTCGACATCGGCTGGGTGAATGAAATTCCGGTGCGCGGCGCCCGCACGGTGCAGGTCGAGGGCGGCGACGACATCGCCGTGTTCCGCACCGGCGAGAACAGGGTCTTCGCGCTGCTCGACCGCTGCCCGCACAAGCACGGACGCCTCAGCCAGGGCATCGTCCATGGCGGCGCGGTGGCCTGCCCGCTGCACAATTGGCGCATTTCGCTCAGCACGGGCGAGGCCCTGGGCGAGGACAAGGGCTGCACGCCGGTGGTGCCGGTCAAGATCAGCGGCGGTCGCGTGCTGATCTGCCGCGCCTCGACGCTGAAGGCGGCTGCGTGATGTCGACCCAAATCCTCGTCGCACGGCGATCAGCGCAAACATCTCCACATCGCCAAATCGCCTGCACCACCCCGGCGGAGGCCAGGGTCCAGTCACGGAGCGATCGTGATACCGCAGCGGCGTCCCCCAACTGGACCCCGGCCTTCGCCGGAGTGGCATGATGGGTTGGGCCATGATCCCCTTGCAGGGGAGGAATTGAGTGGCTTCCATCAACACCACCTGCGCCTATTGCGGCGTCGGCTGCGGCATCCGCGCGACCGTGACCGGCGCGCGGCAGGTGCGGATCGAGGGCGATCCCGACCATCCCGCCAATCGCGGCCGGCTCTGCTCCAAGGGCACGCATCTGGGCGAGACGGTCGGGCTGGAGGGTCGCCTGCTCCATCCGATGATCGGCCGGCGGCGGGCGAGCTGGGACAAGGCGCTCGACCTGGTCGCCCGGCGCTTCCGCGACACCATCGCGCAGCACGGGCCGGACAGCGTCGCCTTCTACGTGTCGGGTCAGTTGCTCACCGAGGATTACTACGTCGCCAACAAGCTGATGAAGGGATTCATCGGCTCCGCCAATATCGACACCAATTCGCGGCTGTGCATGGCGAGCGCGGTCGCCGGGCACAATCGCGCGTTCGGCGAGGACGTGGTGCCCGCCACGTACGACGACATCGACGCCGCCGACCTGATCGTGCTGGTCGGCAGCAACACCGCCTGGTGCCACCCGATCGTCTATCAGCGCATCCGCGCGCGGTGCGACGCCGGCGCGAAACTGGTCGTGATCGACCCGCGCCGGACGGAGACGGCGGAACAGGCCGACCTGCACCTGGCGATCCGACCCGGCAGCGACGTCGCGCTGATGAACGGCGCGCTCGCCTGGGTCCGCGCCGCGGGCGCGGTGGACGAGGAGTTCCTCGCCGCCTCGGTCGCGGTGCCGGCGGACTTCTGGGCGACGGTGGAAGAGGGTTATGACCTCTGGTCGGTGGCGAAGACCTGCGACGTCGCGCCCGCCGACCTGCGCCGCTTCTACGAATGGTTCGCCGCGATTCCACGCACCGTCACGCTGTTCAGCCAGGGCATCAACCAGTCGACCGCCGGCACCGACCAGGTCAACGCGATCCTCAACCTCCACCTCGCGACGGGGCGGATCGGCAAGCCGGGGGCAGCCCCCTTCTCGATCACCGGCCAGCCCAATGCGATGGGCGGCCGCGAGGTCGGCGGCCTCGCCTCGACTCTGGCCGCGCATATGGATTTCGCGCCCGACAACCGCGCGCGCGTGCAGCGCTTCTGGGCCGCGCCCGCGATCGCGGCCAAGCCGGGGCTGAAGGCGGTCGACCTGTTCCGCGAACTGGGCCAGGGCCGGATCAAGGCGCTGTGGATCATGGCGACCAACCCCGCGGTGTCGATGCCCGATGCCGGGTCCGTGCGCGACGCGCTCGCCGCCTGCCCGTTCGTCGTGGTCAGCGACGTGATCGCCGAGACGGATACGTCCGCCCATGCCCATGTCCGCCTGCCGGCTGCCGCCTGGGGCGAGAAGGACGGCACCGTGACCAATTCCGACCGCACGATCAGCCGCCAGCGTGCGCTGTTCCCGCTGCCGGGCGAGGCGAAACCCGACTGGTGGATCGTCAAGGAGGTCGGCCGCCGCATGGGCTGGGCGACGGCCTTCGCCTATGACCGTCCGGCCGAGATCTGGCGCGAGCATTGCCGCCTGTCCACCTACGAGAATGACGGCCGTCGCCTGTTCGCGCTGCCCGGCCGGTCGAGCGGCGGCAATGCCGATTATGACGCGATGCAGCCGTTCCGCTGGGGCGACGCGCCCTTCGCCGACGGCCGCTTCCCGACGCCGGACGGGCGCGCCCGGCTGGTGCCGGTCGCGCAGAAGGCGATCCCGGCCCCGTTGCGCGACTGGCCGATGACGCTCAACACCGGCCGCTACCGCGACCACTGGCATACGATGACCCGGACCGGCCTCGCGCCCAAGCTGGCGCGGCATCGGGAGGAACCGCTGGTCGAGGTGAATCCCGACGATGCGGCGCGCCTGATGCTCTCCGATGGCAGCTTGGCGCGCGTCGGCACGCCGCAGGGCGAGAGCCTGTACCGCGTCTCCGTCGTCGCCAGCCAGCGGCCGGGCGAGCTGTTCGTGCCGATCCACTGGACCGACCGCACCGCCACCGGCGGTCGCACCGGCCGGTTGCCCCGCCCGCTGACCGACCCCTATTCGGGCCAGCCCGGCTTCAAGGCGAGTCCGGTGCGGATCGCCCCGGTGGCCACCCGTTGGCGCGGCTTCCTGATCCTGGGCCACGAAGCGGCGCGGCGTCCCGACTGCCTGTGGGCGACGCGGATCGCGGTGCCGGCCGGCACGCTGTGGGAACTCGCCGGCGACGGCGATGCCGCCGCGCTCGACCGGCTGCTGCCGGCGGGCGAGCGGATCGAGGCGGTCGATGCCGCGCGCGGCACCCGCCGCGTCGCGATCCTGTCCGGTGGGCGGCTGGCCGCAGCGCTGTTCGTCACCGAGACGGGGCAGTTGCCGACCCGCGACTGGCTGATCGCGCAACTGTCCGAACCGCAGGCCGCCCCCACCCTGCTCGCCGGCCGCGCACCGGGCGCGGCGGTCGATCGCGGCGCGATCCTGTGCATCTGTTTCGACCTGGGCGTGAAGACGATCCTGGCCGCGATCCGCGACCGGCAGCTCGCCGATGTCGCCGCGATCGGCGCGGCGATCGGCGCCGGCACCAATTGCGGCTCGTGCCGCCCCGCCCTGGCCCGCCTGCTGGCGGAGGAGACCATTCATGCAGCCTGACGATTTCCCCGCCGCCTCGGTCTGGCTGGTCGGCGCGGGGCCGGGCGATCCGGAACTCCTGACGATGAAGGCGGTGCGCCTGATCGAGGCCGCCGACATCGTCTTCTACGACGCGCTGGTCGGTCCGGGGGTGCTCGACCGGATCCCGCCCGGCACCGAGCGGGTCGGCGTCGGCAAGCGATCGGGCCGCCATTCCAAGGACCAAGGCACGATCGATTCGCTGATCGTCGCCGCCGCGCTGGCGGGCCACCGGGTCGTGCGACTGAAGGGCGGCGACCCGTCGATCTTCGGCCGGTCGACCGAGGAGATCGACGCGTGTCGTGCGGCGGGCATTCCGGTCCGCATCTGCCCCGGCATCACCGCCGCCAGCGCCGCCGCCGCCTCCGGACTCGCCTCGCTGACGCTGCGCGGGCTGGAGCGGCGGCTGACCTTGGTGACCGCCCATGCCCGCGCGGGCGAGCCGCTCGACCTCGACTGGTCGGCGCTCGCCGCGCCCGATGCGACGCTGGCCGTCTATATGGGCCGCGCCGCCGCCGGGCAGGTTGCCGCCGAACTGATGTCGGCGGGCTTGGCGCCGGACACGCCGGTGATGGTCGCGGTCAACGTCTCGCTGCCGGGCGAGCGGCTGATCCGGGGCCGGCTCGACGCCATGGCGTTCCTGGTGGAGGCGATCAGCGACGGCGACCCTGCGCTGCTGCTGATCGGTCAGGCGATGGGAGTGAGCGCGCCCCAAGCCGCCGACCGGATCGCGACGCTCCAGCCGCTGGCGGTGTAGGGCAGGTCCTGCACCTCGGTCTTTGCGCGACCACGCCCCCCCCATGCCACCCCGGCGAAGGCCGGGGTCCGGTTGGAAAGGCTGTAGTTTTTTGGCCGTGCGCGTCGTCATGATCGTGCCCCAGCTGGACCCCGGCCTCCGCCGGGGTGGGATAGTGGGAGTGGAGCCTAGACTTTCGCCAACCTTTCGCCTTGGCGGGAGTTGCGACCGGCCTGCGATGAACCACGCACCCGCCCGCTCGTTCGGCACGGGTGGAATCCGCCCAAGCCCTTGACGCCAAGCCTCTTCGCGCCTGGCTGCCGCGTCGCCTGCTGGTCACCCGCAGCGCACGTGGGTTCGACCATGGCCGCCATGTCATGGCGCGGGCCGCCGCGCTGGGCGTCGAGATCGTCGAGCTCCCCGCCGACCGGGTGGCGCTCGACCTGCCCGATGACCCGCGCCGCGCTTACGCGCAAGCCAAGGCGACCGTCGCACTGGTCGTCGCCCCGCCCTCCAAGCGCCGGTTGCAGCCGATCGCGCCCAGCGCCGACTGGCGCGTCGACCTGGCCGAAGGCTGCCCGGCGCATTGCAGCTATTGCTATCTCGCCGGATCTCTCAAGGGGCCGCCGATCACCCGCGTCTACGCCAATCTGGACGAGATCCTGGATGCCCTGCCGGCCTATCTGGGCCAGGGCCAGATCACCAGCCGCAACCGCGACCGCGCGGCCGAAGGCACGACGTTCGAGGCGTCCTGCTACACCGATCCGCTGGCGCTGGAGGCGCTGACCGGGTCGCTGTCGGCGGCGATCGCTTGGTTCGGTCGGTGGCAAGCGCCCGCCCAGCTCCGCTTCACCAGCAAGTTCGCCGATGTCTCGTCACTGACCGGCCTCGATCATCAGGGCCGCACGCGGATGCGCGCCTCGATCAACCCGAGCGCCTTCGCCCGGTTCGAGGGCGGCACCGCGCCTGTCGCGGCCCGGCTGGCGGCGCTGCGCGCGATGGCGCTGGCCGGCTATCCGGTCGGGCTGACGATCGCGCCGATCATCGCCGCGCCGGGCTGGGAACAGGCGTATGCCGAGCTGATCGACCAGGCGGCGGCACGGCTCGCCGATCTGCCCGACCTGGACCTGACCATCGAATGCATCACGCACCGCTTCACCACCGGGTCCAAGGCGGTGCTAAACAGTTGGTATCCCGGCTCCTCGCTCGACATGACGCCCGCCAACCGCACCACCAAGCGCACCAAGTTCGGCACCGAAAAGCAGGTGTACGACGCCGCGACGATGCGCGACCTGCGCAGCGTCTTCGAGGAACGGCTCGGCCGCTCGCTGCCGATGGCGCGCTTGCTCTATTGGACCTGACCGCATCGGATCGGCTAGACGGCGGCGAAGTTCAAAGGAGACGATTGCGATGACCGCATCCTACGACGCGCGCCTTGGCCTGTATATCGCCGGAGAATGGCTGGGAACTGAAGGGCGTGAGACGCGCGACGTGCTCAATCCCGCGACCGGCCAGGGGCAGGCGGCGCTGCCGCTGGCCACGGCCGCCGATCTGGACCGCGCGCTGGAGGCGAGCCAGCGCGGTTTCCTGTCGTGGCGCGCGACCGCGCCCGAGAAGCGCGCCGCGATCCTGACCCGCACCGCGCAACTGCTGCGCGAGCGTGGCGACCGGATCGCCCGCATCGCGACGCTGGAACAGGGCAAGATCCAGGCCGAGGCCAAGGGCGAGGTCGCCTTCGCCGCCGCGCTGCTCGACTTCCACGCCGCCGAGGGGCAGCGTGTCTATGGCCGGGTGCTGCCGCGCCCATCGGGCAGCCGCAGCCTGGTGCTGCACCAGCCGGTCGGGCCGGTCGCGGCCTTCTGCGCCTGGAACTTCCCGATCATGAACGTGGTGCGCAAGATCGCGCCGGCGGTCGCGGCGGGCTGTTCGATCATCATCAAGCCGTCCGAGGAGACGGCGGGCAGCGCGGTGGAGGTGATGCGCTGCTTCCAGGATGCCGGCCTGCCCGGCGACGTCGCGCAATGCGTGTTCGGCGTGCCCGACATGGTGTCGCGCCACCTGCTCGCCTCGCCAATCACCCGCAAGCTGAGCTTCACCGGCTCGGTGCCGGTGGGCAAGCAGCTGATGAAGCTGGCGGCGGACACGATGATGCGCACCACCATGGAGCTAGGCGGGCACGGCCCGGTGCTGGTGTTCGACGATTGCGACCTGGACCGGACGGTCGAGACGCTGGTCGCGCACAAGTTCCGCAACGCCGGCCAGGTATGCATCGCGCCGACTCGCTTCCATGTGCAGGACGGCATCTACGACCGTTTCGCCGCCGCCTTCGCCGAGCGGACGCGCGCCCTGCGGATGGGCGACGGCCTGGATGCGGCAAGCCAGATGGGTCCGATGGCCAATGCCCGCCGCCCCGAAGCGATCGCCGAGCTGGTCGGCGACGCGACCGGGCATGGCGCGCGCCTGTTGGCGGGTGGCGAACGCGGGGGCGAAGGCGGCTTTTTCTTCCAGCCGACCGTGCTCGCCGACGTGCCGACCGCCGCGCGCGCGATGAACGAGGAGCCGTTCGGCCCGATCGCGCTGCTCAGCCGCTTCGGCAGCGAGGAGGACGCGATCGCCGAGGCCAACCGACTGCCCTTCGGCCTGGCCGCCTATTGCTTCACCGAGAATGGCCGCCGCCAGAATCGCCTCGGCGATGCGATCGAGGCCGGGATGATCGCCATCAACAACGTCCGGCTCAGCTATCCCGACAGCCCGTTCGGCGGGATCAAGGACAGCGGCCATGGCAGCGAGGACGGGCCCGAGGGCATCATGGCGCACCTGGTCACCAAGACCGTGCATATGAGCTGATCGGTCGAGGCCCGACGTCGCGCACTCCTCCCCGCACGGGGAGGAGTGATGGGCATCAGGCTCCATCTATCTGATTCAACTGCGTAAACTCGCAGGAACCGGCGACCGTCCGCACAGGTTGCGCGCAGCGAAAGCGGGGTCTTCCCGCCTGGGAGACGCGCAATGAGCGACCGATCGGACAGCCCCCATCTCTACGGCACCGCCCCGGAGGCGGAGAGCAAGCAGGGCAAGGCCGGCCACACCCTGGCCCCCGACCAGCAAGCGCCGACCGAGCACAGCTATGCCCATCCGGTCGCGCTGGCGGACGGCAAGGTGGTGACGGTGGAGGAGACCTCGGGCGTCGCCTTCGCCGAAAGCGACCGGCCGGTCGGGCGCGCTGTGCCGCAGGCGGACGATCGGCCGGAGAAGGGTTCCGCGCCCGTCGCGATCCCTGCCGCGCACCCGACCCCCAACCCCGGCCCTGGCCCCGGCCCGGTTGCCGACGAATCATCCTCGACCACGCGCCAGGTGGTGATCGGCGCGGCCCTGGGCGTCGGCGTCGGCCTGCTCGCCAATCTGCTGCGCAAGGCGGCGGTGCAGGCGCCAACCGCGCTCGCCGGCCGCTGGGACAAGGCGCTGGCCGCCGAGCACCGCGCCGCGCTGGCGATCTTCGACCTGATCGAACAGACCGACGAGAACGACGTGGCCCGGCGCACGCTGCTGCTGACGCAGTTGAAGCACGCGATCGGCAAGCACGCCTTCCAGGAAGAGAACAGCATCTATGCGATGATGCGCGACCTGCAGATGACCGAGGCGGCCGATCATCTCAATCACGAACATGGCTATGTGAAACAGTATTTCTTCGACCTGGGCGAGATGCCGCGCGACGATCCCGCCTGGCTGCCCAAGCTGCGCGCGTTCCGGTCGATGATCGAGACGCATATGCGCGAGGAGGAGGAGGATCTGTTCCCCCGGATGCGCGAGAAGCTGACCGGCGAGCAGAACCGCCACCTCACCCGATTGATGCACCGCGAGGGGCTGAAGCTGGCCTGACGCACTCCGGGGCCGATCCCTGACGAAGGCGCGGCACCCGGCATCGTTGATGCGCGGCTCCGACGGCACCACTCCGCCCCTCTCCCGTTCGGGACCGTTGCGACGCTGCCGGGCTTGTCCCGGCCGTCGACCGGGCTCGTGCCCGCGCAGCCCCCCCCGAATCGGCCTTGAGCAACGCTTTCGCTGTACCCCGCCGGACCAGGTCAGACCGGTGCCCCCACTAAACCCGATCCACTCCGAAAACGGAAATGTAGTATCTCGTAAACCTGGATGCGGTTGAGTCCTCCTCAAAGCAAAGCGCCAGGTCGGCCAGTACAGTCGTTACGGTTCCGCCAGCGCTTCGCCTGATGTTTATTATCGCGATACGGTAATTCGCGACAGGAGGACAGTCATGGCTGCCGAGATCATCGTCAAGGCCACCGGCAAGGCAAGCGAAGTCGCCAGCACCAGCAGCAGCATCGACCTGGACGCGCCCAGCGTCGTGCGGCTGGACGTGGATCAGAGCCAGGTCGCCGATCTGGCGCGCACCGGCGACGATCTGGTCGTGCAGATGAACGACGGCCAGGCGGTCCGCATCGAGGATTATTTCGTCCAGAAGAACGGCGTCTCCAGCGACCTGGTGCTGCGTGACGGCGCGCAACGGATGTGGCTGGCACATCCGGAGGTGGCCGGGGCCGGCCGCTTCACGCTGCTGGGCGAGCTGGGCGAGGTGGAAGGGTTGGTCGCAGCGGGCGGTGCGGCCGCGGCAGGGGCCGGCGGCGGCTTCGTGTTGCCGGCGGTGCTGGGGCTGGCCGGGGCCGGCGGCGCGGCCGCGGCGGCATCCGGCGGCGGCGGCGGCGGTGACGATGGCGATGTGTCCCCGCCGCTGCCGTTGGCCGACACCCAAGCCCCCGGCCGTCCCACCGCGACCTTCGCCGCCAATGGCGCCAGCCTGTCGGGCATGGGCGAGGCGGGCGCGACCGTGCAGGTGCGCGGGGCGGACGGTGCCATCGTCGGCACCGCGACCGTGGGGGGCGACGGCCGCTTCACCGTACCGTTGACCCAGCCCCAGGCCAATGGCCAGACAGTCACCGTCGCGCAGAGCGATGCCGCCGGCAATGTCTCGCCGGCCGCGACCGTGACCGCCCCAGACATCACCGCCCCGCCCGCGCCGACCGCCAGCCTCCAGGCTGGCGGCCTGACCGTCGCCGGCACCGGCGAGGCGGGCGCGACCATCACCGTGCGCGACGCGGCGGGTCAGACGCTCGCGACCGTCACGGTCGATGCGCAAGGCAATTTCAACGCGGTGCTCGCCGCGCCCCAGGCCAATGGCGGCACGCTGACCGTGACGCAGAGCGACGTCGCCGGCAACATCTCCCCGGCGACGTCGCTCGTCGTGCTGGACATCACCGCGCCTGCCGTGCCCACCGCCAGCATCGGGAATGGCGGCGCGACCGTCATCGGCACCGGCGAGGCCGGCGCGACCGTCACCGTGCGCGACGCGGCGGGCCAGCCGATCGGCAGCGCCGCGGTCGGCGTCCAGGGCACGTATACCGCGACTCTCGCGACGCCGCAGGCCAATGGCGAGACGCTGACCGTCACGCAGCGCGACACCGCCGGCAACGTCTCCCCGGCGACGTCGGTCGTCGCGCCCGACACCACCGCTCCCGCCGCGCCCACCGCCAGCGTCAGCAGCGACGGCACCACCGTCATCGGCACGGGAGAGGCCGGCGCGACGGTGACCATCGTCGGCGCGACCGGCCAGCCGCTCGCCACCGCGAGCGTCGCGGCGGACGGCCGCTACAGCGCGACGCTGCCGGCGGGCGTGTCGGACGGCCAGGTCCTGGCGGTGATGCAGCGTGACGGCGCGGACAACATCTCGCCCGCCACCGCTGCCGCCACGCCCGACCTGGTCGCGCCGCCCACCCCGGTCGCGACGTTCGGCCTGGATGCCGCCACCCTGTCGGGCACCGGCGAGCCGGGCGCGACCGTCATCATCCACGATTCCGTCGGTGCGGTGATCGGCACCGGCCGGGTCGGGGCGGACGGCGACTGGACCGTCACCCTGCCCACGCCCCGGTTGGCGGGCGAGACGCTGAGCGTCGACCAGCGCGATGCGGCCGGCAACACCTCCGCCGACACCCCGGTCACGGTCCCCGACATGACCCCGCCGGCCGGCCTGACCGCGACGATCGGCGATGGCGGCGCGACCGTCAGCGGCGCCGGCGAGGCAGGCGCGAGCGTCGCGGTGCGCGACCCCGCCGGCGCGGTGATCGGCGCCGCCATCGTCGGCGCCGACGGTCGCTATGTCGCGCCCCTGTCCCCCGCCCAGACCAATGGCGAGACGCTGCAGGTGACCCAGGCCGACGCCGCCGGCAACGCCGCCGCGCCGGTCGCGGTGACCGCGCCCGACATCACGCCACCGTCGGCGCCCACCGGCACGCTGGCGGTGGACGGCACGATCCTGACCGGCACGGGCGAACCCGGCGCGACCGTGACGGTGCGCGCCGCCGACGGCAGCGTGCTGGGCAGCGCGATGGTGACGGCGGACGGCGGCTTCGCCGTGCCGCTGCCGGGCGCGCAGGTGAATGGCCAGACGCTCCGCTTCGACCAGGCGGATGCGGCCGGCAATGTCTCGCCGGCCGTGCAGGTGGTGGCCGCCGACATCAGCGCGCCGCTGGGCCTGGTCGCGCTGGTCAGCGCCGACGGCACGCTGGTGACCGGCGTTGGCGAGGCTGGCGCGACCGTCACCGTGCGCGATCCCGCCGGCGCGCCGATCGGGACCGCGTCGGTCGGGGCGGACGGCACCTATGTCGCGCCGCTCACCCCGGCGCAGCGCGATGGGCAGGTCCTGCAGGTGACCCAGGCCGATGCCGCCGGCAATGTCTCCGCGCCTGCCGCCCCGGTGGCACCCGACCTGACCGCCCCCGCCGCCCCGGTCGCGGTGCTGGCGGCGGACGGCGCGAGCGTCACCGGCACCGGCGAAATCGGCGCGCTCGTGGTGGTGCTTGGACGCGACGGCAGCCCGCTGGGCAGCGCGGTGGTCGGCGCGGACGGACGCTATGTCGCCGCGCTCGCCGTGCCGCAGACCAATGGCGAGACGCTGAGCGTCACCCAGGCGGATGCGGCGGGCAATGTCTCGGCCGCGACGCCGCTCATCGCCGCCGACACCAGCGCGCCGATCGGTCTGACCGCCGCCGTCAACGCCAATGGCACGATCGTCCTGGGCGAAGCGGAGGCGGGCGCGACCGTCACCGTGCGCGACTCCGCGGGCGCGGCGATCGGCACGGCCGTCGCCGCCGCCAACGGCGCCTATGCGGTGGTGCTGACCGTGCCCCAGACCAATGGCGAGACGGTGCAGGTGACGCAGGCGGACGCCGCCGGCAACCAATCCGGCCCCGCCCCCGCCCTGGCCCCCGACCTGACCGCGCCGGCTGCGCCGGGCCTTAGCCTGAACGCCGGCGGCACCGAGGCGAGCGGCGCCGGCGAGATCGGCGCGACCGTCATCCTGCGCGATGCGGCCGGGACCGAGATCGGCCGCGCGGTCGTGGGCGCCAATGGCGTCTATACCGCGACGCTCACCCCGCCCCAGGCCGATGGCGGCCTGGTCAGCGCGACCCAGGCGGACGCCGCCGGCAACGTCTCGCTGCCGGCGACGCTCGCCGCGCCCGACATCACCGCGCCCGCCGCCCCGCTCGCGGCGCTCGACGCGACCGGCGCGGTCGTCACCGGCACCGGCGAGCCCGGCGCGACGGTCACGGTGCGCGACGCGCTGGGCAATTCGTTCGGCAGCGGGCTGGTCGATGCCGATGGCGCGTACGCGATCACGCTGGCGACGCCGCAGATCGATCGCCAGCCGCTCTCCGTCGTCCAGGCCGATGCCGCCGGCAATCCCTCGCCCGCGACGCCGCTGACCGCGCCCGACCTGACGCCGCCAGCCGCGCCGCTCGGCAGCGTCAGCGCGGATGGCGAGACCGTCGCCGGCACCGGCGAGGCCGGCGCGACCGTCACCGTTCTCGACCCGGTCGGGCGGGTGCTGGGCAGCGACGTGGTCGCCGCCGACGGCCGTTTCCTGGTCACCCTGGCCACCCCCCAGATCAACGGGCAGCTGCTGGTGCTGACCCAGGCCGATATCGCCGGCAACGTCTCGCCGGAGAGCCTGGCGCCGGCGCCCGACACCCTCGTCAACGATTCGCCGGCCG
Source organism: Sphingomonas abaci (assembly GCF_014199625.1). Classification (GTDB taxonomy): domain Bacteria; phylum Pseudomonadota; class Alphaproteobacteria; order Sphingomonadales; family Sphingomonadaceae; genus Sphingomonas; species Sphingomonas abaci. The sequence goes on from NZ_JACHNY010000001.1 coordinate 688,917, forward strand.
CCCCGACCGCGAGCGTCACGGTCGATGGACTGGTCGTGTTCGGCACCGGACAGGCGGGCGCGACGATCACCGTCTATGGCCCGGGTGGCGCGGTGATCGGCACCACGACCGTCGATCCGCTCGGCCATTACGTCGCGCCGCTCGCCGCCGCGCAGGTGAACGGCGAGACGCTGCACGTCGTCCAGGCGGATGCCCAGGGCGATGTGTCGCCCCCCGCCACCGCAACCGCGCCCGACTTGACTGGTCCGCTCGCCCCGACGGCCGCGATCGATGCCGCCGGCCTGGTGGTGACCGGCGTCGGCGAGGCGGGCGCGACCGTGACGGTGCGCGACGCGGCCGGCCATCCGCTGGGCAGCGCGACCGTGCAGCCGGGCGGCGACTATATCGTCGTCCTGGGCGTTCCGCAGCGCGACGGCGAGACGCTGTCCGTCGTCCAGGTCGACGCCAGCGACAACCCCTCGGCGCCCGCGATCGTGACCGCGCCCGACCTGACCGCCCCGCCCGCGCCGCTCGGCGCCGTCGCGGCCGATGGCCTGAGCGTCACCGGCACCGGCGAAGCGGGTGCGACCGTCTCGGTGCGCGACGCCGGTGGCGCGACGCTCGGCACCGCCCTGGTCGCGGACGACGGCCGCTTCACCGCGACGCTCGCCACCGCGCAGCGCAATGGCGAACCGCTGGTCCTGGACCAGAGCGACGCCGACGGCAATGTCTCGCCCGCGACCGGCATCGTCGCGCCCGACACCACGCCGCCGCCCGCTCCCCTGGCGAGCGTCGATGCCAGCGGGACGCTGGTGACCGGCACCGGCGAGGCGGGCGCGACCATATCCGTCCGCGACCCGGCGGGCGCGCTGCTCGGCATCGCGACGGTCGGCAGCGACGGCCGGTTCGTGGTGGCGCTCGCCTCGCCGCAAGGCAATGGCGAACGGTTGCAGGTCAGCCAGGCGGATGTGGCGGGCAATGCCGGGCCCGCCATCACCGCCACCGCGCCCGACTTCACCGCGCCGCCCGCGCCGCTCGGCCAGGTGTCCGGCGACGGCGCGCAGCTGACCGGCACCGGCGAGCCCGGCGCGGTCGTCACCATCACCAGCGCCGCCGGGCTGACGCTCGGCACCGCGACGGTGGCGGGCGATGGCCGCTTCGTCGCGACGCTCGGCATCCCCCAGGCCAATGGCCAGACGCTGACGCTGACCCAGGCGGATGCGGCCGGCAATGTCTCCCCCGCCGGCCAGGCGGTCGCGCCCGACATCACCGCTCCGACCGGCCTGACCGCCACGGTCAACGCCAATGGCACGCTGGTCTCCGGCACCGGCGAGGTCGGCGCGCTGGTCAGCGTGCGCGATCCCGGCGGCACCGTGATCGGCACCGCCATGGTGGCGTCCAACGGCAGCTGGTCGGCGCTGCTCGCCGCCCCGCAGGCCAATGGGCAGGTCCTGCACGTCACGCAGGGCGACGTGGCGGGCAATGTCTCCGCGCCGGTCCCCGCGCCAGCGCCCGACCTGATCGCGCCGGTCGCCCCGACCGCCACGGTCGATGCCACCGGCACCACCGTGTCGGGCAGCGGCGAGGCGGGCGCGACCGTGCGGATCACCGATCCCGCCGGCGCGGTGATCGGCACCGCCCTGGTCGGCGGCGACGGCCTCTACACCGCGACGCTCACCACGCCGCAGGCGAACGGGCAGTCGCTGGGCGTCGTGCAGAGCGATGCGGCGGGCAACGCCTCGCCCGACATCCGCGTCACCGCGCCCGACATCACGGCGCCAGCCGCGCCCACCGCCACGATCAACCCGGCCGGGACCGTGATCGCGGGCAGCGGCGAGCCGGGCGCGACGGTCGAGGTGCGCAATGCCGGCGGCATCGTGATCGGCAGCGGGGTGGTCGGCGCGGGCGGCGGCTATTCGATCACCCTCGCCAGCGCGCAGCAGTCGGGCGAGGCGCTGACCGTCAGCCAGCATGATCCGGCCGGCAACGGCTCGCCCGGCGTGGCGATCACCGCGCCGTTCGACATCGTCGCCTTCGACAATAGCGCCACCGCCGCGATCGACCTGGTACCGGTGGAAACCCAGCGCGCGCTGGGCAGCGCCAACTACACCGCACTGGCGTCGCTCGGCCTGGTCAACCTCAACGCGCAGGTGCTGGCCATCCCCAATGTCCAGTTCACCGTGCAGGCGGGCCATCGGCTGGACGCCAGCTTCACCTATGACGCCACGCTCAACCTGGGCGTCGCCAGCGGCTATTCGGTGGTGGTGCAGCGGTTCGACGGCGCCAATTGGGTGGCGCTGCCGGGTGCGACGGGCAACAGCTCGCTGCTGGAGCTGGGATTGCTGAACGGCAATCTGGTCGCCGGGGCGAGCGACCTGGGACCGGGCACCTACCGCGCCTTCGTCACCTTCGACAATACGCTCGGCGTCGGACTGCTCGGCGGCCTGTCGGTCAGCGGGGCCGACCGCGACTTCACCGATGTCGGGGCGGTGGTGCCCGCAGCCACCAGCGGCAACGTCATCACCGATCCGGGTCCGGACGGCGCGGTCGACCGCGCCAGCCCGCAGACCAGCGTGCGCAGCGTCACGATCGGCGGCACGACCACGCTGGTCGGCGGCGACGACACGGTGGTGGTCGGGCAATGGGGCCGGCTGGTGATCGATCGCGACGGCAGCTACACCTATACGCCGAATGCCGATGCCGGCGCGATCGGCCGGACCGACCGGTTCACCTATACGCTGCTCGACGCCAGCGATGGCGAGACGGAAAGCGCGACCCTGTCGGTCCGCATCGGCAGCCCGGACGTGTTCGGCGCGCCGCTGGCGGTCCACGACAGCGCGGTGGCGACGGCGAGCTTCGCCAACCTGGTCACCACCATCCCGGCGGCGATCGACTCCAGCTTCACCACGCCGGGCGCGGTGCTGGGGACGCAGACCGGCCGCGTCACCGACAGCTTCACGGTCGAGCCGAACGCCACCGCCACCGTCACCCTGTCGGCGGTGGTGGCCCCTGGGCTGAGCGTGCTGCCCAGCTACACGATCAGCGTCACCAATGCGGCGGGCGTCGAGGTGGGCCGGGTACAGGGCGTGGCGCTGACCGGGCTGCTGGGCAGCGGCGTGACGCTGACCATGACCGGGCTGCCGTCGGGCACCTACAGCTATACCGTCACCAGCCCCAACACGCTGGGCCTGGGTTATGGCACCAACGTCTATGTCGCGGAGACGGTGACCCATCTCGACCGCTATGTGCTGACCGGCGCGACGCCCGTACAGGGCGAGCTGCTCGGCAACGACGTGCTGGGCAGCAGTTTCCTGGGGGTGAAGATCCTGTCGGCCGGCGCCTATGTCGAGGTCGGCGAGACGCCGCTGACCATCGCCGGCGCGCATGGCACGCTGACGATCGACGAGACCGGCCACTATTCCTACCAGCCGAGCGCGACCCTGGGCTATGCGGCGGTCGATCCGGTCGACAGCTTCAGCTACCAGCTCGTCCAGCCGGACGGGCAGGTGTCGACGGCGCGGCTCGACGTGGCGGTCGACATCAACAACGGCGCGGTCCCGGTTGTGCCCGCCGCCGCCGTCAGCTTCATGGTGCTGGCGCCGGAACAGGATGTCGTCTCGCTGTCGCTGACGGCGGCGCATCGCACCGACGCCGCCGCGACCACCGACCATCATCTGGCGCAGGCGACACTCGGCTTCGACACCCTGGCGAGCCAGGGCAGCGTCGACGATCTGCTCGGTCACTATCTGGATGCGCAAGGGTCGGCCGGCACGACCGGCCATGAGGCGTCCACGGTGACGGTCGCGGCGGACGTGACAAGCGCGCCGGTGCCGGTGGACGATCCGCTCGCCTATCTGGCGGTGCCGCTGGTGCATGAGGACGAGCGGCTGACGGCGCTGCACAGCGTGTGACGCCCGCCGCGCCATGGACCGCCCCGGCGCAGGCCGGGGTGGTCCTTTCGCAGCGGCCTTGCTGGAGGATCCGGTCCGCAAACGGAGTCGATAGCGGGGCGCAACCCCCTGACAAACGGCAATTCTTTCCCGGATTTTAAGCATGTTCGGCGATCTTTTCCGCACCACGGGAAAGGGTTTTGGACGACATGTTTCGATGGCAGCGATGGGCCGGTACGGCGGTCGCGATCCTGTCCCTGGCGTCGATCGGGCACGCCGCCGCGACGACCGAGCCGGTGACCCTGCCGGGCGCGATGCGCGAAATGCTGGCCTGGCATCCGGGCATCGCCCAGGCCGCCGCCACGATCGATGCGCGCGACGCCGAGGTGGAGGTCGCGCGCGCCGGCTATCTGCCGCGGATCAGCGCCGGGGTCGGCAGCGGCTACGACAACCGGCTGGGGTCGAGCTGGCGGCCGCGCCCGCAGGTCTCCGCATCGCAGATGCTGTTCGATTTCGGCAAGGTGTCGAGCGCGGTCGATGCCGCGCGCGCCGGCACCCGGATCGGCCGCGCCGACCTGTTGCTGGCGGTGGACGGGCTGATCCGCGAGACCGGCTATGCGGTGGTCGAGCTGCAACGCAATGTCGCGCTGCGCACGGTCGCCAACGAGCAGCTTGAGCGCATCCGCGCGATCAGCGACCTGGTCGGCAACCGTTTCGCGAAAGGCGCGACCACCCGGTCCGACGCGCTCCAGGCGCAGTCGCGCGTCGCGGCGGCGGAGGCGACGCTGGCGCGGATCGATGCCGAGGAACGTCGCTGGGCCAGCAACCTCGCCTTCCTGCTCGGCCGCGATGCGCCGCCGGCCGCGATCGACACCGACATGCCCGAATGGCTGGCGCACAGCTGCGACGACGCCGCGATCGATTGGGACGCGGTGCCCGCGGTGATGCGCGCCGAGGCGCAGCGGTCCCAGGCCGATGCCGACCTGCGCCGCAACCGCGCCGCCCGCTTGCCGACGGTCGCGCTGGCCGGCGACGCCGCCACTGACCCGTCCGGCCCCTTCACCAGCCGCAGCGCCTATAGCTTCGGCCTCAGCGTCACCAGCGACGTGTTCGGCGGCAACGCGGTGCGCGCCCGCGTGCGCGGGGCGAGCGCCGCCGTCAGCGCCGCGGAGGCAGGCGCGCGCCAGGCGCGGCTGGAGACGGGCCAGCGGCTGGCCGAGGCGCAGCAGCAGATCGTCAGCCTCACCGCGTTGCTCGACACGCTGTCCGCGCGCCAGGGCGACATGGTGGAGACGGGCAAGCTCTATCGCCTGCAATATCTCGACATGGGCACGCGCACGCTGGTCGACCTGCTCAACGCCGAACAGGAATTGCAGCAGGCCCGGTTCGACTCGGTCAACACCGCGCACGACCTGCGCCGGCTGCAGCTCGACTGCCTCTACTATTCCGGCCGCTCGCGCGACGCGTTCGCGCTGACCGGCACCAGCTTCCGGGGAGTGACGCTGTGACCGCGCCCTTTCGCATCGACGACACGCATACCGGCCTCCATGCCTGGATCGACCTGCTGGGGCAGGTCGCGCGCCATTACCGCATCCCCCTGCCCGAACAGCGTGCGCGGCTCGCCGGCCTGTGGCACGGCACCGCGGACGAGGAGGCGCGCATCGCCACGGTGGCGCGCGCCGCCGGCCTGTCGGTCCGCTTCGTGGCGCCGCAAGCGGCCAAGCTGTCGAGCTGGCGGCTACCGGTGATCCTGGCGCTTGCGGGCGGCGAACTGGCGCTGGTCACGGCGATCGATGGCGAGGGACACGCGCATTTCTCGGTCGCGGGCGAAGGCGGCCTGTCCGCCGCGCGGCCGTTGTCCGAACTGCTGGCGGCGGCGGAGCGGATCGTCGTTCCCCGCCCCGCCCGCTCGGCCCAGGACGTGCGGGTCGACACCTATATCCGCCCGTACCGCGAGCATTGGCTGCGCGCCACGCTGTTGCAGGATGCGCGCGGCTATGTCCCGGTCGCGATCGCCTCGATCGTCACCAACTGCCTGGGGCTGGCGGGCGTGCTGTTCTCGATGCAGGTCTATGATCGGGTGATCCCAGCCCAGTCGATCCCGACGCTGACGATCCTGTTCCTGGGCGTGCTGCTGGCGACGGGATTCGATTTCCTGCTGCGGCGGATGCGCGTGTCGATCACCGACCTGTTGGGCAAGCGCACCGACCTGCGCCTGTCGGACCAGGTGTTCGGTCACGCCCTGCGCGTCCGCAACAAGGCGCGGCCGACCTCCACCGGCACCTTCATCGCCCAACTTCGGGACCTGGAGCAGGTGCGCGACATGCTGACCTCGACCACGGTCGCGGCGGTGGCGGACCTGCCCTTCTTCCTCGTGTTCCTCGCCTTGCTCTGCATGATCGGCGGCGTGCTGGCGCTGGTGCCGGTGGTCGCGCTGGTCCTGCTGCTCGCACCCAGCCTGCTGGCGCAGCGGCGGCTGCGCGCCCACGCCACCGAGTCGATGCGCGAGACCTCGCTGCGCAACGCCCTGCTGGTCGAGGCGGTGCAGGGCATCGAGGACATCAAGACGCTCCAGGCCGAGGAGCGCTTCCAGCGCCAATGGAACCATTGCAACGCGGTCGCGGGCGAGGCGCAGCTCCGCCTGCGCGGCCTGACCGCCAGCCTGTCGACCTGGGCGCAAAGCGTGCAGAACCTGGTCTATGCCGGGGTCATCCTGGTCGGAGCGCCATTGGTGATCGCCGGCGACATCACCACCGGCGCGCTGGTCGCGACCTCGATGCTGGCCAGCCGGATGATGGCGCCGATGGGCCAGGTGTCGCACCTGCTCGGCCGCTATCAACATGCCAAGGTCGCCGCGCAGAGCCTGAACCAGATCATGGCGCTGCCCGTCGACCATCCCGAGGCGGAGCATCGCATCCCCCTGCCCGTGGTGCGTGGCGGCTTCCTGCTGACCGGCGCCGCCTTCGGCTATGCCGATCCGCCCGCCCCGCCGGCCCTGTCGGTGGCGCGGCTGGAGATCGCACCAGGCGAGAAGATCGCGCTGCTCGGCCGCAACGGCGCGGGCAAGTCGACATTGCTCCAGGCGCTGTCCGGGATGATGCCGCCCATGTCCGGCGAAGTGCTGGTCGACGGCCTGGCGCTGCACCAGGTCGATCCCGCGGACATCCGCCGCGACGTGGCGCTGCTGACCCAGACCAGCCGGCTGTTCCACGGCACCTTGCGCGAGAACCTGACGATGGGCGCGCCGCACGCGACCGATGCGGCGATCCTGCAGACGCTGGCGATGGTCGGCGCGACCGACTTCGTCCGGCGGCTGCGCGAGGGGCTGGACCACCAGATCCTGGAGGGCGGGCGCGGCCTGTCCGGCGGGCAGGTGCAGGCACTGCTGCTCGCCCGGCTGCTGCTGCGCGATCCGCGCGTGCTGCTGCTCGACGAGCCGACCGCGGCGATGGACGAGATGGCCGAGCGCCGCTTCATCGAATCGCTGCGCGAGACCAGCCGCGACCGGACGCTCGTCGTCGCCACCCACCGGATGCGCGTGCTCGACCTGGTCGATCGCGTGATCGTGATCGACGAGGGCCGCATCCTGCTCGACCAACCCAAGGCCGCCGCGCTCGACGCGATGCGCGCCGCCGCGCGGAGTAGCGCCGCATGACCAGCCTGTCCCCCGCCGCCCCCGCCCCCGCCTTCTCCCTCGACGACGATGGCGGGCAGCGCCTGCGCGCGGCGCGGCGCCTGACCTGGATCGTCGCGGCGATGTTCGTCGTCGCCCTGCTCTGGGCCTGGGCGGCGACGCTGGACGAGGTCGCGACCGGTCAGGGCCGGGTCGTGCCGACCAGCCACGACCAGGTGCTGCAATCGCTGGAGGGCGGCATCCTGAAGCGGATGCTGGTCCACCAGGACGATATCGTGAAGCCCGGTCAGGTGCTGGCGCAACTCGATCCGACCCAGGCCGGATCGACCGTGGAGGAAAGCGCCGCCAAGTACCGCGCCGCACTGGCCAGCCAGGCGCGGCTCCAGGCGGAGGTGAACGGCACGGGCCTCCGCTTTCCCGCCGAGCTCAACGGCTTTCCCGCGCTGAAAGCCGAGCAGCAGCGCTTGTTCGAGACGCGCCGCGCCAGCCTGTCCGCCTCGACCGGGCTGATCGACCAGTCGCTGGCGCTGATCCGGCGCGAGGAGGGGATCGGCGAGTCGCTGATCGCGGTTGGCGCGGCGAGCCAGGTCGAGGTGCTTCGGCTGAAGCGGCAGCGCGCCGATCTCGACCTGAAGAAATCGGACCTGCAATCGCAATATCTGGTGGAGGCGCGGCAGGACCTGGCCAAGGTCAGCGAGGAGGTGGAGGCACTGGCCCCGGTGGTGCGCGGCCGCTCGGACACGGTGCAGCGGCTGACCCTGCGCTCGCCGGTGCGCGGCGTGGTCAAGAACATCGAGGTGTCGACGGTGGGCGGCGTCATCGCGCCGGGCGGCAAGGTGATGGAGATCGTGCCGCTCGACGACCGGCTGCTGATCGAGGCGCGCATGGCGCCCCGCGACATCGCCTTCATCCGGCCGGGCCAACGCGCCAGCGTCAAGGTCACCGCCTATGACTATGCGATCTTCGGCGGATTGGAGGGCGAGGTGAGCAGCATCTCGCCCGACACGATCCGCGACGAGGTGAACCCGGACCTTTATTATTACCGCGTCTTCGTGCGCACCAAGTCGGATGCGCTGGTCAACACGGCGGGGCGGCGCTTCCCGATCGTGCCGGGCATGATCGCCACGGTCGATGTCCACACCGGCACCAAGACGGTGCTGCAATATCTGCTCAAGCCGCTGAACCGGGCGCGCGAGGCGATGCGCGAGCGGTGATCCCGGGGGCATCGCATGACGCCGATCCGGACCGGATAGGGCATCGTCAGCGCGGCGAAGCAATCCGGGGCGTCCCGCGTGTCGCCGCGCTCACGGCAACGCGCCGATGCAAGATGAACCCGCTAAGGTATTGAAGTATAGTCAAACTGGATGTGATAGTCAGGCCCCAGGTAAGGTTTCGGAAAGCATTTTCCGACAAAAAATCCTTAACACAACCAAGGTTTTAGGGTCGAACTTCATGTCCACCCCGCTTGCCGTCGATACCCTGGCGCGGCTCGGCACCCCCTCGACGGGCGCCCCGCGCACGCTGCTCGACATGGCGCGCCAGACGCAGACGATGCGCGCCACCGTCGCCGCCTTCTTCCCGCGCGACATCTTCCGCGATTCCGCCTGGGACATGATGCTGGAGACGTTCGTCGCCGGCGAGGAGGGCCGAAACCTGTGCGTCAAGCAGGTCATCCTGGTTTCCGGCGAGACCTCGACCAGCGCGCTGCGCCGGATCGACCGGCTGGAAGCGGCCGGACTGATGGCGCGCCGGGTCGATCCGGCCGACCATCGCCGCGTGTCGGTGACGCTGACGGTCAAGGGGCATGACGCGATGGCGGCGATGCTGCGCAGTCTGTTTGTCACGGGCGACCGGCCGGTCCGGACCGGCGCGGCGCCCCAAGGCTTCCACCCCGCCTATCTCCCCGGCCTGAGCAATTGAGATGCGCTCAGGCGCTCTGTCGCAGCCAATCATAGCCGGGCAGCGACACCACCGTCGAACCCGGCGGCGAGCCCGCCATGGAACCCGAGGGTGCGGTCGGTGCCCCGACCGGCGCGCGTCCTTCCGCCTTGCGCTCCGCCTTGCGTCGGCGCAGCGCGTCGTCGGCCCGTTCCAGCAGCGGGTCGAGCAGCGGCTCGGCGGTGTCGTCCAGGCACCAGCCGACGCTCGCGCCGATCACGATCTCGCGCCCGTCAATTGCATAGGGTTCGGCCAGGTCGCGTTCCAGCCGACGCGCCATCGCCGCCACCTCGTCCTCGTCGCGCACCGCCGTCTGCACGACGACGAATTCGTCGCCGCCCAGCCGCGCGGCGATGTCGTCGCCGCGGATGTGATCGCGCAGCCGCCCCGCCACCGCCCGCAGCAAGGCGTCGCCGGTCGGGTGGCCGAGCCGGTCGTTGACCGGCTTGAAATCGTCCAGGTCGAGATAGTGGATCGCGACGCGCTTGGTCCGCAGGCCCTCGGTGCAAAGGCGGTCGAACCGCTCCGCCAGTTCCAACCGGTTGGCCAGTCCGGTCAGATGGTCGCGCCGGGCCAGCGCCGCGAAGCCGTGGCGCTTGGCGGTCGATGCCGATTCGGTGCGGTAGCGACGCAACAGGCTGCGCATCCCGCCCGCCAGGAAACCACCCAGGGCGACGGCCGAGGCGATGTCGGCCGGCTCGCTCTGGACGAACAGCACCGCGACAGGCGGCAGCACCGCGACCAGCAGGCTGGCGACCGCGATGCGTGGGCGCAGCGCCGTACCCGCCGCGACGCCGGCGGCATAGCCGACCAACAATATGCCCGCGAGCGTGTGCAGGGGCGCATCGGGCAACTGCATGGTCCGCGCCACGAACAGCCCCAGGATGATCGCGAAGGCGACATAGCTGACCGCGAAGCGGCGCTCGATCGCGACCGCCGCCTGATGATCGATCGCACCGGCATCGTGGCGCATCCGGCCGCTGAACAGCAGGGCGATCCGGATCATGCTGGAGACCGTGCCCAGCTCGACCAGCCCCGTCACCAGCGGGTCCTGGGTCCGGTGCGCCACCAGCATGCCCGCCATCAGGAACAACAGGCTCATGATGACGGTGGGCGCGCGGGTGGCGAACAGGCTGGACACCAGTTCGACATAGGTGGCATCCGGCAGGCGGCCGGGTGCGGTGGCGGAGAGGTCCTGGGGCACGGCCGGACGCTACGCCCCAGTTCGTAAACGATCGGTAACGATCCGGCGTCACTGATCCAGCGCAAGGGCGCTTTTCATTACCGGGGTCTCCGTCGGGACGGACGGACACCCCGGTCCATCGCTCACCAGTTCAGGCCGACCCGCGCATAGAGATAGCGGCCGTTGAAGCCGAAGGGCGAGTAATAGGGGAAGCCCAGCACGCCGGTCGAGTTGTTCGCCGGGATCGTGCGGTCGGGATAGACGTCGAACAGGTTGCTGACGCCGAGCCCGATCTGCGCGCCCTTGGGCGCGGCATAGCGCAGCTCGATATCGGTGATCGCGTGGCGGCCGGTATGGACGTCGGCGGCGGGCGTGGTGCCCGGCTGGTTGACGTCGCCATAATAGGTGACGCGCGCCAGCGCCCCCAGCCGCTCCAGCGACCAGTCGACGGTGCCGGTCACCTTCTGCTGCGGCGTGCCGTCCTCCAGCGTCAGGATGCGGCTGCGCGCGAACAGCGTCGGCGCGGGGTTCAGCGTCGCGGTGGAGGTCGGCACGCGCGTGACCTTCACGTCGTTGATGTTGCCGGCCAGCGTGAAGTCGAACGCGCCCGCCTCCGCGGTCCGCCAGCGATAATGGGCGACTAGGTCGATGCCCTTGGTGGTCGTCGCCAGCCCGTTGATGAAGAAGCGGGCGGCGCTCGCCCCCGTATTGGTGGCGGCGAGCAGTTGCGCGATCTGCGCGTTCACCGCCGCGGTCGAGCCCGAGGCGGAGATGTTCTCCGACAGGCCGATCTGGTTGCGGATATGGATGCGATAGGCGTCCAGCGTCAGGTCGAAGCCGCCGGCGCGGATCACCGTGCCCGCCGACAGGTTGGTCGACTTCTCCGGCTCCAGCGGCAGGCCGCCCAGCGCCGCGCCGACCGTGCTGGTTGAGGGGAAGGTGCCGGTCAGCACCGGCACGCCGTTGGTCACCACCGAGGCGATCTGGGTGAAATATTGCTGCTGGAGCGACGGCGCGCGGAAGCCGGTGGAGGCGGTGCCGCGCAGCGCGATCCAGTCGGCCAGGTCGTAGCGGGCGGAGAATTTACCGGTCGCGGTGGTGCCGAAGTCGGAATAATCCTCCGCCCGTCCCGCCAGGCCGAGCAGCAGCTTGTCGGTCATCTGCGCCTCGACATCGACATAGATGCTGCCGTTGCGGCGGCTGCGCTTGACCTCGTTGAGCGGCGAAAAGCCGCCGAAGCCCTGGGCGCCCGGCGCAACGGTCGTGCCAGCCGGGATGCCGGTGACGGTGCCGGCCGGCGCATAGCCATAGGAGGCCGGCTCGCCCGCACTGATCTTGTAGCCCTCGCGCCGCCCCTCGATGCCGAAGGCGAGGTTGAGCGACTGGAAGACGTCGAACTTGCGCGTCACGTCCAGCCCGGCGACATACTGGTCATAGGCGACCGAGCCGTCGCGAAAGTCGCGCGGGCTCGCCGATCCATAGGCGTAGTTGGTCGAATCGAGCGTGCGGAAGTCGACCGTGTTGCGGCCATAGCTCAACGACAGGTCGACGTTGAACCCGCCCAGGTCGCCGCGCAGGCCGGCCGCCGAGTTGATGTCCTTCGACCGGGTGTTGATGATCGGCAGGAAGCCGTTCGACAGGCCGGCCCGGTCGAGCAGCGGCGCCGAGGCGGTGGTGCGGATGCGCGGGAAGGCCGCGCCGCGGCTGTCGCGGTCCTGATAGCCGCCGAACGCATAGAGGCTGATATTATCCGTCAGCGAGGTGCCGGCGTTGACATAGCCGGTATATTGCTCGGTCTCGGGATCGCCATAGCGGCCGGTGACGCGGCGCGGGGTGACGCGCGTGTCGATGTCGGCGCGGTTGGTCGGTTGGCGCTTCAGATACTCGCCCGAGACGGTCAGGAAGCCGTCGCTGCCGAAGCCGATGCCCTGCCAGGCGGAGACGGTGACGGTCGGCTCGCCGGTCACGTGGCGGCGGTTGTTGGCGGTGTCGACCTGCGTGTCGTAGAAGCCGTAGACGACCTGCGCGCCGCCGCCCGAGCGCGCCTCGCGCAGCCGCAGGTTGACGACGCCCGCGATCGCGTCCGAGCCATATTGCGCCGACGCGCCGTCGCGCAGCACCTCGATCCGGTCGAGCGCGACCGTCGGGATGGTGTTGAGGTCGACCGCCGCCGAGCCGCGCCCGACCGTACCGTTGGTGTTGAGATTGGCGGAGGTGTGGCCGCGGATGCCGTTGATCAGAACCAGCGTCTGGTCGGGAGCCAGGCCGCGCAGCGTCGCCGGACGGATCGCGTCGGTCGCGTCATTGGCGGAGGGGCGCGGGAAGTCGATCGACGGCGCGATCGCGGACAGCGCCGCGCCCAGTTCGGTCGTCCCCTGCCGCTGAAGGCTGGCGCCGCTCAGCACGTCGACCGGCGATACGCTGTCCAGCCGGCTGCGCCCTTCGACCCGGGTGCCGGTGACGATGATGTCGCCGCCCTCGTCCCCGGTGGTCGCGGCATCGGCCACGGGCGCGGCCTGGGCCTGCTCCGCCTGGGCCTCTCCGGCTTGACCCTGCCCGGTCTGGGCCTGCTGGGCTGAAGCGGGGGGCGTCGACGCGGCGGGCGCAACGATCGCCGCTGTGCTGAGCAGCAGTTCGCTGATCATGGGATTCCCTTTTGACATATTGGAATTGCCGCCGCCGATAACGGGCAGGCAGACTGTTTCTGTACCGCGCCGGGCCGCCGTCTGCCGCCAAGAAAAACTTCTACGCGCCGAGGCAGAGTCTGCGGCCCAAAATGGAACCGGTGCCACGGCTTCATGCAAATGAGTCTTGCGAACCTATCGGCGGCATATAGGAACGATGGCGTGACCGGCCTCCCCCATTCCTCGCCAGCCGAACTTCGCGACCCGCCGACCGCGCTGGACGAAGACGGCGCCATGATCCGCGCGGCGGCGCTGGCCAAGTATAGGATCGTGGATAGCGCGCGCGAGGCGGTGTTCGACGGGATCGCCGAACTCGCCGCCAGCGTGTGCGAGGCGCCGATCGCCGTCATCAACTTCATCGACCGTGACCGGCAGTTCTTCAAGGCGGAAGTCGGGCTGGGCGTCGACGGCACGCCGCTCGAGACCTCACTCTGCGCGCACGCTTTGCTCGAGGACGAATTCCTGCTGGTGCCCGACACCACCCAGGACGCGCGCTTCGCCTGCAATCCGCTGGTCACCGGTGCCCCCTATTTGCGCTTCTATGCCGGCGCGCTGCTGCGGACGCCGGAGGGCGTGGCGATCGGGACGGTCTGCGTGCTCGACTATCGCACCCGCACCCTCTCCGATGTGCAGGTCCGGACGCTGCGCGTACTGGCGCAGCATGTGATGGCGCAACTGGAACACGGGCTGGCCAGCCGCCAGGCGGCGCTGGCGGAGGCGCGGCAGCGCGCGATCGTCGACAACGCCATCGACCTGGCGATCGTCGCCATCGACCGCGACGGCATGGTGGTGGAATGGGGAACGGGCGCCGACCATGTGTTCGGCTGGGACAAGGCGGCGGCGATCGGCCGGCATGCCGGCTTCCTCTTCACGCCCGAGGACCGCGCCGTGGGCCGGTTGCACCAGGACATGGTCGCGGCCGATCGCGACGGCCGCGCGCGCGCCGACCGCTGGCATCTTTGCCGAACGGGTCGGCGCCTCTGGTGCAGCGTCGAGGTGACCCCGCTGACGGGGCGCGACGGTCGGCAGCTCGGCTATGTGCTAATACTGCGCGATCGCAGCGAGCAACACCGGGTCGGCACCGCGCTGAAGGTCGCGGAACAGGGGCAGCGCTGGGCCCAACAGGCCGGGCGGCTGGGCCTGTTCCAGCTCGGCGCGGACGCCATCCTCCACGCCACGCCCGAATTCTGCCGACTGTTCGGCCTGGCTCCGGCCGCGACGCTGCCGGCCGCGACGATCGAGTCGCTGATCCTGCCCGAGGATCGCGAACACGCCGCACCGCTCTGGACGGCCGACGGCCTCGGCGACGGGGCCGGCGTACGCGAGCTGGAATATCGCATCCGCCGGGCCGGGGACGGCGTGGTGCGCTGGATCGCGCATCGCGGCGAGCGGCTGATCGACGGCGAGACCGGCGCCTTCCGCATCGCCGGCATGGTGCAGGACGTGACCGAACGGCGCGTGGCGACGGACATCTTGGCAGGTAACGAGCAACGCTATCGCGCGCTGTTCGAGGCGTTCGACGACGGCTTCTGCATCATCGAGTTCTTCGACGGACCGCACGGCCCACTGAGCGACTATGTCCATGTCGAGGCCAATGCCGGCTATCAGCGCCATTCGGGCATCGCCGAGATCGTCGGCCGGACGCTGCGCGACCTCGCCCCCGACCAGGCCGACGATTGGATCGCGCTCTATGGCACGGTGCTGCGCACCGGCGAGCCGATCCGCTTCGAACGCTATTTCGAACAGGCCGGCCGCCATATCGAGGTGTCGGCGGCACGGGTCGAACCGGCCAGCCGCCGCCAGGTGTCGGTGATGTTCCGCGACATCGATGCGCGCAAGGCGTCGGAGGCTGCGCTGCGGGCGAGCGAGGCGCTGGCGCGCGAGAATATCGAGCGGGTGCAGCTCGCCCTGGCGGCCGGCGCGATCATCGGCACCTGGTTCTGGCACCTGCCGACCGACCGGTTCACCGTGGACGAGGTCTTCGCCGCCGCCTTCGGCCTGGACCCGGCGCTCGGCCGCGACGGGTTGAGCCGGGCTCAGGTCGTCGCCACCGTCCATCCCGATGACCAGGCAGGGTTGGCCGAGGCGATCGACGCGGCGATCGCGCGCGGCGGCCCCTATGCGCACCAGTATCGCGTGCGCCGCGCCGATGGCCGCTATTACTGGATCGAGGCGAACGGCCGGGTCGATCACGATGCCGACGGCACGCCTCTCCGCTTTCCAGGCGTGCTGATCGACGTCGAGGAACGGCGCGCGGTCGAGAAGGAGCTGGATCGCACCACCGCAGCGCTGCGGGCGCTGACCGAGACGTTGGAACAGCGCGTCGCCGAACGCAGCGCCGAGCTGATGAAGACCGAGGAGCAGCTGCGTCAGGCGCAGAAGATGGAGGCGGTCGGCCAGCTCACCGGCGGGCTGGCGCACGACTTCAACAATCTGCTCGCCGGAATGTCTGGCGCGCTGGAGATGATCGGCACGCGCTTGGGCCAGGGGCGGCTGGGCGATGTCGACCGCTATTTGGACGCGGCGCAGGGCGCGGTGCGTCGCGCCGCCGCGCTCACTCACCGGCTGCTCGCCTTCTCGCGCCGCCAGACGCTCGATCCCAAACCGACCGACGTCAACGCGCTGATCGCCGGGATGATCGAGTTGATCCGGCGCACGGTGGGCCCCGCCGTCACGGTGGAGACCAGCGAGACGGTCGGGCTATGGACGACGCTGGTCGATGCCGGGCAACTGGAGAACGCGCTGCTCAACCTGTGCATCAACGCGCGCGACGCGATGCCGGCGGGCGGCCGGATCATGATCGAGACGGCCAATACCTGGCTTGATCGCGAAACCGCCCGCGCCCACGACATGCCGGAGGGGTCGTATCTGTCACTGTCGGTGACCGATAGCGGCACCGGCATGAGCGCCGATGTGATCGAGCGGGTATTCGAACCCTTTTTCACGACCAAGCCGATGGGCCAGGGCACCGGGCTGGGCCTGTCGATGATCTACGGCTTCGCCAAGCAGTCGGGCGGGCAGGTCCGGATCCAGTCCCAGGTCGATGTCGGCACGGTCGTGCGCCTCTACCTGCCGCGCTACGATGGCGATCTGATGCCCAGTGTCGACCATGACGGCACGCGGATCAGCAGTCGGGCAGGCGGCGGCGAGACGATCCTGGTCGTCGACGACGAGCCGACCGTCCGCCTGCTCCTCGCCGATGTGCTGGAGGATCTGGGCTATGGAGTGGTCGAGGCGGCGGACGGCATATCGGGCCTGCGCGTGCTGCAATCGGACTTGCGGATCGATCTGCTGATCAGCGATATAGGCCTGCCGGGCGGGATGAACGGCCGCCAGATGGCGGAAGCGGCGCAGGCCCATCGTCCGGGGCTGCCGACCCTGTTCATCACCGGCTATGCCGAGCATTCGGTGGTCGGCAACGGCCTGCGCGCCCCGGGCATCGAGATCATGACCAAGCCGTTCGCGATCGACAAGCTGCTGACGCGAGTCGGCGAGCTGATCGCACAAGGTCGCAAGGCCGCCTGATCGGTGCGGTCAGCGACCCTGTTTCGGTGCGCCGGACGCCGACGTGCCCGATCCGCCACCGGACGCGCCACCCGGCGCGCCGATCGCGTCGAGGCGATCGATCAGGTCGGCGAAGCTGTCATCCTGCTCCACCGGAAACACGCGCTTGAATCCGGTGCCGAGCACGTCCAGGTCGCGCTGGGTCAATAGTCCGATCGCGACAATCTTTTCCGCCACTGGCTGCTCCTTTCAAGGCGACAAACCGACGGACGCGCGAAAGGTGCCGCGCCTTGCGACAGCTTGGTGACGCTGCGGCGGGGCCGGGCTTTACCGGCGATGGCCGCGAGCGCTAGGCACGGATGACACGGCACGGAGGAACGGATGATCGGACAGCGGTTCGGATGGCTGGGCGCCACGACAACGACCGCGCTGCTGCTGGCGGGGTGCGCGCATCGCCAAGCGGCCGAGCCGGCTCCGCCGCCGCCCGCGCCCGCCCCGACGCCCGCCCCTGCTCCCCCACCGCCGCCGCCGGAGACGATCAACAGCCATCTGGGTGAACAGGAGGCGCTGTGGCATGTCCGCGCCGCGCTCAACGTCGCGGCGCTCAGTTGCGGGCGGACCGCCTCGGGAGCGACGCTGACGCCCGATTACAACCGCCTGCTGGTGCAGCGTAAGACGGTCCTCGCCGCCGCCTATCGCGACGAGCAGCAGCGGTTCGACGCCGCACCGGGCGGCCTCGACCACCATATGACCGTGCTCTACAATTACTTCGCGCGACCGGGGGCGCAGACGAATTTCTGCCCGGCCGCGGCGGCGGTCGCGACCGAGATGACGGGGCTGCCCGCCGATGCGCTGGCGGCCGCGGCGGGACCGGCGCTGGCGCGGCTGGAGGCGGCGCTGCTCGCCCCGCCGCCGCCGGCCGTGCGCATGGCCGCCGCGCCTGCCGCTGCCGCCGAACCGCTGCCGGCGGGCGACTGGCGCATCCAGATCGGCGCGTTCACCGGCCAGGCGCGGGCGGAAGCCGCCTGGGCTTTGGCCCGCGACCGGGCACCGTCATTGGCCAAGTTCCAGCCGCGCTTCGACCCCGTGCCCAACAGCCCGCTGGTCCGCGTCCAGATCGGGCCGGCGGCCGACCGGGCGGGCGCGGTGGCGATGTGCGCGGCAGCGGCGGCAGGCGGCTTCGACTGCCTTCCGCTCGGGGCCGCCCGCCGCTGATCAGCCGGCGGCCAGCACCGCCTCGATGTCCGCGACGCTGAGGCCGAACGCGCCCGCGATGCCAGCAACCGACGTGCCGCGCTTGGCGAGCGCGCGGATGCGATCCTCGTCGACGACGGTGCGATAGGCGCGCGTGTCGCGTTCCTCGGTCGGCATCCCCGTCCGCGCGATCGCCCCGGTCGAGCGACGGCGACGCGGCGCGGCCGGCTCCTCCGCGGCGACGGTCGCGACCGCCTCGCGCCGGACCGCGGCGCGCGCCTCCTCCTCGACACGGCGGGCGGTGCGCGCCGCCTCGCGCGCCTGCGAGGCCGCGTCCCGCGCCGCGGCCCGCGCCTCGGTCCGTGCCTCGGCGGCGGCGGCGCGCTCCTGCGCCCGGCGTTCGCGATCGACGGCCCGCGCGGCGTCGCGGTCGTTCGCCCGTACCCGCAGCATCGCCGGTTTGCGTCCCCAACTCTCGTCCATCATTCCTCTTCCATCACACGCCGCCGCAACGGGGCTGACATCGGTCGCCGGGCGGCGTACAGGGCGGCGCTTATGTCCCGCAACTCGAACCGCACCAAGGCCCGCGCCGCCGCGCGTCTCGCCGCCGTCCAGGCGCTCTATCAGCACGAGATGGAGGGCACGGCCATCCCCGTGCTGCTGCACGAATTCCACCAGCACCGCCTGGGCGCGGTGATCGAGGATGTGGAATATGCCGATGCCGGGGTCGATTTCTTCGACGACCTGGTCAAGGGCGCCCAGGCGCGCGCCGGCGAGATCGACCTCCTGATCGAGGCGAAGCTGGCCAGCGGCTGGACGCTGGCGCGACTCGACAAGCCGATGAAGGCGATCCTGCGCGCCGGCACCTATGAACTGCTCGCGCGCAAGGATGTGCCGACCGCCGCGGTGATCAGCGAATATGTCGATGTCGCCCATGCGTTCTACGAGCGGCGCGAGGCGGGCTTCGTCAACGGCCTGCTCGACGCGATCGCGAAATCGGGCGCGCGCGCCTGAACCATGGCGGAGGTCGTCAACCTGAACCGTGCGCGCAAGGCCAGGGCCAGGGCGGCGGCGCAGGCGACGGCCGCCGCCAACCGCGTCGCCTTCGGCCGCACCGGCGCGGAGAAACGCGCGGCGAAGGACGAGGCGGAGCGCCAGGCGCGGGCGCTCGACGGCGCGAAGCTGGACCATTGAGCCGCCCTGCCCCCATCCGGCGATGACCGAGGCCGAGTTCCTGGCGACGCTGCGCGCGCTGCCGCTCCATCCCGGCGCGCGCGACCTGCGCGACGATGCCGCGACGCTGGGCGAGCTGGTGCTGACCACCGACACGTTGGTCGAGGACGTGCATTTCCTGCCGACCGACCCGGCCGGGGACGTGGCGTGGAAGCTGCTGGCGGTGAACCTGTCCGACCTGGCCGCCAAGGGAGCGGTGCCGGAGGGGGTGCTGCTCAACCTGCCGCTGAGCGAGGATGGATGGGACCGCGCCTTCCTCGCCGGGCTGGCGGCGGCGCTGGCGGCGTTCGGGACGCGCCTGATCGGCGGCGACACCGTGTCGCTGCCTGGGGGAGCGCCGCGCGTCCTGACCTGCACCGCGATCGGCCGTAGCGCTCGTGCGCCGGCGCGGAGTGGGGCGAGGCCCGGGGATCAGCTCTGGGTGACGGGCACGATCGGCGATGCCGGCCCCGGCCTGGCGGCGGCGCGGGGCGAGATCGACAGCCCGGACCTGCGCGACGCTTATCGCCGCCCCCGTCCCCGGCTAGCGGAGGGTCGTGCGCTCGGCCAAGTGGTGACGGCGATGGCGGACGTGTCGGACGGACTGCTGATCGACGCGGCGCGCATGGCAGCGGCGAGCGGCC
This sequence comes from Sphingomonas abaci, assembly GCF_014199625.1. Lineage (GTDB taxonomy): Bacteria > Pseudomonadota > Alphaproteobacteria > Sphingomonadales > Sphingomonadaceae > Sphingomonas > Sphingomonas abaci. The sequence goes on from NZ_JACHNY010000001.1 coordinate 708,779, forward strand.
TGGCCGTCACGGTCCGGTTGGAGGCGGTGCCGCTCTCCGGGGCTTATATGGCGGTGAAGGGTGCCGATCGTGCGGCACGGCTGTCGGCCGTGACGGCGGGGGACGATTACGAACTGCTCTTCGCCCTGCCCGCCGGGGTCGCACCGCCGGTGGCCGCGACCTGGGTCGGCGCGTTCGCAGCCGGCGAAGGCATGACGCTGACCGACGCTGGCGAGTCGCTGCCCCTCCCTGGTCGATTGGGCTGGGAGCATGATGGCGGCGCGGGCGTGGCGGATTGAGGTCACCCGGAGGCGCATCTTGCAGCCGTTCGGCGTGCTTCGCCTATGGTTCTGAGAAACATTGCTGAACGTCCACGTGCATTGGTCGTGCTCCGGCTATCGACGGGCACGGAAGGATGTTTCGTAACGCCCCCTGTCCCCGGACGGCCAAAGCACGGTTGCGCGCCGCGTCAATCGGCGTAGCTTTGCCCATGACGGGCGGCCCATGACGGTGCGCCCGCGATCAGGAGGGACGAGCATGACGGCAGTCTATCTCGCCATGATCTGCGGCGGCATCGCCGTTCTTTATGGCATCGTCACCAGCGGGCAAGTGCTCCGCCAATCGCCGGGCGACGCCCGGATGCAGGACATCGCCGGCGCCATCCAGGAAGGCGCCAAGGCCTATCTGGGCCGCCAATATACCACCATCGCCGTGGTCGGCCTTGTCGTCGCCGTGGTGCTGGCGGTGACGCTCGGCTGGCTGTCGACCCTGGGTTTCGCGATCGGCGCGGTCTTGTCGGGGGTCGCCGGCTATGTCGGCATGACCATCTCGGTGCGCGCCAATGTCCGCACGGCGGAAGCCGCGCGCACCTCGCTCCAGGCGGGGCTGACCACCGCCTTCCGCTCCGGCGCGGTGACCGGGATGCTGGTGGCGGGGCTGGGCCTGCTCGCGATCGCCGTCTTCTTCTGGTATCTGGTCGGCCCCGCCGGCCATGCCCCCAACGACCGCCTCATCGTCGAGGCGCTGACCGCGCTGGCGTTCGGCGCGTCGCTGATCTCGATCTTCGCGCGGCTGGGCGGCGGCATCTTCACCAAGGCCGCCGATGTCGGCGCGGATCTGGTCGGCAAGGTCGAGGCCGGCATTCCCGAGGACGATCCGCGCAACCCGGCGGTGATCGCGGACAATGTCGGCGACAATGTCGGCGACTGCGCCGGCATGGCCGCCGATCTGTTCGAGACCTATGTGGTGACGCTGGGCGTGACGATGATCTCGATCGCCTTGCTGGTCCGCGCCGATGCGGGCGAACTGTTGCGGCTGATGAGCCTGCCGCTGATCGTCGGCGGCGTCTGCATCCTGACCAGCATCATCGGCACCTATATGGTCCGCCTGGGGCGGAGCGGCTCGATCATGGGCGCGCTCTACAAGGGGTTCTGGACCTCGGCGCTGCTGGCGGTGCCGGCGATCTTCGCCGCCGCGCACTATACGCTTGGCGACCTGAACGCGGTGATCGGCAATGCCGGCTTCCTCGACGCGGTCAGCGACGACCTGACGCAAGGGGGCGCGGCCGCCGGCTCCGGCTTCACCGGCATGGACCTGGTCTGGTGCATGGTGATCGGGTTGGGCGTGACCGGGCTGATCGTGTGGATCACCGAATATTACACCGGCACCGCCTATCGCCCGGTGCGCTCGATCGCGCGCGCCAGCGAGACGGGGCACGGCACCAACGTGATCCAGGGCCTGGCGATCAGCCTGGAGGCGACGGCGCTGCCGACGCTGGTGATCGTCGTCGCGGTGATCGCCACCTATCAGCTTGCCGGGGTCATCGGCATCGCCTTCGCCGCCACCGCGATGCTGGCGCTGGCCGGCATGGTCGTGGCGCTCGATGCCTATGGCCCGGTCACCGACAATGCCGGCGGCATCGCCGAGATGGCGGCGCTGCCCGACGAAGTGCGCCAGCGCACCGACGCGCTCGACGCGGTCGGCAACACCACCAAGGCGGTGACCAAGGGCTATGCGATCGGTTCGGCCGGGCTGGCGGCACTGGTGCTGTTCGGCGCCTATACGACCGACCTTTCGACCTATTTCCCGGAGGTGGAGGTCGATTTCAGCCTGTCCAACCCCTATGTCATCGTCGGCCTGCTGCTCGGCGCGCTGCTCCCGTACCTGTTCGGCGCGTTCGGCATGACCGCGGTCGGCCGTGCGGCCGGCGCGGTGGTCGAGGAGGTGCGCGGGCAGTTCCGCGACGATCCCGGCATCATGCAGGGGACCAGCCGGCCGCGCTACGGCCGCACCGTCGACCTCGTCACCCGCGCCGCGATCCGCGAGATGATCGTGCCGTCGCTGCTGCCGGTGCTGTCGCCGATCGCGGTCTATGCGATCGTGCGGCTGGTGGCGGGCCAGGCCAATGGCTTCGCGGCGCTGGGCGCGATGCTGCTCGGCGTGATCGTGTCGGGGCTGTTCGTCGCCCTGTCGATGACCTCGGGCGGCGGCGCGTGGGACAATGCCAAGAAATATATCGAGGACGGCCATCATGGCGGCAAGGGATCGGAGGCGCACAAGGCGGCGGTGACCGGCGACACGGTCGGCGATCCGTACAAGGATACCGCCGGCCCAGCGGTCAACCCGATGATCAAGATCACCAATATCGTCGCGTTGCTGCTGCTGGCGGTGCTGGCGGCGCGAGGCGGATGACCATTCGTCCGTCATGGATGTACTTCGGGCCAACTTGCCAGTCCGGCCGATCATAGGTTAGCGTTCCGTCACGCCGGGCGGGGGCCCGGTCTGGGGGGATGATGATGAGGGTGATCGGTCGGGGCGTCGCGTGTCTGGCGTGGCTGTTGGCGTCGTCGGTGGGTGCGGGCGGTGCGGCCGGCGCCGCGCAGGAACAGGCCGAGCGCAAGGACGTCGCCACGAAGGATACGAGCACCAAGGATATTGGCGCGAAGGATGGGCCGATCCCGGTCGAATCCTTCGCCGCCCTGCCGGTGATCGACGCCCCGCAATTGTCGCCCGACGGCACCCGCGTCGCCGGCAAGATGGCGATCGACGGCACGCAATATCTGATGATCGTCCAGGTCACCGGCGGCCCCGGCACCAAGCCCTCGGTCGTGAAGGTCGGGCCGACCGTCGACATCAACTGGTGGCGCTGGGTCGGCGATGGCTGGCTGGCGGTCGGCCTGGGCTCGCAGGACATGGTCTACGGCACCGAGATCTACGTCACGCGGGTGATCGGCCTGTCGGCAGACGCCAAGGTCATGAAACGGCTGGATTGGGAGCATAGCGGCGTCCGTGCCGACGACGTGCTGTGGACCGCTCGCGACGGTAGCCCGCGCATCCTGCTCGCCAAGCAGACCGGCATCGCCTCGGAGATGGATTTCTGGCCCAGCGTGTACGAATATGACCTGTCGACCGGGCGCGGGCGACGGATCGTCACGGGCGTCGCCAATGTGTGGGACTGGTATGCCGATGGCGCCGGCAACGTCCGCATCGGCTATCGCCTGGACGACAGTTCGCGCAAGGCGACCCTGCTCTACCGCGCCAGCAACGCCGACACGTTCCGCACCATCGCACGCGCCGACCGCAAGAACAACGAGAGCTTCGTCACGCCCAGCTTGTTCCGCGCCGACGGCAGCGCGATCGGTGTCGACGACAGCGAGGGGCACGACACCGCCTATGAGATGTCGCTGCCCGACCTGAAGCTGGGCAGGAAGCTGTTCGCGACGCCGGGCTATGACATCGCATCGGTCATCGCCAACCCGGCGGGCGACGATGTCGCGGGGTACGGCGTCGACGAACAATATTACCGCACCGAATGGATCGACCCCGCGATGCGCGAGGTGCAGGCAGCGATGGACAAGGCGATCGGCGGCGGCCGGCATGCGCGCATCCTGTCGTGGAGCGCCGATCGCACCAAGCTGCTGGTCGAGGTGGGCAGCGCGTCCCAGGCGGGCATGATCTATTATTACGACATCGCCGATGGCCGGATGCAGCGCCTGTCCTGGACGAACCCCAAGTTGCAGGGACGCGTGCTGTCGCCGGTCCGCACCATCCGCTATCCGGCGCGCGACGGCACCCAGATCGAGGCGGTGCTGACCCTGCCGCGCGGCCGGGCGGCCAAGGCGCTGCCGATCATTGTCCTGCCGCATGGCGGCCCGTTCGCTCGCGACGACGAGAGCTGGGACTGGTGGACGCAATATCTGGCGGAGTCGGGCTATGCGGTGATCCAGCCCAATTATCGTGGCTCCTCCGGCTATGGCCGCGAGTTCGCCAAGAAGGGCGAAGGGCAGTGGGGCCTGAAGATGCAGGACGATCTGGACGACGCGCTCGCCTGGGCGGTGAAGCAGGGCATCGCCGATCCGAAGCGCGCCTGCATGGTCGGGGCCTCTTATGGCGGCTATGCGGCGATGCGCGCGGCGCAGCGTGGCGGCGGGCTGTACCGCTGCGCCATCTCCTATGCGGGCGTATCGGACCTGGCGGCGATGCGCGCCTATGACGGGCAGTTCCTCTATGGGCGGACGCGCGGCGACTGGCTGAAGAAACAGGCCCCGGACTTCCGCAGCGTCAGCCCGCGTTTCGGCGCGGCGGACTTCGCGGTGCCGATCCTGCTGGTCCATGGCAAAGCCGACAAGCGCGTGCCGGTCAAACAGTCGCGGATGATGGCCAGCGCGCTGGCGGATGCCGGCAAGCCGTTCGAATATCTCGAACAGCCGCTCGCCGACCATCATTTCACCCGCAGCGAGGACCGGCTGACCTTCCTCCAGCGGATGAAGGCGTTCCTGGATCAGCACAACCCGGCCTGAAGGGGAAAAGAGCCTTCCGCGCTAACATCATCGCGGCAGAGGCCCTGGTCACTTAGAGTGTGACGCTCCCCGTTCCATACCACCCCGGCGAAGGCCGGGGTCCAGTTACGCAACGTCTCGAATAGGGTACGAACGTCCCCCTCTGGATCCCGGCCTTCGCCGGGATGGTGCAAGCCGCTGCAAAAGCGTCGGCTGACCGGGCGGCTTACTCCTTGCCGCTACCCGGCTCGGCCATCTTGCGGTGCTGTTCGGCCAATACGCTGGCCGGCGTCACATTGGCGAGCGCGCCCTGCAGCTTCGTCTTCCAGCCGGAGAAGATCGACGCCTCGCCCTTCATCAGCGCGCTCCAGCCGTCCTTGGCGACGTCGACCGGATCGCTCTTGCTCTCCGACTGGCCGACCGAGGTGTCGAGCATGTCGCCGCGCGCGAAGAATTCGGTGTCGACGGGACCCGGCTTCAGCGTGGTGATGGTGACGTCCTCCGACTCCTTCAGCTCGTTGCGGATCGCGTCGCTGAAATAGTCGATGAACGACTTGGACGAATTGTACACCGCCTGGAACGCGCCAGGGATATAGCCGGCGATCGATCCGGTGATCAGCACCTTGCCTTCGTTGCGCGCCACCATCGGCTTCAGCACCTTCTGGAGCAGATAGAGCGTGCCGGTGATGTTGGTGTCGATCACCTTGCGCCAGTCCTCGACCGCCTGGTCGAGAAAGCCATGGCCGAGACCCCGGCCAGCATTGGCGCACAGGATGTCGATCTGCCGCCCGCCGGCGGCGGCGAGCAGCGCGTCGACGCCCTCCAGCGTCGACAGGTCCGCCTCCACCGCCTGCACCTCCGTGCCGAACTGGCGCAGGTCCTGCGCGGCGGACTGGATCAGGTTCTCGTCGGCGACGATCAGCAGGTCGTAGCCGTCCTTGGCGGCGAGCGTCGCCAGTTCGAAGCCGATGCCGGTCGAGGCGCCGGTGACGATCGCGAATTTGTCAGCCATGTCGATCTCTCCTTGTTACCCTTGCGCCATGCCGGGCTTCAGCACGATCTTGGTCACTTCGTTCTGCTGGTCGTGGAACATCTTGTAGCCCTTGGGCGCGTCCATCAGCGGCATGCGGTGCGAGATCAGGAATTCGGTGTCGATCTTGCCCTCCATGATCGCGTTGAGCAGGCCGGGCAGGTAATGCTGCACATGGGTCTGGCCGGTCTTGAGCGTCAGTCCTTTTTCCATGAACGCGCCCAGCGGGAACTTGTCGACAAAGCCGCCGTAAACCGCCGGCATCGACACGCGGCCGCCCTTCCGGCAGGCGATGATCGCCTGACGGATCGAATGCGGCCGGTCGGTGCCCAGGAAGGTCGAGGCCTTGATCTGGTCGATGACATTGTCGACGAACAGTCCGTGCGCCTCCAGCCCGACCGCATCGATCACCGCATCGGGGCCGATCCCGCCGGTCATCTCCATCAACGCCTCGTAGGTCGCGGTTTCCTCGAAGTTGATCGTCTCCGCGCCGAACCGCTTGGCAAGCGCCAGCCGGTTGGGGAAATGGTCGATCGCGATCACCCGCTCCGCGCCCATCAGGAAGGCGGACTGGACCGCGAACAGGCCGACCGGGCCGCAGCCCCAGACCGCGACCGTGTCGCCCGGTTCGATCTGCGCATATTCCGCCGCCTGCCAGCCGGTCGGCAGGATGTCGGACAGGAACAGCACCTTGTCGTCGTCGACCCCGTCCGGGATCACGATCGGGCCGACGTCGCTGAACGGCACGCGGACATATTCCGCCTGTCCGCCCGCATAGCCGCCGGTCATGTGGCTATAGCCGAACAGGCCCGACATAGGCTGACCGTACAGCGTCTGCGCGATATCCTGGTTGTCGGCGGGCAAGCCGTTGTCGCAGGCTGAATATTGATGCTTGCCGCAATGATAGCAGCTGCCGCAGGCGATGGTGAAGGGCACCACCACGCGCTGCCCCTTCTTCAGCGTCGACTTGGCGCCCACCTCGACCACCTCGCCCATGAACTCATGGCCCAGGATGTCGCCCGCCTTCATCGTCGGGATATAGCCGTCATAGAGGTGGAGATCCGAGCCGCAGATCGCGGTCGAGGTGACCTTGATGATGGCGTCGCGGGGGTTGACGATCTCGGGATCGTCCACCGTGTCCATGCGGACGTCGTGCTTGCCGTGCCAGGCCAGTGCTTTCACAGCCCCATCTCCTCGAACTGCTTGGGGTTCATCGCCGGGGTGGCGATCTCGCCGGTCTCCATCAGCTGCTTGAAGCGGCGCAGGTCGCGGCGCGCCTGGATGGCGGGTTCGCGCTGGAACATCTTGGCGACGATCTTGCCGATGAAGCCGGCGGGCGGATCGTAGAGGATGGTGGCGGACACCACCGTGCCGCGCGCGCCGGCGTCGCGAAAGGTGACATGGCCGCTGTTCGGCACGTCCGCCCCCTCCTCCGAGATCCAGGCGATCAGGGTGTTGGGCGCCTCGTCGGTGATCCGCGCGGTCCATTCCACCGTGCCGCCGCCCGGCGCCTTGACCACCCAGTGCGAGCGCTTTTCGTCGAGGATGTCGATGCGGACGACATTCTCCATGAAGCTCGGCAGGTTGGAAAAGTCGCGGAAGAAGGTGAACAGCTCGCCGACGGGCCGATTGATCGTCACCGACCGCGCGACCACCTGATCGCCCTTTGCCTCCGGCAGCTCCTGAGCGAATTGCCGGGACGCATCGCCAGACTTGGCGGTGGCCGCCGGGGCATCGTCCCTCACGCTTTCGTCAGCCATAACGGGTGCCTCTTTTGTTGGGATGGTCCCAGAAGCGCATCTCCGCCGTGGCGGTTCCGGCCTAACCTGATGAAAACCATGGATTTGACTGATGCATGTCAAAGCGGCAACCAGGGATCGGCGAAGGCTTTGCCGCGCCCGCCCGCTGGCCTATATCCGCTCGGGAGAGATGAGCACCGCGACCCCCCTGCTGCCGCCGGCCGACTGGCGCGACTTCCTGGCGCTGACCAAGCCCCGGGTCATGACGCTGGTCGTCTTCACCGGATTGTGCGGGATGCTGGCCGCGCCGGTCGGCATCCATCCGGTGCTGGGCTTCACCGCGATCCTGTGCATCGCGCTGGGCGCGGGCGCGGCGGGGGCGCTCAACCAATGGTATGAGGCGGATATCGACGCGATCATGCGCCGCACGCAGAAGCGGCCGCTGCCCGCCGGGCGGATGGACCGCCAGTCGGCGCTGCATTTCGGCGTCGGCCTGGCCAGCTTCTCGGTCATCCTGATGTTCGTCGCGGTCAACTGGACGGCGGCGGCGATCCTGGCGGTATCGATCCTCTTCTATGTGCTGATCTACACCGTCTGGCTGAAGCGGCGGACGCCGCAGAACATCGTGATCGGCGGCGCGGCGGGCGCGTTTCCGCCGCTGATCGGCTGGGCGGCGGCGACCGGTCAGGTCGCATTGCTGCCGTTCCTGATGTTCATGCTCGTCTTCCTGTGGACGCCGCCGCATTTCTGGGCGCTCGCGCTGTTCGTGAAGACCGACTATGCCAATGCCGGCGTGCCGATGCTGCCGGTCGTCGCGGGCGAGCGGGCGACGCGCACCCAGATCGGCCTCTACACGATTCCGATGGCCGTGGCGGCGGTGCTGCCCTGGCCGCTGGGGCTGACCGGCGCGATCTATGGCTGGACGGCGAGCCTCACCACCGCCGTGTTCGCGCTGTTCGCCGCGCACGTAGCGCTGCGCCACACCGGCGCGGAGGACAAGATGACGCCGGAGAAGCGGCTGTTCAGCTATTCGATCCTCTATCTATTCGTGATCTTCGGCGCGCTGGTCGCCGATCGCTGGCTGCTGGCAGGAGGAAGCGCATGACCCCCGACGAACAGGATCTGGTCCGCCGTCGCCAGCGGTCGCGCGCGATCGTGATGGCGGTGCTGCTCTTCGCCTTCGTGCTGCTGGTGTTCGGCATCTCGATCGCCAAGATCCAGGCGGGAATGCCGCATTGAGCGGTCCCGCCGCCCGCACGCGCCGCACCGCGCTGCTGGCGGTGCTGGGCATCGCCTTCATGACCGGCCTCGCCTGGGCCAGCGTGCCGCTCTACCGCCTGTTCTGCCAGGCGACCGGGCTGAACGGCACCACCGGTCGCGGCCTCGCCGCGCCGGGCGCGGTCGACCGGCAGGTGCGCGTCGATTTCGACACCAATGTCAGCCCGAAGCTGGCCTGGCGCTTCGTGCCCGAAAGCCGGTTCGACACGGTGGCGGTCGGCGCGCGCGACATGGCCTTCTTCAAGGCGACCAACACCAGCGGCCGGCCGCTGACCGGCACCGCCACCTTCAACGTCCAGCCGGCCCAGGCCGGCAAGTATTTCAAGAAGATCCAGTGCTTCTGCTTCACCGAGCAGACGCTGAAACCCGGCGAGACGGCGCGGATGCCGGTGATCTTCTACATCGACCCGGCGATGCTGACCGATCCGGACGCCGCCGACATCCAGACCATCACCCTGTCCTACACCTTCTATCCGGCCGAGCAGGGGAAAAGCGCGGGCTGAGCCCGACCGGACGTCCGGAATTCCTCTTCGTTTAAGAAAGGAGAAGCATCCGCAGGATAGCGATGAGGTGTCCCCGGTCGCGGCCGCCGTTGCGCTTGCCAGCGGTGACGCTCCTTCGTCAGGGCTGCCCCCTGCCCCCTGCCCCCCCCGGCCCCCTGCCCTTGTAGGGTAGGAGTTGCGCAGACATCGTCCGGTCGACCAACACCGCTCCTCCTAATCCCCTATTGTTCTGACCCGCCGACGATCCTAGGATGCCGGCAAAAGATAGACGGGGACAGGATTATGGCAGGCGCCAAGAACCACGATTATCATATCCTTCCGCCTAGCATCCTGCCCTTGTTCACGTCCTTCTCGGCGCTGGCGATGGCGGCGGGCGCGATCATGTGGATGCATGGCGGCCATGTCGACAAGCCCAATGGCGGCGGCTGGATCTTCATCATGGGTCTGATCGCGGTGCTGTTCGCTCTGTACAGCTGGTGGGGCCAGGTAATCCGCGAGGCGCATGCCGGCGACCATAGCCCCGTCGTCCAGCTCCATTTCCGCTACGGCATGATCCTGTTCATCGCCTCCGAGGTCATGTTCTTCGTCGGCTGGTTCTGGGCCTATTTCGACTTCGCGCTGTTCCCGACCGCGATGAGCGTCATCGACGGCCAGGTCGAGCGCGCCGCCGAGGGCGCGACCGCGATCGCCGCGCAATGGCCGCCCAAGGGACTGGAGGTGATCAACGCGTTCGAATTGCCGCTGCTCAACACGCTGATCCTGCTGACCTCGGGCACCACCGTCACCTGGGCGCACCATGCCCTGATCCACAACCAGCGCGGCGGCGAGAAGACCGGGCTGTGGGGCGTGCTCGGCGTCGGCAATCGCGACGGCGTGCTCAAGGGCCTGTGGCTGACCGTGGCGCTGGGCCTGCTGTTCAGCGCGATCCAGGCCTATGAATACGCCCACGCGCCCTTCCCCTTCAAGGGGATCAACTATGGTGCGTCCTTCTTCATGGCGACCGGCTTCCACGGCTTCCACGTGCTGATCGGCACGATCTTCCTGATCGTCTGCCTGGTGCGCGCCTACAAGGGCGACTTCACGCCACGCCAGCATTTCGGCTTCGAGGCGGCGGCCTGGTACTGGCATTTCGTCGACGTCGTCTGGCTGTTCCTGTTCGTCACCATCTATGTCTGGGGCGGCTGGGGCGCGCCGGTCCACGGCGGCTGAGGCCGGACGAGGGGCGGGCGCGATGTCCGACGATCCCGCCCCGCCGCCGCGACGGGACGACGCGCCGAGCATCGTCCAGGCCGGCCTGAAAGGCCTGTGCCCGCGCTGCGGCGCGGCAAGCCTGTATGCCGGACTGCTGCGCTTCCGCGACCGCTGCGCCGCCTGCGGCCTGGACCTGACCCGCTTCAACGTCGGCGACGGTCCCGCCGCCTTCCTGACGCTGATCCTGGGCGCGCTGGTCGTCGGGCTGGCGATCTGGTTGCAGGTGAAGGTCGCGCCGCCCTGGTGGGTGCATGGGCTGATCTGGGTGCCGTTCATGACGGTCGCGACGATCGCGTCGCTGCGCGTCGCCAAGGCGATGCTGCTCTGGGCCGAATATCGCAACGCCGCGCGCGAGGGGCGGATCGAGCCGTGAGGCGCCTACCCCTGATCTCCACGCTGCTGGTCGCGCTGGCGGTGGCGGCGATGATCGCGCTCGGCCTGTGGCAACTGCTCGACCGACTGCCGCAGAAGCGCGCCTTTCTCCAGCAGCTCGCCGCCAATCCGGCGCGACCCGCCATCCCCTTCCCCGATCGGACCGACGAGCGCTGGCTGTTCCGCCGCGCCACCGGCCGCTGCGCGCCGCCGGTGACGGTGCGACTCGCCGGGGCCGGCGCAATGGGCTTCCGTGCGATCGCGACCTGTGGCGGCGGCGCGACGCCGATGCTGGTGCAACTCGGCACCACCCGCGACCCCAATGCCCGCCCCGTCTGGAGCGGCGGCGCGGTCAGCGGCACGATCGGCCATGCGCCCAACGGCCAGTCGCTGATCGGCGCGGCGCTGCACCCGCAGCCGCCCCGGCTGATGCTGGTCGCCGCCACGCCGCTCGCCGGGCTCGCTCCCAATCCGGCCCCCGATCTCGATTCGGTGCCGAACAACCATCTCGCCTATGCGGTGCAATGGTTCTTGTTCGCGGGCGTGGCGGTGGTGATCTACGCCCTGGCGCTGCGCCGGCGGTCACCGCGCGCGAAATAAACTTTCCGGCCAGCATCAATAGCCTAACTAAGATACCCTCCAAACCGGACCATCGCCCGCCTCGTTCTTAACCTGTGTTTCATCGACCGACGGCAGGACGGGGTGATGCGACCCGCCCGCCTTCCTCCCCGCCGCGATCGTCCATGGTCCGCCCTGACGCGGGACCGACGCGGCGTGGCGACGATCGAGTTCGCCTTGTGCGGCTCGGCCTTCCTGGCGTTGCTGATCGCGATCCTGGCGACCGGGCTGACGCTGTTCGCGCAGCAGGTGATCCAGACCGTCGCCGACCAGATGGCGCGCCAGGTGCTGACCGGCAAGACGCAGGTCGCCGGCGTGGATGCGGACGGTTTCCGGCGGCAGGCCTGCGATCGCCTGCCCTCCTTCCTGTCCTGTGCGCGGCTGATGATCGACCTGCGCCGCGCCGATGCGTTTGCCGACGCCGATCCAGGCGCGCCGACGCTGACCTTCGACGATCGCGGCCGGGTCACCAATGCCTGGCGGTTCGAACGGGTCGCGCCGGGCGACGTGGTGGTGCTGCGCGTCCTCTATCGCTGGCCGGTCCCGGGTGGGCCGCTGGGCTTTTCGCTGGCGGATAGCGGCGTGGGCCAGCGCCTGCTGGTCGGCACCCAGTTGTTCAAGGCCGAGCCCTTCGCATGATCCGTCAGATCGCCCCTGCCGGCATCCGGGCCGACCGACGCGGCGCGGTGCTGGTCGAATTCGCGCTGGTGCTGCCGGTGATGGTGATGGTCTACCTGACCATCGTCCAACTGGTGTCGGCCGCCGCCTGCGACCGCCGGGCGACGATCACCGCGCGGGCCATGGCTGATCTGGTGTCGCAATATGCGCTGCTGCCGCCCGCGACGCTGGACACGATCCTGGCCGCCTCCGGCCAGATGATCGCCCCCTGCGATGCCAGCGCCGCGACGATCCGCGTGTCCCAGGTGACGATCGACGACGATCGCGCCGCCCGCATCGTCTGGAGCGATGCCGCGGCCGGCCGCCGGCCCGACACGGTCGGGCGGGCGATGAGCCGCAGCGAGATCCCGCCGGCGCTGCGGGTGCCGGGCACATCGCTGATCTACAGCGACGTGGCCTACGATTATGATCCGGGGCGCTGGCTGCCCGGTCCGATCCGACTGCGCCAGTCGATCATCATGATGCCGCGTCGGTCGCGCAGCGTCACCCTGTCCACCGGTTGAGCGGCAAGGTCATGCGCACCCTGTCCGCCCTGACGCGGTGCCGCCGGGGCGCGGTGCTGATGATCTTCGCGCTGGCGCTGCCCGTGCTGATCTGCGCGGTGGGCATGAGCCTGGATTATGCCAATGCGATGCGCATCCGCACCCGCCTGCTGGCCGCCGCCGATGCCGCGGTGCTGGCGGCGACCAGCCGGACGCTCATGGACGCGCCCGGCAGCGTCGCCGAGCAGCGCGCGCGCGACGTGTTCCGTGCGACGGCGGGTTTGATCCCGGGCCTGCGCCTCGACCCTGATGCGGAAAGCGACCTGGCGATCAACGTCAGCGACGATCACGGCAACGGTCAGTTCCGCCGCGCCACGCTGAGCTTCAGTGGCGAGTCGAGCAATTATTTCGGCGGCATCCTGGGCGTAAGGGAGCTGGCGGTGACCGGATCGGTCGGCTCGCAGGCCAAGCGCGCGCCGGACATCGATTTCTACGTGATGCTCGATACGTCTAGCTCCATGGCGCTGCCGACCACCAGTGCGGGCATCCGCTGGATGAAGTCGAACACGGTGCGGACCGATTCGGTCTGGAATCCCGACGGCTGCGCCTTCGCCTGCCACCAGACCAATCCCACCAATCCGAAGGTTGTCGACAAGGACGGCAACAAGATCGACTATTACGCACTGGCGCACAACAATGGCGTCGAGCTGCGCATCGACGCTGGCCAGCACGCGATCGCCGACCTGCTGGGTGACGCGCAGCGCGAAAGCGCCGTCAACGGGGCGACCTATCGCTTTTCCATCGCCAGCTTCGATCGCGCCGCCAATTTCCGCAACGTCGCGTCGCTGACCGACGACTACGGTCTGGCCAAGGCCGGCGCCGCGAAGCTCGACATCGTCGCGGTCAACACCAACGACAGCAACTGGAACACGCAGACCGAGCATGACGACTCGCTGCGGCAGCAATTGACGCTGATGCCCGCCATGGCCGGCACGGGCAGCGGCCAGACCGGCGACACGCCGCAAGCCTATCTGATCCTCATCACGGATGGGATGCGCAACGAGAGCCGCAACGGACAGCAGATGGGCAAGATCATCCAGGACGCCTGCACGATCATGAAGGGCCGCCGGATCAAGATCGCGATCCTCTACACCACCTATCAGGAGGAAGCGATCGGTTACGACGACTGGTCGAAGAACAATGCCGTCGCGCTATCGCCGATGCTGCGCCCGGCCTTGCAGCAATGCGCCAGCGGCGACCTGATGTTCGAGGTCGGCACCGACGGCGATATCTCCGCCGCGCTCAACGCGCTGTTCCAAAAGGTGATCGCGACCTCGCGCCTGACCGACTAGCCCCGGCTCAGCCGGATCAGCCGGCCCTGCGACCCGCCGCCATCCTCCAGCAGCCAGATCGCGCCATCGGGTCCCTGCTCCACCTCGCGGATGCGGGCGTCCATGGCCCATTGGTCGCCCTTGCTCGCCTGGTCGCCGGACAGGTGGACTCGAAGCAGCGCCTTGCTCGACAGGCCGCCGACAAAGGCGTCGCCACGCCATTCCGGGAACATCGCGCCCGAATAGATCATCAGCCCGGCCGGCGAGATGGACGGGTTCCACCAGACCTTGGGCGCCTCGTAGCCATCGCCCGGACGATGGTCGGGAATGTCGCGCCCGTCATAATGGCTGCCGTTCGAGGCATTGGGCCAGCCATAGTTGCGGCCGGGCAGGATCAGGTTGATCTCGTCGCCGCCCTTCGGCCCCATCTCCTGCTCCCACAATCGTCCCTGCGCGTCGAAGGCGACCCCCAGCAGGTTGCGATGGCCGTAGCTCCACACTTCGGGCTGGAAGCCCTGCGCGGCCAGCGGGTTGCCGGGCGCGGGCTGGCCGTCCGGGGTCAGGCGCAGCACCTTGCCCAGCGTGCCGGTCTTGTTCTGCGCGGGCGTGAAGGCCTGCCGCTCGCCATTGGTGAAGAACAGGTAGCGCCCGTCGGGCGAGAAGGCGATGCGACCCGAATAATGGCCGTCACCCGACACGAACGGCCGGGCGCGGAACAGCGCCTCGATCTCGCCCAGCCGCACGCCGCCCGCGTCATCCGCGCGCAACCGGCCGCGCGCCAGCACCACGCCCTTGCCGCCCTCGCCCGCCGCCGAATAGCTGAAATAGACGCGTCGGCTCTGCGCGAAGTCGGGCGCGAGCACCACGTCCATCAGCCCGCCCTGCCCGGCCGGGTCCACGGTGATCGTCGCCACGGTCGACCGGCTGCGGCCATCGGCGGAGACCAGCAGCATCCGCCCGTCCTTCTCGGTCACCAGCATCCGGCCATCGGGCAGGAAGGTCATCGCCCAGGGCGCGTCGAAGTCGGCGACCACCGTCTTCACGAACGGCTCGGCACCAGCCGGCGGGGGCGTAGCGGCCGCCGTGGCGCTGGGGCTCGGCGACGGCGCATCGGCCACCAGCGGGGCCGCGGCGTCACCTCCCGGCGCGGCGTTGCCCGAACAAGCCAGAAGCGCGGCCGGCAACGCCGCCAGCAGGACCACACGACCGTTGCTCTTCATGACCGACCTCTCCCGTTGATCGGGGATGCAACGTGCCGATATCCGCCTTGGATGCAACATCGATCGGCAAGGCTTGTGGAATGGTGGCGATTCGCATATATCCGCGTCGCTTTCTCTACATCGCCAGATGCGGAGGCTGCGGGGCCCCGCTCCGCGGCGGCGCCCTCGCATGGAGTTCCGCTTGACCGATATCGCTGCCCTGACCGCCCTGATCGAACCCGAAGCGCGCGCGCTGGGTTTCGCATTGGTGCGCGTGAAGATGACCGGCGGCAAGTCGGACCCGACGCTCCAGGTGATGGCCGAGCGGCCCGACACGCGTCAGCTGACGATCGAGGATTGCACCGCCCTGTCGCACCGCATCTCCGATCGGCTCGACGCGCTGGAGGCGGCCGGCCGCGACCCTATCGCCGAGGCGTACCGGCTGGAGGTGTCCAGTCCCGGCATCGACCGGCCGCTGACCCGGCTATCCGACTATCGCGACTGGACGGGTCATGAGGCGCGCGTCCGCCTGACCGAGGCGGTGGACGGCCGCAAGCAGCTGACCGGCGACATCGCGGGGGTCGAGGGCGACCGCATCTCGATCGACCTGGGCCAGCACGGCATCGCCACGATCGGCTTCGACCAGATCGACCATGCCAAGCTGGTGATGACCGACCGGCTCATCGCCGCCACCGCGCCGCTGTCGATGGACGGCGCCGACGAATTCGAAGATGCGCCTGACGAGGCGCCCGTATCAGCAGAGGATATCCACTGATGGCCACGGCCACCGCCAACCGCGCCGAACTGATCGCGATCGCCAACTCGGTCGCGTCTGAGAAGATGATCGATCGCGCGATCGTGATCGAGGCGATGGAGGACGCGATCCAGCGCGCCGCCCGGACCCGCTACGGCCAGGAAATGGATATCCGCGCGAAGCTGGACCCGAACAGCGGCGACCTGCGCCTGTGGCGCGTCGTCGAGGTGGTCGAGCTGGTCGACGACCTCTACAAGCAGGTGTCCGAGAAGGACGCGCAGAAGCTGAAGAAGGGCGCCGTCGTCGGCGACTTCCTGGTCGATCCGCTGCCCCCCATCGAATTCGGCCGCATCCAGGCGCAGGCGTCGAAGCAGGTCATCTTCCAGAAGGTCCGCGATGCCGAGCGCGAGCGGCAATATGAAGAGTTCAAGGACCGCCAGGGCGAAATCATCACCGGCGTCGTCAAGCGCGTCGAGTTCGGCCATATCGTCGTCGATCTGGGTCGCGCCGAGGGCGTGATCCGCCGCGACCAGCAGATTCCGCGCGAAGTAGTGCGCGTCAACGATCGCATCCGGTCGCTGATCCTGAAGGTGGTGCGCGAGAATCGCGGACCGCAGATCTTCCTGAGCCGCGCGCATCCCGACTTCATGAAGAAGCTGTTCGCGCAGGAAGTGCCCGAAATCTACGACGGCATCATCACCATCCAGGCGGCGGCTCGCGATCCTGGTTCGCGCGCGAAGATCGGCGTGATCAGCCGCGACAGCTCCATCGACCCGGTCGGCGCGTGCGTCGGCATGAAGGGCAGCCGCGTCCAGGCGGTGGTGCAGGAGATGCAGGGCGAGAAGATCGACATCATCCCCTGGTCGCCGGATATCGCCACCTTCGTCGTCAACGCGCTCCAGCCGGCCTCGGTCAGCCGCGTCGTGATCGACGAGGAGGAGGAGCGGATCGAGGTGGTGGTGCCCGACGACCAGCTGTCGCTGGCGATCGGCCGTCGCGGCCAGAATGTCCGGCTCGCCTCGCAGCTCACCGGCAAGGCGATCGACATCCTGACCGAGGCCGATGCCTCCGAAAAGCGCCAGAAGGAGTTCGTCGCCAATTCCGACCTGTTCCAGCAGGAGCTGGACGTGGACGAGACGCTGGCGCAGCTGCTGGTGGCCGAGGGCTTCACCAACCTCGAAGAGGTCGCCTATGTCGAGATCGACGAGCTGGCGGCGATCGAGGGCTTCGACGACGATCTGGCGCAGGAGCTGCAGAGCCGCGCGCAGGAGGCGCTCGACCGGCGCGAGCAGAACAATCGCGAGCAGCGCCGTGCGCTGGGGGTCGAGGATGCGCTGATCGACATGCCGTACCTGACCGAGGCGATGCTGGTCACCCTGGGCAAGGCGGGCATCAAGACGCTCGACGACCTCGCCGACCTGGCGACCGACGAGCTGGTCGAGAAGAAGCGCGCCGAGCCGCGCCGCCGCAACGACGACGGCAAGCGTCCGGAGCCCAAGGGCGGCATCCTGGCCGAATATGGCCTGAGCGACGAGCAGGGCAACGAGATCATCATGGCCGCGCGCGCCCACTGGTTCGCCGACGAAGAGGAGGAGGCTCCGGCCGCCGAGTCGTCGGACGAGGCGCAGGGCGTGGCCGGCGGCGATGACGCGACGGAGGATCATCAGGCCTGATGCCGTTCGTCAGCATCCGCATTTCCGGCACGGCGACGCGCGACCAGAAGGCCGCGATCGTCGCCGATGTCACCGACTCGCTGGTGCAGCGGCTGGGCAAGAACCCGGCCGCCGTCCAGATCGTGATCGAGGAAGTGCCGACCGAAAACTACGGGGCCGGCGGGCTGTTGCTCGCCGACCGCGACGCCGCGAAGGGAGACGCTGATGCGGTCCCCTCGCAATGAGACCCGTTCGCTAAACCAGCGCGCGCAAGCCGACATCGACGGTCCGGTCCGCAAGTGCATCCTGTCGCAGGATCGCGCCTCGCCCACCGCGCTGATCCGGCTCGCCCTGTCGCCCGACGGCGTGATCCTGCCAGATGTGCGCGCCAAGGCTCCGGGCCGGGGCGCGTGGATCGGCGTCGATCGCGCCGAGCTGGAAGTGGCGCTGGCCAAGGGCCGGTTGCGCGGCGCCTTGTCACGCGCGTTCAAGACCGGCGCTTTGACCATCCCCGACGATCTGCCGCAGCTGATCGAGTCCGCGCTGGAGCGCAACGCGCTCGACCGGCTGGGGCTGGAGGCGAAGGCGGGCACGCTGGTCACCGGATCCGACCGGATCGAAACGGCGGCGCGCTCCGGGCAGCTCCAGGCGCTCTATCATGCCGCCGATGCGCGTGAGGACGGGCGGCGCAAGCTGGCCCAGGCCTGGCGCGTCGGCAGCGATCGTGAAGGTTCCGATCTCAGGGGCTTGGCGTTACCGGTCGAACGCACCATATTGTCGTTGGCGCTGGGCCGCGAAAATGTGGTACACATCGCCCTGACCGACCGGCACGCAGCGAAGCGGGTGAGCGAAGCGCTCGACCGATGGCTGCATTTCATCGGATCCGAATCCTTATCGGCCCCTTGCGGAACGGCCCCGCAAGGCGCATCGGCGCCCGGTTCAGACCCGGCGTCTCCGGCCGTAGACGTACGCGAGGAATTTGAGTGAGCGAAACCGACAACGACAAGCCGAAGCTGGGCATGCGCGCGCCGCTGGGACTTCGCCGCACGGTGGAGACCGGCAAGGTGAAGCAGAGCTTCAGCCACGGCCGCTCGAACACGGTGATCGTCGAGACCAAGAAGGCGCGGACGTTCCGTCGCCCCGGGGAAGCCGCGCCTGCGGGCGAGGCGACGACGCCGGCCCCGGCCGCCGAAGTGGCGGTCGCGGCCCCGACGCCGGCCGCGCCCCCCGCGCCGGCCCCGCGCCCGGCACCGGCCAACGAGACCCCGCAGGAGCGGCAGGCCCGCCTGCTGCGCGAGGCGGAAGAGCAGCGGATGCACGCGCTGGAAGACGCGCGTCGCCGCGAGGACCAGGAGCGCGCCCGCGCCGCCGAGGAGGAGCGCCAGCGCGCCGCCGAACGGGCGCAGGCCGCGGCAGAGGCTGCCGCCAAGGCGGCCGAGCCGGCCCCCGCCCCGACGCCGGCTCCGGCGTCGGAGCCGGCCCCCGCGCCCGCACCGGTCGCCCCCCAGGTCGTGGCCGCGCCGCCCGCGCCCCCCGCCCCGCCGATCACGGTGGCGACGCCGGCCGGTCGTGGCTTCCGTCCGGTCGAGCGGCCGGTAATCCCGGCCCCCGCCCCCAAGGCAGACACGCCGGCGCCCGCGCCGGCTCCCGCACCGGCACCGGCTCCCACGCCGGCCCCCGCCCCTGTGGCGGCGCGTCCGGCCCCGGCCCCGGCACCCACCCCGGCGCGTCCGGTGGTCGAGCTGGCGCGCGATCCGTCGATGCCGGCCCCGCGCCGCTTCTCGCCGGTCGCGCGGCCCGAGCGTCCTCCGCCGCCCGCGCCCAAGCCGGCCGAGAAGCCTGCCGCCGCCGCCGCGCCGACCCCGGCTGCAAAGCCAGCCGAATCGTCGACGGCCCAGCCGCGCAGCTTCACCTCGGGTGCGGCGACGCCGCGCGCCGGGGCTCCCGCCACGCGGCCGCAGCAGCGCGACCGTCGCGGTGACGAGCGTCGTGGCGGCAAGCTGACCGTCAACCGTGCGCTCGGCAACGACGATGGCGCGCGCGCCCGTTCTCTCGCCGCGTTGAAGCGCGCGCGCGAGAAGGAGAAGCGTTCCTTCGGCGGCCCGCGCGAGCCGCAGGTCAAGCAGGTCCGCGACGTGCAGGTGCCCGAGGCGATCACCGTGCAGGAACTCGCCAACCGCATGGCCGAAAAGGGTGCGGACCTGGTCAAGACGCTGTTCAAGATGGGCATGCCCGTCACCATGACGCAGACGATCGACCAGGATACGGCCGAGCTGCTGGTGACCGAGTTCGGGCACAACATCGTCCGCGTTTCCGACAGCGACGTCGACCTGGCGGTCGACACCGCCGAGGATGCGGCCGAGGCGCTGCGCCCGCGTCCCCCCGTGGTCACGATCATGGGCCATGTCGACCATGGCAAGACCTCGTTGCTCGACGCGCTGCGCGGCACCGATGTGGTGCGCGGCGAGGCCGGCGGCATCACCCAGCATATCGGCGCCTATCAGGTCACGCTAAAGGACAAGTCGAAGGTCACCTTCCTCGACACGCCCGGCCACGAGGCCTTCACCCAGATGCGCGCGCGCGGTGCCGACGTCACGGATATCGTGGTGCTGGTGGTTGCGGCCGATGACGGGCTGATGCCGCAGACGATCGAGGCGATCAACCACACCAAGGCGGCCGGCGTGCCGATGATCGTGGCGATCAACAAGATCGACAAGCACGAGGCCAATGCCCAGAAGGTGCGCGAGCGCCTGCTGAGCGAGGAAGTGGTGGTCGAGGAGATGGGCGGCGACGTCCAGGACGTCGAGGTGTCGGCGCTCAAGAAGATCGGGCTGGATACGCTGATCGAGAAGATCCAGCTCCAGGCCGAGCTGATGGAGCTGTCCGCCAACCCGAACCGCCCGGCCGACGGCACGGTGATCGAGGCCAAGCTGGACAAGGGCCGTGGCCCGGTCGCGACCATCCTGGTCAATCGCGGCACGCTGAAGGTCGGCGACGTGTTCGTTGTCGGCGCGGAGAGCGGTCGCGTCCGCGCGCTGGTCGACGACAAGGGTCGCCAGATCAAGGAAGCGGGCCCGTCCATGCCGGTCGAGGTGCTCGGCCTGTCGGGCGTACCGTCGGCGGGCGACCCGCTGCAGGTGGTCGAGAACGAGGCGCGGGCGCGCGAAGTGGCGGAATATCGCCAGGGCGTGCTGACCCAGAAGCGCACCACCTCGGCCCCGGCCAGCCTGGAGTCGATGTTCTCGGCGCTGCGCCAGAACCAGGCGGCGGAATATCCGCTGGTGGTGAAGGC
The DNA here is from genome assembly GCF_014199625.1 of Sphingomonas abaci. Taxonomy (GTDB): domain Bacteria; phylum Pseudomonadota; class Alphaproteobacteria; order Sphingomonadales; family Sphingomonadaceae; genus Sphingomonas; species Sphingomonas abaci. Next base: position 729,715 of record NZ_JACHNY010000001.1, read on the forward strand.
GGATACGCAAGGCACGGTCGAGGCGATCGTGGCGTCGATCAACAAGATCTCGACCGATCTGATCCGCGCCCGCATCCTGCATTCGGGCGTCGGTGGCATCACCGAGAGCGACGTGACGCTGGCGGGCGCGTCGGGCGCGCCGATCGTCGGCTTCAATGTCCGCGCCAATGCCAAGGCGCGCGAGATCGCCGAGCGGCAGAAGGTGGCGTTGAAATATTACGACGTCATCTACGACCTGATTGACGAGATTCGCGCCGGCATGGCCGGGCAGCTCGGGCCGGAGGCGTTCGAGACGGTGGTCGGCCGCGCCGAGATCCGCGAGGTCTTCTCCGCGGGCAAGCATGGCAAGGCGGCTGGTCTGCTGGTCGTCGACGGCGTCATCCGCAAGGCGCTCAAGGCGCGCATCATGCGCAACGACGTCATCATCTATCAGGGTGAGATCGCGTCGCTGCGCCGCTTCAAGGACGATGTCGCTGAAGTGCGCGCCGGCCTGGAGTGCGGCGTGACCTTCTCGAACAATTTCGTGGATATCCGCTCCGGCGACTATCTCGAAACCTTCGAGGTCGAGCTGCGCGAGCGCACCCTATAAGCGGGCGCGCGACCGGTGGCGGCCTTGCCGCCGCCGGTCGCCCCCGGATTTTTTCGCCGCCCGCAGACCGGCGGTGCAGGACGACCATGAAACATCAAAGCGACGCCGCCCCCGAAAAGTCCGTCCGCACGCTGCGCGTCGGCGAGCAGGTGCGGCATATCCTGTCCGAAATCCTGCAGCGCGGCGACGTGCATGACGACGTGCTGTCCAAGCATATGGTGTCAGTGACCGAGGTGCGCATGTCGCCCGATCTGCGTCACGCCACGGTGTTCGTGAAGCCGTTGCTCGGCAAGGACGAGGCGGCGGTGCTGAAGGCGCTGCGCACCAACACCGCCTATCTGCAGCGCGAGGTCGCGACGCGGATCAAGATGAAATATGCCGCGAAGCTCAAGTTCCTGGCGGACGAGAGCTTCGACGAGGGCAGCCATATCGACCAGCTGCTGCGCGCGCCGCAGGTGGCGCGGGACCTGGGCGAGGAGTGATCGCAGCCCCGTCCGGCAGATAGGTTAAGCCAAACCTGTCCGCCAATGTGTTCCCCGACGAAGGCCGGGTAACGATTGGGAAGGTGGCTGTACCGGAGCGCTGCGCGTCATCACAAGCGTCCCCGAACTGGACCCCGGCCTTCGCCGGGGAACAAGAACCTATAAGTTCGCGAGCGGTCACGCCTCACGAACCGGTCGCGGGGCGTCAGCTTTCGCCGACACCCCGCTTCCCAATCAACCGAACAGCTTCGCCGCCGTCTCGGCAATCCGCTTGCCCTGATAGCGCGCGCCGGCCAGCTCCTCGGCATGCGGCTGGCGGCTGCCGTCGCCATCCGCGATCGTCGTCGCGCCATACGGCGAGCCGCCCAGCACCTCGGCGACGCCCATCTGGCCCTGGAAGCCATAATCCAGGCCGACGATCGTCATGCCATGGTGCAGCAGGTTGGTGATGATGGAAAACAGCGTCGTCTCCTGCCCGCCATGCTGGCTGGCGGTCGAGGTGAACGCGCCGCCGACCTTGCCGATCAGCTTGCCCTGAAACCACAGGCCGCCGGTCGTGTCCCAGAAGGCCGCCATCTGGCTGGGCATCCGGCCATAGCGGGTCGGCGCGCCGACGATGATCGCGTCATAGTCCGCCAGCGCGTCCGGCCCTTCGATCAGCGGGTGGGCGGTGTCGGTCTTGAAATGCGCGGCCTCGACCACCGCCTGCGGCGCGGTCTCGGCGACGCGACGGATATCGACCTGCGCGCCGGCTTCACGCGCGCCCTCGGCGACGGCATCGGCCATCTGCTCGATATGGCCATAGGACGAATAGTATAGCACCAGAACCTTGGTCATCGGTCACTCCTTCTCGAAACAGTTCAGCGATCCCGGCTGAGGATCATTCGGCGTCGACCAAGACGATCTCGGCGTCCTCGGTGGCCGCAATCTGATAGGTGCGGCCGCCCGACAGCGCCGCGCCGTCGCGGGCGTCGAACGTCTGGCCGTCGATCGTGATCCGCCCGGTGGCGGGCACCAGATAGGCGTGGCGGCCGGGCTCCACGATATGGCTGGTCGCCTCGCCCGCCTTCAGCGTCGCGCCCATCACCCGCGCCCTGGCCAGGATCGGCAGCGCATCCGCATCCTCGGCGAAACCGGAGGCCAGCGTCACGAACCGGCCCGAACGCTCGCCCCTGGGAAACGGCTTGGCGCCCCAATGCGGCTCGCCGCCCCGGCTGGTCGGCTCGATCCAGATCTGGAACAGCGTGGTCGGCTCGTCCTCCAGATTATATTCCGCATGACGGACGCCCGATCCGGCGCTCATCACCTGCACGTCGCCGGCGGCGGTGCGGCCCGTGTTGCCCAGCGAGTCCTGGTGGGTGATCGCGCCGCTGCGGACATAGGTGACGATCTCCATGTCGCGGTGCGGATGCGGCGGGAAGCCGCTCTGCGGCGCGATGACATCGTCGTTCCACACCCGGATCGCGCCCCAGCCCATCCGCTCGGGATCATGATAGCCGGCGAAGGAGAAATGATGCCGCGCGTCGAGCCAGCCATGGTTCGCATGGCCCAGCGTGGCGAAGGCGCGGCGGTCGATGGTCGTGATCGTGTCGGACATGATGTCGAACTCCTGTGATGCCGCCAAGATAAGCGCTTGGCGGGTCGCGTAAACGGAAACGGTGGAAACCGATCGTTTCCGGAGATAAGCATCCCGCGAAGGAGCACTGCCGCCATGCGTCTGCCGGATTTGGAAGCCTGGGCGATCTTCGCCGCAGTGGCGGAGCATCGCTCGTTCAGCGGCGCGGCCGCCGCGATCGGCCTCAGCAAGGCGACCGTGTCCAAGGCGGTGTCGCGGCTGGAGGCGCAGATCGGCCAGTCGCTGTTCCATCGCACCTCGCGGCGCTTGGCGCTGACCGAGGCGGGGCGGCCGCTCGCCGATCATGCCGCGCGCCTGCTGGCGGAGGCGCGCGCCGCCGAGGAGGCCGCGCACGACGCCGCCGCCTCCCCCGCCGGCCGGGTACGGCTCGCCGTGCCGATGAGCTTCGGCATCGCCAATGTCGCGCCCCTGGTCGCGCGTTTCCTGGCGCAGCATCCGGGCGTGGAGATCGACCTGCACTTGTCGGACGCCCGTATCGACATCGTCGCCGAGGGCTTCGACGTGGCGCTGCGCATCGGCGACCTGGCCGACAGTTCGCTGCGCGCCCGCCGGCTGTGCGGCATCGCCAGCCATATCGTCGCCGCCCCCGCCTATCTGGCCGCCGCCGGCGCGCCCGCGCATCCGGGCGACCTGACCGGCCACCGGCTGCTCGGCTACGCCAATGCCCCCGGACCCTGGCGGTTCGCCGATGCGGAGGGGACGGTGTTGACGGTGCGCGTCGATGGGCCGCTGACCGCCAATAGCGGCGACGCGCTGGTGCCGGCGCTGCTCCAGGGACTGGGCATTGCACGGCTGCCCGGCTTCATCGTCGGACCGCATCTGGCCAGTGGCGCATTGGTCGCGATTCTGCCGGACTGGACGCCGCCGGCGATCGGGTTGCACCTGCTCACCCCGCCCAGCCCCCTGCGCCCGGTGCGGGTCGAGGCGCTGATCGCCTTTCTCGCCGAGCATCTGCGCGATCCTTGCGCCGCCGCGACAAGACCTGTCGCGGGCGGCCAAGCTCTGCCATGATCGGCGCATGAGCTTCGACGATCCCGCGATCCGGCCCGACCCGCCCGCCGGTCGCCTGGCCCCCGACGAGTCGGACGGCCGGTTCATCCGCCGCACCGTCATCCTGGTGGTGCTGGCGGCGGTGGTGCTGGCGCTGTGGCGGGCGAGCGACCTCCTGATCCTCGCCTTCGGCTCGGTGCTGGGCGCGACCGTGATCCATGCCTTTGCCGATCTCTATGGCCGCCGCCTCAAGATGCCGGGCAAGGCGGCGCTGGGCGCGGCGATGGCGACCGTGCTGGCGGCGATCGCCTTCCTGGTCTGGCTGTTCGGCGTCGCCTTCCGCCAGCAGCTCAACGCGCTCGTCACCGCGCTGCCCGGCCTGATCGACCAGTTCGCGCGCTGGGCCAGCCAGTCGCCGGTGGGCGCCAAGATCGTCGATGCGGTGCGCGCCGCCTTTGCCGGCAGCCGCGTCGCGCAGGATATCGGCGGACTGGCGCAGGGCACGGGCGAGCTGATCCTGAACGCGCTGCTCCTGCTGGTCGGCGCCTTCTTCTTCGCGGGCGATCCCAAGGTCTATGAGCGCGGCCTGTTGCTGCTGGTGCCGCCCAAGCACCGCCCGGCGGTGGAGGATGCGCTGGTCGACGTGGCGGTGACACTGCGCCTGTGGCTGCGATCGTCGCTGATCCTGATGACGACGATGGGGGTGCTGGTCGGCATCGGCCTGGCGCTGTCGGGCGTGCCCTCCGCCGCTGCGCTCGGCCTGCTGGCGGGCCTGTCGGAATTCATCCCCTATGTCGGTCCGACCGCCGCGATGCTGCCCGCGCTCGGGCTGGCGGCGATCCACGGCACCGGGCCCGTCGTCGGGACGCTGGCGACCTATGCGATCGTGCGGCTGATCCAGACCAACTTCATTACCCCTTATGTTCAGCAACGCGTGATCTCGATCCCGCCCGCCATCACCGTTTTCGCGATCATCGGCATCGGCGTGGTCTTCGGAATCTTCGGCCTGTTCTTCTCGGCGGCGCTGCTGGTGGTGTTCTTCACCCTGATTCGCAGCCTGTACCTGCGCGAAGTGCTGGGCGAGCCGATCCCGCGCGTCGTCCATCCATCGGACGTTCAGAAAAATGAAGCGAAGATGGAACGGCAAGCGTTTTCCGATCGTCTCTAACCAGAAATTAACCTTTTGCCTTCAGAGGTTCTTTGGTTAATGAATCCGGGCCGACCGATTCCGTGGGATGGAATTGCCGGCTCGTGACAGGGGACTGGCTGATGCGCGTGCTGCTGATCGAGGACGAGCCGACCACGGCGAAGGCCATCGAGCTCATGCTCTCCACCGAGGGCTTCAACTGCTACACGACCGACCTGGGCGAGGAAGGCCTGGATCTGGGCAAGCTGTATGATTACGACATCATCCTGCTCGACCTGAATCTGCCGGACATGCACGGTTATGACGTGCTGAAGAAGCTGCGGGTGGCGCGGGTGACGACCCCGGTGCTGATCCTGTCGGGCGTCAACGAGATGGACTCGAAGGTGCGCAGCTTCGGCTTCGGCGCCGACGATTACGTCACCAAGCCGTTCCATCGCGAGGAACTGATCGCGCGCATCCATGCCGTGGTCCGCCGGTCGAAGGGGCATAGCCAGTCGGTGATCCGCACCGGCAAGCTCGCCGTCAATCTCGACGCCAAGACGGTCGAGGTCGATGGCGCACGCGTGCACCTGACCGGCAAGGAATATGCGATGCTGGAGCTGTTGTCGCTTCGCAAGGGCACGACGCTCACCAAGGAGATGTTCCTGAACCATCTCTATGGCGGCATGGACGAGCCCGAACTGAAGATCATCGACGTCTTCATCTGCAAGCTGCGCAAGAAGCTGTCGCTGGCGTGTGAGGGCGACAACTATATCGAGACCGTCTGGGGCCGCGGCTATGTGCTGCGCGACTCGGAGGATGCGGAGATCAACGCCGTCGCCTGAACAGGTTCACCCGTGGGGGGTTGATCGCCGCGCGTTCTCTCTGGGGACGCGCGGCTTTTCATGTTGGCGGGTGGTGGAGCCCGCTACTCGCTCCTGACAAGGGAGGTTTCAGGCCGCGGCCTGACCGAGGGTGTCACCGGCGGCGATCGACTCCGCTCCACCAGGCGACCCCCGCGAGGCTTCAACCACGCCTCCACTATCGGGGGGCATGCCCTATTTCCGCGACCACATCTTCTCGCCGCCGACCCAGGTCTCCTGCACCTGGGTGGTGCGGAGCTCGGCGGGCGAGGCGGCGGTCGGGTCGCGGTCGACGATCAGGAAATCCGCGCGCTGGCCCGGCGCCAACCGCCCGAACTTGGTCTCGGCGAAGGCGGCATAGGCACCGCCCTGGGTGAAGGCCCGCCAGGCCTGTTCGCGCGTGACCGCCTCTTCGGGCCGCCAGCCGCCGGGCGGCTGCCCCTGCGCATCCTCGCGCGAGATGGCGGCGGCCCAGCCGGCGAAGGGATCGGGACTCTCCACCGGATAGTCGGAACCGAAGGCCAGCGGCACGCCGTTCGCCAGCATCGTCCGCCACGCATAGGCCCCGGCCAGCCGCGCCGGCCCCAGTCGCGCCTCCGCCATCACCCGGTCGCTGGTCGCATGGACCGGCTGCATCGACGCGATCGTGCCATGCTGGCCAAACCGCTTCAGGTCGGCCGGGTCGACGATCTGGGCATGTTCGATCCGCCAGCGTCGGTCGCCCTTGTAGGTCTCCGACAGCTCGTCGATCGCGCCCAGCACCTCGGCATTGGTGGCGTCGCCGATCGCATGGACCGCGACCTGGTAGCCGTCCATCGCCGCGCGGCTCATCAGGTTGCGCAGCACCGTGTCGGACAGGAAGCCCAGCCCCGATTCGCGCGGCGCATCGGCGTAGGGCGCCTTCAGCCAAGCGCCGCGCGAGCCCAGTGCGCCATCGCCGTACAGCTTCACGCCCGCCAGCCGCAGCCGGTCCTGATAGAGCCAGGGGGTCGGCCCCTTGCCGCCGATCCGCACCGTATCCTCGATGCCGGCGCCATAGCTGATCACGCGGATGCGCAGGTTGCCGATATCGCCCATGCGGCGATAGGTCAGCCAGTCGTCGACGCTGGTGCCCATGTCGGCGGTGGCGGTGACGCCGTTCGCCAGCAGCAGCGCCTGCGCCTTGAGAAAGGCGAGGTCGCGCTCCTTGGGCAAGGGCTGCGGCACCACTTTCTGGACCAGCGCCTGCGCGGCGTCGACGAACACGCCGGACGGCTGGCCGCCGCTCTTCTCGATCCGTCCGCCGGCCGGCGACACGGTCTTGGCGGTCACCCCCGCCTCGCGCAGCGCGACGCTGTTCGCCCAGCCGGCATGGCCATCGGCGCGGGCCAGCCAGACCGGCCGGTCTGGCACCGCCGCATCCAGGTCGGCGGCGGTGGGGAAGCGGCCCAGTCCCCAGGCCTCCTGGTTCCAGCCGCCGCCCAGGATCCACTTGCGGTCGGGATTGGCGGCGGCATAGGCGCGGATGCGCGCCTGCGCCTCGGCCAGCGTACGCGCGCCCGACAGGTCGAGTTCGAGCTGGCGGAAGCCGAGCTCCAGCACATGGCCATGCGAATCGACGAAGCCGGGGATCAGCACCCGCCCCTTCATGTCCGCGCGCCAGTCGAGCTTATCGGGCCGCTTGTCCTTCGCCGACAGCAATTTGGTGACCTTGCCGTCGAGCGACATCAGCAGGCCGGTGAAGCGGACGACCTTGCCATCCGCGTCCAGCGTGATGCCCGTGACATTGTCGACCAACGCGTCCGCGCTCGCCGCCACGGGCCAGGCGATCAGCGACAGGGCGACCAGGCCCTTGATTGCATATCCTTGCATGACATCGGCGCATAAGCGGTGTTTCCACGCCGCACCAGACGGTCTAACGACGCCCGATGACAACTCAGGTGAATGCGCCCACGGCTACACTGCCCGTTTCCATCGACGATGTCCGGGCCGCCCATGCGCGCATTCGCGATGCGATCGTCCGCACGCCGACCCTGGTCAGCCGCACCCTGTCGCAACTGACCGGCGCGACCGTCTATCTGAAGTTCGAGAATCTGCAGTTCACCGCCGCGTACAAGGAGCGCGGCGCGCTCAACACGCTGCTCCAGCTCAGCGACGCGGCGAAGGCGCAGGGCGTGATCGCCGCCTCGGCCGGCAATCACGCGCAAGGCCTGGCCTATCACGCCAACCGGCTGGGCGTGCCCGCTACGATCGTGATGCCGCGCAACACGCCGACCGTGAAGGTGGTGCAGACCGAGGGGCATGGCGCGACCGTGGTGCTGGAGGGCGAGACGTTCGACGCCGCCTATGCCCATGCCCGGGTGCTGGAAGGCGAGCGCGGCTATACCTTCGTCCATCCGTTCGACGATCCGCGCATCATCGCCGGCCAGGGCACGCTGGCGCTGGAGATGCTGGAGGATGCGCCCGATATCGACACGTTCATCGTGCCGATCGGCGGCGGGGGCCTGATCTCGGGCCTGGCGACCGTCGCGCACGCCGCCGACCGGCCGGTCGAGGTGGTCGGCGTCCAGGCCGAACTCTATCCGTCGATGTACAACCGCATCCATGGCACCGACCTGCCCTGCGCCGGCGATACGCTGGCGGAGGGGATCGCGGTCAAGGAGCCGGGCGGGATCACCGCGCGGATCGTCGCCGCGCTGGTCGACGATCTGGTGCTGGTCGGCGAGCGGCAGCTGGAACAGGCGGTCAGCCTGTTGCTCCAGATCGAGAAGACGGTGGTGGAGGGCGCGGGCGCGGCCGGTCTGGCGGCGCTGCTTGCCCATCCGGACCGGTTCCGGGGGCGGACGGTCGGCGTTGTGCTGTGCGGCGGCAATATCGATACGCGGCTGCTGGCCAATGTGCTGCTGCGCGACCTGGCGCGGTCCGGCCGGCTGGCCCGCTTGCGCATCCGGTTGCAGGATCGCCCCGGCGCCTTGTTCCACGTCGCCCGGATCTTCGATCAGGAACGCGTGAACATCATTGAGGTCTACCATCAGCGCGTCTTCACGACACTGCCCGCCAAGGGGCTGATCACCGATATCGAGTGCGAGACGCGCGACCGGGCGCATCTGGACCGGCTGATCGCGGGCTTGCGCGATGCCGGTTATGAAACCAGCCAGGTCGAACTGGCCTGAACATCTAATGGCAAGGGAAACGGCGGGAAAGGGGAAACGGCGGGAAAGGCCGAAGCCCTTCCCGCCGCGCAGCACGATTAGTTGCTGTCCGAGTTGTCGTCCTTGACGACGGCGACAACGCCGATCGCCACGACGCCGGCCGCGATCAGCGCACCGAGCAGCGCGCCGCCACCGGCCGCCTTGTTGGCCTTCGCCGACGGCGCGCTGGCGCGCACCGACTTGGCGACCGACAGCGACGACGCCGGATTGGCGGGCGCGGCCATTGCGGGGACCGAGATCGCCGACGCGGCGAGAAGGGCGACGGCAGAGGTGAACTTCTTCATAAAAATCCTCCCATTGGGAAATTCGGCAACGCAACTAGGATCAGGACGTTCCCCACCCGATATCGTGTATCCGGCCTCTGTGACGCCGTTGACACAATTTGATGGTAAACCTCCTTTTCAGATCCAGTCGCTACCGACATATAACAGCGTAACGACTTTTGTGGGGGTTTTTCGGCGGTGACCGCGCCTTTTCGTTTTCCGCGCTTCTTCGTCACGACGCCGTCGCCCTGCCCGTACCTTCCGGGACGGCAGGAACGAAAGGTGTTTACGGAGTTGACGGGCCCCCATGCCAGCGAGCTGAACGACGCGCTCAGCCGCATCGGCTTCCGCCGCAGCCAGGGCGTGGCCTATCGCCCGTCCTGCACCGGCTGCACCGCTTGCGTATCCGTGCGGGTGATCAATGCCGACTTCGTGCCCAATGCGACGCAGCGCAAGTTGCTGCGACGCAACGCGGATTTGGAAGTGGTCGCGTGCCGCGCCTGGGCGACCGACGAGCAGTACCAACTGCTCCGCCGCTATCTTGGCCATCGCCATCCGGGCGGCGGCATGGCCAATATGGACGAGGACGACTTCGCCGACATGGTCGAACATTCGCCGGTCGATTCGCTGATCGTCGAATATCGCGAGCCGCCGGTGAACGGCCGACGCGGCAAGCTGGTGGGCGCCTGCCTGACCGACCGCCAGGCTGACGGGCTGTCAATGATCTACAGCTTCTTCGCGACCGACGGGGATGGCGGTGATTCGCCGATCCGGCCGGGCCTGGGCAATCTGATCATCATGGATCACATCATGCGGGCGCGGGAGGCGGGCCTGCCCTATCTCTACCTGGGCTATTGGGTGAAGGGTTCGGCGCGCATGGCGTACAAGACGCGCTACCGGCCCCTGGAGGTGCTGGGGCCGTCGGGCTGGCGGTTGCTGCGCGACGAGGATGCGGCAGAGACCGGCTATCCGCAGACCGGCGCCGCGGTCGGCAAGCCGGTCTGAGTCCAACTCGACAGGATGGCGGATACGACAAGGGCCAGGACGCATCCGCGTCTCTGGCCCTATGTCATGCGGTGGGAGCCGGAACGACCCGCGGCGAAATCGTTGCGGCTGCTTCCTTCCGGATCTGACCGGGTTGGCGACGACCACGTCCGCCCGACTCCCGCGCGCCCTATGGCGGAGCCGGGCGGCGGGATCAAGCCCTCTCCCGCCCGGCCGGTCGATCAGCGATAGCGGCGCACGGTGCGGCACACCCGCTCGCGATGACCATGGACCCAGCGGTTGGTGCAGACCTTGCGGGTCGTGACGCGCTGACGGTGGTGGGGGCGTGCATCGTGGCGGACCACGGTGCGCTCGTGGACGACGGTGCGCTGCGCCGCTGCGGGGGTGGCGAGGGCGATCGGCGACAGGCCGGTGAGCGCGACCAGGCCGGCCGCCATGAAGGTCTTGATGGTCATGATCTTATCCTTTTCGTCGAGGGCTTAACGATAGACGCGATAGCATTGCCGGCCGTAATAGCCGCGCTCGCAGATCAACCGGCCGCGATCCCGGCCATGGGCCCAACGCGGCCCGCGATCCCAGCGATGGCCGCCCTGCCACCGAGGTCCGCGATCGTCACGCCAGCCATAGCCATGGCCGTAATGCCGGCCCGGCCCGCGCTCCCAGCCGGGGCCCCGATCCCAGCCGGGTCCGCGATGGTCCCACCGCTGCGCCTCGGCCGGCAGGGCGGCCAGGGTTCCGGTGGCGAGCAGGCCGGCACCGATCAGTGCTGCAATCTTCATGGCTCGATACTCCGTTACGCACCCGCCGGATGAAGCGGGTATGACCAGAGGATTACGACCATGGCGATGGATCACGGCTGAACCCGCCGTTGTCGCGCTGTCAGGAATGTCAACCGAAAACGATTGCGTTTGTAACAATTTATGTCACGCGTACGATCATGCCCGCCTGCGCCATGGTCAGGCGCACCTGACAGGCCAGCCGGCTGGTGCGCGTCGCGGCGGGCACCAGGTCGAGCATGTCCTCCTCCGCCTCGCTCGGTGGCGGCAGGCGGTCGGCATCCTCGGCGGCGATGACGACATGACAGGTCGCGCAGGCGAGCTGGCCACCGCACGTCCCCTCCAGCGGCATCCCCGCCGCCTGCGCCACGTCGAGCAGCCGCGCCCCGACGTCTGCCTCGACAGCCACGCGCCCGCCGCGATGCTCGAAGACCAGCGGGATCATTGCGCCGCCGCCGCGTCGGCGATCCGCTCCAGCGCGGCGACCAGCGCGACTTCCGACGTGTCGCGGCCGAAGCCGATGCGGATCGACGACCGCGCCGCCGCCTCCGACAAGCCGATCGCGCGCAGCACATGGCTGGACCGCCCCGAACCGCTGGCGCAGGCCGATCCGGCGGAAAAGGCCAGGTCGCGGCAATCGCTCATCAGCCGCGCGACATCCAGGCCGGGCCGCCGCACATTGACATTGCCATGGTATCGCCGCGCCGAATCGCCGTTCAGCGTCCAGCCGCGCGCCGGCGACAGGGTCGCGCGCGCCGCCTGCCACAGGTGTTCGACATGCGCCGTATCCACGGCCGCCTGCTCGCGCATCAGCGTCGCCGCCGCGCCGAATCCCGCGCACAGCGCCGGGCTGAGCGTGCCCGACCGGCCGCCCTCCTGGTCGCCGCCGTGCAGCAGCGTCGCCGGCGCCCCGTTCCGCATCCACAAGCCGCCGATCCCCTTGGGACCATGGACCTTGTGCGCCGACAACGCGATCCAGTCGACGCCTTCGGGCATGGCGACACGGCCATAGCCCTGCACCGCGTCGCACAGCATCGTCGCACCGACCGCGTGCGCCAGCGCAGCCAGGTCGGCGACCGGCTGGATCACCCCGATCTCGTTGTTGACCAGCATCGCCGCGACCAACCCGACGCCCGGGCGGATCGCCGCGCGCGCCGCGGCCAGGTCGACCAGCCCATCCGCGCCGACCGGCAGGATCGTGACGTCGCGCCCGTGCGCCGCCTCGGCCGCGACGCTGTCGAGCACGGCCGCATGTTCGGTGGCGATCGTGACGATGCCGCCCTCGCTTCCCTTGATCGCCCAGTTGATCGACTCGGTCGCGCCGCCGGTGAAGGCCAGCCGCCCGCCCGCCGGCAGCAGCGCGGCGACCGAATCGCGCGCCACCTCGACCCCCGCCCGCGCCAGGCGCCCGGCGCGATGCGCGCTGTGCGGATTGCCATGCTGGTCGGTGAACCAGGGCAGCATCGCCGCCAGGGCCTCGGGCGCGAGCGGCGTCGTCGCCTGGTAGTCGAGATAGGTCATGCCGCGAACCGGCCGGTCGCCCGCGCCATCGCGCGCCACGCGACGACGAACGCCTCAACCTGCGCCACCGTTGTGGTGCGACCGAAGCTGACGCGGATCACCTCGCGGCTGTCCTCGGCGCGCCAGCCCATCGCCGCCAGCACGTGGCTGGGCTTCATGCTGCCGCTGGCGCAGGCGCTGCCGGCCGACACCGCGAAGCCTGCCAGGTCGAGGCGGATCAGCTGGGTCGTCGCGGCGACGCCGGGCAGCCGATAGGCGCCGATCGCGGGATGCCGCCAGCCGCCCGCCGCGACGGCGATGCCGCCCGAACGCGTGATCCGGTCATCGAGCATCGCGCGCAGCTCCGCATGATCCGGCTCCGGCTCGGCGAGCGCGGCGGCATAGCCGAGCGCCCCCGGCAGGTTCTCGGTGCCCGGCCGATAGCCGCGCTCCTGTCCACCGCTGGGGCTCAGCAGCGCCAGGTCCCGGACCAGCAGCGCGCCGATCCCCGGCGGCCCGCCGCGCTTGTGCGCCGACAGGGCGATCAGGTCGGCATGGCCGGCCAGCGCCGGGTCCGCGCCTGCCGGCATCTGCGCGGCATCAACCAGCAGGTGCGCGCGCGCCGCATGGACCGCCTCCGCGATCGCCGCGATCGGCTGGCGCAGGCCCGTCTCGCTATTCGCCCATTGCACCGCGACCAGGTCGCCCGGCGCCGGCCGCAGCGCAGCCGGATCGACCAGCCCGTCCGCGCCCACCGGCAGCGTCCGCGCATCGGCGCGCACGCGCAGCACCGCGTCATGCTCGACCGCGCTGACATGGATGCGCCCCGCCGGCTGGAAGCGGCCGAGCGCGATCGCCAGCGCCTCGCTCGCCCCGCTGGTGAACAGCAGTTCGTGCCGCCAGCCATAGGCGGCGGCCACCGCGCCCCGCGCATCCTCCAGCGCCGCTTTCGCCGCCCGCCCTTCGGCGTGCGGGCTGGACGGATTGGCCCAGCGCGCCATCCCCTCCAGGACAGCCGCACGGGCGGCGTCGGTCATCATCGTGGTGGCGGCATGATCGAGATAGGTGCGCAAAGCCGGGGCCGTTTCGATTGCGGAAGGAGGCGTGAGGCTTATATAGCGCCCCATATCTCCCGCTCCACCCTGGGGCCTAGCCCGAGTTTTCCGATGCCCGAAGTCATCTTTCCCGGACCCGAGGGTCGCCTGGAGGGGCGTTTCGCCCCCGCCCCCCGGCCGCGCGCGCCCGTCGCCATGATCCTGCACCCGCATCCTTCCTCCGGGGGCACGATGAACAACCGCATCGTGCAGGAACTCTACAAGACGTTCCAGCGGCGCGGTTTCGCCACGCTGCGCTTCAACTTCCGCGGGGTCGGCAAGAGCCAGGGCGTGTTCGACAACGGCATCGGCGAGCTGTCCGACGCCGCCTCGGCGCTCGACTGGGTGCAGAGCTTCCATCCGGAAGCGTCGACGACCTGGGTGGCGGGCTTCGGCTTCGGCGCGTGGATCGGCATGCAACTGCTGATGCGCCGGCCGGAGATCCGCGGCTTCATCTCGATTGCGCCGCCCGCCAACATGTTCGACTTCACCTTCCTCGCCCCCTGCCCCTCCTCGGGCATCATCATCCAGGGCGAGCAGGACGAGGTGGTGACGCCCGGCGCGGTGCAGAAGCTGGTCGACAAGCTGCGCACCCAGAAGCACATCACCATCCACCACGACACGATTCCCAAGGCGAACCATTTCTTCGAGCATGAGATGCCCGAGCTGATGGGGTCGGTGGACCGCTATCTCGACATGCGCCTGGACCCGCGCTCGCCGATCAAGTGATCGCGACCGCTTCGGCGTGATCGCGGATGAAGCCCGCTGGTCGCTCGACCGGCGGGCTTCGTGTTGGGACGGGCGCCTGGAACGCCGGGCAGAGCGCGAAATCCGCCTGCCGTGCTATATCGACCAGATCACCACGTTCCCCAGCAGCACCGCCGCCAGCACGATCATCAACACGCCCTTGCGCCGGTCGCGCCGCCCCCGGATCAGCCGCACGCCGCCGATCAGGCAAGCGAAGCAGGCCAGCATCGCCAGGCTCGGCGCGGCCGCCGCGATGCCGCCGAGCGGCCCGGTCACGCGGTGCCCGCCGCCGCCAGCGCGCGCGCATAGGCGGCCAAGTCGACATTGCCGCCCGACAGCACCACGAGCGTGCCGTCCGCCGGCGCCACCTGCCCGGTCAGCACCGCCGCCAGCGCCACCGCGCCGCCCGGCTCGATCACCAGCCGCAGCCGCTCCGCCGCCCAGGCTTGCGCGCGCCCGATCGCGGCCTCGCTGACCGCCAACCCTTCCGCCCCGCGCCGCGCCAGCACGTCGAAGGTCAGGGGCGATACGCGCGGCGTCTGCAGCGCATCGCAGGCGGTCGGCGGCGGCGCGTCGCCGACCGGCTCGATCCAGCCCGCCTCCAGGCTGCGGCGCATGTCGTCCCAGCCCTCTGGCTCGACCACCGTGATCCGCGCCTCGGGCAGGGCGAGCGCCATCCCCGCCGCCAGCCCGCCGCCGCCGCACGGCACCACCGCCTGAACGGGCGCGCCGACGCCCAGCGCCTGCATCTGCGCCGCCGCCTCGACCCCGCAACTCCCCTGTCCCTCGATGATCCAGGGATCGTCGAAGCTGGGCACCAGCACCGCGCCGCGCGCCTCCGCCAGCGCGGCGGCGATCGCCTCGCGGCTCTGCGTCGCGCGGTCATAGGCGACCACCTCCGCGCCCAGCGCCAGCGTCCCCTCCCGCTTCGCGCGCGGCGCATCGGCCGGCATGACGATGGTGGCCGCGATGCCGAGTCGCTTCGCCGCCCAGGCCACCCCTTGCGCGTGATTGCCCGACGAGAAGGCGACGACGCCGCGTCGCCGCTGCCCCTCGTCCAGCGCGGTCAGCCGGTGCCACGCCCCGCGCAGCTTGAACGCCCCCATGGGCTGCAATGATTCGGCCTTCAGGAACACGGTCCGGCCGCGAATCTCCGCCGTGTAGAGCGGTGTCGGCGGCACCACCCGCGCCAGCTTTTCCGCAGCGTCGCGCACCCCGGCGCGGGTCGGCTGTCGCAGGATTGTCACTTTTTACCGCTCCCTCGATTCAACCACTTTACATGTGGGTTCGGCGACCATAGATCGCGCCTCCGCTGCCCCATGGGACTTCCAACCGCAAGGCAGCTTTTGTCACCGTATGCCGCAAGGCAATTGGAGGTCCCTTGAGTTGCACAAGCATCATAGCGCGCTGGGGCTAGCGGCCCGTACGACCGCCGTTTCCTCCGTCCTGGAGCGCGGCATCGATATCGCCAAGCGGAAGCCGGTCGAACCGGTCACGCTCGTTCGCCCCCATGCCGCGGCACGGGCCGCCCGATTCTTCGTCGAGAGGTTTCCGGGCCGGTCGATGTATGCGGTCAAGGCGAATCCGTCTCCCGATCTGCTCCGTGTCCTGTGGGACAACGGCATCACCTTCTACGACACGGCGTCGATCGCCGAAGTGCGTCTGGTGAAGTCGACCCTGCCGGAGGCGACCTGCTGCTTCATGCATCCGGTCAAGTCCGAGGAAGCGATCGCCGAGGCGTATTTCGTCCATGGCGTGCGGACCTTCTCCCTTGACAGCATGGAAGAGCTGGCGAAGATCGTCCGTGGCACCGACGGCGCCACCGACCTGACGCTGTGCGTGCGGATGCGCGTGTCCTCCGAGTTCGCCAAGCTGAGCCTGGGCTCGAAGTTCGGCGTCGACCCGGCGGAGGCGGCGGAGCTGCTGATGGCGACCCGCCAGGTCGCCGACGCGCTCGGCATCTGCTTCCATGTCGGCAGCCAGACCATGTCGCCCGACGCGTACAGCAACGCGATGGAGCGGGTGCGCGCGGCGATCGTCGCGGCAGCGGTGACGGTCGACGTCATCGATGTCGGCGGCGGCTTCCCCTCGGCCTATCCGGGCATGACCCCGCCGCCGCTGGAGCGTTTCTTCGAGACGATCCATCGCGCGTTCGAGAGCCTGCCTGTGTCCTATTCGGCCGAGCTGTGGGCGGAGCCGGGCCGGGCGCTGTGCGCCGAGTACAGCTCGGTCGTGGTGCGCGTCGAGCGTCGCCGCGGCGATGAGCTGTTCATCAACGACGGTGCCTATGGCACGCTGTTCGATGCGGCGCATATCGGCTGGAAATATCCGGTCCAGCTCCTGCGCAAGCCGGAGTCGGACGCACGCGACATGGACTTCAGCTTCTGGGGCCCGACCTGCGACGATCTGGACTATATGAAGGGTCCGTTCCCGTTGCCGGCCGACACCAACACGGGCGACTATGTCGAGATCGGGATGCTGGGGGCCTACGGCGTCGCGATGCGGACCGGTTTCAACGGCTTCGGCACCGGCGAGACCGTCGTCACCGACGACGAGCCGATGCTGTCGGTCTATGCGGCCCCGGCCGTGGCGGCCCGCGCGAGCAACGTCGTCAAGCTGTAACCCGATCACCCTATCCCGCCCTTCCCCCCACCCGCCCCGGCGGACGGGGGGCGGGGTGGCATTGCGGCGTCGGCCGCGCTACCGCGCCGACACCGTCCACCAACCCCGTTCGCGCGTTTGTCGCGGGCGGCACTGCCGGGTTCCCGCGTCCCCTTAACGACGGCGGCTTCTCGATGATGATGGAACCATCATGACCGATTCTCCGATCAACGACACCCGCAAGGCCGAGCTGCTCTCGACCCAGGTCGAGCATATCGACATCACTTCGTTCGACGCGCGCCCGATCGTCGACGCGATGAAGAAGATGAGCTTCACCAGCCGCGACCTGGGCCGCGCCACCGACATCTACAACCAGATGCTGGCGGACAGGGACTGCTCGATCTTCCTGGTGATCGCCGGCTCGACCTCGGCCGGCGGCTGCATGGACCTCTATGCCGAGCTGGTGCGCAACAACATGGTCGACGGCATCGTCGCGACCGGCGCGTCGATCGTCGACATGGATTTCTTCGAGGGCCTGGGCCACAAGCATTACCAGGCGCTGGAGGTGCCGGACGACGACACGCTGCGCTCGCTCTACATCGACCGCATCTACGACACGTACATCGACGAGGAGCAGCTCCAGGACTGCGACTTCACGATCAACAAGATCGCGAACGAGCTGGAGCCGCGCGCCTATTCCAGCCGCGAGTTCATCCGGGCGATGGGCAAGTATCTGGTCGAGCACGGCAAGAAGGAGAACAGCCTGGTCAAGCTCGCCTATGAGCATGACGTGCCGATCTTCTGCCCGGCGTTCGTCGATTCCTCGGCCGGCTTCGGTCTGGTCAAGCACCAGGTCGACCAGGCCAAAGCGGGCAAGCCGTACCTGATGATCGACGCGGTCGCGGACTTCCGCGAGCTGACCGAGATCAAGATCCAGGCGGGCACCACCGGCCTGCTGATGATCGGCGGCGGCGTGCCGAAGAACTTCATCCAGGACACGGTCGTCTGCGCCGAGATCCTGGGCCATGAGGACGTGCAGGTGCATAAGTACGCGGTGCAGATCACCGTCGCCGACGTGCGCGACGGCGCCTGCTCCTCCTCGACGCTGCAGGAAGCGGCGAGCTGGGGCAAGGTGAACACCGGCATCGAGCAGATGGTGTTCGCCGAGGCCGGCTCGGTGATGCCGCTGCTGGCCTCCGACGCCTATCATCGCGGCCTGTGGAAGGACCGTCCGGTCCGCAAGTGGGGCGCCATCTTCGGCTGATCCCCCCGTCCATCGGCAAGTACTCTGCGCCCCCGTCGCTCGACCAGCGGCGGGGGCGCCTTGCGTTGCGGAGGGTCTTGGCCCCGACCCCACCATTATGAATAAATATTTAACATCCTTCACATAAGTTACGGATCGGACCTAACATCCTGCGCCATAAGGATGATCGGCGAACGATATCGGGGCTCGACCCGCAAACAGCCGGTATCCGGGGCAGGATGCGACGAACAGGAGAGTTTGATGCTAGGCAGCGACTCGGACATCGCCGACCCTATAACGCTGGTCGCCCGGCCGCCCGGCCCGAACCGCGCGCCGGAGAGCCGTGATACGCTGGACCGGTTCCTCGACGGCATCTGCCGCACGGTCGGCGCGCTCGCCGGCTGCCTGATCCCGCATGACGATCGCGCGATGGGTGCGATCATCCGCCCCTGCGGCTTCACCGCGCGCAACGACGAGGCGCGGGCCGCCTTGCGCGTCCTGCTGCGCGTCGAGGTGGAGCTGTCGCGGCGCGGCTATGGCTGGGTGCGCGACGCCGGCGCGCCCGACTATTGCGGCTTGGCGGTGGAAACGCCGATGCAGCATGGCGCGGGCCATCTGCTGCTGCTCTTCGCCTGCGACCAGCTGGAGGAGGAGGCGGTGATCGTCCAGGTGCTGGCGCTGGCCCCGGGGCTGGGCGCAATGGCGGGCGCGATGCACGAGGTCACGGTCGACCTGGCGCTCGCCGAACGCCGCCACCGCGCACTGGCGGCGGCCTTGCGGCAGAGCGAGTGCGGCACGGTGCTGGTCCGCGCCGACCATAGCGTGCTGTTCGCCAACCCCGCCGCCCAGGCGATCCTGAACGTGGCGGACGGAATGGAGCTGCGCCGCAACCTGCTACGCCCCGAACGCTACCAGGACGTGATCCGCTTCCAGGCGGCGCTCGACGCGGTGATCGCCCCGCCGCTCCATGCCAAGCCCGGCCGCAGCCGCAGCCTGATGATGCTGTTGGAACGGAGCAGCGCGCAGCGCCCGCTGATCGCGGTGATCGCCCCCACGGGATGCGAGGGGGCCGATGGCGGCATGGACGGCGGCGACCAGGGCGAGGCGGCCGCGATCGTCTATCTGATGCGGCCCGAATGCAGCGTCGCGCAGGGGCTGGAGGCGATCTGCCAGCTCCACGGCCTGTCGCCGGTCGAGACGCAACTGGTCTCGCACCTGGTCAGCGGCCTGCCACTGGTCGAGACCGCCGCGCAGATGCGCATCAAACCGGATACCGCCCGCACCTATCTGAAGCAGGTCTTCGCCAAGACCGACACGCACCGGCAAAGCGACCTGCTGCAACTGATGTTGCGTTACCAAAGGGCGGTGCGCGGCGACTTCCTGTTCGAATCGGCCTGACCGCCCCGATCCGGGCAAGATCGCCCTCAACGGCCGTCGCCCCCGGGGCGGCGGCCATTTTCGTGCCCGCCACCCTGGTCCTCCCCCCATCCGGGGGGAACGATTTCCCCCAGCCGGGTACGCGATTTTCCCCGGCTGGAGGGGGCGGCCGGCCAAGATGAACATCTAGTTAACCACCGGTCCAATGGGACGGGCGATGCATCCTCGGGATCGGGGACACCGCTTCTTGATCCGCAAGAGAGGATAACGGGGATGAAAACGAGCCTGATCATCAGCACTTCGGTCGCGGCGCTGCTCGCCGCCACCGCATCGGTCGCCAGCGCGCAGGACGGCAACAATTCCGCCGGCACCGCGGCCGCCCGCGACGGCAGCCTCGCCACTGGCGACATCGCCGATTCCGGCAACATCGTCACGACCGACAGTTCGAACCGCTCGATCAACGACAGCAACAATCCCGTCACCACCGTCAATACCGACAATTCGATCGCGGACAGCTACAACACCGCCTCGACCTCGACGACGACGAGCAACAGCGACTCGTCGTCGACCGTGGGCGATGTGTCGACCGCGACCAACAGCTCGACGAACGACAGCTATAATGGCGGCAACACCGCCACCAACACCACGACGAACACCGACTCGTCCTCGACGGTCGGCGACATCGCGACCAACAGCTCGACGAACGACAGCTATAACGGCGGCAACACCGCCACCAACACCGCCCAGACCGACAACACCAACAACTCGGTCAACGGCAGCTACAATGGCGGCAACACGACCACCGACAACACGTCGAACACCTCGGTCGCCGACAGCAACAATGGTGGCAACACCTCGACCGTCAACACGACCAATACCAGCACCAACACATCGGTCGCGGACAGCAACAATGGCGGAAACACCAACACCGCGCAAACCGACAACACCAACAATTCGGTGAACGGCAGCTACAACGGCGGCAACACCAGCACGACGAGCAACACCTCGGTCGCCGACAGCAACAATGGCGGCAACACCAGCACCAACACCAGCTACGCCTCCACCACCAACACCAGCACGACGACCAACACCGATGCGTCGTCGACGGTGGGCGACATCGCCACCAACAGCTCGACCAACGACAGCTATAATGGCGGCAACACGTCGCTGGCGAACAGCCAGAACGCGAACAGCTCGACCAACGACAGCAACAACGGCGGCAACACCTCGATCGCCGACAGCCAGAATTCGAACAGCTCGACCAACAGCAGCTACAACGGCGGCAACACCAGCGACAGCTACAACACCGCCACCAACACCACGACCAACAACAACAACCAGACCTACACCACCGACGCTTCGACCAACGACAGCGGCAACACCACGAGCGTCGCCAACAACAATCAGACCTACAACACCGACTCGTCGACCAACGACAGCAACAACACGACGAACAACAACAACCAGACCTACAACACCGACAATTCGTCGCTGGCCTACACCACGACGACGACGGAGACGGCCGGCGACTCGACCGTGTCGCCCAGCAGCACCTTCGCCGACAGCGCGGTGGTCGCCAGTTCGGCGCTGTCCAACTATGTCAGTGGCGTGAAGGTCAGCTTCGCGGGGTCCGCAGGCGAGTCCAGCACCACGGACAACAGCCTGACGACGGGCGACACCGCGTTCCAGAACTTCGCCGGGATGCAGGCGCTCAACCTCAACACCGGGGCCGGCGCGTCGCAGAACGCCAATGTCAGCGTGGCGGTCACGACGGGCGACATTACCCGCTGACCGTCCTGACGGGGCGGGCCGGCGACAGGGGCGGCCCGCCTCGCTTTTTGCCCCAAGTCCTTGTCCAACAGAGGGGATCGTCATGCGCACCATCATCCGCGCCGCCGGACTGGCCATCGGCCTCGCCGCCACGCCCGTCATGGCGCAGGACCAGGAGCCGCAACCGGGCACCGCCTTCACGCAGGGGGTGGCGCTCAGCGAAGCCGATCTCGGCGCCATCGCCGGCCGCGAGGATCGCGGCACCCTGATTGCCCAGGCCGACCAGCGAAACACCGTCCAGAACAATTCGGTCGTCGGCAACTCGGTCACCGGCACCGTCACCATCGATGGACAGGCCTTTTCGAACCTGTCGGGCCTGGCGGTGATCAGCGCCAACAGTGGCAACAATGTCGCGATCAATTCGGCGATGAACGTCGTCATCAACCTGGCGCCGCAATGACGACGGCCCGCACCCTGACGATCCTGGCCCTGGGCCTCGGCGCGGGGGGGTGTGCGGCGCAGATCCGGCCCGCCGATCCGCGCTTCGCGGCGGCGTCCGGGCCGATCGCCGACTATCAGGTCCCGGTCGCCTCGATGCTGGCGCGGAAATTCGCCACCGTGATCCGCCAGCAATATGATTTCAGCTGCGGATCGGCGGCGCTCGCCACGCTGCTGCGCTATCATTACGGCCTGCCCCGGTCGGAGACGGACGTGTTCACCGGCATGTGGCGGCAGGGCGACCAGGCGCAGATCCGCCGCGTCGGCTTCTCGCTGCTCGACATGAAACGCTACCTGGCCGACCACCAGCTTCGCGCCGACGGCTACAAGGTCACGCTCGATGCGATCGCGGGGCGCAGGCTGCCCGGCATCGCTCTGATCACGTTCAAGGGCTATCGCCACTTCGTCGTGGTGAAGGGGATCACCGCCGAGCACGTGCTGCTCGGCGATCCGTCGCTGGGACTGAAGGCGGTGCCGCGCGCGCAGTTCCAGTCGATGTGGAACGGCATTTATTTCGTGCTGACCTCGGCCCCGCAGGTCGGGACCAGCAACTTCAACGGCCCGCGCCAGTGGCAGCCGATCGCCCGCGCGCCGGTCGGCCAGCCCTTTCTCGACCCGCTGAGCGTCCAGGCGCTGACGCTGAGCGCCCCCTTCTACCGGGATTTCTGACCATGCGTCGCCCCTTGCCGCTTGCCGCCCTGCTCGCCCTCGCCGCCGCCGCGCCGCTGCCCGCCCAGGATCTTGGCGAGCCGCTGGCCGATGCGGAACTGGCCACGATCACCGGCAAGTTCATCCTGCCGGGCGGCGGATCGCTGGCCCTGTCGGTGACCAGCGACACGATGCTGAACGGCGCGCTGGTGCTGCGCACGGTGCTGACCGTCGACCAGGGGTCGCGCGTGCAGGTCTATGGCCGATCGGACGGAAGCGCCTCTGCGCCCCCTACCGCCGCCGGCGCGGCTCCGGCGGCGCCGGTGCTGACCAGCGGCGCGTCGGTGCTGTTCGACCGCCGTTCGGGCGCGCAGATCGTGCCGCCCACGGTCAGCACGATCCGCGTCGGCGGCATCGGCGCGGCCGGCGCGGGCGCGGCGGAACCGGGCCTGACGCCGATCGCGGTCGCGGCGGGCGGACCGGCGGTGCGGACGCCCGACGGGCTGGTCTCAGTCGCCACGCTGGCGGGCGGCACCCAGGTGTCGCTGGCCGGCGACCAGATCGGCATCGCCCATCTGGTCGGTCCGACCGTCGCCACCGCGATCCTGAACGCGGGCAACGATCGGACGATCGACACGGTGACGACGATCGGCATCGACCTGCACGACGCCGCCGCGCTGGCGATGGGATCGGCGGCGATGAAAGTCGACGCGCTGGCGGCGGATGCTTCGAGGGGGATGGTGCGTTGACGGCCCGTCGTGGATCTTGGGGCGCGGCGCTGATCGCCGCGACCGCGCTGGTGCCCCCGGCCGCCGCCGCACAGACGCCGCCGACCGGTCTCCGCGCCGAACTGGCCCAGGCGCGGGCCGAGATCGCCGCGCAACGCCGCCAGATCGAACAGCAGGAGGCGCGGCTTCGCGCGCTGGAGGCGCGAATGGGCACCCTCGCCGCCGCGCCGCCGCCCACCCAGCCCGCTGCGGCCGTCGCGCAGGCCAGCGCCGCCGCCACGCCCGGCGATCCGGCGACGATGGTCGCGTCCGTGCCGTCCACCCCGGTCGAGAGCGTCGGCGCGCGGCCGGCGGAGCGCGACCGCCCGCCCGAGGTCGCGGTGCTGGGCAGCGAGGGCAGCGTCGTCACCCGCAAGGGCCAGCTCACCGGCGAGCTCCAGTTCGACTATGCCCGCGCCGACCGCAACCGTGCGCTGTTCCGCGGCATCGAAATCGTCGAGTCGGTGCTGGTCGGCGAGTTCAACATCAACGAGAGCCGCCAGGACATCATCACCGCATCGGCCGCGCTGCGCTATGGCCTGACCGACCGGCTGGAGCTGGGCGTGCGCCTGCCTTTCGTGCAGCGCTGGGACACGTCGGTGCTGGTGCCGGTGCAAGGCAGCACCAACAACGACGCCGCCCGTGAGATCGACAGCTCCACCCAGGGCAACGGCATCGGCGATATCGAGATGTCAGCACGCTACCAGATCCTGACCGGGCGGCGCGGCCTGCCCTATCTGGTCGGCAACCTGCAGGTCGTGGCGCCGACCGGCAGCGATCCGTTCAGCATCCGCCGTCTGGCGACCGGCGAGGCGACCCGGGCGGCCACCGGCGCGGGCTTCTGGGGCGTGTCGCCCAGCGTCACCGCAATCCTGCCCAGCGACCCGGCGGTGCTGTTCGGCACGATCGGCTATACCCGCAATTTCGGCCGCGCCGTCGATACGGTGATCACGCCGGTGCGGATCACCTATGTGAAGCCGGGCGATGCGCTGTCGTTCAGCGCCGGGATCGGCATCGCGCTCAACGAGCGGACCTCGCTCAACCTGGGCTATGCGCACACCTGGGCGTTCGGCACGCGCACCCGCACTTCGCTGCTCGACCCCGGCCCGATGGACCCGGATTTCGTCGAGAGCACGTCGCGCGACCTGCAACTCGGACGGTTGCTGTTCGGCGTGACCTATCGCGCGACTGACCGGGCGAGCATCAACTGGTCGGTCGAGGTCGGCGCGACCGACGACGCCGCCGACGTGCGCAGCGTATTGCGCCTGCCGCTCATCCTGATCATGCCGAAGTGATCTAGCGCGTCCGGCGGCGCAGCATCAGGTAGAGGCCCAGCATCAGCCCGGCCGCCCCGACGATGGTGAGCGCATCGCGCTGCTGCATGAGCGCTACGACCGGATACCAGCCGGCCGGCCCCGCCATGTCGACCGGCATGGTCCAGGCGAACAGGATGATGCCGACGCCCAATCCGGTCAGGAACAGCCCCAGATGCCGACCGGTCCGCGCCAGCGGCGGCAACCGTTCGGGCGGGGGCGGGGAGGATCGAGGATCGGGAGCGGTCATCGTCGAGCCTTTCGATTCACATTCGGTTGGCGGCACAACGCGTGGCCCGGCTTCACCGTTCAACCCGGCATCACGGCTGCCACTCGCCGCCATTGGGGCTGTCGAGCCGCCGATCGAGAAAGTGCGCCGCGCTGATGAACGCCAGATGCGTCAGCGCCTGCGGGAAATTGCCCAGCGGCAGACCGCGCACGTCCAGTTCCTCGGAAAAGAGGCCGAGATGATTGGCATAGGCCAGCCCCTTCTCCATCACCACCTGCGCCTCGCTCAGTCGGCCGGCGCGGGCCAGGCATTCGACATACCAGAAGGTGCAGGTCGTGAACGCCCCCTCGCCCCCCTCCAGCCCGTCGTCGTTGCGATAGCGATAGATCATGCCGTCATCGGCCAGCTCGCGCTTGATCGCGTCGAGGGTCGCGAGCCAGACCGGGTCGGTCGCGGAGACGAAGCGGACCAGCGGCATCATCAGCAAGGCCGCGTCCAGGTGCGTGCCATGTTCGTCCTGAACGAAATAGCCATGCTCCGGATGGCGGAAATTGTCCCACAGGTCGCGCGCGATCCGGTCGCGCAGCCGCGTCCAGCGGGTCAGCGGCACCGGCAGTGACCGCTTGCGCGCCAGCCGAAGCGCGCGGTCCACCGCAACCCAGCACATCAGCCGCGAATGGGTGAGGTGGCGCTCCGCGCCCCGCAGCTCCCAGATACCGGCATCCTTGTCGCGCCAATGCCGGTGGACATGCTCGACCATCGCGGTGATCCGCTCCCAACTCGCATGGCTGGACGCGGTGGCATAGCGGTTGGACAGGTAGACGCTGTCGAGCAGCTCGCCGAAGATATCGAGCTGGCTCTGGTGGCGGGCGGCATTGCCGATCCGCACCGGCCGCGAATGGGCATAGCCGGCAAGATGGTCGAGGACCGACTCGTCCGCCGCCGCGCCGCCGTCCAGCGCGTACATGACGTGCAGATGCCCCGGCCGGTCGTCGTCGATCACCAGCTGGCTCATCCAGCGCCGGAAATGCTCCGCTTCCTCGACATAGCCTAGGCGCAGGAACGCGTAGACGGTGAAAGAGGCGTCGCGGATCCAGGTGGCGCGATAGTCCCAATTGCGTTCCGCTCCCGTCGCTTCGGGAAGGCCGAAGGTGGCGGCGGCGGCGATCGAGCCGTGGCGGTGCGAGGTCAGCAGCTTCAGCGCCAGCGCCGATCGCA
The DNA here is from genome assembly GCF_014199625.1 of Sphingomonas abaci. Taxonomy (GTDB): domain Bacteria; phylum Pseudomonadota; class Alphaproteobacteria; order Sphingomonadales; family Sphingomonadaceae; genus Sphingomonas; species Sphingomonas abaci. The sequence continues at coordinate 755,641 of NZ_JACHNY010000001.1, forward strand.
TCACCTGCTCGCGCCAACGGCCACGATAGGTGGACTTGCGCGACCAGTCCTGCCACGCGTCGATCGTCCGCGTGATGGCATGGTCGACCTGGTCGGCATCGGGCACCGGCTGCTGCGCCTCGCCCAGGACGATCTGTGCCGTCTCGCCAAAGCCGAGCGTAAAGCGCGCGGTCACCTCGCCGTCCCCCAGGATCAGCGGCACCGAGGCGGACAGGCGCATCGATTGCCCGTCCGGCAGTGCGATAGTAATGCCTGGATCGGCCACCTGCATGTCCGGCACGACCCGCGCGTAATCGGGTCGCGGGCGGCAGCGCATCGCAAAGGAGACGGTGCCGCGCGTCACCGTGACCCGGCGGATCAGCGCGCAATGCACCGCGCCGTGCACCTCGGGATGCGGCATCAGGTCGGTCAGCTCGGCGCTGCCATCCTCCGCCAGCCAGCGCGTGACAAGCACATTGGTGTCGGGATGATAGAATTGCAGCGTCCGCGCACCCGCCAGCTCCGGCGCCAGCGTGAATTCGCCGCCCGTATCCGGATCGAGCAGCGCGGCAAAGATCGTCGGGCTGTCGAGATGCGGCCAGCACAGGAAATCGATCGTCCCGTCGCTGGCGACCAAAGCGGCGGTGTCGAGATTGCCGATGATGCCATGTTCGCCGATCGTGCGGCCGGGCACCGGGTTGGGCGACGCGCCCGGCCCCTCACCCATTGTCGCGGAAGCCGGGATAGAGCGTCATGCCGCCATCGACATAAAGAGTGGTGCCGGTGACGTAATCGGCCGCATCCGACACCAGCCAGGCGGCAGCCTCAGCCACGTCGTCGGTGTCGCCGATCCGGCCATAGGGGATCAGCTTGAGCAAAGCGTCGCGCTTGGCGGGATCGCGCCACACATCCTCGTTGATCGGCGTGGCGATGGCGCCGGGCGACAGCGCGTTGACGCGGATGCGATCGGCCGCCACCTCCTGCGCCAACGTCTTGACCATCATCGCGACGCCCCCCTTTGACGCGGCATAATTGATATGCCCGGCCCAGGGGATGACGTCGTGGACCGACGACATGGACAGAATGACCCCAGCGGCGCGGGACGGCCGCCCTTCCGCCGGCTGGCGGCGGAAACGGCGGACCGCCTCGCGGCAGCAGAGAAACTGCCCGGTCAGGTCGACATCGATCACCTTCTGCCAGTCCTCCAGCGACAACTCGGCGACCGGCGCATCCTTTTGCGCGCCCGAATTGGCGACCAGGATGTCGACTCGCCCGAACGCCTCGACGGTGCGGTCGAACAGCGCGGCGACATCCGCTTCCTTCGACACGTCGGCCCGCACCGCGACGGCGCGGCCACCGGCGGCGCGAACCTCTTCCGCGAGCGCCTCGGCTGGCTCGGCTTGCGAGTGATAGTTGATGGTGACGGCCGTGCCGGCCAGGCCCAGGCGGCGCGCCACGGCCTGGCCGATTCCCGAACTGGCGCCGGTGACGATGGCGACGGGGCCCTGGCCCGCGGAGATGTCAGTCATGCCCAGGGAGACGCGCGAGCCCGTCCTGCCGTTCCCCGCCGGGGGAGGGCCGGGGCTTGGCGCACCGCAGACCCTCCCGCGACCATCCCCGCGCCGCGGGGTCCGGCCCGGCGAAGGCAGAGCCTCTGCCCCGTCGACGATCCACGTCCACTTGCTTCCACCCTCGGACACGGCCGCGACGGTGTCGAAGATCTGCCGGCCCTGAGCCGGCCGCGATCAGGACGGCGAGCCCGACCCCGCCACATTGTCGCGACAGGCCTGCCGCTGCTCGACCCGGTCGTCACTGCCCGGCCGACGGATCAGCACCGACAGGCTGCGGCAGCCGCCCTCGGCCGGCCCCGCCACGACGAAGCCGTGATCCAGGCCCCGGGCATCCGACCATTGCTGCAACTGCCCACTCGCGCTCGCCGCCGCGATCGCCTGCGCCATGCTGGACAGCGGTGCGTCCGTGTCGGCTGCGTCCGCGTCGGGCGTCAGCGGCGCGGCGGGCGGGACGACGACCGGGGTCGGAGATGCGCCCGAACCCGGTGTCAGCCGGAGAGGCGACCGGGATATCGGCCGGGGCAGCGGCGCGGCTTCGTCGATCCGCGCGGCAGTCCGCGCCTCGGACCGGTGTCGGGCGAGCGGTGACGCCTCCCCCGCATCGACACGCTCGGCGACCGCCGGCAGGGGCAACGGCACGCTGACCACATAGGCCGGACGCGCCGCCACGCTGCCGGCCTGGACGGCGATGCCGACGATCGTACCCGCGCCGATCGTCGCCAGCATCGCACCCGCCAGCCGGGCGATGCGACGCGGGCGCGGCGTATCGTCCGGCGCGCAGGCATAGGAGGGCGGCGCGATCATTGCCGCGCGGTAATCGACCGTCGACAGGCCGAAACGCAGCGATCCGGCATGGATCGTCCAGCTCCGCTCGCGCCGCTCGAACCGCGTCGCGCCGATCATCCCCGGCCTGTCGTCTTGCGCCATGATCGCGTCCCCCATGGCGTATCCTAACCGGACACGCGCATCTTTCCAGACGCTAATCGCGGCGGGAGGTCAGCACCTGATCAGCCGTCGCCGACCCGCTCGATGTCCGCGCCGACCGCCGACAGTTTCTCCTCCAGTCGCTCGTAACCGCGATCCAGGTGATAGACGCGGCTGACCTGGGTCTCGCCCTCCGCCGCCAAGCCGGCGAGGATCAGGCTCATCGACGCGCGCAAGTCCGTCGCCATCACCTGCGCGCCGGTCAGTTTGGGCACGCCGCGCACCACGGCGGTGCGGCCCTGGACCAGGATGTCCGCGCCCATCCGCGCCAGTTCGGGCACGTGCATGTAGCGGTTCTCGAAGATCGTCTCGGTCAGCACGCTGGCCCCGTCCGCCAGGCAGAGCATCGCCATGAACTGCGCCTGCATGTCGGTGGCGAAGCCCGGGAAGGGCGCGGTCGACAGGTTGATCGGGCCCAGTCGGTCGGCGGCGGCGACGCGGATCGTGTCCTTGCCCGTCTCGACGGTCACGCCCGCGTCGCGCAGCGCCGACAGGGTCGCGCCCATATCCTGCGCATCGACATTGACCAGTTCCAGGTCGCCACCGGTGATCGCGGCGGCGCAGGCATAGCTGCCCGCCTCGATCCGGTCGGGCATCACCGCATAGGTCGCACCGTGCAGCCGGTCGACGCCTTCGATCTCCAGCCGGTCGGTGCCGATCCCCTCGATCCGCGCGCCCATCGCCACCAGGCAGCGGCAGAGGTCGACGATCTCCGGCTCGCGCGCGGCATTCTCGATCACGCTGGGTCCGCGCGCCAGCACAGCGGCCATCACCACATTCTCGGTCGCGCCGACCGACACGACGGGGAAGCGATAGCGCCCGCCGCTCAACCGGCCGCCGGGAGCGGTCGCCTTCACGTAACCGCTGGCCATCTCCAGCTCCGCGCCGATCGCCTCCAGCGCCTTCAAGTGCAGGTCGATCGGGCGGTTGCCGATCGCACAGCCGCCGGGCAGCGACACCCGCGCCTCGCCCGCGCGCGCCAGCACCGGGCCCAGCACCAGGATCGACGCGCGCATTTTGCGCACGATGTCATAGGGCGCCTCGGTCGAGGTCAGCTTGCCGGCGCGGATCGTCATCACCCGGCCGAAATCCTCCGGCCGCGTCCCCTCGATCGCGGTGGAGGCTCCGAGCTGGTTGAGCAGATGGCCGAAGCCGTCGACATCCGCCAGGCGCGGCAGGTTGCGCAGCGTCAGCGGCTCGTCGGTCAGCAGCGCACAGGGCATCAGCGTCAGCGCCGCGTTCTTGGCCCCCGAAATGGGCAGGCGTCCGGTCAGGCGGTGGCCGCCGCGAATGAGAATCCGATCCATCCCCCTCCCCTATCGCGCCCGGCGACGGACGCAAGAGAGTGCCCGTAAGTGTCTCACATGATCGAATTTAATGCGGACTGAGAGCGCTACCGCCAGACGGTTCGCTCGCACTTGGGAGATCAGGGAACACGTGTCGGATCATTGCTTCGCGGACCGCATCGCCACCCTTATCCCCCTGACGGCAGAGGAACAGGCCGCCATCGCCCGGCTGGAGGAGCGCGAACGCCCCATCCGCCGCAACGCCATGGTGATGCGCGAGAATGAACGGTTGACCGAGATGTTCGTGCTGAAGCGCGGGCTGATGATGAGCTACATGATCCTGGACGATGGCAGCCGCCAGATCCTGCGTTTCCATTTCCCGGGCGACCTGATGGGCCTGGCGGGCCTCGCCTTCGCCAAATCGCAGGAGACGATCATGGCCGTGACCGAGTCCGTCGTCTGCCCGTTCGAACGCAGTCATATGGCGGAACTGGTGGCGCGGCATCCGCGCATCGGCATGGCGCTGATGGCGCTCGACCAGATTTCGCGCGTCAATCTCAACGACCGACTGGCGGCGGTCGGCCGCACCTCCGCCAAGGCGCGGGTCGCGGCGCTGCTGCTCGAACTGCGCGCCCGGACCGCGCCCGCCAAGGACGGCAGCTTCACCCCCGGCGTGACTCAGGAAGAGATTGGCGACGCCACCGGCCTGACCGCCGTGCACGTCAACCGGATGCTGCGGCAGCTGGAAGACGAGAAGCTCATCGCGCGCGACAATGGCCGGATCAGCGTAGTCAACGAGCAGCGGCTGATGCGCGCCGGCCAATATATCGACCGGACAGCACGGGTCGACCTGAGCTGGATGCCGCCCGCCGCCTGAATTGGCGGCCTCGGGGTAGTTGCGAATCCTGCCACGCCATCCTGGCGAAAAGACCCGAGCACGAGCGCCCGGCCGTCCCGGCAATGGCGGGAGCCCAATAGGGAAGCGCATGCACGTCGTTCGAACCGCTTTGTACCGGGATCTCGGCCGCCGCCGGCTGGAGGGGGATCAGCGGCATGCTTGATCCCATCAGTAAAGGCTTGCGATCAGGCCTTTTCCAGCGTGCACTGCAGCGGATGCTGGTTCTGGCGGGCGAAGTCGATCACCTGCCCGACCTTTGTCTCCGCCACCTCGTAGGAAAAGATGCCGCACACCCCGACCCCACGCTGGTGGACGTGCAGCATGACACGCGTCGCCTGCTCCATGTCCATGCGGAAGAAACGCTGCAGGCACAGCACGACAAACTCCATCGGAGTATAGTCGTCGTTCAGCATCAGAACGCGATAGGGCGTCGGCTGCTTGGTCTTGCTGCGCGTCTTGGTGGCGACGCCGACACCGGAATCGTCGCCGCCCGCATCATTGTCGCGGCGTTCGGCCATGAGGATATCGCTTCGCATGTCGGCTCGAAATATGGCACTCGACCGGTGATCGGCAAGAGCCGTTGAACAGGAAAAGGGCGATCGCGTCGCCGCGACCGCCCCTTTGCCTCCAGCCACGCCGGCGGACCAGCCGGCGCGATCGGATCAGGCCGAGACCTTCATCTTGTCCGAAGCGACCGCGACGCGGTTCGAGATCGGCTGCGCGACCTCGCCGGCCAGCTTCAGCGTCGCTTCGGTCGACTTGGAGGTCTGCGCGACCATCGCGTCGAACGCCGAGCGGGCGTAATCGGCCTGGAGCTTCATGAACTCGGTCGGCGACTTGACGGTCGACAGCGTCTTCAGCGCCTGGGTCATGCCCTCGAACGACGACTTGGCATAGGCGACCGCGTCCTGGCCCATCGTCTCGAAACCCCGTGCCGCGATGCGCGACGACTCGACGAACGCCTCGACATTGCCCTTGTTGAACTCGGCGATCTCGCCGAACATCTTCTGGCTCTTCTCGACCGCGCCCTGGCTGCGGGCGGTCAGGTCGGCGAACATCGTTTGGGCCTTCTGGGTGGTGTCGTTGGTCACGTCCATGATGCTGTCCTTCGCTGGGATGACGGCCTGGGCGGCCGGGGTTTCGATGATCGGAAATTGTTCAACGGGTGCCGGTGCGGCGGCCACCGGGTCCGGCTGCGCCGAAACGGTCGGTTCCAGAGTCGGCGCGACGACGGGTTCGGGCATCGGCCGGGCCGCGGCGGCCGCCTCGACGGGGGCCGCTTCGACTTCGACCGGAGCCGCCTCGGGCACGGTTTCTACCGGCGAAAGCGCGACTGGCTCGACCTGCAGCACCGCCGCCTCGGCCAGGGTCGAGGCCGCCGTCACTGGCCGGGGGCGCACGACGCGCCGCGCCTTGCCGGACGCGGCCAGCGCAGGCGGGATCGCCGAGACCGGATCCGGAACCACCAGAGCCGAGTCGCTCGGCGCGATCGGCGGCAACACCGCCTCCGGCAATTTCCGTCGTCCCGTCCTGCGTCCACCGGTCGCCATTCTGCGCCTCCGTTGTTGCAGCGCACAAATGGTATCGCATCGGCCGCAAGTCAACGACATTTTGTGCAGCGCACAACAAAAAAGTGATTTGGCTTATTTGGCTTTGACGTAGGTTCCCGGCGCTGGCTCGATCGCCGCCAGCGTCCCCTCGCCCGGCACGCGCGCGCCGGTCGCTGCAACGGTGCTGCCGTCGCGCTCGCGCAACCAGTTCAGCCAGTCCGGCCACCAGCTGCCGCGCGTCTCCTGGGCCCCCGCGACGAACTCGGCCAGGCTGGTCGCTTCACCCGCCCTGGGATTGACCCAATATTGATACTTGCCCGAAGCGGGCGGGTTGACGACGCCGGCGATATGACCCGATCCCGCCAGCACGAAGCGCAACGGGCCGCGGAAATGACGGGTGATCTCCCACACGCTCTCCGCCGGCGCGATATGATCCTCGCGCCCCGCCTGGACATAAGCGGGAGTCGTCACCCGCGTCAGGTCGATCGGCGTGCCCCCGACCGACAAGGCGCCGGGCTGGACCAGCAGATTGTCGCGGTACAGGTCACGCAGATAGGATTGATGCCATTTGCCCGGCAGGTTGGTGGTGTCGCCGTTCCAGTGCAGCAGGTCGAACGCGGCGTAATCCTGCCCCAACAGATAATTGTTGGTGACGTAGTTCCAGATCAGGTCGTTGGCGCGCAGCAGGTTGAAGGTCGCCGCCATATAGCGCCCGTCGAGATATCCGTCGGCCGACAGCCGCTCCAGCATCGCCAACTGGTCGTCATCGACGAAATGGAGCAGCTCGCCCGCCTTGCTGAAATCGACCTGCGCCGTGAAGAAGGTGGCGCTCGCCACCCGCTCGGCCCCGCCGGTCGCGGCAAGCACCGACAGCGTCGCCGCCAGCGTCGTCCCCGCAACGCAATAGCCGATCGCATGGACCGACGGCACGTCCAGACCCGCGCGGATCGTGTCGATCGCATCGATCTGCGCGGCGACATAATCGTCCCACACCACGTCCTTCATCGACGCATCGGCCGACTTCCACGACACCACGAACACGGTGATGCCCTGCTCCACCGCCCAACGGATGAAGCTCTTCTCCGCCGAGAGGTCGAGGATGTAGAAACGGTTGATCCAGGGCGGGAAGATGACCAGCGGCGTGGTCATCACCCGCTCGGTCGCCGGGCTGTACTGGATCAGCTCGTACAGGGGGGTGCGATGCACGACCTGGCCTGGCGTGGTGGCGATGTTGCGGCCGATCTCGAACCGGCCGGCCTCGCTATGGGTGATCTGGCCGCGGCCCAGATCGGCCATCAGCCGCTCCATGCCGCGCACCAGATTCTCGCCGCCGGTCTTGACCGTCTCCTCCAGCACCTTGGGGTTGGTGAGCGGGAAGTTGGTCGGGCTGATCGCCTGCACGAAGTTGCGCGTCGCGAAGCGCAGCCGCTCCTGCTCGCGCGGGGACAGGCTCTCCATCGTGTCGACCCCGGCGAGCAGCCGGTCGGAGAAGTCGAGATAGCTGCGCCGGATCCAGTCGAAGACCGGATTGTCGCGCCAGACGGGATCGCGGAAGCGCTTGTCGCGCGCCCGGTCGGGCGCTTCGTCGGCGGCGGCGCGCGCGCCATGGGGATCGAGCGCGCGCTGCCACAGCGACAGCGTCTCCATCCACATTGCGCAGGCGCGGGTCAGCGTCTCGGGATCATTGAGGCCGGGCACCACCGGCCAGGGCGCCGCCAGCGGCGACGGATCGGCCGGGGATGCCGACGAAGCGGCAGGGTCGGCGGCGCGGGTTGGGTCGGCCATGGCATCCTCTATCGTCCTGCCGTCCTTCTATCCCCGCGGGCAGGCTGGCGGAAGCGGCTTGGCGGCGGTTTCGCCGCTTCGCCCGAATAAAGCGGGTTTCGAGGCCGTGAGGGAAGGCCTAGGATGCGCGCTCCGCAACACGAAGGTTCGTGAGATCATGTCCGACGAGTTCTACCGCATCAAGCGCCTGCCGCCCTATGTCATCGCTGAAGTCAACGCGATGCGGGCCGCGGCGCGCGCGGGCGGCGAGGACATCATCGATCTGGGCATGGGCAATCCCGACCTGCCGCCGCCCGACCATGTCATCGACAAGCTGGTCGAGGTCGCGCGCAAGCCGAGCGCGCATGGCTATTCTCAGTCCAGGGGCATCCCCGGCCTGCGCCGCGCCCAGGCCCATTATTACGGCCGCCGCTTCGGCGTCGACATCGATCCCGAGACCGAGGTGGTCGTGACCATGGGGTCCAAGGAGGGGCTGGCCAGCCTCGCGACCGCGATCACCGCGCCGGGCGACGTGATCCTGGCGCCCAATCCCAGCTATCCCATCCACACCTTCGGCTTCATCATCGCCGGCGCCACGATCCGCGCGGTCCCGACCACGCCCGACGAGGCCTATTTCGAGAGCCTGGAGCGGGCCATGGCCTTCACCGTGCCTCGCCCCAGCGTGCTGGTGATGGGCTACCCGTCCAACCCGACCGCCGAGGTGGTCGACCTCGCCTTCTACGAACGCGTCGTCGCCTTCGCCAAGAAGCACGAGCTGTGGGTGATCTCCGACCTCGCCTATTCAGAGCTCTACTATGACGGCTGCCCGACGCCCTCGATCCTGCAGGTCAAGGGCGCCAAGGACGTGGCGATCGAATTCACCTCGCTCAGCAAGACCTATTCGATGGCGGGCTGGCGGATGGGCTTCGGCGTCGGCAACCGCAAGCTGATCGCGGCGATGACACGGGTGAAATCCTATCTGGACTACGGCGCGTTCACGCCGATCCAGGCGGCGGCCTGCGCCGCGCTCAACGGTCCGCAGGATATCGTCGAGAAGAACCGCCAGCTCTATCACAAGCGGCGCGACGTGCTGGTCGAGAGCTTCGGCCGCGCCGGCTGGGACATCCCCTCTCCACGCGCCTCGATGTTCGCCTGGGCCCCGCTGCCCCCGGCGCTCCGCCACCTAGGCAGTCTTGAGTTCTCCAAACAATTGCTGACGTGCGCCAAGGTCGCGGTCGCGCCAGGGGTCGGTTACGGCGAAAATGGAGAAGGCTACGTGCGGATCGCGATGGTCGAGAACGAGCAGAGGTTGCGCCAGGCGGCGCGCAACGTGAAGAAGTATCTGCAGTCCATGGGCGTCAACACGCCCGCCTCGCGGGCCGGTTGAGCGGCATCGCCGCGCCGGGGACGGCGCGTGGGGGCGAAGCCGGCGGGAGCCGGGGCGGGGATCGGGGACGGCGATGAGCCATTTCGATCCGCTCTACTCCGTGGCGGGGCTGTTCGTCGGGCTGCTGGTCGGGTTGACCGGGGTCGGCGGCGGATCGCTGATGACGCCGCTCCTGGTCCTGCTGTTCGGCTTCCACCCGACCACGGCGGTGGGCACGGACCTGCTCTATGCCGCCGCCACCAAGACGGCCGGCACCGCCGTCCATGGCTGGCGCGGTACGGTCGACTGGCGGATCGTCCGCCGCCTGGCGCTGGGCAGCGTGCCGGCGACGCTGCTGACGCTCGCCGCGCTGGCCATCGCCAAGGAGCGCGCGCAGAATGTCGGCGGGCTGATCTCGGTGGTGCTGGGCGCGGCGCTGGTCCTGACCGGTATCGCCACGCTGTTCCGCGAACGGATCGTGCAGGCGCTGTCGGCGGGGTTCTCCGGCATCGACGGCACGCGCATCGCCGGCTGGACGGTGGCGCTGGGCGCCGTGCTGGGCGTGCTGGTGTCGCTGACCTCGGTCGGCGCGGGCGCGCTGGGGATGACCGCCTTGCTCGTCCTCTATCCGCGCAGCCCGGTGTCGCGGCTGGTCGGATCGGACATCGCCCATGCCGTGCCGCTGACGCTGATCGCCGGGATCGGCCACTGGTCGATGGGCGAGGTGGATATCGGCCTGCTCGGCGCGCTGCTGGTCGGGTCGATCCCCGGCATCATCCTGGCCAGCCTGATCGCCAGCCGCGTGTCGGACCGGGTGCTCGCCCCGGTGCTGGCCGCCACCCTGACCGTGGTCGGTATCCGCCTGCTCGTCTGAGCGGTCAGGCGACACGTCGGATTCCGGCGGCGGCGGGAGCCATGGCCGGCGAAGCGGCGGCGGGCGCGGCGACAAGGATGGGCGCGACGGAGGGCACGGGCGCCGCCGCCTGGCCCATGCCCTCCGCCAGGTCGCGGCTGGGCCGCCCGAACAGATAGCCCTGCGCCTGGGCGCACCCCTCCTCCGCCACCATGCGGTGCTGCGCTTCGGTCTCGACGCCCTCCGCCACCACCGGCAGGTTGAGGCCGCGCCCCAGGCCGACGATCGCACGGATGATCGAGCGGGCGGCGTCGTCGCTGTCGAGCGAGGACACGAAGCTGCGGTCGATCTTGATCTTGTCGAATGGGAAGGCCTGGAGGTTGCTGAGCGACGAATAGCCGGTGCCGAAATCGTCCATCGCGATCCGCACGCCGTCGGCCTTCAGCCGGTGGAGCGTCGCCAGCGCCGCGTCGCGGTCGCGCATCAGCACGCTCTCCGTGATCTCGATCTCCAGCCGGCGCGGATCGAACCCGCTTGCCGCCAGCGCGTCGCGCACGATGCCGGGCAGCGTATCGACCTGGAACTGCACCGCCGACACGTTGACCGCCAGGGTGATGTGATCCGGCCACTGGCTCGCCGCGCGGCACGCCTCGCGGATCACCCATTCGCCGAGCTGGATGATGAAGCCGCTTTCCTCGGCCAGCGGGATGAAGTCGCCGGGCGACACCTCGCCGCGTTCCGGATGCTTCCAGCGCACCAGCGCCTCGTAACCGGCGACGCGCCGCGATTGGCTGCACACCAGGGGCTGGTAGACCAGATAGAGCTGGTTGCGGATCAGCGTGTGGCGCAGGTCCTGTTCGAGCTGCCGGCGCGCCTGCACCGCCCGGTCCATGTCGCCGTCGAAGAAGCAGCAGGTGCCCCGTCCGGCCTCCTTGGCGCGGTAGAGCGCCAGGTCGGCATGGTGGCACAATGTCTCGCCGACCGCGCCGTCGTCCGGCATCAGCGCGACGCCGATGCTGGCCCGCACCGCCAGCGGATTGCGCGCCACATCCATCTGCTCGGCGAAACTGTCCATGATCCGCCCGGCAAGCGCCTGCGCGCCCTGCGGCTGCGGCTGGTCCCATTGCAGGATCATGAATTCGTCGCCGCCCATCCGCACCACGGCGTCGCCGGGCGCCGCGGCGCGGCGCAGGATGTCGGCGACCTGGCACAGCACCTCGTCGCCCGCCGCATGGCCGAACAGGTCGTTGATCGCCTTGAACCGGTCGAGATCGATCGCGAGCAGCGCGACCTGTTGGCCGGCCGCCGTGCGCCGCTCCGCCTCGACCAGCGAGTCGCGCAGGCTGGCGCGGTTGGCCAGTCCGGTCAGCGCATCATGCCCGGCCAGATAGGCAATCCGGTCGCGCGCGCGCCGGCTTTCGGTCACGTCGCGCACCGCCAGCACCTCGCTGCGCCGCCCGCGATATTCGACGGTGTGGACCGCCACCTCGCACAGCCGGTCGGGGCCGGCGATCCGCGCTTCGAATGGCACGACGCGTCCGCCGCGCAGGTCCTGCCCGTCGACCGGGGTCAGCCATCGGTCGGGCAGGCTGCCGCGCAGATCCTCGACCGTATGGCCGACCAGCGCGGCGAAGATGTCGTTCGCCTCGATGATCCGGTCGTCCTGCACGATCACCAGTCCCTCCAGCGCCGCCGCCGTCAGCCCGCGCAGGTCGGTCAGCATCCGGTCGACGAAGGCGATCGCGACCACGCCCAGGATGATCACGAAACTGACCAGCGCCACGCCCACGATCATCAGCATGTCGCCGCGTCCGGCGCCCGCCGCGTGCGCGGTCGGCGGGATCGTCGTGCCGATCATGGCGCCGAAATGCAGCACCCCGATCGCCAGCGTCGCCAGGGTGGCGGGGACCATGATCCGCCGCCGCTGCCCCTTCAGCCGGACGAACGACCAGGACGCGATCGTCAGCAGCACCGCGGCCAGCGTCACGGCCAGCGCGACGGTCGCCGCGTCATAGGTGATCGGCATGGCCGTGCGAACCGCCGCCATGCCAACGAAGTGCATGCCGGCGACGCCCAGCGTAGACAGTCCCCCGACCACGACCGCGCCGCGTACGCCCGGTATGCGCTCGCGCAGGCCGAACGCCGCCCACAGCACGGCGATGACCAGGGTCGCCGAGATCAAGGTCAGCCCCGGCGCATAGCTCAGATGGCCGGTGCCCCGATGGCCCAGCATCGCCAGGAAATGCGTTTCCCAAAATCCTAGACCGCCGACCGTCGCGGCCGCGATCCGCCAGCCCCGTCGGCGGTGGGTCGCGCATTCCTCCGCCCGGCGCCGCAACAGGTACATGCCCGTGCTGGCGAACCCACAGAGTATGACCGCAAGCAGGACGAGATACCACGCATGCTGTTCCAACAGGCAAGACAAGATCTGCGACATTCGGCGCCCCCCGCCCTATCATAGGATAGAGATTTGCGCGTCCGGCATGCGCTGGCCACCCGAATTTTCGATGCATGGTGGTTCGACCGGCCAAGTCGCTGGCCGGTCTTCACTTTTTACACCAACATTTTTTAAGGTCCCGCGCCGGACGGCCCGAACCGGGCCGCCGACGCCGGAGTCGCCCCTTCGTGCGCACGGACTGCGCGATCCTGCGCGCGCGCCGGTCGCCAAGCCTATTGCAAAGCAGCGGGTGTCCGCGCCATCTAGGCGCTGTGCTGCGGCAATATGAACTGGTGGACCGTGTCCTGGAATATGATCCGGACGCCGACGAGGCGCTGCTGAACCGCGCCTATGTCTTTTCGATGCACGCCCATGGCAGCCAGAAGCGCGCCAGCGGCGACCCTTATTTCAGCCACCCGATCGAGGTGGCGGGCATCCTGACCGACCTGCGGCTGGACGACGAGACGATCGCCACCGCGATCCTCCACGACACGATCGAGGACACGGTGGCCACGCCCGAGGAGATCACGCGGCTGTTCGGGCCCAATGTCGCGCGGCTGGTCGACGGCGTCACCAAGCTGTCGAAGATCGAGGCGCAGACCGAGAACGAGCGCGCGGCGGAGAATCTGCGCAAGTTCCTGCTCGCCATGTCGGACGATATCCGCGTGCTGCTGGTCAAGCTGGCCGACCGGCTGCACAACATGCGCACGCTGCACCATATCGCCAAGCCCGAGAAGCGGCGGCGCATCGCCAAGGAGACGATGGACATCTATGCCCCCCTCGCCGAGCGCGTGGGCATGTACGAGTTCATGAAGGAGATGCAGACGCTCGCCTTCCAGCAGATCGAGCCGGAGGCCTATGAGAGCATCCAGCGCCGGCTCGAGCAGCTCAAGATCGGCGGCGGCGACCGGATCGCGCGCATCGCCTCGGGCCTGAAGCTCCTGCTGTCGCGCGCCGGTATCGAGGCGGAGGTGACGGGGCGCGAGAAGCATCCCTATTCGATCTGGCGCAAGATGGCCGAGCGGCACATCAGCTTCGAGCAGCTCTCCGACGTGATGGCGTTCCGCGCGATCGTGCCGACCGAGGAGGATTGCTACCGTGCGCTGGGGGTCATTCACCGCCGCTGGCCGATGGTGCCGGGCCGGTTCAAGGACTATATCTCGACGCCCAAGCGCAACGGCTATCGCTCGCTGCACACCACCATCATCACCAGCGACCAGAACCGCGTCGAAATCCAGATCCGCACCCCGGCCATGCATGCCGAGGCGGATTTCGGCCTGGCGGCGCACTGGACCTACAAACAGGCAAGCCGCCACGACGCGCAGGTGAGCTGGATTCGCGACCTGGTCGAAATCCTCGACACCGCCGACAGCCCCGAAGAACTGCTCGAACATACCAAGATGGCGATGTACCAGGATCGCATCTTCGCCTTCACCCCCAAGGGCGAGCTGATCCAGCTGCCCAAGGGCGCGACGCCGATCGACTTCGCCTATGCGGTGCATACCGACCTCGGCGACCAGTCGGTCGGCGCGAAGATCAACGGCCGCGTCGTGCCGCTGTCGACGGTGATCGAGAATGGCGACCAAGTGCAGATTCTGCGCTCCGCCGGGCAGACCCCGCAGCCCGCCTGGCTGTCGGTCGCGGTCACCGGCAAGGCGCAAGCGGCAGTGCGCCGCCATATGCGCCAGACCGAGCGGGCCGAGCAGATGGCGCTGGGCCGCAAGCTCTATGACGATATCGTCCGCCGCCTGCCGGCCCAGATCGGCGCGGACGCGCTCGGCCATGCGCTCAAGCGGCTGAAGCTGCCCGACGAAGCGGCGCTGATGGTCGCGATCGCCCGGCGGACGCTGTCCGACGCGGCGGTGATGGAGGCGCTGATGCCGGGCTCGGCCGGGGCGGACGTCGCCGCGCTGCCGCCGCAATCGGGCGCGATCTCGATCAAGGGGCTGAAACCGGGCGTCGCCTATGAACTGGCGCAATGCTGCCACCCGGTGCCAGGCGACCGCATCGTCGGCCTGCGCCGGCCGGATGCGGGGATCGAGGTCCATGCGATCGACTGCGCCGTGCTGACCGAGTTGGCCGACCGGTCGGAGGAGGAAACCGACTGGGTCGACGTGTCCTGGGGCGACGCGACCGAGGGCGCGGTGGCGCGGATCGCGGTGACCGTGAAGAACGAACCCGGCGCGCTCGGCGTGCTGGCGACGGTGATCGGCCAGCACAAGGCGAACATCATCAACCTGCGCCTCGACACGCGCGACAGCCGCTTCCACACCAACATGATCGACGTCGAGGTGCACGACGTGCAGCAGCTTATGCGCCTGATCGCGGCCTTGCGTGCGGTGGACTCGGTCAACGCGGTGGAGCGGGTGTAGCCACCGGGCGGCGTCGATCAGGCGTTGCGGCGGACCTGCTGCCTCTCCTGGTCGAGGAGGCGGACCAGATCGGCCGCTGGCATCGCCCGTGACAGCGGCGCTCCTTGCCCGGCCCATTGTGCGGCATAGCCGTGCTCGCCGCTGCGCTGCGCCGCCGCATGCAGCGCTTTGCCGGCATCATAGGCGATCGGGTAATCGGGCGGCGCGCAATCACCCAGTTCCTCCGCCAGCCCAGTGAAGCGGTTGGCAAGCGCGCGGGCCGGGCGGCCCGAGATCGACCGGGTCAGCCGCGTATGCCAAGCCCCCGGCCCGTTCAGCGCGGCACGATAGGCCGCATCCGCTCCGCTTTCCGGGCAGGCGATGAAGGCCGTGCCGAGCTGCGCCGCCACCGCGCCCAGGTCGAGCGCCGCCGCGACCCCTGCGCCGTCCATGATGCCGCCCGCCGCGATCACCGGCAGAGTGCCCCTGCGAACGAGAAGGCGCGTCAGCGCGACCGTACCCAGCGCATCGTCCGGCGCGAGGGGATCGAACATGCCACGATGGCCGCCCGCCTCGATTCCCTGCGCCACCACCGCATCGACCCCCGCCGCCGCGATGGCCTGCGCTTCGTCCAGGCTGGTAGCGGTCGCCAGCATCGTGACGCCACGTGCGCGGAGCGCCGCGACCGCTTCGGGTGAGGGCAGGCCGAAATGAAAGCTGACCACCGGCGGCGCGACATCGAGCAGCAGGGCCAGCATGTCGGGATCATCAGCGAAGCTGGTGTAGATCGTGCGAAGCGACGCCGGGGGCACCGCCCCGAACCGGTGAAAATGCGGGGTGAGCGCAGTGATCCACGCGGCCTCGCGCACCGGGTCCGGGCGGGGCGTGGCATGAACGAAGAGGTTGACGTTGAACGGCAATTCGGTCGCCTCGCGAACGGCCGCGATCATCGCCCGCGCGCCATCGGCATCGGTCGCGCCCACGCCGATCGAGCCGAGCGCGCCGGCATTCGACACCGCAGCCGCCAGCGCTGGCGTCGACACGCCCGCCATCGGTGCCTGGATCAAGGGGATCGTGATGCCCAGCCGTTCGAGTAAGGCCATGGTCCTCCATCCCCCTTCAGGCGAAGGCCGGCGCCTGGCGCAGCTGCTGGTACGCGCCGATCACCTTCTGGAGCATCGCCTCCTGGCTGCGGTCGCCGCCATTGCGGTCGGGATGGTAGCGCCGCACCAGTTCCGAGTAGCGTTTGCGAAGCGCGCCCCGGTCGGCATCCGCCGGCAGGCCGAGCACCTTCAGGCTGGCGCGATCCTCGCCCGACAGCGGCTTGCCGTCGCTCCGCTCGGGCGCGGGTTCGCGCCGGAAGCGCGCGGCGATCGCGTCGAGCGGGTCGGTAAAATCGGCCCAGCGCGGCCCCTGCCCGGCCCCCGCACGCGCGAAGCTGCGCGATTCCGCCTCCCAGCCGGCCATCGGGCGTTGAGCGTGGTGGATCTCGTCGGCGGTCATGCCGTCGAAAAAATTATAGCCCGCATTGAAGGCGCGGACATGCTCCAGGCACATCCAGCGAAAGGCCGGCGGACCATTGCCGTCGGACGGCCCTTCCAGCGGCGGCGCACGGAATTCGCCCGGTTCGGTGCAGCCGGGCGCGACGCAGACCCGTCCGTTGGCTTCCACCCGGCCATGGAACCGCGTTCCCGGCCGCTCCTTCCTCTCCGTCGATCCCGCCACGTCGTCGTCACTTCGTCCTTGCGCCAAAGCGGGCTATATAGCCGCGATGACCATCACCGCCACCACCCCGCTCGACCAGATCATCGCCGACCGGCTACGGACCGCCCTGTCCCCCACCCGTCTGTCCGTGTCGAACGACAGCGCGCAGCATCGTGGCCATCTGGGCGATGACGGCACCGGCGAGACGCATTTCAGTGTCGATGTCGAAAGCCCCGCCTTCGCCGGCCTATCCCGCGTCGCACGCCAGCGGCTGGTGAACCAAGCGCTCGCCGATCTGTTGGCCTCTCGGATACACGCGCTGGCGATCCGCGCCCGCGCCCCCGGAGAGCGCTGAATGGCGTACGACCTGTGGTACTGGCCCGGCATCCAGGGGCGGGGCGAGTTCGTGCGCCTGGCGCTCGAGGCGGGCGGCATCGCCTATCGCGACCGCGCCCGTGAGCTCGGAGACGAGGAGGGCGCGGCGGCGCTGCTCGCCGACATGTCCAGCCGCCAGGGGGCCGGTCGCCAAGGTCGCATGCCCTTCGCTCCGCCTTATCTGGCGAGCGACGGGCTGGCCATCGCGCAGGTCGCCAACATCCTGATGTTCCTGGGCGAGCGCCACGACCTCGCCCCCTCGGGCATGGCCGACCGGCTGTGGCTGAACCAGGTACAGTTGACCATCGCCGACCTGGTCTCCGAAGTGCACGATGTTCACCATCCGGTCGGCACCGGCGCCTATTACGAGGACCAGATGGCGGAGGCGGCGCGCGCCGCGACGCCGTTCCGCGACGAACGGCTCCCGAAATTCCTGGATTATTTCACCCAGGTCATCGCCTGCAACGACGGCGACTGGACGATCGATCACCGCTGGACCTATGTCGACACCTCGCTGTTCCAGCTCGTCCAGGGGCTGCGATACATGTTCCCGCGCCGCATGGCGACGCTGGAGCCGGACTATCCCGACCTGGTCCGGCTGCACGACCAGGTCGCGCGACTGCCCGGCATCAAGGCCTATCTGGCGAGCGGGCGGCGGCAGCCGTTCAACCAGGACGGCATCTTCCGCCACTATCCCGAGCTGGACGGCGACTGATCATGGGCGTCCGGGCCAGGCGTCCCGCCGCGCGCATCCTGCTGGTCGACCGCTCCGGCGACGCCCCGGGCGGCCGGGTCCTGCTGTTCCGCTTCACCCCCGACGACCGGCCGCCTTTCTGGGTGACGCCGGGCGGCGCGGTTGATCCTGGCGAGAGCTATGAACAGGCGGCGCGGCGCGAATTGCGCGAAGAGGTCGGGCTGGACCGGGACTGCGGCGCGCAGGTCGCCGCCCGGCTGGTGGCGTTCGTCACCATCGAGGGGGTCGCGGTGGACGCGGACGAACGCTATTTCCGGATCGACCTGGACGGCTGCACGGTCGATCCCGCCGGCCATACCGAGCTGGAGCGGCGCGTGATGCAGTCGTGGCGCTGGTTCACCCGCGCCGAGATCGCCGCCTGGCCCGAGCCGATCTATCCGCTGGACCTGCTCGCCATGCTGACCGAGACCGACCCAGTGGAGCCCGTATCATGACCGGACTGACCCGTATCGCGCTTTCGACCGGCATCGAACTGGACGTGCAGCTCGCCGGCCCACGCGATGCGCCGCCGGTGATCCTGCTCCACGGCTTTCCCGAATCGCATCGCACCTGGCGCGCCATCGTGCCCGACCTGGCGCGCGACCATTTCGTCGTCGCGCCCGACCAGCGCGGCTATGCCCGCTCGTCCAAGCCGGAGGGGGTCGCGGCATATGCGCCCGACCGCATCGTCGGCGACCTGATCGCGCTCGCCGAGGCGCTGGGGATCGAGCGGTTCACGCTGGTCGGCCATGACTGGGGCGGCGCGGTCGCCTGGATGGCGGCGCTCCGCCATCCCGAGCGGATCGCGCGGCTGGCGATCGTCAACGCGCCGCACCCCTTCGTCTTCCAGCGCTCGCTGTTCGACGACCCCGCGCAGCGCGCCGCCAGCCAGTATATCACCCGGTTCCGCGACACCGCCCTCGACCAGCATATCCTGGGCAAAGGGCTGGAATGGTTCTTCGCCACCAGCTTCGCCCAGCATGTGACCAGCGCGGTCGCCGGTGCCGACAAGGCCGCCTATCTCGACGAATGGGGCCAGCCCGGCGCGCTGACCGCGATGCTCAACTGGTATCGCGCCTCGCCCATCGTCGTGCCCGCGCCGGATGCGACGCCCGAGCGCCCGGCCTTTCTGGACGCGCCCTTCCCGCCGGTGACGCAGCCGGTGCTCGTCGTCTGGGGCGCGGCGGACAAAGCTTTGCTGCCGATCCAGGTCGAGCAGTTGCCGCCCTTCGTCCCCGATCTGACCGTGCGCATGGTCGAGGCGGGCCATTTCGTCCCCTGGCAGGCGCCCGAGGCCGTGATCGCCGCGTTCCGCGCGTGGGAGGGAACGGCCGTCGCCTGATCGCGCGATCCGTCAACGGCCGGGATGCGCGTCGCTGGCCGCCAGCAGCGCCTGCGACCGGACCAACTGCGACCGCGCCAGTTCCACCGCCACCCAGCCGCGCCGGGCGACGGTTTCGACCAGCGCGATCTCGTCGGTGCGGATCGGGCGGGCCTTTCGCCAGTGGACGTAGAGCGTCGCGGTCAGCCGGGCCCCGCGCAGGATCGGCACGTTGATCATCGCGCGGACGCCGATCGCCCGGTGGGCTTCGCGATAGGCGTCGCTCAACGTCAGGTCGCCGCGCACATCGCCCCGATGCACCGTCCGCCCCGCCAGCAAGGCGGCGTGGGCATCGGGCGGGAAGTCGCGATAGACCAGACGCCCGGTGCCCCGCACGACGTCGCAGACATATTTGCGCGCCGAACAGGCGCTGCCGTCGCCGCGATCCTCGGCGAAGCCGACGCGGTTCGCGCCCAGATATTCGCCGAGCATCCGGTTGGTTGTGTCGAGCAGCACCGCTTCGTCGACACCGTGGTGCAGCGCCCGGTCCAGCGCGGCCAGGAACTGCCGATGGGCGGCGGCGCGACGCTGCGCGGCGGCGTCCAGTCGCCGCCCGGTCACGTCGTCGCAGGCGACCAGCACGCCGGCCACCCGGCCCGGCGCGGCCTGATCCCCGATCGGCGCGTAATGGACATCCCACCATGCCTCCTCCTCCACCCCGAAGCGGCAGACCGGCACGCGAACGTCACGCTGCCGGACCGAGCGGCCGTCGCGCATCACCGCGTCGACCTGCGATCCGGTCGGTCCCCACGCCACCCGATCGTCAGCGCGACCGCTTCCGCCGAGCAGCCACGGGTGCAGGCGCGGCCCCAGCAATTCGCGATACGCGTCGTTGTAGAACGGGATCAGCGACTCGCCCCACCACAGGATCATCGGCCGGGACGATGCCAGCATGTCCTCGACCGCCCGGTGCAAGGCCGGCGGCCAGTCCGACCGCGCGCCGACCGGCGTCGCCGACCAGTCGAGTCGACGGATCAGGCCATCCATCTCGCCCCGCCCGCCGGGCCGGCGAGATGCGTCATGCGGATCGCGATCGTCCATGACGCAACCGTATACCGGTTGCCCCGCGATCCGGAAGAGCCGCCGTCAGACCGCCACGGGTGCGGCGATCGCCGGATGCGGGTCGTACGCCTCGATCGCGAAATCCTCGATCCGGTAGTCGAAGATTGAGTCCGGCCGCCGGTTCAGCCGCAGACGGGGGCTGCCGCGCGGGGTGCGGGCGAGCTGCTGCTCGACCAGATGCGCGTGGTTCAGATAGACATGCGCGTCGCCCGCGCTCCACACCAGTTCGCCCGCCTCCAAGTCGCATTGCTGCGCCAGCATCCGGATCAGCAGCGCGGCGGAGAAGGCGTTGAAGGCAAAGCCCAGCCCCAGGTCGCACGACCGCTGCCACAACATGCCCGACAGCCGGCCGCCCGCGACATGGAACTGATAGGTCATGTGGCAGGGCGGCAGCGCCATGCCGCCGAGCTGCGCGACGTTCCAGCCAGTGAAGATCAGCCGGCGCGAGCCCGGGTCCTGGCGGATCATCCGGACCAGCTCGGCGATCTGGTTGATGCCGGGGCCGCGCCGGTACAGGCCGTCGCCCGCCGGTTCGTACGTGTCCCAGTCGACCCATTGCTTGCCATAGACCGGCCCGAGATCGCCCCAGGCGGCGGCGAATTCGTCATCAGTCAGGATGCGCGCCTCGAACGCGTCGCGGTCGATCGCCTCGCCCGTCTCGCGGCGGTAGCGGGCGAGCGGCCAGTCGGTCCAGATATGCACCTTCTGCGCGACCAGCGACCGGATATTGGTGTCGCCGGTCAGGAACCACAGCATCTCGCGCGCCGCCGTCTTCCACGCCACCCGCTTGGTGGTGAGAAGCGGCACCCGGTCGTCCGTCAGGTCGAAGCGCAAGGTCGGCCCGAACAGCGAGCGCGTGCCCACCCCGGTGCGATCCCGCCGCTCGTCGCCCGTCTCCCACACGCGGGCGAGCAGGTCGAGATACTGGGCTTCGTAATGATCGGTCATGCCGCGGCTTTTAGGCGGGGCGGTCGGCAGACACCACTCCTAGTCTTCCCGGTCCGCCGGCGCGAAATCGACGGGTCAGGGCCTGTGTCCCTGTCCCGTCGCCGCGCCGGCCGGGGCCATGCGGCAGGGGCGGATGTCCGCCGGCTCCGGACGCGGCCCGACCGCCCGGAAGGCGGCGAGATAACCGCCCGCGCTCGCCATCGGCTCCAGCGACACGCGCTGGAAGCCGACCGCCGCGAATTCGCAGGTGAGGAGCGCCGGCGGCGTCCCGTGGTTGCGCGTGGTGCGATCGGCATCGACCACCACCACCAACCCGTCCGGCTTCAGCGACGGGCGCAAATGCCACAGAAACTCATAAGGCTGGGCGATCTCATGGTACATGTGCACCATCATCACCCGGTCGAAGCTCTTGTCCGGCAGGCGCGGATCGTTGGCCAGGCCCAGCCGCACGCTGACATTCTCCAGCCGCTCGCGCGACACGCGTTCGGCCAGCGCGTCGCGGATCGGCTCGAAGATGTCCTCGGCCAGCACCCGGCCCCGCTCACCGACACGGGCCGCCAGGCGGATGGTGTAATAGCCCTCGCCCGCGCCGATATCGGCGACGGTCATGCCGGGACGGATCGCCGCCTTGTCCATCCCTGCTCGGCCTCGCGCAGCCGGTCGCGCGCCTCCTCGTTCGACCAGCGCGACGAGACGATCGCCGCGACCGGGCGATCCGCCGCGGGGAACGGCCCCGGCTGCTTCGGCTCATGCTTGATGAGCGGCTGCGATCCGTCGCACGCCGTCAGCAGCAGGAGCGCGGGCAGCAGGGCGCGCGCGTTCATCAATCCACGTCCTCCACCGCGACCTTCTCGCCGGTGACGCGCTGCGACAGCGCCGCCGCCATGAACGGATCGAGATCGCCGTCCAGCACGTCGCCGGGTGCGGTCGAGGTGACGCCGGTGCGCAGGTCCTTTACCAGCTGATAGGGCTGAAGGACATAGGAGCGGATCTGGTGACCCCAGCCGATGTCCGTCTTGGTGGCGTTCTCGGCATTGGCGGCCTGTTCGCGCTTCTGCAATTCCAGCTCGTACAGGCGCGCGCGCAGCTGGTTATAGGCCTCGGCCTTGTTCTTGTGCTGCGACCGCTGGTTCTGGCACTGCACGACGATGCCGGTCGGGATGTGCGTGATGCGCACCGCCGAGTCGGTCGTGTTGATGTGCTGTCCGCCCGCGCCCGAGGCGCGGTACGTGTCGATGCGCAGATCGCTTTCGTTATAGTCGACCTCGATATTGTCATCGACGACCGGATAGACCCAGACGCTGGCGAACGAGGTATGCCGTCGCGCCGCCGAATCGTACGGGCTGATCCGCACCAGCCGGTGCACGCCCGATTCGGTCTTGGCATAGCCATAGGCGTTCTCGCCCTTCAGCAGCAGCGTCGCCGATTTCAGCCCCGCCTGCTCGCCGGCATGGCTGTCGATCAGCTCGACCTTCAGCCCGTGCCGCTCGGCCCAGCGCGTGTACATGCGGCTGAGCATCCCGGCCCAGTCCTGGCTCTCGGTGCCGCCGGCGCCGGCATTCACCTCGATATAGGTGTCGTTGGCGTCGGCCTCGCCGGCCAGCAGCGCCTTCACCTTGTCCTGTTGCGCGCGGGTGGCGAGTTCGGCCAGGCTCTGCGTGCCCTCGGCCGCCAGTTCCTCATCGCCTTCCGCCTCGGCCAGCTCGATCAGCTCGACCGTGCCGTCCAACTCCGATTCGATCGCCCGCGTCGCGGTCACCGCCTCGTCCAGGCGGCGACGCTCCCGCATCACCTCCTGCGCGGCCTTGGGATCGTTCCACAGCGCCTGGTCCTCGACCCGCGCGTTGAGTTCGTCGAGCCGGCGCAGCGCCTGATCCCAGTTGAGGAACCGGCGGAGCAGCGCCAGCGCGTCGCGGATGCTGTCAACATGAGCCTGCGCTTCGGCGCGCATATTCTTCTCCAATCAGGACCGACATGCCCGGCGATCCGGGCAGTCTTGTGGCGGGACCGGTCGGGCCCGCCGGAAACCATCAGTGATATAGGCATGGCGGCTAGTAGATTCCGCCTTCCCTTTGCAAGAAATCGCTGTCGCGCGGGGTCGGCGCCGCGGTCGGCGCGGGCGCGGCGGCGGGCGTGGCGGCATCGCCCCGGCGGCGGGCGCGGCGCGGCTCGCTCTCCGGCTTGAACGCTTCCCAGATCACGGCGGCGCGCGGATCGTCGGGATCGGGCCAGGTGCCGAACACCGGCCGGCCGCTCATCCGGTCGATCCGCACCATGCGGATGCCCGGCGGCGCGCGGAACGGCAGCTTGTCCAGCCCGTCATAGGCCTTGACCGCGAATTCCTTGAACACCGGCGCGGCGAAGGTGCCGCCCTCGACGCCGCCCAGGTTCCGGGGATGGTCGTAACCGATATAGAGGCCGCCGATGAACTGCGGCGTGCCGCCAATGAACCAGACGTCGGTCGGCCCGGTGGTGGTGCCGGTCTTGCCCATCATCGGCCGGTCGAGGTCGCGCAACACGGTGGCGGTGCCGCGCTGGACCACGCCCTCGGTGATGTGGACCATCTGATAGGCGGTCATCGCGTCGATCACCTGCTTCTGGCGCAGCGCCGGGCGCGGCATCGGCCCGCCGGTCCAGTCGGGTGCGTTGCACCCATCGCACGGCCGCCAGTTTTCCGGCAGCACGACCTTGCCATGGCGGTCCTGGACGAAGTCGATCAGGGTCGGCTCATGCCCGCGCCCCTGGTTGACCAGCGTCGCATAGGCGTTGACCATGCGCAGCACCGTCGTTTCGCCGGCCCCCAGCGCGATCGACAGATAGGGCGGATAATCGCCCACCCCCATCCGCTTCAGCGTGTCGACCAGCTTGGGCATCCCCGTGGTCGCCGCCATCCGCACCGTCATCAGGTTGCGCGACTGCTCGATGCCCCAGCGCATCGTCTTGGGGCCGGCCGAGCGCATATTGGCGAAGTTGCGAAAGCATTTCTGACCCAGCCGCGCGCCCTGGTCGACGCAGAACGGCCCATCGACGATGATCGACGCGGGCGTCATGCCGTTCTCCAGCGCCGCCGAATAGACCAGGGGCTTGATGGTCGAGCCGGGCTGACGCATCGCCTGCACCGCGCGGTTGAACGCCTGCAGCCGCGCGTCGAAGCCGCCCTGCATCGCCAGCACGCGGCCGGTCGCCGGCTCCTCCACCACGAAGCCGCCCGACACCCGCGGCACCGAGCGCAGCGCGAAACCGCTGCCCGACGGCGCGACCGCAATGATGTCGCCGGGCTTGAGCGTGCCGAAGGCCGGGGTCGCGGTGCCCCGCTTGGGGCTCTGCGCGGCCCAACGCGGCAGCAGGCCGGTCGCACCGTTGGCGAAGCCCAGCCGCCACGCATCGCCCTCGCGCCCGATCACGATCCCGGCGCGCCAGTCCTGATAGTCGAGCGCAATATTGGTGTTGAGCAGCGGCTGCTGCCAATTGTCGCCGTCCAGATCGACATGGCGCAGCGGCCCCGACCAGCCGCGGCCGCTCTCGTAGCGGATCAGCCCATCGCGCAGCGCCTGCGCCGCCAGGTCCTGAAGCCGGGTATCGAGCGAGGTGCGCACCCACAGCCCGCCCTCATAGACGCTGTTCGGGCTGGCCTTCGCCGTCTCGCCGAACCGGTCGATCAGTTCGCGCCGCACCGCCTCGACGAAGTAACCGCCGACCGCCTCGAACTTGGGCGTGCGCCGCCGCACCGTGCCGAGCGGCGCGGCATTGGCCTGTGCGAACTGCGCCTGGGTGATGAAGCCGTTGCGCACCATCTCGCGCAGCACATAGTTGCGCCGGGCCAGCGCCCGGTCGGGATGGCGGATCGGATCATAGTTGGACGGACCCTTGGGCAGGATCGCCAGATAGGCGAGCTGCGGCAGGTCCAGCGCGTTCAGTTCCTTGTCGAAATAGGCGTGCGCCGCCGCCTCGACGCCGAACGCGTTGCGGCCGAGCGGAATCTGGTTGAGATAGAGTTCGAGGATCTGCTGTTTCGACAGCGTATCCTCAATCTTATACGCCAGGATCGCCTCGCGCAGCTTGCGCGTCGGCGAATATTCGTTGCCGATCAGCAGGTTCTTGGCGACCTGCTGGGTGATGGTGGAGCCGCCCTTGGCGCGCCGGCCGGTGCCGAACTTAGCCGCATAGTCGACCACCGCGCCGGCCAGGCCGGGATAGTCGACGCCGTGATGCTCGAAAAAGGTCCGGTCCTCCGCCGCCAGGAACGCCTTGACCAGAAGCGGCGGATATTCGGCATAGGAGAGCTGCACGCGCCGCTCGCGCGCATAGGACTGGATCGGCGCGCCATCGATTCCCCGCACATTGGTCGGCAGCGGCGGCTCATAGGCGCGAAGCTGGTCGACCGAGGGAAGCTGGCGGATCACCAGCAGCCATAGCAGGGCCCAGCCGATCGCGGCCAGCAGCGCGAGCACCGCCAGCGCCTTCACCCACCACCGTCCCCAGGCGCGCGCCAGCCGTTCGCCGAGGCGAGGGGGCGGGGTTTGCGGTGCGGGGGGAGAAGCGGACGCCATGATGGGGACCGCCATCTAACGCAAAAGGGGCGCGCGCGAAATCTCCGAATATCCGGCGCCGCCCCCGACCCGTCCGGTCGAGCGGCGCTGCAGCCCGTCCGCCGCCGCATTGCGACCATCTTCGCGGATTAGCGGCCAAGCCCATGTTCGGGAAAGATATGTGCGAAGAGATGCGGCGATGAAGGCGATCCTGCTCGCGGCCGGACAGGGGTCGCGGCTGCTGCCGCTGACGCTGGAGCGGCCGAAATGCCTGGTGCCGGTCGGCGGCCGCGCGATCCTCGACCATCAGCTGGACGCCTGCGCCGCGGCCGGGGTGGAGGAGGCGGTGGTGATCGGCGGCTATCGCATCGCGCAGATCGCCGCGCACCTCGCCGCCCGGCCTTCCGACGCACTGCCCGTCCGGCTGGTCCTCAACCCCTTCTGGGCGGTGGCGAGCAGCATCGGCAGCGTCTGGGCGGCGCGCGACCTGCTGGGCGACGCCTTCCTGCTGATGAACGGCGACACGGTCTTCGACCCCGATGCGCTGCGCTTCGCGGCGGCGCACGCCGGTGCCGGCGTGTCCCTGCTGGTCGATCCGCTGGATGGGCCGGCCGAGCCCGACGACATGCTGGTCACGGTGGCGGGAAGCCGGGTCACGGCCGTCGCCAAGACGTTGGGTCCCGCGCTGGCCTCGCACCGGTCGCTCGGCGTCGTCGTGGCGCGCGCGGGGTCGGGCTATGCCGCGGCGCTCGAAGCGGTGATCGGCGGCCCGGAGGGCATCCACGCCTTCCACCATGCGATCCTCGACCGGCTGGCGCGCGACGACGCTGTCGCGGCGCTGGCGCTGCCGTCCGGCCTGGCTTGGCAGGAGGTCGATCGGCCCGAGGACATCGCCCGCTGGCCGGACCCGATCGCATGATCCGGCCGGTCGCGTTCCTCTTCCTGGGCGAGACGCTGCTGATCCCGCATCTCTGGCCGATCGCGGAAGCGCTGGCGAGAGCGGGTGTGCCGGTCGACGCCTGGGTCGCGACCTCGGTGCACGAGGCGCTGCTGACCAAGTGGAGCACGGGCCTGCCGGTCCGCATCCGCCGTGCGCCGGGCTTCCGCCAGGTGGACGGGCCGGCGGGGCGCAATCCGCCGCTGCCCGCCAAGATCCCGGTCCTGCTGCGCCTCCTGCCCCGCCTGCGGTCCGCCCGCGCGGTGGTCTGCGCCGAGCAGACCAGCCTGTGGCTGCCGCGTCTTTTCCCCTGGCTCGGCCTGCCCTTCATCAAGACCTCGCACGGCGTCGGGTCGATGAGCGCGCGCGACGATCCGCGCCGTCGCGCCGCCGCGCTGACCCTGGTGCCGAGCGAGCGGGAGCGCGCCACCTATCTGACGCGCGGCTTCGATCCGCCCCGGATCGTCGCCACCGGCTACGTCAAGGCCGGGTTTCGGCAGCGGACCGTCACCCGCCTGCCCTTCGCCGATTCGCGCCCGACCATCCTCTATGCGCCGCACTGGCAGCGGCACCGCTCGTCCTGGTGGGACTGGGGCGAGGCGGTGGTGCGCCGGATCGTCGATGACGGTCGCTGGAATCTGATCTTCGCCCCGCACCAAAGATTGTTGGAGGGCGCGCCGGAAATCCGTGCGCTGATGGCGACGCTCGACGGTCACCCCAACGTCCATTGCGACGCGGACGGCTTCGCGATGGTCGACGGCAGCTACACCGCGGCCGCCGACCTCTATCTCGGCGACACGTCGAGCCAGGTGATCGAATTCCTGATGCGCCCGCGCCCCTGCGTGTTCCTGAACCCGGCGAACGTGGCCTGGGCGAACGACCCCGCCTATGCGCAATGGACGTGCGGGCCGGTGCTCGACCATCTCGACGACCTGATCCCCGCCCTCACCGCCGCGCCGGCTGGTCACGACGCTTATGCGGCGGTTCAGGCTCGGTTCGCGACCGAGTCGCTGGGCGACGCCAGCGGCGATGCCCCGGCGCAGGCGGCGGCGGCGATCCGCGCCTTCCTCGCCAAGGCTGGTCGGTGATCGGCCGGCATTCACCGAAAGCCGCGCCGCCCCCTCGGTCGTCCCCGCCCAAGCGCCGCAAAACGCGGACGATCCGTCCCCGAACCCGGTTCGACAATCGCGCCCGATGCGGTAACGGGCGCGGATGACCGTTTCCTTACACGCGATCGGCGACAACACGACTCGCCTATGGGGCATGACCAATGCGGAGCGGGTGCGCCGGATCGGCGTGTCGCAGGGCTTCGCGCCCGAGGGCGAGACCGTGGTGCTGGCCCATCTCGATTATGCCTTCGACCCCGTCTGGACCCGCTATCTGAAGGACAAGCCCGGCACCGTCGTCACCCGCGGCGGCCGGCCGGTGCTGGCGCATGTCGGACGGATCGAGATGGCGGAGGCGGCCGCGCTGATGCTGGCGGGCGCGCCGCTGCCCGGCCTGCGAGAGATCGAGGCCGAGGACGAGGCCGGCATCTTCAACGAAGCGCTGCGCAAGCGCGAGCGGCCGTTCGTCGAGCCGCTGGTGATGGCCACCGTCCCCCAGATCGAGCGGCTGAGCTACAAGGGCGCCTACAAGGGCGTCACCGACCTGCTGACCAAATATCTGTGGCCGGAATGGGCGTTCCGCCTGACCCAGCTCGCCGCGCGCTGGGGTCTCTCGCCCAATAACGTCACCGCGATCGGCACGGGCCTGTGCATCGTCGCGACGGTCGCCTTCTGGCAGGGCTGGTTCTGGACCGGACTGCTGACCGGCCTGGTCTTCATGGTGCTGGACACGGTGGACGGCAAGCTGGCCCGCTGCACCATCACCTCCTCCCGGCTGGGCGACATCTGGGACCATGGCATCGATCTGGTCCATCCGCCGATCTGGTGGTGGGCCTGGGCCAGCGGCTGCGCCGTCTATGGCCGCCCGCTCAGCGACCAGACCTTCTGGATCGTGATCGGCACGATGCTGTTCGGCTATGTCGCGCAGCGGCTGATCGAGGGGGCGTTCATCGTCCGCTTTGGAATGCACATCCATGTCTGGCGACCGTTCGACAGCGACTTCCGGCTGGTCACGGCGCGCCGTAATCCGAACATGGTGATCCTGTTCGCCAGCCTGGTCGCCGGCCGGCCCGACTGGGGCATCGTCGCGGTCGCCGGCTGGACCGCCATTTCGCTGGTCGTCCATCTCGTCCGGCTGTTCCAGGCGATGGGGGTCAAGCGGCGCGGCGAACCCGTGGTCAGCTGGCTGGCCTAACCCGCGCCTTCCACAGGCAATAGACCGCCAGCGCGTAGAGGAAGCGGCTATGGTCGCGTTTGCCCGCGCGGTGGTCGGCGAACAGCCCGTCGACCGCCGAGCGCCGCCAGATCCCCTCGTCGCGCGCGCCGCTCTCCCGCCACAGCATCTCGGCATAGCGGCCGAAATCGCCCGCGAACCAGGCCGATAGCGGCATCTGGAAGCCCTGTTTGCGGCGGTCGAACAGCCCGGCGGGCAGCCAGGGGGCGATCGCCTGACGCACCACCTTCTTGCCCGTCGTGCCGTCCAGCTTCATCGCGGCGGGCATCGCCAGCGCCAGCTCGACCATCTTCTGCCCCAGCATCGGCACCCGTACCTCCAGCGAATGCGCCATGCTGGCCCGGTCGACCTTGGTCAGCATCGCGCCGGGCAGGTTGAGCGCCAGATCGCAGAGCGCGAACTGCTCCAGCGTATCCGCCGACAGCGCCGTCGAGTTGGGAAAATATTCCGCCCGCAGCCGCGCGATCTCGCCGCGCGGATCGCCGTCCATCGCCAGGAACTCGGGCGCGAACACCTGCGCGCGCAACCCCGGCGAGGTGATCTGGAGCTTGGCGAAGAAGCGCGACACGCCGCAGGGCAGGCCGGCGCTGGCCGCGGTCCGGGTCCAGCGCTGCACCGTCTCGTTGGCGCGCCGCCAGGGCAGCGTCGGTACCGCGCCGATCGCGCGCGCAGCGTGGCGCAACGGCGCGGGCAGCGCCCCCACCCGCCGCTCGGTCGCGTGGCGCTTGTAGCCGAAGAACAGTTCGTCGCCGCCATCGCCCGACAGCGCCACCTTCACCTGTTCGGCCGCGACCCGGCTGACATACCAGGTCGGCACCATCGACGGGTCGGCGAACGGCTCGGCATAGCTGGCCGCCACGGTCGGCAGCAGGTCCTGCGCGCCGACCAGGTCGAGCGTGCGCGTGGTGTGGACGGTGCCAAGCGCCGCCGCGACCGCCTCTGCATGACGGCTTTCGTCATATCGTGGGTCGGGAAAGCCGATGGTGAAGCTGCGCACCGGCCGGTCGGATACGCGCGTCATCGCCGCGACCACCGCGGAGGAATCAATCCCACCCGACAGGAAGGCGCCGACCTCGACATCCGCGACCATCTGCTCGGCCACCGTATCGAGCCATGTCCGACGGAACCGCTCCACCCATTCTTCTGGCGGCAGCGGCGGCGCAGGCGTGTAGCGCGGCGTCCAATAGGCCGTCAGTTCCGGCTCCGCGCCGCGCGTGACGGTCAGGATATGCCCCGGCGGCAGCGTTCGCGCCTCGGCATGGATGGTGCGCGGCGTGCGGACATGGCCAAAGCGGAAATAGTCGAGCTGTGCGCGCGGGTCGGTCGTCCAGTGGAAGCCGGGCAGCAAGGTCAGCGCCTGGAGTTCGGAGGCGAAGGCGAAGCCCGCCGGCTGGTCGCTGTAATAGAGCGGCTTGATGCCGACGGGATCGCGCGCCAGCACCAGCCGTCTGGCCTGCCGGTCCCAGATCGCCACCGCGAACATGCCGTCGAGCCGGCCGAACACCTCCGCGCCCCAGCGTTCGTATCCGGCCAGGATCACCTCGGCATCGCCGCTGCTGCGGAAGACCCGGCCCGCCGCCGCCAGCTCGGCCCGCAGAGCAGCGAAATTATAGATCTCGCCGTTGAACATCAGCACGAACCGGTCATCCGGCGAGCGGAAGGGCTGGTGCCCGCCGGCGATGTCCAGGATCGACAGCCGCCGCATCCCGAAGGCGAAGCCCGGCTCGCCATAGAGGCCCTCGTCGTCGGGGCCGCGATGGACGATCGAGTCGCATTGCCGGCGCACCGCCGCGACCGGATCGCCCTCGCCCCGGGCCAGCAGACCGACGATGCCGCAGATGATCCTAACTCCCGTGAAAGCCGTCCCATTATCCGGCCCATCCCGGCCTGTCACGGTGGCGCCGGGACTTGCCCGTGGTTTCTCGGGTGCTTAGGGCTGGCGGCACGCATGACCGGCTCTTCCCTCGACCAGACCGCCCCCGCGCCGTCGCCGGCTCCGCGCGGGATGTTCCGGGCAGCGATGCGCAATCTCGGCTGGATGCTCGCCAGCCGCAGCGTGCTCGCCATCCTGTCGCTCTTCTACCTGGGCATCGCGACGCGCTCGCTGGGCGTCACCGGTTTCGGCCGCTTCGCCCTCATCACCGGCGCGGCGCAGACGCTGGCGACATTGGTCGCCTTCCAGAGCTGGCAGGTGGTGGTGCAATATGGCGTCGGCGCGCGGGCGTCGGGCGACGCGCCCGCGCTCGGCCGGCTCTATCGCGGCGTCGCGCTGCTCGACGCGGCCACCGCGCTGATCGGCGTGGGGCTGGCCTGGCTGATCCTGGAGATCTGGGGCGAGGCGCTGGGCATCGGCGAAACCCTGAAACGGGCGACGCTGATCTTCGCCATCGTCCAGCTCGTCACGGTCCGCTCGACCCCGCTCGGCATCCTGCGGCTGAACGACCGCTTCGCGCTCGCCGCGCTGGCCGACAGCGTGACGCCGGTCGCGCGCTTCCTGGGCGCGATCGCGGTCTGGCTGGTCCATCCGACCGTGCAGGGCTTCCTGTTCGTCTGGGGACTGGCGGAGGTGCTGACCGCCGCCGCTTACTGGATCATGGTCGCGCAGCAGGGCGATCTGGCGCTGATGCGGCGCGGACGCGGCGTCCGCCATCTGCCGCGCGAGCATCCCGGCATCGTCCGCTTCGCGCTGTCGACCAATGCCAGCTCGACGCTCGGCCTGTCGAGCAAGCAGGTGCCGCTGCTCTTGGTCGGCGCGGTGGTCGGCCCGGCGGCGGCGGGCGTGTTCCGGCTGGCGGCACAGCTGGCGCAGGCGCTGGCCAAGGTGTCGCAGCTCCTGTCGCGCGCCGCCTTTCCCGAGGTGGTCAAGTCGGTCCAAACGGCCAGCCCCCGACGCCTGGGACGGATGCTGTCGCGCCTGTTCCTGGGCAGCGGGGTCGCGGCCCTGGGCATCATGGCGATCGTCGCGCTGGCGGGGAAGCCGGTGCTGAGCCTGGTCGGCGGCCGCGACTTCCGCCATGCCTGGCCAGTGCTGTTGTGGCTGGCGGTGGCGGGGTGCCTGGACCTGACGACGGTCGGCGTCGACACGGTGATGACCGCGCTGCAACGCGCCGGCACCGTCTTCGCGATCCGCGTCGTCGGCGTGGCCGTGATGTTCGCCGCCGCTTTCGCGCTCATGCCCTGGTACGCCGCGACCGGCGTGGCGATGGCGGTCACCGCCGGCTCGCTCGTCGTCGCCCTGCTGATGGCGGCGGCGGCGCTGCGCCTATCGCGCCGCGGCTGAGGGGGCCGCCATCGTGCGGCCGTGATTCAGGCCCAGTCCATGCCAAAAGCGCCAGGACGATTTTCATGACCAAGTTGCTGTTTACGCTCGCCATTTCTTCAACGACCCTGTTCGCCGCGCCAGCCCTGGCGCAAGAGTGCGCCGGGATGGCCGGCGCCGGCATGGTGAAGCTGACGGTGCAGGCGACCGGCCTGCGCGATGCTAGGGGCGAGGTCGCCTTCACCCTCTATCCCGACGACAAGCGGCGCTTCCTGGCCAAGGGCGGCAAGCTGCTGCGGGTCCGCACGCCGGCCCATGCGCCGGTGACGACCGGCTGTTTCTGGGTGCGGCCCGGCTTCTACGCGATCGCGCAATATCACGACGCCAATGCCGATCACGATTTCAATCGCACGCTCTGGACGCCCAAGGAAGGATTCGGCTTCTCCAACGACGCGCCGACCTCGATCGGGCTGCCCGCATTCGCCAGCGCCCGCTTCGCGGTTCCAGCCGGTGGCACGACGATCCGCATGGCGATGCGCTACCGGCGCTAGTCCCGGCCGGCCCGCCGGCGGTGAAAATCGACCGACATGACTTGGATCGCGTCATTTTCAGGTCACAAAGTCATCGTCTTACGTTTACGTCATAATCCTGTAGCCGCCGGGTCATCCGGCGGGTAGCGGAGGCTTGGTGTCCACGGTTCTGTCTGCATCCCTTCCCTTCTGCGCCGCCCCGGTCGACGCCCCCGCACCGGCGAAGCCGATGCCGGGCCTGGGCGTGCTCGGTCCGCTGCGCGTCGGGATCGTCTGCAATCCCAAGAGCCATCGCAACCACGGCGCGGCCTATGAGGCGGGCGTGGCCGGCGCCGACAGCCTGATCGTCGCCGCCCCGCGCACCCGCGCCGCACTGGCGGAGACGCTGGTTGATTTCGCGGCGCGCCGCATCGACCTGCTGGTGATCGATGGCGGCGACGGCACGGTGCGCGACGTGCTGACCGCCGCCGCCGATATCTGGGCGGACGCCTGGCCCCGCGTCGCCGTCATCCCCTCGGGCAAGACCAATGCGCTGGCGATCGACCTGGGCCTACCCGCCGATTGGGCGCTGACCGACGCGCTCGACGCCGCCCGGCGCGGCATGACGGTCGAGCGGCGGCCGCTGGAGATCGCCCGCACCGGCGACGCCGCGCCGCCGGCGCGCGGCTTCCTGTTCGGGGCAGGCGCCTTTGCCAAGGCGACCGAACTGGCGCAGCATACCCACCGCGCGGGCGCCTTCAACAATCTGGCGGTCGGGCTGGCGCTGGGCTGGGGCGTGGCGCAGACCCTGTTCGGCTCGGCGAAGAGCGCCTGGCGCGCCGGCAGCGCGATGCGCCTCGCCTGGCCCGGCCGGCCGGCGGAGACGCGCGCGCGCTACCTGCTGCTCGCCTCGACGCTCGACCGACTGCCGATGGGACTGAAGCCGTTCGGCCCGTCGCGCGACGGCATCCGCCTGCTCGTGATCGACGCGCCGCCGCGCCGGATGATGCTGGCGACGCCGGCGCTGCTCGCCGGATCGGTCGCGCCATGGCTGGCGCGTGCAGGCTATCACCATGTCGCCGCTCCGCGGTTCGAGGTGGAGCTGGACGAAGGCTTCATCCTGGACGGCGAGCATTTCCCCGGCGGCGCGCTGACCGTGCGGCAGGGACCGGCCCTCGCCTTCGTCGCGCCATGACCGACCCGCTTCGCGCCTATGTCGCGGCGGGACTGGACGCGGTGGTGGCGGAGCCGGTGCGCGCGGTCGCGGCGCGGCTTGCCGGCGACGGCGACGCCGTGGCGGTGCTGTTCTACGGCTCCAACCTGCGCACCCGGTCGCTGGACGGGGTGCTCGACTTCTACGTGCTGACCGAGGGGCCGGCCGAACGCGGGCTGTGGCCGACGGTCAGCTACCGCGAGTGGCCGATGGGCGGGCAGGTGCTGCGCGCCAAGATCGCGACGATGCGCGCCGCCACCTTCCGCGCCGCCGCCGGCGGCGCACTGGTCGACACCACCATCTGGACCCGTTTCGTCCAACCCGCCGCGCTCGCCTGGGTCCGCGACGAGGCGGCCCGCGATGCGGTGATCGACGGCGTCGCCGCGGCGGCGGTCACCGCATCGCGCTTCGCCGCCGCGCTGGGGCCGGCGGAGGGCGGCCCGGCGGACTTTTGGCGCGCGCTGTTCCGCCAGACCTATGCCGCCGAACTGCGCGTCGAGCGACCGGGCCGCGAGGAGCAGATCATCGCGCATGGCGCGGGCCGCTACGAGGCGCTGCTGCCGCTCGCCTGGACGGCGGCCGGCATCGCCTTCGCCCGGAACGGCGAGCGCCTGGCGCCCCGCCTGCCCCAGGCCGACCGCGTCCGCCGCGCGTGGCGGCGGCGGCGGCGGCTGGGCAAGCCGCTCAACATCGCCCGGCTGATCCGCGCCGCCTTCACCTTCGAGGGCGCGGCCGCCTACGGCGCGTGGAAGGTGGAGCGGCACACCGGCGTGGCGGTGACGCTGACACCGTGGCGGAGGCGCCACCCGGTACTGGCCGCGCCCGCCGTGCTGTGGCAGGTGTGGCGGCGACGATGACCTGGTCGGCCCTGATCCTGGCGGGCTCCCGCCCCGGCGCGACCGATCCGGTCGCCACCTATGCCGGCGTCTCGCACAAGGCACTGATCCGGCTGGAGGGCGCGACCCTGCTCGCCCGGGTCGCGGCGGCGGTGCGCGCCGCCGGCGCGACCCGGGTCGCCGTCTCCGCATCGGACCCGGCGGTGGTGGTGGAGGCGATGCGGCTGGGGCTTGAGGTGTTGCCCCCCGCGAGCGGCCCGAGCGCCAGCGTCGCCGCCGCGCTGACCGTGCTCGGCACGCCCCTGCTGGTGACGACCGCCGATCACGCGCTGCTCGACGGCGCCTGGATCGCACGCTTCCTGGCCGATGTGCCGACCGATGCCGACGTCGCGACCCTGCTCGCCCGGCGCGACGTGGTGGAGGCGGCCGCGCCCGCGACCCGGCGGACCTGGCTGCGCTTCGCCGACGGCGACTGGTCGGGCTGCAACCTCTTCTGGCTCGCCACGCCCGAAGCGGCCTTGGCGATCGGCCTGTGGAGCCAGGTCGAGGCGGATCGCAAGCGGCCGTGGCGGATCGTCTGGCGACTGGGACCGGCGCTGCTGCTGCGCTACCTGTTCGGCCGGCTGACCCTGGCGGCGGCGGTGCGGCATCTCGGCCGGCGGGCCGGCGTGACGACGGCGGTGGTGCCCAGCCCCTTCGGCCTGGCGGCGATCGATGTCGACAAGCCCGCCGATCTCGACCTGGTCCGCACGCTCATCGGCTCGTGATTCCTGAAAGGCCGCCCATGATCCGATCGCTCCATCATGTCGCGATCATCTGTTCCGACTATACGGTATCGAAACGCTTCTACAGCGAGCTGCTCGGCTTGCCCGTGCTGTTCGAAGTCTATCGTGCGGAGCGTCAGTCGTGGAAATGCGACCTGGCCGTAGGCGCGGCGCAGATCGAGCTCTTCTCCTTTCCCGACCCACCGGCACGGGTCAGCCGGCCCGAAGCGCGCGGGCTGCGTCACCTGGCCTTCGCGGTCGAGAATCTCGACGCCGCCGTCGCCCGGCTGGTCGCGGCGGGCGTTGCGGTGGAGCCGGTGCGGATCGACCCCTATACCGGCCGCCGCTTCACCTTCTTCGAGGACCCGGATGCGCTGCCGCTCGAACTCTACGAGGCCTGACGATCGGCCCCGGATCGGCGGCAAGCCGCGCTTGACGCCCCCTCCCGCATATAAGATACCGCTACCATAATTGGAGGGGATGATGGTGACACGCGTTTCGACCTGGGCCGAGGCTTTGCCCGCCGATTGGCGCGACGGTATGTTGCTGGGCCGCATCCAGACCGAGGCCGGCCCGTCGCCGATCCTGGTCCGGGGCGGCGTGGCCTATGACATGGCGCGGGTCGCGCCGACGGTCTCGGCGCTGATCGCCGACCGGCTGTTCGACGGCGGCGAGCCGCTCGGCGATCTCGACACGCTCGACCTGGCGCTCCTGCTCAGCCCCATCGATCTGCAATGCGTGAAGGCGGCGGGCGTGACCTTCGCCGTGTCGGCGCTGGAACGGGTGATCGAGGAGCGCGCGCGCGGCGATCACAACAAGGCCGCCGAACTGCGCGGCCGGCTGGAAGAGGCGCTGGGCGGCAGCATCCGCTCGGTGATCCCCGGCACCGCCGAGGCGGCGGCGCTGAAGGACGCGCTGATCGCCGATGGTCTGTGGTCGCAATATCTGGAGGTCGCGATCGGCCCGGATGCGGAGATCTTCACCAAGTCGCCGGTGCTCTCCACGGTCGGCCTCAACGCGCCCGTCGGCGTCCGCTCGGATTCCACCTGGAACAATCCGGAGCCGGAGGTGGTGCTGGTCGCCGACGCGCACGGCATCGCGGTCGGCGCGACGCTGGGCAATGACGTCAATCTGCGCGACTTCGAGGGCCGCTCGGCGCTGCTGCTCGGCAAGGCCAAGGACAATACCGCCTCCTGCTCGCTCGGTCCGCTGATCCGGCTGTTCGACGACGGCTATGCGATGGAGGATGTCCGCGCCGCCGACGTGTCGCTGACCATCACCGGCACCGACGATTATGTCCTGAACGGCCACAGCACGATGCAGGAGATCAGCCGCGATCCGGAGGAGCTGCTCCGCCAGGCGCTGAGCGAGCATCATTATCCGGATGGGCTGGTGCTGTTCTGCGGCACCCTGTTCGCCCCGACCCAGGACCGCGACGAGCCCGGCAAGGGCTTCACCCACAAGGTCGGCGATACGGTGGCGATCCGCAGCGAGCGGCTGGGCACCTTGGTCAATCCGGTCACCACTTCGCGCGATGCACCGGCCTGGACGATGGGCATCGGCGCGCTGATGACGAATCTGGCAGGCCGCGGCCTGCTGGGGGCGAAGTGATGGCGGCCCGCTATCCCTCGCTGGCCGGCAAGCGCGTGATCGTCACCGGCGGCGCCAGCGGCATCGGCGCCGGCCTGGTCGAGGCGTTCGTGGCGCAAGGATCGGCGGTGGCGTTCGTCGACATCGCCGAGGCCGATGGCCAGGCATTGGCGGCGAAGCTGAACGAGACGGCGGCGCATGCCCCCCTCTTCCGGCGCTGCGACCTGACCGATCTCGACCAGCTGGCGACCGTCTTCGCCGAACTGGAACAGGCGCTTGGCGGAGTCGACATCCTGGTCAACAATGCCGCCAGCGACGACCGCCATTCGGTCGAGGACGTCACTCCGGCCTATTGGGACGAGCGGTTCGCGGTCAATCTGCGCCACCAGTTCTTCGCCGCCAAGGCGGTGATCCCGGCGATGAAGCGCGCCGGCGGCGGCGCGATCCTGAACTTCGGCTCGATCAGCTGGCACCTCGCCTTGCCCGACCTGGTCCTCTACCAGACCTGCAAGGCGGCGATCGAGGGACTGACGCGCAGCCTGGCCCGCGACCTTGGGCGCGACGGCATCCGGGTCAACACCATCGTGCCCGGCAACGTCCAGACGCCCCGCCAGGAACGCTGGTACACGCCCGAAGGCGAGGCCGAGATCGTCGCGGCGCAATGCCTGGACGGTCGCATCCAGCCCGCCGACGTCGCTGCGCTGGCGCTGTTCCTGGCCTCCGACGACGCCCGGATGTGCACCGGCCACGACTATTTCGTGGATGCCGGCTGGCGGTAACGCCCTTCTGTTCCCCGGCGAAGGCCGGGGTCCAGTTGGGAAGGTTGCTGTGACGAAGCGCCGCGCGTCGTCGCGATCGTCCCCCGACTGGGCCCCGGCCCTCGCCGGGCATCATGCTGGCACATAGGGACGCTATCCCGCTGTCCCGTCACGGCAGCAGGAAACTGCCCTCGATCACCGTGACGCATTGTCCGCCCAGCATCACCCGGTCGCCCGCGAGCCGACACGTCAGCCGTCCACCGCGCGCGCTGGCCTGGAACGCCGTCATCCGGGTCCGGCCGAGCATCTCCGCGAAATAGGGCGCCATCACCGCATGGGCCGATCCGGTCACTGGGTCCTCGTCGATCCCATAGGCGGGCACGAACACGCGCGACACGATGTCCGTCTCCTGCCCCCGCGCCGCCAGGATCGCGACGCACGGCTCCGCCGCCGCCAGCGCGCGGAAATCGGGACGTGCGTTCCGCACCGTCGCCGCATCGTCCACGACGACCAGGGCATAGGCCCTCTCGTGCCACAGCGTGTCGACCACCCCGTCCACGCCCAGCGCCGCGACGATCGCATCCAGCCCCCGCGGGGCCGGCGCCCAGGCCGGCAGGTCGAGCGCATAGCCGCTGTCCTGCCGGGCCACCGCCAGCACCCCCGAGCGGCGGGTGCGGAACGCCACCCGGTCGATCGCATTGTCGCTCGACAGCACGACATGGCCGCTCGCCAGCGTCGCATGGCCGCACAGCGCCACCTCGGCGGTGGGGGTGAACCAGCGCAGTTCGAACGCCGCCTCGGTATCGCCGGTCAGCGGCACCAGGAACGCGGTCTCCGACAGGTTGTTCTCCGCCGCAATGTGCTGGAGCAGCGTGTCGTCCGGCCATTCGGCCAGCGGCATCACCGCCGCCGGATTGCCAGCGAAGGGCCGGTCGGCAAAGGCGTCGACCTGGGTGAAGGGGATCCGCATCGTCTCAGTGCCCCACGCGCTTGCCGAACCAGTGCGGCGTCACATCCGCCTCGACCAGCGGATTGTCGGTGTCGACATGCCCCTCGGGATCGAGATGGATCAGCACCTCCACCT
This sequence comes from Sphingomonas abaci, assembly GCF_014199625.1. Taxonomy (GTDB): domain Bacteria; phylum Pseudomonadota; class Alphaproteobacteria; order Sphingomonadales; family Sphingomonadaceae; genus Sphingomonas; species Sphingomonas abaci. Next base: position 794,702 of record NZ_JACHNY010000001.1, read on the forward strand.
TGGGGAAGGCGCGCTTCAGGTTGCGCTCCACGCCCTCGACCAGGTCGTGCGCCTCGGCGACGGTCAGGTCGCGCGCGACCTCCATGTGGAACTGCGCGAAGTCGTGGCTGCCGGAGCGACGGGTGCGGAAATCGTGGATGCCGCGCAGGCCCGGCTGGCGCGCCGCCACGTCGAGGAAGGCGGCGCGCTGGTCGTCGGGCCATTCCTTGTCCATCAACTGGTCGATCGCGGTCGACGACGCCTGGAACGCCCCCCAGAGCAGCCAGGCGGCGATGGCGATGCCGAAGATCGCATCCGCGCCGTGCCAGCCCAGATACTGGTCGAGCACCAGCGCCGCGATCACCGATCCGTTGAGCAGCACGTCCGACTGGTAATGGACATTGTCCGCCAGGATCGCCACCGACCCGGTCCTGCGGATCACCATGCGCTGATAGGCGAGCAGCACGATCGTCGCCAAAATAGCGATAACCGACACGCCGATGCCGAATTCCGCATCGGTGGTCGCATTGGGCGCGCCCAGCGCCTGGATCGCCCGCCAGCCGATCCCGGCGGCCGAGGCGGTGATCAGCGCGACCTGGAACAGCGCCGCCAGCGCCTCCGCCTTCCCATGGCCGAACCGGTGGTCGTGATCCGCCGGCGTCGCCGCCAGCCGCACGCCGTATAGCGTCACCAGACTGGCGAGCAGGTCGAGCGCGGTGTCCGCCAGCGACCCCAGCATCGCGATCGATCCGGTATGCCAGGCGGCGAAACCCTTGAGCGCGAGCAGGAAGGTCGCCATCGCGACGCTGGCCAGCGCCGCACGGGTGGCATGGGGAATGATGCGACGGCGTTCGTCGTGCGTCATGGGAACAGCAGCCCTTCGCTCCAGCCGCCTTCCACCCGCGTGAACAGGCGACGCTCGTGCAGGCGGTGGGCGCGGTCCTGCCAGAATTCGATCACGTCCGGGGTGACGCGGTAGCCGCCCCAGAAGGGCGGACGCGGCACGTCCTGCCCCTCGAACCGCGCCTTCATCCCCGCGAACCGGGTCTCGAACGTCGCGCGGTCGGCGAGCGGGCGTGACTGGTCCGAGGCCCAGGCGCCGAGCTGCGAGTCGCGGCTGCGGCTGGCGAAATAGGCGTCCGACTCGGCATCGGTGGCGCGGCCGACCGCGCCTTCGATGCGAATCTGGCGGCGCAGCGACTTCCAGTGGAAGAGCAGCGCCGCCTGGGGGTTGGCGGCGAGATCGGCGGCCTTGCGCCCCTCGCGATTGGTGTAGAACACGAAGCCATCGGGACCATGCCCCTTCAGCAGCACCATGCGCACCGAAGGTCGCCCGGCGGCATCGGCGGTGGCGAGCGCCATCGCATTCGAATCGTTGATTTCGCTCGCGCGCGCCTCGGCATACCAGGCGTCGAACAGGGTGAAGGGATCGTCAGCCATCGCCGTCCGATACGCCTCCACCTTGATCAAGTCGAGCGGTGTGCGGCGGCGGTTCGATCCGTCTCCGGAACTGCCGCCGCCGTCCGGTCGGTCAGAGCCGCCGCGTGCCCGGATAGGCGAACAGCACGTCGGCGCCATCGTCCAGCGTCACCGTTTCGCGGCCCTTCATGGTTACGCACTCGCCGGCCTGGAAGCGGACATCGGCCACCGAGCCGCCGCCGGTGATCGGCACGATCCAGCCGGTCCGCTCGTCGGGGAAGGCGATGGCATGGGCGCCGCCGGTCCAGCGCTCCAGCACAAATTTCGGCCCCTCGACCAGGATGGTCCGCTCGTCATCGACGCGGCCGGGCGACGGGATCGCCTGGTACGGCGTCAGATGCGCGACCGCCACGCCGTCCTCCAGATGCAGCTCGCGCGGGCGGCCATAATCATAGAGGCGATAGGTGGTTTCGCTGTTCTGCTGCACCTCGATCAGCGTCAGCCCGGCGCCGATCGCGTGGATGGTGCCCGATGGCGCGTAATAGAAGTCGCCGGCCCGGATCGGCACCCAGTCCAGCTTGTCCTCGATCGAACCGTCCAGCGCCGAATCGCGCAGGTCCTCGGCCGTCATCGGCTGTTTCGGCCCGAGCGCGATCGTCGAGTCCGGCGCGGCGGCCAAGATCGTCCAGCATTCGTCCTTGCCGCGCGGCAGGCCGCGCTTGTGCGCCTCCGCGTCGTCGGGATGGACCTGCACCGACAGCTTCTCGCCGGTGAACAGATATTTGATCAGCAGGTCCGGCTTGGTGTCGCCGGGCTCCTGGAACCAGACCTCGCCCACCGGCGCGCCGCCCGCCGGCTGATCGGGAAAGCCGGGCCAGAGGTCGGTGCGCCCCCAGGGCTTCTCGACGCGATGGGTGTGCAGCTTGGTGGCGGGCATCGGGGGCTCCTCTGATCGTATCCGGCCGGTCGAACGCCTTCCCCTATCGCGACGATCCGGTGCGTCCAGCCTATTGTTTCCCGGGGCCACGCTGCGCTACAGGCGAGGCCGATGCGTATCCCCCGTTCCCGCGCGCTTGGCGTCGCGATGATCGCCGCCGTCGTGCTTCCGCTGGGCGCCTGCGCGCGCAATGCCGGCAAGGGCGACGTGCCTTATGTCGCGCGCGACGTCGGCACGCTGTACACGACCGCCAAGAACCGGCTCGACCAGGGCCGCTACAAGGAGGCGGCGATCCTGTTCGACGAGGTGGAGCGCCAGCACCCCTATTCGATCTGGGCGCGCCGCGCGCAGCTGATGAGCGCGTTCAGCTATTATCTGGCGCGCGACTATACCCAGTCGATCCAGTCGGCGCAGCGCTTCATCTCGGTCCATCCGGGCAATCGCGACGCGGCCTATGCCTATTATCTGGTGGCGCTCGGCTATTACGAGCAGATCACGGACGTGACCCGCGACCAGAAGATCACCCGCCAGGCGCTGGACGCGCTGGGCGAGCTGATGCGCCGCTATCCCAACACCCGCTACGCCTCGGACGCGCGGCTGAAGATCGACCTGGTTAACGACCACCTCGCCGGCAAGGAGATGGAGGTCGGCCGCTTCTACGAGGCGCGCGGGCAGTGGCTGGCGGCGAACATGCGCTTCAAGCGGGTGATCGAGCAATATCAGACCACCACCCATGCGCCCGAGGCGCTGATGCGGCTGACCGAGACCTATCTGAACCTGGGCGTGCCGGTCGAGGCGCAGAAGGCCGCGGCGGTGCTCGGCCGCAACTATCCGGGCAGCGACTGGTACGCCCATGCCTACAAGCTGATGAAGGACCATCCGGTGCAGGAAGCGCCGCTGGTTCCGCCAGGCCAGCCGATCATCCCGGACGGCACGCCGGGCGCCAAGGCGCACTCGCTGCCCGGCGATTCGGGCAGTGCTTCGGGCGTGCCGCGCGATGCGCAGCCGGCCGGCAATGCCGGCGCGGCGGGCGGCGGCGGCTCCACCGTCGGCCCGAACAGCAGCACCGGCATCCCGCGGCAGTAAGGCGTCTATTAATCCCTCCCCCGGCGGGGGGGGCGGGGACCATCCGCAGAATGGTGGAGGGGTGTTCGCCGGTCGTGATCGGGCGGAACCTCACGACCGGTGACACCCCTCCGTCAGGCCTGCGGCCTGCCACCTCCCGCCGGGGGAGGATTTGACCGCATCTCCCGCTTTAATTCGCACCCCCGGAACATAAGCGGTTCAAATCGCCCCCCACCCGGTCTACATCGGCGCCCTATGCTGACCGCGCTGTCCATCCGCGACGTGGTGCTGATCGAAGCGCTCGACCTCGACTTCGGCGAGGGTCTGGGCGTGCTGACCGGCGAGACGGGCGCGGGCAAGTCGATCCTGCTCGATGCCCTGGGGCTGGCGCTCGGCGGGCGCGGCGATAGCGGCCTGGTGCGCCACGGCGCGACCCAGGCGGTGGTGACCGCCAGCTTCGACGCGCCCTCCGCCCCGCTCGCCGCGCTGCTCGACGACAATGGCGTCGAGGTGGAGCCGGGCGAGCCGCTGCTGATCCGCCGCGTGGTGAAGGCGGATGGCGGCAGCCGGGCCTTCGTCAACACCCAGCCTGTTTCCGCGACGTTGCTGCGCGAGATCGCGCCGCGCCTGGTCGAGATCCACGGCCAGCATGACGATCGCGGCCTGCTCAACCCGCGTGGCCACCGGGCCATGCTCGACGCGTTCGGCAAGGTCGATCCGGCCGAGACGGCGCGCTGCTGGACCGCCTATCGTCAGGCGGAGGCGGTGCTGGCCGCCGCCCGCGCGGAGATCGAGACGGCGGCGCGCGATCGCGAATGGCTGGAGCATAGCGTCGCCGAGCTCCAGGCACTGGGCGCAGAGCCGGGCGAGGAGGAGTCGCTCGCCGACAAGCGCCGCTCGATGCAGCGCGCCGAGAAGATCGCCGACGACCTGTCCGCGATCGAGGATCATCTGGAGGGATCGGACGGAGGCCTCGCCCGGCTGCGCCAGGCCGCGCGCGTGCTGGAGCGGGTCGCGCCCGACCATGAATCGCTGGCCGAGGCGCTGGCGGCGGTCGACCGCGCGGTGATCGAGGCCTCCGCCGCCGAGGAACGGCTGCGCGAGGCGCGCCATGCGCTCGCCTTCGACCCGCGCGCGCTGGAGGAGGACGAGTCGCGGCTGTTCGACCTGCGCGCCATGGCCCGCAAGCACCGGGTCCAGCCCGACGACCTCGCCGCGCTGACCGAGGATCTGGCCGGCCGGCTCCAGCGGCTGGACGCCGGCGAAGGCGGCATCGCCAAGCTGGAGGCGACGGTGGCGTCAACCCGCGCCGCCTATGACCAGGCGGCGGCGGCGCTGTCCGAGCGCCGGCTGGCGGCGGCGGCGCGGCTCGACGGGGCGGTGGCGACCGAATTGCCGCCGCTGAAGCTGGATGCCGCGCGCTTCCGCACCGTGATCGCGCCGCTCGGCCCGGACGGGTGGTCTGGGGCGGGCAAGGACCGGGTGGAGTTCGAGATCGCGACCAATCCCGGCGCGCCCTTCGCCCCGCTCGCCAAGATCGCCTCGGGCGGCGAATTGTCGCGCTTCCTGCTCGCCCTCAAGGTCGCGCTGGCGGAGACGGGCGGTGCGGAGACGATGGTGTTCGACGAGATCGATCGCGGCGTCGGCGGCGCGGTGGCCTCGGCGATCGGCGAGCGGCTGGCGCGACTGGCGCGACGCACCCAGTTGCTGGTGGTGACCCACAGCCCGCAGGTCGCGGCGCGGGGGGCCGCGCACCTGCTGATCGCCAAGGCCAATGACGGCACCGTCACCAGAACCGGCGTGCGGCAATTGTCGGAGGCCGAACGGCGCGAGGAGATCGCCCGGATGCTGTCCGGGGCGACCGTCACCGACGAGGCGCGCGCCCAGGCGGAGCGGTTGCTGGAGACGGCGTGACGGATCGACGGCGCGGGGCGCCTGTCACTCCCTCGATGCCCAGGGACCTTTGCAAAGCGCGTCATGCCATCCCGGCGCAGGCCGGAATCCCGTCGGGAGACGTTGATCGGGTATGACGGCCGCTCCAAAGCTGGCCCCCGGCCTGCGCCGGGGTGGCGTACGTCGCTGGGCGAAATGAATCTTCGACAACGACCCCTGATTGGAAGAATTGCGCCCTCACCCCTGCAGATCATAGGCCTTGAGCAGGTCGTAGAGCGTCGGCCGGCTGATCCCCAGGAGCCGCGCGGCGGCGGAGACGTTGCCGTCGGCCTGGACCAGCGCCCGGCCGATCGCGCGCCGATCGGCGGCCTCTCGCGCGGTGCGCAGGTTGAGGTCGGCGCTTGCCGTCCCCAGGTCGAGATCGGCGGCGGTCACCAGCTTGCCCTCCGCCATGATCACCGCGCGCTTCACCCGGTTCTCCAGCTCGCGGACATTTCCGGGCCAGGTCCAGCCATCCACCGCGGCGCGCGCATCGGCGGCGAGGCCGGTGACGACGGGGTTGAGCGTGCGCGCATAATGCTGGACGAAATGCCGCGCGATCAGCCCGGCGTCGCCGGTCCGCGCCGCCAGCGCCGGGATACGCACCACGATCTCCGCCAGCCGGTAATAGAGGTCCTCGCGGAACCGCCCGTCGGCGACCATCGCGTCGACGTCCTGATGCGTCGCGCAGACGATCCGCGTGTCGACCGGGATCGCCCGGCGCCCGCCGATCCGCTCGATCACCCGTTCCTGGAGGAAGCGCAGCAGCTTGACCTGCAGGGAGAGCGGCACGTCGCCGATCTCGTCCAGGAACAGCGTGCCACCCGCCGCCTGCTCGATCTTGCCCTCGGTCGTCTTGACCGCGCCGGTGAACGCCCCCTTCTCGTGACCGAACAGCTCGGCCTCCAGCAACGTCTCGGGGATGGCGGCGCAGTTGATCGCGACGAACCGCCCTCGGGCGCGCGGCGACGCCTCGTGCAGTCCCCGCGCCAGCAGCTCCTTGCCCGTCCCGCTCGCGCCTAGCAGCATCACCGAGACGTCGGCGGGGGCCACGCGTTCGAGCTGGCGCGCGACCTGCGCCATTTCCGGCGAGGCATAGAGCAGGCCGCCGAAGCCGCTCGGCACGGCACGCGCCGCCAGCCGGCGGTTCTCCGCCTCCAGGGCATGGACGTGGAAGGCGCGGGCGACGATCAGGCCCAGCGCATCGATATCGATCGGCTTGGCGTAGAAGTCCCAGGCGCCGTCGCCGATCGCCTGGAGCGCGCTGGCGCGTTCGCCATGGCCGGACGCCACGATCACCTTGGTCGCGGGCGCGGCCGCCAGCACGTCGCGCAGGGTCGCGAAGCCCTCGCTGGTGCCGTCCGGGTCGGGCGGCAGGCCCAAGTCGAGCGTCACCACCGCCGGTTCGTGCAGCCGCAACGCGTCGAGCGCGGCGGCCCGGTCGCCCGCCACCACCACCTCATAGGCCTCATAGGCCCAGCGCAACTGACGCGCGAGCGCGGCATCGTCCTCGACCACGAGCAGCACCGGCCGGCTCATGCCGCGGCCTCCAGCGTCGCCGCCCCCCGTACCGGCGGTGCCGCCGGCAACAGGATGCGGAAGCGCGTGCCTTCGCCCTCGCGGCTCATCACGTCCAGCCTGCCGTCCATCGCCCTCACCAATTCCCGCGCCTCATAGGCGCCGATCCCGAACCCCGCCGGCTTGGTCGAGACGAACGGCCGGAACAGCTGGTCGCGGACGAAGCCCGGACTCATCCCGCAACCCCGGTCGATCACCTCGATCGCCACCTGCCCGTCGACCGCCGCGATGCGCAGCCGCACCGCCACCCCCGGGCCGCTCGCCTCGACCGCATTCTGGACCAGATGGTCCAGCACCTGCGCCAGCCGCGCCTGCGCCGCCAGGACGGGGGGAACGTCCGCCGGCCCGACATCGACCTCGATCGGATGCTGCGCGCGGCGGATCGCGGCGGTGCTGGCGACCAGCGCGGCGGCATCGACCGGGCGGAGCGGCTCGGACCGCGACGCGTCATGCTGGCCGAGCCGGGCGAGCAGCGTGGTCATCCGCGCCGCGGATTCGCGCAGGGTCGCGATCATGTCGGCGCGGAAATCGGCGTTGTCGGCATGGCGTTCGGCGTTGCGCGCGACCAGGGCGACCTGGCTGGCGACGTTCTTGATGTCGTGGAGCAGGAAGGCGAAGCGCCGGTTGAACTCGTCAAAGCGCGCGGCATCGGCCAGGGCGGCATGCGCCCGGTCCTCGGCGAGATAGCTCGCCGCCTGCCGCCCGGCGACGCGCAGCAGGTCGAGGTCCTCCCAGTCCAGCGCACGGTCGACCGGCGGACGGGCCAGCACGATCGCCCCGGCCAGCCGCTCGCCGTGCAGGAGCGGCACCACCACCCAGGCAAGCGGATCGGCCAGCACGGCGGCCGGGATGCACGCCGCCTCCGCGCCGTGCGGGTCGGCCCGGATCGCATCCAGCGCGACGATCCGACCGGTCGCCAGGTGCCGGACGAGGGCCTGGTCGGCGGGGTCCGGGTCCTGCGGGTCGCAATTCCACGCCGCCGCCGGGATCATCCGCTCGTCCTCCGCCATCGCCAGCAACAGCCCGGCGGGCGAATCGGTCAGGTCCGCCACGGCGCGCACGATGCGCACGCCCAGCGGATCGCCGCCAGGACCCGGATGGCCCAGCGTCGCGGTGAAGCGCTGCCATTCGGTGCGATAGTCGTAGCGGTGGCGGAACAGGTGCTTGGCGACCTTCACCCGCGTCCAGGCCCGCAGCCAGGGGGTCGAGGCGAGCGCCAGCAGCGCCGCCGCCGCGCCGCACACCACCGCCGTTTCGTAGATCCGGCCATGGCTGCCGCCGAACGCCGCCGCCAGATGCGCGACCAGCGCGGCCGCCCCGGCATAGATCAGCACCGCGACGCTCGCCAGCGATCGCATCGCGGCGGTGCGCGACAGGGCGGGCGGGGCGGCATCGTCGGCGCGGCTGCCCGCCGCCGCCAGCAGGCCGGCGACACCCGCCATCGCGAAGCCGCGCAGCGCGACCAGCGCCGCGGACCAGCCTTGCGCATAGGCGGCCGCCGCCAGCAGCAGGTCCAGTGCCCACATTCCGCCCAAGGCCGCCAGCGCGAGGCGGAGGCCACCCTGCGCACGCCTTTGCGCGTCGGCAAGATGCTGGACCAGCACCAGCGCGCCGAGCGCCGCCATCATCACCAGCGCCAGTCGGGTCCGCTCCATCGCCGTGGCCAGCGACGCCGGCAGGCCGAGCGGCGCGGCGATCCCCTGCCCGATCGCCAGTCCGGCCGCCAGCAGCGTGACCAGCGCGACCACCGCGCACAAGGCCGTCAGCGCCCGACTGCTTCCCCCCGCGCCGGCGGACCGGCGGATCAGCAGCACCAGCAGGCCCAGCCATGCCATGTTGCGCGCGCCGAGCAGCAGGCGGGCGACGGGATCGCGCGCATCGATCCCGGCCACGACCAGCGCCCACAGGCTGGTGACGGCCAGCGCGGCGACCAGGCCGCGGCGCGGCCAGTGGCGGCCGGTCCGTCGCGCCGCCGCTAGGGCGAGCGTGCCGAACAGCAGCGCCGCCAGCGCGTGCCCCCACAGGATCAGCGTGCCGTCCATCTCAGTCCGCCCCGCCCTGCACCGCGCCAGCCGACCGCGCCATGACAAAGCGGTAATGATTGGTTTTATTAGCGTAACGATGGATCATACCGCCGCCTGTCCCGTTGTGGCGCTGGTGCCCGATCCCGACATGGCACCATTCTGGCATTGAATTTACCAATAAACCCTGAATGGCGTTCATCCCGAGCGTCCTTTATCGCGCGCGGAAACAGGAGGAAGCATGACCGGTGGAATGATCGTACCAGTGATCCTGTCGGGTGGTTCGGGAACCCGACTCTGGCCGATGTCCCGTCCGGAACGTCCCAAGCAATTCCTGCCCCTGACCGCCGACGACACCATGCTCCAGCTCACCGCGCGTCGTGCGCGCGGCGAGCGGTTCGGCGCGCCGATCGTGGTCGCCAATGCCAGCCATGCGGAGATGGTGGAGACGCAGCTCGAGGCCGCCGGCATCGCGGCCGAAGCGGTGATCCTGGAGCCGGCGGCGCGCAACACCGCGCCCGCCATCGCGCTTGCCGCGCTAGCCGCGCCCAAGCCGGACGATGCGCTGCTGGTCATGCCGTCCGACCATGTCATCGCCGATGTCGACGCCTTCCACGCCGCGATCACCGCCGCGCTGCCGCTGGTCAATGACGGCTGGCTGGTCACCTTCGGCATCGAGCCCGACGCGCCGGAGACCGGCTATGGCTGGATCCAGACCGGCGACGAGATCGCCCCCGGCGTCCACCGCGTCGCCCGCTTCGTCGAGAAGCCGCCGCGCGACCGGGCCGAGGCGATGCTGGCCGCCGGCGGCCATGCCTGGAACGGCGGCATCTTCCTGTTCCGCGCCGACATCTTCCTGGGCGCGCTGGCCAGCCACGCGCCGGAGATGCTGCGCTGTGCCCAGCGCGCGATGGACGCCGCCACCCGCGAGGGCACGCGCATCCTGCCCGATGCCGAGGCGTTCGGCGCGTCGCCCGCCGATTCGATCGACTATGCCGTGATGGAAAAGGCCGACCGCGTGGCGGTGGTGCCGGTGGCCATGGGCTGGTCCGACGTCGGGAGCTGGGACGCGCTGCACGCCATCAGCGAGCGCGACGGCGACGGCAATTGCCACCGGGGCGAGGTGATCGCGCTCGACACCAGCAACTGCCTGCTCCGGTCCGACGGGGTGCGGATCGCGGCGGTCGGAGTCTCCGACCTGGTCGTGGTGGCGAGCGGCAACGATGTGCTGATCCTGCCGCGCGGCCGCAGCCAGGAGATCAAGAAGCTGATCGAGGCGATGAAGCGGTGATGGAGGGGGGCGGGGCGCGAAGGCGGCGCCCTGCCCGCTGGCCTGCTGCGCAGTGCCCGACCTGGAACAGGTCGAGCAGCGCGCATTCCTGTATCACCCCGGCGGAAGCCGGGACGGCTGGCTGAAGTCGGCAAACGCGTACGGCACCCGACCCGGCCCGAGTGAACCCTGGGGCTACGCCGTCTCCAGCCCCTCGCTCGCCTCCAGCCAGCGCGCCTCCGCCGTCTCCAGCTTCGCCGCCGCGTCGGCGCGGCGCTTCATCAGCTCGGTCATCGACAGCCGCGCCAGCGCCGGTTCGGCGCGTTTGGGATCGGCCATCGCCGCGTCCAGCTTGGCGACCTCGGCCGACCAGCGCGCCGTCTCCGCCTCGGCGTCGCGCGCCTCCTTGCGCAGCGCCTTTTCCGCGTCTCGGGCGAGCGCGGTCTTCTTCGCCGCCTTGCGCTCCGCCTTGGACTGGCCATCGCCCGAGCCGGCATCGCCCTTGAGGACGAAGGCGATGTAATCGTCCAGCGTCCCGTCGAACTCGCGCGCGGTGCCGTCGTCGACCAGCACCAGGCGGTCCGCCGTCATCTCCAGCATGTGGCGGTCGTGGCTGACCAGCACCACCGCGCCGGTATAGGCGTTGAGGGCCTGGACCAGCGCCTCGCGCGCATCGACGTCGAGGTGGTTGGTCGGCTCGTCGAGGATCAGGAGGTGCGGCGCCTCGCGCGTGATCAGCGCCAGCGCCAGGCGGGCGCGCTCGCCGCCCGACAGCCGGCCGACCTTGGTGGTCGCCTTGTCGCCCGAAAAGCCGAACCGGCCGAGCTGCGCGCGCACCGCTGCCGGGGTCGCGCCGCGCATGATCCGGGTCATGTGTTCGAGCGGCGTGTCGTCCGCGTCGAGCTCCTCGACCTGATATTGGGTGAAATAGCCGACGCGCATCTTGCCCGACGAGCCCATGTCGCCGTCCATCGGGGTGAGCTGCGCCGCCAGCAGCCGGGCCAGCGTCGTCTTGCCGTTGCCGTTGCGACCCAGGAGCGCGATCCGGTCATCCGGGTCGATGCGCAGGTTCAGCCGCTTCAGGATCGGCGTCTCGGCATAGCCGACGCTCGCCATGTCGAGCGTGATCAGCGGCGGGCGCAACGCGTCGGGATCGGGGAAGCCGAACGACAATGTCGGGTCGTTCGCCATCTCGGCGATCGGTTGCAGCTTCGACAGCATCTTCTGCCGGCTCTGCGCCTGTTTGGCGGTCGACGCGCGGGCCGAGTTGCGGGCGATATAGTCCTGCAACTTGGCGCGCTGCGCCTCCTGGTTGGCCTTGGCGGCGGCGAGCTGCGCCATCCGCTCGGCCCGCTGCCGCTCGAACGAGTCGTAGCCGCCGGGGTAGAGCGTCACCTTGCCGCCCTGCAGGTGCAGGATATGGTCGACGACATTGTTCAGGAAGTCGCGCTCGTGGCTGACCAGAAGGATGGTGGCGCGATAGGATTTGAGGAAATCCTCCAGCCACATCACCGCTTCCAGGTCGAGATGGTTCGACGGCTCGTCGAGCAGCAGCACGTCGGGGGCGGAGAACAGCAGGGCGGCGAGCGCGACGCGCATCTTCCACCCGCCCGAGAAGCTCTTGAGCGGACGCGCCTGCATCGCCTCGTCGAAGCCCAGCCCTTGCAGGATGCTGGCGGCGCGCGCCGGCGCGGTATAGGCGTCGATCGCGATCAGCCGCTCATAGATGTCGCCCAGCTTGTCCGGGTCCTCCTCGGTCTCGCTCCGGATCATCAGCGCGGCGCGTTCGACATCGGCGGCCAGCACCGTGTCGAACGGCGTCGCCTCGCCGTCCGGGGCCTCCTGCGCGATATAGCCCAGCCGGCTGCCCTTGGGCATCTCGGCGGCGCCGTCATCGGGTTCGAGCATCCCCGCGATCACCCGCACCAGGGTCGACTTGCCCGCGCCGTTGCGGCCGATCAGGCCGACCCGGCTGCCGGGCGGCAGCGCCGCGGACGCGCCGTCGATGATCGTGCGGCCGCCCAGGCGCACGGTGATGCCATTCAGATTGAGCATCCCGCCTCAATAACGATTGCTGCGGTGCAGCCAAGCACCATCGTCATCTCGCCCCTCTTGCACCGCCGCTGGTGCTTCCCAGCTAGGGGCGATGCCGCTCGCTCCACCGACCCCGACCGAACGCCTGCGCGCCGCGTTGCCCACGGCGGCGGTGGTGGCGCTGATCGGCTATGCGCTGGTCGCGGGGCTGACTTGGACGAATTCCACGGCGCGGGATGCGGCCATCGCCACCTTCGACGTGGCCCCACCGTCCCCCGATCCCATACGGGTCGTGCCGAAGAAGGTCGCCACCCACCGCCCGCGCGGCGCTGCGGCGCCGCCGAACCTGCGTTCCCAGGCGACGCCGGTCGTCGCGCCCCCGCCGGTGCTGCCCCCGCCCGTGCCAGTCGTCGCCGCGCCGGTCGCGGGCACGGGCGCGGATCCCAGCGCGGGCGCGGCGGCGCGTCCCGGCCCCGGCAGCGGCGCGGGCGGGATAGGCAACGGCACGGGCAGCGGCGGCTATGGCGACGGCAACGGTTATGGCGACGACGAGACACCGCCCCGGCTGCTGCGCGGGCGGCTGAAGGACTCGGACTATCCGGACGCGGCGGCGGAGGCCGGGGCCGGCGGCACCGTGTCGGTCCGCTATTATGTCGAGGTCGACGGCCGCGCCACCGGTTGCCGGGTCACGCACAGCAGCGGCAGCGCCCTGCTCGACGCCACCACTTGCCGGCTGATCGAAAAGCGCTTCCGCTACGACCCGTCGCGCGATGCGGATGGTCGCCCGGTCCGCTCGATCGTGGTGGTCGACCACGACTGGATCGTGGAACGCGAGCCGGCCGAACGTTAATCAGATCAGCGCCAGTTCCGCCAGCTTGCCCATCAGGGCCGGCGGCAGCGCGGTCAGGCCGCTGGCGTCGCCGCCGCCCAGATCGGCGGGCGCGTCGGCCTGTTCCAGATAGCGCCAACCCTGGTGGGCGCGCTTGGGCCGCGCCTGGACCAGCACCAGTTCGGGTCGAAGATGGATCGCGATCCGCCCGGCTTCCGCCTCGCCGAAGCGCAGGATCGGCGAGCGGGCGACCAGCTGGTGCTTGACGATCCAGAACAGCGAACTGTCGGGATGGCCGACCATCTCCTCGTGCCGCTTGGGCAGGTAACGGGTGGTCAGCACCAGCCCGCCCTCGGCGCGGCGGATTGCGATGCGGTCGGCCAGTTGCTCGACGCTGGTCGCGCCGAACGCCACTTTCGTCAGATGCAGCATGGATCGGCGATGTGGGTCAGCCGCCCAGTCCCCACAAGGTGGCAAGCCCCAGAAACGACAGGAATCCCCCGACATCGGTCATGGTGGTGACGAAAACCGCCGACGACACGGCGGGATCGACGTTCATCCGGTCCAGCGTCACGGGCACCAGGACGCCGCCCAGCCCCGCGATCAGGTTGTTGATGATCATCGCCATCCCGATCACGATCGACAGGTCGCGATTGCCGAAGATCAGGAAGGTGCCGAGCCCGATCAGCACCGCCAGCGACACGCCGTTGCAGATCGAGATGGTCAGCTCGCGCGTCACCATCCGCACCGTGTTGGACGAGGTGAGCTGGTTGGTGGCGAGCGCGCGCACCACCACCGCCAGCGTCTGGGTGCCGGCATTGCCGCCCATCCCCGACACGATCGGCATCAGCACCGCGAGCAGCGCGAACTTGGCGATCTCGCCCTGGAACAGCCCGACCACCGAGGCGGCCAGCATCGCCGTGCCCAGATTGACGACCAGCCAGAACAGCCGCGTGCGCACGGTCAGCCGGACCGGCTCGTTGATGTCGCCCTCGCCCGCGCCCGACAGGCGCAGCACGTCTTCGCCCGCCTCCTGCTGGATGATGTGGACGACGTCGTCGACGGTGATCATGCCGACCAGCCGCCCCTCGCCATCGACCACCGCCGCGGAGATCAGCGCGTATTTCTGGAAGCGGAGCGCCACCTCCTCCTGGTCCATGTCGACCTCGATCAGCGTCTGCTCGCGCTGCATCACATCGGCGACCGGCACCCAGTGCGGCGTGCGCAGGATCCAGGACAGGGCGCAGGTGCCGACCGGATGGTGGCCGGGATCGACCACGAACACTTCCCAGAAATCGGTGGTCAGGTCCTCCTGGCCGCGCAGATAGCCGAGCACGTCGCCCACCGTCCAATGCTCCGGCACCGCGACCAGGTCGCGCTGCATCAGGCGGCCGGCGGACTCCTCGGGATAGGACAGCGCCTCCTCGATCGCGGCGCGATCGTCCGGGTCGAGCGCGCGCAGCACCGCGCGCTGGTCGTCCTCGTCCAGGTCCTCGATGATCGCGACCGCGTCGTCGGTGTCGAGCTCGGCGGCGAGGTCGGCGACCTGATGCGGTTCGAGCGCGTCGATCAGGTCCTCGCGGACATAATCGTTCATCTCGGCGAACACGTCGGCGTCGAGCAAGTCGGACACCGCCTTGGCCAGCGAGGCGCGATCCTCGTGCGGGATCAGCTCGAACAGGTCGGCGATGTCGGCGGGATGGAGCGGTTCGACCAGCGCCCGCGCTTCGTCGACATCGCCCTCCGCCACCGCCTCCTGCACGGCGCGGACGAATTCGGGACGCAGCCGGTCGTCCTCGTCCAGCTCGGTATCGGGTTCGACCTCGGGAAGCTCGGTGTCGCTCATCGCTGGGGCTCCCTGATCCGGACGGTGGTGCAATGCCGCACGGGCGACTCCGGCGTGCCCTATCGCGCCGCAAGCCGCTTTTCCAGCGCCGGCATTTGCCAGTCGCAGCCTGCGTCCCTATCTGCCACGCTTCAAATCTGGAGCTTACTCATGGCCGATACCCCCGAGACGCTGATCCTGACGCTGGACGGCGGCGACGTCACCATCAAGCTGCGCCCCGATCTCGCTCCCGAGCATGTCAAGCGCATCGCCGAACTGGCCGACGAGGGCTTCTACGACGGCGTCGTGTTCCACCGCGTCATCCCGGGCTTCATGGCGCAGGGCGGCGACCCCACCGGCACCGGCATGCACGGCTCGAAGAAGCCGAACCTGAAGCAGGAGTTCTCCAAGGAGCCGCATGTGCGCGGCGTCTGCTCGATGGCCCGGACCAACGACCCGAACTCGGCCAACTCGCAGTTCTTCATCTGCTTCGACGACGCCCGCTTCCTTGATGGCCAGTACACCGTCTGGGGCGAAGTGACCGACGGCATGGAGTTGATCGACGCGCTGCCCAAGGGCGAGCCGCCGCGCGAGCCGGGCAAGATCGTCAAGGCGCGCACCGCCTGATCCGAGCGCCTGCGCGAAGACGGGGGCGTCGCCGGACCACCGGCGGCGCCCCTTTTCCTATCGGCGGCGGAGCAGCAAACCGATCGCCAGCAGCGCCAGCGCCCCGCCCGCGACCAGATAGGGCAAGGGCCGCCACGCCTCGTAGAGCGCGATGCCGATCGAAGGGCCGAGCACGAAGCTGGCGCCGTTGACGCTGGTAACCTTGCCCGCCACCGATCCTTGCGCCCCCGACCCCACCGCCAGCGACGCGCCGGCGGTGAAGCCCGGCCGGGTGAAGCCGAAGCCCAGGCTCGCCAGCGCATAGGCAAGCGCGATGCCATAGAGCGACGGCGCCAGGCCGGTCAGCGCGCACCCCGCCGCCGCCAGGGCCGAGCCGACCAGCACCAGCCGGCGCGGCGACAGGTTGAGCAGCGGAATCAGCCCCCATTGCACCAGCAGCGCCGCGCCCGCGCCCATCATCAGCACAAGCCCGGTCGGCTCGAGCGCGGCGGCGGGTGCGACATGGAGCCGGTCGATGACCAGAAAGCCGATCGCCTGGCTGACCATCGCCTGGGCATGGCCGGTGACCAGGCCGATCACCATCCAGAGGCGGATGCGGGGATCGGCATAGCCGACGCGCTCGACATGGCTTTCGGTCGCGGCGCGCACGCTGGCTCCGGTCGGGGCGCTGCCGATCGACGGATAGGCGGACGACGCCCCCGCCGCCTCGCCCGGCACCGGCCGGTCGTCGGGCAGCAGCGCCCGCACCGCCGCCCAGACCAGCGCCCCGAACAGCGCGAAGAGGAAGGCGGGGCCGGCCAGCCCGATCTCGTAGCGCGCGACTTGGCCGAGCAGCAGATAGGGCGCGATCGCCGGCCCCAATATGGTGCCCAGGCCGAACGCGGAGGCGAGCAGGGTCAGCGCGCGCGTCCGCTCCTCGCGCGTGGTATGGCCGGCGACCAGCGCCTGCACCGCGGGCGGCGCGGCCGATCCCAGGCCGCCATAGAGCATCCGCCCGATCACGAAGAGCGCGAAGGCGGTGGTGCCGCCGACAAGCCCGTTGATCCCCGCCGCCAGGAACGCGCCGCACAGCAGCAGCGACAGCACATAGCCGCCCAGGCCGAGCAGGATCATCGCCCGGTGGCCATGCCGGTCGGAGCGATTGGCCCAGAGCGGCGCGGCCACCACCCACAGCAAGGCCGAGACCGAGAAGGCCAGCGCCACCGCCGAGTCCTTTACCCCCAGCGATCGACCGAGCGCCGGGAGCACCGATTGCAGCGCGGTATTGCCGGCGGCGATGGTCAGCATGACCGTGAACATCAGCAGGAAGTCGCGGTCGCGCCGGGTCGCCACCGGGTTCATGCGCGCGACCAGCCATAGGCGCGATCGACGACCCCCGCCGCGACCTCGTGACGCTCGTACCAGATGGCGCGGCCACGCGCGCGCATCGCTTCATGGTCCGGATGCGCGCGCCACGCCTGCGCCGATTCGGCGTCGGCCCACCAGCTCACCGTGATGCCGAACCCGTCCGCACCGCGCGCGCTGTCGACGCCGCGATAGCCCGGCTGCCGGGCGGCGAGCGCGTCCATCGCCGCGGCCGCCGCCGTATAGCCTTCATCATCCCCCGCGCTGCGTTGCGACAGGAAGATGACCGCATATTGCCCGGTCCGGTCCGTCATGCTCCCGCTCCCTTGATACGGGTTGGCTGTAGATCGACAGGGTACCGAACGGGAACCTCCGAAATCCTCCCCTGCACGGGGAGGGGACAGGCCGACGGGCGTGACGGAGGGGTGACACCGGTTGCGAGCTTCCTTGCCCTCGCGACCGGCGATACCCCTCCGCCATGCCGCGCATGGTCCCCCTTTCCTTGCCGGATAGGAATGGAGTGACCGCGCCCCCTTCCCCCTCGGCTAAGCGCAGGTTGCAACCCTATGGCTTGCAACTCGTTCGGGACTTGTGCGACGGAGGGGCTTCCTCGCCGTTCGTGTGGGGACCACGATCGACAGGATTCAGATGGCCAGTTCGTCTTCAGCCGCTCGCCGCGCGCGCCGTCCCGCCGGGATTCCATCCCCGGCGCAGATGTTCTTCCAGGGATTCCTGAAGCACCCGGTGATGGTCGGCTCGATCATCCCTTCGTCCGACAAGCTGATCCGCAAGATGCTGGCACCGGTCGACTGGCAGAACTGCAAGCTGTTCGTCGAATATGGCCCGGGCGTCGGCACGTTCTGCCGGCCGATCCTGGAGCGGATGGCGCCCGACGCGACGCTGATCGCGATCGACACCAATGCCGACTTCATCCGCTATCTGGACGCGACCATCACCGACAGCCGTTTCGTCGCGGTCGAGGGGTCGGCGGCCGATGTCGAGCGGATCATCGCCGAGCGCGGCTTCGCCCACGCCGATTACATCCTGTCGGGCCTACCCTTCTCCACTCTGCCGCCGGGCGTCGGCCCGGCGATCGCCGCCGCGACGCACCGCGCGCTGCGCACCGACGGCGCGTTCCTGGTCTATCAGTTCAGCCCCAAGGTGAAGGACTTCCTGGTCCCGCACTGGTCGTCGATCGACCATGACATGGAATGGTGGAACGTCCCCCCGGCCCAGCTCTATTGGGCGTGGAAGGAGTGATCCCGGTCGCCGGCCGGCGCTGATGCGCAAGCTCGGCCGGCGTGGCGCGATCGGCGCGGTGCTCGCGCTGGCGACCGCCGCCTGTTCGCCACTGCTGCTCTTCAACGGCCTGACGCCCAAGGATGGCGGCACCGTCCGCCTGGTCCATGACGCCGCTTTCGCGCCCGGACCACGCGGCACGCTCGACGTCTATGCGCCCAAGGCCCCCGGCCCCCACCCGATCATCGTCTTTCTCTATGGCGGATCGTGGAACAGCGGCACGAAACAGGGATATGCGTTCGTCGGCCGGGCGCTGGCGGCGCAGGGCTTCGTCGTCGCCATCCCCGATTACCGGCTGGTGCCCGAGGTCCGCTTTCCCGATTTCCTGCGCGACCATGCCGCCGCCCTGCGCTGGGTCCGCGCCCATGCCGCGACGCTGCATGGCGATCCCGATCGACTGGTGCTCGCCGGCCATTCAGCGGGCGCCTACGGCGCGGCGATGCTGGCGCTCGACCCAGAGTGGCTGGGCGCGGACCGCAGGGCAGTGCGCGGCTGGATCGGCCTGGCGGGTCCCTACGACTTCCTGCCGCTCGACCAGCCGGTGACGGAGGCCGCGTTCGGCGGCGCGCCCGACCTTCGCGCGACCCAGCCGCTGCTGGTCGCCAGCGCCGGATCCCCGCCCGCGCTGCTCGCCACGGGCGACGACGATACGCTGGTCCGCCCGCGCAACAGCGATCGGCTGGCCGAGCGGCTGGCTGGATTGGGCGTGCCGGTCGAGCGGCGACGCTATGCCGGGATCGGCCATGTCGGCATCCTCACCGCCATCGCCCGCCCGTTGCGCGGTCGCGCGCCGGTGCTGACCGATATGGTCCGCTTCGCCAGGCAGGTGACGGACCGACCATAACCGGACTGCTTTCGATCAATCGATTGCCGCGACGCGGCACGCGCCACGGAACCTCCACCCCGAGGCGGGCATTCACAGGCGGTTCATCGCAATCTGGGGGTCCGCCTTGATGTCACTGCCCGACCGGCTCGAAGCCGGCTCGCCCTATCCGCTCGGTGCGACCTGCGTGGAGGGCGGCATCAACTTCGCCGTCTTCTCCGCCAATGCGGAAGGAATCGAGCTCTGCCTGTTCGACGACCAGGGCAAGCGCGAGCTGAAACGCTATCCCCTGCCCGAATGCACCGACGAGGTGTGGCACGGCTATCTGCCCGATGCCGGGCCGGGCCTGCGTTATGGGTACCGCGCCTATGGCCCTTATGACCCGGAGGCGGGGCACCGCTTCAACCCTAACAAGCTGCTGCTTGATCCCTATGCGCGCCGCCTGCACGGCAGCATCAAGTGGACCGACGCCCTGCACGGCTACCAGGTCCGCTCGAAGAAGGAAGACCTGTCCTTCGACAAGCGCGACAGCGCGCCCGCCATGCCCAAGGGCGTGGTGACCGAGGATCATTTCGACTGGTCGCAGGACCGCCGTCCCAACACCCCCTGGGCCGATACGGTCGTCTATGAGGCGCATGTGAAGGGACTGACCAAGCTGTTCGAGCTGGCCCCCCCCCGCGAACGCGGCACCTATGCGGCGCTCGGCCATCCCAAGGTGATCGATCATTTGCGCCGGCTGGGCGTCACTGCGCTCGAACTGATGCCGATCCACGCCTTCACCCAGGACCGCTTCCTGACCGAGAAGGGGCTGAGCAACTATTGGGGTTACAACACCCTGTCCTTCTTCGCGCCCGAGCAGCGCTATTTCGCCGGCGACAGCCATGACGAGCTGCGCCGGGCCGTGCGCAAGCTGCACAAGGCGGGGATCGAGGTGATCCTGGACGTGGTCTACAACCACACCTGCGAGGGGTCGGAAAAGGGCCCGACCCTGTCGTGGCGCGGGCTGGACAACGCCACCTATTACCGGCTGGTCAAAGACCAGCCACGCTATGCGATCAACGATACCGGCACCGGCAACACGATCAACACCGACAAGGCGCGGGTCATCCAGATGATCGCCGATTCGCTCCGCTACTGGGCGACCAGCTTCGGCGTCGACGGCTTCCGCTTCGACCTGGGGCTGACGCTGGGGCGGACGGAAACGGGCTTCGATCCCGGCCATGCGTTCTTCGACGTGCTGCGCCAGGACCCGATCCTTGGCCGGCTGAAGCTGTCGACCGAGCCTTGGGATATCGGACCCGGCGGCTATCAGCTCGGCAATTTCCCGCCGGGCTTCGCCGAGTGGAACGACAAGTATCGCGACACGGTGCGCAAGTTCTGGCGCGGCGACCCGTCGCAGCGCGGCGACCTGGCCGCCCGCCTGTCCGGCTCGGCCGATCTGTTCGACCGGCGGGCACGGCGCCCCTGGGCCAGCGTCAACCTGCTGGCGGCGCATGACGGCTACACGCTCTACGACACCGTCGCCTATGAGCAGCGCCACAACGAGGCGAACAAGGAGGACAATCGCGACGGCCATAGCGAGAACTACTCGCGCAACTGGGGCGCGGAAGGCGAGACCGACGACGCGGGGATCAAGGCCACCCGCGCCACCGTCCAGCGATCGATGCTGACCACCCTGTTCGCCTCTCTCGGCACGCCGATGCTGGTCGCGGGCGACGAGTTCGGACGGACTCAGGGCGGCAACAACAACGCCTATTGCCAGGATGACGAAATCAGCTGGCTCGACTGGAAGCGGGCGGAGACGCCGGAAGGCAAGGCATTGTTCGCCTTCACCGCACGGCTCACCGAACTGCGCCGCCGCTATTCGGTGCTGCGCGCGCCCGTCTTCCTCTACGGCCAGGATTCGCCGGGCGCGGGCGTCAACGACATCGAGTGGTGGGACGAGCGCGGCGAGCGCCTGTCGGCCGACGACTGGAACAATCCCGAAGGCCGCGCCCTGGTGATGCGCCGGGCGGTGAAGCTGGACAATGGCGATGTCGAGGCGGTGACGCTGCTGCTCAACGGGTCGGAGAATGCGATCAGCTTCAAGCTGCCGCCGCCCGAGGACGCCCAGCGGACCGTGCTGGTGGACAGCACCGATCCGGCCGTGAAGGACGCAGCGTTCGGGCAGGATTACGAACTCGGCGCGCACGGCGCGGCGCTGGTCGCCTGGACGATCGCGGCGGCCGATCTGGAGTCGGACGCGGCATGACCGGGTGGGGACCGGTGACCGGCGCGGACGGCACCCGCTTCCGCCTCTGGGCACCCGACCGGGACGCGGTGTCGCTGGAGATCGATGGACGCGAACCCCAGGCGATGGTGCCCGCCGGCGACGGCTGGTTCACCGCCACCGCGCCCGTCGGGGCCGGCGCGCGCTATCGCTTCCGGATCGGCGACATGGCGGTCCCCGACCCGGCGTCGCGGGCGCAGACGGGCGGCGTTAATGGCTGGAGTCTGGTCGTCGACCCGGACGCCTATCGCTGGCGGCACGGCGACTGGGCCGGTCGCCCCTGGGAAGCGATGGTGATCGAGGAGGTCCATGCCGGCCTGCTCGGCGGCTTCGAGGGCGTCGCCAGGCGCTTGCCGATGCTCGCCGAACTGGGCGTTACTGCGATCGAGCTGATGCCGGTCAACGCGTTCGGCGGCACGCGCAACTGGGGCTATGACGGCGTGCTGCCCTATGCCCCGGCCGAAAGCTACGGCACGCCCGACGAGTTGCGGGCGCTGGTCGACGACGCGCATGGCCTGGGGATGAGCGTGTTCCTGGACGTGGTCTACAACCATTTCGGCCCTGACGGGAATTACCTGGGCGCGTACGCCTCGGGCTTCTTCCATCCGGAGGTGGAGACCCCCTGGGGCGGCGCGGTGGCGGTGGACAAGGAACCGGTGCGCCGCTTCTTCATCGACAATGCGCTGATGTGGCTGCGCGAGTTCCGCATCGACGGCCTGCGCTTCGATGCGGTCCACGCGATCAACGACAACGGCTTTCTCGACGCGATGGCGGCCGAGTTGCGCGCCGCGGTCGACCGGCCTGTGCATCTGGTGCTGGAGAATGAGAGCAACGACGCCGACCGGCTGGTGCCCGGTGTCTATGACGCGCAGTGGAACGACGATTTCCACAATGTCCTGCACGTCCTGCTGACCGGCGAGGACCATGCCTATTACCGCGACTTCGCCGAACGCCCGGCCGAGCGGCTGGCGCGCTGCCTGCGCGACGGCTTCATCTATCAGGGCGAAGGATCGCCCAACCACGACGGAAAGCCGCGCGGCAAACCGTCGGGCCACCTGCCTGCGACCCGCTTCGTCTCCTTCCTCCAGAACCACGACCAGATCGGCAACCGCGCCCTGGGCGAGCGGCTGACGGTGCTGGCCGATCCGGCGAAGCTGGCGGCGGCGACCGTGCTTTGGGCGTTGTCGCCGCAGATCCCGCTGCTGTTCATGGGCGACGCGACCGGCTCGGAGACGCCGTACCTGTTCTTCACCGACTTCCATGACGAACTGGCGGATGCGGTGCGCGAGGGCCGGCGACGCGAGTTCAAGGGCCATCCCGGCTTCGACTCCGAGAAGGATCGCGAGAGCATCCCCGATCCCAATGCCCTATCGACCTTCGACGCCTCGCGCCCCAAGGACGGGCCGGACGCGGAAAGCTGGCGCGATCTCTATCGTCGCCTGCTCGCCCTGCGGGCCGAGCGGATCGTGCCGGTGCTGGAGAATGCCCAGGGCGTATCGGCCGAGGCGATCGGCGCGGCGGCGGTGATCGCGCGCTGGCGGATGAAGGACGACAGCTTCCTGACGATTGCGATCAACCTGGGGGACGAGACGGTGCCTGCCGACCTGCCGACCGATGCGCCGCTGTTCGCGGCCGGGCCCGCCGATGCCGCCGGCCTGCCCCCCGCCTCGTGCCGCGTCTGGCTGGCATGACCGGGCTGCGCGCGCTCGCCGAGGCAGCGGGACTGCAAGTCGATTGGACCGACGCCAGCGGCCAGGCCAAGCGCGTGTCCGACGATGCGCTGGTCGATGTGCTGGGCGCGCTCGGCCTGGCGGCGGACAGCGACGCCGCCATCGCCGAATCACGCGAACAATTGGCGGCGGAGCAGGGCAGCGACCAGGCGGGCTTCGTTTCGGTCGACCAGGGCGTGGCCACGGTCGTGGATGCCCGGCCGCGCGGCACGCTGCACCTGGCCGGCGGCGGCACGGTCGCGGTGGACGGCGCGCTGCCAGCGATCGACGAGCCCGGCTATCACCGGCTGGTGACGGACGATGGCGAGATGGTGGTCGCGGTCGCGCCGCTGCGCTGCTTCGGCGTGGCGGATGCGGCGCCCGGCCGGCGGCTCTGGGGACCGGCGGTGCAGATCCCGGCGTTGCGCGATCATCGCCAGACCGGCTTCGGCGATTTCGCCAGCCTCGCGCACACCGCCGCCGCCTTCGGACAGGCGGGCGCGGAAACGCTGGCGATCAGCCCGCTCCATGCGCTGTTCCCCGCCGATCCGTCGCGCTTCAGCCCCTATGCGCCGTCCAGCCGGCTGTTCCTCAACATCTTCTACGCCGATCCCGGCCTGGTCGGACATAGCCTGCCGCCGGAGGACGCACCCGATCTGATCGATTGGGCCAGCGCCATCCCGCGCCGCATGGCCGCGCTCCGCGCCGCCTATGACGCGGCGACGCCGCCGATCCGCGACGCGGTGGCGCGGTTCGCACAGGATGGCGGCGACGAACTGCGGCGCCATGCCCGGTTCGATGCGCTGCACGCGCATTTCTTCGACAAGGGCGCGCGGGGCTGGCAGGACTGGCCGAGCGCCTATCACGACCCGGCGGGCGACGCGGTCGCCGCATTCGCCCGCACCCATGCGGCAGAGGTTGATTTCTACCTGTTCGCCCAATGGCTGGCCGATCGCGGGCTGGCCGAGGCGCAGACCGCCGCGAAGGACGCCGGCATGGCGCTCGGCCTGATCGCCGATCTGGCGGTGGGCATGGACGGCGGCGGCAGCCATGCCTGGAGCCGGCGCGACGACCTGATCAACGGCCTGTCGATCGGTGCGCCGCCCGATATCCTGGGTCCCGAGGGACAGAATTGGGGCATCACCGGCTTCGCGCCCCAGGCGCTGCGCCGCGAAGGCTTCGCGCCCTTCATCGCCACCGTCCGCGCGGCGCTCGGACAGGACGGTGCGCGGGCGGGCGGCATCCGCATCGACCATGCCATGGGCCTGTCCCGGCTGTGGGTGGTGCCGCACGGCAAGACGTCGAAGGACGGCGCCTACCTTTCCTATCCCCTGCCCGACATGCTGCGCATCCTGGCGATCGAGAGCCATGCCGCGAAGGCGGTGGTGATCGGCGAGGATCTGGGCACGGTGCCCGAGGGCTTCCGCCCCGCGTCCGAGGCGCGCGGCATCTTCGGGATGCGGGTGATGCCGTTCGAAACCCGCGGCGACGACCTGGCGCCGCCCCAGGCCTATGACGCGCAGGCCGCGGCGATGACCGGCACCCACGACCTGCCGACCATGGCCGGCTGGTGGCAGGGCAACGACATCGCCTGGAACCGCAGGCTTGGCCGCGCCGTACCCGACGATGCCGAGGCGACGCGCGACCGCGAGCGCGCCGGCTGGTGGCGCAGCTTCCGGGCCGCCGGGCTGGTCGAGGGCACGGCCCCCGCCCCCGACCAGCCGGAGGCCGTGGTCGATGCCGCGCTCGGCTTCGTTGCCGGCACCCCCAGCGAACTCGCCATCCTGCCGCTGGAGGATGTGGTCGGGCTGGTCGAACAGCCCAACCTGCCCGGCACCACCGACGAACATCCCAATTGGCGACGGCGCATGCCCGACGCGACCGATGCGCTGCTCCAGCGGCCCGAGGTCGCCCGGCACGTCGCGATCCTCAACGAAGCGAGAACCGCATGACCCTTCGCGCCACCTATCGCCTCCAGATGCACAAGGACTTCCCGTTCCAGGCGGCGGAGGCCATCGTCCCCTATCTGGAGCGGCTGGGGATCAGCCACCTCTATCTCTCGCCGATCACCACCGCCGCCAAGGGCTCGACGCACGGCTATGACGTGGTCGACCCGACCGCGATCAATCCCGAACTGGGCGGCGAGGAAGGATACCGCGCGCTGGTCGCGACCGCGCGGGCGCACGGGCTGGGCGTCATCATCGATATCGTCCCCAATCACATGGGCGTCGCGGGCGGCGAGAACGCCTGGTGGAACGACGTGCTGGCGCGGGGCGAAGCGAGCGAATATGCCAATGTCTTCGACATCGATTATAGCCGCCCGATCGTGCTGCCGGTGCTGGGTGATCCCCTGCCCCAGGCGCTGGAACAGGGCGCGATCGCGGTCGAGGGCGCGGAGATCGTCGCTTATGGCGAACATCGCTTCCCCCTGCGCCCCGAGGACCGCGCCGTCGGCGCGGTGACCGGCGAGGCGCTGGCCGAGTTGCTCGACCGCCAGCATTACCGTCTCGCCTGGTGGCGGACCGCCGACGACGAACTCAACTGGCGGCGTTTCTTCACCGTCAACGAACTGGCCGGCGTCCGCATCGGGCAGGAGCCGGTGTTCGAACGCACCCACGCGCTCTATTTCCGGTTGTGGCAGGAGGGGCTGATCGACGGTGTCCGCATCGACCATGTCGACGGACTGACGGACCCGGCCGGCTATTGCCGCCGCCTGCGCGCCCGCTTCGAGTCGATGCCGCGCGACGACGGCACCCCCGCGATCATTTGGGTCGAGAAGATTTTGGGCGCGGGCGAGCCTCTGGCCCGGGACTGGGGCATCGACGGCACCAGCGGCTACGACTTCATGGAGGAGGTCAACCTGCTGCTCCACGATCCCGCCGGCGAAGCGCCGCTGGCCGAGGCCTGGGCGCGGATCAGCGGCCGCGCCGCCGACTTCCCGCCGGAGGAGTTGCAGGCGCGCCAGGACGTGCTCGCCTGGGCGTTCGAGGGACAGCTCAACGGCTGCATCCGCGCCTTCGCCGCGCTCGCCGCGTCTGACCCGCAAAGTGCGGCGATCACGCCCGAGATGCTGCGCCGGGCGATCGTGCGGCTGCTCTGGGTCTTCCCGGTCTATCGCACCTATGGCCTTGGCGATTCCGCGCCCGGGGCGGACGCCGCGATCCGGGCCGAAGCACGCGCACGCGTGCAGTCGCTGATTCCGCCAGGCGAGGATTTCGTCACCGACGCCATCATGGCATGGCTGGCGGGCGAAGGGCCGGGCGACACCGAACTGGCGCACGAAGCCGTTCGTCGCTTCCAGCAGCTCTCCGCCCCGGTCGCCGCCAAGGGCGTCGAGGACACCGCCTTCTACCGCTATGGCCGCCTGCTCTCGCGCAACGATGTCGGCTTCGACGCCACCCGCTTCGCGGGCGACGTGGCCGAGTTCCACGACCGGATGCAGGCGCGCGCCGCCGATTGGCCGCGCGCGCTGCTCGCCACCGCGACGCACGACCACAAGCGCGGCGAGGATGTCCGCGCCCGACTGGCGGTGCTGAGCCAGATCCCCGACCGCTGGCTGGCGGCGGTCGAGGGCTGGGACGCGGAGGCCGTGCGGCTGGCCCCGGATGTGGACCCGGCCGACCGATACATGCTGCTCCAGATGATCTACGGCGCGTGGCCCCAGGGTTTGCGGGCCGACGATGCGGACGGTCTCACCGATTTCGCCGAGCGGCTGTCGGCCTGGCAGGAAAAGGCGCTGCGCGAGGGCAAGCTCCGTTCCTCCTGGGAAGCCCCTGCCGAGGCGTATGAGGGGCAGGTCAAGGCGCTGATCGCCGCGTTGCTCGATCCCGGCCAGGGCCGGACCTTCCTCGCCGATCTCGCCGCCTTCCTTGAGGAGACGGCCCCGGCGGCCGAGGCGGCGATGCTCGCGCAACTGGCGCTGCGGCTGACCGTGCCGGGCGTGCCCGACACCTATCAGGGCACCGAACTGCCCGATTACAGCCTGGTCGATCCCGACAATCGCCGCCCGGTCGATTACGCCGCGCGCGAACGCGCGCTGGCGGATGGCAGCGCGCCCAAGCTGGCGCTGCTCGCCGAGATCCTGGCGCTGCGCCGCGACCATGCGGGCGTCTTCGCCGACGGCAGCTATCACCCGCTGCCCGTCTCGGGCCAGGGCGCGGAGAGGGTCGTCGCCTTTCTGCGCGTGGCCGGCGACGTCCGCCTGCTGGTCGCGGTGGCGCTGCGCATGCCGGCGGACGGCTGGGGCGAGGCGGCGGTGACCGTGGCGGACGAGGCGATGCCGCTCGCCACGCTGTTCGCCGATCGCTCCGTCGTGGTGCGCCTGCTCTGACCTGTCGGGGAATTTTACACGCCGGAAGGGGGCGGCGGGCGCGTTAACCAGCGCAACGACGCGTCCCCGCGCCTTTTCCGGCTTGGCACGTGCCCTGCTAGGACAGGGCCAGCCGAAGCCTCAGCGCTTTCAGCAGGGTGGACCGGCCGCTACGACGGTCTCGCGCCGGTCCACCCGCACCCGGCTTGCCGATCCAACACCGGCCTCAAGGATTCGCTTCGCGGCTCGCCGACGGCTTCGATCCGGCAGATCGACCTGAATGTGCGCGCCACCGTTTCATCATCGATGCACGCGCTGTCGTTGCCAGCCGCCATCTTCCGACCGCACGACTAAGCGGCCTTCATCATCCGTATATAGTCATAGGCCAGACGCAAGATGAGCGCACTGGCATTGATCCAGACCACGACGGCGAAACTGCCAAGGATCAACAGGCCCGCAGGGCCGGGATCGTCACCCATCGCCGCAGTGCAAAGGTCGGACAACCCGACCAGGCCGCACGGCACCGCCACCAGCAGCCAAAATCGCGACATGGTCAGAAGCAATATCGGACATGCGATTACCAGATCGAAGACGATCAAGAACGACACGGCGCCAATCCTTTGAATGGGAGCATAGCCTGTCCTTTGGTCGCTTCGAGGCATATCGATCGATGCGGGCCGAAGGCGATGGCCGACCCGTCAGTGCCTCGGCTGCTGCCCCGTCGGCAACGAAAAAGGGCCGGACGTTGCCGCCCGACCCCTTCCTCATCCCAAGCCCGAAAGCTTTACGCCGCCTTGCTGCGCGCGGCGCGCTTGCGCTCGTGCGGGTCCAGGTGGCGCTTGCGCAGCCGGATCGACTTGGGCGTGACCTCGACCATCTCGTCGTCGTCGATGTACGCGATCGCCTGCTCCAGCGTCATCTTCTTCGGCGGGGTCAGGCGGATCGCGTCGTCCTTGCCTCCGCTCGCGCGGAAGTTGGTCAGCTGCTTCGCCTTCATCGGATTGACCTCCAGGTCATCCGTCTTAGCGTTCTCGCCGATGATCATGCCTTCATAGAGCGCCTCGCCATGGCCGACGAACAGGATGCCGCGCTCCTCGAGGGGACCCAGCGCATAGGATTGCGCCTCGCCCGCGCCGTTGGAGATCAGCACGCCGTTCTTGCGGCCTTCGATCGCGCCCTTGTGCGGCCCGTACTTCTCGAACAGCCGGTTCATGATGCCGGTGCCGCGCGTGTCGGACAGGAACTCGCCATGATAGCCGATCAGGCCGCGCGACGGGGCGGAGAAGGTGATGCGCGTCTTGCCGCCGCCGGACGGACGCATGTCGGTCATCTCGGCCTTGCGCTGGTTCATCTTGTCGACGACCGTGCCCGAGAATTCATCGTCCACGTCGATCACGACGGTCTCGTACGGCTCGGTCTTCTTGCCGTCCTCGTCCTCGCCGAACAGCACGCGCGGGCGGCTGATGCCCAGCTCGAAGCCCTCGCGGCGCATCGTCTCGATCAGCACGCCGAGCTGGAGTTCGCCGCGGCCGGCGACCTCGAAGCTGTCGCGGTCGTCGCTCTCGGTCACCTTGATGGCGACGTTCGACTCGGCTTCGCGCAGCAGGCGGTCGCGGATCATGCGGCTCGTCACCTTCGAGCCCTCGCGGCCCGCCATCGGCGAGTCGTTGACGGCGAAGCGCATCGACAGCGTCGGCGGATCGATCGGCTGCGCCTGGATCGGCTCGCTGACCGCGATGTCGGCGATGGTGTTCGCCACGGTCGCGACGGTCAGGCCCGCCAGGCTGATGATGTCGCCCGCCTTGGCCTCCTCGACCGGCACGCGGTCCAGGCCGCGGAACGCCATGATCTTCGACGCGCGGCCGGTCTCGATGACGTTGCCGGCCATGTCGAGCGCGTGGATCGGCTGGTTGAGCTTGACCGTGCCCGAGGTGACGCGGCCGGTCAGGATGCGGCCAAGGAAGTTGTCGCGGTCGAGCAGCGTCACCAGGAAGGTGAAGGGCGCATCGACATCGACCTTCGGCTCGGGCACGTGACGCACGATCGTCTCGAACATCGGGATCAGCGTGCCTTCGCGCGCGTCCATGTCGGTCGAGGCATAGCCGTTGCGGCCCGAGGCGTAGAGCACGGGGAAGTCGAGCTGCTCGTCATTCGCGTCGAGCGAGACGAACAGGTCGAACACCTCGTCCAGCACCTCCTGGATGCGGGCGTCGGCGCGATCGACCTTGTTGACGACGACGATCGGCTTCAGGCCCAGCGCCAGCGCCTTGCCGGTGACGAACTTCGTCTGCGGCATCGCGCCTTCCGACGAATCGACCAAGAGGACGACGCCGTCGACCATCGACAGGATGCGCTCCACCTCGCCGCCGAAATCGGCGTGGCCGGGCGTGTCGACGATGTTGATGCGCACACCCTCGGTCGCGCCGGGCGGCGTCCACTCGACCGAGGTCGGCTTCGCCAGGATGGTGATCCCGCGTTCCTTTTCGAGGTCGTTGGAGTCCATCGCGCGCTCTTCGACGCGCTGGTTGTCGCGGAAGGTGCCCGACTGGCGGAAAAGCTGGTCGACGAGGGTCGTTTTGCCGTGGTCGACGTGCGCGATGATCGCCACGTTGCGGAGGCTCATGGGGAATCCTGGATGTCTGGAGCGAAGTTGGCGCGCGCCATAGCCTAAATGGTGCGTCGCGGGAAGGGTCCGTCCTAATCTGCTCGCCGGGCAACCTTGCCACCGTCGGATTCCTTGTCAGGACACCCACCGTCTTATACATACAATACAGTTGAGTTACGGCGGCGGCGCACTAGTCTAGGGTGCAGGCGGATACCGCAGTTGGAGGAACAGGATGGCGACCACGGCGGACACGATCACCAGCGAAAAGGGCGCGGCCGGGCTGGTGCTGACCCCGCCCGATCCCGTGCCGACCGTCGCGGCGGAGCAGGCCGCCGGGCTGGTGCCGGTCGAGGAGGGCAAGAAGTCGCAGCTCGACCAGCGCGTCGACGGCTTCATCGCCGATCTCGTCGCGCAGGACGTCAACAGCCCCGAATTCGGCAAGCGCGTCGACGCGATCACCGCGATGGGCGCCAAGGAGATCCGTGAGGCGGCGAACCATTCGAACCGCTTCCTCGACCGGCCGGTCAAGGCGATGGACCGCGACACCGGCGTCGGCAAGGACCTGACCGAACTGCGCCGCATCGTCGAGGAACTGGACCCGGGCCGGAAAGGCGCGCTGTCCGGCCCCCGCAAGCTGTTCGGCGTGATCCCGTTCGGCAACAAGATGCGCGACTATTTCGACGGCTATCGCTCGTCTCAATCGCATATCAGCGCGATCCTGAAGAGCCTGGCGTCCGGCAAGGACGAGCTGTTGATGGACAATGCCGCAATCGACACCGAACGCGCCAATCTGTGGGCGGCGATGGGCCGGCTGGAGCAGATGATCCATCTGTCGCGCAGCATGGACCAGAAGCTGGAGGACAAGGCGAACGAGCTGGACCACAGCGATCCCGCCAAGGCCAAGGCGATCCGCGAGACGGCGCTGTTCTACACCCGCCAGCGCACCCAGGACCTGCTGACCCAGATGGCGGTGACGGTGCAGGGCTATCTGGCGCTCGACCTGGTCAAGAAGAACAATGTCGAGCTGGTGAAGGGCGTCGACCGCGCCTCCACCACCACGGTCGCGGCGCTGCGCACCGCGGTCACCGTGGCGCAGGCGATGACCAACCAGCGGCTGGTGCTGGAACAGATCACCCAGCTCAACACCACCACGGCGAACATCATCGATTCGACCGGCAAGCTGCTGAAGGAAAACACCGCGCGCATCCACGAACAAGCCTCGAGCGCGACCATCCCGCTGGAGACGCTGCAACGCGCCTTCCAGAACATCTACGACACGATGGACGCGATCGACAGCTTCAAGCTGAAGGCGCTCGATTCGATGAAGACCACGGTCAACACGCTCGGGAACGAGGTGGAGAAGTCGCGCGGCTATATCGCGCGGGCCGAAGGCGCGACGCAGGGCCAACTCCGCGGACCCGGCGACGCGTTCCGCCTCGAGTCGCTGTGAGGCGGACGGCATGAGCGAGGTCGACGATGCGATCGCGGCGGCGCGCGCCTCCTGGTCGCGGATCAGCGCGGCCGAGGGCGGCGCGCCGGTCCGCCGGCCGGTGCGCCGCAACCAGCCGCTCGGCCGCCGGCTGAAGCGGATCGTGGTCGCTGATGCGGCGATCCTGCTGGCGGCGCTCGTCGTCGGCATGGTGATGCCGCTGGGGATCATGGGCGCGCTGTTCGTGATGCTGTTGCTGGTCGCGGCGACCGTCCTGTTCGCGGTGTGGCCGCCGGAGAACGCCGTCGCGCCGCCGCCCGACAAATTGCGCACCGTCGACCTCAAGGCGCTGCCGGCGCAGACCGGCCGCTGGCTGGACGCACAGCGCCCCGCCCTGCCCGCGCCGGCGCAGCATCTGCTCGACCGGATCGGCGACCGGCTCGACACGCTGTCGCCGCAGCTCGGCCGGGTCGAGCCCGAGGGCGAACTGGCCGGCGAGATCCGCCGGCTGGTGGGCGAGCAACTGCCCGCCTTCGTCACCGATTACGGTCGCGTGCCCGAGCCGCTGCGCCGGGTCGAGCGCAACGGCCGCACGCCCGACGGGGCGCTGGTCGATGGCCTGTCGGTAATCGAGCGCGAGATCGCCGCGATGTCCAGCCGGCTGGCGCAGGACGATCTCGACAGCCTGCAGACGCGTGGCCGCTATCTGGAGACACGCTACGGCGGGGAGAGCTGAGCGGCGTCCTATAACCGCAGGTCGGCGAGCAGCGCGCGCATCGTCGTGGCGAAGCCGGTCGCCAGGTAACGACTCTCCACTCCGCCGCCGCCGATCAGCCCGCGCTCGATGAGGCGGGAGCCGAAGCCCAGACGGGTCGGCGGCGCGGCGGGCGGTCCCCCATCCTCCCGCCATTCGAACACCAATTGGTCGCCGGCGCCGGTCGAGTCGATCCGCCAGCTGACGACCAGAACGCCCTGTTCGGTCGACAACGCGCCATATTTCACCGCATTGGTGCCAAGTTCATGCACCAGCAGCGAGGTCGACAGCGCCGCGCGCGGTCCCAGCGCGACCGGCGGCCCCTCGATCCGGCACCGGCCCGGCGCCGCCAGCACCGCCAGCACGTCGTGCGTCACGGTGGCCAGGTCGGCGCTCGCCCAGTTGCGGCCCAGCAGCACATCGTGCGCCGTGGCGAGCGCGCCCAGCCGCCGCTCGAACGCCTCCACCGCCGGCCGGTCGGTGGCGCGGCGCAGCGTCTGGGTCGCGACCGCCTGCACCATGGTCAGCGTGTTCTTCAGCCGGTGCGACAATTCCAGGTTGAGCACGCGCTGCTGCGCCTCCGCCTGTGCGCGCGCCACGCCCGCCTCCACCCGGTCGGCGACCTTGCGCAGGAAGGCCAGCTCGCTGTCGCTCCAGCGGCGCGCGCGGCGGTCGTGGACGAACACCGCCGCCACTGCGCCGCCATGCTCGCCGCGCACGGGCATGTTGACCAGCGCCTGGACATCGATGGCCAGCGACGCTTCGGCCCGGGCGGCCATGCGCGGGTCGCGGCGCACATCCTCGACCACCAGCGGTTCCGACCGGGCGAGATGCTCCGGCAGGTCGCCGAAATCGGCATAGCGGTGCCGCCCGGCGATGCTGGGAACGCCCGGCACCGTCCAGTCTGCCTGGATGTCGAGCGTTCCCTCCAGCGGATCGATATGCCCGAAGCCGGCGCGCACCACGTCCAGCGTCTCGCCAACGATCCGCGCGGCGGTGCGCGTCATCTGCGCGGCGTCATCCTGCTCGCGGAGCTGGTCACCCAGCAGCAGCAGCGCCTCCTGCTGGCGGAGTTCACGGATCCGCTCGGTCACGTCGAGCAGCAGCACCGCGAAGCTGTCGTCCTCCAGATGCAGCGCCCGCCCCTCGAAATCGCGGCCCAGCGTGGCGACATGGCAGGTGAAGGTGGTGGAGGTACGCTGCGCCACCATCTCCGCCGTCTCGTCGATCAGCGCCGTCTCGAACCCCGGAATGATGGCGCGAATGGTGCGGCCGATCATCGCACCCGGCCCGCGCGGGTCGAGGCTGGCGAAGGCGGCGTTGACGTCCAGGATCAGCCAGTCGACCGCGCGCCCGTCTGCGTCGCGGACCAGCTGCGCCACCAGCATTCCCTCCGCCAGCCCCTCGAACAGGCGATCGGCATGGCGCAGCCGCAAGGCATGATGCATCCCCCCGCCGCCGCCGGCCGGGATGCGGTCGGGCGATGGCGCTTCCTGCGAGGCCATGATCGGTCCGATGTCCCCCTGTATGTCGGGAGATAGAACAAGAAATGGAGCTATATTGCAACAATATAGACGGCAACCGCCGTTAGTGGAGCGCCCATTGCATTAACCGGCCTACCCCCAAAGCGCCCAGGCGCAACACAGGTTTGCCAATCTCTGGTCTGACAAAGCCATGCAATCCTGCGGCCCAGTCGGGCAGCAGATCGATCCCGGCCTGCATCATGACATGGTTAATGGGTGCGTTCAGCCGACTGGGACTGGGTTGCTGGACGAGGTGGCGCGCGACCTGGCGGGTGCGGTGGTCGACCCGCAGCGCCGGCCGCATCGCATCCAGATAGGCGGTGAGCGCGGCGCGGCTGGTCGGCACGTCGCGCGCGCCGAGCCGCTCGGCGATCACCGCCATCTCGCGGACATAGGCATCCTGCCGCGCCACCGGCATGTCGGGCTCGCGATAGCGGCGGCAGGCGCGCAGGAAACTGTCGACCTCGACCGCATGGACCCAGAGCAGCAGTTCGGGATCATTGGCGGCATAGGGCCGCCCGTCGGGCAGCGTGCCGGCGACGCGGTCGTGGATGCGGCGGACGCGTGCGATCATCGTCTCGGCCGCCGCGGTCGCGCCATAGGTGGTGACGGAGATGAACTGCGCGGTGCGGCGCAGCCGGCCGAGCGTGTCGTGGCGGTAGTCGCTATGGTCCCACACGCCGGCGAGCGCGGCGGGGTGGAGCATCTGGACCAGCAGCGACGCGACGCCGCCGATCATCATGCTGGTGAAGTCGCCATGCACGGCCCAGGTGACCGAGCCCGGGCCGAACAACCCGTCGTCGCCGGGCGGGCGGGTGAGGTCGATCTCGCCGCTGCCCACCAGGTCCCGCACCCGCCCGCCGATTGCCTGTCGCATGTCCATGCTCAGGAGATAGGGCGGCGGGCCTGAATTTTCAGGGGGTTGGGACGGCGCGAACGGCCCCGTCCCGTCCCGTCCCGATCAGCGGTCGCGGCGGCCGAGCAGGCGCAGCCGCAGCGCGTTGAGCTTGATGAAGCCGGCGGCGTCGCGCTGGTCGTACGCACCCTGATCGTCCTCGAAGGTCACGACCTTCTCCGAATAGAGCGAATGCGGCGACTTGCGACCGGTGACGTTGCAGCTGCCCTTGTACAGCTTCAGCCGGACGGTGCCGGTCACCTTCTCCTGGCTGTAGTTGACCGCGGCCTGCAGCATCTCGCGCTCCGGCGAGAACCAGAAGCCGTTATAGACCAGCTCGGCATAGCGTGGGGCCAGCTC
Organism: Sphingomonas abaci; assembly: GCF_014199625.1. Classification (GTDB taxonomy): domain Bacteria; phylum Pseudomonadota; class Alphaproteobacteria; order Sphingomonadales; family Sphingomonadaceae; genus Sphingomonas; species Sphingomonas abaci. The sequence goes on from NZ_JACHNY010000001.1 coordinate 829,537, forward strand.
GTCCTTCAGATGCGCGGCGCCGCGATCGAGCGTGATCTGTTCGATGCCGCGATGCGCCAGCGCATAGATGGTGCCGCCCGGCGTCTCGTACATGCCGCGGCTCTTCATGCCGACGAAGCGGTTCTCGACCAGGTCGAGCCGGCCGATGCCGTGCTTGCGGCCGAGATCGTTGAGCGCCGCCAGCAGCGTCGCCGGGCTCATCGCCACGCCGTTCAGCGCGACGCCGTCGCCACGCTCGAAATCGATCGTGATCGTCTCCGGCTGGTCGGGCGCGTCCTCGGGATTGACGGTGCGCGAATAGACGTAATCGGGCACCTCGTCCCACGGGTCCTCCAGCACCTTGCCCTCGGACGAGGTGTGCAGCAGGTTCGCGTCGGTCGAGAAGGGTGCTTCGCCGCGCTTGTCCTTCGACACCGGAATCTGGTGCGATTCGGCGAATTCGATCAGGCGGCTGCGGCTGGTCAGGTCCCATTCGCGCCACGGCGCGATTACGCGGATGTCGGGCGCAAGCGCGTAATAGCCCAGCTCGAAGCGGACCTGGTCGTTGCCCTTGCCGGTCGCGCCGTGCGACACCGCGTCGGCGCCGACCATTTTGGCGATCTCGATCTGGCGCTTGGCGATCAGCGGACGCGCGATCGAGGTGCCGAGCAGATACAGCCCCTCGTAGAGCGCGTTGGCGCGCATCATCGGGAAGACATAGTCCTTCACGAATTCTTCGCGCAGGTCGTCGATGAAGATATGCTCGGGCTTGACGCCCATCAGCTCGGCCTTGGCGCGGGCCGGCTCCAGCTCCTCGCCCTGGCCCAGGTCGGCGGTGAAGGTCACCACCTCGCACTGATACTCCTGCTGGAGCCATTTGAGGATGACGCTGGTGTCCAGTCCGCCCGAATAGGCGAGGACGACCTTGTTGACGGCGGGGCGGGTGGAGTCGGTCATGCGCGCGCCGATATGCGCTGCTCGCCCGCTCCGCAACACCCGGCGCCCATGTTCAGCCTCGGTGCAGCCGATTTTCGGCAAGGCGCGCGCAGATTCCCATCAGGAGACCTTCATGCGTTTCGCCCCTCTGCGTCTTGGCGCCGCGCTGCTGCCCCTCATGGCCGGCGCCGCCTTCTCGGCCGCCGCCGCGCAGGATACGGCCCAGTCCGCCGCCGCCAAGTTCGCCAAGGAATTCGCCGCCACCGACACCAACAAGGACGGAGCGCTGACCCGCGACGAGGTGCAGGCGCGCATCACCAACATGGCCGCGGGTCGCGGCCGGATCGATCCCGTCCATGCCAAGCGGCTGGCCGATCTGTGGTTCGACCGCGCCGACGTCAACAAGGACGGCAAGGTGACCCAGAAGGAAGCGCAGGCGCTGCTGGCGGCGACCTTCCGCCGCTACGACCGCGACGGCGACGGCAAGATCAGCCCCGAGGAACGCGCGGCCGCGGCCGGCGCGGCGAAGTCGGGGCGGTAGGCCTGCCCGCCGTGCGCCGGCGACACCGGCGCACGGAGCCTGCCCTCACGCCCCGCGCAGGCGGCGTTCGTCGGCTTCGATATAGTCGCGGGTCAGCGGCACGGTCAGCCGGCTCTTGGACAACTGGATCTGGTAGTTGCACATGCCGCCCGTGCGGAACGCCGCCGCCGCGCCGGCGAGGTAGAAGGTCCACATATTGTAGAAACGCTCGTCGTAAAGCGCGACGATCTGGTCGCGCGCGGCGACGGTGCGGTCGTACCAATGGTCGATCGTCATCGCGTAATGGACGCGCAGCACCTCGACATCGGTAGGAAACAGCCGCGTCCCCTCATAGCCGCGCACGATCTCCGACAAGGCGGGATTGTAGCCGCCGGGAAAGATGTATTTGGTGGTGAAGGTATCGGTGACCCCCGGCCCGCCCATCCGCCCGATCGTGTGGAGCAGCATGACGCCGTCCTCGGTCAGCAGGTCGCGGCATTTGCGGAAGAACTGGCCGTAATGCGGCGGGCCGACATGCTCGAACATGCCGACCGACACGATCCGGTCGAACTGTCCGGTGACGTCCCGGTAATCGATCAGCTCAAAGCGCACCTTGTCGGCGACGCCCGCCTCCGCGGCGCGGCGACGCGCGACCTTCAGCTGTTCCTCCGACAGGGTGACGCCCAGCACCTCCGCACCCGTCGTACGGTGCAGGAACAGCGCCATGCCGCCCCAGCCGCAGCCGATGTCGAGCACCTTCATGCCGGGACGCAGCAGCAGCTTGGCGGCGATGTGCGCCTTCTTGTCGGCCTGCGCGCGCTCCAGGCTGTTGCCCGGGTCGGTGAAATAGGCGCAGCTATATTGCCGGTCGGCATCGAGGAAGAGGTCGTAGAGCCGGTCCGACAGATCGTAATGATGCGCGACGTTGCGCTTGGAGCGGCGCTGCATGTTGATCCGGTCGACGCGATGGATCACCTGCCCCGCCAGCCGGATCGGCAGCGCCGGCTTCTCCACCCCGCCCGCTTCCCAGGGATTGTTGCCCTTCAGCAGGTTGACCAGGTCGCGGATGTCGCCCCGGTCGATCACCAGCCGCCCGTCCATGAACGCCTCCGCCGCGCCCAGCGACGGGTGGCGGACGATCCGCCCCGGCGTGGCGCCATCGGTGAAGCGGATCGCGACGTCACGGAACCGGGGATCGGGCGTGCCGAAGCGCTTGGTCGTGCCATCGGCATAGGTGACGGAGAGTTGCCCATGGGTGATCTGGGCAGCGAGAAAACGATCGATCAGCGCCATGGCGGCCCTGCTACGCCTTCATGGGACCGGTTACCATAGCGTAAGTTGCGGCGGCAACGATCGTCAGATGCCGGCATACCAGTCGTAATCGACATTGTCCTCCCAATAGCCGCCCTTGCCGCGGCCGATCCCAGAAAGAGTGGCGACGGCATCGATCCGCATCAGGTATTTGGCATGCTTGTAGCCCAGTTGCCGTTCGACCCGCAGGCGGCAGGGCGCGCCGTGCGGCACGTCCAGCGGCCGACCGTTCATCGCCCAGGCGAGGATCGTCTGCGGATGGAAGGCGTCGACGAGGTCGATCGACTCGTAATAGGGCGCGCCGCCATAGAGGTCGGCGCAGGTGAAGACGATGTAGCGCGCCGCCCGGCGCAGCCCGGCCGCCTTCAGCACATTGCCCAGCATCGGCCCGGTCCATTGCCCGATCGCGCTCCACCCCTCGACGCAGTCGTGGCGGGTGATCTGGCTCCGATTGGGCAGCGCGCGCAGGTCGGCGAGCGAAAGCCGGAGCGGCCGTTCGACCAGCCCGCCGACCGCCAGCCGCCAGTCGGCGAAGCCGCCGGCGGCAAGCGCTTTATACGCTGCCGTGCCGGGGTCATAGGTGCCGTTGGCGCGGAAGATCGGCGACCGCTGATCGGGCCGGTACTCGGGCGCGAGCGCCCCCCGGTCCATCAGCGCGCGTTGCAGCCCGCGCTGCATGTCCTCGCCCGCGAACAGAATTTTGCGGGCCGCGGGAATCTGCACCACCCGGTCGCAGCCGGCGAGCAGCAGTCCCGCGCCCCCGGTGATCCCCCCGGTGATCAGGGTGCGCCGCGCGATCATTCGGGCACCCTCCACCAGCCGGTCAGCATCGACCGGACCTCGTTGACCGGCCCCGCCAGGATCACCAACGCCAGATGGACGATGGTGAACAGCGCGATGCCGGTCGCGGCGAGGAAATGGATCGAGCGGGCCGATTGCCGCCCGCCGAACAGGTCGAGCAACCATGGCCAGGCGGCGTCCATCGCCGGCGACAGCGCCAGCCCGGTCAGGATCGCCAGCGGCAGCGCGACGAACAGGATCGCGACATAGGACAGCTTCTGGAAGGCGTTGTACGCACGCGGCCGCTCCGGATCGTGGAAGCGGAAGTTCCAGTGCGCGCGCAGGTCCGCCCAGAGATGCGCGGGCGTCACGTCCGACCGGCGGACACGCAGGTCGCGCTGGATATGGCGGTTGGCGAGGCTCCAGAGCAGATGCGCGAGCAGGCCGAAACCCAGCACCAGCGCGAAGAACAAGTGCCAGCGCCGCGAGATCGCCAGGTTGTAGCTCGCCGGGATGGTGATCCACGCGGGGAAGCGCGGCAGTTGCAGCCAGGCCGGATCGAAATTCGCGCCGTACCGCCCCCAATAGAGACGGGGGTGCGCGTTGGAGATGCCCAACCCCGATCCCAGCAGGATGATGACCGCGACCGCATTCACCCAATGCCACAGCCGCGTCGCCAGCCTATGGCGGTGGATCGGGGTGCCGGGCGGCGGCGTTTCGCCGGCCCCGGATCGGAAACGTGCATCCATGGCTGATCTGTAGCAGGGAAGCGGACATGAACGAATGGCATTTCTACGAACCGGCCAAGGGCCATGGCCTGCCGCATGATCCGCTGAACGCGATCGTCGCGCCGCGCCCGATCGGCTGGATCTCCACGCTGGCGGCGGACGGACGCGCCAACCTGGCGCCGTACAGCTTCTTCAACCTGCTCAACTACAGCCCGCCGCTGCTCGGCTTTTCGTCGATGGGGTGGAAGGATTCGGTCGCCAATGCGGACGCGTCGGGCGAGTTCGTCTGGAACCTGGCCACCCGCGACCTGGCCGAGGCGATGAACGCCACCGCGACGCCTGACAAGGTCGACGAGTTCGACCGTGCCGGCCTGGCCAAGGCGCCGTCGCGCGTCGTCGCCACCCCGCGCGTCGCCGCCAGCCCGGTCAGCTTCGAATGCCGGGTCAGCCAGATCGTTCGGCTGGAGACCAAGGAGGGCCGCGCGCTCGACCAGTGGCTCGTGATCGGCGAGGCGGTCGGCATCCATATCGCCGGCGGATTGCTGGAGGACGGGATCTACCAGACCGCGCGGGCCCGCCCGATCAGCCGGGGCGGCGGCCCCGCCGATTATTTCGAGACGAACGAGGCCGCGTTGTTCAGGATGCGGCGTCCGGGCTGACCGGCTCGGGCGCGCCGCCCCAGCGCGCGACGATGCGGGTGACGGCGACGTCCATGGTGACGTTGCCGACCGTGCGGAACAGGTCGGGGATCGTCTCCACCGCGACGAAGAGGCCCAGCGCCTCGATCGGCACGCCCATCGCCAGCGCGACCGGCGCGACCGAGGCGATGAAGCTGACCGTGCCGGGCAGGCTGACCGAGCCCATGGTGGTGATCGCCGCCGTCGCCACCCCGGCGGCGAGCGCGCCCGGCCCGATCGACGCGCCGACCAGATGCGCGACATAGAGCGCCACCGCCAGGTTCATCGCCGGGCTGGTGGCGCGGAAGATCGCGACCGCGATCGGCAGGACGATGCCGGCGGTGGCGGCCGGCGCGCCCAGCGCCTGGCTGGCGCGCAGCATCTCTGGCAGGCTGGCGAGCGAGCTTTGCGTCGACAGCGCCACCGCCTGGGCCGGCGCGACCGCACGCGCGAAGCGGCCAGGCGCGATCCCGCCGGCGATCCAGGCGAGCGGATAGGCGGCGACCAGCACCAGGAGGCCGATCGCGGAGACCGAGGCGATGTAATGCGCCAGCGCGCCGAACGCCGCCGCCCCGGTCCGCGCGCCGACCCCGTACGCCAGCGCGAAGACGCCGATCGGCGCCAGCATCAGCACCCAGGTGATGATGACCAGCATCGCGTCCACGATCGCCTGGAACAGCTCGACCAGCCGGGTCCGCTGCGCCTCGGGCAGCCGCGCCACGGCGAAGGCGAAGGCGAGCGTGAAGACGGTGAGCGGCAGGAACGCGTCCGCGGCGGCGGCGGCGACCGCGTTGGTCGGCACCAGCGTGTCGAAGAAGCGGGCCAGCGTCGGCACCTCGCCGACGGGCGCCGCCCCGGCGAGGGCGGCGCGCAGCGACTCGCCCCAGCCCGGCGGCAAGGGCCACAGCCGCAGCAGCGCCGGCATGACCAGCGCCGACAACAGCGTGTCCGCCCACAGGATGGCGATGAAGATCAGGATCGCGCGCGCGGCGATCCGTCCCGCCCGCGCGGCCTCCGCTGCCGCGGCGACGCCGGTCACGAGCAGGCCGACGATCAGCGGCACGATCACCATCTGGAGGGCGTGCAGCCAGGCGGTGCCGAGCGGCTGGGTGACGGCGGTCAGCGCCACCGCCTGGTCCGGCCGCCACGCGGCGAGGCCGATGCCGAGCAGCAGCCCGGCGACGAGGCTGAGAAGAATACGGCTGGCCTGCGACATGCTCGCGCTATGATCTCCCATGCGCTATCCGGCGCGACGGATTGATAGGCGAGCGAAGACGGCAGCATGGCAAGGAAATATTTCGGCACCGACGGCATCCGTGGCGCGACCAACCAGGGCGCGATGACCGCGGCGATGGCGATGAAGGTCGGCATGGCGGCGGGCAGCCACTTCCTGCGCGGGCATCACAAGCACCGTGTCGTGATCGGCAAGGACACGCGCCTGTCCGGCTATATGCTGGAATCGGCGCTGGTCGCGGGCTTCACCGCGGTCGGCATGGACGTGGTGATGACCGGGCCGCTGCCGACCCCCGCCATCGCGATGCTGACCCAGACGATGCGCGCCGATTTGGGCGTGATGATCTCCGCCAGCCACAATCCCTTCGCCGACAATGGTATCAAGCTGTTCGGCCCGGACGGCTACAAGCTGTCCGATGCGGACGAGGAGGCGATCGAGGCGCTGATCGACGGCGACGTGCCGCTGGTCCCCTCCGCGCAGATCGGCCGCGCGCGGCGCATCGACGACGCCGCCGGCCGCTATATCCATTTCGCCAAGGCGACCTTCCCCAGCGATCTGCGGCTCGACGGGATGAAGGTGGTGATCGATTGCGCGAACGGCGCCGGCTACAAGGTCGCGCCCGACGCGCTGTGGGAACTGGGCGCGGAGGTGATCGCGATCGGCGTGACCCCCAATGGCACCAACATCAACGACCGGGTCGGCTCCACCGCGCCCGAGACGCTGTCGGAGACGGTGGTCGCCAGCGGCGCGGACATCGGCATCGCGCTGGACGGCGATGCCGACCGGCTGATCGTCGTCGACGAGAAGGGCCGGGTGATCGACGGCGACCAGCTGATGGCGACGATCGCCGCCGGCTGGGCGCGACGCGGACGGCTGGCGGGCGGCGGGCTGGTCGCCACCGTGATGTCCAACCTGGGACTGGAGCGGCATCTGGCGGCGCAGGGCCTGGGCCTGATCCGCACCAAGGTGGGTGACCGCCATGTGCTGGAGGCGATGCGCGCGCGCGGCTATAATGTCGGCGGCGAACAATCGGGCCATATCATCATGGCCGACTACGCCACCACCGGCGACGGCCTGATCGCCGCGCTCCAGGTGCTGGCCGAGGTGAAGCGCGCGGGCGCCCCGGCGAGCGAGGTGCTGCACCGCTTCGATCCGCTGCCGCAGCTGCTCAAGAATGTCCGCTTCGCCGGGGGCAGGCCGCTCGAGGCCGACAGCGTCCGGGCGGTGATCGCCGCGGCCGAGGCCGAATTGACGGGTCGCGGCCGGCTGGTCATCCGACCCTCGGGCACCGAGCCCGTGATCCGGGTGATGGCGGAGGGCGACGATGCCGCGCAGGTCGAGCGGCTGGTCGACTCCATCTGCGACGCGGTGCGGGCGGCGGCCTGATGCTCGCGATGCGCCCCGATTGCGAGCGTTGCGGCGCCGACCTGCCCCCGCAGGCGGGCGGCGCGTTCATCTGCTCGCTGGAATGCACCTTCTGCGCCGAATGCGCCGACGCGCTGGACGAACGCTGCCCGAACTGTGGCGGCGAACTGCTCGACCGGCCGACCCGCACCGGCCAGGCGCTGCGTCGGCATCCGGCCGACACGGAGCGCCGCTACAAGGCCGAGCCGTGATCCCGCGCATCCTGATCATCGCCGGATCCGATTCGGGCGGCGGCGCGGGCATCCAGGCGGATATCCGCGCGGTGACGATGCTGGGCGGCCACGCCATGACCGCGGTCACCGCGATCACCGCGCAGAACACGCTGGGGGTGCAGGGCGTGCATCCGGTGCCCCCCGCAATGGTCGCGCAGCAGATGACGAGCGTGCTGGGCGATATCGGCGTGGACGCGGTCAAGATCGGCATGATCGGATCGGCCGCCATCGCCGAGACGGTCGCCGACCTGCTCGAACCGCTGGACGTGCCGATCGTGTTCGATCCGGTGATGATCTCCACCTCCGGCGCGATGCTGGCGGACGATGCAACGGTGGCGGCCTTTCGCCGGCTGATGCGGATCGCCACCGTCGTCACGCCCAACCTGCCCGAGCTGGCGGCGCTGGGTGGCCGGTCGGTGGGGAGGGATGCCGAGGCGCTGGACGCAGCGTTCGATTTGGTGGCCGACACCGATGCGGCGGTGCTGGTCAAAGGCGGCCACGCAGACGGCGCGGTGGTGACCGACCGGCTGGTTGAGGTGGGTGGCCCAGTGACCACCTGGACCCATGCGCGAATCGACACCCGCCACACCCATGGCACCGGCTGTACATTGGCGAGCGGGATCGCGGCGGGGCTGGCGGCCGGGGCCGGCTTGGACACCGCCGTCGACCAAGCGATCGCGTTCGTCCAGGCGGCACTCGCCGCGGCACCGGAGCTGGGCAGCGGCCATGGGCCAATGGGGCATGCGCTGGGGACCGTTCCCTTCCACCATCTCAAGGCGGCGGCCGATCCAGGGGGCTGGGATGCCGCTGCGTTTGCGGCCCGTTGGCGCTGATGCCCGGCCTGAAGCATGAGAAGCTGTGCCTGCCCCCGGTCGCGGGCGTGGACGAGGCGGGGCGCGGGCCACTCGCTGGGCCGGTGGTCGCGGCGGCGGTGATCCTGCCGGCGAAAGGCGTGCCGCGCGGCCTGGACGATTCCAAGAAGCTCTCCGCCTCCGAACGCGAGCGGCTGTTCGGCCGGTTGCAGGATTGCGCCAGGATCGGTGTCGGCATCGTCGAGCCCGACGAGATCGACCGGCTCAACATCTATTGGGCGACCATGAAGGCGATGACCCTGGCGGTCGAGGCGCTGGGCGTCGATCCCGGCCATGTTCTGGTCGACGGCAACCGCCTGCCGCGCTGGACCTATGCGGCGACCGCGCTGGTCGGCGGCGACGGCAAGAGCGCGTCGATCGCCGCCGCCTCGATCATCGCCAAGCAGACGCGCGACCGGATGATGATCGAACTGGCCGAGGCGCATCCCCAATATCACTGGCATTCGAACAAGGGCTATGGCTGCCCGCGCCACCTGGCGGCGCTGCGCGACCATGGACCGACGCCGATTCACCGGCGCAGTTTCGCCCCCGTCGCCCGTGCCTGCGCGCAGTTCGGCCTACCGCTCTAGGCCGATTCATCGTCCCGCGCGCTCGATTGACCGCTTTTTTTCCATCTGCATCATGCCCGCTCGGGACCGAGTCTTTCGCATCACACCCACCACGGCTTGAGTCGGCGGATTCGATCGAACCCCATATCTTGACCCACCCCTGATTTGTTCCAAGCGACTCGCGGGAATCCGCGAGTCAAGGTCTCGACTCGGAGAGACTTGACGGATTCCGTCCCTCGGTCACTTTAAGGGCCGCACAAGGGGATTGAGATGGGGGCTATTCAGACGATCGCGCGGCCACGCGCCAGGGCCAAGGCCTCGGAGACGCTGGTCCCCGCGACGGACGTCGCCCCGCTCGACACCATCCTGATGGCCGATTGCATCGCCGCGATGCGCTCGCTGCCGGCCAAGTCGGTCGACATGGTCTTCGCCGACCCGCCCTACAACCTCCAGCTCGGCGGCGAGCTGTTCCGGCCCGATGGCAGCCATGTCGACGCGGTCACCGACGACTGGGACAAGTTCGACACCTTCGCCGCCTACGACGCCTTCACCCGCGCCTGGATGGCGGAGGCGCACCGGGTGCTGAAGGACCATGGCACGCTCTGGGTGATCGGCAGCTACCACAACATCTTCCGCGTCGGCACGGCGGTGCAGGACCTGGGCTTCTGGATCCTGAACGACATCGTCTGGCGCAAGGCCAATCCGATGCCCAACTTCCGCGGCACGCGCTTCACCAACGCGCACGAGACGCTGATCTGGGCATCGAAGGGCGAGAAGGCGAAATACACCTTCAACTACCGCGCGATGAAGACGCTGAACGACGAGCTGCAGATGCGCTCCGACTGGGAATTCCCGATCTGCGGGGGCCAGGAGCGGCTGAAGAAGGCGGGGCAGAAGGTCCATCCGACGCAGAAGCCGGAGGCGCTGCTCTATCGCATCCTGCTCGCCTGCACCAAGCCGGGCGACGTGGTGCTCGACCCGTTCTTCGGCACCGGCACGACGGGCGCGGTGGCCAAGCGGCTGAAGCGTCACTGGATCGGCATCGAGCGCGAGCCCGGTTACTGCGCCGCCGCCGCCGAGCGGATCGAGGCGGCGCTGCCGCTCGACGAGTCGGCGCTGGCGACGATGATGAGCCCGCGCCAGCAACCCAAGGTGCCGTTCGGCAAGCTGGTCGAGATCGGCTATCTCGCCCCCGGCGCCGTGCTGGTCGACGACAAGCGCCGCTTCCGCGCGGTGGTCCGCGCCGACGGCTCGCTTGCCAGCCCGTGCGGGCTGACCGGCTCGATCCACAAGCTCGGCTCGCTGCTGCGCCAGTCGCCAGCCTGCAATGGCTGGACCTTCTGGCACCATGAGGAGCAGGGCGCGCTCAAGCCGATCGACACGCTGCGCCAGACCTATATCCTGGCGACCCAGCCATAGGGTGCTGCTGCGCTCCGGCGGGAGCCGGAGCGCAGGGCCGAGCAAGACAACGCCCCGCGATCCTGCCCGACCCTGGCCTCCTACCTGCGCAGGAGCACGGCATGGCGACGCTCACACCGTCCGGCCGGGCGCCCGGTCGCCTCCCCCGCGCCACCCCCCTTCAAAAATCCGCCGCCCTGGTGTATAACCCGTCCCGCTGACGTCGCATGCGACGGATATCGGGCCGCTTCGGCTCTCCCCTTTGTCCCTTTCTCGCCTCGCCATTGCCGGGATGCGCCGCTGTTGGCGCATGCCCGTCCTCCCTGGGACGAAGGATGCCCATATGATCACCGGAACCGTCAAATTCTTCAACGCCGACAAGGGCTATGGCTTCATCGCACCGGAAACCGGCGGCGCGGACGCGTTCGTCCACATCTCGGCGGTGGAGCGTGCCGGCATGGCCACGCTCGACCGCGACCAGCGCGTCTCCTATGAGCTGGAGACCGATCGTCGCGGCAAGACCTCGGCGGTCAACCTCCAGCAGGCCTGATCGCCGCCGGCCCGCCGCGCCGCCGGCGGGGCGGGCCACCCCCTCCTCCAACACAGACGTGCCGTCGTCGTCGGAAGCGCCTATGCTGCGACCGATTCGACTCGCACCTTCAAAGACAGGTTAATCACGAGCCTTATGGCAGCATTCAAACTTCCGACCTTCCAGGACCGTCAGGCCGCCGCCGCCAAGGCGAAGAGCGCGGCGCTCGCCAAGCTGCGCGACAAGCCGCCGGTCGACGAGGCCGCCGTCGCCGCGCGCGCCGCCAAGCGCCAGGAAAAGGAGGCCGCCGCGGCCGCCAAGCGCGAGGCGCAGCGCCAGGAGCGCGAACAGGCCGCCGAGGCGAAGCGCGCCCGCGCCGCCGAGGCCGCCGAACAGGCCGCCGCCGCCGCCGCCAAGGTGAAGCCGGTGCTGACCCCCGAGGAGCAGAAGGCGCTGCGCGACGCGCGCTACGCCGCCCGCAAGCAGCGCAAATCGGGCAAGTAAACCGGCAGATGACGCCCCGCGAACTGATCGACACCGCCGCCGTGCCCGGTGGCGAGGATCTGCGCCTGTTCCGGCGCGGCGACGATTACATGATCGTGCTCGACCGCAACGAACTGATGAACAGCCGCATGAGCGGGTCCGAGGAAGCGCTGGCGACCATGTCCTGCGAGCGGCTGGGCGTACCCGCGCCCCGGCTGCTGATCGGCGGCTATGGCATGGGCTTCACGCTGCGCGCGGCGCTCGGCGTCCTGCCCGCCGACGCGCGGGTCACCGTCGCCGAGCTGGTGCCGGAGATCATCGCCTGGGCGCGCGGGCCGATGGCGGCGCTGACCGCGGGCGGGCTGGACGACCCGCGCGTCCATCTGGTGATGGGCGACGTGGCGCGGACGATCGAGATCGCGCGGGGCGATTACGACGCGATCCTGCTCGATGTCGACAACGGTCCGGACGGACTGACCCGCGCCGGCAATGACGGCCTCTATTCGGCGCGCGGGCTGGCCAGCGCCAAGCTGGCGCTGCGGCCCGGGGGCATCCTGGCCGTCTGGTCGGCCGCGCCCGACACGGCTTTCGCGCGGCGGTTGCGCAATGCCGGCTTCGACACCGACGAGGTCGCGGTCCGCGCCCGCTCGAACGGAAAGGGCGCGCGCCACGTCATCTGGTTCGCGCGCAAGCCCTGAACGGACACCGACCACCCCGTCTCCGACCCACGCCCCCTTGACCCGGCGCGCGCGAGCGGGTGGAGCTGGGCCGTGGCCGATCCGATCCTTCTCCTCCGCCCCGTCCAGTTCGTCGACACGCCGGTCGGCGCGCCCGAGGGCAGCGTCGCGCGGCTCGCCGGGGGGATGCAGTGGTTCGCCGCCTATGAGGTGACCGGACCGGACGGCCGACGCATCGTGCCCGTCGCGGAACTGCCGTCGCTGGGCGCGCGAGCGCGGCGGCTGCACGACCGGATCATCGCGCCCCGCCCGCCCCTGGCGCTGGGCGCGCGCACCCTACGCTTCGACCAGCCGCAGGTCGCCGCCATCCTCAACGTCACGCCCGACAGTTTCTCGGACGGCGGCCGCCATGCCGGCGACCCTGCCGCAGCGGCCGCCGCCGGCATCGACCAGCTCGCCGCCGGCGCGGCGTTGATCGACCTGGGCGGCGAATCGACCCGGCCGGGCGCGGCCCTGGTCTGGGAAGAGGAGGAGGCCGCGCGCGTCCGCCCGGTCGTCGAGCGGCTGGCGGCGGCGGGTGCCCTGGTGTCGATCGACACCCGCAAGGCGCTGGTGATGGAGGCGGCGCTGGCGGCCGGCGCCGCCATCGTCAACGACGTGTCGGCCCTGTTGTGGGACGACCGCGCGATGCCGGTGGTGGCGCGCGCCGGCTGCCCGGTCATCCTGATGCATTCGCCCGATCCCAAACAGGGCGGCCATGGCCGCGTCGCCTATCGGGACGTGGTGGCGGAGGTGTTCGCCTGGCTGGAGGCGCGGATCGACGCCTGCGTCGCCGCCGGCGTCGACCGGGCGCGCATCCTGGTCGACCCCGGCATCGGCTTCGGCAAGTCGCTGGCGGACAATCTGGCGCTCATCAACGGCCTGGCCACGTTCCACGGCCTCGGCTGCCCGATCATGCTGGGCGCCAGCCGCAAGCGACTGATCGGCGCCTTGTCCGACGAGGCGCCGGCCGACCGTCGGCTGGGCGGCAGCGTGGCGCTGGCGCTGAAGGGCGCGGAGGCAGGCGTGCAGTTGCTCCGAGTCCATGACGTGCCGGAGACCGTGCAGGCGCTGAAGGTCTGGCGGGGCTTGCGCGACCAGGCGCTCACCCGTCCCGGACGCGGCTCCGAATGAGAATCGCGTGAACCCGCGCGGCGATACCACGTTACGTTCCGAGCGGACCTACCCCTGTAACCAAGGAGCCGATTGTTGATCGTCGACGCCACCCCCCGCCTGAAGATCATCATCTCGGAAGTCTGGCGCCCGTTGCTCGGTCTGTTCGTCTGGGACTGCATCGTCACCGTCACCTATTTCGTGCTGCCGTTCAAGGCGCCGTCCCTGCCGCTGACGTTGTTCGGCTCGGCCTTGGCGCTGTTCCTGGGTTTCCGCGACAACAGCGCCTATCAGCGCTGGTGGGAGGGTCGCGTGCTGTGGGGGGCGATGATCAACGCCTCGCGCAACCTGGCCCGCGCCGCCCGCAACTTCCTGCCCGACCCGGAAGCGCGCGACCTGAAGCGGTCGATCGTGCTGCGCCAGATCGCCTATGTGAACGCGCTGCGCTGCCAGCTGCGCCGCCAGCCCAAGGACGGCGAGGTGCTCCACTATCTGTCGCGCGGCGAGGCGGAGCCGGCGCTGGCGCGCGTCAACACCGCCAACGGCCTGCTCGACGGCACCGGCCGGCGGATCGAGGACGCGCGCAAGAAGGGCTGGATCGACACCATCCAGCAGGCGTCGCTGGAGCGGATCCTGGTCGACATCGCCAATGCGCAAGGCGGCATGGAGCGGCTGAAGAACACCCCGCTGCCCAATCAGTATCGCTTCTTCCCCGCCTTCTTCACGCGGCTGTTCTGCATCCTGCTGCCGATCGGGCTGGTCGAGACGCTGGGCTTCGCGACGCCGATCGGCTCGACCATCGCGGGGCTCATGTTCCTCGCCATCCTCCAGATCGGCGACGACCTCGTCGACCCCTTCGCCAACACCATTCACGACGTGCCGCTGACCGCCATGTGCCGGACGATCGAGATCGACCTGCTCCAGGCGATCGGCGACGAGGCGCCCGAGGCGAAGACGCCGGTCGACGGCATCCTCTGGTGACGGCCGGCCGGGGCGCGTAAGGACGGACCCATGACCGATACGCCCCCCGACGCCATGCCGTTGCGCGCCGCCATCATCCCCGTCACCCCGCTCCAGCAGAATTGCACGCTGATCTGGTGCACGGCCACGATGAAGGCGGCGGTGGTCGATCCCGGCGGCGACCTGCCGCGCATCCGCGACGCGATCGCCCGCGCGGGCGTGACGGTGGAAAAGATCCTCCTCACCCACGGCCATATCGATCATGCCGGCGAGGCCAAGCCGCTGGCCGACGAACTGGGCGTCCCGATCGAGGGGCCGCACGAGGCGGACCGGTTCTGGATCGCGCGGCTGGACGAGGACGGCCGCGCCTATGGCATCCGCGGCGTGGTGTTCGAGCCGGACCGCTGGCTGGACGATGGCGACACCGTGACGATCGGCGACCTGACGCTGGACGTGTACCTCACCCCCGGCCACACGCCCGGCCATGTGATCTTCCACCACGCGCCGTCCCGCTTCGCGCAGGTCGGCGACGTGCTGTTCCAGGGATCGATCGGCCGCACCGACTTCCCGCTCGGCAGCCATGACGCGCTGATCCGCTCGGTCCGCGAGAAATTATGGCCGCTCGGCGATGTCGCCTTCGTGCCCGGCCACGGCCCCGCCAGCACCTTCGCGCATGAGCGGCGCACCAACCCGTTCGTCGGGGATGCGGTGCTGGGATTGGGATAATAGCTCTACCTGCTGGGTTGGCATAACCGTTCTACCTGTTCCCCGGCGGAGGCCGGGGCCCAGTTGGGGGGCGATCATGACGACGGGCAGCGGTCCGTTACCAAGGCCTTTCCAACTGGGCCCCGGCCTTCGCCGGGGAACGGAAAAGAGAGTTGCAGTTCCGCGTTACCGCCCCCGCGCCGCCGCGCTCTCCGCCCGCACCGCGCGGAACTCGGACCCCTGGCGCCATTCCGGCCAGTCGCCGCCCCGCGCCAGGTCGAACCCGACCCGGGCGATCAGGTCGACGTCCGCCGCCGCTCCGCGCAGGTCCCAGTCCTTCGACCAGGCATCGCAGCTCTGGTGGTAGCAGCGCATATAGCCGTCCAGCCACGCCTGCCCCGCCGTCCGTCCACCCGCGACCAGATCCGGCGCGCCGCTGATCGCCATCAGCAGCAGCGTCGGCACGCCGCGCCGCGCCAGCGAGAAATGGTCGGCGCGATAGAAGAGGCCGCGCTCCGGCAACGCCTCGGGCGTCACCACCCGCCCCTGCGCCCGCGCCGCCGCCGCCAGCCGGTCCTCCAGCGCATTCTGTCCCTGCCCGACCAGCAGCACGTCGCGCGACGGCCCGGCGGTCTGGAGGATGTCGAGCGTCAGATTGGCGACCGTGGTCGCCGCCGGATAGATCGGGTCGGCGGCATAGGTCTCGGACCCCAAGAGGCCGCGCTCCTCGCCGGTCCAGAGCGCGAAGACCTGGCTGCGGGCGGGTTGCGGAGCCCGGGCGGCGGCGCGTGCGATCTCCAGCACGCCGGCGACGCCCAGCGCATCGTCGTTGGCGCCGGGCCGGATCGTCCGCCCCTGGGCATCCGGGGCGCCGACGCCATAGGCGTCCCAATGCGCGCCGTACATCACCACCTCGTCCGGCCGCGTCCGGCCGGGCAGCTTGGCCAGCACGTTGCGGCTTTCGGCCCGGCTCACCGTGACCGGCAGGTCGGCGGAGAAGCCAGCGCCCGGGATCGGCACGGGGCGGAAATCGCTGCGCCGCGCCGCCCGGCGCAGCGTCGGCAGGTCCAGCCCCGCCGCCTGGAACAGCCGCTCGGCGGCGGCGCCCTCGATCCAGCCCTGCAGGGCCACGCGCGGCACGGGCGGCCGGGCGACGTCGTAATTCTCGCCGGCCGGGGCGGTGACCGTGGCCCAGCCATAGCCCGCGCCTGGCGTGTCGTGGACGATCAGCGCCGCCACCGCGCCGCGCCGCGCCGCCTCCTCGAACTTGTAGGTCCAGCGACCATAATAGGTCATGCGCCGCCCGCCGAATCGACCGACCGAATCGTCCCCCGCCGCCGCCTCGAAATCGGGGTCGTTGACCAGGAACACGGCGACCTTGCCCTTCAGGTCGACGCCCTTGAAATCGTCCCACTTCCGCTCCGGCGCGGCGACGCCATAGCCGACGAAGACCAGCGGCGCGCCCCTCACCGTCTCGCGCGCATCCGGCCGCACGCTGCTCAGGTACACGTCGCGCCCCTGCGTCCAGGCGACCCCGTTGGCGCTGACCGGGCCTTCGCCGATCCGGGTGCGGACCAGCGGCACCGCCTGCGTCCATTGTCCGTCCCGGCCGCCGGGTCGCAGGCCCATCGCCTGGAACTGCGCGACGAGCCAGTCGATCGTCTTCGCCTCGCCCGGCGTGCCCGGCGCCCGGCCCTGGAACGACTCGGACGCCAGCGTCCGAACGTCGGCGGACAGGCGATCGGGCGAGATGGGCGACCCGGTAGGCGCGGCAGGCGCGGCGGCGATCAGCAGCGGGGTCAGGGCAAGCGTGGCGGGTGACAGGATTTTCATGGGCATGACCCTGCCCGCCCGTCGGGATACTTGCAACAATGGCCGAAATCGCTATAGCGCCACGCTTCGCGATGCGTCCGGCATATCGGGGCGGCCTCATGGGGCCGGACCGGCATGTCGTGCGCATTCCAATCTGTTCCACGTCGAATAAGGTGCCGCAATGGCCGTCCCCAAGAGAAAGACTTCGCCCTCCAAGCGCGGCATGCGCCGTGGCCACGACTCGCTGACCGTCGCGGCGTTCCAGGAATGCCCGAACTGCGGCGAGCTGAAGCGTCCGCACGTGCTGTGCGGTGCATGCGGCCACTATAACGGCCGCGAGGTCGTGTCGGTCGAGGCCTGATCGCCGGATCGATCGGAGTAACCGGATGACCGACCAGCCCTGGATCGCCGTCGATGCGATGGGCGGCGACGAGGGGCTGGAGGTGATGCTTGCGGGCGTCGCCCGGGCTCGTCGTCGCTTCGAAGGCCTGCATTTCTACCTGGTGGGCGACGAGGCCCGGATTCGGGCCGGGCTGCACAGCCACCCGAATCTGTCCGCCAATTCCGAGATCGTCCACGCCCCCGAAGTCGTCGGGTCCAGCGAAAAGCCCAGTCAGGCGATTCGCCGGTCCAAGGTGACCTCGATGGGCATCGCCATCGACCTGGTGAAACAGGGTCGCGCCGCCGCCATGGTGTCGTCGGGCAATACCGGCGCGCTGATGGCGATGGCGAAGCTGTCGCTGCGCATGTTGCCGGGCATCGACCGTCCGGCGCTGGCGGCGCCGCTGCCCACGCTCGGCGACAATGACGTGGTGATGCTCGACCTGGGTGCGAATACCGAGGTCGATGCACGCAACCTCGTCCAGTTCGCGGTGATGGGCGCCGCTTATGCCCGCGTCATCCTCGATCTCGACCGGCCGCGCGTCGCGCTGCTGAACATCGGGTCGGAGGACCAGAAGGGCACCGACTGGATTCGCGAGGCCGCCGCCGAACTGCGCGCCGCCACCCACCTGCCCCTGGATTTCACCGGCTTCGTCGAAGGCGACAAGCTGGCGCGCGGCCATGTCGACGTGATCGTCTGCGACGGCTTCGCCGGCAACATCGCGCTCAAGACCGCCGAGGGCACCGCCCGCTTCGTCGGCGACCTGCTGAAGCGCGCCTTCACCAGCTCGGTCCGCTCGAAGCTCGGCTTCCTGATCTCGCGCCCGGCGACCCAGTTGCTGCGCGACCATCTCGACCCCAACAACCATAATGGCGCGGTCTTCCTGGGGCTGAAGGGCATCGTGATGAAGAGCCATGGCGGCGCCAACGAGCTGGGCGTCGCCACCGCGATCGCCAATGCCGCCAAGATGGCGCGCGCCGATCTCACCCGCCGCATCGCCGAGGATCTCGGCCTGGAGCATGTCGCATGATCCGTTCGGTCGTCTCCGGCACCGGTTCCGCCCTGCCCGCCCGGCGGGTTTCCAATGCGGAACTGGCCGAGCAGGTCGACACCAGCGACGAATGGATCGTCGAGCGCACCGGCATCCGCTTCCGCCACCTCGCCGGCCCCGATGAGACGACCGCGACGCTGGCCGCCGATGCCGCGCGTGCGGCGCTGGCGGCGGGCGGCCATGCCGCGCAGGACATCGACCTGATCGTGCTGGCCACCGCCACGCCCGACCAGACCTTCCCCGCCACCGCCACCAAGGTGCAGGCGATGCTGGGCATCGACGACTGCGTCGCGTTCGACGTGGCGGCGGTCTGCTCCGGCTTCCTCTATGCGGTGCAGGTCGCCGACTCGATGCTGCGCGCCGGCGTCCACCGGCGCGCGCTGGTGATCGGCGCGGAGACGTTCAGCCGCATCCTCGACTGGGAGGACCGCACCACCTGCGTCCTGTTCGGCGACGGCGCCGGCGCGATCGTGCTGGAGGCGCAGGACGTGGCCGAAGACGGGCGCGGCATCCTCGCCACCCGGCTCCATGCCGATGGCCGTCACAACGAGCTGCTCTATGTCGATGGTGGCCCCTCCACCACCGGCACCGTCGGCAAGCTGCGGATGAAGGGGCGCGAGGTGTTCCGCCACGCCGTCACCAACCTGGCGGCGGTGATGGGCGAGGCGCTGGCGGTCGCCGGGCTGAAGACCGAGGATGTCGATTGGGTGGTGCCGCACCAGGCCAATGCCCGCATTCTCGACGCCACGGCGCGCAAGCTGTCGTTGGCCGCCGAGAAGGTGATCGTCACCGTCGACCGGCATGCCAACACCTCCGCCGCCTCGGTGCCGCTGGCGCTCGACGTGGCGGTGCGCGACGGCCGCGTCCGGCAGGGCGACATCGTGGTTCTGGAGGCGATGGGCGGCGGCTTCACCTGGGGCGCGGCAATTGTCCGCTTCTGAGACACTTGCGGACGTTTGCATAACCTAGAGCATAAAAGTCTTTTGCTCTGGATCGGCTTCTGATATTCGCCCGGCACGTGTTGGGGGAATACCGTATGCATGAAGCAGGCACATTGACACGCGCTGACCTGGCCGAGGCCCTGCACCATCAGGTGGGCCTGAGCCGTGCCGATTCGGCCCGCATCGTCGAGCAGATCCTGAAGGAGATGTGCGAGGCGCTGAGCGAGGGGCAGAACGTCAAGATCTCCGGCTTCGGCACCTTCGTGCTGCGCGACAAGGGCGAGCGGATCGGCCGCAATCCCAAGACCGGGGTCGAGGTGCCGATCGCCCCGCGCCGGGTGCTGACCTTCCGCGCCAGCCAGATGATGCGGGACCGCATCGTCGAAGCCTCGGCCCTCGCCTGAACGATCCCGGGGATCGATCATGGCAAGGCCCCGCACCACATCGACCATGACGGCCGCCGGCAACGGCCTGACCCTGAAGTCGATCGGCGAATTGTCGGCGGAGACCGGCATCCCCCATCATGTCCTGCGCTATTGGGAGACCCGGTTCGACCAGTTGCGACCGGTCACGCGGGCGGGCAACCGCCGCTATTACCGCCCCGAACATGTCGCGCTGGTCAAGCGGATCAACGCGCTGCTGCATGAGCAGGGCTATACGCTGCGCGGCGTCCGCCACTTGCTGGAGTCGCGCGAACCGCCGCAGCCGCCGCAACCCGTCGTCGCGGAGCCGGCCATGCCACGCCTGGTCGAGGACAGGCCCTTGCAGGTGATGCTGTCGATCCGGGACCGGCTCTCGGCCGCCCTCGCCGCCGACGAGGCTCGTCGCTAGGCAGGAGCGCCGATCCTGGCATTCCGCCCCTGCCAGGGACGATGACGCAACCTGTCGCCCCCGTTGGAGGCGGGGCCGCCGCCAGAGTCGACGTTCCACGCTCCCGCGCCTCCACCCCGGCGGAGGGCTGGGTCGTGGTTACAATAGGTTTCGATTGACGGGCGCGCCCCTTTGAAGTCCCGGCGGCTGGCGGGATGACAGGTTCCGCGATCCTTCCGCCGTCACCCGGGTGATGCATTGGGACGGGCGGTGGAACTGCGCCACAAGCCCCCCCCTGCACGCAGAGGGTCTTCGATCATTGGCGAGCGATGGCGATGATGGTTCGCCCGGCCCCATCCGCGATCCGGCGCCCCGGACACGCAAAAGCCGCCGCTCCCCGTAGGGAACGACGGCTTTCCCGACCGACTGATCGCGCGACGCCTGCCGCGCGGCCGGCCTGGACCGCTTCAGGCGAAGGCCGCGGCGGTCTTGCGACGGCGGTAGCGCGCGGCGCCACCGACCATGCCGAAACCGATCAGCATCAGCGCCCAGGTCGACGGCTCCGGAACGCTGAACACGACATTGTCGGTTTCCAGCGAGTTGCTGCCGCTGCTGAGCGTCAGGCCACCCAGCGACTCGCCGGCGCCCGCGAAGAAGGTCACACGGCGGTTGGTGCGCGGCACGTCCTGGTTGCCGTCAGCCGGCACGACGAACTGAGAACCGGTGTAGGTCGCGAGCACCGCACCGGTCGTGCTCAGCACGCGGACGGTGTTGTACGCGTCGATCGAACCCAGGAACAGGCTGATCGACTGGAAGCCCGCGCCGGTGCTCGCCAGCGTGGCGGCGCCGCCACCCAGGACGGACAGATAGGCCGAACCGTCGCTGAAGGCCGGACGCGCGCCGGTCGAAGCGGACTCGGCATTGCTGACGATGTAGCCGTTGCCGGTCAGCGTGAAGCCCGCCGGAACGTTCGTGCCGTTGTTGAAGTCGATCACGGTGCCGCCGGTCGGCGCCGCAAAGGTCGCGCTGCTACCGAGCTGGCTGGTGAAGGTCACAGCATAGGCCGGCGAGGCAATGACGGTGAGCGCGGTCGCGACCGCGGCGATTTTCTTGATCATGGCAACCCCTTTTTCCGCGATGCCGCCGACCACACCGGACCCCCCGGTCATATCGTCGCATCGTCGTCCTTGGTGGAAGCTCAGATATAAATTTCGCTTAATAACTCGTAAATTCCAAATAGTTCCGGTCTGATGCTCAAATTGGGACAGAGGATCGACCAATGCTGATCCATGTCAAGGGAAGCGACCTGGGGCCGTGCGCCTGCGCAAGATCGCTCCGCATGGACGCCGTGCGGCGCGCCTGATGCCGTCTGCGCCCCTGCCCCATTGCCGCTGGCGGTCGCCGCCACTAAGCGCTCGACTTTGCCGTTCGCTCGGCGTCAGGGAAGGACGGACACGTGATCGCAACCGGTTCGACGGGGCTGCGCCGGGATCTGGAGCAGCGCTGGGTCACGCTGGTCCTGATCGCCTGGCTGGCGGTCGCCGCCTGGTTCCTGCACGAGCGCTGGACCGCGATCCGCTGGCTGTCGCTGGGCGACACCGACGACAATATGCGGCTGATGCAGGTTCGCGCCTGGCTGGGCGGACAGGGCTGGTACGATCTGCGCCAGTATCGGATGAACCCGCCCGCCGGCTTCGACATCCATTGGAGCCGCATCGTCGACCTGCCGATCGCCGGGCTGATCCTGTTCTTCCGCCAGTTCGTGTCGCCCAGCTGGGCGGAGCGGCTGGCCTGCGGCATCGCGCCGCTGCTGCCCTTGTCGGTGGTGATGCTGGCGCTGGCCGCCACCGTCCGCCGGCTGGTCGCGCCGATCGCTTGGCCGCTGGCGCTGATCGTGCTGGTGACGAGCTGCAACGCGACGATGCTGATGTTCATGCCGGAGCGGATCGACCACCACAACTGGCAGCTCGCCTGCCTGGCGGTGACAGTGGCCGGGCTCTGCGACCCGCGCCAGGGGCGCGGCGGCCTGCAGGTCGGGCTGGCAAGCGCGGTGTCCTTGTCGATCGGGCTGGAGATGCTGCCCTATGCCGCCATGGCCGGCGCGATCATCACGCTGCGCTGGATCTGGACGCCGGGCGAGGCGAAGCGGCTGGCGATCTATGCGCTGACCCTGGGTGGCGGTGGCGGCCTGGGCTTCCTGCTCTTCGCGTCCTATGCCAACCGCGCGATGCGCTGCGACGCGCTGACCCCGGTGTGGCTGAGCGTGCTGGTGGTGGCGGGCGCCTTGCTGCTGGCGATGGCGCTCTGGTCGCCGCGGTCGCTGGCGGTGCGGCTGGGGCTGGCGGTGGCGGCGGGCGCGGTGATCGCGGTCGGCTTCGCGCTGCTCTTCCCGCAATGCCTGGGAAGGCCCGAACAGGTCAGCCCCGAACTGGCGCGCACCTGGCTGGACAATGTCCGCGAGGCCAAGCCGCTCTACAAGCACCCGTTCCGCGTCGCCTTTCCGATCGCGACGCTGCCGGTGATCGGGCTGATCGGCGCGCTGGTCGCTGCCTGGCAAGCCCGCCACCGGTCGAGCGCGGTGGGCTGGACCGCCGTGGCGCTGTTCACCAGCTTCGCCGTCGCGATGCTGGCGTGGCAGGCGCGCGCCGGGCCGGCGGCGCAGATGCTGGCGGTGCCGGGCGCGGTCGCGCTGGCGGCGATGATCCTGCCCTGGCTGCTCAACCATCGCTCGCCCCTGGTGCGCGTCGGCGGGCCGGTGGCGGCGTTCGTGGTGCTGACCGGCATGTTCGCCGGGCTGGCGATCCGGTGGCTGCCGATCGACCGGCCGAACGCCTATACCCGCCGCGTCAACGCCGCGACCGGCGAGTGCCTGCGCACCTCGCGCCTGCTGACGCTGAATCGGGTGCCGGCGGCGACTGTCTTCACCTTTGTCGATCTGGGGCCGCGCCTCATCACCATCACCCATCATGACGCGATCGCCGGACCCTATCACCGCAACGGCGATGCGATCCTCGACGTGCAGCACGCCTTCGGCCGCAACCCGGCCGAGGCGCGCGCGATCATGAAGCGGCACGGCGCGACGCTGCTGCTGGTCTGCCCCAACATGGCGGAGGCCACCATCTACCGCGCACGCAACCCGGGCGGCTTCTACGACCGGCTGGCGCATGGTGCGACGTTCGACTGGCTGACCCCGGTGCCGCTGGTCAGGGGATCGCCCTATCGCATGTTCCGGATTTCGTGATCTGGGGCGCCACGGGAATTCACGTGGAGGCGCCGTGCTCTTGCGAACGCAGGCGCATGGCGGCGGATCGCCCAGCCGGAACCTTGATCGAAACGACTATCCGCGCAGCGTCACGGTGATGCCGTCGATCACGAACTGGACCGCCAGTGCCGCCAGCAGCACGCCGAGCAGGCGAGTGATCACCGCCTCGATCTTCGCGCCGAGCACGCGCATGATCGGCCCCGCCGCAAGCAGCGCGACCAAGGTCAGCAGCAGGATCGTCGCCATCGCGGCGAGCACCACCAGCGACCGTTCCAGCCCCTCGTTGCGGCCCATCAGCAGCATCACCGAGGCGATCGATCCCGGCCCCGCGATCATCGGCATCGCCATGGGGAAGATCGAGACGTCGTCGACCTCGTGATCGGCCACGACCTTGGCGGCGCGATCCTCGCGACGCTGGGTGCGCTTCTCGAACACCATCTCCAGCGCGATCAGGAACAGCATGATGCCGCCGGCGATGCGGAAGCTGGACAGGCTGATGCCCAAGCCGCGCAGCAGCGCTTCGCCGAACAGCGCGAACACGAACAGGATCAGCGCGGCCACGCCCACGGCGCGGACCGCCATCGCCCGCTTGACGGTGGAGGTCGCGCCCGCCGACAGGCCGGCATAGATGGGCGCGCAGCCCGGCGGGTCGATCACCACGAAGAAGGTGATGAGCGAGGAGACGAACAGCTCGATCATGCCGTCCGCCCCCCGGCCCGACGATGGCGCGCCCGGCTCACAGCGGGAAGGCCACGCCGTCGCGCCGGCACGCCGCCTCCAGCGTGTTGCGCAGCAGGCAGGCGATGGTCATCGGCCCGACCCCGCCCGGCACCGGGGTGATCGCGCCCGCGACCTCCACCGCGCCGGCGAAGTCGACATCGCCGACCAGCCCGGCTGCGGTCCGATTGATGCCGACGTCGATCACGGTCGCGCCCGGCTTGATCCAGTCGCCCTGGATCATCTGCGGGATGCCGACCGCCGCGACCACGATATCGGCTGCGCGCAGCCGGGCGGGCAGGTCGCGGGTGCGGCTGTGCGCGATCGTCACCGTGCAGCTTTCGCCGAGCAGCAGTTGCGCCATCGGCTTGCCAACGATGTTGGAGCGACCGACGACGACCGCATCCAGCCCGGACAGGCTGGGATGGACCGACCGGAGCAGCATCAGGCAGCCGAGCGGGGTGCACGGCACCAGCGCCGGCAGACCGGTCGCCAGTCGCCCGGCATTGGCGGGGTGGAAGCCGTCGACATCCTTGTTCGGGTCGATCGCCGAGATCACCGCCTGCGCATCCATGTGCGACGGCAGCGGCAACTGGACCAAAATGCCGTCAATCGCCGGATCGGCGTTCAGCGCGGCGACCAGCGCCATCAGCGCCGCCTGTTCGGCATCGGCGGGCAGCCGGTGCTCGACGCTGATCATGCCGGCCGCCACCGTCGCCTTGCCCTTGGAGCGGACATAGACGGAGGAGGCGGCGTCCTCGCCGACCAGCACCACGGCGAGGCCCGGCGCACGGCCGGTCTGCGCCTGGAACGTCGCGACCCCCTCGGCCACTTGGGAACGCAGGGTGGCGGCCACGGCCTTGCCGTCGATGATGCTAGCGGTCATAGCGCCGCCTCATAAAGCGCCGCCGCGCGTTCCGCCAGCATCTGCGGGTCGCCCGCGACGTGCAGCCGCTTGATCCGCGCCGTTTCGCCGCTGTGAATCGTGACGGCGCCGCGCGCCACGGCGAAGCATCGGGCGGCGAGAAGGCGGACGGCGTCATTGGCGGAGCCGTCGGTCGGCGCGGCGGCCACGCGGACGGCGAAATGCTCAGGCGCCCCCGCCCCCCAGGCGTCCCGCCCGCCGCGTGGCGTGACCCGGACCGACACCAGCAGTCCGTCCTTCGCCGCGCGCCACGGACGGTCGGTCACGCCATCGGCCCGGTCAGACGGTCGGGCCGTAGACGAGACTGGCCGCGATATTGGGCAGCACGATGCTCGACAGGATGTAGATCAGCAGCAGCACGATCAGCGGCGACAGGTCGAGCGCGCCGAAATCGGGCAGGATGCGGCGGATCGGGCGATAGAGCGGCTCGGTGATCCGTTGCAGCGCGTTCCAGACCGACCGGACGAAGTCGTTATAGGTGTTGATGATGTTGAACGCGATCAGCCACGACAGGATCGCCTGGATGACGATCACCCACCATAGCAGGTTGAGCAGCAGCTGGATGATCTGAAGGACAGCAAGCAAGGCAGGAACTCCGGTGGCTAGACCCGATCTTATAGGAAGCCCGCGGCCCGGAAAGAACCCCTTCGGGCCCCTGCCGCCCCGCCGGCCTCAGCGCCCCCTGGCGCTGACCAGCGTTCCTGCACCCTGGCGGGTAAAGATTTCGAGCAGCATCGCATGCGGGATGCGGCCGTCCAGGATCACCGCCGCGTCGACGCCCGACTGCACCGCCGCGACGCAGGTCTGCACCTTGGGGATCATGCCGCCGGTGATGGTGCCGTCGCGTTGCAGGCGCAGCACGTCGGCCGGCGACAGGTCGCTCATCAGGTCACCCTGCTTGTCGAGCACGCCGGCCACGTCGGTGAGCAGGAAGAAGCGCGACGCCCCCATCGCCGAGGCGATCGCGCCGGCCATGGTGTCGGCGTTGATGTTGTAGGTCTGGCCGTCCGCGCCGATGCCGACGGGCGCCACCACCGGGATGATGTCCGCCGCCGACAGCGTGTCGAGGATGCGGCGGTCGACCGCCACCGGCTCGCCGACGAAGCCGAGGTCGACATGCCGTTCGATGCCCTGGAGCGGGTCGGGATCGCGCACCCCCACCTTCTCCGCCAGCACCAGACCGGCATCCTTGCCGGAGATGCCGACCGCGCGGCCGCCCGCCTGGCCGATCCAGCCGACGATATCCTTGTTGATCGATCCGGCCAGCACCATCTCGGCGATCTTCGCGGTCTCCGCATCGGTCACGCGCAGGCCGTTGACGAACTGCGACTCGACGCCCAGCCGCTTCAGCATCGAGCCGATCTGCGGGCCGCCGCCATGCACCACCACCGGGTTGATGCCGACCTGCTTGAGCAGCACGACATCCTCGGCGAAGTCGCGCTGCAATTCGGGATCGCCCATGGCGTGGCCGCCATATTTCACCACGAAGGTCTTGCCGGCATAACGCTGCAGATAGGGCAGCGCCTCGGTCAGCGTTTCCGCCTTGGCGAGTAGGGCGGAGTCGGGGCGGTGATAGGTCATGCGCGCGCCTATAGGGTCGTGGCGGTGGCTAGGCCAGACCCCCGCGCGGACGCGGGATCAGCCGCGGTCGAGCCGCCTGCCCAGCGCCACGAACAGATAGATGGCCGGCGGCACCAGCACCCCCGACAGGACCACCTTGGCCAGCATCTGCCCGAGCAGCAGCTCGCCGATCGGGAAGACGCCGGCAAAGGCGATGGTGACGAACAGCAGGGTATCGACCACCTGGCTCAACATGCTGGCCAGCCCGGCGCGCAGCCAGAGCAGGGTCGATCCCTCGCGTCCCTTAAGCCAGGAGAAGATGGTGACGTTCAGTGTCTGCGAGATGCCATAGGCGACGATGCCGCCCAGCCAGATGCGCCAGGTGCCGCCCAGCACGAGCTGGATCGCGTCGCGATTGACCGGCTGCATCTCCGGCGAGGCGGGCAGCGCATGGACCACCAGCGACAGCAGGACCGACACGATCAGGGGCACGAAACCGACCCGCACCAGCCGGTTGGCGATCTGGCGGCCATGCAGCTCGGCGACTGCGCTGGAGGTGACGACCAGCAGCAGGAAGGCGAAAATCCCCGCCTCCACCGCCAGCGGCCCCAGCGCCACCTGCTTGTTGCCGAGTACGCCGGCGATGCACACCATGCCGCCATAGAAGATCGAGAAACCGAACAGCGAACGGGATATGCCGCGTCCTGCATCGACAGGGGAACGGGCATCGTTGGGGGCAGAGTCCATCGCGGAGTGCTAGCGAACCGACCGCGCCTGCACAATCGGCTGTTCTCCGTGCCGAAATTATGATTTGAACGGCCCGATGGGCGGAACCACGCGGTTCCGGGGATGGGATGCGGGCGCGGATTGCGCCTGCCCAAGAAGGATTAAGGCGTGGCTTTGGCAAGGAACGGCGGGATGGTCTGCGGAGCGTCGCGCTGATGGAACGACTGTTGATCGGGATCGCGGGCATCGCTGTGATCCTGGGGATTGCCGTGCTGCTGTCGACCGACAGGCGCGCGATCCGGCCGCGCGTGGTCGGCTCCGCCTTCGCGCTCCAGGCGCTGATCGCGGTGGTGGTGCTCTATTGGGGGCCGGGCCGCGCGGCGCTGGCCACCGCGTCGGGCGGGGTGGCGGCGCTGCTCGGCTATTCGCAGCGCGGCACCGAGTTCCTGTTCGGCAACCTCGCCAGCCCGGCGGTGGGCGGGCAGAGTTTCGCGATCGCGGCATTGCCGGTGATCATCTTCTTCGCCAGCCTGGTGTCGATCCTCTATTATCTGGGCGTGATGCAGCTCGTCGTGCGCTGGGTCGGCGGCGCGATCGAGTGGGTGGTCGGCACCTCCAAGGTCGAATCGCTGTGCGCGGCGGCCAACATCTTCGTCGGGCAAAGCGAATCGCCGCTAGTCATCCGCCCCTATCTGGCCGGGCTGACCCCGCCGCAGCTATTCACGGTGATGACCAGCGGCATGGCCGGCGTCGCGGGCACCATCCTGGCCGCCTATGCCTCGATGGGCATCCGCATCGAATATCTGCTGGCGGCCAGCTTCATGGCGGCGCCGGGCGGCATCCTGATGGCCAAGATCATCATGCCCGATCGCAGCGTGCCCCCCGAGGGCGAGCTGCCGCTGGGCGACCTGCCCGACGAGACGCGCCAGATCGCCCTCGCGGAGACGCGGATGAGCGGCGCCGGCCCGGCCGCCCTGCCCAGCGAGGCGATCCCCGGCGAGCCGCTGCCCGAGGCGACGCACGACGAGGAGAAGCCCGCCAACCTGATCATGGCGGCGGCGCAGGGTGCGCAGACCGGCGTCCGGCTGGCGGTCGCGGTGGGCGCGATGGTGCTCGCCTTCGTCGCTCTGGTCGCGCTCGCCAACGGCCTGCTCGGCAGCCTGGGCGGGCTGATCGGCCTGCCGGGCCTCAGCTTCCAGGCGCTGCTCGGCTATGTCTTCCAGCCGGTGATGGTGCTGCTCAACGTGCCCTGGAACGAGGCGGGGATCGCCGGCGGCCTGTTCGGCGAGAAGATCGTGCTGAACGAATTCGTCGCCTATATCGATCTCGGCAAGCAGGCGGCGCTGCTCTCGCCGCGCACGGTGGCGGTCATCACCTTCGCGCTGTGCGGCTTCGCCAACTTCTCGTCGATCGCGATCCAGATGGCGGTGACGGGCAGCCTGGCCCCCAACCAGCGGCCGATGATCGCCCGGCTTGGCCTGCGCGCGCTGGCGGCGGGAAGCCTGGCCAACCTGATGTCGGCGGCGCTGGCCGGACTGCTGATCGGGTAAAGCCTTCCCCCGTGCCGCCTGCCGAGGTGAAGGACGCGTTTCCGTGCTCCCGCGGACGCGGGAGCCCCGGGCCCATCACGGCACCGCGCAGAGCGGCGCGCGCCTTCCTGGGCTCCTGCCTCCGCAGGCGCGCGGCCGAGACATGCCGTGCCGCAATTTCGCCGCCCTCGCCCGCTATCGCCGCCCTTCACACCCTGTGGGCACGGCGATGTTCAGTTTGGCGCAAGCCGGCAATTGCTCTACAGCCCGCGCCGATTACCCAAGAGTGGATGTCCATGCGCCTTTTCGCCGGTCTGTTTGCGTTCGCCGCCTGCCTCGCCGCTCCCGCCCTGGCGCAGGATGCGCCTGCCGCCACGACGCGCGCCGCGCCAGCGGCGGTCACCGACCCGCAGAATCTCTGGCTGCTCGACCTGTCGACCGGCGGCCGGGTCACGATCTGGCTGCGGCCCGATGTCGCGCCGAAGATGGTTGAGCGGATCAAGACGCTGACCCGTCAGCACTTCTATGACGGCCTGACCTTCCACCGGGTGATCGACGGCTTCATGGCGCAGGGCGGCGATCCCAAGGGCGACGGCACCGGCGGTTCGACGCTGCCCAACGTCAAGGCGGAGTTCAACTATCTACCGCACGTGCGCGGCGCAGTATCGGCGGCGCGCGCCGACGACAATGACAGTGCCAACAGCCAGTTCTTCATCGTCTTCCAGCCGCGCCTGGCGCTCGACAAGAAGTACACGGTGTTCGGCCGCGTGATCGACGGCATGCAATATGTCGACTCGATCGAGCGGGGCGAGCCGCCGCAGAATCCCAGCCGCATCGTCCATGCCTATATCGCCGCCGACAATCCGCCGGCCTA
Organism: Sphingomonas abaci; assembly: GCF_014199625.1. GTDB lineage: Bacteria > Pseudomonadota > Alphaproteobacteria > Sphingomonadales > Sphingomonadaceae > Sphingomonas > Sphingomonas abaci. The sequence continues at coordinate 859,252 of NZ_JACHNY010000001.1, forward strand.
CGTCCCCGCGCCGCCGCCCGCGCCCGCCGCGCTCGGCGCGCCGGTGACGCTTCCAGGCACCGGCGCTCCCGCCGGCACGGCCGCGCCGAAGCGTGCGCCGGCGCCTGCCCGCGCGACGGCGCCCCGCCCCGCCCCCCGCAAGGCTGCGCCCGCCCGTTGAACGTCGATCTGTTCGATTTCGCGCTGCCGCCCGAGCGGATCGCGCTGCACCCCGCCGCCCCGCGCGACGCGGCGCGGATGCTGGTGCTCGACGGCGACCGGACGCTCGACCGCTCAGTCGCCGACCTGCCGCAGGCCTTGCGCCCCGGCGACTGCCTGGTCTTCAACGACACGCGCGTGATCCCGGCACAGCTGGAGGGCCGGCGCGGCGAGGCCCGGATCGCCGCCACGCTCCACAAGCGCGAGGGGCCACGCCGCTGGCGCGCCTTCGTCAAGGGCGCCAAGCGCCTGCGCGACGGCGACCGGATCGATTTCGGCGCGGGCGTCGAAGCGACCAGCACCGCGCGTGGCGAGGATGGCAGCTGGCTGCTCGACTTCGCCGGCGACGAACCGGTCGAGCTGCTGCTGGAGCGCGCCGGGCGGATGCCGCTGCCGCCCTATATCGCCGCCAAGCGCGGGATCGAGGCGCGCGACGCCGAGGATTACCAGACCATGTTCGCCGCCGATCCGGGCGCGGTGGCGGCGCCCACGGCGGCGCTGCACTTCACGCCCCGACTGATGGAGGCGCTCTCCGAGGCCGGGATCGGCCATGAGACGCTGACGCTGCATGTCGGCGCGGGCACCTTCCTGCCGGTGAAGGTCGAGGATACCGTCGACCACAAGATGCATGCCGAATGGGGCCGCATCGACGCCGTCGTCGCCGACCGGCTGAACGCGGTGCGCGGGCGCGGCGGCCGGGTGATCGCGGTCGGCACCACTTCGCTCCGCCTGCTGGAGAGCGCAACTGGCGAGGACGGCGTGATCGCGCCGTTCGCCGGCGACACGGCGATCTTCATCACCCCCGGCTATCGCTTCCGCGCGATCGACGGGCTGATGACCAACTTCCACCTGCCGCGCTCGACCCTGTTCATGCTGGTCTCGGCGCTGATGGGGCGCGAGCGGATGCAGGCCGCCTATGCCCATGCCATCGCGAGCGGTTATCGCTTCTATTCCTATGGCGACGCGTCGCTGCTGATTCCCTGAGGGTTCGCCATGCTGTTCCTCGCCCTGCTGCTCCAGGCTGCCGCACCCGCGCCGCAGGACGCCCCCGAAATCCGCGTCACCGCGCCGGGCAAGGCGTTCGGCCAGACGCCCGCGACGTTGGTGGTCGAGCCGGTCGGCATGTTCCTGGCCGCCTGCGATGCGGACGGCGACGCCGAGACGACGCGGACCGAGATGCAGGACTGCGTCGCGCGCAGCTTCGCGGCGTTCGACCCGGGCAAGACCGGGCAGCTCCGCTATTTCCCCTTCGCCGACTGGGCCGAGCGCTATCTGGGCGACCGCAACGCGCTGCCCAGCCCGTTCGATGTCGATCGCGACGGCGACAATCAGGTTTCGCTCGACGAGCTCCAGGCGCATTTCTCGCGCCTGTTCACCCGGTTCGACCGCAACAAGGACGGCGCGCTCAGCCGCGCCGAGCTGCTGACGATCCGCACCACCGCGGCCGATGCCAACGGCCCCGTCCCAGACCCCGCCGCGCCCGGCCGGCGCGGCGACCGCAAGGAGCGGCGCGACCGCCGATGAGCCGGTTCACCTTTACAATTGCCGCCACCGATGGTCGCGCGCGCACCGGCGCGATCGCGATGGAGCGCGGCACGATCCGCACCCCCGCCTTCATGCCGGTCGGCACCGCCGCCACCGTCAAGGCGATGAAGCCCGCCGACGTCGCCGCCTCGGGCGCGGACATCCTGCTCGGCAACACCTATCACCTGATGCTGCGGCCGGGCGCGGAGCGCGTCCACCGGCTGGGCGGGCTGCACGGCTTCATGGGCTGGGACAAGCCGATCCTGACCGACAGCGGCGGCTATCAGGTGATGAGCCTCGCCGACCTGACCAAGCGGTCCGAGGAGGGCGTGGCGTTCAAGTCGCATCTCGACGGCACCCGCCATCTGTTGAGCCCGGAGCGCTCGATCGAGATCCAGCGGCTGCTCGGCTCCAACATCGTCATGGCGTTCGATGAACTGGTGCCGACCACCTCGACGCGCGAGGTGCAGGCGGCGGCGATGGAACGCTCGATGCGCTGGGCCAAGCGGTCGCGCGACGCGTTCGACGACGGCGGCGACCATGCCGCGCACAACGCCATCTTCGGCATCCAGCAGGGCGCGCTGGACGAGGGATTGCGCAAGGCCTCGGCCGATGCGCTGATCGATATCGGCTTTGACGGCTATGCGGTCGGAGGCCTGGCGGTCGGCGAGGGGCAGGAGGCGATGTTCGGCTGCCTCGACTTCGCGCCGAACCAGCTTCCCGCCGACAAGCCGCGCTATCTGATGGGCGTCGGCAAGCCGACCGACATCGTCGGCGCGGTGGAGCGCGGTATCGACATGTTCGACTGCGTGATGCCGACCCGCTCGGGCCGCACGGGCCAGGCGTTCACGCGCACCGGCCCGCTCAACCTGCGCAACGCCCGCCACGGCGAGGACCAGGGGCCGCTCGACCCGACCTGCCCCTGCCCGGTCTGCGCGACGTGGAGCCGGGCCTATATCCACCATCTCGTGCGTTCGGGCGAGATATTGGGCGCGATGCTGATGACCGAACATAACATCTGGTTCTATGAAACGCTGATGGCCGACCTGCGCGCGGCGATCGCGGAGGGCCGGCTGACCCGCTTCGCGACCGATTTCCGCGCGCTGTACGACGGCGCTGGCAAAGGAGAGACCGCATGACCGACACCACCGACCAGCCGAACGAGATCCTCGCCGCCGCCGCCGAGGTGAAGGCCCATGCCGAGGCCGCCGCCGACGCGGTCGCCGCCAAGACCCGCAACTGGCCGCTCGCCAAGATCGGCCTGGGCGTCGGCATCGGCTCGGCCGCCGTCGCGGCGGCGGTGCTCTATGCGCAGTCGAGCGGCAAGTCGTCCGACCGCAAGGGGTCGAAGCATAAGGGCTGAAGGATGCCCGGGCAGGCCCTTTGCGAAGCCTCGTCCCCCGCCGGGAGGGTAAGGGGGGTTTCGCAGGGTCCCCGCTCACACCCCCCGATCCCGCTGGACGGCGGACGCCGATGATATAAGGTTCCCGGCGCACATCCCTGTTCCCGGAGCCCCGAATGCGTCTGATCCGTGCCGGCCTGCTGCTGAGCGCCGCGCTGCTGCCCACCCCCCTGTTCGCGCAGGCGGCTCCCGCCAAGCCTACCCCGAACGCAGCCAGCGTCACGCCGCTCGACTTCACCGAGCGCACCCTGCCCAACGGCCTGCGCGTCTATGCGATGCGCGACACCTCGACGCCCAACGTCTCGGTGCAGGTCTGGTACGATGTCGGCTCCAAGGACGATCCCAAGGGCCGCTCGGGCTTCGCGCACATGTTCGAGCATCTGATGTTCAAGGCGACGCGCAATCTGGTGCCGGAGCAGATGGACCGGCTGACCGAGGATGTCGGCGGCTATAACAACGCCTCCACCAACGACGACTATACCAATTATTTCGAGGTGGTGCCCGCCAACCACCTGCAACGCCTCTTGTTCGCGGAAGCGGACCGGATGGCCAGCCTGGTCGTCGAGCCGGTCAGCTTCGCCTCCGAACGCGATGTAGTGAAGGAGGAGCTGCGCCAGCGCACGCTTGCCCAGCCCTATGGCAAGCTGTTCTCCATCTATTATCCCGAGCTGTCCTACACCAGGCATCCCTATGCGCGGCCCGGCATCGGCAGCCTGGAAGAGTTGCAGTCGGCCGGGATCGACGATGTCCGCGCCTTCCACGCCACTTATTACCGGCCGGACAATGCGGTGCTGGTGGTGTCTGGTAATTTCGACCCCAAGCAGCTCGACCGCTGGGTCGACCAGTATTTCGCGCCGATTGCCAAGCCCACCGCCCCGATCCCGCGCGTGACCGTCACCGAACCGGCGCGCACCGCGCCGGTGGCTCGCACCGTCTATGAAGCGAACACGCCGCTGCCCGCCGTGCTGATGAGCTGGCACATTCCCGCCGACCGCGATCCCGATATCGCCGCGCTGTCGGTGCTGAACGCGGTGCTGGCGACCGGCGAAAGCTCGCGCCTCTATGAGAGCCTGGTCTATCGCGACCAGCTCGCCCAATCGGCGGAGACCTTCTTCGACACCAAGCAGGGCACCGGCAACCTCGTCGCCTATGCGATCCTGGCGGGCGGCAAGACCGTGGAGCAGGGCGAGGCGGCGTTGAAGCAAGAGATCGCCCGGCTGCGCGATGCGCCCGTGTCGGCCGCCGAACTGGCCGAAGCCAAGAACCAGATCCTGACCAGCGCGATCCGCGCGCGCGAGACGGCGGAGGGCAAGGCATCGACGCTCGCCTCTTCGGTCATCATCGATGGCGATCCGCGCGCCGCCGATCGCCAGCTCGCGGCGATCCAGCGCGTCACCGCCGCCGACGTCCAGCGCGTGGCGCGGCGCTATCTGGGCGAGGCGCAGGCCGTGACGATCCGCTATCTGCCGGCCGAGCAGAAGCCGACGAACGCGCCCGCCGACCCGATCAGCATCGCCCCGACCGTGCAGGTCGCCGCGCTCAAGGCGCCGGCCGACATCACCGTCTTCACCCCCGCAGCCGAGGGGCAGCGGGTGCAGCCGCCCGCCCCCGCCGCGCCCGTCGCCGCCGACCTGCCCCGGCCGGTCGAGACGCGACTGGCCAATGGCCTGCGCGTCATCACCGTCGAGCGGCACGACCTGCCGCTGGTCACCGCCTCGCTGGTCGCGACCGGTGGCGCGGCGACCGATCCGGCGCGCGCGGCGGGCGCGTCCAGCCTGTCGGCCGCGCTGATGACCAAGGGCACCGCGACCCGTTCCGCCACCGAGATCGCGCGCGCGGTCGAGTCGCTGGGCGGCGCGATCGAGAGCGACGCCACCCGCGACGGCGCCTCGGTCGATCTGACGGTGAAGTCGGACCAGATCGATCCGGCGATGACCATCCTGGCCGATGTGGCGCAGCATCCCGCCTTCTCCCCTGAGGAGATCGAGCGCGCCCGCGCCCAGGCGATCGACGGCATCACCGTCGCCTACAAGAATCCCGCCCAGCTCGCCGGACTGGTGGCCGGCCGCGCGGTGTTCGGCGACCGGCCCTATGGCACGCCGCTGGAGGGCACGCCCGCCTCGCTCAAGGCGCTGACCCGCCAGGACCTGACCGCCGCCTATGCGCGCACCTGGGCCCCGTCCCGCGCCGCGCTGATCCTAGTCGGCGACATCACCCCGGCACGCGCGCAGGCGCTGGCGCAGCGGCAGTTCGGCGGCTGGACCGGACCGGCCGGCAACGCCCCCACCGCCGCGGCCGCCGAGGCCGGCTATCCGGCCCCGCGCGTGATCGTCGTCGACATGCCGGATGCCGGGCAGGCCGGAGTCGTGGTCGCGCGCCCGGCGATCGCGCGCGCCGATCCGCGCTATTATCCGCTGGCGGTCGCCAATACGGTGCTGGGCGGCGGCTTCTCGTCGCGACTGAACCAGGAGATCCGCATCAAGCGGGGCCTGGCCTATGGCGCGGGCAGCAGCCTGGCCGCCGGTCGCCAGCCGGGCGCGATCGCCGCGCGCACCCAGACCAAGAACGCCACCGCCGCCGAGGTCGTGTCGCTGATCGCCGCCGAAATGCAGCGCATGGGCCAGGCACCCGTGCCGTCGAACGAACTCGACACGCGCAAGGCGGTGCTGGTCGGCAATTTCGGCCGCACCGTGGAGACGACCGACGGCATCGCCGGGCTGATCGGCGGCTATGTCGTGCAGGCGCTCCCGCTGACCGAACTGGGCCGCTACACCAGCGAGGTGCAGGGCGTCGATCCGGCGGCGGTGCAGTCGGCGGCGGCGGCGCTGCTCGACCCCAAGGCGGCGAGCATCGTCGTGGTCGGCGACGCCAAGCAGTTCCTGGAGCCGCTGCGCAAGGCCTATCCCAAGGTGGAGGTGGTGCCGGCCGCATCGCTCGACCTGGACCGGGCGACGCTGACCAAATAGGGGACGGATCCCCTGCGGCTCCGTACCGGGCCTTTGCGGAACGCCCTGTCCCGCTGCGGCGAAGGCAGGAGCCTTGGGTTCCACATAGCCCGAGACGTTGCCGTGCCTGGCCCTGGGCTCCTGCCTTCGCGGGAGCCCAGGTCTCCGCGACCACGTTTCCCGGACGCTTGCAAAGGTTTCGCCTTCGCCGAAATGGTGGTTCGCGACCGGACCCAGCTCATGGCATATCAGCGGATATAATCGGTCAGACTCAGCTTCGATACCTGGCTAAACACCGAGTAGCTGGCCTTCAGCACCTGCTGCTGTTGGTCCAGCTCGGTGGAGAGCTGGGCGTAATCGGCATCCTCGGCATCGGAAATCACCCCCTTGAGCAGAGTGCTGCGCTCGTCGGCGCGGGTCGCGAGCGATTCGACCTGCGCCTGTTTGCGGCCATTGTCGCCGTCGATCGATCGTACGCCGGCCAGCGCCTTCTGGATCTGCTCCGCCGCGCTCGTCATCGCCGTGACCTGCGCCGCCGTCGGCGTGCTGCCGATGTCACCGGCCTCCGCCAGCGTGCGGAACGCCTGGAGCAGGTCGCCGCCCAGATCCCGCGCCGACACGCCATAGGTCATCTCGATCCCGTCGCCGACCCGCGCCGAGGCGCGCACGCCGTCATCGGCGAAGGCGGTGGCGGTGGTCGCGCCGACCGTATCGGCCAGCGTGACCGGCTTGAACGGCGCGCCCTGGCTTTGGCTGCCCGCGAACAGCGACACTTCACCGTCGCTGGCGTTCAGGGCGTTGCGGACCTGCTGGAACGCACTGGTGATCGCGCCCTGCACGCCTGTGCCATTGCCCGTGCCTGCGGCCGTCAGCAATGCTGTGCGCAGGCTGGTCACGGACTCGTCGATCGCGCCGATATTGGTGGCGTAGAGCGACAGGGTGGTGCCGATCTGCGACGCCGCCTTGCCCTGCGCCTCCTGGCGGGCCAGCATGTTGCGCGTCGACAGCGAGCGGACCGCGTCGCTGCCCAGTCCGGCGAGATCGGACGCTTTCTTGCCCGAGCTGAGCTGGTTGAGGACGTCGTTCAGCTTTTCGGTGGCGCGGGCCATGCCGGCCGTCTGCGCCTGCTGAAGCGGGATGGTGGCGATACGGGTCATGACCAATCCTTATCTGATGATGCCGATCAGCGAATCGAACATCTGGTTCGCGACCGTGACGATCCGGGCCGAGGCGGAATAGCTGTTCTGGAGCACGACGAGCTGGCCGAGTTCCTCGTCCAGGTTGACGCCGGAGAAGCTGTCGCGTCGCGCCACCGCGTCATCGCGGCGGTCGCCGGTCTCGCCGGCGCGGTCCTTGGCGCGACTGGCGGTGCCGGCCGCCTGGCCCATCACCTCCGTGGCGAGCTGCTGGACGCTCCTGGTCCCGTCGCGGCCGAGATCGGTGGCGGTGGACAGCGCATCGACGAACCCCTCGACCCCCGAGCGATCGCCGATGCCCAGCGCCTTCTGCCCGACCGCGACATTCTGCAACCGCGCCAGCGGCACGCGCGTCGCGTCGCTCGCCATCGCCGCGCTGACGCTGCCGCCGGCCAGCCCCGCTTCCGCCCCGCCGAAGCCGGCCATCGCGGAAAAACCCAAGCCGGTCGTGCCGCGGGTCGTGGAGTCGCGCCGGATCGTCACCTCGGTGCCGGCATTCACGGTGCTGGCCGCGAAGCGGATGCGACCATTGGTGTCGAGCGAGAAGGCCCCATAGCGCGCCAGCGGGCTGGCGTTCAGCTCCGTCACCAGGTCGCCGACCTTGGCGCCGACGCTGCCCGTCAGGCTGTAGGTCGCCGCGATCCGGCCATTGGCGTCGCGCACCGCCATCTCCACCGTGCCGCCGCTGGAGAAGTTCAGCCCATGCGCATCGCTGGCGACGAAGCCGGAGGGGACGAGCGGCGACGTGTCGCTGCGCACCACGTCGTTCAGCCCGAAATATTGCGAGAACCCCACGCCGCCGCGCGCGCTGGGATTGCTGCCGTCCTGCGCGACGACGACGCCGTTGCTGCTGCCCGCCGCCGCGATCGACAGCGTGCCATTGCTGAAGCTGGCGGTCGCCGTGCCGCCCAGCCCGGCGTTGATCGCCGCGATCGCATCGTCGACGGTGGAGAGGCCGGACAGGTTGATCGCGGCCTTGCTGACCAGCGTCCCGTCGCTGCCGGTGACCGCGACGGTGATGCCGCCGCTGAACCCCAGCCGGTCGCTGCCCGACAACAGGGTCGGCCGCCCCGCCAGCCGGTTGGGCGCGGGCACCGCCGTACCGGCATTGCTGGCGGCGTTGAGCGCCTTGGCCAGGCCGGCGAAGACCGAGCCCAGCCGCTCGGCGAAAGCCGGCAACTGACGGTCGCGCATGTCGATCAGGCCGCCCAGCGTCCCGCCCAGTTGCGGCCCGTCCAGCGTCTCGCCCGTGGCGGCGGTGATATTGCCGTTCTGGTCGGCGAAATGCACCGAGATCGGTGCATAGCCCGACTGCATCGTCGAGAAACCGTTGCTGTCATAGCTCAACTGGCGTGGCATCTTGTCCAGCAGCGTGGTGCCGGCCGTGGTCGCGATCTCGATGCGGCCATTGGACAGGCGCTGCGTGTTGATGCCGATCAGGCCCGACAATTCGGCGATCGCGGCGGTGCGCCGGTCGGCCGCGCCCGACGAGCTTTGCCCCAGCGCCTCGGCGCGGGCGACGTCGTCGTTCAGCCCGTGCAGATTTAGCAGCAGCGTGTTGATCCGCTCGACGGTCTGGGCGGTATTCTGGTCCACCTCGCTGCGCATCGCCTCGACGTCGCTGCCCAGCGCCTGCATCGTCGACACCGCATCGGCGACCGAGCCGATCATGGTGGCGGCGGCCTGTGTGCTCGAGGTCGTGCCGCCGGTCGTGCCGCCCAGCGCGGTGGTGGTCGAGGTGATCGCCTGCAACCGGCCGGGCAGGGCCGAGTCCGACCCCGGCGCGCCCAGCAACGCCTGCAGCCGTTGCAGATAGTCGGACACGGTGGACGCCGCGCCGGCATCGCCCGCCCGGGCGTACACCGCATCCTCCAGATAGCGATCGGCGACCCGGCCGGGTTCGCCGACCACCACGCCATTGGTCCGGCCGCCGGCCACGCCGGTCTGCTGCGCCACTCGTTCGCGCGCATAGCCGGTCGTGTTGACGTTGGCGATGTTGTTGGACGCGGTGCGGATGCCGGCCTGGGCCGCGTTGAGGCCCGACAGGGCCGATGACAGGATCTGACTGAGCGACACCGCGTCCGTTCCTTATCTTAGCGCTTCAGGTTGCTGACTTCCTGGAGCATGTCGTCCACCGTGGTGATGATCTTCGACGAGGCGCTGTAGGCGCGCTGGAAGCGGATCATGTCGGTGAACTCCTTGCCCAGGTCGGAGGTCGAGCCCTCCAGCGAATAGGAGGCGATGCTGCCGCCGCCCTCGCCCGGCGCGACGATCTTGAAGTCGCCCGAGAGGCTGGAGGCGGTGAAGCCGTTGCCCGGCGTGCGGTTCAGCCCGTCGGGATTGGCGACGGTGGCGATCGGCAGCTTGAACACCGCGCGCGAGGTGCCGTCATCGAACTTGGCGCTGACGATGCCGTCCTTGCTCACCTCGATCGCGGCGATCGTGCCCAGCTTGCCGCCATTGACCGTCGACGTCACCGCATAGCCGGTGTCGTAGGAGGTCAGGCCGTTCACCCCGCCATTGTCGCCCAGGTTGAGCGCGATCGGCGACGATCCCGAGCCGTTGGTCCAGCTCGGCGTGATCGATCCGAACAGCGCGGCGCTGCTATTCGCCTTGTCCAGGCTGCCGTCCGGGTTGAACTTGATCGTGCCGCTCGCCAGCAGCCCGCCGCTGGCGGACACGTCGCTGGCCGGCGATGCATAGATCTCGCCCTGCCAGGTGTTGACGCCGGTGCGGATCACCGAGAAGTTGACGCGGTGCGACACGCCTTGCGCGTCGGTCACGTCCATCGGCCGGGTAAAGGCCGGCGTCACCGCGCCGGAGGCCAGGTTCCCGGCGGTATAGGCGCCAGTGAAGGCCGCCGTGGTGGTCGGAAAGTTCGCCTTGATCGTCATGGTGGTCGTCGCGCTCGCGGTGCCCTGGAGGTCGCTGAGCTTGATCGGCCCCAGGCCGTTCATCGTGCCGGTGTTGGTGTAGCTGCCGTCCGGCGCCAGCCGCCAGCCCTGCAGATAGGCGCCCGAGGTGTTGACCAGATAGCCGTTCTTGTCCGGCGCGAACGAGCCGGCGCGGGTCAGCGACACCGAGCTGCCGGGGGTGGACCCCATGCGCGTCACGAAGAAGCCGTCGCCGGCGATCGACAGGTCGGTCGAGTTGCTCGACGAGACGGTCAGACCCGCCTTGCTGATCAGCGAATGGGCGACGGCCTTGACGCCGCCGGCGACATAGGTCGCGCCCGCGCGCCCCTCGCCGACCATCGTGCTGAACTGGGTTTCGGTGGCCTTGTAGCCGATCGTGTTGATGTTGGTGATGTTGTCGGCGACGGCCGCGATCGCGCTGCTCTGCGCGTTGAGGCCGGACACGCCGGCCGACAGGGCGGAATAAAGGCTCACTTGTGCGTCTCCAATGCGGGACAGGACGGGGGACAGCGGCGGGCCGATGCCCGTCTTAACCGGTTATAGAGGGAGGCGGTCGCGTCCGGTCGCCACCGGGCCGGTTTTGCCGCCCCCGGACCGATCCACGGCAAAATTTGCCGGGCCGCGCCCGAACCTGCCCATACGCTTCCTATAAGACGGGCATCACATGAATGGAGCCGACCGATGACCCTGCGGATTGCGTTGCGCGATGGCGAGAAGATGATCGTGAACGGCGCGGTCCTTCGAGCCCGAGGCCGCACCGAGTTGCTGATAGAAAATCAGGTGTCGCTGCTGCGCGCGCGTGAGGTGATGCATCCCGACCAGGCCACGACCCCGGCCCGTCGGCTCTATCTGGCGACCATGTTCGCCTATATCGACGAGGCCAATCGCGCGGGCCATCGGCTTCAGGTCGTCGATATGCTCGCCGATCTGATGGGCGTGTTCGAGACGCCGAGCGGACGCACCGCCTGTCTGGAGTTTGCCAGCTTCGTCGCCGTCAGCGACTATTATCGCGCGCTCGGCACTTGCCGCGTGCTGATCGACCATGAAGCGGCGGTGTTCGCCCGCATCCAGGGGGAGGCCGCCTGATGCGCCCGGACAGCTCCTTCGCCATGGCCGCCGCTTCCTTGCGCGACATGCCGCGCGAGGACCGCTACGGTGTCGTCGTGTCGGTGCGCGGCGCGCTGATCGAGGTCGCCGGCCTGACCGGCGCCGCCGCGATCGGATCGCGCCTGCGCATCGCCCATGACAAGGGCACGCTGGAGGCCGAGGTGACCGGCCTGGAAGGCGATCTGTGCCAGTGCCTGCCGTTCAGCGACCCCTATGGCATCGCCACCGGCGCGCGCGCGGTGCTGGCCGCCGGCCAGTTCAACGTCCGCCCCGACGTGACCTGGCTGGGCCGCATGGTCGACGGTCTGGGCCGCCCGGTCGACGGCCGCGGCGTCCTGCCCTCCGGCCTGGTCGCGCGGCCGATCCGCGCCGCCCCCCCGCCCGCCGCCGAGCGCGCCCGGGTCGGCGCCAAGCTGGAGACGGGGGTGCGCGCGCTCGACGTGTTCGCACCGCTCTGCACCGGGCAGCGGCTCGGCCTGTTCGCGGGATCCGGCGTCGGCAAGTCGGTGCTTCTGTCGATGCTGGCCCGCTGGACCAAGTGCGACGTGGCGGTGATCGGCCTGATCGGCGAGCGCGGCCGCGAGGTCCAGGAATTCGTCGAGGACGATCTGGGGCCGGAAGGCCTGGCGCGCAGCGTCGTGGTCGTCGCGACCAGCGACGAGCCCGCGCTGATGCGCCGCCAGGCCGCCTGGACGACGATGGCGATCGCCGAGCATTTCCGCGATCAGGGCCTCAACGTGCTGTGCCTGATGGACTCGGTCACCCGCTTCGCCATGGCGCAGCGCGAGATCGGCCTGGCCAGCGGCGAGCCGCCCGCGACCAAGGGCTATACGCCGACCGTCTTCGCCGAACTGCCGCGCCTGCTGGAGCGCGCCGGCCCCGGCCGCGCGGGTCAGGGATCGATCACCGGCCTGTTCACCGTGCTGGTCGACGGCGACGATCATAACGAGCCGGTCGCCGATGCGGTGCGCGGCATCCTGGACGGCCACGTCGTCATCAGCCGCAAGATCGCCGAGCGCGGTCGCTACCCGGCGATCGACGTGCTGAAATCCGTGTCGCGCACGCTGCCGCACTGCCACGACGCCGCCGAGAACGAGACGCGGCTGGCCGCGCGCCGCATGTTGTCGACCTTCGGCGACATGGAAGAGATGGTGCAGCTCGGCGTTTACAAGCCCGGATCCAACCCGGACGTGGACACCGCGATCCGCCTGGCGCCGACGATCGAGGGGCTGCTGAAGCAGGGCAAGCAGGACCGCGGCCGCGCCGATGAGATCTTCGCCGACCTGAACGCCCTGATCCAGGGCGCGTCGACGCTGGTGGAAGCGGCATGAAGACGCCCTACGACACCGCGCTGCGCGTCACCGACCGGCAACTCGACCAGGTGCGGGCGGCGATCGGCCACGCCATCGAGGAGCTGCAACGCGTCGAGCTGGCCCAGCGCGCGATCGACGCCGCGATGCGTCGCGAAAGCGCCGCTTCGGGCAGCGACCATCGCCTGCTGACCGAGCATTTCTTCGTGCGCGCGCGCGCCGACCGCCAGCGCCTGCGCGAACGCCGGGCGCTGGCCCATGCGCAGCTGGAGGACCTGCGTCGCCAGGCGGTGGACTGCTATGGCTCGCGCACCGCGATCGAGAATGCCGCCGACAGCTTCCGCGAGGAAGCGCTGCGCGTCGAGGCCACTGCCGAGCAGATGGCGACCGACGACCGCATCGGCGCACGCGCCGGGCGGCTACGCCGCGCCAGTCCCCGGCCGTGATCGACCGCCTCGCCTTCCAGGCGCTGCCGCCCGCGCGGCGCGCGGCGCTGATCTATGGCGAGGCGCAGGCGGAAATGTCGCAGCGCCTGTGGCGCGCCGCGCTCGGGCCGGCCGGCCGGTCCGACCAGGAGGATGGCGGCCGCCTGCCGTCCTTCGACAGCGACACGCGCCGCGCCAATCTGGATTCGCTGCTCGCCCTGATCGGCGAGGGGCCCCAGTCCCCCACCACCCCTGCCGCGCCGGCGACGCCTGCGGCCAGCGCCGCGCCACCGACGACGCAATCAATTGAGGTCGAGGGGCTGGGCCCCAACCAGGTCTATGCGCCCGCGTTGCGCACCGCCGCCGCGCGCACCGGCATACCCGCCACCGCGCTGGCCGCGATCGTCGATGCGGAGGCGGGCAAGGACTCGTCCGGCCGCTGGCAGACACTGTCCCGCAATCCCCGTTCCAGCGCCGCCGGCCTCGGCCAGTTCCTCAGCCGCACCTGGGAAGGCATGGCCGAGACTCCGGGCACCTGGCTGAACGCGCTCGCCGGCGCCAATGGCTGGCTGGGCGAACGTGGCCAGGTGCTGGCCGGGGCGCGTGCCCAGGTGCTGGCGCTACGCTACGATCCCACCGCCGCGATCAACGGTATCGCCGATTACGCACGCCGCAATCTCGACGGGCTGCAACGGGCCGGCGTCAGCATCGAGCGGGCCGAATCGGGCACGGCGCGCCTCGCCTATCTCGCGCATCACCTGGGCCTGGGCGACGCGATCCGCTTCCTGCGCCATGGCGGGCTGGACGAGCATCGCGCCCGCACCCTGCTCCATGCCCAGGTCGGCAGCGGCGACAGTGGCCGTCGAATCGCCCAGGCGGGCACCGCCGCCGCCGCGCATCGCAACTGGCTGCTCGGCTATGTCGATCATCATATCGACGCCGGGCGCTTCGCGCGAACCCTCTGAAACGCGCCACCTTCCGTTATAGGAATAACAAACATCCCTAACGGATTCATACAGGATGTTAACCATTCTCCGCCATTAAGGTTCTCGTACGGAGCGAGCGTCGCTCCTGGGTTTGGGGAACCTGCAATGTCCAAGATCACCGCCGCTCTGGAAGCCGCCGTCGCCACCGTGATCGCCACCACGCCCGCCGAGGGCGAGCGGCAGACGAACCGGCAGCGCGTCGAATCGGAGCGCGCCTTCGCGACCATCCTGAAGCTGATCGCACCGCGCATCCGCCACTTCATCCGCCAGTACGGCCTGCTGGCGCACTGGGAGGATGCCGAGCAGGTCTGCGCGATCGGCGTCCACCGCGCCATCCAGGCCTACGACCCGGACAAGGCGCAGTTCACCACCTTCGTGAACTGGCAGATCCGCGGCGAGCTGCAGGGCCTGCGCTTCCGCCTGATGACCGACCAGCGCCCCTCGGCCAAGCGCGTCGCCGCCACCACCGTGTCGCTCCATGCCGTCTCCACCACCGGCGAGGGCGAGGAGAACAGCCTGGAATCGATGCTGCTCGACGAGGACTCGCTGGAGCGGACCGAATCGGGCGCCTCTTCCTATATGGCCGACACCACGCGCACCCGCCTGGTCAGCGAATATGTCGATCATCTGCGCACCGTCGGCATGGACCAGCTCAAGCGCCGCGCCCGCACCCGCGCTCCGGCCGCCGGCACCACCACCGGCCCGCGCCTCCGCTCCGACCTCTATCCGGTCGACCCCACCGAGGTGCGGGCGCTGGAGGAGCGGATCGCGACCCATCGCGAGGCGATCGAGCGCCGGCTGGGCCTGGGCGAAGACGAGGGCGCGCCCGCGACGATCGACGATGCGGCGCGCGAACGCTCGCGCCAGGTCGCGAAGCGGGCGGCGGTGGCGATCGCCGACCTAGCGCAGCGCACGCCGCGCTTCGCCGACGCCATCCGGACCCCCGCCCTGCCTGCCCGGCCGCGCGGCATCACCAAGTCCGCCGCCGCCGCCGCCCGCTGATCCCGTGCCGCCGCACCGCCGCCCGATCGCAATAACCGCGACCTACGCCCTGAACGGGCGGAACTCTCCTAGAATGAACACGGATCGGGAGAGCGTATCGATGATGGGCGACGAACTGGTGGACAAGCGAATCGCCCCGTTGATGGCGCTGGTCGACATCGACTTCCAGCAAGCCGCCGGCGACCTGATCGTCGTGGCGCGGGGCCTGCTCTCGCTCAGCGATGCCGCGCTGCTCGCACGAACGCCGGACAGCCGGCTGACGCTGTGGAACGCCGACTCGCGCATCTGCCCGGACCGCGCCCGCGTGCTGACCGGCGACCCGGTCCTGCGCCCGGCGGTCGTCGCCTTCGATCTCGCCGCGCGCCAGTTGCTTGCCCGGCTCGCCACCGCCCCTGGGATGGGGGCTGCGGTCACGCTGGTGACCGACGGCACCGGCCTGATGCTGACCCATGACCGGCCAACGAGCGATCCGACCTGGCTGCTCGGCCTGGCCGGCCGCGACGGCCATGCCCTGCCCGTCCTGCCGATGGCGACCGACGGCATCTGGCCGATGCTCGCGGCGAGGGACCGCCCCACGCTCCACTGACGGTGCCGCTTCGCACCTATCGAAAGCGGCGTTCATCCGATATGCAGGCCTGGCAAGGGACAGCGCGCCCGTCTGAGCTTGGGAAGTAGGAAATGGATCCTGTCCGCTCGGCCGCCGAGGCCGATGTACCGCCGCGTCGCCGGCGCACCCGTCGCGGCGACCCGATCGTCGCCGTCCATCCGCCCGGCACCATCCCGGTCGATCGCTTCCGCAACGTCGTCTTTCCCAACCATATCCGCGAACGGCGGATCGAGCGGGGCCAGCTGAAGCTGCTGCCCTTCGCCGCCACGCTGCGCGACATCCCCTATATCCGCCTGTCGAAAATCGAGCGGGGCGAGGTGTTCGCGCGCGCCGACGAACTGGTGCGGATCGCCGCCGCGCTGGAGGTTCCGCCCACCGCGCTGCTGCTCGACATGGACGCGCCTGATTTCGATATCGAGCGCTGGTACGCGCCCTTCGCCGAAGGAGCCGCGAGCGACGACGAGACGGAGGCGCGGATGGCGTTGCTGCTCGCCGCCGCGATGCGCCACCGCCGCGCCACCGACCCGCGGCTCAGCGCGCCGCGGCTCGACCGCGACTATGACATCCCGCCGGTCATCCTGTCGCGGATCGAGAACGCGCAGAAGGGGCTGGACCGCTGGAACCGCCAGACGCTCGATTCGCTGTGCCGCCTGTTCGAGGTCGCCGATGACGCCGCCTTGCGCAAGCAACTGGTCGCCTGGCACGAGCAGGGCGTGCTGGAGCCCTATCTGGCGTCGATCGGTGGGCCGCAGCGCCGCCACGAGCGCAGCCGCCAGCGGATCGCGGCGCTCCGCCAGGAGCTGGCGCGGCTGTCGGACGGAACGCCGGGCGCCTTCCCGGTCGATGCCGCGCCCGGCCAGTTGCCGCCTCCAGTCGCGCCGGGCCAGCGCATGGTGCCGCTGTTCGGCGCGCCGCTGGCCGACGGGCTGATCGCGATGACGCCGACGGGGATGCGCGCGGAGGTCCCCGCCATCGCCGGCCCGCGCGCCTTCGCCCTGCGTGTCTGCCGGGCGACGCTGGGCGGCGGCCTGCCCGGGCAGTCGGTGGTGATCGTCGATCCCGACCGGTATCCCCAGGCGGGCGGGCTGGCGCTGGTCGAGGTGGAGGGCGGCTATCGCCTGGTGTCGGTGGCGCTCGACCGCCATGGGGCGATGAGGGGGTACAGCGTCGTGCCGGAGACCGAGATCGCGCTCGACCCGCTGCCGCCGGGCCATGTCGCGGCGGTGGTGGCGGCGCTGTTCGTCTGACCGCGGTCGGCGCGGATCAGCTTCCGCTGTTGCCGCCCGCGGGATTCTGTCCCCGCTCTTGGCGTCCGTGGGCTCAGCCGCCGCTCTTTCCGATCGCGGTGCGCAGCAGGCCCTGCTGCTTGCGATAGAGGCTGGTCATGGCGGCGAAGTCCGACTGGATGCGCCCCATCTTGAGCAGCTGGTCCTCCAGCGTCACATTGTTGCCGTCGGGCTTGGTCTCGCTGACGTCATGGTCGATGATGACCGAACCGCTGCCGCGCAGCGGTCGCGCGCCCAGCGCGCTCATCCCGGCGGTCAGCGCGACCTGCGGCCGGGCGATCGTCGCCGGCCCCGAATGCACGTCGAGCAGTGACGAGAAATCGGGCGCGACCACGTCCTGCGCCTTGTAGCCGGCCGTCTCGGAATTGGCGATGTTCTGCGCCACGACCTTCTGCCGCTCGGCGAGATGCCGCATCTCGCGCGCGATGCCGGAAAGAATGGGGGGAATGCCGTCGGCCATGGCTTAAAATCCGAAAGAAAAGGAGGAAGAGGACGCGGAACTCAGCCGAGCAAGCGCGTCTTGATAGCTCGCGGTCTGCGCGTTGATCCGCGCGATAGCGGCGGCGTCGCCACCACCCTTGTTCTTCTGCGGATCCGCCCGCGCCGCCTTGGCGTCGTCCCAGTAGAGCGAGCGATAAGCCGACTGGCTGTAGGACACCGCCTGTTCCATGCGGGCGAGCGCAATCTTGGCATCGTCCTTGGTCGCGATCGTCAGGCTGTCGCTCAGATCAAGACCGAAGCTGCCGCCTGGCGTCACCAGCGGCGCGCCTTTGGCTACGGTGGCGGGTGCGGTAATCCGGCGGGCGTCCAACCCCAATTTAGCCAGGGCGTCGCGACCATTGGAACCGGCGATCAACTCGATCTCCTGACCTGGTTGAGCGGCGATGCGCAATGCGCGCCCCCCCTCGGCATAGCTCATCGACACGGTGGCGAACCGGGTGCCGGTGGCCTTGCGGACCTTCTCGGTCAGGGTGGACAACGTCTCGCCCTCCGCGATCGTGATCGCCTTCTCCCTGCCGCCATTGACCTTGACCTTGAAGCTGTCGCCCGGCCGAATATCGGTCTGCGCCTCCAGGTCGGTCGAGTCTTCCGGGGTCAACGTGCCGCGTCGCAGGCCTAGCGCAGACAAGACGGTCGAACCGCCCGAAGCGGCCGACACGATCACTGGTTCATAGGTCCGGTTTTCACTGCCGAACTGCCGGGTCGCACCGATGGCGCCATCACTGACACCTATCCTCGCCACAAAGGCATCCAGGCTACCGCTCCGCTTTCCGGCAAGATCGCCATCGGTCCGCCCGCCCACATAGAAGGCGCCGTTCATGAAGCGCACGCTGTCGATCTGATCGTTGCCGCTCGTGCCGATATAACTGGTGGAGGCGCTGGTCAGATCGCTAGCGATACGGGTCAGGAAACCGTCTCGCCCGCCCCCCATCGTGTTGACCTTGCCGCCGGCAACCTCGGCGCTGGTCGCGCCGGCGACTGCGATCGTACCGTCGCTGGCCACCGCCAGCGCGCGCGCATCGGCCATGCCCAGGTCCAGCTTGGCCCGATCGGTGTCGAGCGAGGTGAGATTGATCGTGCGGACCACGGCACGGCCGGATTCGTTGGTCAATGCGACCAGCGAACCATCGGTCCCGAACGCCAGCGAGCGCACCGCTTCGCTGCCCTTTGCATCGATCGTCCGCTGACCACGCTCCACTCCCGTCGCCGACAGGCTGACCAGGAAGCCATTGCCATTGCCGTCGCTGCCGGTGCGCCGACCGCCAACCACGATCTTGCCATCGGCCGCGACCGCCAGCGCCGTCGCAACATCGGTGCCGCCGGAGCGGATCACCGTCTCGAAGCTGCTATCGCCCGCCGCATCGAAGCGGGTCACCAGCATGTCGCCATCGCTGTTGGCGGCATCCACGCCGCCAGTCACCGTGCCCGCGACGACGATCCCCCCGTCCGGCGCCAGCGTGATCGCGGCCCCCTGCGCCGAACCGGCCGTCCCCAACGTGCGCTGCCAGAGCACCTTGCCCTCGCTGCTGACCTTGATCAGCGCCAGATCGTCTTTTCCGTCCCCACGATTCGTGCCGAGGTCGCCGGCGGTGGTGCCGACGATATAGCTGTTGCCCTCTGCATCGGTGACCATCGCCTGCGTGGTCAGCGCAGCCATCACCGTAGCGTCCTTCGTACCGGTCTTGGTCCTGGTGGCGCTGCTCTCCTGGCGGAGCTGCTCCCCCTCGGTGGCGATGCGGTCCGTCGCGTTCAGCGTTGTGAGGGTGCGGCGCTCCAAATCGCTACCGGCCCGGTCGAAGCGGGTCAGCGCGGCGGCAACTGCGCTGGTCGTGGAGCCGACCTTGACGGGCGTACCGTCGCGGTTCGTGTCGGTATTGATGGTGCGCTCGGTGAACCCGGCCGCGACCATCACCGCATCGTCACCGCCGATCTGATCGATCGTCAGCGACTCCGTGGCGTCCTGCTGGATCTGCAGCGAGTAGCGTCCCGCATCCTTTTCCGCCTGTGTGGCGGTCGGGCTTTTCGACGGAGTCGGCGTATACAAGGTCGCGAAGCGGGTGACGTAGCGCGATACTTGGTTGCCTTTACTGTCGGTCAGGGCGGATCCGTCCGCGTTCAGCTTGGGTACTGCGCTGATTGCGGCATTGGCGGCCTTGACCACATCCGACAGGCTGGGCGGTTGCGGCAGCTTCGACAGGTCGAGCGTCACCGTGTCTTTCGTGCCATATTGCTTGAGGGTGATCGAGAATTTCTCGTTGCCGACCAAGCCCGACAGCGGCGCGTTGACGCTGTCGGCGACGAGCTCGCCCTTGACCGAGGTCATGGATTGCGTGGACGAGGTCTGAATACCGACGCTCTGCACCTGCCGCGCCGCCCGGCCATAGGCCAGGTCTACTTTGTCCGAGGGAGCCGAGGACAGATACGCCTTCATATCCGCAAGTCCCTTGGCGAACGCCTTTTGCAACCCGGCGCGTTCCGCCTCGGAAACGCCGGGCTTGGTTGCCGCCTCGGCCAGCATTCGCAACCGTTCGCTCGCCTTGTAAGCCGTGAACACGGTTTTCACATCGTCAGGCATCTTGCCGATAAAGGCGCTCGGCTTATCGACAACAGATTTCATCGACTTGATCTGCGACACTTGCATGCCGATCGAAGCGGTCGATGGCTTCTCCTTCCACGGCGCCGTGATGACCGGCGTGGTGAAGGCGGCCTTGGCGAGGCGCTGCGCCTTGGTCTCGATCTTTGGCATCTCGAAGCTGTTGGCGATGCCGGCATTGCCGCTCAGCACCCCCAGTCCGATCATCGCGCTGTAGTTGGCCATGATTTCCGCTCGCCCCCGCCCGGTCGATCCGGTCCCTCCTATAATAGGATGGTTCGCCCTTTCGGGATCGCGAACTGGTGCAATTTACGGGAAGGTTACCATGACGATGCTGATCGAACCGGCGGAGCTGAAACGCTATAGCGGCATCGAACGCGCGGCGACGTTGATGCTGGTTCTCGGCAAGGAGCATGGCGCGCCAATCTGGGACAATCTGTCGGTCGAGGAGATCAAGGAACTGTCGGCGGCGATGGCGTCGCTCGGCCGTGTGCCCGCTTCGGTCGCGGAGCATCTGCTGGGGTCCTTCGCCAATGAAGTGTCCGGCATGAATTCGCTGCACGGCTCGTTCGAGACGACCGAGCGGCTGCTCGAAGGGCTGCTGCCCGGCGAGAAGGTGCGCGAGATCATGGAGGATATCCGCGGCCCGGCCGGCCGGACGATGTGGGACAAGCTGTCCAACGTCAGCGAAACGGTGCTCGCCGGCTATCTGAAGAACGAATATCCCCAGACCGTCGCGGTCATCCTGTCCAAGCTGAAGGCGGACCATGCCGCGCGCGTGCTCAGCAAGCTGCCGCGCGACAATGCCGTCGACGTGGTGCAGCGGATGCTGCGCATGGAGACGGTGCAGAAGGACGTGCTGCTCCAGGTCGAGCAGACGCTGCGCAGCGAGTTCATGAACAACCTGTCGCGCGCCCAGCGCCGCGACCCGCACGAGGCGATGGCCGAGGTGTTCAACGCCATGGACCGCTCCACCGAGGAGGCGATGCTCGGCGCGCTGGACCATGCCTCGCCCGACAGCGCCGAACGGATCCGCTCGCTCATGTTCACCTTCGAGGATCTGGGCAAGCTGATGCCGACCGCGATCGCCGCCATCGTCCGCGTCGCCGACAAGCGGCAGATGGCGCTGGCGCTGAAGGGCGCGCCGACCGGGATCCGCGACCTGTTCATGGGCACGATGACCGAACGCTCCGCCAAGCTGATGCGCGAGGACATGGCCGGCATGGGCCCGGTCCGCGCGCGCGACTGCGAAGAGGCGCAGAACGGCCTCGTCCGTCTCGCCAAGCAGCTCGCCGACTCCGGCGAGATCATGC
Organism: Sphingomonas abaci; assembly: GCF_014199625.1. Classification (GTDB taxonomy): domain Bacteria; phylum Pseudomonadota; class Alphaproteobacteria; order Sphingomonadales; family Sphingomonadaceae; genus Sphingomonas; species Sphingomonas abaci. Next base: position 880,562 of record NZ_JACHNY010000001.1, read on the forward strand.
TGAACGATCCCAAGAACGACGATGCGATGATCGCCTGACGCCATGGACCATAGTTTCCACATCCGCCCCTTCGCGTTCGAGCGCGTGTTCGAGGCGACCCCCACGTCGGGGTCCGGCAACGACGCGCTGTCGGCGGACGAGCTCCGCCTGCGCGTCGCCGTGCTCGAAGCCGATCTGGTGGTCGCGCGGCAGGACCGCGAGTCGGCGCTGACCGACGCGCGCGGCGAAGCCTATGAGGCCGGCCGCGCCGCCGCCCGGCTGGAGCGCGAGGCGGCGCTGCTCGCCGCCGTCGATGCGCTCCATGCGACCGTCGAGGAGATCGAGGGCGAACTGTCCGCGATCGCCGACCGCTGCACGCGCGAGGCGGCCGAGGTCGCCCATGCCGCCGCCGAGATGCTCGCCGCCCGCGCCATCGCCGAGGCGCCAGGCGCGGCGATCGATGCCGCGATCGGCCGCGTGCTGCAACAGGTGCAGCGCGGGCAGGAAATCCAGGTCTCGGTCGCGCCGAGCCTGGTCGCGGAGATCGAGCGGCTGATCGCGGTGCGCCAGGCCGGCGATCGCCGACGATTGGCGCTGAGCGTGGTCGGCGACGCCACGCTGGCGGAGGGCGACGCGCATATCCATTGGGATCGCGGCGGTGTGGTGCTGGACGGCGCGGCGCGGGCCGAGGCCGTCCGTCAGGCGCTCGCCGGACTGTTGTCTGGACCGCCGCCGCACGACGGCTGACCGCGCCCCTATCCCCTTTCCGTCCTGCGAGGCCCGTGGATCGTCGGCGATCCGCGGGCCTCGTCGCATTCCCGCCACCCGGCAGTGCCTGCCCGTCTGATGCGTCGCGACGGCAAGTTTTTCCGCCCGGCACAAACTGCCGACCGCCTGCCCGCCTATAATGAACCCAGCAATTGGCACCGGCTCGGACAGGACGGATCTTGGATCAAGTCAGAACATTTTGGACCCAGATCGGACGCCAGCGCCTCCTGATGATGGGCGGCGTCGCCGCAGCGATGCTTGCGGTGCTGGCGATGGTCGCCCTGCGCGGCGGCGACGAGCGCATGGGGTTCCTCTACACCGACCTGGACCCTTCGTCGGCCCAGGGCATCGCGGAGAAGCTGAAGGGGCAGAGCATCCCCTTCCAGCTGTCGGCCGACGGCACGTCGATCATGGCCCCGGAGAGCAAGCTCGCCGAACTGCGCATGGCGATGGCCGGCGACAAGCTGGGCGGCAAGATCGGCTATGAGGTGCTGGACCAGGAGGAGCCGTTCGGCGTCTCCGCCAGCCGCGCCAAGCTGAACGAGACGCGCGCGATCGAGGGCGAGTTGTCGCGCTCGATCCAGACCCTCCAGAACGTGACCGGCGCGCGCGTCCATATCGTGATGCCCGAGCGGGCGATGTTCGCGACCAGCGCGACCAAGGCGACCGCCGCCGTCACCGTGAAGACGCGCAGCCGCCTGCCGGCCGAAGCGGTGCAGTCGATCCGCTATCTGGTCTCCTCCTCCGTCCCCGAACTCTCGCCCGAGGCGGTGTCGATCGTCGACCAGTCGGGCGCGCTGCTCGCCCGCGCCGGCGACGCCGCGACCGGTGGCGCCAGCACCACGGACGAGCGCCAGGCCCAGGTCGAGGGCCGGATGCGCGACGAGGTCGAGGCACTGCTGTCGCCGATCGTCGGCCAGGGCAAGGTGCGCGCCGAAGTGTCGGCCGAGATCGACCGCGACCAGACCCAGGAGGAATCCGAGGTCTATGATCCCGACAAGCAGGTCGTGGCGCATGTCGTGACGGTGGCCGGCAAGGACCAGTCGAACGAGACGAACGCGGCTCCCGCGGTCGCCAGCGTCGCCACCCAGCTGCCCGATGCGCAGGGCAAGACCGGTGACGGCAACGGCAAGACCGAGGCGCACGACCAGACCTCGGAGGACACCACCTATCTGAACAGCAAGACGCACAGCGTCGTCACCCGGGGGCCGGGCAAGATCAAGCGCCTGACCGTCGCGGTGATGGTCGATGGCGGCGCCAAGGGCCTGCCCGCCCCCCAGATCCAGCGCCTGACCCGGCTGGTCGAGAATGCGGTCGGCGCGGATACGCAGCGCGGCGACAGCGTCGTCATCGAAAGCATGGCCTTCGCCGCCGACGAGACGCTGGAGGACGATGGTCCCGGCCTGTTGTCGAAGCTGCCGGTGGACATGCTCGCCGGGTTCGGCAAGCTGGTGCTGATCGCGGCGGTCGGCCTGGTCGCGATGAAGATGATCCGCGCGCCCGGCGCCGACAAGGCGGCCGCCGCCACCGAGGCCGCCGCGCCCGCCGCGCCCGAGCTCGAAGGCGTCCCCCAGCTGCCCGCCGGTGCGGACGTGCCCCGCCTGCCCGCCGCCGATGCCGGCCTCGCCCATATCGATGGCGATGTGAAGATCGCCTCCCTCCAACGCGTCGGCGATGCCGTCGGCGCCTCGCCCCCCGAAGCCGCCGCCGTCATCCGCCAGTGGATGAACGCGTGATGGAGCCCGCAATGACCGACATGACCGACAACACCGCGATGGTCGCCGATCCTTCGGCGCAGGACTTCCTGGAGAATCTGGAGGATTTGGATCAGGCCTCGAGCGAGGGCGACCTAGCCGACGGGCTGGAGGCGGTGCACGACGTGCCCGTCCGGGTGCAGGCGGTGCTGGGCCGCTCGCGGATGCCGATCGGCGAGCTGCTGCGGCTCCAGACCGGCATGGTGATCGAGCTGGACCGCAAGGTCGGCGAGCCGGTCGACATCTTCGTCAACGATCGCCTGATCGCGCGCGGCGAAGTGGTGCTGATCGACGAATCGCTGGGCGTGACGCTCACCGAAATCGTGCAGTCCGAGAAGTGAGCCACGGCATGGACCCGCATGAGATCCGCATCCTGCTGATCGGCCGCCCGGCGAGCGAACTGGACCGGGCCGCCGCGCTCGCCGCCCAGGCCGGTGCCGAGGTGGTGGTGGCGCATGACGAGACCACGGCGATGGCGACGATGCGCCGGGCGCATGTCGCTCTGGTCATGATCGACGTCGCGCTGGATGTCGCCGGCTTCATCGCCCAGCTCCGCGCCGAGCGGTTCGCGGTGCCGGTGCTGGCCTGCGGCGTCGATGCCCCGGCCGCGCTGGCGGTGGCGGCGATCCGCGCCGGAGCCGACGACTATGTGCCGCTGCCCCCCGAACTGGCGATGATCGCCGCCGCGCTGGCCGCCGCCGCCGAGCGGCCGGGATCGACCATCATCGGGCAGGACGCCGCCCTTCGCCGCGCGGTCGACTTCGCCGGGTCGATCGCGGCCGCGCGGATGCCGGTGCTGCTGACCGGCCCGGTCGGCGCGGGCAAGGCGCTGCTGGCGCGCACCATTCATGCGCAATCCGGGCGCCAGGGGCCGATGCTGACGGTCGAATGCGCGGGCGTGCCGGCCGATGTGCTCGAATCCGACCTGTTCGGGCACCAGGCCGGTGCGTTCCCCGAAGCGGTGGCCGATCGCTGCGGCAAGCTGGACGAAGCGCGCGGCGGCACGCTGTTCCTGCGCGACATCGACTGGCTGCCCGCCGCCCTCCAGGCGCGGCTCGCCATGGCGCTGGCCTCGGTGCCGTCGACCCGGTTGATCGCCTCCACCACCGCCGACCTGGCCGCCCTGGTCCGGGACGGGCGGTTCCGCGCCGACCTGGCGGCACGGCTGGACGCGGCGCGCATCGCGCTGCCGCCGCTTACCGAGCGCCTGCCCGACATCCCGCTTCTCGCCCATCATTTCGCCGCGCGTGTCGCCGCTACCGAAGGATTGCCGATGCGCCCCCTGACCGATGATGCGCTGTCGCTGCTGGCCGGCCACGGCTGGCCCGGCAATGTCGGCGAACTGGAGAACGTCGTCCGCCGCGCCGCCGTGCTGGCGCGCGACGAGCGGATCGGCGCGCTGGACCTGGTGCTGTCCGACGGCAGCCGCCTGTCGCCCGCGACCGATCCCTCCGACGGCATCGATCCGCTGGTCGGCCGCACCGTCGAGGAGGTGGAGCGCGCGCTGATCCTGAAGACGCTGGAGCGGTGCCGGGGCAATCGCACCTCCGCCTCCAACATCCTGGGCATCTCGGTGCGGACGATGCGCAACAAGCTGAAGATCTTCATCGAGGCGGGCATTTCCGTCCCCGCCGCCTGACCGGACGATAGACGATGCCGGCCCTCACCAATATTCTCCAGCGGATCGGCGCCAATCGCGACATGGCGCTCGCGATCGGCGTGGTCGCGATCATCGGGATGCTCATCCTGCCGATGCCCGGCTGGATGCTCGATCTGGGCCTGGCCCTGTCGATCACCCTGTCGGTGATGATCCTGATGACCTCATTGTTCATCGACAAGCCGCTCCAGCTCTCCGCCTTCCCGACCATCCTGCTCATCTCGACCATGTTGCGGCTGGGCCTGAACCTCGCCTCGACCCGGCTGATCCTGGGTCACGGCCATGAGGGCGCGCATGCCGCCGGCGGCGTGATCGCGGCGTTCGGCGAGTTCCTGATCGGCGGCGAGACGGTGATCGGCCTGACGATCTTCATGATCCTGATCGTCATCAACTTCGTCGTCATCACCAAGGGCGCGGGCCGCATCGCCGAAGTCGCGGCGCGGTTCAGCCTGGACGCGATGCCCGGCAAGCAGATGGCGATCGACGCCGACCTGAACGCCGGCACGATCGACGAGACCCAGGCGCGCGAGCGGCGCAGCGAGGTCGAGCAGGAAAGCGGCTTCTATGGCGCCATGGACGGCGCGTCGAAGTTCGTGAAGGGCGACGCGGTCGCCGCCCTCCTCATCACCGCGATCAACGTGCTGGTCGGGCTGATCATGGGCGTGCTGGTCCACGGCGTGCCGCTGGCCGAGGCGTTCCACACCTATACGCTGCTGACCGTCGGCGATGGCCTGGTCAGCCAGATCCCCGCGCTGATCGTCTCCATCGCCGCCGGCCTGCTGGTCACCAAAGGCGGCGCGAGCGGCAAGACCGGCGCGGCGCTGGGCGATCAGCTCGGCCGCTATCCCAAGGCGTTCGGCATCGTCGCGGTGCTGCTGGGCGGGCTGGCGCTGATCCCGGGCCTGCCCTTCCTGCCCTTCGCGATCTTCGCCGGGCTGACCGGTTGGGCGGCGTGGAAGCTGGACAAGGACGCCAAGGCGAAGGTCGTGGCCGACCGGGCCAAGGAGATCGCCGCCACCGCCACCGAGGTCGCGCCGGAGGAACCGATCAGCCGCACGCTGGCGATCGACGCGGTTCGGATCGAGATCGGCTATGCCCTGCTGCCGATGATCAACGACGAGCAGCGCGAGCCGCGCCTCGACGACCAGGTCCGCGCGCTGCGCCGGCAGATGGCGGCCGATTACGGCTTCGTGCTGCCGGCGGTGCGGATCATCGACAATCTCGCGCTCAAGCCCAACGAATATGTCGTCCATATCAAGGAGACGGAGGCGGCGCGCGGCACCATCCGGCTCGACCGGCTGCTGGTCATCAACCCCGACGACCATGGCCCGACCCTGCCGGGCGAGCCGACGCGCGAGCCGGTGTTCGGCCTGCCTGCGCTGTGGATCGACCGCGGCCTGCGCGACGAGGCGGGGATGCGCGGCCTGACCGTGGTCGATTGCGGCACGATCATCACCACTCATCTGACCGAGCTGGTGAAGGAGAATATCGCCGACCTGCTGAGCTATACCGAGACGCAGAAGCTGCTGAACGAAGTCCACAAGGAGTCCGAGAAGCTGGTGGCCGACATCGTGCCGACCAAGATCAGCGTGTCGGGCGTCCAGCGCATCCTCCAGAACCTCCTGTCCGAGGGCGTGTCGATCCGCGACATCCCGACGATCATGGAGGGGATCGCGGAAGCCGCGCCGGTCACCACCAACCTGACCCAGATCACCGAACATGTCCGCAGCCGCCTGGCCCGCCAGATCTCGGCGCAACAGGCGCGGGGCGGCGTGATCCCGGTCGTCACGCTGACCGGCGAATGGGACGAGGCGTTCGCGGAAAGCATCGTCGGGCATGGCGACGAGCGGCAGCTCGCGATGGCTCCGTCGCGCCTGCACGCCTTCCTGGCGGCGGTGCGCGACACGTTCGACCGGCTGGCGCAGGACGGCGAGATCCCCTGCCTGCTCACCAACCCGTCGATCCGACCCTTCGTCCGCTCGATCATCGAGCGTGCCCGGCCGGCCACCGTCGTGCTGTCGCAGACCGAAATTCATACCCGGGCGCGCATCCGCTCGCTGGGGACGGTCGGATGACCCGGTCCCTCCCCGCCCGGCCCCGCTACCCCCTGCCCCGCTCCCCCCTGCCCCGCTCCGCCGCACATGAATCGGGCACGTCTCGCCCCAGGAGGTCCGCATGAACGCGCTCAGCCCATTCTCCACGCTCATCGCCCCCGCGCCGGCGGGCCGGCCCGTCGCGGGCGCCGGACTGGTCGCGCCGATCGAGACGGTGGCCGCCCTGGACGGCTTTGCCGGCTGGCTGCCGGCGGGCCTGGCCGCGACGACGTCGGCGAGCGGTGCCGTCGCCACCATGCTGACGGCCGCGCCGGCCCCGCGCGTCGCCCAGCCGTTGACGCCGCCCGCCACCGCCCTTGCGACGCCCCTGGTCTCGACCGCGATCGTCGGCACCGGGACCGCCGTCACGGCGGAGCCGGACCCGACATCGGCGGCGACGCCGGCCGCGGAGCCGATCGTCGGCGCCGGACTCGCCGAATTGGCGACGCTCGTTCCGGCCCCGGCTCCCACATCGCCCCCCGTGGCGGCCCCCGCGGCGGCCCCCGCGGCGGCCACGCCGCCCGCTACGGCGCCGAATGGCAGCGCCAGCATCGCCGATCGGGCGGAGCTCGCCCGTGCCCCGGCGACGCCGTCGGCCCCAAAACCGAACGGCGGCGTCGACACGGCCGGGCTGCGCCTGCCGCTGACCTCGATCGCCTCGCCGCCGGCGGACGGCGTCACGCCGCGCGGCTTCGTTCCGAAGACAATGCCGGTCGTTGGTGCCGGCCTGCCGGACCGGGGGACGGCGGACGTGCAACCCGTCATGATCGCCGCAACCGCAGCGGTGGCGGCGGCCGCCGCCCCGTCCGACGGCGTCGATCCGATGGCGGTCCCTGCCGCGCCCGCGGACGCGCCGGTTCCGGCGTCGGATGCGGGCTGGGCGACACCCGCGCCCGCCACCGACAGGACCAGCGATGGGGCCAGCAACGGCACCAGCAACGGGGACAGGGTCGCGGCCACGACGCGGCCGAACGGTCGCGTCGCCGTCCCGGCCGGCCAGCTCGTGACCGCCCGGGCGGCGATGGCCGATCCGGCGGCGATGGCCGATCCGGCGGCGCTGTCCGATCCGGCAGCGATCGTGGAGCCCGCCGAACCCGTCTCCAGCCCGGACGCGGACACCGCCAGCGCCGGTCGCAAGGAGCGGCTGGCGAAACGGGCGGACGCCATGTCCGCCGCCACGCCGGTCCTGCTGGCGGAAACCGGGCTTGTACCGCCGCCGGGTACGCCCGTCGCGGCCGGCATGGTGCCTGCTCCACAGGCCGGGAGCCCGGCCGATGACGGCGCGATGCCGGAGCGGGAAGCGCGCACGCGCCTGGCTGGCGGCCCGTCCACCGCCGCCCGGGTCCTGCCGGCATCTGCGTTGGTCGCCGGCCCAAGCGCCCCGATCGCGGCCGCAGGCGACGCGACCGACGCCGCGACCGCCGATGGCGCCACGATGGCCGGCGACGCCAGACCCGCCGCCAAGACCGTGACGACCGAACCCGCGACACCCGACCGCGCCACGGGCGAGGCCAAAGACCAGACGCCGGCCGCGCCCTCGTTCCGGGCGCAGGTCGACGCGGTGCAGCCGGCGGCGAAGCCCGTTCCCCCCCAATCCGCCACTGGCCAGCCCGCGCCGGCCGCCGTACCGGTCGCGCAGGCCAGCCATATCGGCCACGACACCGCCATCGCCATCGCCCGCCATGTCGCCCAGGACGGCGGCGAGTCGCTGACCATCCGCATCGCGCCCGCCGAACTCGGCCGGATCGAGGTGCGGCTGGCGTTCGACGATGGCGGCACGCTGCGCGCGACGGTGGCGGCCGACCAGCCCGCCTCGCTCGACCTGCTTCGCCGCGATACCGACTCGCTGGTCCGCGCGCTTGGCGACGCCGGGGTGCGCGCCGATTCGGACAGCCTGCGCTTCGACACCCGATCGGACGGCGGCGCAGGGGGCGGCTTCGCCTCACCGGGCCAATCCGGCGGCGGCGGCCAGGGTCGCCGCACCCCCTTTTCCGCTGGCCCGTACGCCACGCTGACCGCCGGTGACGAGCCGGCCGCCGAAACCCCGATGCTGTCGCCGCGCGGTCGCGTCGACCTGATGGCCTGAGGAGCAACCGCCATGACCATAGCCACCACCACCACCAACACCGGCCAGGCGGCCGGCGCCGCCACCGGCACCGACGCGCTGACGTCGGGCAAGACGGCCTCGGCCGATTTCAACCTGTTCCTGAAGCTACTGACCACCCAGGCGCAGAACCAGGACCCGCTGAATCCGACCGATGCGACCCAATATACCCAGCAGCTCGCGCAGTTTTCGCAGGTCGAGCAGTCGCTGCAACAGACCGGCACGCTGAAGGACATCCTGTCGCGCTTCAGCACGCAGGACCTATCATCCGCCGCCAATCTGATCGGCCGCGAGGCGACGTTCGACAGCGACACGGTCGGGCTGACCAGCAAGAGCCCGGCGCGCTGGACCTACAGCAACAGCGGCATGACCGGACCGCTGACCGCGACGATCAAGGACGCCAGTGGCCGCACCGTCTCCACCCAGACGATCGACGACGACAGCGGCAGGGGCGAAGTGATCTGGACCGGCACGAAGAGCGACGGCAGCCAGGCGGCGGACGGCGCCTATACGCTGAGCGTGAAGGGTCAGGACAGCGGCGGCGTGACCGTGTCGGCGACGATCAACGCGATCGGCACCGTGGGCGACGTGCAATCGAAGGGCGGCGTCGTCACCGTCGGCATCAACGGCGCGCAGCTGCCGATGTCGTCGCTGATCCGCCTGACCGCCGCCCAGTCCGGTTCGACCTCTGGATCGAGCTGACCCTGGTCCGCCGGACCTCTGCCAATGTCCACCATAGGGCCCCGCCGCGCGCCGGGGGTGGACGCTGATGGAGTGGCGCGTCGACGTTCGCCAAGGCCCGCTCGACTGGGATGGGGCGGGCCCTGGGCCGCTGTGACGATTGCCGGCCACGCACGCAGGACCGTCGCCAGCCATGCCGCGCGAGGCCGTTGAGCGACCGGGGGACACGCGCCTATAGCGGCGGCCATGTTCCCGCGTCCGGTCGCCGCCCGCCTCTTGTCCCTCGCCCTTGTGGCGCTGGCCCCGGCGTCCCCCGTGCTGGCGGAGACCGCACCCTTCGACCTGCAGGGGCCGGTGCTGAAGGTGACGGTGACGCGCGGCGGCGTGACGTTGCCGATCGCGCAGGTGCCCGACCTGGCGGCAGGCGACACGCTCCACATCGCCGCCGCGCTGCCCGGCGATCAGTCGACCCATTATCTGCTGGTCGGCGGCTTCCTGCGCGGCGCGACCAACCCGCCGCCCAAGGCCTGGTTCACCAGCGCCGAAACGTGGAAGAACAAGCGCGACACGCTGACGCTGACCGTGCCCAAGGGCGCGCGCCAGGCGCTGGTGTTCCTGGCCCCCCGGACCGGCGGCGACTTCGCGACGCTGACCGGCGCGGTGCGCGGCCGGCCGGGCGCCTTCGTCCGCGCGGTGCAGGACCTGAACCAGGCGGCGCTCGACCGGTCGCGGCTCGACGCGTTCCTGGCCGGCATCCGGCGCGGCGACGCCGTCGGGCCTGACCGGCTCAGCACCGTCTCGCCGCTTCTCGCGCGCAGCCTCGCGATCAAGTTCGACAGCGGCTGCCTGCTCAAGCAGCCCGATCTCCAGGCCGCCTGCCTGACCCAGGGGCGCGACTCGCTGGTGCTCGCCGATGGCCACAGCGCCTCGCTGGCGGAGACGCTGAGCGGCACGCCGACCGACCTGGCGCTGCAGGTCGCCGCGACGCCACAGGGCGGCTATGGCTATTACAGCCCCTATATCGGCGTGGTCCGCGACGTGGCGCGCATCCTGGGCGCGTTCCAGACCGCGCAATTCCAGTACATACCCGCGCTCGGCCTCTATCAGGACGATCGCATCGCGTTGCTGCTCAACGCCGTGCCCTCCTTCGCCAAACCGCAATCGGTGATGGTCGCGGCGCTGCCGCCGATCGAGACGCCGCTGCCGCCGCCGCTGCGCCTCGCCGATCCGGGCGCGACCCTGTGCGCCGGCCGACCCGGCCTGTTGCTGCCGGTGGAGGGGGCGCCGCTGATCTATTCCACCGGCTATGCGCGCAACATGGCGCTGCGGCTGAAGGATCGCAGCGGCCGCGACCTGGAGATCCCGGTCGCCGCCGACCCGGAACAGGGTGGCTATGTCGTCGCCGGCACCGGCCTGGCCACCGCCGACCTGGCCGCGGCGAGCGAGGGCGTGTTGCACGGCGTCTGGGGGTTCACGCCGTTCGACGGTCCGCGCGTCCGGCTGGTCAAGGCCGGCGCGGCCTGGGGGATCGCGCAAGACGGGTCGGCGGTGGTCGGCCGCGACAATGCGATCACGCTGACCGGCGGCGCGAGCCCTTGCGTCGCCGACGTCTCGGTCCGCCTGCCCTCCGGCGCGACGCGGACGCTGGCCTGGGACGCGGCCGGCACCGACCGGCTGACGGTGAAGCTGCCGCTCGCCGGGGTCGATCCGGGCGCGCTGACCCTGCTGGTCCGCCATTATGGCGAGGCTGAGCCGCAGCGCTTGGCCGTCCAGGCGCTGGCCGAGGCGGGGCGGGTCGACGGCTTCACGCTCCATGCCGGCGACCGGACGGGGGTGCTGAGCGGCACGCGGCTCGACATGGTGGCGACGCTCGACCTGGGCGGCACGATCTTCCGCCCGGCGGGCTTGCGCCGGGTCGGCGACGGCGACCAGCTTGACCTCGCCACCGATACCGCGCCTTCGCTCACCGAAGGTGCGGCCAGGACCGCGCGGGTCCGCCTGGTCGACGGCCGCACGCTGACGACCCGCGCCACGGTGACGGCGGCGCGGCCCGCCTATATGGTGATCGCGCGCAACGCCGAGCGGACCGGGCCGGCCGCCCCCGTCCCCTTGCTGCTCGCCGGCGCCGATGCGGTGGCGCAGGACGCGCGGCTGACCGTGTCGCTGCGCGCCGAGGGCGCGGCGGGCTTCGCCGGCACCGAGACGATCGAACTCGTGACCGCGCAAGCCCGGCCGCCCGTCCGGCTCGACGCGGCGAATGGCGGGCTCAGCCTGCAATCGGACCGGGTCGCGATCGTGACCCTGCATCCGGGCGCGCTGCTCGGCCCCACCGCCTATGGCCCGTTGCGCCTGCGCGTGGTGAGGGACGGGGTGGCGAGCGACTGGCTACCGGTCGGCACGCTCGTCCGCCTTCCGGTGCTGACCGGGTTCACCTGCGCCGCCGACGGCCCCTGCCGACTGTCCGGGCGCGACCTGTATCTCGCGGCCTCGGTCCAGTCGGGCAGCGCCAGCGTGCCGGTGCCGGACGGCTTCACCGGCAGCGCGATCGAGGTGCCGCCCCCCGGCGACGGCACGCTGGTCGTCCAGCTCCGCGACGCGCCCGACCAGCGCGCCACCGCCACCGTGCCGACCGGGCCGGATCGTCCCACCCGACCGGCAGCGCCGGGCTGATCTACATCACTTCTTATTGCAATTGATTTTCAACATTAGTATCACCGCCGAACGGACCGGGCAACGGTCGTTCGGGGGATATCGGGATGATGATCGTGGGACTGGCGGCCTGGGCTGCCGGGGGGATCGTCGCGCCCGCGGCGGAGCCGGCACCGGCCGCCGTGGACGCGCAGCGTGGCGAGGTGGCGCTCGACGGGGAGGAGCTGGTGGTCGTCGGCCGCCGCGCGCCGTCCTTCGGCGCCGACACCGTGCAGGTCGGCGCATTCCGCAACCGCTCGCTGCTCGACACGCCGGCGACGGTGGCGGTGATGACGCGCAGCCTGCTCGACGCGCAGGGTGCGCAGGGACTGGACGACGCGCTGCGCAACGCCGCCGGGATCACCCAGCAATCGACCAGTCCGATCACCACCAACAGCTTCGTCTCGCGCGGCATCTTCCTCAACCCGCGCACCAATTACCGGCTGAACGGCGGGCTGCAGGTGGTCAACATGGCCCCCATCCCGATCGAGGACAAGCAACGCGTCGAGATGCTGAAGGGCGTCTCCGCGCTCTATTACGGCCTCGGCACGCCCTCGGGGATCGTCAACGTCGTCACCAAGCGCGCCGGGCCGCGCCCGGTCACCTCGCTCCAGATCACCGGCGATGCCGAGGGCGGCGTCGGCGGCGGCGTCGATATCGGCCGGCGGTTCGGCGCGGCCCAGGCGTTCGGCGTGCGGATCAACGGCGCGATCGGCCATCTGGCATTCCCGATCGACGGCGTCGACGGCCGGCGGGTGGTGGCGGCGGGTGCGTTCGACTGGCAGGCGACGCCGCGCCTCGTCCTGAAACTGGACCTCGAATATTACCGCCGCAGCACCGACGAACAGGGCGGCATCAGCCTGCCTGCGCCGGTCGGCGCGGTGCGCGGCATCGGTGGCACGATCACGCTGCCGCCGGTGCCGGACCCGCGCCTGCGCCTGGCCCCCCGCGACGCGCCCTACATCACCTGGGGCAGGAACGTGCTGGCGCGCGCCGATTACGAGCTGGGCGGCGGCTGGTCGCTGCGCGCGGAGGGCGGCACCGCCCAGGCGCGGCGGCAGCGTGCGCAATCCAATCTGGGCCAGATCGACCTGGCGACGGGCGCGGGCGTGCTGGTCAGCGTCTACACGCCCGATCAGGATTACCGGAACGGCTACCTCCGCGCCGAGCTGGCCGGCACGGTGGCGACCCTCGGCATCCGCCACGAATTGCTGTTCGGCTATACGCGCAACCGCCAGTTCCAGTCCGACCAGCACCGGCAGAGCTTCCGCAACGTCGCGCAGAACCTCTATGATCCGCGCACCATCGACTATGCCGCGCTCGTCCCCTCGACGATGCGGATCGGCCCAGGCGGCGTCAATATCGACACCGGCCTCTATGTCATGGACATCGCGCATCTGGGCGCGCGCTGGCTGGCGATCGGCGGCCTGCGCCATGTCGATTACGCGACGCGCGCCGCGCCGGCGGATTTCACCATCCGCACCTGGACGCCGACCGCCGGGCTGGTCTTCCGCCCCGGCCCGCGATCCAGCCTCTACGGCACCTATATCGAGGGGCTGGAGAGCGCCGGCACCGCGCCCGACGGCACCGCCAATGCCGGCGACATCCTGCCCCCCGTGGTCAGCCGGCAATATGAACTGGGCGGCCGACTGGAGATCGCCGGCGCGACCGCCTCGCTTGCCGGCTTCGTGATCGATCGCGGGCTGGACTATACCGACCTGCGCAACGTTCAGGTGGTCGATGGCCGTGCGCTGCACCGGGGCGTGGAGGCGTCGCTCCAGGGTCGGCTGGGCCATGGCCTTTCGGTGCTGCTGTCGGGCCAGTATCTGGAGGCGGTGCAGCGTCGCACCGGCGTCGCCGCGCAGAACGGCAAGCAGGTGGAGAACACGCCGCGCTGGGCCGGCTCCGCCTTCGTGGAATATCGCCCGGCGTTCCTGCCCGGCGTCGCGGTCAATGCCGGCGCCTATCATACCGGCCGCCGCTGGTCGGACCCGCAGAACCGCGCGCTGCTGCCCGCCTATACGACCTACGGCCTGGGCGCGAGCTACCGCTGGCGGCGGGGGGACGGGCCAGCGATGACCGCGCGGATCAACGCCGACAACCTGACCGATGCCCGCTATTGGGCGACCGGCGGCACCACCCTCTATGCCGGGCTCGGCCGGACGGTGCGCGCCTCGCTCACGCTCGATTATTGAGGAGTGCGGCCGGCGCCGCGGCGATGGCGTCGTGCACCGCGTCCAGGTCGGCATCGTCGATGCAATAGGGCGGCATGACATAGACGGTGTTGCCGAGCGGCCGAACCAGCAGGTCGCGCGCGCGGAAATATTCGAGCAGACGCGGCCCCAGCGTCGAGAGATAGCCGGGCGGCCCCTCCACATCGATCGCGGCGATGGTGCCGAGCGATCGCGCGCCCGCGAAGCCCGGCCGATCCGCGACGCGCGCCAACCGTTCGGCCTGGCGGCGCGCGAGGGCGGCGATGCGGTCCAGCACCGGCTCGTCGCGCCAGATCGCCAGATTGGCGGCGGCGGCGGCGCAGGCGATCGGATTGGCGGTGTAGCTGGACGAATGGAAGAACATCCGCGCCCGGTCCTGGCCATAATGGGCCTGGAAGATCGGCTCGGTCGCCATCGTCACCGCCAGCGGCACCGCGCCGCCGGTCAGCCCCTTGGACAGGCAGAGGATGTCGGGCACCACCCCGGCCTGTTCGCAGGCGAGCAACGTGCCGGTGCGGCCCCAGCCGGTCATCACCTCGTCGGCGATGAACAGCACGCCGGCGCGCATGCAGATGGCGCGCATCTGGCCAAGGACCTGCGGCGGATAGATCAGCATCCCGCCCGCGCCCAGCACCAGCGGCTCGACGATGAACGCGGCCACGTCGCCGGCCGCGCAGGCCCGCTCCAGCGCGTCGAGCGTCGCCTGTTCGCGGCCCTGGGCGGGAAAGGGGATGGTGCCGACATCGAACAGCAGCGGCGCATAGGCCTGGTTGAAGACGCCGCGCGCGCCGACCGACATCGCGCCGATCGTGTCGCCGTGATAGCTATGCTCCAGCACCAGGATGCGATGGCGCGGCTCGTCCCGGTTGAGCCAATAGCCCAGCGCCATCTTCAACGCGACCTCGACGCTGGTCGAACCGGAATCGGAGAAGAACACCCGGGTCAGCGCGGGCGGCAGGAGCGCCACCAGGTCGCGTGCGACCGTCTCGGCGGGTTCGTGGGTCCAGCCGGCGAAGATGATCTGGTCCAGCCGCTCGGCCTGGTCGCGGATCGCCGCGACGATGCGCGGATGGTTGTGGCCATGCGTCGTCACCCACCAGGAGGAGATGGCATCGATCACCCGCCGCCCGTCCGCGGTGTGCAGCGCCGCGCCCTCGGCCCGGACCACCGTGGGGATCGGCTCGCCCAGGCCATGCTGGGTGAAGGGATGCCAGACCGGCGAGCCGCTCACCGGAAATCCTCCAGCCGGAACTGCGCGTGGAACGCCGCCGCCAGGGTCTCCGGCGTCAGCGGATCGAGCCGCGGCAGCCGCCCCAGCCGGCGCACCCCGCCGATCGCGGCGATGGTCGCCTCGCTGTCCTCGACATTCTCGCCGATGAACGCGATGCCCAGCACCGAGACGCCGCGCGCGCGCAACGCCTCGATCGAGAGCAGGCTGTGGTTGATCGTGCCGAGCGCGGTGCGCGCGACCAGCACCACCGGCGCCTGCCAGCGCGCGAACAAGTCCGCATAGAGCAGGGTGCGCGTCACCGGCACCAGCGCGCCGCCCGCGCCCTCGACCACCAGCGGTCCTGCGACGACCGGCGGGGTCAGCCGCGCCGGATCGATCATCACGCCGTCGATCTCCGCCGCGCGATGCGGCGAGCAGGGCGTGCGCAGGCGATAGGCCTCGGGCAGGCAATGCTCGCGCGGCACGCCCAGCCGGGTGACGCCGTCCGCGTCGCCGCCCCCATCCAGCCCGGCCTGGACCGGTTTCCAATAGTGCGCGCCCAGCGCCCGGGTCAGCGCGGCGGCGAAGACGGTCTTGCCGACATCGGTGTCGGTGCCGGTGACGACGATCGTGCGGCTCATGCCCGCGCCTCCCTCAACACTGCGGCAAGCGCCCGCACATCGGCCTCGTCCACGTTCAGCGTCAGCGAGATGCGCAGCCGCGCGGTGCCGGCGGGCACGGTGGGCGGGCGGATGCCGCGCACGTCGAAGCCCGCCGCCTGCACCGCCGCCGCCAGCCGCATCGTCGCCGCATCCTCGCCGACGATCAGCGGCAGGATCTGCGACCCGCTGGGCGTGACGCCGTGCGGCGCGAGCGCGGCCCCGGCGGCGGCGATCAGCGTGGACAGGCGGTCGCGGCGCGCCGGTTCGTCGACGACGATACGCAACGCCTCGCGCACCGCGCGCGCCATCAGCGGCGACGGCGCGGTCGAGAAGATGAAGCCGCGGCCGCGATTGACCAGGCAGTCGCGCACCACCGCCGGCCCGCAGACCAGCGCGCCCTCGCAGCCCAGCGCCTTCCCGCAGGTGTGCAGGCTGACGACGTTCAGCCGCCCCTCCAGTCCGGCGGACAGGCCGCGCCCGCCCGCGCCCCACAGGCCGGTGGCATGCGCCTCGTCGATCAGCAGCATCGCGTCGTGCCGGTCGGCGACGGCGGCGAGTTCGTCCAGCGGCGCGCGGTCGCCGTCCATACTGTACAGGCTCTCCACCGCGATCCAGGCAGTGCCGGTGCCGCCCGCGCGTCGCCAGTCGCGGATCGCATCGTCGAAGCCTTGCGCATCATTGTGCGCCGCCGCGACCCGCGCGGCCCGCCCCTGGCGCATCCCGTCATGCGCGCTGGCATGGACCAGGGCGTCATGCACCACCAGGTCGCCCCGCTGCGGCAGCGTCGCGAGCAGCGCGGCATTGGCGGCGAAGCCCGTGGGGAAATACAGCGCCGCCTCCGCCCCGAAGAACGACGCCGCTTCCGCCTCCAGCGCCTCGTGCTCGGGATGATTGCCGCGCAGCAGCCGCGATCCGCCCGAGCCGACCGGCACCCCCTCGTCCAGCGCCGTCGCGACGGCGGCGCGCAGGCGGGGCGAATCGGCCAGGCCCAGATAGTCGTTGGAGGCGAAATCCACGCCGGCGCGCGGGGCCAGCCGGCGCAACCGGGCCCGCTCGGCAAGGCCCGCCAGGTCGGCGCGCTGCGCGGCGAGCGGATTGGACAGAAGCTCGATCGTCATGCCGCGTGCCATAGGCGCAAATGCCGGTTGAGGGGAATTGTCGAGGCTGCCTCACGCAGGGGCGCGAGACTCCGAGGCGAATTCCGCACCATTCCGGCGACGGCAGGGATCCGGTCTAGGGACGCTGGTTAGCTACCACCACCGCTTCGTCACTGGACCCCGGCCTTCGCCGGGGTGGAGCGTGGGGGGAAAGGCCCTCTCCGTTGTGCCCCCGTCCCCGTCACTTCGCGTCGAACAGCGCCGCCAGTTGCTCCATGATGGTGCCGCCCAACTGCTCGGCGTCCATGATCGTCACCGCGCGCTCGTAATAGCGGGTCACGTCGTGGCCGATGCCGATCGCGATCAGTTCGACCGGGCTCTTCGACTCGATCCAGCCGATCACCTGGCGCAGATGCCGTTCCAGATAGCTGCCCGAATTGACCGACAGCGTGGAATCATCGACCGGCGCGCCGTCCGAAATCACCATCAGGATGCGCCGCTCCTCGGGCCGCGCGATCAGGCGATTGTGCGCCCAGAGCAGCGCCTCGCCGTCGATATTCTCCTTCAGCAGCCCCTCGCGCATCATCAGCCCGAGATTCTGCCGGGCGCGCCGCCACGGCTCGTCCGCCTTTTTGTAGATGATGTGGCGCAGGTCGTTGAGCCGCCCCGGCTGTGGCGGCCGGCCCGCCGCCAGCCAGGTCTCGCGCGCCTGCCCGCCCTTCCACGCGCGGGTGGTGAAGCCCAGTATCTCGGTCTTCACCCCGCACCGTTCCAGCGTGCGGGCCAGGATATCGGCGGAGATCGCCGCGATCGAGATCGGCCGCCCGCGCATCGACCCGCTATTGTCGATCAGCAGTGTCACCACGGTGTCGCGGAACTCGGTGTCGCGCTCGACCTTATAGGACAGCGACTGTCCGGGGCTGACCACGACCCGCGCCAGCCGCGCGGCGTCCAGCATCCCCTCTTCCTGGTCGAAGTCCCAGCTCCGGTTCTGCTGCGCCATCAACCGGCGCTGCAGCCGGTTGGCGAGCTTCGACACCGCCGATTGCAGATGCGCGAGTTGCTGGTCCAGATAGCCCCGCAACCGATCCAGCTCGTCCGCGTCGCACAGTTCGGTCGCGGTCACCACCTCGTCGAACTCGGTCGTCCAGGGCTTATAGTCGAATTGCGGGCTGAAATCGCTGAACGGCCGGTTGGGGCGCACGGGCTGCATCCCCTCCTCGCCCTCGTCGCCGGGTTCGCCGTCGAGATCGTCGGGCGAATCCTCGCCCATCTCCTGGCCCTCGCCCTCATCGCTGTCCGAGTCGCGTTGTTCGCCCCGCGCCTCGACCTCGCCCTGGCCCTCGCCGCCCTGCTCGTCGCCCTCGTCGCCATCCTCGTCGGGCGATTCGTCGCTGCCCTCGTCGTCGGATTCGCCCTCGTCCGCCTCGTCGGGCTGCTGCTCGCCCTCGACCAGCTCCAGGTCGGCGAGCATCCGGGCGGCGAGTTGCTGGAAGGCGCGCTGGTCGTCGAGCGCCAGCGCCAGCGCCGACAGGTCGGACTTGGCCGCCACCCAGTCGCGGATCAGCGCCAGTCCCGGCTGGGCGACCGCCGGCGATTCGCGCCCGGTCAGCGCCTCGCGGGCGAGCAGGCCGAGCGCGGTCGACAGCGGCACTTCGGCGCGCGAGCGGGCGCGGGTCAGTGGATCGGATCG
Organism: Sphingomonas abaci; assembly: GCF_014199625.1. GTDB lineage: Bacteria > Pseudomonadota > Alphaproteobacteria > Sphingomonadales > Sphingomonadaceae > Sphingomonas > Sphingomonas abaci. Next base: position 899,161 of record NZ_JACHNY010000001.1, read on the forward strand.
CATCCGCAGATCGAGCGCCTGGTCCAGGTTGGCGGCGATGCCGGCATAACCCCGGCTGCCCAGCGCCTCGACCCGCGCCGTCTCGACCGCGTCGAAGACCGCGCGCGCGACCGGGTCGACCGGTGCGCCGCGCGCATGCAGCCCGGCGTCGTGATGGCGCAGCTTCAGCGCATAGCCGTCCGCGAAGCCGCGCGCCTCCGCCACCTGTTCGGGCGGCAGGGTGCGGCCGGGCATCGGCACCTTCAGATGCTTGCCCGACTGACTGGGCGCATCGGCGGTATAGGCGAGCTCGACATCGGGCGCGTCGGCCAGCGCGCGGGCCGCGCCGCCCAGCACCGCCTTGAACCGGTCGAGAGGGGTTTCGTTCGCCACCTTCAGCGTTACGCCTTGGCCGCGACGCTCTCGGGCAGGTCCTTGCCGAACACGCGCTGGTAATATTCCGCCACCAGCGGCCGCTCCGCCTCGTCGCACTTGTTCAGGAAGGACAGGCGGAAGGCGAGGCCGACATCGTTGAAGATCAAGGCGTTCTGCGCCCAGGTGATGACCGTGCGCGGGCTCATCACCGTCGAGATGTCGCCATTGACGAAGCCCTTGCGGGTCAGGTCGGCGACCCGGACCATGTTGTCGACCACCGCCTTGCCGTCGGGCTTGTCATATTCGCCCGACTTGGCGAGCACGATCCGCGCCTCGACCGCGGCGGGCAGGTAGTTGAGCGTGACGACGATGTTCCAGCGGTCCATCTGGCCCTGGTTGATCTGCTGCGTGCCGTGATACAGGCCGCTGGTGTCGCCCAGGCCCACCGTGTTGGCGGTGGCGAACAGGCGGAACCACTTGCTGGGGCGGATCACGCGATTCTGGTCGAGCAGCGTCAGCTTGCCCTCCGTCTCCAGCACGCGCTGGATCACGAACATCACGTCGGGCCGGCCGGCGTCATATTCGTCGAAGACCAAGGCGGTCGGCGTCTGCAGCGCCCAGGGCAGCAGCCCCTCGCGGAACTCCGTCACCTGCTGACCGTCGCGCAGCACGATCGCGTCGCGGCCGATCAGGTCGATGCGGCTGATATGCGCGTCCAGGTTGATGCGGATGCACGGCCATTTCAGGCGCGCCGCGACCTGTTCGATATGGGTCGACTTGCCGGTGCCGTGATAGCCCTGGACCATCACGCGCCGGTTGTGCGCGAAGCCCGCCAGCACCGCCAGCGTCGTGTCGCGATCGAAGACATAGGCGGGGTCGAGATCGGGCACCCGCTCGTCCGCTTCGGAAAAGGCGGGGACCTCCATGTCGAGGTCGATGCCGAACATCTCGCGCACGCCGACCATCTTGTCGGGGGCGTCGAGGATGGTGGTGTCCCGGCTGTCGGGCTGTGCGTTGGGGATATCGGTCATGGCCATGGCGACAAACGCCTTAAGCCGATCGCGGCTCCCTACTCAACCGGCTGGATCATGCGCGGCCCGTGCATTTTTTCCGCAACAAAGGGCTTGCGCGCCCATCGCCCCCGGACTAGAGGGCCACCTCCCAAGCGCCCGTAGCTCAGCTGGATAGAGCATCAGACTACGAATCTGAGGGTCGGACGTTCGAATCGTTCCGGGCGCGCCATTTTCCTTACCAGCGGTTGTCGCGGAGGAGATGGCCTTGGGTCAAGGCATCGCCGGATGATCTGCGACCATCTCTGAACAGGGATTGAACACCGCTCCGTCCCGTGCATATTCCGGCAACCAGCGGCATCAGAGTGCACAGGCTATGCGACGGTCCGTTCATGCCATCCTGTTCGTCGCCTTGGGCGTCGTGATCGGCAAATGGTGCCAATATACGGCGGTCGCCTATCTGGCCGGGTGGCTTGGCTTTGAAGCGGCGTCCCTGATCGGCTTGGCGCCGTTCGTGGCCGCGTTGCTCGTGCTGACCGCACATCATCCCCGGCACTTCGCGTTCCGCCAGCGTGATTGAGGCCGTTCACCACCAGCCATCACCTTGAGCAAACTGCCATACTTAATCAGGTCCAATGGCGATCAAAGCGGTGGTCGAGATGATCTATCTTCAGGCGTTCGTCGGCGCCGCGGCAACAACGGCCCTTATCCTTGTTCTGGCTCGCCTGATCCTGAGATTTCTCCTCTCCGGACAGAAACAGGACATTCCCGCGCTTTGCGTGGGGTTGGGATATCTGATCGGTCATTTTTCCTTCAACGGCTCACCCCACGGCCCCGACGCCGTCATTCGAAGTGTCCAATTCGTGGGTAGCGCAGTTTGCCTTGTCCTGTTCGCGGCGGGCGCTCGACACATCGCCAATCGGACGAATTAGGCCGCCTTATTCCATAGCGGCATCGCGGCCCCCGTCGTGGCAGGCGGAACGACGATCCTGTCGCCCCGCCGTCATGGCGCCAGCCGCACCATCACGACGCCATGCGGCGCGACCTCCGCTGCATAGCGGCCGGACAGGCGGCCGAGATCCGTGTGCGCCCACAGGTCGCGTCCGCGCAGCCGCACCGTCGCGGGCAGGCCCAGGCTGGGCCAGTCGGCGGCGATCCGTGCCGGGGCGTCGCCGCGATTCCATAGCAGCAGCGTGCGCCCGCCATCGGCCATCGGCTTGACCCAGACCTCCTGGGCGCCGCTCCGCCATACCCGATGCCCCTGCGCGCCCAGCGGGTCCTGGTCGACGGCGATCACCGCGCGGTTGAGCAGGATGGCGCGGGTCGCGTCCGACATGGCGGCGACATCGTTGCCGGCGATCAGCGGCGCAGCCATCATCGCCCAGAGCGAGAAGTGCGCGCGATATTCGGCGTCGCTCAGCCCGCCATTGCCGACCTCCAGCATGTCAGGGTCGTTCCAGTGGCCGGGGCCTGCGAAGGGCCAGAGCGGTTCGTTCAGGTCGACGATCGACGCGACGCCCCAGCTATGCCCGTGCTTCCCTTCCCATTTGTCGGTGATGTCGCCGGTGGTGCGCCACATGTTGCCGATCTTCGCCGCCCACAGCCACGGTTTCGAATTGCCCCATTCGCACAGTGAGAACAGGATCGGCCGCCCCGTCGCGCGCAGCGCATCGGCCATGGTCGCATAGGCGTCCTCGGCATTGCGGACGCCCGACGAACACCAGTCATATTTCAGATAGTCGACGCCCCAGCGCGCATAGCGCAAAGCGTCCTGATATTCATGCCCCTGGCTGCCAGGCCGGCCGCCGCACGTCTTGGTGCCGGCGTCGGAATAGATGCCGAACTTCAGTCCCTTGCCATGGATATAGTCGCCAAGCGCCTTGAGCCCGCCGGGGAAGCGCTGGCGATCTTCGGTGATGAAGCCATCGGCGTCGCGGCTGCCATGCCAGCAATCGTCGATGACGATATACGCATAGCCCGCCTCCTTCATGCCGTTCGCCGCAATCGCATCGGCGGTGCGGCGGATCACCGCCTCGTCGACCTTGCAGCCGAATTTATTCCAACTGTTCCAGCCCATGGGCGGAGTCCGGGCCAGACCGTTGGTGGTGCGCCTTGGGTCCTTGGACGGTGCGAGCAGGTTGGGATCGGCGTCCAGCACTTCCTGCGCCAGCACGGGCGTCGCCGTCTGGAGCAGCAGCGCTGCCAGCGTCATCGTGGCACGGAGCATGGCGCAGCCTCCCTCTACCGAACGGTCTGCGGCAATCGCGCGACGGCGGCGGCATGGTCGGCGACGATGCGGACCGTCGTGTCGCCGGTGAAGATGCCGTACCAGCCCTGCGGCTCGTGCGGGGGGTCGCCCATATAGTGGCGGTCACCGTCGCGGAACCGATAGTCGGAATGCTCGGCCCGCGCCTCGCCGTTCCACGCCCAGAAGTTGGTGCCCACGATCGGCCCGCCTTCGCCCATGTCGCGCAACGCCGCCGCATAGATCAGCCGATAGAACCGGTCCTTGTATCCGGTGGCGACCCTCGGATCGTTGCTGCCGCCGTCGCGGGGATAGCCGAACTCCTCGATCACCAGCGGTTTGTCCATTTGCCGGGCCAGGCGGACATGGCTGGCGATATAATCCCGGGTCAGCGTCTCGCCGCGCTGATAGGTGCCGGCAAGGTCGGTCTGTCGGACCCAGTCCCAGTTGTTGGGCCAGATATGCGCGGTCAGATAGTCGATCTCCGCCACGCCATGTTCGGCGAGCAGGATCTCGGGCCGCTCCAGCGTCCCCTTCAACCCTTCCGATCCGGTGCAGACCAGATGGTGGGGATCGAGCGACTTGATCAGCCGGGCGCTGTCGCGGACCCAGGCGGTGAACTGCGCCACATCGGCATGATCCACGTCGCCCGCCGGGCGCGGCTCGTTGGCGAGTTGCCAGGCCATGATCGTCGGATCGTCGGCATAAGGGCGACCGGTCGCGCTGCTGGTCCGCGACACCACCGTCCGGATCCAGTCGCGATACAGGCCGGTGGCGCGCGCATCGCCATAGAATTGCGCGTTGAAATTGGCGAAGGCCGGCCAGGGATGCGCCGGATCGTTCATGTCCAGATAGCGGCCGCCATTGACCCAGGACAGGTAGGTCATCATCCCGCCCGACCATTCCCAGAAATTGGTCAGGTACAGCACCACGCGCATGTCGCGCTTCGCCATCTCCGCCAGGGCATGGTCCAGCCCGGCGAGCAGCGCCGCATTGGTCGTGGTGGCGGTGCGGAAGCCGGGCCTGATCGCGTTGCGCAGCGGCCCTTCCTCGGCGGAGGCGAGGATGCGCAGGTTGGTGACGCCCATCGCCTTCAGCGTATCCAGCTCGCGCCCCAGCCGCGCCCGGTCGCCATAGGGCGCGTCGGCCCCGAGATAGGCCGCATACCACATGTTCGCGCCGACGAAGCGGTAAGGCCGGTCGCCCAGCATCAGCCGCATCCCCTCGCGCCGGACGAAGCCGGGCGCCGCGGCCGCCGGCGCGCGCGGCACGGTGGCGCATCCCGCCAGCAGCGTGGCGCCTCCCAGGAAGCCGCGACGGTCCATGCCCCTGCCCATGCTCATGTCAGCCCCCTCTCCAGCCTTTCCGGTATGCACGCGACCCGGCCGTGCCGTGATCCCGTGATCCCGTGATCCCGTGATCCCGTGATCCGATGATCACAGGCATAGCCGGCACTTCCGAAAGTTGCTTGTTGTATTTGCGGCGTAAACGCCCGGCGCCACGCGACATTCCCTTTTGCGCCCGCCCCCCGCCCTGCCTACACCAAGGGCATGGCTTCTTCTCCCCCCACCCGCCCGCTGCCCAAGCCGCTGGCCGCCATCTCGCTGCTCGCCATCGCCGCCCTGCTGGCCCTGCTGTTCGGCCATTGGCTGGCGCCCGATCCGCTGGCGCTCGACCGCTCGATCATCCAGGGCCTGCGCGCCTGGGGCGGCCCCGCCTGGCTGCCGGGCGTGGCGGTCGACCTGACCGCGCTGGGCGGCAGCACGGTGGTGACGCTGGTGGTGGTGCTGGTCGCCGGCTTCCTGCTGATGCAGCGGCTGTGGCTGACCGCGCTGGCGCTGGTGCTGGCCACCTCGACCGGCGGGCAGATGGTGTGGCTGATCAAGCGGACCATCGGCCGCGCCCGGCCCGACCTGGTGCCGCACCTGGTCGATGTCTCCAACGCCAGCTTCCCAAGCGGCCATGCGACCAACAGCGCGATCGTCTATCTCACCCTCGCCGCGCTCGCCGCGCAGGTGGTGCGCGACCGGCCGACCCGCCGCTATCTGTTCGGCGCGGCGATCCTGCTGACCGGTGCGATCGGGTCGAGCCGCGTCTATCTGGGCGTCCACTGGCCGTCGGACGTGCTCGCCGGCTGGAGCTTCGGCACGCTCTGGGCGCTCGGCTGGTGGTGGCTGACCGCCCGGATGCGCGCCACGATCGGCGGCGAACGCTAGGCCAGCCCCAGGATGCGCCGGGCCTGTTTCAGGTGCGGCGCGTCGACCATCCGTCCGGCGAGCTGCAGCGCGCCCGCGCCCGGGTTGGCCGCGAACAGGTCGACGATCGCCTGCGCCGCCGCGCGCTCCGCGTCGCTGGGGGTGAAGGTGGCGTTGATGACCGGCACCTGGGCCGGATGGATCGCCATCATCCCCGTGAAGCCGTCGCGCCGCCCGCGCCCGGCATAGGCGGCGAGCGCGTCCAGGTCGCGGAAATCGGGAAACACCGTCTCGATCGCCGCGACGCCCGCCGCATGCGCGCCGAACAGGGTCAACGCGCGAGCGAGCTGATAGGGCGCGGTATAGCCGCCGTCCGCCTCGCGCGCCGACGTCGCGCCGATCGCGGCGGGCAGGTCCTCCGCGCCCCAGGTCAGGCCGGCGAGATGCTGGGCCACGCCGGCATAGCTGCCGAGCTGGAAGATCGCCGCCGGCGTCTCGGTCGCGACCGGCAGGATCGGCAGGCCGGCGCGCGTCGCCAGCGCCGCGACCGAGGCCGCGCCCTCTGCCTTGGGCAGCATCAGCGCGTCGGGCCGCGCCGGCAGCACCGCAGCCAGGTCGTCCTCGACCAGGCCGGAATCGAGCGGATTGACCCGCACGACCAGCGGCAGCACGCGGGGCTCCCGCAGAAACGCCGCGACCGCCTCGCGCGCCGCCGGCTTGGCGCTGGCGGCGACCGAGTCCTCCAGGTCCAGGATCAGCGCGTCCGCCCCGCAGCCGGCCGCCTTCGCCATCCGCTCCGGCCGGTCGCCCGGCACGAACAGCAGCGAGCGCCAGGTCCCCGTCGAGGTCACCGCCCGCGCTCCGCCAGCGCCCGTTCCCAGGCCAGCGCGTCGCGGATGATCCCGGCAAGATCGTCATGCGCTGGCCGCCAGTCGAGCGTCGCCAGGATCTTGGCATTGTCGGCGACCAGCTCCGCCGGATCGCCCGCGCGCCGCCCCTCATAGCGGCGCTCGATCCGCCGGTTGGTGACCCGATCGACCGCGTCGAGCACCTCGTTGACCGAAAAGCCCCGGCCATAGCCGCAATTCATAACATGGCTCTCGCCCGGCCGGTCGATCAGCTTCTGCAACGCCGCGACATGCGCCGCCGCGAGATCGGTGACATGGATATAGTCGCGCACGCCGGTGCCGTCGGGCGTGGGGAAGTCGGTGCCGAACACGCCGACATGCTCGCGCTTGCCGGTCGCCGCCTCCACCGCGACCTTGATCAGGTGCGTGGCCCCCGCGGTCGACTGGCCCGACCGTCCGGCCGGGTCCGCGCCCGCGACGTTGAAATAGCGCAGCGCGCAATAGTTGATCGGATGCGCCGCCGCGACATCGGCCAGCATCGTCTCGGTCATCAGCTTCGACATGCCGTACGGGTTGATCGGACGCTTGGGATCGTCCTCCGCGATCGGCATCCGCTCGGGCGTGCCATAGGTGGCGGCGGTCGAGGAGAAGATGAAGTGCGGCACTCCCTCCACCACCGCACTCTCGATCAGCGATCGCGAGGCGGCGGTGTTGTTGCGGTAATATTTGAGCGGGTCGGCGACCGACTCCGGCACGATGATCGACCCGGCGAAATGCATGATCGCGCGCACGCCGTGCGCGCGGATCGCGGCGCGCACCGCGACCTCGTCCGCGACGTCCGCCCGGACCAGCGGCGCGCGGGGATCGACCGCCCAATCGAAGCCGGTGACGAGGTTGTCGAGCACCACCACCTCATAGCCGGCGTCGAGCAGCGCCAGCACCGCATGGCTGCCGATATAGCCGGCCCCGCCGGTCACCATCACCTTGCCGTCGACCGTCATCGCTTCCCTCCAGAGCCTTGAAGGGCACGGGCCCTTTGCGGCGGCGTTAGCGCGTTCCTATCTGGGGGGAAAGGAGACCATCTTCATGACCGAATATGCGACGCTGGCCGGAGGCTGCTTCTGGTGCACCGAGGCGGTGTTCAAGGACGTGATCGGCGTCGAAAGCGTCGAGAGCGGCTATATCGGCGGCACGGTGCCCAACCCGACCTACAAGCAGGTCTGCGGCGGCGATACCGGCCATGCCGAGGCGATCCGCGTCGGCTTCGATCCCGACCGCATCCGCTATGCCGACCTGCTCGACATCTTCTTCGCGACGCACGACCCCACCCAGCTCAATCGCCAGGGCAACGACGTCGGCACGCAGTATCGCTCGGCGATCTTCCCAGCCGACGAGACCCAGGCGGCCGAGGCGCGCGAGGCGATCGAGCGCGCCGGCGAGGATCACGGCCGCATCGTCACCACGATCGAGCCGATGAGCGAATGGTATCCGGCCGAGGGCTATCACCAGGATTATTGGGAGACCTCGGGCCGGTCCAATCCCTATTGCATGGCGGTGATCCCGCCCAAGCTCCAGAAGCTGCGCAAGAGCTTCGCCGCCCGGTCGCGCGCGGCGGCGGGCTGAACGCGGTAAGACGGGGCGGGGCGCGTACGACGCGCCCCGTTACAGGCTTTTGATGATGGCGGAGAAGTCGATCGGATCCGGATGGGCCGCGACGAACGCCTCGTAGCGCTCGGCGGCGCGGGCGCCCATCGGCGTATCGGCGCCGACCTGCGCCGCCGCCTCGCGCGCCAGGCGCAGATCCTTCAGCATCAGCGCCGCCGCGAAGCCGCCCTGATAATCATGGTCGGCCGGCGTGGTCGGCCCGACGCCCGGCACCGGGCAATAACTGGTCAGCGACCAGCTCTGCCCGGAACTGACCGAGGCGATGTCGAAGAAGGCCTGCGCCTCCAGCCCCAGTTTCTCCGCCAGCCGGAACGCCTCGCAGGTCGCGATCATCGTCGCGCCCAGCACCATGTTGTTGCAGATCTTCGCCGCCTGGCCGGCACCGCTGCCGCCGGCATGGATCACCGCCTTGCCCATCGCCGCCAGATAGGGCCGGGCGCGCTCGAACGCGTCCGGCGCGCCGCCGACCATGAAGGTCAGCGTCCCCGCCGCCGCCGCCGCGATCCCGCCCGACACCGGCGCATCGACCGCCATGAAGCCGCGTGCGACGGCGGCCTCGGCGACGCTGCGGGCTGTGGCGACGTCGATCGTCGAACAGTCGATCAGCAAGGCGCCCGGGACCAGCGCACCCAGGATCTCCGCCTGCACCGTCTCGACATGGCGGCCGGCGGGCAGCATCGTCACCACCGCCTCCGCGCCGTCCGCCGCCGCTCGCGCGCTGGCGGCGGGGTGGCAGCCGGCCTGTGCGGCGCGGGCGAGCGCCTCGGCCGACAAGTCGAAGGCGTGGACCTCATGCCCCGCCCCGGCCAGGTTCGCGGCCATGCCGCCGCCCATATTGCCCAGTCCGATAAAGGCGATGCGCGCCATGTCGTCGATCCTCTCTCCGGCCGCCGTCGTTGCGGTGGCTCTTTCAATGTGAATATGCGGGCCAGGACGAACCGCCGCCCCGGCCCTTGCACCACCCCGGCGAAGGCCAGGGTCAAATCACGGAACGTTCCGAATAACGTGCAAGTGCCCCTTACCTGAATCCCGGCCTTCGCCGCGATGGTGGTCACGGGCTTTCGCAGAGGCCTCGCCTTCGCCGGGGTGGAAGAAGGGGTGCCTCAAGCCTCTCTCATCGCCCGCGCCACTGCCCGCTGCGCTTCTCGACGAATGCGGTCATGCCCTCCTTCTGGTCGGCCGAGCCGAACAGGCCGTGGAACAGCCGCCGCTCGAACTGCACGCCCGCCGCCAGTCCGGTCTCGAAGGCGTAGTTGACCATCTCCTTGTTCGCCAGGATCGCGAGCGGCGCCATGCCGGCGATGGTGGCGGCGGTCTTGACGGCTTCCTCGACCAGATCGGCGGCGGGGATCACGCGGCTGACCAGCCCGGCGCGCTCCGCCTCGGCGGCGTCCATCATCCGGCCGGTCAGGCACATCTCCATCGCCTTGGCCTTGCCGACCGCGCGCGCCAGCCGCTGCGACCCGCCCATCCCCGGCGTCACGCCCAGTTTGATCTCGGGCTGGCCGAACTTGGCGCTGTCCGCCGCCAGGATGAAGTCGCACATCATCGCCACTTCGCAGCCGCCGCCCAGCGCATAGCCGCCGACCGCCGCGATCACCGGCTTGCGCGTGCGGGTGAACTGGTCCCAGCCGGCGAAGAAATCGTGCGCATACATGTCGGCGAAGCCCTGCGCCTGCATCTCCTTGATGTCGGCGCCGGCCGCGAACGCCTTGGCGCTGCCGGTCAGCACCGCGCAGCCCTGCGTCGCATCCGCCTCGAACACCGCCATCGCCGCCAGCAGGTCGGACAGGAGCTGCGCGTTGAGCGCGTTCAGCGCCTCCGGCCGGTTGAGCGTGACGAGGGTGACGGGGCCACGCTGCTCGACCAGCAGGGTTTGATATTCAGCCATGATCGTCTCCATAAGGGGTCCAGGCCTCGGCCTCGGGCAGGGGTGCGAAGATCTGGTCGATCAGATGGTCGCTGACGCCGTCGAGCGTCGCCGGCTGCCAGCGCGGCGACTGGTCCTTGTCGACGATCAGCGCGCGCACCCCCTCGACCAGATCGTGGCGCTGCACGACGTGGGACGCGACCGCATATTCCTGGGCCATCTCGTCCTCGAAGGTCGGCATGGTCACGCCGTCGCGCACCAGCTTCAGCGACACCTTCAGCGCCTGGGGCGATTTGGTGGCCAGCGTGGCGAGCTGCGCTCTTGCCCAATCGCCGCCATCCGCCTCCAGCGCGGCGACGATCTCCTCCATCCGGTCGGCGGCGAACAGCCGGTCGATCGCCTCGCGGTCGGCCAGGATGCGCGCCTCGGGCGGCGGGGCCGACAGGTCGGACAGGATCGCCGCGATGTCCTGCGGCGCGGCGACGATGCGGCGCTTGGCCTCGTCCAGCGCGGCGGCGGGCAGGTAATGGGTGGCGAGGCCCAGGGCATGGGCCTCCGCGCCGTCCAGCCGGTGGCCGGTCAGCGCCAGATAGACGCCGATATGCCCCGGCAGCCGCGACAAATACCAGCCGCCGCCGACGTCCGGGAACAGGCCGATGCCCGTCTCCGGCATCGCGAACCGGGTGTTCTCGGTCGCGATCCGATAGCGGCAGGGCATGGCGATGCCGACGCCGCCGCCCATGGTGATGCCGTCCATCACCGCGACGATCGGCTTGGCATAGGTGAACAGCCGCGCGTTCAGCCGGTACTCGGTCGCGAAGAAGGCGCGCGCCGCCGCGCCGTCGCCCGCGCCGCTCTCCGCGATCAGGCGGATGTCGCCCCCCGCGCAGAAGCCCCGCGACCGCTTCGGGTCACCATCGGGGGCGGGCAGATGGTCGAGGATGATCGCCTCGACGCTGAGATCCGCGCGCCACGCCTCCAGCGCCGACAGCATGGCGACGCACATGCCGCGATTGAGCGCGTGGATCGCCTGTGGCCGATTGAGCCGCAACCGCCCGACCGCGCGCTCGGTGGTGACGAGCAGGTCTCCGGTCATGCCGCACGCCCCCCCTCTGGCTGGGATTGTTGCGCAACCCAACCGACCACCCCGGCGAACGCCGGGGTCCAGTTGGGGGACGCCAGTGAATCATCACGATCGCTCCGGAGCTGGACCCCGGCCTTCGCCGGGGTGATACGGGGGCTGGGTCGATGTAGAGACTTTCGCGACCGTCCCCTCGGCAGCCGGTGAAAGGGTGACACCGCTTGCGGTTGCCCCCTCATGCCCGGGTCAGCTCCCGACCGATGATCATCCGCATCACCTGGTTGGTGCCCTCCAGGATCGAATGGACGCGCAGGTCGCGCCAGAAGCGCTCGATCGGATAATCCATCAGATAGCCATAGCCGCCGTGCAATTGGAGCGCACGGTCGACGATCGCCGAGCCATTGTCGGTCGCCAGCCGCTTCGCCATCGCCGCGAACTTGGTCTTGTCGGGCGCGCCCGCCGTCACCTTGGCGGCGGCCATGTAGAGGAGCGCGCGGGACGCCTCCAGATCGGTCGCCATGTCGGCCAGCGTGAACTGGGTGTTCTGGAAATCGGCGATCGGCTGGCCGAACTGCTGCCGGTCCTTCGTATAGCCAATCGTCTCGTCCAGGCAGCGTTGCGCGCCGCCCAGCGAGCAGGCGCCGATATTCAGCCGCCCGCCGTCCAGCCCCGACATGGCGATGCGGAACCCCTCGCCCTCCGCACCGACCAGATTCTCGGCCGGCACGAACACATCCTCCAGGATGACCTGCGCGGTCGGTTGCGAATGCCAGCCAAGCTTGCGCTCGTTCGCGCCGAACGAGACGCCGGCCATGTCCTTCTCGATCACCAGGCACGAGATGCCGCGCGCCTTCTCCTCGCCGGTGCGGACCATGACGACATAGATATCGTTCTCGCCACCGCCGGAGATGAACTGTTTGGTGCCGGTCACCCGCCAGCCGTCCCCGTCGCGCACCGCGCGCGTCTTCAGCGCCGCCGCGTCGGAGCCGGACGAAGGCTCGGTCAGGCAATAGCTGGCGATCCGGTCCATCGTGACCAGCGACGGGAGATATTTCTCCTTCACCCGCGCCGACCCGAACGCGTCGATCATCCACGACGCCATGTTGTGGATCGAGATGAACGCGCTGGTCGAGGGACAGCCATAGGCCATCGCCTCCATGATCAGCGCCGCCTCCAGCCGGCCGAGCGCGATGCCGCCCGATTCCTCGGACACGTAGATGGCGGCGAAGCCCAGCTCGGCCGCCGCCTTGATCGTGTCGCGCGGGAAGAGGTGCTTCTCGTCCCATTCGGCCGCGAAGGGGGTGATGCGGTCGGCGGTGAAGCGGCGCGCCAGGTCCTGGATCTCGCGCTGGTCGTCGGTCAGGTCGAATTGATTTTGCATCGATATCTCTCAGGCGGGACAGCGCACGTAGCGAATGGTCTCTGGCTTCGCGCCCGGCACCGTCTTCTGGCGCACCAGCATCTTGACGTCTTCCAGCAGGGTCAGGGTCGTCCGCTCCGACCATTTCGCCCCCTCGCCGCTCATCGGCAGGTCGAAGGCGATCTGGGTCGGCTGCGTCTGTACGATCCTGGTCGCATCGCCGCGCGATTCGAAGAACGCCAGGCGGTTGCCGGCGATGGTCAGCTTGCCCTTGTCCGCTCCGGTCGAGGGGTCGCAATCGGCGGCGGTCATCCCCCAGCGGCCCTGGAAGCGGGCGGGGATGGTGGCCAGCGGCGCGGGACCGGGTATCGCATTGCCGCGCGATCCCAGCGGCACGGCGCTGTTCTGCGGATCGTCGAGCAGGTTCTCCGGCGTCGGTTCCTGCACCTGCGCGACGGCAACCTCGTCGCTTTGGTTGTTGCCCGAGCCGCCGCCACTACAGGCAGCGAGCATCAGGCTGGTGGCTTTTACGACATGGCGCATGGGTCGAGCTCCCTTGGAACGATCCATGGCTCAGCCCATGGTTGGGATGACGAACGCGTCCTGCACCCGCGCGGGTCCGCCATCCTCCGCGCCGCGTGGCAGGTCGACCGAGCCGTCGGGCCAGCGCTGCGTCACGGTCTTGGTCCGCGTCCAGAAGCGCACGCCCTCCATGCCATGCTGGTTGATGTCGCCGAAGGCCGAGCGCTTCCACCCGCCGAAGCTGTGATAGGCGACCGGCACCGGGATCGGCACGTTGATGCCGACCATGCCGACGTTGACGCGCGCCGCGAACTCGCGCGCGGCATGTCCGTTGCGCGTGAAGATGGCGACGCCGTTGCCATATTGATGCTCGGAGGGCAGGCGCAGCGCCGTCTCGAAATCGGGCGCGCGCACGATCTGGAGGACGGGGCCGAAGATCTCCTCCTTGTAGCTCTGCATCGCCGGCGTCACCCGGTCGAACAGCGACGGACCGATGAAGAAGCCCTGCTCATGCCCCTGTAGCGTGAAGCCGCGCCCATCGACGACCAGATCGGCACCCTCGTCGACGCCGGTCTGGATCCACTGCTCCACCTTGGCCTTGTGCGCGGCGTTGACGACCGGACCGTAATGCGCCTCCGCATCGGTCGAGACGCCGACGCGCAGGGCCTCGATCGCCGGGATCAGTTTCGCGCGCAGCGCGTCCGCCGTCCGCTCGCCCACCGGCACCACCACGGGCAGCGCCATGCACCGCTCGCCCGCCGAACCGAACGCCGCGCCCGCGAGGTCGGCGACCACCTGGTCCAGATCCGCGTCGGGCATGACGATGCCGTGGTTCTTCGCCCCGCCCATCGCCTGGACGCGCTTGCCCGCCTCGACGCCGCGCCGATAGACATAATGGGCGATGTCGGACGAACCCACGAAGCTGACCGCGCCGATCGCCGGATGGTCGAGGATCGCGTCGACCATCTCCTTGTCGCCCTGCACCACCTGCAGGATGCCTTCCGGCGCGCCGGCTTCGCGCATCAGTTCCGCCAGGCGCACCGGCACCGAGGGGTCGCGCTCCGACGGCTTGAGGATGAAGGCGTTGCCGCAGGCGATCGCGACGCCGAACATCCACATCGGGATCATCGCCGGGAAGTTGAAGGGCGTGATGCCCGCACCGATGCCCAGCGGCTGGCGCATCGAATAGACGTCGATGCCGGGGCCGGCGCCCTGCGTGTATTCACCCTTCAGCACGTGCGGGATGCCGCAGGCGAACTCGATCACCTCCAGCCCGCGCTGGATGTCGCCCTTCGAATCGGCGGTCACCTTACCATGTTCGGCGGAGAGCATGTGCGCGAGGGCGTCCATGTTCGCCTCGACCAGGTCCTTGAAGCGGAACATCACGCGGGCGCGGCGCTGCGGGTTGGTGGCGGCCCAGCCGGGCTGCGCGCCTTGCGCGATGGCGACCGCGCGGTCGAGGTCGGCGGCGGTGCCCAAAGTCACCCGCGCCTGCACCTGGCCGCTGTTCGGGTCGAACACCTCGGCGATCCGGCCGCCGCCGGCCGCATCGGCGCCGGCAGACCCGCCGATCACATGACCGATCGTGCGCATCGAAACTCTCCTGCTCTTTTTTTGCCGCTTTGTCCGGTTCAGCCCTCCGATACAAGTCCGATCCGGCCGATCGGCACCGGCAGGCGACGGCCTGCCTTCTCGACCATCACGACGCGCACGCCAAAGGTTTCGGCCAGTCGCGCCGCCGTCAGGACGTCGCCGGCGAGACCGAAACCGGCGACCCGGCCCTGGTGGAGCAGCAGCACGTCGTCGGCCTCGCGTGCCGCCTGAACCAGGTCGTGCAGCACCACCACCACCCCCGCGCCCGACGCCGCCACGGCCCGCAGCCGGTCGAGCAGGTCGATCTGGTGCGCCGGGTCGAGGCTGGCGAGCGGTTCGTCCGCCAGCAGCCACTCCGGCGCGCCCGCCAGCACGCGCGCCAGCAGCACCCGCGCCCGCTCGCCGCCCGACAGCGTGCCGACCAGACGATCGGCGAAGGCCATGGTCCCGGTCGCCGCCATCGCCGCTGCGATCGCGGTGCGGTCCGCATCGGATTCGCCAAACGGGGCGCGGCGATGCGGCAGGCGGCCGAGCGCGACGATCTCAGCCACGCGCATGTTCCAGTGGACGGTCGCGTCCTGCGGCAGATAACCGATGCGGCGGGCGCGAGTCTCCGGCGAGAGCGACGCGACCGGGCGGTCGTCGAGCGCGACCCTGCCGTCATGCGCCAGCAGCGCGGCCATCGCCTTGACCAGGCTGCTCTTGCCCGCGCCGTTCGGCCCCAGGATCGCGGTGATGCGGCCCGGCTCCAGCCGCGCCGACACGTCCGCCAGCACGTGGCGGCCGCCAAGCGTCACGCCGACGGAATCGAGGATCAGTGCCATGCGTCATGCCTCGCGCGCAGCAGCAGCCACAGGAAGAAAGGCGCGCCGATCAGCGCCATGGCGACGCCCAGCCGCACCTCGCCCGCACCGGGGGCAAGCCGAACCAGGCTGTCGCCCGCGAGCAGCAGCGCCGCGCCGCCGAGACTCGCGGGCAGCAGCAGCGCGCCCGGCCGGTGGCCGAAAACAGGGCGCAGCAGGTGCGGCACGATCAACCCGACGAAACCGATCACCCCCGTCGCCGCCACGCCTGCGCCGATTGCCAGGCCGGTGCCGGCGACGACCAGCAGCCGCACGGCGCCGAGCCGCACGCCCAGCGACCGCGCCGCCGGCTCGCCCAGCGCCAAGGCATCCAGCGATCGGCCGGTCAGCGCCAGCAGCAGTGCGCCGAGCGCCATCGGCGGCAGCGCCAGCGCGACATCGGGCCAGCTCCGGTCGGTCAGCGCGCCCATCAGCCAGTCCATCGCCTCCGCCACCGCATAGGGGTTGGGCGCGACCGAGATGGTGAAGGCGGTGAGCGCCCCCGCCAGGCTCGCCAGCACCGTGCCCGCCAGCACGAAGGTGACGGTGGAATCGGAACGCCAGGTCAGCGCCGCGAGCAGCGCCATCGCGCCGCCGGCCGCCAGGATCGCGGCGGCGAACACCCCCACGCCGCTGGCGGAGGCGAAGACGATCGCGACCACCGCGCCCAGCGCCGCCGCCGCCGAGATGCCGACCACCCCCGGATCGGCGAGCGGATTGCGCAGATAGCCCTGGAGCACCGCCCCCGACAGGCCCAGCACCGCGCCCAGGCTGAGCGCCAGCACCGCGCGCGGCAAGCGCAGCTCGGCGACGATCCACCAGCGCGGATCGCCCGAGAACCAGGCCGACCATGGCACCACCGCCTTGCCGCAGGCCAGCGAGCCGCCGAACAGCAGCGCCACCAGCAGCGCGAGCGCGGCAAGGCGCATCGACTGGCTCATGGCACGTTCCTGCGGATCGCGGCGAGCCGGTCGAGCGCCGGCGGGATCGCGGGTCCGCCGCAATAGAGCAGCGCCGGGTCGATCCCCGCCGCCCTGGTCTTCGGCAACAACCGTTCGCGCAACCGCGCCAGCCGGTCGGTGTCGGGCGCGATCACCAGCTCGGGCGGATGCGCGACCAGGGTCTCGGCCGGCAGTCGCCCGGTGAAAGCCAGTCCATAACCGGCGGCGGCATTGGTCAGGCCGACATGCGTCATCAGTTCATCCAGCAACGTCCCGCCGCCATTGGCAAGATCGCCCGCGATATAGAGCAGCGCGCGGGGCCGCCGCGCATCGCGCGGCCGGGTGCGGCGCAGGGCCTGGTCGATGCCCTGGACGATCCGCTCGCCGGCGGGTCTGGCATCAACCGCGCCCGCCAGTTCGCGCACCTGTGCAGTGCTGGCGGCGATGCTGGCCGGGATGCCGAGATAGAGCGTCTTCAGCCCGGCGCGCGCCCAGGCGTCGCGCGTCGCGGGCGCGGTGAAGCTGGAGGCAACGACCAGATCGGGGCGGAGCGCGATCACCTCCTCCGCCGTCCCCGCCGTCGCGCGGAAGCGGCGCGCGAGGGCCAGCGGCATGGAGGAGGCGCCCGGCGTCTGCGAATAATGGCTGACCGCGGCGATGCGGGTCGCCGGCACCATCTCCACCAGCATCGCGTCCGCGCACGGATTGGTCGACACGATGCCCCCGCCCCCCTGCGGCGGCCGCGCGCAGCCGGCGAGCAGGACGGGCCACAAAAGGGCAAGGAGCAGCGCGCGGCTAGGAGACGCCGGCGTCACGAAACCGCCCTCCTTCGTCCATGGCGGCGATGCCAAGGTCCACCATACCACCCCGGCGCAGGCCGGGGTCCAGTCGGGGGACGCTTGCAGATCATCAGGATCGTTCCGTAACGGGACCCCGGCCTTCGCCGGGGTGGTGCAAGGTTTCGGGCGATAGGGAGGCTTCCGCAAGGACGGCGCCGGGCCAGGACGGCCGTAGCGAACCTCAGTCCAGCGCCACGCGGATGCCGCCATAGGCGGCGCGGCCATAGGTGCCATAACCGGCGATGACCCGGTAATCCGCGTCGAACAGGTTGTCGACGCGGCCATAGACCGACAGCCGGTCGCCGATCGGCAGTTCCGCGCGCAGGCTGGCCAGCGCATAGCCGTCGAGCCGGACGCTATTGGCCGCATCGTCATAGCTGTCGCCGACCATCTGCACCGTGCCGCCGACCGACAGGCCGAAGGGCAGGCGATAGTCGACATTGACCGCCGCCGTCTCCTGGGGCCGGCGCGCGAGGTCGAGGTCGAAGGCCGCGCCCGGCGTCCGGTTGCGGCTGTCGATGTACGAGACGTTGCCCGACACGGTCAGCGCATCGACCGGGCGCAGCGCGATCGCAAATTCGATCCCTTGCGCGCGGGTGCGCTGGATATTGTCGTAGCGGCCGAAGGGATAGTCGGCGCATTCGGCGGCATCGGCGCAGTTGCGGAAGCTGATCTGGTTGCGGGTGTCGCGGTGGAACCAGGTCGCGCCGATCCGCATCCGGCCGCCGACCAGCGCCTGTTCGACGCCCAGGTCGTAGTTGCGCGCCGTCTCCGGCCGCAACGCCTCGTTCCCATAGGCGCTGTAGAGCTGGTAGAGCGTCGGCGCCTTGAACCCCTCGCCATAGCTGGCGCGCAGCGTCGTGCCGGTGGCGAGCGCCAGCGCCGCGTCCGCGCCAAAGGTGGTGCGGCCACCGAAGCGCTGGTGATCGTCATGCCGCACGCCGCCGGTGATGGTCAGCGCGCGGATCGGCTGAACGATCGCCTGCCCATAGACGCTGGTGATGCCGACCGAACGTTTGAGGAAGCCATCGTCGTAGCGGCTGGTCTCGTGCTCGACGCCGCCGACCAGGCGGACCGGTCCGGCGGCGCGGAGATCGCCCTGATATTCGTAGCGTTCCGACCGGCCCCGGCCGATGAAGCTGGGATCGGTGCCGAAGGCGGGCTCGTAATTGTCGCGGTTGATGTCGGCGATGGTGAAGGCGACGCGGTTGCGGAAGCGGCCGTCCAGCAGGTTCGCATGGACGCCGGCATAGCCATAGACCTCCTGCGTCTTCGCGTAATCGGCGGTATCGGCCAGCACGTAATCGGGCGCCGGGAAGCCATCCAGCCCCACCCGGCTGTGCGCATACCAGCCCGCCAGATCGATGCCGATCGCGTCGGTCAGCGCCAGCGTCGCACGGCCGTTCGCGCCATATTGGCGATAGCCGTCGCGCTCGCGGCCATCGGCGGCGGCGGAGATGCCGTCGCTGTCCAGATAGCCGCCGGTCAGCGACAGGGCGAGCGGCCCGGTGCCGCCCGATACGCCGGCGCTGGCGAAGGCGCTGTTGGCATAGCCATATTCGGCGCGCGCACGGGCGCGGAACCGGTCGGTCGGCGCCTGGGTGATGATGTTGACGACGCCGCCGATCGCCTGGCTGCCCCAGGGCACCGAATTCGGGCCGCGCAGCACCTCGATCCGCTCGATCGACGAAGACAGGAGGTTGGCGAAATCGAAGCCGCCGCCGGGCGACGAGGGATCATTGACGCGCACGCCGTCGATCACGACCAGGGTCTGCTCGGCTTCCGCGCCGCGGATGCGCAGGCTGGTCAAGCTGCCCAGGCCGCCATTGCGGGTGACGGTCACGCCCGGCGTGGTCGACAGCAGGTCGGCGATCGACACGGTCTGTCGCGCCTCGATCTCGGCACGGTCGATGACGGTCATCGCCTGCCCGACCTCGTCCAGCTTCTGGGGCGCGCGGGCGGCGGTGACGACGATCTGGTCGTCCTCCCCCGCAGCCGCCTGCGCCAGCGCAGGAGCGGCGATGGCGAGCGCCAGGATGGAAACGGTGACCTTGAACACGGACGAAATCCCCCTCTCGGCGGCGTCCGCACCATTGCGCACGCGTCGCCGCGCGTCGTTCGCTCGAGGAACCTCGCCTCGTCCGCCCCGGTGCTCCCGCCGGCGCGATGGATCGACCGTGACGGGCAGGTCTCCTGGCTTCCGGGTCGCCGCGGCTCGCCCCGCCTTCCCGGACCTCGTTCTGGTCCAGTGGCGCGAAGGGGCGGCCGCTCGCCGGTCACAGTTGCGGGGACAGCGCCGGGATCGTGGACGCACCACTCACCGGCTTCCCTTTTGATCCCCGGTCAGGGGGAACCCGTCACGGCGGCGCGGTTAGCCGCCGCTGCGGGCCCGGTCAATCGGCGCGGCGGCCGCGCCCCGTCTCGGTGACCCGCGCGACCAGTTCCGCGCAGACCGACGGCGTGACGAACTTCGACACGTCGCCGCCGAACAGCGCGATCTCCTTGACCAGCCGAGACGCGATCGGTTGCAGCGCGACATCGGCCATCAGGAAGACGGTCTCGACATGGCGGTTGAGCTGCTGATTCATGCCCGCCATCTGATATTCATATTCGAAATCGGCGACCGCGCGCAGGCCGCGCACGATCATGCTCGCCCCTTCGCGGGTGGCGAAGTCCATCAGCAGCGAATCGAACGGCACCACGTCGATCGCGCCGCCGATCGTCGCCACCTCGCGCCGCACCGTCGCCATCCGCTCGTCCAGCGAGAACATCGGCGACTTGGACGCATTGGTCGTAACGCCCACCACCAGCCGGTCGACCAGCTTCGCGCCGCGCCGGATGATGTCCATATGGCCCAGCGTGATCGGATCGAAGGTGCCGGGATAGACGCCGATCCGGCTCACCGGTCGCGCTCCACCACATAGCGGGCGATGGCGCGCAGCAGATCCGCCTCCGGACCATAGCCGCGCAGATGCTGCACGGCCTGGTCGACCAGCATCGTGCACTGCGCGCGCGCGCGGTCGACGCCAAGCAGTGAGAGGAACGTCTCCTTGCCCGCCTCGCCGTCCTTGCGCAGCTTCTTGCCGGCCAGCGCCTCGTCGCCCTCGGCATCAAGCAGGTCGTCAGCGATCTGGAAGGCGAGGCCCAGGTCGTGCGCATAGCCGCGCAGATGCACCCGCCCCTCCGGCGGCACCCGCCCCAGGATAGCGCCCGCCTCCACCGCCGCGCCGATCAGCGCGCCGGTCTTCATCTGCTGGAGCCGGGTGACGGTGCCGAGGTCGAACCGCGCCTTCTCCGCCTCCAAGTCCATCATCTGCCCGCCCGCCATGCCGGACGGGCCGGCGGCGCGCGCCAGGTCGAGCACCAGTTCGGAGCGCACGAAAGGATCGGGATGCGTCCCGGGATCGGCCAGCACCTCGAAGGCCAGCGCATGGAGGCAGTCACCGGCCAGGATCGCCGTCGCTTCGCCATACACCTTGTGCGCGGTCGGCTTGCCCCGGCGCATGTCATCGTCGTCCATCGCGGGCAGATCGTCATGGATCAGCGAATAGACATGGATCGCCTCGATGGCGGTGCCGACCAGCGCGGCGCAGGCGCGGTCGACGCCGAACAGGTCGGCGGTTGCGATGGTCAGCAGCGGGCGCAGCCGCTTGCCGCCGCCGATCGCGGCATGGCGCATGCAGGCATAGAGATTGGCGCGGGGATCGTCGGGGATGGCGAGCAGCGTGTCGAAGCGGGCATCGACCGCCTCGGCGACCAGCGCGATCGCGTCCGGCAGCGACGCGGGCAGAGCGGGCATCGGCGCCTCAGCCCGCGGCAAAGGGGCGCGTGCCGGCGGGCTTGCCGTCCGCATCCAGCCAGATCGCCTCGATCCGCGCCTGCGCCGCGTCGAGACGCTCGGCGCAGCGGGCGCGCAGCCGGTCGCCGCGCTCGTACAGGCGGATCGATTCGTCCAGCGTCGCGTCGCCGCTCTCCAGCCGGCCGACGATCCGCTCCAGTTCCTTCAGCGCGGCTTCGAACGACAGGTCCTCGACCGGCGTTTCGGGGGCGGATGGGGCGGGTGTGTCCATGACTGTTCCTATGCGGCACGGACCTGATGCAGGCAAGACTTGGCGCGGCCCCGCTTATCCGGCCGGCCGGGCGGTCCAGGTATAGAGCAGGCGGACGCCGACCAGCCCCACTTCGATCGCCGCCTGAAAGCGGCGCGGCGCGGGATCGCCCGTCTGGTGGGTCAGGACGCGGATATCGGCGGTCGGATGCCGCGCCGCCATCGCCAGGGTCGCGCCGGCCGCGACCATCGCCAACATTATCCGTCGATTGCGCATCATCATCCCCCCGCCGGGAGGCTAGGCCAGGGCGGGACCGCCGGCAAGCGTCATGCCACCGCCACCAGCGGCGCCCCGACCTGTACCCGGTCGCGTCCTGCCGCCTTGGCCTCGTACAGCGCGCGATCGGCGGTGCGGTACATGGCCTGCCAGGCACGCTCGCTGACCATCGGGCCGGTGCAGGCGCCCAGGCTGCACGTCACGCTCAGGTCGAAAGGCATGCGGACCTCGCGCAGCGCGCGGTGGATCGCCGCCGGGCTCATCGCCGCGGGCATCGGCAGCAGCAGCGCGAACTCCTCGCCCCCCAGCCGCGCCACCAGCGCATCGGCCGGCGCGACCATCCGCAGCGCCTGCGCGAAGCCGCGCAGCACCTCGTCGCCGCTGTCATGCCCGACCTGGTCGTTGATCGCCTTGAAATGATCGATATCGACCAGCAGCAGCATCTGGTCGGCCTCCCGCCCGATCGCCCGAGCCAGAAACGCGCGGCGGTTGAGCAGGCCGGTCAGCGGATCGACATCGGCCAGCAACCGGGCGGCGATCTCCTCGGCGCGCGCCTCGTCGCGTTCGCGGCCCAGCCGGTGGATGCGCCAGACGATGCCGATCGCGGCGACCAGCGCCTCGATCGTCATCATCCCGATCGTCACCAGGTCGAACACGTTGCCGCCGCGCATCAGGCCGAACGACACCATGATGCGCAGCCCGACCAGCAGGATCGGCATCCCCCAGGCGGCGGCGAACAGCGTCAGCCCCAGTTGCCGCTGCGCGGTGGCGCGCAGGACCACGATCGGGACCATCGCCATCACCAGCATGTAGAGGCAGCTGTCGATATCGTCGAGCATGGTCGCCCGGTGCGGCGGCATCAGCAGGATCGCGCCGGTGCTCAGGATCAGCGCGGCGATCGCGGCATTGCTCACCCGGCGCAGCCCGCGCGTGAAGACGGTGGACGGGAAGAAGCTGCGCCCGAACAGCAGCACCAGGATCGTGCCGGCGGCGAACAGCAGCGTTGCGGCCCGCTGGCGCAGATGCACGTCCAGATCGGGCCAGAGCATCGTCATCGCGCCAGACGACACGAACAGGAAGGCGAGCGACACGGCGACCATGCCGACATAGACCAGCAGGAAGCGCTGGCGCAGCGCCACATAGAGCGCCAGATGCCCGACGATCAGCGCCAGCGCGATGCCTGCGCAAAGCGCATAGGCGATCGTCAGCCCCAGAGTCCGCCGCTCCAGCGTCGCCGTGTCCAGCACCTCCGCGCCCGGCATCACGCCGCGGACATTGGTCAACTGGCGGACGCGCCACAACAGGCGGACGGGGGCCGCGTCCCGCACCGGGATCGGCAGCAGATAGCGGCCGCCGACGCCCAGGAAGCGCGGCGCGGTGCGATGGGTGAAGCCGACCCGCCGGATCGCGCCATCGGCATAGCGGATATACAGCGCAACCGAGACCGACCAGTTGCTGGCGAAGCGGGCGACATAGGCCTGATCCGCCCGGGTCCGCAGCGGCGGCGATATCAGCCAGACCGTGCCGACCGGGAAGCTTCGCTGGCCCCTATGGCAGTCGAACCGGTCGGCCGAAGCAAAGATCGCCCGCGCCCGGTCGCCGGGATGCGCCACCATGATGCAGGGGCGGAACTGCCGTCCGGAATCGGCGCGCGCCGGCAGGACCAGGCCGGCGCCGATCGCCAGGACCGCGAGCAGGACGATGGTTCGAAGGAGCGATGCGCCGTCGAGACGTCGGAACGAGGCTAACACCATATCCAACATCTATCGCAGATAATGCGGCCAAGGGATATTGGAGGATGGATGATCCTATAGAAACATCCCATCCTCCCATCACCCGCCGGTCCTCCGGGCTTTATTCGGCCCCGACCGGCTCGGTCTTGCCACCCTTGCGACGCGGCTTGCGCGGCGCGGCCGGCTCGATGCCGAAGGACAGCGCGCCGTCCTTCATCCGCACCGTCACCTCGCCGCCATGGACCAGCTTGCCGAACAGCAGTTCCTCGGCGAGCGGCTGCTTGATCTTCTCCTGGATCAGGCGGCCCATCGGCCGGGCGCCATAGAGCTTGTCATAGCCCTTCTCGGTCAGCCAGCTCTTCGCGGCGTCGTCCAGGTTGATGTGGACGTTGCGATCGGCGAGCTGGAGTTCGAGCTGGAGGATGAACTTGTCGACGACGCGCGCCACCACCTCGGTCGGCAGATAGCCGAACGGAACGATCGCATCGAGCCGGTTGCGGAATTCCGGCGAGAACATCTTTTGCACCGCCTGCTCGTCCTCGCCTTCGCGGGTGAGCATTCCGAAGCCCAGCGTCTCGCGCGCCATGTCCGCCGCGCCCGCATTGGTCGTCATGATCAGGATGACGTTGCGGAAATCGACGGTCTTGCCATGCTGGTCGGTCAGGCGACCATTATCCATGACCTGCAACAGGATGTTGAACAGGTCGGGATGCGCCTTCTCGATCTCGTCGAGCAGCAGCACGCAATGCGGGTTCTGGTCGACCGCATCGGTCAGCAGGCCGCCCTGGTCGAAGCCGACATAGCCCGGGGGCGCACCGATCAGCCGGCTGACCGAATGCCGCTCCATATATTCGGACATGTCGAACCGCTGCAGGGGGATGCCCATGATGGTCGACAGCTGCTTGGCCACCTCGGTCTTGCCCACGCCGGTCGGGCCGGTGAACAGATAGTTGCCGATCGGCTTCTCCGGATCGCGCAGGCCGGCCCGCGACAGCTTGATCGCGGCCGCCAGCTTCTCAATCGCAGAATTCTGGCCGAACACCACCCGCTTCAGGTCGGTCTCGAGCGATTCCAGCGCCTTCTTGTCGTCGGTGCTGACGCTCTTGGGCGGGATGCGCGCCATGGTGGCGATCACCGCCTCGATCTCGCGCGCGGTGATCGTCTTCTTGCGCTTGGCGGCGGGCACCAGCATCTGCATCGCGCCGACCTCGTCGATCACGTCGATCGCCTTGTCGGGCAGCTTGCGGTCGTTGATGTAGCGCGCCGACAGTTCCACCGCCGACTTGATCGCGTCGGGCGTGTACTTGACCGAATGATGCTCCTCGAAGGCCGAGCGCAGGCCGGCCAGGATCTTGATCGTGTCCTCGATCGTCGGCTCGTTCACGTCGATCTTCTGGAATCGGCGGAGCAGCGCGCGATCCTTTTCGAAGTGGTTGCGGAATTCCTTGTAGGTGGTGGAGCCGATGCAGCGGATCGTGCCGCCCGACAGGGCGGGCTTCAGCAGGTTCGACGCGTCCATCGCGCCGCCGCTGGTCGCGCCCGCGCCGATCACCGTATGGATCTCGTCGATGAACAGCACGGCGTGCGGCAGCTTCTCCAGCTCGTTCACGACCGCCTTCAGCCGCTCCTCGAAATCGCCGCGATAGCGGGTGCCGGCGAGCAGTGCGCCCATATCGAGCGAATAGATCACCGCCTCGCGCAGCACGTCGGGCACCTCGCCCTCGACGATCTTGCGCGCCAGCCCTTCCGCGATGGCGGTCTTGCCGACGCCGGGATCACCGACATAGAGCGGGTTGTTCTTCGAGCGGCGGCACAGGATCTGGATCGTGCGATCCACCTCCGGCCCACGACCGATCAGCGGATCGACCTTCCCACCCTTCGCCTTCTCGTTGAGATCGACGGTGAACTGCTTCAGCGCGCTTTCCGTCTTGCCCTTCTCCTGTCCCTTGGCGGGTTTCTCCTCCTCGGCGCCCTTGGGCGTGGAGGCCTCCGCCGCGGCGCTGCCCTTGCCGACGCCGTGGCTGATGAAGCTGACCGCATCCAGGCGGCTCATGTCCTGCTGCTGCAGGAAATAGACGGCATAGGATTCGCGTTCGCTGAACAGGGCGACCAGCACGTTGGCGCCCGTCACCTCGTCGCGCCCCGACGACTGGACGTGCAGGATCGCGCGCTGCACCACCCGCTGGAAGCCGCTGGTCGGGGACGGGTCGGTGGCGGCGTCGACCTTGAGCGCGTCCAGCTCGGTGTCGAGATAATGGGCGACCGTGGTCTTCAGCTCGCCCAGGTCGACATGGCACGCGGTCATCACCTTGGACCCGTGTTCGTCGTCGATCAGCGCGAGGAGCAGATGCTCCAGCGTCGCATATTCGTGACGGCGCGAGGAGGCGGCCTCAAGCGCCTTGTGCAGCGTGGTCTCAAGCGCGGGGGCGAAGGATGGCATTCAGGATACTCCGTGCGGGCCATGTGGCGACACGACCCGGTCCCAACCTATGTCGTGTCGGTACCCCGCCGCATCAAGCGGTGCCGAAACGCTCCTGCCGATCGCGTGTTGCGGGACAGGAGCCACAACGCGTCTCACCGGAATAGCGCATCCGCACTTGCGCGATGGTTAACGGCATGGGTGATTCGGGCGCGGCACCGGGCGATCTCGCCCTCCAGCGCGGTGATGCGCGATTCCAGCTCGGCGACAGACAGCGAGTCGATATCCTCGCGGACCAGCGCGTCGACCCGGTCGCCGGGGCGCGGGCCAAGGTCGGGCAGAGAGTCGTCGAACTCCATGGCCTGCAGCGTTGACCGGACCCGCGCCGCTGTCAATAAGGCGCGTCCCCGACCTTCTTGCAGGATGCGACCGAATGAGCGCCCTTCCCGACGTCATGCGGTGCATCGATCCAGATACGGCTGGCGGACCAGAGGTGCTGCGCATCGTCGAACGGCCGGTGCCGGTGGCGGGGCCGGGTGAGGTGCTGGTCCGAGTCGCGGCGGCCGGGGTCAACCGGCCCGACGTGATG
Source organism: Sphingomonas abaci (assembly GCF_014199625.1). GTDB lineage: Bacteria > Pseudomonadota > Alphaproteobacteria > Sphingomonadales > Sphingomonadaceae > Sphingomonas > Sphingomonas abaci. Next base: position 925,592 of record NZ_JACHNY010000001.1, read on the forward strand.
CAGCGCCAGGGCAAATACCCGCCGCCGCCGGGCGCGCCGAGCATTCCGGGGCTGGAGGTCTCGGGCACCATCGTCGCGGTCGGGCCGGATACCGACGGCGCGATCGAAGGCCAGCCGGTCTGCGCGCTGATCGCGGGTGGCGGCTATGCCGAATATGTCGCGGTGCCGTTCGGGCAATGCCTGCCGGTGCCCGAAGCGCTGTCGATGGTCGAGGCGGCGGCGATTCCCGAGACTTTGTTCACCGTGTGGACCAACCTGTTCGAGCGTGGCTATGCCGACGAAGGCGACACGGTGCTGGTCCATGGCGGCACCAGCGGCATCGGCACGATGGCGATCCTGCTCGGGCGAGTGTTCGGCCTGACCGTGATCGTCACCGCCGGCAGCGCGGCGAAATGCGCCGCCGCCCTCCAATTGGGCGCGGCGCATGCGATCGATTACCGCACGGAGGATTTCGTCGAGCGGGTGAAGGCGATCACCGACGGGCGCGGCGTCGCGGTGGTGCTGGACATGGTCGGCGGCGATTACGTGCCGCGCAATCTGAAGTGCCTGGCCGAGGACGGCCGCCATGTCTCGATCGCGGTGCAGCGCGGCGCGGAGGCGACCGTGCCGCTGTTCGAGATCATGCGCCGCCGCCTGACGCTGACCGGATCGACGCTGCGCGCCCGCGACGCCGAGTTCAAGGCGATGGTGGCCGACGAACTGGCGCGTCACGTCTGGCCGCATGTCGAAGCGGGCGCGCTGAAGCCCGTGATCGACCGCAGCTTCCCGCTCGCCGAGGCGGCCGAGGCGCATCGCCGGATGGAGGGCGGCGACCATGTCGGCAAGATCGTGCTGATCGTCGGCGAATAAGGCGGACCGGCGCTCGGCGCTCCCGCCTCTTGGAACGGATCGTCACGAACCGCATCGCACCGTTCCAGCGACGGCGGGACCTTTGCGCGATCCACCATGCCGCTCGGGCCAGGGCCGGGCCGTTGCGAGACCCTTTCACCACCGTCGGCCTCCGCCGGGATGGCGTGTCCGGGCGCGGGCGGCCGGATTTTGCGATGCCCCTTCGGATCGGGAGCGGCCTTGTGGCCCCGATCGCCAGCCCGCTAATTGCTGTCGGCCGCGTCCTTGCTGCCGCCGGCGGTGGCGAGCAGCACCCCCATGCCGATCGCCGCGACCAGGCCCAGGTTGATGATCGCGCCCGACGCCGCGCCATGGCCGGCGCGGCTCGCCCGATGGGCCGGCGCGACCGCCCGCCCGCTGACGGGCGCGAGCGACAGCCGGGCGGCCGGTGCGCGCTCCGCCGCCAGCGTCGGCGCCGCCATCAGCCCCGTGGCCGCGATCAGCGCGGCGATGCCTGCCATGTTTCCCATGAACGTCCCCCTGGTGATCGTCACAGGGTCGCGGCGGAACTGATCCATGTCAATCATCGCGGTGGCCGGGCGTGTTTCACCGCGACACATGCCTTGCCCCGCGGCCGCGATGCCATTAGATGCTGGGGATCATGCGGCCGCTCCGGAAAGGGGCGGCCCTTTTATTTTCTACGGAGTTCACCCCGTGGCCCAGCCGCTGATGCCCCATGCGACCGCTTCCTGGCTGGTCGACAACACCGCGCTCTCCTTCGAGCAGATCGCCACCTTCTGCGGCCTGCACATCCTGGAGGTGCAGGCGATCGCCGACGACACCGCCGCGACGAAGCTGACCGGCCGCGACCCCGTCCGCGCGCACGAACTGACCCAGGACGAGATCGACAAGGGCCAGGCCAATCCCAACTATCAGTTGAAGATGACCAAGGGCCCGGAGCAGGTCCGCCGCACCAAGGGGCCGCGCTACACGCCCGTGTCGAAGCGCCAGGACAAGCCCGACGGCATCGCCTGGATCATCCGCAACCATCCGGAAATCTCGGACGGCGCGATCAGCAACCTGATCGGCACCACCCGCACCACCATCGCCGCGATCCGCGATCGCAGCCATTGGAACATCGCCAACATCACCCCCAAGGACCCGGTGACCCTGGGCCTGACCACCCAGCGCGAGCTGGACGCGGCGGTGGCCAAGGCGGGCAAGGCTGCGGGCGCGGACGGCCAGCCGACCGACAACCGGCTGGAGGGCGATCGCGAGGCGCTGATCGCGCAGCTCCAGGCCGAGCGGACGCAGCAGTCGCGCGACGCCGATTCCGCGCTGCACGGCGACGATCCGGCGGCGCAGGCGCGCGCGCTGTTCGACGACCGCCACTGATCGCCGGCTGACCGGCCAGGCTTCGCGACTGACAGCCGGTTTCGAATGGGTTAGCCTCTCCCGATCGATACGGGAGAGGCTGGATGACCGAGATTCGCGATCGCGCCGTGGCGCTGTACGACGCCTTCACGCACGAGCATCACGACCGCCGCCGCCTCTTGAAGCAGATGACGCTGCTCGCCGGCTCCGCCGCCGCGGCGGAGGCGCTGATCGCCGGGCTGGCCGCCTCTCCCGCCGCCGCCGCGCTGACCGACGCGGCCGACCCGCGCCTGTCCGTCACCACCACGCAGGCACGCTATGCGGGCCAGCCGCTCACCCTCTATCGCGCGATGCTGCGTACGCCCCGCGCCGGCGGCGGCGTGGTGCTGGTGATCCACGAGAATCGCGGCCTCACCCCGCATATCCGCGACGTGACGCGCCGGCTGGCGCTGGCCGGCTTCGTCGCGATCGCCCCCGACTTCCTTTCCGCGCAGGGCGGCACGCCGGGCGACGAGGATGCGGCACGGACGCTGATCGGCCAGGCCGATTACGACCTGCTCCTGGCCCAGGCGGTGGCGCTGATCGAGGCGGAGGCCATGGGCGGCGCGAAGGTGGGAGCGGTCGGCTTCTGCTGGGGCGGTGCCTTCGTCAACCGGCTGGCGCTGGTGGCAGGCGCGCGGCTCAAGGCCGGCGTCGCCTATTACGGCCCGGCCCCCAGCCCCGCCGAGGCCGCCCAAATCCAGACGCCGTTGCTGCTCCATTATGCCGGCAAGGACGCGCGCGTCGCGCAGACCGGCACGCCTTGGGTCACCGCGCTCAAGCTGGCGAACAAGCCGGTCCAGGCCTTCGTCTATCCGGGCGTCGACCATGCCTTCAACAACGACAGCTCGGCCGAGCGGTACGACAGGGCCGCCGCGACCCTGGCCTGGGATCGCACCCTCGCCTTCCTCCACGCCCGGCTTGACCGATAGGCGCGAATGTTCTTTCTTCGTTCGCGTCGAACAGGGGACGAATCATGGCCGCCGATCTGATCTTCTACACCAATCCGATGTCGCGCGGGCGGATCGTCCGCTGGATGCTGGAGGAGGTGGCCGCGCCCTATGAGACGGTGCTGCTCGATTATGCGACGACGATGAAGGACGACGCGTACCGCGCGATCAACCCGATGATGAAGGTGCCCGCCATCGTCCACCTTGGCCATGTCGTCACCGAGGGCGCGGCGATCTGCGCCTATCTGGCGGAGGCGTTCCCCGAGGCCGGCCTGGCGCCGACCGCCGAGGAGCGCGCCGACTATTACCGATGGATGTTCTTCGCCGCCGGGCCGGTCGAATCGGCGGTGGTCGACAAGGCGATGGGCGTCACCCCCAGCGACCAGCAGCAGCGCATGGCTGGTTATGGCCATTTCGACCTGGTGATGCGGGTGCTGGAGGAAGCGGTCGGCCGCCACGACCATATCGCCGGCGACCGGTTTACCGCGGCGGACGTCTATGTCGGCTCCGCCATCCATTTCTACGGCCAGTTCGGCATGTTGCCCAAGAGCGCGCGGTTCGACGCCTATCTCGCCCGGCTCTACGCCCGCCCCGCCTTCCAACGCGCCGTCGCGATCGACGATGCGCTGCTGGCGCCGGCGGGCTGACGGCCCCCGAAGCGATTGCACCCGCCCGGCCTGCCGCCTAAAGCCCGCGCCATGCCGCCGCTCGTCATCGCCGTGCCCAAGGGGCGCATCCTGTCCGAAGCGCTGCCGCTTCTCGCCCGGGCCGGGATCCGTCCCGAAGCCAGTTTCTCGGACGAGAACAGCCGCGCACTGCGCTTCGCCACCGACGATCCGGCGATCGCGCTGATCCGGGTGCGCGCCTTCGATGTCGCCACCTTCGTCGCGCATGGCGCGGCGCAGCTCGGCATCGTCGGGTCGGACGTGTTGGCCGAGTTCGACTATTCCGAACTCTATGCGCCGGTCGATCTCGGCATCGGCCATTGCCGCCTCTCGATCGCCGAGCCGGTCGAGATGGCGGCCGCCGACGATCCGCGCGGCTGGAGCCATGTCCGCGTCGCGACCAAATATCCGCACCTTACCCATGCCCATTTCGCGCGGCGCGGGGTGCAGGCGGAATGCGTCAAGCTGAACGGCGCGATGGAGCTGGCCCCGACCCTGGGCCTGGCGCCGCGCATCGTCGATCTCGTATCGTCGGGTCGGACGCTCAAGGAGAACGGACTGGTCGAGGTGGAGCGGATCATGGAGGTGACCAGCCGGCTGGTCGTCAACCGCGCGGCGATGAAGACGCGCCCCGATGTGGTGCCGCTGGTCGAGGCGTTCCGCCGCGCCGCCGCGCCTGCCACCCCGTCCGACGCGGCGGTGGCGGCATGATCCGGCTGGACACGCGCGACGCCGGCTTCGCCGACGCCTTCGCCGCCCTGGTCGACGATCGCCGCGAAAGCGCCGCCGACGTCACCCGCGACGTCGCCACCATGCTGCGCGCGGTGAAGGACGAGGGCGCGGCGGCCGTGCGCGCCTTCACCATCAAGCTCGACCGGCACGATCCCGACGAGACCGGCTGGCGGATCGAGGCGGCGACCTGCGCCGCCGCCTATGCCGCGCTGGAGCCCGAGCTGCGCGCCGCGCTCGACCTCGCCGCCACCCGCATCCGCGCCTATCACGAGAAGCAGCGGCCGCAGGACAGCGACTATCGCGATGCGGCGGGCGTGCGGCTCGGCGCGCGCTGGCGGCCGGTCGATGCCGCCGGCCTCTATGTGCCGGGCGGGCGCGCCGCCTATCCCTCGTCGCTGCTGATGAACGCGATCCCCGCCAAGGTCGCCGGGGTCGAGCGGCTGGCGATGGTGACGCCCACGCCGGATGGGCAGATCAACCCGCTGGTGCTCGCCGCCGCGCATCTCGCGGGCGTGGACGAGGTGTGGCGGATCGGCGGCGCGCAGGCGGTCGCGGCGCTGGCTTATGGCGCCGGCCCGATCCGCCCCGTCGATGTGGTGACCGGCCCCGGCAATGCCTGGGTGGCGGAGGCCAAGCGCCAGCTCTATGGCGTGGTCGGCATCGACATGGTCGCCGGGCCCAGTGAAATCGTCGTCGTGGCGGACGCCCGCAACGATCCCGAATGGATCGCCGCCGACCTGCTCAGCCAGGCCGAGCATGACGTGGTGACGCAGTCGATCCTGCTGACCGACAATGGCGACTATGCCGACCGGGTGGCGGCGGCGGTGGAGCGGCAGCTCGACACGCTGGCGACCGGCGCAGTGGCGCGCCAGGCCTGGGAGACGAACGGCGCGATCATCCGGGTCGAGACGCTGGCCGCGGCGATGCCGCTGGTCGACCGGCTCGCGCCCGAGCATCTGCAACTGGCGGTCGACGATCCGCAGGCGTTGTTCGACCAGGTCCGCCATGCCGGCAGCGTGTTCTTGGGGCGCCACACGCCCGAGGCGATCGGCGATTACGTCGCAGGACCCAACCATGTCCTGCCCACCGGCCGCCGCGCCCGCTTCACCAGCGGCCTGTCGGTGCTGGATTTCATGAAGCGGACCAGCTTTCTGGGCCTGGACGAAAGCGCGCTCGCCGAACTCGGCCCGGCCACGGTCGCGTTGGCGGAGGCGGAGGGCCTGCCCGCCCATGCCCGCTCGGTCGCGCTGCGCTTGCGCCTGAACCGCTAGGCACACGAACCGGGCGCCGACGATCAGTCACCCGCCCGGTTCCATCCGCGATGTCGGAAGTGGTGCCCCTGGCCGGACTCGAACCAGCACGCCTTGCGGCAACCGATTTTGAGTCGGTCGCGTCTACCAATTTCACCACAGGGGCAGCGACCGGTGGGCTAGCCGAGTGCGGGCACTCCTGCAAGGGGGATCGATCCCTCAACCCACCGGCGGCCGGCGGCGGTAGCCGAGCGCCTCGGCGATATGGGCGCGCCCGACCTGCTCCGCGCCGCCCAGGTCGGCGATCGTCCGCGCCACGCGCAGGATGCGGGTATAGCCGCGCGCGGTCAGGCGCATCGCCTCGGCCGCCTGGGCCAGCAGCGCGCGGCCCGCATCGTCGGGCGTCGACCAGCGGTCGAGCAGCGGTCCTTCCGCCTCGGCATTGGTGCGCGCCGCGGAGCCGGCATAGCGCCGGGTCTGGATCGCGCGTGCCGCCGCAACGCGCGCGGCGACCTCCGCCGACCCTTCCGCCGGCGGGGGCAGGATCAGGTCGGCGGCGCTGACCGCCGCGACCTCGACATGCAGGTCGATCCGGTCGAGCAGCGGTCCCGACACCTTGGCCTGGTAATCGGCGGCGCAACGCGGCGCGCGGGCGCAGGCCAGCGACGCGTCGCCGAGATGGCCGCACCGGCACGGATTCATCGCCGCGATCAGCTGCACCCGCGCCGGGAAGGTGACATGCGCGTTGGCGCGCGCGACGCTCACCGTGCCGGTCTCCAGCGGCTGGCGCAGCGAGTCGAGCACCGCGCGGTTGAACTCGGGTAGCTCGTCCAGGAACAACACGCCCAGATGCGCCAGGCTGACCTCGCCCGGCCGCACCTTCAGTCCCCCTGTCAATTTTCGCCCAAGGCGAGACTCAGACGGGCTACGGCGCTTGAAATCGCGCTCTGAAGCTGAGACTCGACTCACGCTAGGTGAGACTGGCGACGAGCAGGCTCTTCATAAATGAGACTGGCGTCGGACATCCGGCTCGAGCCGTCTCGCCGTCAACGCACGCCTGCGGCAGTAAGCGCCACACGTGGTTTCCTACCCATCCGGCAACAGCGAGGGCCGATCGCATTCGAGTCTTCCTTCGAGCGTGATCTACTCGTAATCTGCGGAGCGACACCACAGGTCCTTAGCGTCGTGCGCGAGCCGTTCTCGATCCGCTTCCTTGAACAGCGAAGCGGCAAGGATCGAGTGTATACCCCGGATTTCCTTGTTTCGCTGCGATCTGGGCCCATCGCAGAGCTCTTGGTCGAGGTTAAACGTCACGAGGATGAGCGTCGGTACGAATTGCGCGATGCAGCACGCCACGACGCAGCCCGGCTCTGGGCTGAACAGCGCCAGGCAAGATACTTTGACGTAATCACAGATAAATGGATGACAGCTGTTGGCCTCGACCAGTTCCGCCTCATCCATGCTCACGCAGCGACCCGTTTTGATGTGGTCGTGGCGGCTGAGATCGTTAACGAGATCTCAGAACTTGGATGGTTAACAACACTCTCGGTCTGTGAGCGTCTCGGCGCAGCGTCCGGCCTGACCTGGAATCGAGCCATGCCGATGATGCTCGCCCTAGTCGCCGCCGGGCAGCTTCGTTTCGATGTGAGACAGGCGCTCACGCTGGAGTCGCCAATTTATGCCGGAAGCATCCCCAACCCGTTCGACGACCTTGGTTCCGACGAGTCCACATAACGCCGAGATCGTCGCACTCGACGCGCACAAGCGAGCGAGAGATCTAGCCAACTTCTTCCGTGAGCTGCCGCAGGCCGGACTTGTCGAGAGCGCAGTCGCCGAAGCGACAAACCGCTTCGGCGTTAGCCGCGCGACCCTCTTCCGCCGTTACAACATATTTCGCAAACGGCCGCGCATCAGCACGTTAATCACCTACCGCAAGCCCCGTATAGGCGTCCGAGGGACCTCGGCCGACCAGGACCGGGTGGTCGAGAATACCAGGAAGCGTTTCTTCAAACAGTACCCGAAGGGCAGCATCAAGAAACTCTGCGAAGCAATCCAAGGCGCGCTTGCCGCGCAAGGGCTGCCCATGATCTCAGAGGCGACGATCAGGCGACGCTGGCAGGAGGTGCCTTATCCGGAGCGGCTCGCGATCCGACAGGGCGCGAGAGCTGCGCGGGAAAAGAGCCTTTTACGCGGACACACGCCCAAACGGACGTTCCCACTTGAGCGGATCCAGATCGATCATACGCTGTGCGATATCGAGCTTGTTCATCCGTTGACCGGCGAGCCGATCGGCCGCCCCTGGATCACCATAGCCTTGGACGAGTATTCGCGGACATGTCTCGCCTTCGTCTTGTCGTTCGAGGCGCCGTCGGCGACCACTGTCGCTCTGACCATGGTCCGCGCGGTCTCTTCCAAGGACCAATGGCTGCGCGACCTTAAGATCACCACGCCTTGGCCGTTCGCAGGCTTGCCACACTCGATCTATACCGACAACGGATCGGACTTTTGTTCGAAGGCGATGGCGGACGGCTGCGCCGAATGGGGCATCCCAACACCCGAGAAGCGGCCAAAGGGTTCACCCCAGTACGGCGGCATCATCGAACGCATTATCGGTACCGTGATGAAGGAGACCGCCATGCTCCCCGGCGCGATCGCACGGCGGGTCGGCACCAATCGTGACGAGCCGAAGGCACCGCCCTCCACCTTCACGATCGACGACTACGAACGTCACTTGGCCGAGTGGTTCTGCCACTATCACCAGAGAAAGCATTCGACCCTCGACATGTCACCCGGCCGCAAATGGGAGGAGGCGTTCTCCGGGCGTAGCAAGCGGGCGATCCCCGCACCCCGTATGGTCGAGGATACCCGCAAGCTGTTCATCGACTTCCTTCCGTCGACGACTCGTGCGCTCAAGCGATACGGCTTCAGTTGGGACAGCATATACTATCGCAGTGATAATCTTGCGTTCTTTCAGAACCGCTCTGAGAACGAGCGGTTCGTCATACGACGTAATCCGCTCGACATCCGTCGCATCTATGTCTGGCACCCTGAATTGAAGCAGCACCTCGAGATCATGGCGGAAAACCCGACCATCCCGCCCACGCTCTTTTATCTCAGGATGACGAAGGCCTGGAACGCCGCCCACGAGGTGGAACAGGACAATGACACCATCGCGCGGACGTACAATGCGCTGCTTGAAATGGAAAAGAACCGCTCGACCAGAAAAGCCCGCAAGTCTGCCCAAAGGAACGACGAGCGTGACCGCCGCGCAGAGCACCTTACCACGCAGGCGCTGGGCGAGCAGCCTCAGCCCGCACCCGAGACGCTCCCCCTCCCGGCTCCCGTCTTTAAGCGCACGCCCATGTTGATCGAGCGCTCGTGATAGACCAGGTCTTCGACGCGGCTCCCTACCTGACCGACGAGCAGAGAATCAAGTCCATTAAGGCCAAGCTCTTTATCCAGCACGACTTCGTCGAGCTCGCCCTTAAACGGATGAAGCGGCTCGCCAACTTGGAGGAGCATGAAGAGCGCGAGAACCTGATTATCACCGGCGACTCCGGGGCCGGCAAATCGACGATCGCCGAACGCTTCCGCGACACCTTTCCGTGCCTCTGCGATCCCGACTCCGACGCCAACGTCGTGCCGGTCATTTACGTCAGCCTGCCGGCGCGCCCGACGCTGGCAGGTCTGTGCAGCGAAATTCTGGACGTCCTAATGGAACCGCGCAAGGATAGCACGCCCGAGAGGCAGCTGGTGCAATCGGTCTTGAAGCTGCTCCGCACCGTCGGCACCCGTGTGCTGATCATCGACGAGATGCAGGACATGCAGCGAGCTCGACCGACGGAAAAGGAGGTGCTGCGCAACTTCATCAAGTCGGTTGGCGCCAAGTGCAACCTGTCACTGGTGCTCGTCGGTATGCCCGACCTGCTCTCCGTCATCAGTGCCAGCCGACAGCTCAGTCGGCGGTTCGACATCCTCGCGTCACCGCCATGGAAGTACGACGAGCGCGGCAGCAACCTGCTCTATCATCTCGAGCCCATGCTGCTGCTCAAGCACCCGTCTAATCTCGCCGACGACCGGAAGATGGGCGAATGGATCTTCGACCGCTCCGAGGGCACGCTGGGCGATACGCTAAAAATCCTAAGGTTAGCCGCAGAGCATGCTATTAGGACCGGCGAGGAACGGATCACGATGAAAACGTTGAACGCGATCGACTTCACCAGATTCACAAAGAGGAGCGAGGTCGGCATGAGAAAGACGGGGCTGGTGAAGTCGGGGAAGTGACGTCCAAGCTGTCGCTTTGGACGGTGAGGCCTAAGCCTCAACCCGACGAGCTTCTGTCTTCATGGATGGTGCGGGCGGCCGAGATGAGCGGGCAGAAGCTGCACAGCTGGTGCACCGATCGGTGGCCCGGCGTGCAGCTCTGGACCCGCGATCTCGACCTGTCTGCGCCGCCCCAGATCATCGCCGACATGACGATACGAACGGCGGCAGATCCCGAACTCGCCCGCCGTACATCGCTGCAGGCCTTCGAGGGCGTGCTCCATCCGGCGGTGGACCGAAGCGCTTTGGCGCGCTTCATCCGGCCACTGGGCGTATACCATCGGGTCAGGCGTGGGTTCGGCCTGTGGTTCTGCCCGGCTTGCCTTTCGGAGGACGCGAAGCCCTACTATCGCCGGACTTGGCGGCTGGTGGGGTTCGCCTGCTGTACCCGGCACGGCCTAGTGCTCGTAGACCGGTGCCCGTCGTGCGCCGCCCCGGTGATCCCGCACCGAGGCGGGATGATCGAGTGTCACGATTGCGGCACGGATCTCCGCACGGCGGAATGCTTGATCGCCGACGCTTCGGTTCTACAGCTCCAGCACCACTGCCAGCGCGTGCTTGACGGCGCACCTGTGCAAGCGGCCGGTCTGCCCGATCTCCATCCAATGTCCTTCTTTGCGCTCCTCAACCGGCTCCTGATGCTCATGGCGGCCGGACCTCGTCGCGGGCGGCTACTGGGGACGCTGGATGGCCTGCTCGCGCAGCCGATCATCCGACACGAGGAGGGCGTCAGGAAGGAGTTGCGATTCCTACCGCCAGCCGTCACCCACGAGGCGATGCGCGGTGTAGCCCTCCTGTTGCGCGGATGGCCCTACATGTTCGTCGGCGTCATGGCAGAGGCGGGCATCTGGTGGTCATGGGCGACACGGGACGCGAAACCGAACCAACTGCCCTTCACCTACATAGAACCCGTCAGACGATACCTCTACACTGCATCGGCGTCGTAGCCGCCCTCTCGCTTCGCCAGCGCAACCGCACGGTCGAACAGGTCAGCCGCGAGGGCGGACACACGCTTTTGTCGGCTTGCCGAATGGATCAGTGAGGCGAAGCGAACGTCCGCATAGTCCTGATCGGGAAACGTACCTCCGTCCTCGCTCGAATGCGAATTACGCCGGGCCAGCGCGGCAAGCGTTCTCGCGATGAAATCAAGCTCGGCGACGGGCTCCCGGGAGACGAACAAGCCCATGGGCAGATGGCGCTCTGCCTTACGCTCGATGGAGACAGCCCAGACGATTCGGCGACCGACCAACAACGGCAGAAAGGCAACATAACGTCCCCTGCCCCGCCTTGTTGACCATGCCCACGATCCGCAGGCGCGAGCCAGTTCGAACACCCGCAACGCCTGTTGGCCGCCTCCGACCAGCGATGAACCGGCAAGATCAACAAACCCGTCAGAGGCAAGGGCTGATCCCGCGCTAACGAAGCGTCCCATGCGGGCGTCGAGCCTGCGCACATCCACCGTCACGAGCGTCGGCTGAAAGGTCGGGTCTGTCTCCGCAAACTGCTGATTGTCGAGTGTCGTCCGCTCAATCTGCGGTTCCGGGTCGCTTTGCGGGACGACGTTCAGCCTTGCTACCAGCTCACGACCGCCTCGCGGCAGCGATGAGTACTCCTTGATTGGCGTAGGCGGCGGCTCTGGTGGTCGAGGTAGGGGCGGCGGCATCCTGGTTCGCTCCTCGTACCGCGTCTTAACGCCGTTCAGGAACGGGAAGGTCTGGGCGATGCCGCCTTGCGCCGAAATGATTTTCAAGGAGCGCGTACCCGGCTTGCGCTCGCGGGTCTCGGTCGCCTCCGGGTCGATCGGCGGACGCGAATCCATCGCCGGTACTCGCCCCGGTTCGTTGAAGGACGCCCTATCGTAGCCCACTGGGAGCTCGACGACGAGGCGCTCGAAGGCAGGCTTCCGATAGTCGCTGATGACACGCTCGGCCATCACGTGACCCTCCTGTCTGAAGAACCTGCCGTCCTCCTGATTTGCGATCACGAACTTGAGGTCGAGCGGAGCAGGGCTGCGGACAAACGGCATTTCGGCGTCGCTGCCCGAGGCAGCGAGCCTTCTGATTCCACGCGCCAACCCCGCCACAGTAAGTCGTAAGGACTCATCGGTCATGACCTGTGCAATCTGCAGCGCCGCTCCGCGGTCGCACAGCCCTGGCTTAGGGACGATGCGGAACTCGCGCCGCGCCGCATCGAGGTAACCCGTGCGCGACAGGTCACAGTAAGTGTCGAACACAGCCTCAGGATCGACGTCGAATCGCATGATGTTGTCGACGGCGACGCTGACGGCCGCCAAGTAGAAGCGGGTCAACTCCATGGCGGGTACGGCTACCGGGAGCGCTCCCTCGTGATGAACGTAGCAGGGAAACTCGGATTTAGACTGCGCCGTCATCACGCGCCCGTTCGGCGTCTCGATCGCTGCCGGGTGGCTGACCACTAAGTCTACCAACCTGTCCGTCCTGAACGCCTTGACGCGCTGATGCGTCCTGGGCAGCGGGACCTCGTTGAACTCATCGTCGGTGATTAAAGTACCCAAGGGTACGACGGCGATTTCATTGATCGGCAGCCACACGCACCTCTGCTCGCCGAAAAACGAAACATTGGTGAACTCGCATTCGACTTCGATGATCTGCGAATCTGTCGGCGATAGCCGAATGCGTCGCAGCGTGTGGAGTCGAAACAAATTCAGCATAGAAGCGGATGATGGGCGATAGGAGATCATCAGCCAATAGCTGGGACCACCGGCCCGACTTGATCAGCCGCGCCGCTCCGTGCCGGAGTAACGTGTCGGATCGGGCGCCGTTGGATCACGGGGCAACGCCTTAGCGACAAGGCCGCGGATAGCGGGCCGGCTGGCGAGAGCAAGAGCACCGTGGAGCAGGCGAATAGAAACAGCGATCGGGACGGTCTAGGCCGTCCCGATTGGGATCGACTTACTGGACGGCCTCAACCGTCCCAATGGCGTGATGTGGGACAAAGCCGTCATATGCATGCGACATGCCGAACGGCAGCTTCTGCCAGAAGGAGACGTTCAGCCCACGCCCAACCAGTTCACAGACTGACCGGAGCTGGGCCGGAAGCGGACTAACAAGTTTTAGAGGGTGAAGCTCGAAAGCTGCCATCGCTCAGCGGCCCTGCCTGGCGCGAATATGACGGTCTGATCATCGAGATTACCGGCGATCAATTTGAGTGGGCGCCTGTGATCGTCACGCGCGTCTGGCATGTCCACGAGCAAGCGGCGGATTTCCAGTTAGGCCGGGTCTGCGTCAACATCAGGCAGCGCATAGGGGACTTCGGACAGACCGACCGAGTTGCGCTCTGCCCATGGACGTTCCCAATCCTCGTCGCGAAATTCCGGCTCAAACAGCCGCACATGGCCCTTGCGCCGCCACGGCGGCGTCTGACGATAGCCACTCGCTTCCCAAACGATGTCGCAATGCATGAGGAAGGGCGGCTTGCCGCCTCATTTGAAAGCGGCCCATTCCTTTGCGGGCAGGCAGCTCCACCTTAAATTCGGTTCGCTCTGCCAGATCAGGGCATCTTCGATATATGAAGTCTAGATTTGCTAACCTGATCTTGACGTTTGCGCCGGATCCGGCAGCTAACGAAAACGGAAGAAATGTTGCGGCTAGCACCGGGGGGGCGAGGCAAGATGCAAGGTTTTAGGCTGCTGCGCGCGGCGGGCACTTTTGAAAATGCTAGTCGCGCAAAGGACGCTGGCCATCAGGCCAACGCGCCTAGTTTTATGGATGTCGAGTTCGCGCCAGTGGCGCTCAGCGATACCAACGCCTGGGTCTCGGTGGTGATCGGTCGGAATGGCGTTGGCAAGAGCCGTCTGCTTGCCGGCGTGGCTGACGTGCTTGAGCGCCTCGATAGCGGTCGTCGCTTTGGCCGTTTCGATTCCCCTGGCGTGTCGATGATCGAGTATCTGCTCGACGGCGTCCATTGTAGGGTCGAGCTGAACGCTAGGCGCGAGATCAAAGCGACCTTGGACGGGGTTCAATGTTCCGCCGAAAGCCTCCCGCTTCCGGGCAAGATTATCGCCCTGACGACGACGCCCTTCGATAAGTTTCGCCTTTCGCGATCGCTGCGCTCTCGCCCGGACGATCCGGCATATTGGGAGGAACAGCGCTATTCCTACCTCGGGTTGCGCGATCGGACCGGCCGGGCATCCCCAACGGCCGCGATGTTTCGAGCCCTGGAGGGGCTCTTCGGGGCTTCGAAGGGAAGCGACCGCAAGCGAATGCGCATCGCGGAGGTATTTGAACTTCTCGGGTATCAGCCTCAGATCGAGGTGCGCTACCGCGCCGTGCCTGGCGCGACCACCCGGTTCAAGCGGCTTATCGAGGGCGACGATTTCGGGGATCTTTTCGAGACGCGCTCGACCATCCGCAGCTCCCGCCCCTTCGAGCGTCTACATGAGGATCGCGACGAATTCGAAGCGGTGCGAGAAATCGCGCAAGAATTCGCCGACCGCATGGATCAGCAGCGACAGGTCGTTCTACGCGCGGATTTCCAGGGCGTATCCGACGACGAGTTCTTTAACAGGATCCAGCGGCTTCGTCGGGTCGAACTCGTTCACCTGTCTTCAGTCGAAGTGCGCCGCATCTCTGACGGCGCCATACTGGATTTGCGGTTGGCTAGCTCTGGCGAATTAGGCATCGCCACGGGTTTCCTAGGGCTTGCTTCGACGATCAGCGACAACAGCCTTGTCTTTATCGACGAACCTGAAATTAGTCTTCATCCTGAATGGCAGAAGCAATATATCGACTTACTAACAAAAACGTTCGAGAACTTCACAGGTTGTCACTTTGTTCTAGCAACCCATTCACCTTTGATCCTGTCGGACATCGACCCTAAAGCATCGAATGTTGTGTCGTTGGATCCGGAACGACGACGTGCGGAAAGCGCTGCCGACTATGCCGGGAAGTCCTACGACTATCTACTGGCGACCGCGTTTGAAGAACCTGGCAACAACAATCTCTATCTCAAGGAAGAGATCATCAAGGCATTGCGGCTAGCCGCGGATGGCGAGATTGGCACCCTCGCCTTCGCCAATGCGATGGAGGTTCTCAACGAGAATCTGCCTCGACTTCAGGCCAGCAGCCCCGTCGCTCAGCTGATTCTCGAATTGCAAAATGCCGCTGAGGCCGAGGTCGAGTCATGATCAATGCGGCGGTCACCTATGCGGACGCCGATAAGGATCTGGTCGACGCGTTTGAAGCTTTACCTCGTGAGTCAAAATCCGGCGACTATTGGTCTGAGGACGCGCTGAAGGCGTTGAAGGGCCGCATCAAATCGTTCTACATCGCGGCGCAAGGCTCGCGTTGCTGCTATTGCGATCGACATCAAGGCACCGAAAACCATCGCGCTTGGGACGTCGAGCATATCGTTGACCGCGCGAAATATGCTTGGTTCTTGTTTACACCGCGCAATCTCGCAGCGGCCTGCCCCGACTGCAATCTCGCCAAGTCGGAGACAGAGGTTTTAAAAACGCGCGGGCGAAAGACATATCCGTCGTCATCAGCAGATTTCAAAATCGTACATCCACATTTCGACCAGTTTAACGATCACATCTTCCACTACCGGCACGTCTATATACCCAAGACGCCGAAAGGTAGCTTCACGATCTATACCTGCAAGCTTCTGCGCTTCGCCGAAAAATATATTGACTGGCAGAACAGTGCGGCGGATACACGGTTTGAAGCGGAGGTGAACGCAGCTTTTGACTCGGAGCTTCCAATGGCAGTCGCCGCCGTCAACTCGATCGCCAATCAGTTGTCGCAGCCAGACTAATCCGGGCCTCGAAACACTCCGGGATATCAACCACTCTTTTTATAGCGCACAACGATAGTGCAGCATCGGTAAGTGTGCTTCGCTGCAGACCCCCAAACCAGATCGGGCCTGTTGAACGGATCGAAGCTTTCGGTATTATGGAAGGTGGCATCGAACGACCGATACTAAGGCGCATTGCCAACCTGCGGTTTTGCTAGGCTGATAGGTAGCTTTCGGCGTGATCCCACATACCGAGCGCTGGATCGGAACGGCGTATTCTGGGACATTTCTGCCGTTAACCGGCGACGTGGCGAACGGCGGATCTTATCAAATGCCGACGTTCAGCGATTGCACCTCTGGTCTCATCGGCCGACCGACCCCGGCCGTTTGTGCTCTGGCAGGTTCCGGGCGAGCCGCGTCGCCTTGCTGACATTCGTTCACCGGGCCGTCGTGTTCGGGAAGATCCAGTTACGGACCCTTACCCGCCAAAAAAGACTGTAGGATCCAGCGCGGCTTTCCGATCGGTGTAACCCGCTTCGCTTAGACTTCAATGAAACCGGTGATCAGGTCGCGCTCGCTTTGCTCCAAACTGCCCCGAGTCAGATCGGACATGAAGCCGGTTGCATCTAGCGGTATCGAACTGACATGCTTCCCTTGGGAGGGAATATCGAGATGGACGTAGTGTTTGGCCTTTGGGCAGATGGCGGCTCCAGCCCCGATCACGGCGGCGAGGGGCCCGGGGCGCTAGGCCAGCCGGTCGTAGGCCCGGTGGGTCTTCTCGATATCCTTGAGACGGCCGTGGGCTTGGGCGGTCCGCGCCGCCCCCAGGTGGTACGGATCGCTGCATTCCAGTCGACTCTTGAAGCGCTCGAAGGCGACTACTTCTGGTCTCGCTCGCTCGCCATGGATCCCTGGGCTACGGCGCGAACCCTCCTTGGCTGGCGCGACGAGCTCGTCGGCCTCGGATGGCGTGGCGACGCAACCTGGTCTGGTGAACGGCTTACCCAGCTTGCCATCGCCTCCACATCGGCGACGGATCTCGCTCCCGGCCTTGCTGATCGCATCGCCGCCATTCTCGCGAAGCTTGGCGGATCGACCACCTCGCCGATCACTCGCCTCCGTCTGATCGATTCCGCTCACCTGCTCCCGTCTCCGCTACGTCGCGTTGTGGAACGGCTGCGAGCCCTCGGTTGCATCGTGGAGGACGTGGGGATCAGTACCGCTGCCGCGCCAGCCACATCGCTCGGCCGCCTGCAGAGGTGGATCGTCGATGGCATCGTACCCGAGCCCGGTGCTGACGGCTCCGTGACCTTGGCAGCGTCGGCAAGCGAGCCCCTCGCGGCCGAAGTACTGGGTCAGTGGTTCGCCGGTCAGGACGGCGACGTGGCGCTGGTCGCGCAGGAGGGTGATACAGACCTCCTCGACCACGGGCTGAGTGCAATCGGTCAACCGCGTGCTGGCCGGAGCCGGTCGTCGATCCACCGTGGTTCCCTTCAGCTCTTGCTGCTGGCCTTCAGAGGGTCTTGGGCACCCTTCGATCCTCAGGCGCTGATGGAACTGCTGATCTTCCCGGCCTCCCCCATCGCCCCGCGCGCGGCACGGCGGCTCGCCTCTGCCCTCGAACAGGCACCCGGGCGCGGCGGCCCCGAATGGATTGAAGCTTGGGAAGCGATCGGCACTGCCGAGCGCAAGTACGCCGCAGGCGACGCCGACGCCCTTGCCGCCGTCGAGCCCAGGCTGGCGCGGTGGCGGGAGTGGACTGAGCCGGAAATGGCGGATGCGGCCTCCGGGATGCCGCTCGCCCAGGCGCTCGGCATCTGCGAGCGCGTAACCGCATGGGCGGTCCGCCGCTACGCTGCCACCGGCGACCTGCTCTATGCCTCGACGTCAACATTGTCGGGCGAGGTGCGCGCGGCGCTCGCAGCGCTTGGCCGAGATCTTGTGCCGCGTCTCCTGGTCGAGCGGGTGATAGACCAAGCGTTGGACCTAGGGCACCCGAACCCCGGCTCACAGGCCGAGGCCGCGCGATGGCGCAGCGTCCCCCATCCGGGTGCGATTTGGGCGCCGAGGGACGCGGTGGTCTGGTGGAATTTTTCCACGACGCGCGAAGGCGCCTCGCGCTCGCCGTGGACCGAAGCTGAGCGGCAGGAGCTCGCGGCCGCAGGCTGTCCCGCCGACGACGTGACACTGGCCGCCCGAGCCGCGAGCGCCGCTTGGGAGCGATCGGTCATGAACGCGCGCGAGCGTATCGTCTTCGTCTCGGGCGGACCGGGTTGTGAGGCGGACGAGATGGCGCATCCACTCGCCCATCGCCTGAAACCGGCGCTGGACCGTGTCGCGTCGCGAGTTGCCCTCGAGGCAGCGTTGCGCGGGCCGACACTCGAACTCGCGGGTACGACCATCGGACGCCGAGCCATCGAGCCACGAGCACTGCCCGTTGCGCAATTCGCCTGGCCCGTGCCCAGTGGGTTTTCGGCGCGAGTTGCCGACACGGTGGAGTCCGCGACGTCGCTGGAGAATCTCTTCTCCTGTCAGCTTATGTGGGCCCTGCGGCATGTGGCTCGGCTCCGTCCCGGCCGCGTCCGCTCGATTCCCGATGCCAATCAACTGCTGGGGAATCTCGCTCACGCGATCGCCCGCGAAGTGTTCGCGCCTGGTGATCCGCCGGGACTGGCGGAGGCTGAGCAGCACGCGGCCGCTCTCCTCGAGGGACGAATCGACCAGCTGGCAGCGCCGCTCCGACACCCGGAGTTCGCCGAGGAGCTGAACTCGGCGCGCCGACGACTTCCTGCGGCCATGGCCAGTCTCGCCAGCTGCCTCTCGGAGAACGGTCTGACGGTAGAGGCGACCGAGCAGCAGGTCAGCGGTACTTTCGAGACTCTGCTCGCGATGCAGGGGTCGGTCGACCTCGTCGCCCGTGACCGCTCCGGAAACGCCGTAATCGTGGACCTGAAGTGGACGCGTAGCGACCGTTCGCGGGTCGACGAGCTTGCAAAGGGCCGTGCAGTCCAGCTCGCGACCTACGGCGCGCTGGTCTCTGGCGGCGGACCCTACCGGGCTGGCTACTTCCTGTTGAACCAGCGGCAGTTCCTGACGTTGGTCGGCAGCGGCCTCGTTGGGCGACCCATCGAAGGGGCACGCTCCTTTCCCGACACCTGGGCCGCGATCCTCGCGGGTTGGCGGACGTGGCGGGCGGGCGCGGAGGCGGGAACGATTCTCGCGACAGGCGTCCAGGGTGTTGAGGACAGCATTCCCGCCGAACTGGGCATCACCCGCGATGTGCACTGCGGGTGGTGCGACTATGCAACGCTGTGCCGTGTCAGGGGGCTCGCATGACGGAGGTTGGCGTACAGAACAGGGTCGACACGATCATCGCGAGCGCCGGCACCGGCAAAACCTACCGCCTGGTCGAAGAGATTGTGGCGGAGGTCATGGGCGGCATACCGCCGCACCGTGTCCTCGCGACAACCTTCACAAAGCGCGCCGCGGCGGAGCTCTCGGGACGTATCCGGGCCCGGTTGATCGAGGCTGGCCGCGCCGATCTAGCGGCGGCAATGCTTTCGGCGCGCATCGGCACCGTGAACTCAGTCTGCGGATCGCTGATCGCCGAGTTCGCCTTCGAACTCGGGAGGTCTCCGGTGGCCGAGGTTATCGCCGAAGATCGCCAGGCAGCGGTGTTTTCGCGCGCTGTAGGCGCCGTGATCGAGGAAAGCGGTCCGGCGATCGCGCAGGTCGCCGAGCGCTTTGGCCTGCAGGCGCGCAGCTATACGATGCATGGCAGGACTATCAGGGGATGGCATGACGAGGTCAGGCGCGCCGTGGACCTTGCGCGCTCTAATGGCATAGCGGCCGACAGGCTCGCGCAATGCGCCGAGCGCTCGGCGGCGAGCCTTGTCGCGCTCTTGCCCCCCGCAGCGGCGGGCGAGACGGACGACGCCCTCGATCAAGCGCTCCGCCTGGCGCTCGAGGCGTGCATAGTCGAGGTCGAGCGTGGGCGTGCAGGTCTGAAGGCCACGACGCTCTCCAAGGACGTCCCCGTCGTGGAGAAGGCCCTGCGGACGCTGGCGTCAGGCGACAGGCTGCCCTGGTCGGACTGGGCGCGGCTCACCAAGCTCGGCGTTACCAAGGCAGACGCGGGCCTGTTCACGGCAGTGATCGCCGCCGCGGCTGCCCATCCTCGTCATCCCGCGCTGAGAGCCGACATCGATCGCTATCTCGAACTTGTGTTCGACTGCGCAGCGCGGTGCATGGAGGCATATGCAGCGCACAAGCGTGCGCGAGGATTGCTCGACTTCGTCGACCAGGAAATGCTTGCGCTCGAAATTATCTCCGACCCCGCGAATGGCCCGCGACTGCGCGAGCTGATCGGTGCCGTTTTCGTCGACGAGTTTCAGGATTCCAGCCCGATCCAGATCGCCATCTTCACCGCGCTTTCGCGCATTGCCGGCCGCAATCTGTGGGTCGGTGATCCGAAGCAGTCGATCTATGGTTTCCGCGACGCCGACCCGGCGCTCACCACGGCGGCGGCGGCGGCGATTACCGCAGCATCGGGCGGCGGGGTGGCATATCTGCGCCGCTCCTTCCGGACACGGCCGCAACTGGCAGACTTCGTGAACGCCGCGATTGCCCCGAACATGCTGCGGGTCGGCATGGCCGAGGAGGAGATCTGCTTCGAGGGATGCGCACGGACTGAGGATTCCGCATTCCCGGCCGCCCTTTCCTTCCTTCCGATGACGGGCAAGCGGAAGGACGAGCGCACGGCGATGCTCGCTAGCAGGATCGCCGGCCTGCTCGCCGACCCCGCCGGTTGGCCGGTCACCGAACGGAGTGGTACGACGCGCGGTGCGCGCGGCGGCGACGTGGCGGTGCTTTGCCGCAGTAATGCGCAAGTCAGCGATCTCGCGGCAGCGCTCGCGGCGCACGGCGTCCGTGTCGCCGTCGAGCGCTCGGGACTTCTCGATCAACCCGAGATCGAGTTCGCGCTCTCCGCGTTCCGCTGGATCGCCGACGGCAGCGACACGCTCGCGCTCGCGGAGCTTGCCCGTCTCGGCACAGACGGTGAAGGCTGGTTCGCCGCCGTTTTCCAAGCCGACGCACGCGCGGGCCTCGTCGCCCAGCTACCGTTCGCCGAAGCGCTTTCGGCGATCCGCGAGCGTGCGCCGCAATTGACGCCAGCCGAAGTGCTCGACGCGTTGCTTCACGCCGACACTGTCCTCGACACCATTCTGCGCTGGGGCGAGGCCGAGCAGCGCCTGCAGAATCTTGAGGCACTCAGGGGTTTGGTCGAGGGCTATCAAGAGGAACAGCGCGCGGAGCGTCAGGCCGCCACCTTGGCCGGCGCCTGCGCATGGATCGCGGACCGCGACGATGCACGCCAGCCCGAGAGCACGCATCCCGACGCGGTCAACATCATGACCTACCATGGTGCAAAGGGCCTCGAATGGCCCGTCGTGGTCTTGACCGAGCTCGACGCGCCGGCGCGCGGGTCACCGTTCGGGCTGACTGCCGAGGATGAGGGTTCACCCGATTGGGACGCTCCACTTGCTCGACGGGTGCTGCGTTACTGGCCCTGGCCCTATGGCGAGCAGCAAAAAGACGTCGATCTCGACGTGAGCGCTCCGGTCAGCCCGCAGGGGATCGCCGCGATCGCCGCCGAACGGTTGGAGCGCACGCGCCTGCTCTACGTCGGCATGACGCGCGCGCGCGACCATCTCGTGCTTGCCACGACCGGTGGCGCCCTGCCGTGGCTCGACGAGCTTACGGACGACGCGGGTTCGCCTCTCATCGCCGACGTAGGCGCGGCGGTGACCGTCGCCGCCGAGCGCTTCGCGACACGGACCTGCGCCGATGTGCTGCAGCCTGCCGAGGATGCAGCGGAGACCGTGATTAAATACGGCCGTCCCACGACGGCGCGTGTCGCGCATCCGCCGCTGCGACTACGGCCGAGTGACGCGGTCCTGAAGGATGCCGGGGTAGTCGTAAGGTGCACGGATGGGCTCGGAGCGCGCATCCCGCTGGTAGGCAATCCGGATCTGCAGCTGCTTGGCGAGGCGATTCATCGATTCCTCGCTTCCGACGACCCAGGCGCTGGCCTTGAGGTACGGACGTCCGAGGCGGAGGCCGTGCTTCTGCGCTGGGGTGTGCCCCATCTGGCGCCGGCGGATCTGGTGACCATCGCCGATCGCCTCCACACATTTGTTGGCACGCGGTTCGCGGGCGCGACCGTGCTCCGCGAGTGGCCGGTGCACGCGGAGGACGGCCTGCAGGTGCTGTCCGGCCGCCTCGACCTGCTGGTCGATCTCGGCGACGGCTATGCAATCATCGACCATAAGAGCTTCCCCGGCTCGGTCGCGCTCGACGAGGAGCGCCTGCGCGCTTTCGCGGGTCAGGTCTCAGTCTACGCCCGCGCGATCGAGCGCGTCACCGGCAGGACGCGCTTCGAGTATTGGGTGCACCAGCCGATCGCCGCGGTCATGACCCAAATCGAAATCCGCTGACCTTGGACTTGCGCGACCGGCGCCTGCCGCACTCAGGCCGCTGCGCGCGCCGTGGACGCGGTACAGGCGACCGGGCAACCGGAATTGGGCGCGACGGGCATGGCACCAAAGGTCCAGCCCTCCGGGCGCAATGCGTTGATGAAGACCTGCTGGTCGGCGAGGGCCGGCCCCTCGGGCCCGAGCGATCGGAGCCAGCGGGCGACGAGGAGTAGGCCCGACAGGAGCGAGACGAACGCGGCGGTCGGGATGGGCCCGGTCGGCGTCGCTGCGGCGGGGTGAAGGCACCCGACACAAGGCTGGCTTGGTGAGTGCGACGAGACCAACACGGCAAAGCCTTCGGTCGCTCCAACTCCCAGCCAGTTTGGTCCTGCTGCCTGCACGGCCCAGCGTGACGGAATGTCGTCGACGCCCACCAGCACAATAGGCGCTACCGGCATGCCCATGACGTAGCGGACGGGCTCGGGATCGATGGCAACACCTTTCGCGCGATGTGCGAGGTCCGTCACCTTGGCGATCTCCAGCGCGCTGCGCACCAGCAGCGCGTTCCGATTGAGGTTACTTAGCGCCGAGACATCGTCGTCGAGCACCCGGCCGCTGCCGACCACCCCCGGTAGCCTGGCCAAAGCGAATAGCGCCGCGTTCGCGATCGCGCCGCCGCTGACGAGGTCAAAGTGCGGGAGCGAAATAGCCTTCGGCGTGTTCTCCGGCGCCAAGGCGAAGGTGGCGTCTGCGGTTTCCGCATAAAGCTCATCGAAATAGTCGCGGGCGCGGGCATGGTCGGCGAGCCGCCGCATCGCGATCCGGAATGCCTCCGAGGCGACCAGCACACCGGCGCAGATGCCGCCCAGCGGCCAGTCCGACCCGGACCAACCGGCGCTTTGCGGCGCGATCCGCCCCCACCAATCGCCCGCGTCGATCGCGATGCGGCGGGTAGACTCGATGCTCGTGGCGACCGTGCCAATCGTGACCGCGAGGTCATTATTCGGCGGAGCTCCTCGGGCGATCGAACAGCCGGGCAGCAAGTCCTTGCCGACGGCGACGATGGCGTCGATCAGGCTGCCGGGTTCGAGCGGCGGCTGCGCACCGATGGTGTCGACGTCTGCGCAGTCGATCCATACCTCATGGCCCGACCTCGCCATGGTGAGTGCTGCGGTGACGAGCGCGGTCTGCCCGGAATGCGTCGCCATCGCGTCGGCGCCCGCGTGGAGCACCACGCGGACGGAAGTCAGCGCATCGAGCAAGGCTCCGTCAGGGACCGAGGCGTCAAGGTCGGTCCGCATGAGGAGGAGGGTGCGCGAAAGTGCTTCGTTGAGTGACATCAGACAATCTCCAGATGGTCTTTGATAGGCACTTCGCGCCAACGCCCGTCGTCATCGAGGCGCGCGAGGAACGCGCTGTCGAATCCGGTTGCGCCGAGTGCGAAGCGGGGGATGACGAGGCTGAGGAAGCCGGGTACCGCGAGGATCGGGAAGGCGTCGTCGGTCGCCGAGTGGTAGGCGGCGCCAGGGTGGGTGTGCACCTGGACACGGACGCCTTCTCCGGCATCCGCCAGCGATTTCCAGAACGATGTCAGCCAGCTGTCCTCGAGCGTGAACCCGACGGCGCTGGCGCTGTGCTTGGGATGGACCACGCGGGTCACGCGCTCCGGATCGGACCAGGGTCCGACCCAGAGCGCCTGGCATTCGCGACGACCGCCTCCGCAGGAGCGGAGGCGGTCGAAGGTCTCGTCAAACACATGCCGTGGCAGAAGTGTCGGCATGTCAGCCGCCCTGCACCGTGCGGGGCCGCAGCTGCAGGTGGGCGCCAGGCTGGACGCCCTCCTGCGCGATGGTATGCGTCGGCTCGAGCACCCGTCCCGACCCCGCATCCACCAGGACTAGGTCACCGCCCGGATTGCCGAATTGCGGCCGCACGGTTTCGATCAGCGCCGCGATCGTCTCGCCTGGCGTCACCCGCACGGTACGGACGATACCGTTGTAACTCACCGCGACGTCGAAGCCCGCCGGCGGGTGCGGCGGGCCGGCCACGAAACGCTCCACGCCAGGCTTGGCCAGATCGACCATGCCATCGCGCGGGACCGGGATATCGGTCCCGCCCGGCACGTCGATGTAGAGCGCCTCGCCCTCCGACAGGTTGGCGAGCGCGTAGAGGTCATGTCCGCTGATGTCGGGTCGGCCCCAGAGCATGTCGCGCCCGAGCAGGAACGCACGCTGCAGGACGTCGGTGCGGAAGGCCACGACGCGCTCGATGCCGCGGCCGCGAAGGTCGACCGGCTCGTCGAGGCGGATGTCCTCCATGGCGCCGCCCGGCAGGATCGCGATCAGCGCATACTGCTCGATGTCGCGGACGCCGGCGCACTCCAGGATCTGGCGCCCGACGGGCACCGGGTCCGCGAACACCAGCTGGCGAAACGTCAGGGCGCCATCGCCATAGTTGAGGCGGTAGTCGGTGGTGTGGTTCAGCTCGACGCCGTCGTCCCGCATGGGACCGTCGGCGCCGCTCGCGATCTTTTCATAGTCCATCTTCGAAGCTCCAATGCGAACCCTTCCGGGGGTCCTGCACGGTCAATCGAAGCCACGTTTTGTATCGGAAAGCGTTGGCTGCCCGTCGGCTCGCAAGCCGTGGCTATATAGCCACCGTCGCCGCGCCCGACGGCAATGCATCGCAGATCATCAGCGCCGGGCAGTTCCCACAGCTACGGGGGCCAGCGTTGTCGAGCTTCGGGAAGGATCCGGCTCGGATGCCCGCTAGTGCTGCTGCGGTAATTCGCTGAAAGTGGCCTTCAGCGCCTTTTTTGGGAAAAACTGTGGCCCGGCGCCGGTCCGCCAGATTGAGCATTTCGACCCGTGAGCCCGACATGCGCGTCATCGCGCCCACAACTGCCGCGCGCACGTCGATCGCTTCCTCCGCTTTGCTACGCTGGTGACCTGTCTTCACGATCCACAGGACGGCTGAGCCATCATCGTCGAGGACCTCGTGCGTGTCGATTTCAACGAAGTCGACTCCGATGGGGATAGAAACCGTCGCATGGCTGGCGACGGCTAGGGTTCGGCGCTCCCTCCCATAGAACGCGACGAGCTCGACCGCGAGCTGCACGAAATCGGCGTAATAGCCATGCTCGGAAAGCTCCGGAACGTCGCATGCAGCGCGCGTCAAACGCTCGAGCTCCACCTCACTCGGCGTGGTCGGACCCATGGCGATGTCGCGACATACCCTCCTTACGATGTCATGCACCAACCCGTAGATGGTGCGGTCGGTCGCTCCGCCTGTGCGTAAGAGCTGCATATAGAGGAAACGCCTAGGACACTTGCGGTAAGTCTCGATTCTCCATCCTGCGAGGCTGAGCGTCGCCGGCACCCTTATGGGGACGGCAATCGCGTCCGCAGGAACCGACGGCTCACGCGACGGCGCTGCTTCGCGCGAGGTAAGCCGACCTGCGAGGCGCGCGACGTAGGAGGATTCGGCGCGCGGCTTACGGTCTTTCTTTTCGGAGCAGCGGTAGAGCCGGAGCCGGTCCCGAGCCCTCGACGTTGCGACGTAGAGCAGGCAATCCTGCTCCTCCTCGTGGCTGATCGCGAGCTCTTCGGTGACGGAACCTCGGGCGAATTCGATCATGCCGTCCGGTGGAGGACAGGCCGGGCGCCCGTAGTGAGCGGCTTTGGGCATGGTGTCAGCGTTGAGACCCGGCAGGTGGACGGACGGGAACTCAAGCCCCTTCGCGCCGTGGATCGTCAGGAGGCGGACCGCGTCGATCCCTGAGGCAGCCGCCGGCAGGTGACGCAAATCGCGGTCGTCGCCTAAACGAAGCAGGCGCCGGACACGCCGCAGTAATGCCGGGATGGCCGGTTTCTCGCGTGCGCCGACCGCCTTAACGAAGTTCATGAACTGCCAGACCGCGATCGCCTGGGAGCGGTCCGCAGCGGAGGTTCCCGCCGCGAGGCGCGCTGCGATCGACGACCGATCGAGCAGGATCCCAGCCAGCGCATACCAGGGGTTACTCGCATATCCGACCTCGGAAAGCGCGTGTGCAAGCGACGCCAGCGGAGCCGCCGCCGACGGACAGAGCGCGGCGGCCTTCTCGGCGTCCAGCAGCGCGTTTGAGCCGCCTGCGGCGAGGCTCTTGAGCGCGGTCGTCGTCTCGATCACCTGTTGAAGGTCCATACGGAATTCCGGCATGCACGCTACGCGCACGAGGCCCGCGCCCCACGGATCGGTGGTCAGCGACAAGAGGCAGAGCAGGTCCTTGATTTCGGGCCGTTCAAAGATGCTGCCAAGAAAGAGCACCGGAACGCCGAGCGCTTCGAGACCGCGCCCGATGACGGCGAGGCGGTCGTTGCCGGTCACCAGCACACAATGGTCTCGGTAGCGTCCACCCGCCGCGACGTCGGCGAGGATTTCGTCCGCGATAACGGGAGCGAGAAATGCGTTCTCGCGAACCACGATTAACTCGGGCGTAACACCGGAAGGGCCGCGCACCGACTTCAAAGGCTCGAACGGCTGCGGCTCCGGATCGCCTTCGCCTCGGACCGGCGTCATGCCTTGTCCGAGGTGGGTGAACAGTTGCACGACCTCCTCCGTCGAGCGATAGTTCTCGATCAGGTCTCCATGTTCGGCACCGGGGAAGTCACGGGCGAACAGCGCCATGTTGCGAGAAGAGGCCCCGCGGAAGCGGTAGATCGACTGCCGCGCATCACCGACGACCCAGAGTCCCTGGCCGTCGGGCTTCAGCCCCTTTAGCATGCGGACGCTGGCGCGGTTCACGTCCTGGTATTCGTCAACGAGGACGTGGGTATACCTGCCCCGGTAATGCGCCTGCGCGGCAGCGTCGTTCTCGAGTAGGTCGACCGCCAACATGACGAGGTCGCCAAAGTCGATGAAGTTGCCGGCGAGCTTGAGCTTCTCATAATGCGCGTAGAAAACCGCTATCTCGGCCGCCCGCTCGGCGCGCTCGACGGCGGCGGCCCGCGCTTCGCCATCGAGTTCGTCCGCTGCGTCACGCATAGCCGCAGCGAGCGATGCGTAGCGCGCGCAGTCGCATAGCTCGTCCTGTGCTCGCGATATCGCATCGAGCATGTTTGACACGAGGGTCGTCGGGTCCTTCATGTCGCGGTGATGCCGCAGGCCGAGTCGCGGAAGCTCGTCCTCGAGCAATGCGACGGCGCTGGCGCGGTCGAGCAGGGTCGGCCGGCGGGTCCGGCCGATGCGGTCGCCGAACGCGTGCAATATGTCGAGACCGAAGCCGTGGAAGGTGCCGATCCACATCGCCGCCAGCGCATCGCCACGCGCACCAGCGATCCGATCGGTTAGTTCGCTGGCGGCCCGGTTAGAGTAGGTGAGAACCAGGATCCGGCGAGGATCGACGCCTTCGGCGAGCAGCGCCGACACCCGCGCGGTGAGCGTCTGCGTCTTGCCGGTGCCGGGCCCAGCCTCCAGCATATAGGCGCATCCGCGGTGGTCCGCCGCCGCCTGCTGGCGTTGGTTCAACGGCTTGCGCGGACGCGGCGCCAAATCGGCGGGGGCTTCCGGAAGGAGCAGGGCGTCGAGCATCTGCTGATACACGACCCCCTTTGTCGCGCCGATCCTAGCGGCGATCTTATCGCCGCTCATCCCTTTGCCGAGGTGCAAGTCCTTTACGAAAGGCCGCGGGAGCAGGAGTTCTCGGGCGAACAGGTCCATTTGCACCTCGCGCCGCTGACGCGGGCCATGGGCGACCACCCGCTCCTCGCCCTCGGGCGCGGCTTCCGACGAGCGCTCCTGATCGGTGTCGCATGCGCCGTCGCCGTCGCCGAGCAAGGCGTGTCCGAGTTCGTGTGCGATCAGGAAGGCGCGGTCGAAGTCCGTGCCCTCGTCCGTGTAAAGGATGAGGCCAAGCTCCGGGTCGAATCTCGCCTGAGCGTTTCCCAACTGGGTCGCACCCTTCTGCCTCGGTTCGGCCTCTAAACCCGCGCGCTCGACCTCGCCGAGGACCAACTCGAGCGGCTTCCACGGATCGACACCTCGGGCAAGAGCGGCGGTGTGCAGGGCCGCCGCCTCCCGCCGCGAGGTCTCGATCGCATCCATCAGTCACCGTCCTCCATGATCTCGGCTCGTCGCGCGTCGTCCACGCGTGCCTCGATCAGCAACTGTTCGAACGGGACCGGATCCTTCCGCTCAGGTCGAGTCTCGGACTTATAGCTCGCCTGTGGGGAAGCACCCCCGATGCTCGCGCGCAGTTCGTCCACCGTGCCGTCAAGCGCCGCGGCCAGGCGGGCCAGCCATTTGCGGGGAATGGTGGACCAGATCGCCAGTCCGTCCTTCACGGCTCCGATCACCCCGCGCGGCACGCCCATCGTTTTAGAAACCCGACCGTAGTCCGCAGGCCTGAGTTCCGCGAACAGGTTGCGCACTCCCTCTCGCACCGGCCAAGCCTCGAGGACGCGCGCGACGACGGCATCCATCGATGTCCGCGCGGCGTGGTCGAGCGGCGGCGGCTCGTCGGCCGGCGCACGGTGCATCTCGTGTGAAAGGTCGATCAGCTCCAGCGAGAATTGCGGATGGCGCTGCAGGTAGGTCGCAAGCGCGCCGTCCTGATGTGCGTCCATCATGAAGGCCTCGAGCACGGCATCCAGTGTTGGTTCCTCCGCGCTCATTGTCCTGCGCTCCCGATCGCATCCCGCACGGCCTTCAGTGCCGCCATCTTGCGGTTGTATAGCGTCTTGGGCTCAAGCCCGAGTATCTTCGCCATCTCTCCTGGCGACACGCCTTCCCTCATCATGGTGAGAATCCTGTTTTGTTCCTTCGGTAGCGCGTCAATCGCTTCCCACACTCTCGATCGGAAATCCTCGTCATTGCCGCGCGCGATGCCGAACAGGTCTTCCTCAGCCTTGGCCTGCTCCACTTCGAGATCCACGCGCGGATCGGAGCCATATTCGACGTAGGTGGGCTTCGGCTTGGTGTCGTCCCGCTTCGGCAGGGTGGTCTTGAGTGCATCGGTGCGCAGGCGTGCGAGTGCGAGGTCGAACACGGCTTCGTAGATGTCGAGCGACTCGTTATAGCCGGACAGGTCCGGGCCGAGCAGCTTGGCGAACCGGTCGATGCCGTATTCGGCCATGGCGAGTTCGACGGTGGTCAAAGGCGTTCCGCTGCGACCATGCGGCATCTGCGCCCGCACCCGCGCGAGCAGGAGCCGGCACCACCGTTGGTAGGAACGCTTGTCGCTGCGGCGCGAAGCGCGGCGCATCATGAAGACGAGGCATTCGCCGCGGAGCCAGCCGGGATCGCTCCGCCGCGTGATTGCGGCGCGTTCGAGCACCTCGCGTTCGGGGAGCCCAAGAAGGCCTGCCAGCAGCCGTTCCGTCTCCGGCTGGCGCGTGTACAGCGTTTGATCCGGCTTGCGCTTGCGCAGCGGTGGGATGGTCTCGGCGCCGTCCCCATCGTTCTCGGCCATCTTTCCTCCCGTCCGATACTGTGATCCACCCCGGATCGTCACTCAACCGCAAACCTCGCCATTGTGGTGGCGACCGCTTTACATGCCTGTCCTGCGGGTAAAGCGATGGTGGCATTTCCGATCGGAAACGAGGACTCGATTATATTCGCTCGCGGACTTGGGTTCCTGCTTCGTCACGGCCCGGCAAATCAGGCGCGGCACCTATTAGTGGTGACACGCCGCGAAGGAGGACTGATCAAAAAATTTGCGAATAACCAGGACAAGCTCGATGCGGTCACCGCAAACGATAGAACCTCGGGCGGCAGTCAGACCACGCCTATCAGGCGCGGGGCGTCAATCCAGGAAGATCGCCGGACGCCAAAAACTTTATGCCGACGAGGAACATGGATGGCATCCACATTGCTGTCGATTTGCACTCGTTCCAGTCTAATGTTTGCCGATGAACGCGCCAGCCAATCCCAGCCCCGCCCTCGGTAATGATTCGGGCGCCGCAGCCGCGCTGGCCGGGTACGATTACCAACTCGACGTTTCGATTTTGGCAGCGCTGCGAATCCTTTTCGTCACCAAATCCGCGTCGCGCATCACGCTGGAACCAGCGAATGCCGATGATATCGAGGTCGAACTCACAGAAGATGATCCCGGACATATCGAGACGCGGGCTGAGCTGGGCGTTGCCGCCCGGCTCATCATGCAAGTAAAGTTACGCGGCGGAGATCCGTGGTCGCTCGCCGATTTCGAGCGCCTCCTTAAACACGGCAAGCGGCGCACCCCGGCCAAGGACCACCTCGCCGATCCCGATGCTCGGTACCTGCTCGTGACGAATGCCGATGTGTCGGGCGTCGCTCGCAGTCTGCTAGTCGGCGATTTTGAGGAGCAGTCGGAAGGAGACGACTTCCCGGCCTCATTGCGTGACATCCTGCCCGACGCGCCCGAACGGCGAGTTGCTATCTATGCCGGTCTGACGCCCAAGCTGCTCCAATATGAGTTAGAACATATACTGACCGCTATCCTTCGCGTTCCTAAGGATCGGCAGGAAGCATGTCTCAACACACTTCGTGAGGAAGCCAAGACGCGTATGCGCGGCACCTCGCCGGGGGTCTGGGGTTATAATGATCTGCTAGGCACGGTCCGCTCCCACGGCGGATTTCTTGCGAGCGTCGCGGAGCTCGATGCCTTCGTGGAGCCCACCAATTTCCCCGACATGCTCCGACAGCTTGAAAAGAAGAACGCGGTGGTCATCGCCGGATCATCTGGAACCGGCAAAACGCTGGCTGCACGCGCGCTGTGCGATCAGGCGCGTAAGCGCAACGGGGCGCTCGACATAGTCGTGGTCAATCCGAACAGTGCCCCCTCGAGCATCCGGCAAATCGTTCAGACGGGACCGAAGCTCTTTTATCTCGAAGATCCTTGGGGGCAGAATAGCCTGCGAACCGGCTCGGAGACGTGGACCGAGCAGCTTCCGCGGATGCTGCGCGACGCCCGTAGCGACAATCAGTTCGTGGTTACGTCGCGAAGCGACATGCTGCGCGGCGCACAAGCCGTCGGTGGCGTTGCTCCATGGTCGATCGAACTGGAAGCCGATCGGTATCTCAACGGTCGTTTCGCCCAGATTTACGATAAGCGCATGGATCTCCTCCCGCCCAAGCTTCAGGCGAAGGCGCTCAGTTTTAGATCCGACGTCCTCCGCGTGCTCGAAAAGCCGCTTGAGCTCGACCTGTTTTTCGCCAACCTCCTGTCCGGTCGCGTGGACGGCGAGAATGACGGGCAATGGCTCCATCGCCTGATCGGTCTCGCTCATCGTGATGCGGTCGAGGGCGTAGTCGACCGCTTCCTGACCCATGCCGACACAACGGGCCAATCTGCCGCGATCTGGGGCGTGCTGGCGGCACGGGGATCGTTCGATCGCACGCAGCTCGTTGCGTTGATGCGGTCCTTACGGCTCGCCGCGCCCGACCTTGCCAATGGTCTCGACAAGCTGATCGACACGATGATCGCCGCGCGCCATCTTCGACAGCCGACAACATCGGTCGCCTTCGCGCATCCGAGTGTACGGGCGGGTTTCGAGAGCCATCTGAAGGCTGACTTGTTTCGATATGAGCCGGCTTTTGCAGCGCTGCTGACCGCGCTCACCACCCTCCCGCAGCCGCACGTCGAGTGGGGGATGGAGACGGCCGCTCGCCTGATCGGCGAAGGGCGCCAGCTCGTCGCCGGCGTCGAAGGCGGTGCGTTCACCTTCGACGTTCCCGCTGCCGCCCAAGCTGCAATCGATGGTTGGCTAGACGCTGCTCTGGTCGACCCATCCGCGGATTTTCCCAAGCTCCTCCAGCTAGCCAGCGACGTAGGCAGTGAGGCTTCCAATCCATCGGAACTGGCCCGTTGGTTGTTGACCAGCGTCCAGCGAGGCGCGGCCTTTTTCATTGACCGATGGAAGGCACCCAACTTCCCAGACGCATGGTATGATCGAATCTCACAGGATCCACGCTCCTTTCTGATCGCCGAGCGTTTCGTTCGCGATCAGCTTTCCGACGAACATGGTTCCTATGGCGCCAAATTCCCGTTGGCACTCGACCGCATCGCGACTGGGCTTGAGCCCGCCTATCTTCATGCCGCGCGCCGTCTGGTTGGCATGGGTCACGGCTCGAATATCGAGGCGGTCGTGACCGGCGCGTTACGTGATCTTACGACCTTCAAAGCAGTGTTCGAAGAAGCACTCGACGATCTTGCAGGCGATGATGCCCAGCGGGCGAAAAATGCGGAAAGGTGGCGCCTCATTGCCGATGGTGAGTGCGACTATGGGTTCGAGGAGTATTATACCTCCGGCCATGACGACGATGGCTATGCATCTGGCATCATCGTTGAGCTTTATATCAAAGCCGTCCGTGCGGCCGGCGATTGGAAGGAGCTCGCTGGACATAATCGCGCGTCCGAGTTCGGATATTACTGGGCGCGCGCAATCCGCGACGCGGATGCCACAGCCGCCCCGATTCTCGAGGAGCTGTCAGCGATGTTCGCTGCAGCTCAGGCGGACGGACATGAGGACGCGGCGTGGGACGCGCTGCGTCAACATTGGCATTCGGAATTCAGAGAGAAGCTCAAGCAAGCGCTGATCGCCGGCATTCCAGATCAAAGCGATAGTGAGGCCGCCATCGCCTGCGCCATGGGCGTCGACCAGAACCTTCTTGCCGAGGCGTTCGCGTCTTCTCCAACCGCCGCCCTGCGCGTTGCCTTCCTCTGCGACCTGATCGCCGCGCGCGGCCGCTATTCCAAGCCCCAGAAGGCCGGAATGGCGAGCCTTATTCGGGCGCTGGATCCCGCTTATCGCGAAGTCGGTCGGGTGCTGCTTCTCGGGCGGTCGCGTGCCGCGATGCTCAGCGATCAAGCGGTTGAAATTTTGCGGCAAGCGGCGGAGACGGCGCGGCCTCGCATCCTCTCGGAGGTCGTCCCGCTCCTGATTGAGGCGGGCGTGATGCCGGTCGAGGCGATTCGCCGATGGTTGAATGAGACCGAGGACAAGGACCTAGCAGAGGCCGCTGCTTCGGCTGCGGTCGAGATCGAGGATGAAGAAGCCATCACGAAGGCCCGTCAGCACGTTCGGGCGAGTGCAAGGGTCGTTGCTATCGAGTTCTTGGTGAGCCGAACTGATCCGCCGTTCCCCGTCGAAGTCCTCGCGCTTGCCGGCGATCCTGGCCGACATGTTCGTCAGGCACTGGTGCGCGCGATTGCAGCGAAGCCGCATCCCGATCACTTCCCCGTATTGCTGCGTCTGACCGGCGACACGTGGTCGGACGCTGACCCTTCCCATAACGAACCTGATTCTTACCCGATCGCGCGGGAGGCAGTGGAAGGTCTTGCGGCCTACGCCCCCTTATCCGACGAGACCAGTGACCAGCTCATAAAGTTAGCGACGGCCACCTCGGATCGAGCGCTCAGCCAGGGATGTCTGCGGGTCGCAGCCGACTGCGGGTCCCCCGCGATTCGCATGAGAATTCGGGCGCTATTCGGCGACCGCGATCGTGGTCTGCTTCGGCTCGACGCGCTTGATGCCTTAGTTTTCGCCACCACAATTGAGAATGAGTTGCTGGCTCCGTTCATCCCGGAACGGATTGTCAGGCTTGGCGCGGCGCTAGCGCCGTCAGCGGTGGTGCTTGTCTGCCACCATGCTCCGATCGAGAGAGCTGTCGCGCTGTGCGAACGCATGGCTAATTCGAACGTGGATCGTTCGCTCGCCGTTCTCGGTGCCTATTTCCTTCATGATCGAGATCCGGGAGCTGCCCAGGCAATCCTCGATCTGTTGCCCGAGGGGCATCCAGCGCGTGGCCTCTTCAGCGGAGAGCATGAACTTTTGCCTGCATCAGTCTTGGATGGGCTCGGGAATATCAAACGTCAGCGCTGGGTCAGAAATTGGATGAGCGATCGCATTGCTAACGTGTGACCCGCGGGAAACTATCGTTGATGGGGAGCGCCGCCTCCTATTGCTGTCACAGGCGTGCGTTCGTACGATCCGTGCCCCCGGCCGGCCTATGAGCAGCACGAAAGAAATACTGGCATGGCGCCGACAGCCGGGTCGCTTTTCGAACGCTGTTGCGGCTGCGCCCTTTAAGTGCGAGCGCCTCCTGAAGCGGTCGGCTCGAAGCCGATTGGGGCGCATTGCTGCCGACTATCTGAGCGTGAACGGAGGGCCGCTCACGCCATTCGGCGTCCGAAAGCGGCCGGGCCGTAATTCACCCATCGCGTCGACTGGCATCACCTGAACGAGGGGCGGCTTTTGGGCTCGGCTCGCGGAGGCTGAATGACCTACGTAGGGGCGTTGCCGCCAGACGGTTTCGCGCCCAGCGAATGGCAAGTTGTGTCAGAATCTGCCGTTCCGAGCCCGTTCGGCGAACGACGTATTGTGGTCGGCACCTGCCGTCTCGAATAGGAATCTTAAATGGGATGCACGGGCGGACACGTTACTACATTGAAAGGCGAACGCACCGCTTCCCAAAACCTGTTCCCGATTGCTTTTTCCCAAGACTGCCGGTCGGGCACGGAGAAACGGGACAGCGGATTGCGCCTCATTGAACAGCATGGCCCAGGATAGGGTGAGGCACCGTCGTGAGTAAATTGGGTTCTCCACCGCAAGTATCACGGCATCAAAAAAAGTGAAGGTAAAGCCCTGCACAAAGGGTAGGTTCGTTTTACGAGGTCGGCGCTACCGCAGCCGTCCTGGCCCGGTGAAGGGCGGTCACCCGCTTGACGTGGGCAATGCTGCATCCGGCTAGTTCCGCCGTCTTCGCGATGCTCATGCCCGCCTCGCGCAAACCGACGATGCGGCGGTGATGGGCAAGGTCGGGCTTGCGGCCGGTGTACCGCCCAGCCCTTTTAGCGATGTCGATCCCCTCGCGCTGCCGCTCGCGCCTGGTCTCATAATCGTCGCGCGCCGTCTGCAGCGCCACGCGCAGCAGCATGTCCTGCACCGCTTCCAGCACGATGCGCGCCACGCCCGCGCTGTCCGCCACTAAGTCGCTGAGGTCGACGATGCCCGGCACCGCCAGCCGAGCTCCCCTGCCGCGAATTGTCTCAACTAGCAGTTCGGCCTCCGGCAGCGGCAGGCGGCTGATGCGGTCTATCTTCTCGGCCACCACGACTTCGCCTGGTTGCAGGTCCGCCACCATGCGCAGCAGCTCCGGCCGATCGGGCCGCGCACCCGACGCCTTCTCCCGGTACACCGCCGCGATGTAGAAGCCGGCCGCCCGCGCGCCGGCCACGATACTCTCCTGCCGCGTCAGGTCCTGCTCGTCCGTGCTCACACGGAGGTACACCCTCGCCGCCCTAACCTTGCTGTCTGTCACTTACTCATCTCTCGTGCCCGGCGTGTTTGGGTACACCCTTAAGCGCTACCCCTGCCGCTATGGGCTCCGAATAGCAAGGACCGGATCTACCGCGCCTAGCTAAGCGAGCCGACTCTGCGTAGCCACTCACCGCCGAGATGAACAGCTCTGGTGCAGTCGTGTTCGTCGCTACAAACTTCGGTAGATTATGATTGTCTGATAGTGGCAGCTGTGCGCCTATTCTGGTACGTATGTCACCTGACAGGTCACGCTAGCAGGTTTGGTGCAGGTGGAAGCGCAGCGGGTCAAGATCGTGGATGGTGGAAAGCTGGTGATTCCTGCATCGATGCGTCGTCAACTCGGCATCAGCACGGGCGATACCGTACTGGTCGATGTCGACAATGGCGAGCTTCGAGTACGGTCAATCAACCGAGCAGTTGAGCGTGCCCGCGCCATCCTGCGCAAGCACATACCTGAAGGGTCAGCCTTGGCTGACGAATTGATCGCCGATCGGCGCCGCGAGGCCGAGCGTGAGTAGCAAGGTCGTGCTTGACGCTTCCGCCCTGCTCTGTCTGCTCAATGACGAGCCGGGCGCAGACAGGGTAGTCGAAGTGTTAACGCGTTCCGTGATGGATACGACCAATCTCGCCGAGGTCGTGTCCAAGCTGCGCGAGCGCGGCTTGTCGCTGGAGGAGGTTCAGGAAGCTCTTGGCGGCCTGCACCTAGACGTTCGTCCATTGTCACCATCTCAGGCGATGACCATCGGCGACCTGCGACCGGCGACAAAGCCGCTCGGTCTGTCGTTAGGAGATCGAGCGTGTTTGGCGCTCGCCTTGGACCTAAGCACTGAACTGTTCACAGTTGACGCGGACCTCGCGAGCGCTGACGTGGGTGTTAGCATCACCGACATACGTCGATGATCTGAGCGCCCACCTTGCAGACACTCGGCGGTCGCGTTGCGCTCCTTGCCTTGGCGAGAGCGGGGCCGCGAACGCCTGATATAGACGATGTGATAGACTCGTGTTTTTGATAATTCCGCACCTGATCACGTGGTGAAAACGCGTCCCCAATTCACATAGAAGTTACAAAATTGCGGTTCGCGTTGCCAAAAACTTATAAAAGATTAAATTTGCGCATTTTGTTGAGGGTTCTGGCATGGATTTTTCCCGATTGAGCGCCTCTTGCGTTTTCGAAAGCACGAATCTGAGAGAGAGAGAGATTTGCGTGTTTTCTAGAAGGGGAAACCGCTTTGTAGTGCCAAACCCGAGCGCGGGGAGCCTCAGGTGGCCGCGAACGCAACTCTAATGCGCATTCCGAGTGAAAATCTGGCGGTTTGCACAAAAGACGAACACCGATCTTAACGCTTCAAGCCGTCGCAACTGAAGCTTTTGGTGGAGACCGGAACGGCCGCTCTGGACGGCTCGTCCCGTGAAGCAGACGTTCGTTCACCGGTGGGATCACGACCCTACCAGAAGGGGTACGGCCAGCCTCTAGGGCTGGGCGTCAAGGGAACGCATTCCCCTCGTGACAAGCGCCGCGGTTTAGGACGGAGCAGGTGCTCCACCACCGCCACGCGATTTCGACTATTGATTGCGCCACCAATGGGAGAAGCCAAATTTGCCCTCCTCCCGCATGATGTGACCGACAGCGAGTTGGACCAGATGGTCTTGGGCGTCGCTCAGCGAGCCATCGGGGTCGATGTTATAATTCCCACGTTCGATCATCATTATGAAGCTTCGGGCGAAAGATTCACTGCATGGCGCGAAGAGCATGAAGTCGGGGTCATCGGAACCAACAAAGGCGAGAAAGCCCATATTGTCAGGAAGGTCATGATCCCCCCGGTCGAGCCTTATCCTCACCATTTGCTGCCGGAATCTCTTAGCCCAGAACGGGATGAAGTCGAACGGATCGATGTCGATCAACATCGCCACCGCCGCTCCGCGTCGCCGTAATGGCAGTAGCCAGTCATCCATCCACTGCGGGTTCATGCACGCGCTGGCACTGGCCATGACAAATATCCGCGCTGGCTTTGCAGACTCCAATTGGAGAGGAAGCTCGGAGGGCGAAGCCAATTCCAGCATGTGCACGAACCCGGGCACCGGCAGCGACGGCGTTTCCACGAACCGGCGCAGGACGGTCAGCGTGTCTTCTGGTGGCCGATCGCTCAACGGGTCCTTCAGGGCATAGAGAGCCGGCAGTTTGTCGAATGGAATGGCGACCAGCTGGACATGGGGGCCGAAGTCATATCCCTCGACGACAAACCATGACGGCCGCACCTCCGTTTCGACGCCGGCCTCATGCAGCACTGCTGGCAGCTTGGACGATGAAATTATCAGCCGTTCCTCGCGCGCCGACATGAAGGTGGCGTCGAAATCCTGGTCGAGATTTTCCGAGGTTAGCAGCTTGATCCGCAACCTCGGCCCGGCATGATCGACCACCTGCTGGCTCGCCTTGGCCGCAGCCGCGCGTTGCGCAAGCCATTGCGGCCGGCCTAATCCAGGCGGGAAGCATGCTTCGGCAATGGCCTGGAACGCCAGCCCTTGCAGCGCCTCCTGCTCGGGCAGGGGCGCCGCCCCGACGGCCCGTATCCTGTCGTCGCGGCTCAGCCCGCCGCGCGCGAGGCTTTGTATTGCCGGGCTGGCCGACACGATCGCCTGACGCAATGCCTGCTGGGCGGCCGCGAGCGCGATTGGGCTGGTGACATGCGCGAAACGGGCGTCGGGCGTTTCGGCCTCGTCCCACACCGTCGTTGCCCAGTCCGCGCAGGGAATTGCCGCCCATCGGTCCAAAAGATCCGTCTGCATTGCGACCCGCGCGGCTGCGGCGACGCAGACCGAACTGATAAAGGGGGCGTTTTCGAGGTCGAGCAGGCCCGCCATCCGGTCGTAATAGCCCTGATAGTCCGGATATTCGTCGAGCAAGCTGCGGTCGTAGATCGAAAGGCTTGCTGCGTAGATGCCGCTGAGCGTCGCGTAGGTCTCATGGGTCTCGACCGACGCTTCGATCATGCGCTCGATCAGCGCGTCCATTCCGGGCTCGCCAGCCTGGTCCAACGCACCGGCCAGCACCATTCCGACGCCGAAGGTCGTGCTCCCATTGAGCGCCCAGTGAAAATTCTCGTGCAACGCCACCATCTCGGCGAGCGGCGAAGTATGATCCTGCCCGAGATGCAAGGTCCGGGCGCCGGTCCTCGGGGAGTAGCTGCCGCCCGCACTCCCGCCAGCTGCTTTCCACAGCGCGCTTCGCAGATAATAGCCGCGATGGCCCGGCGCTTCGGTCATTTGAGGCGGGAGCAGAAGCGATCGAGCCAGGTCAGTCCCTCGCCATAGAGTGCGATCGCCGCGTCGGGCCGCGGATTGATTTTGTGGGCGAACCGGGTGGCGGGAAGGCCGAGAATATTGGCGGCCATTGCGAGCTCGTATCGTTCGCGCCAGTGAAGGTCTCCATGCGTCTCGGCGAATTGGCCCACACGCTCAAGACAGGCCGCCACCAGCTGCGAAGTCACCGCGGGCGTCTCAAAGGCATAGTCGAGCACGCCGCCATCGACCGCTTTGCGGGAGAGCGTGAGCGTAGCGCCCGCGGCTGGCTTTTCGATAGGTCCTGTCGCATCTAGGAAATGGGTGATCTTGGCGATATCGAACAGATAGTCCCCGCGCCCCCAGTCCTTGGGATCGATCAGCTTGACCTCGACCGACGAGTGGCTCGTCCGAAGCATCAGGTTGCCCGGATTGGGATCACCATGGACGATCGTGCTGAACGGGGCGGCAATGGCGTCGAGCTGCGCCTTCGCGCCGGCAATGCGCTCAAGGCTCTGCTTCCATGGCGTGAGCTCCGCGTCGCCGCGGTAGAGCTTGCGCGAACGAAAGACCGCGTCGACCTTTTCCGCAGCTTCGAGCCGTTCGCGGATACGCTCGACATAGTCCTTGCCGATGCTGGGAAGCATACGGTGGTCGATGCTTGCATCATATCCCTCGAACAGAATGTCGAGGACCGCGTGCATCAGGCGCACTGCTTCAGCGGGGCCGGTCTGCGCGCCGCCCTTGGGAAACAGCCGATCCTCAAGCGATATCCAACCTTCCGCTTCCGGAAAATACTCCATCAGATAGGCGTAAGGCGCGGTTTCTCGGATCGCGTAGACGACAGGCCACGCCTCCCTGAAACGCGCGGGCATCGCGGCATTTGCGCGAATATCACGCATTATGGCTCCCTCTTTGGCGAGCTTCTCGTTGCGGTCCATTTTGAACACGAATGGCGCGTGCAGGACGATATGCCGGACCATGTCGGCCGTATTGCCGCCGCCGAGCAGCGAGGAGTCTATCGTGCGCCGCTCGATGGGCAGGCCGGTCGCCATGGCCTGCCGCAGCAAGTCGCTGACGATCTCCTTTGCCTCATCCTGGCCCGACGGATCGGGCCCGAAGCCGAACTGTGGGCGTCTGGCCAGTTTGAGGCCCGCTGCGACGGCTTGCTCAAGATAATTGATCAGCGTGTCCATCTGCTTCCGATCCAAGTCCAAGGTCGCGTTTGCCGTCACTGCTTCGCGCACGTTTCAATCTTCTGCCCAGCCGATCCGAGGCGCCGCGGCCATTAGGGAGGCGTGACCCGCGCCTGACGCCACAAAAGGTAAACGCTGACCGCCGAGGCCGTTGTCACCACAAGCTCCGCTTCCTCGAAGGTCGGATCTCTTCCATCGGCGATATGCCGGCCCTGCTACGAAGAAAACCCCCATAGTTTGTGCAGCGCCGCATGGAGCGGCCCCCGGCAAACCCAGCCGACCGATGATCTTGCCGAGCGTGTCGGTACTGTTGTCGACTTCGCGGGCGACGCATTCCAAGGCCGCCATCGCGTGCTGGATCGCGCCGGTGACATCGGCCACGGGGCGTCTTGAGATGTCCTTCGGCGCCTCGTGGACTTCGTTCGCCGCGGTCGGCTTTCCCGCCTGCTGCATCACCTGCACAGCGTCGCGCGTCGCCAGCGTGAAGGCCACCAAGCCGCGGACTACGATCCGCCCATTCTCCATCTGCCAGCCAACGCCAAGCTCCCGGAAGAGCTGGGTCAGGCGCCGGGCGAACTAGTCAGCTTTTGTGCCGGTATAGTCGATCCGGGCAATCTCCGCATGAATCCGCTCGGCAATGTCATAGATTTTGAACCAGGGGGCATCGTCAACGAGACCGTCGACCTCGTTCTCGACATTGCTTCCCGACCAATTGTTGGGATCGGGTCGCTTCAGCAGTACTTCGCAGATCGCTGCGCGCATACTGTCCTGGCCGAGACCCGCGGCATAGCCCAGCATCACGATGCCGGCACGTATCTCCTCAGGCGCATCTTCGCGGATGCGGATTTCCATCTCGGCGCCCTGAAAGCCGTGGCGTTCGGAAAATGAGCCTGTCCCGGTCATGCGCCCCACTAGCATAGAGGTGCTTGAAAGCTCCAGGATTGCGCTGCCGACAGAACACACCCGCTTGAGCTGCCAGGGCGCGAGGCCTCCCTTCGTGAATTTGGTCGGCTCGGGCACTGACTTCGGCTCGTCGATGTCGCGCTCGATGACGATCGCATCGGCGCTGCCGAGGAGCGTCTAAACCTCATCGAGACAACGGCGCGTGAAGCCGGGATCGATCTCGATCGAACGCCGCGCCTGCGCCTCGATCCGACGCGACCGCGTGTCCGTTCCAGATTTCGTTGTCAAGCATCGGGAACGGCGTGGGCCTACAAACCCAATCCAAAACATGAATGAATGGTAGAAGTCGGGGAGCGGGGATGGCGGGCTGAACGACGGAAATTGGGTCAGAGGCGCCCGGCGGAGAAGTCGCGCGCGAGCGCAATGAAGGCCGTGAAGGCGGCCGACGAATTGCGTCTGTTGGAGTAGTAGAGGCAAAGTGACGAGAGCGGTGGCGTCCAATCCTCCAGAATGCGCACGAGCCGGCCCGCCGCGATATCGTCGCGGATGTCGGGCTCCATGAAGTAGCCGATCCCCACGCCGTTCAGCACCGCAATCCGGGCGAGGGATGCCTCGTCGAGCGTGATCGGGCCATCAACGTCGAGCAGCAACTCCTCGCCGTCCTTCGCGAAGCGCCATCGGAGCGGGGCTCCATTGGGAAGCCGCCCGCGGATACACGGATAAGCAAGTAGCTCCTGCGGCACTTTAGGAACAGCCCTGCCTTGGAGAAACGCCGGCGACGCAGCGACGGCGATGCGTCGCTCGCGACCCAGCGGGATAGCGATTGCATCACTCGGCACCAGATCCCTGGCACGCACGCCCAGATCAAACCCCGCCGCGACGACATCGACGAGACGGCCCTCCGTGACGATGTCGATATGCACCTGCGGATAGCGCTCGAGATAGGTCAGGACGAGCGGCGACATGATCTCGCGCGCCGCCGTCGCGAAGGCGTTGATCCGCAACGTGCCCGACGGTGCCTCCTGCTGCGACCGCGCCGTGTCCATCGCTTTCTGGATGCCCTCGAGCGCCGGCCTGACCTGCGCGACGAAGATCCGTCCGGCATAGGTGAGCGAGACGCTGCGCGTGGTGCGGTTGAACAGGCGCACGGCAAGCTCCCGCTCGAGCTTCTGCACCGCATTGCTGATCGCCGTGGTCGACATGCCGAGATCAAGCGCCGCGGCGCGGAACGAGCCGCAGCGGACGATCGCCAGGACCGCCTCCAGCTCGGTGAGAGAATGGCGGGTCATTGTCCCGATCTCCGTAATACGACATTCGCATTTGTCTCGATTATCGGGTGAACGCGCAATCGCTAAATCGTCCTCGTCACAACCGAGGAGACGATCATGTCACTGAACCTGCCAGCACTGATCGCGGATTATATCGAGGCCAACCGGCGCCTCGATCTGGACGGCATGATGAAGCATTTCGCGCCGGATGCGGTCTTCACCGACAACGGCAAGGACTTCGTCGGCAAGGCCGCGATCGCCAAGATGCTTAAGGACGAAGCGATCGCGGTGAAGGCGATCTTCGAGCCCGACGCGGCGCGCGAGGAGGACGGCGCCATCGTGCTTGAAGGGCCGGCGCACGGCGAATTCCCCGGCAGCCCGCTCCGCTTCACCTATCGCTTCACGATGAACGGGGACGCCATCAAGACGCTGGAGACGACGGTATGGGCATGACCGCGGATCCGCGCGAGTTCGCCGGCAAGCGCGTGCTCGTCAGCGGCGGCACCAAGGGGCTCGGCCGCGCCACCGTCGAGCGCTTCCTTGCTGGCGGCGCGCGCGTCATCACCGCCGCGCGCACCATCCGGAATCAGATCGAAGGCGTCGACTATGTCGAGGCGGACCTGACGACCGCAGCGGGCGGTGAGGCGCTGTCAAAGGCGGCGATCGAGCAGCTGGGCGGCGTCGATATCCTCGCCCATGTCGTCGGCGGCTCGTCCTCGCCCGGCGGTGGCTTCGCCGCGCTGACCGACGAGCACTGGCTGGCCGAGCTCAACCTCAACCTTCTCGCCACCGTCCGGCTCGATCGGCTGCTGATCCCGCAGATGATCGAACGGGGCATGGGCGCCGTCGTCCACGTTACGTCCATCCAATCGATCCTGCCGCTGCCCGACTCCACCACCGGCTACGCCGCCGCGAAGGCGGCGCTCCGGACGTACAGCAAGTCGATCTCGAAGGAGCTCGGGCCCAAGGGCGTGCGGGTCAATTCGGTTTCGCCGGGCTGGATCATGACGGAGGCGACCGGAGACTTTCTCGAAATCCTCCGGAAAGCCAACGGGGGCACGATCGAGGAAGCGCGCCAGTCGGTGCTCGACGCGCTCGGCGGCATCCCTATCGGTCGCGGTGCGGAGCCCGAGGAGGTCGCCGACCTTATCGCCTATCTCGCGGTCGATCGTGCAGCGGCGATCCACGGCGCCGAATTCGTGATCGACGGCGGGACGGTTCGCACCGTCTGATCGGGCAATGCGGAGCGGCCGCCCACTCTCCGGGTGTGGCGGCCGCCGGAAATCGCGAGATGGGAGATCGAGAGATGCTTAGCGGACTGCTGATGGCGACCATAACGAGCGTCCGCTTCCGGGAAGCTGGCGGGCCGGTCTCAATGGCCGAATGTGGGTCTTGCAAGACTCA
This sequence comes from Sphingomonas abaci, assembly GCF_014199625.1. Classification (GTDB taxonomy): domain Bacteria; phylum Pseudomonadota; class Alphaproteobacteria; order Sphingomonadales; family Sphingomonadaceae; genus Sphingomonas; species Sphingomonas abaci. The sequence continues at coordinate 969,325 of NZ_JACHNY010000001.1, forward strand.
ACGGGGTGGCTGCTCGCTCGCGAAGGCAGCAGCGAGGCAAAGGCCAATAGGCCGAGCGACAAGCGCGCGCGGCTGCCGCAAAAGCTCAGCCGATTTTGCAAGTAAGCTGAGACTAGTCTCAATAAGGTGATACGAGTCTCATTTTGAATGAAAAGTGACACCCCCGCCCGTCAGCGCCGCCATCGACGCGCTGTGATGCGGCGCCCGGAACGGCCGCGTGCGGGTCAGCCGCCCGTTCGCCAGTGTGCCGGCGACCGACTGGACCATCGAGACCTCCAGCGCCTCGGCGGCGTCCAGCGGCGGCAGGATGCCGGGCAGGCACGCCGCCATCAGCGACTTGCCCGCGCCCGGCGGACCGCACAGCAGCAGGTTGTGGCTGCCGGCCGCGGCGATCTCCAACGCGCGCTTGGCGGTCTCCTGGCCGCGCACCTGGCGCAGGTCGGGGCCGGGCGCCTCCGCCTCCACCTTGCCGGGGCCCGGCGCGGCGAGCAGGCCATGGCCCTTGAAATGATTGATGAGCGCCAGAAGATCGGGCGCGGCCACGACCTCGGCCGATCCGGCCCAGGCGGCCTCCGCCCCTTGCGCGGCGGGGCAGACGAGGCCGAGCTCCGCCTGCCCGGCATGGAGCGCGGCGAGCAGCACGCCCGGCGATGGCGCGATCCGCGCGTCCAGTCCCAGTTCGCCGACCACGACATAGCCGGCCAGCGTCTCGACATCGACCACCCCCATCGCCCCCAGCAGCGCCAGCGCGATCGGCAGGTCGAAATGCGCGCCCTCCTTGGGCAGGTCGGCGGGAGACAGGTTCACCGCGATCCGCTTGGGCGGCAGCGCCAGGCCGAGCGCCGCGATCGCGCCGCGCACCCGCTCGCGGCTCTCGCCCACCGCCTTGTCGCCGAGGCCAACGACGTTGAAGGCGGGCAGGCCGGGGATCAACTGCACCTGCACCTCGACCGCGCGGGCCTCCAGCCCCAGATACGCCACCGTCCGCACGATCGTCGCCATTCGCCCGCCCCCGAAACGCCACCCAATATCCGTTCCATAGCCGCAACGATGGCGCGCGCGACGGCCTTTCCGCACCCCACCGCCTTGCCTGGATAATACACACTAGCTAAGCCACTGGCGTGCCGCGGTTCCGCTTTCCGTCCCGATCCACCGCGCCGCGCTCCCCGATCATGCGCATCGCGCAACTGACGCTCGGCGGCGTGCTGATCCTGCTCGCGCCGGCGGTGATTCCCCTGCCCGGCCCGGCCGGCATCTTCCTGTTCGCCGGCGGCCTGATCCTGATCCTGCGCAACTCGCGACTCGCCCGCCGGCATTTCGCGCGCGCCAAGCGGCGCTGGCCACGCATGGGGCGAATCATCGACCGGGCGATGCGACGGCGCAGCACGCTCCGCCGCATCGCGCTGGAGAAACGGAGGGCCGCCGCTTCTCCGCCTCGCGCGCCCTGCCCGGCGGTTCGGCCACGTTGACTTCGCGCCCGATCCTGCCTATGCGCACAGCCACATGGCCGTCCCGCGTGGCGGCCCTTTCTGTTTTCGATGAATACCGAGGAATGAACGATGAAGCGGACCTTCCAGCCGAGCAACCTGGTGCGTGCGCGCCGTCACGGCTTCCGCGCGCGGATGGCGACGGTCGGCGGCCGTGCGGTGATCCGGGCGCGTCGCGCGCGCGGCCGCAAGAAGCTGTCGGCGTAACAGCCTTTCACGATTGCGTGACCGATTCGGCCCCGTCCCCGGTGGACGGCGGCCCGAATCGCGTGTCCGGGCCCGGCGACCCCGCTGAGATCGTCCAGATGCGCCTGCGCCGCGACTTCCTGGCGGCGAATGGCGGCAAGCGCGCGCCGATGCCGGGTTTCGTCCTGCTGGTTCGCGCCCGCCAGGACGACGACCGCACCATGCGGGTCGGCTATACCGTGACCAAGAAGGTCGGCAACGCGGTGGTCCGCAACCGCATGAAGCGCCGCCTGCGCGCGCTGGCCCGCGAAATGCTGCCGGAGCATGGGCTGGCCGGGGCCGACCATGTGCTGATCGGCCGCAATGGCGGGATCGAGCGCGACTTCGCCCTGCTCCGCACCGAATTGCGCAAAGCCCTGAAAAAGGTGGTCCGGTGAGCGCACCGGCGGACGACTCGCCCGCATCCGCGGACGATCGGCCGCCGCGCTGGCCGGCCCGGCTGCTGATCCTGCTGGCCCGCGGCTGGCAGATCGGCCCGTCGGCGGTGATGCCGCCCTCCTGCCGGTACGATCCGTCCTGTTCGGCCTATGCAATCACCGCCCTTCGCCGCTATGGCGCGCTCAAAGGGGGCTGGCTGGCAGCGCGGCGGATCGCCCGTTGCCATCCCTGGGGCGGCTTTGGCCCCGATCCTGTCCCGTAATTGATTGGGAAATGACGACGCCGTGAAAGACGATCGCCAGAATTTCGTGCTGTTCGCGGTCTTCGCGGCGCTGATCCTGTTCGGCTGGCCGCTGATCCAGAACAAGTTCTTCCCCACCAATCCGCCCGCGACCAAGATCGTCGACGGCAAGCAGGTGCCGGTGCCCAATCCGGCCAATTATCCCACCGCCACCGGCCCGGCCGCCACCCGTGACCGCAATGTGGTGCTGGCGGAGACGCCGCGCGTCCGCATCGAGACGCCGCGCCTGCGCGGGTCGATCAACCTGAAGGGCGCGCGGATCGACGATCTGGTGCTGATCGACTACAAGGAGACCGTCGCCAAGAACTCGCCGCCGATCCGCCTCTTGTCGCCGGCCGGCGCGCCCGATGCCTATTTTGCGGGCTTCGGCTGGCGCACCGACGGGTTGCAGCCGCCCGCCGCCGACACGGTCTGGACCGCCTCCGCCCCCGTCCTGTCGCCCGGCAAGCCGGTCAACCTCGATGCGACCGGGCCGGGCGGACAACGCTTCCGCCTCACCTTCTCGGTCGACGACAACTACATGTTCACGGTGCGCCAGACGGTGCTGAACGCCGGCGCGGCGCCGGTCAGCGTCGCGCCCTATGGCTATGTCAACCGGATTGGCGTGTCGAAGGACCCCGATAGCTGGACGATCCATACCGGGCCGATGTCGGTCAACAACGGCTCGGCGAGCTACGGCCCCAATTTCAAGGACCTGGCCAAGGGCCCCACCCAGTTCAGCACGACCGGCGGCTGGCTGGGCTTCACCGACAAATACTGGCTGACGGCGCTGCTGCCCGACCAGTCCGCGACCTTCACCGGCCAGTTCCGCGCGGGCGCCAACGACGCCTATCAGGGCGACGTGACGATCAATCCGCGCGCGCTGAAGCCGGGCCAGGCGATCACCCAATCGACCCGGTTCTTCGCGGGCGCCAAGGAAGTGCGCCTGCTCGACCAATATACCGATCACGAAGGCGCGACGAAGCTCGATTACGCGCTCGACTGGGGCTATTTCCGCTTCATCGAAAAGCCGATCTTCTATTATCTCGACTGGCTGTTCAGCCATGTCTACAACTTCGGCGTCGCGATCATCCTGCTGACAATCACGATCCGGGCGCTGCTGTTCCCGATCGCGCAGCGCCAGTTCGCCTCCATGGCGGCCATGCGGGCGATCCAGCCGCGCATGAAGGCGCTGCAGGAGAAGTACAAGGACGACAAGGTCCGTCTCCAGCAGGAGGTGATGGCCCTCTACAAGGCGGAGAAGGTCAATCCGCTGGCCGGCTGCGTGCCGACGCTGATCCAGATCCCGATCTTCTATGCGCTCTACAAGGTGCTGATGCTGACCATCGAGATGCGGCACCAGCCGTTCATCCTGTGGATCAAGGACCTGTCCGCGCCCGATCCGCTGACCCCGGTCAACCTGTTCGGCCTGCTGCCCTTCGTCCCGCCGCACTGGGCCGCGATCGGCGTGGTGCCGATCCTGCTCGGCATCTCGATGTACTTCCAGTTCAAGCTCAACCCGCAGGCGATGGACGAGACCCAGCGCCAGGTCTTCGCTTTCCTGCCCTGGGTGCTGATGTTCGTGATGGCGCCGTTCGCGGTCGGCCTGCAGATCTACTGGATCACGACCAACTGCATCTCGATCCTGCAGCAGCGACTGCTCTATGCCCGGCATCCGGGTCTCAGCACGCCGGTGGCGAAATGAGCTTCACCGACGAGGAGATCGAGGCCGCGCGCAAGCTGTTCGCCGGCCCGGTCGCCTTCCTGAAGTCCGCGCCCAAGCTGGAGCATCTGCCCGCCCCCGTGGCGCCCGAGGTGGCGTTCGCCGGCCGGTCGAACGTCGGCAAGTCGTCGCTGCTCAACGCGCTGACCAACCGCAACGGCCTGGCGCGCACCTCGAACACGCCGGGACGGACGCAGGAGCTGAACTTCTTCGATGTCGGTCAGCCGCTCGCCTTCCGGCTGGTGGACATGCCCGGCTACGGCTTCGCCAAGGCGCCCAAGGACATGGTCCGCCAGTGGCGCTATCTGGTGAACGACTTCCTGCGCGGGCGCGACGTGCTGAAGCGCTGCCTGGTGCTGATCGATTCGCGCCACGGCATCAAGGAGGTGGATCGCGAGATCCTGGGGATGCTGGACAAGGCGGCGGTCAGCTACCGCATCGTCCTGACCAAGGCGGACAAGATCAAGGCGACCGATCTCGCCGCCGTGACCCGGGCGACCGAGGAGGAGGCCCGCAAACGCCCCGCCGCGCATCCCGATATCATCGCCACCTCCAGCGAGGGCGGCATGGGCATCGCCGAGCTGCGCGCAGCGGTGCTGGAGGCGGTCAACGCCTGATCCCTCCGGCCGGCCGGGCGGTTGCCGCCACCCGGTCGAGCCGCTAGGCCATTGGCCATGAAGCTCATCATCGGCAACAAGGCCTACTCCTCCTGGTCGCTGCGCGGCTGGCTCGCCTGCAAGCAATCGGGCCTGCCGTTCGAGGAGGTGGTCGTGCCGCTCTACGACCAGGAATGGGACCGGCGGCGCGAGGGCGACGAGTTCGCCCCCTCCTCCGGCAAGGTGCCGATCCTGTGGTGCGGCGACGACACGGTGGTCTGGGACAGCCTGGCGATCATCGACTATCTCGCCGACCGGGTCGGGCGGGCGCATTTCTGGCCGGAGGATGATTCGGCGCGCGCGATGGCGCGGTCGATGGCGGCGGAGATGCATTCCAGCTACCAGAATCTGCGGCGCCAGCATCCGATGAACGTCCGCCAGATCTTCCCGCCCGCGCCCCCCAGCGCCGAGGTGATGGCGGAGCTGCAGCGGATCATGAGCCTGTGGGCGCAGGCGCGCGCCCGGTTCGGGGGCGGCGGCGAGTTCCTGTTCGGCGATTTCGGCGCGGTCGACATCATGTTCGCCCCGGTCTGCACGCGCATCGTCACCTACCAGCTGCCGATCGCGCGGTTCGCGGCGGGCTACATCCAGGCGGTGATCGGCCATCGCTGGATGCAGGACTGGATCGCGGGGGCGCAGGAGGAGGACTGGATCCTCCAGCAATATGAGCAACCGGCGGCGGGTTGAAGCGTCCGCACGACGCAGCGAGGACGTGGCGTCACGGGCACCTGCTTCGCCCTGCCTTCTTGTTCCCCGGCGAAGGCCGGGGCCCCGTGGGGGGAGATGGGGACGACGCGCGACGCTCCGTCACTGCAACCTTCCCCACGGCGTCCAGACCTTTGCCGGGGAGCGGCTGTGTAGAACGGATGCCCGGCCCCTCTTCACGTCTCGGCGTCCTCGCGTGAACCCGATTGCACGCCGACGCCAGTTGCGCGAAGGCCGGCCCATGACCGCCACCCCGCCCCTCGACGTCGTTTCCCTCACCCAGGCGCTGCTCCGCGCCGACAGCGTCACCCCGGCGCGCGGCGCGGTGTTCGACGTGCTGGAGGAAGCGCTTGCGGGGATCGGCTTTGCGGTCGACCGCTTCACGGCCGGCGAGGCCCCGGACGGCCCGGTCGAGAACCTGCTCGCCACGCGCGGCGGCGGCGGCCGGCATCTCGCCTTCGCCGGCCATGTCGATGTGGTGCCGCCCGGCGAGGGCTGGACCGACTCGCCCTGGGCCGGCAGCGAACGGGGCGGGTTGCTCTACGGACGCGGCGCGGTGGACATGAAGGGGGCGGTCGCCGCCTTCGCCGCCGCCGCCGCGGCGGAGACGGGCGGCGCGCTCAGCCTCCTTATCACCGGCGACGAGGAGGGGCCGGCCACCTATGGCACGGTCGCGCTGATCGCGCGGATGGCGGAACGCGGCATCGCGCCCGACTGGTGCCTGGTGGGCGAGCCGACCTCCACCCAGCGGCTGGGCGACATGATGAAGATCGGCCGGCGCGGCTCGGTCAACATCTGGGTGACGGTGCCGGGGCGGCAGGGCCATGTGGCCTATCCGCATCTCGCCGACAATCCGATCCCCAAGCTGATCGCGATCCTGGGCGAGGTGGACGCGATCGTGCTCGACACCGGCAATCGCTGGTTCCAGCCATCCAACATCGAGGTGACCGACATCGCGGTCGGCAACCCCGCGCACAACGTCATCCCGGCGAAGGCCGAGGCGCGGCTGTCGATCCGCTTCAACGACGAACAGTCGGGCGCGGCGCTGATCGAGCGCATCCGCGCCGTCGCGCAACGCCATGCCCCCGAAGCGATCGTCACCGGCCGCATCTCGGGCGAGGCGTTCCTGACCCGGCCGGGCGCGCTGTCCACCGCCATCGCCGCCGCGATCGAGGCGCAGACCGGGCTGGTGCCCGAATTGTCGACCACCGGCGGCACGTCGGACGCGCGCTTCCTGTCGCGGCTCTGCCCGACCGTCGAGTTCGGCCTGCTCAATGCGACGATGCACAAGGTCGATGAAGCGGTGGCGATCGACGACCTGCGGACGCTGACCGCGATCTACGCCGACCTCATCCGCCGCGCGGCCGCCTGAGCACCAGGTAGAGCGCACCCGCGCCGCCATGACGGGGATGCGCGCCGCGCACCGCCGCGATCGCGTCGGCATGGCGCGACATGGCGAGCCAGTCTGCGATCGCGGCGCGGATCGCACCCCGCGCATGGGGTCGCTCCGATTCGGGGCGCGGCGGCCTGCCGGTCACCAGCAGCAGCACGCGGTCGCCGCGCCGGATCGCGCGATCCAGCCCCTGGTCGAGCAGCGCGTGGGCGGAGGCGAGCGTATGGCCGTGCAGGTCGAGCGAACTGTCCGGGATCACCCCGCCACGTGAGAGCCTCTTGTCCCAGGAGGCGTCGAGCGTGTTGGCGGCGAGGCCATCCTCGCGACGCGGCGGCGCGACGGCGGCGGTGGCGCGCGGCGCAGCCGGGGTCCGCACCTTCGGCGCGCCGGGCCGGGGCGGCGCAGGCGGCGCGACGACGGGTGCGGTGGCGACGGCGACCGCGCGCACCGGCATCGAGGTGGCGACGGCGCGCATCGGCCGCACCGTCGCCATCACCTTCTGCCAGGCGGTGGCTTCCTCAGGGTTGAGGCGTCGCACCCGGCGCGCTCGTCATGGGATAGGGCGTCTGCGGATAGGAGGGCGCGGTGGCGGCAGCGGTCAGCCGGGCGAGCGTGCCGACCGGCAGCAGCAACCAGGCGGTGCCGCGCGCCGACATGCCGCCGGCGGTCGCCTCGGCACCAGGCCCGGCGCCCCAGAAGGTGTCGAAGCGGTTCGCGCCCTTGATCGCGCCGCCGGTATCCTGCGCGACCCACAGCCCCGTCGCGTCGGCGCGGTCGACCGACAGGACCAGCGGCGCGCCAAGCGGCACGAATTTCGGATCGGCGGCGGCGCTGACCTGACCGGTCACCGCATAGCCCATCGCGCCCTGGGGCGGGCCGTCCAGCTCGCGGAAGAAGACGAAGCTCTTGTTCTCGCGCATCAACGCCGCGCCCTCGACCGGATGGTCGTGCAGCCAGGCGACGATCCCCTGCATCGACGCCTGGCCCGGCTGGAGCAGCCCGCGCTGGCGCATCAGGCTGCCGATGCCGGTATAGGCGCGGCCGTTCTGCGTGTCGTAGCCGATGCGCAGGATATTGCCGTCGGGCAGGCGCAACCGCCCCGATCCCTGAATCTGGAGGAAGAACATTTCCACCGGATCGGCGGCCCAGGCGATCACGGGCGCACGGCCGGCCAGCGCGCCCTGTTCGATCTGGGTGCGGTCGTAATAGGGCACCAGCGCGCTGCCCTGCACCCGGCCGCGCACCTTCTTGCCCTTCAGATCGTCGGAGAACTGGCCGAGATCGACATCGATCAGGTCGCTCGGCCGGCCATAGACCGGCACTTCATAGCCGGCGCGCCGTTCCAGCGCGCCGCGGATCTCGGGCTCGTAATAGCCGGTCGCGAAGGCCCGGCCGTCGCCGACCTGCACCGCCTCGAACTGGCTGGCGAAGAAGGCGCGCGCATCGCCGCCGGCACCGGCGGCGGCGCAGGCGACCTGCCAGTCGGCCCCGCGGGTCAGGCCGGTGGCATCGGTGCGACGCATCAACCCGGGGCAGGAGCGGGCGAAGGCGGCGCGCGCCGCCTGGGCCTGGACGTCGGTGATCGGCAATGTCGCGACCGGCGGCCCGGCGACGATGCCGGCCGCGAGCGCATTGGCGGGCGCGGGCGGCACGACCACCGCCTGGGGCGGGATCGGGGTCGCCGCGACGATGCGACCATCGGATTGGCGGACCGCGACCGGACGCTCGTCACGGACCAGATGATGGGTGGTCGGGCGTGCGGCGGTGGCGGTGGGCCTGCTGGCCGGCGCGGGGCCGCCGCCGGGGGCGGGCGGCACGATCATGCCGCCGCATCCGCTCAGCGCGAACATCAGCGCCACGCCTCCGATCCACCGCATGCCTGTCCTTCCCGGTACGTTCAAGATATCTTGGAGAAACCGCGCCCTTCTTGTTCCCCGGTGAAGGCCGGGGCCCAGTTGGCAAGGCTGAGGTAACGAGGCGCATCGCGTCGCCAGAGTTGTCCCCCAACTGGACCCCGGCCTTCGCCGGGGAACAGTTCGGGGTGGTCGATCAGACCAAGGCGATCACGCCTCGTCGGTATCGGCCAGCCGCCAGTTCGGATCCTGGCTCTTCAGCGTCCGTGCGAAGGTCCAGACATCGTGCGTCTCGACCGCGTCGGTCAGCGAGCCGGCGACCACCTGTCCCTCGGCATTGCGGGTGACGGCGGCGATGTCGGCGTCGAAGCGCACCGTAATCCGCGCCTCGCGGCCCTGCACGCTGGCATCGGAGATCACCGCGCGCTCGATCGTGACCAGGCGGTTGTCGAGCGTCTCGCCCGCTTCGCGGCGCATCGCGATCGCCTCGGCGAAGGCGGCATGGACCGAATCCTCGGTCAACTCGGCCAGCGTCGCCTCGTCGCCCTTCCAGAAGGCTTCGAGGATCATGCGATAGGCGGACCGCGCGCCGCCCAGGAACATGCCCACATCGAAGCCCGGCTCGCCGGCGACGATCGCGCGCAGGCCGGCCTCGGCGCGCGGGTCGATGTTGCGGTTGGCCAGCTCGCGCGGCTCGGGCGTCACGTCGATGGTGCGCGGCGCGGCGGCCACGGCGGGACGGTCCTCGGCGGTGCGCGCCAGAGGCTGCTGCTCATGGCCCGTGCGCTTGCCCAGCACCCCGTAGAGCCGGAGCGCGAGAAACGCGGCGATCATCGCGAACACAATTACGTACAGCACCAGGCCTCCGATCTTCCCGCCAACATAGGCGTCTATGCCGCCCGTTACAAATACGCACCCGTTGAATCCGTACACCCGCGCTGCTAGTTGCGACGGCCGACAGATCGAACGCGCGAACGCGCCGCTCGCTCCCCCTCTCCTATAGACCAAGGGAATAGCAAATGGACCAGGATTACGGCGCGTCGCAGCAGCCGATGGCCAATGGCGCCGACACGGCACCCGCCGCCGGCATGATCTCGCAGTACATCAAGGACCTGTCGTTCGAGAATCCGAACGCGCCGGCGATCTTCCAGGCGCAGACCCCGCCGGCGATCGACGTGCAGTTCAACATCGGCTCCAGCAAGGTCGCCGACGACGTGCACGAGGTCGTGCTGAAGATCGAGGTGAAGGCCGACAGCGACGGCCAGACCGCGTTCATCGTCGATCTGTCCTATGCCGGCCTGTTCGGCTTCCGCAACGTGCCGGAAGACCAGATCCAGCCGTTCATGCTCGGCGAAGCGCCGCGCCTGCTCTTCCCCTTCGCGCGCCGCGTGCTCGCCGACGCGGTGCGCGACGGCGGCTTCCCGCCGCTGCTGCTCGAGCCGATCGATTTCGGCGCGCTCTACCTGCAGCAGGCGCAGGCCAATGCCGACGCCAGCGGCGCGGCCTTCGGCAACGCCTGATCCGTCCTCCAGCCACCGTCCCGGCCGCCGCGCCGGGGCGGTGATCCCTCCTGCCGGAACCCCAGCCCCGTGAATCTCACCAAAGCGCTCGGTTCGGTCGGGGGGCTGACGCTCGCCAGCCGCGTCCTGGGACTCGTCCGCGACACGCTGTTCGCGCGTTTCATCGGCGCCAGCTTCGCCTCCGACGCGTTCCTGATCGCCTTCCGGCTGCCCAATCTGTTCCGCGCGCTGTTCGCGGAAGGCGCCTTCTCCGCCGCCTTCATCCCGATGTTCAACCACAAGGTCGCCGATCCCAAGGGGCGCGGCCTGCCCGACGGCGTCGCCTTCGCCGAGGATTCGCTGTCGGTGCTGCTGCCGGTGCTGATCGGCATGACCGCCTTGGTCGAGGTCTTCGCCTGGCCGGTCACCTGGCTGCTGACCCTGGGGTTTCGCGACGCGACGCCGGAGCGGTTCGCCTTCGTGGTGATGCTGTGCCGGCTGACCTTTCCCTATCTGCTGCTGATCAGCATCGTGTCGCTGCTCGGCGGCATCCTCAATTCGCTGCACCGTTTCTGGGTCAATGCCGCCGCTCCCATCCTGCTCAACCTGACGCTGATCGCGGCATTGCTGCTGTTCCACACCCCCGACCCATTGCTGACCGCGCGCAACCAGGCGGTCGCGGTGACGGTGTCGGGCGCGTTCCAGCTCGCCTGGCTGTGGTGGGCCTGCCGCCAGGCGGGCGTGCGGCTGCGCATCAAGCGGCCGACGCTCAATCCGGACGTGAAGCGGCTGATGGCGCTGATCTGGCCCGCCGCCGCCGGCGCGGGCGCGGTGCAGATCAACCTGGTCGTCTCGACCGCGCTCGCCGCGACGCTGCTGCCGGCGGGCTCGGTCAGCTACATCTATTATGCCGACCGGCTGAACCAGTTGCCGCTCGGGCTGATCGGCATCGGCCTTGGCACCGTCTTGCTGCCGACCATCTCGCGCCAATTGGGACGCGGCGACGCGGCCGAGGCGATGGCGACCCAGAACCGGGGCATGGAGCTGGCGCTGTTCCTGACCCTGCCCGCCACGGTCGCGCTGGTGGTCTGCGGCGTGCCGATCGTCGCGGCGCTGTTCCAGCACGGCAAGTTCGGCGCGGCCGACAGCTATTTCTGCGCGCAGGCGCTCGCCGCCTTCTCGATCGGCCTGCCCTCCTACATCCTCGTCAAGGTGCTGACGCCGGGCTATTACGCCCGTGCCGACACCCGGACGCCGGTGCGCTTCGCGACCATGTCGATGGCGGTGAACCTCGTCCTCAACCTCGCCTTCATCGTGCCGCTCGGGCATATGGGGCCGCCCCTCGCCACCGCGATCGCCAGCAGCGTCAACGTCGTCCTCCTCTATCGCACGCTGCGCCAGCGCGGCCAGTTCGCACCCGACGCGCAGCTTCGCCGCCGCGCGCCCCGGCTGCTTGTCGCGGCCCTGCTGATGGGCGCGGCGATGTGGGGCCTCAACGACCTGTTCCGGCCCTATGTCACCGGCACCAGCCTGGCGCGCTGGACCGCGCTCAGCGTGCTGGTCGCGACCGGCCTCCTCGTCTATGCCGCCGCCACCGTGCTCACCGGCGCGGTCCGCCTGGCGGACCTCAAGCGATTGGTGCGCCGCCCCGTCTGAAGGACATCACATTGCGCGTCGTCTCCGGAATCCAGCCCACCGGCAACCTCCACCTCGGCAACTATCTGGGCGCGATCAAGCAATGGGTCGCGATGCAGCACCAGGCGGAGTCGCTGTTCTTCCTCGCCGACCTGCACGCGCTGACCGTCGCGATCGACCCCAGGGAACTGGCCGCCAACACGATCGAAATGGCTGCCACCCTGGTCGCCTGCGGCATCGATCCGGACACGGCGATCCTGTTCAATCAGGCGCGCGTCCCCGCTCACGCCGAACTGTGCTGGCTGCTCCAGGGCACGGCGCGGATGGGCTGGCTCAATCGCATGACCCAGTGGAAGGACAAGGCCGGCAAGAATCGCGAGGGCGCCAGCGTCGGCCTGTTCACCTATCCCGTGCTCCAGGCCGCCGACGTGCTGCTCTATCAGGCGACGCATGTGCCGGTCGGCGACGACCAGCGCCAGCATCTGGAGTTGGCGCGCGACATCGCGACCAAGTTCAACCTCGACTTCGACGTCGCGCTGTTCACGCTGCCCGAACCCTATATCTCGCCCGCAGCCCCCCGGATCATGAGTCTGCGTGACGGCAGCGCCAAGATGTCCAAGTCCGATCCGTCCGAGGCGTCACGGATCGCGCTGATCGATTCGGACGACGTCATCGCGCAGAAGCTGCGCAAGGCGAAGACCGACGCCGAGCCGCTGCCCGGCGAAGCGGCGGGCCTCGCCGACCGACCCGAGGCGCGCAACCTGGTCGGCATCTTCGCGGCGCTGGCGGGGACCAGTGTCGATTCGGTGCTGGCCGACCATGCCGGCCAGGGATTCGGCGCGTTCAAACCCGCGCTCGCCGACCTCGCCATCGCCCAGCTCGCCCCGATCCGCGACCGGCTGACCCGCCTGCTGGACGATCGCGCCGCCGTCGCGGCGATCCTGGAACGGGGGGCCGAGCGCGCCCGCGCGCTGGCCGCGCCGACGCTGCTGGAGGCCCAGCGGGCGACCGGCCTGCAAGTCTGAGGATCAGGCGGACCAGCGCTGCCCAGCATCGGCGGAGCGCGTCGATGGGGGCGGCGCCGGGACGGCGGGTCACGGCTGGCTGTTCGCGCGATCGACCGCGTTCGGGCCGCCGCCGCTCGGGCCTTGGGTCATCGCCCGCCCCCGATGCGCCGCCCCGGCACCGGCCGGGGTCCAGTATCCGAGCATGGGCAAGGCCTGACCAGCGCCGCCATGGCTTCCGGCCCGCGCCAGGATGAAGCGGCGTGGGGATGCAAGCCCGACGGGCGACGCGGCTGAGCGGACGCGCACCCCTGATCGGCAACAGGAACACAGGCATGCCCGGCGCGCGCCCGCGCCACGGCTCAGGCTTCCAGTTCGCGCAACAGCACCCGCACCGCCGAATCGATCTCGCGGTCGGTGTCGCGCAGTTCCTCGATCTTGCGCACCGCATGGATCACGGTGGAATGGTCGCGGCCCCCGAACTTGCGGCCGATCTCCGGTAGCGAGCGGGTGGTCAGGCGCTTGGCGAGGTACATGGCGATCTGGCGCGGCCGCGCCACCGCCCGGCTGCGTCGCGCCGAGATCAGGTCGAGCGGCTTCAGTTCGAAATGCTGGCTGACCAGCTTCTGGATGTCGTCGATTGACACGCGCCGCTCGGCGCCGCGCAGCGTGTCGCCCAGCGTCTGCACCGCGAAGTCCAGGTCGACCCGCTCGCCGGTCAGGTGCGCATAGGCGACGACCCGGTTCAGCGCACCTTCCAGCTCGCGGATATTGGCGTGGATGCGCGCCGCGATCAGGTCCAGCACCTCGGCCGGCACCGCCGCCTCGGGCAGGTCGGCGAGCTTGCGCTCCAGGATCGCGCGGCGCAGCGCCAGGTCGGGGGCCTTGATGTCCGCGACCAGCCCGGCCGACAGCCGGCTGATGATCCGCGACTCGACGCCGTCCAGCGCCTGGGGGCAACGGTCGGCGCAGATCACCAGCCGCTTGCCGCTCAGCACGATCTCGTTGATCGTGTGGAAGAACTCCTCCTGCGTCGAGCCCTTGCCGGCGATGAACTGGAGATCGTCGATCATCAGCAGATCGGCCGAGCGCAACCGCGCCTTGAAGCCGTGCGTGTCGCGCGCGCGCAGGGCCGAGACGAACTCGAACATGAAGCGCTCGGCCGACATGTAGAGCACCTGCGCCTCGGGCACCGCCGCCAGATAGGCATGGCCGATCGCATGCATCAGGTGGGTCTTGCCCTGGCCCGTGCCGGCATGGAGGAACAGCGGCGAGAAGCGCGGCACGCCCGGCTCGGCGAGCGCGCGGGCAGCGTTGAACGCCACAAGGTTCGACGAATCGACTACGAACCGGTCGAAGGTGAGGCGCGGGTCGAGCACCGGGCGCTCCGCGGCGGCGCGCGGCGCGGCGGCTTCGGCCACCGGCGCGGGGATGTCGACGCCGAACACCGGGCGCGGCGTCACCGGCTGCTCCTCCTCGACCCGCATCGGTGGCGCGGCCTCGACGGCGGCGGGCGCCGCCGCCGGCGCGATCACGGGGGCCATAGCCACCATGGGCGCCGGTTCGACCGCCGGGGCGGCCTGCACCACCGGCTTCGCCGGCCGCCGCGCCTGGACCGCCTGGCGGGCGCTCTCGGCCGCGCGCTCGATATCCTCGCGCAGCTTCGGCACGCCCGGCAGCGGAATCGGCGGGGTCTGCGCCGTCACCACCACCGGCGGCGTGGTGCGTGGGCGCGTCTCGATCGACACGGTGCGGACCTGGGGCAGGACGCGGCGGAACTCCATGGCCAGCCGGTCCGCATAATGACTGCGCACCCAGTTGGTGACGAAGGCGGAAGGCAGCGCCAGCCGGATCGATTCGGCGTCGTCGCTGGCCACCAGCTCGATCGGCTTCAGCCACTGGTCGAACACGCGGGGGCCGGCCGACTCACGCAGCGAGGCACGGACCTGCGCCCAGGCCAGGGCCTGTTCGCTCGCCATGCCGGACTGCTCATTCGTCACGCACACATCTCCCCGCGGCAAAGCACGACTGGCTCGCCGGTCCTTGAATCAAAAAGTGTCAGCAATCCCTGTTGAGCGATCACCGATCGCCCAGCCCCAGTTCGCTGGTGATGTAGAAGCGACGATGGTCACCGCCGCTGTGGTCCCCGGATATGAAGGACCGGGGGGTCTGATCAAGTCACGAAACGGAAATATACGGGATTGACACGCCATCGGCCGCAGAAACGCGTCAGAAATCTTCTAAGCCTTTGATTTCGCCATGTTTTTTACGCGCCACCCGAATCACGTCCCACTCGAATCGTGGGGAATCCTTGGGTTTGAAATGCTTCGCTTTTTGTTCCGCGACAGGCACGAAAAAACCCGCCGGAGCCATGCTCCGACGGGCCAATTCGTTAACCTTTTCGGGGATTCAGGCGAGCGTCGCGACCGCCTTGGTCAGGCGCGAGAACTTGCGGCTGGCGGTGTTCTTGTGGAGCACGCCCTTGGCCACGCCGCGCGCCAGCTCGGGCTGGGCCGCGGCCAGCGCCGCGGTCGCCGCCGTCTTGTCGCCCGATGCGAGCGCCGCCTCGACCTTCTTCACGAAGGTGCGGATACGGCTGACGCGAGCGCCGTTGATCTCGGCGCGGCGCTCGTTGCGGCGGATGCGCTTCTTGGCTTGCGGCGTGTTCGCCATTCTTGAACGTCCTCGACTTATAAACGGGAAAGGAGCGCGGAGACGACTCCACGCTCGGATTGGTCGCGGCCTTACCGATTTCGGGGCCCGCGGTCAACCGGAACCACCCCCCAAACGGGTCAGCCCCGCTGGCAGCGCGGACACCAGAAGGTGGAGCGACCCGATTCGGTTCGCCGCCGGACCGGCCCGCCGCAGGCGCAGGGTTCGTCCTCGCGGCCATAGACCAGGAACTGCTTGGAGAAATAGCCGAGTTCGCCGTCCGGCGCGGCGAAGTCGCGCAAGGTCGAGCCCCCGGCCGCGATCGCCGATTCGAGCACCGCGCGGATCGCCGCGACCAGCCGTTCGAGTCGGGGCAGCGCGATCCGGCCGGCCTCGCGCGACGGGGCGATTCGCGCCATGTGCAGCGCCTCGCACACATAGATGTTGCCCAGGCCGGCGACGATCCGCTGGTCGAGCAGCATCGCCTTGATCGGCGCGGACCGCCCCTCCAGCGCCCGCAGCAGATAGTCGGCCGTGAGGCCCGGCCCCAGCGGCTCGGGCCCCATCGCCAGGAACGCCGGGTAGGCTTCGACCCCGGCGGTCGGCACCAGGTCGATGAAGCCGAATCGCCGCGGGTCGTTCAGCGTCAGCCGCCGCCCCGCCTCGGTCTCGATCAGCAGATGGTCGTGCGCCAGCGATTCGGCCGGGTCGACCCGCCAGCGGCCCGACATGCCCAGATGGAAGATCATCGTGTCGCCGCGATCGGTATCGACCAGCCCGTATTTGGCGCGCCGCCCGAGCGCGGTGACCACCGCGCCCTGCATCCGCTGGCGCAGGTCGAGGGG
The DNA here is from genome assembly GCF_014199625.1 of Sphingomonas abaci. Taxonomy (GTDB): domain Bacteria; phylum Pseudomonadota; class Alphaproteobacteria; order Sphingomonadales; family Sphingomonadaceae; genus Sphingomonas; species Sphingomonas abaci. The sequence continues at coordinate 985,681 of NZ_JACHNY010000001.1, forward strand.
GATCGCCTTGCGCAGGTCGGCGCGGCGCGGCTCGACCAGGCGCAGCCGCTGCCCGGCGAGGACGGGGGTGAGGCCACGCACGGTGGTCTCGACTTCGGGAAGTTCTGGCACGGCGATCAGCTAGGTAGCGTTTGCCCCTGCCACAAGCGCCCGCTAGGGCGTACGCATGACCGATACAGTCTCCTTCGGCTACGAAGACGTCGCTCCCGAGGAAAAGACCCGCCGGGTCGGTGGCGTGTTCGCCAGCGTCGCCAAGAACTACGATCTGATGAACGACGCCATGTCGGGCGGGATGCACCGCCTGTGGAAGGATCGATTCGTCCGCCGGGTGAAGCCCCGGCGCGGCGAGCAGATCCTCGACATGGCCGGCGGCACCGGCGACATCGCCTTCCGCCTGGCGGAAAGCGGCGCGTCGATCACCGTCGCCGACATCAATCCGGCGATGCTGGAGGTCGGGATGGAGCGCGCGCAGAAGCGTGGCATCGACGGCCTGGTCTGGACCGAGGCCAACGCCGAGGTGCTGACCTTCCCCGACCGGTTCTTCGACGCCTATACGATCGCCTTCGGCATCCGCAACGTGACCGACATCCCCAAGGCGCTGCGCGAGGCGCACCGGGTGCTGCGGCGGGGCGGCCGCTTCTTCTGCCTGGAATTCTCGACGGTCGAATGGCCGGGCTTCGCCGAGGTCTATGACGCCTATTCGCATCATCTGGTGCCCAAGCTGGGGCAGATGCTGGCGGGCGATGCCGACAGCTACAAATATCTCATCGAGTCGATCCGCCGCTTCCCGCCCATGCCGCGCTTCGAGGCGATGATCGGCGAGGCCGGCTTCGTGAACACGCGGGTCGAGCCGATCATGGGCGGGCTGGTCGCCATCCATTCCGGCTGGAAGATCTGACGCCCTCGTGACCTCCCCGATCGTCCATGGCTGGCGGCTCTTCCGATGGGGCCGCATCCTCGCCCGGCACGGCGCGCTGCGCGGGATCGAGCGCGACCCCAACGCCCCCGCGCCGGTCCGCCGGCTGGCGCGGGTCGCGCGGTTCGGCGCGCGCCTGCCCGCGACCCCGCGCTATGCCGACGCCTTCCAGGATATCGGCCCGGCCGCGATCAAGCTGGGTCAGACGCTCGCCACCCGCCCCGACCTGGTCGGCGAGGATGCGGCGCAGGACCTGCTGCGCCTGCAGGACCAGCTGCCCGCCGTCCCCTATGACACGATCCATGCCGCGATCCGCACCAGCCTGGGCCGCGACCCGGCCGCGCTGTTCGCGCGGATCGAGGAGACCCCGGTCGGCGCGGCGTCGATCGCGCAGGTCCACCGCGCCGTCACCACCGACGGGCGGCAGGTCGCGGTCAAGGTGCTGCGCCCCGGCGTCGAGGAGGATTTCGCCCGCGCCATCGACACCTATCAATGGGCGGCGGCGCAGCTCGAAGGGATGAGCGTCGAGGCCCGGCGCCTCCGTCCGCGCCTGACCATCGAGAACTTCCGGCGCTGGACGCTGCGCGAGCTCAATTTCCGGCGCGAGGCGGCCTCGGCGTCCGAACTGGCCGAGGCGATGACGGCGGAGCCGGACTTCGTCGTCCCCGCCATCGACTGGGCCCGGTCCACCGCCAAGGTGCTGACAGTCGAGTGGATCGACGGCATCAAGCTGTCCGATCGCGCTTCCCTGGTCGCCGCCGGCTACGACCTGCCCAGGCTGGCCGAGACGCTGGTCCGCGCCTTCCTGCGCCAGGCGATCGCCGAGGGATTTTTCCATGCCGACATGCACCAGGGGAATCTGTTCGCCCTGCCCGGCAACAGGATCGCCGCGATCGATTTCGGCATCATGGGCCGGATCGACCGGCGCGCGCGCGTCTGGCTGGCGGAGATCCTCTACGGGCTGATCACCGGCAACTACAAGCGCGTGGCCGAAATCCATTTCGAGGCGGGCTATGTGCCCGCGCACCACAACGTCGCCGAGTTCGCCACCGCGCTGCGCGCGGTGGGCGAGCCGATGCGCGGCCTGCCGGTCAAGGACATGTCGATCGGCATGATGCTCGACGGGCTGTTCTCGATCACCCGCGATTTCGACATGGTGACCCAGCCGCACCTGCTGCTGCTCCAGAAGACGATGGTGATGGTGGAGGGCGTGGCGACCAGCCTCGACCCCGACATCAACCTGTGGGATTCGGCCGCTCCCTTCGTGCGCGAGTGGATTCGAACCGAATTGGGGCCGGAGGCGGCGATCGCCGACCGGCTGATCCTCGACCTGCGGACGCTGGCGGGCGTGCCCGAGCTGGTCCGCCGGATCGAGGCGCGCTTCCCCGCGCCCGGCGGCGAGCCGCCTGCGCCCCCCTTGCGCGAGATCGAGGTGGTGCGGATCGGCGGCGGCTGGCGGTATGCCGTCACCGCCGCCCTGGCGGCGGCGGCCGGGGTGGCCGCGACGCTGGCGGTGCTGCACTAGGGCCAGCATGCGTCGCGCGGCCCCTCCGCTGCTCCTGTCGATCCCGACCCGTTATGCGGGCCTGGCCCAGCGCCGCGCGCAGGTGCTGCTGGCGCTACTCGCGCTGGCGGCGCTGCTGCTGCTCGCCTGGTCGGGGGTGCAGCCGGCCCAGCCTGGGGATGGCGGCGCGGTGGCGTTGGCTTCGACCATCGTCGAGAATATCCGTCATGGCGGCACCTATTATCCGATTGCGGCCGATGCGCTGCGCAGCGCCGGCCTGCCGCTCCGCCCGTTCACCGCCTTTGCGCTGCCGACGCTGCCGATCGTCGCCGCCGCCGTGTCGCCGCGCCTGTTCGCGGGGTTGCTGGCGCTGCTGGCGGTCGCGGTGGGCGTCGCCGCCTGGGCCCGGCTGCGGCCATGGCTGGGCCGGCGCCGGATCGCGGCGCTGCTGCTGGGCGCGACGCTGGCCGCCGGCCTGATACCCGCCGCCCCCCTCGCGCTGGCGTTGCTGCCCGAGATCTGGGCGGGACTGCTCCTCGCCCTGGCGCTGCTCGTCCGCCGACCCGGCCACTGGGTCGAGGCCGCCGCGCTCGGCCTCGCCGCCGCCCTGCTCAGCGAGGCCGCGGCGCCCGCCCTGCTGCTGATGGCGGCGCTGGCCTGGCGCGACGGCGACCGGCGCGAGGCGATCGGCTGGGCACTGGCGCTGGGCCTGTTCATGGTCGTGCTCGGCGTCCACGCCCAGGCGGTCGCGCGGCTGCTCCGCGAGTCGGACCTGGCGGGCGCGACCGGGCCGGGCCTGGCCGGACCCGCTTACGCGATCCGCGCGCTGGCCGCGGTGACGGCGGCGGCGGGCCTGCCCGCCGGCGCGGCGGCGCTGCTGATGCTGCTGGCGCTGTTTGGCTGGACCGCCCTTCCCGATCCGCTGGCCGGGCGGATCGCGGCGGTCCTGATCCTCTATGCCGCGATGCTGGCGCTGGTGGCGCGGGTCGGGCAGGTCGAGGCGGCGGCGGTCGCCGCGCCGCTCGCGCTCGCCGGGCTGGTCTTCGCGGCGGACGGCCTGCGCGACCTGGTGCTGGCGGCGCTCGACGGGCGGCGAATCACGGTGAAAAGGGTGGTGCGATGACACGCGTCCTGCTGATCGTCGGCGGCGGCATCGCCGCCTACAAGGCCTGCGAGCTGATCCGCCTGCTGCGCCGCGCCGGACACGGCGTCCGCTGCGTACTGACCGAGGGCGGCAGCCATTTCGTCACGCCGATGACGCTCGCCGCCCTGTCCGGCGACCAGGTCTATACCAGCCTTTGGGACCTGAAGGACGAGGCGGAGATGGGCCATATCCAGCTCAGCCGCGAGGCGGACCTGATCGTCGTCGCCCCCGCCACCGCCGACCTGATGGCGCGCATGGCCGCGGGCCAGGCCAACGACCTGGCCACCACCCTGCTGCTCGCCACCGACGCACCGGTGCTGGCGGTGCCGGCGATGAACGTGCGGATGTGGCTGCACCCCGCCACGCAGCGCAACGTCGCTCGGCTGCGCGGCGACGGCGTGACGGTGATGGAGCCCGATTCGGGCGACATGGCCTGTGGCGAATATGGTCCCGGCCGCCTGCCCGAGCCGGTCGCCATCCTCGCCGCGATCGAGGCCGCGTCGCGGTCGCCCGGCCCCACCGACCGGCCGCTCGCCGGCCGCCATGTCCTGGTCACCGCCGGTCCGACGCACGAGCCGATCGACCCGGTCCGCTATCTCGCGAACCGATCCTCGGGGAAACAGGGCTTCGCGATCGCCGGGGCGCTCGCCGGTCTGGGCGCGCGGGTGACGCTGATCGCCGGCCCGGTGACGCTGCCGACGCCACCCGGCGTCGACCGTTACGATGTCGAGACCGCGCGCCAGATGGCCGATTCGGTGGCGGCGGCGCTGCCGGCCGATGCGGCGGTGATGGTCGCGGCGGTCGCCGACTGGCATGTCGCGCCCGCGACCCAGAAGGTGAAGAAGGGCGCGGCGCCACCCGCCTTGGTCCTGCACGAGAATCCCGACATCTTGGCGACGCTGTCCCGCGCGCCCGACCGGCCGGCGCTGGTCGTCGGTTTCGCGGCGGAGACCGAACGGGTCGTCGATCACGCCCGCGCCAAGCTGGCGCGCAAGGGCTGCGACTGGATCGTCGCCAATGACGTGTCGGGCGACGTGATGGGCGGGGATTCGAACACGGTCCATCTGGTGACGCCGACCGGTGTCGAGGACTGGCCCCGCGCCGGCAAGGGCGAGGTCGCCCGCCGACTCGCGCTCCGCATCGCCGAGCGGCTAAGGGGGGAGGCATGATGACCGCGCCCGCCCCCCTTCCTATCGCCATCCGACGCCTGCCGCATGGCGCCGGCCTGCCGCTGCCCGCCTATGCGACCGCCGGGGCGGCGGGGCTGGACGTGGTCGCGGCCGAGTCGCTGCTGCTGGCCCCCGGCGCGCGCCATGCGGTCGCCACCGGCTTCGCGCTCGCCATCCCCGAAGGCTATGAGGTGCAGGTGCGCCCGCGGTCCGGCCTGGCGCTGAAACATGGCGTCACCTGCCTCAACACACCGGGCACGATCGATTCGGATTATCGCGGCGAAGTGAAGGTCATCCTGGCCAATCTGGGCGATGCGCCCTTCCCGATCGCGATCGGCGACCGGATCGCGCAGCTGGTGCCGGCGGTCGTGCAGCGCGCGACGCTGGTCGAGGCGGAGGTGCTGGACGAGACCGCGCGCGGCGATGGCGGCTTCGGCTCCACGGGTGTGCGGTGTTGAACGCGCTGCTCCTGGCACAGGCGGTGGCGACGGCGACGCCGCCGCTCCCGCACGACTGGAGCGCATTGCCGGCCTTCCCGGCCGATATCGCGGTGTCGGCCGGCGCGGTCACCTATGTCCGGGCGCAGGTCCGGGACGGGCATTGCACCCCTGCCCCCTCGCCGATCCCGGCTTCCGCCCGGACGCTGGTGGTCCCCGTCGCGGTGCTGGTCGGTCCCCAGGGCAGCATCCGCCAGATCGTTCCCCAGGCGATCGATTGCCCATCTGTCGAACAATATACGGTCGGCTTCCTGCTGTCGGCGACGCGCCATCCCGCCTGGTGGACGACACCGCCTGCCCCTGGTTGGTACAAGCTGACCCCGACCTATCGCTGGTAGCGGCGATCATATCGGCTCATAGGAAGGGCAAAGCGCCTTTTAGCCGTAAATCCTGTCTTCCACTCCACTGGCTTGCTGGGCTAGAGCGCTATGGCGGCCTGTGACCCTGTTGCAACGCCGCATCGGTCGCGGATGTTCTCGTGGTCGAGGAAGCTTGTCAGTTGTTCTTTCACATTTGATGTGGCAGGGCGATTGACGAACACAAAGGGAGTTCAACATGCGTCTTGGGAAGTATCTCATGGCCGCCGCGGCCGCCACGATGGCGGTTGCTCCGGCTGTCGCCGCTCCGGCGAACCCGGCTGCGAGCCTGTCGGTTGCCAAGTCGGCTCGCGCCGCTTCGGTTTCGGGCAAGAAGAACGAGCTGGCCGGTGGCGGCATCATCGTCGCCGTCCTGGCGGCGGCGGCTGTTGTCGCGGGCATCGTGGTCGTTGCCGACAGCGATGACAACTCGGACAGCAACTGAGCCTCGGCTACAGTTTCGGGAAATAGCGGTCTTCGGGCCGCTATTTTTTTGCCTGGCGTCCGGCCCGGCGAACACGTCCCACCGGCATTTGCGGACCGGCGGCGGAGGCGTATAGCCGCCCCATGTTGTCCGACTTGGAACTGGAGCGTTACGCCCGCCACATCGTGCTGCACGCGATCGGCGGCAGCGGGCAGATACGGTTGCGCGAGGCGACGGTCGTGCTGGTCGGCGTCGGCGGCATCGGCTCCCCTGCGCTGCAATACCTCGCCGCCGCGGGCATCGGCCGGATCGTCGCGGTCGACGACGACGTGGTCGACCTGTCCAATCTCCAGCGCCAGACGATCTTCTCCACCGACGATCGCGGCTATGCCAAGGCGCTGGCCGGCGCGGCGCGCGCACGGGCCATCAACCCGCATGTCGAGATCCTGCCCCACCGCCTGCGCCTCGATTCGCGCAACATCGCCGCGACGATCGCCGGCGCCGACGCGGTGCTGGACGGCTGCGACAACTTCGCCACCCGGCTGTTGGTGGCCGATGCGTGCCACCAGGCACGAATTCCGCTGGTCTCCGCCGCTGTCGACCAGTTCGAGGGCCAGCTCGCCACCTATCGCGGCTGGGAGGCGGGGCGGCCCTGCTACCGCTGCTTCGTGGGCGATTCGCCCGAACGGCCGGGCCGCTCCTGCGCCGATGCCGGGATATTGGGGCCGGTGACCGGCGTGATCGGCAGCCTGGCCGCGCTGGAGGTGATTCGCGTCATCGCGCCCTTCGGCGACGATCCGGCGGGCACGGTCCTCCTCGCCGATCTGCTCAGCCTGCGCTTCCGCTCCGTCCGCTTGCCCAAGGACCCGGGCTGCACGACCTGTGGCGGCGCTCAGACGTCGGCATAGTCCCGGTACCAGCGCACGAAGCGCGGCACGCCCAGCTCGATCCCGGTTACCGGCGCGAAACCCAGGTCGCGCGCGGCGTCGCCGATATCGGCAAAGGTGGCCGGCACGTCGCCCGGCTGCATCGGCTGGAGATCGCGAATCGCGGGCACGCCGCACGCCGCCTCGACCAGGTCGATCAGCCGGCCGAGCGGCTCCGCCCGGTGGTTGCCGAGATTGTACAGGGCATGGGGACCGATCGACCCGCCCGGCTTCGCCCGGCCGTCATCCGCGGGCGGGCGATCAAGCGCCGCCACCACGCCGGTGACGATATCGTCGACATAGGTGAAGTCGCGCTCCATCCGCCCTTCGTTGAAGACGCGGATCGGCTCGCCCGCCAGGATCGCCCGGGTGAAGAGCCACACAGCCATGTCCGGCCGGCCCCAAGGCCCATAGACGGTGAAGAAGCGCAGTCCCGTCGCCGGCACCCGATAGAGATGCGCATAGCTTTCCGTCATCAGCTCGTCCGCCTTCTTGGTGGCGGCATAGAGCGAGACGGGATGGTCGACCGCGTCGCCGACCCGGAAGGGCAGGCTGACATTGCCGCCATAGACGGACGAGGAGGAGGCGTAGACCAGATGGCGTACGCGGCGCTGCCGCGCCAGCTCCAGCATCGCCAGGTGCCCGACCAGATTGGCGCGCGCATAGGCCATCGGATGGTCAATCGAATGCCGCACGCCCGGCTGCGCGCCAAGATGGACAATCCGGTCGAACGTCTCGCCCGCCAGCGCCTCGGCCAGCGCCCGGTCGTCGGCGAAATCGACCGGCAGCATCGTCACCCGCTCGCCATGCCGGGCGGCGAGATCGGCGACCCGCGCCCGTTTCAGGCGCGGATCGTAATAGGCATTGAAGTCGTCGATTCCGATCACCCGCTCGCCCCGCGCCGCCAAGCGATCGGCGACGTGATAGCCGATGAAGCCGGCCGCGCCGGTGACCAGGACCGCGCTCATCCCAGCAGCGTGCGGGCGAAGTCGCGCAGCGCCGGGCCGATCTCCGGCCGCGCCAGCGCCAGCGCCAGGTTCGCCTGCGCATAGCCTGTCTTGTCGCCGCAATCGTAGCGGGTGCCGTCGAAGGTGAAGCCGTGGAAAGGCTGCCGGCCGATCAACTTGGCCATGGCGTCGGTCAGCTGGATTTCGCCACCGGCCCCCGGTTCCTGCGCGTCGAGGATCTGCATCACCTCGGGCTGGAGAATGTACCGGCCGGGGATCATCAGGTTGGACGGCGCCTTGCCCTTCGGCTTCTCGACCAGCGCGACCACCTCGGTCAGCCGTCCGTCCGTCTTACCCGGCGAGATGATGCCATATTTGTCGGTCTCGCTGTCGGGCACTTCCAGCGCGCCGATGACGTTGCCGCCGACCTGCTCATAGGCGCCGACCATCTGCTTCAGGAAGCCGCCGACCATCAACTCGTCGGGCAGCAGCACCGCGAAGGGCTCGTCGCCGACGATCTCGCGCGCGCACCACACCGCATGGCCCAGGCCCAGCGGTTCCTGCTGGCGGACATAGACCGGGCTGCCGGGCTTCTGCCGGATGCCGTCGATCAGCGCCATCGACTTGCCGCGCGCCTTCATCGTCGCTTCCAGCTCGTAGGAAACGTCGAAATGGTCCTCAAGCGCGCCTTTGCCGCGCCCGGTCACGAAGATGATCTGCTCGATCCCCGCCTCCAGCGCCTCCTCGACCGCATACTGGATCAGCGGCTTGTCGACGACCGTCAGCATCTCCTTGGGCATCGCCTTGGTCGCGGGCAGGAACCGGGTGCCCAGACCGGCGACCGGGAAGACCGCCTTTCGTACGCGCTTGATCGTCACTTCAGGTCTCCAGAACGGGATGGGCAGGATGAGGCCGGTCGAACCGATGCGCCCCGCCAAGGGCACGGAATTATACCGCCGCCTCTATCCCCCCCTCGCCCCCGCTGCAAACAGGGCATATTACTGATCTACATCAGTTAGGGATTGGATTCGCATATGACGGTCTCGCGACGGCTGCTGCTGGTGCTCGGCACCCGTCCCGAGGCGATCAAGCTGTCTCCGGTCGCCCGGGCGCTGGCGGGAACTCCGGGCATCCATCTGCGCTGCTGCGCGACCGGCCAGCACGGTGCGATGCTCGACCAGATCCTGGCGCAGCTCGGACTGGCGCCCGACATCCGGCTGGCGGTCGGGGCCCCCGGACAGTCACTCGACCGACTCACCATGCGACTGATCGAAGCGGTGGGCGCGGTGCTGGACGCCGAGCGGCCCGACCGGGTGATCGTGCAAGGCGACACCTGCACCGCCATGGCGACCGCGCTTGCCGCGCATCACCGCCGGATCCCGGTCGGCCATGTCGAGGCCGGGCTGCGGTCGGGTGATCTCCTCCAGCCCTGGCCGGAGGAGGGCAATCGCCGCCTCATCACGCAACTGGCGGACCGGCACTGGGCCCCGACGCGGGTCGCGGCGGAAGCGCTGATGCGGGCGGGTGTCGATCCCGCGACGATCCGCGTCACCGGCAACACGGTCATCGATGCGCTGCATGGGATGGCCGATCGGCTGGGGGCGGAGCCGGGGCTGGCCGGCCGCCTCGATCCCGTGCTGGCGACGATGGCCGGCCGGCGGATGATCCTGGCGACCATGCACCGGCGCGAGCATTGGGACGGTGGCCTGGTCCGCATCGCGGGGGCGCTGGTCCGGATCGCCGATCGCGGCGATGTCGGCGTGCTCCTGCCGCTCCACGCCAATCCCGCGATTCACGCCGCGATCGGACCGGTTCTGGCGGCGCATCCGGCGATCGTCATGGTGCCGGCGCTCGATTATCCCTGTTTCGTCCGCGCCATGCAGGCCTGCCACATCGTCCTGACCGACTCGGGCGGCGTGCAGGAGGAGGCGCCCGCGCTCGGCAAGCCCGTGCTGGTGCTGCGCGACACGACCGAGCGCCCGGAGGGCGTGGCCGCCGGCACCGCCCGGCTGATCGGCACCGATCCCGACCGGATCGTGCGGGAGACGGCCCGGCTGCTCGACGATCCCGCGACATATGCAGCGATGGCGCGGGCGCACAGCCCCTATGGCGATGGCCAAGCCGCGGCGCGGATCGCGGCGGATGTTGCGGCATGATTGCCGCTCGGCCGACAAGCGCCTATAGCCCCGCCTTTCCACGGCGAACCGAGCATGTTCCGCAAGTTCCTCAACGCGCGCCGATCCAGCGCTCCGTCCTTCGCGCTGCCGCCGGGCGAGCGGGTCTATGCGATCGGCGATGTCCATGGCTGCCTGTCGCTGGTGGACACAATCCTGGCGGCGATCGCCGCCGATCGCGCCGCCCGCGCGCCCGCAAACACCACGTTGATCTTCCTAGGGGATCTGGTCGATCGCGGGCCCGAATCGGCGGCCGTGCTGGAGCGGCTGCGCAGCTTCGACCAGCCGGAGGTGCGCCTGCGCATCCTCAAGGGCAATCACGAGGAGATCTTCCTCAAGGCGCTGGACGGCGACGACAAGGCGCTGCGCCTGTTCTGCCGAATCGGCGGGCGCGAGACGATCGAAAGCTATGGCATGAGCGAGGAGGAGTATAATCGCCTCGACTATGCCGAGCTGCTCGCCGCCATGCAGCGGCTGGTGCCGGCCGCACATCGCGACTTCGTCGATGGCTTCGAGGACAGCATCGCGATCGGCGACTATCTGTTCGTCCATGCCGGCGTCCGGCCGGAGGTGGCGCTGGACGCGCAGCGCCCCGCCGATCTGCGCTGGATCCGCGACCCGTTCCTGGATCATCCCCGGCCTCTGGAAAAGATGATCGTCCACGGCCACACCGTCACCGACGCGCCCGAAATGCGCGCTCACCGGATCGGCATTGATACCGGCGCCTATCAGTCGGGCGTGCTGACCGCCATCGGGTTGGAAGAGGGCGAGCGCTGGCTGCTCGACACACGCTAAGAGGCCGTTCGATGGGCGGCTTGGCCAGCGCCGCCATGGGCTGACATGCGCTCGGCGATGCGATAGCATCGGAGCGTCCTTGCGAATGGAGCCCTGCTCGATGCGCCCGAACGACCTGCGCCTCGCCTGCCTTCTGTCCGTCGCGATGCTGCCCGGCTCGGCGACGGCCAGTCCGCCCGCGCCTCCCCCACCCTATGTCGTCGCGGCGGGCGCGGTCCTGATGGATGCCGCCAACAAGGATTCCGCGAAGCTCGCGCCCTTCATCGCACCGGATATCTCCGCCAGCCTCAATGGCGAGCGGGTTGCGACGGGACGGGCAGCCTGGCTGTCATGGTGGAGCAAGGACCGCGCGCAATATTTTGGCCAGACGATCGGCTCCAGCATGGGCTGGAACGGCGATGGCGCGCTGCTCATACTCGATACATTCGATCGCCAAGACAATGCCGCCACGCCGCCGCCGGCCGGTGATCCACGCTTCGCGACCCGATCGACCTTCTACCGCTTCGGTCCCGACGGCCTGGTGCATGCCATCGCGATCAGCGAAGTCGACTCCTTCTACACCACGACCCGGTAACAGGTCCGACCCGCCCCGCGACCCGGTCCAAACGAAAACGGGCGACCCGCAGGCCGCCCGTTTCATCATCGGAACCGCAATCCGCGTCGATCAACGACCGCCGGGGGCTCCCGGCATCGCGCCGCCGGGCATGCCGCCCTGCTGCTGCATCTGCTGCATCATCTGCATCTGGCGGACCTGCGCCTCGGGGAGGAAGTCGAGCAGGTCGATGTCGAAGACCAGGGTCGAGTTGGGCGGGATCGGACCGGTCTGGCGATCGCCATAGCCGAGCGACGGCTTGATCCACACGCGGTACTTCGAGCCCTTGGGCATCAGCTTCAAGGCCTCGGAGAAGCCGGGCACCACCGCCGCGACGGGCATCGGCGTCGGCTGCTGCGACTTGTCGAAGGTGGTGCCGTTGAGCAGCTTGCCCTCATAGTTGACGAGGGCGACATCCGCGTCGGTCGGCTTGGCCGCACCGGGCTTGCCGGGGGTCAGCACCTTGTACTGCAGGCCGGACGCGGTCGTCACAACGCCGCGCGCACGGGCATTGCGGGTGAGGAAGTCGTCACCCTGCACCGCCAGCGCCACCGCCGCGATCAGCGCAAGCGCGATCCCGATGCACAGATACACGATGTAGCTGCGCTTGACCGGCTGCAAGGGAACGGCGGTAACACTGGACATATCAGCAACTTCCCGGTCGCGGCGACGGTTCGCCCGCAGGCGCCGGACCGCCGCCGAATCATAGGCGTATCCGAAGGCAACCGAGCGGGATGCCCCGCCCGGCCGGCAACCGATTACCGCGCGCCGTCACGCTCCGCGCGCTTGCGCTCCAGCTTGCGCGCCCGGCGCACCGCCGCCGCGCGCTCGCGCGCCCGCTTCTCCGACGGCTTCTCGTAGTGGCGACGCAGCTTCATCTCGCGGTACACGCCCTCACGCTGCAGCTTCTTCTTGAGCGCGCGAAGGGCCTGGTCGACGTTGTTGTCGCGAACGATGATCTGCATGAGAACCTATGAACTCCGGTCAATAACGAACGCGGCACGAACCAAGTTCGCGCCGTGGAATGGGCCCGCCTACCAATATGAGTCGCGTTTAGCAAGCCCGGACGGGCATCCGGCGGACTCTTCGCGACCGCCGGATGCCTCGGAAATCACACCTTGGCCTGGGACGCACCCTGTTCCGCATAGAGCGATGCATAGCGGCGCGTCACCTGGGGCAGCGATTCGCCGATCCACTGCGCCATGCTCTCCTCCTCGCGCAGCGATTGCTGGAGGAGGCCGGTCGCCTGGGCGAAGCCGCCATCCTCCGCCAGCACCAGCGACGAGCGATAGGCGGCGATCTCGAAATGCTCGAAGGCATAGTTGGCGAAGCTGTTCTTCAGGATCTCGTCGCCCGCGACGCTGTGCACCACCGCCGCCATGCCGCCCGACAGGCTGAGCGCGGCATCCTTCAGGAACGAGCCGCTGGTGTCGAAGCCGGCGAGCAGCTCGTCGAGGCGCGCGATCTGCGCATTGGTCTCGTCGATATGCAGGCGCAGCCGGTCGGCGACCTCCGGATAATGTTCCAGCCGCGCGGCCTGGGGCGTGATGATCGACAGCGCCTGCTTCTCGACCGCATGGAGGTTCATCAGCCCGGTGACGAACAGGTGCTGGAGCGTGTCCTGGTGCGTGGTCATGACGGCAATCTCCCGGTGGTTGGCCAATCAGGGTTCGGCCAGCGAACGCATGAACGCCCACCCAAGGCGTTGCTTAGAAACGGTTTTTCTACGCGATCCAGATCAAGTGGGCGGCGCGGCCGCACGCCCCCTTGGCGATTCGGCACCGGCGACGCTAAGGCACGCGGCCTATGACGCCGCTCACGCTCTTCAACAGCCTGTCGCGCTCGGCCGAGACCTTCGTGCCGATCGATCCCTCGAACGTGCGCGTCTATTCCTGCGGGCCGACCGTCTACAACTACGCACATATCGGCAACCTGCGCGCCTATGTCTTCACCGACACGCTGTCGCGGGTGCTGACATGGAAGGGCTGGCCGCTGACCCATGTCATCAACATCACCGATGTCGGCCACCTGACCTCCGACGCTGATGCCGGCGACGATAAGATGGAGGCGGCGGCGAAGCGCGCGGGTCGCGACATCTGGGCGATCGCGGCCTATTACACCCAGGTCTTCAAGCAGAATCTCGACGACCTGCACATCCGGCCGCCGACGCATTTCCCGCTCGCCACCGATCATGTCGCGGAGATGATCGAATGGGGCCGCGCGATCGAGGCGAAGCATTGCTACCGCCTGCCCGACGGCCTGTATTTTGACGTGACGACGGTGCCCGATTACGGCCGCCTCGCCGGCCATGCGGCGGAGCCCTGGTCGCCGGGCGAGAGCCGGATCGGCGAGGTCGCGGGCAAGCGCAATCCCGCTGATTTCGCGATCTGGCGCACCTCCGCGCCGGGCGAGAACCGGCAGATGGAATGGGATTCGCCCTGGGGCCGCGGCGCGCCGGGCTGGCATCTGGAATGTTCGGTGATGAGCAAGCGCTACCTGGGCGCGCGCTTCGACATCCATACCGGCGGCATCGACCATCGCGAAATCCACCATCCCAACGAGATCGCGCAGAACCAGGCGCATGGCTGCACCGCCGATCCGGGCGCGGCCTATTGGCTGCACAACAACTGGCTGGTCGAGCGCGACAGCAAGATGTCCAAGTCGTCGGGCGACTTCACCCGGCTCCAGACGCTGGTCGACCGCGGCTATCATCCGCTCTCCTACCGCCTGATGTGCCTGCAGGCGCATTACCGGTCGGAGATGGAGTTCGCCTGGGACGGGCTGGCGGCGGCGCAGACGCGCTTGAAGCGCTGGGTGCAGGCGGTCGAAGGCCTGCGCGCCCGGCCGGCCACGGCGTCCAAGGGTGACGCAGACGCCTATCTCGCGCAGCTCGACGCGGCGGTGTCCGACGATCTCAATACCGCGCGCGTGCTGCCGGTGCTCGACGCGATGCTCGCTGACAAGGCGATCGCTCCGCAGGACCGGATCGCGGCGCTGGCGGCGTTCGACGCGGTGCTGGGGCTGGACCTGGCGCGCCTCACCCGCGCGGACCTGCGGGTGCGGCCGGCGACCGCGACGATCGACGCGGACGCCATCGCCACGCGGCTGGCCGAGCGGAAGGAGGCGCGCGCCGCCAAGGACTTCGAGCGGTCGGACGCGATCCGCGACGCGCTGGTCGCGGCCGGGGTCGAGGTGATGGACGGCGATCCGCTGGGCTGGGACTGGCGGCCGAGCCTGTAATTCATCGCCCAGAACTGATCCGGGTTCATTGAATCCAATGCCGTGCCCCTGTAATCGGCACCTCGTTTAGCAATGGTGGATCAGCTTTTGGAATCTCGCGAACTCATTGCCTATGTCCTGCTTGCGTCGATTATCGTCATCGGCGCCGTGATCCTGGCGATTACCGCGCGGAAGCGCGCCGCGCGGAAACGGCGGCTACGTGGGATCAAGGATTACAACACGACCCGCCGCTGAGCCGAGCCTCAGTCGAGCGGCGTGTCGCGGCTGTCGAGCAGCGGCGGCCGATAGACCGGGCCGGCATCCTTCGGGATCGCGTCCAGTTCCGCCTGGATCAACTTCGCGCGCGCGCTGGAGGAGGGATGCGTCCGGCTACGGAACAGGCCCCCATCCACGTCGCCACCATGGTCGCGCCAGAAGCGTGGTGCCGCCCGGGGGTCGTAGCCGGCGTTGCGCATCAGCACCGCGCCCAGCCGGTCGGCCTCTTCCTCGGTCCGGCGGAACAGCCGGCCGTTGCGGCCCAATTCGGAGAACAGGCCCCATTTGACCCCCGCCGCCTCCAGCCGGACACGGTGGCGCAGGATGGTGTGGGCCAGTTCATGCGCGACGATCACCGCGACCTGCTCGTCGTCATAGCGTTCGAAGAAGCGCACCGCGATCTGCACCGTCCGACCGTCCGACATGGCCGCCATGCCGGGGCCGAGCAGCACCTCGAACGCCGAGCGGCAGCCGGGACTGGGCGGGATGGTCACCGCCCGGTCCGCGCCCTGATGGCGGATGGTGACGGCCAGCGCCCGGTCCGCCGGCTGGGCCGCGATCTGCGCCAGCGCCGCGTCGCGGGTCGCGCTGCCCTGGCTCTCGCCCGGCCCGGCGAGCGGAGCACCGGCGACCGCGACCAGCGCATCGTCCGGCGCGACGCCGGCGCGCGCCGCCGGCCCTCCGTCGACGACCGCCTCGACCGCGACGGGCATAGCGAATCCGAACACCTGGCGCGCCGCCGGGCGGGTCGCCGCGTCATACTGGTCCACCGCATGCAGCGCCCAGCCCGGCGTCGGCTGGAGATCGCGGCAGAGCGGCGCATTGGCGGTGGTCAGCCGGTATGCGATCGTCGCCAGCCGCAGGTCGACGGCCCGCAACGCCGCCAGGCTCTGCTCCGACAGCTGCGCGGCGGCGGGCACCGGCGACAGCAGCAGACTGGTTGCGGTCAGGAACGACAACACGGCAGACGATCTTTTCATGACCACGCCTTTACCGTGCCGAAGCGGGGCAATCCATTACCGCGATGCCGCAATACGTTGCCGTAACGACACCAAGCCTCTATCCAGCGCGACATGAGCCAAAATCCCGTGCAACTGATCGAACCTCGCCGACACGGGGACGCCCGTGGATGGTTCACCGAAGTCTATAGCGAAAAGACGTTCGACGCGCTCGGCATCACCTGCCGCTTCGTGCAGGACAATCATTCGCTTTCGGCGCCCGCCTTCACCCTGCGCGGCCTGCATTTCCAGACGCCGCCGCATGGGCAGGACAAGCTGGTCCGCTGCATCCGCGGCAGCATCTTCGACGTCGCGGTCGACGTGCGGCGCACATCGCCGACCTTTGGCCAGTGGGTCGGCGCGACGCTGTCGGCGGAGAACGGCCACCAGCTCTTCGTGCCGGTCGGCTTCGCGCACGGCTTCCTGACGCTGGAGGCCGATTGCGAGGTCAGCTACAAGGTCTCCGACCTCTACGCGCCCGAGTGCGACGGCGGCGTCCGCTGGGACAGCGTCGGCATCGACTGGCCGATGCCCGCCGGCACGCAGCCCGAACTGTCGCCCAAGGACGTGAAGCTGCCTTCGCTCGCCGACTTCGACAGCCCCTTCCCCTATGACGGCCGCCCCCTGCTGCCGCTCGCCTGAGGATCAGACACCCATGCGCATCTTCGTCACCGGCGGCGCCGGCTTCATCGGCTCGGCCCTGGTCCGCAACCTCATCGCCAACAGCGAGCATGAGGTGCTCAACTTCGACAAGCTGACCTATGCCGGCACGCTGACCACGGTTGAGTCGGTGTCCGACTCGCCGCGCTACCGCTTCGTGCAGGGCGATATCTGCGACGCCGCCGCGGTCCGCGCCGCGATCGCCGACTTCCGGCCCGACGTGATCACGCATCTGGCCGCCGAAAGCCATGTCGATCGCTCGATCGACGGCCCCGGCGCGTTCATCCAGACCAACATGGTCGGCACCTTCGTGATGCTGTCCGAGGCACGCGCCTATTGGCTGGGGCTGGACGAGGAGGCCAGGGCCGCCTTCCGCTTCCACCATATCTCGACCGACGAGGTGTACGGCTCGCTGGGCGACGAGGGGCTGTTCACCGAGGAGACGCCCTATGACCCGCGCTCGCCCTATTCGGCGTCCAAGGCGGGGTCGGACCATCTGGTCAGCGCCTGGGGCCATACCTATGGCCTGCCCGTCCTCATCACCAACTGCTCGAACAATTACGGCCCCTATCACTTCCCCGAGAAGCTGATCCCGCTGATGATCGTGAAGGCGCTCGCCGGCGAGACGCTGCCCGTCTACGGCAAGGGCGCGAACGTCCGCGACTGGCTGTACGTCGAGGACCATGTCCGCGCGCTCCAGGCGGTGTTCGAGCGGGGCGCGGTCGGCCGCACCTATAATGTCGGCGGCAACAACGAGAAGAAGAACCTGGAGGTCGTCGAGACGGTCTGCACGATCCTCGACCGGCTGCGCCCGCGCGCCGACGGCCAGTCCTACACCAGCCAGATCGGCTTCGTCGCCGACCGGCCAGGCCATGACGCCCGTTATGCGATCGACGCCACGCGCATCAAGGACGAGCTCGGCTGGGAGCCGCAGGAGACGTTCGAGACCGGCATCGAGAAGACGGTGCGCTGGTATCTGGACAATGAGTCCTGGTGGCGCGGCATCGTCGCCGAGCGCCAGGCCGACCAGCGTCGCGGTCTGGCCGCGTGAAGGCGGTCCTGGTCACCGGCGGCTCGGGGCAGCTCGGCACCGAACTGGCGCGGTTCTCCTGGCCGGAAGGCTGGGAAGCAGTGGCGCTGACCCGCGCCGAACTCGACCTGACCGACCCGGCCGCGATCGCCGCCAAGGTGGCGGAGCGGCCATGGGCCGCGGTGATCAGCGCCGGCGCCTATACCGCGGTCGACAAGGCGGAGAGCGACAGCGTCACCGCCTGGCAGGTGAATGCCTTGGCCCCGGCGGCGCTGGCGGCGGCCTGCACCGCGGCGGGCATCCCGATCGTCCATGTCTCGACCGATTATGTGTTCGCCGGCGACAAGCAGGGCGCGTGGGAGGTCGATGATCCGGTCGCCCCGCTCGGCGTCTACGGCGCGTCGAAGCTGGGCGGCGAGCTGGCGGTGCGCACCGGCTGCAAGCGGCATGCGATCGTCCGCACCGCCTGGGTGGTGAGCGCCCACGGCAACAATTTCGTCAAGACGATGCTGCGCGTCGGGGCCGAGCGGCCGGTGCTGCGCGTCGTCGCCGACCAGCAGGGCAGCCCGACCGCCGCCGCCGATCTCGCCGCCGCGCTGGCCGCGATGACGATGCGGCTGGTCGACGATCCCGCCGCGCCGACCGGCACCTATCATTTCTCCAATGCCGGTCCCACGAGCTGGCACGGTTTCGCGGAGGAGATTTTCCGCCAGGCGGCGGCGCGCGGCGGTCCGTCGCCGCAGGTGGAGGCGATCACCAGCGCCGAATTTCCCACCCCCGCGGCGCGGCCGGCCAATTCGGTGCTGAGCCACCGCGCGATCGAGCAGGATTACGGCATCCACCCCCAGGGGTGGCAATCGGCGCTGGGCGACATCCTCGACCAGCTCCTGGGTTCCTCCAAGGTGGAGAAGACGGCGTGAAGGGCATCATTCTGGCGGGGGGCTCCGGCACCCGTCTCCATCCGGCGACGCTGGCGATCAACAAGCAGTTGCTGCCGGTCTATGACAAGCCGATGATCTATTATCCGCTGTCGGTGCTGATGCTGGCCGGGATCCGCGACATCCTGATCATCTCCAGCCCGGAATTTCTGGATAACTACAAGCGGATGTTCGGCGATGGGTCGAACTGGGGCCTGTCGATCCACTATGCCGAGCAGCCCCGGCCCGAGGGTCTGGCCCAGGCCTTCACGATCGGCGCGGACTTCATCGGCGACGACAATGTCGCGCTGGTGCTGGGCGACAACATCTTCTTCGGCGCGCACCTGACCGACCTGCTGGCGAGCGCGGTGGCCCGGACCGAGGGCGCGACCGTGTTCAGCTACCGCGTCGAGGACCCG
The DNA here is from genome assembly GCF_014199625.1 of Sphingomonas abaci. Classification (GTDB taxonomy): domain Bacteria; phylum Pseudomonadota; class Alphaproteobacteria; order Sphingomonadales; family Sphingomonadaceae; genus Sphingomonas; species Sphingomonas abaci. The sequence goes on from NZ_JACHNY010000001.1 coordinate 1,004,644, forward strand.
GAACGTTACGGCGTGGTCGAGCTGGCGGCGGACGGCAAGGCGATCAGCCTGGAGGAGAAGCCGGCCGTGCCCAAGTCGAATTGCGCGGTCACCGGCCTGTATTTCTACGACAATCGCGTCGTGCAGATGGCCCGCGACCTCAAGCCCAGCCCACGCGGCGAGCTGGAGATCACCGACCTCAACCGCCTCTACATGGAGGCCGGCGACCTGTATGTGGAGCAGATGGGCCGCGGCTATGCCTGGCTCGACACCGGCACGCACGACTCGCTGCTGGAAGCATCGGAATTCGTCCGCACCATCCAGCATCGCCAGGGCATCCAGGTCGCCTGCCTGGAGGAAATCGCCTATGAGCAGGGCTTCATCACCGCCGACCAGGCCCGCGAGGCCGGCGAGCGGCTGAAGAAGACCGCCTATGGCCGCGCCATCCTGGCGGCCGTCGGATGATGCAGGACCCGGCCGGCGGGAGCGGCGACCAGCGGGCGGGCAGCCTGACGACGATCGTCACCCTGCCCGCCACGCCGACCGAACCCAGCCGGCCGATCGCGCGACGGATCCCGTTCGTACCCGATCGGGTCGCGCCGGCCCTGCGCGCCAAGCGACTGGCCGCGTTCGTCCGCCGGGCGCGGCGCTTTCCCAACCATCGCCAGCTCTTCCTCCACCCGCGCCCGGGCCGGCGCTGGGCGGTGCTCTTCTGCTACCAACCCGAACCCGGCCCTATCGATCCCGGCCACCGCTTCACCATCGCCCGGTTGCAGACGGAGGGATTCGCGGTGCTGGTCGTGCTCGCCGCGCGCGAGGCCGCGCAGGGCGATGCCTATTCCGCGCTCGGGCTGGACGGCCTGATCGTCAAGGGTCTGAGCGGGTACGATTTTTCAGGCTATACGCTGGGATTGAAAGCGCTGGTCGCGGCGTTCGGCACGGTCGACGTGCTGGTGATGAACGACAGCGTGCTCGGCCCCTTCCACCCGCTGACGCCGCTGATCGACTCGGCACCGTGGGCGTTCACCGGCTTCCTGTCGAACAACGGCGTCGAGCCGCATTTCAACAGCTTCGCCTTCTTCATCCGGCAGGCCGACCGGCGTTTCCTGCGGCGTATGCGCAGCGTCTTCCTGAACCGGATCGCGTTCGACGGGCAGAGCCCGGTCGCCTATCTTCAGGAGACCCGGATGGCGCGGGTCGCGGCCCGCCACTATACCGCCGGCAGCCTGTTTGGTCCGGTGTCGCGCCAGGACATGACCTTCCATTATCTTGAAAACCCCGAAGGTCTGGTCGCCATCGGCTATCCTTTCCTGAAGAAGAGCATCTTCACGAAATTCGCCGACACGTTCGATCAGCGCCGCTACACCGCGCTGCTCGCCGGTCTCGGCCATGATCCTCTGATCTGAAACCGATTGCGATGGTGGCGCGCCGCCGCCGATCCCCCTAGGGAGACCGCCATCCCCCTTGTGGGCACCAGAAGGAATTTGAGCGACGATGCGTATCACGATGATCGGCTCCGGCTATGTCGGCCTGGTGTCGGGCGCCTGCCTGTCGGATTTCGGCCATGACGTCTGCTGCGTCGACAAGGATCAGGCGAAGATCGACGCGCTCAACGACGGCCGGATGCCGATCTACGAGCCGGGACTCGACCAGCTCGTCGCCGCCAATGTCCAGGCCGGTCGGCTGACCTTCACCACCGACCTCGCCGCCGCCGTCGCCGGCGCGGATGCGGTGTTCATCGCGGTCGGCACGCCCTCGCGGCGCGGCGACGGCCATGCTGACCTGTCCTATGTCTATGGCGCGACGCGCGAGATCGCGGCCGCCGTGACTGGCCCGACCGTCGTCGTCACCAAGTCGACCGTGCCCGTCGGCACCGGCGACGAGGTCGAGCGGATCCTGCGCGAGGAGCGGCCGGACATGGACGTGGCGGTCGTCTCCAATCCCGAATTCCTGCGCGAGGGCGCGGCGATCGGCGACTTCAAGCGGCCCGACCGGATCGTCATCGGCACCGACGACGAACGCGCGCGCGCGGTGATGCGGGCGATCTATCGCCCGCTCTACCTGAACGAGTCGCCGATCCTGTTCACCGGCCGGCGTACGTCCGAACTGATCAAATATGCCGCCAATGCCTTCCTGGCGACCAAGATCACCTTCATCAACGAAATCGCCGACCTGTGCGAGGCGGTGGGCGCCGACGTGCAGGACGTGTCGCGCGGCATCGGCCTGGACAATCGCATCGGCCGCAAGTTCCTCCATGCCGGCCCCGGCTATGGCGGATCCTGCTTTCCCAAGGACACGCTGGCGCTGCTCAAGACCGCCGAGGATTTCGAAAGCCCGATCCAGATCGTCGACGCGGTGGTGAAGGTGAACGACGCCCGCAAGCGCAAGATGGGCCGCAAGGTGCTGCACGCGCTGGAACAGGACGGCGACGGCGAAGTGCGCGGCAAGACCGTCGCGCTGCTCGGCCTGACCTTCAAGCCCAATACCGACGACATGCGCGACGCCCCCGCCATCGCCATCGCCCAGGCGCTGGCGGATGCCGGCGTCACGGTGCGCGCGCACGATCCCGAGGGGATGGACGCCGCCCGCCGGATCATGCCCGATCTCGACTATGTCACCGATCCCTATGAGGCGGCGCGCGGCGCCGATGCGGTGGTGATCGTGACCGAATGGGATGCCTATCGCGCGCTCGACCTGAAGCGGCTGAAAGACGTCCTGGCCCGCCCGGTCCTGATCGACCTGCGCAACATCTATCGTCGGACGGATGTCGAGGGGTCGGGCTTCACCTATGCCGCGATCGGTCGCTGACGATCGATTGTTTCACCAAGACGTAACGATCGTTACGTTCTTCGTGGCATAGGGGTCACAAACCATCATCCCGGCGGCTGGTACGCCCGCAAAAGATTTGCACCGGCCGCCACCATGGCGCATGGCCCTGCGGATCACAGCATCCGAGGACGATCATGGCCGCCAATTGGGCCCCCGACAGCTGGACCGCCGCCGATGCGCGCCAGATGCCCGACTACCCCGATCCCGCCGCGCTGACCGCGGCGACCGACACGCTGGCGACCTATCCGCCGCTGGTCTTCGCGGGCGAGGCGCGCGCGCTGACCCAGCATCTGGGCGAGGTGGCGGCGGGACGCGGCTTCCTGCTCCAGGGTGGCGACTGCGCCGAGAGCTTCGCCGAGCATAGCGCCAACAACATCCGCGACACCTTCCGCGTCCTCCTCCAGATGGCGGTGGTGCTGACCTGGGCGTCGAAGCTGCCGGTCATCAAACTGGGTCGCATGGCCGGCCAGTTCGCCAAGCCGCGCTCCGCCCCGACCGAGACGATCGGCGGCGTCGAGTTGCCCAGCTACCGCGGCGACAACATCAACGACATCGCCTTCACGCCGGAATCGCGCCAGCCCGATCCGCAGCGGCTGATCCGCGCCTATGCGCAGTCGGCGGCGACGCTCAACCTGCTGCGCGCCTTTGCGCAAGGAGGCTATGCCAATCTCCACCAGGTGCATCGCTGGACGCTCGACTTCATGGGCCGCAGCCCTTGGGCGCAGAAATATACCGAGGCGGCGAACCGCATCGGCGAGGCGCTGGAATTCATGGCCGCCTGCGGCATTGATCCGGAGACGGTGCCACAGCTCGCCCAGACCGATTTCTACACCAGCCACGAAGCGCTGCTGCTGCCCTTTGAGCAGGCGCTGACCCGGCGCGATTCGCTGACCGGCGACTGGTACGACACCTCGGCGCATTTCCTGTGGATCGGCGACCGTACCCGCTTCGAGGGTTCGGCGCATGTCGAGTTCCTGCGCGGCATCGGCAATCCGATCGGCGTCAAATGCGGCCCAAGCCTGGAGCCGGACGCGCTGCTGCGGATGCTCGACACGCTCAATCCGGGCCGGGTGCCGGGACGGATGACGCTGATCACCCGCTACGGCTATGACAAGATCGAAAGCGCCCTGCCCCGCCTGGTCCGCGCCGTGACGCGCGAGGGCCATCCGGTGGTGTGGAGCTGCGACCCGATGCACGGCAACACGGTGAAGGCCACGACCGGCTACAAGACCCGGCCGTTCGAGCGCATCCTGGCTGAGGTGCGCGGCTTCTTCGCGGTCCACCGTGCGGAGGGAACCCATGCCGGCGGCATCCATGCCGAGATGACCGGGCAGAACGTCACCGAATGCACCGGCGGCGCGATCGACGTGACCGAACAGTCGCTCGCCGACCGCTACCACACGCATTGCGACCCGCGCCTGAATGCCGGACAGAGCCTGGAGCTGGCCTTCCTGCTGGCCGAGATGCTGAACGAGGAAATGGCCGAACGCAAAAAAGCCGCTGCATGATGCTTGACGCGGTGGAGGCGTAAGGCTAATTGCGCGCCTCCACTGCACACGGCCCCTTCGTCTAGCGGTTAGGACGTCGCCCTCTCACGGCGAAAACACGAGTTCGATTCTCGTAGGGGTCACCATTCCAGCGATACGTCGCGGAGCGGTCGGCAAGCAGCAGCCTTCCACATCCATCGCGCAGCCCGGATCGCGACCGTCTCGCGGCGCCACGCGCGCGCCCGGGCGAGGACGCCAGTTCGCCCCGGCCTGGACGCGGCCTGACGTCACGCCGTGCCCGATCGGCGGAGGAACCGCCCCGCCAGCCAACGGCGGACGGGTTCGTCGTACAGTTTCAGGCTGGCATAGGCGATCCCAACGGCGACGATCACCAGCATCGCACCCACCGGCGCGCCGATATGGGGCGGCACCTTCCGGTCGACCACCCAGGCCGTGTAAAGGTAGATCAGCGGATAATGGGTGATGTACAGGGGAAAGGACAGGTCGCCGAAAAACTTGGCCACGCGTACGCTCCGTCCCTCAACCGGCTCCTGCCCCGCGCCGATCGCGACGATGATGGGAAAGAGCAGCAGGACGCAGGCCGCATCGTACAGGCCATTGCTCCAATGGTGCGGCGTATCGCCCATGCGCGGCAGCGCCAGCGCCAGGACGAGCAACAGGCTGCATAGGGCGAAACCGTGCCGGACGCGCAGCCGCCGGCCAGATCGCATCAGCAACATGCCGGCCAGGAACGGGTAGCACAGGCGCGCAAGCCCGATATGGATGCCGGACGCGTCCAGCGACCAGCCGCCGATCAGGTCGCGTCGGTCGCCGAGCAGCGCGACCTCGAGCAGCAGCGCCGCCGCCAGCACCGGCAACACCGCGAGCACCGATCGCGAGAGTCGGCGAAGCACCAGCGCATAGGCGATATTGGCGATATATTCGTAGAAGAGCGACCAGGCCGGACCGTTCAGTGGATGGAGCTCGTCCCATCCGCGGATGTCGAACGGCTTGGGCAGGGGCAGCAGCGTACAGCCGAGCGCCATCACCAGCAGCATCTGCCACAGCGGCGTCTCGGCGATGCGGGGAAACAGCCCGCCCGCCTGGCAATAGTAGAGCGCGCCGCCGAACAGGCTGCCCAGCACCACCATGGGTTGCAGCCGGATCAGCCGTCGCTTGTAGAATGCCCACTGGCCCATGGCCGGCCAGCGGTCGTCATAGGCGTAGGCGATCACGAAGCCGGACAAGAGGAAGAAGAAATCCACCGCCAGATAGCCGTGGTTGATGATCTGCCTGGTCGGGTCCGCCTCCGAATAGGCTTCGAACACGTGGAATATGACCACCATCAGCGCGGCCACGCCCCGCAGCCCGTCCAGGATTTCGAAATGACGCTTGCCTGGTGCGATCGCCGTCGTCGATGTCGCCGCTGAAGATGAGATCACGCCACTCCCTTTCCCGCGTCCACTCGAACGGCGCGGGTTGTTCGCCGACAACCGTGCCATGACGTCCGGGCGACCGACAAGGCGCATGGCCGTGGATCATGCCCCGATCGCGACGATTCGACTCACAGCAAAACCCTTCATCGCAATGGCTTGGTCGCTCACGGCCCGGTTAGCCGACCGGCGCCGGACCGACGCACGAGTTGTACAAACGATTGCAGAAAAGCAGTTGCAATCGTTTGCTGATCGCGTACACCGTATCTCAAGCCCGAAGAGGTTCCGTTCAGGAGAGGTTGTGATGTCGCTGCGTTTTCGTCTGCTCGCTTCGATCCCCGCATTGCTGATCGCGGGCGCCGTCCATGCCCAGACGGCGACGCCGCCGGCCGACGCCCAGGCGAGCGACGCCGCCGCCGCGCAGCCCGCCGCCGATCCGGCCGAATCGCAGGACATCGTCGTCACCGGCGTTGCCCAGGGCCGTAACCGGCTCGACACCTCGGTATCGGTCAGCTCGCTCGATGCCGACCTAACCGCCAAGATTCCGCCGCGCAACACCGCCGAGATCCTTCGCAACCTGCCCGGCGTCCGCGTCGAGGCCTCGGGCGGCGAGGGCAACGCCAATATCTCGGTGCGCGGCCTGCCGGTCGCGTCCGGCGGATCGAAGTTCCTGCAATTGCAGGAGGACGGCCTGCCGGTGCTGGAATTCGGCGACATCATCTTCGGCAATGCCGACATCTTCATCCGCAACGACCTGTCGCTGGCCCGCATCGAATCGGTGCGCGGCGGCTCGGCCTCGACCTTCGCCAGCAATTCGCCGGGCGGCATCATCAACTTCATTTCCAAGACCGGCGAGCAGGAAGGCGGGTCGTTCCAGCTCTCCTCGGGCCTCGACTACCGGGAGTATCGCGCCGACTTCGCCTATGGCGGCAAGATCGATGCCCGGACGCGCTATGAGCTCAGCGGCTTCTATCGCCTGGGCGATGGCCCGCGCGACGTCGGCTATGACGCGATGCGCGGCGGGCAGATCAAGGCCAACATCACCCGCGAATTCGACCGCGGCTATGTCCGCGTCTACGGCAAGTATCTCGACGATCGCAGCATCGCGTACCTGCCCAATCCGGTGCGCGTGACCGGCAGCAACGGCGACCCGACCTACACCAACATCCCTGGCTTCTCGATCAACGAGGACACGCTGCACAGCCGCTATATCCGCTCGGTCCTGACCCTGGATGGCGACAACGACCCGGTCCGCCGCAACATCGGCGACGGGATGCACCCGGTGGTCAAGTCGGTCGGGTTCGAAGGCCAGTATGAGATCGCCGATCGCTGGACCGTGACCGAGCGGTTCCGCTATTCGGACATTTCCGGCGATTTCGTCTCGCCCTTCCCCGCCGCCGTCGGCGATGCGCAAACCACCGCCAACGGCTTCGCCGGCGCGGGCGCGCAGCTCTATTATGCCAGCGGCCCGCTCACCGGCCAGCGGATCGTCAATCCCGGCACGCTCGGCGGCAACGGCCTGCTCGCCAGCGTCGTGCTGTTCGACGTCGACCTGAAAAGCCTGAACAACATCACCAACGACCTGCGCGTCAACGGCAAGGTCGATCTGGGCGGCGGCGCGCTGACGATCGCGGCCGGCCTCTACAATTCGCGTCAGGACGTGAAGACCGACTGGCTGTGGACCTCCTTCTTCCAGAGCGTGCAGGGCGACGGCCGGTCGGTGCTGGTCGACATCCGCAACGCCGCGGGCGTTTCACAGACCGCCGGGGGAACGCTCTATTCGGCGACCTTCTTCGGCAATTGCTGCCGCCGCAGCTATGACATGCGCTACACGACCAATGCGCCCTTCGCGCAGCTCGGCTTCGAGATCGGCCGTCTGAACGTCGACGGCAGCGTGCGCTACGACTTCGGCTCGGCCAAGGGCAGCATCGCCGGCGACCTGCCCGGCGCGGTGACGACGCGGGCGCAGGACATGAACGGCGATGGCGTGATCTCGCCGGCCGAGCGGACCGTCGCCTTCCTGCCCGCCAACCGCACCGGCATCGACTATGACTATAGCTACCTGTCCTATTCGGCCGGCGCGAACTACCGGTTGAGCAATCAGCTGGCCGCCTTCGCGCGCTACAGCCGGGGCGGGCGCGTCAACGCCGATCGTCTGCTATTCGGCCCGACCATCAACCTGCAGACCGGCGGGCTGGTCAACGGCTCCAAGCCCTATGACTTCGTTCGCCAGGCCGAGGGCGGTCTGAAATATTCGTCCGGCCCGATTGGCCTCTACGCGACCGTGTTCAACGCCCGGACGCAGGAAACCAACTACCTGCTGTCGCAACAGCAGTTCACCAGCCGCCGTTACGAAGCCACCGGCGTCGAGTTGGAGGCCCGGTTCCGCGCCGGGCCCTTCTCGCTGACCGCCGCCGGCACTTATACCGATGCGAAGATCACGCGCGACGCCACCGACCCCACGCTCGACGGCAATCGTCCGCAGCGACAGGCCGCCTTCGTCTACCAGGCGACGCCGCAGTTCGACTTCGGTGCCATCAGCTTCGGCGCCAATGTGATCGGCACCACCTCCAGCTATACCCAGCCGGTCAACCAGCTGAAGATGCCCGCCTATACGCAGGTCAACGGCTTCGTGCTGGTGCGCGCGGCGGACAATGTCAGCTTCAACGTCAACGCCAACAACATCTTCAACGTGAAGGGCATCACCGAGGCGGAGGATGCCGCCATCCCGTCCAACCAGATCGTGCGCGCCCGCTCGATCAACGGCCGGACGATCGCCGCCTCAGTGCGCTTCGACTTCTGACCAGGGGCAGGGTGGACCGACCATCGAGTGGGTCCACCCGTTCCGCCGCTTGCCGGGGCGGCGGAAGCGGGCCTTGGCGGCGCGATCGGGCTATTGCAGCCGCATGAACGCCGCCACCGCGTTGCGGACGCTGGCGGTGAAGCGGTCGTAGATCATCCGGGACAGTTGCGCGATCATCGGCTGGCGGTCGCGGCCGCCGCGCGCGAACACCGCGATCGCCACGCGGCGGCCGTCGGGCATGGTGATGAAGCCGACATCGTTGGTGATGCCGTCAAGCGTGCCCGTCTTGTCCTCCACCATCGTGCCGGCGGGCAGAAGCGCGCGGATGCGGCGGGTGCCGGTCCGGCACTGGCTCATCAGGCCGAGCAGGAACGACCGGCTCTGCGGTGCCAGCACGGTGTCGCTGTCGAGCGCCTTCAACAACTGGACCATGGCGACCGGCGTGGCGACGTCCTTGCTGTCGGCGAGATGGCCGCGCTCGCGCAGCAGTTGGGCGATGGTGCGGTCGACCCGCATGCCGATGATCTTCTGCGACCATAGCCATTGCTGCACCGCTGCCGGACCGCCCAGCGTGGCGAAGAGCTGATCGGCGGCCAGATTGTCGCTATGGACGATCATCGCCTCCATCACCTTGGCGGCGGGTCGTCCGGCGATCATTTCGCTCAAGCTGCGCCGGCCGCGATCGACCTCGGTCAGATAGGCGGCGGCGATGGCGAGCTTCACCGTGCTGGCCATCGGATAGGCAATGTGGCCATTGACCACGGCCGTCGAGCCGTCGCTCAGATCCACCGCGGCGATGCCATAGTCGCCGGTGCGCTGCGCCATCAGCGCCTGGATCTCGCGCTGGAGATCGGACAGCTCGAACACATTCGCGGCCACCGGGGCCGGGACCATGACGCTGGCCGCAATGCCGGCCAGAAGCAGGCGGGGCAGCAGGGGGAGACGCATCGACCTTCCTCGAACAGGGACATCCAAGACGGCGCCGGCGCCGTCCGGAAGGCGGCAGCACGACGAGTCTCATCTGACGACCTTGTCGATGCGGGTTCAAGCGTTTTGATGCGCGGATGCGGTGAATCGCACCGCCGATGCCATCGGGGCGGAGGAACGCTCCCCCCGCCCCGCCCGGTCAGGCCTTCTTGCGCGCCCGCTTCGGGGCGGCCGCGGCCTCGGCATCCTCTTCCTCATCCGGCTGTTCCTCGCCGGCCTCGGTCAGCGCTTCGCCCAGCGCCTTCAGCTTGTCCTGCGACTTGTCGGCCTTGTCGGCGATCTTGGTCGTCGCCGCGCCCAGGCGGTGGAGCAGCGCATGGACTCGGTCGGCGTCCGGCTCGCTCTTCTCCAGCTGCTTGCGCAGCGAGGCGAGGTCGCGAAGGATGCCCTTGGCGCCCGGCGTATCGAGATCGGCGAGGGCGGCTTCCCAATCCTCCACCATGTCGGCGCCCTTGCTCGGCTTGGCGCCCTCCAGCCCCCGGTTGATCGCGTTCATGGTTCCAGCGAATTTCACGGCCATCGCTTCATCCTTTTGCCAGCCAGTGTCGGCTGGACCGCTCAACGAGGCTCGGCCCAAAAAGGAACGGGATATCAAGGTGATCGATGTTAACGCCCATGGCTTTTCCCTTGGCGGCATGGCGGACCTGCCGGTCGGGGCCACGGTGGCGTCCCGTTGAGGCGGCCTGGGTGCGCCCGCTGGCTTTGAACAAGGCACGATCAGTGGCGGGACGGAGGAAGGACCGTCCCTGCGATCCTTTTATGCTAATGCGATTGACTATCATTTTAATCCAGATTATTGCGCCGCTCGACCAAAAGGGGGTTCCAATGCTGCCGTTCCGATCGGCTCTGGCCGTGCTGCTTTGTTCCGTCGCGATCCCAGCCGCGGCACAGGTGTCGACGCCGGACAGCGATGCCGGGGAGGCTGCCGACAACGCGATCGTAGTGCTCGGCGAGAAGGGCCATCGCACGCTGCGCGACACGCCCGCCAGCGTCGCCGTCACCACCGCCGAGACGATCGCCGACCAGAATCTGCTCGACGTCTATGACGTGCTCCAGCGCACCCCCAATGTTTCGGTCGGCGCGGATCGGACCAGCTTCACCATCCGCGGCATCGACGCCTTCAACGTCTCGGGTGCGGGGGACGGGGCGCTCGCCAGCGTCTATGTCGATGGCGCGGTGCTGCCGCGCGCGGCGCTCAACACCGGGCCGCTCGACCTGTACGACATCGCGCGCGTCGAGGTGTTCCGGGGCCCGCAATCGACCGTGCAGGGGCGCAACGCACTGGCCGGCGCGGTGGTGATCCGCACCGCCGATCCCGGGTACGACTGGAGCGCGAAGGCCCGGGTGATGCTGACCGGGCCCGACGGCCAGCGCCGCGCCGGAGCCGCGATCGGCGGCCCGCTGGTCGACGAACAGCTCGCCTTCCGCCTGGCGGGCGAGATCGCGCGCAGCGACGGCCTGGTCACCAACACCACCCTGCACCGCGACGCCGATCCGCGCCAGTCGGAGACGCTACGCGCCAAGCTGCTGGCCACGCCGGATGCGCTGCCCGGTCTGCGCGTGATCGCCACCTATCAGCATGATCGCCACCGGCGCGGCGTCTATGCCTATGAGTTCGATGCCCCCTATGCGCCGACCGACCGGATCGTCACCGAGGATGTCGCGACCGACACCCGCACCGTCAGCGACATCGCCACGCTGGAGGCGCAGTATCGCCTGGGGCATGGCTTCGACCTGACCTCGATCACCAACGTTTCGAACGTGCGCGCGGATTTCGTCGCCGATCCGGATCGCAACGCCACGCCCGGCCAGCGCAGCCGGGTCAGCGATCCTGCGAAGACGGTGCAGCAGGAACTTCGCCTGGGCATCGACCTGCCCTGGGTCCAGGGGCTGGTCGGCGCCTATTATCTGCGCGAGGACAATCGCGGCTATCTGTTCCAGGCGACCCAGGCGATGAACCTGACGCGGCTGGGCGTCGATCGCCAGTTGCTGGCGCTAGGCCTGAACCAGCCGATGGTGGATGCCGTGCTCGGCCTTTATGGCGGCGTCGTCCCGATCCGCAACACGCTGACCCAGCCGCGCCTGACGCGCAATCTGGCCGGCTTCACCGACCTGACCTTCCCGCTGTTCGACCGGCTGACGCTGCGCGCGGGCCTCCGCTACGACAATGAGCGTCAGCGTCGCGGCGCGAGCCAGAGCGTCACGCTGAATGGCACCCTGCCCGATCCGGCGCGGCTGCCGATTCCCGCGCTGGCCCCCGTGGTCACCCGACTCAATGCGCTGCTGCTGGCGACCGCCGCGGGCGCGACCAGCAGCCAGCCGGTCCGCGGCGTCACCTATGACGCCTGGCTGCCCAAGCTGGGCCTGACCTGGGACGCCGCCGACAATGTGGGGCTGAGCGCGACGGTGCAGCGCGGCTATCGCGCGGGCGGCGCCGGCATCAACCAGTTCCGGGGCCAGGCCTTCACCTATGCGCCGGAATATATTTGGAACTACGAACTGGCGCTGCGTTCCGACTGGCTGGGCGGCCGGCTGAGCGTCAATGCCAACGCCTATTATATCGACTGGCGGGACCAGCAGGTGGCGGTGCGCCTGACCCCCGGCTCGGTCTTCGACACGCAGGTCGTCAATGCCGGCAGGTCCCGGCTCTACGGCTTCGAGGCGGAAGTGCGCGGACGGCCGACGCGGACGCTCGATCTCTATGCCGGCATCGGCCATGCCCGGTCGAAGTTCCTCGACTTCACCGTGCCGTTCGGAGAGGCGTCGGCCTCGGCGGTCGGCAGCGAGTTCGCCAATGCGCCGCGCTGGACCGGCTCGGCCGGGGCGACGTGGCAGGACAGGTCCGGCCTGTTCGCCAATGTCAACGCGACCTATCGCGGCGCGTTCTTCCAGACGATCGTCGGTCAGACGATCCGCGACATCCGCCCGCTGACGCTGGTCAATGCCAAGATCGGCTGGCGCGGCGAGCATGTCGGCGCCTATCTGATCGCCAGCAATCTCTTCGACCGGCAGGTGCCGACCAGCTTCTTCACCGACTTCGACAACCGGGTGCGCGGCACGGTGTCACAGCCGCGCATCCTGGGGCTGAGCTTCGAAGGACGATTTTAGGGGGTGGGGCGGCGAACGGCCGCCCCATATCTGGTGGGGATCAGGCACGGCGACCGTGGATCGTCCAGGCCAGCGCATAGCCGGCGAGCGCCGCCACCACCGACCAGGCGATCGCCGGCTGGCGCGCCACCACTGCCCGTGCCCGTTCGCCATTCGCGCGCGCCAATGCCGCGAACCGGCCGGTCGCGTCGATCAGCCGCGCCCGGCCCATTTCGACGGCGGGCGGCGCGGCCTTGCGCACCTCCTGCGCCAGCGCGCCGGCGCGTCCATAGACATGCTCGCCGGTGCCCGCGACCTGATCGATCACGCCGCCGACCTGCCAGTCGCGCCGATCGAACATGTCGCCGGCCGCCTTCTCGATCTTGCCCTTGTAATAGCCGATCGAACCACGAACCTCATGCTTGTTCATGACAGAGCCTTTCGTTTCGCGAATGGGCGGCCATGGTGCCGGCGTGGGGCGATCGCCACCGCCGTCCGGGCACGCTGCCCGCCATTCCTCATCTATATCAAACGACCGGTCCGGACGTAGAACCGCCGATCGCGCCGCCTGTTCCCACCGATCGCATCCGGTATACCGGCCGGCGCCGCCCGCCGGTCGGCGGCGAAAGCCGATGACGCGGCCGGGATGGCCGGTTACAAGCGGCGCATCATGCATCCGCGCGCCCCGACCCCCACGCTCTCCCCTACCGTCGCCCCCACGCTCTCGATCGTCATTCCTTGCTACAACGAAGCCGCCTGCCTGGACGTGCTGCACGCCCGCGTCTCCGCCGCCGCGCGCGCGGTGGTGGGCGAGGATTACGAGATCGTGCTGATCAATGACGGCTCGCGCGATGACAGCTGGTCGGTGATGCAGCGGCTGAGCGCGGGCGACCCACATCTGGTCGCGATCAACCTGTCGCGCAACCATGGTCACCAGCTGGCGCTGACCGCCGGGCTCGACCTGTGTTCGGGCGCGGAGATCCTGATCATCGACGCCGATCTGCAGGATCCGCCCGAACTGCTGGGCGAGATGCGCGCGACGATGCACGCGCAGGCCGCCGATGTCGTCTATGCCGTGCGTCGCCGGCGCGAGGGCGAGACCCTGTTCAAGAAGGCGACCGCCGCCGCCTTCTACCGCGTGCTCGACCGCGTCACCGACACCGCGATCCCCGTCGACACCGGCGATTTCCGGCTGATGAGCCGCCGTGCGCTCGACGCCTTGCTGTCGCTGCCCGAACAGGCGCGTTTCATCCGCGGCATGGTCGCCTGGGTCGGCTTCCGCCAGGTGCCCTTCGCCTATGACCGGGCCGAGCGTCATGCCGGCGAGACCAACTATCCCCTCGCCAAGATGATCCGGCTGGCGTTCGACGCGGTGACCGGCTTCTCCACCGCGCCGTTGCGCTGGGCCAGCCATCTGGGATTGGCGCTGACCGGCGTGTCGCTGTTGCTGATCGTCTATATCGCGATCGGCTGGCTGTCGGGCAGCGCGGTGGCGGGCTGGACCTCGACCATGCTGGTCAATGTCGTGATCGGCGCGGCCCAGATGTTCGTGTTGGGCATGATCGGCGAATATCTGGGGCGGCTGTACATCGAATCGAAGCGCCGGCCGCTCTATCTGGTCGCCGATGTCGCCGGACCGGTGCGCGGCCGGGCGACGCTCGGCTTCCAAGCCGACCCCGCCACCGCGCCCGCCGCGCTTCCGTCAGGCGGGCTTCGCCAGCGTGACGATCGAGACGCCGGGGCCCATCGGCACCCGGCCGACCAGATGCCGCTCCAGCCGGAAGATCCGCTCGAATAACGCGTTGACCGCGGGCGGCGGCGGCGAATCGTCGCTGTCGTCGCGCCCGGTCAGCCGGCCCGCCACGCGCGCCGCCGCGGCCAGCGGGAACAGCAGCGAGTTGAAATAGCCCAGCCGCTCCGGCATCAGGCCGGCCTTGGCGATCGCCGCCTTCAGCGTCGCCTTGGAGTAGCGGCGATGATGATGGTTCACCACGTCGTGCGCGCTCCACATCCATTGGTGCGCCGGCACCGCGATCAGGATCTTGCCGCCGGGGCGCAGCAGCGACCGCATCCCCGCCAGCGCCGCGACATCGTCCTCGATATGCTCGACCACGTCGAGCACCGCGACCAGGTCGTAATGGCCGCGCGGCACATCGGGCAGGCCGGGCAGCGGCGACGCGCCCACCGGCTTGCCCAGCCGCTGCGACGCGATGGCGCGCGCCGCCGGGTCGATCTCGATCGCATCGACGCTGCCGAAGGCGGCGAGCATCGGCAGGTTGTGGCCGGTGCCGCAGCCGATCTCCAGGATGCGCGCGCCCTGGGGCAGGTCGGCATAACGGTCGAGATAATCGGCCAGGATGTCGCGTCGTGCCCGGTACCACCAATGGGTGGAGTCGTGCGCCGCCATGCGGTCGTAGACGATGCGATCCATATCAGCCGAATACCCATTGGCGGTTGAGGACGAAGGTGGCGAGCGGCGTGACCGTCGCCGCCGGGATCAGCGCGACCCAGGGCGGCTGGTGCAGCAGCGCGGTCGCGATCCAGGTGAACAGGGCGTTGAGCACGAAGCCGAAACTCTGCACCACCAGGAACTTGATGGGAAGCCGCGCGCCCTGCCCGCTCGCCTCATGCCCGCGGAAGCTCCAGCCGCTGTGCAGGAAGAAGCCGCAGATCACCGCGACCAGGAAGGCGGGCGGCACCGCCAGCACCGCCCAGGCGCGGGGCAGCACCCAATAGGTCAGCGGCAGATAGACCGCCGAATAGATCAGCGTCGACAGACCGCCCGCGATGCCGAAGCGGACCAATTGTCCCAGCATCCCGCTTCGCCGCCAATGATCGATATGCGACGAGAGCGCCAAGACCGTCCGACCCTTTTGTGAAGCGTTGCGCTTTAGGTCGCCGGGCAGGGCGAGGCAATGCCCGTGCCCGCTCCCCTGCATTTCCGCTTACCACCCCCGGCGAAGGCCGGGGCCCGGTTGGGGGACGCTGGCGACTTGCCCAATCCGTTCCGTTACCCGACCCCCGCCTCCACCGGGGTGGGGTGACATGGACCCGGAAAACGTCCGTTTCCAGCCCCCCTCAACGCTCGCGGGTCGCCGCGAACTTCACCTTGGGATAGCGGTCGGCGACATAGCCCACCTCCCAGGACGATTTGGCCAGGAACACCGGATTGCCGTCGCGGTCCTTGGCCATGGCGGCGCGGTTGAGGTCGGTGAAAGCCTTCAGCTCGGCCGGGTCCTCCGCGCTTACCCAGCGCGCGGTGTCGAACGGCGCGGGCTCCAGCCCGGCGGCGACCTTATATTCGGCGTCCAGCCGCGACAGCAGCACTTCGAGCTGGAGCTGCCCGACCACGCCGATGATCCAGTTCGACCCGATTTCCGGATAGAAGACCTGCGTCACCCCTTCTTCGGCCATGTCGTCCAGCGCCTTGCGCAGCTGCTTGGTCTTGGTCGGGTCCTTCAGCGCGACGCGGCGCAGGATTTCGGGCGCGAAATTGGGCAGGCCGGTGAAGCGCACGTCCGCCCGCTCCGACAGCGTGTCGCCGACGCGCAGTGTGCCGTGGTTGGGGATGCCGATGATGTCGCCCGGATAGGCCTCGTCGGCGATCTCGCGGTCCTGCGCGAAGAACAGGATCGGCGAATGCACCGCGATCGGCTTGCCGTGCCCGGTCGGGGTCAGCTTCATGCCGCGCTTGAAGGTGCCCGAGCACAGCCGCATGAAGGCGATGCGGTCGCGGTGATTGGGGTCCATGTTCGCCTGGACCTTGAAGACGAAGCCGGTCACCTCCGGATTTTCGGGCGCGACCGGGGCGGGTTCGGCCGGCTGCGGGCGCGGCGGCGGCGCGAACTTCGCCAGCGCGCCGATCAGCTCCGCGACGCCGAAATCCTTCAGCGCCGACCCGAAATAGACCGGCGTCAGGTCGCCGTTGCGATAGGCCTCGGCGTCGAACTCGGCATAGCCGGCCTGGGCCAGCTCGATCTCCTCGGCCCAGCGTTCGGCGAGCACCGGCGCCTCCTCCACCTTGCCCTGGAAGCTGCGGCTGTCGCCCTCGGGCCGGCTGATCCGGTTGCCCTGCAGGTCGAGCACGCCCTCGAACTCGCCGCCCATGCCGACCGGCCAGCTCATCGGGCACACGTCGAGCGCCAGCATGTCGGCGATCTCGTCGAGCAGTTCGAACACCGGCCGGCCCTCGCGGTCGACCTTGTTGACGAAGGTGATGATCGGCACCGAGCGCAGCCGGCACACCTCGAACAGCTTGCGCGTCTGCGGCTCGATCCCCTTCGCCGCGTCGATCACCATCACCGCCGAATCGACCGCGGTCAGCGTGCGATAGGTGTCCTCCGAGAAATCCTCGTGGCCCGGCGTGTCGAGCAGGTTGAAGGTGATGCCGTCGCGCTCGAACGTCATCACCGAGGAGGTGACGGAGATGCCGCGCTGCTGCTCGATCTTCATCCAGTCCGACCGGGCGCGGCGATTCGCGCCGCGCGCCTTCACCTCGCCCGCCAGGTGGATGGCGCCGCCGACATAGAGGAGCTTCTCGGTCAGCGTGGTCTTGCCGGCGTCGGGGTGGGAGATGATCGCGAAGGTGCGGCGGGGCGAAGTCACGGGCGGGCAATCCGGGTTGGCAGCGGCGCGCCTCTCGGACGGGCGGCGCGCGGCGGGTACGACAAGGGGCCGTCACGCGCAGGGCGCGGACGCAAGGGGCCTTTACGGTGTTTCCCCGCCATGCGCCATGGGGATTGGATGGCGCGCGATGCCGCGAAGACGCGACGAGAAGAATGGTTCACGCGGAGACGCGGAGGTGTAGCGTGCGCGAAAGCGCATCAGTCATCCCACCGGCGTCGGGCAGGTAAGACACGCCGCTTCGCCGACCATCTCTGCGCCTCCGCGTGACCTCAGCCCCCGCTCAATCCTCCAGCGTGACGTGCATGGCGATCACCTTGCTCGCCCGGCCAGCGACCGAGAAGACGCCCGGCTTGTCGCGATATTCGCCGCTGAAGCCAACCGGATCGGCGATGCCGTGCCACGGCTCGACACAGACGAACGCCGCGCCGGGCTTGGTCCAGATGCCGAGCTTGTCGGTGTCGGGAAAGTCGATGCGCAACTGCGGCCCCGCCGCCGCGCCGTAGCGGACCGAACGCGACTCGACCGGGTCCCAGACCAGCGCATCGTCGACGAACAGCGCGTCGGCGAGGTGCAGCGTGCGGCCGTCGAGCGGGCTGTCGCGCGTCTCGGCCGCGATCAGCCCGTCGGGCGTGATCGCGCGCAGCCGGGCGGGTTCGTCCGCCGCGAAGACGATGCGGTGATCGGCCCGCGCCTCGCCATATGGAAGCGGCCAGGCGAAGGCGGGGTGGAAGCCGAACTGCGCCAGCAGCGCGGTGTCGTCCGGATTGCTGATCCGCGCCTCGATCGCCAGCGTCGCGCCCGTCAGGCGAAAGGTGATGTCGAGGCGGAAGGCATAGGGGTAGGCGGCACGCGTCGCGGCGCTGTCGGTGAGCGTGAAGGTCGCGTGATCCTCGCCCTGTTCGCGGACCGCAAAGGCCATGTCGCGGGCGAACCCGTGCTTGGGCATCGGATAGTCGGTGCCGTCGACACGGATCACGCCGCCATGCGTCACGCCGATCGCCGGGAACAGGATGGGCGCGTGGCGCGGCCAGAACGCCGGGTCGGCGTTCGTCATCAGCTCGCGGTCGTGCGCATCGCGCAGATGCGTCAATTCCGCGCCGAGCGGGTTGATCGCGGCGCTCAGCCGGTCGGATCGCAGCCAGACGAGATCGGTCATCGCTTCCCTCCTATTGCCACCCCCGTGATGCGGGATGGTTTGAAACGGAACTCAGTTCCCCTGCGAACGCAGGGGCCCAATCGGGGACGTTTGTCGGAAAGGAGAGCGTGCTGTCACCACGACCTTCCCCACTGGGCCCCCGGCCTTCGCAGGGAAATGGGGGGCGCAGGGGAACAGGAGGATGTGCCCCCTCACCCCCGCAGTTGCGCACCCTGCTTCGCCGCGGCGGCGACGACCTTGTCGGCCACCGCCTTCAGATCGGCATCGGTGAAGCTCTTCTCGCCCGGCTGGAGCACGACCTCGACCGCCACCGACTTCTCGCCCTCGCGCTCGAACACGTCGAACACGCGGGCGGCGACGATTGACGCCTTGTCCGCGCCCCGTACCGCGCGGACCAGCGCGTCGGCCGACAGAGACGGCGGCACCAGGAAGGCGAAGTCGCGCTTCACCGCCTGAAGCGCGGCCGGCGCATAGGCGGCGCGCATGAAGCCGCTGCCGCGCTTGGGCGGCACCGCGTCGAGATAGATCTCCACCACCGCCACCGCGCCGTCCAGGTCGAACGCCTTGGTGAGCGCGGGGTGCAGCATGCCGAACCGCGCCAGCACCGTCTTCGGCCCCAGCCGGAGGGTGCCCGACTGGCCGGGATGGAAGGCGTCGCCTGCCTCGCCCATCACCTGGAGGTTGTCGACCGGCGCACCGGCGGCCGCCAGCAGCGCCAGCGCCTCCGCCTTGGCGTCATAGGCGTCGAACGCCGCCGCCTTGCCCTGCCGCCAGCCGCGTTGGCTCCGCTCGCCCGCCAGCACCAGGCCGAGCGTCGCGCGCTCGCCCTCGGCCAGGTACCGGCGGCCGATCTCGAACAGCCGCACGCTGCCGGCCCCACGCCGCAGATTGCGCTCGGCGGCCGACAGGATGCCGGGCAGCAGTGAGGGGCGCATCGCCTTCAGCTCCTCGCTGATCGGATTGGCGAGCGTGAACGCCGCCCCGCCGAACGCCGCCGCCTGCCGCTCGGACAGGAAGCTCCACGTCACCGCCTCGTCCAGCCCCCGCGCGGCGGCGGCGCGGCGGACGCGGCGCTCCAGCTTCTGCTCGGGCGTGGCGGTCGGCCGGGCGACGCCAGGGATGCGCGGCAGCGGCACGGGCGCGACCTTGTCGATCCCCTCGATGCGGATCACCTCCTCGACCAGATCGGCGATGCCGTCGATGTCGCGCCGCCAGCTCGGCGGCGTCACCTGCCAGTCGTCGCCGACCGTGAAGCCCAGCCCTTCGAGGATCGCGCGTTGCCGCTCCGCCGGCACCGCCAGCCCACCCAGCGTCTCGGTCCGCGCCGGGTCATAGGCATAGGTGCGGGTGCCGAGCGGCGGCTCGCCCGCGCGGGTCACGCCGCTGGCCGTGCCGCCGCAATATTCCAGGACCAGGAAGGTCGCGATGGCGAGGCCGTCGTCGAGGAACGCCGGATCGACGCCGCGCTCGAACCGCTGGCGCGCGTCGCTGGTCAGCGCCAGCGCCTGGCCGGTGCGCGCGATCGCCTCCGGCGTGAAGTACGCGCATTCGATGATGACGTCCGTGGTCGTCGCCGACACGCCCGAATGCGCGCCGCCCATGATGCCGCCGATATCGTGCACCGCCACGTCGTCGGCGATGACGGTCATGCCCGCGGACAAGGTGTAGGTCCGGCCGTTCAGCGCCTCGACCGTCTCGCCCGCCTCCGCCTGGCGGGCGACCAGCCCGCCCGACAGCTTCGCCTTGTCGTAGACGTGCAGGGGGCGGCCGAGATCGACCGTCAGGTAGTTGGTGATGTCGACCAATGCGGAGATCGGCTTCTGCCCGATCGCGGTCAGGCGACGGCGCATCCATTCCGGCGCCTCGCCATTGGTCAGGCCCGACACGCCCTGCGCGAAGAAGGCGGGGCAACCGGCCGCGTCCTCGATGCGCACGTCCGGACCCGGCCCCTCGCCCGGCACCTGCGGCACGGTGGGCGGGACCAGCGTGCCCAGGCCCGCTGCCGCCAGGTCGCGCGCGATGCCGTGGACGCCCATGCAATCCTGGCGGTTAGGCGTCACCGACACCTCGATCACCGGATCGCCGAGGCCCGCATAATCGGCGAAGGCGGTGCCGATTGGCGCATCCTGTGGCAGCTCGATGATGCCGTCATGATCCTCGCCCAGCTCCAGCTCGCGGGTCGAGCACATCATGCCGTTCGATTCGACGCCACGGATCGCCGCGACCTTCAGCACCATGCCATTGGCGGGCACCGCCGCGCCGGGCCGGCCGAACACGCCGACCAGGCCGGCGCGCGCATTGGGGGCGCCGCACACCACCTGGAGCGGGCCGTCGCCGGCATCGACCGACAGCACCTGCAGCTTGTCCGCCTGGGGGTGCCGCTCGGCGGTCAGCACGCGCGCGACGGTGAACCCGGTCAGCTTGGCGGCCGGATCGGTCACGCCCTCGACCTCCAGCCCGATGCGGGTCAGCGCCTCGAGGATCGCGTCGAGATCGGCGTCGGTGTTCAGGTGGCTCTTCAGCCAGGACAGGGTGAACTTCATGCGCCGACTCCTCCCGACAAAGTGGGCACGTCGAGGCTCGCGAACCCGTAATGCTTCAACCAGCGGATATCGCCGTCGAAAAAGGCGCGCAGGTCGTCCATGCCGTATTTCAGCATCGCCAGCCGATCGATGCCGCAGCCAAAGGCGAAGCCCTGCCACTCGTCGGGGTCCAGCCCGCAGGCCGCGATCACTTTGGGATGAACCATGCCGGAGCCGAGTACCTCCATCCAGCCACCGCCGGAGCCGCCGATGACGCGCTTGCCCTTCTCGATCGTGTAGCCGACATCGACCTCGGCCGAGGGTTCGGTGAAGGGAAAATAGCTGGGGCGCAGGCGCAGCACGATATCGTCGCGCTCGAAGAACGCCTTGAGGAACGTCTCCAGCGTCCATTTCAGATGCGCCAGCGTGATGCCCTTGTCGATCACCAGCCCCTCGACCTGGTGGAACATCGGGGTGTGCGTCGCATCCGAATCGGAGCGATAGGTGCGGCCGGGCGCGATGATGCGGATCGGCGGCTGCTGGCCCATCATGGTACGGATCTGGACGGGCGAAGTGTGGGTGCGCAGCACGCGCTTCACCAGCGCCTCGTCGCCGCCCGGCTCGACGCCCGCCAGGTAGAAGGTGTCGTGCATCGCGCGCGCCGGATGCGTCTCCGGAATGTTGAGCGCGGAGAAGTTATGCCAGTCCGTCTCGATCTCCGGGCCGGTCGCGACCGCGAAGCCCAGATCGGCGAAGATTTCCGCCAGCTCGTCCATCACCTGGCTGACCGGGTGGATGGTGCCCGCCGGCACCGCGTCGACCGGCAGCGTCAGATCGATCGTCTCGCTGGCCAGCCGCGCGTCCAGCGCCGCCTGCTCCAGCGCCGCCTTGCGGGTCGCGATCGCCCCCGTGACCGCCTCGCGCAGACCCTGGATCGCCGGGCCCCGCACCTGGCGTTCGTCGGGGCTCATGCCACCCAGCGTCTTGAGCAGCTGCGTGATCCGGCCCTGCTTGCCCAGCGCCTCCACGCGCACGGCGTCCAGCGCTTCCAGCCCCTCGGCGTCGCTCACGGCGGCGAGCAGCGCGTCGCGCATCTGATCGAGATCGGTCATTCGTTCCTCATCGTCCCGTCGGCGACGGTTTGCTCCCGTGCCGATAACGAAAAGGGCGCGGATGGCATAGCCACCCGCGCCCCGGTTTCACCTCGCGTCAGGCCGGTTTACGCGGCCTGCGGGAGAGCCGCCTTCGCCTGCGCGATGATCGCGCTGAACGCCGCACCCTCGTGCATGGCGATATCGGCCAAGACCTTCCGGTCCAGTTCGATCCCCGCCAGCTTCAGGCCGTGCATGAACTGCGAATAGGTCAGGCCCTCGGCGCGGACGCCGGCGTTGATGCGCTGGATCCACAGACCACGGAAAGTCCGCTTCTTCACCTTGCGGTCGCGATAGGCGTACTGGCCGGCCTTCTCGACCGCCTGGCGCGCGATGCGGATCGTGTTCTTGCGACGGCCGTAATAGCCCTTCGCCTGATCCAAAATCCGCTTGTGCTTCGCCTTGGTGGTTACACCACGCTTCACTCGTGCCATCTGTCAGCGCTCCTCAGTTCAGGCCGTACGGCGCCCAGGCCTTCACCGTCGCGGTGTCGGCCTTCGACAGCACCTTGGTGCGGCGATTCTGGCGGATGTACTTGGCGTTGTGGCTCATCAGGCGGTGGCGCTTGCCAGCGACGCCGTGCTTGAGCAGGCCGGTGGCGGTGAGCTTGAAGCGCTTCTTCACGCCGCTCTTGGTCTTGAGCTTGGGCATTTTGGTCCTTTCGCATAAAGCAAGACTTGGGACAGCCGCGGCAGCCCTGATGGCCGGACCGTCCTGTAGCGCCTCGCTCGGGAAGCGGGCCCCTTAACCGTCCCCCGCGCCAAATGCAACCGCGTGGAACGGTGCGGAACCGAAACGGCCCCGAAAGCGTCGGGGGGCGATGGATCAGGCCGCGCCCAGCCCCGACGTGTCGCCTGCGGAGGCGCAGCGGCGTCGCCGTCACATCCTGCGCAACACGCTGCTCGGTATCCTGGCGGTGATCTTCGGTCTCTGGCTGCTGCTGTTCGTCACCAAGGGCCGGTTCCTGAAACACCCGTTCGAGCGATTCGTCGCCGGCCAGACGCACCGCGCCGTGAAGGTCGATGGCGACTTCCAGCTCTATTTCGCGCCGTTCCGGATCAAGCTCCTTGCCGAGCGGTTCACCCTCGCCAATCCGGCCTGGGCGAGCCGGCCCAACCTGTTCCAGGCCGACCGGATCGACGCGCGGATCGCGCCGCTGTCCCTCCTGTTCGGCAAGCACCGGCTCTACAGCCTCGACCTGGCGAACGGCGCGGCCGATCTGGAATGGAACGCCGCGCATACCACCAACAGCTGGACGTTCAGCGACCAGAAGGGCGGCAAGCCGCTGGAATTCCCGCGAATCGACACCGCCACCGTTACCGGCACGACGGTGCGCTACCGCGACCCCCGGATGCGGCTGCTCGCCGACCTGTCGCTCGACGACATCCGCTCGACCGATGCGCGGATCGGCCGCGCGGTCGGCGTGACGGGCAAGGGCGTGATCCGCGACACGCCCTTCCGCCTCGCCGGACGACTGCTGTCGCCCGACGCCACCGCCAATCGCGGCCGGAACCAGCTCGTCGCACGGATGTGGGCGGCGCATAACGTCGTCGACGTTTCGGGCACCCTGCCTTCGATCGCGGATATCGAGAACGTCCCGCTCCAGACCCGCGCCACAGGTCGCAACCTGCAGGAGCTGCTGGGCATCATCGGCGTCTACATCCCGCAGACGCGCACCTATCGCCTCCATGCGCAGATGGTGAAGAGCGGCGACGAATATCGGTTCACGCGCATGGCCGGCCGCTTCGGCGACAGCGACATCAGCGGCCGCTTCACCGTGACGCAGAGCATACCCAAGGTGCATATCGGCGCGGAGCTGCGCACCCGCAGCCTCGACATCGTCGACGTCGCCCCGTTCATCGGCTACAATCCCGATATCGTCGCGACCAGGGGCGCGGTCGCCGCCGCCGCCGCGACCGGCGCGGCCCCCGCCCGGCTGCTGCCCGACGCGCCGCTCAACGTCGCGGCGATGCGCGCCTTCAACGCCGACGCGCATTGGACAGTCGGCGCGGTGCGGTCGCGCCGCATTCCGATTTCCGACATCGACCTGACCGTCAAGCTGAAGGATTCGGTGCTGACGCTGTCGCCGCTGACCATGGCGCTGTCGCGCGGCAACGTCGCCTCCGACGTGCGGATCGACACCAATGCCCGGCCCGCAGACGCGACCTACGACATCCGCCTGGCGCCGACGCCGCTCGGCAAACTGCTCGCCGGCTGGGGCGTGTCCGAATCGGGGACCAGCGGCACGCTGAAGGGCCGGATCGAACTCCGCGGGCGCGGCGACACCATCCATGACTCGCTGTCGACCGCGCAGGGGCGGATGGCGTTCATCATGCCGCAGGGCACGTTGTGGACACGCAACGTCCAGCTCGCCGAGCTGGACCTCGGCACCTTCGTGCAGAAGATGTTCGAGGACAAGCTCAAGAAGCCGGTCGAGGTCAATTGCGGCCTGATCGCCTTCACCGTGCGCAACGGCATCGCCGCCGCCGACCCGATCCTGATCGACACCACCAAGAACGTCATCACCGGCAAGGGCGGCTTCAGCTTCAAGACCGAGGCGGTCGATCTGGCCTTCCGCGCCGACGGCAAGAAGTTCAGCCTGTTCTCGGGCCAGTCGCCGGTCGGCATCCGCGGCTATTTCGCGCAGCCCGCGCTCCAGGTGATCTCACCGCAACTGCTCGGCCGCGCCGGGGCGGGGCTGGGCCTGGCGCTGCTGGCGACGCCGCCCGCGGCGATCCTGGCGTTCGTCGATGTCGGCGACGCCAAGTCGGCGGCCTGCGGCCCGGTGCTGGCCGGCGCGACCGCTGCCGCCCAGCGCACCACCAAGGGTCAGCCGCGCGACGATGTCAGCAACCAGCCCGCCAAGTCGCAGCGCAAGAAATTCCTGGGGATTTTCTGACCGGCCGGATCACCCCGCCGCCCGCGCCATCGCCACCACCGTGGCCCAGGCCGCGACCTCATCGTCGAACCGCTCGGTCACCACCAAATCACGGGCGACGCCGTCCGCCACCGTCACTTCTCCCGCCCATTCGAAGGTGGCGTTTCCCGACAGGGTGACCATCCCGTCCTCGTCCGCCACGGCGCGCACCAGCCCACCCCGGTTGAGCACCGTCACTGGCCCGCCGAAGCGCTTGTGGCCGTTCAGGCATGCCGCATAGGTCGATGCCGCCATCGCGCTGCCGCAACTGTCGGTCAGTCCGACGCCGCGTTCGAACGTACGGACGAACAGCGAGTCCGCCCCTACCATCACGAAGCTGACATTGGCGCGGTTGGGCAGCCAGTCGGGCGCCGCCTCGCAGATCGTGCCGACGCGCACCAGTTCCGCCTCGTCGATCGCATCGACGAAGGTGACCAGATGCGGATTGGGGATGGCGACTGCGGTGAAGCGATGCGCGCCCAGCCCCGGCACTACCGCATCGACGATCCGCTCGCCCCCCGCCCGAAGCGGCCAGGCCGTGACGTCGAGCGACACCGGCCCCGCCGTCTCGCGCACCGTATAGACGCCGGGCGCGACGTCGGGATCGCGGGCGGCGGTCGCGACCGAGCCGTTGAGCTGCACGCCGGCCGCATCCGTCCCCAACGCCTCGAACCCCAGTCGCGCCACGCAGCGCAGGCCGTTGAGGCAGGTTTCCGCCTCCGACCCGTCGCTATTGAACATGCGGAAGCCGATCGGCCGCTCCACCGTGCCGTCCGGCATCAGCAACAGGCCGTCGCCGCCGACCGGCCCGGCCCGGTCCGCCAGCGCGCGCGCCACGCCGGCCCATTGCGCGTCGTCGAGCGTCAACCCCCGCGCGTCGATCAGCGGGAAGTCGTTGCCCGAGCCGTGGCATTTGATGAAGGCGAAGCGCATGAGCCGGCGGTGATCCTCTGGGTCCGCCGGCCCGTCGCCCGCGTCACGTACAGCGATAATAGGTCGCGACCCGGTCCAGGGCCAGAGTCAGCACCAGCCGCCCCGCCCGCGCCGGCCAGCCCAGCGCCTGCTCGGCGACCGGCACCCCTTCCCCCGCACACACCACCCGCCACAATATGTCCGCCAGCCCGGGGCCGGCCGCCGCCACCGCTTCCTCGAACCGGCGTTTCGCGGCGATCTGCGCGCTGGTCGGGTCGTCGCGCTCGCCCCGGTCGCCATCGACCCGCTCGCCCCAGCGCATCGTCACCGAAGGGGCAAGCTGCGCCCGCTCCCAGTCGGCGCGCAGCCGCTCGCCCGCCGCGCATTGCCGCTCGTCCACCAGCCCGCGCGCCGCAAGCCAGTTGAGCGGCGATTCCGCCTGGTTCACCGTCACCTTGCGTCCGCGGGGGGGCCGCCCGCGCACCGCCACGCCCTGTCCATCCACCACCCGTTCGACCAGATCGCGCATCGTGCCTCTTCCCTGCTCAGTTTCCATCCGAATCGGGCTTGCCACAATGGATGGTTTGTAGGACAGCCTTGATCCTATCTGGTTTTCGGAGACGGTCATGATTACCTCGATCCGCGAGGTGCGCCGCGCCAAGGGACTGACCCTGGACGATGTCGCGCGGGCTTGCGTGCCGCCGACCACGGCGCAGACGATCGGCCGGCTGGAGATGGGCACCCGCACCGTGTCGGTCGCCTGGCTCAACCGCATCGCCGCCGCGCTGGAGGTGGAGGCGGCCGACCTGGTCCGCCTGCCCGATCGCAGCGACCTGCCGGTGGTCGCGGTGCTGACCGGCGGCGCGGCCAGCGCGCCGCGTCACGCCAGCGTAGTGACCTGCCCCCGCATCGACGCCGGCATGGTCGCGATCACCGTCGCCGGCGCCACGGGTGACTACCGCACCGGCGACCAGCTCTGGTGCGCAATGCTGACGCCCGATCGATTCGGGCAGGCAATGAACCGCGACGTGCTGATCCCGACGCCGGGGGGCGGCTTCCTGTTTGGTCGACTGGTTGCGCTCGACCCGCCGACGCTCCTGCCGACGGGCGAGGGCCTCCGCCCGGTCCAGCCACCGGCCTGGATGGCGATGCCGGTGCGCCTAATCCGGTCATTCTGACACGGTCCTGACCGCATTTCACGCGAGGGCGCGCTCCCTCAACCCGGCCGCGTCTCGTTCATCCGCACCAGGACCGGCAACAGGCCCAGCGCGACCACCGCAATCATCAGCCCCGGCATCAGCGGCGATCCGGTCCAGGCGATCAGTCGGTGCGCGACATAAGGGGCCAGGCCGCCGAAGATCGCGGTGGCGCTGGTCACGCCCAGCGCCAGCCCGGTCAGCCGTCCCTCGCCGGGGAATTGCTCGGCGGTCGCCACGGCGCCGACCGCGCTGACGCCGCCGCCCAGCATCGCCAGGATCATGGTGCCCAGCACCGCCAGCGCCAAGCCGCCGCTCGCCATCATCCCGAACAGCGCCGCCGGCAGCAGCGCCGCCGCGCCGCATAGGCCCAGCAACACCGGCCGCCGCCCGATCCGGTCGGTCAGCAGCCCGACCAGCGGCGTGACCAGCACCACGACCAACGCCGCGCCCGTCGACAGCCACAGCGCCATTGCCTCGCCCACCCCGCCCGTCTCGGTCAGGAAGGCGGGGACATAGGTGATGCCGACATAATACGTGATCGAACCCAGCGCCGAGATGGCGAAGCCGCGCAGGATGCCGGTGCGATGCTGCGCCAGGCTCATGCGCAGGGGGTTGGCCGGCACGCTGCCCTGCCCGGCCTGCCGCTCGAACTCGGGCGATTCCTGCATCGTCGACCGCGCCAGCCAGACCGCCGCCGCCAGCCCCGCGCCGATCAGGAAGGGGATGCGCCAGCCCCATTGGTCCAGCGTCGCCACGCCCATCGCCCCGACCGTCAGCGCCGCGACCGCCGCCGCCAGCAGCCCGCCGACCTCGCTGGCGGCGGCGGCGGTGGAGGTCACCAGCCCGCGTCGCTCCGGCCGTGCGCCCTCCAGCAGATAGGCCACGACGCCGGTATATTCGCCGCCAACCGAGAAGGCCATGACGCAGCGGAGCAGCAGCAGCAGCCAGCCCGCCGCCGGCCCGATCTGGTCGCGGGTCGGCAACAGCGCGGTCGCCAGCATCGCCGCCGTCATCACCGCCATCGACAGCAGCATCATCCGCCGCCGGCCATAGCGATCGCCGATATGGCCGAACGCGATCGCCCCCAGCGGGCGCATCAGATAGGCGAGCGCGAAACCCGCCAGCGTCGTCCCGACCGCCACCGCGCCGCCGCCATAGAAGACGCGCGACAACACCGTGGCCAGGTAGAGATAGAGGGTGAAGTCGTACCATTCGACCACGGTCGACAGCGCCGCCACCGCCATCGACCGGCGCGACACGGAACCGGCCGGCGGCGACGGTGGCGAAGCGGCGGCGATCACCGCACCAGACCGGCGGGGAAAAAGGGATGAGTCATGCCCGGCTCCATCATGGCTGCACAGACCAACGATCCAGATCAGGATCGGCCGCATCCGGACGCCACGGTCCGCCGGCATCCGGTGCGGTTGGTGGGCGCTGACGGGCTCGAACCGCCGACCCTCTCGGTGTAAACGAGATGCTCTACCAACTGAGCTAAGCGCCCCATCTCCGGGAAACCGCCGAATAGCGTGGTTTTCGGCGGCTGCAAGACCTGTTGTTCGGCGTGGGTCGATGATCCGGTGGCGAAGTGGGCGTGTCGATCAACCTGACCAGGACGCGAAAAGCCTTCGCATGCCTGTCCCGGCTTGTCGCTCAATCCATCCATCCAGCTAGCCGGCGAAGACGGCGTCATACGGACTTCGGCGACGTGGAGACTTTTACAACGATCTCCCGTTATGGAGAACAGACTTGCTTGCTGGTGCTCGTCCGGCGCTGGAAGGGGTGCGACGGCGCATGAGCGCGAGGACTTACATCTTGCCAGGTTCCCCATGCCGCTGACGCTCCATCCGCCGGTGGTCGATCCGCCCGTGATCACCGAAGCGCTTCGCCAAATCGAAGCCGAGGGGCTGTGGGAGGAAGTCAACGGCCGCTGCACCGGCGTCATCCGTCGCGCCCCGTTGTCCCCAGCCCTCGCCAGGATCGTGCGGCTGGTGACCTGGTCGGAGAATCGCCGGATCGCGCTCGGCTGGTTCCGCAACGTCACGATCATCCTGTGGCTGACCATGCCCTTCGACTATATCGTCGCGCCCCGTGCATTGCCCGCCATCGTGCTGGGACACGGCCTGCTGACGACGATCGCCTATCTCCTCGCGCGGCGGGCTTGGCAGGAGATCGGCCATGAACGGTGGCAGGGCCTGACCGCCTGCCTGTTCACCGCCATCGTGATGCTGGCGGCCGTGGTCACCGGCTCGCAACTCGGCGGGCAGGATTTCGAGCGGCTGATGAACATCGCCTTTTTCGGGCTGGCGGTGGGGCTCGTGCTGCTGCCGCTCAGCCTGCGCTGGACGGCCTGGACCGCGGTCGTGCTCAACGCCGCCTTCCTGGCGAGCCAATATCTCAATCCGGCCGTCACCACCGCATCGGGGCTGCTCTACACGCTCTACTTCGGCTTTCTGAGCATGGCGATGCTCTACACGCGGATGCACATGATCCGGCGACAGGTCCGCGCCACGCTGTCGCGGCTCAGCGAGACCCGATACCGCCACATGCTGGTGCAGGCCTATGACCGGCTGCGCTGGATGGCGACGACCGACTCGCTCACCGGCCTGCGCAACCGACCGGCGATGAGCGACGCTTTCACCCGCCTGGTCAGGGAGATGCCGGCCGATGCGCCGCTGTCGGTCGCGATGATCGACATCGACGATTTCAAGCGGTTGAACGACAGCCTGGGCCATGCGGCGGGCGACCAGGCCTTGCAGGCGATGGGCACGCTGCTGCAGGACCTCGCCGTCGCGCACGGCGCGATCTGCGGCCGGATCGGCGGCGAGGAGTTCCTGGTCCTGCTGCCGGGGACGGCGCAGGCGGCGGCCCGGGAGCGCATCACGACGCTGATGCAGGCGCTCGCCGCGCGCGCCATCCCCAATCCGGGCTCGCGCATCGCCACGCATGTCACGCTCAGCGCGGGCATCGTCTCGACCAGCGAGGCCGGTGGGCACGGGCTGGAGACATTGATGCGCGCGGCGGATCAGGCGCTCTATGCCGCCAAGCGGGCCGGGCGGAACCGGATCATGTCGGCGGACCTGCCGCCCTTCGCCATCATGGTCTGACGCAGGAAGCAGAGGCGGAGGAGGCGACCGCCCCCTCCGCCCCCTCCGCTCAGCGGATGTCGAGCATCACCACCGACTTGGGCGGCAAGGTCACGGTCAGACGGCCATCGGCCAGCGTCGCGCCGGTGAAGGCGGCCGGCACCACCGCACCCGGCGCGTCGAACGTGTTGTGCGCGTCCATCGTCGGCGCGGTCAGGATGCGGCCGGTCACGCCAGCGCCGGTCACGCCGGTCAGCGCCACCGTCACGGTCGCCGGCTGGTTCGGGTCGACATTGGTCAGGCCCATATGCACCGCGCCGTCGGTGCCGCGCACCGCGCTGGCGCTCACCGCCTTCAGCGTCCACTCGTTCTTGTTGTACCAGCGCGACTGCACGTCGACCGGCAGGACGACGCCGTCCTGATAGTCCTTGTACAGGTCGAACACCCAATAGGTCGGCGTCTTCACCATGCGGTTGCCGTCGGTCAGCATCATCGCCTGGAGCACGTTGATCATCTGCGCGATGTTGGCGCCGCGCAGGCGATCGGTATGCCGGGCGAAGATGTCGAAGTTCAGACTGGTGACCAGCGCGTCGCGCAGCGAGTTCTGCTGGTAGAGGAAGCCGGGATGGCTGCCCGGCTCCTGATCGTACCAGGTACCCCATTCGTCGACCAGCAGGGCCACGCGCTTCTTGGGATCATATTTGTCCATGATCGCCGAATGGCGCGTGACCAGCTCCTCCATCTTCACCGTCTTGGCCAGGGTGCGCGCCCACTGGTCCTCGTCGAAGCCGGTCGCCGCGCCCTTATGCTCCCACTGATAGGGAATGGTGTAGTAATGGACGCCGATGCCGTCGAACTGCGCGCCGGCGTCGCGCATCATCACCTCGGTCCAGTTATAGTCCTCCGAATTGGCGCCGCTCGCGATCTTCATCACCTTCTGCCCCTCGGGCATCTTGATGAAGGTGGAATAGCGACGCGTCACGTCGGCGGCATATTCGGCGCGCATGTTTCCGCCGCAGCCCCACAGCTCGTTGCCGATGCCGAACATCGACAGTTTCCACGGCGCCTTGCGACCGTTCGCGGCGCGCTCCTTGGCCAGGCTCGATCCGGTCGGCGAGGTCATGTACTCGACCCATTCCGCCAGCTCATAGGGCGGTGCGCTGCCGACATTGCCGGAGACATAGGGCTCGGCGCCGACCAGCTCCGAATAGTTCATGAACTCGTTGGTGCCGAAGCTGTTGTCCTCCGTCACCCCGCCCCAGTTGGTGTTGACCTTGACCTTGCGCCGGGCCTGCGGGCCGACGCCTTCGCGCCAGTGATATTCGTCGGCGAAGCAGCCGCCCGGCCAGCGGATGACGGGCGTGCGGATCGCCTTCAGCGCGTCGATCACGTCGCGCCGATAGCCATCGACATTGGGAATCCTGCTGCCCTTGCCGACCCAGATGCCGCCATAGATGCCGGTGCCCAGATGCTCGGCGAACTGGCCGAACAGCCTGCGGTCGAACTTGGGCGCGGGGGTGTCGCCGTGCACCGTCACCACATTCTCGCCCGCCGGAGCGGCCATGGGCGCTTGCGCGATGGCGGGTGCGGCCAGCGCGAGCGCCAGCGCACTGAAGATCATTCGCTTCATCATATCTCCGTCGCGCGGGGGCCCCGCGCCTGTTCGGGGGTGGTGCCGATGTCGGCGGAAATCCGGGACGGGGCGGACGATGCCGCCGGATCGATCAGGCCAGTCGCGTGCCGACGCATGAAATTTCCTCTCCCTTTCCGACTCTTGTCAGACAAGCTGTCGGCGAGGTCAAGCGCGATGACCATGGTCTCGCCGTCCTGCCGAACGGGTCGCTTGCGAAAGGGTACGGACTGGGCCTAGGTTTCCGGGAAATCAGAGGATGATCGAATGGCGGCCGGCAAGCGGGCACAACCCGCGCATATCTCGCTTGCGCGGCAGATCGGCGTGGCGATCGTCACCGGCACCCATGCGCCGGGCAGCGTCCTGCCCGGCGAGATCGAGCTCGCCGACCGGCTGGGCGTGTCGCGCAGCGTGATCCGCGAGTCGCTGCGGATGCTGGCGGCCAAGGGGCTGGTGGAAAGCAAGCCCAAGGCCGGCACGCGGGTGCGCGAGCGCGCCGATTGGAACCTGCTCGACCCCGAACTGCTCGGCTGGATGCTGGAGGGGGCGCCGCCGGTCCCCTTCGTGCGCAGCCTGTTCCAGTTGCGCATGATCGTCGAGCCGGCGGCGGCCGAGCTCGCCGCGCTCGGCCGCACCGCGCGCCAGCTCGCCCGGCTGGGCCATGCCCTGCAGGAGATGGAGACGCACGGCCTTGGCACCGATGCCGGCCGCGCGGCGGATCGGACCTTCCATGCGGTGATCCTGGAGGCGACGGGCAACGAGCTCTTGGTCAGCCTGTCGGCGAGCATCGCCGCGGCGGTGCACTGGACGACCTTCTTCAAATATCGCAGCGCCCGGCCGCCGCGCGACCCGATCCCGCAGCATCAGGCCTTGTTCGAGGCGATCGCGCAGGGCGATCCCGCCGCCGCCCGCCTCGCCACCGCCGAACTGGTCGAGCAGGCGCGGATCGATACCGAAGCCTCGATCGAGGAGGGCCAGCTGGCGCTCGCGCCGCCGGGGCGGGCCAACGGCGCGGCGCGGGAATAGCGGCGCTCCGGCGCGCGCGAAGGCGGGACGCTTGCCGTTCTTGTTCGCGGGCGAAGGCGGGGGTCCAGTCGGGAAGGATGGCGACGCCGCCGCAGCGCTTGATCACCAAAGCCTTTCCGACCGAACCCGGCCGCCGCCGGGGACCCCGCCCGGTGGATCAGGTCACGGCCGCACCAGGCATCGCCCGGTCACGCGCACCGGGTCGCATTGCACGGTCGCGCCGCCGGGCAGCGTGACGGCATAATGCAGCCCCGCCGGGTCGGGAGCGCCGGGATAATAGTCGGTGCTGACCGCCTGCGCGCCGCTGGCCACCGCCGCCTTCGCCTTGGTCCAGTCGTGCGCGCGCGCCTCGACCGTATTGGCGTCGGTGCGGGTGCGGACGATCACGCCGGACTGCACCAGGCGGCGGATGCGATCGGCCTCGACGATCGGGTCCTGGACGATCTGCACCGCCGCGTCCGGATCAGCATCGTCGTACCAGCCGAACATCGCCCGCCCGCGCAGGCCGGGATGGCCCTGGCGGTAGGCCTCGGACACCGCGCGGCGCACGTCGAACAGGATGTAGACGCGGCCCCGCGCCGCCGCCAGCGTCGGCCAACCGCGCGTGCGGATCGCCTGGGCCAGGGTCGGCGCGCCGCCGCGCACCTCGTCCGGCGTGATCAGGCGGCGGCCGGGCAGGGCGCGGCGGATCTCCGCGTCCAGCGCGTCGAGCAGCCTGGGATCGTCGAGCGGCAGCGGCGCGGTGACGGCGCGGTCGCCGACCGTATCGGCGGCGTTGATCGTCAGCATGATCGGCAGATGGCCCGGATGCGCGCGCGACCAGGCATCGACCGCGCCCAGGCAGCGGACCAGGGTGACGCAGCTCGAGCGATAGTCGAGATCGGGGATGTGCAGCACCTTATAGCCGGGCCTGCGCATCGCGGCCGGGTCGAAGCCGGTCCGCTCGCCCGCCGCCCGGGCCAGCCGCTCGCCCCGCGGATCGGCGTAGCGGCCCCCCGCCGGATCGGCGAAGATGTCGATCTCCAGCTGGCGGACGCCCCGGTCGAGCTGTTCGCCGAGCGGCAGGTGGTCGTACTCCAGCGCCGCGGCCAGCTTGGGCTCGCGGCGGCGCAGATCGGCCATCACCGCCGACGGGATCCGCGCCTTGAAGCTGTTGTGCGAGCCCAGCACCTGGACATCGTTCATCCGCAGCGCCGGCTCCCGGTCCTGCGCCATGGCGGGGCCGGCGGTGAACAGCGCCGCCAGCGCGATCGCGCGGCGCATCAGAACTCGGCCCGCACGCCGAACAGGATCGTCCGGCCGTAATAGTTGATCTCGCCGAAGCGCAGCCGGTTGTCGTTATAGCTGTCCTGATGCGCGCCGGCGATGTTGATGCCTTCCAGGCTGAAGGTCAGATTGTCGGCGGCGCGCACCGACAGCTGTCCGTCCAGCGATCCGAAGGCCGCCACATAAGTCGGCGCCTGCACCGTGCTGCCGGTACCCGACAGGTACTTGTCGCGCCAGACATAGGAGAGCCGCGCCGAGATCGGCCCCTTGTCGTAGAAGCCCACCAGGTTGAAGCTGTTCTTCGACAAGCCGATCAGCTGGTCGCGGATCGTGCGAGAGCCGGCGGTATAGTCCGCGCTGACCTCGGCATGGGTATAGCTGCCCTGCACGCCCAGCCCGTCGAACGGGGCGGGCAGGAAGGTGAAGACCTGGCTGTAGGCGGCTTCCGCGCCATAGACCTTGGCATTTCCGCCGTTCACCGAACTGGACAGGCGGACGATGCCGCGTCCCGGAATGGTGATCTCGGTGTTCGACTGGGTGATGTAATCGTCCATCGCCTTGTAGAAGACCGCGCCCGACAGCATCCCCGAGGGCGCGAAATACCATTCCAGCGACCCGTCGAACTGGGTGGCGAGGAACGGCACGAGCTGCGGATTGCCGCCGCTGGCGGTCGGCGCGTCGGTCGACACGGTGATGCGCGGCGCGGTGTCGGTGACGTTGGGGCGGGTCAGCACCCGGCTGGCGGCCAGACGCCCGACCAGTTTCTGCGTCAGGTCGGCGCGCAGGTTGAAGCTGGGCAGGACATTGTCGAACGTCTTGGGATAGCTGACCGGCGTGGCGCTGTTGCCGGCGGTCAGCGTGCCGCTGGCGACCTGGTCGGTATGGACGTAGCGAACGCCCAGATTGCCGCTGACCGCCACCGTGCCGGCGTCGAACTGATAGTCGGCGCGGACATAGCCGGCGGCGATCTTTTCCGACACGACGAAGGACGAACGACGATCGGCATTGGTCAGCGGCGCATTGGCGACGGCGGGCGTGAAGAAGGCGCCGACATAGGCGGCGGTCGACGGCACCAGCCAGGTGCGGAAGGCATCGCCGTCGACGCCCTTCAGGAAATCGCCGTACGGCAGCGGCTCATAGGCCGCGGCGCCGAGGCTTCCCAACGTCGCGCCGGCCGGCGGGTTGACGATGAAGTCGCGGCGGAAATAGTCGCGCTTGCGCCAGTGATACTCGCCACCCGCCGCCAGCTTCGCCAGGACACCGTCGAAGTCGCGACCCACGTCCGCCCGCGCGAAGACGTCCCAGTCCTTGCTGTCCTTGGGCGCGACGTTGAACTGGTAGAGCTTGTAATTGGCGGGATTGGTGACGTCGACCGGCGTGGTGAAGGTCGGCAGCATCTGATAGCCGCCGCTCGCGTCATAGGTCAGCGGCGCGGTGAAGAAGGCGCGGCTGCGCACCGTCCCGGTCGCATAGTCGGGATGATAGCTGTGCGCCGCCGACCAGTTGACATTGGCGGTGAGGTGCCAACGATCCGGGTTCCAGGCCTGTTTAAGCCCGATGCTCAGCAGGTCGTGACGGTTGAGGCTATATTCGCGTGACGCCATGAAGCGGGCATTGGCGATCGTCGCCTTGGTGATCGTGTCGCCGACCACGGTGTAGCCCGGCTGGATCACCGTGCCGGGATCATCGGGATAGATGTCGAGGCCGAACTCGTCATAGGCCACGTCCAGCCGGGTCGCGATCACGTCCAGCGTCGTCTGGAGTTCGGCGCTGGGCTGCCACTGGGCGGAGACGATGCCGGCGATGCGCTTGCGATCCTCGGTCTCGACGGTCGGCCGGGTGCGCGTCGGCGAATAGAGGCCGGCGGGCACGCCGCCCGCCGCCGGCGCGGTGTAGCGGTTCAGCAGCCAGCCGAAGTTCATGAATCGGTCGTTGCGGACCGCCTTGCCCCAATATTGCGCGCCGGCCAGGATGCCGAAGGTGCCGGCATCGTTCTTCGCGCTGGTCAGCACGGTGACGTTGGGCCGCACCTCCTTGGTCTGGCCGGTATAGGTGCCGCGCATGTTGATCGTCGTCTTGCTGCCGACCTCCAGCGGGCGGAAGGTCTTGACGTCGATATTGCCGCCTAGCGCGCCCTCGGTCATGTCGGCGGTCGGCGTCTTCACCACGTCGATGCTGGACGTGAACTCGGCCGGCAGCATCTCGAAGCGGAACTGCCGCCCGGCGGCGCCGCCATTCTCGATCAGGTCGTTGATCGCGACCGTGCGACCGTTGAGCAGCGTGTTCTGGAATTGCGGCCCCAGCCCGCGCACGCTGACATAGAGGCCCTCTCCGCGCGGGCGGGTGATCGCCACGCCGGGCACCAACTGGAGCGCCTCGGCGACGTTCTGGGTCGGGAACTTGCCGATATCGGTCGAGCTGATCGAATCGACGCCGTACGCCGCGCGCCGCTTCGTCTCGATGCCGGCCGCCAGGCTGCGCGCATAGGTGCCGTTGACGACGATCTCGTCGCCCTCGCCGGCTGCCGCCGGGTCGGTGGCGGCGGCGGCCGCGCCGGCGGCGGTTTCGGACGCGACGCTGGCCTGCGCCTGCGCCTGCGCAACGGTCGCGACGCCGGTCGACAGCATGAGCGTCACCGACGCCCGGAACAGGCGGTTGCTAAAGGTCATGGTGATGAAGTCCCCTTGCGGCATGTTTGCCGTTCGTGCGGGGCGCTTAGGATCGGTCTGTGTAGTTCCGGCGACGCTTTTGCGACGCGCGGATGACAGCGGGCAATAGCATCCGAAATCGATGCGCATCCGTCACGGCGCAGGCGCAACCCGCCGTCGCCGAACAAAAAAAGGCCCCCGCGAACGGAGGCCCGATGATCCGGCCGGAGCGTCGCCGCCCCGGCCGATGGTCATGATCGGCGCTTAGAAGCCGAACTTCACGCCCGCGCGGAACGAACGGCCATAGATGCCCTCGCCGCCCTGGATCGGGTTGTAGAGATAGGCGCCGTACGTCGCCGGATCGATCGGCGGCAGGTCGTTCAGCAGGTTCAGGACGTTGACGTAGAACGAGAACTTGTCCGTCACCTTGACCGTGCCGACCATGTCGACGGTGATGTAGCCCTTCACGTTGCAGGGCAGGTAATCGACGCCCAGGCTGCAATCGCCGCGCACGCCGCCCTGGTCCTCCGCCGACAGGTTATAGCCCGCCGTGTAGTTGACCGTGGTGCTGAGCGTATAGGCATCGGCCAGCTCGAACGTGTTGGTCACGTTGGCGCGCCACCGCGGCGTGCCCGAACCCGCGGTCAGGTTGTAGTTGCCGAGCGTGCCGACATACTTCTCCTTGGTGCCGTCCGGGAAGGTCGTGCTGAGGTCGAGCAGCACGCTGCCCTCGCCCGACACGGTCCAGCGGAAATTGTCGGAGAAGGGTACGCGCACGGTGCCGCCGATATCGATGCCCTGCGAGTGGATCGTGTTGGCGTTGATCAGCTGCGACCGCACGAAGGCGATGCGCGGCGTCGCATTCTCGAAGCCGACGCCCGGCGCGTCCGGGATGACCTCATAGCCGGCCGGGATCGCCTGGCCGCTATAATAGGCCGCCAGCGCCGGGGCGTTGGACGGCTGGGTGATCGCGCCCGTCTTCTTGATGTCGAAGAAATCGACCGTGAAGCTGACGTTGCGGATTGGCTCGAACACCGCGCCGGCGGTGAAGCTGCGCGACTTCTCCGGGTCCAGATTCTGGCTGGCGAGCGTCGTCTGCCCATAGCTGCCGCTGCGGATATAGGTCGGGCACGACTGGAAGGTCGCGACCGTACAGCCATATTGCGCCAGATAGGTGTCGTTGAAAATGCCGGCGTTGTTGTTCACGTAACCCGTGGTCGGCAGGGCGTTGGCCTCGCCGAAGCTGGGGATGCGGAAACCGCGCGACCAGGTGCCACGAATGGCGAGCTGGCGGATCGGCGTGAACTTCGCGCCGATCTTGGGCGAGAAGTTGCTCTGGCCCGACGAGTAGTGATCGTAGCGGCCCGACGCGTTGACCAGGAACTGCTCGACGATCGGCACCTGCACTTCGCCGAAGGCCGAGGTGACGGTGCGGTTGCCCTCGGTGCCGAAGGCGTTGATCGTGAAGTAGCGCTGGGTCGGCCCGTTGATGTCGGAGTTCGCCGAGGGGGCGTTGACCGCCTCGTAGAAGACCGAGCCGCCGAGCGCGAGCTGGACCGGACCGCCCGGCAGGTTGAACAGCGCCTTGGACACGCTGGCCTGCGCCTGGAACAGGTCCGAGCTGGAGTCGACGATGTTGGTCGGCGTCAGGTAATCGCGCACCGTCTGGCTGTTCTGCGACGGATCGCGGAAGTTGTAGCTGCCGTCGTTGATCACATCGAGCAGGTGCTGGATGTAGACATAGCCGCTCTGCGTGCGACGCAGGTCGCTGTGCATCGCGGTCAGGTCGACGCGATAGTCCCAGTCGCCGAACACGGTGCCGTTGACGCCCGCGGCGGCGCGGTAGACGCGGTTGCGGGTCGCGTTGGACACGGTCGTGTCGGGCAGGAAGCCAAGGAGCTGCGCGACCTGGCCCTGGGCGGCGAACGGATTGTTCGGGTTCAGGCGGCCGGTGGTCGCATCGCAGGTCGGGGTGCCGCGCGGGCAGACATAGACCGGCAGGAACAGCGGCGACGAGCCGGGGAAGAAGGTCGCGGCGTTCGACGAGGTCGAATATTGCGGGAAGAGGATGCCGGCCGGCGCGTTGCCGCGGATGGTCGACGGATTGCCGGTATAGCTCGACGTCGCCTGCTGGAAGTTCACTTCCAGATAGGCTTCCGACGAGTCACCCAGCTTGCCGGTGAAGCGGGCCGAGCCGCCGAACCGCTCGATCTTCGGCGCGACGACGCCGTAGCGGTTGGTCCAGTCCTCTTGGCAGACCGTGGTCGGCACCGTCGCGTTGGGATTGGCACCGGACGAATTGCGGATGTCGTTCAGGTCGGCAGCCGACGGCGAGAAGGGCGTGCCGTTGAGGCAGCCATTGGTCAGGAGCTGATAGCGCGAGCCGGCGACCCCCGTCACCGTGGTGCCCGCGACCGTCGCCGGGCGGACATAGAAGTTCGCGCCCGCCTGGGTGCCGGTATTCTCCAGCCGGCCGTCCTGGCCGAGACCGTAGATCGTGTCGTTCGGGCCGCCGGTGCCGACGCCGCGCTTGTCGTCCGAGTTGAACGGATAGGGCAGGTCGCGGTTGTAGACGGCTTCGCTGCGATAATAGAAGCCGCTGATATAGGCGTTGTAGCCCTTCTCATCCAGGTCGCCGGTGCCGGCAGTCAGGGTCAGGCGCTGATTGGCCGCGACGCCGCGCTGGCTGATGCCGGCCTCGGCGCGACCAATGATGCCGTTGAACTTGCGCTTGGTGATGATGTTCACCACGCCCGCGATCGCGTCCGCGCCGTAGCTCGACGATGCGCCGTCGCGCAGCACCTCGATCCGGTCGACGATGTCGTCGGGGATGGTGTTCAGGTCGACGAAGTTGCGCGTCGC
This sequence comes from Sphingomonas abaci, assembly GCF_014199625.1. Classification (GTDB taxonomy): domain Bacteria; phylum Pseudomonadota; class Alphaproteobacteria; order Sphingomonadales; family Sphingomonadaceae; genus Sphingomonas; species Sphingomonas abaci. The sequence continues at coordinate 1,044,247 of NZ_JACHNY010000001.1, forward strand.
GTCGTCGGCGAGCGGGTAATAGGCGGCGCGCAGGCCGTCGAACAGCACCAGGGTCGAGTTGGTCGACAGGCCACGCAGCGACACCGCCGACGCACCGCCGGCGAAGGCGCCATTGGCGGTGAACGAGTTGGTCAGCGCCGGGCCGTTGTTCGAGGCCAGCGACTGGATCGCGCTCTGGATGGTGGTGATGCCGCGCTGGTCGAGATTCTCGGTGGTGATCGTGGTCACCGGCGACGGCGTCGCCGCATCGGTCTGGCGGAACAGCGAGCCGGTCACGACGATCTCGCCGCCATCGCCCGCCGCGCCGGAGGTCGCGCGGCCTTGCGCGTCGGTCGCGGTCTGGACCTGGGTGGCGGGATTGTCGGCGGCGCGGTTCTCGGCATTGTCGGCCGCGGCCGGCACGGTCTGCGCGGCGGCCGACAGGCTGCCGAGCGCCAGCACCAGCGGTGCGGCGGTGGCCATCAGGAAGGTGTTTCGCGTGAGGCGATGCATGGCGATTGTCCCCTTGGCTTCCCACCCTGTTGGATCGGGAAGAATGTCAGACCGACGAACATTGATTTGAATCAAGTCGCTGGTTCTGCGGGGAAACTTGCCGTCCGTGCCGGACAGGGACAAGCTAGCGCGTCAGCCTTTATGACGTTTTCGCGATCATGTCATAAAAGAACAACGATCTATGATAGATTTGCCTGCGCCGCCCGGGAGCCATGCGCCACCGCCCTTGCGCACCGCACAATCGCCCGGATCATAGCATTGGTTCGACGGACTTAATTCGATCGGTTCGCGTCGACACCCGGCGTTGACAAGGACTGATTCGGATCAGGTTTTCGCCTGACGGCCAGTCCTGATCCAGAACGCTCCAGTGTTGACCCCCCGTGCGCATCTTCCCGTCCCGCCGACGAACCCGACAAGTACAGCAGCATATATGACCCTGTATCCTTAATGTCTCACCCGTCCCGAACCGGGCCTGATGGTGCGTAGTTCATATGGACGACGAGGCCGGCAGACCGTACAAGCAGACCGTCGGGATATTGCCGCGCCATGGGGGGCCCGCATGATCCGGAAACCTTCACTTTGGCCGCGTGTTGATATGAGAATGACTATGGGGCGCAGGAAAAGGACGCGCAGGACCGTCTCGGTCCACACACGGCAACGCCGGTTTGTGCGCCGGCTGGCATGGACGCTTTCCACCCTGTCGCTCTTGGCGATGGTCCCCGTCGTCGTCTCCGACCATGGCCGGCAGATGGCCAGCGCGGTGGCCGCGGCGCTTGCCGATCCCGCCGCGCTGCTCGACCAGCGCTCGCCCGGCGCGCGCGCGGCCGGCGCGCTGACCCAGACCAAGCAGCGTCGCCTCGCCAGCCGCACCGGCCATGCGCGCGAGCCGTTCGTCCCGGTCGAACGCGTGCTCGCCGGCGAGCGCCGCCGACCGGGTGACGGCGCCAACATCCCGGGCTTCGTGCCGGCGGGCGGGGTCGAGACGCCCCTGCCTGGCGACGCCCCGCCGCCGGTCGAGACCGCCTTCCTGCCGAGCCCTGGCGCCACCGGCGCCGGGGGTGGCGGCGCCTCGGTGCCGGTCGCTCCGATCATCGGCGGCAACGGCGGCGGCACCGGCATCGGTGGGGGCGGCGGGAGCGGCGGTTCGACGCCCAGCCCCACGCCGACGCCGACGCCCGAACCTTCGCCCGTGCCCGAGCCGGCGACCTGGCTGCTGACGCTGACCGGCTTCACGGCGCTGGCCCTGGCGCTGCGCCGCCGCGTCCGCCACCCTGTCGAACAGGTCCGGCCGGACCAGGCGTGATGGGCCGGCTCGCGTGGCTGGTCGTGGCCGCGCCGGTGCTGGCGCTGGCCTATCTGGCCTTCGCGCCTGATCGCGCGCCGATCGCGCGGCCGACCGCCGAGCAGCCTTATCACCGCGCCGAGGGGCGGCTGGTCTTCGCCCCGGACAAGGTGCCAATGCTGGCGCTGCCCGACGGATCGCACCGTCGCGTGCTGAGCGTGCTCGACATCCCCCAGGCGATGCATTTCGGCGATTATGTCTGGAACGACGCGAACGTGCCGGCCGGCCCGGTATGGGTGCGCGTCGACCTGGGCCGGCAGATCCTGTCGGTGTTCCGGGCCGGGCACGAGATCGGCTCGGCGGTGATCCTCTACGGCACCGACGGGATGCCGACGCCGATCGGCGTTTTTCCGATCAAGGCCAAGGCGGCCGAGCATGAGTCGAGCCTGTACGAGGCGTCGATGCCCTTCATGCTCCGGCTGACCGATGACGGGGTGGCGATCCATGCCAGCCTGGTCCAGCGCGGCTCGGCGACGCATGGCTGTGTCGGCGTTCCGGAAAGCTTCGCCCGCAAGCTGTTCGCGCAGGTGAAGCTGGGCGACCCGGTGGCGATCCTGCCCGCCGGGGCGCAAGCCTCCGCCAAAGAGGCTTAATTTCGGCCTAACCACCGCCGGGAACCCGGTGCTTACGCCTATCATGAGATGAGGGACCATCATCCATGAGAGGTCTGCATCGATGTTCGGCAAACGAGCGGCGGCGGTGGTCGCGCGCGTGGCGATCCTCAGCGTCGCCCCCTTCATGCTCGGGGCGACCGGGTTCACGAACAATTTCGACCAGCGTATCCTGGCCGCCCATAATCGCGAGCGGCTGGCGATGGGCGTCGCACCGCTGCGCTGGGACCCGGTGCTGGCGCGGCGCGCGCAGCAATGGGCCAATTACCTGGCGGTGACCGGCCGCTTCGAACATGCCCCCGAGCGCGCCGTGAATCCCGATGGCGAGAATATCTGGGCGGGCAGCAAGGGCTATTTCATCGCCGAGCAGATGGTCGACGGCTGGATCCGCGAGAAGCGCTATTTCAAGCCCGGCAGCTTCCCCGACAACAGCACCACCGGCCGGCTGGAGGATGTCGGCCACTACACCCAACTCGTCTGGCGCGCGACCGGCGAGGTCGGCTGCGCCCGCGCGCAGAGCTGGCGCGAGGACATCCTGGTCTGCCGCTATGCCGAAGCGGGCAATTATGTCGGCGAGACGCCGTTGTGAAAGACGCGACGCTGCTCCACTCGGCAGCACCATAAAGGCCAAATCTCATTGATTGCCGCCACGCCAGCATTTGTCGGCTTGAGCATGTGCGCTTCGCATTGCGCCGGCTGGTATGTCTCGTCATCCACGGATTTGACGATGACCGGTGCATGTCCGAACTGGTCAGCTGTTATATCAACGACGAAATCTCCGGCTTGGACCCAGGCATGGCCCATCCATCCATCAGCTGTGAGCAAGCCGCAGGCCTCCTCCACGACGCCGGGTCCTGGCATCGGGGGCTGGCCGCTTCGCAGGCACGCCGCCAAGCCTTGATGGTGAAGCAGCTTCACCAGAAACATGCTGGAGCGAACACAGGTCCATCGTGACGGCGTGTTCGGCCAGGGCGGCCCCCAGGTTTGATGCCACCGCAACCAGTGAGGGTGTAAGAACGACCGCACGGCGTTGGCGACATCGTAAAGCATCACCCGCATATCCGCCCCCACGGCCCGACTCCCTCACCGCCCCAGGATCGACCGGTAGAGCGTCACATAGGCATCCGCCATCCGGTCGACGCTGAACCGCGCCGCCACCGCGCGGCGGCAGGCGGCGCGGTCGATCGTATCGATCCGCGCGATCGCGTCCACCGCCTGTTCGGGCGTGTCGACCAGGAAGCCGGTGACGCCATGGTCGATCAGCTCGGGCATCGACCCGCGCCGGGCGGCGATCACCGGCGTGCCGCAGGCCATCGCCTCGACCACCGACAGGCCGAACGGCTCGTCGAAATCGATCAGGTGGAGCAGCGCCCTGGCTCCGCCCAGCGCCCGCACCCGCGCCGCGCCGCCGACCGGTCCGTGATAGCGGATGTCCGCGCCCAGATGCGGCGCCACCTCGCGATCGTGATAGCCGGAGTCCTGGACGATGCCGTACATGTCCAGGCCATGGCCGCTCGCCCGCGCCGCCGCGATCGCGGCCGCCGCGCCCTTGTCGGGATGGATGCGACCGAAGAACAGAAGGTCGTCGCCCGGTTCGGGCTGGAAGGGGAAGTCGTCCAGCACGATGCCATGATGGATGGTCGCGGCATAGCGCAGCTCGGGGTGGCGGTCGGCGTCGCTGATCGCGACATAATGGACGCGGTCCTGATAGGGCCGGTACATCGGCAGGATTCGGTCCGACGAGAAGCCGTGGATGGTCGTCACCATCGGCGTCGCCACCAGACCGGAAAAGCCGTGGGCGGGGAAATCGGCCTGGTTGTGGATCAGGTCGAACCGGTCGGCCTGTTCGAACAGATGCGCGAGATGGCGGAACTCCCAGACCTTGGCGTCGATCGCCGGGTCCTCGGAATAGGGCGCGGGCACCACCCCGTCGAGCCGCGCCGCCGTCTGGCTGTCGAGCGTGGCGAACAGCGTCACGTCGATGCCGCGCGCGACCAGCGCTTCGGTCAGCAGGCTGGTGACCAGCTCCCATGGGCCATATTGGCGCGGCGGCGTGCGCCAGGCGATCGGCGCCAGCATCGCGATCTTCATCGTCTATCCTTGTCAGTCAAAGCGGTAGGTGGAGGATCAGGCCCTCGTCGGCGCGCAAGCCCGCCGGGTCCGTCGCATCGTCCAGCGTCGAGCACAGCACGTCCCCCGTCCAGGGCAGGGCGACGGCCCCGCCGGTCAGGTTGAGCAGCACGCGCACCCGCTCGCCCGCATGGACCCGGTCATAGGCGAGGACGCCATCGGGCGCCTCCAGCAAGGCGATCGCGCCGAGCGTCAGGGCCGGGCTCGCGCGGCGCAGTGCCAGCAGGCGGCGATACAGGATCAGCATCGAACCCGGATCGTCCGCCTCGGCGGCGACGTTGCGCGTCGGCCAGTCGTCGTGCAGCGGCAGCCAGGGCTCGACCGTGCTGAACCCGGCAAAGGGGCCGGCGTCCCAGGCCATCGGCGTGCGCGACCGGTCGCGACCGATGCCGATCCCGGGCTGGCGCAGATCCTGCGGATCGCGGATGCGGTCCGGTGGGATGGCGACCCGGCCGATCCCCAGCTCGTCGCCCTGGTACAGCGTCGGCGTGCCGCGCAGGGTCAGCAGCAGCATCGCCGCCACCCGCGCCTGGCGCTCCCCGATCCGCGCGGCGATACGGGGCGCGTCATGGCTGCCGATCACCCAATTGGGCCAGCCATAGGCCGGCAACGACGCCTCATAGGCCGCGATCACGCCACGCAGGCCCGCCGCCGTCCAGTCGTTCTCGATCAGCTGGAAGTTGAAGGGCAGATGCACTTCGGGTCGTTCGGGCGTACCGTACCAGCGGGCATGACGGTCGTTGGGCAGGAAGATCTCGCCGACCAGCAGCCGCTCGCCATAGCCGTCCGCCAGGGCGCGCATCGCGGCGGCGATCGCGTGCGCCTCGGGCTGGTCGGTCGAATATAGCTGGATCAGCCGGTCGCGCTCGGTGCGGCCCGGCCGCCAGTCCGGATTGACCGGATTGTCGGGCAGCCCCTCGGCCTTGATGATGTGCCACAGCACGTCGATGCGGAAGCCGTCGACGCCGCGATCGAACCAGAAGCGCATCACGTCCAGCATCGCCGTCCGCACCGCCGGGTTGCGCCAGTTGAGGTCGGCCTGCTCCTTCAGGAAGGTGTGGAGATAATATTGACCGGTGGCGGGGTCATATTCCCAGGCCGGACCGCCCATGTCGCTGATCCAGTTGTTGGGCGGCCCGCCACCCGGCGCGGGGTCGCGCCAGATATACCAGTCGCGCTTCGGATCGTCGCGCGACGACCGGCTGGCCTGGAACCAGGGATGCGCGGTGGAACTGTGATTGGGCACGAAGTCGAGCAGCAGCTTCAGCCCGCGCGCATGGATCGCCGCCAGCAGCGCGTCGAACGCGGCCATGTCGCCGAACACAGGCTCGATCCCGCGATAGTCGGCGATGTCATAGCCGAAATCGGCCATGGGCGACGGGAAGATCGGCGACAGCCAGATCGCATCGACACCGAGCGCGGCGACATGGTCCAGCCGCTGCGCGATCCCCGCCAGGTCGCCGATGCCGTCGCCGTCGCTGTCCTGAAAGGAGCGCGGATAGATCTGGTAGATGACGCCGCCCCGCCACCAGGGGGCCAGATCGGGATGCGGGTCGGTCATGCGCGGGCTCGAACTCCTGTGGCACCGGCGGGATAACGCCGATCGCGGCGAAAGGGCACATTATCGCTAATCGGGGTCAGCGGCGCAGGCATGGGCGGGAACACCGCGGCCACCCGGCCTTTCTGGCCACACCCCCAAAAAGCCAGGCCCCTCAAGCAGAAAGCCTTAGCCATGACCGATCGCCCGACGCCACCCCAGCCCGAACAGCAGCAGCCGATGCCCGGATCGACCGAGGCGATGACCCCGCGCCCCGATCACGGCGAGGACAGCTATGTCGGCCATGACCGGCTGGCGGGCAAGAAGGCCGTCATCACCGGCGGCGACAGCGGCATCGGCCGCGCCGTCGCGCTCGCCTTCGCGCGGGAGGGCGCGGACGTGCTGATCGCCTATCTGAACGAGGAGGAGGATGCGCGGGAGACCGCACGGCTGGTGTCGGAGGCGGGGCGCGAGGCGATCTGCGTGCCCGGCGACATCAGCGATCCCGCCCATGCCCGCGCGGTGATCGCCCGGGCGGTCGAGGCGTTCGGCCGGGTCGACATCCTGGTCAACAATGCCGCACACCAGGCGACCTTCCAGGCGCTGGAGGACATCCCGGACGCGGAATGGCAGACGACCTTCGCCACCAACATCCATGCGATGTTCTACCTCGCCAAGGCGGCGGTGCCGCACATGGCCGAGGGCGCGTCGATCATCAACACCACCTCGATCAACGCCGATCAGCCGAGCGAGCAGCTGCTCGCCTATGCCACCACCAAGGGGGCGATCCACAATTTCACCGCGGGCCTTGCGCAGATGCTGGCGGAGCGCAAGATCCGGGTCAATGCGGTGGCGCCGGGCCCGGTCTGGACGCCGCTGATCCCCTCCACCATGCCGCCCGAGGCGGTGAAGAGCTTCGGGCAGAACGTGCCGCTCGGCCGCGCCGCGCAGCCGGCCGAACTCGCCCCGCCCTATGTGATGCTGGCCAGCGACGAGGCGAGCTACATCACCGGCGCGACCATTCCGGTCACTGGCGGACGGCCGTTCCTGTAGGATAACCGACGCGCCGCCCGCGCCGTCCGAGCGACGGCTGGACCTTCGTACACCCGCCTACCACCCCGCCAGTCGCCGGGGCGGAGGCTGGCGGAGCGCAACGTCGGGGGCTCGCCACACGCTGGGCCTTGGGGGGGCAGCGCTCCCCCCTTGAAAAACTATCCCCCTATCAAGCCGCTATCGCTGGCGGCGGGCCGCGGCCCTCCCCATCTTCCGTCAATGAAGCTTTCCTTTCTCGATCTCGTGCCCGTCGTCGAGGGCGGCACCGTCGGCGAGGCGCTGACCCGCGCCGCCGATCTCGCGCGCCATGCCGAAGCCGAAGGCTTCACCCGCTATTGGGTGGCCGAGCATCACGGCATGACCGGCATCGCCTCGGCCGCCACATCGGTGGTGATCGCGCATCTCGCCGCCGCGACCCGCCATATCCGTGTCGGTGCGGGCGGGATCATGCTGCCCAACCATGCGCCGCTCGCCATCGCCGAACAGTTCGGGACGCTCGACGCGCTGTTCCCGGGCCGGATCGACCTGGGGCTGGGCCGGGCGCCGGGCAGCGACCAGCGGGTCGCGCGGGCGATGCGGCGGACGCTGGAGACCGACGCCAACGCCTTTCCGCAGGACGTGCTGGAACTGCAAAGCTATTTCGCCGACGATGGCCAGACCGGCATCGTCGCCACGCCTGGCGCGGGCGCGCGGCCCGACCTGTGGATCCTGGGGTCGAGCCTGTTCGGCGCGCAGCTCGCCGCCGCGCTGGGCCTGCCCTATGCCTTCGCCTCGCACTTCGCGCCCGATGCGCTGGACCAGGCGATGGCGATCTATCGCCGCGACTTCCGCCCCTCGGCGCATTGCGCCAGGCCCTATGCGATGGCCGGCTTCAACGTCTTCGCCGCGGACACCGCCGAGGAGGCGGAGCTGATCGCCTCGTCGCAGCAACAGTCGTTCGTGGCGCTGCGCACCGGCAACCCGCGCCAGCTGCCGCCGCCGGTCGCGGGCTATCGCCAGTCGCTCGGGGCGCAGGGCAATGCGCTGCTGAACCAGGTGCTGAGCTGCTCCTCGATCGGCACGGCCGAGACGGTCGCGCGCGACCTCGCCGCCTTCGTCGAACGCACCGGCGTCGACGAGGTGATGGTGACCAGCGCCATCTACGACCAGGCGGCGCGCAAGCGTTCGCTGACGCTGACCGCCCAGGCCGCCGAGGACGTGAAGGCCGCCGCCTGATCCGACCGCCCCTGCGCAGGCGGGAGGACGGGGAGGTTCAGGCGGTCGCCGTCGCCGCCGGCAGCCGCAGGCGAACGAGCAGGCCGCCCAGGTCCTCGCTCTCCTCCAGCGCGACGGTGCCGCCATAGATTTCCGCAACGTCGCGGACGATGGCCAGGCCCAGGCCGGTGCCCGGCTTGCCCGTGTCCAGCCGCACGCCGCGATCGAAGATGCGGACCCGGTCGTCGGCCGGGATGCCCATGCCGTCATCCTCGACCAGGATCTCGACGAAGCCCGCCTCCGCCGCCACCGTGACGAAGACGCTGCCGCCGCCATATTTGGCGGCGTTCTCGATCAGGTTGCCGAGCATCTCGTCCAGGTCCTGCCGCTCGACATGGACCTGGAGGTCCTTCGGTCCCGCCACGTCGATGCGGACATGGCGATAGAGGCGCGCCACCGCGCGCTCGACCGATTGCAGGCTGGGCCAGACCTCGGCGCGACTGTGCGCCGATCCGCGCCGGCCGACCGCCCGCGCGCGCGCCAGATGATGGTCGACCTGGCGCCGCATCGTCCGCGCCTCGCGGATCACCGTCTCCGCCAGGTCGTCGGCCTGGGCGGTGGCCGCGTTCATGATCACGGTCAGCGGGGTCTTGAGCGCATGGGCGAGGTTGCCGGCATGACGGCGCGCCTCCTCGGCCTGGCGCTCGTTATGCTCGACCAGCGCGTTCAGCTCCTCGACCAATGGCGCGACCTCGTCGGGCAGCGCGCCGCCGACCCGCGAGCTCTGCCCGCTGCGCATCCGCACGATCTCCATGCGCAGGCGGCGCAGCGGCAACAGGCCATAGACGGTCTGGAGCCCGGCCAGCACGATCAGCCCGAGCGCCAGCAGCAGGAAGGAGCGGACCAGCGTCCGCCGCAGCGCCGCGATCTGCGCGTCCAGCCCGTCGCGGCTCTGCGCCACCTGGAAACGCCAGCGCACCTTCGACCCGGGCAGTTGCACGTCGCGCTCGACGATGCGCAGCTTCTCCTGGCCGAACTGGCTGCTGTCATAGGCATGGACGCCGCGATCCTGATGCGGCGCGCCATAGGCCAGCCGCCGGTCCCAGAGCGAGCGCGACGGGAAGGGCTCGCGCCCCTGCCCCGACACCTGCCAGTACAGCCCGGAATAGGGCTCGAGGAAGCGCTGGTCCGCCGCCTCGCGCGAAAATTGCACCTCGCCGATCGGGTCGATCTCGGCCGAGACGATCAGCGCGGTCAGCACATATTCGAGCTGGTCGTCGAAATTGCGCGTGACGGCGCTCGCCAGCACCCGATCGAGCGCGAATCCGCCGCCGGCCAGCAGCAGCGTGATCCACGCCGCCGCGATCAGGATCATGCGCCGCGACAGCGACCCCGTGGTGCGAGCGGGCGCGAAGGTCGGCGGATCACTCGGGCGCGCGTCGGCGACGGCGGGGTCGGTCACGGGATCGGTCATCTTGCGGACAGGATCAGGCGTCCGGCTCGTCCAGGCTGTAGCCGAGCCCGCGGATGGTGGTGATGACATCCTGGCCCAGCTTCTTGCGGATGCGCGTCACGAACACCTCGATCGTGTTCGAATCGCGGTCGAAGTCCTGGTCGTAGATATGTTCGATCAGCTCGGTGCGGCTGACCACCTTGCCCTTATGGTGGAGCAGATAGGACAGGAGCTTATATTCCTGCGCGGTCAGCTTCACCGGCTCGCCGGCGCGCGTCACCTTGCCCGAACGGGTGTCGAGCCGCACGTCGCCCGCCGTCAGTTCCGACGAGGCATTGCCCGAGGCGCGGCGGATCAATGCGCGCAGGCGGGCGATCAGCTCCTCGGTCTGGAAGGGCTTGGCGACATAATCGTCGGCACCCGCGTCCAGTCCGGCCACCTTGTCGGACCAGCTGTCGCGCGCGGTCAGCACCAGCACGGGCGTGGTCTTGCCCTCTTTCCGCCAGCGGTCGAGCACGGTCAGCCCGTCGATCTCCGGCAACCCCAGGTCGAGCACGATCGCGTCATAGGTCTCGGTCTGGCCCAGGAACAGGCCTTCCTCGCCATCGGTGGCGAGGTCGATCGCATAGCCCGCGCCTTCCAGCGTGTTCTTGAGCTGCTGCCCCAGATTGGGTTCGTCCTCGACGATCAGCACCCGCATTGTCCATCCTCCATGACCACGAACGACCGTCGTTAAGCCTGGCGAGGCGTGGAGGAAAGCACCTGTCGCACCGCTGAACCCGATCGACGGCGATCGTTCAGCCTGCAGGACGCGCGGAAGGCGGCATCAGTTGCCGGTCTTGCCGATCACCTGGCCGGAGCGTTCGTCCACATCGACCCAGATGACGACCCCGTCGCGCAGGAACTTCATGGTGTAGGTGCCGCTGCGCGCGTCATAGTCGAAGCCGAGATATTGCGCGCCGCGCATCATCGGGATCACCCGCCGCTCGATCTCCTTGATCGACACCGACCGCCCCTGCCGGCGCGCATCATAGGCCCGCATCTGGTCGCCGCGCGACTGGGCCGGCGCAATCGCGGGGACCGTGGCGGCCAGCAGCGCAAGGGGCAGGAGGATTCGCATCGCTGGCCGCCATAGCTAGGGGGCATTGAACCGCCTGTGAATGCCTGAACATCGCGGTTGCTGTTGCCGGTCGGCCACAGGCACCTTAGGTGGCGGCGCATGGCCGCACCCATTCTCTCCTTCGAAGACCTTGGCTTGATCCAGGGATCGGGCTGGCTGTTCCGCCATCTCGACATCCAGATCGGTCCGCGCGACCGGCTGGCGCTGATCGGCCGCAACGGCGCGGGCAAGTCGACGCTGCTCCGCCTGCTCGCCGGCGCGGTCGAGGCGGACGAGGGCCGCCGCACCATCGTGCCCGGCACCCATGTCGTGATGCTGGAGCAGGATCCGGACGTGTCGCGCTTCGCTACGCTGGAGGACTATGTCCTGCACGGCGACGTCGCGCCCGCCGCGCACGAGGCCGCCGCCATCGCCGACCAGCTCGGCATCGACCTGTCGCGCGAGGCATCGTCCGCCAGCGGCGGCGAGCGGCGCCGCGCCGCGATCGTCCGCGCGCTGGCGCTCGAGCCGGACGTGCTGCTGCTCGACGAGCCGACCAACCATCTCGACATCGCCGCGATCGACTGGCTGGAGCAGTGGCTGGGCCGCTACACCGGCGCGTTCGTGGTGATCAGCCACGACCGCACCTTCCTGACCCGGCTGACCCGCCAGACGCTGTGGCTGGACCGGGGCACCGTTCGCCGCGCCGAGATCGGGTTCGGCGGGTTCGAGGCCTGGACCGAGCAGGTCTATGCCGAGGAGCAGCGCGCCGCCGAGCGGCTCGACGCCCGCCTCAAGATCGAGGAGCATTGGCTGCAACGCGGCGTCACCGGCCGCCGCCGCCGCAACCAGGGCCGCCTCACCAAGCTGAAGGAGATGCGCGCCGAACGCGCCGCGATGGAGGGGCCGCAGGGCACCGCCGCGCTGGCGATGGGCAGCGACGACGTGAAGACCAAGGTGGTGATCGACGCCGAGCATGTCGGCAAGTCGTATGGCGACCGCACGATCATCCGCGACCTCAACCTGCGCGTCACCCGCCGCGACCGGATCGGCATCGTCGGTGCCAATGGTGCGGGCAAGACGACGCTGCTGAAGCTGCTGACTGGCGAGATCCAGCCCGATACCGGCACCGTCAAGATCGCCAAGACGCTGGACGGCATCATCATCGACCAGCAGCGCAAGCTGATGGCCCCCGACAAGCGCGTCCGCGACGTGCTGGCCGACGGCAATGACTGGATCGACGTGCTCGGCACGCGCAAGCATATCCACGGTTATCTCAAGGAGTTTCTGTTCGACCCGTCGCTCGCCGAGGCCAAGGTCGGGACGCTGTCGGGCGGCGAGCGGTCGCGCCTGCTGCTGGCCCGCGAATTCGCTCGCGCCTCCAATCTGCTGGTGCTGGACGAGCCGACCAACGACCTCGATCTGGAGACGCTGGACCTGCTCCAGGAGGTGATCGCCGATTATGCGGGCACGGTGCTGATCGTCAGCCACGATCGCGATTTCCTGGACCGCACCGTCACCGTCACGCTCGGCCTTGATGGCAGCGGCGCGGTGGACGTGGTGCATGGCGGCTATGACGACTGGGAACGCCGCCGCAAGCCGAAGGTCGAGGGCAGGAAGGCGGGCAGGCCCGCCGCCGCCGCGCCGCCACCCCCGCCCGCCCCGGCGCGCAAGCTGTCCTACAAGGACCAGCGCGACTATGACCTTCTGCCCAAGCGGATCGAGGAGCTCGACGCGCAGATCGCTCGCGACGAGGCCAAGCTCGGCGATCCCGACCTCTACACGCGCGATCCCGCGGGCTTCGACCGGCTGAACACGGCGATCGCGGCAGCGCGCGACGAGAAGGACGCGGCCGAGATGCGCTGGCTGGAACTGGCCGAACAGGTCGAGGCGCTGGGCTGACCGTCATGGCCCGCCCCGCCCCCTGGCGCCTGGACGCCGACCGCTTCGCGCATCGCACGCTGTTCCAGACGCGCTATCAGGATCTCGATCCCAACGGCCATATCAACAATGTCGCCTACGCGGCGCTGTTCGAAAGCGCGCGGGTGCGGTTCAACGCCGCCATCGCGCTCGACCGTTGGCGCGACTTGCGCTTCCTGGTCGCCAAGGTCGAACTGAACTATCTGGCGGAGGGGCATTTCCCCGCCGATGTCGAGATCGCCACCGCGGTCGGGCCGATCGGCGGGCGAAGCTGGCACCTGTTGTCGACCATGTTCCAGGACGGCGTCGCGCTCGCCACCTGCGACACGGTGCTGGTCGCCAGCAAGGCGGCGGACGGCCTGCCGCCCGCCATGCGCGCGGCGCTGGCGGCGGCGCAATCGCCGGCCGGGGATCAGAGCCGGGCGAGCGTCTCCGGGTCGGGCTTGCCGTCGTAGAAGCGGTCGAGCGCCGCGCGGAACGGCGCGGGGTCGTCAGCCACCGCGGCGAATAGCGTCATCGACGATCGCAGCTTGACCGCGTCGATCCCGCCCAGGATGTGTTCGGCGCTGCCGGAGGCCGCGACCACCGCCCCCGTCGCCTCGACCAGCCTCGCCCCGAGCAGCGGATGCGCCAGATAGGCGCGCGCCTCGTCGGCGGAGGCGATCGCGTAGCGGCGCGCCATGTCGCTCTTCCCCAATCCGGCGACCTGCGGGAAGATGAACCACATCCAGTGGCTGCGCTTGGCGCCGCGGCGCAGTTCGGTCAGCGCGGTGGCATAGCTGTCGGCCTGGGCGGCGACGAAGCGGGACAGGTCGTGGGTCATGCCGCTCCAAATGGGGCCGTGCCGCCGCCCCGCAACCAGCGGCGCGCCTGGGCGTTCGTTCCGCCTGTGTCCCGCCCGGCCCCGCGCCGGCTTGTCAACCGGAGCGCCGGCATGAGGCCCTGTCTTCTCCTATCCTTCGCGACGCTGGCCCTGACCGCGCCGCTGGCCGGATGCGGGACGCGGGAACCGGATGCCAGCGAAGCAGCCCCCGGCAATTTCGTGCCTCCCGTCACCCGCGCGCCCAGTCCCGTCGCGGGGCAGGACAACCGCACGCCGCTTTCCGCCTATATCGGCCATTATCCACAGGATGCCGTCGGGGGCGTGTCGTTCTTCGACCGCACGGAGGTCGCCAATGCGTTGGTCGACGCAGTGGCGGACGAGACGCTTCGCCACCAGATCACCGGCCGCGACACCGTGTCGGTGCCGATCTTCGCGCAAGGCGGCATGATCGCGGCGCATGGCTGCGAACCGCATGATTGCGGCGATCACGACTGGACGGTGCTGATCCCCCGGGATGGCGACCGGACCAGGGCGGCGGTCTGCCACCATGACGCTGCCACGATGGGCGACACCAGCCGCTGGATGACCCGCGCCGGAACGCAGACGCGGCCGGGCGATTGTCCCCAGGCCTGACCGACGACGAACAAGGAGCGGCATCGATGCTGGAAAACATGCCCCATTGGCTGGGCCAGGCGCTGAGCCGCTGGCGCGCCGGGGCCGACTCGCTGGCGATCGCGCGGGCCGAACTGGCCGCCGCGACGCGGCTGACGCTGGAGAGCCCGGCGTTCGCCGACGGCGCGCGACTGCCGGTCCGGTTCACCGACGATGGCGAGGGCGTCTCGCCGCCCCTGTTGTGGCGCGACCTGCCGGCGGGCACCGCCAGCCTGGCGCTGCTGGTCGAGGATGCCGATTCGCCGACGCCGCAGCCGCTGGTCCATGCGGTGGTCTGGGGCCTGTCGCCCGACGATGGCGGGCTGGCGGAGGGCATGATCGTCGACGATGGCGACGGCGATGCCGATGGCCGCGATGTCGGCCGCAACTCCTATCGGCGGCAGGGGTGGCTGCCACCCGATCCGCCGACCGGGCATGGCGAGCATCGTTATGCCTTCCAGCTCTTCGCGCTGGACGCGGGGGCGGTGCTGGAAGGGCATGACCCGGGCCGGACCGCGCTGGTCGCGGCGATGGCGGGGCATGTACTGGCGGCCGGTCTGCTGGTCGGCACCTATTCGCGCGAGGCGCTTGCCCCGACCGGGGCGGTGGGGCCGAGCGGCGCCCTGGCCTGAAGGCTCAGGCGAAGGGCGTCGGGGCGGCGGCGCCGATCGCGGTCAGGACCGCGATCAGGCCGGTCAGGGTTAGGAGGAGGCTCTGGCGCATCATCTTGGGTCCGAATGAGAGGGTTCGAAACCGCGATCAGGCGATCGGCAAGACCGGCACGGCAGCCGAGACGGCGATGGCGGCGAAGACCAGCGCGGCGACCGAGGTGGTGACGAAGCGCTGAGCGGACTGGAGGCTGAACATGGTGATCGTTCCCTTTTGACCCCGAAGCGAGGCGTCGCTGCGGTTGCTGGGGACGTTGCACGAGCCGTGCCAGTTACCAAAAATGGCGGAAATGCTGGGGTTAGGCTACGACGGTCCGGGCCGGTGGCGGGATTTCCCGCATTGCTTGGCGTCAACCGCCAATGTTCGGGACAAGGATGCGGGGTCCGGACAGCAGACGCGCCATCACGTGTATGTTCGGCCGGCGCCGGCGCTCGCGGGGCCTTTGCAAAACTTCGGAATACGGGTTGGACAGGCTTGTGCTCCTGCGCGGCCAGGAGTGCAGGGCCGGCGGAACACCGTCACAGGGCGTACGGAACCCCGGACGTACGTTTCGCAGGAGCATGGCGAGCGGTTTGGCAAAGCGCCGCCCCCGCCGGACTTCAGGCCCAGGGACGTGGACGGGGACCACCGAGCCCTGCAAGGGTCTCGCGCTGGCGGGAGTGGCAGGTCCGCGGGGGGAGCCGTCCGTCCGTCTCGCGGCAATCCGGCCGGCGTCGGATCGGCAGCCGGCGACGTTTTGGCCAGCCTGTTTCGCGGCCGCGACCTGTCGGCCTCGATCACCCCGCGCAGATGCGATCGCGCCCTTGCGCCTTGGCGGCGTAGAGCAGCCGATCGGCGCGCTCGATCGCCACGTCGACGGGCTCGTCCGCGCGCACGGCGGTGACGCCCGCCGAGAAGGTGATGGCGCCCAGCGACGCCCCCGTCTCGCGATTGCGGAACCGCTTGCCCGACACCGACCGACGCGCCGAGTCCAGCAGTTCAGCGGCGGCGCTGAGTTGCAGGCCGTTGAGGAGCAGCACGAATTCCTCGCCGCCATGGCGCGCGACGAGATGCTCGGCGCAGGACTCCTGCAATGTCTCGCCCAGCACCTTCAGCACCCGGTCGCCGACCAGATGGCCATGCACGTCGTTGATCCGCTTGAACCGGTCGACGTCGCACAGGGCGATGCAATGCGGCGCCGGCAGGGTCGCGCGCTGGTCATAGGCTTCGGCGAAGGCCAGGCGATTGGCCAGGCCGGTCATCGGATCGCGCCGCGCGGTGGTGCGCGCCTCGGCCAGCTTGCCGCGGAGCATCTCCGCCTCGCGCGTCGCCTCCGCCAGCTTGTACTCGCTGTCGCGGACGCGGCTGATCATCGCGCTGGCGAGCCGCGACAGCTCGTCCACCGTGCTGGTCGAGGATTGCAGCTCGATCGCCGCCGCGCTTTCGGCCAGGTCGCGCCCGAAATCCCGCGTCTCGAAATGCATCGCGTGCATCAGCATCGCGAAGCTGTCCATTTGCGCCACGGTCTCGGTGACCAGCCGGTCCGCCTCGCGGTTCGGGACCGGCGCGGGGTCGCGCGGGCGGCGGCCGGGATCGGCCCCCATCACCAGCCGGCCACCCAGCCGCTCGACCTCCTGGTGCGTCAGGCGGACGCCGCCATCGACCAGCTCGCGCACCTCACGCGCCAGGGGGCTATCGGGCGCCGACAGCACGGCATGGACGAACGCATAGTGCAGCGGGTCGGGGCTGAGCCGGTGATCGGCCAGGAAACGGCCGATCTGCTCGTACAGCGCGTCCTGTTCCCTGCCCTTGCGCCGCCAGACCAAGCCGGCGTCCCCCATATGACCCTCCGCGATTCCCCTATGGGCTCTTTATAGGCGGAAAATCGTTAGCGTTTGATGATAGCCGACCCGTTTTGGTTCGATTATTGGGTCTTCGCCAGCTTCCGCACCGCCGCCAAGGTCTGCGCGACATGGTCCGCCGGGTTCATGTCATCATGCACGAAAGCAATTCGCCCACTGCGATCAATGACGTAACTGGTCCGCTTGGTGAGATCGCGGCCGGCCATCTGCCGACCCAGCGCGACATCATAGCCCCGCACCACGCCTGGCCCCGCGCTCGCCACCGCGAACTTGCCCGCGCATTTCTCCGCCGAGAAGCGCTGGAGCGTCGGCACGTCGTCGCTCGACATGCCGATCACGGTCGCGCCGGCCGCCTGGAACTGGGGGATCGCCTCGGCAAAGGCATGGGCCTCGGCGTTGCAGCCGCCGGTATAGGCCGCCGGGAAGAAATAGAGCACGACCGGCCCCTTCTTCAGCTGCTCCTTGAGATGGACCTGGAACACCTTGCCCGCCTTCGCTCCGCGGGTCGTGAAATCGGGCGCCGCCGCGCCGGGCGCGAGCGCGGCCAGCACGGGCGCGGCGCAGGCCAGGGCCCCGGCCAGCAGGGGAAGGGCGATCGGCAGCAGGCGCATGGCAACATCCTCTAAATCTTGTCTTGTCACGTGCAGTGTAGCGCGATGCCGGTTGCCGCGATAGGCATTGCGGATGGCCGTTCATTCATCCGACATCGCTCTCGCCCACAGTCTCGCCGATGCGGCGGGCACGGTGATCCGCCCCTATTTCCGCCGCCCCGCCGGGCTGGAGCTGAAGGCGGACCAGTCCCCCGTCACCCGCGCCGACCGCGAGGCGGAGGCGGCGATGCGCCGGCTGATCGAGGCGGAGCGGTCGGGCGACGGCATCCATGGCGAGGAATATGGCGTCAAGCCGGGCGTCACCGGCCGGCAATGGGTGCTCGACCCCATCGACGGCACCCGCTCCTTCGCCAGCGGCCGCGCGATCTTCGGGACGCTGATCGCGCTGGTCGAGGATGGCTGGCCGGTTCTGGGGATCATCGACCAGCCGGTGCAGCGCGAACGCTGGGTCGGGGTGATGGGGCGGCCGACCACCTTCAACGGCGTGCCCTGCCGGACGCGCACCTGCGCGGCGCTGGACGGCGCGATCGTGGCCACCACCAGCCCGCATCTGTTCGACGACCAGGACGTGCCGCACTTTATGGCGCTGGTCACTGCCGCCAGCGGCGGCCGGCCGCGCCAGGGGCCGGTCTATGGCGGTGACTGCTATAATTACGGGCTGGTCGCCAGCGGCCATCTCGACATCGTCTGCGAAAGCGGACTGAAGCTGCACGACTTCGCCGCGCTGGTGCCGGTGGTGGAGGGCGCGGGCGGGCGGATGTGCGACTGGAACGGCGATCCGCTGACCGCCGACAGCGAGGGGCATGTGCTGGCGATCGGCGATCCGGCGCGCGCCGAGGAGGTGCTGGAAGCGCTGCGTACGTTGCCGCACGCGCATTGAAGGTCTGACACGGCTCCTCCCCTTGCAGAGGAGGTGGCAGGCCGAGGGCCTGACGGAGGTGTCTACGGTCGTGTGGGGCACACCCTAAGCGGCCGGCATCACCCCTCCACCATCCTGCGTTTAGCCCCGCGTACAGGGGGGATTGGTATGCAGCGAACCCCCGTCACGCTCGATTGACACCGGCCTTGGTACGTTTAGTCTGACAACAAAGGCCGGGGCCGGGTTCGGTCGTCCGGCACCAAGGAGAGACACGATGCCCGCGCCCCTACCCAGCAGCATGACGGCCGGCGCCGCCGTCCCATCGGCGGGTGCCGCCGGCACCTATCGCCCCGCGCTGACCCTGCTCGCCAGCCTGTTCTTCATGTGGGGCTTCATCACCGTCATCAACGGCACGCTGCTGCCGCATCTGCGCAGCGTCTTCGACCTGAGCTATACGCAGACGACGCTGATCGAGAGCGTCTGGTTCATCGCCTATTTCTTCGCTTCCATCCCCTCGGCCAAGCTGATCGAGCGGGTCGGCTACCAGCGCGCGATGGTGATCGGCCTGGGCATGATGGCGGCGGGCGCGCTGCTGATGGTGCCGGCGGCGCGTCTGCCCTCCTACGGCGTGACGCTTTTCGCCCTGTTCGTGATCGCCAGCGGCATCACCCTGCTCCAGGTCGCGGCCAACCCCTATGTCGCGGTGGTCGGCCCGCCGGAGACCGCCTCGTCGCGGCTCAACCTGGTGCAGGCGTTCAACTCGGCCGGCGCGACGCTGGCGCCGCTGTTCGGCGGCTATCTGATCCTCGGCCGCTCGACCTCGGGCACCGCCGCCGCCGGCACCACCACGGTGCTGACCCCGGCGGAGCGGCTGGCCGACGCACAGGCGGTGGTGCTGCCCTATCTGATCGTAGCCGCCGTGCTGGCGGTGCTGGCGGTCGTCATCGCCCGCTTCCCGCTGCCCGCGATGGGCGCGGCGACGCAGCGCGCGGCGAAGCAGGAACGGCGCGGCCAGTCGCTCTGGAAGCACCGCAACCTGGTGTTCGGCATTCCGGCGATCTTCATCTACCTGATCGCGGAGATCGGCGTCGGCAATTTGTTCATCAACTTCGTGTCGCAGCCCAATATCGGCAATCTCAGCCACCAGCAGGCATCCAACTATCTGTTCCTGCTGTGGGGCGGGATGATGATCGGCCGACTGGTCGGCGCCGCCGCGATGCAGCGGATCGATGCGCGCCACGCGCTGGCCATCGCCAGCATCGGCGCGGCCGTGGTCATGCTGATCGCCAGCGTCGCCACCGGCCATGTCGCGATGTGGGCGCTGATCTCGGTCGGGCTGTTCCACTCGATCATGTTCCCGACCATCTTCACGCTCGGCATCCGCGGCCTTGGCCCGTTGACCGAAGAGGGCTCGGGCCTGCTGATCATGGCGATCGCCGGCGGCGCGCTGGTGGTGGTGCAGGGCTGGCTGGCCGACCGCTACGGACTCCAGACCTCGTTCCTGCTGACCGCCGCGTGCGAGCTGTACGTGCTGTTCTATGCGCTGTGGGGTGCCAAGCCGGTCGCCACGGCCTAGGCGGCGGGCCGCGATACGGACGACGGCTCGTTTTCCGTATCGCAGCCCATTCTCCCCGGACGGCGAAGACCCGATTCATGCGGAGGCGCAGAGTGCGCGGAGATCCGGTCCGTCGGGGAACGGTGCCGTTCGCTGATCATAGGCCAGCGGCGGCACCAGATGGATTACGTCCGCGCCTCCGCGCCTCCACGTGACCCATTCCACCCGACAGGACGGGACGTAACCGTTCCCACCGGTCAGGCCCCCTCGCCGCGCACCCGCTCCACCGCCGCCGCCGTATCCGCCAGCGCCTGTTCGACCAGCAGCCGCATCGCCTCGCTCGCCCCCGCGCCGTCGCCCGCGGCGATCGCGTCATAGACGCGGCGATGGTCCGGGATCGGATTGCGCGGCAGGGCGCGCAGCCGCTGCTTGAACTGGGTCGTCCAGCCTACCGCCGCGCCGATGCTGGCGCTCAGCACCACCAGCGCGTCGTTGCGCGTCGCCGCCAGGATCGCGGCGTGGAAAGCGCGGTCCGCCGCCCGCCCCGCCTCGGTGCCGAGCGAATGGCGGCTCATGTCGGCAAGCGCGTCGCGCATCGCCTTCAGGTCTGCGCGATCGCGCCGCGCCGCCGCCAGCGCCGCCGCCCCCGGCTCGACGATCGCGCGCAGTTCGAACAGGCTGCGGATGAAGTCGATGTCGGGCGCGCCGGTGAAGGCCCAGCCCAGCACGTCGGGATCGAGCAGGTTCCACCGGTCGCGCGGCAGCACCAGCGTCCCGGCCTTGGGCCGGCTTTCCACCAGTCCCTTGGCGGTCAGCACCTGGATCGCCTCGCGGAATGCGCTGCGCGAGACGTCCAACTCGGCGGCGAAGGCGACCTCGCCCGGAATCCGCTCGCCCGGCTTGTACTCGCCCGACAGGATCGCGACGCCCAGTCGGTGCGCGATCGCGCCGCGCAGCCGCCGCCCCGTGTCCCGGCCATTTCGGCGGGCGGCGGGGGGCGGTGCGGGATCAGGATCGCTGGGGTCGGTCATCGGAGAGAGTGTGCCTGTGCCGGAAGGAAAAATCGACCGCCAAGCGACGCCGATTGCCAGCGTCCATCGGGCACGCTAGTTGTCAGACTAATAGAGCCAAATGGTGGAGAGCAATAGCGTGATCCTTCGACTCCTGCAGCATCGTGGCGCCGATGGCGTTCGATCGGTGATCGCCGCGCGCGGGGATGCGGCGCATGTGGTGCCGGGCGTCGAGTCGGTCCGCGCGCTGGCGCAGCGGGCGATCGCCGCCGGCCAGGATCTGGCCAGCGCGGTGGCGGCCTGCGGCGAGGGCGCGGCCTTCGACCTGGCGGCGGAGCGGGCGCGACTGATCGCGCCGATCGACCATGACGATCCGGCGCATCTGATCATGACCGGCACCGGTCTGACCCATCTCGGCTCGGCCGAGGGGCGCGACAAGATGCACCGCGACGCGGCTGCGGCCACCACCCAGACCGATTCGATGCGCATGTTCCTGGCCGGCGTCGAGGGCGGCAAGCCGGCGGCGGGCGCGATCGGGCAGCAGCCGGAATGGTTCTACAAGGGCGACGGCACGCAGCTGGTCGGGCCGGGCGAGGCGCTGACCATGCCCGGCTTTGCGCAGGACGGCGGCGAGGAGCCGGAGCTGGCCGGCATCTATCTGATCGGGGCGGACGGGCGACCGCACCGGCTGGGCTTCTGCCTGGCCAATGAATTCTCCGACCATGTCACCGAACGGTGGAACTATCTGTGGCTGGCGCATTCCAAGCTGCGCCAGGCGTCGCTGGGCCCCGAGTTGATCGTCGGCCTGACCCCCGACCATGTCGCGGGCAGCAGCCGTATCCTGCGGGATGGCGAGATCGTCTGGGAGAAGCCGTTCCTGTCGGGCGAGGCGAACATGTCGCACAGCTTCGCGAACCTGGAGCACCATCATTTCAAATATCCGCTGTTCCGGCGGCCGGGCGACGTCCACGTCCATTTCTTCGGCACCGCGACCCTGTCCTTCGCCGACGGCGTGACCACGCAGCCGGGCGACGTGTTCGAGATCGAGGCCGCGCCCTTCACCCTGCCGCTGCGCAATCCGCTGGCGCGCGACCCGGCGCCGGCCGACGCGCTCGCCACGGTCGGAGTGCTCTGAGATGCAGCCGATCCGCGTCGCCATCGTCGGCTTGGGCAAGATCGCCCGCGACCAGCACCTGCCCGCCATCGCCGGCAATCCCGACTTCGCGCTGGCCGCGACCGTGTCGCCGCGTGGAGCGGGGCTGGACGACGTGCCGCATTTCCCCAGCCTGGACGCGCTGATCGCCGCCGGGGTCGCGGTGGATGCGGTGGCGCTCTGCACCCCGCCCCAGGTCCGCTACGCCATCGCCGTGCAGGCGCTGGCGGCGGGCCTGCACGTCTTTCTCGAAAAGCCACCCGGCGCGACCCTGTCCGAGGTCGTGGCGTTGGAAGCGGAAGCGGCGGCGAGCGGCGCGACCTTGTTCGCCAGCTGGCACTCGCGCTACGCCGCCGGGGTCGAGCCGGCGCGCGCGTTCCTCGCCGATCGCCGCATCGACCGGGTGACGATCACCTGGCGCGAGGATGTGCGCGTCTGGCATCCGGGCCAGGCCTGGATCTGGGAGGCGGGCGGCCTGGGCGTGTTCGACCCGGGCATCAACGCGCTGTCGATCGCGACGCGCATCCTGCCCAAGCCCTTCTTCCTGCGCGAGGCGATCCTGTCGCTGCCCGCCAATCGCGCCGCGCCGATCGCCGCGCGCATGACGTTCAGCGATGCGGCCGGCACGCCGATCGCGATGGACCTGGACTGGCGGCAGACGGGCCCGCAGACCTGGGACATCCTGGTCGAGACCGATGCCGGCGACTGCCACCTGGCCAAAGGCGGATCGGTGCTTACCCTGCCGACCGGCACCGAGACGCAGGATGACCATGAATATCCGGGCCTCTACGCCCGGTTCGCGACCTTGGTCCGCGAACGCCGGAGCGATGTCGACATCGCGCCCCTGCGCCTGGTCGCCGATGCCTTTCTGCGCGGCGAGCGCGAGACGGTGGAGGCGTTCGAGGACTGACCTGCGTCCTCTTCCCTTCGCGTGAGATCGCGAAAGGAAGAGGCAGGGGTTCACGCGGAAAGAAGGAGGTCGCCGGCGGGCGTGCCGTAGCGCCCCGCCGCCAGCACTCCGGCAACCGGGACGTGCCCCCGGCGCGCCATCAGTCCCGCTACCGCGTGAACGCCGATGCGCGTCCGGCGTCAGGCGGTCGCGCGCTCGGCGGCCGCGTTGACCTTGCCGTCGGCGAGCTTGGTCAGCTTGTCGTCGGTCGCCTTCTCCTCGGCGAGCGTCTCGGCGTAGAGCTTGGCCGACTGGTCGCGGCCGAGCTGGCGGGCCCAGGCGATCAGCGTGCCGTAGCGGCTGATCTCATAATGTTCGACCGCCTGCGCCGCCGCGGTCAGCGCCGCGTCGAGCACCGCCTTGTCGGCGACTTCGCCCGCGACCTCGTTGGCCTCCTTGATGATGCCGTCGATCGCCGGGCAGGTGACGCCCTTGGCCGTCAATACCTCCAGCTCGAACACCCGCTCCAGCCGCTCGATCTGGCCGCGGGTTTCCTGGAGATGCGTCTCGAACCCCAGGCGCAGCTCGGGGTCGGTGGCCTTCTCGATCATCTTCGGCAGCGCCTTGGCGATCTGCTGCTCGGCATAGTAAATGTCCTGGAGCTGATGGACGTAGAGATCCTCCAGCGTCGCGATATCCTTGCTGAACAGGCCCATCGTGGCGTCTCCTGATGCTGTCGGGGAAAGTGGGTCACCACGCGCGTTCGACCGTCGCGTGGTGTGGAGGGGGAATGCGCAGGCGCCGATTCGGGTTGCACCGGCCCTGGCGGAATCATCGTCGTTCGTCGCATTGCTCCACTTTCGGAGTCGCCCGCAAGTATTTGGCAACATGTCAGCTTTACTGATCCGAAGGGTCCCGGAGCCGATGTCTCCGGGGATCAAGACGGGGATCGAACAGCCATGGTGACGGCAGCGGACGCGCGCCTGCCCGCTGATGCAGCGGCGGGCGACCGGCGCACGGGCGGCAAGCGGCACCAGTCGGTGCTGCTGGTCGGACGCGCACGGATCGGCGCGATCGACACCGCGTGCCTGGTGCATGACATCTCGCGCCACGGCATGATGGCGCGCTTTCCCCAGCCGCCGGCGGTCGGCGACACGCTGATCGTCGAGGTGCGCGGCCTGGCCCCGGCCCATGCCGTGATCCGCTGGGTGCGGGGGCATAAGGCGGGAATGCAGTTCGCCGAGCCCCAGCCGGTGGAGAATGTCTTCCAGATTCGGCGCGACGACGGGCTGATCGCCCGCCCGCCGCGCTTCGCGGTCGAGGCGGCGGCGGTGCTGCGCCTGGACGGCGCGCGCTTCCGCGCCACCGTGCTCGACATCTCGGCCGGCGGCGCCAAGCTGATGGCCGAGACGCCCGCGCTACCGGGCCAGACCGGGCAGATGACGCTGGCCGATTGCGACACCGCCCTGTTCGGCAAGGTCTGCTGGGCGCGGGGGGACCAGTTCGGCTTCCGCTTCGTCGCGCCGCTGCCGCTGCTCACCCTGGCGCAGATCCTGGCGCGCTGACGGGCGGTTCCCGGCCGGCCCGGCTTGCTGTAGAAGCGGGCGCGTGATCCTGGCCATCCTCCTGTCCGCGCTGGCGATGACGCTGATCGTCGGCGTCCGCTACCTGATCGTCTCGGGGGCCTTCGCGGCCGCCACCCGCATGAAGCATCCCGGCCTCTATCGCGGGCTCGACCCGCAGATGCGCAGCGAGATCGTCTGGAGCCTGGCTTCGGCCGCGATCTACGGCATCCCCGCCGGGGTGGTCGCCTGGGGCTGGCACAACCATGGCTGGACCCGGATCTACACCGACGGCGACGCCATGCCGCTCTGGTATGCCCCCCTATCGGTGCTGCTCTACCTGCTGGCGCACGACACTTGGTTCTACTGGACGCATCGCTGGATGCATCGCCCGAAGCCGTTCAAGCTCGCCCATGCCCTCCATCATGCCAGCCGCCCGCCGACCGCCTGGGCGGCGATGGCGTTCCACCCGATCGAGGCACTAACCGGCGCTGTGGTAATTCCGCTACTCGTCTTCGCGATTCCGATCTCGACCACGTCATTGGGCTTCGTGCTGGCTATAATGACGATTATGGGCGTCACCAACCATATGGGGTGGGAGATTTTCCCCCGGTTCATGTGGAAGGGGCCATTGGGGAAGTGGCTCATCACCGCGAGCCATCATCAGCGGCATCATGAGCTGTACGGGTGTAATTATGGGTTGTATTTCCGCCACTGGGATCGTCTCTGCGGCACCGATCGCGGCATCGGCGATTTCGCCCGCGACCATGCCCGCGCCGCCAAGCGCGCGGCGCGATAAGCGCGGGCTGGCGGCGCTCGCCCTGCTGCCGCTGCTGATCGGCGCGGCGCCGATCGCGCGACTGGATGTCGGCATCGACCATCTCCGCTCCGCCAAGGGCCTGATCCGCGTCTGCCTGACCAGCGACCCGGACAATTTCCCGTCCTGCGTCGACGACGCGCGCGCCATTACCCGGTCGATCCCCGCCGGACAGCATGGCCTCTCCCTGTCCGGCCTGCCGCACGGCAACTATGCGGTGGCGGTGATCCATGACGAGAATGGCAACGCCAAGCTCGATACGCTCGCCGGCATCCCGCGCGAGGGTTTCGGCTTCTCGCGCAACCCGGCGATCGCCTTCGGCCCGCCGCGCTTCACCGCCGCCCGCTTCACCATCGACAGTGATGCAGAAGCGCAACAGATCCGGATGCGTTACATCCTCTGACCCGACCCAAGGGAGCCGAACCGGACCGTGCAGCGTTGCGCTGGCGAAACAGGTCCCGGGAGACTCCCCTTTGCGTACGTCCATCCTCGCCGCCGCCGCGTTGACGGCGGCCCTCGCCGCTGCCGCCCCGGCGCTGGCGCAGCAGAACAGCGCGGCAGCGGCCGCCGATGTCTCCGCCGATTTCGATCGCGACACGGTGACGGTCGGCGTCGCCGGCGCCTACCTGCCCGATTACGAGGGGTCCGACGATTATCGCGTCGTCCCTGCCCCGGGTGCGATCGGGTCGATCAACGGCTATGCCTTCACGTTGGCGGGCAACCGCGTCTCGGTCGACCTGATCCGCAACCAGCCGGGGCAGAGCATCGACCTGCAGGCCGGGCCCGTCGCGGTGGTCAATTTCAACCGCACCAGTCGCAAGCAGATCGACGATCCGCAGGTCAAGTTGCTGGGTGAGCGCGATACCGCGATCGAACTGGGCGGCTATGTCGGCATCGGCAAGACCGGAGTCGTCACCAGCCCCTATGACCGGATCGCCGTCTCGCTCAGCTATCGCTACGACGTGGCGGGCGCGCACAAGAGCGGCATCTGGCAGCCGACCGTGACCTATTTCACGCCGCTCAGCCGCAAGGCGGCGGTTGGCCTGTTCGCCTCGGCCGAGCACGCCCAGGCGCGCTACGCCCGCTATTATTTCGGCATCGACCAGGCGGAGAGCTTGGCGTCGGGCCTGCCCGTCTATGCGAATCCGCGCGGCGGGTGGAAGAACTGGTCGCTGGGCGCGATCGGCACCTATTCGCTGACCGGCGACCTGCTCGGCGGGTGGAAGGCGGTCGGCGGCGTCAACTATCGGCGGATGCTCAACGACTATGCCGACAGCCCGCTGGTCAGCACCGTCGGCTCGCGCGGGCAATGGCTCGGCCTGCTGGGCGTGGCGTACACCTTCTAAGGCCGCCCCTTCCCTGCCAGGAAAAGTGGCCGGCCGACGGCCTGACGGAGGGGCGTGTCCCGTCGCTGCTTGAGCGAACCCTTGCGGGATCGTGACGCTCCTCCCCCGCCGGCGGGCGGCCTTCACCCCGACCGATAGGGATTAAGGATCGTATAATCCCAACCGACCGCACCAAAGCGGTTTAGATTTTTTATTTTCCCCCTGCATCCACAACTTAGCTGGCAACGTTCCTTGTCCTGGCACCGCGTCCCGGGAGCTAGACGATGGGGTGCCGCCGAGAGGAATGCCCGCCGCCGCCTCCCTGCGCCGGCCATCGAGGGGATCTACCATGACCGAGAGCGAACAGTTGATCGCGGCGATGGACAATCGTGTCCGTCGACGCGACGAGCGGCGGGAATTCTTCAAGGCGGCGTTCGGCATCGGCGCCTTCGCGGTCGGCGGCGCGGCGGCGCTGACCTTCACCTCGGGCAAGGCGGATGCGCAGACCTCGACGTTGACCGATGCAGACATCCTGAACTTCGCGCTCAACCTGGAATATCTGGAGGCGCAATTCTACCAGATCGCGGCCAACGGCGCCTATCTGCCCGCCAACCTGACCGCCAGCGGCGGCGGCGCGGCCGGCGGCACCGTGACCGGCGGGCGCAAGGTCGCCTTCCAGGACCAGGTCGTCGCCCAATATGCGCGCGAGATCGCCGCGGACGAACTGGCGCACGTCGCCTTCCTGCGCAGCGCCGGCGCGCTCGGCAGCGCCGCGGTGGCGATGCCCAACATCAACATCTCGGGCGACGCCAGCGGCCCCTTCACCGCCGCCGCCCGCGCGGCCGGCGTGGTCGCCTCGGATGGCGTGTTCGACCCCTATGCCGACGACAACAGCTTCCTGCTGGGCGCGTACATCTTCGAGGATGTCGGCGTCACCGCCTATAAGGGTGCGTCGCCGCTGGTGACCAGCAAGACCTTCCTCCAGGCCGCCGCCGGCATCCTGGCGGTCGAGGCCTATCACGCCGCGATCGTGCGCACGACGCTCTATGCCAAGGGCGTGCAGACCCCGGCGCTGCGCAGCGCCGCCGACTCGATCTCCAACGCGCGCGACGCGCTGGACGGCACGGGCGGCAGCAATGGCGGCGACCTGGACCAGGGCATCTCGCCGACCACGATCAACGCCCAGCTCGTCGCCAACATCGTGCCCGCCGATCCTAACACGTCGATCGCCTTCAGCCGCTCGCCGCAGCAGGTGCTGAACATCGTCTATCTCAGCCGCGCGGCGGCGACGATGGGCGGCTTCTTCCCCAACGGGGTCAACGGCACCATCCGCGCGGGCGTCAACGCCTGATCCGTCAGCGAGAACCATCTTCAAGGGAATGACTTCCATGCAAGACGAACACACCGTTCTCGACCTGATCGAGAAGGCCAAGGCCCGGCGCGACGCGCGACGGTCCTTCCTGCGCACCGCCGGTGGCGCGGCGGCGATGGCCGGCGGCCTGTCCCTGCTCGCGGCCTGCGGCGACGACGACAATGACCCGCCCGTCGTCGTGCCCACCCCGACGCCGACCCCGACCGCCGGCACGGTGAGCGAGGCCGATGTCCTGAACTTCGCGCTCAACCTCGAATATCTCGAAGCCAGCTTTTACAGCTACGCCGCCTTCGGCACCGGCCTGGCTTCCAATCTGATGACCGGCACCGGCGCGCAGGGCGCGGTCGCGACCGGCACCAGCGGCCAGCCGCGCGGCGTGCAGTTCACCGACGCGACCGTGGCGCAATATGCCCGCGAGATCGCCTATGACGAGATCAACCATGTCCGCTTCCTGCGCTCGGCGCTGGGCAGCTCGGCGGCGGCGATGCCGGCGATCAACATCTCGGGCGATGCCAGCGGCGCGTTCACGGCCGCCGCGCGCGCGGCGCAGGTGATCGGCCAGAACGACACGTTCGATCCCTATGCCAGCGACAACAACTTCCTGCTCGCGGCCTATCTGTTCGAGGATGTCGGCGTCACCGCCTATATGGGCGGCGTGCAGCTGCTCTCCACCCCCGCGACGATCGAGGCGGCGGCGGGCATCCATGCGGTCGAGGCCTATCATGCCGGCCTGGTCCGCACCCTGCTCTACTCGCGCGGCGTGACGACCTCCTCGCTGGTGACCGCCGCCGGGCAGATCAGCGCGGCGCGCGACACGCTGGACGGCACCGCGAACACCGGCCTGCTGGGCCAGGGCGGCAGCCGCGACCAGGGCATCGCCGCGACCACGGTCAACGGCCAGCTCCAGTCGAACATCGTGCCGGCCGACTCGAACGGCATCGCCTTCGTCCGCTCGCCGCAGCAGGTGCTCAACATCGTCTACCTCAATCCCAATGCGTCGACGACCAGCGGCGGCTTCTTCCCCGCCGGCGTCAATGGCACCGTTCGTTCGACCTGATCCCCCCCTCCGTTGGTCGGACGGGAAGGGGTCGCGCCTGCCGGCGCGGCCCCTTTTCGCTTGTCCGGCGCAGCCAGGGGTCTATGCTGGCGCCATCCCCGGGGGAGCGCTGACGCGCGCTTGAGAGGGAGGCTGCAGCCTCCGACCCGCTGAACCTGATCCGGTTGATACCGGCGGAGGGAGGGCGAGACCGCAACCAGTCCGGGGGACTGGCGAGGACCGAGCCCGGCTTTCCGGCGCTTGGAGAGACTCACATGGCCGACCTGCCCGCGCGTACCGAAATCGGCGTCACCACCGGCCCCATCCGGGGGTCGCGAAAGATCCATGTCCCCGTGCCCGGCACCGACGTGCAAGTGGCGATGCGCGAGATCACGCTCGATCCGTCCTCGGGCGAGCCACCCTTGCGCGTCTACGACACCTCCGGTCCCTATACCGATCCCCAGGCGCGGATCGACATCCAGGCCGGCCTGCCCCGCCTGCGCGCCGGCTGGATCAACCGGCGCGGCGACGTCGAAAGCTATGACGCGCGCCTGGTCCGGCCCGAGGATAACGGCCAGCTCGGCCCCGACCGGTCGGGCGGCGTCCAGCCCTTCCCCAACCCGGTCCGCCGGCCCTTGCGCGCGCGCGATGGCGGCAACGTCACGCAGATGCACTATGCCCGCCGCGGCATCGTCACGCCGGAGATGGAATATGTCGCCGCGCGCGAGAATCTGGGCCGGGCGCAGCGCGCCGAATATGCCCGCGACGGCGAGAGCTTCGGGGCGAGCATCCCGGATTACGTGACGCCCGAATTCGTCCGCGACGAGGTGGCGCGCGGCCGGGCGATCATCCCGTCGAACATCAACCACCCGGAATCGGAGCCGATGGCGATCGGCCGCAACTTCTTGGTCAAGATCAACGCCAATATCGGCAATTCGGCGGTCGCCTCCAATGTCGCCGCCGAGGTCGACAAGCTGGTCTGGTCGATCCGTTGGGGCGCCGACACGGTGATGGACCTGTCGACGGGGCGCAACATCCACGACACGCGCGAATGGATCATCCGCAACTCGCCGGTGCCGATCGGCACCGTGCCGATCTACCAGGCGCTGGAGAAGGTCGGCGGCATCGCCGAGGAGCTGACCTGGGAGATCTTCCGCGACACGCTGGTCGAGCAGGCCGAACAGGGCGTTGACTATTTCACCATCCATGCCGGCGTCCGGCTGCCCTATATCCCGCTGACCGCGAAGCGGGTCACCGGCATCGTGTCGCGCGGCGGCTCGATCATGGCGAAATGGTGCCTGGCGCATCACAAGGAATCGTTCCTCTACGAGCGGTTCGACGAGATCACCGAGATCATGAAGGCGTATGACATCGCCTATTCGCTGGGCGATGGCCTGCGCCCCGGCTCGATCGCCGACGCCAATGACGAGGCGCAGTTCGCCGAGCTCTACACGCTCGGCGAACTGACCCACCGCGCGTGGAAGGACGACGTGCAGGTGATGATCGAGGGCCCCGGCCATGTGCCGATGCACAAGATCAAGGAGAATATGGACAAGCAGCTCCAGGTCTGTGGCGAGGCGCCCTTCTACACGCTCGGGCCGCTGACCACCGACATCGCGCCGGGCTACGACCATATCACCAGCGGCATCGGCGCGGCGATGATCGGCTGGTACGGCACGGCGATGCTCTGCTACGTCACGCCCAAGGAGCATCTCGGCCTGCCCGACCGCGACGACGTGAAGGTCGGCGTGGTGACCTACAAGCTGGCCGCCCATGCCGCCGACCTGGCCAAGGGCCACCCCGCCGCCAAGCTGCGCGACGACGCGCTGAGCCGCGCCCGCTTCGACTTCCGCTGGCGCGACCAGTTCAACCTGTCGCTCGACCCCGACACGGCGGAGTCGTACCACGACCAGACCCTGCCGGCGGAGGGCGCGAAGACCGCGCATTTCTGCTCGATGTGCGGCCCGAAATTCTGCTCGATGAAGATCACGCAGGAAGTCCGTGACTTCGCGGCGAAGCAGAACGCGCCGGTCGAGAGCTTCGTCGCGGCGGAAGAGGCCGAGGCGGGGATGCAGGCGATGAGCGAACTGTATCACCAGCGCGGCCGGGAGCTGTATATGGAGGTGGGTGACCAAAAGGTCGATTGAGGCGGAGCGCTGATGGTGGGTTGGTTCACAAGAATCTTGCGAAGTCTTCTTCGCGTGTCGCCAGCCCACCATGCGGCAACGAGTGGAAGCGGTGGCGAGTTGATACGCTTGCCACCGCATCCAGCCAATGTGCCCGGTCCATTTTACGTCGAGGATGGTTGCTGCCTTGCTTGTGGCGTGTGGGAACGAGAGGCTCCCGGCCTTTTGGCATGGTTGCCTTATGCCGATACCCCACATTGCTATGTCGCCCGTCAGCCGGAAACCGATGCAGAGTTCGAGCAAATGAAGTGCGCCATGGACGTCGGGGAGGTTGACTGCATCCGTGTTCATGGCTGCAAGCCGGAATGGGCCGACCGACTGCGCGCTGAAGGCTTGGGAAATCAGATCGACCCGCCTGAGGGACCTAGGAAGAGATGATGCCGGTGCCGCGAACTGAGTCGCCGCGGCATTTCTCCAGCAGCGTATTGACCCGCAAGGGTCCGCGCCGGTCGTCGCCCTGCCATTCGAGATATTCCGACCAGGCCCGCGATGAGAAGCTGAGCCTCATGGCTGGATTAGATCATGCTCCAAACCGTTGCCCCCCTCCGGTTCGGAGATGCTTTTCAGCAACCGCTCGGCGTTTTCAAGCGATTGCAGCAGATCGGGCGTTTCCCAATGACGCCCATTCGCCGGCTGCGACTAGCGCCACGCCCTCCTTTCTTCCGCGCGATGGCGAGCGGCGCACGGTCGGCGACCACGCGCTTCACCACGCTCTTGAAGTCACCGCGCGGTTCGGAAATGCTGATGTCGTCCATGCACGCTATCCACGGTGAAGAGCGTCGTCCCACGAGGATCACGATATAGGAGACGCGCATATGATCCTCGCCCTGCTGCTCGCCGCTGCCCCTGCCGCCACCGCCCCCATCCCCGCCCGCGTCGAGCACCTCCTCCAGCGCACGCCGGTGATCGACGGGCATAACGACCTCGCGTGGGAGCTTCGCGAACACCAAGGCGGCGACGTGACCGCGATCGATCGCGACGGCGCCACCTTGCCGCATCCGCTCCAGACCGATCTCGCGCGGCTGCGGCGCGGCCATGTCGGCGGGCAGTTCTGGTCGGTGTGGATCCCGCCCGAGGTGACCGGCCCGCGCGCGGTCGAGATGACGCTGGAGCAGATCGACCTGGTCCGCCGCATGGTCGCGCAGCACCCGCGCGACCTGGCGCTCGCCGGCACCGCCGCCGAGATGCGGCGGGCGATGCGCGCGGGCCGCATCGCCAGCCTGATCGGGGTGGAGGGCGGCCACCAGATCGATGGGCGGCTTTCGGTGCTGCGGCAGTATCACGCGCTCGGCGTCCGCTACCTGACGCTGACGCATACGCGCAGCCTGGCCTGGGCGGATTCGGCGACCGACGATGCCGTCAGCGGCGGCCTGTCGCCCTTCGGCCGGCGGGTGGTGGCGGAGATGAACCGGATCGGCATGATCGTCGATGTCAGCCATGTCGCCGACCCGACGGTGCAATCGGTGCTGGCCACGTCGCGCGCGCCGGTGATCGCCTCGCATTCCTCGGCGCGCGCGCTGGCCGACGCGCCGCGCAACCTGCCCGACGCCCTGCTCGCCGCGATCGGCGCGCGGGGCGGCGTGGTGATGGTCAATCTCTACCCCGCCTTCCTGTCGGCGGACTGGCGCGGTTGGGACCGAGCGCGGACCGATTATGCGAAGAGCGTCGGCGTGCCGGCGGATGTCTATGGCCCGCGATCCCCTGCGCCGCTCCTCGCGTGGGACGCGGACCACCCGATGCCGCACGTCACCGCCGCCACCGCCGCCGACCATGTCGAGCATGTCGCCCGCCTCGCCGGGCGCGGCGGCGTGGGGCTGGGCGGCGATTATGACGGCATCAACGGCACCGGCCCGGCCGACATGCCCGGCGTCGACGGCTATCCGGCGCTGTTCGCCGAACTGGCGCGACGCGGCTGGCGCGACGCCGATCTGACCGCGCTGGCGCAAGGCAACATGCTGCGGCTGATGGAACGGGTGGAGGCGCTGGCCCGGCCGGACACCCCGGCCGACGACGCGACCGATCCGCTGTCGCGCTAAGCCGGATCAGACGGGCAGGCGCGCCACGGGCTGACCGGCCCGGATCGGCCGTCCCTCCGCCAGTTCGGGCGCGAGGCGCACGCCCGCGGGCAGGAAGACCAGGATGGTCGAGCCATGTTCGAACCAGCCCATCTCCTCCCCCTTGGCGACGGGCGCGTCGCAGGCCAGCCGCGCGCCGCCCAGGTCGCGGATCGACCGCTCGGCATCGACCAGGTGCAGGCGGATGCTCGCCACCAGGATCGCCGCGACCGGCACCAGCAGGATCGGCACGCCCCAGGGCTCCACCCGCGCCTCGATCACCGCGCGCTCGTTGCGGCAGAACAGCCGCTCGACGCGCTTCAGAGCGATCGGGTTGACGTTCCAGCAGTCGCCCGAGCGGTAGGTGACGCCCTCCACCCGCAGGTCGTGCGGCGCATGGAAACGGTGGTACATGCCCGCCGTCAGCCGCAGCGTGACGAACGACCCGTCGCGGAACCGCGCGGCCAATACGGGGTCGGGGATCAGTTCGCCCAGCCGATAGGGAAAGCCCTTCACCTGATAGACGCGGTCGCCCGCGATCCGGCCATGCGCGCCGACGATCGCGTCGCACGGGCTGGCGATCACCGCCGGATCGGGATCATAGGGCCGCGCGCCGGCTCGCAGCGCGCGGGTGAAGCCGTCGCCCAGGGATCGGAAGCGGGTGGTCGCCGCATCGCTGAGGTCGACGCCCGCGAATGCCCGCCACAGCGCCAGCGCGGGGATGCGCACCAAAGGATGCTCGACCCGCGCGATCCGCCCGACAATCTGCGTCGCCCAGCGGCGCGGCAGGCGGTTGGTCAGCAGGAAATTGACGTCCTCCTGCAACAGCAGCCGCATCAGTCCGCGCGGGTGGCGGGTGGCGTCCTTGGCCGTCATCATCGTGTTGTTCCTGTCTGTCATCGCCGCGTCACGCCGATGGGGTTGGTGGCGCCATGCATCCGCTCCTGCTTCCGCTTGCGGCCGCCACCAGCCTGCTCGCCGCCGCCAAGGGTCGCCGCCGGCTCATCCTGTCGCGCGCCAAGCATCCCTCGCTCGGCGGCCATGTCCGCATGGCGAAGCGGGTGGCGGGGCAGTTGCCCTTCTACGATTATGATGACGACCGCGTCTTCCGCGCGGACGGCGCGCCGGAGCCCGTCGCGGCGGCGCGGCGCGCCTCGTTCGAGGCGCTGGCGACGCTCTACGCGGAACGCTTTCCGAAGACGCTGGCGCTGACCCGCGCAACGCGCGAGGGCCTGTCCGACCTGCAGTTCACCGGCCGCTACCGCGTGCCCTTCCAGTTCAGCCGGCGGGTGCGCGAGGCGCTGGGTATCGGCGCGTTCCTCGACCGGTCGGAGGGGCCCTTGGTCTGGGATCTGGACGGCAACCGGCTGATCGACCTGACCGGCAGCTACGGCGTCAACCTGCTCGGCTACGACCTCTACAAGCAGACGATCCGCGAAGGCGTCGCGATGGCCGAACCGCTGGGTCCGGTGCTGGGCGCGCTGCATCCGGTGGTGTCCGACACCGTCGCGCGGCTGCGGGCGCTGTCGGGGATGGACGAGGTGTCGTTCCATATGTCCGGCACCGAGGCGGTGATGCAGGCGGTGCGGCTGGCGCGCTATCATACCGGACGGCGGCGGCTGGTGCGCTTCGCCGGCGCCTATCATGGCTGGTGGGGCGACGTGCAGCCGGGCATCGGCAATCCCGTGCCCGCCGACGGTACGCTGACGCTCGCCGACCTGTCGGAGCGGACGCTGAAGGTGCTGGCCACCCGGCGCGACATCGCCTGCGTGCTGGTCAACCCGCTCCAGGCGCTGCACGCCAATGGCGGCGCGCCGTCCGACGGGCAATTGGTGGCGGGGCGGGGCGGCGGGCAGCAGGTGTCGCGGGCCGACTATGCCGCATGGCTGCAGCGGCTGGCCGCGACCTGCCGGGCGAACGGCGTCGTGCTGATCTTGGACGATGTGTTCATGGGCTTTCGCCTCGCCCCCGGCGGCGCGGCCGACTATTTCGGGGTGCGGCCCGACCTCGTCACCTATGGCAAGACGCTGGGCGGCGGCCTGCCGGTCGGGGTGCTGGCCGGGGGCGCGGCGCTGATGAAGCGATGGCGCGACGATCGGCCGGGCGACATCTGCTTCGCGCGCGGCACGTTCAACGCCCATCCCTATGTGATGGGGGCGATGAACGCGTTCCTGCGCCGGCTGGAGACGCCCGAGGTTCGGGCCCTTTACGACGGCATGGACGGACGGTGGCGCGACCGGGCGGACCAACTCAACGCCCGCCTCGCCGCCGAAGACCTGCCGCTGCGCGTCGCGCATCTGACCACGGTGTGGACGGTGCTGCACGATGCGCCCTCCGCCTATAACTGGATGCTGCAATATCATCTCCGGGCGGCGGGACTGGCGCTCAGCTGGGTGGGCACGGGGCGGCTGATCTTCAGCCTGGACATCGACGACGCGCTGTTCGCGGAGATCGTCGAGCGGTTCCTCGCCGCCGGCCGGGCGATGCGCGACGGCGGCTGGTGGTGGCATGCCGAAGGCGCCACCGACAAACGCATCCGCCGCCGCCTGCTGCGCGAGATGATTGCGGTGCGGATGGGGCGGGCGCTGCCGTGATGTTGCCCCCCCACCTGCCACTCCCTTGCCTACCACCCCGGCGAAGGCCGGGGTCCAGTTGGTTGAGGCTGGCGCTTTATCCTCTGCGTTCCGCAACCGGTCCCGGCCTTTGCCGGGCGGTGGGTGGAGGGGGTCAGACGACGCGCATCGCGTTCACGCCGCTTCGCGCCTGTCGATCCGCTCGCCCTTCAGCAGCCGCAGCGGCGCGCTCTTGTACAGCCTGAAGTCGTTGAACGGGTCGGTGACGATCTTGGTCGCCCAGACCAGCCCCGTCTCGACGTCATACTGCGCGAAGAGCTGAAGCATACGCACGACGATCGCGCCCACCCCCAGGAACAGCCAGCCGATCCCGACATGGCGCAGATAGCCCATCACCCCCGCCGGCGCCGCCAGCGCCCCGAACAGGGTCGGCGTGGCGAGCAGCACCAGCGGCACCGACAGCCAGACGCTCATCAACACCCATTTGCGGAAGAGATTGTAGCCCAGCTTGATCGCCTCCTTATGCGTGTGGCTGGCCTGGTTCACATGGTCGTAGGTGCGCGGCTCGAAGAAGAAATGCCCCGCCTGCCGGCTGGTCATCGCCACGCCCCAGGCGAGCAGGCTGGCGACCGCGGGGTCGACCAGCAACAGGCAATAGGCGACCATGAAGGTGCAGGCGCTGACGAAGTGCAGGCTCTGGTTGACCAGGCTGTGGTGATAGTAGCGATGGTCGTCCCACCGCTGTTCGGCGAGGTGCGCGCGAAAATTGCTCACTGGTCCTGTCCTTTGCCGCCAATCGTCTTGCCGAAGCGCACGAGCGAGAAATGGCCGAAGGGCGGGATTGGCCGGGCCTCCAGCAAAGCGATGTCGGGCCGGCCGGCGACCCAGTCGCGATAGAGCGAGAAGGGAAATTCGGTGCGGAAGCCCAATCGGCTGGTCACCGGCATCAGCCCGCGCTCGATCACGCCGCGCATCCCGCCGTCGGCGCTGACGCGGGTGGTGATGACGATCTCGCCGCCGGGGCGGCAGACGCGCGCGCATTCGTCCAGCGCGCGCAACGGATGCGGCACCGCGGAGACGACATATTGCGCCACCACCACGTCGAACGCGTGGTCGGGATAGGCGAGCCGCTCGGCATCGCCGATCGCGATCGCCTCGACATTGGTCAGGCCCAGCCGCTCGATCCGCGCGCGGGCCTTGTCGAGCATCGCGTCGGACAGGTCGACGCCGGTGATGCGGCTGCTCTGGCGATAGCGGGGCAGCGAGATGCCGGTGCCGACCCCCACTTCCAGGATGCGGCCGCCGACCCGGTCCGCCGCCTCGACCGCGACCGACCGACCCTGGCGGAACACCGCCCCGAACACGAGATCATAGATCGGCGCCCAACGATCATAGGCCTTGGCCACGCCGACGGTGTTCATCTGAGTCGCCAACAAGAAACTCCTCGTACCGGAAGGTGTCGCGGATGGTTGGTCGTTTGTGACAGAGGCCGGTTGCACTTTTGCGATGTTTTGATGATGCCGCCTGTCACCGATCCGCCACCAAATCTTCACGGGAATGGCATCGGATTGACCCACAGCACTGCTATCCGGTGCCGGCGACGAAAAGCGGAGCCCGCGCGCTGGCGCGTCCCGCGATCGGGGGATCGGACATGGCCGAGATGCACGCAGTGAAGACCTTCGCCCGCGTCGGCGACCCCCGGCCATCGTCACGCCGCGCCGCGCCGCCGCTCCCCGCCTGGCTGGCCCTGCCCGACCGGGACGATGGCGGCGAGGAGGACGGGCGCGCGCCCCGCCGCACCCGCTATCGCACCATCTTCGTCTCCGACGTGCATCTGGGCACCAGCGGGTCGAACGCGGCGATGCTGCTCGACTTTCTGAAGGCGCATGAGTGCGACACGCTCTATCTGGTCGGCGACATCGTCGACGGCTGGCAACTGCGCAAAGGCTGGTACTGGCCCCAGCCGCATAACGACGTGGTCCGGGCAGTCCTGAAGATGGCCAAGCATGGCACCCGCGTGATCTACATTCCCGGCAATCACGACGAGCATTTCCGCGACTATGCCGGGTTGGAATTCGGCGGCATCGAACTGCTGGACGAGGATGTGCACGTCACCGCCGACGGTCGCCGGCTGCTGGTGATCCATGGCGACCAGTTCGACAATGTGGTGCTGTACCACAAGTGGCTCGCCTTCCTGGGCGACGGCGCCTACACCCTGCTGCTCAAGAGCAACGGCCTGGTCAACTGGTGCCGGCGCCGGCTGGGCCTGCCCTATTGGTCGCTGGCCGCGCATATGAAGAAGCGGGTGAAGAACGCCGTCGCCTTCATCTCGCGCTTCGAGGAGGTAGTGGCCCACGCGGCCGCCGAGCGCCGGGTCGAGGGCGTGGTGTGCGGCCATATCCACTCCGCGGAGATCCGCCAGTTCGGCGAGATCACCTATTATAACGATGGCGACTGGGTGGAGAGTTGCACGGCGCTGGTCGAACATGGCGATGGCCGGATGGAGATCATCGACTGGGCCGAACGCGACCGGCAGCAGGAGCTGGCCGCGCGCGAACGGCCGCGCCCGACGCTGGTGACCGGCTGAGGCTCCCACCCCGACGCTCCTGCCTGCGCAGGAGCGGGCGGGCCGCTCCCCCACCTTGCCCGACCGCCCACCGCCGCCCGCCGCCGCCAGGCGGCGCAGGATGTTTACACGCGCGCGCTTGCCGCTAGGGTCCGTCGTCATCCAATGGTCACGGACGATGACCGGCCGGGCCGATGCGCCCGGCGCTGTGTATTAGGGAGCGTATCTCGAATGGTGGACACCCCGACCGCGGACAGCCCGCGCGAGCCGGACATCACCCATGTCAATCCCGCCGCCCAGGAAAGCTGGTTCGGCCATCCCCGCCAGCTGGCGCGCCTGTTCACCACCGAGATGTGGGAGCGGTTCGGCTTCTACGGCATGCGGGCGCTGCTGACGCTGTACCTCACCAAGCATTTCGTGTTCGGCGATCGCGAGGCGACCGGCCTGTACGGCGGCTATACCGCCCTCGTCTATCTGACGCCCTTGGTCGGCGGCTGGCTGGCCGACCAGTATCTGGGCTTCAAGCGCGCGGTGAAATTCGGCGCGATCCTGATGTCGATCGGCTATTTCATCCTCTGCTTCGGCGGCGAGAGCGCCAGGCCGATCGCGACCATCGATGGCCAGCGCTATGCGGTGCAGGTCGACCAGTCGCCGAGCGGCGGCGAGACGCAATATCTGATCGACAATGGCCGGCGACTGAAGATCCAGGGCCAGGAGGACGGCAGCGCGGCGCTGGTGGCGGCGGACGGCACGGTCGCGCGCACCGTCGCGCCGGGCAAGCTGGTCGCGGGCGGCGAGCGCAGCGACCTGTACGTCACCATCATGCTGCTCGGCCTGTGCCTGGTGTCGGTCGGCAACGGCTTCTTCAAGCCCAATATCTCGACCATGGTCGGCGAGTTGTACGAACAGGGCGACCGCCGTCGCGACGCCGGCTTCACCATCTTCTACATGGGGATCAATCTCGGCTCGTTCCTGTCGCAACTGCTCTGCCCCTTCCTGGCGGACGCGATCGGCTGGTGGGCCGGGTTCGGCCTGGCCGCGGCGGGCATGGTGTTCAGCTGGGCGCTGATCCAGTTCGATGGCGGCAAGCTCAACGGCTATGGCGAGCCGCCGCTGACGGTGCGCCAGGGCGGCCGCGACCGGGCGCTGGGCATCTATGCGCTGGCGCTGCTCGGCGTGCCGATCTTCTACCTGCTGTTCATCAACCTGATGAACGCGACGCCGCCGGCGCCCGGATCGGGCATCGTCGGGTACATCGCCAGCCTGTCCCTGATGGGCAAGCTGCTGTTCGGCACCTTCCTGATCGGCGTACCGGCGATCCTGATCTGGTCGGCGGTGAAGGGCGATCGTCGCGAATTCCAGATGATGCTGGCGGCGATGGTGATGATCGTCTTCAACGTCGTGTTCTGGACGCTGTTCGAACAGGCCGGTTCGTCGCTGACGCTGTTCGCCGACCGCAACACCGATCTGTCGGTGTTCGGCCTCTTCTCCATCTCGGCCGGGCAGACGCAGTTCTTCAATGCGCTGTTCATCATCCTGCTCGCGCCGGTCATGTCGGCGCTGTGGACGGCGCTGGCGCGGCGCGGGCTGGAGCCGTCGGTGCCGGTCAAGTTCGCGATCGCGCTGGTCGGGGTGGGCGCCGGCTTCCTGTTCCTGGTCTGGGGCGCGAGCCTGGCCGGTCCCAGCTTCAAGGTCGCGATCTGGTGGCTGGCGGGCCTCTATTTCATCCACAGCTTCGCCGAGCTCTGCATCTCGCCGGTCGGCCTGTCGATGATCACCAAGCTGTCGATCGCGCGCATCGTCGGCATGATGATGGGCGTGTGGTTCCTGTCGATCTCGGTCGCGCAATATGTCGCCGGCATCGTCGCGCAGGTGGCCAGCGTCGAGACGGTGGGCGGTCAGGTGACGAACCTGAAGGTCAGCCTGGACACCTATGTCGGCGTGTTCTGGACGATCGGCTGGATCGCGGTCGGCATCGGCCTGTTCCTGCTGGTCCTGTCGCCGCTCATCAAGCGCTGGATGCACGGCGTGAAGTGATCCACGGCGAGTCGCTCCGGACGACCGGCGCGACTCGCCGCTTGGCTAAGACGCGGAATCGGCGCATCTTCCTCCGGCAGGCGTGGTGAACGACGCCGCAAGGAAGAGAGGAAGCCGATGAAAGCGACACTCCTGGCCGCCGCGCTGGCGGCCCCATTGCTCGGGCTGACCCTGGCGGGCCCCGCCGCCGCCACCCGAACCACCGGCAGCTACACCTCGCTGACCGTGTTCGGCGACAGCCTGGTCGATGCGGGCAACATCTTCGCGCTGACCGGGGGGCGGACGCCCTCCCCCTCGGCCGGCTATTTCCAGGGCCGGTTCACCAACGGCTACGACTATACCGACCTGCTCAGCGTCGACCTGTTCGGCCGGCCGACCCTCGCTTCGCTGCTGGGCGGACGCAACTTCGCCTTTGGCGGCGCGCGGATCGTCGACAATGGCGACGCGGTCCCCGATCTGTCCCGGCAGATCGACCTGTACGAAGCCGCATTGGGCCAGACCGCCGACCGCAACGGGCTGTATGTGCTGAATGCGGGCGGCAACGACGTGTTCGGCGCGATCGCCGGCACGATCGGCGGGGCGGACCCGCAATCCTATCTGCGGGACGCCGCCGGCCAATATGCAGCCAGCGTGCAGCGGCTGAACGACCTGGGCGTGCGCAACATCCTGATCACCGACTTCCCGGTGGCGACCGCCGGGGCGATCAACAGCCAGGCCAATGGCTTTCTCGATGCGGCGCTGGGCAATCTGTCGCTGGCGAGCGACACGACCCTGTTCCGGTTCAGCTTCACCGACTTCTTCAACCAACTGTCGGTCGATCCCGGCCGGTTCGGCCTGCCCGCGCTCGACCTGACCACGACCTGCCAGGCGGCAGGAGCGGCGGCGATCGCCTCGGGCTGTGCCGGCTATTTCTCGTTCGACGGCACGCATCCGACCGCGGCGGTGCAGCGCGCCGCCTATCAGGAGATGAACCGTCAGTTCGCGCTCGCGGTGCCCGAGCCGGCGAGCTGGATGCTGATGCTGACCGGCTTCGCGCTCGTCGGCATGGCGGCGCGGCGGCGCGGCCGGCTGGTGCCCCGCCCCGCTTGACCTCAGCCTTCGGAGCCGACCGGCCGGGTCGCGCCGGCCGGCGGCTCCACGGCCAGCGGCCGGACGCGGTAGAGCATCGCCGCGCCGGCCAGGGCGAGCAGCGCCAGCCCGCCGCAATAGAGGCTGACGCCCGACCAGCCGCCGCGCGTCCAGGCGAAGCCGCCCGCCGAGCCCAGCACGCTGGACCCGGCATAGTAGAAGAACAGGTACCAGGCCGCCGCCTGGCCGCGCGCCGCCGCGCCGCGCCGCCCGACCCAGGCGCTGGCGATCGAGTGCGCGCCGAAGAAGCCGATCGTCACGATCCCGATGCCGGCGATCACGGCCACCAACGGCCGGGCGGCGGTCAGGGCGACGCCGGCGAGCAGCACCGCGACCGGCACCGGGAAGACCTGGCGCCGCCCGACCCGCCCCGCCAGCGCGCCGAACCAAGCCGAACTCGCCGATCCCAGGATGTAGATCAGGAAGATGGCGCCGACCGCCGCCTGGCTCAGGCGATAGGGCGGTCCCAACAGGTGGAAGCCGACATAGTTGAAGACAGTGACGAAGATGCCCATCACCAGAAAGGCTTCCAGGTAGAGCAGGCGCAGACCCGGATCGGCGAACAGCGGCCGCACCGCGCCGGCCACCGCCGCCAGCCCGCCATCGTCGGCGACGAACCGTCGCGAGGGCGGCGCGAGCCGGCGGAACGCCTCGGCCATCGCAAGTCCGGCCAGGCCAACGGTCGCCAGCGCCCAACGCCAGTCGGCGACGTCCGCGACCAGGCTGGCGACCAGCCGGCCGCCCATGCCGCCCAGGCCGCTGCCCCCGATATAGAGGCCCATCGCCGCGCCGACCGACGCCACGTCCACCTCCTCCGACACATAGGCCATCGCCACCGCCGGCACCCCCGCCAGCGCCAGGCCGGTCAGCAGCCGCAACGCGAGCAGCGCATACCAGCCCGGGGCGATCGCCGCGGCGAGCGTCAGCAGCCCGGCCGCGAACATCGCCGCGACCATCAGCGGCCGCCGCCCGACCCGGTCGGAGACGACGCCCGCGACCAGGATGCCGATCGCCAGCGGTCCGGTCGCCAGCGACACGGCGAGCGACGCGCCTTCGGCGCTGAGGCCATAGTCGCGCGCGAACAACGGCAGGAGGGGCTGCACCGCATAGAGCAGCGAGAAGGTGGAGAAGCCGGCGAACAGCATGGCCAGGGTCAGACGCCGATAGGCGGGCGTGCCCTTCGCCAGCGGGAGATCGACCGACGGGTCTGGCGGCGAGGGGCGGGGGGGTTCGGTCATGTCAATTGGGCTTTAGGTGCCGCCAAACGCTTCCCACCATCCCGGCGAAGGCCGGCATCCGGTTGGGGAGCGCCGGTGGTCGACCAGGCGCGCTGCGTTACTGGACCCTGGACTTCGTCGGGGTGGTAAGGCGTGGTCAAGGCCATCGACGGAACGCGCCCTCTCCTCACCCCTGCGACAGCGCCTCCGCGATCAGCCGCCGCGATTCCTCGACGCCGTAGAGCGCGAAGAAGCTGCCCATGCGTGGCCCCTGCGCGGCGCCGAGCAGCGTCGCGTAGAGGACGCCGAACCAGTCGCGCAAAGCCTCCTTGCCGTAATGGCGCTTGCCGATCTCATAGACCCGGTCCTGCAGCGTCGCGGCGAGATCCGCATCGGCCGGCACCGGCTCGGCCAGTGCCGCGTCCAGGTCGCGC
Source organism: Sphingomonas abaci (assembly GCF_014199625.1). GTDB lineage: Bacteria > Pseudomonadota > Alphaproteobacteria > Sphingomonadales > Sphingomonadaceae > Sphingomonas > Sphingomonas abaci. Next base: position 1,087,446 of record NZ_JACHNY010000001.1, read on the forward strand.
AGCGCCGCCGCCTCCCCCTCGGTCGGGGCGCGGCGCTGAAGCGTCGGGGCGACGAAATCGCGGGCATAGGCGACGGCATAGCCGACCAGCCGGTCGAGCGCCGGATTGGCTTCCGGCGTCAGGGCGGCGTCATAGCGCTGGAGGAAGCGCCACATCGTCTCGCGGTCGCCGACGCCCGGCAGGCTGGCGAGGTTGAGCAGCAGGCCGAAGCTGACCGGCAGCTTTTCGTCCGGCACCAGCCCGTCATGGATGTGGTGGACCGGATTGCCCAGTCGCTGCTTCAGCTCCTGCGTCGCGTAATTGGTTCGGAACTGCCAATATTCGTCCACCGCACGGGGGATGACGCCCATGTGGAGCTGCTTGGCCTTTTTCGGCTCGCGATAGGCGAAGAAGGCGAGGCTCTCCTCCGGCCCATAGGTCAGCCACTCCTCCATCGACAGGCCGTTGCCCTTCGACTTGGAGATCTTCTGGCCATGTTCGTCGAGGAACATCTCGTAGTTGAAGCCCTCGGGCGGGCGGCCGCCCAGCACGCGCGCGATCTTGCCCGACTGGATCACCGAGTCGATCAGGTCCTTGCCCGCCATCTCGTAATCGACGCCAAGCGCGACCCAGCGCATCGCCCAGTCGACCTTCCATTGCAGCTTGGACAGGCCGCCCAGGGCCGACTGCACGATCCGCTCGCCATCGTCGTCAAAGGCGATCAGCCCCGCCTCGGCATCGACCACCTCGATCGGCACCTGGAGCACGACGCCGGATTTCGGGCTGATCGGCAGCACCGGCGAATAGGTGGCGGCGCGTTCGGCGCGCAGCGTCGGCAGCATCACGCCCTGGATCGCGTCGAAATGACGCAGCACCAGCTTCAGCGCGTCGTCGAACCGGCCCGCGCTATAATAGTCGGTCGACGAGGCGAACTCGTAGTCGAAGCCGTAGCGGTCGAGGAAGTCGCGCAGGCGCGCATTGTTGTGGGCCGCGAAACTGTCGTGCGTGCCGAACGGATCGGGGATGCGGGTCAGCGGCTTGCCGAGATGCTCGGCCAGCATCGCGCCGTTGGGGACGTTGTCCGGCACCTTGCGCAGGCCGTCCATGTCGTCGCTGAACGCGATCAGCCGGGTCGGCCGGTCCGACAGGGCGTGGAAGGCATTGCGCACCATGGTCGTGCGCAGCACCTCGTTGAACGTGCCGATGTGCGGCAGGCCCGATGGGCCATAGCCGGTCTCGAACAGGATCGGCGCATCGCCGGGTTTTCCCTCGGGCCAGCGCGCGAGCAGCTTGCGCGCCTCTTCATAGGGCCAGGCCTTGGAGGCGAGCGCCTCGGCTCGCAACTGCATCGCGTCGTCGGTCATGGCCCGGCTCCTAGCGCCCCCCATCCGACGCTGCCAGCCCCGGCCGTGCCGGAAAGGTCCGCGCTCCCGCGAAAGCAGGAGCGCAGGAGCACCGCCACGCCGGGGCGGGATCAGCGCGTCGGATCGCTGACCTTGATCAGGTCGGGTGCCTTGACCGGGCTCAGCCCCTGGACCTGGTCGGGATCGATGCGCCGGCTGCGCGTGAAGGGCGGCAGGGTCTGCGGCTCGCCGGTCTCCAGCGCGCGCACGATCCCCTCGATCACGCGCAGGTCGGCCAGCCCCTCCTCCGCGTCGGGTTCGACCGGACGGTCGTGCAGGATGCAGTCGGAGAAGTAATACATCTGCCCGCCGAACTGGTCGGTTTCCGCGAAGCTGGCCTCGCGCTCGTCCTCGCCGATGATCCGCTGATGGCGCAGCGCCATGCCGAAGCCATAGGCGGGGCGCATCTGGATCGACCCCTTGGTGCCCGCGATCACCAGGCTGTCGACCGTGTTGGCGTAGTAGCTGACGACGAACTGCGCGATCGCGCCGCCCGGCATCCTGAGCGTCACCGCGACCGTGTCGTCGAAATCCTGCGCATAGCCCGACTGCGCATGGCGCGCGCCGATCGCGGAGACGACCTGCTCCGGCTCGTCGCCGAACAGATAGCGGATCGCGTTGATCGGATAGGGTCCCATGTCGAACAGCGGCCCGGCCTTCAGCCCGTTGCTCGCCCGGTGGTTGGCGGGGTCGAGCAACTGCGCGAAGCAGGATGAGAAGGCGATCAGATCGCCCAGTTCGCCTGCCCGGATGCGGTTGATCGCATCGATGGTCGCCGGCTCGAAATGCAGGCGATAGGCAGTCATCAGCTTGGCGGAGGAGCGACGCTCCGCCGCCAGCATCGCCTCGGCGCGCTCCACCGAGATTTCCAGCGGCTTCTCGCACAGCACGTGGATGCCGGCATCCAGCGCGGGGATGGCGAATTCGGCGTGACGCCAGTTGGGCGTCGCCAGATAGATGGCGTCGATCGTGCCGGAGGCGAGCAGCTCGCCGAAGTCCTCATAGGCATAGACCGCGTCCAGCCCATAGGTCTCCGCCACCTGCCGCGCCTTGTCGAGATCGCCGGAGACGAGCGCGACCAGCTCCGAATTGCCGGTATGCGCGATGCCCGGCATCATCGCCTCCTGCGCGATGTCGCCCAGCCCGACGATCGCATAGCGGACCTTTCGCTCGTGCCTGCCGTCGCCGCCCAGGCCCAGTGACGTACCGATGCTCATGCCGCTTCCTCTCGATCCGGTTCGTGGTCGGCGCGGGGAACGCGCATGCCCGGAAACGGGTCCGGCCGGATCGGCTCAGGCGGCGAAGCGCGCCGCGTTGCGCCCCTCGGCCTTGGCGCGGTAAAGCGCGCGGTCGGCATCGCCGAGCAGCGACGTCGCGGTCGCGCCGGGCCGATAGAGCGCGATGCCGATGCTGGCGGTGACCGGCGGTCCGTCGGCTGGACCGGTGGCGCTGGTCGCGATCGCGCTGCGCAGCCGCTCGACCAGCGCCAGCGCCGCCGTCTCGCCCGCACCGGGGAAGATCACCACGAATTCCTCGCCGCCCAGCCGGCCGACCAGGTCGGTGGCGCGCACCGCCTCCGCCGCCGCGCGCGCGACGCGGCGTAGCACCCGGTCGCCCTCGGCATGGCCCCAGCGGTCGTTGACCTCCTTGAAATGGTCGATGTCGAGCACCGCCACCGCCAGTGGTTCGGCCTGGCCCTCACCACGCCCCTGCGCGGTGGCCAGCGCCTCGTCCAGCATGGCCAGCGCGCGGCGGCGGCTGGCCACGCCGGTCAGCGCGTCGGTATCGACCAACCGCAGCGCGCGCTCCGCCATCGCCTCGGCGGCGAGATGCGCGGCGCGCAGCGCGGCCTCGGCCTCGACCTGCTCGGTCACGTCGCGGATGATGCCGAACAGCGCGGCGGAGGCGCCGTCGCCGCGCGTCTCGCCGCCGCCGCGGATAACGACATGGCGGATGCCGCCATCGCCCCGCCGGATGCGCGCGGCGCATTCGAACTCGCCCCCGGCCGTCATCGCCGCCCGGACGACCGCGCGAACGCGCGCCATGTCGTCGGGATGGTAGAAGGCCAGCGCCTGTTCCAGCGTCGGCTGCGGGTCGGTGGCGGACAGGCCGTGCAGGCGGAACACCTCCGCGCTCCAGGTCATGGCCCCCGTCTCGAGCGAATAGCGCCAGTGGCCGACCCCGGCGATCCGCGCGGCCATGCCCAGCAGGCGGTTGGCGTCGCGCAGTTCGTGCATGGCCGCGTCGGCGCGCAATTCGGCCTGCCGACGGCGGCTGATGTCGCGGATCGACATGATCACCTCCGCCGCCTGCCCCTTCGACCACGGCCCGGTCGCGTCCTGCGCCGGCACCAGCCGATAGGCCGCCTCCAGCCAGACATAGCTGCCGTCGCGGCGTTGCTGGCGATAGACGCAGATGTCATGGCCGGGCCGCCCAGCCACCAGGCCGCGCCAGTTGGCGATCACAGCGTCGCGGTCCTCGGGATGGATGAAGGTCGCCGGCGCCTGCGCCAGGATCTCGGCCGGGCTGTAGCCCAGCACCCGGAGCGTGGCCGGGGAGGCATAGACGACGGTGCCGTCCAGCGCCATGCGGCCGATGATGTCGCTCGACCGTTCGGCCAGCAGGCGATGGTGCCGTTCGCTTTCCGCCCGCTCGGCCATCAGGCGCGCGCGCGCCGACTGGAGCGCGGCGAAGGGCAAGGCGGTCGCGAACAGCACCAGCAGGTAGAATTGCAGGAAGAAGGCGGCTTCGACCGAGGAGCCGGCGTGCAGGTGCGCCGGGCTCATCCCGAGGCTGATCGCGACCGCCGCGGCGATCGCCACGATCGTGACCCCGGCGGCGGCGCCGAACGGACCCAGCCGATAGGTGGCGACGAGCAGCGCGACCATCGGCAGGAACAGCAGCGGGAACCGCCCCTGCGCGAACACCGCCAGCGTCACCGCCGCGAGCAGCGCCAGCAGCGCGACCGCCTCGCTGGCCGAGCGGGGGCGGGTCACATGAACCTCGGCCGGGTCGAACAAGGCCGCCGTCGTCAGCACCATCGGCGTGACGATCAGCATGCCCAGGGTGGCGGTGGTGAACCAGGCCAGGATCGACGGCCATTCCCCGCCACCCACCCCGGCCCAGATCGCGCCATCGGCCAGGCCGGCGATCAGGGTCGCGGCGGTGAAGCGCGCGACGTCACGGGGCCGGATGAAAGACGGCCGGGCGATGCCCCAGCGTCGGATCAGCACCGCCGCCAGCCAGCATCCGGCCAGATCGGCCGCCGTCATGCCGACCGACAACAGCAGGTCGATGCCCGCGTGGCGATTGGCGAGGATGCTGGCGGCGGCGCAGGCGAGCAGCGTGGCGGGCGCGTAGCGCGGCGGCAGCAGCAGCAACGCGGCGAGCAGCACGCCGCCGGCGGGCCACATCGCCGCCACTCCCTGCACTCCGCCGATCGCCGCGAGCGACAGCGACGCCGCCGCCCAATAGGCGAGCGCGGCGATCCCGATCGTCCCGATCGGACGCCTGGCCACCCCTTCGCCGTCGATTCGCCCTGATTCCATCACCACGGCTCATCCTAAACTTCGGAGGTTAATTCGTTGTTATAGATGCTCTTTCTCCATCGCCGCGAGAAGCGCGTCGATGTCGATCGTGGCAAAGCGGGTATATTCGTCGGCAATCCCATAGGGAAGCAGCATCGTCCGCCCCCGCAGCAACGCGCCGCAACTATAGACGACGTTGGGAACATAGCCATCCCGATCTTCCGGCCCCGGCTCCAGGAGCGGCACCGGCAGGCGCCCCAGCACGCGCGACGGATCATCCCGGTCGAGCAGCACCGCGCCCATGCAATAATTGCGCACGACGCCAACGCCGTGCGTCAGCAACAGCCAGCCCTCGTCGATCTCTATCGGCGAGCCGCAATTGCCGATCTGGACGAATTCCCAAGGATATCGCGGCTCCAGGATCTTGCGGCCGCCGGTCCAGGTGAATGGATCGTCCGATCCGAACAGCCAGAGATTCTCGTTGTCCTGCCGCCCGATCGCCAGGAAGCGCCCGCCGACCCGGCGCGGGAACAGCGCCATGCCCTTCGCCCCCGCCAGATCGCCGCGCACCGGGTGCATCTTGAAGGTGCGAAAATCGTCGGTCTGGAGCAGTTCCTGCCGCACCGCGTCGGTGCCGACCGCCGTATAGGTGCCGACATAGGTGGTCTCGCCGGTCTTGCGGGCGAAGGGGGTGAGGCGCAGGTCCTCGATCCCCCGCGCCTGGCTGTCGAGGATCGGGAACAGCACGGTCTCGGACGGCTCGCGGCTGCCGCTGCAGTCGAGCTGGACCGTATCCTGGTCGTGCCAGCCGGTGGCGGGACCGACGATCGGCGGCACCGCCGTCTCGCTGGGCGGATCGAGCGCCAGCGTGCCGTCCGCCTGCCAGCAGCCGGTGCGGAAGGCGACGGAGGACAGATGCCCTTCGCCGATTCCGCGCAGCGACAGGACGAAGCGGATCGCGCCGTCCGATGCCGTGCTCAGGCCCACGATGCTGGGGTTGAAAAGGGCCGCCGATTCGAAGGCATATTCGGCGCTCAGATAGCCGCCGATCAGCAGCCGGTGCGAGCGGCTGACGGCATCGGCGTCGGGCAACTGGTCGCGCACCGCGTCGAACTGGCGAAGCAGCAGCGCGTCGACATCGCGGTGGCGTTCGTCCAGCGAGGCGCGGACGCGGGTGAGCTCGTCGTCCAGTTCCGCCTCCGGCAGCGACAGCACGCGGGCGATGATGCGGGCGGGGCGCGGGTGGCCGGGCACCGCGAAGCCCGCCGGATCGGCCGGCAGGAACGGACGGATCACCGTCCGCGCCGGGTCGGGCCCCAGCTTCACGGACAGACGCTGGACGGGGACGGAGGGGTAGGACGACATGACGATCGGCACGCTCCAGGGCAGTGATGCCCCGGAACGCGCCGACCGATGACCAGGTTTCCGATCAGCCCGCGGTGGCGGGCGCCGGGGCGCCGGCCGGGGGCGGCGGCGGCGGCGCGTTGCGATCGCGCGGACCGGCACCCGGACCACCGGGGCCACCGGGGCCGCCGGGGCCGCCGGGGCCGCCGGGGCCGCCGGGGCCATGCGGCGGCGGCGCGAGCGGGGCCAGCGCCACCACCTTGCCCGATGCGTCGACCAGGAACGAGGCATGCATCATGCCCCGGTCGAACCGGCCCTGCACCGTCACCGGCGCGCCGACCGAGACCAGGCTGGCGTCGTCGCCCCTGGGCCCGGTATCGACCAGCGCGTGGCCGCTGCCGTCGTCCAGCACGAACTTGTTGCCGAAGGTCTCGGCCACCCGGCCCTTGACGGTGACGACCGAATCGCCGGCGGTCAGCGACCGGATCGGCGTGGCGCGCATCGGCGCCATCTCGACCGCCGGCTCGAACGAGCGGGCGACCACCGCGCCGCCGGTGATGCCCGCGGCGAGCAGCGCGACGCCAGCCAAGCCGGTGCGCAGGTTGTTGCGGAAGATGGGGGGCATGGGAACGTCTCCTTGTTGATGGCCCCTTCTACCGATTCGCCCCCGACCCCCACTGAACCGCGCGGTTCAGTTTCGGTTTAGACACCCGGCATAGGGCCGGTGACGGAAAGGGATGCGATGCGGGTGCTGCTGGTGGAGGACGATGCGGCGCTGGGCGCGGGGATCGCGCGGGCGTTGCGCGCCGAGCATTTCGCGGTCGACCTGGCGACCGACGGCGTCGATGGCGGGCATCTGGGCAGCACCGAGGCCTATGACGTGGCGGTGCTCGATCTGGGCCTGCCGGGGCGCGACGGCCTGTCGGTGCTGGCCGGCTGGCGGGCCGAGGGGCGCACCCTGCCGGTCCTGATCCTGACCGCGCGCGACGCCTGGGCGGAAAAGGTGCAGGGCTTCAAGGCGGGGGCCGACGATTACCTGACCAAGCCGTTCCGCACCGAGGAGCTGGTGATGCGGCTACGCGCGCTGGTCCGCCGCGCCGCCGGCCATGCCGCCAGCGTGATCCGCTGTGGACCGCTCAGCTTCGACGCGCAGACCGGGCAGTTCGAGCTGGACGGCCTGCCGCTGAAGCTGACCGCCTTCGAATGGCGCGTCCTGTCGGCGCTGATCCTGCGCCGCGAGGTGGTGGTGGAGCGGCTCGACCTGCTGGAGCGCGTCTACGAGGGCGATGCCGATGTGGACTCCAACTCGCTCGAGGTGATCGTCGGCCGGTTGCGCCGCAAGATCGGCGCGGAGCGGATCGAGACGGTGCGCGGGCGCGGCTATCGCCTGACGGCGGGGGCGGCGTGATCCGGGGACCCCGCTCGCTGCGAGCGCGGCTGGCGCTGGTCGCGGCCGCAGCGACGCTGGTCGCGCTGGCGGTGGCGGGAATAGCGATCGCCGGCATCCTCGAACGCTATGTCACCGGCACGATCGATGCGCGCCTCGACGACCGGCTGGTGGCCTATGGCGCGGCGGTGCGCGACGACGGGACGCTCGACGCGCCGCTGCTCGCCCGGCTGGCGGGCGGGTCGGACCAGCCCTGGCGGATCGTGACGCCGCGCGCGCGGGCCGGCATGACCTGGCTCGATCCGATGGCGGCGGCTCCCGCGCCGGCGGCGCGGGAGGGCCCCGGCCTGCCGAAGGCACCGCCGCCGGCCCCGCCTCCCGGCCGCCAGCCGCCCCCCGCGGGGCGCGCCCCGCCCCCCCCGCCGGGTGCGGGCCAGCCGTTCGACCAGCGCACCAGCCAAGGCGGCGTGCATGGCCGTTGGGCGACGATCGCCACCGCCGCCGGGCCGGCCCAGGTGGCGGTGGCGGTGCCGCGTCGGGCGATCCAGCGCCCGGTGGAGGCGGCGCTGGCGCCGTTGCTGGCCACGCTGGCGCTGCTCGGCGGGCTGCTCGGCGCGGCGACACTGGTGCAGTTGCGGATCGGCCTCCGCCCGCTGGCGACGATCGCGACCATGTTGGCGGAGGTGCGCGCCGGCCGCCGCCGCCATGTCACGGTCGATCCGCCGACCGAATTGCTGCCCCTGGTCGAGCGGCTCAACGCCCTGATCGACGACAACGAGGCGCAACTGGCGCGCGCGCGCGGCCATGTCGCCAATCTGGCGCATGGGCTCAAGACGCCGCTGGCGGCGCTGCGGCTCGATCTCGCCGGGCGCGACCCGGACGGGCGGCTGGCCGCGCAGCTCGACCGCGCCGAGCGGCAGGTCCGCCATCATCTCGGCCGCGCCCGCGCCGCCAGCGACGGCGGGGCCGGGACCGCGCCGGTCGCGGTCGCCCCGACCGTCGCCGATCTGGTCGCGGCCCTGGCGCGCATCCATGCCGATCGCGGCATCGCCGCGCAGGTGTCGGTGGCGGACGACCTGGCGGTCCGCTGCGACGCGCAGGATCTGGCGGAGATCCTGGGCAATCTGATCGACAATGGCTGGCGCTGGGCCCGCGGACAGGTGCGGATCGCCGCGGAGCGGCGCGACGCCGACGTGCGGATCGCGATCACCGATGACGGCCCCGGCATCGCCGCCGATTCGGTCCCCCGAGCGCTGCGCCCCGGCGTCCGGCTGGACGAGGCGGGGGAAGGCCATGGCTTCGGCCTGCCGATCGCGCGCGAGCTCGCCGAACTCCATGGCGGCACGCTCGCGCTGTCCACCGCGCCGGGGGAAGGGCTGACCGCGACGGTGACGCTGCCGGCGGGGTGAGGCACTTTCCCCTCTGTCCTGACCGTCGGACATACCCCCCGGCGGGGGATCGTTGCAAAACGCACGACTTCACCCCGACGAGGGCCGGGGTCCAGTTGGCGGAGGCTCGCGAATCACTACAATCGCGCCGTGACTGGACCTTGGCCTTCGCCGGGGTGGTGCATCAGGAGGCAGGCGGCCGCATTTCGCAACGATCCCCTTACAAGGAAGGCGGTCCGACACTGATGCCCCCTTCCCCCACCTCTAGGATATCCGCAGCGCCACGCTATCTGGGGCGATGATGCTCAACGATCGCTCGACCCCGCTCGCCTTTCTCGCCACCCGCCGTTCGGGCAAGCCGCGCGATCTGGTCGCGCCCGGTCCCTCGGGCGACGAACTGCTGGCGATGATCGCCATCGCCGCGCGCACGCCCGATCATGGCAAGCTCGCGCCCTGGCGGTTCGTGATCGTCGAGGATCGCGACCGGCTGGCCGCGCTGATCCTGGACGCCCGACGCGCCGCTACGCCACCGCCGAGCGAGGCGGAGCTGGCGGGGCTGGACCAGTTCGCGCGCCAGGCCCCCGCCTTGGTGGTGGTGCTGTCGGCGCCGCAGGCGGGGCGGCCGATCCCGGTCTGGGAGCAGGAGATGTCGGCGGGTGCGGCGTGCATGAACCTGCTCCACGCCGCCAACGCCCATGGCTATGCTGCGGGCTGGCTGACCGGCTGGCCGAGCATGTCGGAGGCGGTGCGCGACGGCTTCGGCGCGGCGCCCGAGCGGATCGTCGGCTTCGTCTTCATCGGCACGCCGTCGCGCGCGCTCGACGAACGGCCCCGTCCCGATCTGGGTGCAATCGTTTCACATTGGTGAGTCGACAAGCGCGTCCCATGCTGTATTAAGTCACCATGACAGCATTTAGCGGCGAGGACAGCCCGGTCTATCTCCGCCTCCGCGGCGCGATCGCGGCGGGCATCCTGCGCGGCGACTATCGCTCGGGCGACCAGTTGCCCTCGGTCCGCGCTTTCGCCGCCGAACATGGCGCCAATCCGCTGACCGTCGCCAAGGCCTATCAGGGCTTCCAGGATGATGGCTATGTCGAGGTGCGGCGCGGCGTCGGCATGTTCGTGCTGCCCGGCGCGGCGGAGCGGCTGCGCGTCGCCGAGCGCACCACCTTCATGACCACTCACTGGCCGCGCATCCAGGAGGCCGTGGACCTGCTGGGTCTCGACTGGGACGAACTCCTCCAGCGCGCGCGGGCCTGATCCTCCACCCCTATTCCTTCGGATCGGACCAGGCGAAGGCGAGGAACTGCGAGCGTTCCTCCCGGCTGAAATTGTCGTCCGCCTCGGCGATCAGCGCGCGGCGGCCATCCGCCAGCCTCGGCCCCCAGGCCAGCCCCTCCAGATTGTCGATCGTCACGCCCCGATAGTGGCCGGGCAGGTCGAGCAGCACCCGCCGCGTCATCGGCACCGCGTCGCAGCGCGGCACCGCCGGACAGGCGAGCACGTCGCTACTGCCGGGCGCGATCGTCGACAGCACGATGCGCGCATCGACACCGTGCCGCATGTCGAAAGGCGTCGCCCGCTTGATCGTCAGGAAGCGGTGGTCGTCGACCGCGAGCAGCTCCGACACGGCGTAGCGCGCGTCCGGCACCGCATAGACATATTGCCCGGTCGCCCGCCGGGTCCTCGGATCGAAGCGGGTCAGGCGGTGGAGAGCGGGCGCGTCGCCGTCGCCGGCCGCCATCCGGTCCTCAAAGGCCGGCACCTCGTTGATCGCGAACACGCCGCCGTCCGGCGCGACGGCCAGCCCCTCCAGCACGCCGTTGGACTCCGCTCCGCGCGTGCGGTTGTCGGCATAGAGATAGGCGGCCGGCAGCGCGAAGCTGTGCAGGATGCGGCCCCTGGCGTCGCTTTCGACGATGGCGGGCTGGGTCCGGCGGGCCGGGTCGTCCTGCCAGGTGCCCTCCGACGACCAGAGGACATGGCCCTGGCCAGGATGGCGGATGGCCTCGGGATCGACCACCAGGCGATCGGTCGGAAAGGGCATGCCCTGCGCGTCGCGCAGCACGACCTGCCGCTTGAGCCGCACCCGCATCCGGTGGCGCGGCGCGTCGATCCGGATCGCCAGGCGGTAGAAGCGTGGCGGCCGCCCGTCCCCCTTGTCGTCGGAGATGGCGAGGTAGTCGCCGCCGGGCAGCCGGTCGAGGCCGGACAGGCCGCCGACCGCGACGCCGTGGAAGCGGCTGCCCTGCGGGATCGCGGTCGCGGCGATCAGCTCCAGGGGTGGCGGCGCGGCCTGGCCTGCGGCCGCACAGCTCCACAAGACGGTGGTGGCCAGTATCGTCGCGATGATCCGCACGTCCACGCACCTCCTGTCAGCCCCGGCGCCATCGGTCAGTCCGGCCGCCTCGCCATTAGTTCAGATCGTCGCCTTGCCAAAGCGAGCGGTTGAACCGCCGACCATACGCAGGACGGTCCCAAACCGAAGCGGGCGATGATCATGACGCCTTTGTCAGTGCGGTGGAGCGCCGGGCCGGCCTACAAACGGGACGGCGCATGTCCCATGCGCCGCAGCCATGGAGGTGTCGATGCCCGTCCTTCCCGCCCTGATGCTGATCGCCGCGCGAGCACCCGATCCGGGCGTCGACAAGGCCCCTGCGTGCGCCGCCTCGAACACGGGCACCATTACGCCGGCCGACATGCTCCAGCGGCTCGACGACTTCCGGGCCCGCTTGGGCGGCGGCGCGCGCGAGCGGCTCGACCGGGCGCTGCCGCGCGACGCGTCGGACGGTATCAAGGCCTGTGTCGGCAATGTCGACCGGAGCGAAGCGTCCTGTGAGAACGGGGCCTATTTCCGCGCTCTGCGACGCACGGGGCTGATGGCCCGGTTCAAGGCCGGCCTCTGTCCCGGATCCGCGGCCGGCTATCCCCTGGACGACCGCCCGGCATCCGGCCCGGACACCGCCCGCCAATAGCGGGCGGCGCTGCGGTCAGAGCGGGATGGTGGCGTGCAGGAAGGCCGGGATTGGGCCGTTCCAGCCGATATCCGGACCGTCGTCGCGGTCGCGGGCATAGCTGCGATCGTCGCGCCGGCTGCGCACCGGACGATCCTGCTCGCGGGGCGCGCGTTCCTGGAGCGCCTGCTCGCGGGGCGCGCGGTCGCGGGGAGCCTGCTCGCGGGGAGCCGACCGTTCGCGCCGCGGCGCTACCGGCTCGGCGGCGTCAGCGACCGCCTCGTCCGACGACGCACGGCGGGGCCGGTCGCGGCGGCCGCGACGCGGCTCCTCCTCGACGGCGGGCAGCTCCAGCCGGGCGATCGACTGGCCGGTCAGCTTCTCGATATTCTCGATATTCTCGGCATCGTCGGGCGCGACGAAGGTGAACGCCACGCCGGTCGCGCCGCCGCGCCCGGTCCGGCCGATGCGGTGGACATAATCGTCCGGATGCCAGGGCGCGTCGAAGTTGAAGACGTGGCTGACGCCCTTGATGTCCAGCCCGCGCGCCGCGACGTCGGACGCGACCAGGATGTTGATGTCGCCGCGCTTGAACAGGTCGAGCTCGGCCAGCCGCTGCGGCTGCTCCATGTCGCCATGGATCTCGCCCGAGCGGAAGCCGTGCTGCTTCAGCGACTTGTTCAGCTCGCGCACCGTCGTCTTGCGGTTGCAGAAGATGATCGCGGTGCGCACCTCGTCCTGCCCCAGCAATTGGCGCAGCCGCTTGCGCTTCTCGAACGACTGGGCCGGCACCGGCACCACCCATTGGGTGATGTTGATGTTGGTGGAGGCGGGGCGCGCCACCTCGATCGTCTTGGGATTGTCGAGGAACTTGTCCGCCAGCTTCTTGATCGGCGGCGGCATGGTGGCCGAGAAGAGCAGGGTCTGGCGCTGCTTGGGCAGCTTGGTGCAGATTTCCTCGATATCGGGGATGAACCCCATGTCGAGCATCCGGTCCGCCTCGTCGATCACCAGCATCGAACAGCCGGTCAGCAGGATGTTGCCGCGCTGGAACAGGTCCATCAGCCGGCCCGGCGTCGCGATCAGCACGTCGACGCCCTTTTCCAGCGCCTTGATCTGGTCGCCCATCGACACGCCGCCGATCAGCAGCGCCATGGAGAGCTTGTGGCCCGCGCCGTACTTCTCGAAATTCTCGGCGACCTGGGCGGCGAGTTCGCGCGTCGGCTCCAGGATCAGGCTGCGCGGCATCCGCGCGCGGCTGCGGCCATGCGCCAGGATGTCGATCATCGGCAGCACGAAGGCGGCGGTCTTGCCGGTGCCGGTCTGGGCGATGCCGATCAGGTCGCGCATCATCAGGACGGAGGGGATGGCGGCTGCCTGGATCGGCGTCGGCTCGCTATAGCCGGCGTCGGTGACCGCCTGGAGAAGTTCGTCGGAAAGGCCGAGATCGGCAAAGGGCATGAACATGTCCGGGTAAAAGGTGCGCCGACCGGTGTCGAGGCGCCCCGGCGCTGTCGTATTTACCGTCAAAAGTCAAGGAAACTCGCGTGCCCGGTGGCGCCGGCGGGCGGCTCAGCGCACCGGGTCGAGCGCACGGAACGCCGCGATGCCGCAGCGTGCGCCCGACCGCACTCGAATGGAGTCGCGCCGCGCGCAGACCTGCCCGTCCTCGCCCGGCCGGATGTACAGGCCCGAATAATAGTCCATCGAGCTGCAATCATGGTCGAGCCGCGCGCGCAGCCGGCGGCCGTCGACGGTCAGCAGGTCGATCGCCATCGGCGCGACGATGCTGGCGCCCGCCAGCCGGTCGACGGGCAGGCATTTCGGCCCCTTGCGCTCGCGCCAGCCGCGGACCATCGGCACCGGCGTGGCCAGCGTCGGGGCGGCGATCGGCATCCGCGGCACCCGGCGGATGGTGATGCGTTCGCGGATCAGCACCTGCGCGGTCACGACCGCCGGCGGATCGGCGGCGACCGGCGCGGCGAGCATCGCCGTCGCGAACGACCAGCCCGCCACCGGGACCAGCCCATGGCCAAGGCGCATCGCGCGCAAGCGGAGGGGAAAGCGGGGAAAGGGCATGGCGGGTTCAGGCTTCCCGTCTAGCGGCGAAGATTGAACGCGTCATGAACTCGGTCTAGCGGGCGGGTCATGACCCCTGCCCAGACCGCCATGCTCGACCGCCTCCGGCCCCGGCTCGGCCCGGGCGGGATCGTCACCGACCGGGCGCTGATCGAACCCTGGGAGGAGGATTGGCGGCGGCGCTATCGCGGCCATGCGCCCGCCTTGCTCGCGCCGCGCGACACGGCCGAGGTGGTGGCGATCCTGCAGGCGGCGACCGAGGCGCGGGTGCCGCTGGTGCCGCAAGGGGGCAACAGCTCGATGGTCGGCGGCGCGACGCCGCCGGCGGATGGCGGCGCGTTCCTCCTGTCGCTGCGCCGGATGGACCGCATCCGCCGGCTGGATGCCGGGGCGGGCCTTGCCGTGGTCGAGGCGGGCGTGATCCTGGAGCGGCTGAACGACGCGGCGCTGGCGGAGGGCTGGCGCTTTCCGCTGACGCTCGGCGCGCGCGGCAACGCGACGATCGGCGGCCTCGTCTCGACCAATGCGGGCGGGACCCAGGTGCTGCGCTTCGGCACGATGCGCGGGCTGGTGCTGGGGGTGGAGGCGGTGCTCGCCGACGGCACCGTGATCGATACGCTGGCGGCCTTGCGCAAGGACAATCGCGGCTATGACCTGGGCCAGTTGATGATCGGCGCCGAGGGGACGCTGGGCATCGTCACCGCCGCGACGCTGAAGCTGGCGCCGGCGGTCGCGGCGCGCGGCGTCGCCTGGGCGGGGGTGGCCGATCCGGCCGATGCGCTGGCGCTGCTCCGCCGGTTCCAGCGGGCGAGCGACGCGGTCGAGAGTTTCGAGATCCTGCCCGCCGAGACGCTGGACGCGGCGCTGGCGTGGCGGCCCCAGGCGCGCGCGCCGCTCGCCGGTCGCCATGCCTGGCATCTGCTGATCGAGGCGACCGCCGCCGCCGCCGCCGCCGAGGCGCCACAGGCGCTGCTGGAGCGCGTTCTGGGCGAAGCGCTGTCCGACGGGCTGATCGCCGATGCGACCATCGCCGCCAGCGAGGCGCAGGCCGACGCCTTCTGGGCGATCCGCGATTCGCTGTCGGATGCCGAGCGGGCGCAGGGCCCCGCGGCGCAGCACGACATCGCGGTGCCGGTCGATGCCATGCCGCGCTTCATGGTCGAGGCGGCGGCGGCGTGCGACGCGCGGTTTCCCGGGACCCGCGCCTCGGGCTTCGGCCATCTGGGCGACGGCAACATCCACTTCCACGTCCGCGCACCCAGGGACGCCGACCGCGCGCGCTGGTATGCCGAGGATGCGCCCGTTGTCAGTCGCTTCGTCCATGACCTGGTGACGGCGGCGGGCGGCACGATCTCGGCCGAGCATGGCATCGGCCAGATGAAGGCGACGGAGCTCGCCCGCCTCGCCCCGCCCGGCCGGCTGGCGGCGCTCGCCACGATCAAGGCGGCGCTCGACCCACTGGGGCTGCTCAACCCGGGCAAGCTGCTTGCGCCGCCCCGGCCGGCGGAATAGGGCAAGGCGTTCTTTTGTTCCCGGAGTGATCGAAAAATGGCCAGCGCGCCGCAACTGCCGCTCTTCTACAACGGCCTCGAACCGCTTTCGAGCGAGACCCATGCGGACTGGAAGGTCCGCCCGGCCGAGACCGCGCCCTTCCTGGCCGGCCAGCATGCGATCCCGGTGACGATCGACGAGTTCCCGCTGGTCCAGCGCCACATGCCGATCGTCTTCTCGGTCGGCGAGGATGCGATCCCGTTGGCGCTGATGGGCCTGAACGAGGGCGTCAACGTCTTCGTCGACGAGGCCGGCAAGCTGACCGAGACGAACTTCTACGTCCCCGCCTATATCCGCCGCTATCCCTATATGCTGGCGCGGCTGCGGCCCGACAGCCAGGACCTGTCGCTCTGCTTCGACCCGACCAGCGAGACGATCGGCGCCTTCGAGGATGGCGAGCCGCTGTTCACCGATGGCCAGCCGAGCCAGCTGACCAAGGACATCCTGGCCTTTAACGAGCAGTTCGAGCAGGCCGGCCAGCGCACCCAGATGTTCATGAAGGAACTGAAGGACCTGGGCCTGTTGATGGACGGCGAAGTCACGATCCAGATGGACGGCGGCGAGCAGCCCTTCATCTATCGCGGCTTCCAGATGATCGACGAGAAGAAGCTCGCCGACCTGCGCGGCGACCAGCTGCGCAAGATCAGCCAGTCCGGCATGTTGCCGCTGCTTTATGCGCACCTGTTCTCGCTGTCGCTGATGCGCGACATCTTCGCGCGCCAGGCGCAGGCCGGCAAGGTCGCCGCGCCGCAGATGCAGCCGAGCTTCTGATCCCTCCCGCCGCCCCCGCCGGTCGTGCGGGGGCGGCGTGGCGGCGCAGGGCCCCGCCTTGCCCCGGCGGGCCGCCAGGGGGTTCACGCGAGGGCGCGAACTCCCGCACTGGCGACCCCTGTCAGGTCCGGCTCCGGCCTGTGATGCGATCCTCGCACGGCCATCCTACCACTCCGGCGGCGGCTGGTGGCCGCAGAAGGTCAACCGGGTAGAGGCCTCCGGCCGCCGCCCGGCCGCGCGACGTCGGGCGATCGGAACAGCGTCGCGGCCCGTTCCGTGACGGCCGGCGCCACCCTTTCCCTGCCCGCTCCGCGCGGCTAGACCGGACGCTCCGTCGGCCCGCTCCCCGCGCCGCGCGGGCTGGAGCCGGGCCCATGATCGATCGCCGCGATGCTGTTCTGCGCTACTCGCGCGTGGCGATGCTGTTCCACTGGACGATCGCCGCGCTGGTGATCGTCAACCTGGCGATCGGCCTGCTCCACGATGCGATCGGCGGCATGGCGCTGCACAAGGCGGTCGGGCTGACCGTGCTGGGGCTGACGGCGGCGCGGCTCGGCTGGCGGTTGCTGCACAGGGCGCCGCCGCTGCCCGCGCATACCCCCGGCTGGGAGCGCGCGGCCGCCCACGCCACCCACTGGACGCTCTATCTGCTGATGGTGGCGATGCCGCTGACCGGCTGGCTGATGGTCTCGGGCGGGCCCATGCCCCGGCCCACCTCCTGGTTCGGGCTGGCGCAGGTGCCGCCTTTGCCGGTCGGACGCGCGGCGGGCGGGTTCGGGCATGAGGCGCATGAACTGCTCGGCTGGCTGATGCTCGCTTTGGTGCTGCTGCATGTCGCGGCGGCGTTGCGCCACCGTGTCCTGCTGCGCGACGGGATGCTGGCGCGCATGGCGCCCCTGCTCGACCGCTGATCCGGGGGGTTGATCCGGGTAAGACAGGGGTCCGCACATTTTTTCGCAATCGATGCTTGAACCAAAAGCCGGGTCACCCATTTATGCCTTGTACGGCATCGTGTCCCCCCTTTCGCGGCGCTGTACGACACGCTTTCAGCGTGTCTCCTCCCTGAACCTTGGCCACCTCGCTGCGATCACGCGCGAGGTGGTTTTTTTATGTCATTCGGCGGCGTGCGGCAGCGCCATGGCCAGCGCCTCCGTCGCCAGCGCATCGATCATCCGCCGGACCAGCGCCGCCGTCGCCGCCAGCCCTGCGCCCGGTTCGTCCAGCGTGGCGTCGAGATAGAGGCGGCGGTCCAGTTCGACCTGCACCGCATGGATGCTGCGCTCCGGCGCGCCCTGCCGCTCGACGATGAAGCCGCCGGCATAGGGCGTATTGCGGGTGACGCCGATCCCGGCGGCGCGCGCCTCCGCCTCCAGCGCCCGCGCGAAGCGGCCGGCGGCGGTGCGGCCGAAACGGTCGCCGATCACCACCTGCGGCCCGTCCTCCGCCAGCGGCGGCATCGAGTGCAGGTCGAGCAAGACCGCGACGCCGTGGCGGGCGCGCGCGGCAAGCAGCAGCGCCTCCAGCCGATCGTGATAGGGGCGGTGATCGGCGACGATCCGCGCCTCGACCTCGGCGGCGGTGAAGCGGCGCGCCCACAGGTCGCCCGCCCCCGTCACCCGGCGCGGCACCAGCCCCAGGCCGCTGCGCAGCTTCGCCGATAGGATCGGCCGGCGCAGCGGGGGGGCGCCCTCGTCGACGCGCGGGTCGCGCTCGCGCTCCGACCGGTTGAGGTCGATCCAGGCCCGGCCCAGCCGCTGGACCAGCATCGGCTCGTCGCCGCGCGCGGCATGGGCGACGGCATCGACGCGGCGATCCTCCAGGCCCTGGAGCGCGGCCGAGGGAACCCGCAGCGCGGCGCGCAATTCGGCGGGATAGTCGGTCCCGGCATGCGAGACGGACAGCACCACCGGCCCGGCCGGCGGCATGCTTCCCCATTCGTCGAACGACCGCCTCATCCCGTCGATCCTAAAGCCGCTTCGGTACGGATTCGACTGAAATTGTTAAGCTGGATCGGCTAAGAGGGCGTCCGATTGCGGGGCAAGGTGATGATCCGGATATTACTGGCTGAAGACGATCAGGTGATGCGCGAATATCTGGCCCGCGCGCTGGAGCGGTCGGGCTATGCGGTGGTCGCGGTTGATCGCGGCACGGCGGCGGTGCCGCTTCTCGAGCAGGAGCGATTCGACCTGCTGCTGACCGATATCGTCATGCCGGAGATGGACGGCATCGAACTGGCGCGCCGCGCCAACGAACTGGCCCCCGACCTGCGCGTGATGTTCATCACCGGCTTCGCGGCGGTGACGTTGAAAGTGGGACAGGCGATGCCCAACGCCCGTGTCCTGTCCAAGCCCTTCCACCTGCGCGACCTGGTGGCGGAGGTCGATCGGCTGTTCGACCGCCATGACGCATCGGGCCTGAATTGAGTCCCGATGCAAAATGGGGCTTGCACCCCCGAAAACCCCCGGCTAAAGGGCCACCTCCGGCGGGCGTGTAGCTCAGTGGTAGAGCACTGTGTTGACATCGCAGGGGTCGCAAGTTCAATCCTTGCCACGCCCACCATCGAAAACCCCGCTAGGCCAACGGCTTAGCGGGGTTTTTGGTTTTCATGCCCCCGAGTTGCGCGTCGCGGTTTTGCGTGGCTTTTGCGTGTCATGCCGAGTGGAACATCCGGGCTCACGGGGGCCTCGAGGGCACTAGGGCGGCTGCGCCAGCGGATTGGGAGCGGCAGCGATGGCGTGAAAACGACTGGCCATCATACCCGCCGCCGCCGTCCATCGGGACCGACTTGCGTGGGTTTTGCGTAAAGCGGCATCGCTATCTTCCGGGCCAGCTCGGACGCAATGTCCTCCAGCCCCTGTCGGGTCTCCGACAGATACTCTGGGCTGAAGATCACGTAGTGCCGCGTCGAGGAGGGCAGCACCGTGTGGCCGAGCGCCAGCGGGATTTCCTGCTGTGAGACGCCGCGCTGTGCGATCAGAGTCGCCATGCTGTGGCGCATCAGCTTGGGGCCGAAACCGATCGGTACCTTGAAATGCCTTGCCATGACGCTCCACGCCTTTTTGACGTCCGCCACGGGCCGCTGGACCAGCCAACGGTCCTCATCCTTCTCGACCACGCTCTCGTGACAGACCAGCCGGTCGTCCGTCGCCTCCAGCCAGTTCGCCAGGAGTGATGTGACGGGGAGCGCTGGTCGATTTTTGCGCGTCTGGATCCGCCCCGCCGGGTTGAGGTCGAGCACGCTGGCGTTGCGGTGCCATTGCTGTCGGTCGGGCCGCACCGAGATGTCATAGAGCGCATCCGGCCGCGCCAGCGTGCAGATCGCACCGATCAGATAGCGTCGCAGCGGCATCAGCCGTGCTGGATGCGCCGGGCTGAGCTCCGGGTCTCCTTCCGCCGTATAGTCGAGCATCTCGGCGATCTGGTCGAGCGAGAGACGGAAGTTGCGCTCCGGCGTCACGGCGGCGCGGGGCAGGTGCTTCAGTTCGGGCACCGCCTCCATACGCTTCACGTTGAATCGCAAGGCTGCCTTGAGCTGGATGATGCTCTCCTCGACCGTCGACTTCGCCCGTTTGCGGGTCGATACGGTCCATCCGCCGGTCGCCGGGTCACGCCGCCGCTGGGTCACGGGATCGATCTCGGTCCCCCAATGGCGAAATCGCTTCAGCCATTCGGAGTCCAGGACCTTCGGCGGCACGGGTTCACGCAACACACCGACCTTGAGTTCATGGTCGATGAACCGGTTCACCAGTTTCAGCCGGGCACGGATTGCGTCGGCGCTGGCCTGTTCGGCACCGTGCAGCGTCCAATAGTCCGTCATAGCCTGATGGACCGTGTAGTACGCCTTGTCGTCATCGGCAGGCTGGTGGAACGCCAGATAGTGACGGTCGAGCACCTCGGTTGCTACGCAAAGATCAGCCGTGCCCGTGCTGCGTCGCTGCATTCGGCCGGAGACCGGGTCGTACCAGCAGATGTAGAGGTCCGGGCTGACGACCTCACCGCCCTTGCCCCGGAGGTGATCGAGGTGGAATTCACCCCGGCGGTAGAAAACTTTCGGTGCCGGCACTGCGCTTTTTCCTTTAGGATTTCGCTTCGCGCCTTTCCGAGCAGGTTCACTGCACCCACCAGGGTAAGGAGGTCGAGATCCTCCGACTTGAGGTTGATGCCCCGGCCCGTCTGGATCGCACGGGCGATCTTGCGGTCGAGCCGCAGGATGGCGTCGGCGGTTGCCGCGTCGATCATGTCCTGGGGGAGGACCGGGCCGGTCCCCGGCGTCATCGCGAGGGTGCCGCCGGCGTCCGCGTCGATGCTCATCATGTCTTTTCCTTCCTGACGTGGGTAACCCCCACGTGCAGGGCCTTCTTCTCACCCGAAGTGGTCGTCGGTGACCTTCAAGCGATCCGCGATCTGGCGTCGCGAGACGGTGACGCCAACATCCGCGGCAATCACCGGCCATTCGGTCAGCGCGCCGCGCGTCTGGTCGATGATCTGGCCGATGACGCGATCCGACAGGCCATGGCGGCGGCCCAGCGCGAGGACGTGCGCGCGGGTCGGCGTGCGGCCCTCGCCTTCGACCGCGAGATAGTGTTCACCGCCTGGACCGACCGAGAAGGTCAGGTCATAGGCTGGGGCGAGGCGCCACTCACCGCTCAGTCCCATCAGATAGCTGTGCTGCCGGGTGTGATCGTCGCGGTTGTGTGACAGAACGTTGAAGACCATGCGGCGGAAGGCCTGCTCGACGTCGCCGGCATGGCGGGTGATCGCCAGGGTCGCGCGCAGGAATCCGTCATAGTCGAGGCTCGGCATCTCGGACGGGGCTTCGGCTGCCCCGGCGAGGGATACCATGTGCAGCCGGCGCCCGGGGGCCGGTCGGTCGAAGCGGCGCGTCGCGAAATAGCCAGGTCCGTCGCGCTCGGGCAGTACGCGGGATTCCGCGATCGTCAGGCCGGCGGCACGGGCCATGCGCGCATAGGCTTCCTCGACCGGACCGATGTCGATCGGATCGCCGGTCGCGCGGAACTTGACGATCCAGGCGTCATGGCCATCCGCGGCCTCGCCGACGCTGATCGCGCCATCGGGGGCGAAGCCGACATGAACCTTGGGACGAGCGCCGCCCGACGCGCCGCCCAGCGCCGCCAGCGTGTCGACCAGTGCGCCCTCGTCCCCGGCGAGGAGCAACCGCGATTCCTCGGCCAGGGCATCGAGATCGATCGTCCCGATCGCATCGTCAGGCGTGGTGGCTGGCTGATAGACCAGCGCGCCACGGCCACCGGCGCCGATGATCGCCAGCTGATCGACCGGGTTCAGCGTGTCGAACTGGACGTCGATCCTGGCGAGGCGACGTCGCAGCAACAGCCGTCCCCAGGCATCGGGCAAGCTGTCCGCCAGAAAGCCGTGCAGCCCGCCGAACGACCGGCTCCGCGTGGCGTGCAAGCCCGGTTCGGGAGGATAGAGCAGCGGGGCGATGAGCAAGCCGCTGCGGATCACGTCGGGCGACCATTCGAGCTGGGCGACGCCACCGGCCATTACGACCCGGCCGGCTGGCGCAGCGGGCATGGCATCGTCGAACGCCAGCGCGAGCCCCAGTGGTGCCCCCGGCCTCAGCTTCACGATGGAATCCTCGACACTGCACGGCGGCAACGCTTCGGCGCCGTGCGTTCGGTCATCCGGTTTTGCTCCAGCAGAGCATCCATCGAACTGGCCACCGGCTCCGGGAAGAGGGCGAACAGATCCTGCTCGCACCGCAGCACCACGGCCGCGCGGACGAGGTCGTCGATCGACGCCTTGCCCTCGGTCTCCAGGCGCCGCCAAGTGCGATAGGAGACTCCGGCGCGGGCTGCCGCATCGACCTGTGTCAGGTTCATCGCCAATCGGCGGCGCTGAACCTTCTGGCCGATTTCGACAGAGATCTCGCTCGGCGCATACATCATTGTCCGTATATGGCCTGTAATTGCCGCTTTGGCAACTTTAGAGGCCATATACGGACGACCCGATGAGCCAGTACAGCGGTGCTATTCAGCAGCCTCTGCAATCGGCTCCGGTGGGTCGAAGCCGAGGTTGACGATCCGGATTTTGCCCCGGCGCGTATCGATCAAGCCGTCCTTGCTTATCAGCGCCAGCTCCTTGGCCAGAGTGCCTGGCGTTTTCGCTTTCTCGCCGTCTACCTCGTCGGTGATCGTGGCCAGGACCGCACAGGAGGCCTTCGTCGTGTTGAATGCGGCACGAAGCGCATCCCGTTCGATGACCGTGTTGGGTTTGCCGCCGTCGAACGATGCCAGAAGTGAGAGCACTGCTTTCCGGAGGTCCTCCGTATGCACGCCCTTCTTGCCTCGTGGCTGGAGCAACGCCGTACCGAAGATGCCTGGGAAGTCGGCCGTGATGTGGTCATAGGCGCCTTCCTCCCTGCGCCTCAGCAGTGCGCGAGGCCGAAGATCCGCCCCGAGCGAGTTCGCCTTGGCTACCTCGACGATGACGACATCGCGGTCCGTCAGGCCCGGATGAACGGCGCGGACTGTCTCGAGGTTTTCGGACGCTCCGGCGAGTCGCACTTCGACCACCGAGCGTGGCGTGGTAGACCACATGGCGGATCCACGAAGTCGTTCGATCGCGGCGTCCTCGGTCTTCCGCGCGGCGTCCTTGGGCGTATGATCAATCACCGCCCAGAACATCTTCTGCCGGTAAGACAATCTGTTCAGGTGGAAGAGGAAGTTACTGGCCGCCTCCGAGTTGGCCAACTCGAAGCCTGCCATCGACACGGCAGAGTCGAGGATGACGCCCACGATGCGGTCCTCCGGCCGGCCGTCCTCTTCGACTTGCTTGTTCCAGTCGTCCAGAAAGGCCTCGATGCCGTCGAGAACGGGGCTTGGCTGCCAGCGGCCGCCAGGACCGTGCTGGAACAGGCAGGCGTTCGGCTCCGGGAACTCAGTCTGCGTCATGCTTAGGAATGCCATGACGTGGATGCGCTGGCATAGAGCGACGGCATCCTCCTCGGTACCGCCGTTCTCCCGCATCAGGCGGCGTGTGACGTGCTCCCCTGAAACTCTGCCAGTTTGAGCTAGAGTCCGCCTTCGTGAGGAGACGGATGTGAAGAAGACCAGGTTCAGCGAGGAGCAGATCATCGCGGTGCTGCGCGAGCAGGAGGCCGGGATGAAGACCGCCGACGTTTGCCGCAAGCACGGGATCAGCAGCGCGACGCTTTATGCTTGGAAGGCGAAGTATGGCGGCATGGACGTGTCGCAGGCACGCAAGCTGAAGGTGCTCGAGGAGGAGAACGGCCGGCTCAAACGGCTGCTGGCTGATGCCATGCTGGACAACGCCGTGCTGAAGGAAGTGGCGGGAAAAAACTGGTGAAGCCCGCCGCTCGGCGGAAGGCTGTCGAGCATGCTCGGCAGCTGTTCGGCATCAGCGAGCGTCGGGCGTGTACCATCTTCGGCGTGGACAGGACGTCGGTGCGCTATGCGCCCCGGCGTAGTGATGATGGCGACCTGCGGTCGCGGTTGCGCGAGATCGCAGCCGAACGGCGCCGCTTCGGCTACCGACGGCTGGGGATCATGCTGGCCCGCGAGGGGCTGGTCATGAACCACAAGAAGCTGCTGCGGCTGTACCGCGAGGAGAACCTGCGGGTCAGGCGCCGGCGTGGCCGCAAGCGAGCGATGGGCACCCGAGCGCCCATGGCGCTGCCGCAAGGCCCGAACCAGCGGTGGAGCCTCGACTTCGTCAACGACACGTTGATCAGCGGCCGGCGCATCCGCATCCTGGCGGTGGTCGACGACTTCACGCGCGAATGTCTGGCGCTGGTGGTCGACACCTCGCTGTCAGGCGCGCGTGTCGCCCGCGAGCTCGACGCCATCATCGCGGCCAGGGGCGCACCGCCGCTGATGATCGTGAGCGACAACGTCCTATGTCGGGAAGCAGCGGCGGGTTTTGGCCAGCAGATATCCATGCGCCGACAATCATCGGCGCGGCATGCAATCTGAGCCAGATG
>NZ_JACHNY010000002.1 GCF_014199625.1 Sphingomonas abaci
CCCCCCGACAGCACGCCGGGGTGAGGTTGAGACACGGGTCACTTCTCGGTGGAAATTTATGCCTTCGCCGGGTCAGCTCTCAGTGGAAATCAACATTGCTAAAGCTCTTGCCCGGCGCGAAAGGCCGAATAGCGTCGAAGAGAGCGGGGCGGGTCATAGCTTGCCCCTCGCCTGGAGCCACCGTTCGGCCTGCTCATTAGCGCGAGCGTTGGCATGATCGTGCTTCCAGTCCCGCACGGTGCGGCCGATCAGGAAGCCGACAGCGCCGAAGGTGACGAGCGTTGTCGCCCAGCCGTCGAACGGGCTAGATTGGCGCTCCCAGATCACGGCGATCGTTAGAAAGCTTCCGCCCCCCATGGCTCCGAGGCTGACGCGCTCCATCGCATTGAGGGTGCCTCGGAAGCGGGTGATCTTGACGACCACGATCAGCGTCAGGACCAGCCGGCCCAGGGTGTTGACGATGTCCCAGGCGATCATGCCGCCCCTCCTTCACCCAGCAGCTTCTCAAGCCAGCGCTTGCCCCAACGGATGATGACCGGGACAAAAGCATTCGCGCCGGTCGCGCCGATGTACGTGAAGAAGCAGATTGCCCGCAGGTTTGCGATCTCGATCCCGGCGACATCACCGACGAGATACGGCACTCCAAATGCAGCGAAGCCCGAGCCGACGAACAGCGTCATCACGATCTCGGACCAGCGCATGGTCCGCCAGGGCATAAAAGACAGCGCGGTCACGGAGCCGGCTAGGGCTGCCATGGCTATATAGACCATCCGCGCATGTTCTTGCTGTTCATTCACGGCCGCGCCGCCTCGCTGGCAGCGCGCACCAGCCTGCGAAGATCAAAGCCAGCAAACAGCCGATCGCGTACCCCATTTTGCCCCACCATGAAAAAGCACGCGAGTTGCGCGAGCAGCAGCTTGTCCAGCCAGAAAAGGTATGTGCTGGTGCTCAGGAGCGGGTGGACGAGGTGAAAGCACACCTGCGTCGTCGCGAGCGCCCAGATGGTCCATCCGAACCAGAAGCGGTTGACGAACACGATCGCCGCCATCCCTAACAGCGTGTCGATCATCATCCAGATTTCGACGGCATGACGCTGGACAACGGCCGGCGCGTGGTACGTCCACTCGCAGAGCAGCCAGTTGCCCAGCACCATTGCCGCCAGCGTCACAGCAGGACGCCGCTGATCTACACGCGCATGCGCCGCGAACCCGAGGGCCGCGACGCACAGAGCGAGATAGATCAGCTTCTCAGCCATGGCCGGGAAGGCCGGGGCCGTGGCCGCCGCTGTCGTCTGCCGGCGGGTCCGTCTTCACAGGCGGAGTGGGGGCCGGGGCAGGCGTGGGCGAGGGGGCAGGTTCGTCAGCCATGACGCAAATCTCCTGTTCGCTGGGGTGCGCCAACACGCATTCCTGGATGGGGAAGGGGGTCACTCGTCACCTCGAAAGTACCGGGTGCGGAGATTGCCCGAGAGGATAGCATTGACGACCGACGACGTGACGCGGCCGTAACCAGCCTGATAGCCAGCGCTGCTGAAATGGTTCTGGTCGCTGCCGGCATAGAGCGCGTCCAGCTTCTGCGAGGTGTCGGCAGGCTCGACCCCGTAGCGAAAGAACGCCCACTCAGCGTCGGCAAAGATCGCGGTCGGGAACTGCGCGACGAGATCGCGCATCGCGGTGTTGTAATGGCTGAACGTCGGGCATCCCAGCACCGCCTTGCCGCCCCCAGTCCAGTCGCGCAGGATCGTGTCTGGATTGCCCGAACCGGTCAGGCCGAGCGAGGCGCGGATCGTGGATGCCAGGACTGGAGCGCTGTTGTAGACCGGGTACGACTGCGGCACATCGGTGCGGAGTTGATCGGCCAGGTTGACGCGACCGCTATGCGGGTGGGGGCTGCTGTAGACCACCGAAAGACGGCCTGCGTCAGCGTCGGCCTTCAGCATCTCACGCATCCGGGAGATCATGAGCGGCAGGGTGTGCGCCATGACGAACAGCCGGAAGTAGGCGTCGTTCATGCCCCCGACGTACGTGCGGATCTTTTCAGGCGCGCTGCCCTTCGCATTGGCGAACTGCGCGGGCATGTCGAGCGTGCCAGTGCCAGCTTGGCCAACAATTTCACTGACGTAGGTCACACCAGACTGGCGCTTGCGCGCGTTAAGCAGGTCGACCAGGATGCGATTGGGGGCGTCAGTTTCGGTGCCGCCCTGTGCGATGCTGATCGACGATCCACCGCCGAGCACACGCACACTGCGGCTCGCATAGGGGTCCGAGACGAGATAGGGGACCAGTGGGGCCAGTGTATCGACCATCGCAGTCGACCCGCTCGCCATCGCCGCATCTTCCACAGCGGTAATGACGATCGAACCGCCACCTGCTGAATACATCGCCGTGAAGATCTTACCCGCCGCCAGCGTGCCCTTGCCGATCGGCTGGCCGCCGCCATTGACTACCTGGCGCGAGAAGTCGCTGCCGTCCGTCGCTTTGCCCGCAAGGGTCACGACATCGGCGGTGTTGGTGACTATGCTGACAAACTTGAACAGGTTGCCATCGTTGATGTTGGCAATGTTGGTTCGCAGGGTATTCGGGTCGCCGTTGACCGGGATCGCGGGCGTGTTCTTCAGAACCAGCGCGACCAGCAGCGACGAAACCACAGCAGCGCTTTCGGCGCGGTTAACCAGCGGCTGCACGACGGTGGTGACGCCCTGATAGAACGATACCGCCAGACGCGGACCGCCCCCGACATATTCATAGACCCCGTTTGCTGAATCGGTCGCAGAGCCGTTGTTGTTGTTGACGTACACCAGCTTTCCGCGGTTCGCGGTGTTGCTGTAAAATGCGTCGCGGTCGGCAGTGGTGGCGACCATCGTCAAACCGGCAGATGCGGCGGCAACGGCGAGGTCGATCAGCGCGAAAAGCGCACGGATATCCGACTTGGCTGGATCGTTGGGACCGGAAGCGGGCACGCCATCGGTAGCGAAGTCCCGAAACGCGTTAGCCCCACCGGTCTTGATATCGCCCACGTCTTTCTCCGGTCCAGCGTCGCGGTCACGCTAGGCAGGGGAGGGTGCGCGGCTTACCGCCGTCAGCCCGTGGTGGTGTCTACGACTGCGCTCGCCGACCAAGGCGATAGACGGCCGTCACCAACGCTGTAGGCGACCTGCACGTTGATCTGGTTCGACAGCGGCACGAACTCGGTCAGGAACGATACGCCAGGGCCGGGGTCGGCATCGGCATACTCGCGCTCGTTCCAGCTTCCTGAGGTGCCGACGCGCCACCGGGCCGACCATGTGAGGTCGTCGCGATCGGGTCCGGTGGCTGCGATCAGGACGCGGGCACCGGTGGCTGTCTGGCCCGGCGTGGGGTCGACGGGCTCATCGCCCTCTGGCGTCTGGCCCACTGCGCTGTACTGAGCCGTGGCGCTGATGATCACGGGCATGTCGAGGGGTTCGCGGGCGATCGTGTCGCCGGTCGGGGCCGGCTCGCCTTCCTCGCGCGCCGGGTCCCACTCGTCGATGTCGGGTGTGGCGGCTATCCATGATGCCTGGATCGCCCCGCTCTGTAGATCACGGGACAGACCAGTAATCTCCGCCGGGCCGCTATAGGCCACGATCTCGTCCTCGGTGCCCAGCATCTCGGCCGCGATTAGGTTGACGTAGCGCTCGCTGAGTATGGCCGAGCCCGCCGCCAGCGTCGTGAAGGTGCCGCGCTTAGGGGCCATAGTCTGCATCATGCGCCGCTTACCAAGTCGGCGGGCTTGCGAGTGAGACGGCACCTGATTGGCCAAGTCCTCGGACCGCACCGCCCCACGCGCCAAGATGTCCGCCTCATCGGCCCAGGGCGTGGTGTCGACGGCGTTGAAGTCGTGATCCGCAGAGATGTACGTCAGGCCGATCTCATTGACCGCATTCTCGTCCTCGATCCCGTCTTCGTCGGTGTAGGCAGTGATGATGTCCGGCCCGACCGTAACACGCGGCTCGTAGTAGCGGCCGGAATAGACCACCAGCGCGCCATCCTCGCGTGGGCACATCCAACCGTCGAAGCAGGCTAGCAGCGCGGCAATGACGGCCTTGTGCTCGGAGCCATCGCCGGCATGGCGGTGCGATACGCAAGACCTGTAGCGCGGCTCAGTGCCGCCATCGCGCAGCGGCATGGCAACGTCCGCGTCATTCGCTGCGGCTGTCCAGTAGGAGAGGGTAGGGGCGAAGTGACGTGCCCACGTCTTGCCGTTTCGAACGAGCTGGTAGTGCGCCAGATGAAGCACTGCATTCTCGGACCACCGCCACGTCAGGGGATCGTCGACACGTTGCGCCGGATCGCGCCAGTCGAACACCGGTTGCGCGCGGATCACCAGTCCAAGCGGCGTGTTATTTGGCCCGCCGTTAGCATAGGTCGCGCTGAAATTCTTCTGCTTGACCGCAGCGGACAGCATGTACCCGGTGACCACGCCATCCCCGCGATGCGCGCTGGTCCAAACCTCGGGCACCTTGGCGATGACAAGCGCGTGCGCTGTCTCCGTCGCCGCGCCCAGATTCGCACCGATCTGGATGATGTTGCTGTCACCATAGAGGCCGTCAGCCTCACCTTGGACGTACCCGTTGGCGAGGCGCGTGACCTTCTTGTCCCCAAGATACCACGCTTCGATGCCGTCAATGCGACCGTCGTGGAAGGCCCACACATCGACTGCGGTGCCGTCCTTTGCGGTCTCATAGAGGGTATAGGCTCCGTAGAGCTTGAGGCGGCCATATGCCGACACGCGGGGCGGGCGTTCGGTCTTCAACGGCTGGCTTGCAGTCTCAGCCCTTGGTGCCTTTGGCGTGCCTGCGAACAACTGCGCGGCCGTCGTGGCTGTGGCGATCGCAAGCGTGCCCGTCGACACTCCCAGCACGCTTGCCACGCCACCAAATGACGCAGCGACACTGAAGCCTCCCGCCACACCTAGCGCGACACCACCGGTCACGGCCGCCAACCCAGCGAAGGCGCTAACCCGCAAGATCGATGCCACCGTCTTGCCCATTAGACGCTCCAAGCCTTGAGGTGACCGGCAGGGGCATAGTCTAGGCCGCGCAGGCCGAGCGTGACCCAGCGTTCACCGGTCCAGATGGCCGCGGCCTCGTCCTGACTACAGATGGTCGAGCGCTGGATCACGCCAACCGCGCCGACCGTCAGCACGTCAGTCGGCATGATGCCGAGCCGCGCCATGCCGTCTTGCCAAAGAACCGCCAGCCCGCCGCTTTCTGCAATCCGACGCATGGCGCTGCGCTCGCTATCGTAGATCAGCCCCAGCGCAGCGATTGGGCTGCCGTGACCGTGCGTCTGCACCCAGCGATCGACCCAGCGACAGCAGTCGTGCTGGACCCAGTCCCACACCGGACGCGGCTGTGCGAGGAAGCCTGCGAGCTTCACTTCGGCCCAAACAAGCGGGATTTGCCCGCGTTTAGGCCGGACACCTGATCGAAGAACCGATCGTCAGGTGACCGGCGCTGCTGATCAGCCTGCGTCCAATAGGCGTTGAGGGTGCTCGACCGGCCCGTGTCGTCCGACCCCATCGACAGGCCAATCGTGCGCTTGTCGGTGCGCGTCGCGGTCAGTTTGTCGATGCGGTACTGCGCCGTCCACGTCACCGCCTGGATCTGCCACTGGTCGTCGAACTCAACGACGCCGATGTCAACGCGTGCGCCCTTCACGCCAGCGGTTTCGCCCATCAGCTTGACGGTAGCCGCGGTCACGCCGGATACGGTGATATCGAGCCGCGACGCCGTCCCGTTGATAAGTTGCTCGATCTCGCCGAAGTTCTCCAGCAGCTCGCCACCGCCCAGGTAGAGCGCGCCGTCCGTCGTCTCGATACCGTCGGCCGGCAGGTAAAGCGGCCCCGGCCCAGACCAGATCCGCGCCGTATCCGGGCAGTCGATGCGTAGCAGGAGATTACGGTTCACGGCTGCACCGGCGGACGCATGTCTTCCTGAAAGCTGATCGACCCGCTGGAGAAGGCGCCCATGTTGAGCGGGTTGGAAGCCGGTGAGGTGCGCCGCATCTGACAGCGGATATTGTCGAAGTCGAGCGCGTCGCCAGCCTTGATGCCACCGCGGATCGGAGGCGAGATGGCTACCCGATAACCGCCGCTGATCGGCTCGATGCTGAATATCTCGGCTGCCCGAGAACCCCAGCCATTTGCTCCCTGGTAACTGAACCGCTCGCCACCAAGCAAAGGGCAGGCGCTCGTCAGAGCGATGTCGAGGATGGTCGCGCGATTGCCGCCGGTTTGCCCGTTGACGACGGCAAGCACCGTGCCCGATGCACCGGACGACCGATAGAGCGCATCGTCGCCGAAAGGTGTCTGGTCGCTATGGGGCACGCGGCTGCTACCGGTAACCGGCTGGTGCAGGGCGTCGCAGAAGATCAGGTCAACCGCCACGGACCCGCCTTGCATAGCCGCGTTGATAGCGCGCCAGGCCAGGGTTGCGGCCCGGCCCTCATCATCCCGATCGCCGAAATCCGCGTTCGTGAGGTCGGCCCGCCAGATGCCGCCGCCACCGGTGCCAATCACATCCTCGTAGCCGGACAGGGAGACACCGCCTGAGGTCGTGGTCACGTCAACGCGGATATCCTGGTCAGCGAAGTTGAACTGACAGGGATGGAATACGCGGAGCGCCATGCGGGGAGGGTAGGGATGGGGTAGACGGGGCTTACCGCCGTTACCCCGTCGTCCCTAACTGTCCGAAGCGGCGTTGCGCGGCGGGGAGTCCCTTGCGCGCGGCGTCGTTGGTGGCTTGCACGACCTGTCGCGCGTCCTGGCCAGCGCGGGTCAGGATCTGTGCGGCGAACTGATCGTTCATCACCGCGCCTCGGGCATCGACCTGGATCGTCTGTAGGACGGTCGTACCCGCTACCGCCTGCGCTGCTGCCTTCTGTCCCAGCGGAATGACAGTGCCGCCTTGGGCGCCCATCCGCAGCAGTTCAACACCACCGCGACCCTCATTGACCCGCACAGTCTGGCCAGGCGCTACGTAGCCGCCGGAGGCGCGGCCGAACAGCTTGCCGATCGACGAGAATAGACCCCCGACGGCACCACTAGTCGAACCGTCAGCCTTGCCAAACAGGCTGTCAGCAAGCGGACCGATAATCTTGCGTTGGATGCCAATGCGGATCAGCTCGCCAACGATCTGCCCGAACGCGCCCTTGAGGCCCAGTGCGGCGGTAGTCGCACGGGTCAGCTCGTCAGTGACCGCCTCAAGAGCATCAACCTTGACCGCGTCAATACTGGCGTTGAGATTGTCGACACCATCTATGGAACGGCGATAACGCTCATAGGGCGACCGGTAACGCTGGTCGATAGCGGTCCGGCCGGCGCTCTCAAGGGCCGGCAAGGAATCCTTGGTGATCTGCGCCTGCTTGCGCTGGGCATCGGAATATCGCCCCGTCGTATCCTTGAGGATTGCATCCTGCTCAATGCGTAGCTGCTTGAACCTGATGTCCAGCAACTGGCGCTCAAGCCGCTTCCGCTCATCCAGGCTTTCAGAAATGCCAAGGGTCGCCTGTAGCTGGTCCGCGTCGGCATTGAGCTGGGTCTGCGCAATGGCCTTCTGCTCGTCCGCACGACGACGCACTTCTTCGCTGTTGATGTTCAGGAGCTGGATGTCGGCTGCCTGCTTGGCCAGGCGCCGCAGATTGTCGGCCTGCTCAGCGGAGTACTTCTTCGCGCTCTCGTCTGCGTCGATCTGAGCATTGCGCTTCGCCAAGGCGCTTTCCACCTCCTGCCGTGAATATTCTGCGAGCTTGCCGGCGTCGACCTCCTGCAACCGGCTGGCCTGAATAATGGCCTGGTTCAGAGACTCCATCTCTGTGTTGTAGGCTTCGTTGTTACGCACCTCACGGACACGCTGAGCCTCGGCTCGTCGGGCGAGCACCTCTGCCGAGGGCCCGCGCTTCTTGCGCTCGCTTTCAGCAATAGCCTTCTGCTCGGCCGCGAGATTAGTATCGATCCGCGTTCGCCCCTCTCGGTATCGCCGCGCGGCTGCCTCTCGCTGCTCATTCGTTTTGGCAGCCGTCTGAGCGGCTACGTAAGCGTCTCGCAGCCGGCCCAGCGCTTGAGCATGGCGGTCGGTCGCTGCGGCGCTTTTGTCCGACGCCGCGGCTGCTCGCATGTCCAGAAGCGGGATTGATGCCTGGACCACTGCACCTTGAGCCTCAGCGACAGCTCTACGCGCCAGAGCGACACGCTTATCCGCATCTGCCTCACGCTGCTTGGCTGCGAAATAGCGCTGAGAGTTTGCAGCGGCCGCACCAGCACCACCCGCCGTAGCCGCTGTCGAGAAACCGCCGTTCTCTCGACGAACCTCGGCTTGGGCCAATGACGCTTGAGCCAACTCCGCGCGCAAGTTCTGGATCGTTGTCTGCCGCAACGCTGCGGCCGCGGCTAGCGCCGACTGCGCAACCTGAAGCTGAGTTTGGTTCTGCTCCTTCAGTTTCTCGTTCAGTTTGGCGCTCGCATCGGCTGCGCCTTCCAAGCTGCGAGCGAAGATGACTTCCGCCTGCTCTGCCATGCGGCTGGATTGCGCGGTGTCCGCCAGCTTTGCCGTCAGGCTCTCAATCGTCTCGCCACCCTCAAGCGCTTTGCCAAGCAGGATGCCAAGAGCCGATCCGGCCGCGAGCAGCGCAGCGCCCCAAGGGCCTGCGAAGAACGTCGCTACAGCCGCAGCCTTGCCGCCAGTATCCGCCAATGCGTCTGCGACCTGGGGAGCCTGCTGAGACAGGATCAGGAACGGGTTTTGCCCGCCGGTAAGCCCGACACCGATGTCGCTGATCTGTCGGCCTAGGTTGCGGCTGGCGTTGGCGGCTCTGGCGGAACCGGCTTCAATGTCGTTTGCCGCTCGCTTGAATGCCCCGCCCATCGCAGCAGCAGACTCCTGCACCTGCGCTTCCGCCTGAGCCGCGGCCTTCTCAATCTTCGACATGCCGGACTGCGACGTCGAGGCCGCACCGTTGATGTTAGCAGTGTAGCCGTCCGTCTTGGCCAGCAACTCCACAACGACGCTATCAGCAGTGACCGCCATTGCGAGCCTCCATCAACTTGTTCAGGCGCACCGGGTCTGCCGGGGCGCGGGTGGTGTCATGCGCGTCGTTCCACCACCAAAGCCGCGCTTCGTATTCCCACCACGTCAACTCTCGCCAGTCGGCTCCGATGGCGCTGGCGTTGGCGATGACCCGCGCGAAGTCGATCTTTTCGGCCGGGTCTGACGCCTTACCGGCTGCGCTTTTTTTTTAGGCGGCTGATACCCTTCGATCCGCGCGCCTAGAATGGCCGCAGCGGTGGCCCAGGCTTCGCGAAGGGGTGCGTGGTGGCTGTAGCGCTCGACTAGCAGCTTCGCTGTCAGCGCGGACACAGCGACGGGCTGCCCATCTACGACGCCCTGGCCTCCGCCAATCAAGGCAAGCCGGATCGTCTCAAACAGATCCTCGACGAACGCCTCCCCCTCGGCAGGGACGGCGATTGACTGACCGTCGAGCAGGTAGCGACCTTGCAGCACCCGACCGTAAATCTTGAACACGCCGGTTCCGCGCTTCTCCTGCAACTCGGCAAGCTGCGGAAGCTTCAGGTCGAACAAGTACTCACCGTCGCCATAGTGGAGCGTCAGGGCAGTGGCTGGCGTCACGCAGCCGGCGTCCAGCCCAGATCGCCTTCACCCGCGATGGTGATCTCGGAGCCGCTGTCGCCCGAGCGCTGGAGGTTGAGGTTCTTGGCGGTCATGACGCCCGTACCATCGAACGTGCCCAGCAGGTTGCCTGCGTCCGTGCCGTCATACTGGATCGCGTCGATCTCGTACTGGCGATGCTGGCCCAGCATACCCTTGAGAGCGGTGATCTGATCGGCGTTCGACAGCCCCGAGCCGGTCACATCCCACTGAATGCCGGTAGTGCGGATGGAACGGGTCGGCACCTTGCCGGGCTTGTCGCATTCCGTGCGGAAACGGTCGCTGGTGTTCGCCGTCTCGTTGATGGTGACGTTCTCAATCCCGCAGAGGATGACGCGAGCGCCGCCACCGGTCGGGACCGCGTAGATGATCGCCGCATCAATTTCAGTGGGATAGGACATGCAAGCCTCCGGAGTTTACCGAAGGCTAAGGCTGGCTGGGTCAGCGGCTTACCGCCGTCAGCGCCCCCTACTTGGTGGCATGCTGGTGAGATCGTCGCCTGTAGGAATGGCGCTGCCTGACCCTAGGTCAGTTTTGAGCTTGTCGTTCAGGCAATAAGCCTCGGCAGCTAGGTGCGCGCTACGGTAATTCCGCTCGTCATTCTCAACAAGGTATGCCTGCGCCACACGGCGTTTTGCCTCGCAGGTGGCCGCCGTGTCTCCGGTGCGCTCGACCATCCCAGCCTGCTTCTCAGCCACTGCGGATTGCTTCTCGCAGCCTACAACCATAAGCGCCAACGATAGTGACAGCACGGCTAACCTACGCATTGTCAGTGTCCTTGGCCTTCCGAGCTATCATAGCGGTTCGCAATCTGATCTGCTCACGCTGGAACTGCGCCTCAAACTCGCGAGCGGGGTCTACAGCAGGCGGCGGATCAAGGTCGAGCAATACGCAGCGAAGCCTGTGTGCTACCATCTCGTGCACGCCGACCTCATGTTGCGGCGCACGCCCGGCTAAGGTGTCGTACTCCGACGCTATGGCGAGCACATCATCCTCGCTGACGACGCCCGCCCGGACGATCAGCTTTAGGACTGCCTCGCTTACGCCAGCGGTGATGCGATCTTCGTCGTCCACTCTGCTTGTTTAAACGGTCTGGCTGGTCATGCAACGGATGCGGAAGTTCTGCACGGTGTGAAACGCATCGGAATCACCGCCGTCGACTAGCAACTGCGAACCGGTCCACCGGAATGCTGCCGTGCCGCCTGGGATGTCTGCTAGGTATCCGTCTAAGGCCGCAGCGATTGCGGCACCGAGGCGAGATGCGTGATCCTCAGCCCATTCAACCTCGCGCCCGTCCTCCTCTCGCTTCTTGGCGAACCCATGCACAGCCACCACGCCCTCAGAGCCATCTAGGCACGAGGCTCGTAACGGGGTGAGCGTGATTGCGCCCCAGAGAGTGAACGGGAACGGCGGGTCTTTGGGCGGCGTCTGACCGTAGACACGATTGCCTACGATCAGCGTAACCGCTTCCGAAGCAAGCAGCCGGGCCCGGGCGGCTCGCCGAATGTTGAGTGTGCTGTCGATCGCCATCAGCCCGTTACCTTCCCGCCCTTAGCGATATGAGCGACTGCGCGCCGGACCAGTTCTGTTACAGCGTCCCGCGTAGCAGCGACGGCAGGCCGCATATACGGCCGCTCGGCCATCTTGCTGGTCCCGAACTCCAAGGCGGCTGCATAGGGCGCGTTTGACGATACCTCTACGCGCAGCAGCTCAAGTTGGACATTCTCGATGTCCCTGCGCAGGCCTCCAAATTCCTCATTTGGGGGCTGCCCCGGCAAGCTGCGGACATGCTGGTGCTTGCCGCCCTTCTGCCCGCCGGCAGACCCCCGCGTAATGCTACCTTGCGCTTCATCCTTGACTAGATCGCCACCTGCGAACAGCGCAGCACCAACCTGCCGCTGCGCCTCTGCGCTCACCATAAACTTGAGGCGTGCGGCATGGGCCTTGCCGCCGGTGATCTTAGGCACGCCGCGTTGCTCTCTGAGTAATAAACCGCCACTGTTCAAACGGAGAAACGGCGCCACGTGCCTGCATCGCAGTGCCTACGCCTGCGATCTCGTGGCCGAGATGGCGGTGACTCGACTCTTGCGCTCGTTTAGCCGCACAATGGCGGGATGCGCGATTCACCGACAGACCACCAAGGACGAATGAAAGCCCTGCTATTGCGAGGGTGGGAACTGAAAGAAAGCGACCACGGAGCCGCGATGATTCTGGGGCTTGAAGTGACGACCCCAGAGGGTGAAACGCTGGTTGTTGGTCAGCCGCCGGTACTTGTATCGATAGAGCACTGCCGCCAACTAGCGGCGAACCTTCTCGAAGTTGCAGATCGATTGTCCGGGAACGTAGGCCGAGCATAGGGCGCAAGTCAGTAGCAAATGAAGCCGAACCACTAATCATCACACCCTCCGCCCCCGACAGTCCCAATACGCCTCCATCGGATCGAGCACAGCAGTCTGGATAGACCACCGCCGCCCGCCAACCTCGACCGTCGCATCCGTATCGATCGCGCGCGGCAAGCCGGCCGCCAGGATCAGCAGTCGGACGTCCGTGTCGATATACCCCTCTGCCGACCGCATCGCCTCCGTAGCGCTGTCGACCTGGCACAGGCAGGGCATCTCGTAGGGGATGCCCGGCTCGACGATCGATCCGCCATCGTCGACCACGGGCTCGCCAGGCCAGCGCGCAACCGCGTCCTTGTGTGCGCCCAGGCCAGCACGGGAGAACCGGTCAGCGATGCCGGCGAAGGCGCCAGCGATGGTCACAGGCAGCCGACCAGCATGGGCCCGCCAGCGTTCCGGCGAAGCATGATGGCGAAGTCCTGCCCGTAGCGCGTCGAGGCATAGCCGGCAGTCAGCGAACGGTTCGCCGCGGCGTCGGACACAGACACATCCATGCTGGCGCTTTTGAACTTGG
Source organism: Sphingomonas abaci (assembly GCF_014199625.1). Lineage (GTDB taxonomy): Bacteria > Pseudomonadota > Alphaproteobacteria > Sphingomonadales > Sphingomonadaceae > Sphingomonas > Sphingomonas abaci. The sequence continues at coordinate 12,599 of NZ_JACHNY010000002.1, forward strand.
TCACGCCGGCCGGGAGCTGGTCAGCCTCGCTCTTGGCGATCCCCGGAACGTCGTTGACCGCCATGTTGTGCGCAGCCAGCGCCAGCAATGCCGGGTCCTCGTCAGGTCCCCATGCTACCGTCACGATCCGGCGCGCGTCGTCCAGCCAATAGTCGATGTCGTCATTCGCGACACCGGCGAATTCCCGATACCGGATGCGGAGCTCGCGTGCTGTGACCATGCTCTATCCTGTGGGCAGGGAGGGCGAGGGGGTTACCGTCGTCAGGTGACGCGGTAGACGGCGATCGGCATGGAGTAGGCCGCAGCGATGCCAAGCGCGGGTGTGTAGTAGCCAACGCTGACGTTGCCTGCGCTTGCCGGGTAGACATTTACCACCTCACAGCCGCTGGACGGCGCGGCCGTCGGAGCAAATACGAGAAGGTCGGCCGCCTGGACGCCTGCTAGCGTGAAAGTCTTGCGCTTCATGCCGACAGCGAGCGCGACGAGCAGCGTTTCCGCCACGTTCAGGTTGCCGATGAACTCCATGCGCCCGGACGGCAGCGGGTGAACGTGATCCTCGCGCGCGGCATTGCTGGAGGTGCCAGCCGTGACAGTGCCGAGCGCCTTGGGTGCCGCGGTGCCAAGTGGCGTCGGCGCCGGTATCGTGGGACGGTCCGTTATGTCCGTCCAGACATGGGTATGCGCAGCGGGTGGGAACGTCGCGGGCTTGCCGGTGATCTCGGTCCACCCGTGCGTGTGAGCCGAAGGAGCGAAGGTTGCCGGTTTGTCGGTGATGTCCGCCCAGAGGTGCGTGTGAGCAGCCGGCGGGTACAGGTTCGGCTTGCTCGTGATGTCGCCCCAGGCGTGAGTATGGGCGCTAGGCGGAAAACTGGCTGGGACGTTGGTCAGGTCGGACCATGGATGCGTGTGGGCAGCAGGCGGGAACACAGCAGGGCGGCCGGGCAGGGTAGCCCACGTCACCCGCACACCGATGCCGAGGGACCGGAGCGTCACTGCCCCATCCCGTACCAAAGCCGCAAACTCACCAGCGCGCTATCCGCCGGCACGTCGGGCGCGATCGGCATCGACAGCGCGATAGCCGACATGAAGAACGGGTACTGCGTCGAGAAGACGCCCCAGAAGCCAGGCGGGAGAAGCCAGTCCAGGCCATCAGCCTGCGCGAGCAACGGCTTGGTCGGGTCGGGTGATCCGGTCGGCCGCGACGTGCCTCGCAGCCCCACGCAGCAGGTGTTCGGGTTGAACACGGCGAACGCGTTGTAGGACGGCTGGATGAAGCCGGCAGGCACGGTTGTTGCGTTCGCCTCGGTGGGCGCGTTGACGACGGCAACGGCGATGGCGCGCGTCATGCGGCGGAAGGCGATGCTCATGGCGCATACCCCAGATTGAGGCCCTGAATATCACCGGCCATCAGGCCCGGCGCGTCATCCGGAATGAGCGCGAACGCCAGCCCCTGCGTGAAGCGGATCCCGGTCGGGTAGACGCGGTTCGCTGGCGTCAGGCCAGGCACGTAGACCGTCCACTTGGGCTCGTCCGTGCCGACCACCGGCACAGCCGCCTTGTCGTAGAACTGGATCGACACGCCGGACGTACGCGCGTTGTAAGCATCAACGCTGACCAGCGAGTGAGAGCCGGTTGCTACCAGCTTGGCGTTCGTACCGTCTACCGCAGGCGGCATGCTGTAGGTCGAGGTGATGGCGGGGGCGCTGGCGGTGGTCGACGGGCTGCTAGGAGCGGCCGCGACCGGCAACTCGCGCAACACCCCAGCGCTGTCCCGGTAATATTCGATACTGCCCACATCGGCCATATTCCGCCCTCCTACGCAAAAGGCCGCCGCACCCATCGGTGAAGCGGCCCTTCGTGGACTATGATCGTCGGATCAGTCAGCCTTGGCGCGAGACCCCGCGCCGCTGATGTCGAACCACTCGGTCTTGCGGGCCAGAGCCAACTGCGATGGGCTCAACTCCACGTCCTCGGACGTCGCGCCGGGCTGGAGCACCAGCAGCGTGCCGACGTCCTTGGTCTCGTCGTTGCCCCCGACATAGACACCGCGGGGGCCTTCGCTCACGTTCTTCAGCTTCATGGCTTACACTCCGTCGACGTAGCGCATGGCAGCCGGGCGACGCACTTCGGTGCCGCCGGTGCGGAACAGGCCCAGGACCTCCCAGGTCATCGACGACTTCTGGAACGCCGGCTTGAACTGGAACGGCATCGGCAGGTGGAAGCGAACGACGTCCGGATTGCGGTTGTAGACCACCATGCGGGTGGCCGAACCGGCGCCGGCGTTGGTCAGCAGACGCTGCGAGCGAATGGTCAGCGGCTGGCCCGTCTCCGAACTGTAGACATTGTTCTCTTGCAGGAACGACAGGATCGTCTTGTCGGAACCGGTCGCACGGGGCGTGGTCGCCACGTACTGATAGGCAGCGAACGGCAGCAGTACCGTGTCCGCCGTCTCGATTTCCTGCGTCGAGGTATGCACCGCCGACAGCGCGTTGTTGATCTCAGCCAGGATCTGGTCGGGCGTACGAGCCGTGAAGGCGCCCGCCGCGGTGACAGCGGTCACGTTCGGGTCGTTCAGCAGGCCGGTCCAGTTCTTCTCCGACGACTGCTGCTGCTGCGGCGTGCGGCCATTCATGGCGATGTAGAACAGGAACTGCTCGGCGATCTTGCGCGCCGCAGCCGCCTTGTCGGCGCCTAGGTCACGGCCCTCGATCGCGGCGGTTTCCAGCTCCTCCAGGGTCCACTCATAGCCGGTGCCGGCGAGTTCGAAGCGCTTCAGGTACTGCGAGCGCGCGATGTCGGCATAGGGACCGTCGAAGCCCTTGCCAGACAGGAACTGCGCTTCACCCGCGGCATCGGCCGTGTAGAAAACGGTGCCACGGCCCCATGGATTGCCCTCGGTGATGACCGGAACGAGCGACGCATAGTCGAAGCTCGGATACCGAATCTCGTAGACCTGCCGCTCGATGTTGTAGAGCTGGGGGGTCAGGAACCCCAGCGCCTGGCGAGCGTCGTTGAAGTCAGTACGCATATTCGTCGCTCCCCCTTAGCGCTTGGCGATCTTGACGAGCGCGCCGGCAGTGGCAGGCTCATCGAACTTCCAGCCGGTCAGCACGCCGGTGTTCGTGTTGCTGATGTCGCCGTTGGTCGCGACATAGACGTCAGCCCCGGCCGTGGCCGTGCCGGCAGCGATGACCCACATGACGCCTTGGGTCATGATGCCAGCCGTCGAGTTGAGCCCGTAGACGTCAGCTCCGGTATCGCCGGCACCCGGCAGCACGAAAGCCGTGTGCGCCAGGTTCGCGATCGCGAAGCCGAGGAAGTTTGCAGCGCCGCCCGTGGTGGCGCCGGTCGCACCGTGCAGGTTGGCCCCGCGGAACACGGCCTTGCCGTATGCGATACCTGCCGCATCCTCGACGGTCCGGCTGATGCGGTTGCTGGTCTCGCCGTTAGCGACCATGCCGGGGAAGCCCCGAGCGAAGGTCGGCGCGTAAGTGGCCTGAGAAATCGCCATCGCCTCTGCTCCCCGTTATGCCGCGACCGGACGCTTCCAGGCGTCGCGCAGGTGGTTGTTCCGATCGTTGAACGCCTTGTCGCGGTCGCTGCTGTCCGAGACCACGGTCGGCGAGCCGAGCAGCTGGACGGTCGTGTCGGCGACCTTAGTGTCCTTCGTCAGCGAGGCGAACGAGGCGTCGACCTGGCTGTCGTTCCAGCCCTTGGCGAGGTCGCCCAGCGCCTTGTCGACCACCGCGCGCTTGATCGCCGGCTCGTCCATGCTGTCGGCGACAGTGACGCCCAGCGCCTGCGCCTTGCCGACGACCGTAGCGTACGACTTGGCGGCGTCGCGAAGCTGCTGCGGGGTCAGAGCCGCGTCGGCGACCTGCTTGGTCAGCGTGACCTTCTCGGCTTCCAGGGTGGCCTTGTCCGTGGTCAGCGTGGCAACGTTGGTCTCCAGCGTCGCCTTGTCGGTCGTCAGGGTCGCGATCTGCGCCTGTAGCTTGCCAATGGCCGCCTCTGCGGCATCGGTGACGAGCAGCGGGAGCCCGTCGAACGTGATGGTCTTGGTGGTCACGATGGACTCTCCGTTGTTGGTGAGGCTGTCGAGGATGCTAGAGGGAAGGGAAGTGCAGGGGGCGGCGTCACCGATACGGCAGGTCGGACCCGCGCGGCCTCGGTCGACGATCGCGATATGATTGCCGGTGATGCTGGCCTGACGAACGGGGCAGGCCTCGCCACCAGGGCCCTTGAAGTCGCCGAACTCGAGCGCGGCGCTGTAGCCGTTCGACAGCTCGGCCTTGCCGCTCTCGACCTTGGCGATCGTGGCAGCGTCCATGAGGATCAGGTCGAACGCGAGGTGATCGCCGTCGCGGATAGCGCCCATGATTGCGCCCCGGCTGTGATCGCGCCAGTTGTCCGCCGTCACTGGCTCGGTGGGGTGATCGTCGGTGATGGGCTTGCCGATGAAACTATGGACCGCGCGCTTGTCGAAAACAGCCGCATCGTCGCGTAGGACGTTGACGACTGCCTGATCGCGCAGGCCATGCTTGTTGTCGGGGTCGACCTCCACGCCGCTGTACTGGTATACGCCAGTGCGGGCAGACTTGGCGCGCACGGCCATGTAGCCGTCAGCGGTGCGGCGCGGCGCGTCGAGGGTAAGGCGGTCTGCTACATACACCCTGCCCGGTTATGCGGGCTAGACGGAGGGCATTACCGCCGTCAGTATTAGAACAGAGGAGATTGATATGGCACAAGTGAGCATTGACGTAACAGGCTCCAGCACTGCGGCTCTCATCCTGTCCGCGCACACGCTGCAAACGTTGGTCCACAAGGGCATTCTCACCCCGGACGATCAGATGAATATACTGAACGCATCGTATCAGCAGCTTGCTGACGACGGGCAGGCCGCACTGAAGGCGGTATACCCTAATTTTACCTTCAGCTGAAGGTAAGCACGGCCCTGGACCTGCAACCGCAGAAGGGCGGGATACCAGGTTGGTCATCAGCCGGGGGCGAGGCCATCACGGTCTTGCCCTCAACCACTTCGCCCACCCGATCGGGATTGTCCGTGTAGAGATTGCCGTCCCGCGCCAGATGCTCGCGCCGCGGATGCAGCTTCGCGCTATGCCGCCACTCCCAAACATCCAGCCCCGCCGCCCGACGCCGCTCTGCCGCAAGCTGGCTGCTAAGCGACGATAGCTGGTGCGAGGCGATCCGCATTGACCGATCACGCGCGAACCCGGTAGCCGAGCGGATCTCCTTGGCCACGTCAGCCGCAGGGCGCCGCCCGGTCAGCCCGGAGAACACGGCGTTGGCGATCTTCTGCCGTGCCTGGTCGTTTACGTCACGGATCAGGTTGGTGTTCCACTCGATCACCTGCTCAAGCGTCTGCGCCACGTCTTCGGGACCGATCAGCGTCGATAGGTCAACGCGGCTGGCGGACAGGACTGCGCCGATGAACTTGCCGCGTTCCCACCGCTCGACTCTCAGAACCCACGATCGCAGGGCAGGGGTGAGCAACAGCAGCAGGCGGTTGAACTCGCCGCTTGCCTCGTCCAGCACGCGGTTTAGATCAGCCGGCGAGTCCGTCGTCAGCGCCGATAGGGAACGCTCGTATTCAGCCAAGATGCGGGTGGTGTAGCGCTGCCACATTGTCACGACGTTGAGGAACGTCGCCCGATATAGGTCCGTCGCCAGTGTGGCCGGCGGGATGATGTCTCGGAGGGTCGTTGTGCGCTTGCGGCGGCCGGGGTTCGCGCGGGCTGCGAGGGCGCTGAGGTCTATGCGCACGGATCACGTGTCCTTCCACGTCAAGCGCTGCTTGATCATGCCGACATTAGACGTGCTAATGCCATACTGCTGCGCGATCTCGCGGTAGACACGAGGATCCGCGATAATCGCCTCGACCTGCGCTTTAGTCAGCCGGTGGTTTCCGCGATGCCGCCCCCGCGTCATTTTGTCAGAGACATTATCCGCTGCCGTGCCCGCGTAAAGATGCTCTGGGCGCACGCAGGCCGGGTTATCGCAGTGGTGACACGCCATTCGAGGGTCATCATGACCATTCAAACCAAACAGCGCGATCCGATGCGCCTTGAGCATCTTGTAGTTGAACCCGAGGCGCCCATAGCCTTTCGAACAAAGGTTGCCGGTCCACTGCCAGCATTCGCCAGCGGGCCCTTGCCCTGGTCGCTTATCGACCTGTCGCTCGAATATGTCGGCAGATTGAACAACACGCTGTTCCGCCTTACGTCGGCTGCCGCGCTTACTCGCGCACGCCAGACTGCAAAGCTCAGCTTTGTGCCAACGGTCATGACCATAGCCCGGCGGGCGCATAAATTCGCTACCGCACTCAGGACAGGTCTTGCTTTCTGGCAGATTGAAGTATTTTCTATGCGCAGGCATCATCGCACCTCATATGCGGTTCTTGCTCAGGCCCGGCGCGGTGTTACAGCACTCGTCGGGCCGCTTAATTTCTACCATCCGCTCTGTTCTTCGGCAAGTTATTCTCAGCCGAGGCGGGCTGATCACCCCCTTCCCGGGTCTGCGACGAAGATGGATTTGAGCCGTCATCGTCTGGGTTCAAACCGAAACGTTCATCCTCCGGCAGTTCTGCCAGAGCGGCATCTAAGCCGGGTATCCATGCGCGCTCGCTTACAAGGTTCTGAAGGCCCTTGTTGAATGCGACCTCTGGAATAGAATTCAATTCACGTAGGGCGGTTACCGCCTCCATCATTGTCTTGAAGGTTGCCGCAAGCTCATTCTCGCTCGGTGTGTCGAGCGGCGCGAATTCCCACCATACCCCATCTGGACTGACGCCAGCCGATTGAATGAGAGCGCGGTCAAGCTGTTCAAGACAAGGCCGCAGTTCTAGCTTCTGACCTGTAATGATCGCACGGTTATGGTTGTCCATATCGTGCTGCCCGGTCGCATTCATACCGGCCGGCGAGCGGCCCATAAGGCGGGTGAACGGGATGTCAGCAACCGCAGCGACGCGCTGGTCGAAGGCATCCATCATGGCGGGGATGCCGTTCCACGTGACCTGATAGTCTGTGACCGTTTCGGCTGGCGTTGTGCCGTCGCCACTGTCGAACACTGTGGCGTTCAACACGCTCTCGCCCGTGGCAATAGCCGCCATGCGCCTCTCAAGCCGGCCTTGGCCCTGCTCGGTGGCGGCATACTCGGTCAGCTTAGGAATGCCGATCCGCAGCAGCTTTGCCTTCTTCACCAGCGCCGCGAACCAGCCCTGCGCATTATCCGAACGCTCGACATCACGCCACACGCGAACAAGCCGCGACTGGCCCCAAAATAGCTGATCGCCGGACACGCCATAGCCGGCAGGCAGGGGGTCGCCACGGAAGCAGATGACGCGGCTGGGATGGACGCGGGTCGCGTTGCGATCACTGCTGATCCGCCACATGCGAGGCGTGCCATAAGCCGGGTCGGTCAGCTCATCGACGTAATCCTCGCCGGTAAGCTGCCAGCGGGATACGACGTTGACCGCCTGAAGCTGGCCTTTGCCGATGTCTCCGAGCGGCTGGTCAGGGCTGCCCGGCGCCGCCAGGATCAGCGCGCCGCCCCCGATGCCGCGCAGCACCTCGGCCTGCTTGACCTTGGCCACCAGACCCAGCCGGCGTTCCTCCGCCTCAATCGCCTCGATCTGCGGCTTCTCCGCCTGCCAGTCGCGCCACTCGCGGACACGATCCGACGCTGGGATCTCGATTACCTTCTGAAGCATCCCGCTCGCCAGATACGCGGCGAAGGCGAGCTGCGGCGCGAACAGGTACGTCATCGCGCTGTGCTGCTGCTGGAAGGGATGCACCGTGGCGGCGGACTGGATGGCGGAGGTCACGCTGTCCATCGCCAGCATGGGGTTGCCGCGACTGTCGAGGATTGCGGAGCCGGCCATAGTGCCGGGGTATGGTGGCGGGGTGGTGGGGATTACCGCCGTCAGTGGCTCATGGCTCGCATGGGTATGCCCGAATGAGCCTGCGGTTTGGCGACGGCGTTCTGCGGGTTTCCGGTGTCTAAAATAGCCACCTGCGCCGGCCCAACCCTAAATAGCCAGGTCAGAACGCGTCGAGGTTGTAGCGGCTACCCTTGATCATCGGCGACACGGCATAGCGCAGCGCGTCGATGTAGTGGTTGTTCGCGTCGACGAGGATCGGCAGCACATCGCCGGTTAGCCGATCGACCTTGTAGCTGTATAGCCGCGCCTCGTTGATCGTGGCCTTGCAACGCGGATGGATGACGATCTCGCGAAAGGACCGAAGGTAACGAATGCCGTCATCGACCGAGCCTTGCCACTTCGGCGCGCCCTCTGCCCTTGACACACCCGACCGGGTAAGGATGCTGATTGAGCCAGGCGACGCGCTGTCCCACCGGCTGACGTAGCTGTCAAAACCGGGGATCGCATCTTTGACCTTGGCGCCGATCGCGTCCAGCTCGATCGCGCGGCCGCCCGCTTCATGGCTGACGTAAAGCGTGTCGCCATGAATGTAGCAGCGGACGGCTGCGGTCGGATCCTGCGCATAGCCGAAGTCACCGCCCTGATATGGGCCATCCCAGCTATCGGACGGCTCGAACTCTGCGACCCGCCACTTGCCTGCGAGCACTTGTGCGTCGCTGTTGACGAGGTAACCGCCCTCCCAGACGTGGTGATAGGTCGCGGGGTCCAAGCGTTCCTGCTCGCGTCGACGCAGCGTATCTAGGCCAGCCGGGAAGAACGGGTTGTCGTAGTGGTTGACCTCGGCCGTGATCGCGTTGGCAGGCGGATGCTTGCGGAAGCGATTGTCGACCGGGCTACCCTCAAGGCGCGGGTTCCACAGGTTCCACATCTCGGACTTCGGCTGGCGGAACACGGTCGCTTCCAATGCGAGGTACGACGTTTCCGGCACGTCCTCGGCTTCCTCGACGATTGTCAGGTCGATCTTGGCGAGCGACTTGACGGACTGGACGTTGCGTCGCAGCCCTCGGAAAATGAACTGCGTGCCGTTCGCGCCCTTGAGGTAATCGACGCCAACGTCGTAATGCGCCTCAAGCCAAGGCTCGGACGCGATGGCCGCCTTGAGCTCGGCATGGAAGCTCTCCGATATGCTGGCCTGGAACTCGCGCGTGCACAGGATGCGCAGCGGCTCAGCATAGCCCCAGACAGCCGCCATCTTCGCCGCGTTGAACGACTTGCCCGATCCGCGACCGCCGTGAAGGTTGCGATACTGGAACGAGCCACGTGGCGGAGCGAATACCGGGATCAGCTTAGGCGGAAGGCGTATCGTCGCTTCGGTCATCTGCTGCCACGATGCGAACGACGGTGGGCTGCTGACGCAGTGTCCCGTCCGGGTTGCTGTGTTGGACTTGGGTCGGCAGCACCTTGCCAAGCAGAGTCATGAAGGCAGCCGGCTGCTCCTTCGCCATGGTGGCGAGGTAGTCCGAACCGCCGACCTGCTCGAATGCCTGCTCGATCGCTTCCTTAATGCTTCGCGTCAGCTTATTCGGCACGCCTTTGGCGCGACCGCCCCTGCGCTCGCCTGGCTTAGACCCGCGATTGGGATTTGAGGCGCGACGGCTGTCCTCACCTACTTTAGCCGTTGGCTGGGTCATGACAAACCACCATTGTCGCTGCGGTTCGCCCGCATTCCCCCCGTCACCCGACGCCGTGACCGCTTCGGCATACGCACCTTGGCGCCCGACATGGCGATCCATTTGAGGTGCAGGTCGGTGCGGCCGCCATAGACCCGCTCCATCATCTCCCATCCGCCCTTCTCGACCACGGAGACGAACTCGGGCGGCACGGGCGGGATCGCCTTCGTTGACGGCGGACGATAGCTCGCGTTAGGCATCGATCACCCCCAGTTCTGCTTCTGCTGCCAATTCCAGGAACTCTGCGCGCACGTCAGGCCGGGCCCGGTTCCAGGCGCGCTGGATCGCCATGAGTTCGTGATGCTCCCAGTCGTCGTCGATGAACGACGGCTGCTCAATTTCCGCCCGACGCTTTACGGCCTGAATGCGCGTCTCGCGATCGTCGAGATGTTCGTCGCGCGCGGTCTTGAGCACGTCGAGCGCGTCGGAGGTCGGCAGGTTCGCGACGGCCTCGTGATGCTCGTAGGTCAGGCTGGCGTCGCGCATGTGCGGCGGGAACGCAGTCGCCACCTTCGCCGCGGCCTTGAGCGCCTTTGGTGCGATGCCCAGCTCGTCCGCCAGGAAGTCGAACTCCGCCTGGTGGCCGAATTGCTCCTTGCCGGTCGCAATCCAGTCGGCGAGCTTCCAGTCGAGCGCCGTCCGTTCATGCAGCAGATCCTTGCCAGTCGACAGCCAGTCAGCAAACCCGGCGGGCGGTGATGCCGCCTCTATCGTCGCAAGCGCATTCATCATTTCCTCCCTTCATGATTGCGGAGAGCGGTGAGGGCGGCCTGCTGCTCGGTGATCACGCCAGCCGCTACGGTCATCAGGAACTGGATGTTGGTCGTGCGGTCGGGGTGAACACGGCGAGGCCATGCCTGCAACTGTTCGACCAGCCAGCCGTCCATCACACAGTTCGGCACCGTCCATCCAGCTGCTTGTGCATCGCCAGCAACACCGAGCTTCACGAGCCCGCCGTTCTCCTGATAATGTTCGGTCACGTCCGCGAACGTCATGCCCTCGTTCGAAACGACGACGCCGGGTTTTGCCTCGTCATCCTGTGTCTGGGGGTGGGTCATGGGCGGGGTTCCATGTAAAGATTTTCCGGTTTTCTTTGCACGTCTGGGCGATCTGCAAAGTTTTTTGCCATTTCTTGGCCTGCGGCGTATTCAGCGCGCGCCACATCGAGGCTGATGCGATGCTCGGTGTAGAGGCGAAGGAATGCCCGTCGGTCTCCAGAGACTCCAGCCGCATGAATAGCCTTTAGGACATCCGCGCGCTTCACGCCTCCTTCTCCCCGGCAAGGGCGAGGGCACGGCCGCGAGCGATGGCAGCACGGGCAACCCTCACGAAATCGCCGTCGTCCTGATCGCCGGCACGCACCTTTTCCTTGAACACTCCGGCCCAATCGCCATCGTCCAACGTGACAGCTACCACCTCCCGCGCTTCGATTAGGTCGGAGTCGACGGGCTCGGAAAGCAGGGCGACGATGCCGTTGGCAGCCGCCGCGTCACCCGCGTCCCCGAACGATCCATCCCACTTTAACATCCGCCGCAGCAGTGCGACGGCTTCACGCCCCGCAACCTCCGTCAGGTCAGGCTTGGTGTCTGCCTGGGGGGTGGGCTGGGGGGTGTAGGCGACAACGCGAAGCAGCTTGTGGCCATAGGCAGTGACCGGCTCACGCGACCAGTCCCAGCGATGCCCGTAGCGAATACTGACCTTGCCGTCGTCAATGACCGCAATCGGCTTTTCACTGTCCCAATCGGCCGGGGCAGCGTCGCCGCCATGCCACGGCTTCATGCCCTCAGGGATCACCGCCTCCGTCTGACGGTAATGCGGGTGGTCGGCGGGCAAGCGGATGCTGGCGACATGCTCCCAGTGGAATTGCTTGGCGAGATAGGTGTCATCGCCAATCCACGGATATCGCCCGTGGTTGTAGGTGCCTCGGATCGGTTGCCAGTCTTGAAGCCACCCCGGCCGCTTACCATCCACGGCGATGGCAGGGCCCCATTCGATGTCGGTCATGCTGCCAACTCCCCGTTGCGGTCCTTGGTCAACTTGTGGCCGTCCGAGAACACGGCGTATCGGTCGCCGGCGTAGTAGGCGCCGTACCACGCCATGATCGGGGCGATGCTGGCGCGCTGGCAGTGTACGACGGCCTCTTTCGGCCGCGCGTCACTGTTCACGAACTTCAGCTCCACGATGTCGGTCATATCGGTTGCTCCAAAGGTCACGAGGCAGCCAGCCACGATGACAGGTAGAAGGAAGCCCAGCCGGCGGGGATGCCGTACCGAGCCGCGAGTTTGTCGGGTGAGGCAGTGCGCAGACGGTCGCGCGGGGTTGCCATCATCGCCAGGAGGAAGGGGGTTAGGCCGGTCATGCGGCGGGCCTGTCTACGCCCTGGGTGTCTACACCCCTGGTCCAAAACGCAAAACGTTCTGAAACCCCCTCAGCTACCCCTGTTTTACAGCCTTTCCTTTTATTTACCTTATAGGGTGTAGACAGTGTAGACAGGGGGGTAGAGGCCGCAGAAAACAGCCGTTTTTGGTGACTACACCCTAGCGTAGACAAGGTGTGGACAAGGGTGTGGACGTAAGGCCGATACGGGCCTTTGTGTCTACGGCTGGACCACGAATGTCTACGCTTCGGAAGGAGGGGTGTGGACACCTTCATGCGGGCAGCCTCCACATACGGGCGCTGCGCCGAGTGCCGTCTGACAGGCGTTCCTTGCCGACCGTCTGAACCCACCCGAGGTCGGCCATTACCGCGGCGATACGATCCTTTGAACGCTGATCGTGCTGCGCGATCGGCATCTTGAGCGCCTCGGTCAGCAGCTGCGCCGAGGTGTAAGCGAACCCGGGCGTCAGGAACGCGGAGATGGTGTCTTCCCAGACATCGCCCTGCATCCGGCTGTCCTGCTCGCGGATCGCCAGCTTCGACTCTTCGTCCGTCAGCCACCATTGCTCGCCATCGCGGAAACGGGCCACGGCCTCGGCCCAGAGCTGGTCACGCTTGCGCTCGATGCGCGGCAGGTCGATCGCGGTGCAGGCAACAGGCCAGAAGCGCCGGTTGCCCGTGCTGTCGGTCAGGTAGCCTTGCCCGGCCTTGGGGTTGACCGACGCGGCAAGCACGCACTGGCGGGGGTACTCGACGGTATGCCGCCCATAGGACGGTCGCGTCTTGTCGACCTGCATGGTGATGATCGCTTTGACGAGCTCAACGTCAGCCTTGCGCAGCGCGGAAAGCTCGGCGAACTCGACAACCCACTTGCCGGCGATCTGCTCGACGAAACGTTTATGATCGCGCAGCTCGTTGACCATCTCCGTGAAGTAGGAAGCGCCGAACAGCGACCGGAGCGCGGTGGATTTCTTGAGGCCCTGTGGCCCCTCGAGCACCAACATCGTGTCCATCTTGCAGCCAGGCTGGTAGACGCGCGCGACCGCACCGATCATCCACTTGGCGCCAACAGCGCGCTCGTAGGGCGTGTCCGCAGTACCGAACAGAATGTGCAGGAATCGGTCGAGCCGCTTGGTGCCGTCCCATTTCAGCGCGTCGAGATGCTCACGCACCGGATGGTACTTATTGAACAGCGCGGTGCGCGCGACAGCTGCAGGAATGTCGGTCTTGCTCGGCTGGAAACCGGCCTGTTCGATCATGGTCTGGATGTCGACGTAATCGGCATCGCCCAGCGGCTCACCGCACCATTCGACCTGGCCCGTCAGCTCGTTATGGCGGATTTGCTTGCCCAGACCGGGCAGGTTCCGCATGTACTGCATCAGGTTGTAGAGCGTCTTCTTCTCGCCCTTCGACCCGATTTGCAGCTGCCCGCGCCATGCATTGAGGGGGATCGGCTCACCCATTGATCCGCTCCAAGGTGAGGGCCACCGCATCGTCACCGGTGCCATCGGTGGAGCGAGCCAGGATGTAGATGCCGCCCGCCCGGGTAAGGGCTTCGGCGAACGCGCGCTGCTTCGGGCGCCAAGCGTCGCGGCCGACCTTGGCTTCGATGCCGAACATGCGTCCGCCGACGCACGCCAGGATGTCGGCGCTGCCGGGCAGGCCATAGCGAAGCATCCGGCCGTCAACCTTGGCGGCGCCAGTGGCGTTGCTCCAGGCAAGACCCATGGGGGAAACGGCAAGCAGCAGCTTGTTCACGAGGTCGGCGTGCGTCATGCGCCGGCCCTCCACTGCTGACGCTGACGCATGATGTGGCCGGCCCAGGCAGTCGGGTATTTGTACCGCCGCTGCTTGCCGAGCTCGATCAGTTGCTCGAGCGTCCGCGCCGACTTGAGCTCGTGGCGCTTGCGGGCGCGGATGGCGTCAAGGTCCACAACCTCAAGTTCACCCTCTACCTGTTCGATCTCCCTGCTCTGCACCGCATAGGCGTGACCGCAGCCCGGGCACTCAGGCGCCGGCGAGTGGACGAGGAAGCAGGTCGGGCACTGCTTGACCGGCACTTCAGATTTCGCGCCGCGCTTCTTTTTCGGCCGATCCTCCAGCGACCATTCCCGGTCGTCGTCGGGCAGACCGTGCCGCATGGCGTTGCCGGCATGATCGAGCACGATCGCGTGCGGCTTGCCTGCAGCTGGACGAAGGCCGCGGCCGATCTGCTGCAGGTGCAAGGACAGCGATTGCGTAGGCCGCAGGAGGATCACCGCCTCGACTGCAGGCACGTCGAAGCCCTCGCCGAACAGATCGGCGTTGGACAGCACCTGAATAGCGCCGCTGGAGAAATCGGCCACGATCGCATCGCGCGCGCCGCTGTCCATGCTGCCATCGACATGGGCGGATGGGATGCCCGCAGCCTGGAACTGCGCGGCGATGTTGCGGCTATGCTCGATCGACACCGCGAACACGATCGCGCGCTTGCCAGCTGCCAGCCGCTGATAGTGCTGCACTGCGTCGCCGACGATGGACGGCTTGTCCATCACCCGGGCGAGATCCTCGCGCTTGAAGTCGCCGCCCTGCATGGCGACGGAGGCAACGTCAGTGGTCGTTGGTGCGTAGAGCCGATAATCGCACAGCGCGCCGCGCTCCATGAGGTCGGCGACCGATGGCCCCTGAACCATGCTTTCGAACCAGGCGCCGAGCCCGCGGCCGTCCAATCGCCAAGGGGTAGCGGTCAGGCCGATGATCTGCGCGCGCGGACACGCCTCGTAGATTTGTTGATACTGCGCGGCGCCCATGTGGTGGCACTCGTCGAAGATGATCAGGTCAGGCGCGGGCAGCTTGCCCAGTCGCCGGCTCAGCGTCTGCACCGAGCCGACCTGCACCATGGCGTCGCGGTCGCCGATTGATCCGCCCATGACCAGGCTGTGCGGGATTTCCATCGACCAGAACGTGCGGCTGGCCTGCAGGATGATTTCGCGGCGGTGGACAACCCACCAGCAACGCCGGCCGCGCTCGGCCGCGGTCTTGACCATATACGCGCTGGTGACGGTCTTGCCCCCGCCCGTTGCCAGCTGGACCAGCACGGTGCGATCCATGCTGCGGAACTGCGTCCGGATGTCGGCGATCAACGCCTGCTGATAGTCGCGAAGCTCGATCATACGGTTGCTCGCTGGATCATCTGCGCCGCGAAGATCATCGACTCCACGGCAACCCGGGTGAACGCCAGCGAGCGGGCTGACGCGGCGGAAAGACAGGCGAGGCCAGCGACGCGCGCAGCTTCCATCAGGATAGGCTCAGCCTCGGGCCGGCAGCGGCGTAGAGCAGCTGTCGCACGATCGCGCAGCGACATGAGCTCAACCCGAGTTGCCAGAGACAGCGGGTCGCTGTTCGGGTAGTGGACGCTGACTGTGGCTCGGTACGCGGCGTCCAGATCCGGTGTCGGCCGGATCGGAACGACGTTGGTCTGGCGCGGCGCGGCGGTCATCGCCGCAAATCCCGACCGGCGCGCTGGTGACGATCAGGCCCACGCACGGTGCGAACAACCGGGCTTTCACGCCGCCAGCGCTGTATGATCGGCTTGCACACGCCGTAATGGTCGCAGAGATCAGGCTCGATACGGCCGGGAGCGACCGTCTGCCAATCCTCGGGAACACTGAGGAAACGCGCGCTCACGCCGCCATCCTCCGGTTGCGCATCCATTCGGCGCGCTCGATGATTTCCGGATCCGACAGCACAGCATGGCCACGCCGCCAGAACTTCCCCTTGGGGTCAGGACGGCCGGTTGCGGTGCAACGCCAAACTGCACCGAACTGGCGAAGATAGTCAGCTGCCTGCCCTGCCTCGGACATGTCGCGATGGAACGGCGTCGCTGCGCCGACACCAGTGATTGTGCGGCTGACTGGCAGCTGGATTGGCGCCGGCCGTGCCTTAGGCGCGGGCTGCACCGGCTCCTTCTTGACCGGAACATAGCCGGCCTCGATGCGCCAACGCCGCAGCACACCGACGGCCCGGCCATACATCTCGGTCAGCTCTTCCAGCTTCAGGCCAGCATGTTCCGCAAAATCCGCCGGCATCGGCGCAGGCTGACGAGAGGCATTCGGTCGGCGCTCCCGACCCACTTCCTTGTTCCATTGCGCTACTTGCTCACTCGAAGCGTGATAGTGAGTCCGCAGCTCACGACACGTCATGCGGGCAGACGTCTCGGCGTAATCAGCGGGCCGGAAGCGAGATTTGGGCCGGCTCATGCCGCGCGCCCCTGACTGGAGAACGGCATCAGTTCGGCAATGATGATGTCGATGGCTTCGGTAGCCGGCGCCTCCTCGGTGTGATCGATGCGCTTGTCCGCCGCAAAGCCCATGAAAACGCCAAGAGCCTGCATCGCGTTGACCGCGCTATCCAACGGGCAATCGGCGTCGGCCTCTTCGGTGGGCGTGCCGGTGTAGCCAATAGTCGCTAGGATCGCCTGAACAGCTGGCTGTCCCAGCACCACGGCAATAGACAGCGCCACCGACAGCGGCGGCTCCTTGTCCTCGACCCGGTAGGCCTTGATACGACGCGGCTTGTAGCCGGACGCTTCACCGAGCGCTTCGTCCGTCCACCCGGCGAGCTGCGCGCGGCGGAGGATCGACTTAAATACCGATTGGACGCGATCAGGGCTGACAATGCCGCGATCGTCTGCTGAACCGATGACGTAGGTCATGCGATAGCCTCGTTATGGGTGGAATTGGAAAAAGCGGCGGGACGAAAGGGGATCGCCCCGCCGAGGTGCTGAACCGCGGCGGATTGCGGCACAGGGAGACGGTCGGCGACCTGCCGCGCAGCGTCGTGTTCAGCGACGCGAAGGGTGCGCAGGCGGTCGAGCCAGGTCATGCGGCGGCTTGGACGTCGGTAGGGACGTGCAGCTCAAGCGCGATCAGCGTTGAAGCGCTGGGATTCCAGCGTGGGTCATCAACCCCCTGCAACGTATTCGGGTGAAGACCGGCTTGTTCAGCGAGAGCCTTCTTCGTGACGCCGGGGCGTTTAAGATACGCACGGATGCGTTCGATCGTGCTGCTAACCATGAGCAACGAATAAACACATCCGGATGTGATTTACAAGGGCACAATCACATCACGATGGGAAAAGTGCGTGGTAGTTGGTCAAGTATGGACCGTACCCCTGACGAACGTCGCCAAATCCTCCGTACCTTCATGCAGGAGCGAGGGCTGAAAGCGGCGGGGTGGGCGCGCCAAGCTGGTGTGTCTGCCAACTCGATATATAATTTTCTGAACGATCAGGGCGCTGACAGCCTCCGCCCGGAGACATACGCGGCCTTGGCTAAGGTTGTCGGTGAACCTGTGTGGAAGCTGAGCGGCGACGAGCCGGAAGCTATGAGCCCGACCGCTCTATGGGTGGTGGGCTATGTTGAGGCCGGGTCTTTCCGCGATGCGGTTGAGTGGGACCGGTCTCGCTGGTATGCCATTGATGTGCCTGTGCAACCTCGATTTCGAAAGAACGCCAAGGCTTTAGAAGTCCGTGGCCCTTCCATGAACCTCGACTATCCGCCTGGATCGGTGGTCATATGGGTCGACATGCTAGACGCGCGTCCACCACGAGATCGCGACCATGTGATTGTCTATGCTCATTCACTGGATGGCGAGATTGAAGCCACCGTGAAGGAATTGCGGGTGGTGGAAGGCAAGCAGTGGCTGTGGCCGCATTCGAACCACCCCGACCATCAGGCGCCGCTTAATGTCGAGGCTCCCGGCGATCATGTGTCTTGGATCGAGATCAAGGGACTCGTGATAGGCGACTACCGGCAGCGACACATATAATTCACACCGCAATGTGATTTAGGGGTTGTGGTTCACATCAGGATGTGATTTATGGTCCCCATCGGCGCCCTCCGCGCCATGGGAGACACACCGTGTTCCACACACCAATCCTAGCGAGCTGGACCAGCGACCGCCGCGTCCGCCGCATCCTCAACAGCTTTCGCACTCGCCCGGCTCCGGTCGTCACCATCCATGCCTGGGATCGCTGGGACGGCCGTGACATCACCTATGCCGGCTTCCGCGTCGATTGTCTGCGCAGGCTGCGCACCGCGATCCTCGATCCGATGTTCCTGGCGGCTGAGGCTGCTGGGGATCAGGTGGCGATGCGCCGCATCATGGACCAGCCGACCGTCGAGCAAGCGATCGACCGGGCTGAGGCTCGCTGGCTGCCGCTGACGGGGGCGGTGGTCTCGGCTGATAATCGGCAGGTGGCGGCATGAGCCACCAGCTCCACCACAACCCGGCGGTCACCGAGTTCGCCGAGATCCAGCGCTACTGGAACGACCCGGCCTATGCCGCGAAGTGCCACGTTGAGCGCATCACCGAGCAGCGTCGCATGGACAACCTGTTCGCTCCCCACACGGCCGCCTGGCGCGCCGAGCAAGCCGCCCGTTGGGCGCGGGAAGGTGATGCATGACCCTCGAACAACAGATCAGCGACATCATGTCCTCGTCCGCAATCGACACGATGCAGATTTGCGCGCAGCGTGAGTCTGACGGCAGTGTCCGTTTCTACAGCACGGTGCACGATGGCCTTGGCCTGTGCGCTATGAGCGACCTGATCAACCTTCCGACCGTCCGCGAGGCGATCGAGAGCGGCATCAAGAAGCTGAATGAGAAGCGGCTGGCGGTGCCTGTAGTGGCTGACCTTGTGCCGATGGAGCGGGCGGCATGAACGCGCCCGCTTCCTTCACCAGCTACAGCCCTGCCGGCAAGCCGCACATCGTGCATCACGCCGAGGTCGAGCAAGGTTCGCTTGATTGGTTGCAACTGCGCTGCGGGCTTCTCACCGCGAGCGAAGTCAAGCTGATCCTCAACCCGCCGCCCAAGCCGGAAACGCGCGTCAAGAAGAACGGCGAGCCATATGCGCAGCGCGAGTGGGTCGTCGTGGCCGACGACGACAAGGCCAAGATGCACATCTACGAGCTGGCAGCGCAGCGGCTGACGAAGTTCGTCGAGCCAATGTTCCAGAGTTTCGACATGATCCGGGGCCAGAACGACGAGCACGAAGCCCGCGCCCGTTATTCGGAAACTCGCGCGCCGGTTCGTGAGGTCGGGTTCATCACCAACGATCGCTGGGGCTTCACGTTAGGCTATTCCCCGGACGGGCTGGTCGGCGATGACGGCGCGATCGAGGTGAAGTCGCGGAAGCAGAAGTACCAGGTCCAGACCGTTGTGGAATACGCCCTCAGTGGCGGCATCCCGGCTGAGTTCGTAATGCAGCATCAGACCGGCTTGCTGGTGTCCGAGCGTCAATGGATCGACTTCTGTAGCTTCTCCGAGAAGCTGCCGATGGCCGTGATCCGCGTCCATCCCGACGACGTGATTCAGGCCGCGATCATTGAGGCCGCGCAGGCTGCCGAAGCCAAAATCCAAAAGATTATCGCTACCTATCAGGAGCAATTCGCATGAAGATCCAGTTCATCCCGGTCACGCAGATCACCGATCCCCGCACGATCGCGCTGGGTCTGTCGGGCGGGTCCGGTACCGGCAAGACCTTCACGGCGCTGCGGGTTGCTCGGGGCATCGCCGAGCGCGTCACCGGGAAGAAGGGCGCGCCGATCGGCTACGTCGACACCGAGAACAAGCGGGCGCTCCACTACAAGGAGGCGTTTCCTGAGATGATGCACTTCGACTTCACCGCTATCGATGATGCGGGCGAGGTCGTCGGCTTCGGGGTGCAGCGGTGGATCGAGGTGATCGACGCGGCGGAAGCGGCTGGTCTGCCGGTCCTGATTATCGACAGTTTCAGCCATGCTTGGGAAGGCGTTGGCGGCGTGCTTGACGAACACGCACTGGCGCTCGACCGGCTGGTCCAGGCCGCAGAGAAGCGGGCGAACGGCCGCTATGAGGTGGACCCGTCGAAGTTCAGCCAGCTCGCTTGGGCTGAGGTGAAGCCGAAGTATCGCCGACTGATCGACCGCATCATCCGCGCCAAGACGAACATCATCATCTGCACTCGCGCCAAGCCGGTGATGCAGAAGGGGTTTGGCGACAAGGCCGAGAACGCCCGCGCGACCAAGACACGCCGCAAGGATGTGCCGTGGGATCCCGCCAGCGACGGCGATCTGATGTTCGAGATGACCGCGATGGTGATCCTCGACCCGTCCGCGCCTGGTTGCCCGGTTCACCAGATCAAGGTGGCCGACCAGTTCAAGGGGCTGTTCGATCCGCGCCGGCCGATGGGCGAGGGCACCGGTTTTGCGATGGCTGAGTGGGCTTATGGCGCCGGTGAAGCGCAGAAGCAGAAGGAGACGATGGACGCGGCGCGTGAGATTGCCCGCGGTGGCACCAAGGCATTCACCGACTGGTGGGCGGGCGAAGGCAAGCCGCATCGCGCGGTGGTGAAGCCGATCATGGACGAGATCCAGGGGCTGTGTTCGGCTGCTGACGACTTCGCCAAGCTGTCGGATGATGTGCCGTTCGGGCGCGGCGATGAGGACCACGGTGAGGCGCATACTGACGCCACCGCTGACGAACGGGTGCCCGCATGATGGACAGCATCAAGCACGGTTCTGTCACGTCCATGCAGGACGAGATGGCCTATCGGTTCGCGCGCATAGCCCCGCTTCCGTTCACCACCAACGCCTACCGCAACCGGGTGGACGGCCGTCGCAAGGCCGCGGCCCTTATTGCCCTGGTGCTGGTCTGTGCCGCCTCTCTCTATCGTGGAGGCTTCGCATGACCGCCCCTCAGACTGTGGCCGATGTGCTGGATGCTGCGGCTGATATCTTGGAAGCTGAGGGCGCATGGATTGGCGGCCCCGACATTGGCGAGGAAACGCTAGCGACGACCGAAACAGGTAAGGAGGTGTCTCCGACATCCAGCTTGGCGCGCCACTTCTGTTTGTATGGCGCGATAGAAGCTGCTGCTCAGGGCAGTAGGATCGAATTCGACGCTCATAGCGCCCTTTCAGGCGTCATCGGCACGTTCCGCCTTGCCGAATGGAACCATCGTGAGGGCCGCACCCAATCCGAGGTAGTCGCCGCCCTTCGCGCAGCCGCCACCTACGCCCGTCAGGGAGAGAAGGCATGATCTGCAATCGGTGCAATGGTCGCGGCGTAGTCGAGACCGGGCAAATCATCAAAGGCCCTGGTGGCTACGGCTACGACACTGAGACTTGCGGCTGCGAAGAGCGACAGGCTTACCGCGATGCCGCCGAAGAGGCGGGATGGTATATCGAAATTGTCGGCGAGGAAGGTGTTGATGAGGGCGAGCTGACGACAGCTTGGGCATCTGACGGCGCTTACACCTTCGGGCCACTTATCTCCCGCGAGATGGTGCCGCCGGGCGCTGTCTACGAACATGCGCGGGCACCCGGAAAGCTGTGGCTGAATGAGGAGCCGCACCTCATGACGCCGGATGATAGCATATTTGCCACGACATTCCGTGTCGCCATCCTCTCCGCCCGTCAGGAGACGCGCCATGGAGAGTGAGAAGCTGAAGGGCTGCCCGTTCTGCAATGGGCCGGCCGTGAACGTTGCGGGTGAGTACGTCACCTGTGGCTCGCCTACGTTCCTCGATTGTGCCGGGCGTTCGGTCAAAGCTGAACCCGCCGCCTGGAACACCCGCGCACCGGCTGATCTGCGGTCGGCGCTGGAGGCGGAGACGATCGAGCGGTGTGCGAGGCATCTGCGCGAGCGGGCAAAGTCTTTCCGCAAAGCTGCTTTCGACCAAGGCAGGCGCGCCGGCCCGATGGCGTCTTCCTTCGAATATGCCGCTGACGAAATCGAGAAGTCGAGCGCCGCGATCGCCGCCCTCGCCCCGACCACCGGAGACGCATCATGACCGACACGACCACCGATGCCGCAGAGGCGCGGGCGACAGCTTGCACGCTTGGCGTAGGCTGCGATCAGTATGGCGTCTGCTATGCGCAAGCCCATGGCCAGCCCGATCAATGCGGTGCGACGGAGACCAGGCCTGCCAGCTTGCGGGTGGCGTTGGAAAGATCGCTGGCAAAGCGGTCACAGGGGGGCATGGACCCGCCTTGGACAGCAGCGTTCAATGCAGCGCTTGATATGGTGGCACGTGACGTAGCGCCATTCCTCGCCACCGCCGAAGCCGCGAGCGGGGCGGGGGAGCGGGAGGGCTATGTTCTGCCGTGTGACGTGCATCTTCCTCCCGCGACAGTGATCAAGGCGGGATGCTCATTGGCTGCCCTGAAACTGGCAATGGAGGTCGAGCATCGGCCACGCCACTTCAAGGCCCACCCTCTCGCCTCCCTCCCGCCCGCGACTGACCCCGCGATGGTGACGGTGCCGAGGGAGCCGACAGAGGCGATGATCGCAGCGTGGGAAAGCGCGTCTCCGGCGGCCGGATGGGACGCTTTGCAGGACATGAGCGACGAAGACGCCAACCGCGCACTGGTTCGCGCAGAGTGGTCCGCCATGCTCGCAGCCGCCCCGACCATCCCAGCTACGGGGGAGGCGGTGCCGGAAGGCATGAACCCGTGGCATGGTGGGGATACAGCCCCCAGCGATTGGGATGGTGGACCAGTCATGTGGATTGAGCGCGCGGGTCTCGTACGTGTCGGCCTCAAGCAGGCAGAACAGCCGTGGACTCATGGCGCTGAAAATTGGTTCGACATCATCGCCTACACCCCGAAAGCCACCATCCCAGCTACCGGCCATGCAGCGACCGAGGGGGAGGGGGCGTGAGCAAGGTTCATGTGCTTGTGCCGTTCACCACTCGAGTGGTCTGCGGAGAGCCTGGTTTCTACCAAACCGCCGCTTATCGGGAGCAGGTCACCTGCAAGCAGTGCCGCCAATCAGACCAGTACAAGGCACTGGATAATCTGCCGAAGCGATACAGGAAGCACCCATGACCCCGCCAGACCCCCAGCAGGTAGCCGAGATCGCGGGGCGCTTGAGCAAGTTACAAGCGGCACCGATCGCATTCGCTGATGCGGCTGTATTCGTGCAGGAGCATCATCGGCACCACACCCCGCCAGCTGGGCACAAGTTCAGCATCGCAGCCGTAGCAGCCGACAGGCTGGTCGGCGTGGTGATTGTCGGACGCCCGGTATCGAGGCATCGAGACGATGGCCTGACGCTGGAGGTTACGCGCCTCTGCACAGTCGGGCATCCGAACGCGTGTTCTTTCCTCTACGGCGCAGCTGCACGGGCGGCTTTCGCGCTCGGTTATGCGCGGATCGGGACGTACACGCTTAAGAGCGAGCCAGGCACATCGCTGAAGGCAGCCGGCTGGCGGCTAATCGGCGAAACGCCGGGGCGTAGCTGGTCGGTACCGTCGCGACCCCGCGCGGACAAGCACCCAATCGAGCCGAAGCTATTGTGGGAGGCAGCATGACGTATTTTATCACACCGGCTACAGCGCCCACCAAGGAACCGCCCATGTTGAACAGTGAGATGGTGCAGCCGACGCAGGGGGCGGAGTGGAAGAACGACCAGCCTGCGGGCGAGTTCTTCGGCATGATGCGCCTGCACGTTTCCGGCGATCGGTGGATCCACTCGGTTGGATCCGGACCAGCGGTAGAGGCAGCTATCCTGAGGAAGAAGGAGGAAGACCATGGCATCCGCGCCTGACCGCCGGGGGGACAGCCTCCTGCGCATCAAAGAGGTCCGCAAGCGCACCGGCCTGTCGACCGCGACCGTCTATCGCCGGCAGGATGCGGGCACCTTCCCGAAGAAGGTCCCGCTCGGCCCGAAGATGGTCGCCTGGTACGAGAGCGAGATCGAGCGCTTCATCGCCGATCCGATGGGCTATCGCGCTTGACCGTCGAGGATCGCCATCGGGTCGTCCAGGCCATCGGCGATCATAGCCGCCCACGTCTCCGCCAGCACGCGGCGACGGGCGGTGCCCTTGACGCGCATGTAGACCAGTTCGGACGAGGATACGCCCTTAGGGATGTGCGCCAGCATCAGGTCGATCAGCATCCGATCTCCCTCCTTGCCGTGCTCGATGGCCCACTCGTTCATGATGGTGGAAAAGGCAGCGCGCCAGCCGTGCGGGACATGGCGCGTCTTGTACCGGCCGCCGTCGATGCGCTTGTAGAGCGTGCTGATCGCGGCGTCGCTCATGGGCAGCCGCGCCGAGTGATGGCCCGGGAACAGCAGCTTGCCGCGCCCGGTCAGCCGGTGCAGCGCGCGCAGGGCATCGACAGCAGGGCCGGGCAGGGGCACGTCAAAGTCGAACGCCTGGTCGCCCTTATGCTCCAGCACCAGCTTCATGCGCTCTGCCGGTATGCGCCAGATCGCGTCCGGGCTGGGGGTATGCGCCTCCCACTCGATACCCCCAATCTCCGCCCAGGTCGCGGTGCGCAGGACACCAACGCGGACAGCGGTCAGCGCCAGGAGGCGCGAAGCCAGCTTCGTGGGCGGGCCCGCCGTCGAATTGTCGACCAGCCGCTGGAGGGTGTGCAGATCCGCCAGCGTGGTGAGCGCCGGTTGCTTGGCACCCTTGGGCGTGGGCTTGAGCGCGTGGATCAGGTCGACCGTGGGATTGGTCGTGACCAGATGCTCGCCCTTGGCGCGGATGAAGATTGCGGAGATGTAGCCCATCACCCGCTTGGCAGTCTCGACCGCCCCACGCCGCTCGATCTTACGCAGCGTGCGCAGGATCATGGGCCC
The DNA here is from genome assembly GCF_014199625.1 of Sphingomonas abaci. Lineage (GTDB taxonomy): Bacteria > Pseudomonadota > Alphaproteobacteria > Sphingomonadales > Sphingomonadaceae > Sphingomonas > Sphingomonas abaci. Next base: position 37,220 of record NZ_JACHNY010000002.1, read on the forward strand.
GGTAATGTCGGCGATCGGCAGCTTGCCCAGGTCAGGGAAGACATCGCGTCGCAAGGCGAACAGCACCACCTGCGCATGGCGGGGCGACCAGCGCGGCCGTTCGTCTTCGTGCCAGGCAAGGGCGGACGCCTCAAACCGCGCGCCGGCCGCCTCGATGGCCGCTTGCCGCTCGCGCTCGGCTTCGACGCCGGGATCGCGGTTGGCGCGCAGGTGAGCTCGGGCAGCGTCGCGCCGCTCGCGCGCCTCGGACAGCGACACTTCCGGATAGCGGCCGAAGGTCAGCAGCTTCTCTTTCGGGCCGAAGCGATACTTGAGACGCCACGACTTCGTGCCGCTTGGGGCGACGTGAAGGAACAGGCCGCCACTGTCGAAAAGCTTGCGGGGAGCCGATTCGGGCTTGGCGTTCTTCACCTCGGCATTGGTCAGCGGCATCGTACCCCCAAACGCTCCGATTCGTACCCCACGGATACCCCCAAGTGCATTGCGCTACGGAGATACCATATGAGAACGAATGAGAAACAAACAAGGTATGTACTAAGCACGCCAGCAGGCGTAAGATGCCGTATGTCCAGCATGATACGTGGTAGTGGTGGGCCCGGCAGGACTCGAACCCGCAACCTAGCCGTTATGAGCGGCCAGCTCTAACCATTGAGCTACAGGCCCCACCTGTGCTTTCCGCTAGCGCAGGCGGAGGGGGATAAAAAGAGCGTGCGCAACAAAAAAGGGGCGCTTCCCATGACGGGAGGCGCCCCTTCGGCCGTAATGGCATGCGGCAGGCCGAACAGACGGCCCGCCACAGGCATTACTGCATGTTGTCGGCCTTCTCCTCGCCCGCGTCGCGGACGTTGTCGGCAGCGGCGTTCATGTTGTCCGCGGCGTTCTCGAGCACCGCCGAAGCAGCGGCGTTCGAGGTGTTGTCCGCCAGCGCGTCCATGTTGTCGGCCTGCATTTCCATGTTGTCCGCCAGCGCGTCCGCGTTGTTCTCAACGGCGGCGGCCTCAGGGGACTTCGAGCAGGCGGCCACGGACATCAGGCCGGCGGCAGCGAGAACGAAAGCGATCTTCTTCATTCAAATGCTCCCAAGCATAGCAAATCTCGCGGCCGACCCGATAGCCGTCGCGAACGGCCGCAATAGCGGACCGGTCCGTCCGGTCAATCGCCAAAATTCATCCCTTGGTAACGTCCCGTCGCAACAGAGATTAACGGCGCGGAGGCACGGGTTCGATCGACTCGGGCGCGTTGGCGACGATCTGGAGCATCGTCGTCCAGGCCGCGACGTTCTGGCGAAGCTGGGCCGGATCGACCCGGTCCAGCGTGTCCTCGGGCGTGTGATGATAGTCGAAATAGCGCAGGCCCGACTGGTTGAGGTCGACGCCCGCCACGCCGGTCTTCACCACCGGAGCGATGTCGGTGCCATCGCCCGCCGTGCCGGTGCCGCGCACAATGCCGAGGGGGGCGAGCGTCACCGCCAGCCGGTCGCCGATCGGCTTGGCGGCGGGACCGAAATTCGTCTCGAAGCGCCACACCCGGTCCGCGCCGAAATCGCTCTCGCTGGCGGTGGCGTGATATTCGCCGGCATGCGCCCTGGCATAGGCCTCACCGCCGAAGCCGCCGATCTCCTCGTCGCCGAACCATACCACGCGGATCGTGCGGCGGGGGCGACCGGCGTCCATCACCAGCTTGGCGGCGGCGGCGGTGATCGCCACGCCCGATGCGTCGTCGATCGCGCCGGTGCCCAGGTCCCAGCTGTCCAGATGCCCGCCGACCAGCACGATTCCCGCCCTGGGGTCGGTGCCCGGCACCTCGGCGACAACATTGCCGGATTCGCGGTCGCCGACGAAGCGCGGGGTCAGGGTAAGCTTCATCGTCACCGGCTTGCCCAGCTTCAGCATTCGTTCCAGATTCTCGGCGTCCGCGACCGACAGCGCGCCCGCCGGGATCGGTGCGACGCCCGCGTCGAAATTGGTCGTGCCAGCATGCGGCCCGCGGCCATGGTCGGTGCCGATCGAACGGATGACTAGCGCCGCGGCGCCCTTCTGCGCTGCGACATTGGGGCCGACGAAGCGCGCCGAGCCCGCGCTGCCATAGCTGGAGCCGTCCTGCGTCGGTTCCATCGCATTGGAGACGAAGGCGATCTTGCCCGCCAGGCTGCCAGCGGGGGCGAGCAGCAGGTCGTTGAAGGTCGGGAAGTAGACGACCGGCGCGGTCAGTCCCGCGGCCGGGGTCGCGCCGGTGTTGCCGAGCGCGGTGACATGGAGCGGCTGGGCATAGAGGCCGACGATCTCCGCCGTTTCGGCTCCGCGCTCCCAGACATTGTGGAGCGTATAGGGTTCGATGCGGACATTCTTGAAGCCCAGCGCCTTCAGCCGGGCGACCGCCCAGTCGCGGGCATAGGCCTGGCGCGCCGAGCCGCCGGTCATGCGTGGGCCGACCTCGGTCGTCAGCCCCTCGACCAGGGCATAGGCGGTGTCGTCGCTCATCGCCTGGTCGCGCAGGCGCGCCGCCTTGGGGTCGGGCGCGACGGGCAGCGGCGTCGCGCGGGGGCGGGTGGCGGTGGTCGGACCGCCCGGCGGCGGCGCGACGGGCTGCTGCGCGGCGAGCGGGCTTGAAGCGAGCAGCAGGGCCAGGAGGGCGGATTTCATGGCATTCCCTTTTTCGTGTTCCGGTACAGGGCGTAAGGCGCGCACTGCCGGTCCGACAAGCCCCCGTTTCGCACCGGCCCCGCCCCAGACCCGACCCCGCGTTGCCCCCGCGTTGCCAAGGTGCGGACGGATCGCTATCTCTGGCGCGACATCCCGCACAATCCAACACGGAGCCGCGCGCCCATCATGGCCGTTCAGTATACCTACGTCATGAAGGGTCTGACCAAGACCTTTCCGGGCGCCAACAAGCCCGTCCTCAACAACATCCATCTCCAGTTCATCCCCGGCGCCAAGATCGCGATCATCGGCCCGAACGGCGCGGGCAAGTCGACCCTGATGAAGGTCATGGCCGGCCTGGACACCGATTTCGTCGGCGAGGCGTGGCCCGCCGAGGGCATCCGCGTCGGCTATCTGGCGCAGGAGCCGCAGCTCGATCCGTCCAAGGACGTAATGGGCAACGTCAAGGACGGCGTGCGCCCGGTCGCCGACCTGGTCGACCGGTTCAACGCCATCTCGGCGGAAATGGGCGATCCCCAGGACGACACCGATTTCGACGCGCTGATGGAGGAGATGGGCGATCTCCAGGCCAAGATCGACGCGGTCGACGGCTGGTCGCTCGACAGCCAGCTCGAACAGGCGATGGAAGCACTGCGCTGCCCGCCGGGCGATGCCGACGTCACCCGCCTGTCGGGCGGCGAGAAGCGTCGCGTCGCGCTCTGCAAGCTGCTGCTGGAGAAGCCGGACATTCTGCTGCTCGACGAGCCGACCAACCACCTGGACGCCGAAAGCGTGTCGTGGCTGGAGAACTATCTGAAGGAATATGCGGGCAACGTCATTCTCGTCACCCACGACCGCTACTTCCTGGACAATGTCGTAAACTGGGTGCTCGAGCTCGATCGCGGCCGTTACTATACCTACGAGTCCAATTATTCCGGCTATCTGGAGAAGAAGGCCAAGCGGCTGGAGCAGGAGGAGCGCGACGAGGCCGGCAAGCAGAAGGCGATCGCCGACGAGCTGGCCTGGATGCGCCAGACCCCCAAGGCCCGCCAGACCAAGTCGAAGGCGCGTATCCGCGCATTCGAGGAGTTGATGGAGAAGCAGGAGAGCCGCGTCGCCGGCAAGGCACAGATCCTGATCCAGATCCCGGAGCGGCTGGGCGGCAAGGTGATCGAGGCCAAGGGGCTGACCAAGTCGTACGGCGACAAGCTGCTGTTCGAGGGGCTGGACTTCATGCTGCCGCCGGGCGGCATCGTCGGCGTGATCGGACCGAACGGCGCGGGCAAGTCGACCTTGTTCAAGCTCATCACCGGGCAGGAACAGCCGGACGGGGGCACGATCGATATCGGTTCGACCGTGAAGCTCGGCTATGTCGACCAGAGCCGCGACCATCTCGATCCGAACAAGAATGTCTGGCAGGAGATTTCCGACGAGCTGGAGGTCTTCCGTTTCGGCAAGCAGGAGCTGGGCACGCGCGCCTATGTCGGCGCGTTCAACTTCCGCGGTCCCGACCAGCAGAAGAAGGTCGGCCAGCTCTCGGGCGGTGAGCGCAACCGCGTCCACATGGCCAAGATGTTGAAGGAGGGCGGCAACGTCCTGTTGCTCGACGAGCCGACCAACGATCTGGACGTCGAGACGCTGCGCGCCTTGGAAGAGGCGCTGGAGACCTTCGCGGGTTGCGCCGTGGTCATCAGCCACGATCGCTTCTTCCTCGACCGGCTCTGCACGCACATCCTGGCCTTCGAGGGCGACAGCCATGTCGAATGGTTCGAGGGCAATTACGAGTCCTACGAAGAGGACAAGCGCCGTCGCCTGGGCGATGCCGCCGATCGCCCGACACGCCTGGCCTATAAGAAGCTGACGCGCTGATTTAGCCGGCTTTCGATCCCTCCTCCCCCGACGGGGAGGGGGGCACCGTCTCGCTCGGCCCTATCCGTAGGATGGTGGAAGAGATCGTCGCGAAACCTACGATACCACCCCGGCGAAGGCCGGGCCCCGGTTGGGGGACGTTGGTAAGCTACCCCGACCGGTCCGTACCTGGACCCCGGCTTCCGTCGGGTGGTGCGGTGTGGGGCGATGTAGTGGGCTTCACGACGACTCCGTCAAACGCGCAGTTGCGAGTCGCCGCCTGATCCACGCCGCCACGTCGTCCGGCTTGGTGACCGGGATCATATGCCCACCCTCGATCAGCGTCAGTTCCGCGCCCGGCACCGCGGCAGCGAGACGTTCACCGTGCAACACCGGGTCGAGAATCCGGTCCCCGTGGCCGTAAAGGATGCCAAGCGGCATCCGCAGCGTCGGATAGCGGCGCATCATCTCCGGCAAGTCGATGTTCGCGGCCGCCATGTCGGCGGAGGCCGACTCGAACGTCCCCGGCCGCGTCACCAGCGCGCCGCCGCCACGCGTCGCGAAATCCGCCGGCACCGGATCGGGCGCGAAGATCAGATCGCGGCCCCTGGCGCCCGCCAGCAGCGTCGCCGGCGTCGCGATCGTCCAGGCCGCCGCCCGGCGCAGCGCCCGCGAGCGGATGGCCAGGCCGCGAAAGGCGGGCGGCACATCCTCGATCGTCTGCGTCAGCGGCGCGATGAGCGCGAGTCCGCCGACCAGGGCGGGGTGATCGAGCGCCAGCGCCAGCGCGACCGCGCCGCCCAGCGAGTGGCCGACGATCAGCGGCCGTTCCACGTCCAGCCGCTCCAGCAGCTTGGCGATTACCGCCGCCTGCGCACGGACGGCGTTCGCGCCGATCGCTTGCGAATAGCCCGAGCCCGGCCGGTCGATCAGGATGACGCGGTGATCGGCCGCGAGCCGGTCGAGCAGGCCGTGGCTGAAGTTGCGCATCTGTCCGCCCAGTCCGTGGATCATCACGATTGCCGGGCCAGTGCCGCCGTCAAGGCAGTGCAGCCGCACGCCATCGACCTCGACGAAGCCGCCGTCCGGCGGCACCAGCCGCTCGACCCGCCGCCGGTTCCAGGCGGCGAACAGCGCCAGCGCGCCCACCGCTGCGACGCCGACGCCTGCCGCGACCACCGGCCGCGGCATCGTACGGGCGGGTACTGCCCTGGCCGGCGCGCCGCTGACGGTGCCGCCGAACTGCATCACGCCATCCGCCACCGATCCCAGCGACAGCGCGGCCAGGTCGAGCAGGTAGTTCTGATGAACCCGCCACGGCGCCTTCGATCCTTGGTGCGGCAGCGTCGCGGCCGCGCGCTGCACATAGCCGGAGGTGAAGCTGAGCAGCGGCTCGGCCGTGATGTCGGGATCGTGCTGGCGCGGCACGCACCAGCCATGGCCCTGTTCGTCCATGTGCCGGATCAACCGGCAGGCATAGCGCGCGGTCAGATCGCATTTCAGCGTCCAGGAGGCATTGGTGTAGCCGAAGGCGAGCGCCAGGTTGGGCACATCCTCCAGCATCATGCCCTTGTAGACCATGCGGTCCTGTGGCCGGACGGCCAGACCGTCGACGATCAGCTCGACCCCGCCGAACAGCTTGAGCGTCAGGCCGGTGGCGGTGACGACGATGTCCGCCGGCAGCAGACTGCCCGATTCCAGCCGCACCCCCTCGGCCACGAACCGGTCGATCCGGTCGGTGACGATCGTCGCCCGGCCCGACCGGATCGCGGTGAACAGGTCTGCGTCCGGCACCAGGCAGACGCGCTGGTCCCAGGGCGCATAGTCGGGCGAGAAGTCGCGCGTCACCTCGTAGCCTTGGGGCAGTTGCGAGCGGACGTTCTTCAGGATCAGCGCCTTGACCCGCTCGGGCCGTCGGCGGGCCAGGGTGAAGGTGGCGATGCCGAGCAGGATGCTCTTCCACCGCGCCGCCGCACCCGCCGCGCCGCCGGGCAGCAGCGTGGCGGCGGCGCGGGCGAAGCCGTCGCGCGAGGGACGCGACACGATATAGCTGGGCGAGCGTTGCAGCATCGTCACCTGCGCCGCTGCCTGGGCCAAGGCGGGGACCAGCGTGACGGCGGTCGCGCCGCTGCCGATCACGACGATGCGCTTGCCGGCATGGTCCAGCCCCTCGGGCCAGTGCTGCGGATGAACGAGCGTGCCGCAGAAGTCGGCCAGGCCGGGCCAGTCGGGGCGATGGCCCTGGTCATAGTCGTAATAGCCGCTGCCCATGTAGAGGAAGCGGCAGGTCCATGTTTCCGTACCGGCCTCGGCCGCCACGTCGAGTGTCCAGCGCGCCTCCGCCGACGACCACCGGGCCCGCGCCACCCGGCGGCCGAACCGGATATGCCGGTCGATGCCATATTCGCGGGCGGTCTCGGCGATATAGTCGCGGATCGCCGCGCCATCGGTGATCGCGCGGTCGCCGCGCCATGGGCGGAAGGGGAAGCCGAGCGTGTACATGTCGCTGTCCGAGCGGATGCCGGGATAGCGGAACAGATCCCAGGTCCCGCCGATCGCGTCGCGCGCCTCCAGGATCGCATAGCGCTTGCCGGGGCACTCGGTCTGCAGGCGGTAGGCGGCGTCGATCCCCGACAGGCCGGCCCCGACGATCAGCACGTCGACATCGCGGCCGGGGGGTGAGCTGTCGGTCATGCGCCTGTCCTGTCCTGCTGCCGGTGGTCCGCGCCACCGATCCGTCATACGACGTGCTATCGAGGCTGGTTCCCCGCCGCAACCGCGCTGTCCCGCGTCGCCAGATGGTGGAGAACGATGCCGCTGGTGGTCGCCACGTTGAGCGAGTCGAAGCCGTCGGCCATGTCGATCCGCACGCTGCGGGTGCGCGCCAGTAGGGCGGGGGACAGGCCGGGGCCTTCCGCACCGAGCAGCACCGCCTGCCGCCCCTGCGGGCGGAGGTCGGCCAGCCGCTCGGCTCCGTTCGGGCTGAGCGCCAGCGGCGAGAAGCCATAGGCGTCGAGCAGCGCCAGCGCGTCCGCGCCGGCCGCCAGCCGTGCGAACGGCACCAGCAGCGTCGCGCCGACCGAGACCCGGATCGCCTTGCGATAGAGCGGGTCGCAGCAATCCCGGTCGAGCAGCACCGCACCGGCGCCGAAGCCGGCGGCGTTGCGGAAGATACCGCCCATATTGTCGTGGTTGGCGATGGCGGACAGCAGCAGCACGTCACGCCCGGCGGCGGCGGCAGCGGCCAGCGCCTGGTCGGGCGTAGGCGGATCGACCCGCCGGCCGATCGCCAGGATGCCGCGATGAAGCGGAAAGCCGGCCACCGCGTCCAGCACAGGCTGGTCGGCGGTATAGACCGGCAAATCGTCGGGCAGCCGTTCCATCAGCGTCGCCAGCGCCGCCACGCGCTTGTCGGCGATCAGCAGCGACTGCGGCCGGGCCTGCGTGCTGTCGACCAGCTTCTCCAGCACCACCTTGCCCTCGGCGACGAACAGGCCGTCGCGCCCGACCAGATCGCGCTCGCGCACGTCGCGATAGGGCGCGATGCGGGCATCGGCCGGGTCGTCGATGGCGATCAGTCGCGGCATGGCCGGTCAGCGGCCGTGGCGCAGCATCCCTTGCCGAGGCGCGTCATTTCGGCGAGCCGGCGATGGATCCAAACCAACCATGATGCGATGCCAGGACCGCCAGCCATAGGCGCATGTCAGGACTGGCCCGGCCGGATGTCGTCGAACCGCTCGACCGCCACCGCCGGGCCGGTGCCGCTCGGCGCGGCGGGGGCGGTTGCGTCCGGGTCCTCGCGCGGGTCGAGCCCACCCTCCCATTTCGCGACCAGCGAGGCGGCGATGGCGTTGCCGATCACGTTGGTGGCCGAACGCCCCATGTCCAGGAAATGGTCGACCGCCAGGATCAGCAGCAGACCCGCCTCGGGGATCTTGAACATCGACAGCGTGCCCGCGATCACCACCAGCGACGCGCGCGGCACGCCGGCGATCCCCTTGGACGTGACCATCAGGACCAGCAGCATGGTGACCTGCTCGCCGATCGACAGTGGGATGCCATAGGCCTGAGCGATGAACATCGACGCGAAGGTCATGTACATCATCGAGCCGTCCAGGTTGAACGAATAGCCGAGCGGCAGGACGAAGCTGGCGATGCGCGGCGGCACGCCGAACCGGTCGAGCGCCTCCAGCGTGCGCGGATAGGCGGCCTCCGAGGAGGCGGTGGAGAAGGCGAGGATCAGGGGGTCGCGAATGTAGCGGATCAGCAGGCGCGTGCGCCCGCCGACCAGCAGGAAGGCGATGCCGATCAGCAGCGCCCAGAGCAGCACCAGCCCCAGATAGAAGCTGCCCATGAAATAGCCCAGGTCGCGCAGCACGCCCGGACCGCGCTCCGCCAAGGTCGAGGTCACCGCCGCGAACACCGCGACAGGAGCGAATCGCATGACGTAATTGGTGATCTGGAGCATTACCGCGACCAGCGCCTCGACCGCGCGAGTCAGCGGCGCGGCCTTCTCGCCGACCGCGGTGATAGCGACGCCGACGAAGATCGAGAAGACGACGATCTGAAGGATCTCGTTGGTCGCCATCGCCTCGACCATCGATTGCGGCACGATATGGCTGACGAACTTGGTCGCGTCGAAGGCGGTGCGCGCGACGCCGCTCGCCTCGTTGGCCGGTGGCAGCGGCAGGGCCAGGCCGACGCCGGGTTGCAGCACGTTGACCAGGATGAGGCCGAGCGTCAGCGACAACAGGCTGGCGGTGACGAACCAGGCCAGGCTCTTCGCGCCGACCCGGCCCAGCGCCGAGGTGTCGCCCATATGCGCGATGCCGACGACCAGGGTCGCAAAGACCAAGGGCGCGATGATCATCTTGATCAGGCGGAGGAACAAGGTGGTCAGGATCGAGAAATAGCCGGCGATCTCGCTCAGCCGCGCGGCCGAGGCCGGGCTGCCGTCGTCGATCGCGACATGCAGCCCCCAGCCGAGCACGAGCCCCGCGACCAGCGCCGCCATGATCCAGTACGTAAGGCGCTTGGCCATCCAACACTCCCGATTGCGCCGGACAGGAAGGGGATTGCGGCGTTCAGGTCAAGGGGGGCAGGTCAAGAGGGGCTGGCGTTCGGGGCTGCCGGCGGCCATCCTCTCGCCGATGACGATAATCTCCCGCCGCGCGCTGATCGCCGCCGCCACCGCCGCGCCCCTCCTGTCCACAACCGCGCTGTTGCGCGCGGCCGAGCCGGACCTGTCAAGTCTTTCCAACCTGACCAAGGACGCCGTGCCCATCCAGCCGGCCGAACGCGCCGCGCGGCTCGCCCGTGCGCAGGCGCTGATGAAGGCGAACGGCATCGGCGCGGTGTTGATCGAGCCGGGATCGTCGATGATCTATTTCACCGGCATCGCGTGGGGGCGCAGCGAACGGCTGACCGCCGCGATCCTGCCGGTGGAGGGGGCGCCGTGCGTCGTGACGCCCTTCTTCGAGGAACCTTCGGTCCGCCAGACGCTGGCCGTGCCGGCCGAGGTGCGGGTCTGGCAGGAGGATCAGGACCCGTTGGCGGTGGTGGCGGGACTTCTGCGCGACCGCAAGCTCGCCGGGCAACCAGTCGGGATCGAGGAGACGGCCCGTTTCTTCGCGTTCAACGGACTGGCGCGGGCGTTGCCGGGGGCGAAGCTGGTTTCCGCCAACCCCGTCGTGCGCGGATGCCGGATGCGTAAATCAGCGGCCGAGATCGCGCTGATGCAATTGGCGACTCAGGTGACGCTTGCCGCCTATCGCTGGACCTATGACCGGGTCGAGCGTGGCATGACCGGTGCGGAGATCGGCGCGCTGATGAACGCCGCCACCCGCGCGCTGGGCGGCGCGCCCGAATTTGCGCTGGCGCTGATCGGTCCCGCCGCCGCGCTGCCGCATGGCAGCCGCGAGGTGATCCGGGTCGCCGACGGACAGGTGGTGCTGATGGATTGCGGCTGCGCCGTGCAGGGCTATCAGTCCGACGTGTCGCGCAGCTGGGTGCATGGCCGCGCGAGCACGGCGCAGCGCCGCGTCTGGGATCAGGTCGCGCGCGGACAGCAGGTCGCACTGGCGGCAGCGCGGAACGGCACGCCCGCCGGTGCGGTCGACGATGCGGTGCGGCGTTATTACGAGTCGCTCGGCTATGGCCCCGGCTATCGCCTGCCCGGCCTGTCGCATCGCACGGGGCATGGCATCGGGCTGGACGGGCATGAGCCGGTCAACCTGGTCCATGGCGAGACCACGCCCCTGGCGGCAGGCATGTGCTTCTCCAACGAACCGGGGCTCTACTTGCCCGGCACCTTCGGTATCCGGTTGGAGGACTGCTTCCACATGACCGAGGCTGGGCCGCGTTGGTTCTCGACCCCGCCGACCTCGATCGACGCGCCGCTCGGCTGAGACGGTTCTTCGGGAGAGACACGCGCCGGCAAGGCGCATCGTACTAAAGCGCCGGCAGGCGTCTAGGGTCGCTGCGGAACGATGGTGTTGCGGCTGGCCCTGGGCGACCCGCCACCGCAGGAGCCCAGGGCCTTTCGCCTCACAGCGCCAGGTCGGGGTGGCGATCGACGCGGACGCGCGTCGCCGCCGGGCGCGGCGTGGTGGCGACATGGACGGCGGGGGAGGGGATGGCGAGCTGCAGCGTTTCCGCCGTCGCGTTCCACTCATGCGCCAGCAACTGAGGATCGTCGTTCAGCTTCACGCCATAGCTCGGCACGATCTCGCGCAGCTTGGCCTGCCAGGACGGGTTGGCCAGGCGATTGGCGAAGACCTGCTTGATCAGGTTGAGCATGATCGACGGCGCGGTGGATGCTCCCGGCGACGCGCCGAGCAGGGCGGCGATCGTGCCGTCCTTCGAGGCGACGATTTCGGTGCCCAGCTTCAGTACGCCGCCCTTTTCGGGGTCGCGCTTGATGATCTGCACGCGCTGCCCCGCCTGCCATAGCCGCCAGTCGCCGTCCTGCGCCTTGGGCAGATATTCGCGCAGCGCGTCCATCCGGTCCTTGTCCGACAGCATGAGCTGCCCGGCCAGATACTCGACCAGGTCGAAATCGTCCCAGCCGACCGCCAGCATCGGCCGGAAATTGTCGAGGGTGACCGACTTGGGCAGGTCGAAATAGGAACCCTGCTTCAGATATTTGGTGGAGAAAGTGGCGAAGGGGCCGAACAGCAGCGTCTGCTTGCCGCCGAAATAGCGCGTGTCGAGATGCGGCACCGACATGGGCGGCGAGCCCACCGCCGCCTTGCCATAGACCTTGGCGAGATGGCGGCCGGCGATAGCCGGATTCTCCGTGACCAGGAACGATCCGCCGACCGGGAAGCCGGCATAGGCGTCGCCCTCCGGAATGCCGGATTTCTGCAGGATCGGCAGCGCGCCGCCGCCGGCGCCGGCGAAGACGAAGCGTGCGGTGATGACCTGCCGCTCGCCGGTCTTGCGGTCGTGCGCGGTGACCCGCCACGTGCCGTCGGCATTCTGTTCGAGCTCGCGCACTTCATGGCCGGTCGTCAGACGAAAGCGGTCGCCCTTGCGCAGCGACGCGATATACTGCCGGGTGACCTCGCCCCAGTCGCAATCGGTGCCGAGCGGCGAGCGCGTCGCCGCCAGCGCCTGGCCGGGATCGCGCCCTTCCATCATCACCGGCACCCAGGCGGCGATCTGCTTGGGGTCGGTGGTGAACTCCATGCCGGAGAAGAGCGGGCTGGCGCCCAGCGCCGCATGGCGCTTGCGCAGGAACTCGACATTCTCCGCGCCCCATACCAGGTTCATATGCGGCGTGGAGTTGATGAATGAGCGCGGCCGGGCGAGCGTGCCGGCGCGCACCTGATGGCTCAGGAACTGGCGGGTGGTCTGGAACTGCTCATTGATGTCGATCGCCTTCTGGATCTCGACCTTGCCGTCCTTGGCGTTGACCGGCGTATAGTTGAGCTCGCACAGCGCCGAATGGCCGGTGCCGGCATTGTTCCAGCCGTTCGAGCTTTCGTCGGCGACTTGATCGAGCCGCTCGACCATCTCCTGCGTCCAGTCGGGCTCCAGCTCCCGCAGCAGCACGCCCAGCGTCGCGCTCATGATGCCGCCACCGATCAGCAGCACGTCGACCTTGCGCTCGGCGACGATGCGGCCGCCCGAGCAGCCGGCCAGCGTCGTCGCCGCACCGGCCGCCAGGGCGGAGCCGAGCAGTCCGCGTCGGGTCACGCCCTCGGCAACAGGGGTTTCGGGCTGGGGCGAAAGCGGCGCGTTCGATGGGGGCACAAGGCGTCTCCTCGGTGGCTGCGCCGCCGCGCCCCATCGTCCGCGATGGGACGGGAGGGTGGGGCGACGCCGCCAGATGGTCATGTCGACCCCGGATACCCGCCGACCTTCAGCAGACGGCGCGGGCACCCACGGTCGTGGCTGCAATCCTCGCCTTGTATGTGATGTTATATAGCATCTCTCCGCCGCATGATCGTGCGTGGCGGACGATGACATGCCCATGACAGCATGGCCGCTTGGGTGCAAGCGCGGGACGGCAAGCCACGCTTGCCGCTTGAGGGCGGAACGACACTCGCCTAAGCCCGCATCCATGACCTCGACCAACGACATCCGCCGCGGCTTTCTCGACTATTTCGGCAGCCAGGGGCACCAGATCGTGCCGTCCGCGCCGCTGGTGCCGCAGAACGACCCGACGCTGATGTTCGTGAACGCCGGCATGGTGCCGTTCAAGAACGTCTTCACCGGGCTGGAGAGCCGGCCCTATTCGACGGCCACGTCCAGCCAGAAATGCGTCCGCGCCGGCGGCAAGCACAACGACCTGGACAATGTCGGTTACACGGCGCGGCACCATACCTTCTTCGAGATGCTCGGCAATTTTTCGTTCGGCGACTATTTCAAGGAACAGGCGATCCTCAACGCCTGGACGCTGCTGACCCGCGAATGGGGTTTGCCCGCCGATCGGCTGACCGCCACCGTCTATCATACCGACGACGAGGCGTTCGACCTGTGGCGCAAGATCGCCGGCCTGCCCGAGGAGCGGATCATCCGCATCCCGACCAAGGACAATTTCTGGGCGATGGGCGACAGCGGTCCGTGCGGGCCCTGCTCCGAGATCTTCTACGATCATGGCGACCATATCTTCGGCGGCCCGCCGGGCAGCCCGGACGAGGATGGCGACCGATTCGTCGAGATCTGGAACCTGGTGTTCATGCAATATGAGCAGGATGCCAACGAGATCGTCGGCGAACTGCCCAAGAAGTCGATCGACACCGGCATGGGGCTGGAGCGGATCGCGGCGGTGATGCAGGGCGTCCACGACAATTACGACACGGACACGTTCAAGGCGCTGATCGCCGCCTCGACCGCGCTGACCCATACCGATGCGGAGGGCGAGCGCCGGGCGTCGCACCGGGTGATCGCGGACCATCTGCGCTCGGCCGGCTTCCTGGTGGCGGACGGCGTGCTGCCGGCCAATGAGGGGCGCGGCTATGTGCTGCGCCGGATCATGCGCCGTGCGATGCGCCATGCGCACCTGCTGGGCGCCAAGGATCCGCTGATGCACCGGCTGGTCCCGGCGCTGGTCGCGGAGATGGGCGCGGCCTATCCCGAGCTGGTCCGCGCGCAGCCGCTGATCGAGGCGACGCTGCGCCAGGAAGAGACGCAGTTCCGCAAGACATTGGATCGCGGGCTGAGGCTGCTCGACGAGGCGACGACGGACCTTCCCGCGGGCGGCACGCTGGCCGGCGAGACCGCGTTCAAGCTCTACGACACCTATGGCTTCCCCTTCGACCTGACCGAGGATGCGCTGCGGACGCAGGGCCTCCAGGTCGACCGCGCCGGCTTCGACGCGGCGATGGCCGAACAGAAGCGCGCGGCCCGCGCCGCCTGGAAGGGGTCGGGTGCCAAGGCGTCCGACGACCTGTGGTTCGACATCGCCGAGGAGAGCGGCTCGACCGAGTTCACCGGCTATTCGACCGATGTCGGCGAGGCCGAAGTGGTCGCGCTGGTCAAGGACGGCGCGCGTGTCGACCATGCGACGGCCGGCGACACGGTGGCGATCGTAGTCAACCAGACGCCCTTTTACGGCGAGAGCGGCGGCCAGGTCGGCGATGCCGGCACCATCGCCAGCGATGCCGGCCTGCGCGCGATCGTCACCGAGACGTCGAAGCAGCTCGGCCGCGTCTTCGTCCATCATGCGATCGTCGAGGCGGGCAGCATCAAGGTCGGCGACCCCGTGAAGATGGCGATCGACGTCGCCCGTCGCGCGCAGATTCGCGCCAATCATTCCGCCACGCACCTGCTGCACGAGGCGCTGCGCCAGCGGCTCGGCACCCATGTCGCGCAGAAGGGCTCGCTGGTCGCGCCGGAGCGATTGCGCTTCGACGTGTCGCACCCGGTCGCGATGACGGCTGAGGAACTAGCCGATGCCGAAGCCGCGGTGAACGCGCAGATCCGCGGCAATGGCAGCGTCACCACCCGGCTGATGAGCCCGGACGAGGCGATCGCGGAGGGCGCGATGGCGCTGTTCGGCGAGAAGTACGGCGACGAGGTCCGTGTGGTGTCGATGGGCACCGAGGATGGTGGCCAGACCTATTCGATCGAGCTCTGCGGCGGCACGCACGTGACCGCGCTCGGCGATATCGGCCTGTTCAAGGTGGTCGGCGAGGGCGCGGTGTCGTCCGGCGTCCGCCGCGTCGAGGCGCTGACCGGCGAGGCGGCGCGGCAATATCTGGTCGGCCGCGACGAGACGCTGCGCGCCACCGCCGCCGCGCTCAAGGCGACGCCGGACGAGGTGCCCGCCCGCGTCGCCGCGCTGATCGAGGATCGTCGCCGGCTGGAGCGCGAACTGGCGGACGCGAAGAAGGCGCTGGCGCTGGGCGGCGGGCAGGGCGGCCCGGTCGGTCCGGAGCAGGTCGGCGCGACCGCCTTTATCGGGCAGGTGCTGGACGGCTTCGACGCCAAGGGTCTGCGCGGCGCGGTGGACGAGGCCAAGCAGCGGCTCGGCTCGGGCGTCGCGGCGATCGTCGCGGTCAATGACGGCCGCGCCTCGATCGCGGTCGGCGTCACCGCCGATCTGGTCGGCACGTTCAGCGCGGTCGACCTGCTGCGGCGCGGCGTCGCGGCGCTCGGCGGGCAGGGCGGTGGCGGCCGGCCCGACATGGCGCAGGGTGGTGGTCCCGACGGCAGCAAGGGCGAGGCGGCGCTGGCTGCGATCCGCGCCGTGCTAGCTGGCGAGACAGTCGCCGCCTGATCCAGCCAAGCATCTGTGCATAGGCCTCTTTCCGCCGTCGTGCGTTGCCGATAGGCTGACGCGAAACAGGAGAGGGCAGGGCGTGACGGAGATCGGCGTGATGGCGACGGCTGTGCTTCGGACAGCGTGGTGAGGGCGGCCTGGCTGCTGCCGATGGCGCTGGCGGCGGCGATGCCGGTCGCGGCGCAGACGCCCCGCGACCTGCTGACCGCCGCCGCCTATCAGGACAGCGACAAGGCGGCGGCGCTCGGCAAGATCGATCGGGCGCGCAGCGTCGCGCTCGCCGAGCTGAAGACTGACGGTAGTGACCAGGAGGCGGCGATCATCGCCGCGATCGCCATGGCCTATCGCGCCAAATTGTCCGGCGCGCGCAGCGAGGCGTTGGCGGCGCGGCGCGAGATCGAGGCGCTGGTCGCTCGCTATCCCCGCAATGCCGAGGCGCAGCTGGCGCTGGGCGCCTGGCATCTCGGCATCATCAACCGGGTCGGCAAGATCATGGGGCGCGCCGGCGCCGGCGCGCGGCAGGATGTCGGCCTGGCGGCGCTCGACCGCGCGGTGGCGCTCGGCGGCAGTCGCGCGAGCATCGTCGGACTGGCGGCGATGCTGCGGATCGAGCTTGATCCGGCGGACGTGGCGGGGCGCAACTGGCTGGAGGCGACGGTGAAGGCGGGGGCGCCCGCGCCGCTCGACCGGATCGCCCAGCGCGCGGCGCTACAGGTGCTCTCGGCCCTGCGGCGCGGGGACCGCAAGACGGCGCAGCTGCTGGCGGACCGGCAATTGCCCTTCGGGTGGTTCAAGGGGTGACGGCGGCGCGGTAACGCCGTTTCCGATCCAGGCGACGCCGCGACCACGGCTTCAGCCCACCTCGCTCTTGCGCCGGACACGCCGTATGCGTGGCTCGCGTTCCAGCGCGGCTTTGCGGCGGATCGTCTGGCGCATCTCGTCGCGCTTCTCGTGGATCGAGGCGATCACCGGACCCATCGCCACGCCCAGGTCAACCAACACCGCTTCCGACAATTGCAGCGAGCTTTCCAGCGTCTCGGGCACCGCGTCGGTCACCCCGGCGCGATAGAGTTCGGCGGCATGGGCGGCATCGCGCGCGCGCGCTACGATCGGCAGATCGGGCGCGGTGGCGCGGATGCGGCGGGTCAGCCGCACGGTGAGGACCGGATCGTCCATCGTCAGCACCAGGGCCCGCGCTTGGGGCAACGCCAGCCGGTCGACCAATTCCGCCCGCGCGACATCGCCGAACAGCACCGCATAGCCGTTGCGGCGACCCTCGGTCACCGCGTCGATATCGGCCTCGACCGCGATATAGGCGTGGCCATGCACCGCGAGCAGATCGGCCACCATCTGCCCGACCCGGCCGAAACCGATGATGACAGTGCGCGGGCCGTCCTCGTCCCGGGCCATGTCGCCGGGCAGGTCGCGCGTCTCGATCCGGCGGGAGATGGTGCGGCCGGCGAGCGCGAGCAGCGGCGTTATCGTCAGGCCGATCGCGGTCACCGTCTGCCAGAACGCGGCCGTCGAGGGCTGGATGATCTGCGCCTGCGCGGCGGTGGCGAGCACGATCAGCGTCGTCTCGCTGGGGCTGCCCATCAACAGGCCGGTTTCCGCCGCGACGCCGCGCCGCGCCTGCGAGACGCGCAGCAGCAGATAGGTGACGATGGTCTTCACCGCGACCACGCCCACCACCGCGGCCAATAGCGACGGCCAGTTGGCGGCGATCAGCCGCAGGTCGAGGCTCATGCCCACCGTGATCAGGAACACGCCCAGCGCCAGACCCTTGAACGGCGCCGTGATCACCTCGACCTCGCTATGATATTCGGTCTCGGCGATCAGCAGGCCGGCGAGCAGCGCGCCGACGATCGGCGACAGGCCGGCGGCGGTGGTCGCGACGCTGGCGACAATCACGACCAGCAGCGACGCGGCCAGGAACAGCTCCGGGCTCTTGGTCCGCGCAGCTTGCGCAAACAGGCGCGGCAGCACGAAGCGGCCGCCCAGATACATGACCGCGACGGTGATGCCGCCGCGTAAAGCGACTCCGGCGATGCCGGCCCAGCCCTGGTCGGAGGCAGTCGGGGCCATGGCGCCCAGCGCGAAGATGATCGGCACCAGCGCCAAATCCTCGAACAGCAGCATCGCGAAGGCGCCGCGCCCGACCGGGCTGGTGGTGCCGACCAGCGGCAGGACCAAGGCGGTGGAGGACAGGGCCACCGCCAGGCCGAGGCCGATCGCGCCCGCCCAGGGCTGGCCCATGACGTGGAGCGCGATGCCGATCAGCGCCGCCGATCCGATCAATTCCGCCGCGCCGATCACGAACACCTGTCGCCGAAGCGCCCAGAGGCGTCGGAACGACAGTTCCAGCCCGATCGAAAAGAGCAGCAGCACGATGCCGAACTCGGCGAAGGGCGCGATCGACTCCGGGTCGGAGATGGTGATGTAATAGAGCCAGGGGATGTGCGGCACCAGCGAACCCAGGCCGGCCGGCCCAACCAGCATCCCGACCAGGATGAAGCCGATGACCGGGCTGACCCGGAAGCGCGCGAAGGCGGGGATGACCAGTCCGGCCGCCCCCAGGATGACCAGCGCATCGCTGAACGCGGCATTGTCGATTGCGATCGCCATGGTCGTTACCTGCCCGATCCGATCGCGCTTGTCAGCCGCGTCGCGGCCTTTCCGCTGCTCCGGCGGGTTGCGACCGCGGAACGGCGGGTGTCGGCACGCGTACTGTGCCGATGCACGATACTGATCCATCCAAGCCCGTCCTGCTATGGTTGCGGCAGGACCTGCGGTTGCGCGATCACCCTGCGCTCCTGGCGGCGGTGGACGAGGGTGCGGTCATCCCGGTCTATATCCTGGACGACGACGCGCCCGGCGCATGGCGGATCGGCGGGGCTCAGCGCTGGTGGCTGCATCACAGCCTGGCGCGGCTGGGCGAGGCGTTGGCGGAGAAGGGCAGCCGGCTGATCCTGCGTCGGGGCGATGCGCTTGGCCAATTGCGGTCACTGATGCACGAGACGGGCGCGGCGCGGATCCATGCCAGCACCCAGTACGAGCCCTGGTGGCGGCGGGTCGACACCGCGCTGGGCGATGCGCTCCATCTCCATGAGGGCAATCACCTCTGCCGGGTCGAGGATGTCCGCACCGGCAGCGGCGCGCCGTTCCGCATCTATTCGTCCTTCTGGAAGGCCTTGCAGGCGCATCTGCCGCCGCCCCGGCCTCTGCCCGCGCCCGACGCGATCCCCGCGCCCGGCCAATGGCCGACGACCGAGACGCTGTCGGACTGGGCGCTGCTGCCGACCACGCCCGACTGGTCGACCGGCTTCGATGCCGACTGGACGCCGGGCGAGGCGGAGGCGCAGCGCAAGGTCGAGGCGCTGGGCGCGCTGCTGTCCGGCTATGACGTGCAGCGCAACCTGCCGGCGGAGGACGGCACGACCCGCCTGTCACCGCACCTGCATTTCGGCGAGGTGTCGGCGCGCAGCGTCTGGCACGCGACCGATCGTCACGCCGATGCCACCGGCTTCCGCAAGGAACTGGCCTGGCGGGATTTCACCGACGGCGTGGTGATGGCGCTGCCCGACTATGCGACGGTCAACGGGCGCTCCCGCTATGACGACCTGCCCTGGCGCACGGGACGGGCGGCGAAGGGCGACCTGCAAGCCTGGCAGCGTGGCCGCACCGGCTATCCGATCGTCGATGCCGGGATGCGTCAGCTCTGGCATAGCGGCTGGATGCACAATCGCGTGCGCATGATTACCGCCAGTTTCCTGGTCAAGCACCTGTTGATCGACTGGCGCGAGGGCGAGCGCTGGTTCTGGGACTGCCTGGTCGACGCCGATTACGGCAACAATGCCGTCAACTGGCAATGGGTGGCGGGCACCGGGGTTGACGCCAACATGTTCGGCCGGATCATGGCCCCGCTCGGCCAGTCGGAAAAGTTCGCGGCGGGCGATTACATCCGGCGCTGGGTGCCGGAACTGGCGGATCTCCCCGACCCGGCGATCCACGATCCGGAGGCGGCCGGGTGCCGGCCGGGCGATTATCCGGCCAAGATCATCGGGCACCGCGAGGCCAGGGAGCGCGCACTCGCCGCGGCGGCGACGTTGCGCTAGCGTTGTAGGCCAGACAGAGGATCGTTGCAGAACCCGGCGCACCATCCCGAGGGAGGTTCTGGGTTCGGGGACGTTGGTGTTCGGCCCCGTCATTCCGGGCCGAAACCTCCATCGGTCGTGGGCCGTCGAGGGAGCGCGATGATCGATCGCGCGATGTTGCCGACACCACCAGGGGAGATCGGCCCGCTCAGCTGACCCGCTCGAAATGCCCGACGACGAATCCGTCCACCGCCAGCGTCGCGATCCGTGTCGCCACCGTCTCGGGTGGCTTGACCGAAGCGGGGTCTTCGCCGGGATAGGCCCGCTCGCGCATCTTGGTCCGCGTCGCGCCGGGGTCAACGATGGCGACGCGCACCCGGCTGATCTCCGCCAATTCGTCGCCATAGGCGCCCAGCAGCGTCTCGAACGCCGCCTTCGACGCGCCATAGGCTCCCCAATAGGCGCGCGGGGAACGGCCGACGCTGGAAGTCAGGCCGATCACCTTGCCGGCCTTGGCGCGCCGGAGCAGCGGGTCGAAGGCAGTCAACAGGGCGGCCTGGGCACTGACGTTGAGCGTCAGCACCGCGGCGAGTTCCTTGGGATCGATCGCCGGCACCGCCGCCAGGCTGCCCAAAGTCGCCGCGTTCAGCACCAGGAGGTCGAGCGAGGTCCAGCGCTCGCCGATCGCCTGCGCCAGCCGCGCGATCGAGTCGGTCTGGGTCAGGTCGAGCGGCGCGATCGTGGCCGAACCGCCGGCGTCGAAGATCGCCTGCTCGACCTGCTCCAGCGGCCCGGCCGACCGGGCCGTGAGAACGACGTGCGCGCCCAGTCGCGCCAGCTCGCGCGCGGTCGCCGCGCCGATGCCGCGACTGGCGCCGGTGACCAGCGCCAGTTGCCCGTCCAGCGGACGCCCGTCGGTCGCCGCCTCGCTCAATTCAGCCGCTCGGCCAGCATTGCGAACTGGTCGACATCGGCGCTGTCGTCCTGGTCGGTCAGCGTCGTCGGATAGTCGCCGGTGAAGCAGGCGTCGCAATAGCGCGGCTTGCTGTCGCGCTTCGCCTCGCCCAAGGCCTTGTACAGGCCGTCGATCGAAACGAAGGCCAGGCTGTCGGCATGGATGAAATCGGTCATGCCGCCGAGATCGAGTTTCGCCGCCAGCAGCTTGGCGCGCTCGGGCGTGTCGACGCCGTAGAAGCAGCTATGCCGCGTCGGCGGACTGGCGATGCGCATATGCACCTCCGCCGCGCCGGCATCGCGCATCATCTGCACGATCTTGAGCGACGTGGTGCCGCGCACGATCGAATCGTCGACCAGCACCACGCGCTTGCCCGCGATCAGCGCGCGATTGGCGTTGTGCTTCAGCTTGACGCCCAGATGGCGGACCTTGTCGCCCGGCTGGATGAACGTGCGGCCGACATAATGCGAGCGGATGATGCCCAACTCGAACGGGATGCCCGACGCTTGGGCATAGCCGATCGCCGCCGGCACGCCTGAATCGGGCACGGGTATGACCAGGTCGGCCTCGACCGGCGCCTCGGCGGCCAGCTGCGCGCCGATCTCCTTGCGCACCGAATAGATGCTGTGGTCGCCCGAGATCGAATCGGGCCGGGAGAAATAGACCCATTCGAAGATGCAGGGCCGCGCCGCCACCGCCTCGAACGGTCGGATCGAGCGAATCTCGCCATTCTGGACGATGACCAGCTCGCCGGGTTCCAGCGAGCGCTCGAAGGTCGCCCCGCATACGTCGAGCGCCACCGTCTCCGAGGCGAAGATCACCGCCTTGTCGAGCCGGCCCATGACCAGCGGCCGGATGCCGAGCGGGTCGCGGCAGGCGATCATGCCCTCCGGCGTCATCACGATCAGCGAATAGGCGCCTTCGATCTGCTTCAACGCGTCGATGAAGCGGTCGAGCAGGGTGCGATAGCTGGAGGTGGCGACCAGATGGATGATCGTTTCCGTGTCGGAGGTCGACTGGAAGATCGAACCCCGCCGCACCAGCTCGCGCCGCAGCTTCATCGCGTTGGAGATGTTGCCGTTATGCGCGATCGCGAAGCCGCCCGATTGCAACTCGGCATAAAGTGGTTGCACGTTGCGCAGCGCCGTCTCGCCGGTGGTCGAGTAGCGGACATGACCCGCGGCCGTCCCGCCGGGCAGCGCACGGATCACGTCGTCCCGGTCGAAATTGCCGGCGACATGGCCCATCGCGCGGTGGGTGTGGAAGTGAAGCCCGTCAAAGGAGGTGATCCCCGCCGCTTCCTGCCCGCGATGCTGCAGGGCGTGAAGCCCCAGCGCCGTGAGCGCGGCAGCGCTGTCGCTACCCGAAACGCCAAAGATGCCGCACTCCTCGCGCAGCTTGTCATCGTCAAATGGATTGGTGGTCAGCATCGGGCCCGCTCATGTCGTGCGGCTGCGCATATAGGGGGGGCGGAACGCTTTGTCGCCTGTTTGTCATGCGCGACGGAGCATAAGTTCGAAATGGGTGTTGTGGCGGCCGGATAGGGAGGACGCTCATGGCCCGCGATCACGGACCGCAGATCAAGGACGACGCGTTGTTCGAGGCGCTGGTGGCGCAAGGAAATTCCACGGAGAAGGCAGCACGGATCGCCAATGCCAAGGCCAGGGGTTCGCTGTCGCACAATAGCGTCCATCTCGAAGATCGCACCAAGCCCGCGCTATTGGAACAGGCGAGGCGCATCGGCATCGCCGGCCGGTCGCGGATGACGAAGGCGGAACTCGTCGCGGCGATCCGCGATCATGGCTGAGATGGCGGAAATGCGGCATGATGCGGCGACTTCAAGGCCAATCGGACCGCTTGCCCCGGTCTTGCCGCAGTTGGTTCATTTTCGTGACAGGAAGCGTGGCAAAATCGTCACAGCCCGATGGTTCCGACGATAAAGAGCAGAATGCGCTGCAACAAAGCGGTGGTTCGCGGCTTCTGCTGGACCTGGAACGGGCTCGCCCGATGCCAAAGGTTCAACTTCAAGGTACAATGCCATGCGTAAGCTTCTCCTCGCCACCGTCGCCGCCGCCGCGGCCGTCACCGCCGCCGCGCCGGCTTTCGCGCAGGACGCGGTCGCGCAGGATACGGTCGACACCACCGCCAACGAGGGGCCGCGCGCGCCCGACGGCACGAAGGCGTTCGGCATCGAGCCCTATGTCGGCGTGATGGGCGGCTGGGAGGAATTCGACCGCCAAGCCGGTCACGGCATCCCCAACACGCCGATCGGCACCGGCAAGCTGAATGGCGGCCTGGTGCAGGGCGTGGTCGGCGTGAACGTGCCGCTGGGCCCGGTGTTCGTCGGTGCCGAGGGCAACGCGACCAAGGGCTTCAAGGGCGATATCGACTGGGAATATGGCGTCGCCGGCCGCTTCGGCTTCCGCGCGGGTGACAGCGGCCTGTTCTATGGCAAGGTCGGCTACCAGTGGGTGAACTTCGACAAGTTCGGCGACAACAGCCCGGACTATGGCGCCGTCAGCTACGGCATCGGCGCCGAGGTCGGCCCGAAGGACATCGGCCTGTCGGGCATCACCGGCAATGCGGGCGTGCGCCTGCGCGTCGAGGCGTCGACCTTCGGCAGCGCGAAGAGCTTCCGTCCGATGGCGGGCGTGATCGCGCACTTCTGATCCTGGCGATCACCGGCGTGAAAAGCGGGGCGGGGGCGACAATGGTCGCCTCCGCCCTTCTTTTTTGCGTGGGCGTTCAGGCCCATATGCCGTGAATGACGGGTCGGGTGAAACGACAGGCGGGCCTGGCGGAGGCGGCGGCGCTGGCCGAGCGACGCGATGCGCCGCCGCCCGCCTGCGTGTTATGCGGCCGGCCGTTGGGCCGCCGTATCGAATGGCATCATCTCGTACCCAAGAGCGAAGGTGGCCGGATCACCGCGCCGATCCACCCGATCTGCCACCGGACCATCCATGCCAGCTTCGGCAATACGGACCTGGCCCGGCGCTTTGCCGATCCGGAGGTGCTGCGCGTGCAGCCGGCGATCGCGCGGTTCCTGCGCTGGATCGCCGACAAGCCGGCCGATTTTCACGCGCCGGTGCGGACGCGGCGATGACCGACCTGGGGAGCGATCTGCGCCCCCGCGCGAACAGGCTATAGCGCCCGGCCGCCCTTCCACAGGCGCAGCGCCTTGCCTTCCACCGGCAAGCCGTCGAACGGCGTGTTGCCAGCCGAGGCGAAGGCGTCGCCGGCGATCCGCACCGGCGCGCGGTCGTCGAACAGCAGCAGGTCGGCGGGCAGGCCGACCGCGAGTCGGCCCGTGTCCAGCCCCAGGGCGCGGGCCGGGTTGACGGCGAGCAGCTGGAACAAGCGGTCCAGCGAGCAATGGCCGTCGCGCACCAGCATCAGCGCCAGTGGCAGCAACGTTTCCGCCCCCGCCATGCCGGCCGACGAATCAGCGAAGGGCAGGCGCTTTTCCTCCGGTCCATGCGGATCATGGCCCGACGACAGGATGTCGATCGTGCCGTCGGCGATGGCGGCCAGACAGGCCCGTCGATCGGCGTCGTCGCGAAGCGGCGGCGAGAGATGCGCGAAGGTGCGGAAATCGCTTACCGCGATGTCCGACAGGTGGAGATGCGCGGGCGTGATCCCGCAGGTGACCGCGACGCCGCGCCGCTTCGCCGCCCGCACCAGGTCGAGCGCCGCGGCGGTGGTGACCTGGCGCAGATGCAACCGCGCGCCGCTGGCCTCCGCCAGTTGCAGGTCGCGCGCTACCGCCAGCGCCTCGGCGACGGCCGGGGCGGAAGGCAGGCCGAGTCGCGTCGCCGTCTCGCCATCGGTCGCGACCGCCCCGTGGGTCAGGCCGTCATCCTCGGCATGGGTGACGACGGTCAGGCCCAGGTCGCCGGCATAGGCGAACAGCTTGGCCATCACGCCCGAATCGGCGATCCAGCGGCGGCCGGTGCCGACCGCGCGCGCGCCCGCCTCGACGCAGAAGGCCATCTCCGCCAGGTCCTGACCCATCAGTCCGCGCGTCGCGGCGGCGATGGGGTGGATCCACAGATCGGGCCGGCCGACCAGCGCCGCGCGCTGCACCACGCCGGGATCGTCCAGCACCGGTCGCTGGTCGGGCATCAACGCGACCCGTACGATGCCACCGCGCCGGCACGCCTCGCGGTCGACCGAGAAGACGCCGAAATCGACGATGCCGGGGGCGAGCAGCTTGCCGCCGCAATCGAACCTATCCGCGTCGGCCGGCACATCGACCGCGCCCACGCCAGCGATGACGCCGTCGCGGACCAGCAGCGCGCCCGGCTCGACACGGTCGGCGAGCACCAGGCGGGCGTTGGTGAAGGCGATGTTCTGTGCCTGGCTCATGCCCAGCCCTCCACGCCGCGCGCGCGTCGGGTCAGGACATCCAGACACGCCATCCGCACCGCCACCCCCATCGCCACCTGCTCGGTGATCGCCGATTGCGGTCCGTCCGCGACTGCCGAGTCGATCTCGATGCCCCGGTTCATCGGGCCGGGGTGCATGACCAGCGCATCGGCCTTGGCGCGCTTCAGCCGCTCGGGCGTCAGGCCGTAGCGCAGTCGGAATTCGCGCGGCGAGGGGACATAGCCGCCGTCCATCCGCTCGTTCTGCAAGCGCAGCATCATCACCACGTCCGCCCCCTCCAGCGCCGCGTCGAAATCGGTGAAGCGGGTCACGCCCATCCGCTCGACCGCCGGCGGCATCAGCGTGGACGGCGCGCAGACCCGCACCTCGGCCGCCAGCGCGGTCAGCGCCAGGATGTTGGAGCGCGCGACCCGGCTGTGCAGCAGGTCGCCGCAGATCACCACGCGCTGCCCCTCGATCCGCCCGCGCCGCCGGCGGATGGTCAGCGCGTCGAGCAGCGCCTGGGTCGGATGCTCGTGCCGGCCGTCGCCGGCGTTCAGCACGGCGCAATCGACCTTGTCGGCGATTAGCTTCACCGCGCCCGAACTCATATGGCGGATGACCAATATGTCGGCGCGCATCGCGTTCAGCGTCTGCGCGGTGTCGATCAGCGTCTCGCCCTTCTTCACCGAGCTTTGCGCGGCATGCATGTTGACCACGTCCGCGCCCAGGCGCTTGCCTGCGATCTCGAAGCTCAAGAGCGTGCGCGTGCTGTTCTCGAAGAAAGCGTTGATCTGGGTGAGGCCGGCCAGCCGCGCCCAGTCGCGATCCTGTCCGCGATCATGCTGGCGGTTCGCCTCCACCCAGTGCTCGGCCTCGTCGAGCAGGAAGGCGATCTCGTGCGGCTCCAGTCCCTCGATCCCGGTCAGGTGGCGATGGGGGAACACGGCCCCCCCGGCGATCATGGCGGATGGGCGGTGGTTCGAGCGTGACATCGGCTGCCGCGGTTAGCGCCCGGACCCGAGTCGGGCAAGCCGGGGATACGGCCGGCATCGGAGCAAGAGCCCGCCAGAGCGAGGCGGATTGATGGTTAAAACGGCCAGCGGAGGCCATGTGACGTTGTAACCTTCTATTGGTGCGCCTATAAAGGCAGGCGAAATGACCGTTGCGACGCAAACTTCCTGGTGGCCCAAGCTGGATCGGTTCGCGATCGGGCTATCGGGGCTATGCGCGGTGCATTGCGTCGCCACGACCGCGCTGCTTGCCCTGGCGTCGACGGCGGGCGGGATGCTGCTCGACCCGCTGATCCACGAGGTCGGGCTCACGATGGCGATCCTGCTCGGGGCGCTCGCCTTGGGCAAGGGCATCCTGCATCATGGCCAGGCGCTGCCGGCGGCCGTCGGCGCATTCGGCCTGGGCGTGATGGCCGGGGCGATGACGCTGCCGCACGACAGCGGCAGTCACGAGGCCTTGTGGACGATCGTCGGCGTCTCGCTGCTTGCGCTGGGGCATGAGCTCAATCGTCGCGCACATCGCTGGTCGCCCCTGACCCATTAGGGTCCCGACCGAAGCGCTCGCTTGCTGGAGAGGGCGGCATTCCCTATCTCGCGGCGATGGCGACCGGGCACAATCATCACGAACCAGAGGGCGACGCCCTGAACGACGCGGCGCGTACGGCGCTGGAGCAGGCGGGCGAGCAATGGACGGTGATGCGCGCAACGGTGTTCGACGTGCTCGCCGGCTTCGACAAGCCCGCTTCCGCCTATGACATCGCCGAGGCAGTGTCGCAGCGCGAGGGGCGGCGGGTGGCGGCCAACAGCGTCTACCGGATTCTCGACCTGTTCGTCGGCGCCAATCTGGCCCGGCGGGTCGAAAGCGCGAACGCCTATGTCGCCAACACCCATCCCGGCTGCCTTCACGATTGTATCTTCCTCGTGTGCGATTCGTGTGGACAAACGACGCATCTCGACGACGACCGGATCACGCGTGGCTTGCGCGACGCGGCGCAAGTTTCTGGTTTTAAACCGGAAAGATCGGTTATCGAGCTGCGCGGCCGGTGTTCGTCCTGCGAAGCCGCGGCGTAATCCTCCTCGCGCCGTAGCAATCGACACCATCGGTCCGACAGGGTAAGCCCCGGACATGGTTGATCTTCCCGCCACCCCTTTGCTCGACACCGTCCGCACGCCAGAAGAGCTGCGTCGGCTCAAGCCCGAACAGCTCCGCCAGCTGGCCGACGAACTGCGCGCCGAGACGATCTCCGCGGTCGGGTCGACCGGTGGTCATCTCGGTTCCGGTCTGGGCGTCGTCGAACTGACCACCGCGCTCCATTATGTCTTCGACACGCCGCGCGACCGGCTGGTCTGGGACGTTGGCCACCAATGCTATCCGCACAAAATCCTGACCGGCCGGCGTGATCGCATCCGCACGCTACGCCAGGGCGGCGGACTGAGCGGCTTCACCAAGCGATCGGAGAGCGAATACGACCCGTTCGGCGCGGCGCATTCCTCCACCTCCATCTCGGCGGCGCTCGGCTTTGCGGTGGCCAACAAGCTGGCGGGGACGCCGGGGCGGGGCATCGCGGTGATCGGCGACGGTTCGATGTCGGCGGGCATGGCCTATGAGGCGATGAACAACGCGGAACAGGCGGGCAACCGGCTGGTCGTGATCCTGAACGATAACGACATGTCGATCGCGCCGCCGGTCGGCGGCCTGTCCGCCTATCTGTCACGCATGGTGTCGAGTCAGAAGTTCCTGGGTGCGCGCGACATCCTGAAGCGCGTCGCGCGTCGCCTGCCGCGCCCGATCCACGCCGCCGCGCGCAAGACGGACGAATTCGCGCGCGGCATGACGATGGGCGGCACCCTGTTCGAGGAACTGGGCTTCTATTATGTCGGGCCGATCGACGGTCATAATCTCGACCATCTGATCCCGGTGCTGGAGAATGTTCGCGACGCCGAGGAGGGGCCGATCCTGGTCCATGTCGTCACCAAGAAGGGCAAGGGCTATGCACCCGCCGAGGCGGCGGCGGACAAATATCACGGCGTCCAGAAGTTCGACGTGATCACCGGCGCCCAGGCCAAGGCGCCGCCCGGACCGCCGCAATATCAGAACGTCTTCGGCGACCAGCTGGTCAAGGAGGGCGAGCGCGATCCGACCATCGTCGCGATCACCGCCGCCATGCCGTCGGGCACCGGCGTCGACCGCTTCGCCAAGGCGTTCCCGGATCGCAGTTTCGATGTCGGCATCGCGGAGCAGCATGCCGTTACGTTCGCGGCCGGGCTGGCGGCGCAGGGCATGCGGCCGTTCTGCGCGATCTATTCCACCTTCCTCCAGCGCGCCTATGACCAGGTCGTGCATGACGTCGCGATCCAGAACCTGCCGGTCCGCTTCGCTATCGACCGCGCCGGGCTGGTCGGTGCCGACGGCGCGACCCATGCCGGATCGTTCGACGTCGCCTATCTGGCGACGCTGCCCAACATGGTGGTGATGGCCGCCGCCGACGAGGCGGAGCTGGTGCACATGACCCATACCTGCGCCGTGCACGACAGCGGCCCGATCGCGGTCCGCTATCCGCGGGGCAGCGGCACCGGCGTGCCCCTGCCCGCGGTGGCGGAGCGGCTGGAGATCGGCAAGGGCCGGGTGGTGCGCGAGGGCAAGACCGTCGCGATCCTGTCGCTCGGCACCCGCCTGACCGAGGCGCTGAAGGCGGCCGAGGTGCTGGAGGCCAAGGGTCTGTCGACCACGGTCGCCGATCTGCGTTTCGCCAAGCCGCTGGACGAGGCGCTGATCCGCCGCCTGCTGTCCAGCCACGAGGTCGCGGTGACGATCGAGGAGGGCGCGGTCGGCGGCTTCGGCGCGCATGTGCTGACGCTGGCGTCGGACGCCGGGCTGATCGACCACGGCCTGAAGCTGCGGACGATGCGCCTGCCCGACCTCTTCCAGGACCAGGACAAGCCCGAGGCGCAGTACGCCGCCGCCGGCCTGGATGCGGAGGGGATCGTCACCACCGTGCTGACCGCGCTGCGCCACAACAGCACGGGGATCGCCGAAGCCCGCGCATGACCGGCCTGACCAAGGCGATGCTGATCATCGCCATCGTCTTCGCGGGCGTGATCTGGCTGAACGTGGTCATGTGGCGACGCATGCGCCGGGCGCTCCATGCACTGGAGGCGCGTACGGAGAGGGAGGACCTGGCGGATGATGGCTCCACTGGGGGTGGAGAGGGATCACCAGTCGACCGATCGCCTTCCACGCCGTCGGTCTTCCACCCCGGCGAGGGCCGGGGGCCGGTCACGGAGCGATAAGGGTCTATCGTGAGCGTCCCGCGATTCGATCCCCGACTGCGCCGGGATGGTGTGAGGGGGTTGATGCGGGGATGCGGGCACCGGCTAGGATTGTCTTGGGCCCAGGGATCGCAGTAGGGCCTCGGCGGGTTCTGCGCTGACGCAACGCCCGGAGGGGACACGGCAACCATGGCGCGACCGCCGCAACGGGATCTCACCACTGGGCCGATCGGGCGCACGCTCCTGCTGTTCGCGCTGCCGACTTTGGGCTCCAGCATCCTCCAGTCGCTCAACGGGTCGATCAACGCGATCTGGATCGGCCAGTTCCTGGGCGAGCGGGCGCTGGCGGCGACGACCAACGCCAATATCATCATGTTCCTGCTGATCGCGGCCGTGTTTGGCTTCGGCATGGCGGCGACGATCCTGATCGGGCAGGCGATGGGCCGGCGCGACGTGGAGGCGGTGCGGCGGACCTTGGGCACGGCGCTGGGTCTGTTCAGCGGGCTATCGGTCGCGACGGTGATCGTCGGATTGCTGGCCGCGCCGGCCATATTGCGCCTGCTGGCGACGCCGGTCGAGGTCTATCCGCTGGCGCTCGACTATCTGCGGATCATCTTCATTGCGATGGTGCCGGGTTTCCTCACCGTGCTGCTGACCATGGCGCTCCGCGGCACCGGCGACTCGATCACGCCGCTGAAGTTCATGGCGCTGGGGTCGGTGGTCGATGTCGGCCTGAACCCGCTGCTGATCCGCGGCGTCGGGCCGATCCCGGCCATGGGCATCGGCGGCTCGGCGACCGCGACGCTGATCGCCAACCTCGTGTCGCTGATCGCGCTGCTGATCTATATCTACAGGCGCGACCTGCCCATCCGGCTGCGCGGGGCGGAGCTCGGCTACGTCCGACCCGACCGCACGCTGTTGCGGACCATCCTGGTCAAGGGCGTGCCGATGGGCTTGCAGATGCTGGTCGTCTCCACCTCGGCCCTGGCGATGATCGGGCTGGTCAATCGCTACGGCACCTCGACCACGGCGGCGTACGGCGCGGCGAACCAGCTCTGGACCTATATCCAGATGCCGGCGATGGCCGTCGGCGCGGCGGTCAGCGCGATGGCGGCGCAGAATATCGGCGCGGGCGCCTGGGAGCGGGTCGGGCGGATCACCCGGGTCGGCATCCTCACCAACCTGGCGCTGACCGGCGGACTGGTCGTGCTGCTGACCCTGCTCGACCGGCATGTGCTGTGGCTGTTCCTGGGCCGCGATCCCGGCGCGATCGACATCGCCGTCCGGATCAACTGGATCGCAGGATGGAGCTTCATGCTCTTTGGAGTCTCGATGGTGCTGTCGGCGACGGTGCGCGCCAACGGCGCGGTGGTCGGCCCGCTGGTGATCCTGGCGGTGGCGATGTTCCCGCTGCGGCTTGGCCTGGCGATGGGGCTGGAGGGCCGGTTCGGGTCGGATGCGATCTGGTGGAGCTTCCCGGCCGGCTCGGTGGGGTCGATGCTGATGATGATCGGCTTCTACCTGCATGGCGGCTGGCGCCGCACCCGGATGCCGGCAGCGCCCCAGGCCTGCGAGGAGACGGCGCTGGCCGAGGGGCAGCCGACCGGCAAGGCGATGCCGGTCGGATAGGATCCGGGGTTACGCCGCTGGCGGCGTTGGCGCCGGCGGGGCCATGACCTCGATGACGCCGGCGGCGATCTTCGCGGTCACCGGCGTTTCCGCCAGAAGCTCCCCGTCGATCGAGATCGGCAGGCGCGGCTCGGTATCGATGCGGATCGCCTTGCCGGAGAAGCTGATGGTGTCGTGATGCCGTTCCTTCATGCCCAGGAAGCTGGTCGCCCAGTTGCGGATCAGCGTCCGCTTGTAATGGCCGCGCACCGCCTGCACGACGATCTCGCCCGAATTGACCGAGGCTTCGTCGACCAGCCAGGTGCCGCCATGATAGGGGCCGTTGGAGATACGCACCTCGACCACCCGCATCTTGCGCTTGGTGGTGCCGTCGTCGACGTGGAGCGTGAACGGCTTGAACCGGGTAAACTGGAAGCCGGCCCAGCCGAGATAGCCGATCCGCCCGAACAGCTTCTTCAGCCCGTGCGGCACCGTCTCCGCGATCTGCGGGCTGAGGCCCATCGCCGCGCAATTGGCGAAATAATCGCCGTCGATCATGCCCAGGTCGATGCGACGGCGATGGCCGGCGCGGATCACCTCCACCGCGCCCTCGACGGTCAACGGGATGCCGAGCGTGCGCGCGAAGCTGTTGGCGGTGCCGAGCGGCAGCACCCCCAGCACCACGTCACGCCCGACCAGCAGGTCGACCAGCCCGCTGATCGTACCGTCGCCGCCGCCCAGGATGACCAGGTCCGGATCGCCGCGCAACACGTCGCGGACGACCGCCTCGAGCTTGTCGGGATCCTCAACTGCGCGCGCGTCGACCTGATAGGGCAAGCCCGCCATGGCCTTGCAGGCCCGTTTGAAAAGCTTCTGTCCTTTCCGGGACTTGGCATTGATGACCATGGCGGCGGAGCGGATGTCCCGCATATCGATACACCCTCGCAATGAACGCGCCTAACGCTTGCCGGGGCGGTCGCGATCCCCCAAAGCGACAATATGTCCGCCTATCCCGCGCTCCGCCTCCGCCGCACCCGCGCCACCGCCTGGAGTCGCCGCCTCCATGCAGAGACGGTGCTGACGCCCGCCGACCTGATCTGGCCGCTGTTCATCGCGGAAGGGGACGGGGTGGAGGAGCCGATCGCAGCGCTGCCCGGCGTGTCGCGCTGGTCGGTGGCGGGCATCGTGGCGCGCGGGCGCGAGGCGCGCGACCTGGGCATCCCCTGCGTGGCCCTGTTCCCCAACACGCCGCATCACCTGCGCAGCGACGACGGGGCCGAGGCGCTGAACCCCGACAATCTGATGTGCCGCGCGATCCGGGCGCTGAAGGATGCAGTGCCGGAGGTCGGGGTGCTGACCGATGTCGCGCTCGATCCCTATACGACGCATGGCCATGACGGGCTGGTCGACGCGGCGGGCTATGTGGTCAACGACCGGACCGCCGACGCGCTGGTGCGGCAGGCGCTGAACCAGGCGCGTGCCGGGTCGGACATCGTCGCCCCTTCCGACATGATGGACGGTCGCATCGGCCTGATCCGGACCGCGCTGGAGGGAGAGGGGCATGTCAACGTGCAGATCATGAGCTATGCCGCCAAATATGCCTCCGCCTTCTACGGCCCGTTCCGCGACGCGG
This sequence comes from Sphingomonas abaci, assembly GCF_014199625.1. GTDB lineage: Bacteria > Pseudomonadota > Alphaproteobacteria > Sphingomonadales > Sphingomonadaceae > Sphingomonas > Sphingomonas abaci. Next base: position 69,875 of record NZ_JACHNY010000002.1, read on the forward strand.
TCGGCAGCCGCGGGCTGCTGAAGGGCGACAAGAAGAGCTACCAGATGGACAGCGCCAATGCCGAGGAGGCGCTGCGCGAGGTGGCGCTCGACTTGGACGAGGGGGCGGACACGGTGATGGTGAAGCCGGGCCTGCCCTATCTCGACATCATCCAGCGGGTGAAGGCGCGGTTCGGGGTGCCGGTGTTCGCCTATCAGGTGTCGGGCGAATATGCGATGATCGAGGCAGCGGTGGCGGCCGGGGCCGGGGAGCGCGACGCGCTGGTGCTGGAGACACTGATGGCGTTCAAGCGCGCCGGCTGTTCGGGCGTGCTGACCTATCACGCCGCCCATGCCGCGCGGCTGCTGGGCGCGTGATCGAAACCGAACGGCTGCTGCTGCGCGGCTGGCGCGAGGCGGATCTCGCGCCCTTCCACGCCATGGGTCAGGATGCGGAGGCGATGCGCTATCTGGGCCCGCCGACCAGCCGCGACGAGACGCGCTGGACGCTTAACCGCGCGCAGGCCTGCCAGGCCGAGCATGGCCATTGCCAATGGGCGATCGAGCGCAAGTCCGATGGCGCGTTCCTGGGGTATTGCGGGTTGAAGCCGGGTGACGCGCCGATGCGCGGCGAGATCGAGATCGGTTGGCAGCTCGACCGGCGGGTCTGGGGTCACGGCTATGCGCGCGAGGCGGCGGCAGCGAGCATCGCCTGGGGTTGGCGCAACCTGGCGGTGCCGAGCATCGCCGCCGTCACCGTGCCCGCGAACCGGCGGAGCTGGGGGCTGATGGAGCGGCTAGGCATGATCCGCTTTCCCGAGGAGGATTTCCGCTATCCCGACCTGACGCCGGGCGAGCCGCCGCGCGCGCACATCCTCTATCGCATCGCCCGGCCCGGCCTGTGGAAACGCGCCGCATGACGACGGAGCCGCGCGGCCGACTGGGTCGCTGGCTGTTCGTGCTGACGATCCTGACCGGATCGTTCCTGCTGTTCCTGGTCCAGCCGATGGTCGCGCGCATGGCGCTGCCCCGGCTGGGCGGCGCGCCGGCGGTGTGGAACTCGGCGATGCTGGTCTATCAGGCGCTGCTGCTCGGCGGCTATGCCTATGCCCATGCGCTGGCCCATGCGCGGCCGCGGATGCAGGCGGCGATCCATCTGGGGCTGTTGCTGGTCGCCGCTTTGTGGCTGCCGATCGGCCTCGCCGCGATCCAGATCCCGGCGGACGGGCAGCCGGCGCTCTGGGCGCCCTGGCTGCTGCTCGCCTCGATCGGGCCGCTGTTCTTCGCGGTCGCCGCGCAAGCGCCGCTGGTGCAGCGCTGGTTCAGCCTGGCGAGCGGCGGGCGCGACCCCTATGCGCTTTATGCGGCGTCCAATCTCGGCAGCTTCGCCGGGCTGATCGCCTATCCGCTGCTGGTCGAGCCGCTGATGGCGGTGCACCGGCAGAGTCTGTTGTGGAGCGCGGGCTATGCGCTCCTGATCCTGCTGGTCGCGGCCTGCGCGACGCTGCTGCCGCGCAGGGCGGGTGCAGGTCCGGGTTCGGGGGCGGGGGGCGCGACGGTGCAGCCGGTCGGCCGGCCCGCCGCCGGCCGGACGATCGCCTGTTGGATCGCGCTCAGCTTCGTGCCGTCGGGGCTGATGCTGGCGACCTCCACTTATATCACGACCGACATCGTCGCGATGCCGCTGCTCTGGGTGCTGCCGCTCGGCCTCTATCTGCTCAGCTTCAGCGTCGCCTTCGCCACCGACCGGTCGGCCGCGGACCTGCTCACCCGCATCGCGCCGATGACGATCCTGGTGTTCGGCGGCGTGATGATGGGCGGCTACCAGGCGCGCGCCGGCGTCAACCTGCTGGTCGCGCTGGTGCTGCTGTTCATGGCCTCGGTGGCGTTGCACACTGCGCTCTACCGTGCCCGGCCCGCGCCCGACCGGTTGACCGGCTTCTATCTGGCGATGGCGTTCGGCGGCGCGCTGGGTGGCGTATTCGCCGGTTTGGTCGCGCCCGTGCTGTTCGACTGGACCTATGAATATCCGCTGCTGATCCTTGCGGCCGGCGCGCTGGCCCCCTCGCTCTACCTGACCGGGTCGCTGCGCGGCATCTGGACCGGGCCGGCGCGGATCGCCGCCTATGCCACGGTCGTGGCGGCGATGCTGCTGCTGGTCCTGCTCCACGCCTATGGTCCGGACGGGCTGGTCGACCAGGAGCATCGCGGCGTCACCTTCGTCGTGATCGCGGCGGTGGGGCTCGCGGCGATGGGGCGGCGGCTGGCGTACGGCGTCGTGCTGGCGACCGCATTGATGCTGTTCGGCGGCTTCCGCTCGCTCGAACTCTCGGCGCAGCTGGGCGCGCGCACGCGCAGCTATTTCGGCGTGTATACGGTGCGCGGCACGCCCCGCATCCGCGAACTGGACCATGGCACCACCGTCCATGGCATCCAGCTGATTGGCACCGCGGCGCGCGAACGGACGCCGACCACCTATTACGCGCCCGGCTCCGGGGTGGGACAGGCGATGACCGCGCTGCCTGACCTTTATGGCCCGCACGCACGGGTGGGGGTGGTCGGGCTCGGCACCGGCACGCTCGCCTGCTATGCGCGGGCCGGGCAGGACTGGCGCTTCTACGAGATCGATCCCGCCGTGGTCCGGATCGCGCGCGACACCGGGCAGTTCACCTATCTGCGCCGTTGCCTGCCAGCGCCCGACATCCGCCTGGGCGATGCCCGCATCGCCATCGCGCGCGAGGGCAGCGCCGCGCTCGACCTGCTGGCGCTCGACGCCTTCTCGTCGGACTCGGTGCCGGCGCATCTGATGACGCGGGAGGCGTTCGCCAGCTATGCCCGCGTGCTCGCCCCGCGCGGTCTGCTGCTGGTCCACATCTCTAACCGCTATCTCGACCTGGAGCCGGTGGTCGCGGCGGTCGCGGATGCCGGCGGCTGGCGCGGCGCGGTGATGGACTATCATCCGTCGCCACTCGATCCGGAAGCCAGCGCCTCGCTGTGGGTGGCGCTGTCACGCGATCCGGCGACGCTGGCGGCGCTGCGGACCCGCCATTCCGAGTGGCGACCGCTGCGCCGGCGGGCGGGCTTGTCTGCCTGGACCGACGATTATTCGACGATCCTGCCGCTGCTCAAGGGTTTCTGACCGCCTCGGTTACCGGTCTTCGTGGACCATGTGGAGCGCCACCAGCCGGGCGAGCAGGGTCGCCGGGAAGAGCTGTCCGATCACCGCCTCCAGATTGGCAAGGCTGCGCGTCAGCGGCTCGGCCGGCACGATGTCGCCATAGCCGGTCGTGGTCAGCGTCGTCAGGCTGAAATAGGTGAAGGCGGCGGATAGGCCGTCGCCGCCATGATGGTGCAGGTCGGTGCCGGTGAAGGCGCCGGGCGCATACATGGCGATCGCACCATAGGCGATGGCGAACAGCGCCGCGATGTTGAGGTAGAGCAGCACCGCGCCGCGGATACGATGCATGGTGACCCGCCGCCCCGCCGCGAAGACGTGATGCGCCACCACGCCGGTCACCGCGCCGTTGAACACGAAGGAGACGAGCGCGATCGCCTCATGCTGCTGCACGGAGTCGAGCCGCAGCGAGGCGGAGACCAGATGCCCGGCCAGCGGCCAGGCGGTGAGCAGCGCCAGGCAGAGGAGCGTCACCATCTGCAGGAGCCGGTGGCGGGTCAGCACCGTCACGCACAGGATGGCGAAGGCGAGATGGCAGATGTCGAGCAACGTCCGCCCCAACCCGCCGCGCTGCGCCAGCGGGATCACCAGGAACAGCGTCAGGCATTGCAAAACGAGCAGGGCGGAGAGGCAATGGTCGACGCGCTGGTCGCGATCCATGATCCAATGCATGAATATCGGTCCGCTGACGATGAGGTCGGGCCCCTAGGCCCGACTTGCTGAACGATCAATGACCGACAAGAGAAAGGGCCGGCCTCGCGGCCGACCCTTTCGATCTTCGTCGATGACGCGCAATGCGCGTCAGAAGCGACCGCGGATGCCGACCAGCAGGGTGCGGCCCGGCTGATACTGGTTGAAGGTCGCATTCGGGAACTGGAAGTAGCTCGACTGCGCTTCCTTGGTGATGTTGATCACGTTGACGACCAGCGTCGGCATGTAGCTGTTGCCGAACACCTTGCCGAGATCGAGATTGCCCGAGAAGTCCAGCTGGCCATAGTCGCGGCCGAAGATCGCGGCATTGGGGATGCCGTTCTGGTTGAGGCCCGACGCCTGCGACCCCTCGTTGAACGTATAGGTCAGGCGCGCCGACAGGCCGTGCCCTTCATAATAGCCGGTCGCGGTATAGGTCGTCGGCGCGACGCCGAGCGCGATGGCCGGCGCACCGGTGCCTTCGCCCTTTTGATCGATCAGCGTCAGATTGCCCTGCACGCCGAAGCCGGTGACGCCGATATACTGGGTCAGGAAGTCGAGCGGCTGGGTGACTTGGAATTCTAGGCCGTTGACCTTGAGCTTGCCATTGGCGTTCACCTGCTGCTGCACCTGGACGAGCACCTGTTCCGGCGGGGTGCCGGCGGGCGCACGCGAGGCGAGGGCGAGCTGCTGCGCCTGGGTCAGCGTGGCGAACGTGATGCCATATTGCTCCAACGTCGAGAAGGGCACGGTGGTCAGGCCGTTGACAGTGAAGCCGGTGATCGACTTGCGGAACGCCGCGAACGCGATCACGCCCTCGCCGCCGGTGTAATATTCGAAGCCCAGGTCGATATTGTTCGAGATATAGGGGTTCAGCGCGTTGTTGCCGAGATTGCCGACATCCGCCGAGGGCGAGGTGAAGGACGCGCCGGGCAGCAGCTGGTTCGGGTCGGGCCGGGTCATGGTGCGCGAGATCGAACCGCGCGCCACCGCCTTGTTGCCGAAGCTATAGGCCAGGCTCGCCGAGGGCAGGAAGTTGGAATAGAGCCGGTTGGTCTCGGCAAAGGCGACGGTCACGGGATAGCAGGAGCCGTCCAGCGCGAAGTTGTTGGCGGTGGAGCCCGGGCAGGTCACGCCGTTCCGGGTGTTGCGCGGGTCGGGGATGCTGGTGCGGCCGCCGACGATCTGCTGCGTGCGGACGTAGCGGACGCCCGCATTCAGACGCAGCGTGTCCGTGTCGTTGACCTCGATGATGCCGTTGCCCTCGATGAAGGTGCCGGTCACCTTCTCGCGGATCAGGCCGCCATTGGCGCCGCTGGTCCCCGAGCCGGTCTCGGTCGCGCCGGCGAGCAATGTGTCATAGCCGGTCGCCGCCTTCACCTTGTTCCAGTCGACGGTGATGAAGCCATTGTCGCCGGGCAACAGGAAGGAGGGGACGAGCGCAGTCGGGATGATCGAGCCGGCATAGACGATCGGCTGGCCGCCAACCGTATAGCCGGTGCCATAGGCCGGGTAGGTCGGATAGCCGGCGGGCGGCACCGTGCCGGGCTGGTTGGCGCCGTCGCACAGCGGCTGGCGGTTCGGGCCAGGCAGCAGGACATTGGGGTTGTTGCCGCAGATCGCCGCGGACCAGGCATTGCTGTTGTCGAACGGGCTGATCCGGCGCGACGTGTCGTCATAGGCCGCGCCGACGCGGATGCTGAACCGCTTCTCGTCGCCGAACAACAGGCTGCCGCGTACGCCCTTGGTCTCGGTCCGGCGCTCCTCGCCCGACAGCTGGACGCGGCCGCCGCCCGCCCAGCCGAAATTGGCCGGGTTGTTCAGGTCGACATTGCTGGTGATCGTCGGGATGCCGCCATTGTTCTGGTAGGTGACGGTGGTGCCGCTGCTGGTCGGGGTAATGACCAGGAAGGTCGGGCTCTCGCGGCGGAAGTTGCTGCGCGTGTAATTGGCCTGCAGGTCGCCCTTGATATGGTCGTTGATGATGAACTCGGCGCCGGGATTGACGCCCCAATAGTCCTGGGTGTCCTTGTACGGCCGATATTCTAGGAAGAACTGCGAATTGGCATAGGTGCCGCCAGTGACGGTGCAGCCCGACGAGCAATCCGTCTTGTCATAGGTGGTGTTGAGCGGGATGGCCGCGCCGTTGCGCACCGCCCAGTTCATCGCGTTGCGCGAGAATTCGGTGTCGCGCTTGGCGTACATGCCGTCGATGTAGAAGTGGAACGCGTCGCTTGGCCGCCATTCGGCCGAGACCAGCCCGTTATAGCGGGTACGCTCGCCGATCTCGGTGCGTGGGCGTCCCAGGCGTGGCAGCAGGCCATTGTCGATCTGCTCGATCGTCGCGCCCGGATTGTTGCGCAGCAGGAAGGCCTGGTCGATGACCGTGCCCGGCGTCAGGCCGTTGCCGGCATTGACGGGCACCGTGCCGGGGATGGTGAAGTTGCCACCGCCGGTCGAGTTGCGGGTCGATGCGCTGTTCTGCGAGGCGGTCAGGTTCGGATTGGTCCAGCCGATCGTCTCGAAGCCGTCGACGCGGAAGCGGTTCTTGACCGCCGCCCCGCCGACGAGCAGGCCGAAATCGCCCGAGGTGATGCTGGCAAGCGCATAGCCGCGATATCCCCATTTGTCGGCGCTGCTGACCTTCGACCCCTGCAGGCCATAGCTGATATAGGGCTTCGGATTGTCGAACGGGCGGGCCGAGCGGAGGTTGACGGTGCCGGCCGCGCCGCCCTCGATCTGGCTGGCGGTGGGCGACTTGCTGACGGTCAGCTGGGTGAACAGCTCGGTCGGGATCAGGTCGAGATCGACTTCGCGGTTGGTGCTCTGCGCGTCGAAACGGACCGAGGCGATCGCGACCGGCGCGCCGTTCAGCAGGACGCGGGTGAAGTTGGTGCCCAGGCCGCGGATCGCGACGTTGGACCCTTCGCCCGTCACTTCGCGGCTGATCGTCACGCCCGGGATGCGGTTGACCGATTCGGCGATGTTGGTGTCAGGGAACTTGCCGATATCCTCGGCGAAGATCGTGTCGGTGAAGCCGATCGAATTCTTCTTGGCGTTGGTCTGGCTTTGCAGCGATGCGCGGTAGCCGGTGACGATGATGTCTTGGTTGCCGGTCGCGGAGGGATCGGCCGGCGCCTGGTCGGTCGAATCGATCTGGGTCGGCTGGGTGTTGCCGGCGCCGTCCTGGGTCTGCGCATTGGGCTCGGTCGTCGCGCTGCTGTTCGAGGAGGCGGTCGGGGCACCGGGCGTCGGCGCGACCTGCGCCAGGGCGGGCCAGGCCGATGTGCACAGCAACAGCGCCAGCGGCGTGTTGAGGCGACGCATTGGTGACGCGAGCTTCATGTCATTCCCCTCCTGAAGGCGGCCGTTCCATCCGACCTGCCATTTCTTCGATGACGATCATGTTAGCGATAACTGGCCTGACAGGTCAATCACTGTTGCCCGGCCAATATCTTTTATGAGACACACAGCACCGCAGCGACCGGGACGACCATGGCGCTTTACGGGCAGGAGAGGCGGACGACATGACTCGCAAGGTGACGACGACACTGGCCCTGATCGCCCTGGCGACGACGGGCGCGCTGGCCGCGCCGCCCGAGCTTCGGCGGCAGGGCGATGCGACGCAATTGGTCGTGCAGGGCCGGCCGATGCTGATCCTGGGCGGCGAGCTGGGCAACAGCTCGGCCTCCAGCGCCGCCTATATGGCCCCGCATTGGGCGCGGTTGCGGGCGATGCACCTCAATACGGTGTTGGCCCCCGTCGCCTGGGAGGCGATCGAGCCGCGCGAGGGGGTCTATGACTGGTCTTCGGTCGATGCGCTGCTGCGCGATGCGCGCGCGCACGACCTCAAGCTGGTCGTGCTGTGGTTCGGGGCGTGGAAGAACAGCATGTCCACCTATGCGCCCGCCTGGGTGAAGCGCGACCCGGCCCGCTTCCCACGCGCGCAGTTGCCGGACGGGCGCGGGGTCGACATCCTATCGGCCTTCGCGCCGGAGACGCTGGCGGCTGACTCCCGCGCCTATTCAGCGCTGCTCGCGCATCTGCGCGCGGTCGATGCGCGGCAGGAGACCGTGGTGATGGTGCAGGTCGAGAATGAGATCGGCATGTTGCCGGTCGCGCGCGACCATGGCCCGCTGGCGGACGCCGCGTTCCGTGCGCCGGTGCCGGCAGAACTCCTGTCTTATCTGACCGCGCATCGCACCACCCTGGTTCCCGAGATGCAGCATATGTGGGTCGAGCGCGGCGCGAAGACGGCGGGAAGCTGGGAGGAGGTGTTCGGGCGCGGCGATGCAGCAGCCGAGGTCTTCACCGCCTGGCACTATGCCCGCTTCGCCGATCGCCTCGCGGCGGCGGGCAAAGCCCGGTATCCCCTGCCCATGTATGTCAATGTCGCGCTCAACCGGCCGGGACGCGCGCCGGGCGAATATCCCAGCGGCGGCCCGCTCCCGCATCTGATCGACGTGTGGAAGGCAGGGGCGCCGACGCTCGACCTGCTGGCGCCCGACATCTATTTCGCCAACTTCGTCGAATTGGTCGACCGCTACAAACGGCCCGACAACCCGTTGTTCATCCCCGAGGCGAACAATGCCGACAGCCCCAGCGGGCCGGCAAATGCATTCTACGCGATCGGCGCCCATGACGCGATCGGCTACAGTCCCTTTTCGATCGAGTCGATCGACGAAGCGCCAGGCGCGCTGGCGCAAGCCTATGACGTGCTGTCGCAACTCACGCCGCATATCCTGGCGGCGCAGGGATCGGGACGGATGGCGGGGTTCAAGCCGGCCGAACTCTATGACGGCACGATCCTCTACGCGCCGCAGACCCGCGACATCGGCGGCTATCGCTTCACCATCGCCTATGCGGATGTGCAGCGCCCGGTGCTGGCCCCGACCACGGCGGCGGCGGGCGGACTGATCATCCAGATCGCGCCGGAGGAGTATCTGGTCGCGGGCCAGGGGATCACCGTCACCATGGCCCCGATGGGGCCGGGGCCGGGTCAGGCGGGGCTGGACAGCGTGTGGGAGGGGCGGTTCGATGCCGCCGGCCGCTGGCAGCCGGGCCGGCAGCTGAACGGCGACCAGACCCATCAGGGCCGCCACGTCCGGCTGGCGGCCGGCGAATGGCAGATCCAGCGGGTGAAGCTTTACCGCTACGACTGATCCGCGGCCAGGCGCGCCGGGTCGACCGGCGCGTAGTCCGGCACGAGCAGGTGGATGACGCCGAGCGCAAGGAAATAGGCGCAGCCGGCGACCGCGAAGATCGGGCCATAGCCGCCGATGCCAGCCAGGATCGTGCCGGCGAACTTCGCCATCGCCATGCCGCCGACTGCGCCGGCCAGCCCGCCCAGACCGATCACCGACCCGCCCATGCCGCGCGGGAACAGGTCGCCGGGGATGGCGAAGACGTTGGCGGAGAAGCCCTGGTGGCAGGCGCAGGCCAGGCCGATCGCCAGCACCGCCCACCACATGGAGGGGGCTTGGGCGGCGACGATGATCGGCAGTGCGAACAGCGCGCAGGTCGCCATTGCGGTCTTGCGCGCGCGATTGGCGCTCCAGCCGCGCCCCAGCAGCCGCGACGAATACCAGCCGCCCGCGATCGAGCCGATATCCGCCAGCACATAGACCGCGACCAGCGGCGGCCCGAAATCCAGCATCTTCACGCCATATTGCCGATTGAAGAAATCGGGCAGCCAGAACAGGAAGGTCCACCAGATCGGATCGATCAGGAAACGGCCGGCCATATAGGCCCAGGTCTGGCGCAGCCGCAGCAGCGTCCGCCAGCGCACCGGCCGGGCAGGCGGCGTCGGGTCCGCCTCGATCCAGGCCAGTTCCGCCGCCGACACGCGGGGGTGCCGGCGCGGGCTGCGGTAGAAGCCGAGCCAGGCGACCAGCCACAGCAATGTCAGCGCGCCGGTCGCGATGAACGCCATTCGCCAGCCGAACGCGATCGCGATCGCCGGCACGACCAGCGGCGTCAGGATCGCGCCGACATTGGAGCCGGCGTTGAAGATGCCGATCGCCAGCGCCCGCTCGCGCTGCGGAAACCATTCGGACGTGGCGGCGAGCGCGGCGGGAAAGGCGCCCGCCTCGCCGGCCGCCAGCGGCAGCCGCGCCCAGATCATCCCGCCCGCGCTGGTGAACAGCGCATGGGCGACATGGCCGATCGTCCACAGCGTGACCGCGACCGCATAGCCGATCCGTGCGCCGACCCGGTCGACGAACCGCCCGAACAGCACATAGGCGATGCCATAGGCGGCCTGGAAGGCGATGGCGAGATCGGCATAGCCCTGCTCGCTCCAGCCATAGCGCGCCTGAAGCTCGGGCTTCAGCGTCGGCAGCACCAGCCGGTCGATATAACTGAGCGCCACTGCCGCGAAGAGCAGGGCGCAGACGATCCAGCGCACCCGTCCGCGCGGTTTCTCGACCGGGGCGGGGGCAGGGGGCACGGTCTCGGTCATCCTGTCACCAGCTCCACAGCGTGCCGTCTTCCAGGCGGTTCACCGGCAGATAGGCGCGCTTGTATTCGTAGCCGGCGGCCAGGTCCTCGTCGATGTCGACGCCCAGACCCGGTGCCTCGCCCGGATGCATCGTGCCGCGGTCGAAGGAATAGGCGTGGGGGAAAACCGCGTCGGTCTCGGGCGTATGGCGCATATATTCCTGGATGCCGAAATTGGGCACCGACAGGTCGAAATGCAGCGCCGCCGCCATCGCCACCGGCGACAGGTCGGTCGCGCCGTGGCAGCCGGTGCGGACCTGGTAGAGGTCGGCGAGCGCGGCGATCCGCCGCAAATGGGTGATGCCGCCGGCATGGGTCACGGTGGCGCGGACATAATCGATCAACTGGTTCTCGATCAGCGCCTTCGCGTCCCAGATCGAATTAAAGATTTCGCCTACCGCCAGCGGCGCGGTGGTATGCTGCCGGATCAGGCGGAACGCGTCCTGGTTCTCGGCGGGCGTCGCATCCTCCAGCCAGAACGGGCGATAGGGCTCCAGGTCGCGGCCCAGCCGTCCCGCCTCGATCGGGGTCAGGCGGTGGTGGATATCGTGGAGCAGATGCACGTCCCAGCCCAGCGCCTGCCGTGCGGCGGCGAACAGTTCGGGCACGATGCGGAGATATTTGCTGGTCGACCAGACCGCCTCGGTCGGCAGGTCCGAGTCGGCTGGTTCGTAGAATTCCGGGTCCTTGCTGACGCCGTAGGTCGCGGCCATGCCGGGCACGCCGCATTGCAGGCGGATCGCCTTGTATCCCTCGTCTCGGTAGCGGATCGCGGCCGCGATCGTGTCCTCGATCGAAACGCCGTTGGCATGGCCATAGACCATCACGCTGTCGCGCGCCGCGCCGCCCAGCAACTGATAGACGGGCAGGCCGGCGATCTTCCCCTTGATGTCCCAGAGCGCCATATCGACCGCCGCGATCGCCGTCATCGTCACCGGGCCGCGCCGCCAATAGGCGCCCTTGTAGAGATACTGCCAGAGATCCTCGATCCGGTGCGCGTCGCGGCCGATCAGGCAGGGGACGACATGCTCGGATAGATAGCTGGCGACACTGAGTTCCCGGCCGTTCAGCGTCGCGTCGCCGACGCCGCTCGTGCCGTCGTCGCAGACGATCTTGAGCGTGACGAAATTGCGCCCCGGACAAGTGATGATGACGCGGGCATCGACGATCTTGGGCATGGCGCTTCGGTCCTGGCGGCAGGGATGACGGTGCGCCGCCACGAGGCGAGCGACGCAGGCAATGATTTTCGGGGAGACAGGCCGCGACCATGCGCCGGCCGCCGGCATGGCGGTCGCATCCTCTCCCTCGAATGCTGTCATACAGCGCGTTCGGCATTGGCCTGTCAACATGGACTCGACAGATTCCGCGCGGCCAGCGATGCTGGACCATTGCGCGACCCCACGCCTGGGATACAGATCGATCATGGAAAAGTCCGACAAGCTCTACCGACGCGTGACCGACGGCATCCTCCAGCGGCTCGCCGGCGGCGAGTTCCCGGTCGGCAGCCGCCTGCCGACCGAACGCGAACTGGCGGAGACTTATACGATCAGCCGCACCACGGTGCGCGAGGCGATGGTCGCGCTGGAGATGATGGGCGTCGTCGAGATGCGCAAGGGATCGGGCATCTATGTCGCCTCGCTGCGGATGCCGGGCGAGGGGGCGGAGACGCTGGATGTCGGCGCATTCGAATTGCTGGAGGCGCGGCGCAGCGTCGAGGCGGAGGTGGCGGCGCTCGCGGCCCTGCGTATCGACGACGAACGGCTGGGCGAACTCGACGCGCTGGTCGCGACCATGGCCGATGCGGATGCCGATATCGTGGCGAGCGAGCGGGCTGACCGCGACTTCCACCTCGCCATCGCCGGCGCGACCGGCAATGGCGCGTTCGTCGCGGTGGTGACCGACCTGTGGGCGATGCGCGACCGCTGCGATCTGGCGCGGACGATCCATCAGCGCGCGCGGGGCGGCGGCGAGATGCTGCGCGTCGCCGAGCATCGCGCGATCATCGCGGCGCTTCGCGCCCGCGACGCGGAGGCGGCGAGGCTGGCGATGCGCCAGCACCTGGACGCGGTGCTCGAGCATCTGCTCGCCCGCACCGAGAGTGAGGAGATCGAGGCGGTGCGCCAGCGCAACGCCAATCTGCGCGAGCGGATCTTCGCGCGCACCCATGCCGCCTGACAATTGTTGTTTCGGTTAGTCTGACAAGGGTTCAACGGACTGGACGAGCCCATTAAGGCGACAGGGATAGGCAAGTGATCCTAAAGCGTTGCTTGCCGATGCCTGGCTGAGGAAGCAGTGCGACGATGACGGTGGTGGATCAGGAACGGCAAGGCGCCAACCAGGCAGACCGCGAGCCGCCGACCGATCCCGCCCGATGGATCGCCGACCATGACTGGGCGGCCACGCCGTTGGGGCCGATGGTGCACTGGCCGGCAGCGCTGCGGTCGCTGGTCGATATGATGCTGCGCTCGCCCACCCCGATGGTCCTGCTGTGGGGCGAGGACGGCATCATGCTCTACAACCGGCCCTATGCGGAGTTCGCGGGTGGGCGGCACCCGCATCTGCTGGGCAACAAGGTGCGCGAGGGTTGGCCCGAGGTCGCCGACTTCAACGACCATGTGATGCGCACCGTGCTGGCCGGGCATGTCTTGTCCTATCGCGACCAAGAACTGACGTTGCACCGCAACGGTCGACCCGAACAGGTCTGGATGAACCTCGACTATTCGCCGATCGTCGACGATGCCGGCCGGCCGGTCGGCGTGATCTGCATCCTGGGCGAGACGACGGAGGGCATCGCTGCGGATCGCAAGCGTCGCCAGGTGGAGGAACAGGTCCGCGCCAGCGAGGAACGCTTCCGCCTGATGGCCGACGCGGTGCCGCAGATCGTCTGGATCACCGATGCCGAGGGGCGGGCGGAGTTCTTCAACCGGCAATGGTCGAATTATACCGGCGAGCCCTATCGCCCGACCACCGCGGCCGAGATCGCCGCCGATCACGTCCATCCCGACGATCGCGCCGAGACGATGACGGCGTTCGACGCGGCGCGCGCCAGCGGCGGCACCTTCCTGGTCGAGCATCGCATCCGCTCCGCCCGTGGGGAGTATCGCTGGTTCCTGGTGCGCGGCGAGCCGTATCGCGATCCGCTAACCGGCCGGATCGTGCGCTGGTTCGGCGCGTCGGTCGACATTCACGATCGCCGCATGGCGGAGGCATCGCTGCAGGAGAGCGAGGCCCTGCTCCGCCGATTCAACGACTCGCTGGAACGACTGGTCGACGAACGCACCGCCGAGCGCGACCGTATGTGGGAGGCGTCGCCCGACCTGTTGCTGGTGATCGATTTCGACGGCGTGTTCCGTCGCGTCAATCCGGCCTGGACGACGCTGCTCGGCTACACCGCCGACGAGCTGGTCGGGCATCACGCCAACGAGTTCGTGATCGAAGAGGATCACCGCGCCACGATCGACGCCTATCAGGCCACCGCGGCCGGCCGGCCAGCGCAGGTGGAGAACAGCATTCGCCACAAGGACGGCTCGCTGCGCCGCATCTCCTGGGTGGGGGTGCCAGCGGGCGAGATGACCTATGCCTCGGGCCGCGACATCACGGCGGAACGGGCGATGGCGGCCAAGCTTCGCGACGAACAGGATTTCGCCCGGCTCGCTTTGTCGGCGGTGGGGGGCGTCGGCGTCTGGACCTATGACATGGCCGCCGATCGCTATGTCTGCGACGCGGCGATCGTGGCGCTCTATGCCCTCGATCCCGCGCAGGTCGGTCAGGCGATCACGCGCGAGCAGTTCTTCGCCAATGTCCATCCCGACGACCGGGCGGCGCTGGCGCAGATCCTGGCGGAGGGGCGGGTCCGCGCCGGCGAGCTGGAGATCGAATATCGGCTGGTCCATCCCGACGGCTCGATCCGCTGGGTGCTGTCGCGCGGCCACACCTATGTCGATGCCGAGGGTCGGCCGGTTCGCCGCACGGGCATCGGCGTCGACCTGACCAGCCAGCGCCAGGTCGAGGAGCAGCTTCGCCAGTCGCAAAAGATGGAGGCGCTGGGGCAATTGACCGGCGGCATCGCGCACGACTTCAACAACCTGCTGACCGTGATTCGCGGCTCGGCCGAGCTGCTGCGCCGCCCTGACCTGTCGAGTGAACGACGCGAACGCTATGCCAAGGCGATCGCCGACACCGCCGATCGCGCGACCAAGCTGACGCATCAGTTGCTGTCCTTTGCACGGCGTCAGGCGCTGACCCCGGAGGTGTTCGATGTCGCCGCCAGCGTGCGGGGCATCGGCGACATGCTGGCGACGCTGACCGGATCGCGGATCGCCATCGACCTGGATCTGGGCGATTGCCCCTGCCATGTGAACGCCGACCGCACCCAGTTCGACACCGCGATCGTCAACATGACCGTCAATGCGCGCGATGCGATGGAAGGCGAGGGGCGGCTGTCGATCGCGGTTCGCGCCGCCGATCACATCCCGGCGGTGCGCGCGCATCCGATGATCCCCGGCGCGTTCGTGGCCGTGACCCTGACCGATACCGGCCCCGGCATCGCCGCGGACCGGCTGGACCAGATCTTCGAGCCCTTCTTCACCACCAAGGACGTCGGCCATGGCACGGGCCTCGGCCTGTCCCAGGTCTTCGGTTTTGCCAAACAGTCGGGCGGCGAGGTGGTGGCCGGCAACGCGCCGGCCGGCGGCGCGCAGATCACGCTCTACCTGCCGCTGGTCGAGACGGCGGCGACGCCGCGCGACGCTCGCGGGGACCCGACTGCACCGATCCCCTCGGGCGACGATCTGTATGTGCTGGTCGTCGAAGACAATCTGGAGGTGGGCGAGTTCGCGATCCAGGCGCTGGCCGAGCTCGGCTATCGCACGCGCTGGGTGGTGAGCGGCCGCGAGGCGCTCGCCGAACTGGCGGCCGGCGAAGCGGTCGACCTGGTGTTCACCGATGTGGTGATGCCCGGCATGAGCGGCATCGAGCTGGGCCGCGAGATTGCGCGCCTCTATCCCGGCCTGCCCGTGGTCCTGACCAGCGGCTATAGCGACGCGATCGTCCATTCGGGGGCCAGCGGCTTTCCGCTGTTGCAGAAGCCCTATTCGATCGGCGGTCTCGCCCGCATCCTCCAGCAGGGGATACGCAGCAGTGCCTGACGGGGGCACCCCCGCCTGGTTGCCGCAGGACAGTCCGATGGCGCGCTGGGTCTGCGAGCGGGACTGGACGGAAACGCCGCTCGGGCCGATCGAGCGCTGGTCCGCCAGCCTGCGCGGGGCGGTGTCGATGCTGCTCGACCAGGTGCGTCCCGCCTTGCTGCTGGTCGGGGCGGAGCGCACCGCGTTGTGCAACGATGCGTGGCACGACTGGCGCATCGGCGCGGCGGGGCGATGGAGCGAGCGCCCGCCCGCCGGCTTGGTCGCCGGCCTGGCGCCGGCCTGGGCCGGCGAGCCGCTTCGCGTCGTCGTGGACGGGACGGCGTGGAGCGGCGCGCCGATCCGCGATGCCGACGGGGCGGTGGTCGCGGTGCTGGCGACGGCGATGATCGCCGCGCGGGACGACGCCGATGCGGCGCGCGACGGCGAGGACCGGTTGCACCTAAAGCGGCAGATCCGTGACCGGACCGCCGAGCTGAAGCAGAGCCGCGACTTGCTTCAGGCGACGATGGATTGCTCGCAGGACATGATCCAGGTCTTCAACGCGATCCGCGACGACCAGGGGCGGATCGTCGATTTCTGCTGGGTGCTCAACAACCACACGTCCGAATATCATTATGGCGAGGTCCGGGGAGAAAGCCTTCTCCAGCGCAATCCCGGCGTGGTCGAAGCCGGCATCTTCGACACCTTTTGCCGCGTCACCGAGACGGGCGTGCCTGAACAGACCGAACGCCACTACGTCCATGAGCAGTTCGACGGCTGGTTCTACCAGTCGGTGGTGAAGCTGGGCGACGGCATCGCCACCACCACCAAGGACATCACCGCTTGGAAGGAGGCGCAGGCCGAGGTGCAGCGATTGCGCGACGCGATGGCGCAGGCGCGGATCGACGAGAGCAACGCCCGGTTGGCGGCGGTGTTCGAGGCTCTGCCGATGGGCGTACTGGTCACGGATGCCGCGGGACGGACCGTGATGACGAATGCCGAGCTCTCCCGCTTCCTGCCGAACGGGCTGATCCCGTCGCGCGATCCCGACGCCGCGCGGCGCTGGCGCGCCTGGGATGCGGATGGCCGGCCGGTGGCGGTGGCCGATTATCCGGGAGCAAGAGCGTTGCGCGGCGAGCGGGTGACGCCGGGTGTCGAGATGCTTCACACCGACGAGTCCGGACGCGAAATCTGGACGCAAGTAACGTCCGTGCCGATACGGGGCAAGGATGGCGAGGTAACCGGCCAAGCCGGCGTCATAACGGATATCGATACGCTCAAGCGCAATACCGAGGCGCTGCGTGCCAGCGAGGAACGCCTGCGACAGTTCGGCGACGCCTCGCAGGACATATTGTCAATTCGCGACGCGGTTTCGCTGAAGTGGCAGTATCTGACCCCCGCCTTCGAAACGATCCATGGCCTGTCGCGGGAGCGGGCGCTCGGCGGCGGCCATTTCCGTACTTGGCTGGCGCTGGTCCTCTCCGAGGATCGCCGAGCCGTGATTGCGGCGCTGCGCCGGGTGCGCGCCGGCGAGCAGGCGAGCTTCGACTATCGCGTGCGCCGGCCGGCTGACGGCGCGGTCCGCTGGCTGCGCGAAACTGGTTTCCCGATTCGCGGCGGTGACGGCGGTGTCGCGATGATCGGCGGGATCGGCAAGGACGTCACCCAGGCCAAGGCCGCGCAACAAGCCCTGGAGAAGCACGAGGCGTTCCTGACCAGCGCGATCGAGGTGGGCCGGCTGGGGCTGTGGGACTGGGACATGCGATCCGACCGAGTGCTGTGGTCCGACGAGCATTTTCGCCTGGAGGGTTACAGGGTCGGGGAGGTGCAGCCGAGCTACCAGGCCTGGGCCGCTCGGCTTCATCCCGAGGATCGCGACGGGGCGGAGGCGGACCTGCGCGCCGCGATGGCTGAGAAGCGCGAGTATATCCGCGAGTTCCGCGTCGTCCATCCCGATGGCAGCGTCCACTGGTTGCATGGCCGTGGGCGCTTCTTCTACGACGAACATGGTACGGCGACCCGGATGATCGGCGCGGTGGTTGACGTCACCGGGCGGCGCGAATGGGAGGAGCGGCAAAAGGCGCTGGTCAACGAGCTGCAGCATCGCACCCGCAACCTGATCGGCGTGGTCCGCTCCGTATCTGACAAGACGGCGCGCGCCAGTCGCGACCTGGCCGACTTCCGCTTGCGCTATCGCGACAGGCTCGACGCCCTCGCTCGGGTCCAGACGCTCCTGTCCCGCCTGGAGGATCAGGATCGGGTGACGTTTGACACCCTGATCGCGACTGAATTGGCGGCGATGACCGACCATCCCGACCGCGTGACTCTGGACGGGCCGGAGGGGATCAGGCTGCGATCCTCGACCGTGCAGACTCTGGCCATGGCGATTCACGAACTGGCGACCAACGCCGTCAAATATGGCGCGCTGGCGCAGGCAGACGGTCGGTTGACGATACGCTGGCGGTTTGAGCCCGCTCAGGGCGCTGGCCAGCCCTGGCTGCATGTCGACTGGCGCGAGTCGAATGTTACGATGCCAAATCCCACCGGAGCAGGCCATGGCGGGGGGACGCCCATCGGGACCGGGCAGGGCCGCGAGCTGATCGAGCGCGCCTTGCCGTACCAGCTTCGCGCCAGAACCTCATTCAGGTTGGAGCCGGACGGCGTGCATTGCACTATCTCCCTGCCGGTGTCGGCAAGCACGGGGGAAATGCGACATCATGGTGGACCGAACGCTTAGCGCCTGCCGCATCTTGGTTGTCGAGGATGAGTTCATGCTCGCCGACGAGCTGCACATGGTGCTGGAGGCGGCGGGGGCACTGGTGCTGGGGCCGGCGGGATCCGTGGCGGAGGCGATGCGCTGCATCGCGACGGCGACCACGATCGATGGCGCGATCCTAGATGTGAACCTGGCCGGCGAGCTGGTCTTTCCAGTCGCCGATCACCTGGCGGCGCTGGGCGTGCCGTTCCTGTTCACCACCGGTTATGACCGCTCGATCTTCCCCGCCCGCTTCATGGCGGCGCCGCATTGCGAGAAGCCGGTGCCTATTCATCAGGTGACGCGCGCGATCGGGCGGGTCATCCACGCCTGACGCGGGCGGGGGGTCACGCGACGACCCGGCCGAGTTCCTCCACGATCCGCGCCATCAGCCGGTCCGGCGTACCGAGCAGCACGGCCTTGTCGAGCACCGGAATATCGGCATAGATGTCGGGGATGGCGCTGTGGCTGTATCCGGTCAGAAAGGCGATTGGTACCGTGGCCGCGCGCAATCGTGCGACCAGGTCGAAGATCAGGCTGCCGCCCAGATTGATGTCGAGCAGGGCGAAATCAACCGCTGCGCCTCGGTCCAGCCATTCCGCCGCGTGCGCGACCGCCGCGAACGGCCCCGCCACGCGTGCGCCCGCCTGGCTCAGCATGGCGCGCAAATCATCGGCGAGCAGATATTCGTCCTCCACCACCAGGATGTCTAAGCCCGACAAGGCGGGGTCAATCATGGTTCAGCTCCACCTGCACGTCGATCATCTCCATCGAAAGGCCGCAAGATATGAAAGCGGTGTTAAAAAGCAATTCATTTACAGTTGTTTAGTCCGTTCGATATATCAGGGTTGACGGCGGCTCGAACGGAAGGCGTGGAGACGATGAAGTCGATGACGGCCGACCACGGACCCGACCAGCAGGCGGGGGACACGGCTGCAGCGGCGCCGGCCGATGCCGCCGGGGCGTCGAACCAAGACGGCTATACGCGTCACCGGTTGATGAACCTGATCGCGATTATTCGGTCGATCTTGCGGCGCACGCACGACAACAGCCATTCGGTCGACGATTTCGCCGCGCATTTCGAAGGCCGTTTCGCCGCGATCGCCCGCTACCAAGGCGTGATGTCGCATGGCGGCGAGCGATTGGTCGACTTGGAGGAGATCGTCCGCGACGAACTGGTCACCAGCCAGTGCCTCGACACCAGCCGCTGCGTCATCACCGGGCCGCTCTGCTATATCCGCGACGACAGTATCGAGGTGGTGGCGCTGGCGGTGCACGAGCTGGCGACCAACGCGATCAAATATGGCGCGCTTAGTCAATCGCGCGGATCGCTCCGACTCGTCTGGTCGCTGGCAGGGGACGGTGCGCTCCACTTCGCCTGGAGCGAAGGGGGCGTGTCGATGGTGGCCGGCGCGCAGCAGCTCCGCGGCTTCGGCCGCCAATATGTCGAGGAGGCGCTCCCCTATCAGCTCGGCGCGTCTACCAAATTTGCCTATCGGCCGGGCGGCATCCTCTGCGAGATGCGTCTGCCCACGCCCTGTTTCCGAATCGGGCAGGGTGCCGAGCCTGGGGACGATGATCCGGACTGAGGCGGACCGACCACGGGGCACCACCAAGCGTCCGGACGAATCCGCCGGAAAACCGCCGCCGGGTGTTGGCTTCCGCGCCGCGCTTTGATAGCGGAGAAGCCATGCCGGTTTAGCTCAGTTGGTAGAGCAATGCTTTTGTAAAGCGGAGGTCGCGGGTTCGAGTCCTGCAACCGGCACCAGCAACGCTCAGTCCGGCCTGCCTATCCCGTCGTTGACCTCGGCCCCGCGGCGGCGCAACGGGGGCGGGGAGGGGTGTCATGACCATATCGACTTCGCCGTCGCACCGCCGCGTGCTCGCCGCCAGTTTCGTCGGCACCACCATCGAATTCTACGACTTCTACGTCTATGCCACCGCCGCCGCCCTGGTGTTCGGCGAGCTGTTCTTCCCTAAAGGCGCACCTGGTACGCAGCAACTTGCCGCCTTCGCCACCCTGGCCGTCGCCTTTTTCGCGCGGCCGATCGGCAGCCTGGTGTTCGGTCATTTCGGCGACCGGGTGGGGCGCAAGTCCACGCTCGTCGCCTCGCTCTTGACGATGGGCGTCTCGACCACGTTGGTCGCGCTCCTGCCGACCTATGCGACCGCCGGCTGGCTCGCGCCGCTGGCGCTGTGCATGCTGCGCTTCGGGCAGGGCTTCGGTCTTGGCGGCGAGTGGGGCGGCGCGGCGCTGCTTGCGGTGGAACATGCGCCGCCGGGCTGGCGCGCCCGCTATGGCAGCGCGCCGCAGCTCGGGGCGCCGGCTGGCTTCATCGCCGCCAACGGCCTGTTCCTCCTGATAGGGCTGTGGCTTACCCCGACGGAGTTTCGCGACTGGGGCTGGCGCATCCCCTTCGTCATCAGCGCCGCGCTGGTCGCGGTCGGCTTGTGGATCCGGCTGAAACTGACCGAGACGCCGGAATTCGCCGCCTCGCTGGAGGCCGCGCCGCCGCCGGCGGTGCCGATCGCGGAACTGCTGCGACGCCATGGCGGGGCGACGCTGGCGGGCACCGTAGGGGCGATCGCCTGTTTCGCCGCCTATTATGTCGGCACCGCCTTCCTGTTGGGCTATGGCACCAAAACGCTCGGCTTTCCGATGCAGCAATTCCTGCTGATGCAGCTTGGCGCGATCCTGTTCATGGCTGCCGGCATCTACCTGGCGGCCTGGCTGGCCGACAATAAATGGGACGAGCGGCGGGTGCTGGCCGGCGGGTGCGTCGCGACGGTGCTGATCGGCTTCACCATCCAGCCGCTGATGGACGGATCGGCGGCGGGGGCCTTCGCCTTCCTGGCGCTGACCTTGTTCGCGATGGGCTTCGTCTATGGTCCGCTCGGCGCGTGGCTGCCCGGCCTGTTCCCAGCGCGGGTGCGCTATACGGGCGCGTCGATGGCGTTCAACGTCGCTGGGGTGATCGGCGGCGGGCTGACTCCGCTGGTGGCGCAGGGTTTGGCGATGGAGCGCGGCCTGTGGGCGGTCGGCCTGTATCTCAGCGCGGCGGCGGGGCTGAGCCTGATCGCGCTGGTCGCGATCCGGCCCGCCCCGGTTCCTCCCCGCGCCGGGCGGCGCCGTCAGGCCTGACGCAGGAGGGTCAGCCGGGCCTTGCCATGGACCCGGCTGGCATCGACCGCGAAGCCGCCGACCTCGACCACTTCGTCGCGCGCGGTTTCGATGCTGACCCAGGTGGCGGGGCCGACCCAGCCGAGCCGCGCCAGTTTGTCGAGCGCGACGCTGCCCGCGCCGGTGCCATAGGGCGGGTCCATCATCATAAGGTCGAGCGGCGCGCGCGCCGGTCCCAGCGACATCACCGATCCGGCCCGCACGTCGCCGCGGGCACCAAGCTTCTGGAGATTGGCCTTGAGCGTGTCGAGCGCCGTTCGATCCTGCTCGACGAACAGGCAGGTAGCGGCGCCGCGCGACAGCGCCTCGATGCCGAGCGCACCCGAGCCGGCGAACAGGTCGGCGACGGCCAGCCCCTCGAAACTGCCCAAACGACTGGTCAGCATCGAGAACAAGGCCTCGCGCGTGCGGTCGGCGGTGGGCCGCGTCGCCTCACCCTGAGGCGCGGCGAGCGGGCGGCCGCGCCAGTGTCCGGCAATGACCCGCATGGCTCAGCGCTTTCCCTTGGGCGCGCGCGGCGGATGGCCGCGTCCGCCGGACGGGCCCTTGCCGGGGCGCGACGCGTCTCCGGACGAGCCTCTGCCGGGGCGCGGCGCGCCGTCGGACGAGCCCTTGCCGAGGCGCCGCGGGTTGGTGGCACCGGGCGTGCGCGCGGCGGCGCTGGGCGCGCGTGTGCCGGGGGCGTTGGGGGAGAATCTGCCACGCGAGGGCGATCGCCCCTGCGCCGGACCCGCGTCGCGACCCTCGCCGCGTGGCGCGGCGCGGTCGGTCGCGAAGCGGTCGCGACCGCGTTCGCCGTCGCCACGCGGGGGACGAGCGGCGGCATCCGACCGGTGGGAGGCGGCGCGATCGCCCTCGTCGCGGCGCGGCCGGCGATCGTGGGCGAAGCGATCGGTGCCGGTGCGACGGCCTTGCGCGCCGCGCTCGGTCCGGGCCGGACGCTCGCTTCCATCCCGGGCGGTGCGACGATCGCCGGGGCGTTCGCTGCCGAAGCGCTGGTTGCCGCCGGTCCGGTCCTCCCGCGCCGGCCGCTGGCCCTCGCCGGAGCGCGTGGTGCGCGGCCGCTCCGCGCCAAGACCGAAGGTGCGGGCGGAGCGGTCGTCACGCTCGCGCTGCGGCTCGGCCGGTCGGCTTGGCCGCGCGCGCGATCCCCAGCCGCCGCTCCCCGCCTGCGCGCGCGGGGCGGGCGAGATGCGGCGGCGCCCCTCCGGCTCGCGCCGGGGGGCGGGGGGTGCCTCGGGTTCCGGCTCCACGGGCGGGGCGATCTTGGGCGCGGGCCGCGCCTCGACCGTGACCAGCGTCGCCAGGTCGGCGCCCTTGCCGCGCCGGGGGCCGTTCAGCGTCTTGGTGAAGGCGACCAGGTCATGCTGCTTGACCTCGCCGACCGCGCCTGGTGGCAGGTCGCCGAGCACGAAGGGGCCGTAGCGGGTGCGGATCAGTCGCCCGACCTGGAGGCCGAGATGCTCCAGCACGCGCCGCACCTCGCGGTTCTTGCCCTCGGTCAGCGTCATCTCGATCCAGACGTTCGCGCCCGTGCGCCGCTCCAGATTGGCGTCGATCGAGCCATAGCGGACGCCGTCGATTTCGATGCCGTGGATCAGTTCTTCCAGCATGGCCTGGGTCACGTCGCCGTACGCGCGCGCGCGATAGGTGCGCTCGACCCCGGTCGCGGGCAGTTCCAGCAGCCGCTTCAACCCGCCGTCGGTGGTCAGCAGCAGCAGCCCTTCGGTATTGAGGTCGAGTCGCCCGACCGGCATGGTGCGCGGCAGGTCGCCGGGCAGCTTGTCATAGATGGTCGGCCGGCCGACCGGGTCCCATTCGGTCACCAACAGCCCGACCGGCTTGTGATAGAGGAACAGCCGCGCCGCCTCGGGCGGGGCGACGGGCTCGCCGTCCACGGTCACGCCCTTCAGGCTGGTCAGGATGGTGGCGGGCGTGTCGAGCAGCGTGCCGTTCAGGGCGATCCGCCCCTCGGCGATCATCTTCTCGATATCGCGGCGCGAGGCGATGCCGGCGCGGGCGAGCAGCTTGGCGATGCGGTCGCCCTTGGGGCGATCGCCGCCGGACGTCGTGTCTTCGGTCATGCCGCGCCGAATACATGCGAATGACGGTCGGCGCGAAAAAAACTTTGCGACTTGGACGCCACGGACGCGTTATGATCCCGAAGCGAAACGAATGGGCGACCTGATGCTGTTCGGGAGGAAGAAAAGGCAGATCGTCAAGCTGTTGGTCGTCGAGGACGAACCGCTGGTAGCGTTCGATGCCGAGCATGTGCTGTCGGAAGCCGATTACGAGATCGTCGCCACCGTCGACCGCGTCGCGGATGCGGTTGCGGTGCTGTCGGATGGAGTCGAGATCGATCTGGTCCTGGTCGACGTCAACCTCGCGGACGGGTCGGGCGTCGATGTCGCCCGCGCCGCACAGGCGCGCGAGGTGCCGGTGCTGTTCGTTACCGGGGCCTGCCCGCCGGAGGCGATCGAGCTTGCCGCCGGTTGCCTGTCCAAACCCTATGCCCAACGCGACCTCTTGGGCGCGATCACCGCGATCGAGGATGGGATGCAGGGCAAGCCGCCGCGTCGTCTGCCGCCCGGATTTCGCCTGTTCGTGCAGGCCGCCTGATCTTCCTTCCGCCCGATTAGCCTCTATGATCACGCGCTTTCATATGGCCCGGCGCGTCGGGGCCGGGGAGCGTGGATGACGGATCGGGTGCAGGATCGCGTAGGGGGCGGCTGGTGGCAGGGCATACGCCCCTATTGTGAGCGGGAGCCGATCGCCGCTTTCGCGCTCGGCATATCCTCCGGCTTTCCCTACGCAATGATCGGCGCGACGCTGACGACGCGACTGGCGCAGGACGGGATCGACAAGGCGACGATCACCGCTTTCACGCTCGGCTTCCTAGTCTACAACCTCAAGCCCTTCTGGGCGTGGGTGGTGGACGGTGTGCGGTTGCCGCTGATCGGCGGGCTCGGCCAGCGCGTCTCGTGGCTGGTGTTCGCGGGCGTGCTGGTGATGGCGGCGGTCGCCAATCTCGCCTTTGTCGATCCCCGACAGTCGGTCGGCGCGACGGTGGTCGCGGCGGTGCTGGTCGGTTTCGCCGGCGCCACCTTCGACATCGTGATCGACGCGTACCGGATCGAGACGCTGAAGCCCTACCAGCTCGGCGTCGGATCGGGGATGACGCAATATGGCTGGCGGATCGGATCGGTGCTGGCGGGATCGCTGGCGCTGGTGCTGGCGGCGCGGATCGGGTGGAGCGGGGCTTATCTGGCCTGTGCGGTCTTCGCGCTGCCGGCGATGCTGACCGGGCTGCTGCTGGGCGAGCCGGAGCGGCACCGCGAGCCGACCGCCCGGCGCGGGATGGGCGAGGTCGTCGCCTCGATCGTCGGACCGTTCGCGGAGTTCTTCCGCCGCCAAGGGGCGGTGGTGATCCTGGCCTTCATCCTGATCCACAAGATCGGCGACACGCTGGGGCAGCTGGTGCTGCGGCTGCTGCTGAACGACCTGGGCTTCTCGAACGACGAGATCGCGATCTACGATATCGGCGTCGGCTTCTGGGCGTATCTGATCGGCATCTTCATCGGCGGAGCCATGTATGCGCGGCTCGGCCTCAAGCGCTCGGTGCTGATCAGCCTCGTGCTGATGGCGGTATCGAACGCCAGCTTCGCGCTGCTCGCCGCCAGTGGACATAGCAACTGGGGCCTGGCTGGCGCGATCGGGTTCGAGAACATCGCCAGCGGCATCGGTGGCGTGACCGTGATCGCCTATTTCTCGGCATTGTGCGACCTGCGCTTCACCGCTTCGCAATATGCGCTGATCTCGGCCGCGGCGAGCATTGTCGGGCGGTTGCTTACCGCCACCACGGCGGGCGGGCTGGTCGAGCGGATCGGCTATGTCGACTTCTACCTGCTGACCACCGTCATCGCGCTGCCCGGCGTCGCGTTGTTCTGGTGGATGAGCCGCAGCGGCCTGATCGACCGGTCGATCGGGTCCGCCGGCACCGCCGGGCCGGGCGATGCGCGGCGCGAGGGCAAGGGCGACGTCATCGACGTGTGATGGAGAGAGGCGTCGTGTTCCGGCGAATGGCGGAACCCAGGGTCGAGCAGGGTGACGATCCGTCGGATGATCTCACCCTGGGGTGCGGCTTCCGCCGAAGCCCGGAAGGAGGTTCACCCCAACCGTAACCGCGCCCGCGCCGCGTCATATTCGCGCTTCAGCCGGGCGATGCGGTCGCCCGCCGGCTCGACCCGGTCGACCGCGCCGATGCCCTGGCCCGAGCCCCAGATGTCCTTCCACGCCTTGGCCTTGGCGCCGTCGCCGCCGCCGAAGTTCATGGTCTTGAAGTCGCCTTCCGGCAGCGCATCCGGGTCCAGCCCGGCGGCGACGATCGACTGGCGCAGGTAGTTGCCGTGCACCCCGGTGAACAGGTTCGAATAGACGATGTCGCGCGCCCGGCCGTCGACGATGCCCTGCTTGTAGGCGGGATCGGCGTTCGCCTCGGTGGTGGCGATGAAGGGCGAGCCGATATAGCCGAAATCGGCGCCCATCGCCTGCGCCGCCAGCACCGCGCCGCCGGTGGCGATCGCGCCCGACAGGGCGAGCGGCCCGTCGAACCACTGACGGATCTCGGCGATCAGGGCGAACGGGGACAGGCGCCCGGCATGGCCACCGGCGCCCGTGGCCACCGCGATCAGCCCGTCCGCGCCCTTGTCGACCGCCTTGTGCGCGAAGGTGTCGTCGATCACGTCATGCAGCGTGATCCCGCCCCAGCCATGGACCGCGGTATTCAGGTCCTCGCGCGCGCCGAGCGAGGTGATGACGATCGGCACCTTCCATTTGGCGCAGGTCTCCAGATCCGCCTCCAGCCGGTCGTTGGAACGGTGGACGATCTGGTTGACCGCGAAGGGCGCGGACGGCGCATCGGGATGGTCGCGGTCATGCGCGGCCAGCTCCTCGGTGATGCGGTGCAGCCATTCGTCCAGCATCGCCTGCGGCCGGGCGTTCAATGCCGGAAAGGAGCCGACGATCCCCGCCTTGCACTGGGCGATGACCAGTTCGGGTCCGGAAATGATGAACATGGGCGAGGCGATCACCGGCAGCCGCAGCCGGTCGAAGAGGGCGGGATGGGTCATGGGGCGGGAGCCTAACGACGCCAAGGCGGCTGTCCAGCGCTTGCGAAGCCCGGTTCGTCGCCGCATAGGTCAGCCGTCCTGTCGTCCGGAGTTCCCGATGAAGCTTGCCGTAGCGTTGCTGCTGTCCCTGACCGTCTCCGCGCCCGCCATGGCGGCGGGACAATTGTCCAAGAATGTCGTGCCCTTGCTCTATGACATCGACGTTCGGCCCGATGCGAAGGCGATGACCTTCTCGGGCAGCGAATCGGTGACGGTCGATGTGAAGGAGGCGACCAGGACGCTGACCCTCAACGCCGCCGAGATCCAGGTGACCCGTGCGACGTTCGACGGCAAGCCGGTGACGGTCGCCGCCGACCCCCAGGCGCAGACGCTCACCATCACGCTGCCCCAGGCCGCCAGCGTTGGCCAGCACCGGCTGACCTTCGCCTGGACCGGCAAGATCAACAGCTCGGCCGCCGGCCTTTTCGCGATCGATTACAGCAACCCGGACGGCAGCCAGTCGCGGATGCTGGCGACCCAGTTCGAGGCGCCCGACGCGCGCCGCTTCGCGCCGATGTGGGATGAGCCGGCGTTCAAGGCCAAGTTCCGCCTGACCACCAGCGCGCCGGCGGGACAGACCGCCTTCTCCAACATGCCCGCCGCGTCGGTGACCAAGCAGGCGGACGGCAGCCAGCTCTATCGCTTCGGCGAGACGCCGGTGATGTCCAGTTACCTGCTATTTCTGGGTTTGGGCGACGTCGAACGCAAGACGGTCCAGTCGGGCAATACCCAGATCGGCGTGATCACCCGTCGCGGCGTCGTCGACCAGGGCGATTACGCGCTGGCCTCCGCCACCCGGCTGCTGACCTATTACAACGATTATTTCGGCCAGCTCTATCCGCTCCCGAAGATGGACATGATCGCAGGGCCGGGCTCCAGCCAGTTCTTCGGCGCGATGGAGAATTGGGGCGCGATCTTCTATTTCGAGCCCGAACTGCTGTTCGACCCGGCGCGCACCACGGAGAGCGGCCGCCAGCGCATCCACACCGTCGTCGCGCACGAGATGGCGCACCAATGGTTCGGCGACCTCGTCACCATGGCCTGGTGGGACGATCTGTGGCTGAACGAGGGCTTCGCCTCCTGGATGGAGGGCAAGGCGACCAACGACCTCAACCCGAGCTGGAAGGCGGCGGACGCGGCCATCGCCTTCGACCGGGAGAGCGCGATGGCGATCGACGCCACCCAGGCGACGCATCCTATCATCCGCCATGTCGAGACGGTCGACCAGATCAGCGACGCGTTCGACGGCATCACCTATGCCAAGGGGCAGGCGGTGATCGGGATGCTGGAAAGCTGGCTGGGCGAGGGGCCTTTCCGCGACGGCATCCGCCGCTACATGGCCAAGTACAAATATGGCAACACCGTCACCGACCAGCTCTGGGCCGAGCTGTCGGCCGCGACCGGCAAGAATGTCGCCGAAGTGGCGCGCGACTTCACGCTGCAGGGGGGCGTGCCGCTGGTGACGATGACCGGCGCGCGTTGCACCGGCGGCGACACGGTGGTCACGCTGGCGCAGACGCGCTTCGGCCTGGACGAGGCGTCGCGCAAACCGCAGACCTGGCACGTGCCGATCAAGCTCGCGACGCTGGGCGGCGGCGCGAGCGACGCGATCGTGACCGGCGCAGCGCCGACCTCGGTGACGGTCAAGGGCTGCGGCACGCTGGTGCTGAACCAGGGCAAGGGCTCCTATACCCGCGTCCAATATGACGATGCCGGCCATGCCGCGATCGTGCGCGACTATACCCGCCTGGCGCTCGGCGATCGACTGGGCACGCTGGGCGACGATTATGCCCTAGCGGCCGGCGGTTATCAGGACCTGTCGCGCTATTTCGCGGTGCAGGACCGGGTGGGCGTGACCGCCGATCCGCTCGAATGGTCGATGGTCGCGGCGAAGCTCGGCGCGCTGACCGGCCTCTATCAGGACACGCCGCTCGAGGCGAAGCTGCGGACCCGCCAGGCCGCGCTGTTCGCGCCGGTGCTGGCGCGGATCGGATTCGAGGCCAAGCCCGGCGAGTCGGCGCTGGTGACCAACCTGCGCGAGACGCTGATCGGCCGGTTGGGCTATCTGGGCGATGCGCAGGTCGCGGCGCGCGCGCGGGCCTATGTCGGGCAGCTCGCCGCCAATCCGACCGCGATCCCGCCCGCGATCCGCAATCCGATCCTCTCGACCTACGCCACCAATGCGACGCCGGCCGAGTGGGACCAGCTGTTCGCGCTGATGCAGGCCGAGCGCTCGCCCGTCGCCAAGAACCGCTTCGTGTCGCTGCTCGGCGCGGCGCGGGACGAGGCGCTCGCCAAGCGCGCACTGGAACTGCTGAAGGGCAAGGACCTTACCGATCCACAAAAGGCCAGCCTGCTGCGCGCGATCGCTGGCGCGCACCCCGACCTGGCGTTCGACTGGGCGGTGGCGAACCGCGACCTGGTCAACGGCTTTGTCGAGCAGAGCTCGCAGGCGCGCTACATCCCTTCGCTGGGCGGCGGGTCGAACGACCCGGCGATGCCAGGCAAGATCAGGGCCTATGCCTCGCAATTCCTGCCCGAGTCCGCGCGCAACGTGGCGGACCAGACCGTGTCGCTGATCGCGGTGCGCAAGGCGGTGGCCGACCGCCTGCGCCCGGCGACCGAGCGCTGGCTGGCAGGCCGCTGATCCCGCCGCGAGCCGCTGGTCCGGGTCAGTCGATCCGGACCAGCGCCTCGGCATAGTGGCGCCCGCGCGCCGCATAATGTTCGGCGGAGCGGCGCAGCCCCGCCAGCGCGGCATCGTCCAGCGTCCGCACGGCGCGCGCCGGGCTGCCGATGATCAGGCTGCGCGGCGGAAAGCTCTTGCCCTCCGTCACCAGCGCACCCGCGCCGACCAGGCAATCCTCGCCGATCGCGGCATGGTTCAGGATCGTCGCGCCCATGCCGACCAGCACCCGCGCGCCGATCGTGCAGCCATGCAGAATGGCGTGGTGGCCGATCGTGCAGTCCTCCGCGACGGTCAGCGGCGCGCCGGGATCGGAATGGAGCATCGCCCCGTCCTGCACATTGCTGCGCGCGCCGATCGCGATCGTGGTGTTGTCGGCACGGATGACTGCGCCGAACCAGACGCTAGCCGCCTCGCCGAGCACCACGTCGCCGATCAGATCGGCGGAGGGCGCGATCCAGGCGGTCGGCGAAAGGACGGGGCGACGATCGCCAAGGGCATAGAGGGGCATGACGCCAGCGTGACATGGCGGCGACCGGCCTGTCGAGCGCCATGTGCGGCCGGTCGTCGCGTCTCCTGTTTTCCGTCGGGAAAGGCGCGATAACGCCTTGCCGCCTCGGGCGCCTGCGATCAGGCTGCGGCGATGGCCTTTGTCAGCATCACCCGCCTGCGCATCCGGCGCTATCGATTCATGCCGGGCTTCGCGATGCACACGCTGCGGTCGCTGCATCAGGTGCGGCGTGCGGAGGGGCTGGTCGGCGGGGCGGTGCTGGCCGATGCGCGCTTGGCGTTCTGGACCATGACCGTCTGGTCCGACCAGGCTGCGATGCGCCGCTACATGATGGACGGCGCTCACCGGAAGGCGATGCCGCACCTGCTCCACTGGTGCGACGAAGCGAGTATCGTCCATTGGACGGCAGACGGCCCCGGCATCCCTTCGTGGACCGAGGCCGAGCGGCGGATGCGGAGTGACGGTCGTCCCTCCCGCGTTCGGCATCCCAGTGCCGATCACTCCGATCTCCGCTTCGCTCCGCCCCGGCAGCGTGCGGGCGGACCGATCCGTCCGGTTCGGGGCTGAATGCCGGGAGGGCGCATGCCCCCGGACGCCGTGCGGCCGCGGCGGAGCGACCGTACGGGCCCGGGTCGCGTGATCAGGCGGCCGGGGGCAGCGTCGCCATGTCGATGACGAAGCGGTACTTCACGTCACTCTTCACCATCCGGTCATAGGCGGTGTTGATGTCGGCCATGTCGATCATCTCGACATCGGCGGTCAGGCCATGCTCGAGGCAGAAATCGAGCATCTCCTGCGTCTCGGCGATGCCGCCGATCAGCGAGCCGGCGATGGCGCGGCGCTTGAATACCAGGTCGCCGACCGATGGCGAGGGGTGGGGCGTCTCCGGCACGCCAACCAGCGTCATGGTGCCGTCGCGCTTCAGCAAGCGCAGGAACTGGTCGAGATCGTGCGCGGCGGCGACCGTGTTGAGGATGAAGTCGAAGCTGTTGGCATGAGTCGCCATCGCATCGGCATCCTTCGACACGATCAGGTCGGTGGCGCCCAGCCGCTTGGCGTCGTCGCGCTTGTTCGGCGAGGTGGAGAAAACATGGACCTCCGCGCCCATCGCCGCCGCGATCTTGACACCCATATGGCCCAGACCACCCAGGCCGACGATGCCGACCTTCTGGCCCGGCCCGACCTTCCAATGCTTGAGCGGCGAATAGGTGGTGATGCCGGCGCACAGCAGCGGCGCGACCGCGGCCAGGTCTGACTCGGCATGGCCGATCCGCAGCACGAAATCCTGGTCGACGACGATATGGTCGGAATAGCCGCCGAAGGTATGGCCGCCCATCACCGGCTCGGGTCCGTTATAGGTGCCGACGAAGCCGGTCGTCTCGCAATATTGCTCCTCACCCTCGCGGCAGGACGGGCACTCACCACAGCTGTCGACCATGCAGCCGACGCCGACCGTGTCGCCAACCTGGAAGCGGGTGACGTCGGCGCCGACCGCCGTCACCGTGCCGACGATCTCATGGCCAGGTACGCAAGGGTAGAGCGTGCCGGCCCATTCGCCGCGCGCGGTGTGCAGGTCGGAATGGCAGACGCCGCAATAGCGGATGGCGATCGCCACGTCGTTCGGCTGCGGGTCGCGCCGTTCGAACGAGAAGGGGGCAAGGGGCGTGTCGCCGGACTGGGCGGCATAGCCATGGGCAGGGCTGGTCATCACAAACCTCGGTCAACGAATAGAAAAGGGGCGGCGCCCGCAACCGGGTGCCGCCCCTTCATGAACGCGCGAATGTCAGGCGAGGGTCAGGCCGACATCGACATTATCGCGGGTCGCGTTGGAATAGGGGCAGATCTGATGCGCTGCCTCGACCAGCTTTTCCGCCTGGTCGCGGTCGACGCCCGGCAGATCGACGCGCAGGTCGGCGGTGATGCCGAAGCCGCCGGCCGCGCGCGGGCCGATGCCAACGGTCGCGGTCACGCTGGTGTCGTCAGGCACCTTCACCTTCAACTGCTGGCCAGCGACCTTCAGCGCGCCGATGAAGCAGGCCGAATAGCCGGCGGCGAACAGCTGTTCCGGATTGGTGCCGTCGCCGCCCGCGCCGCCCAGTTCCTTGGGCGTCGACAGCCGGGCCTCGAACCGGCCATCCTCGCTCCGAGCTGAGCCCTCGCGGCCGCCCGTGGCCGTGGCCGTGGTGCTGTATTTTACATCGATCGACGACATCGTCGTTCCTTTTTGCTGCAACAATTATCGCGATATAGGTACAGGAACGGCAATCGTCCAGACGCATTTGAGTATCATCGGCAAAAAGGTGTAACACACTCGGATGACCGCTCGATTGTCGCACCCCGTGCCGCTGGACGACCAGCTCTGCTTCGCGCTTTACGGCGCTTCGATGGCGATGACGCGGGCGTACAAGCCTCTGCTCGACAAGCTGGGCATCACCTATCCGCAATATCTGGTGCTGCATGCGCTGTGGGAGGAAGATGGCCGGACCATCGGGCAGCTTGCCGAGCGACTGGCGCTCGAATCGAGCACGATCACGCCGCTGGTCAAGCGGCTGGAGGCGGCCGGCATCGTCACCCGGTCGCGCGACCCCAAGGACGAGCGACACGTGCATGTCCTGCTCGCGCCACCGGGCGAGGCGCTGAAGGCGGACGCCGAATGCCTGGCGGAAACGATCTTCGCACGCACCGGCCTGTCGCTGGAGGAGATGCAGGGGCTCAATCGTCAGATCCAGATCCTGCAACGCGCCCTGTCCACGCCGGAGCAGGCCGACGCCTGACGTATGGTCCACTGGTGCTCCGCGGCAGCTTCGCTGGATCAGGCTCTAGCGGAAATTGTCCGCATAGCTTTGCAGCAGCAGCTTGCGCGGCGGCTCGGCCTGGACGACGAAGGTGAAGCCCTGGCGCTCGCAATAGTCGATCGCCGTCTCCAGGCTAGGAAAGCGCATCTGGACATAGGCCTGCGGGTCGCTGCCGCCAGCCCAGCCGGTCAGCGGATCGGCATGGGGCGGCCGGTCCGACGCCCATTCGACCACCCAGCCGGGCCGGCCTTTTTGCAGCACCGGGCTGCCCAGGCCCGGATTGCGGAAGATTCGCGCGGTCGCCATGTCAGCGGTCGACCTCGCCAAACACGATGTCGATCGATCCCAGGATCGCGGTGACATCGGCGAGCATATGACCCCGGCTCATGAAGTCCATTGCCTGGAGGTGGCTGAACCCGGTCGGACGGATCTTGCAGCGATAGGCGCGGTTGCCGCCCTCCGACACCAGGAACACGCCGAATTCGCCCTTGGGGCTCTCGGTCGCGACATAGACCTGGCCGGCGGGGACGTGGAAGCCTTCGGTATAGAGCTTGAAGTGGTGGATCAGCGCCTCCATCGACAGTTTCATCTCGGCGCGGGCGGGTGGCTTCACCTTGGGATCATCGGTGGCGACCGCGCCCTCCGGCATGTCGCGCAGGCATTGCTTCATGATCCGGGCGGACTGGCGCACCTCCTCGACCCGCACCATGAACCGGTCGTAGCAGTCGCCGCTGGTGCCGACCGGCACGTCAAAGTCCATCTCCGCATAGACGTCGTAGGGTTGCGACTTGCGCAGGTCCCAAGGAATGCCGGACCCGCGCAACACCGGGCCCGAAAAGCCCCAAGCGATCGCATCCTCGCGGCTAACGACGCCGATGTCGACGTTGCGTTGCTTGAAGATCGGGTTCTCGGCGACCAGCGCGACCGCATCCTCGAACAGGCGCGGCAGGCGCGTGTCGAGCCAGTCGCCGATATCGGCGAGCAGCTTCAGCGGCACGTCCTGCCGGACGCCGCCGGGCCGGAAATAATTGGCATGCATCCGCGAGCCCGACGCCCGCTCGTAGAAGTTGAACGTATCCTCGCGCAACTCGAAGAACCACAGATTGGGCGTCATCGCGCCGACGTCCATCACATGGCTGCCCAGGTTGAGCAGGTGGTTCATGATCCGCGTCAGTTCGGCGAAGAAGACTCGAAGATATTGCGCGCGACGCGGCACCTCCAGGTCGAGCAGCTTCTCGATCGCCAGGACGTAGCTGTGCTCCATGCACATGGGCGAACAATAGTCGAGCCGGTCGAAATAGGGGATGGTCTGGAGATAGGGCTTGTGCTCGATGAACTTCTCGGTTCCGCGGTGCAGGAAGCCGACATGGGGGTCGACGCGCTCGATGACCTCGCCGTCCAGTTCCAGCACCAGACGCAGCACGCCATGCGCGGCCGGATGCTGGGGCCCGAAATTGACCGTATAGTTATGGATCGCCACCTCCTTGTCCGGCATCGGCGCGGGGGCGCCCGCGACGTCGCCGGGACGGGGATCGTCGGCCGGCGTCCGGCCGACGGGTGCGGCGGGGAAGACGGATGAAGTCACGCGGTCGATCTCCTGCACTGGCCCGGGGATGGCATCATGCATGATGGGCGCTTGATCCGTGGGCTTCCCTGATCTGCGACAGCGAAATGGGCGTTTTGGGTCGAGAATGTACTGGTATGGGACAGTCAACCGGATCAGCGATCCCCATCAACCCTGCCGAAAACCCCAGAAGCTGATGCTATTGTAGATGATGATCGCCAAGATGATGAAGGTGAGCAGGCCCAGTCCGAATTTCAGGGCGCCGCGATTGCGTTCGGACGGCTTCGACATGATCATGATCCTCTAAAAGTCGATTGACCGGCCGAGGACGCTCCGGCGAACGATTGGATGCAAGTATCGTTGCCGTCCTGATCTGCTTAAGGAAAGCTATAGACCCTGGCGACGATCGGCATCAACTGCATCAAGATGGCGGAACGGCGGCCGTGGAGCCACCGTTGCCGGGCGATCGACACCTGGGAGGATCGTTTGTCCGAGATCATGTTTGCCGAGCCGGTCCGGCGCGCGATGCAAGCCGCGCCCTGGTACGACCAGGCCCGCCGCGCCGCCTTGTCCGAGCTGCTCGCCCGACTGGCGGCGGAGGGCTATGACTTCGTCGCGCCGACTCCCGCCACGCAGCGGCGCGTGCTGGCGCGGCCCGGCTGGAGCGAAGGGCGGACGCTGCGCGACCTGCTCGGGTGGAGCCTGCCGGTCGCGAGCGGCCTGCTCGCCCCCGACATGGAAGCCGCGCTGGTCGCGGCGGGGGCGGTGTCGGTCGCGGCGGACGGGACGCTGCGACCGCAACTGCGCGCGTCGCGGGTGGAGGATGTGCTGTTCTGGCATTCCGCCTATCCGACAACCGCCGAGGATTCGGTGTTCCTGGGGCCGGACAGCCATCGCTTCGCCGGCTGGATCCTGGCCCGGATGGACTCGGGCGCCCGGACGATCCTGGATTACGGCGCGGGCGCGGGAGTCGGCGGGATCATCGCCGCGCGCCGCGCCCGGTCCGCGCACCTGACCATCGCCGATCTCAACCCCAAGGCGCTGTTCCTGGCGTCGATCAATGCCGAGCGGGCCGGAGTCGCGCACGACGTCGCGCGCGTGGAGCGGCCGAGCGACCTGGCCGGGCCCTTCGACCTGATCGTCACCCACCCGCCCTTCATGATCGACGCGCAGGCGCGCGCCTATCGCGACGGCGGCGACCTGTATGGCGCACGGCTGTCGCTTGACTGGATGGTGCAGGGGGTGGACCTGCTGGCCCCTGGCGGGCGGCTGATCCTGCATACCGGCGTATCGATCGTCGACGGGCGCGACGTGCTCCGCGCCGCGCTGGAGCCGGCGCTCCCGGCCCAGGGCGTCGCGCTGACCTATCGCGAGCTGGATACCGACATCTTCGGCGAGGACCTGTCCGAGCCCGGCTACCGGGCGGTCGAGCGGATCGCCGCGATCGGCACGGTGCTGGAGCGGACCGGCTGAGCCCTCACCCCTCGGCGAGCAGGCGGTAGCCGACCCCCAATTCGTTGGCGATCAGCGAGCCGACCGGACCGGGCGCCTCCAGCTTCTGGCGCAGGTTGCGCACGACGATGCGGAGATATTCGATCCGCGCTTCCTCCTCGCCCCGCCATGCGGCGGCGAGGATGCGGTCGTGCATCACGACCCGGCCCGCATGATGGGCGAGCAGCGCCAGAACGTCATATTCCTTGCGGGTCAGGTGCACCTCCGCGCCGTCGCGGGTGACGATGCGGCGGTCGAGATCGATCGTCACCGCGCCGCAGCGCACCAGCTTCGCGGCGACGGGATCGCGGTGGCGCAACGCGACGCGGAGCCGGGCGAGCAGTTCCTCGCTGTCGAACGGCTTGGTGACATAGTCGGCCGCGCCCAGATCGAGCGCGGCGACCTTCTGGTCGGTCGCGTCGCGGGCGGAGACGACCAGGACCGCCGCCTCGCCCGACCGGCGCAGCAGCGGCACCAGTTCCAGACCGTCGCGATCGGGCAGGCCGAGGTCGAGCAGCACCGCGCCGGGCATCTCGCCACGGAACAGGTCGAGCGCCTCGCGCCCGTTGCGCGCCTCGACCACGCGGTAGCCGGCGCGTTCCAGCGTGTTGCGGAGCAGGCGGCGGATCGGCTGGTCGTCATCGACCACGAGGATGGTGGCAGGCATATCGGCTTTCAGATGGCGGTGGGCGGCGTCCGCACCACCAGGGTGGGCGGGAACGACAGGCTGAACCGCGCGCCGCCGCCGTCCGTGCGGTTGGCGGCCTCTATGCCGATCCCCATCGCCTCGGCAAAGGCCTTGACGATCGCCAGTCCCAAGCCCGTGCCGCCGATCGCGCGGTCGCCGCCCTCGAAGCGGCGGAACGTCTCGAACACCTCCGCCTCGCGGCCGGGCGGCAGGCCGGGACCCTGGTCGAGGATCGACAGGCAGAGCCGACCGAACCGGTGCGTCCCTTCGATCACGATCGGCGTGCCGGGGTCGCCATAGCGGCCGGCATTGTCGAGCAGGTTGAGCAGGCAATGATGGAGCAGATGCGGGTCGGCGCGGACCAGCGGCAGGTCGGGCGGCACGTCGAGCCGCAGGGCATGGCCCTCCAGCGCGCGGCGGGCGTCATGGGCCGCGCCCGCCACCGCGTCGCCGAGGTCGATCGCGTCGATCTGGAGCTTCAGCGCACCCGCCTCCACCCGCGCCATGTCGAGCAGGTTGGCGACGAACCGGTTGAGGCGCAGCGCCTCGCTCTCGACGGTCGCGAGCAGGGGATCGTCATGGCGGTGGCGCAGTTCGGCGGTGGCGGCCAGCACCGCGGTGAGCGGCGTGCGCAGATCGTGGCTGACCGAGGAGAGCAGCGCGCCGCGCAGCCGGTCGCGGGTACGGATCGCCTCCAGCTCCCGCATCTCGCCCTCCAGCCTGTAACGTTCGAGGACCAGGGCGGCCTGGTCGAGCAGGCTGACCAGAAGCGGCATCCGGTCCGGCCGGACGGGCACGCCCGCCTGCGGGTCGGACAGCCCCAGCACCGCCAGCACCCGTTCGCCCGCGACCAGGGGCAGGAACAGCCATTCGGAGGCGGCGAGCGTGCCCGATCCCTTGCCGGCGGCGGCGCGCGTGTCATGCGCCCAGGTGGCGGCGGCCAGGTCCATCGTGTCGAGCCGGTAGTCGCTGTCGCTCGCGGCCTGCACGACCATGCCGCGTCCGTCGGCCGGCGCGAGCAGCACGGTGCGCCCGTCGAAGAGCCGCGCGATTTCCGCGCAGATCGCCCGCCGCACCGGCTCGACCGCGCCGAGCGCGGTCAGCTCGCGCAGGAAGCCGGCCAGTGTCGCATTGGCGTTGGCGCTGGCGGCGGCCAGATCGGCCTGGGCGCGAACGCGCGCGGTCAACTGGCTGGTGACGATGGCGACGCCCATCAGCACCAGCACGGAGACGACATTCTCCGGATTGCTGATCGACAGCGTGCCGGTCGGGGGCAGGAAGAAGAAGTTGTAGGCCAGGCACGAGGCGAGCCCGGCATATAGGCCGGTGCGCAAACCGAACAGGCTCGCCGCCGCCATCACCGGCAGCAGGTAGAGCAGGGCGATGTTGCCGAGCGCCAGCACCTGGAACAGCAGCGTGCCCAGCGCGGTGACGGCGGCCACCATCAGCGTCGCCCAGCCATAGCCTGCGCGCGAGCCCCATGACCCGGTCCACCCGCCCCGCACCGGACGGGGCCCGCGCGGCGTCTCGGGAAGCGGCAGCACATGGACGGCCACGCCGGGCAGCTCCCGCACGAGCCGGTCGACCACCGATCCGTGCAGCAGCTCGAACCAGCGGCTGCGCACCGACTTGCCGACGATCAATTGGGTGGCGTGCGCCTCGACCAGATGCGCCTTCAACCCCTCCACGACCTGCACGGCCGGCACGGTGGCGATCCGCCCGCCCAGGCGGGTGGCGAGATTGAGCGTCGCGGCGAGGCGGCGGTGATCCTCCGCGCTGAACGCCTGCTGGCGCGGCGTTTCGATGAACAGGGCGGTCCAGGGCGCGTGGAGCGCATCGGCAAGCCGCTTGGCGGAGCGGACCAGCCCTTCGGCTCCGGGCAGCTCGTTGATCGCCGCCACGATCCGCTCGCTGCCGGCCCAGGTGCCGCCGACGCCAAGCGCGCGGACATGGTCCAGCATCTGCGCGTCGACCGCCTGCGCGGCGCGGCGCAGCGCCAGTTCGCGCAAGGCCGACAGGTTGGACTTGGAGAAGAAATGGCCGAGTGCGCGGGTCGCCTCTTCGGGCAGATAGACCTTGCCGGCCTTCAGCCGCTCGATCAGTTCGTCGGGCGGGATGTCGACCACCTCGATCTCGGCCGCCTCCAGCACCCGGTCGGGCACCGTCTCGCGGACGCGGACGCGGGTGAAGCTGGCGACGACGTCGTTGAGGCTCTCGACATGCTGGATGTTGACGGTCGAATAGACGTCGATCCCGGCGGCCAGCATTTCCTCGACATCCTGGTAGCGTTTGGGATGGCGGCTGCCGGGCGCATTGGTGTGCGCCAGCTCGTCGACCAGCACCAGCCGGGGATGGCGAGCAAGGATTGCGTCCAGGTCCATCTCGTGCAGCATGTGCGCATCATGCGCGACCGCGCGGCGGGGCACGATCTCCTGGCCCCGGGTCAGCGCCTCGGTCTCGGCGCGGCCATGCGTCTCGACGACGCCGATCACCACGTCGACGCCGTCGCGCCGCCGGGCCGCGCCTTCCGACAGCATCTCAAACGTCTTGCCGACGCCGGGGGCCGCGCCCAGGAAAATCTTCAGCCGGCCGCGCCCCTCCGCCTGGGCCTGGCGGAGGAGCGCGTCGGGATCGGGGCGGGCGGGGGCGCCGTCCGGCATCCGCTCAGCGGCGGCCCGTGGCGTCGAGCGCGCGGTTGAGCGCCAGCACGTTGACGCGCGGATCGCCGAGTAGCGGCCGCACCGTGATCGACGCCACCAGCGCCTGGACTCGGTCGAGCGGCAATCCGCGCAGGCGCGCGATACGCGGCGCCTGGGCCAGCGCCGCCGTCGGCGACAGATCGGGGTCAAGGCCGGAGCCGCTCGCCGTCACCAGGTCGGCGGGCAGGGGCCCGCTGATCCCGGCGGCGCGAGCGGCGGCGACATCCGCCGTCACCCGGTCCGCCAGGACCCGCGAGGTCGGGCCCAGATTGGAGCCGGACGAGGCCATGCCGTCATAGCCCTTGCCCGCCGCCGAGGGGCGGGTGCGGAAGTAGCGTTCGCCGGTGAAAGCCTGTCCGACCACGGTCGAGCCGATCGCCTGGCCGGACGCATCGCGCACCAGGCTGCCATTGGCCTGGACGGGGAACAGCAGTTGGCCGAGGCCCGTCATCGCCAGCGGATAGGCGATGCCGAGCAAAGCGGCGAACAGCAG
This sequence comes from Sphingomonas abaci, assembly GCF_014199625.1. Lineage (GTDB taxonomy): Bacteria > Pseudomonadota > Alphaproteobacteria > Sphingomonadales > Sphingomonadaceae > Sphingomonas > Sphingomonas abaci. The sequence continues at coordinate 109,373 of NZ_JACHNY010000002.1, forward strand.
CGCCAGCACGATCGCCGGCCGGAGTGCGGAGGTGAAATCCTTGCCCATCAGATGTGTCCTTACGCGAGGCCGAGGCCGCCGACCACGAGGTCGATGAGTTTGATGCCGACGAACGGCGCGATCAGCCCACCCAGGCCATAGACCGCCAGGTTGCGGGCGAGCAGCGGCCCCGCCGCCATCGGCCGATAGGTGACGCCCTTCAAGGCCAGCGGCACGAGCAGCGGGATGATCAGCGCGTTGAAGATGATCGCGGACAGGATCGCCGATTGCGGCGTCGCCAGACCCATGACGTTGAGCACGCCTAGTCCCGGATAGAGCGCGACGAACATCGCCGGGATGATCGCGAAATATTTCGCCACGTCGTTGGCGACCGAGAAGGTGGTGAGGGCCCCGCGCGTCATCAGCAACTGCTTGCCGAGGCCGACGACCTCGATCAGCTTGGTCGGGTCGCTGTCCAGGTCGACCATGTTGCCGGCCTCGCGCGCGGCCTGGGTGCCGGTGTTCATCGCCACGCCGACATCGGCCTGGGCGAGCGCGGGCGCGTCGTTGGTGCCGTCGCCGCACATCGCGACGAGCCGGCCGCCGGTCTGTTCCTGGCGGATCAGCGCCAGCTTGTCCTCCGGCGTCGCCTGCGCCAGGAAATCGTCGACCCCGGCCTCGGCGGCGATGGCGGCAGCGGTCAGCGGATTGTCGCCGGTGATCATCACCGTGCGGATGCCCATCTGGCGCAGCTCGCCGAAGCGTTCGCGGATGCCGGCCTTCACCACGTCCTTCAGGAAAATCGCGCCGAGCAGCCGGCCGTCCTGCGCCACCGCCAGCGGCGTGCCGCCGGCCCGTGCGATCGCGTCGGTGATGCGGCGCAGCTCGGTGGCGGCCGCCGTTTCACCCAGGCCAGGATGCGCACGCAGGATCGAATCGACCGCGCCCTTCTGGATCAGCGTGTCGCCGATCCGGACGCCGGAGGTGCGGGTCTGCGCGGTGAAGGGGATGACTTCCGCCCCCGCCGGCAGCGTGGTGGTGGTGACGCCGAAATCCTGTCGGGCGAGGGTGACGATCGAGCGGCCCTCGGGCGTTTCGTCGGCCAGGCTGGCGAGCAGCGCCGCCTCCGCCAGGTCCTGCGCTGCGGTGCCGCCGACCGTGCGGAACTCGCTCGCCTGACGGTCGCCGATGGTGATCGTGCCGGTCTTGTCGAGCAGCAGCACGTCGACATCGCCCGCCGCCTCGACCGCCCGGCCGGATTTGGCGAGCACGTTGAAGCGGACCAGCCGGTCCATGCCGGCGATGCCGATCGCCGACAGCAAGGCGGCGATCGTGGTCGGGATCAGCGTGATCAGCAGCGCCGCCAGGATCGCCACCGGGATCGATCCGCCGGCATAGGTGGCGAAGCCCGGAATGGTGCCGACCGCGATCAGGAAGATGATGGTCAGCCCGACCAGCAGCAGCGTCAGCGCGATCTCGTTCGGCGTCTTCTGCCGCTCGGCGCCCTCGACCAGCGCGATCATCCGGTCGAGAAAGCCCTTGCCCGGCTCCACCGTCACCTTGACCCGGATCTCGTCGGAGATGACGCGGGTGCCCGCCGTCACCGCCGACCGGTCGCCGCCCGCCTCGCGGATCACGGGCGCGCTCTCGCCGGTGATCGCCGCCTCGTTGACCGAGGCGACGCCGGCGACGACCTCGCCGTCCGAGGGGATCAGGTCGTTCGTCTCGACCAGCACCACGTCGCCGATGCGCAGCTGGCTGGCGGGGACATCGTCCCAGACGCGGCCATCGCCCTTCAGCCGCTTGGCGGTCAGCTCGGCCTTCGCGGCGCGCAAGCTGGCCGCCTGCGCCTTGCCGCGCCCTTCGGCCAAAGCCTCGGCGAAGGTGCCGAACAGCACGGTCAGCCACAGCCAGACGACCAGTTGCAGCTTGAAGCCGAGGGTCAGTCCGTCATGGCCGATGACCAGCAGCACGGTCATGAGGGCCGCGACCACGGCGGTCACGAACATGACCGGATTGCGGATCAGGTCGCGGGGAGAGAGTTTCAGGAACGACGCCTGGAGCGCGGGCACGACGAGGTCGGCCGTGAACAGGCTCTTTGCTTGGGATTTCGCCACTTTGGGCCCCCTGGTCAGAAGATATGCCCGCCGAGCATCGCGAGATGGTCGGCGATGGGACCGAGCGCGAGGCTCGGCAGGAAGGTGAGGCCGCCCAGGATCAGGATGATCCCGACCAGCAAGCCCACCCACAGCCCGCCCGTGGTCGGGAAGGAGCCGGCGCTTTCCGGCACCTGACGCTTGGCGGCGAGCGACCCGGCGATCGCCAGCATCGGCACGATCACGAAGAAGCGGCCGATCCACATCGCCACCCCCAGCAGCCCGTCGTAGAAGGGCGTGCTCGCGGTCAGCCCGGCGAATGCGGAACCGTTGTTGGCCACCGCCGAGGTGAAGGCATAGAGGATTTCCGAGAACCCGTGCGGCCCCTTGTTGAGCGGCCCGGCCAACCCGGCGGGCAGGACCGAGGCGAGAGCGGTCATACCCAGGATGACGAGCGGCAGCACGGCGATCGCCAGCACCGCCAGCTTCACCTCGCGCGCCTCGATCTTCTTGCCGACATATTCGGGCGTGCGGCCGACCATCAGCCCGGCGACGAACACCGCAAGGATCGCGAACAGCAGGAAGCCGTAGATGCCGGCTCCCACGCCGCCGATCACGACCTCGCCGAGTTGCATGTTGAACAGCGGGACCAGGCCGCCCAGCGCGGTGAAGCTGTCGTGCATCGCATTGACCGCGCCGCAGGAGGCGGCGGTGGTGACGGCGGCGAACAGCGCCGACCCGGCGATGCCGAAGCGGACCTCCTTGCCCTCCATATTGCCGCCCGCGACGCCGAGCTGGTGCAGGATCGGATTGCCAGCGGCTTCCGCCCCGTAGGCGACGGCCGTGCCGACCAGGAACAGGATCAGCATCGCCGCCAGGATCGCCCAGCCCTGGCGCGGATTGCCCACCGCCTTGCCGAAGGTCCAGGTCAGGCCGGTGCCGATCAGGAAGATCGACAGCATCTGCAGCAGGTTGGTCAGCGCGGTCGGGTTCTCGAACGGGTGCGCGCTGTTGGCGTTGAAGAAGCCGCCACCATTGGTGCCGAGCATCTTGATGGCCTCCTGGCTGGCGACCGGGCCGAGCGCCAGCGTCTGGCGCGCGCCCTCCAGCGTCTGCACCGACACGCTGCCGGCCAGCGTCTGCGGCACGCCCTGCGCGATCAGCACCAGCGTGTAGACGATGCAGATCGGCAGCAGCAGATAGAGGGTGATGCGGGTAATGTCGGCCCAGAAATTGCCGACCGTCTTCGCCTGCGCCCGGCCGAAGCCGCGGAACAGCGCGAAGGCGAGGGCGATGCCGGTCGCCGCCGACAGGAAGTTGTGGATGGTCAACGCCAGCATCTGGCTGAGGTTCGACATGGTCGACTCGCCGGCATAGCTTTGCCAGTTGGTGTTGGCGGTGAAGCTGATCGCGGTGTTGAAGGCCAGATGCTCGCCCACCGCCGGCAGGCCGGTCGGGTTGAGCGGCAGCACCGCCTGCAATCGCAGCAGCGCATAGGTCAGGATCATCAGCACCGCGTTGAAGATCAGCATATGCACCGCATAGCGGCGCCAGCCCTGCTCCTTCGCGGGATCGATGCCGGCGGCGGCATAGAAGCCGCGTTCTACCGGCGCGAGGATCAGGTGGAGCGGCGTACGCCGCCCCTCGTAGAGCGCGAAGAGCCACAGGCCCATCGGCTTGGCGGTCGCGACCAGGATCGCGACGAAGGCCAGGATCAGGAACCAGCCCTGCATGGTCATGGGAACCGCTCCCTTCAGAAGCGTTCGGGGCGGATCAGCACCGCCACCAGATAGAGGAGGAGGCCGAGCGCGGTCAGCGCCGCCAGCCAGAGGTCGAGGGTCATGGCCGCATCGCTCCTCAGGCGTGATCGCACAGGCGGACATAGGCGAGCGTCAGCGCCGCCAGCCCCGCCATGATCGCGACCCAGATCAGGTCCTGCATGGTTGCTCTCCCTTTGAGGTCAGAAGGCGGCGGTCAGCGTGGCGAGCAACGTGCCGCCGGCGATGTTGCCGGTGCCGTCCTGCCCCTTGCTGAAGCTCGGCCGCAGATAGGCCGCGTCCCGGTTCGAGATGTCGGTGCCGACATAGGCGAGACCCAGCGTCAGCCGCCGGACCGCGATGTCCGCGCCCAGCGACCAGTCCCAATAGCGGCCCGTCGGCGAAACGGCGGTGGCATTCGGCCCCAGGCCGTCCTGGCCCCGACTGTGACCGATATGCGCCTTGGCGGTGATCGGCGTGCCGGCGATTGCGACCGCGCCGTCGCCCCAGAGATAGAGATTGTCGGCCTTCGCGCCCGGTCGGCTATAGGTGCCGGCGGCGGCCTCCGCGCCGTTCGCATACCATTTGCCGATCGCCTGCTGGCGCGGCGCATAGGCGACCCCGGCGGTCAGGGTGGCAGGACCGGTGGTGCCAGTCAGCCTGACATAGGGTTCGGCGAAGTCAGTCTTCGGAGCGCCGCCCGGATACATGTACCAAGTCAGGCCGACGTCGAGCGTCGCGTTGCTGGCCAGCGCGGTCTTGAAGCCGCCGATCAGGTCCAGCTCCATGTTCGCGCCGCCGAACGTGCCCCAACCGGCGAGGTTCGATGCCCAGGTGCCGACATAGAGGCCGCTGTCGTGCGTGATCGTCAGCCCCGCCTGCACCGCCATCTGCCGGTCGCTCTGCGATACGCCCCGAAAGCGATAGTCGGACACGATCGCCGCCGACCCGCTGACGCTGATCGCGGGGGGCGGGGCGGTAGTGGGAGCGTCGGTGGTGGTCTGCGCCCCCGCAGCCGTCGCCAGGGTCGCCGCGGCGATCGCCACCGCGCAAGAAAGTCGTTTCATGACAGGCCCCAAAGGGCGACGCGCGGTGCGCCGCCTTCATCAAGGCCGGGCAATTAGGCCCGCTGGGCGTAGCAATGCGAGAGCGATTCCGGGGAAGCGCATAGTGCTGGCATATAGTGCCCGCTTGGTCAGGCGGCGGGCAGCGACGCCGACAAGCGGCGTATCAGCGCGTCCTGCCGCGCCGCCTCCGCCGCCGCGTCGCGCTGCAATCCGGTGAGGGCCGGATAGTCGGGGGCGAGCGTCGCGGCGCGGTCCGCGCCCTGCACCTCCGCCGCGCTGGCGATGGCGGTGGCCTGCGCGCGCCAGTCGTCGAGCTGCGCCAGCGCCGTCTGCGCGTCCAGCCACGCCTCGCTGCCCACGGGGGCCCCGCGCGCGGCGGCGGCGGCGCGCTCGGCCTTCGCGGCGTCGCGATCGAAGCCGGCGCGCACCGTCTGCAACTGCGCCGTCTGGGTCGCGATCATCCGGTCGAGCGCCGGGTCGGCTTGCATCGGCGCGGGCGGCGGCGTGGCCGGCTCCTCGAACCCACGCGTCTCCACCGCGCGCCTGGCGAGCGACGGATAGCCGGCGTCGCGATCGCCAGCGCAGGCGGCGAGCGCCAGGGGCAGGAGGACAGCGGGCAGGGCGGCGGCGCGGGCGAGCGGGTTCATGTCCCAGCCGTAGAAGCGCTGATTTTTTGACGCAACGCCCTTGCGCGCCCGACGAACCCTGCTAAGAGCGCAACTCCAATGCGCGCCCGTAGCTCAGCTGGATAGAGCATCAGACTACGAATCTGAGGGTCGGACGTTCGAATCGTTCCGGGCGCGCCACTTTACCACATCGTTGCAGATCATTTGCTGGTCCGGGTTCGCCGGTCAGCCAGCCACTGGTCGATCGCTGCCGCCAGCGCCACCGCGACGGCATAGGTCAGCACATCCCAGACCGAGAATACCCGGCCGAGCAGCAATGCGCCCAGGCCGGTTCGCCGCGCCGCATCCAGGACGGGTGCGTGATAGAGTTGCGACAGTTCGGTCGCGGTCGTCACGATGGCGGCGACGATACCGCCGCGAACCGGTTTCCACGTCGGAAGCCCGGTGGACACGATCCAGTAGATCATCATCGCCCACAGGACCGAGCCGCCATGTTTCACGATGGCGGGCGGCAAGCCGAGTGGTAGCTTGCGAATGGCGAGACCGGCCGCCAGCGTCCCCGCGACCAGCAGGGCAGACCGCGCCCGCGAACGAGGATGCCGCCTAGCCACAGCGCGACACCGGCAGCGCGATCCGGAAGGTCGCCCCGCCGCCGGCATTGGGCGCGAGCGCGATGGTGCCGCCCTGCGCCTCCAGCAGCGAGCGCGCGATCGGCAGGCCCAGGCCGGTCCCGCCCTCGGTGCGGCGGCTGGTGAAAAAGGGATCGAACACGCGCGCCCGGTCGCCCGGCGGGATGCCCGGGCCGTCGTCGCCGACGGTCAGGATCACCACGTCCCGATTGTCCTCGCCCGTGATCCGCATCCGGGTCGCGCCGGCCTGACGGCTGTTGTCGACCAAGCTCGACAGCACCGCCTCGACCGCTCCCTGCGGCAGTGCGACGCGCGGCAGGTGGTCGGGCATGTCGCTTTCGATGACGATGCCGGCCTGCGCGTCCGCGATCCGCCGCACGGCGTCGTGCAGGTCGGCCGTCACCCCCTCGGCGCTCTCCTCCATATCGGCGCGGGCGAGATCGAGCAGCCGGCTGACCAGCTGTGTCAGTCGCGCGCCATCGGCGGCGATGTTGGCGAGAAAGCGGTCGCGGTCGGCCGGAGGCATGTCGGGATGGTCCTGCAACAGCTCGACCGCGCCACGGATGCCGGCCAGTGGCGTCTTGAACTCGTGGCTCACGGCATGGGCGAAGTCGCGCAGGTAGCGCGAGCGACGCGCGATCGCGGCGGCCATGCTGCCGAAGTCGCGGTAGAGCGCCTGGATCTCGATCGCGGCGGTGGTCGGCGCGTCGGGCACGGTGCCGCCGCCACCGGCGACCGCGCGCGTGGCGACGCCGAGCGCCTCGACCGGCCGGACGATGCCACGCGACAGCAGGCCGCTCAGCACCACCAGCGTGCTGAAGATCAGGACGATACCGAACGCGATCTTGCCCCGGTCGTCGTAGAGCCCCGCGAGCAGCGTGCGAGGGGGATGCGAAAGGAGCAGCGCCCCCACCACCCGGCCATCGGCCACGATCGGGACGGCTAGATCGATGCGCAGGCCGGCGGACCGGCTCAGCCATGCGAAGCCGCTCAGATGTCGATAGGCCGGATCGCGGCGCAGGACGATGCCGGGCTGCCCGCCAAGGGCCGTGCGCACCTCCGCCAGGTCACCGGTCCGGCGCCCCGCCTGCCGCCCGGTGAGCAGCATCCCCTGGCGATCGAGCAGCAGCAGATCGGCTCCGGTCGCGGCGGCGGTGACGCGCAGGATGGGCGCGAGGCGCTTGGCCCAGTCGCGCGTGCCCGCGTCCGGCCGGTGGGCGGTCGCGATGGGGGCGGGGCGAACCGGCAGGATCGGCGTCGCGCGGAGGTCGATCGAGGGTGAACGGACGCGCGGCGCGACGATCGCGCCGCCCTGGTGCCAGGCCAGCGCGGCGGCCCCCGACAGGGCGGCGCCCTGCGCGATCAACTCGGCCTCGGTCTGCCGCACCAGCGCATTCTCGTAGACGCGCAGGAACAGCGCGCCGAATCCCGGCAGCGCGGCGACGAAGGTGAAAGTCAGGAGCAGGATTGTGCGCAGGCGCAACCGGGGCCAGTGCCGCCGGACGACGCGCTTGAACGATTCGATCATGTCGCGCCGCAGGCGCCCAGGCGATAGCCGATGCCGGCGCGCGTCTCGATCACGTCCGCCGCGCCGAGGCGGGCGAACTTGGCGCGCAGGTTGCGGACATGGCTGTCGATCGTGCGGTCGGTGATCGCGAAGCCGGGCCCGTGCAGCCGGTCGATGATCGCATCGCGGCTGAACACCTTGGCCGGCATCGTCGCCAGCGTGCGCAAGATGCCGAACTCGGTCACGGTCAGCGCCACCGGCTGGCCCGCCCAATGCGCCTGCCATCCTTCGGTATCGAGCGACAATCGCCCGCAACGCAACGGGCCGGTGGCGGCCTCCGCGACCAGTGGCGGCCGACCCGCGACGCGGCGCAGGATCGCCATCACCCGCGCCACCACCTCGCGCGGGGAGAAGGGTTTGGTGACATAATCGTCCGCGCCCAATTCGATGCCGAGCACGCGGTCGAGTTCGTCGTCGCGGCTCGACAGGAACAGGATCGGCACGTCGCTGGTCGCGCGCAACCGGCGGCAGACCGCGATCCCGTCCATGCGCGGCATGTTGATGTCGAGGATGATCAGGTCGGGCGCGGACGCCGCCGCCGCCAGCGTCGCCTCGCCATCGCCGGCTTCGATCGTATCGAGCCCGGCCTTAGCGAGCGCGAAGACCAGTAGCTGGCGGATATGGGGGTCGTCATCGGCGACCAGGATCGTGCGCGGCATGGGGCAGGGGATCATCATCCTATCGTGTCCGGTCAAGGCCGTGTCGCGCCAGCGGGCAGGGCGATGGTGCGCCCGATGAGGATCGACCCGCACGCCATGCTCCTTCTGTCGGGAGCCACTCGTCTAGGCGGCCGGCTTGTGCGTGTCGGCTGGCCGGCAGGGCCGTTCGATGGAGTTGCTGTGCAGATCCTGTGCATCGACCGCCATCAGGAAATTTCCCGGAAAAGGTTCGCACTGGAAATCCTTCTTTGGCGGCAGTTGGGGCGGCGGGAGATGCGTCTTCGATCGCTTCCCCGACAGAGATGTTACGAAGACCACAACCCGCGGCAGGAGACATGGCCGTCGATTATCGATAGCAGCGTGATTGCTAAGCGCCTGCACGGTTAGGATGTTTTGGTATGACTCCGCTGTCGCGACCGAGTTTTGGTAACGTGCGTCGACGATGGTTTCCGGCCGGCCTTGCCGCAGTCGCGATGCTTGGCGGCAGTTGTTCGCCCCGGCCGGTGTCCGCTCCCAAGAGCCCGGATCCGGCCCGCGCAATGGCCCGGACCATTGCAATATTGCGATCAGCGACCCCGGAGCATCCACAGGTGCTCAAGATCTTGTTCTATGGTCAGTCGATCAGCACGCCGGATTGGACCGACCGGGCGATGGCGACCTTGCGGGCCGCCTATCCGAATGTCCGCTTCGATTACCGCAATCTGGCCCTTGGCGGGTGGAACGCGGTCATATTGGAGCGAGCGGCGGCGCGGGACGTCGAGGACGTCTATCCCGATCTCATCGTCTTTCACGTCTATGGCGACCACCGGGCCTATGGGCGGATCATACAGACGTTCCGGCGGAAGACCGCAGCGGATATCATCGTCCAGACCGACCATGTCGTGAACCCGGTCGAGCCGCTCTGCGACACGGGCCTGCATCTGCGCTGGTCGCCGCTTCCTGGATGCAAGGGCCATGTATGGTTCAAGCAGAACCAATGGGACGACTATATGTCGGGCCGGCGCCTGCCGGAACTGGCCACCCGGTATAACCTGGCGGTGGAGCCGCGACGGGCGCGGTGGAACGCCTATCTGAGCGCCCATCATCTTGCGCCGCGAGCCTTGCTGGCGGATCAGATCCATCCCAACGAGCGGGGCTGGTCGCTAATGGCCTCGTTGTTCGCGACGTGGTTCGAGAAGATCGTTTCGACCCCCACCTTCGCGAAGCCCGATCCCGTGCAGGTGCGCAGCCTTGCTCCACCTCGACCCGGCATCCCGACCAGCTATGCCTTTGACGGCAACCGGATCGAGCTGCTGGCCGATGGGCCGCTTGACGGACGGATGACGGTGACGGTGGATGGCCGGCCGCCCGAGGCATGGGATGGCTGCTGGCAGAACAGCCGCGTATCCCCGCTGCCCAACATGCCGGACTGGCCGGCGTTGAAGCAGGTCACCGTCGATCCATCCGTTCGCCGGGTCAACCGGTGGCGTCTGCGGGTCAGCGGGTTGAGCCCCGATCAAACCCAATTCGCTTTCGCCCTCACTGACGCGAACGGCCCGGAAGGGACCGGGCGCTCGGATGCGCTGTTCACATCAAACGGCGGCGATGTTCGGATCGATCCGCAGGACTGGATGATCGGCCTTGCTCGACGCATCTTCGGCACCTCGGTTCCGGACGGTGCGACCTTCACCTTCGAACGCCGCTTCGTCTGCGGCGACCAGCCACCCGTTCCGCTGTCCGCCGAATCCGTGGAACAGCGCCACGTGATCACGACCGGGCTGGCCAATGCGCATCATGTGGCGACCATCACCCTTGCCGACGACGCCCCGCCGGTTCGCGAGGTGCGCGCCTATCGCCCATCGCTGTGACGCCCATCCGGAAGCAGGCTGGCCATGGTTGGCGGTGGCCCACCGGCAGGGCGGCGTCCGATCGACATCCGGAGCATATGACCGGCCTTGATACCGCCCGAATGCCGCACGGCGTTTCGAGGCCGGCGACCGCGTCGTCGCGAATTTCCGGTGAAGTGGCTCAAAGGGGAGTTGGCGCTTGACGCGCGACTGGCATCGCCGATCCGACAGTGCGTGGAAGACAGGATGGTGGACGCACTTGGGCTCGAACCAAGGACCCGCTGATTAAGAGTCAGCTGCTCTACCAACTGAGCTATGCGTCCATGCCCTGACGAAGGTCTCGCCGGCGGCGCACCCTGGAAAGGGTGGAGATGGTGGACGCACTTGGGCTCGAACCAAGGACCCGCTGATTAAGAGTCAGCTGCTCTACCAACTGAGCTATGCGTCCATTCCGTAGCGGCTGAGCGGGCGTTGGTGCGCCCCCGCGTCGGGAGTGGCGCTGTTACCATCCGCGCCGCGAAGCGCAAGCCCCTTTTTCGATCAGAAACCGCTTTTCTTGCGGGTCTGGCGATCGATCGACATCAGGATGCCCAAGCACAGGAGCACCGTGAGCTGCGCCGAACTGCCGAAGCTGACCAGCGGCAGGGGGATGCCGACGACCGGGGCCAGTCCCATCACCATCATCAGGTTGATCGCGACATAGAAGAAGATCGTCGTCGCCAGCCCCGCCGCGGTCAGTCGGGCGAAGCGACCCTCCGCGCGCTGCCCGACCTCGATCCCCCAGCGGATCACCAGCAGGAAGGCCAGGATCAGCAGGCAGCCGCCGACCAGCCCCCATTCCTCCGCCATCGTCGCGAAGACGAAGTCGGTATGTCCCTCGGGCAGATAGTCGAGATGGCTCTGCGTGCCCTGGAGGAAGCCCTTGCCCCAGATGCCGCCCGACCCGATCGCGATCTTCGACTGGCTGATATGATAACCGGTGCCCAGCGGATCGCTTTCGGGGTTGAGGAAGATCAGGATGCGGTTGCGCTGGTAGTCGTGGAGCAGGAAGTTGATCGCCAGCGGGATCGTCACCACGGCCGCCAGTCCGCCGCCGACGAACAGGCGGACCGGGATGCCGGACAGGAACATCACCGTCACCCCGCCCATGCAGATCATCAGCCCGGTGCCGAGATCGGGTTGCAGCATGACGAAGGCGGCGGGCAGGCCGATCAGCAGCGCCGCCGGCCAGATCGCGCCGAAGCGCCGGATCTCCGAGGGCGGCAAGATGTCATAGAAGCGCGCGCAGGCCAGTACGATCGCCGGTTTCATGAATTCGGAAGGCTGGAGGCGGATGAAGCCCAGGTCGAGCCAGCGCCGGCTGCCGCCGCTGACCTCGCCCAGCGCCTCGACCGCGATCAGCGCGAGCAGGATGATGCCGTAGGCGGGCAGCGCCGCCGCCTTCCACATCCGCTCGGGGACGCGCGACAACGCCAGCGCGCCGGCCAGCAGTACGAAAAATCGGATGCCCTGCGACCAGGCCCAGGGGCGCAGCGACCCGCCGGCCGCCGAATAGAGCACGACCTGGCCGAACAGGCCGATCGCCACGACCAGCCCCAGGACGCCCCAGGGGACATGGGCCAGCGGCTCGGGAAGCCGGCGCGCGCTCATTCGTCGGTACTCCGTTCGGTGGTGCCGTCCTCGGCGACGCTGGGGCCGGGCGTGTCGGGGGACAAAGCGGCCTGGGTCCGGTTGGCGAGCGCGGTCGCTTCCTCGACCGCCGGCGCGTCGGATGGGACGACCGCATCGGTCTTGGTCGCGGCGGCGGCCGGCGGCGGGCTGTGCGCCGTTCGATACGCGGCTTCCTCGGCGGCCATCCGCGTCGCGATGTCGCCGCCCCATGTCGGCTCCACCTCCGCCAGGGTCGCGAGCGCGCGGTCGCGGTCGAGCAAATAGGTCAGGATGTCTCGACCGATATAAGGGGTGTCGAGCGTGCGGACGGTATGGCCATTATGCTCCAGGACCACGGCGGCGGCATAGCGCGGATTCTCGACCGGCGCGAAGCAGACCAAAAGGGCATGGTCGCGCAGCTTGAAGGGAAGCTGCGCGTTCTTGAGCACGCCGACGCGGCGCTCGGCCATGGTGATGCGGCGGACCTGGGCGGTGCCGGTCTTGCCGGCGAGCGACAGGCCGGGCACCAGCAGCCGCGCCGCCGCGCCGGTGCCGCCGCCATTCACCACCTTCCACATCGCCTCGCGCGCGACCTGGAGATTCTCGGACTGGAAGGGCAGGGCAGGGGCGTCGCGATGGACATGATCGGCCAGGATGCTCGGCACCAGTGCCCGGCCCGACGCGATGCGCGCGACCATCACCGCCAGTTGCAGCGGGTTGGTGAGCACATAGCCCTGTCCGATCGAGGCATTGAGCGAATCGGCGACAGTCCAGGGACGCTTGTACTTGCCCAGCTTCCACGCCGAATCCGGCACGGTGCCGTAGCGCTGGGTGGTGAAGGGCAGTTCGAACTTCTGCCCCAGGCCCAGGTCGCGTGCGATCGGCGCCACCTTGTCATAGCCCAGCCGGCGGATCATCTCGTAGAAATAGATGTCGCAGGACTGGGCGACAGCGTTGCGCATGTCGAGTGGGCCATGGCCGCCGCGCTTGTGACAGTGGAATACGCCGGTGCCGACGCGCAGCGCGCCCGAGCAGAAGACGCGTTCGTCCGGGCTGACGCCATTTTCCATCAAGGCCAGCGCGTGCATCGGCTTGACCGTCGAGCCGGGCGGATAGAGTCCCTGCGTCACCTTGTTCATCAGGGGGACGTGGTCGTTCTTCGACAACATCTCCCACTCCAGATGGCTGATGCCGTCGGAGAAGCTGTTGGGGTCATAAGCCGGCATCGACACCATGCACAGCATCTCGCCCGTGCGGCAGTCGATCACCACCGCCGACCCGCTGTTGGTGCCCAGCCGGCGCGCGGCATATTCCTGCAGGCCGACGTCGATCGTCAGCCGGGCGTTGCGGCCGGGCACGTCGGGCTTGGTGGCAAGCTCGGCGACCAGCTTGCCGCGCGCGGTGACTTCCGCCCGGCGCGCGCCGGGCTTGCCGCGCAGCATCGGCTCCAGCGTCTTCTCCAGCCCGTCCTTGCCCAGCTTGAAGCCGGGGGTGACGAGCAGGGCGTCATGGGTGGCGCGATATTGTTCGGCGGTCGGCGCGCCGACATAGCCGGTCAGATGCGCCACCGCCGCGCCGGCCGGATAATGGCGCGCGAACCCCCGCGTCGGCTGGACCCCCGGCAGTTCGGGCAACCGGACGCTGACCGCCGCGAACCGGTCCCAGTCCAGCTTCTCGGCGATCTGCACCGGCTGGAAGCCGGCGGCGCGGTCCAGATCGATGCGGATCCGCTCCAGATCCTCCGGCGTCAGCTGCAGGAGCTTGGTCAGCAGGGCCAGCACCCTCTCGCGCTCCGGCTTGGGCAGGCGGTCGGGCAGGATGTCGACGCGGAAATCGGTGCGGTTGTTGGCGATCGGCAGGCCGTGCCGGTCGATGATCCAGCCGCGGCGGGGCGGCACCAAGGTGGCGTTGACCCGGTTCGATTCGGACAGGAGGTTGTACTTGGCGTTCTGCGCGACCGACAGCCAGGCCATACGCCCGGCGAGCAGCAGGCCGACCCCCGCCTGCGCGCCGCCGAGCAGCCATGCGCGGCGCGAGAAGCTATAGGCCTGGGTGGCCTCGGTGACGATGCGGCCGGTGCGCTTCATGGCGCGTCCCCTATACCATGCCGCGCTTGCGATCGATCCAGGCGACCAGGCGCGTGGCGATCGGGAACAGCAGCATCGTCGCCGCCGCCTGCGCCATCATCGCGCCATCGACCTGCGCGCCGATCGGCAGCGCCAGCACCCGGCCGATCGCCAGCGCGAACAGGATGGCGCCCCCCGCGATCAGCCAGTCCTGCCAGAAGTCGCGAAACACCAAGCGGCTTTCGATCAGGTCGATCGCCAGGAAGATCGCCGACCAGATCAGCACCGCCGATCCCAGCGGCTGGCCGCTGACCAGGTCGTCGAACAGCCCGAGCGGCGCCGCCGCCCAGGGCCGGAGCGCGAAGCGCGCGAGCAGCCGCCATGCCAGCAGCATCACCAGCCCCAGGGGCGGCAGGATCGGCACCGTCGCGATCAGCGGCAGCGTGGTGCAGGCTGACCCGCCGACGACCGTCAGCCACGGGATCATCCGCGCGCGGCCCGGGGTCAGCTTCGGTTCGAAGGGATTGGCGTCCGCCTGGCTCATCGCGAACGGCTCCATGGCGGCTGCTGCATGAACGAGGGCTTATGGCTGGGGCAGGGCGGCCTGCGCCGGCGGCGCGGGCGGCAACGGCAGGAAGACCCGACTGACGATCGCGAAGTCGAGCCGGTCGGGCTGCGCGAACGGCTGCGCCAGCACCGTGTCCATCCCCGCCCGGGCGACGCGCGCGACCGGGATGCCGGGGACATAGAGCCCGCCGGTGCCCGAGGTGACGAACAGGTCGCCTGCGTGGAAGCGGACGTTGGTGGCGTTGACCGAGCGGATGTCGAGCGCTCCATCGCCGCGCCCGACCGCCAGCGCCGGCAGGCCGTCGCGGGTGCGGCGCACCGGCACGATGCTGGCGGCATCCGCCAGCAGCAGCACGCGCGCGGCATTGGGCCCGGTCTCGACGACGCGGCCGACCAGTCCGTCGGGTGCCCGCACCGGCATTCCCGGACGCACGCCCGAGAGCCGCCCGGCGTCGAGTAGCGCGAAGCGGCGACCGCTGGAGGCCGAGGAGCTGACCAGCCGCGCGGCGGTCACCACCTGCTCGTCGCGGTCGCGCAGCTCCAGCAGGCGGCGCAGTCGGCGATTGTCATAGGCAATGGTGCGCGCACGCATCAGCAGCGGGCGCGCGACCGCCAGCTCCGCCTTCATCCGCTCGTTCTCGGCATGGGCGAAGACCCAGCCGTTGATCGCATCGGGCACGATCGCGACCGCCTCGCGGATCGACATCATCGCCGAGGATGCGGGCACGGTGACGGTCGCCACGCCCATGCGCAGGCCCGCGAACAGCGGCGGGGCGAACTGGCTGGCGACCAGCAGGACGGCGCCCACGACCAATCCGGCCACGGCAAGGACGTAGCCCAGGAATTGGCCATATTGGCGTCGCCGCGAAAATCCCGCGCGGCGATCGCGGACGGGCGCCACCATGCGCCGCTACTCCCCAGGCAGGTCAGTCGGTCGGATTAGCTGTTCTGCAGCACGCCGCGGAACATCGGGTCTTCCAGCGCGCGGCCGGTGCCGAGCGCCACGCAGGTCAACGGGTCCTCGGCCACGGTGACGGGCAGGCCGGTCTCATCGCGCAGCACCTCGTCCAGCCCCTGGAGCAGTGCGCCGCCGCCAGTCAGCACGATGCCCTGGTCGACGATATCCGCCGCCAGCTCGGGCGCGGTGTTTTCCAGCGCGACCCGCACGCCCTCGACGATCGTCGCGACCGGTTCAGACAGCGCTTCGGCGATCTGGCCCTGGTTGATCTGGATCTCCTTGGGCACACCATTGACCAGATCGCGGCCCTTGATGTGGATGATCGTGCCGATGCCGTCGACCGGCGGCTTGGCGCAACCGACCTCCTGCTTGATCCGCTCGGCGGTGGCTTCGCCGATCAGCAGGTTGTGGTTGCGACGAACATAGCTGACGATCGCCTCGTCCATCTTGTCGCCGCCGACCCGAACCGACGTGGTATAGGCCAGGCCGCGCAAGGACAGCACCGCGACCTCGGTCGTGCCGCCGCCGATATCAACGACCATCGAGCCGATCGGCTCGGTCACCGGCATCCCGGCGCCGATCGCGGCGGCCATCGGCTCCTCGATCAGGAAGACCTGGCTGGCTCCGGCATTGGAGGCGGCGTCGCGGATCGCTCGGCGCTCCACCTTGGTCGAACCCGACGGCACGCAGATCACGATCTCCGGCCAGCGCAGCGGTCCGCGGCGGCCCCCATGCACCTTGCGGATGAAATGCTTGATCATCTCCTCGGCCACGTCGATGTCGGCGATCACGCCGTCGCGCAGGGGCCGGATCGCCTCGATCGTGCCAGGGGTCTTGCCCATCATCAGCTTGGCGTCGTCGCCAACCGCCTTTACCTTCTTCACGCCGTTCAGCGTCTCGACCGCCACCACCGACGGCTCGTTCAGCACGATGCCGCGGCCCCGGACATAGACCAGCGTGTTCGCGGTGCCGAGGTCGATGGCCATATCGTGCGACATGAACTTGAAGAGGCGGGGCAAGGGCATCGGGCAAGGTTTCCAGGTCAAACGCGGATATGGTCGTTGGGGCGAACCATCCCGGGCCGCCCCCCATCCCGGACCGCCCATCGCGCCTGACCTAAGGCGAAGGTTCGTCACGTCGTGCGGGGTCGCGGGATGCCGTCGCTTGGGCTACAGCCTTGCGCGTGTCAATACGCCGTCTCCCCTCGCATCTGGTCAATCGTATCGCCGCCGGTGAAGTGGTCGAAAGACCCGCCAGCGCGTTGAAGGAACTCGTCGAGAATGCACTCGACGCGGGCGCGAATCGTATCGCGGTCCGGCTGGGCGAGGGCGGCCTTTCGCGCATCGAGGTGGTTGATGACGGCTGTGGCATGGCTCCCGACGCCATGGCGCTGGCGCTGGAGCGGCACTGCACCTCCAAGCTGCCCGACGAGCGGATCGAGGCGGTCGAGACGCTGGGCTTCCGGGGCGAGGCGCTGCCCTCGATCGCCAGCGTCGCGCGCCTGACGCTGGAGAGCCGGCCCTTGGGCGCGGACGGGTGGCGTCGCGTCATCGACAATGGCGCGCTGGCTGAGGAGGGGCTGGCGGCGCTGCCGCCCGGCACGCGCGTGCTGGTCGAGCAGTTGTTCGCCCGCGTGCCCGCCCGGCGCAAGTTCCTGCGCTCCAGCCGCGCCGAATATGCCGCCTGCCTGGACGTGGTCCGGCGCCTGGCGATGGCGCGGCCGGAGGTCGGCTTCTCGGTCGAGCATGACGGCCGCCGCGTGCTGACCGTCGCCCCGGCCGAGGATCGCCCGACGCGGGTTGCGGCGCTGACCGACCGGCAGCTCGCCGACAATGCGGTGACGATCGACTGGGTGCGCGAGGATCTGGTGCTGGGCGGGGTCGCCGGCCTGCCGACCTTCCACCGGGGCGTCGCCGACCACCAATATCTCTTCGTCAACGGACGCCCGGTGCGCGACCGGCTGCTGATTGGCGCGATCCGCGGCGCCTATGCGGAGATGATGCCGCGCGACCGCCACGCGGTCGTCGCCCTGTTCCTCGACCTGCCGACCGACCAAGTCGATGTGAACGTCCATCCCGCAAAGACCGAGGTGCGGTTCCGCGACCCGGCACTGGTGCGCGGCCTGATCGTGTCGGGCCTGCGCCGGGCGCTAGACGAAGCCGGGCATCGCAGCGTCCAGCGCCCGGCCGAGGCGGCGCTGGGACTGTGGCGGTCCGAACCTGCGCCGTCGCCGATGGTGGCCGAGCATGGCAGCTTCTTCGCGCCCGGCTCCGCCACGGCCCTGCCGATCCCGCTGGGGGTGCGCGATCGCCCCGCCACGTTCAACGCGCCGCCCCAGGCGCGGGCCGAGCCCGCCTGGTCGCCGCCCCCCCAGACCGTGTCGCACCCGCTGGGCGTCGCGCGCGGGCAGATCGCGAAGACCTATGTGGTGGCGGAGGCCGAGGACGGGCTGGTGCTGGTCGACCAGCATGCCGCGCACGAACGACTGGTGCTGGAGCGGATGCGCGCGGCGCTCGCCGGCGGGCGCATCGTCGCCCAGGCCTTGTTGCTGCCGGAGGTGGTGGAGCTGGAGGAGCCGGCCTGTGACCGGCTGGAGGCGCGGATCGACGAACTGGCCGAATTGGGGCTGGAGCTGGAGCGGTTTGGGGCACGGGCGATGCTGGTCCGGGCGACGCCGGCGCTGCTCGGCCAGGCCGACCCGGCCGGACTGATCGCCGACCTGGCCGATGAACTCGCCGCCTATGACGAGGCGCTGTCGCTGCGCGAGCGGCTCGACCATGTCGCGGCGACCATGGCGTGCCACGGATCGGTCCGCGCCGGGCGGATGCTGTCGGTTGCGGAGATGAACGCGCTGCTTCGCGAAATGGAGGCGACGCCGCATAGCGGCCAGTGCAACCATGGCCGCCCGACTTGGGTGAAGCTGCAAATGGCCGATGTCGAAAAGCTCTTCGGGCGAAAGTGAGGCGCGGCCCATCGAGTTGCGGTCCCGTCTTTCCAAGTAGTTGGCGGACACGGGCCGGCTCCGCGCAGCATGATGAAATATTTGTCATGGTTCTGGCCGGCGGCCGGCGAGTGGCGCTAAAAGGGGCAAGGGTGCGTCATCCCATCCAGCCGTCCGGCGGGCTTGGAGGGGCGTCGGTCACCATTGGCCTGGATCGCGCATGACCTTCACCACGACCGATTCTGAAGTCCTGCTGCTGCTTGGCGAACATGCGGGCGTCGGGCTGTGGGACTGCATCATCGCCGATGGCGATCCCTATGCCGCCGCGACGCGGTGGTGCTGGTCTCCGGAGTTCCGCCGCTTGCTGGGCTTCGCCGACCCGCGCGACTTCCCGAACGTGCTGGATGCGCTGCTGCAGCGCTTCCATCCTGACGAGCTTGCCATGGTCCTCGAGGTGTTCGACAGCACCATCGCTGATGCGGCGCCGGTCGCCCATTACGACATGAAGTTCCGCCTTCGCTGCGCCGACGACGGCTATCGCTGGTTTCGCTCGATCGGCAACATCAAGCATGACGCTGAGGGGCGGGCGACCCGCGCCTGCGGCTCGCTGATCGACATCCATGACGGCGAGATGGCCGTCGCCGCGCTGAAACAGCAGTCCGAGCGGGACTATTCGCGCATGGCGGATGCGCATGCCGCCGCACAGCAGCGCTTCTACCAGATCGCCGCCACCTCGGTCGACAGCATCGTCTGCACGGACGAAGACGGCATCGTCACCTTCTGGAACCAGCGCTCCGCCGAGTGGCTCGGCATTCCAGCCGAAGCGATCATCGGCCGCCATCTCGACATGGTCATGCCGGCGCGGTTCCGGGGCCGGGATGATTTCTGCCGCCGTCATCTCTCCTTGGTCGGCAACGTCCGGGAATTCGAGTGCATCGACGCGGCCGGCCGGACGATCCCCGTCGAAGTGTCCGTGTCGACCTGGCTGGAGGGCGGACGCCATTGTTTCGGGCTGATCTCCCGCGACCTTACGAAGCGCAAGGCGCAGGAGGCGATGCTGGTCGAGATGGCGCTGCACGATTCGTTGACGGGCCTGCCGAACCGGCTTGCCTTTGGCGAACGGATGACTGCGCTACTGGCGGAGACCCGGTCCTTCTCGGTCCTGATGATCGACCTGGACGGCTTCAAATCGGTGAATGACAATTTTGGCCATGAGGCCGGCGACCTGGTGCTGCGACAGGCCGCCGCGCGGCTCAGCCAAGCCTTGCCAGAGGGCGGCTTCGTTGCGCGACTGGGCGGGGATGAATTCGCCCTGATCCTCGCCGCCGGGGAGACCGCCGAGACGGTGCGCGCCTTTGGTACGTCCCTGATCGCGATCCTCGAACAGCCGACGCCGCTGGACGGGGGCGTGGTGGCGCGGGTCAGCGCGACTGTCGGCGTGGCCTTCGCACCGCAGGCCGCGGACGATCCGGTGACCCTGCTGCGCCTCGCCGACCTGGCGCTTTATCGTGGCAAGCGGCAGGGGCGGGGGCGGGTCTGCGTCCACGAATAGCGGCGGCGTCGCCGCGCGACGGGCCGCTGCACACTGGCCGGGCGGGCACCGGGCGGCATGGCCCTGCTGGCCCCGGGGGCCTGGCCGTCGGCGACACGTTCAGCGTAGCGCAACTTTTGCGCCATGCGCCGCGTTTCGCCGGCAAGTGCTTATCCTGACGTGGAAGATATCATGAAGATGATCATGCCCCTGGTGCTTGCCCTGGTTCCGCTGGCGGCGGTGATCAGTGCCTGCGTCTCCTGCCCCTGATGCGATCGTCGCCTCGCCGGACATGAAAAAAGGCCGCCCGGAGCTGTTCCGGGCGGCCTTTTCTCTTCAGCCGTGGCGGCAGGGGCCGGATCAGCCCTCGGCCTGCTCCGACTGGACTTCGGCGGTTGCGCCCGGCTCGGCGTTGGGATCGTAATCCTCGGTGAAGCCGGCCTCGTCACGCTCGAACATCGACGCCATGACGTCGACGCCCTGCGCCTGCATCTCCGCCTCTTCGGGCGAACGGGCGACGTTGACCTTGACGGTCACCGACACTTCCGGGTGCAGCGCGACGCGAACCTCGTACAGGCCGATCGCCTTGATCGGCTTGTCGAGCACGACCTGGCTCTTCGACACCTTGTGGCCGTCCGCGTTCAGCGAATCGACCAGGTCGCGCACCGCGACCGAGCCGTAGAGCTGGCCGGTGTTCGAGGCCTGGCGGATCAGCGTGATCTGCGCGTCCTTGAAAGAACCGGCGTCCTTCTCGGCCTCGCCGCGGCGGGCGGCGTTGTCGGATTCGATGCGGGCGCGATTGGCTTCGAAGACCTTGCGGTTGGCTTCGTTGGCGCGCAGCGCCTTCTTGCGCGGCAGCAGGAAGTTACGGGCGAAGCCGTCCTTGACCTTGACCACGTCGCCGATGGCGCCGAGCTTCTCGACGCGTTCCAGCAGAATAACGTCCATGTGGCGGACTCCTTACTTCACGACGTAGGGCAGCAGGCCCAGATGGCGCGCGCGCTTGATCGCCTGGGCGAGTTCGCGCTGCTTCTTGGCGCTCACCGAGGTGATGCGCGACGGGACGATCTTGCCACGCTCGGACACGAAGCCCTGGAGCAGACGGACATCCTTATAGTCGATCCGCGGCGCGTCCTTCGCGGAGAAGGGGCAGCTCTTGCGGCGACGGAAAAACGGGCGAGCCATTATGCGGCCTCCTCTTCACGGTCACGACGGGGACGATCGCCACGATCGCCACGCTCGGCGCGGCGCTCACGGTCGCGCTCCTGCTTGCGCATCATCACCGACGGACCCTGCTCCGCCTCGTCGACCTTGACGGTCATGTAGCGGATGATGTCCTCGTTGATCTGGGTCTGGCGCTCCAGCTCGGCCACGACATGGCCGGGGGCGTCGATCTCGAGCATCACGTAATGCGCCTTGCGGTTCTTGGCGATGCGATACGCCAGGCTGCGCAGGCCCCAGGTCTCGGTCTTGGTGACCTTGCCCTGATTGTCCTCGATGATCTTGGTGGCGGTTTCCGCCAGCGCGTCCACTTGCGCCTGCGCCAGATCCTGGCGCGCAAGGAACACGTGCTCGTACAGAGCCATGTCACTTCCTTTGTTGACCGATCGCTGACGCCGCCCCATGCGGACGCCCCTCCGGCTGTCTTCCAATGCGTATTCGGGCAGCAAGGCCGCGCCTTCCGCCTGAAGCGATCGCGCCTATGACCGAAATACGGGCGCTTGTCGAGAGGGGCCGGCTCGCCTAACCGGCGCGGCTTGCGATCAGCATGAAGAGGTTACGATGCGCGCGTTCATCTTTCCCGGTCAGGGCAGCCAGTCGGTCGGCATGGGCCAGGCGCTCCGCGATGCGAGCCCCGCCGCGCGCGAGGTCTTCGGCGAAGTCGACGAGGCGCTGGGCCAGCATCTGTTCCGCCTGATGGCCGAGGGGCCTTCGGACGAGCTGACGCTGACCGAGAATGCGCAGCCCGCGATCATGACCAACGCCATCGCCACGCTGCGCGTCCTGCAAAAGGAGGGAAATGTCCGCCTGGCCGACAAGGCCGCCTATGTGGCCGGCCATTCGCTCGGCGAATATAGCGCCTTGTGCGCGGCCGAGGCGTTCGACCTCGCCACCACTGCCCGGCTGCTGAAGTTGCGCGGTCAGGCGATGCAGGCGGCGGTGCCGGTGGGCGAGGGGGCGATGGCGGCGCTGCTCGGCGCCGACCTCGACAAGGCGCGCACCATCGCCGGCGCGGCGGTCGATTCGATCCTGGCGGAGGGCGGGCCGACCTATGTCTGCACCGTCGCCAACGACAATGATCCGTCGCAGGTCGTCATCTCCGGCCATCGCCCCGCGATCGAGCGCGCGGTGGCGCTGGCCAAGGAACTGGGCGCCAAGCGGGGCGTGCTGCTGCCGGTGTCCGCTCCCTTCCACTGCCCGCTGATGCAGCCCGCCGCCGAGGCGATGGACGCCGCGTTGGCGGAGGCGCGGATCGCGGCGCCGCTGGTCCCGGTCTTCGCCAATGTCGATGCCGCGGCGATCGCCGATCCCGGCCAGATCCGCGTCGCCCTGGTCGAGCAGGTGACCGGCATGGTGCGCTGGCGCGAATCGGTGCTGGCGATGGTCGCGGCGGGCGTGACTGAGTTCGTCGAGTTCGGCGGCAAGGTGCTCGCCCCCATGGTCAAGCGCATCGCGCCGGATGCGATGGCGGTCAGCGTGGTGACGATGGACGATATCGAAGGCTTGCTGAAGACGCTTTAACGGGTTCACGCGGAGGCGCGGAGACGCGGAGGAAAGATGAGGGATATCGACGCTCTCAGCGGTGACGTTCTGGATCTTGCCCTGCGTATTCACCGCCAGCTTGGGCCTGGGTCGCTGGAAAGCGTGTGTACGAGACGGTGTTGGCTGGTCGCCTGGGTGCGATGGGCTATTTGGTCTGCCGCCAGCATCCCGTGGATATCCGGTTCGACGGGCAGGTCTTTACGGCGGCATTCCGAATCGACCTTCTGGTTGATGGACGGCTCGTGGTGGAAATGAAGTCCGTCGAAAAGCTCTTACCCGTCCACGGCAAGCAGTTGCTGACCTATTTGCGACTTGTCGACCAGCCCGTGGGGCTGCTCATCAATGTCGGGGCCGAGATCTTGAAGGAAGGAGTGCGTCGTGTCGTCAACAACTATCGCACCTCCGCGTCTCCGCGCCTCCGCGTGAACCATATAATGGAGTAGCGAATGTTCGATTTGACAGGCATGACCGCGCTGGTGACCGGCGCTTCGGGGGGGATCGGATCGGCGATCGCGCGGGGGCTGGCGGCGCAGGGCGCGCGGCTGGCCGTGTCCGGGTCGAATGCCGACAAGCTGGAGGCGTTCCGCGCGTCGCTGGGCGGCGATCACCTCGCCTTGCCCTGCGACCTGTCGGACGCCGCCGGTGTCGATGCGCTGGTGCCGCAGGCGGTCGCCGCGCTTGGCAGACTGGACATCCTGGTGAACAATGCCGGCGTCACCCGCGACAATCTGGCGATGCGGATGAAGGACGAGGAATGGGATCAGGTGATCCGCGTCAACCTGGAGGCCGCGTTCCGCCTGATCCGCGCCGCCGCCAAGCCGATGATGAAGGCGCGCTTCGGCCGCGTCGTGTCGATCACCTCGGTCGTCGGGCAGACCGGCAATCCGGGGCAGGCCAACTACGCCGCGTCCAAGGCCGGGCTGGTCGGCATGTCCAAGGCGCTGGCCCAGGAACTGGCCAGCCGCAATATCACGGTCAACTGCGTCGCCCCGGGCTTCATCCGCTCGGCGATGACCGACGGCTTGCCCGAGGCGCAGAAGGCGGCGCTGACCCAGCGCATTCCGGCCGGCGACCTGGGCACCGGGGATGACATCGCCGCCGCGGTCGTCTATCTCGCCAGCCGCGAGGCCGGTTACGTCACCGGCCAGACCCTCCATGTGAATGGCGGTATGGCCATGATCTGACTTGGGTCATGGTCTGACCTGGGCGACGGCGTGAACCGAGATGAATGCACGGCGGACGGGGCCTTGCCACGGCTCCCCCTGCGTTCTACGTGCGTTCAGGAATTCTAAACCCCGTAATCGAAGAGGGACTACCATGAGCGAGACCGCCGACCGCGTGAAGAAGATCGTCGTCGAGCATCTCGGCGTCGAAGCCGACAAGGTGACCGAGCAGGCGAGCTTCATCGACGATCTCGGCGCCGACAGCCTCGACATTGTCGAGCTCGTCATGGCGTTCGAGGAGGAGTTCGGCGTCGAGATCCCGGACGATGCCGCCGAGAAGATCACGACCGTGCAGGACGCGATCACCTATATCGACGAGCACAAGTCCTAATCGGACGCGCCTTTTTCGGCCGGAATTGAGCGGCTCCCCGCACCGGGCTAAGGAGCGGGGAGCCGTTTTCGTCATCACGTGCCGAAAACATCGGGATTAGCAGTGTGGAGAGTGGGATGCGGCGTGTCGTCGTAACCGGATTGGGCCTTGTGACGCCGCTGGGCGGCGATGTCGAAACGACCTGGGCCAACATCATCGCGGGCAAGTCGGGCGCGGGCCCGATCACGATCTTCGATGCTTCGAACCAGAAATGCCGCATCGCCTGCGAGGTGAAGCCGGCCGACCATCCCTACGGCTTCGACCCGAACAAGCGTGTCGACCACAAGGTGCAGCGGCAGGTCGATCCGTTCATCGTCTATGGCATCGACGCCGCCGGCCAGGCGCTGGAGGATGCCGGCCTGCTCGAAATGACCGAGGCGGAGCGGTTCCGCGCCGGCTGTTCGATCGGGTCGGGCATCGGTGGCCTGCCGGGCATCGCCAGCGAATCGCTGGTCTGCGAGAACAAGGGGCCTTCGCGCGTCTCGCCGCACTTCGTGCATGGCCGGCTGATCAACCTCATCTCGGGTCAGGTATCGATCAAATACGGGCTGATGGGTCCCAACCATGCCGTGGTCACGGCGTGTTCGACGGGCGCGCACTCGATCGGCGACGCCGCGCGGATGATCGCGATGGACGATGCCGATGTCATGCTGGCCGGCGGTGCGGAAAGCGCGATCTGCCCGCTTGGCATCGCTGGCTTCGCCCAGGCGCGCGCGCTGTCGATGGGCTTCAACGACACGCCGGAAAAGGCGAGCCGTCCCTACGACGTCGACCGCGACGGCTTCGTGATGGGCGAGGGCGCGGGCGTCGTGGTGCTCGAGGAATATGAGCGGGCCAAGGCGCGCGGCGCGAAGATCTATGCCGAGGTGATCGGCTACGGCCTGTCGGGCGACGCCTATCACGTCACCGCGCCGCATCCCGAAGGTTCGGGCGCGTTCCGCTCGATGGAGATGGCGATGCGCAAGAGCGGTCTGGCGCTGTCGGACATCGACTACATCAACGCGCACGGCACCTCGACCCCGCTCGGCGACGAACTGGAGCTGGGCGCGGTGCGGCGGCTGTTCGGCGACGCGATCGGCGACCTGTCCATGTCGTCGACCAAGTCGGCGATCGGCCATCTGCTGGGTGGCGCGGGCGCCGTCGAGTCGATCTTCTGCATTCTGGCGATGCGCGACCAGATCGTGCCGCCGACGCTCAACCTCGACAATCCCAGCGCGGGTTGCGAGGGCGTCGACCTGGTGCCGCATGTCGCCAAGAAGCGCCCGGTCAAGGCGGTGCTGAACAATTCGTTTGGCTTCGGTGGCACCAACGCATCGCTGGTGATGCGCGCGCTCTAAGCGATCGGGCGGCGGGCCGAGGCCCCTGGGGGAAGTGATGCGGAAACTGGGGTGCCTCGTCCTGCTGGTCGCCGGGCTGGTGATCGGCGCGATTGTCGCGGCGAACATGTGGGCAGGCGCGGGGCCGGCGGCGAAGCCGGTCAGCGTCGTGGTGCCGGCCGGGGCCAGCCTGGCGCGCGCCGCGATCGCGCTGGAGCAGGCCGGTGCGATCCGCTCCGCCCATCGTTTCCGCCTGCTCGCCCGCGTCTTCGGCGGCGGCGGCTCGGTCAAGGCGGGCGAATATGAGATTCCCGCCCATGCCAGCGCCGGGCAGATCCTCGACCTGCTGAAGGAGGGCAAGGTCCGCCAGCGCTTCGTCGTGGTGCCGGAGGGGCTGCCCTCGGTCATGGTCCATGACGCGCTGATGAAGGCGGACGGACTGGCCGGATCGGTGCCGGTCCCCGCGGAAGGCTCGGTCCTGCCCGACGGCTATGCCTATCAGCGCGGCGATACGCGCGCGGCGGTGCTGGCGCGGATGCAGGCGGCGATGCGCGACTATCTCGCGACGGCCTGGGCGAAGCGCTCCAAGGCCAGTGCGGTGACCAGCCCGGAGCAGGCGATCATCCTCGCCTCGATTGTCGAGAAGGAAACGGGCAAGCCGTCCGAGCGGCGCACGGTCGCGGCGGTCTATGGCAACCGGCTGCGGCTGCATATGCCGCTCCAGGCCGATCCGACCGTCATCTACCCGATCACCAAGGGGCGGCCGCTCGGCCGGCGGATCAAGCAGTCGGAGCTACATGCGCGCAACGGCTACAACACCTATGCCAGCGCCGGCCTGCCGATCGGTCCGATCGCCAATCCGGGTCGCGCCTCGATCGATGCAGTGCTCGACCCGGCGGACAGCCAGGCGCTGTATTTCGTCGCCGACGGGACGGGTGGCCACGTCTTCGCCGACACGCTGCCCGAGCATAATGCCAATGTCCGCAAATGGTATGCGATCCGCAAGGTGCGCGGCGAGATGTAGTCACGGTCGACCGCGCCGATTAAAAGCCATTCGATCCATGGCTTGGATGATGGGAATGCGCGATTGGGCAGAGGTGGCGGCGGCCGGGCTGGCCTTGCCGGGCGTGGTTGAGGGGGCGAGCTATGGCCAGCCGGCGCTGCGTTTCCGCGGCGCGACGCTGGCCGGCACCACCGCACCCGATCCGGGCAGCTTCGTTCTTCACGTCTCGCTGGCCGACAAGCCGGTGCTGATCGCCACCGACCCAGACAGCTTCTGGGAGACCGATCACTACCGCAAATGGCCGGCGGTGCTGGTGCGCTACGGCACCGGGGCAGGGGAGCGGATCGCCCGGCTTCTGGCCCGCGCCTGGTGGGATCGCGCCACGGTTGCGCAGCGGCGTGAATATGGCGCGCGGCCATGACGGTCGGCTGAACCGCCGACTCTCTGAGAGCGGGCGAGGTCACCTTGCCGCCCGCACCGCCACCGCCTATCTGCGGCGTATGGCCACGCTCGTTTCCGAGGTCGCATTGACCCCTGCCGCCGCCGCCCGTGTGGCGGCCATCGCCACGCGCCAGAACAAGCCGGCCCTGCTCCGCCTGTCGGTCGAGGGGGGTGGTTGTTCGGGCTTCCAGTACAAGTTCGGGCTGGCCGACGCGCCCGAGGCGGACGACAGCGTCGCCGAGACCGACGGCGTCCGTCTGCTGGTCGACAGCGTCAGCCTGGATCTCGTGCGCGGCTGCACCGTCGATTATGTCGAGTCGCTCGGCGGCGCGGCGTTTCGAGTCGATAATCCGGTGGCGGCGTCGGGATGTGGTTGCGGAACCAGCTTCGCCGTCTAAGACGGGTGGCGTGAAGATCGTCACCTACAACGTCAACGGCATCAAGGCGCGACTGCCGCGCGTGCTGGAATATCTGACCGAAGATCAACCGGATGTGGTCTGCCTCCAAGAGCTGAAATCGGCCGATGAGGGGTTTCCCGCCGCTGAGATCGCGGCGGCAGGATATGGTGCCCTCTGGCACGGGCAGAAGGCGTGGAACGGCGTCGCGGTGCTGGCGCGCGGACAGGAACCGATCCTGCGCCAGCGCGGGCTGGATGGGGAGCCGGAGGACGAGCAGAGCCGCTATCTGGAATGCGACGTCGGCGGGATCGTCATCGCCTCGCTCTATCTGCCCAACGGCAACCCGCAGCCCGGCGCGAAGTTTGACTACAAGCTGCGCTGGATGGAACGGCTGGCGGCGCGCGCCCGCACGCTGCTGGCGGAGGAGCGGCCGGCGGTGCTGGCGGGCGACTATAATGTCATCCCGAACGACGACGATACCTATTCCGTGCCAGCCATGGCCAGCGACGCGCTGATGCAGCCCGAAAGCCGCGCCGCCTATCGCCGCCTGCTGGCGCAGGGCTGGACCGACTCGCTGCGCAGCCGCGCCCCCAAGGGCGGGGTCTGGACCTTCTGGGACTATCAGGCCGGATCGTGGCAGCGCGACGCCGGCTTCCGCATCGATCACCTGCTGCTCAGTCCGCAGGCGGCCGACCGGCTGGTCGATGCGGGCGTCGACAAAAGCTATCGCGGGCGCGACAAGGCGAGCGACCACGCGCCGACCTGGGTACGACTCCGCTGACGCGCCGGCTTTCCGCGCTGGGCGTGGCGCTGATGGCGCTGCCGGCCGCCGCCTGGGGACAGGACGCGCCGCGGTTCTGCCCGACCCGGCCGTCGCTGGAGGGGTCGGCTTGCACGACCGAGCCGGGGCGGGTGCATGTCGAGTTCTCGGTCGCCGACTGGGAGCGGGACGACCAGCCCGACAGCCGCACCGATACCTGGCTGGGGGCGGACTTCATCGCCCGGCTGGGCGTCGGGCCCTCGACCGAGGTGCAACTCGGCTGGTCGCCGGTCGGCTATGTGCGCGAGCGCGACAAGGCCGACGACCGCGTGACGAAACAGGCGCGAGTGGGCGATATCCGGCTGGCGGTGCGGCAGAATCTGCGCAACCCGGACGGCCAAGGCCTGTCCTTCGGCCTGGAGCCGTTCGTGACCCTGCCGGTCGGGCGCTCGCCGGTCGGGGCCGGCACCTGGGGCGCCGGGCTGGTGCTGCCGGTCACCTACGATCTGACTGATACGCTCAATATCGGTGTGACCGGCGAGGCGGATGCACGGCCGGACGAGGAGGGTGGTGGCCGGCATTTCCGGGCCAGCGGCGTCGTCGCGGCCTCGATCGCGGTAACCGAGCGGCTGAATGCGACGATCGAGGCGGAATGGTTGCGCGACCGTGATCCGGCCGATCCCTCGACCCAGGCGCTGGCTGGTCTCGGCCTGCAATGGGAGGTGACGCCGACCCGCGCGCTTTATGGCGAGGCCGTGGCTGGGTTGAACCACCAGTCGCCCGACCTGCATCTCTATATGGGCATGGCCGCGCTGTTTTGACCCGATGGCGGGACGCGCCGACACTTGGCGCGTCCTGCGGTGAAGATGTGGCGGATTGTACGGGCGACCCGATGAAAATGGCGGAAATCCGCCACTCCAGTGTTTGGCATAGGTAATGCACTAACACAGTTGCCGCCGGAAAATGGTCCAGGCGGCAGGGAGACGATACCATGTTCAGCCTGATCCTCGCCGCCGCTGTTGCCGCCGCCGCACCGGCCCCCGCCGCCGCTTTGGCAGAGCCCATGCCCGACATCGCCAATGCCCGCATGTCAGCCCCGGTGCTGCCCGCCTCGAAATGGGCGCAGCCGCGTGACCGCGAAATGGTCGTCAATGCCCTGCGCAAGCCGGTTAGCCAGCAGATGACCGGCGCCAAGGGGCCTTATTATTGCTTCATCGACGATATCAGCAAGAAGGGCGAGACCCGTCGCGTCTGCCGTAAGCGCGCCGACTGGAATCGCCTCGGCCTCGAACCGGTGCTGTGAGGAACCCCGGTGGCGGTCGGCCGGTCCCGACCGCCACGCCGTTTTCAGATGTCAGAGCGTCCGGCCATAGACGTTGTAGACCTTGTTGACGCGGCTCTGGATGGTCTCGGCGATCGAGCGCATCCCCTGATTGTCCTCCAGGATCCACCCGATCTCGCCCCGGCTCGCGCCATAGTGCGTCACCGAGGCGCGGCGGATATATTCGATCATCATGAAGGCGAGCTGGCTCGCCATGCGCGACGATTGCAATTCCTTGACCACGCCCATCAGCGGCACGCGCATCGTCCGTACCTGGGGTTTGCGCAGCCATAGCAGCAGCTTGGCCCAGCCGAACGGCAGCAGCGAGCCGTTCAGCGGCGCGATCGCCTCGTTCAGGTCGGGCAGGGTGATCATGAACGCGACCGGCTTGCCGTCGAGCTCGGCGATGCGGATCAGGTCGTTGAACACGATCGGCTTCAGCTTGACGCCGACATCCTTGATCTCGGGCGGGGTGAGGGGGACGAAGCCCCAATTGTCCGACCATGCATCGTTCAGGATGCCGAGGATGATCGCCGCTTCCTCGTCGAACCTTGACTTGTCGACCTCGCGCACGCGGATGCGGGGATTGGCCTCGCCCGACTTGATGATCCGCTGGACGATCTTCGGAAAGTCCTGGGTGATGTCGAGCTCATAGGTCATGAGCTGCTTGACCAGGGCGTATCCGGCCGCCTCGATCCACTCGCGATATTCGGGGCGGGCATGGCCCATCATGATCGTTGGCGGATGGTCGAACCCTTCGACCAGCAGGCCGGGCTCCTCCCAGATCGATTGCGAGATCGGACCCAGCGCGCGGGTGATGCCCTGGCCGCGCAGCCAGTCCTCCGCCCGGACGATGAGCGCCTGGAAGATGTCCTGGCGCTCCGCCTCCATCAGCCCCCATTGGCCGGTGCCGGGGCCGAAGCCTTGGTCGGCGGGCATGGTCAGCGCCAGCGTGTCGATATGCGCGGAGATGCGGCCGACCACCCGTCCGTTTTCCTCCGCCAGGAACAGCTGCGCCTTGGCGTGGCTGTACCAGCCGTTCTTCGCCGGCGTGATCAGGCCGAGCGCCTCGCCCCTCAGCGGCGGCACCCAGTTGGGGTCGTCGCGATAAAGGCGGAACGGCAGGTCCACGAAGGTCTTGCGGTCGCGCTTGGTCTCGACGGGTCTGATCGTGATCGTCATCAATGGTCCTCCGGCAGCCTGGGCCCGTAAACGGCGGAGCCGATCATGGCGAGTGAGGATTCCGTAATATGCCGTGGCTGGGAAAGCCACGCTGTCGCCATTATCTGAAGCCAATGGATCATGTCATGAACAGCATCACGCTCGATCGTGCCGGCATGCCGAGCCGCGCGAAGACCATCCGCGTCGCCGATGACAAGGCGATGCTGCGCGCCGCCGCTGAGCTGACCCGCACCCATTCGCAGGCGAGGCCCGGCATCTACTGGGCGGACCTGATCGCGTCGGTGGTGATCGGCTATGGCGCGCTGGCGGTGGCGATTCTGACACCCTCGACCGGCGTGACCATCGCGGCGAGTGTGGTGGCCATGCTGGGCCTCTACCGGGCGATGAGCTTCATTCACGAGGTTTCGCACATGAAGCACAGCGCGCTGCCGGGCTTTCGCGCCGGGTGGAATGCGCTGGTCGGCGTGCCGATGCTGATCCCGTCCTTCATGTATGAAGGCGTGCACAACCTCCACCACGCCAAGACCCGCTATGGCACGGTCGAGGACCCCGAATATCTGCCTTTGGCGCTGATGAAGCCGTGGACGCTGCCGCTCTTCATCATCGTCTCGGCGCTGGCCCCGGTCGCCCTGCTGGTGCGGTTCGCCATCCTCTCGCCGCTGTCGATGCTATCGCCGACGCTGCGTCGGATCGTGGTCGAGCGGTACTCGGCGCTGGCGATCAACCCGCAATTCCGCCGCCGCATGCCGGAGGGCGACGCGCTGCGGCTGTGGAACCGGATCGAGAGCGTCGCCAGCCTGTGGGCGATCGGCCTGATCGCGCTGGCGGCGACCGGCGTGCTGTCGCTGCGCAGCTTCGCGATCATCCTGGCGGTGGCGTCCGCGGTCGCGGTCCTCAATCAGGTCCGAACGCTGGTGGCCCACCTCTGGGAAAATGAGGGCGAGCCGATGAGCGTGACCGCGCAATATCTGGACAGCGTCAACGTGCCGCCGCCGGCGTTGCTGCCCGCGCTGTGGGCGCCGGTGGGCCTGCGCTACCATGCGCTGCACCACCTGCTGCCCAGCGTGCCCTATCATGCGCTGGGCGCGGCGCACCGTCAGCTGACCGCGATGGTCGATGCGGACTCGCCCTATCACAAGGCCAGCTACAAGGGCTTGCCGGGGCTGGTGGCCAAGATCGGCCGCAGCACCATGGTCCGCCGCTAGGCCGGACGATGCGCTACCCGGCGTAGCGCGCCTTCAGCACCTGGTAGCAGGCGCGCAGGCCGAAGGCGTCGCCGCCCTTGGGCCGGCCGGGCTTGGACGCCGGCCGCCAGGCGAATACGTCCAGATGCGCCCAGGCCGTGCCCTTCGGCACGAAGCGGCGCAGGAACAGGGCGGCGGTGACCGCGCCGGCAAAGCCGCCATCGGGCGCGTTGACCATGTCGGCCACCTCCG
The DNA here is from genome assembly GCF_014199625.1 of Sphingomonas abaci. GTDB lineage: Bacteria > Pseudomonadota > Alphaproteobacteria > Sphingomonadales > Sphingomonadaceae > Sphingomonas > Sphingomonas abaci. Next base: position 141,505 of record NZ_JACHNY010000002.1, read on the forward strand.
ATTTCAGCATCTCGTCATAGCCATCCCATAGCGGCAGCCGCCATAGCGGATCGCCGAGCGCGGTGCCCGCAGCCAGCAGATCGGTTGCCAGCGCCTCGTCATCGCTGAACAGGGGCGGCAGGTCCGGGCCCAGCGCCACTCGCGCCGCGCCAGTCAAAGTCGCGAAGTCGAGGATCAACTCGGGATTCTCCTCGCCGGCGCGGGTCAGGGCGTCCCCCAGGATCAGCCGGCCCTCGGCATCCGTGTTGGTGTTCTCCACCGTCAGCCCGGCGCGGCTGCGCAGCACGTCACCGGGCCGGAAGGCGTCGCCGGACACCGCATTCTCCACCGCCGGGATCAGCAGGTGCAGCCGGACGGGCATGGCGGCAGCCATTATCAGCTCGGCGAGCGCCAGCGCATGGGCCGCCCCGCCCATGTCCTTCTTCATCAGCCGCATCGCCGCCGAGGGCTTGAGGTCCAGGCCGCCGGTGTCGAAGCAGACACCCTTGCCGACGATCGCCAGCCGCGGCGCGTCGGGATCTCCCCATCGTAGCTCGATTAGGCGGGGGGCGCGCTCGCGCGGGGCAGCGCGGCCGACCGCATGGATCATCGGGTAGGCCTGCGTCAGTTCGTCGCCGCGTCGCACCGTCACCGCCGCGCCGTGCCGTTTGCCCAGCGCCTCCGCCTCTGCCTCCAGCTCCGCCGGGCCAAGATCACCGGCCGGCGTGTTGACGAGGTCGCGGACCCAGGCGGTGGCGCTGGCGATGCGCAGCGTTTCCTCAAGCCGGGCCACGTCCCCGGTCAGCAGGACGCGCGGACCCTCGCCCTCGGCCTTGCGATACCGGTCGAAGCGATATTGCCCCAGCAGCCATCCGAGCGGATCGCCCCCGCCCCCGGTCACGCGATAGGTGCCGGCGGGCAGGGTTTCCGCCAGCCGCGCCAGCACCCAAGGGCCACTTTCAGCCGGGGGCACCGCGACCACGCGCCAGGCATCGCTGCCATCGGTAAGGATAGCATGGCTGCCGGGCTTGCCGGCGAAGCGCTGCGCGGCAAGCTGCGCGCGGGCGACGCCGGTCTGGCCACGCAGCCATGCCTCGTTGTCCGTCGCGGCGATCCATTCGATGGCATGCGCGGGTTGGCCTCGGTCAGGCAGGAGCAGGGGGGCGAAGCGGGTCATCCCACCTACCAATCAGAAGCGGCACGATCGCGCAACCGCACGTTCCACCTCCGGAACGTCTCCGCGGTCACATACGTTACCGCATAACTGGGAGTTTCCAACACTTTAGGAGCTAAGCGCCATGTTGTGGACGATTGTCGTCATTCTTGTGATCCTGTGGCTGCTCGGCTTCAGTCTCCATGTCGCCGGTGGGTTGATCCACATCCTGCTGGTCATCGCGCTGGTCGTCGGCCTGATCCAGCTGTTCACCGGCCGTCGCGTCTAGGACCCTTGCGCTGATGGAGCCCCACGCTCCATCAGCATACGGCCGATCAGCATCGCCTGCTCGGCCCCGGAGGCCGGGACGATCTTGGCCGTGCGGTCGGTGATCCGGTCCCAGGCCGCGGCGACACCTTCGGGCGACAACGAATCACCGTGCAGCGCCACGCCGGGGGTCAGCGTGATATGGGCGCTCTGCACCACGCCCGCTCCCGCCCCGACGATCTGATTGGTCGGCGCGTCGCCCGATACGAGAAACAGCGCGGCCGGCACGATCTTTTCCGGTGCGAAGAGGTCGAACAGATCGGCCGGGAACAGGCCTTCGGTCATCCGCGTCCCGGCGGTCGGCGCGATGGTGTTGACACGGATGTCGTGCTTGGCCCCCTCGATCGCCAGCGTGCGCGTTAGCCCGGCGATGCCGAGCTTCGCCGCACCGTAATTGGCCTGACCGAAATTGCCGAACAACCCGCTGGACGACGAGGTCATCAGTACGCGCCCGTAATTCTGTGCGCGGAACAGGTCCCAGCACGCCTTGGTGACGAAGGCGGAGCCGAGGAGGTGAACGCGCACCACGAACTCAAAATCGTCGGTCGTCATCTTGGCGAAGCTCTTGTCGCGCAGCACGCCGGCATTGTTGATGAGGATATGGACGCCGCCCCAGCGCTCGCGGGCGTGATCGACCATCGCGGCCATCTGCTCGGGATCGGCGACGCTGCCGCCATTCGCCATCGCTTCGCCACCCGCTGCGACGATCTCGGCCACCACCGCGGCCGCCGCATCCGATCGGCCGGTGCCATCGGCTTCGCCGCCCAGGTCGTTGACCACCACCTTCGCTCCGCGCCGCGCCAGTTCGAGCGCATAGGCGCGACCGAGGCCTCCGCCGGCCCCCGTGACGATGGCGACCTGATCGTCGAACCGGATGGACATGAAAAAGGGCGCTCCCGCTAGGTGGAGCGCCCTCTCTAGAGATCGGACAACGACGGTGGCAACCGCCGCGCGTCACGCAGTATTAGGTCTTACTTGCCGCCGCGCTGGCGGCACTTGTCGTACTGACCCTTTTTGCAGATCGGATAGCTGGCAAGCGGGGCTGGCGGCGGGAAGGCCTGGGACGGCGATACCGACGGCACGACGCCGCCATTGACCGTCGCACCCGCCGGGGCTGCGGGACCAGTCGGCTGGTAGCCACCGACCGGGTCGCCCGTGCTCATGCCACCGGGCGCGGCGGTCGGCGCGGCGGGGGGCGTCGCGCCCGGATCGGCCGGGGGCGGGGTCTGCTGCTGCATCGCCGGATCGGCGGGCGTGGCCGGGTCGGCCGGCGTCGCCGGCGCGGCGGGGTCCTGCATCGGCGTCTGCGTTTGCGGAGCGGCCTGCATGTCCTGCGCCATCACCGGCGCGGCGATCATCGCCGTGGCGGCGAGAAGAAAGAACTTCATCGGGATTTCTCCTGCGATTGCGAGCGCGGAAAGCGTTCACGCCGCCCCCTAACGTCCCGCTTTGGACTTTGTTTCGCAGGTGAATTTGGAGGGGCGACCGGACATATTGCCGGCCACCCGCCCCGGAACTCAATCGTAGCGGCGCAAGATTCCCGCGAGCTTACCCTGGATACGCACCTGTTGCGGCGCATAGCGCTGAGGATCATAGGCACGGTTGGCGGGGTCGAGCCGCACCATCGCGCCTTCCCGCCGGAAATATTTAAGCGTCGCCTCCGCCTCCTCGATCAGCGCGACGACGATCTCGCCGTCGCGGGCGATCTCCTGCCGGCGGACCAGCGCATAGTCGCCGTCGAGGATGCCAGCCTCGACCATCGAGTCACCCGCCACCTCCAGCGCATAATGGTCCCCGGTGCCGAGCAGCGCCGCCGGCACCGACAACATGGTCGATCCCTCGAATGCCTCGATCGGAACGCCGGCGGCGATCCGGCCGTGCAGCGGGATCTCGACCACGTCGTTGGCGGGCGCGGCGGGCGCCGCCTTGGCGGCGGGGGGAGCGGAGACGACGGGCGCATCGGTCTTTTCGGGCCGCTCCGGCATCCGCAGCACCTCCAGCGCCCGCGCGCGATTGGGAAGGCGCCGGATGAAGTTGCGCTCCTCCAATGCCGAGATCAGCCGGTGGACGCCGGACTTCGACTTGAGGTCGAGGGCATCCTTCATCTCCTCGAACGACGGCGAAACGCCCGTCTCCGCAAGGCGATCGTTGATGAAACAGATCAGTTCGTGCTGCTTGCGCGTGAGCATGGCTCTCTCCGTCCGGAACAGACACGGAACCGATACGGAACAATTTGCTTGCGGTCAAGCGATGACGAGGATTTCCGCCGATTCGCCCGCTTTGGCTGCCGGAGCACCCGCCGGCCGCAGGATCAGGCAGGTCGATCGCGCCAGCGTGAGCAGCATCGAGCTGTCCTGAATGGTCGAGGCATAGGCGCGGCCATCCTCCAGCCGCGCGCGCAGATAATCGGTGCGGCCGCCATTGGCGGGCAGATCCTCGCCGAGCAGGGCGTGCGTGGTCACCGGCAGCGGATCGCGCGCCCCCGCCAGGTGCGCAACCACGGGTCGGACGAACAAAGTCGCGGTGACAAAGGCGGATACGGGGTTGCCCGGCAGCCCCAGCACCAGCGCGCCGCCCAGCCGGCCCGCCATCATCGGCTTGCCGGGGCGAAGCGCGATGCGCCAGAAATCGATCGCGCCCCCGGCCGCCAGCAGCGCCGGCCGCACCAAGTCGTGGTCACCGACCGACGCGCCGCCGGTGGTCACCAGCAGGTCGGCCTCGACCGTCCGGAACGCCTCGGTCAGGACGTCGAGCCGGTCGGGCAGGATGCCAAGGTCGACGATCGCGACCGGCAGGTCGGCGAGCATCGCCGCCAGCATGACGCCGTTCGACTCGGGCAGTTGCGCGCCGCTCACCGGTCCTCCGGCCGGCACCAGCTCGTCGCCGGTCGCCGCCAACGCGACTCGGACGGAGCGGCGGACCGGCAGGGCGCCATGCCCGCCGGTCGCCGCCACCGCGATCCGCGCCGGGGTCAGCCGCTCGCCCGCCGCGATCAGCCGGCTGCCCGCATGGAAGTCCAGCCCGCGCGCGCGGACGTTGCGGCCGCGATGCGCCGGGCCCTCGCCATCGAGCATCAGCCGCTCGGAGTCGCGCGCCGCCTCTTCCTGCACCAGCACGGTGTCAGCGCCAGTCGGCAGGGCGGCGCCGGTGAAGATGCGGACCGCCTCGCCGGCTGCGACCGTTCCGGCAAAGGGACGGCCGGCCGCGCTTTCGCCAATCACCCGCCAGGGGCCGGGCAGGTCGGCGAAGCGGATCGCATAGCCGTCCATCGCCGACAGGTCGGCGACCGGCTGAGTCCGAAGCGCCGTGATGTCGTCGGCGGCCCATCGGCCGGCGGCCTGCCGGATCGGTAGCCTCTCCGTCGCGACCGGCGCGGCCAAGGCGAAGAGACGCGCCTGCGCCTCGGCGACGGGGACCAGCGTCATGCAATCGTCCAGTCGCCGGACTTGCCGCCCGACTTGGCGACAACGCGCAGATCCTCGATGATCATCGCCTTGTCCACCGCCTTCACCATATCATAAACGGTGAGGAGCGCGACCGAAGCGGCGGTCAGCGCCTCCATCTCCACGCCGGTCGGCCCGTGCGTGCGACACGTGGCGCGCACGGTCACGCCGTGGTCGGTCACCGCCAGGTCGATCGCGACACGGCTGAGCGGCAGGGGATGGCAAAGCGGGATCAGATCGGCCGTGCGCTTCGCCGCCATGATCCCGGCGATCCGCGCCACCGCCAGCACGTCGCCCTTCTTCGCCGATGCGTTGCGGACCAGCGCCAGCGCCTCGGGCGACAGGCGGATGCGCCCCGCCGCCACCGCCTCGCGCGCGGTCGCCGGCTTGTCGCCGACATCGACCATGCGCGCGGCGCCCTGGTCGTCGAGATGGGTCAGCCCGGTCATCCGACCAGCGCGCGGGTCGCGGTCTCGACATCGTCCTGCCGCATCAGCGATTCGCCGATCAGGAAGCAGTGGACGCCATGCGCCGCCATCGCGTCGAGGTCGGCGCGGCTGTTCAGGCCGCTCTCGGCGACGAAGGTGCAATCGGCAGGCGCCAGCGCCTTCAGCCGGTAGGATCGGGACACATCGACGGAAAAGTCGCGCAGGTCGCGATTGTTGCAGCCGATCAGCCGCGAGCGGAGGCGCAGCGCGCGCTCCAGTCCAGCCTCGTCATGCACCTCGACCAGGCAGTCCATGCCCAGTTCCAGCGCCGCGGCCTCGATCTCGGCAAGCGGTCCGTCGTCGAGCGCGGCGACGATCAGCAGGATCGCATCCGCGCCGATCGCCCGCGATTCGGCGGCCTGCCAGGGGTCGGCCATGAAGTCCTTGCGGATCACCGGCAACGTCACCGCCGCGCGCGCCGCGACCAGATAGTCGTCGGCGCCTTGGAAAAAATGTTCGTCGGTCAGCACCGACAGGCAGGCGGCGCCTCCCGCCTGATAGGCGCGGGCATGGGCCGGCGGGTCGAAGTCCGGGCGGATCAGTCCCTTGGACGGACTGGCTTTCTTCACCTCGGCGATCAGCGCATGGCCGGCCCTGGCGTCGAGCGCGGCGCGGAAGCCGCGCGGCGCGCCGGCGGCGGCGATGCGAGCGGCGAGGTCGGCATCGCTGGTGCGCGCCTTGCGGGCGGCGACCTCGCCCCGCTTATGGGTCATGATCGTGTCGAGGATGGTCATGAATAGGCGATCCAGGCGGTCAGGAGACGATGCGCCGCGCCGTTGTCGAGCGCTTCGGCGGCGATGGGCACGGCCTCGGCCAGGGTGGCGGCGCGTCCGGCGAGCACCAGGGCGGCGGCGGCGTTGAGCAGCACCGCGTCGCGGTAGGCGCCGACTTCACCTTTCAGAAGGGCGTGCAGCGCCTGCGCATTGCGGCGCGCGTCGCCGCCCCGGATCGAGTCGATCGGATGGCGGGCGAGGCCGGCATCCTCCGGCGTGACCCGGCCGGGCAGGGCCACGCGCCCCACCGGCACGACGATGCTGGCCCCCGCGCCGGACAGTTCGTCCAGCCCCTCCTCGCCCGAGACGACCAGCGCCGCTTCGGTGCCGAGCTGGTTCAGCGCTTCGGCGTAGAGGGTGGCATAGTCGGGCCGGGCGATGCCGATCAGCTGCCGCGCGACATGCGCCGGATTGGCGAGCGGCCCCATCAGGTTGAAGATGGTGCGCCGGCCGATGCGGCGGCGGATCGGGGTGATCCGCGCCATTGCCGGATGATGGTTGGCGGCGAAGAGGAAGCAGATGCCCAAGTCGGCGAGGCTGCGCTCGGCGGTCGCGCCGGCGACGGCCATGTCGAGCCCCAGCGCCTCCAGCGTGTCCGCCGCGCCCGCCTTGGACGAGGCGGCGCGGTTGCCATGCTTGGCGACCGGCACGCCGCACGCCGCCACGACCAGCGCCACCGCCGTCGAGACGTTGAGCGTATGATGGCCGTCGCCGCCGGTGCCGCAGACATCGATCGCGCCGGCGGGCGCGTCGATCGGGATCAGCCGCTGGCGCAGCGCGCGCGCCGCCTCGGCAATCTCGATCGACGTTTCGCCGCGTTCGGCGAGGGCGGTGAGGAAACGGGCGATCGACTCGTCGTCGGCGCGGCCGTCGAGCACATCGGCAAAGGCCAACGCCGCGCTCTCGCGGGCCAGCGGGCTGGCGGGATCGGGCAGCAGGGCGGTGGTGGTCATGCCGTCTTGACCCGATCCTCGTCGACCGCGATTCCGGCGTCGCGCAGGAAATTGGCCAGCATCGCATGACCATGTTCGGTGGCGATGCTCTCGGGATGGAACTGCACGCCGTGGATCGGCAGGTCGCGGTGGCGGAAGCCCATCACCACGCCGTCCTCGGCCCGCGCATTGACCAGCAGCGAATCGGGGATGTCGTTGACGATCAACGAGTGATAGCGCGTGGCCGTGAAGGGGGAGGGGAGCCCCGCGAACAGTCCGCTGCCGTCGTGCAGCACCGGCGAGGTCTTGCCGTGCATCAGCCCGCCGCGCTCCACCCGACCGCCGAAATGCTGGCCGATCGCCTGATGGCCCAGGCAGACGCCCAGCAGCGGCCGGCCCTCGGCGGCGCAGGCCTCGACCAGGTCGAGCGATACGCCTGCCTCGTTGGGCGTGCAGGGGCCGGGCGAGATCAGGAACGCATCCGCTCCCGAGGACAGCGCCTGGCCTGCGGAGATGGCGTCGTTGCGCACCACCTCCACCACCGTCCCCAGCTCTTGGAGATAATGGACCAGGTTCCAGGTGAAGCTGTCGTAATTGTCGACGACGAGGATCATGGCGGCTGCCATAGCGGCCATACACATTCCCGCAAACCCATGGGAGCTATGCGCGCCGGCAATCGTTCTATTCCGGTCTAAAGGAGCCGCGTCGATGTCCCGCCTGAACCCCAGCCTGTTCCTCTCCCTCGCGGCCGGTGCGCTGACGCTGCTACCCGCCGCCGCGCAGGCGCAGGCCGCCCAGGGCAAGCCGCCGCAGCGCGTGCGCAGCGTCACGCTACAGGGCAACCAGGCCTGCCCGACGTCGACCGGGGACGAGATCGTCGTCTGCACGCGCAACGACGAGCCCTATCGTATCCCGAAGAGCCTGCGCGACAGCGGCCCGATCGCCGCACAGAACCAGAGCTGGGTCAACCGCGCCGCGCAGATCGACGAGGTCAGCCGCGTCGCCGGCGGCCTGCCCGATACCTGCTCGCCGGTCGGCACCGGCGGCCAGACCGGCTGCTCGATGATGTGGAACCGGAATTGGGCCGCCGAGCGGCGCGCGATCCAGCAGCAGGAGCAGGCTGGTCGCTGAGAACGGGACGGCCTCGTGACCGTCCTGCCCGGTAAGCCGCGGGGGACGGTGGCGGGAGCGTGAGGGTTGTCGCGTTGACGGTCGGCAGCCCCGGACACCGGACCTCTACAAGCCTTTTTTTCGTCACCTCGCCTGGCCGAGGAGGCGTGCCCGGAGCGTCGCTCACGTGGGCAGGCGCGCTGCCACGAAATCGGTCAACGCGCCGAACGTCTCCAGCATGTCGCCGTCGACCTCGTCATCCTCGATCAGGATGCCGAGCCGGTCCTCCAGTTCGGTCAGCACGCCGGCCACCGCCATCGAGTCGAGTTCGGGCAGTGCGCCGAACAGTGGCGTGTCGGCATCGAACGCGGCCACCCGCTCCGCCGACAGGCCGAGCACCTCGCCCAGCACCTGCCGTACCGCCTGATCGGCCGTCTGCTTCGTCGCCACGCCGCCATTCTCCCCTTCGCAAGCCTCTATGGATGCGGTCGCATTAGGCGGCAGGGGTGAAATCGGCAACGGGCCCGCGCTATGAGGGACCTTGTGACCGACCTCGATCCAATCGCCCGCCCGCTCGACCATCTGCCGGTTCGCGGCGCACCCGATGCGCCTGCCGTGATCGACCGCTTGGGGGCGATGAGTTTCGCCGCGTTGGAGCATGCGGTGGGCGCGCTCGCCGGGTGGCTGGCGGAACGCGCCCGGCATGGCGACCGGGTGGCGAGCTGGCTGCCCAAGACGCGGGTCGCCTGCATCCTGCCGCTGGCGGCGGCGCGGGCGGGGCTGGTGCATGTGCCGGTCAACCCGGCTCTTCGCCGGGCGCAGGTGGCGCATATCCTGGCGGACAGCGGCGCTTCGCTGCTCGTCAGCCAGCCGGCGCGGCTGGCGACCCTGGCCCCCGGCGACCTGGCCCCGGCGATGCGGGTGGCGGTGGAGGCGGACTGCCGGCTGGACGGCCCCGGCCTGCCGGCCTCCCCCGCGGACCCGGCAGCGCTGGCCGCGATCCTCTATACGTCCGGTTCGACTGGTCGGCCAAAGGGCGTGATGCTGTCGCACGCCAATCTGTGGCTGGGCGCGATCTCCGTGGCGCATTATCTGCGCCTGACCCCGGCGGACCGGGTGCTCGCCGTGTTGCCCCTGTCGTTCGATTATGGCCAAAACCAATTGCTGTCGAGCTGGGCGGCGGGTGCAGCGGTCGCGCCGATCGACTATCTGGCGGCGCGCGACGTGGTGAAGGCGGTCGCCCGGTTTGACGCGACGACCCTGGCCGGGGTGCCGCCGCTGTGGGTGCAGCTGCTGGAGGCGGACTGGCCGGCGGCGACGGCGGCCGGGCTGCGGCGACTGACCAATTCGGGTGGGGCGCTAACCCCGCGCATGGTGCGGATGCTGCGCCAGCGTTTTCCCCGGGCCGACCTCTATCCGATGTACGGGCTGACCGAGGCATTCCGATCGACCTATCTCGATCCGGCGCTGGTCGATGCCAATCCCGATTCGATCGGTCGCGCCATTCCCTTCGCCGCGGTGGCCCCGGTACGGGCGGACGGCGGTCGCGCCGCCCCCGGCGAGCCGGGCGAGCTGGTCCATGCCGGCCCCCTGGTCGCGCAGGGCTATTGGCAGGATGCGGCGCGCAGCGCGCAGCGGTTCCGCCCCGCGCCGCCCTGGCTGGGCGAGGGGATGGCGGTCTGGTCCGGCGATACGGTGGTCGAGGATGCGGGCGGCCTGCTGCGCTTCGTCGGCCGCGACGACGAGATGATCAAGGTCGCCGGCAACCGCGTCAGCCCGCAGGAGGTGGAGGAGGCGATCCTGTCCGGCGGCGAGGCCGTGGAGGCGGTGGCAGTCGGCGTCCCCGACGAGCGGCTGGGCCAGGCGATCGTCGCGATGGTGGCGGGCGAGGCGGATCGCGAAGCGGGGTTGCGCGCCCGGCTGCGCGCGGAGCTGCCCAGTTTCCTTCAGCCGCAGCAGTATCGCTGGTTCGCGGAGCTGCCGCGCAACGCCAATGGCAAGCTCGATCGCGCCGCCCTCCGCCGGCTGGCGGTGCAGGCACCGATGGAATCCCCGTCGTGACGACGGGCCGTCGAGGTTCGAAAATCATCGTGGCGAACCGGAATGGACGTGGCATGGGCGCTCCGTCACGCGACCACGGGGCTTTCATGACGCGATCATCCCGATCGCTGAGGGATCGGATATGACCGCCACTACCGCAAAGCCGACCGGGCCGATCCCCGCTGCGTTCGTCGGCCAGACGCCCGAACTCCACATTGCCGGTCGGCGCGCGGCGGATTGGGCGGCGGCGGGCACGCCGGTCTTCGTCTATGATCCCGCGATCGTCGCCGGCCGGGTCGCGCGGTTTCGGACGGCGTTTCCGGACATCGACCTTCATTATGCGATCAAGGCCAATCCGCTGCCCGACTGGCTGGCGGCGATCGCGCCGATGATGGACGGGTTGGACGTCGCCTCCGCCGGGGAGCTCGCCTGCGCTTTGGCGGTCAAGCCGGCCGCCGCGATCAGCTTCGCCGGCCCCGGCAAGCGCGACGACGAGCTCCTGGTGGCGATCGTGGGCGGCGTGACGCTGAATCTGGAGTCGGAGGGCGAGGCCGATCGCGCACTCGCCATCGCCGACACACAGGGGGTGCGCCCGCGCCTGGCGGTGCGGGTCAATCCCGATATCGAGCTGCGCGGATCGGGGATGCGGATGGGCGGTCGTCCGTCCCCCTTCGGCATCGATGCGGCGCGGGTGCCGGCGCTGGTGCGGCGGCTGGTCGCGGCGGGGGCGGACTGGCGCGGCTTCCACGTCTATGCGGGCAGCCAAGCCCTGTCGGCGGAGGCGGTGGCGGAGACGCAGGGCGCGACCGTGGCGCTCGCCGCGCGGCTGGCGGAGGCCGCTGGGGCCGCGCCGCCGCTGGTCAATCTGGGCGGCGGCTTTGGTGTGCCCTATTTCGCCGGGGACGCGCCGCTCGACATCGACGCGGTCGGTGCGCGGCTGGCAGACGCGCTGGCGGCGCGGCCGGCGATCCTGGCCGACAGCCGATTCGCGATCGAACTCGGTCGCTGGCTGGTCGCCGAGGCGGGTGTCTATCTGGCGCGGGTCGTCGACCGTAAGGAAAGCGGTGGCGAGACCTTCCTCATCGTCGACGGCGGCCTCCACCACCAGCTCGCCGCCTCGGGCAATTTCGGCACGGTCGTCCGCCGCAACTATCCGCTGGCGGTCGCCGACCGGGTTGGCGCGGCGGCGGAGGAAGTGGTCAGCGTCGTTGGCCCGCTCTGCACGCCGCTCGACCGACTGGGCGACCGGGTGACGCTGCCCCGCGCCGAGATCGGCGACCTGGTCGCGATCTTCCTCGCCGGGGCTTATGGCGCAACCGCCAGCCCGGCGGCGTTCCTCGGTCATCCGCCGGCCCGCGAAGTCGTGGCGCGCTGAAAAGGACCGGATCGAGCATGAACCCGCTTGCGTCGACCATCATATCGCGCTGAGATGCTGCCAAGACCCCGCAGCGGGGCGATGTTCAACATAGGGGGGATGCCAGATGATCCGTATTGCCGTCGCCAGTGCTATGGCCGGCCTGTGCTTCGCCACGCCCGTGCTGGCGCAGAGCGCGCCGGCTGGGGGCGGGTTGCTCGACAAGGCCGTGAACCAGCCGGGCACGAGCTGGAACTTCTATGGCGAGAAGTACAAGGCCAAGGCGACTCAGGCCCCCGGCATCCCGGGCGACGAGGCCGTGCATGTCGCGGTCGCGGCGAAGGGCGCGAACCCCTGGGACATCGGGGCGACCAGCGCGACGGTGAAGCCGGTCCAGGCGAACGACACGATGCTGCTCGCCGTCTATCTTCGGGCGCCCGATGCCGCCGAGGGGCAGACGATCGACCTGCCGATCGGTATCGGCGAGGCCGCCGCGCCCTACGGCGTCTTGGCGCAGGACGTGGCGAAGGTCGGACCGAGCTGGAAGCTCTATTATGCTGCCGGCCGCGCGGGCAGGGCCTATGCGCCGGGCGCGATCCGCGCCACCGTGCAACTGGCCGGCGCGAAGCAGGTGGTGGAGCTCGGCCCCGTCTTCCTCCTCGACATGGGCGCGGCCCAGGATCCGGCCAAGCTGCCGCACAACTGACAAGCGGGTGGCGTCCCCCTCGCGCTTCGCCTAGTCTCGGCCGCAGGTACGAAGGCGAGGGTGATGGACGATCAGCATTGGGGCCTGACGGCGCGGCCGTTCCAACTCACGCCCGACGCGCGTTTCTGGTTCGAGACCGCGACGCATCGCAAGGCGATGGCCTATCTGGGTTATGGTCTGGCGCAGGGCGAGGGGTTCATCGTCGTGACCGGTGAGGTGGGCGCGGGCAAGACCACGCTGATCGGGCATCTGCTCGGCACGATCGACGAATCGCGGCTCAATCCCATCCACATCGTCTCCACCGCCGTCGCACCCGAGGACCTGCTGCGCACCGTCGCGCTCCACCTCGATGCCGATCCGGTCGGCCTGACCAAGGCGGAGCTGCTGGCGGTGATCGAGCGCGGGCTGCATGCGGTGGCGCGCAGCGGCCGGCGGACCCTGCTGGTCGTCGACGAGGCGCAGGCGCTGCCGATCGAAACGCTGGAGGAGCTGCGCATGCTCTCCAACTTCCAGGCGGGCGGCTATGCGCTGCTCCAAATCCTGCTGCTCGGTCAGCCCGAGTTCCGCGACCGGCTGAACGAGGGCGCCGGGCTGGAGCAACTACGCCAGCGGATCATCGCCAGCCATCATCTGGAGCCGATGGCCCCGCACGAGGTGGCCAGCTATATCGCCCACCGGCTGACCGTGGTCGGGTGGACGGGTCGGCCCGATTTCTCCGAGGACAGTTTCGACGCGCTGCACGCGGCGTCCGACGGCATCCCGCGCCGGCTGAACCAGATCGCGTCGCGGGTGATGCTCCATGCCGCGCTGACCGGCGAGGAGGTGATCGACGCCCATATCGTCGAGACGGTGCTTGCCGACTTGGCGGAGGATCTGCCGGGCGTGGTCCGCTCCGCCATCGCGCGCGTCGGGCAGGCCGCGCCGACCGACCCCACCGCGCGCCTCGCCGCGCTGGAGGCGCGGGTCGAGGAGCAGGAGACGGTGCTGCGCCGGGTGCTGACCATGTTGATCGATTGGGTGGAATCCGATCCGCCCCGCGCGGCCGCACCGGGCGGGACACGCGGCTGGCGCGCCTCCAACGACGCGGCCTGACCGGTCGGTCGAAGTCCGGTGGAGCGTCGGCCCTGACCATGATAACGGCGGCCGGGCATGACCGATCCGACGCTTTGCCCTGTCCCGTTCCGCTCCACCCCTGAGCCGCGATCGCAGCGGGAGCGGCGCTGATGGGCGGCATCGCGGGTCTGTTCCATCCCGCCACGCCCAAGCCGGTCGATCCCGCCCGATTGCGCCGGATGCTTGCCACCCAGGCGCATCGCGGGCCGGGCGGCGAGGGGGTGTGGACCGCACCGGGCGTGGCGCTCGGCAGCAACCGGCCAGCGGGCGTCGCGGCCTTGCGCACCGAGGCGTCGCTGACCGTCGTCCATGACGGCGCGATCCTGAATGCCGCGGCGCTCAGACGCGCCCTGGAGGCGGACGGGGTCGGGTTCGAGAGCGAGGACGATGCCGAACTGCTGCTCGCGGGCTGGCGACGCTGGGGTCCGGCGCTGCCGGAGCATATCGATGGCGAGGTGGCGCTGGCGCTGTACGACGCAGGGCGCGGGCTGCTGTTCCTGTCGCGCGACCGGATCGGCGCGAAGCCGCTCCACCTCGCCGAGCTGTCCGACGGCTCGATCGCCTTCGCCTCCGAGCTGAAGGGCTTGTTGGCGCATCCACTGCTCCGTCGCATGCCGGACATCACCGCGGTCGAGGATTATCTGGCCTATGGCTATGTGCCGGACGACGCCTGCCTGGTGGCGGGCGTGGCCAAGCTGCCGGCCGCGCACCGGCTGACGATCGCGCGCGGGCGGCCGATCGTCGGGCCGGAACGCTGGTGGCGCTGGGAGGGCGGCGCGCGGCTCAAGGGCCCGGCGGCGGAGGTGGCGGGGCAGTGGGGCGACCTGCTGCGGCGCGCGGTGCGCAGCCGGATGATCGGCGCGGACGGCGCGCTGCTGTCCGGCGACGCCGACAGCGCGGCGGTGGTCGCGCTGATGGCGGAGGCCAGTCCGCGGGCGATCCGGACGCTCGGGCTCGGACCGGCGGCGGCGCCGATCGCGCGCCGCTTCGCCACCGACCACAGCGATGCGCCGCGCTTCGACCCGGGGCCCGACGATGCCGAGCTGCTGGCGGTGCTGTTCGACGAACCCTTCGCCGATCCGCGCGCCGTCGCCGATTTCGCCGGCGCCGATGCGGCGCGCGACACGATGGCGGTCGCCCTGCTCGGCACGGGCGGGGCGCTGACGATGGCGGAGGGCGAGCGCCATCGCCGGCTGGTGCGCGGTGAGCGGCTGCGCGCGCTGCTGCATATCCGCGTCCGCCAGCCGCTGTTCACCCGGCTGGGCGCGATCTGGCCCGATGCGGGCGGCCGGTCGCGGCTGGAGGCGCTGGCGCTGGAAGGGGCGGAGGCTTATGCCCGGCATCTGGCGATCACCCCGCGTCTCTGGCGCGAACGGCTGTTCACCCCGGCGGCCCGCCAGGCGCTGAACGGCCACCGGGCCGAGCAACGCTATGTCGATGCGATGGCGGCCGCCCCCGCCAGCCATCCGCTCGACCGCGCGCTTCATGCCGACCTCGCCATCGCGCTGCCCGCCCAGTGGCTGACGCGCGCCGACCGCAGCGCGATGGCGGCGGGGCTGGAGGCGCGGCTGCCGCTGCTCGATCATCGCCTGCTGCAATGTTCGGCGCGGCTGCCGCTGGCGTTGCGGCGCGGTGGCGCGGCCGGGAGCGATGTCATGGGCCGCGCGCTCGCATCCTATCTGCCGGCCGAGGCGTTGCGGCGGCCGGCGGATGATGGCTGGCGCGCGCCGGCCGGTGACCTGGCGGCGGCGCTGGGCGGCGCGACGCTGCTGGCCGAGACGGGTTGGTTCGACCCGGTCGCGCTCACCATGATGGTGGAGGCGCATCGCGGCGGTGCGGCCGATCATGGCGCGACCCTGTGGCAGCTCTTGGTGCTGGAACAGGCGCTGCGCCGGCTGTTCCCATGACGGCATCCGCTTGTGTCGCCCCCGCCGCTCGCATAGGACGGCGGGCAATGGCGGCCAGACCCTTTTCAATCCTGGCTTTTCCGAACTGCGAGATCCGGTAGCCCGATGACCAAGGCCCCTTCCGACCTGCGGGTCACCGCCGTGCTGGTCAATTACCGCACACCCGACCTGACGCTGGAGTGCCTGCGCGCCCTGTCGCGCGAACGCGGCGCCCTGGGCGCGCTCGATGCGATCGTGGTCGATGGCGGCTCGGGCGACGGCTCGGCCGAGGTGCTGGCCGGCGCGCTGTCCGCCCCCGCCTTCGCCAATTGGGTGACGCTCCTGCCGATGGCGTTCAACGGCGGCTTCGGCTGGGCGAACAACCAGGCGATCCGCCATGCGCTCGCCCGGCCGGATGCCCCCGACTTCCTCTATATCGTCAATCCGGACGCGGTGCCGGAGCCGGGCGCGCTGGTCCGGCTGGTGCAGGCGCTGGTCGATGCGCCGGCGGCGGCCGCCGCCGGCAGCCTGCTGGTCGACGAGGAGGGCCGGGCGCTCGGCTCGGCCTTCCGCTTCCCGACCGTGAAGGGCGAGTTCCTGCGCGGAGCGGGGACGCCCGCGCTCGGCCGCCTGTTGCGCGCGCCGATCCCGCTGGTCACGTCGCCCGACGACCGGCCGGTCGAGGCCGATTGGGTGACGGGGGCGAGCGTGTTGATGCGGGCCGAGGCGCTCCGTGCGGTCGGCCTGTTCGACGAAGGGTTCTTCCTCTATTTCGAGGAGGTGGAGCTGATGCATCGCTTCCACCGCGCCGGCTGGCGCGCGTTGCACGTGCCGGCCAGCCGCGTCGTCCATGCCGGCGGCGCATCGACCGGGGTCAAGAACGGCGCCAGCGCCCAACGCGCTCTGCCCGACTACTGGTTCCGTTCGCGCCGCCGCTTCTTCGCGCGCGCCTACGGCCCGACCGCCGCACGGGCGTCCGGACTGGCCTGGATCGCCGGCAAGGCGATTTGGGATTTCCGCTGCCGGATCGGGCTGGGCCGTGCCCATGCGCATGCGCCGGGCGAACGGGAAGCCCTGATCCGCAACGGCCTGTCCGCCGCCGACAGCGATCGACGCTCGGCGGTGGCCGCGTGGGA
Source organism: Sphingomonas abaci (assembly GCF_014199625.1). GTDB lineage: Bacteria > Pseudomonadota > Alphaproteobacteria > Sphingomonadales > Sphingomonadaceae > Sphingomonas > Sphingomonas abaci. The sequence continues at coordinate 157,945 of NZ_JACHNY010000002.1, forward strand.
CAGCGCGCCCGGCCGCCTGCCCGCCTGGAAGGAATGGGAATGACCCGCCCGTCCACCGCGCGCTCCGGCGCGCCTTCGATCGCGATCGTCGCAATCGGCCGCAACGAGGGCGAGCGGCTGAAGGCCTGTCTCCGCTCGCTGCCCGCGGATGCGCATCGCATTTATGTCGATTCCGGTTCGACCGATGGCAGCGTCGCCTTTGCCGAAGGGCAGGGCGTCACCGTGGTGACCCTGCCGCCGATGACGCGCTTCACCGCCGCGCTGGCGCGCAATGCCGGGCTGGCCGAGGCGGGCGAGCCGGAGTTCGTGCAGTTCCTGGACGGCGACTGCGCGCTCGATCCCGACTGGCTGGACCAGGCGGTGGCGGCGCTGCGGGCCGACCCGCGACTGGCGGTGGTGTTCGGTCGGCGGCGCGAACGTCATCCGGAGCGCAGCGTCTACAACCGTATGTGCGACGACGAGTGGAACGTGCCGGTCGGCGAGGCGGCGGCCTGTGGCGGCGACGCGCTGTTCCGTCGCGAAGCCATCGCCGGGGTCGGCGGCTACAATCCCGATCTGATCGCCGGCGAGGAGCCGGACCTGTGCCTCCGAATGCGGCAACAGGGATGGCGGGTACGGCGCATCGATGCGGAGATGACGCTGCACGACGCGGCGATGACCCATATCCGCCAATGGTGGCGACGCAGCGAGCGATCCGGCCATGCCTTTGCCGAACATGTCCAGCGGCATGGACCTACGTCGGATCCGGTCTGGCGCCAGCAGGTGCGCAGCATCCTGGCCTGGGGCGTGGCATTGCCGCTGGTGGTCGTGGCGGCGGGACTGGCGATCGGCTGGTGGGCGGCGGGGCTGGTGGCGCTGCTCTACCCGCTCCAGGTGCTGCGCATCGCGCGCCGGATGCAGCGCGGCCGTGGCTATGGGCTTGGCTTCGCGCTGCGCTATGCGCATTTCCTGGTGCTCGGCAAGTTCGCTCAGGCCAAGGGTGTGCTCGGCTATCATCTCAAGCGGCTGACCGGTCGGCAGAGCACACTGATCGAATATAAGGGTGCGGAGCCGGTGGCATGAGCTTGGCCGCGCTGCGCCGCCAGATCGCGGCCGACTGGCGCGCGCATGGGCGCGACTGGACGCGACCGGGATTTCGCACGATCGCGGTCTATCGCTTCGGCGTCTGGCGGATGGGGGTGGGGGCCAGGTTGCTGCGCCTGCCGCTCTCGATGCTCTACAATGCGGCCTTCCGCTATTGCCGCAACATCTACGGCATCGAACTTCCCTATACCGCGACGGTCGGGCAGGGCGTGGTGATCGAGCATCAGGGCGGCATCGTCATCCATGGTTCGACCGTGATCGGCGACCGCTGCATCATTCGCCAGAACTGCACCTTGGGCGTCCGCACGCTCGAGCGGTTGAGCGACGCGCCGATCCTGGGCGACGACGTCCATCTTGGCGCGGGCGCGGTGATATTGGGCCGGGTGCGGATCGGCGCGGGGGCGGCTATCGGCGCTAACGCCGTGGTGCTGAAGGACGTGCCGCCCGGCGCGCTGGCGATCGGCGTGCCGGCGGAGATCCGGCTGCGGGGTTAGGTCCCTTGCAACCAGACGCGTCCGATGCTCCTCAGTCCAGCCGCTCCGCGTGCCAGCGGAGATGGTCGGCCATGAAGCTGCTGATGAAGTAATAGCTGTGGTCGTAGCCGGGTTGCAAGCGCAGCGTCAGGTCAATTCCGGCGTCCGCGCAGGCCTTGGCCAGCCGCTCGGGCTGCAATTGTTCGACCAGGAACTGGTCCGCCGCGCCTTGGTCGACCAACAGCGCCGGGACGCGCGCGCCATCCTCGATCAGCGCCACCGCGTCGTGCCGGCGCCAGGCCGCTGCGTCGTCGCCCAGATAACCGCCCAAGGCCTTCCGACCCCAGGGCACCTGCGATGGCGCGACGATCGGGGCGAAGGCGCTGACCGCGCGGAAGCGATCGGGATGCCGCAGTCCGATGGTCAGCGCGCCGTGGCCGCCCATCGAATGACCCATGATCCCCTGACGGGCCATGTCGACCGGGAAGCGGTCGGCGACCAGCGCCGGCAGTTCCTCGGTCACATAGGTCCACATCCGGTAATGCTGGTCGAACGGGGCGCGCGTCGCGTCGACATAGAAGCCTGCGCCCAGGCCGAAATCATAGGACCCCTCCGGATCGTCGGGCACGCCGTCGCCGCGCGGACTGGTGTCCGGCGCAACCAGCATCAGGCCCAGCTCGGTGCAGGCGCGGCGATACTCGCCCTTGTCGGTGACGTTGGCATGGGTGCAGGTCAGCCCGGACAGATACCAGACGACCGGCAGCTTCGCGCCAGGCTCATGCGGCGGCACAAAGACCGAGAAGGTCATGTCGGTGCCGGTCGCCGTTGAGGCGTGGCTGTACACGCCCTGCGTGCCGCCAAAGGCGCGATTGGTGGAGAGCGTGTCCATGCCGGGTTCCTGTCCTATCCGGGGCCGGGTCAGGCCTGCTTGGGCAGGCGATGGCCGCCGCACAGCTTGTTGCCGTCCGGGTCGCGCAGATAGGCGAGGTAGAGCGCACCGAAAGGCGACGGGCGGACGCCCGGCGGGTTTTCGATCGCGGTGCCGCCATGGGCGACGCCGGCTTCATGCCAGGCATCGACCTGCTCGGGTCCGGTCAGGCCGAATCCGATCGTTCCGCCATTGGCGCCGCACGCCGCCTCGCCGTCGATCGGCGTCGTCACCATGAACATCGCGCCGTTGTGGCGATAGGCCAGCCGGCCCCGGTCGTCGACCATCGCCGGTCCCGCGCCCATCGCCGCGAACAGCGCGTCGTAGAAGACCTTGGACCGGGCGATATCGTTCGATCCGACCATCACATGCGAGAACATCGTCTTTTCCTCCCCTTGTCGTTCAATAGACCACGACGCTGCGGATGCTCTCGCCCGCATGCATCAGGTCGAACCCCTTGTTGATGTCCTCCAGCGACAGGACATGGGTGATCATCGGGTCGATCTCGATCTTGCCGTTCATGTACCAGTCGACGATCTTGGGCACGTCGGTGCGACCCTTGGCCCCCCCGAACGCAGTGCCGCGCCAGTTGCGCCCCGTGACGAGCTGGAAGGGGCGGGTGCTGATCTCCTTGCCCGCCTCGGCCACGCCGATGATGATGCTGGTGCCCCAGCCACGATGGCATGCCTCCAGCGCCTGGCGCATGACGTCGGTGTTGCCGGTGCAGTCGAACGTATAGTCCGCGCCGCCATCGGTCAGCGCAACCAGGTGCTGAACCAGGTCGCCGGACACGTCCCTGGGGTTGACGAAATGGGTCATGCCGAAGCGGCGGCCCCATTCCTCGCGGTCCGGATTGATGTCGACGCCGACGATCATGCCCGCGCCGGCCAGCCGCGCGCCCTGCAGCACGTTGAGGCCGATCCCGCCCAGGCCGAAGACGATGATCGTGTCGCCGACCGCGACCTTGGCGGTGTTGACCACCGCGCCGACGCCCGTGGTGACCCCGCAGCCGACATAGCAGCTGGTCTGGAACGGCGCGTCCTCGCGGATCTTGGCGACCGCGATTTCGGGCAGCACCGTGAAGTTGGAGAAGGTCGAGCAGCCCATATAGTGGAAGATCGGCTGGCCCTTGTAGCTGAAGCGGGTGGTGCCGTCGGGCATCAGCCCCTTGCCCTGGGTGGCGCGGATCGCCGTGCACAGATTGGTCTTGCCCGACAGGCACGACTTACACTGGCGGCATTCGGGCGTGTACAGCGGGATGACATGGTCGCCCGGCGCCACGCTGGTCACGCCGGGTCCGACCTCGCGGACGATGCCGGCGCCCTCATGCCCCAGCACCGAGGGGAACAGCCCCTCCGAGTCCAGCCCGTCGAGCGTATAGGCGTCGGTATGGCAGATGCCGGTCGCCATGATCTCGACCAGCACCTCGCCGGCCCTGGGCCCTTCGAGGTCGAGCTCGACGATCTCGAGCGGTTGCTTGGCGGCGAATGCCACCGCGGCGCGGGTTCTCATACGGGCCTCTCAAGGATTGGGGGCGGGGTCGTGCGGCCCTGTCTAGCGAGGGGGGCTGGCATTTCAACGCCCGCGCGCGGCATCATGCGGCATGAGCCTGCACTATCGCCATCATGATTCGCCGATCGGGCGGCTGACGCTGGTCGCGAGCGACGCGGGGCTGGTGGCGATCCTGTGGCCCGAGGAGCGGCCGGACCGGGTGCGGCTGGGCGAGGTGGCGGCGGCGGCGTCGCACCCGCATCTCGATCGTGCGGCGGCCGAGCTGTCCGCCTATTTCGCCGGGCAGTTGCGGGCGTTCACCGTGCCGCTCGACCCGCGCGGCACCGCATTCCAGCGCGCGGTGTGGCAGGCTCTGGCGACCATCCCCTATGGCGAGACCCGCAGCTATGCCGCGATCGCCAGGCAGATCGGCCGGCCGGCCGCGACCCGCGCGGTGGGGGCGGCGAATGGCCGCAATCCGCTGTCGATCGTCGCACCCTGCCACCGGGTGATCGGCAGCAACGGGGCGCTGACGGGCTTCGCCGGCGGCCTGTCGATCAAGACCTTCCTGCTCGACCATGAGCGGCGCCACGCGGGCTGACGCTCGGGTCAGCTTCGCAGGAGGGCAGCGCCGAGCGCCAGCATCCCCGCCATCGCCACCAGCAGGCAGGCAAGCGCGATCCGGATGATCCAGCGGACGAGGGGACGGTTCTCCATCCCACCGTCCTACACGGGTGGTTGCGGCAGGGACATAGCGAAGGGCAGCGGCCCACGCCGCCGGGCGAGATTGCCTAACCTGCCCAAGGGACCAGGAACGGCGTCGCAGCTGTTCGCATTTCCCTTGCATCATAAGGAGATGGATCATGGCGCAGAAAGGTGCGGGCGGAAATCCCGGCGCGATCACAACCAAGGGCGGCGACGGTGCGCGTGGCAGCCTGGGCACGGGGCGCGGCGGCGGCACGGGCACAGGCGCGAAGAAGACCGCGACCGGCAAGTCCCCCGACAAGACCGACCATTCCGGCGGCGGCGACCAGGAATAGAGAACCGGCGGCGGCCGCCGTGCCATGCGTCCGGCAAGGGGGCGTTGACGACGACGCGGAATTGGGTTGAGGCGGTCCGCTCCGGCCCATCCGTCCCGTCGAAGAGAAACGCATGAGCGACCCCGTTTCCATCCCGCTGCACGTTCTCGCCGTATCCTGTCCCGACCAGCCGGGCATCGTGGCCCGAGTGACCGGCCTGTTGTTCGAGGCGGGTGCGAACATCCGCGAGGCTGCGCAGTTCGAGGATGCGGAGACAGAGCGCTTCTTCATGCGCGTGGTCTTCACCCTGGCCACCAGCCCCGCCGCCGCGCTGCCCGAACAATTCGCCGCGCTGGCCGATGCGTGCGGCATGACCTGGTCGATCCGCCTCGCGGAGTCGCGGCGCAAGGTGCTGCTCCTGGTATCGAGATTCGACCACTGCCTCGCCGACCTGCTCTATCGCTGGCGGATCGGCGAGTTGCCGATGGCGGTGGTGGGGATCGTGTCCAACCATCCCCGCGCGACCTTCGACGGGCTGGACCTGGGCGGCGTGCCCTTCCACCATCTGCCCGTCACCCCGCTGACCAGGGCGGCGCAAGAGGCGCGGATCAAGGCCGTGGTGACGGAGACGGGGGCGGAGCTGGTCGTGCTTGCCCGTTACATGCAAATCCTGTCGGACGACCTGACCGCCTTCCTGTCGGGGCGGTGCATCAACATCCACCACAGCTTCCTGCCTGGTTTCAAGGGCGCCAAGCCGTACCATCAGGCCCATGCGCGCGGCGTGAAGATGATCGGCGCGACCGCGCATTACGTCACCGCCGACCTGGATGAGGGGCCGATCATCGCCCAAGACGTGGAGCCTGTCACCCACGCGGATTCGCCCGAGACGCTGGTGCGCAAGGGCCGGGACATCGAGCGGCGCGTGCTGGCGCGCGCCGTGCGCCAGCATCTGGCGGACCGCGTGCTGCTGAACGGGGAGAAGACGGTCGTCTTCACCGACTGATGCGATAGAAGTTGATTTGCATTTGCAACAACGATAGTCGGCCGCCCTTCGCATCGGGGGGCAGGGGACATGGCGGCACGGGATCGGCGAACGGGCCGCATGGGGCGCTGCCTGGCGGCGATGCTGGCCGGCCTGGCAGCGCCGGCGACGGCCGCGACGCCGGATACGCCGCCCGCCGAGGGCGACGAGATCGTCGTGACCGGACGCGACGCCAATGCCAGCATCATCGGCAGCGACGTATCGCTGCTCCGCTATCCGCAATCGGTGCGCGTGCTGGACCGCGTCGCGCTGGACACCGTAAACGCAAATCGGCTGGGCGACGTACTCGACATGGCCGGGGGCGTGTCGCGGCAGAACGACTTTGGCGGCTTGTGGGACAAGTTCGCGATCCGCGGCTTCGCTGGCGACGAGAATGCCGGACCGGACATCCAGATCAACCGGTTCAGCAGCAATTACGGCTTCAACGCGCCCTATGACCTGGCGACGATTGAACGGGTCGAGGTTCTGAAGGGCGCGACGGCGGCCCTGTCCGGCCGGGGCGAGCCGGGCGGCGCGATCAACCTGGTCACCAAGGCGCCGCTCGACACCGCATCCTTCCGCGCCGATGCCAGCTATGGCAGCTGGAGCTTTCGGCGGCTGACGGCGGACGCGACCGGGCCGGTCGCCAGGGGCCTGAGCCTGCGCCTGATCGGCGTGGTGGAGGATCGCGACAGTTTCCGCGACCATGTCGGCGGATCGCGCCGACTGATCGCCCCGTCGATCGCTTGGGCGCCGCTGTCGACGCTGCGCCTGCTCTACCAGGCGGAATATATGCGCAACGCCACGGTGCTGGACCGCGGCGTGGTCGGCGTGGACGGCGATGCGCGAGCGATGGACCGCCGCACCTTCCTGGGCGAGCCGGGCGACGGCCGCATCCGCCAGACCAGCTTCTGGCAACAGGCGAGCCTGTTCGCCGATCTGGGCGGCGGGATCGGCCTGGAACTGGGCGGCAGCCAGCGCGACGGATCGTTGCGTGGATTCGGCACCATGGTCGATTTCGGCGCGCGCGGGCTGCAGAAGGATGGCCGCACCGCTGGGCGCGATCGCCGCTACCATGATTTCCGCTGGAATGATCTGTCGCTTCGCGGAGAATTGACTGCCAGTGTGGCCTGGCTGGGTCTCGACCATGATCTGCGCCTCGGCGTCGATCGGGTTCGCCACGGCCAGACCTTCATCCTCGACCGAGCGCGGGGCTCCGCCGGTAGGCCGCTCCTGCCCATCGACCTGTTCGATCCCGTCTATGCCAGCCAGCCTTTGCCGGTGCCGCCGCGCTTTGCTGACCGGCGCGCCAATTTCCGTAGCGACAGCCTCTACGCGCAGGACGTGATCCGGTGGAACGCCGTGACGCTGCTGGTCGGCGCGCGGCTGAACCGCTTCGACGAACGCGTAATCAACCGCCGCGCCAACAACCGGTTGCTGGAGACGGTCGACAAGGGGCTGACGCCGCGCCTGGCCCTGAGCTGGCAGGCCGCGCGCGGCTGGTCGCTCTATACCAGCTACGGCCAGTCGCTCCGCCTCAATCCGTCCGACGGCACATCCACCTTCGATGCCGAGCGCAGCCGCTCGTTCGAGGTCGGGACCAAGTTCGGCCTGCTGGACGGCCGGCTGACCGGGCAGGCGGCGCTGTTTGACATGGTCAAGCGCAACGTGCTCAACCCCAACGCCACCGATCCCTTCGTCAAGACCCAGATCGGCCGCCAGCGGTCGCGCGGGGCGGAGTTGGACGCGACGTTGCGCATCCGCCGCGGCCTGTTCGCCAGCGCCACCTATACCTATGTCGACGCGACGGTGGTGAAGGATGTCGACCCGACGCTGATCGGACGGCCGCTCAGCAACGTGCCGCGTCATCAGGCGAACCTGGTTGTGCAGAAGCGGTTCGGTCGCGCGCAGCTTGGCGGCGGCGTCACCTATGTCGGCCATCGGGCGGGCGATCCCTATGGCAGCAGCTATCGCCTGCCTGCCTATACGATCGCGCGCGTCGACCTGGGCTATGCACTGACCGATCATCTGAGCGTCCGGGTCGACGTCGATAATCTGTTCGATACCTACTATATCGCCAGCTCCTATGCGTCGGTGTGGACGATGCCGGGCGCGCCGCGATCGGGCCGGATCACCGCCGCGCTGCGCTTCTGACGCGGATCAGCCCACCAGCGGCAGCGTGATCGTGACGCGCAGGCCCGGCGCGGCATCGCCGAGCGCCAGCGTGCCGCGATGCAGCCGCGCGATCGCCTCGACCAGCGGCAGGCCCAGGCCATGGCCGCGCCGCCCACGGCTGGCATCGAGCCGGCCGAAGCGGCGCAGCGCCAGCGGCCGGTCAGCGGCGGCGATGCCCGGCCCGGTATCGGTCACCTCCAGCCGGGCGAGCGTGTCGCGTCCGGCGGCCAGGCGGATGACGCAGCCGGCGGGCGTGTGCCGCCGGGCGTTCTCGACCAGGTTGATGATCGCCTGTGTCAGCAACTGCCGGTCGCCACTGATCGGCACCGGTCCCCGCGCCTCGACGAGCAGCCGGTGCCCGCTATCCTCGGCCGCCGGGATCATCATCAGCCCCACCGCCTCGGCCAATTCGGCCAGGTCGAGCGGAGCGAAGCCCGCCCGCCGCGCGCCGCCCTCCACCTCGGTGATGCGCAGGATCGCGGCGAACAGCGCGAGCAGCGAGTCGCTGTCGTGGATCGCGGCTTCCAGCCCGGCGCGCATCCCCGCATCATCGGCGTCGGCCGCGAGCAGTGCCAGCCGTCCGCGCAGCCGGGAAAGGGGGGTGCGCAGATCGTGCGCGATATCCGCCGACACCTCCGACAAGCCGCGCATCAGCTCGCCGATCCGGTCGAGCATCTGGTTGAGCGTCGCCGCCTGCGCATCGAACACGCCGCCATCCCCGGCCAGCGGCAGGCGGCGGCGCAGGTCGCCATCGATGATCGCCGCCGCCGCGCTGCGCGTCGCCGCGATGCGCCGTGCGACGATCCAGCCGAACGCCGCCATGCCTGCCGCCACCACCAGCACGATCGATCCGAACCCGAACAGGTAGATGTGCCGGCGCGGACCCCGGAAATGATCGAACGGCTCTGTCTCCGCCACCGCGACCAGCGATCCGCCGCCGGGCAGGTGGCGGACAAGCGCACGGCCGGCGGTCAGGCCGACGATGCCGTCGCGTCGGTGCAGGGTCGACAGCCCCTCGGCCGGAATTGATGGGATGGCGAGATTGCCGGCCAGTCGCTGGCCCGACCGGTCGAGCAGCAACAGGCCGATATCGCCGGTGTCGCGTCGCCGGTTGAGCAGCGCGATCCGCCTGGCCATGAGGGCCGCGTCGGCGCGGCCGTCGTCATCGGTCACCGCATCGGCCGCCGCCTCGATCCGGCGGTCCACCAGCCCCGCGATCGTCGCGCGCGTGGCCGAATGGATGGCGAAGCCGGTTCCCGTCACCGCCACCAGGAATACGGCGAGGAAGATCAGCGTCAGCCCCCGCAGCGACGGCGGCAGGCGAGGAGTTCGCCTCATCCGCCCTTCAGCATGTAGCCGACGCCGCGCATCGTCACGATCGGGTCGCCGCGGCCATCGGCGGTCAGCTTGATGCGCAGGCGGCGGATATAGACGTCGACCAGATTGGTCTCCGGCTCGAAATCATAGCCCCACACTTTCTCGACCAGCATCGCGCGCGTCATCACCGTGTCGGCGTGGCGGACCAGTTCGAGCAGCAATCGCAATTCGAGCTTGACCAAATCGACCGGCTGACCGGCGCGCCAGGCGCGGAAGCGGCTGGGACTGACGGTGATGTCTCCGGCGGTGAGGGTGTCGTCGCCGCCTTGCGCGAAGGCGCGGCCGCGCAGCAGCGCGTGGAGCCGGGCGTTGAGTTCGGCGGCATCCACCGGCTTGACGACATAATCGTCGGCACCCGCCACCAGCCCGCCGACCTTGTCGTCGCTCTGTCCCCGCGCGCTCAGCATGATGACGGGCAGCGTCGCCCGCGCGGCGCGCAGCCGCTCCAGCACCGAGATGCCGTCGACATGCGGCAGCATCCGGTCGAGGATCATCGCGTCAAACGACTCGCACTCCACTGCGGACAGCGCCGCGCGGCCGTCCGGGGCGATCGTCACCCGGTGGTCGAACCGGCGCAGGCCCGTCGCGGTGGCGGCGGCATATTCGGCATCGTCTTCGACCAGCAGCAGGTTCATCGCATCCGTTCCGGCGGGGTGGTGCTTGCCCTATATCAATCGCGTGGCGAGCGGAACCATCGGCGGCGTCCGTCGGGTCCGATCGGCACGACAATGCGAGACGCGCTTTGGCTTTGGCGAACAAGGGTGCTAACGGCCTGTCGCTTCTCCTCTAGCGATCGATAGACCGTGGCCACCGACCTTCAGCGCATCCGAAATTTCTCGATCATCGCCCATATCGACCATGGCAAGTCGACGCTGGCCGATCGTCTCATCCAGCAGACCGGCGGCCTCTCCGAACGCGAGATGTCCGAACAGGTGCTCGACAACATGGAGATCGAGAAGGAACGCGGCATCACCATCAAGGCGCAGACCGTGCGCCTGGCCTACAAGGCGCAGGACGGCGAGACCTATACGCTGAACCTGATGGACACGCCGGGCCATGTCGACTTCGCCTATGAGGTCAGCCGGTCGCTGGCGGCGTGCGAGGGCGCGTTGCTGGTGGTCGACGCGGCGCAGGGCGTCGAGGCGCAGACGCTGGCGAACGTCTATCAGTCGATCGAACACGACCATGAGATCGTGCCCGTCATCAACAAGATCGACCTGCCCGCCGCCGAACCCGAAAAGGTCCGCGCCGAGATCGAGGACGTGATCGGCATCGACGCCTCGGGCGCGGTGCTCGCCAGCGCCAAGTCGGGCATCGGCATCGCCGACATTCTCGAGGCAATCGTCCAGAAGATCCCCGCGCCCAAGGGCGATGCGGACGCGCCGCTGAAGGCGATGCTGGTCGACAGCTGGTACGACCCTTATCTGGGCGTCGTCATCCTCGTTCGCGTGATGGAGGGGGTGCTGAAGAAGGGCCAGCAGATCAAGTTCATGCAGGCCGGAACCACGCACCTGATCGACCGCGTCGGCTGTTTCCGCCCCAAGATCGAGCAGCTGCCCGACCTGGGGCCGGGCGAGATCGGCTTCATCACCGCGCAGATCAAGGACGTGGCGCAGGCGCGCGTCGGCGACACGCTGACCGACGCCAAGCGCCCCGCGGCCGAGCCGCTGGCGGGCTTCAAGGAAGTCCAGCCGGTCGTGTTCTGCGGCCTGTTCCCCGTCGACGCCAACGACTTCGAGAAGCTGCGCGAGAGCATCTCGAAGCTGCGGCTCAACGACGCGTCGTTCAGCTTCGAGATGGAGACGTCGGCGGCGCTGGGCTTCGGCTTCCGCTGCGGGTTCCTGGGCCTCCTCCACCTGGAGATCATCCAGGAGCGGCTGACCCGCGAATATGATCTCGACCTCATCACCACCGCGCCGTCGGTCGTCTATGAGATCGACCTGACGCATGACGGCGGCACGATCGAACTGCACAACCCCGCCGACATGCCCGATCCCAACAAGATCGCGAGCATCTCCGAGCCGTGGATCGAGGCGACCATCTATGTCCCCGACGAATATCTCGGCAGCATCCTGAAGCTCTGCCAGGACCGGCGCGGCATTCAGAAGAACCTGACTTATGTCGGCGGCCGCGCCCAGGCGACCTATGAACTGCCGCTCAACGAAGTCGTGTTCGATTTCTACGACCGGCTAAAGTCGCTGTCCAAGGGTTATGCCAGCTTCGATTATCACCAGATCGGCTATCGCGAGGGCGACCTGGTGAAGATGAGCATTCTGGTCAACGAGGAACCGGTGGATGCGCTGTCGATGATCGTCCATCGCGGCACCGCCGAGGTGCGCGGGCGCGGCATGTGCGAGCGGCTGAAGGAACTGATCCCGCGCCACCTGTTCAAGATCCCGATCCAGGCGGCGATCGGCGGCAAGGTGATCGCGCGCGAGACGATCAGCGCGATGCGCAAGGACGTGACCGCCAAATGCTATGGCGGCGACGCCAGCCGCAAGCGCAAGCTGCTCGACAAGCAGAAGAAGGGCAAGGCGAAGATGCGCGAGTACGGCAGCGTCAGCATCCCGCAGGAAGCCTTCATCGCGGCGCTGCGCATGGGGGACGAGGGCTGAGTGATCCTCCGTTGAAAGCCGGAAGTCGACGCTAACCAGGCATCCCCTTTAACATCCATCCCGGCGACGGTCGGGATCCAGTCGGGGGACACCGTTTCTCTACAACAATGGTTCGTGACTGGACCCCGGCCTGCGCCGGGGTGGAAGGTGAGAGGAGGGGCGCGCCGTTCCGCCGCCCCCCCAATCCGTCAAGCCGCCACGGCTTCGCCGCTCACCGGCAGGCGAATTAGATGGTCGAAGGCTGACAGCGACGCCTTCGAGCCTTCGCCCATCGCGACGATGATCTGCTTGTAGGGCACCGTCGTCACGTCACCCGCCGCGAACACGCCCGCGACCGAGGTTTCGCAGCGGTCGGTGATCTCGATCTCGCCGCGCTGGCTCAGCGCCACCGTGTCGCGCAGCCACTCGGTGTTGGGCACCAGGCCGATCTGCACGAAGATACCCTCCAGCGGCAGCTCGTGGTCGCTGCCATGGTTGCGGTCCTTATAGCGCAGGCCGGTCACCCGCTCGCCGTCGCCGGTCACCTCCGTGGTCAGGGCCGAGGTGACGATGTCGACATTGGGCAGGCTTGCGAGCTTGCGCTGCAGCACCGCGTCGGCGCGCAGGTCAGCCGCATATTCGATCAGGGTGACATGGCCGACCACGCCGGCCAGGTCGATCGCCGCCTCGACACCGGAGTTGCCGCCGCCGATGACCGCCACGCGCTTGCCGCGGAACAGCGGGCCGTCGCAATGCGGACAATAGGTCACGCCCTTGTTGCGATAGGCATCCTCGCCCGGAACGTTCATCTGCCGCCAGCGCGCGCCGGTCGACAGGATCAGCGTGCGGGCGCGCAGCGTCGCGCCGCTTTCCAGATGCAGCTCGTGCAGCCCGCCGGGGCTCTTCGCCGCGACCAGCTTGTCCGCGCGTTGCAGGGTCATCACGTCGACGCCGTACTGGTCGACATGCGCCTCCATCTGCTGGACCATGCGCGGCCCCTCGGTATGCTGGACCGAGATGAAGTTCTCGATCGACATGGTGTCCAGCACCTGTCCGCCGAACCGCTCGGCGACCAGGCCGGTGCGGATGCCCTTGCGCGCGGCATAGATCGCCGCTGCGGCGCCAGCCGGACCGCCGCCGACGACCAGCACGTCGAACGGGTCTTTCGCGTCGATCTTCGCCGCCGCACGCGCGACGCTGCCGGTGTCGAGCTTGGCGAGGATCTGCTCCACGTCCATGCGACCCTGCGCGAACAGCTCGCCGTTCAGGAAGATCGACGGCACTGACAGGATGTTGCGCGCTGACACCTCGTCCTGGAACAGGCCGCCCTCGATCGCGGTGTGGCGGATGCGCGGATTGAGCACGCTCATCAGGTTCAGGGCCTGCACCACGTCGGGGCAGTTCTGGCAGGTCAGCGAGAAATAGGTTTCGAATACATAGTCGCCGTCGAGATCACGGATCTGCGCGATCGTCTCGTCGGACAGCTTGGGCGGATGGCCGCCGACCTGGAGGAGCGCCAGCACCAGCGATGTGAATTCATGGCCGAGCGGGATGCCGGCGAAGCGCACGCCGATCATGGTGCCGGCGCGGCGGATCAGGAAGCTGGGGCGGCGCGCATCGTCGTCGGCGCGGATGACGGAGACCTGCGGATGCAGGTCGGCGATCTCGTTCAGCAACTCCAGCATCTGCGCGGACTTGGCCCCGTCGTCGAGCGAGGCGACGAGTTCCACCGGCTGGCGGAGATGACCGAGATAGGTCTTGAGCTGGGTCTTGAGATTGGCGTCGAGCACGGATGGCCTCCGTTGGATGGTGGTTCGGTTTCATCTCCCGGTGGCGGGAGGAGGGCGGTGGCGATCACCGCCCCGCGTCGGACCGGTCGGACCGGTCGGAAGGCCGGCGGGCGATGCATCACAGGCACCGCCCGCCGGGCTGAAGAAATCCACCACCTCCAGCACCGGGGCGGTCGCCGGGCGCCGGAGGCGAGATCGGGCGTTCAGCCGGTCAGATCTTGCCGACGAGGTCGAGCGACGGAGCGAGCGTCTCTTCGCCCTCTTCCCACTTGGCGGGGCAGACCTCACCCGGATGCGCGGCGATATACTGGGCTGCCTTGATCTTGCGCAGCAGTTCCATCGCGTTGCGGCCGACGCCCTCGGAGGTGACCTCCATGAGCTGGATCGTGCCCTCGGGGTCGACGACGAAGGTGCCGCGATCGGCCAGGCCCTGGCCCTCGCGCATCACGCCGAAGTTGTTGGTCACGACGCCGGCCGGATCCCCCAGCATGGTGAAGCGGATCTTGCCGATCGCCGGCGAGCTGTCGTGCCATGCCTTGTGGCTGAAATGCGTGTCGGTCGAGACGCTGTACACCTCGACGCCCATCTTCGCGAAGGTGTCGTGATTGTCGGCCAGATCCTCCAGCTCCGTCGGGCATACGAAAGTGAAGTCGGCGGGGTAGAAGAAGAACACCGCCCACTTGCCCAGCACGTCGGTGTCCGACACGGTGAGGAACTTGCCCTCCTTATAGGCCTGCGTCGTGAACGGCTTCAGCTTGGTGCCGATGATCGACATGGTGCATCTCCATATGCGTTGCGTATGGTAGGCCTCTACCCTTTTGCAGCGCAGCAGGGAAATCGGTTTCCCCGGTCACCGGCATTGGCGGAATCGATCAGCCTCACGAGGCAGCCGTAGCGTCCAGCCAGTCGGACGGCGGTCGTCGATCGCTCGGGCTGGTGTCCGCATTCATGCTGCTCCGCATGATTTCCAGTGCCCATTCCGTACGTTGTGGGTCTTCGCTGGCCACCGCGTCGGCCGGAATCCAGAGGTCGTAGTCGCGCATATGGGCATCCGCCGCCGTGAACAGCACGCAAATGTCCGCGGCCACGCCGGTCACGATCAGCCGACCGACGCCCAGTTGCGGCAGGATCACGGGCAGGTTGGTGGCGTAGAAGCCCGAGAATTGCGGCTTGATGACGAACAGGTCCCGGTCCCGCGGACGCAGCGATTCGGCGATGGTGCGACCGGCGCAGTCCGGCTCCAGGCAGCGCGCGATCAGGTCCTCGCGGCTGTCGTGCCAGTCGCCATGATTGTCGTTGACGTAGAGGACCGGCACCTCCGCCGCGTCCGCCTGGTCGCGCAAGGACCGGATCGCCCGCGCGGCCGCCTCGGCCGCCGGGCGCAGTCGCTCCGCCCCCGGAAAGGCGAGCGTGTTCATCATGTCGAGGATCAGCAGCGCAGTGCCGCCGGAGACGGAGGGGTCAGCCATGGCCGACGCTTAGGAAGCGCCGGCCGGACTGTCGTTGATGAGCATCATGGCCGCCCCGACGGACGATCAGGCGGGAAGCGGCACCCCGTACAGATCATGCTCGTCCGCATCCTCGATCGCGACCGGCACGATGTCGCCGACCGCGAGATGGCCGGCGTCGCGCAGGAATACCTCGCCATCGATCTCGGGCGCATCGGCTTGCGACCGGCCGGTCGCGCCACCCTCCGAGTCCACCGCGTCGATGATGACGGGCAAGGTGCGGCCGACCTTGGCGGCGAGCTTGGCGGCGGAGATGGCGGCCGTCTTCTCCATGATCCGGGCGTAGCGCTCTTCCTTCACCGCCTCCGGCACCGGATCGGACAGGTCGTTGGCCGCCGCGCCCTCCACGGGCTCGAACCGGAAAGCGCCGACGCGGTCGAGCTGCGCCTCGTCCAGCCAGTCGAGCAGATACTGGAAATCCGCCTCCGTCTCGCCGGGAAAGCCGACCACGAAGGTCGAGCGGATCGCGATATCGGGGCAGATTTCGCGCCAGCGATGGATGCGGCTCAGCACCTTGGCGTCGTTGGCCGGCCGCTTCATCCGCTTCAGCACCGCCGGGGCGGCGTGCTGGAAGGGGATGTCGAGATAGGGCAGCACCAGCCCCTCGGCCATCAGCGGAATGATTTGATCGACATGGGGATAGGGATAGACATAGTGGAGCCGCACCCAAGGCGCGATCCGGCCCAGTTCGCGCGCCAGATCGGTCATGTGCGCGCGCACCTCGCCTCCCGACTTCAGCGGCCAGCTCGCATGGCGCAGGTCGACGCCGTATGCCGAGGTGTCCTGGCTGATGACCAGCAGTTCCTTGGTGCCGGCCGCGACCAGCTTCTCCGCCTCACGCAGGATCGCGTCGGGCCGCCGGCTGGCGAGGTCGCCGCGCAGGCTGGGGATGATGCAGAAGGAGCAACGGTGGTTGCAGCCCTCAGAGATCTTCAGATAGCTGTAATGGCGCGGCGTCAGCTTCAGCCCGGCATCGGGGATCAGGTCGATATAGGGCGACAGGTTGGCGGGCGCGGCCTCGTGCACCGCCTCGACCACCTGCTCATATTGGTGCGCGCCGGTGACGGCTAGCACCTGGGGAAAGCGGGCGCGGATCACCTCCGCCTCCTTGCCCATGCAGCCGGTGACGATCACCCTGCCATTCTCGGCGATCGCCTCGCCAATCGCCTCCAGACTCTCCTCCTTGGCGGAGTCGAGAAAGCCGCAGGTATTGACCAGCACGACGTCCGCGCCGGCATAGTCGGCGGACATCTGATAGCCATCGGCGCGCAGTTGCGTGAGGATGCGCTCGCTGTCGACGAGATTCTTCGGACAGCCAAGCGACACCATGCCGACACGCGGCGGGGAGGGGAGTTTCGTTGCCATGGGACGGTCCGCACATAATGGAGGATGGACGGATTTGCCAGTGGCGCGCATTCATGCGAGCCGGTGCGTCGGCAAGGGGGGATGAAACGATCCATGTTGGCCATCGGACTGATGTCGGGCACCTCGCTCGACGGCATCGACGCGGCGCTGATCGAGACGGATGGCGAGGCGCTGGTCCGGCCGGTCGCGTTTCGCGGCGAGCCCTATTCGGATGCGGCGCGCGCCCAGCTCGCGGCGGCGACCCGCACCGCTCTGACCTATGATCGGCCGCGCGCCAGTCCCGAGCTGGTGGCGGCGGGCGAGTTGATCACGCGGACCCATGCGCTGGCGGTCCACAAGCTGCTGCGCGAGGCGGGCGTGGCGGCGGCCGATGTCGGCGTCATCGGCTTTCACGGCCAGACGGTGGCGCATCGCCCCGATCGCGGCTGGACCTGGCAGATCGGCGACGGCGCGGCGTTGGCGGCGGCCTGCGGCATCGACACGGTGGCCGATTTCCGCTCCGCCGATGTCGCGGCGGGCGGGCAGGGGGCGCCGCTGATCCCGGTCTATCACGCGGCGCTGGTCGCCGGCCTGCACAAGCCGCTCGCCGTCCTCAATCTGGGCGGGGTCGCCAACATCACCTTTGTCGGAGCGGACGGCGCGCTGGTCGCCTTCGACACCGGACCCGCCAATGGCCTGATCGACGATTGGGTGGGCGAGACGATCGGCGCGCGCTTCGATGCCGGCGGGACCTTGGCCGCCGCCGGCCGCGTCGACGAGACGGTGCTGGGCGCGATGCTCGACCACCCATTCTTCGATGCGCCTCCGCCCAAATCGCTGGACCGCAGCGACTTCACCGTCCAGCCCGCGCGCGGCCTGACCGCCGCCGATGGCGCCGCGACGTTGACCGCCTTCACCGCCGAGACGGTGGCGCTGGCCCTGTCGCATCTGCCCGCGCGGCCCGGACGACTGATCGTGGTCGGTGGCGGTCGGCACAACGCGACCATGCTCGCCATGCTGGCGGAGCGCACCGGCCTCGCCGTCGAGCCGGGCGACTCGATCGGTTGGAACGGCGACGGGATCGAGGCGGAGGGGTTCGCCTATATGGCGGTGCGGACCCTGACGGGGCGACCGATCAGTTTCCCCGGCACGACCGGGGTCGCGCAGCCGACCGGCGGCGGTGTCGTTCACCGTGCTCCGGTCACGGACGGTCGATAAATTTGTGTTAACGCTGGACGGATAAGCCCAACCCAAGCAAAGCGAATCCCGTCGAAGCGGAAGGGGTGGCCCCGTGGAATCCGACCTGCGTTACTATGTCCGTCGCCTGACCATGGAGCGTGCCGCCGCCCAGCGCGCGCTGACCGCGGAGGCGCGCGACCGTCGAATGCAACTGGTCGAAAGCTACACGCGCAAGATCGCCGAACTGCGCGGCTGAATCCTCAGCGTTTGCGCGTCAGCTCGCGCATCGCCGCGTCCAGCCCCTCCAGCGTCAGCGGGAACATCCGGTCGTTCATGATCCGCCGGATCATCGCGACCGACTGGCCATAATCCCAATGCTCGCGCGGCAGCGGATTGAGCCAGATGCTCGCCGGATAAGTGGTCGTTAGCCGGTTCAGCCAGACCGCGCCGGCCTCGTCATTATGATGCTCCACCGAGCCGCCGACCTGGCTGATCTCATAGGGGCTCATCGACGCATCGCCGACGAACACGCACTTATAGTCGTGGCCATAGCGGTGCAGCACGTCCCAGGTTGGCGTGCGTTCCTGGAATCGGCGGCGATTGTCCTTCCACACGCCCTCATAGGGGCAGTTGTGGAAGTAGAAGAATTCGAGGTTCTTGAACTCGGCGGTCGCCGCGGAGAAGAGCTCCTCGCATAGCGTGACGAATGGGTCCATCGATCCGCCCACGTCGAGAAAGAGCAGCAGCTTGACCGCATTGCGCCGTTCGGGACGCATCCGCACGTCGAGCCAGCCCTGGCGCGCGGTGCCGTCGATCGTGCCGTCGATATCGAGTTCGCTCGCCGTCCCCTCGCGCGCGAAGCGACGCAGGCGGCGGAGCGCGACCTTGATGTTGCGCGTGCCCAGCTCGCGGCTGTTGTCCAGATTGCGGAAGGCGCGCTGGTCCCAGACCTTGATCGCGCGGCTATGCCGACCTTCCCCGCCGATGCGCACGCCTTCGGGATTGTAGCCGCCGTTGCCGAACGGGCTGGTGCCGCCGGTGCCGATCCATTTGCTGCCGCCCTCGTGACGGCCATGCTGTTCCGCCAGCCGTTGCTTGAGCGCGTCCATGATCGCGTCCCAGCTTCCCAGCGACTCGATGGCCGCGCGCTCCTCGGGCGTCAGGTACTTCTCCGCCACAGCCTTCAGCCAGTCGGCGGGGATGTCGGCATGCTGTTCGGCCGCTGGACTGGTCAGGCCGCGAAACACCTGTCCGAAAACCTGGTCGAACCGGTCGAGCAGCGCCTCGTCCTTCACATAGACGGCGCGCGCGAGATAGTAGAATTGCTCGGGGCTCTGTTCGATCACATCGGCGTCCAGTGCTTCCAGCAGCAGCAGATGCTCCTTCAGCCCGGCCGGAATACCGGCGGCGCGCAAGCTGTCGAGGAAGTGGAGGAACATGCCTGCGTTCCTGCCAGATCGTCGCCTCGGCCCCAAGACGAAAAAGGGCGGCTCCGTTGCCGGAACCGCCCTTCGCAGCCGGGAAGGCCGAGAGACTTAGCGCTTCGAGAACTGGAAGCTGCGACGCGCCTTGGCGCGGCCATACTTCTTGCGCTCGACCGAGCGGCTGTCGCGGGTCAGGAAGCCCGCCGCCTTGACGGGCGCGCGCAGCGCCGGCTCGTACTTGGTGATCGCCTGGCTGATGCCATGCTTCACCGCGCCGGCCTGGCCGGACAGGCCACCACCCTTGACGGTGCAAACGACGTCATACTGGCCCTCGCGCTCGGCGACGCCGAACACCTGGTTGATGACGAGGCGCAGCGTCGGACGCGCGAAATACACTTCCTGATCACGGCCGTTGATCGTGATCTTGCCGGTGCCGGGCTTCAGCCAGACGCGGGCGACGGCATCCTTGCGGCGGCCGGTGGCATAGGCGCGACCCAGCGAATCGATTTCCTGCTCGCGCAGCGGCGCGCGCTGCACTGGCACGTCCTGACCGGCCAGATAGGCGTCGGTCTGGCCGTCCTGCGGAGCGGCGGCGGCGTCCCGCTGCTGCTGGTTCAGCGCGGCGCCGAGATCGGCGAGGGACTGGCGGTTGTCGGACATTATGCGCCCACCTTGTTCTTGCGGCTCATGCCGGCGATGTCGAGGACCTCGGGGTTCTGCGCGGCGTGCGGATGCTCGGTGCCGGCGAAGATGCGCAGGTTGCGCATCTGCTCGCGACCCAGCGGACCGCGCGGGATCATGCGCTCCACGGCCTTTTCCAGGACGCGCTCGGGAAAGCGGCCTTCCAGGACCTTGGCGGCGGTGATGCCCTTGATGCCGCCGGCATAGCCGGTGTGCTTGTAATAGACCTTCTTCGCCGCCTTGTTCGACGTGAAGCGGATCTTGTCGGCGTTGATCACGATGACATTGTCACCGCAGTCGACATGCGGGGTGAACGACGTCTTGTGCTTGCCGCGCAGGACGTTGGCGATGACTACCGCGGCGCGACCGACCACCAGGTCGGTGGCGTCGACGATGTGCCACTTCTTCTCCACCTCGTGCGGCTTGGCCGACTTGGTGGTCTTCATGAGCGCCTTCATGGGCGTGGACCTTTCGAACGAATATCGCGCCACCCCCGGGGGAGCGGCGCGTTGTGCCGGCTCAATGCGCGAAAGGGGGCGGAACGTCAAGCATTCCGCCACTTTGCTGACGGGTATCTAAATACCAGCAACCGTTTGACGCCCGGATCGGGCCGTGCCGACGGCGTGGGCGGCGGCAACGGTGCAGATCAGCAGCAGGGCGGCATTGGCCTGGTGCATCACGGCGACGCCGATCTGCACGCCGGTCAGGAGCGTGGCCACGCCCAGAAAGATCTGGAGCGTCACCAGCCCGGTGACGAGGAAGCCGGCGCGCGATCCGGTGCGCGTCGCGCGCACCGCCAGCCACAGGAGGGCGATGGCGGCGGCGAAGGCGAACCAGCGATGGATGAACTGGACGACGATCGGATTGTCGATCGCATTGGTCCAACCGGGGCTGAGCATCGGCACGCCCTGTGGGAAGACGGCGTCGCCCATCAGCGGCCAGCCGGAAAAGGCATAGCCCGCGTCCAGTCCGGCGGTGAACGCGCCGAACACGATCTGGACGAACAGCATCAGCAGCGCGACCGCGCCGACTCCGGTCAGCCGCGCCGGTGCGGCGAACGGGTCGCGGGCCAGCGCCCCCAGGTCCAGCGCGGTCCACACCGTGCCCGCCAGGATGACGAGCGCGGTGACCAGATGCACCGCCAGGCGGATATGGCTGACATCGGTTCGCACCGAAAGGCCCGACGCGACCATCCACCAGCCGATCGCGCCCTGCAGTCCGCCGAGCGCCAGGATGGCGGCGAGGCGCGGTCCATAGCCCTTGGGGATTTGCCGTCGCAGCGTGAAGACGATCAGCGGCACCGCAAAGGCGAGGCCGATCACCCGACCGAGCAGCCGGTGCAGATACTCCCAGAAGAAAATCGCCTTGAAACCGGCCAGCGTCATGTCGCGGTTGAACGCCTGATACTCCGGGATTTTGCGATAGTTGGCGAATTCGGCCTGCCACTCTGCCTGGGTCAGCGGGGGAATGATGCCGCTGATCGGCTTCCACTGGGTGATAGACAGACCCGACTCGGTCAGCCGGGTGATGCCGCCGATCACGACCATCGCCACGATCAGTGCGGCGACCAGCCACAGCCAGCGGGCGACGGCCCGGGGGCGGGCTTGCGAAAGAAAGGCGGCGCTGGGCTGAAGCATGCATCGCATGTAGCGCTGCGGAGCGGGTGCGCCAAGCGGCGGGCGGTTGGTGGGGGCTGGTTACATCGCCGCCTGGGCGACCGCGGGCATCCGCCGGTCGAGCAGGTCCAGCGCCATCGACAGATGTGCGGCGACGAGATGCTCGTCGAGCGAGTCCAGCAGTTCCAGCGCGTCGGCGATCTTGGCCCGCGCCTCCTTATATGCGTTCATGTTCTTGCCCATTACGTGAGGCCGAACCCCCTACACGATCGCGCGGGCCGCGCAACGAAACCACCTGCCTCGCATCGGGACGGTTGGGACAGGCTGTCCGGTCACGCCAAGTCGACTGCCCGCGACCAAAAAAGGGGGGCGCTAAATAGCGCCCCCCTCTCAGGCGGTTCGTGGATCAGGCGAAGGTCGCCTTCGCCGAACGGCGGCGGTAGCGGGCGGTCGCGCCGACCATCGCGAAGCCGACCAGCATCAGCGCCCAGGTGGCGGGTTCGGGAACGGCGGCGACAGTGCCCGAGTCCTGGGTGAAGAAGCCGACGGTGTGGTTGTCGGACTCGTAACCGCCGACCTGCGGCTTCTCGAAGAAGGTGATCGCATCGAACGTGCCGTCCTGGTCGAAGAAGTTCAGGAAGGCGTAGGGCTGGGTGTTGTTCTTGCCCTTGTACGCGTCGTTCGGGTTGCCGTTATAGGCTGGCATGCTGGCGAACACCTTCGCGATGTCCTCAGCCGAGTAGGTGAAGACGGTCTGGCCGTTCTTCAGGAAAGTGAGCTGGTTGCCATTGTCCAACGCCGACAGCCAGAAGCCGAAATAGTTGATGCCGCGCGCGTCGGTGGTCGCCAGGTTCAGCGTGTAGCCGGTGCCGTTGCTGGTCACGGCATAATTGCCAGTGCCGCCCGCGCCGCCGAACTGATCGGCCTTCGTGACATTCACGCCCGAATAGCTGCCGGTGATCACGCCGTTGGTGCCAAAGTCGGTGGAGAAGGACTGGCTGCCGGTGGGACGGTTGTCGAACGTCTCGACACCCTTGGTCGCGAAGACGGCGGTCGAGTTCTGGACGCCTGCGGCCTCGTACGTCACTTTGAAGTTGGCGGCATTCGCAGCCGTCGGAGCAGCGATCGCGGCAACAGCCGTAGCGATGACAAAGATCGAATTCTTCAAGAGTCTTTCCCCGTTTTGAATGGCGCGTTTCTGTTCGTCGTCCAATTCGGGAGACTTATCTGTGAGCGTCTTCCGATCGGATCGCCGGGGTCGATAGGTTTAACGCCAAATAAACGCATTATAGGACCACGACAGCGTTTGTCTCGAAACGGGACGGTGATGAATAAAATGATGTAAAGTGGGGAAAGATATTCTTAAGAAACGTTGCCAACGTTTTAAAGAAACTTGCTCCAATGTGGAGGCATGTGCCGCGCTATTTGGTGGGTTCTCAACGATAAGTTATTGATTGGGAGGGAAAGTGTGGCGCAACGGGCGCTCCCGTTCGAAGCAGGAGCGCCAAGGCTGAACATCCGCTGCCGGGGCAGCAAGCGTCGCGGCCGAGCGCACTCGGCCTGGTCGCTGATTCGGATGCGCGCCGGTCAGGCGGCGCGGCCGAGTGCGATATAGCGTTGCAGATGCTGGTCCTGATCGCCCATCTGATGGTCGATCATCGTGATCCGCTTGGCATAATGCGACAGCGGCAATTCCCAGGTCATGCCAATGCCGCCATGCAGTTGGATCGCTTCTTCCGCGACGAGCTGCCCCGTAGCGCCGACGGTGTATTTCGCCGCCGACAAGCGCCGGTCGCGGTCCGCGCCCTGGTCGTGATCGAAGGCATCGGCGGCGTTGATGACGGCGGAGCGCGCCTGTTCCACCTCCAGCAGCACGGTGGCGATGCGATGCTGCAGCGCCTGGAACTTGCCGATCGGCACGCCGAACTGCTTGCGGGTGCGCAGATACTCGATCGTCATCGCCTTGGCGACCTCCATCGCCCCCAGTGCCTCCGCCGACAAGGCGAGCAGCGCGGCGGCCTCGGCGGCGGCAAGGGCGGCGCGACCGTCCGCCGCGACGCGGGCGTCAGCGGTCAGCGTGACGCCGGACAGGCGCACCTCGCCGGACCGTCCGCCATCGACATTGGCATAACCCTGGATGGAGACGCCCGCGGCGTCGCTCGGCACCAGGAACAGCGATGCGCCGTCCACGGTCTGCGCCGACACCAGCAGCAGCGCGGCCGCCTCCGCCTGAGCGACGACCGCCTTGGCCCCGTCGATCCGCCAGCCATCGCCATCCGGCGTGGCCCGCGTGGCATAGGGCGCATCGGGACCGCGATCCTGCGGCTCGGCATCGGCCAGCGCCACGATCGACGTCCCGGCGATGATCGGCTCGAGCAGGTCGGCGCGCCGTCCGGCGGCCAGCGCATGGCCGACCGTCAATGCACCGAGGAACGGCTCGACTGAAAGCGCGCGGCCAATCTCTTCGAACACCACCATGATGTCGAAGCCCGATCCGCCGAACCCGCCAGCCGCCTCCGGGAACAGCGCGCCGATCACGCCGAGTTCCGCCAGTCCCTGCCACACCGCCGGGCTGTAGCCGCTGTCGCCGTAGGCGGCGGCGTTGCGGCGGTCGACCGGCGCCTGCTCGGCCAGGAAACGACGGAGCGTGTCGGCGAGCATCCGCCGGTCTTCGCTATGCTGGAAATCCATCAGAGCCCCACGATCATCTTGGAAATGATGTTCTTCTGTACTTCGTTCGATCCGCCGAAGATCGACAGCTTGCGCATGTTGAAATAGGTCGGCGCGGCGGTGTTCGCGTCCTCGGGTCCGACCGGCGCGCCATTATAGCCTTCCTCCAGCGCTTCGGGCACGAAGGGCTGGGCATAGATGCCGAAGGCGCGGCGTTGCAGCGCGGTGATCGCCTGGCGGATCTCGGTGCCCTTGATCTTGAGCATCGAGCTTTCCGCCCCCGGCGCGCCGCCATGCGCCGCCGCCGCGACGACGCGCAGATTGGTGGTGGCCATGTTGGCCAGATCGATCTCGATCCGCGCCAGCCGCGCCGCGAACAGCGGATCGTCGGCCAGGGGGCGGCCGCCGCGGGTCAGCGACGAGGCCGTCGCCCGCAATCGGTCGAACGCCGCCGCGGACGCGCCGACCCCGGCGATGTTGGTGCGCTCATAGGTCAGCAGATATTTGGCGTAGGTCCAGCCCTTGTTCTCCTCGCCGACCAGGTTCTCGACCGGCACACGGACATCGGTGAAGAAGACCTCGTTCACCTCGGCGTCGCCGTCGAGCAGCACGATCGGCCGCACCTCGACGCCGGGGCTCTTCATGTCGATCAGGAGGAAGGAGATGCCTTCCTGCGCCTTGGCGGTCGGATCGGTGCGGACCAGGCAGAAGATCCAGTCGGCATATTGGCCCAGCGTCGTCCAGGTCTTCTGACCATTGACGACATAATGGTTGCCGTCGCGAACCGCGCTGGTCTTGAGGCTGGCGAGGTCGGAGCCCGCGCCCGGCTCCGAATAGCCCTGGCACCACCAGTCGGTGCCGTCGAGGATGCGCGGCAGGTAGTGGCGTCGCTGTTCCTCCGAGCCATATTTGATCAGGACGGGGGCGAGCATCGACAGGCCGAAGGGGACAAGGCGCGGCGCGAAGGCGCGTGCCGCCTCGTCGTCGAAGATCGCGCGCTGGACCACGGACCAACCGGGGCCGCCGTAGCGCTCGGGCCAGTGATTGGCGAGCCAGCCACGCGCATTGAGGATGGCGTGCCATTCCTCCATGTCCGCCTTGGTCAGATGGAGGCCGCGCCGGACCTTGTCGGACAGGCGGGTGGGCAGTTTCTCGACGAGGAACTGGCGTACCTCGTCACGGAAAGCCTCTTCCTCCGGAGTGAAGCGCAGGTCCATCGATCCTCTCCCATACCAGCCGGCGAAGGCTTAGCATGGGTTCGGATTCTAGCAAGCGCAAAACATACCCGATCTTCGATAATCGTCCGCGCTACTCCGCCGCGACGGCCAGGGGCAGGGTCGCGCCCAATTCGCGCGCGAACCAGCGCGCCGTCTGGGGCAGGCCGTCGTCCAGCGCGACCCGGGGCTCCCAGCCGAGCAGGCTCCGGGCGCGGGCGATATCGGGGCGGCGGCGGCGAGGATCGTCCTGCGGCAGGTCGTGGTGCGTCACCCCGCCGTCGCTCGGCACGATCGCGAGCACCTTGGAGAGCAGCTCACCGATCGTGAACTCCTGCGGATTGCCCAGATTGACCGGCTCGGTGCCGTCGATGTCGCTTTCCATCAGGCGGATCAGCCCTTCCACCATGTCGCTGACATAACAGAAGCTGCGCGTCTGGCTGCCGTCGCCATAGATGGTGATCGGCTCGCCGCGAAGGGCCTGGCAGACCAGGTTCGACACGACCCGGCCATCGTCCGGATGCATGTGCGGGCCATAGGTGTTGAAGATGCGCGCCACCCGCACCTCGGCGCGCTTCATCCGCGCATAGTCGAAGGTCATCGCCTCGGCCGCCCGCTTGCCTTCGTCGTAACAGGCGCGTGGGCCGGTGCAGCTCACCCAGCCGCGATAGCCCTCGACCTGCGGATGCACCTCCGGATCGCCATAGACCTCGCTGGTCGAGGTAAGGAGGAAACGGGCGCCGGTCTGTTCGGCAAGGCGCAGCAGGTGATGCGTCCCGACGACGTTGGTGAGCATCGTATGCTCGGGATCGGCCTGATATTGCGGCGGCGAGGCTGCGCAGGCGCAATTGTAGATGCGGGTGATACGGTCCGCCTTGTCCAGCACCGCCTGGGGCAGGGGCGCGACGATGTCCGCCTCGACGAAGCTGTAGCGGGGCAGGTCGGCCAGCGAATCGAGGTTGGAGACGCGTGACGTCTGGAGATTGTCGAGGCAGATCACCTCGAATCCCCGCTCGCTGAGCGCCCGGCACAGATGCGAGCCGATGAAGCCCGCCCCACCGGCGACGAGGGCGATATCCATGGTCATGCCATTCTCTCCTTAGACAAGGGACGCGACCGGCGCGGCGAGGCGCAGGGCGGCGGTCAGGTGGCGTTCGAGCTCCTCGGCCCGGTGCGCGGCGGTATGTTCGGCGAGGATGCGGGCGCGGCCGGCGCGGCCGATCGAGTCGAGGTCGGCGTCGGCCAGCATCGCGGCGACATCGTCCGGTCCATCAGCGAGCAGGATCTCGGCGCCGGGCGCGAGCAGCGCGTCCAGCCCGTCCCAGCGGTCGGAGATGATCGCGGTGCCGCAGGCGCCGGCCTCGAACAAGCGGACCGAGGGCGACCAGCCCGCCGCGATCATGTCGGCGCGGGTCACGTTCAGCGTCGCGCGGCTCGCGGAATAGAAACCGGGATGGTCGGCGGGCGGCAGATGCTCGATCCGCTCGACATTGGCGGGCCAGTCGATGTCGGCGGGATATTGCGGTCCGGCGACGACGAAGCGGCGCTCGGGCGCGGCGCGGGCCGGCTCGATCAGCAGCCGCTCCAGCGTCGGCTGGCGATCGGGGCTGTAGGTGCCGAGATAGGAGAGGTCCCAGCGCTTGCCCGTGTCCAGCGGGCGATAGCGTTCGGCATCGACCGAGCAATAGAGCGGCCGCGCGGCGGGAGAGCCGTAGTGCCGCTCCAGCCGCTCCAGCGTCGGCCCGCCGGTGAACGACAGATAGACGGCATAACCGGGGATCAGCGCCGCCGACAGATAGTCGTACGCGCCGCGGTCCAGGGCGGCGAGCGTCACCGGCGTGTCGATATCGTAGAAGCCGACCGGCCCGCTCGCCCAGCTTTGCGCGAGGTGGCCGACCGCGATGCCGTCGGGCACATAGGAGCCGACGATCACCGCATCGGCCGTGGCGATCTCGTGCCGCCAGCGGCTCAGGTCGTCGAGCCCGTCATAGAATTCGAGCCGGCAGTAGCCGGGCGACGGTTCGTCGCGGTGCTCGGCATACCAGGGCTTGTCCCGTTCCAGAAACAGGATGTCATGCCCGCGCGCAGCGAAGGCGGCGAGCAGCGCGCGGAAGGTGGTGGCATGGCCATTCCCCCAGGAGGAGGAGAGGGTGAGGCCCAGAACAACGAGCTTCATGCCGCCACCCGCCGGGCCAAGACGCGGTCGCGCAGCAGCGCGTCGAGCCGGTCGCCGCGCTGGTCATAGGTATGCTCCGCCAGCACCCGCGCCAGCGCCGCCCGGCCGATCGCCTGGGCACGCTCGGCGTCCAGCATGGCGAGATGCTCGGCCACGTCCTGCCCGTCGCGGGCGACCAGCACCTCCTCGCTCGGCTTCAGGAACAGTTCGATCCCTTCCCAGGCGTCGGTGATCAGGCAGGCGGCGGCGCCGGCCGCCTCGAACACGCGGGTGGCGGGCGAGAAGCCGATATGCGCCATCGAGTCGCGCGCGACGTTCAGCACCGCCCGCGGCGTGCAGTTGAACGCATTGTGCTCGGCGGTGAAGACATGGCCGCGATGGCGGACATTTTCGGGCATTGCCTTGCTGTCCCAGCCATTGCCGCCGATCAGGAACCGGCGATCGGCCAGCAACGCGGCAGGACGCAGGAAGAATTCCTCTACCCGCGCCTCGCGGTCGGGCAGCCGGTTGCCGAGGAATGCCAGGTCGCAGGCGAAGCGCGGGTCGGGCGGCACCGGATGATGGGTGCTGGGATCGAGCGCGTTGTAAACCGGCACGCATTCGGCCGCGCCGAAGCCGCGATAGGCGTCGACCACCGGATCGCCACCGCCATAGGTCAGCACCAGGTCGAGATCGGGCAGCGCGGCGCGCACCGGATGGCCGGGATCGGCGCGCATTTCGTCCAGCGTCGCGGCGGCATCGACGTCCCAGAAGATCTTGAGCGCCTGGCGGTTCGCATGGGCGACGATACCCTCCAGCAGTTCCCGGTCGAACACGCCGACGCCATTGGCCTTGACAACGATATCGGCGTCGCGCGCCTCGGCCAGCACGCCCTGCACCGCCTCGATCGTCGCGGGATAGACGACCGAGCGCGCCCAGGAGGGCGGATCGATGTCGCGATGCTGCTGCCGGTCGAATGCATCGGGTTCGTAGAAGCTGATCTCGTGCCCACGCTCGGCGAGCGCGCGCAGGATGCCGCGATAATAGGTGGCGGCCCCGTTCCAGTAAGACGAGAGCAGGCTGGAGCCGTAAAAGGCGATCTTCACGCGGCGTTCCTTCGATTGGGCAGGGCGTCCAGCGTGGCGAGGATCGCCATCAGCTCGTCGACGCGGTGGGCGCAGGTGTGGCGGGCCAGGATCGTCTCCAGCCCGGCGGCGGCGAGCGACCGGCGCAGATCGGCATCCTCGCGCAAGGCCCGCAGGGTCCGCGTCATCGCGTCGCCGTCGGCGGCGAAGAGGAAGTCGGTGCCTGGGCGGAACAGATGCTCGGCATCCTCCCATGGCGCGGAGGCGAGCGGGATGCCGCAGGCCAGCGCCTCGAACACCCGGATCGTCGGGATGCCGGGCAACAGGCTGGTGTAATAGCGACGCGGCACGTGGACGGTCGCCAGCGCCCGCGCGAAGATCGCGGGTGCCGCCGCATTGGGGGCCCAGCCATGATAGGTCGCGCCCGCCGCCGCCAGCATCGCCCTGGCCTCGTCCGGATAGCGGACGCCGTAGATGTCGAGCGGCAAGCCAGCGGCGCGGGCGGGTTCGAGCAGATAGTCCGCGATCTCTCGCGTGCGCTCGCCATCGCCCCAATTGCCGATCCAGACCAGGCCCGCGCGCACGCCGTCCTCGGCCGGCGGGTGGAAGCGGCGGGGATCGGCGGCCTCGTGCCAGGTCCAGACCCGCTCGCCCCAGCCCCAGCCGCGATAGACGCGGGCAAGCGTCTCGCCGAACGCCAGCACGCCGTCATAGCCGCTGAGGTCGTAGGCGCGCATCTCGTCGGGCGCGCTGACCGCGCGGTGATGCGTGTCGTGGAAGAGCAGCGTGAAGCGCGCGCCCCGCTTGCGTAGCGTGCCGAGCGTCGCGACCAGGTCATGGTCGTTCCATTCATGGACGATGACGAGGTCGGCATCCTCCGCCTGCGCGGCGACGGCCTCGGCGAGCGGCACGCTGCGATCGGCGAGTTCGGGATAGGCGCTGCGATAGGGAGCGAGCGCCGTCTCGCCATGGTCGGCGAGCAGGTTGGTCAGACTCCAGGGCGCGGGCGGCGCGATCGCGGTGACGTCGTGCCCGCGTGCGACCAGCTCGCTCAGCACGCCGCGCACGAAATGCGCATTGCCATGGTTCCAGCAGGATTCGAGGCTGTGGGTGAAGTAGACGATCTTCATGCCGCCACCTGTCCGGCCGCTGGCACCGGTCCGGCGGCCCGGTCGAGCAGCCGGTCGTAGATTGCAATCATCCCCGCCGCCATCGCCGCTGGGGCATAGGAGGCGGCCCGCGCCCGCGCCTGGGCGCCGTTGGCGAGGCGGAGCGGCGCGTCGGCGGCCAGCGTGCCGATCGCGTCGGCGAAGCCATCGACATCGTCCGGATCGACGAACAGCGCCGCGCCGTCCCAGAGTTCGCGAAACGTCGGAATATCGGACAGCACCAGCGCACAGCCGGCCAGCGCCGCCTCCAGCACCGCCAGTCCGAACGGCTCGTAGCGCGTGGCGGAGGCGAACACCGGTCGGGCCGACAGGATGTCGGCGATGGCCCGCTCGCCCAGCGACCCGAGCGGCACCACATGCTCGAACACCACCGTCTCGCCATGCGGGCCGGTGCAGGGGCCGGCCGCCTTGAACGGCACCGCCAGCCGCGCGGCGGCCCGGTCGAGCGTCGCGGCATTCTTGCCCCGGTCCCAGAGCCGGCCGGCGGTGAAGGCGAAGTCCTGGGGCGGGGCGCTGCGTGGGCGCAGGTTGCGGCCGTTATGCACCACCGTCATCCGGCCCGGGGCCAAGCCATGCGCGTGCGCGGTCGCGGCGGCGAAGGCGGCGCTGGGCGCGACCACGGCATCGGCCGCCGCCAGGCCGCGCGCGGTCAGCGCCGCCTGCCAGGCGAGGTCGTCGGGCAGGGGGCCGATCCCGGCCGCCGCCCACCAGGTGGCGACGCAGCTATGCGCCACCGCCACCACCGGCATCGCGAAGGGCGCGGCGGCAAAGGCGGGCTGGTTGAGCTGCACCAGATCGGCCCCGCGCTGTTGGGCCAGCCGGGCAATGGCGGCGCCGGTCGCCGCGACCATGGCCGCATCGCCGGACAGCCAGTCGAGCGCCAGGCCCGTGTCGATCAGCGTCGCACCCACCGCTTGCGCCCGCCGTCGCTGGCCCGCATCGGGGGGCGGCCCGATCACCGCCAGTTCGACCTGATAGCCGCTGCCCGCCAGTCCGGCGGCGAGTTCGGTCGCATATTGCCAGACGCCGCCGACCGTATCGACGGTCATCAGCAGTCGAGCGGTCACGCCGCGACCTCGACGCGGGTCCGCGCGGCGGTGCCCTCGCGGCGCAGCCAGTCGGCCAGGTCGGCGACGCCGTCGCGCCAGCCAATCCGCTCGCCCAGCTCCAGCGCCTGGGTCGCGGCGCGCGTGTCGGCGACGAAATAGCGCTGGTCGCCCGCGCGCCATTCGGCGTGGCGCACCGCGACCGGCCGACCGATCAGGTCGCCGATATGGTCGAGCAACTGACGCAGGCTGACCGCATTGTCCGGCCCGCCGCCCAGGTTGAAGGCGCGGCCCGCCACCCGGTCGATATCGCGCCACGCGGTCAGATAGGCGTCGACCGCATCGCGCACGTCGAGGATGTCGCGCACCTGATGTCCGTCGCCATAGAGGGTAATCGGCTCGCCGCGCAGCGCCCGGATCAGGAAATGCGCGACCCAGCCCTGGTCCTCGGTTCCCATCTGGCGCTGACCATAGATGCAGCTCATCCGCATCACCGCGGTGCGCAGGCCGAAGCTGCGGGCGTAATCCAGCACATATTGGTCGGCCGCCCCCTTGGAACAGCCATAGGGCGTGTGGAAGTCGAGCGGCCGCGCCTCGCCGATGCCATGCGCACGCACGTCGGCGTCGACGGGCCGATAGGCGCCGTCCTCCAGCACGAAGTCGAGATCGGCCAGGTCGCCGTAAACCTTATTGGTAGAGGCGAAGACCATGGGCACGTGCGGCGCGCGGATGCGCAGCGCCTCCAGCAGGTGCATCGTCCCCTGGATGTTGATGCCGAAGTCGGCGACCGGATCGACCAGGCTGGTCGTCACCGCCACCTGCGCGGCGAAGTGGAAGACCGCGCTGGACCCCGCGACCGCGTCGGCCAGCCGGTCGCCGTTGCGGATGTCCGCCTGGTCGAAGCGGATGCGGTCGCCATGCCGATCACGCAGCCAGGCCAGGTTGCGCTCGGTGCCCGGCCGGGCGAGCGAGTCGTAGACCCGTACCGTCTTCCCTTCGCTGGCCAGTCGATCGGCCAGATTGGCGCCGATGAACCCCGCGCCGCCGGTGATCAGGACCGGCAGGTTCATGCCACCAGCCCGCGCTTCTCGAGTTCGGCGCGCGCGGTCGCCACCCGGTCCTCGGCGGTCTGCTCGGCGACCCATTCGGCGAGTTCGGCCAGCCCCTGGCCGAAATCCTGTCGCGCCTCGAAGTCCAGCGTCTCGCGGGCCAGCGTCGCGTCGCAGAAACAATGGCGAATGTCGCCGATCCGCGCCTTGCCGACAATCTCGGGCGCGATGTCGTTCTTGCCCATGGCGCGCGCCAACTCGGTCGCCACCTCGGTGACCGAGCGGTCATGGCCGGACCCGATGTTGAACGTACCGCCCGCCGCCTGGGGCAGCACCAGCGCATCGGCGAAGGCGCGCGCCACGTCGGAGACATGGACGAAGTCGCGCCGCTGCTCGCCATCCTCGAAGATCATCGGCTGCTGCCCGTTGAGCAGGCGCGAGGCGAAGATGGCGAGGACGCCCGTATACGGGTTGGACAGTGCCTGGCCGGGGCCATAGACGTTGAACAGGCGCAGGCACACGCCCTCCATGCCGTAAGGCGCGGCCATGATGTGGGTGGTGCGCTCCTGCACATATTTGTTGAGTGCGTAGATGGAGGACAGCGCCGGTCGCTTCCATTCGGGCGTCGCCACCGGGGTCAACGGGCGGCCCTGCGCATCGACCGGCTCCCAGTTGGAGAGGCCGTCGCGCAGGTTGTGCCGCTCGGCATCCTGCACGATCGCGCCGTCCGCGTCGCGGTACAGCCCCTCGCCATAGATCGACATGGAGGAGGCGGTGACCACGCGGCGCACCGGCCGGTCGATCAGCTTCTCGAACAGCACGGCGGTGCCGACATCGTTGGTCGAGGTGTAGCGCTCCACCTCGTACATCGACTGGCCGACGCCGACCTCGGCCGCCAGATGGATGACGCTGTCCACGCCCTGCAACGCCTTGGCGACGACATCGCCGTTGCGCACGTCCCCCCGGACCAGTTCGACCGCGTCGTTGAGGAGCGGGGGCCGTTCGACATCGCCATGGACCTGTTCGATCAGGCTGTCGAGCACACGCACGCGGTCGCCGCGGCGCAGCAGTTCATCCGCGACGAAGCGGCCAATGAAGCCGGCCCCGCCGGTGATCAGGACCGTCTCACTCACCGCGCCACCTCATTGATCGAGGTCAACGACAAGCGGCAGTCCCTCGTGAAACATGCTGGCACCATCGGTTCCTCCCCATCCGCCCAAAAAATCGCTACGGGGATGAAACAAAGCATCTTCTTCTTTGTTCCTAATGGCTTGAGGTACAAACCTCATGATCCGTATCAAGTCGGTCCGACGGTTCCGCGGGCCCTGGCAAAGGGGAATCCAGCGTTTTGACGGCGACGTTGCTGCTGATCCGCCATGCCGCGCATGGCCATCTCGACCGCCGGCTGTCGGGGCGGATGCCGGGCGTGCCCTTGAGCGCGGCGGGGCGCGACCAGGCGGCGGCGCTGGCGCAGCGTCTCGCGGGCACGCGGATCGACTGGATCGACGCCTCACCGCTCGAGCGCACGCGCGACACGGCGGCGGCTGTCGCCGGACCGCACGGCCTGGTGCCGGCGGAAGCGCCCGACCTGATCGAGATCGACATGGGCGACTGGACCGGCCGCGCCTTCGACACGCTGACCGACGACCCCGACTGGGGGCGCTGGAACCAGGAGCGGGGCGCCGCGCGCATCCCCGGCGGCGAGACGATGGCGGAGGCGCAGGCGCGGATCCTGGCGCATCTCCGCCGCGTCGCGGCCGAGCGGCCGGGCACCACCGGCGCGCTGGTGACGCATAGCGACATGATCCGGGGCGCGGTGGCGGGGGTGCTCGGCCTGTCGCTGGACCATGTGCTACGCTTCGACATCGATCCCGCCTCGGTCACGCGGGTGGTGATGGGTGATTGGGGCGCACGGCTGCTCGCTCTGAACGAGACGGCTGGCTGAGCCGCTCCGGACCACGACGAAATCCCTGAAAGGTTGCACGATGATCGAAGCCGCGATGTTCTGGAACGAACCGAACAACAAGTCGCACTGGGACCCGGAGCTCGATCCCGACTGGTCGATCTTCGCCGACACCGTGACGCGGGCCGGGCAGGCGGTGGCGGCGATCAATCCGGCGATCACCCGCGTGCTGGGCGGCATGTCGCCGATCGACCCGCAATGGGTGCGGCGGATCGAGGCGCATGGCGGGCTGGACGCGGTGGACGTGATCGCGGTGCACGGCTTCCCGCTCGACTGGAACCTGTGGTCGATCCACGACTGGCCGGCCAAGGTCGCCGAGATCGAGGCGGTGACGACCAAGCCGGTCTGGGTGACCGAGGTCGGCGTCGGTTCGTTCGGCGCGGAGGAGGTGCAGGTGTTCGGCGTCAAGCGCACCGCCGAGCTGCTGGTCGGCCGCGTGCCGCGCATCTTCTGGTATTCGCTGTTCGACCTGCCGATGGAATGGGGGGCCACCACCCGCCATCGCGAGGCGGAGGGGTCGAGCTATTACCGCCATTTCTACATGGGACTGATCCGGCCGGACGGCACGCCCAAGCCGGCGCTCGACGAATATGCCAAGGTCGCCGCCGAGATGGGGCTGATGCAGTGGTTCCACTACCAGGACCCGCGGCTGGACGATGCCGTCGCCTGGCTGAAGCGGCTGGGCACGAAGAAGCTGCGCACCGGCTTGTCCTGGGCCGACAGTTTCCGCCCCAACGCGATCGACTGGTTCGACCGGCAGATGGAGGCGCTGCAGGATTTCGACCTGACGGTCACCTTCTGCTTCACGCCCGAGCATCTGGGCGTCCAGCCGCACCACACCAGCCCGGCGCGCGAGCCGCAGGCCTTCGCGGATTTCTGTGCCTGGATGATCGATCGCTATGCACCCGCCCGCGTGGTGGCGCCGCAGCCGCTCGGCGTCCTGGCCTGACTGAGATGAAGGCGCACCGCCGGGACCCGCGCTAGCCGGATGCATGGCACGCGACACAACCGGCAGGACCGGCTTTTTCCGAACGATCGGCACCGGCATCATCACCGGCGCGGCGGACGACGATCCGTCGGCGATCGGCACCTATGCGGCGGCGGGGGCGCGGTTCGGCTTCGGCTTCCTGTGGATCGCGCCGGTGCTGCTGCCGATGATGTTCGTCGTCACCTATCTGTCGGCGAAGCTGGGGCGGGTGTATGGCAAGGGCCTGTTCGCGGCGGTGCGCGACCGTTATCCGCGCTGGTTGCTCTGGCCGCTGATGCTGGGGGCCTTCGCCGGCAACGTCATCGAGGCGGCGGCCAATCTGGGCGGCGTCGGCGCGGCGCTCAACCTGCTCGTGCCGTTGCCGGTGCCGGCGCTGGTGGTGATCGTCGCCCTGCTGGTGATCGGCTTCCAGCTGTTCGGCAGCTACCGTCTGCTCCGGCGCATCTTCCGCTGGCTGACGCTGGCGCTGTTCAGCTACGTCGCCGCCGCGATCCTGGCGCATCCGGACTGGCTGGCGGTGGCGCGGGCGACGCTGGTGCCGCGCGTGCAGTTCGATGCCGCCTTCCTGTCGATGATCGTCGCGTGCATCGGCACGTCGCTGTCCGCCTATGTCTATACCTGGCAGTCGAACCAGGAGGTCGAGGAGCAGATCGACCAGGGGAGGACGACCGCGGCCGCGCGGCGGGGCGCGAGCTCGGCCGAGCTGGCCCGGTCGCGTCGCGACGTGTTCGTCGGCATGATCTTCGCCAACCTCATTCTCTATTTCATCATCCTGTCGACCGCCACGACGCTGCATCCCCAGGGGATACTGCACGTCGACAGCGCGGCGCAGGCGGCGCAGGCGCTCGAACCCCTGGCGGGGTCGGCGGCGAAGCTGCTGTTCGTTCTGGGCGTGGTCGGCGTCGGCTTCCTGGCGGTGCCGGTGATGACGACGGGCGCGGCCTACGATCTGGTGCAGGGGGTGGGGGCCAAGGGCGACCTTCACGCCCGCATCGGCGAGGCCAAGCTGTTCTACGGCGTCATCGCGCTGGTCACCACGGTCGCGGTCGGGCTCAACTTCCTTGGGTTCAACCCGATGAAGGCGCTGGTCTGGTCGGGGATCGTGCAGGGCTTTTCGGTACCGCCGCTCCTCTGCGTCATGCTGCTGATGTGCAACGATCGTGGCATGATGGGCGACCGGGTCAACCGGCGCACCACCAACATCCTGGGCGGGGTGACGACGGCGGCGACCTTCGCCGCGACCGGCAGCCTCGTCTACACATGGTTCAGCTGATCAAGGAACAGGCATGAAAGCAGCGATACTGGTCGGTCCGGCGCGGTTCGAGATCGCCGAGGTCGACCGCCCCGAGCCCGGCCCCGGCGAGGTCCGGGTGCGGCTGGAGGGAACGGGCGTCTGCGCCTCCAATGTCGAGCCATATGAGGGCCAGCCCTGGTCGAGCTTCCCCGGCGCGCCGGGCGGCCTGGGCCATGAAGGTTGGGGCGTGGTCGACGCGCTGGGCGAGGGGGTGACCGCGCCCGCGATCGGCGCGCGCGTCGCCTTGCTGTCGGAACGGGCCTTTGCCGAATATGACGTCGCACCCGCCGAAGCACTGGTCGAATTGCCCGAGGCGCTGGCGGGCCGACCCTTTCCGGGTGAACCGGTGGCCTGCGCGATGAACATCTTCCGCCGCAGCGACATTCACGCCGGCCAGACGGTGGCGATCGTCGGCATCGGCTTCCTGGGCGCGATCCTGACCCGGCTGGCGACGGACGCCGGCGCGCGCGTCATCGCCATCTCGCGCCGGCCGGAGTCGCTGGCGCTGGCGCAGGCGTTCGGCGCGGCGGAGACGATCGCGATGGACGATCACTGGGCGATCATCGAACAGGTGAAGCAACTGACAGGCGAACGCTTCTGCGAGCGGGTCATAGAGGCGGTCGGCAAGCAATGGCCGCTCGACCTCGCCTCCGCCTTGGTCGGCATGGGCGGCAAGCTGGTCGTCGCCGGCTATCACCAAGACGGCCCGCGCCAGGTGAATATGCAGGACTGGAACTGGAAGGGGATCGACGTGGTCAACGCGCACGAGCGTGACCCCGCCGTCCACCGCCAGGGCCTGCGCGAGGCGGTGGCGGCGGTGGCGAGCGGACGGATCGACCTCGACCGGCTGCTCACCCATGTCTATCCGCTCGACCGGCTGGGTGAGGCGATCACCGCGACGCGCGACAAGCCGGACGGGTTCGTCAAGGCGCTGGTGACCTATGCATAAGCCGCGCCTGGGGTTCCTCGGCACCGGCTGGATCGGCCGGCATCGCCTGGGCGCGATCCATGCGGCCGATTGCGCGACGATCGTCGCGGTCGCCGATTCTTCGCCCGAGATGGCGCGGGCGGCGGCGGAGGCGGTCCCCGGCGGGGTGGTGGTCGCCGATCTCGACGCAATGCTGGCGCAAGGATTGGACGGTCTGGTCATTGCCACGCCCAGCGCGCTGCATGCCGGCCAGGCGATCCGCGCGCTGGAGGCTGGCGTCGCGGTGTTCTGCCAGAAGCCGCTGGGTCGCGACGCGGCGGAGACGGCGAGGGTCGTCGCGGCGGCGGAAACGGCGAACCGGCTGCTCGGCGTCGATCTGTCCTATCGCTTCACCCAGGGTATGACGGCGATCGCCGATCTGGTCCGGCGCGGCGAACTGGGCCGGGTGTTCGCGATCGACCTGGTGTTCCACAACGCCTATGGCCCGGACAAGCCGTGGTTCTACGACCGGGCGCAATCGGGCGGCGGCTGCGTCATGGACCTGGGGATCCATCTGGTCGATCTGGCCTTGTGGGCGACCGGGTTCCCGGCGGTGACCCGGACCCAGGCCAGCCTGTTCGCCGGCGGCGCACCGCTGCACGGGCGCGACGCGGTCGAGGATTATGCCGTCGCCACGCTCGACCTGGCGGACGGCGCGGTGGTGCGGCTGGCCTGTTCGTGGCGCGTCCATGCCGGGCGCGACGCGGTGATCGAGGCGAGCTTCTATGGCAGCCAGGGCGGGGCGACGCTCCGCAACGTCGATGGCTCCTTCTACGATTTCGTCGCGGAGCGGCATCGCGGCACCGCGCGCGAGACGTTGGCCGAGCCGCCGGAGGATTGGGGGGGGCGCGCCGCCGTCGACTGGGCCAGGCGCCTGGCGGCGGGCGCGCGTTTCGATCCCGAGGCGCGGCACTTCGTCGCGGCGGCCGAGGCGCTCGACCGGATCTACGCCGCTGCCGGGGCGTGACGCGGTGCCGCTTCCCCGTCAATGGATCGGACTCTAAGGACGGGCAGGGACGAGGGGATAGGGAACGGGCGGCCGATGATGCAAGAATTCGACGTGGTGATCGTGGGCGGCGGCCATGCCGGCGCGCAGGCCGCGATTGCGCTGCGGCAGGAAAAGTTCGGCGGCTCGGTCGCGTTGCTGACTGCCGAGGCCGACGCGCCTTATGAACGGCCGCCTTTGTCCAAGGACTATCTGTCGGGCAACCGGTCGTTCGACCGCATCCTGATCCGCCCCGAAGCCTTTTGGCGCGAACGATCGATCGCGCTGCGCACCGGCACCCGTGTGGCCGCGGTCGACCCGGCGATGCGGTGTGTGCGGACCGAGACGGGCGAGGCTATCGGCTATGGCGAGCTGATCTGGGCGGCGGGCGGCGATGCCCGTCGGATCGCCTGTCCCGGCCACGACCTGGCCGGCGTCCATTCGGTGCGCAGCCGCGCCGATGTCGACCGCTTGGTCGCCGAACTGCCCGCCGTGCGCGAGGTGGTGGTGATCGGCGGCGGCTATATCGGGCTGGAGGCGGCGGCCGTCCTGGCCAAGGCCGGCAAGGCGGTGACGCTGGTCGAGGCGCAGGACCGGGTGCTCGCCCGCGTCGCCGGGCGCGACCTGTCGCGCTTCTACGAGGACGAGCACCGGGCGCACGGCGTCACCGTGCGCCTGAACGAGCGCGTGTCCTGCCTGGAGGGCGAGACCCGGGTCGGCGGCGTGCGGCTGCACGACGGCACGCTGTTGCCGGCGCAGATGGTGATCGTCGGTATCGGCATCGTGCCGGCGGTCGCGCCGTTGCTGGCGGCGGGTGTCGCGGGTGGCCCGGCCGGGGTGGGTGGCGTTCTCGTCGATGCGCAGTGCCGCACCGATGTCGCCGGCATCCGCGCGATCGGGGATTGCGCCGCCCATGCCAATGCCTTTGCCGATGGCGCCGTGATCCGGTTGGAGTCGGTGCAGAACGCCACCGACCAGGCGGCGGTCGCGGCGCGGGCGATCGTCGGGCGCGACGTCGCCTATCATGCCGTGCCGTGGTTCTGGTCGGACCAGTATGACCTGAAGCTGCAAACGGTCGGCCTGTCGGCGGGACATGACGAGACCGTGCGGCGCGGCGATCCGGCGAGCCGCAGCTTTGCCCTTGTCTATCTGCGCCAGGGACGGGTCATCGCGCTCGACTGCGTCAATGCGATGAAGGACTTCGTGCAGGGCCGCGCGCTGGTGACGGCAGGAGCGATCGTCCCGCCCGACGCCCTGGCCGATCCGTCCCTCCCGCTCAAAACCCTCCTGATCTGAGCCAGTCGACCGGGCACCGATGCCGTCGCCATGCGTAGGTGCGGCGCACCGTAACAGGAGGCGGGATGTGAATAGTCCGCAATTATTCCAAGGCCTTGATGTGGGTCCGCTGCGGCTGGACAATCGCATCGTCATCGCACCCATGTGCCAGTATTCGGCCGAGAATGGCTGCATGACCGACTGGCATCTGATCCATCTCGGCCATCTCGCCTTGTCCGGCGCGGCGCTGCTGACGATCGAGGCGACCGCGGTCGTGCCCGAGGGGCGGATCACCTATGCCGATGTCGGGCTGTGGGACGATGCGACCGAGGCGGCGCTGGCGCGAGTGGTGGCGGCGGTGCGGCGGCATTCGCCGATGCCGATCGCGATCCAGCTCGCCCATGCCGGACGCAAGGCGTCGACCGACCTGCCCTGGCGCGGTGGCCGCCAGATTTCCCCAGACGCTCCGAATGGCTGGCAAACGGTCGCGCCCTCCGCCTTGGCGTTCGAAGCGGGGGAGGCTGCGCCCACCGCGCTCGATCGGGACGGCATCGCACGGCTGCGCGACGCTTTTGTCGAGTCCGCCAGGCGCGCGGTGCGGATCGGCATCGATGCGATCCAGCTTCACGGCGCGCATGGCTATCTACTCCACCAGTTCCTGTCGCCGCTCTCCAACCGGCGCGACGACGACTATGGCGGATCGCTGGAGAACCGGATGCGTCTGCCGCTCGAGATCTTCGACGCGGTGCGCGCCGCCGTTCCAGACCGCGTGCCGGTGACGATGCGCGTGTCGGGCACCGACTGGGTCGAGGGCGGTTGGGACATCGAGCAGACCATCGCCTTCGCACAGGCGGTGGAGGCGCGCGGCTGTGCCGCCATGCATGTGTCGAGCGGCGGGCTGGACCCGCGTCAGCAGATACCGGTCGGCCCCAGCTATCAGGTTCCGCTCGCCCGCGCGCTGAAGCAGGCGGTCGCCATTCCCATCGTCGCGGTGGGCCTGATCACAGACTACGAGCAGGCGGAGGCGATCGTCGCGACCGGCGATGCTGACCTGATCGGGCTGGCGCGCACCATTCTCTACGATCCGCGCTGGCCCTGGCATGCCGCGGCGCATCTGGGCGGACGGGTCCGCGCGCCGGACCAGTATCTCCGCTCGCAACCGCACCGGTTCAAGGATCTCTTCGACGTGCCGACCAGCGATACGGGCATGTAGCGAGAGGTTCGCTGAACCCAAACGGCGTCCCGACGAAAAGCGGAACCATCGCGAAGGTCGAGGTTCCAAGTTCACTGCCCTTCACTCCGCCCCGCGCGAGAGCGGTGTGGTGGGCAGTGCAGACAATGGCACTACGGAAAGGGGCGCCCGCTCGCCGCGAACGCCCCTGCCTGTCTCGCCAATCGGCCGGGTCAGATCTTGTCGCCGAGCGCGCCCTTGACCGAACCCTTGACGTCCTGACCGGTGCCCTTGAGCTGCTGGGCTTCACCCTCGGCGCGCAGATGATCGTTATCGGTGGCCTTGCCGACGGCTTCCTTGACCGACCCTGCGATCTTGTTGCCAGCCGCCGCAATCTTGTCGGACATCTCGCCCATCCATCTATCCTTTGTCATGCCGGTCGATACGAACCGGATGCAAGTTAAACGAGATCAAGCAACGACGGTTCCTTAC
Organism: Sphingomonas abaci; assembly: GCF_014199625.1. Lineage (GTDB taxonomy): Bacteria > Pseudomonadota > Alphaproteobacteria > Sphingomonadales > Sphingomonadaceae > Sphingomonas > Sphingomonas abaci. Next base: position 199,171 of record NZ_JACHNY010000002.1, read on the forward strand.
CGGACCGTGCAGCGGCCCGACGGCGCCCCGGACTTTACCTGTCCCCGCACGCTGCTAATAACCCGCCGACCTTCCCGACACAGGGGGCAGGCGAGTGGAGTAGGGCGTGGCGATCATCGAACAATCCCCTGGCGACGACGGCATCACCGCGCCTTCGCCCGGCGAGCTCCAGTATCGCCTGCACCAGCAATCCGTTCTCGCCGACTTTGGGATCGAGGCGCTGCGGGCGCGCGAGCTCGACCCGATGTTGCGCCGCGCCGTCGAACTTTGCGCGCGAGGCATGCGCTCCTCTTTCGCCAAGCTGCTGGAGTACCAGCCCGACAAGGGCACGCTGCTGGTGCGCGAGGGCGTCGGCTGGCGCGACGGCGTGGTCGGCACGGTGGAGATGGCCAGCGATGCGCAATCACCCGCCGGCTTCGCCTATCATTCGGGTGAGGCGGTGATCTCCAACCATCTCGAAAATGAGGAACGCTTCCGCACCCCCGCCTTCATGGCCGAGCACGGCATCTGCCGCGCGATCAACGTCCTGGTCGAGGCGGGCGGGCAGAAATATGGCGTGCTGGAGGTCGACAGCGCCGAGCAGGGCCAGTTCGAGGCCGCCGACCTCGCCTTCATGCAAGGCTTCGCCAATCTGATCGGCGTCGCGATCGAGCGGCAACATGCCGAACACCGGCTTGCCGCCGCGATCGAGCATCAGGAACTGCTGACCCGCGAGGCGAGCCACCGGGTCAAGAACAGCCTGGCGCTGGTGTCGGCCATGCTCAACCTCCAGATGCAGGAGGATGAGGATCCGCGCATCGCCCGGCTGCTCGGCGACGCACAGGCGCGGATCACCGCCATCGCCCAGGCGCACGACCGGCTGTGGCGCGGGCAGCAGGTCGGCATCGTCGCGCTCGACGAACTGGTCTGCGGCATCGTCGCCAATCTGGCCGAGCAGGCCCGTCTCGACACGGTGGCGTGCGACATCTGCGCGGCGGACCTGAACGCCGACATCGCCATCCCGGTCGGCCTGGCGGTGACCGAGCTGGTCACCAACGCGATCAAATATGCTGCCGATGCCGGTCCGATCGCCGTTAAGCTGAAGCAGGAGGCGGCGGAGTTCGTGCTGACCGTCACCGACCGGGGGCCGGGACTGCCGGCGGATTTCGACTTGAAGGCGATGTCGCGCGAGAGCCTGGGGATGCGGATGATCGCCAGCTTGGCGCGGCAGCTGCGTGGGGCCCTCGACTTCGCGGATGCCGGGCCGGGGACGCGCGTGACGTTGCGCTTCCCCGACCCGCGCCACTAAGCGTTCAGGCGGCGGCGGCGCCCAGCTCGCCGCTCGCCCGCGCCCGGCGGCCATAGACCCATTCGAACAAGGGGCTGGCCATCATCGTCGTGACGATCGCCATGAGCACCAGCATCGAGAAGAGCGTCGGGCCGATGATCCCCTTGCTCAGGCCGATATTGATGATGATCAGCTCCATCAGCCCGCGCGAATTCATCAGCGCGCCGATGCCGAGCGCGGTGCGATTGTCCTCGCCGCACGCGCGCGCCGCGAGGTAGCAGGCGCCGAACTTGGCGGCGATCGATGCGGCCAGGATGCCGAGCGCGATCAACAGCAGCGACGCCGAATTGACCATGTCCATCCGCGTGTTCAGCCCCGAATAGGTGAAGAACATCGGCAGCAGCAGCACCACCGCCAGCGGCTCGACCTTGCGCTTCAGCTCGGCGACGAACAGCCCCCGTGGCATGAACACGCCTAGGATGAAGCCGCCGAAGATGCCGTGCACTCCGATCGCGTCCATGATGAAGGACGAGAAGCAGAACAGCATCAGCGTGATCGCCAGCACGTTCATGCTCATCTCGCCCCGCGCCTCGACCGCGCGGCCGAGCGGGGCGAGCAGTCGGCGTCCGAAGGCGAGCAGGAAGCCGACATAAAGGATCGCCCCGCCGATCGCCAGGATCGCGACGCCGCTTCCGCCCCCGAAGGTTGCGAGCACCACCGCCAGCACGCACCAGGAGGCGGCGTCGTCGAACGCGCCCGCGGTCAGCGACAAGGTGCCGAGCGGGCTGTCGGCCAGCCCGCGCTCATTGATGATCCGCGCCAGCATCGGGAAGGCGGTGAGCGCGATGCACGCGCCCAGGAACAGCGTCGCGCTGCCGGTGCCGATATTGGGCGCGAACAGGCCTGGCACGGTCAGCAGCATCGGCGTGATCAGCGCCGCGATCAGGAAAGGCGCGGCGATGCCGGAGGCGGACACCGCCATCGCGCTCTTCGCCTTGGACTGGAAATGATCGAGCCGCAGCGTCAGCCCGACCAGGAACATGTAGATCGCCACGCCGAGCTGCGCGCCGGCATAGAGGATATTCTTGGTTTCCTTGGGAAAGATCGCCGCCTGTAGGTCGGGCGCGAACAGGCCGAGCAAGGACGGGCCGAGCAGCACGCCTGCGATCATCTCGCCCACCACTGGCGGCTGCGCCAGCACGCGCTGCGCGAACCAGCTCACCAGCCGGCAGGTCAGGATGATGATCGCGAGCTGGAGGAAGAAGTGGATGCTGTAGTCGCCGGGCACATAGCTGCTGGCGCTCGCCGGCACCGCCGGCCCGTGCGCGGACAGCATCCCCCCGGCGACGTGCCGGAAACTGTCGATCATGTCGTTCATCGCTCTCCCCGGTCCCCCGGTTTCCGGTGTTCGGTCGGGTTGAAGGCCAAGCGGCTGGCGAGCGCAAGCCATGTTCCCCCACGTTTGCGACGATTTCCGGGAGCGCTACCGGGATTGTGGCTTGGCGGAAACAGCGTAGGTACGTACCTACAGGAAAATCCCCGGACAGGTGCGCGATGAAGATGCTGAGCAGCCGTGCGTTCAACCAGGATGTCAGCCTCGCCAAGCGACTCGCGCGGCTCGAACCGGTGTTCATCACCGATCGCGGTCGGCCGACCCACGTGTTGATCGGCATCGAGGCGTTCCGGCAGATGGCCGGGCAGGGGGACAGCATCGTCGACCTGCTGGCGGCCGAAGGCGAGGCGCTGTCCGAACCACCCCCGGCCGCGCGCTGGATGCGCGGCGGCAGCCGGACGCGCTGATGTACCTGCTCGACACCGTGATCGTCGGCGCGCTGAAACAGGCGCGCAGCGGCGGGGCTGATCCCGGGCTGGCGCTCTGGGCGGGGGGCGTGCCGCGCCAGGAGCTGTTCCTGTCGGTAGTGACCCTGCTCGAGTTGCAGGCCGCAGCGGAGACCGGCTCCCGACGCAAGCCGGGCGGGGAGGGCGGCATGACGCTGGCCGCCTGGATCCGCGACCGGGTGCTGCCGGCGTTCGAGGGGCGCGTCCTGCCGGTCGACCTGGCCGTGGCGAAGCGCGCCGGCGCGCTGGCCTATGCGGAAATGCGGGACGCCCTGCTGGTCGCGACCGCCCTGGAGCACGGCCTGACCCTCGTCACCGCCGATCCGGCCGCCTATAAGGTCGGGCGGCCCAAGCTGTTCTGCCCGCTCGGCTATACGCCGCAGGAGCCGGAGGAGGATTGGCGCGAGGCGGCGCGCGGCGGATCGCAGTGGTTCCGCAACCTGTTCGTGAGGATGTGAGGGGATGACGGACGGGCGCTCGATCCTGATCGTCGGCGGCGGCACCGCCGGCTGGCTGACCGCCGCCTATCTCGCCCGGCATCTGGCGGCGGCGCGGCCGTCCGTTTCGATCGCCCTGCTCGACGCACCGGAGATCGGCCCGATCGGCGTGGGCGAGGGCGCCTTTCCGACGATCCGGGCGACGCTGCGCTATCTGGGGATCGAGGAGGGCGCGTTCCTGCGCGCGGCCGGAGCCAGCTTCAAACAAGGCATCCGCTTCGACGACTGGCTCCATGCACCCGCGGATGGCCGGCGGCATCGCTACGTCCACCCCTTCGAGCCGCCCTATCGATCGGAGGAGGTCGATCTGGTCGCGCACTGGCTGGCGCAGGACCCGGCGACGCGCCCGCCCTTTGCGGAGGCGGTGACGATCCAGCACCGGGTGGCCTCGGCGGGGCGGGGCCCGAAGCAGGCGGCCGAGACGGGCTATGACGGACCGCTCAGCTATGCTTATCATTTCGACGCCATCCGGCTCGGGCGGCTGCTCGCCGAGCGGGCCGGGGCGCTGGGCGTGCGGCGGCTCGACGGGCGGCTGGTGCGCGCGGAGCGGACGGCGGATGGCGCCATTGCTCATCTGGAGACGGAGCCGCACGGGGCTCTGTCCGCCGACCTCTATATCGACTGCACCGGGCAACGGGCCGCCATAATCGGCGAGGGGCTAGGCGAGCCGTTCCTGTCGGTGCGCGACCGGCTGTTCACCAATCGCGCGCTGGTCTGCCGCCTGCCCTATGAACGTGAAGACGCGCCGTTGCCCACGATGACGATCGCCACCGCACATGAGGCGGGTTGGACATGGGACATCGGCACCGCCGAGGCGCGCGGGATCGGCGCGGTCTATTCGGACGATCATATGAGCGGCGACCAGGCCATGATGGTGCTGGCGGCCTATACCGGCGTGGCGCCGGATCGGCTGGACGTCCGCACCCTCGGCTTCGAGCCCGGCTATCGGCGGCGGCCCTGGGTTGGCAATTGCGTCGCGGTCGGCCTGTCGGGTGGTTTCCTGGAGCCGCTGGAATCGACCGGCATCCTGCTGATCGAGGCGGCGGTGGCGATGATCGCCGAACTCTTCCCCCATCATGGTCCGGTGCCAGCTCCCGCCGCGCGGTTCAACGCGCTGATGACCGCGCGCTACGAGGCGATCGCCGATTTCCTGAAGCTGCATTATTGCCTCAGCCGGCGGACCGAGGCGTTCTGGCGGGACAATCGCGCGGTCGGCTCACGTTCCGATCGGCTGTCCGGCCTGCTCGACCAGTGGCGCCACCGGCCGCCCAACCGCTTCGACTTCACGCTGGATGTCGAGAGCTTCGCCTTCTTCAACTACCAATATGTGCTCTACGGCATGGACTGGGCCGGCGACGCCGCGTCGCTGCCGCAAGAGGGTGGCGCGCAGATCCTGCGCAAGCTGCGCCAGTTCGGCGATCACGCCGCCGCTGACCTGCCGGGCCACCGCGAGCTGGTCGCGGCGCTGCGGCGGTGAGGGCGGGCTATCCCTTGTACAGCGCGTCCAGCCGCTCGCCATAGACCTGGCGCAGGATGTGGCGGCGGATCTTCAGGCTGGGGGTGAGCTGCTCGTTCTCGATCGCGAAGGGTGCGTCGGCCAGGATGAAGCGGCGAATCCGCTCGGTCACCGACAGGTCCTGGTTCACCCGCTCCACCGCCTGGCCCAACGCGGTGCGATATTCGCTATTCTCCGCCAATCTGTCGAAGCGGCAGCTGTCGCCGTTCCTGGCGCACCATTCCTGCGTCCATTCCGGATCGGGCACGATCACCGCAACCATGTAGGGACGGCGGTCGCCATGGATCATCGCCTGGGCGATCTCGGGCTGCAGGGTTAGCATCCCCTCGACCTTCTGGGGTGCGACATTCTCGCCCTTGTCGTTGATGATCAGGTCCTTCTTGCGGTCGGTGATGCGGATACGGCCCGCCGCGTCGAACTCGCCGATGTCGCCGGTGTGCAGCCAGCCGTCTTTCAGCACGCGGGCGGTTTCGGCGTCGTTGCGCCAATAGCCGTGCATCACCAGTTCGCCGTGCACCAGGATCTCCCCATCGGCGGCGATCCGCACCTCGGTATTGGCGAGCGGCGGCCCGACGGAATCCATCGTCACCCCCGCCGAGGGGCGGTTGCACGAAATGACCGGCGCCGCCTCGGTCTGGCCATAGCCTTGCAGGAAGGTGACGCCCAACGACTGGAAGAACTCGCCCACCTCCGGCGTCAGCGGCGCGCCGCCGGAGATCATCGCCTTGATCCGGCCGCCGAACTTCTTCGCGATCTTCGGCTTGAACACGGCATCGACCAGCAGCGCCTTGGGACGGTCGACCAGCCGCAGCCCGCCCGTCTTGCGCCGTGCGCCGATCTCCAGAGCGGCGGCGAACAGCCGGGCGGACAGGCCGCCCTGCCTCTCGATCGCTTTGGTGATGCGGGTGCGCAGCACCTCGAACAGGCGGGGGACGACGAACATGATCGTCGGCCTGACCTCCTCGATATTGGCGGCGAGCTTGTCGAGCCCCTCGGAATAGTAGATCTGCCCGCCCATGCCGATCGGGAAATGCTGCCCGCCGGTATGTTCATAGGCGTGGCTGAGCGGCAGGAAGGACAGGAACACCTCGTCGCCCCAGCCGAAATCCTCCGCCACCACCGCGCTGCAGCCGGCGACATTGTGCAGTATCGCACCATGATGCTGCATCACCCCGCGCGGCGCGCCGCCGGTGCCGCTGGTGTAGATGATGCAGGCCAGGTCGTCGCGGCCGAAATCGGCGCGCCGGGCGGCGGTGGCGGGATCGGTCGGATGGTCAGCGATCAGCTTGCGCCAGTCGTGAAAGTCCAGCCCGGCGGCGGGCGCGCGCATCTCGTCGATGCCGATCACGATCTGGCCTTGGTTGGACTTGAGCACCGCCGGCATCAGCACCTTGGCAAGCTTGGCGGTCGATACGATGATCGCGCAGGCGCCGCTATTCTCCAGGATGTGAAGATGGTCGCGTTCGGTATTGGTGACATAGGTCGGCACCGTGACACAGCCGGCCGCCATGATTGCTAGGTCCGACAGGCACCATTCGGGCCGGTTCTCCGCCACTAGCATCACCCGGTCGCCGCGTTTCAGCCCCAGCGCCTGGAGCGCGGTGGCGAGGCTGGCGACTTGGCGCGCCGCCTCGGCCCAGCTGGTCGGCTGCCACGCGCCATCGGCCTTGCGCCAGAGGAAGGGGGCATCGCCCTTCTCCGCGGCGCGGGCGAAGAACATCGCGACCAGATTGGGGAAATGCTCCAGCGTCCGCATCGTCTCTCCTTTCGCGCGTTCGTTGCGAACGTCGCGCGTGCCTTGTCGTGCCGTGATCGTTATTCGGGCAGCGCGGTGCCGACGCTGCGCGGGTCGGCCGCGCCCACCCAGCCGCGCGGCGTCCACTCGACCGCGTTGGCCTTGAGGCCGAGCTTGCCGATCGTCACCCGGTGGCCGAGCTTCTCCAGCGCGGGCTTCATCGCGGCGAGCCAGGTGCCCTGCTCCAGCACCAGACCGTCGGCATTGAAGAAGATCAACGGCGTGCCCAGCGCCTCGCGCGCCGGCATGCCCCAGTCGAGATGCGCGATCAGCGCCTTGGCGACCTGCATGATGATCGTCCGCCCGCCCGCCGCGCCGACCGAGAAGATCGCCTTGCCGCTGCGGTCGTAGACGATGGTCGGGGCCATGGACGACAGCGGCCGCTTGCCTCCCTCCGGCCGGTTGGCGACGGGGGCGCCGTCCTTTTCCGGCGCGAAGGTGAAGTCGGTGAGCTCGTTGTTGAGGACATAGCCATTGGCGATCAACTGGCTGCCGAACGGACCCTCGACGGTCGACGTCATGGTCGCGATGTCGCCGCGTTTGTCGACGGCGATGAAGTGGGTGGTGGCCGGCACCTCCGACGACAGCGCCGCCGTCATCCGGCCCGCTCCCGCCGGATGGCCGGGCGCATAGGTGCCGAGTGCATGGTCGGGCGCGATCAGTGCGGACCGTTGCCGCAGATAGGCGGGCGCAAGCATGCCAGCGATCGGATTGTTCACAAAGGCGGGGTCGCCCAGATAGGTGTCGCGATCGGCATAGGCGAGTTGCATGGCCTCCGCGATCAGGTGCCAGGCGACGGGCGAGTCCTTGCCCAGCTTGCGCAGGTCGAACCGCTCCAGCATCCCGAGGATCTCGAGGACGGTGACGCCGCCCGAGGAGGGCGGGGCCATGCTGCAGATGCGGTATCGGCGATAGGTGCCGCAGACGGGCGCGCGCTCGATCGCGCGATAGCCGGCGAGATCGGCGGCGGTCATGCTGCTCGGCGCGACCCGGCTCTGCGTCGCGACGCGCAGCAGCTCGGTGGCATTGTCGCCGGTGTAGAAGGCGTCCGGTCCCTGTTCGGACAGGGTACGCAGCAAGGCGGCGAGGCGGGGGTTCTTGATCGTCTCGCCGACCTTGGCGTCGCCATAGAGCGCGCGGGCATCGTCGAAATTGGTGTTGGCCCAGATCGGCGAGACGATGCGGACGCCGTTCACCAGCGGCGGCGTCGCGGCATATCCCTGTTCGGCCAGCCGGATCGCGGGCTGGAACAGCGCCTTCCATGGCAGCTTGCCCCAACGCTTGTGCGCCTGCGCCAGCAGCCGGACATTGCCGGGCACGCCGACCGAGCGCCCGCCGGGAAAGGCCTGGGCGAAGGGCAGGGGCTGGCCGTCCGGCCCCAGGAACAGGCGCGCGGTGTCCGCGGCGGGGGCGGTCTCGCGACCGTCGATCGTCTCGACCTTGCCCGTCCGGCCGTCATTATGGACCAGGAAGCCGCCGCCGCCGATGCCGGAGGATTGCGGCTCGACCACGGTCAGCGCCAGCATCATCGCCATCGCCGCGTCGGTCGCGGTCCCGCCCTGGCGCAGGATCGCCTGGCCCGCCTCGGTCGCGCGCGGATCGGCGGAGGTGACGACGCCGCGCGCCGGGGCGACGGATTGTGCGGCGGGCGCCGCCTGAACGGCGGGGGTGGCAAGCGGCGCGGTGAGCGCGGCGGCGAGCAACAGGGTCTTCATTGCATCAAACCCTAGCGTCCGCGTCGGCCCGCGCAACCCGTCAGCCCGCCGCCACGGCGTCTGCCAGCACGGCGAAGCCGTCGCGGGCGAGCAGCGCGTCCAGCTCGCGTGCGATGCGGCCGGGCAGACCGGGGCCTTCGTAGACCATCGCCGAATAGAGCTGGATCAGGCTGGCTCCGGCACGGATACGGGCATAGGCCTCCGCGCCGCTGTCGATCCCACCGACCGAAATCAGCGGAATCGCGCCGCCGCTCGCCGAGCGTGCCTCCGCCAGCTTCGCGCGGGCGAGAGGGGCCAGCGGCGCGCCAGACAGGCCGCCCGTCTCCGTTGCATTGGGCGAGCGCAGCGACGCCGGGCGCGAGACGGTGGTGTTGGACACGATCAGTGCATCGATCCGCCCGTCGATCGCGGCCCGTACGATCGCGTCCAGGTCGGCGCGGTCGAGATCGGGCGCGATCTTCAGGAACAGCGGCCGCTGGCCCGACGCCGCACGCGTCGCGGTCAGCAATTCGCCGAGCAGCGGTTGCGCCTGCAGGTCGCGCAGGCCCGGCGTGTTGGGCGAGCTGATGTTGATGGTCAGGTAATCCGCCAGCGGCGCGGCGGCGGCGACGCCCTTGGCATAGTCGGCGATGCGATCGGTCGAATCCTTGTTCGCGCCGACATTGATGCCGAGCAGCCCGCGTCGCTTGCCGTTCATCGCGGCGACCCGCGCCAGCCCCGCGTCCAGCCCGCCATTGTTGAAGCCGTAGCGGTTCACCACCGCCCGATCCTCGGGCAGGCGGAACAGGCGGGGTTTCGCATTGCCGGGCTGCGGGCGCGGCGTCAGCGTCCCGATCTCCACCGCGCCAAAGCCCAGCCCCAGGAAGCCGGCGATCGCCTCGCCATCCTTGTCGACCCCGGCGGCGAGGCCGACCGGATTGGCGAAGTCAAGGCCGGCGACGGTCGTGCGCAGCCGGGGGAAGCGGTCGGGCGCGGTGCCGAACGGCGTTCCCGCCTTGCCCCAAGCGGCAAGCGAACGGACGGTAAGCATATGTGCGCGCTCGGCGTCGATCGCGAAGAGAGCGGGGTGGTACCAGGCCATGCCGGCCCTTTCGCATTCCCCGCCGCAGCGGTCAAAGCGCCAGCCGGTTTTTCTCCGCGTCCGGCGAGCGCTCCTACCCATATGGGCAGGAAAGCATTGGCCCCGGCCATCGCAACGGGGTAAGGGCGGTGGCCATGGCGTCCTTGTCACGCGCGTTCCGCGTCTCCGTCCTTTCCCTCCTCGTCACCACGGCACCGCTGGTCGCCCAGACCAGCCGGACCAAGGCACGCCCTCCGGCCGCTGCGCCCGCCGCCGCGCCGGCGACCCCGGCGGTCCCGGTCGACACCTCCGCCTGGCTGTACAAGGGCAGCGACATCACACCCGATCCGGCCTGGCGGTTCGGCACCTTGCCCAACGGCCTGCGCTACGCGGTGCGCAAGAACGGCGTGCCGCCTGGCCAGGTGTCGGTGCGCGTCGCGATGGACGTCGGTTCGCTCTACGAGCGCGAGAACGAGCGCGGTTTCGCGCATTTCATCGAGCACCTGTCATTCCGCTCCAGCGCCTATGTCCCCGATGGCGAGGCGAAGCGGGTGTGGCAGCGGCTGGGCGCGACCTTCGGCTCGGACTCGAATGCGCAGACCACGCCGACCCAGACGCTCTACAAGCTCGACCTGCCTTCCGCGTCCGAGGCGGGGCTGGACGAGAGCCTGCACATCCTGTCGGGAATGATGGCCAAGCCGATCCTGTCCGATGCCTCGGTCAATGCCGAGCGACCGATCGTGCTGGCCGAACGGCGCGAGCAGCCGGGCCCGCAGGTCAAGTTCCAAGACGCGCTGCGCGAGACCTTCTTCGCGGGCCAGCCGCTCGCCGACCGCTCGCCGATCGGGACGGAGAAGACGCTGCTGGCGGCCGACGGCGCGAGCGTGAAGGCGTTCCATGACCGCTGGTATCGGCCGTCGCGCGCGGTGGTGATCATCTCGGGCGACATGGACCCCGCGATCTTCTCGCGGCTGATCGTCAAGAATTTCGCCGGCTGGCAGGCGAACGGCCCCGACGTGCCCGCGCCGGATTTCGGCAAGCCCGATCCCGGCAAGCCAGCCACCGCGACGCTGAGCGAGCCCGGCCTGCCGGCGATCGTCGCCACCGCCGTGCTGCGCCCCTGGCAGTTCAACGCGGACACGGTCCTGTTCAACCAGAAGAGGATGGTCGACACCGTCGCCGCGCGGCTGGTCAGCCGCCGGCTGGAACAGCGCGCGCGCGGCGGTGGCAGCTATCTTCAGGCGCAGGTGTCGGTCGATGACGAGTCGCGCTCGGCCAACGGCACCTTCACCACCATCCTGCCGGTCGGCAACCAGTGGGAGGCGGCACTGAAGGATGTGCGCGCGGTGGTGGCCGACGCGATGAAGACGCCGCCCACCCAGGCCGAGATCGACCGTGAGCTGGCCGATTACGACACGATCATGCGGACCATGGTCGAGACGTCGCGCGTCGAGGCCGGGGCCAAGCAGGCCGACGACATGGCCGGCGCGCTCGACATCCGCGAGACGACGACCTCGCCCGAAACCTCCTATCAGATCTTCAAGGATGCGCGCGCCAAGGGGATGTTCACGCCGGACACGGTGCTGGCCTCGACGCGCAAGATATTCGCCGGCCACGCCACCCGCGCGCTGGTCAACACGCCGACCCAGGAGGCGAACGTGCCCACGCGCCTGGCGGCGGCCCTCAAGGCCGATGTCAGCGGGCTGGCCGGCGCACGGCGCGTCCAGGCCGCCGTCGATTTCTCCAAGCTGCCGTCGCTCGGCGCGCCGGGCAAGGTGGTGCAGCGCGAGGCGATGCCCGATATCGGACTGGAAAAAGTGGTCTTCGCCAATGGCGTGCGGCTGCTGGTCTTCTCGAACCCGGCGGAGACGGGCCGCGTCTATGTCCGCGCGCGCTTCGGCGGCGGCTATGGCGAACTGCCGGCGAAGACGAGCACGGCGACCTGGGCGGCGGATACCGCACTGGTCGCCAGCGGCATCGGGACGCTCGACCAGGGCGACCTGGAGTCGCTGTCGGCGGGTCGGCGGATCGGGCTGGATTTCGGCATCGACGAGGATGCGTTCGTGCTGGCGGCGATGACCTCGCCGGCGGATTACCATGACCAGTTGCGGCTGATGGCGGCGAAGCTCGCCGCGCCCGGCTGGGACCCCGCTCCGATCGCCCGCGCCAAGGCGGCGGCGCAGGCGGCGCAATCGGGGATGCGCGCCTCGCCGACCGCAGTGCTGAGCCGCGACCTGGAGGGGCTGCTGCGCGACGGCGACCCGCGCTGGGCCGCCCCAACCAGCCAGGAGATCGCGGCGCTGACCCCCAAGCGCTTCCGCAAGACCTGGGAGCCGGTGCTCGCCTCCGGTCCGGTCGAGGTGATGGTGTTCGGCGACGTCAAGACCGACGAGGCGATCGCCGCTGTCACCGACACGTTCGGCGCGATGGCGCCGCGCCGCAACGAGGCCGGACCACCGCTGACCGTGCGGTTTCCGGCGCATGTCGCGACGCCGGTCGTGCGCACCCATGACGGGCCGGACAGCCAGGCGGCGGCGGTGATCGCCTGGCCGACCGGCGGCGGCATCGCCGAGATCCGCACCAGCCGCCAGCTCGACATCCTGGCGCAGATCTTCTCCGACCGGCTGTTCGAGCGGCTGCGCCAGGAATCGGGCGCGAGCTACAGCCCCTCGGTCACCAGCCAGTGGCCGGTCGGCAGCACCAGCGGCGGCAAGATCGTCGCGATCGGGCAGGTGTCGCCCGAGAATGTGCCGCTGTTCTTCCGCCTGTCGCGCGAGATCGCGGCGGACCTGGCGAAGAACCCAATCGGCGCGGACGAGCTGGAACGCACGATCAAGCCGATGGGCCAGCAATTGCTGCGTGCCTCCACCTCCAGCCAGTTCTGGCTGGGGCAGATGGGCGGCGGCACCTATGACCCGCGCCGCTTGGCGGCGGTGCGGTCGCTCGGCTCGGACCTGATGACGACGACGCCGGCCGAACTGCAGGCGCTGGCGGCGCGGTACCTGCGCCCCGACGCCGACTGGACGATGGAGGTCTTGCCCAAGGCCAAGGCGCCCGCCGCACGGTGATCCGGCGAGCGCGGTTCCACGGGAAACGCGCGAGTCGTTCGCAAAGATAGTGGTTGATTCCGGCGGTGCGCTGCACCATCTGGCTAATCGGAACAAGATGGTCCGATTAGCTTTCCATGCGCCTTTCGTCTCTCTCTGACTATGCCGTCGTGATGATGTCGGCCGCCGCGCGCCATTGCGGCGGCGTGCGGCTGAACGCGACGCTCCTCGCCGAGGAGACCGGTGTGCCGCTGCCGACCGCGCAGAAGCTGGTCAGCCGGCTGTCCTCGGCCGGGCTGCTGGAGAGCACGCGCGGCACCGGCGGTGGTTTCCGCCTGTCGCGTCCGCCAGCGGCGATCAGCCTGGCCGATGTGATCGAGGCGGTCGAAGGGCCGATCGCGCTGACGGCCTGTGTCGAGGAAAGCCGGCATGACTGCGCGATCGAGGGCAGTTGCCGCGTCCGTCCGCACTGGACGGTGGTCAACACCGCCGTTCGCGGTGCGCTGGCCGGCGTGTCGCTCGCCCAGCTTTCCGTCGAACCCGTATCCCAGTCCGCCCCCCATAACGCGATCAGCCGCGCGCCGGCCCTGGCCGGGGCTCAGGAGTAATCATGGCGACCAAGAACGCAGAGGCCCATGCGGCCGTATCCAAGAAGTATGAGTGGGGCTTCGCCACCGATATCGAGCAGGACTTCGCGCCCAAGGGGCTGAGCGAGGACACCGTGCGCTATATCTCCGCCAAGAAGGGCGAGCCCGAATGGATGCTCGACTGGCGGCTGAAGGCGTTCCGCCTGTGGCAGACGATGGAGGCGCCGGACTGGTCGAAGCTCAACGTCCCGCCGATCGACTATCAGGATGCCTATTATTACGCCGAGCCCAAGGCCAAGGCGACGATCAAGTCGCTCGACGATCTCGATCCCGAGATCCGGCGGACCTATGAGAAGCTGGGCATCCCGATCGAGGAGCAGAAGCTGCTCGCCAATGTCGAGGGCGCGGAGCCGCCGCGGCGCGTGGCGGTCGACGCGGTGTTCGACAGCGTGTCGGTCGCGACCACCTTCCGCAAGGAGCTGGAAGCGGCGGGCGTCATCTTCCGCTCGATCAGCGAGGCGATCCGCGAATATCCCGACCTCGTTCGCAAGTGGCTGGGCAAGGTCGTTCCGCAGCGCGACAACTACTTCGCGACGCTCAACAGCGCGGTCTTTTCCGACGGCACCTTCGTCTATGTGCCCGAAGGCGTGCGCTGTCCGATGGAGCTGTCGACCTATTTCCGCATCAATGCGGAGAATACGGGCCAGTTCGAACGCACGCTGATCGTCGCCGACAAGGGGGCGTACGTTTCCTATCTGGAGGGCTGCACCGCGCCGATGCGCGACGAGAACCAGCTCCATGCGGCGGTGGTCGAACTGGTCGCGCTGGACGATGCCGAGATCAAGTACTCGACCGTCCAGAACTGGTATCCGGGCGACGAGAACGGCGTCGGCGGCATCTATAACTTCGTCACCAAGCGCGCGCTGTGCCAGGGCAGGAACAGCAAGGTGTCGTGGACCCAGGTGGAGACCGGATCGGCGATCACCTGGAAATACCCGTCCTGCGTACTGGCCGGGGACGGCTCGGTTGGCGAATTCTATTCAGTGGCGGTGACCAACAATCGCCAGCAGGCCGATACCGGCACCAAGATGATCCACCTAGGCAAGAATACCCGCTCGACCATCGTGTCGAAGGGGATCAGCGCGGGGCGGTCGGACAACACCTATCGCGGGCTGGTCCGGGTCGGGCCGACCGCGGAGAATGTCCGCAACTTCACCCAGTGCGACAGCCTGTTGCTGTCGGACCAGTGCGGCGCACATACCGTGCCTTATATCGAGGTGCGGAATCCCAGCGCGCAGATCGAGCATGAGGCGACGACCAGCAAGATCAGCGAGGACCAGCTCTTCTACGCCATGTCGCGCGGGCTGGACCAGGAAGCGGCGGTGGCGCTGATCGTCAACGGTTTCGCCCGCGAGGTGCTGAAGCAGTTGCCGATGGAATTCGCCGTTGAGGCGCAGAAGCTGCTGGGAATTTCGCTCGAAGGTTCGGTCGGTTGATATTCGCTCCTCCCCGGCGGGGAGGGGCTTGAAGGATGAATGATGCTGAAGATTGAAAACCTCCACGCCGAGATCGACGGCAAGCCGATCCTCAAGGGCCTGACCCTGACCGTCAACGCGGGCGAGGTCCATGCGATCATGGGCCCGAACGGCGCGGGCAAGTCGACGCTCGGCTATGTGCTGGGTGGCCGGCCCGGATATGAGGTGACCAAGGGCTCGATCAGCTTCGATGGCGAGGACCTGCTCGAGATGGAACCGCACGAGCGCGCCGCCGCCGGCGTGTTCCTGGGCTTCCAATATCCGGTCGAGATCCCCGGTGTGTCGAACGTGCAGTTCCTGCGCGAGAGCCTGAACGCGCAGCGCGCGACGCGTGGGGAAGCGCCGCTGTCGGGCGCGGAGTTCCTGAAGGTCGCGCGCGCGCAGGCCGATGCACTGGGCCTCGACCAGGAGATGCTGAAGCGACCGGTCAATGTCGGCTTTTCCGGCGGCGAGAAGAAGCGCAACGAGATGGTGCAGATGGGCATCATCGACCCCAAGTTCGCGATCCTCGACGAGACCGATAGCGGCCTCGACATCGACGCGCTGCGCATCGTCGGCGACGGCATCAACCGGATCATGCGCAAGGCCGACAAGGCGGTGCTGCTCATCACCCATTACCAGCGGCTGCTCGACTATGTCCGGCCCGACGTGGTGCATGTGCTGGCGGACGGCCGCATCGTCCGCACCGGCGGCCCCGAGCTCGCGCATGAGCTGGAGCGCGAGGGCTATGGTCAGGTGGCGGCGTGAGCGTGCTGGAACTTCCCTCTGTCCGCGAGGAGGGCTGGCGCTGGTCCGATCCTGAGGCGATCGCGGCGGCCGCCGCGATGTCCTGGTCGGATGCGCCGGTCGATCCGGCCGACTATTTTCTCGACCTGCCCGGCGCCCGCATCGTGGTGCGCGACGGCGAGGTCGATCAGGCGGCAAGCGACCTGCACCGGGTGACGCTGGGCCATGTTGAGGCGGCGGAGCACGCACTCGGCCGCCGCACCGCCGGCCCCGGCTGGGTGCTGGAGCTGGCGGAGGACGCCGCCGCGCACCCGGTGCAGATCGTCCATGTCTCGACCGGTGGCAGCAACCACTTCGCGGGTGCGATCCGGCTGGCCGACGATGCCGCCGCGCAGGTGGTGGAGACCTATGTCGGTGCCGGCTGGGCCAATCGCGGCCTGTCCGTGACGCTTGGCAAGGCAGCGCGGCTGATGCGCGCGGTGCGGCTGATCCAGGCGGGCGGCTTCACCTCGCTGCGGGAAGATGCGACGCTGGGCCAGGGGGCGAGCCTCGTCACCAGCTTCCTGGGTGCGGGCGCGGCCGGCACGCGCATCGACGCGACGATCGTCGCGGGCGAGGGGGCGTTCGCCGAATATGGCGGCGCGCTGCTGAGCGCGGGCGAGCAGCGGCAGGAATGCGCCGTTGCCGTCCGCCATGCCGAGCCGAACGGCCAGTCGCACCAGCTCTGGCGCGCGGTCGCGGCCGATCGCTCGACCGCTAGCCTGGCGGCGCGGGTCGAGGTGGCGCGCCATGCGCAGAAGGCCGACGGCGAACAGTCGCTGCGCGGCCTGCTCCTCAAGCGCACCGCCACCGTCAACCTCAAGCCCGAGCTAGAAATCTTTGCCGACGACGTGAAGTGCGCGCACGGTGCGACGGTCGGCGAGCTGGATGCGCGCGCGCTGT
The DNA here is from genome assembly GCF_014199625.1 of Sphingomonas abaci. Taxonomy (GTDB): domain Bacteria; phylum Pseudomonadota; class Alphaproteobacteria; order Sphingomonadales; family Sphingomonadaceae; genus Sphingomonas; species Sphingomonas abaci. The sequence continues at coordinate 215,697 of NZ_JACHNY010000002.1, forward strand.
TCTATATGCAAAGCCGTGGCATTCCGCGCGCACGCGCGCAGGCACTGCTGACCCGCGCCTTCGTCGCCGATGCGCTCGACCGGATCGGCAGCGTGGTGGTGCGGGAGGCGTTCGTCGCGGATGCCGACGCCTGGCTGGCGGCAGCGCTGTGAGCGTTTTGACCGCCCCCGCAGCCAGCGCGCCGCTCGACACGGTTGCCGATTTCCCGGCGATCCCGGACGGCTGGGCCTATCTCGACACCGCCGCCACCGCGCAGAAGCCGCAGGCGGTGGTCGACGCGATCACTGCCGCTTATGGCGAGACCTATGCCACGGTGCATCGCGGCGTGTACCAGCGTTCGGCGGACATGACGCTGGCCTATGAGGCGGCGCGGCGGCGGGTGGCAGGCTTCATCGGCGCCGGCTCGCCGGACGAATGCGTGTTCGTGCGCGGCGCGACCGAGGGGATCAACCTGGTCGCGCAATGCTGGGCGGGAACGCAGCTCAAGGCCGGGGACCGGATCCTGCTGTCGATGCTGGAGCATCACAGCAACATCGTGCCGTGGCAGATGGCGGCGGAGCGGGTCGGCGCGGCGATCGACGTGGTGCCGCTGACGACGGATGGCCGCATCGACCTGGATGCAGCGGCGGCGATGCTGACGCCCGCGCACAAGCTGGTCGCCTTCGCCCATGTCTCCAACGTGCTGGGTTCGGTGCTCGACGTGGAGCGGGCGGTCGCGCTGGCGCATGGCGTCGGCGCCAAGATCCTGATCGACGGGTGCCAGGCGGTGCCGCGCGTGCCGGTCGACGTGACCGCGCTGGGCTGCGACTTCTACGTCTTTTCCGGCCACAAACTCTATGGGCCGACCGGCATCGGCGTGCTGTGGGGCAAACCGGACCTGCTCGACGCCATGCCGCCGTGGCAGGGGGGCGGGTCGATGATCGACAAGGTCAGCTTCCAGCGCACGACCTATGCCGCGCCGCCCGGCCGGTTCGAGGCGGGGACGCCGCATATCGTCGGTGCGTTGGGGCTGCACGCCGCGATCGATTATGTCGAATCGATCGGCCTGGAGCGCATCCATGCGCATGAGACGGCGCTGGTGGCCCAGGCGCGTGACGCGCTGGCGACGATCCCCGGCGTGCGGCTATTCGGGCCGGCGGACAGCGCCGGCATCGTCAGTTTCGCGATGGAGGAGGTGCATCCGCACGACATCGGCACCATCTTGGACGAGGCGCGGGTCGCGATCCGGGCCGGCCATCATTGCGCGCAGCCGCTGATGGAGGCGTTGGGTGTGGCGGCGACGGCGCGGGCCAGCTTCGGCGTCTATAACGGCCCGCGCGACGTCGAGGCGCTGATCGCGGGCATGGCGCGCGTGGCGCGGATCTTTGGGTAGGACATGGGCATGAGCGACTTTTCGGTCGAAGAGGTGGACGGCGTGGCGTCGCCGCCCAAGGCGCGGGTCGAGGATGCGCCGCGCGAGCGCGACTATCTCGCCGGCTTTCTGGCGCAGAAGCCGCAGGGCGATGCGCCGGGCGAGCCGGGCGGCGCGCTCTATGAGGGTGTGATCGATGCGCTGAAGGAGATTTTCGACCCTGAGATTCCCGTCAACATCTATGACCTGGGGCTGATCTACGGCGTCGAGGTGACGGATGGCGGCCACGCGGTGGTGACGATGACGCTGACCACGCCGCATTGTCCGGTGGCGGAGTCGATGCCGGCGGAGGTGGAACTGCGTGTCTCGGCCGTGCCTGGGATCGCCACTGCCGACGTCAACCTGGTCTGGGACCCGCCCTGGGACCCGCAGAAGATGTCGGACGACGCCAAGCTCGAACTGGGGATGCTGTGATGACCACGACGCTCCGCCCGCGCCCCGCCGCCCTGACCCTGACCGCTACCGCGGAGGCGCGCATCGCCGCGTTGATGGCTAAGGCGCCCGAAGGGGCGATCGGCGTCAAGCTGTCGACGCCGCGTCGCGGCTGTTCGGGCCTGGCCTATTCCGTGGACTACGTCACCGAGGGCAAGCCGTTCGACGAGCGGATCGACACGCCCGGCGGTACCCTGTTCGTCGATGGCGGCTCGATCCTCTACCTGATCGGCTCGACCATGGACTGGGTGGAGGACGACTTCACCGCCGGCTTCGTCTTCGCCAATCCGAACGCCAAGGGCGCGTGCGGATGCGGGGAGAGCTTCACCGTCTGACGGTGAAGGTGGTTGATCTCGGTCAGGGGCTGCGCGGCGTCAGGCATCCAAGCCCCGGCCCATGCGTATGGCCTCCATGACCGAGAAGAATGTCCCGCCCGGCCGCCCGCGTCGCCTGTTGCGTGTCTTCCTGATCGCCGCGACGGTGTTCGCGCTCGCCTGGATCATCGCCGTCACCGCCGAGGTGATCAGCGGTCGAACCAAGCTGAAGCAGCACCCCGTGCCCGCGCAACAGACACCCGGGCCGGAGGGGCAGCCGCCGCTGCAACCCCGCGCGTGAAGCATAGGGCGTCTTGAAGCGGAGGATGGGAGCGACGCGCCCCCATCCCCGACCGGTCAGAAGTTGACGGCCGCCCGTGCGTACAGAAACCGTCCGTTGAACCCGAAGGGCGAGAAGTTGCTGTAGGGCAGGAACTGGTAGGTAGCGGGATAGACGCCGCCGACGTTGGCCGGACGCGGACCGAAGGGCCGGCGATCCGGGTAGACGTCGAACGCGTTATCGACGCCCAGGGTCAGTTGCACGCCGTGCAGTTCATAGCTCAGCGAGAAGTCGGTGATCCATTTGGGGCTCAGCCGCTGATCGTCGGGACCCAGCGCCGTCAGGCTCGTGGCCTCGGCGCCGAGCGGCGCGGTCGTCTCGGGCGAAATCACCGAACCATAGCGGGTCGTCCGGGCCGACAGTCCGATGCCGGCGATCTTGCCGTCGGTGGCGAACACCGCCTTGGTGCGCGGCTGGCCCCGTTCGAAGCGGATACCTTCGACCCGGCCGAACAGCACCAGCCCCGGGATTTGCGCGAGCGGACCCAGGTTGTTGAGCCGGCGATCGATCTTGTTCTGCGTATAGTTGTACGCGGCCGACAGGTTCCACACGCCCAGTCCGCCCAGATTGGCGCGATAGGTCGCGACCGCATCCACGCCCTGCGTCGTCGTATCCAGACCATTGATGAAGAATCGCGCCGCGCCGACATTGCTGAAGCCGTTGGCGGTGAGGATCGCCTGCACCGCGGCATTCTGCGCCCCGCTGCCGACACCGGCCGCGCCGAGATTCTCCGACAGCACGATGCGGTCGCTGATCTTGATCCGGAAATAATCCACCGTCAGGTTGAAGCCCCGGAACGGATTGAGGGTCGCGCCACCCGAGAGGTTGAACGACTTTTCGGGAGCGAGCGGTTGTGATCCCAGCGCGCGGGCGACCGGACTGCTGACCGGCACCGTCGATACGTCGACCGGCACGCCGGCCAGGAAGTTGGTCGAGGTGGTGGTGAAGAACTGCTGGTGTAGCGATGGCGCGCGGAAGCCGTTCGACACCGAACCGCGCAGCGCGAAGCCCCGTGCGAGTTCGTACCGCAGCGCCAGCTTGCCGTTCAGCGTATCGCCGAAATCGCTGTAATGCTCGTACCGGCCGGCGGCCGTGGCGGTGAGGCCGGTGAACAGGTCGGCATCGAATTCCAGATAGCCGGCGAAGCTGTCGCGGTTGACATCGGTGCGGGCGGAGGCGGGCAGGCCGCCAAAGCCCTGGGCGCCCGCGGCTGCCGCCCGACCCGGGAAGGTGCAGATGCCGTTGGCGAAGACGCCGCCGAGCACGCCGCACTCCGCCGCGCTGCTCGCACGCGCCGGCGTGAAGAACGGACCGGTCTGATAGGATTGCGGATCGCCGGGCCGGATCTGGTAGATCTCGTGGCGATATTCACCGCCAAAGGCGAAGGACAGCGGCCCGGCCAGGCCAAGGTCGAACTGCCGCGCGAGATCGGCATTGGCCAGGATCTGCGAGAAGGCGAGGTGGCCGGCATCGAAGGACCGCTGGCTCTGCGGCCCGAACGACACGTTGATGCTGTCCTCGGTCCGGTAGCTCAATTCGTTGCGGCCGAAGCCCAGCGAGAAATCGCCCTTGAAGCCGGCGATGTCGGCGCGGATGCCACTGGTCGCCGACACGTCATCGATGTTCGATTGGATTTTGGGCAGATAGCCGTCCGGGGTCAGCCCGACGAAATTGGCGTTGCCGGGTACCGTCGCGGGCGTCAGCGTCGAGAAATCGCGATTGGTCGCGGCCGATTGCTGGCGGAAATTGGCGGCTGACAGCCCGTCCCGATGGCCATAGGTGAAGAAGCCGTAGAATTCGGCCGCGCCCAACGGCACGCTGGTGTTGATCAGGAAGTTGAAGTCTTCCGTCTTCGCGTCGCCATAGCGGAAATTCAGACGATCGAACGTCGTCTCGCGCGGGTCGAAGGTGGTCGAGGACGGTCGGATATAGTTGGGCCGCAGGTCATAGCCCTGCCGGTTGGTGAAGTTCCGGTCGCGATATTCGCCCGTGAAGTTGAAGAAGCCACCGTCGCCGACGGGCAGGCCCACGTTCACGCCGAAGGTGGTGTAGCCGCCGTCACGGGCCTTGCGCTCGCCCGAGCTGTTGGCCTGCAGGTAGCGCGTGTCCGCCGTGCCCAGCACCGGCTGGCCCCCCGAGGTGACGAGACCGTCGAAGTCCGACACGCCGTCGAGCGTGGTGACATATTGGCCGTAGCTCACCTGGGCCCGGCCCCCTGAACTGGCGGTCTTGAGCTGGACGTTGATCACGCCGGCGATCGCATCCGATCCATATTGCGACGACGCGCCGTCGCGCAGCACCTCGATCCGCTGGATCGCGAGCGCCGGGATCATGTTCATGTCGACCGCCGCCGCGCCGCGCCCAACCGTGCCGTTGATGTTGAGGAGCGCGGACACATGGCGGCGCTTGCCGTTCAGCAGGACCAGGGTCTGATCCGGATTGAGACCGCGCAGCGTCGCGGGACGGGTGACATCGGACCCGTCGGCGATCGACGGCTGCGGGAAGTTGAAGGACGGGACGAGCTGGTTCAGCGTCTTGTTGAGTTCGCCCGTGCCCGATGCCTGGAGCGCGCTGTCCGTGATGACGTCGATGGGCACCGGGCTGTCGGACACGGTCCGGTTGGAAACCCGGCTGCCGATCACGACGATCTGGTTGCCGCCCTCCGCGTCCGCCGGGCTCTGCGCGTCGGCTGCGGCTTCCTGGCTGGGTGCCGATTGCACGGTCTGGCCCATAGCCGGAGATGTCAGCGCCACGCACGACACGGACAGCGACAGGCCCGCGAACAGCTTCCCGTTTTTCATATTTCCCCCTGTTTCGAACGCCTTCCCAAGCATTCGATCGCGGGAGAGTGCATGAGGATCGGGAAGCCCGGCAAGTCGTGGGCCGGTGCGTCGCCGTCTTTTGACGCCAAGCTGTGTCGTCATGGCAACACGGGGCGCCGGCAGCGCCGGGTCGCAGCCACCCCGATCGCGACGGCCGAAACGCCGGTCGATCGGGGTGGCCCGCAGTGATCAGGCGCGCTGGCCGTCGAGCAGGCGCGGAGCGCCGGTGGCGCCGTCGCGCAGATCCTCGGGCAACAGGACGGGGGCCAGGTTCTGATAGCTGACCGGGCGCACGAAACGATCGATCGCCATGCTGCCGACCGAGGTGGTGCGGCCGTCCGAGGTGGCGGGGAAGGGGCCGCCATGCACCATCGCATGGGCGACCTCGACACCGGTCGGCCAGCCATTGGCCAGGATGCGGCCGGCCTTGCGCTCCAGAAGCGGGACGAGCTTGGCGGCGAAGTCCATATCGGCCTCGTCCATGTGCAGCGTCGCGGTCAGCTGACCCTCCGCGGCGCGCAGCACTGCCATCACCTCGACCTCGTCGCGGCAGCGGACCAGCAGCGACGACGCGCCGAACACCTCATGCCCCAGCGCTGCATCGGCCAGGAACGCATCCGCCGTGGTGGCGAAGAAGTTCGCCTGGCCCTGCGCCACGCCCTCGCCGACCTTGCCCCGCGCGATAGTTTCGACGGCGTTGTGGCCGGCCAGCGCCTCGGCGCCCCGCGAATAGGCGGCGTGGATGCCCTGGGTCAGCATGGTCGCGGCCGGCGCGTCGGTCAGCGCGGTGCGCGCCGCCTCGACGAAGGCGTCCAGCCCCTCGCCCTCGATCGCGAGCAGCAAGCCGGGATTGGTGCAGAACTGGCCCGCGCCCATGGTCAGCGAGCCGACAAAGGCGGTGCCCAGCGCCGCGCCGCGCGCCGCCAGCGCGTGCGGCAGCAGCACGACCGGATTGATGCTCGACATTTCGGCATAGACCGGGATCGGCACCTCGCGCGCCTGCGCCAGGTTCAGGAGCGCCAGGCCGCCCCCGCGCGACCCGGTGAAACCGACCGCCTGGATGCGCGGATCGCGCACCAGCGCCGCGCCCAGATCGTTGCCGGGGCCGACCAGATGGCCGAACACGCCGGCCGGCAGGCCCGACGCTTCGACCGCGCGCGCAATCGCGCCAGCGACCAGCGCGCCGGTATGCGGATGGGCGGGGTGACCTTTCACCACCACCGGGCAACCGGCGGCGAGCGCCGAGGCGGTGTCGCCGCCCGCGGTCGAGAAGGCGAGCGGGAAGTTGGACGCGCCGAACACCGCGACCGGCCCCACCGGCACCTTGCGCAGGCGCAGGTCGGGGCGGGGCAGGGGTTGGCGATCGGGCAACGCCGGATCGATGCGCAGGTCGAGATAGGCGCCGTCGCGCAGCACGGTCGCGAACAGCTTGAGCTGGCCGACGGTGCGGCCTCGCTCGCCCTCCAGCCTGGCGCGGGGCAGGCCGCTCTCGCGCATCGCCGTCTCGATCAGCACGTCGCCCAGCGCGATGATCTCCTCACCGATCCGGTCTAGAAAGGCGGCGCGATCCTCGCGGCTGGTGGCGCGGTAGGTGTCGAATGCACCCTCGGCGGCGGCGCAGGCCGATTCGACGTCGGCGAGGCCATGAACCGCGATCGGATCGCCGACGGTCGCGCCGGTGGTGGCATCGATGGAGTGGAAGGGGGTGGCGGAATCGCTCATGGGAATCTCCAATAACTCCGACTGATGTCGGGCCGGCACGGGCCGGGACGACCGGCATGTCGTCTCGGGACCTGTGCGCTCTACGAAACCGGATTGCGACCGTAAACCGGCTTGTCTGTCATATAATTGTCGGACTATAGATTGCATCATCTTCCACGCCTTCGGGCGAATAATGGACCTTAGAGGCTTATGACCGAGACGCCCGCTCCCCGGCTCCGCTCCCGTGCGTGGTTCGACAATCCCGCCAATATCGACATGACGGCGCTGTATCTGGAGCGGTACCTGAATTTCGGCCTGTCGCTGGACGAGCTGCGCTCGGGCAAGCCGATCATCGGCATCGCCCAGACCGGCAGCGACCTGAGCCCCTGCAACCGCCACCATCTTGTGCTGGCCGAGCGGGTGCGCGAGGGCGTGCGCGAGGCTGGCGGCATCGTGCTGGAATTTCCGGTCCATCCGATCCAGGAGACGGGCAAGCGCCCGACCGCCGGGCTGGACCGCAACCTGGCCTATCTGGGCCTGGTCGAGACGCTCTACGGCTATCCGCTGGACGGCGTGGTGCTGACGATCGGCTGCGACAAGACGACGCCGGCCTGCCTGATGGCGGCGGCGACGGTCAACATCCCCACCATCGCGCTGTCCGTCGGCCCGATGCTGAATGGCTGGCACAAGGGCGAGCGCACCGGCTCGGGCACGATCGTGTGGAAGGCGCGCCAGATGCTGGCGGCGGGCGAGATCGACGATGCGGAGTTCATCCGCCTGGTCGCCAGCTCCGCGCCGTCGACCGGTTACTGCAACACCATGGGCACCGCCACGACGATGAACTCGCTGGCCGAGGCGCTGGGCATGCAGCTGCCCGGCTCGGCCGCGATCCCCGCGCCGTATCGCGACCGCCAGGAAATTTCGTATCTTACTGGCAAGCGCATCGTCGAGATGGTCGCGGAGGACCTGAAGCCGTCCGACATCCTGACCAAGCCCGCGTTCCACAACGCGATCCGGGTCAATTCGGCGATCGGCGGCTCGACCAACGCCCCGATCCACCTGGCCGCGATCGCCCGCCATATCGGCGTCGACCTGCCGATCAAGGACTGGGAGACCGAGGGGCACAAGGTGCCGCTGCTGGTCAACCTGCAGCCGGCCGGCGAATATCTGGGCGAGGATTTCTACCGGGCGGGCGGCGTGCCGGCGGTGGTCAGCCAGCTGATGCAGCACGGGCTGATCCATGAGGACGCGCTGACCGTCAACGGCCGCACCATGGGCGACAATTGCCGCGGCGTCGCCATCGAGGACGAGAAGGTCATCCGCCCCTATAACGCACCGCTGAAGGAGGATGCCGGCTTCATCGTGCTGTCGGGCAATCTGTTCGACGCGGCGGTGATGAAGACCAGCGTGATCGGCCCCGAGTTCCGCGACCGTTATCTGAGCGACCCCAACGACCCCGATGCGTTCGAGGGCCCGGCGGTCGTGTTCGACGGGCCGGAGGATTATCATGCGCGGATCGACGATCCCTCGGTCGGCATCACGCCCGAGACGCTGATGTTCATGCGCGGCGCCGGCCCGATCGGCTATCCCGGCGCGGCCGAGGTCGTGAACATGCGCCCGCCCGCCTATCTCATCACCGAAGGCGTCCATGCGCTGCCCTGTATCGGCGACGGCCGCCAGTCGGGCACCAGCGGTTCGCCCTCGATCCTCAACGCGTCGCCGGAAGCGGCGGCGATGGGCGGCCTGGCGCTGCTCAAGACCGGCGATCGGGTGCGCATCGACCTGCGCGCCGGCACCGCCAACGTGCTGATCTCCGACGCGGAGCTGGCCGAGCGCCGGGCGGCGCTGGAGGCGGCGGGCGGCTATGCCTATCCGGCTTCGCAGACCCCGTGGCAGGAGATCCAACGCTCGGTGGTCGGCCAGATGAACACCGGCGCGATTCTGGAGGGGGCGGAGAAGTACCAGCGGATCGCCCAGACCATGGGCCTGCCGCGCGACAACCACTGAGGCGGCGGTCAGGAGGGGAGGACGAGGATGACGGTGCGCAATGTCTGGTCGCTCGGCGCGACGCTGGGCGAGGGGCCGGTATGGGACGCGCGCGACGGCGCGCTCTGGTTCGTCGATATCAAGCAGCACCGGGTCCATCGCTTCGACCCGGACGGCGGCGAGACGCGCAGCTTCCAGGCGCCCGCCCAGATCGGCTGGGTGCTGCCGGCTGAGGATGGCGCCTTCCTGGCGGGCCTCCAGACCGGGCTGCACCGCTTCGATCCCGACAGCGGCGCGTTCACGCTGCTGACCACGGTGGAGCCGGACCGGCCGGGCAATCGCTTGAACGACGCCACCGTGGCGGCGGACGGCGCGGTGTGGTTCGGATCGATGGACGATGGCGAGACCGCCGTGACCGGGCAGGTGCACCGCTTCCACGCCGGTACGCTGACGACCAGCGCGATCCCGCCCGTCGTCATCACCAATGGCCCGGCGGTGTCGCCGGACGGCGCGACGCTCTATCATGTCGATACGCTCGGCCGCACGATCCATGCGGTGCCGCTGGATGGTGCCGAGGCCGGCGTCCCTCGGCTGTTCGCGACGATCGCGGACGCAGACGGCTATCCGGACGGCGTCAGCGTCGATGCGGAGGGCGGTGTCTGGGTTGGTCTCTGGGGCGGCTGGTCGGCGCGCCGCTACGCGCCGGACAGTACGTTGGACCGGGTGGTGCGCTTCCCGGTCGCCAATATCACCAAGGTCGCGTTCGGTGGGCCGGACCTGCGCACCGGCTTCGCGACCAGCGCCGGCAAGGGGCTGAGTGAGGCGGAACGGGCCGCGCAGCCGGAGGCGGGCAGCCTGTTCGCCTTCGACGTCGACGTTCCCGGCCGCGTCTTGCCGCTGGCGAAGGTCTCTGCCTGACCGGGGGATCGCGTGGCGCGGGCCGGGGGGTCGCCGGGCGCGTCACGCGATCACCGGGTGTTCGCTGCTTACTTGGGCAGTTTGATCGTTGGGGTGAGCCGTTCGATCACCGTCTGCGCATCATAGGAATGCGGCGTGCTGGCGGTGACCGGCGTGTTCGACATCTTGATGACGGCGGTTGCCTGATAATTGTCGACGCTGTTGATGTCGACCTGGTCTCCCCAGAACGGGCCATCCTGCCATGGCGCCCAGGTGCGCCAGCCGAACGGGCCATGATAGCGCCAGCTCGGCGCCCAATAGCCGCCCCAGCCATTCCAGCCGAAGCCGGGGCCGGCGGGCTCGACATTTGCATAGATCGTATCATCCAGCGCGGTGTCGCCCTTCATCATGGTGAAGGTGCGGAATCCCTTTTGGATGGTCAACTGCGCCGCACGGTAGAACAGGTAGCGATCGACGGTATCCCGCGAAGTGACGGTATTGCCGGTGAAGTTGACTTCATAGGTGTTCGTCGACAGTTGCTTGTCGCTATAGCCTGGACTGTTCGCGCTGACATCGGCGGCGGGATGATAGGTGGTCGGGGTGGTGCATCCCGCCAATGCCAGGGAGGCGAGCAGGGCCGATGCGAGCAATCCGCGACGAGCAGTTCCGATTTTGACCATGATGATCACTCCTTGTTGGGGCTGGGAGAAGTGGTCCATGGGCATGCGTGCGGATGGGCGGCGGCCGAACACTGGCCGCGCTTCGCAAACCCTGGATGAGCGAAATCGATACGGATCAGACCTGTGCGCCGCCGCGCGACGGCTATGAAGAATCGGTGCTGCCTGGCTTATCGCGTTGAGAAGAAAGGCAGCAACAAGGCGCGAAAGGGCGACATCGGCCTGTATGGTCTTGGTCCGGCGGGAATTCCGCGACGGGCCGGCATTAAGGTGGCAGGGGATAGGGCATGGCCGACTCGCTGCAGCATTGAGACATGATCTTGGATCATGCGAAGGAACGACGATCTCCCGACATGTTTCCTATCATGGATTATTGTTCATGTTTGAGGCGGCACGCCGCTCGGCGGATCGTGGGCGGTGCTGCCGATGGGCCCGGTGCCGGGGTTTCGGGTTGGATCGAACCGGGGTTGCGGGCTATGCGCCGAATTCCCCGAACAGGAGATGACAAGCCTATGATCAGCGGACCGTTCATCGCCGTCGACTGGGGGACGACCAACCGTCGGGCGTGGCGGATCGAGGGGGGCGTCGTTACCGCCGAGGAGCGCGATGGCCGCGGCGTCACGTCGGTGCCGGCGAACGGCTGGGACGCGGAAGTGGCGGGGCTGCGCGATCGGCTGGGCGATCACCCGATGCTGCTGGCGGGGATGGTCGGCTCGACGATCGGCTGGCGCGCGGCGCCCTATGTGCCCGCACCGGCCGGACTCGCCGATCTCGCCGCGCATTGGCTGGCGGTCGACGGGCGCACCGTGATCGTACCCGGGCTGTCGACCCTGGCCGGGGGGCGAGGCGACGTGATGCGGGGCGAGGAGGTGCAACTGCTCGGCGCTGCGGCGGCCGGCCTGACGCCGGGCGACGCGCTGCTCTGCCAGCCCGGGACGCACTGCAAATGGGCGACGATGCAAGATGGCCGCGTCGCCGGCTTCGTCACCGCCATGACCGGTGAGCTGTTCGCGCTGCTGCGCGGGGGCGGGATTCTGGCCGCGCAACTGGCGGGCGAAGTGAATGCCGGCGCGGCCTTCGAAGCGGGCGTGGCGGAGGGGCGCCGGCGCGACCTGCCCGCCGCGCTGTTCGGCATTCGCACGGCCAAGCTGCTCGGTCTGCGCGACGATGCCGATGCGTCCTCCTATGCCAGCGGGCTGCTGATCGGCGCGGACGTCGCCGCGCGGCTGGCCGAGACGCCCGGCGCGACCGTCCATGTGCTGGCCGATCCGGTGCTGGGCGGTCTCTATGCCACCGCCATCCATCTCTGTGGCGGCACCGCGGTCGCGGTCGACAGCCATGCCGCCTTCATCGCGGGGATCACCCGCCTCGGGAGTTTCCTGCCATGAGTGATTTCGCTTCCTATTTTGCGCGCTGCCCGCTGGTCGCGATCCTGCGCGGGGTCAGCCCCGACGAGGTCGAGCCGATCGGCGAGGTCCTGGTCGCCGCTGGCTTCACGCTGATCGAAGTGCCGATGAATTCGCCCGAAGCGCTGGAGAGCGTCGCGCGGCTTGCCCGGCGGTTCGGCGAGGTGGCGATGATCGGCGCGGGCACCGTGCTGGATGTCGCGACGGTCGGCCGGGTGCGCGACGCGGGCGGGCGGATGGTGATCTCGCCCAACACCGATGTCGCGGTGATCGCGGCGACGGCGGCGGCCGGGATGGCGTCGCTGCCCGGCTATTTCACCCCGTCCGAGGCGTTCGCCGCGCTGGGGGCGGGGGCGAGCGCGCTCAAGCTGTTCCCGGCCGAGGCCGCCACGCCATCGGTGTTGAAGGCGCAGCGCGCAGTGTTGCCGCGATCGGTCCCGGTACTGGTGGTGGGCGGCGTCGCACCGGATACCATGGCGCCGTGGCGCGCGGTCGGGGCGGACGGCTTCGGTCTGGGATCGGCACTGTACAAGCCAGGCATGACGGCGGCCGAGGTCGGCGCGGCGGCGCGCGCCTTCGTCGCGGCGCTCGGCTGACCAGGGTGGCGCGACCGGGCGACCGGGTGAAGATCTTCTTCGACGGCGGCCTGCGCCCGGCGGGGATGGAATATGCGCTGGTCTGTCGTGGCGAGCGTCGCGTGCGGCAGGATCTGGGGCCGGGCACCAGCATGACCGCCGAGTGGCTGGCGCTGCTCGCCGCCACGCGCTGGGCGCTGGCGCTTGGCGGACCGGTGGTGCTGGTTGGCGACTCGGCGGCGGTGATCGCCCAGGCGCGTGGTCTGGTCCCTGCGCGCGGCGATCATGCGGCGCACTGGGCGGAGTGGCAGGCGCTGGTGGCGAGCGGGCCGCCGCCCACGCTGCGCCAGGTCAAGCGCGCGCAGAACCTGGCGGGCATCGCGCTCGATCGCTTGCCCGGACGGTGAGCGTCGCGACGGCGCGCGATTTTCGATGTTCCGCGAACAGGATCGGCTCATGTAGACGCGCATGCGTGTGTTTGTCGTCGGAGCGGGTCATGCGCCGTCGCACGGAGCCTTGGGCGTTCAGCGCCGGCGCGCGGCGCATCTCGCGACGTCGCGGCTCGCCGCGATCAGGGCCAGGCGTTGGCGAGCACCGCCAGATCGGCGGCATCGACCGGCGCGCCCGACCCGTCCGCCGCGATCCGATGGCCCCTGTCCTGTCCGCCTCCGGATGTCGAGCCGGCGACGTCGACCGCCGTCCAGATGATCCCCGCCGCCCATAGCAAGGCGAACCAGCGGCTGCGAAAGATGCGAGGCGAGGGGATCATGATCCCCTCATGCGCCCGCGATCCTTGCCAAGCCGTTGATCCGCGGGACCGAACGCGCGGCAACCGATCTGCCGCGCGCTCGGTCACTGGATGTCACTCCGCCGCGACGCCGGCCGTGCCGAACATGTCGGTCATCTCGCCCGCGCCGGCATCCTCATTGGCCGGCTTGCCGCTCTTGGCCTTCTGGCGCGTGTCGAACGCGTCCCACACGTCGTTCCACTGGCCGCGCGTCGCCGCCTTCGAATATTCCGTCGCCCGGGTCTCGAAGAAATTGGCATGCTCCACGCCGTTCAGCAGCGGGGTCAGCCAGGGCAGGGGATGTTCGTCGATCATGTAGATCGGCTTCAGGCCCAGTTGGCCCAGCCGCCAGTCGGCGATGTAGCGGATATACTTCTTGATCTCCTTGGGCGTCATGCCGTTGACTGGGCCCATCTCGAAGGCGAGATCGATGAAATTGTCCTCCAGCCGGATCGTCGTCTGGCAGACGTCAGCGATGTCGTCCTTCACCGCCCGGGTCAGGCACTGGCGCTCCTTGGTGAAGGCGTGGAAGAGCTGGATGATCCCCTCGCAATGCAGGCTTTCGTCGCGCACTGACCAGGTGACGATCTGGCCCATGCCCTTCATCTTGTTGAAGCGCGGGAAGTTCATCAGCATCGCGAAGCTGGCGAAGAGCTGCACGCCCTCGGTGAAGCCGCCGAACATCGCCAGCGTGCGCGCGATATCCTCGTCGCTGTCGACGCCGAAGCGCTGCAGATAGTCGTGCTTGTCCTTCATTTCCGAATATTCGAGGAAGGCGCCATATTCGCTCTCGGGCATGCCGATCGTGTCGAGCAAATGGCTATAGGCGGCGATGTGCACCGTCTCCATGTTGCTGAACGCGGTCAGCATCATCTTGATCTCGGTGGGCTTGAACACTCGTCCATATTTCTCGTGGTAACAGTCCTGCACCTCGACGTCCGCCTGGGTGAAGAAGCGGAAGATCTGGGTCAGCAGGTTGCGCTCGTGATCCGACAGCTTCTGCGCCCAATCGCGGCAGTCCTCGCCCAGCGGCACCTCTTCGGGCAGCCAGTGGAGCTGTTGCTGACGCTTCCAGAACTCGAACGCCCAGGGGTATTCGAACGGCTTGTACTGTTTCGACGCGGCGAGCAGGGACATGATAATTTCCTTAATGAAATCAAATGTGTGAAATGGGGACAGTGACGCCGCACCGGGTGCTCTTGCTGAAAGTGCTGCGCAGTTTATAGACTTGTCTTATGGAAATGCATCTGGGGGAGCAGCCGGCCCTTCGCGTCGTTAACGTCGCGGATCTGTCGCCGGTGGGGGAGCCGTTCGTCGAGCTGTTGTCCGTGGACGACCGGCCGTTGGAATGGGCGCGATATTCGGGACTTCCGGCCAACGCGCTGGAGCGGGCGCTGCCTCGTCCGCGCGTGTCGCGATACCGCGCCGCCTGGCAGGCGACGAACGCGGCGCGCGGCGCGACGGTGCTGGTGTCGCACCTGCCCCGGATGAGCGCGGCGGTGGCCGATGCGGCGCGGTTGCGCCGGATCACCACGCCGCATCTGGCCTTCTCGTTCAACTTCACCCAGTTGCCGGCGGCAGCCGCGCGATCGCGCTTCCGCCGCAGCTTGGCGAGCATCGACCAGTTCTGCACATATACCGGCTTCGAAGCCGACCTGTATGCCGATGTCTTCGCAATCCCCCGCGCCCGGTTCCGGCCCGTGCGCTGGACGCAGGACGCGCCGGTGCCGGGCGCGGTGCACCCGATGCTGCTGCCGTCCGGCCCGTTCGTGGCGGCGGTGGGCGGCGAGGGCCGCGACTTCGCGATGCTGATCGCGGCGGCGCGGGCGTTGCCCGACGTACCGTTTGTGGTGATCGCGCGGCAGACGCCGCTGCTGATGGATCCGCCGGCGAACATGACGGTCCACTTCAATCTGCCATATGCGACCTGCTGGGGGATCGCTGCACGGGCGGCGGCGCTGCTGGTGCCGCTGCGCGATGCCAATACCTGTTGCGGGCACATCACGCTGGTCAGCGCGCGGATGCTGGGCCTGCCAATCGTCACCACGATGTCGCGCGGCACCGACGAATATACGCAAGGGTTCGCCGGCACGACCCTAGTGCCCGCCGGCTCGGTGGAGGGCTGGGTAGCGGCGATCCGGACCATCATCGCCGATCCCGATGCGGCCCGCGCCGCCGCCGCGACCGACCGGGTCGAGGCGGCGACGCTGTACGACCGGGCGCATTGGGGCGCATATGTCGGCGATTTCGTCGCCCAGGCGCGGGCATAGGTCATGACGCGACCGTCCACCGCCACAGCGCGGTGGCGGACGCGCCGAGCATGATCGCGGCAGCCGTCGCCATCACGCCGCTCATCCGAAAGACGTAGCGCTTCGCTTCCGACAGCGGCGTGCGCAGCCGGAGCAGCAATCCCACGCCGATCCCACCGGACAGCGCGGCGACCGCATACATGATGGCGATGCTCCATGTCATCGGCCCATCATCCGGATCGCGCCGCCACCGACCAGACCGATGACTAGCAGCGAGTAGGCCGCGATCATCGCCGTCCGGCCGTGCGCGGGCGTGTACCAGCCGTCTCGCCGCGCCATCACCTGCCGGTCGATCACGAACCAGCTCGCGATCGCCACCGCGAGCGAGGCGAGAAAGGTCAGCGCGAGGACCGGGCCACGCCCCAGGTCACCGATCTGATGCAGCAGGACGTTGGTGGCGAAACCGCCGATCCACTGGTTGAGATAAAGCGGATAGGAAATAGCGCCGGCGAATACCGCGATCGCCAGCCGTCGGCCGGGCATGGCGAGTGCCAGGACCACGAGTACGGCGAAGATGGCATGAAGCGCCATCACGTCCCAGCGCCACATCAGCGCCAGCACGATGCAGGCTCCCGCCGCCAGCGTCAGGTGACGCGGCCAGCGGCCGGTCACCAGCGGCCGGCGCTGATGCACCACGGCCGCCAGCACGCCCAGCGCGATCGGGGCGAAGCGCGAGGGCAGCGCCATAAGTACGGCGGCGACGACCAGCCAGGGCCACGCCTTACGGCCGAACGGAAGCAGGATCATGAGCAGTGGCGCCGCGAGATAGAACTGCTCCTCGACGGAGATGCTCCAGAAGTGATTGCCGGTGCCGCCCAGCGGCATCTCCGTCAGCGCCTGGGGGAAGCGGGTGAAGGTGTAATGGGTGAAGGTGGCATCGTAGAAAAGGTACTTCAGCCAATCGAGCGAGAAGCCCTCTTTCGCCAGCGCGAGCGCATAGAGCAGCGCGGCACAGGCGAAATACGGCGCCCAAATCCGCGTAGACCGATTGTAGAAGAAGCGGGGCAGGTCAGACCGGGGGGTCTTCAGCAGGATGCCGCCGATCAGCCAGCCCGAGAGCGCCAGGAACACGTCCACCGCCAGACCGCCCCCCAATGGGCCGGGAAAGTGAACGCCCGAATGGTCGAGCAGCACGATCGAAGCCAACACGAAGCGCAACCAGTCGAAGGCCGGATATTGCGCAACCTTTCGCATCTCAGGATTGGTTCGTGCCGCTTGCGCCGGATTCAGCACGTCGAGCGTCGAGGCCGGTATGGTGGCGCCAGGAATATCGATGCTCATGCCACCATCTCGCATTCAGTGCGTTTGGCCACCGAACCCCACACAGGAGATTGCAGATGGTCGACGCCACCCAGATCAAGGAACATGCCGAAGTCATCGGTGCCGACGGCGTGCATATCGGCACCGTCGACCATGTCGAAGGCGACCGGATCAAGCTGACCAAGAACGACTCGCCCTCGACCGAGGATGGGCAGGGTGCCAAGCATCATTATCTGCCGATCGGTCTGGTCGCCGAGGTCGAAGGCGACACGGTCCGCCTGTCGGCGACTGCGCAGAACGCGCAGGACATGTTCGAAACCGCCGAGTGACGCGGCGTCGTCCCGGCGCATCACGCCGGGACGAGCATAGGACGCAGCAGGGGCGATGCCGGGCGACCGGCGTCGCCCTTCGCCTTTTGCGTTCCGGCGATCATCCTGGCGCTGCTCGTTGCCCATGCTGCTGCCCCGCTCGTCGGCCCAAGGGCCGGGTCGCCGGAGCATGCCACTCCGCGGCCCGACCCGCATTTCCCGTCCCTATGCCGTCACTGGCAAGCCAGGCACTCGTCGTAATCGGTGGTCTCGCCGAGCGAGAACTTCGGCGTGTCGATGGTATTGTCCGCCTCGACCCCGCCCTGGCCTTCGGACCCGGCGAAACCGGCGCGCTGCACCGACTTGGAGCGGAGATAATAGAGCGACTTGATGCCCAGCTCCCAAGCGCGGAAATGGAGCATCAGCAGGTCCCACTTCTCCACGTCCGCCGGGATGAACAAATTCAGCGATTGCGCCTGATCGATATAGGGCGTGCGGTCACCGGCCAGTTCGAGCAACCAGCGCTGGTCGATCTCGAAGCTGGTCTTGTAGCAATCCTTTTCCTCTTGCGAGAGGAAGTCGAGATGCTGGACCGAGCCGCCATGTTCCAGGATCGAGTTCCACACCGCATCGGTGTTCTTCGACTTTTCGTTGAACAGCTTCTCCAGATAGGGATTCTTGATCGAGAAGCTGCCCGACAGCGTCTTATGCGTGTAGATATTGGCGGGGATCGGCTCGATGCAGGCGCTGGTGCCGCCGCAGATGATCGAGATCGACGCGGTCGGCGCGATCGCCATCTTGCACGAGAAGCGCTCCATCACGCCGGCATCCGCCGCATCGGGGCAGGGCCCGCGCTCGGCCGCCAACGTCATCGACGCCTGGTTCACCTGCGCGTTGATGTGCTTGAAGATCTTCAGGTTCCACGACTTGGCCATTGCCCCTTCGAAGGGCAGGCCGCGGGCCTGGAGGAAGGAGTGGAAGCCCATCACGCCCAGGCCCACCGACCGCTCGCGGCCCGCCGAATAGGCGGCGCGCTCCATGCCGGGCTCGTGCCGGTCGATATAGTCCTGCAGCACGTTGTCGAGGAAGCGCATCACATCCTCGATGAACTGCTTGTCGTCCTTCCACTGGTCCCAGGTTTCCAGGTTGAGCGACGACAGGCAGCAGACCGCGGTGCGGTCGTTGCCCAGATGGTCGCGACCGGTGGGCAGCGTGATTTCCGAACAGAGATTGGATGTCGACACCTTCAGGCCCAGGTCGCGATGATGCTTGGGCATGGTCGAGTTCACATGGTCGGCGAAGACGATATAGGGCTCGCCAGTCTGGAGCCGGGTCTCGACCAGCTTCTGGAACAGCGAGCGCGCATCGACCGTGGCGCGCACCTCGCCGGTCTTGGGGCTCTTCAACTCCCATTCGCGACCGTCGCGCACCGCCTCCATGAAGGCGTCGGGGATCAGCACGCCGTGATGCAGGTTGAGCGCCTTGCGATTGAAGTCGCCCGAGGGCTTGCGGATCTCCAGGAACTCCTCGATCTCCGGGTGCGACACGTCGAGATAGCAGGCCGCCGAGCCGCGCCGCAGCGAGCCCTGGCTGATCGCCAGCGTCAGCGAGTCCATCACCCGGACGAAGGGGATGATGCCGCTGGTCTTGCCGTTCAGGCCGACCGGCTCGCCGATGCCGCGCACCTGCCCCCAATAGGTGCCGATGCCGCCGCCGCGCGAGGCGAGCCAGACATTCTCGTTCCAGGTGTCGACGATGCCGTTCAGGCTGTCGGGCACCGAGTTGAGATAGCAGGAGATGGGCAGGCCGCGCCCGGTGCCGCCATTGGACAGCACCGGCGTCGCCGGCATGAACCATAGCCGCGAGATATAGTCGTAGATGCGCTGCGCATGGGCGGCGTCATCGGCGTAGGCGGAGGCGACGCGGACGAACAGGTCCTGATAGCTTTCGCCCGGCAGCAGGTAACGGTCGTTCAGCGTCTCCTTGCCGAAGTCGGTCAGGAGCGAGTCGCGGCTGTGATCGACATCCAGCGCATAGGGCTGGGGCGCGATCGACTTGCTGTCGAGCGCCGCCGGGGCCTTCGCACCCGCGCCAGTCGGCTCGGCGGTGGGCGTCGCGGCCAGCTCTGCGGTGGAGGTGGCCGCAGCCTTGGCGGTGGCCAGGGCGACGGCTTCGAGCAAATCCATGGTGTCGGTGGTCATATCGCTGTCCCGGCCATCCCTATAATCCATCGCACGCCTCTTCCACCTTTTGTTCCCGGTCCGTTCGAATCGGCGCACGCCATTCGTCTACCACCTCCGCTAAGTCGCGGGGAGAACAAAAGAAGTCCATCGGTAGCGGAGCTACCGGCTGATCCGGTTTGCGTGGACAACGCGGACACCATCTCTTGGGTCCATCGATCGTCTGCGCCCCAACTGATTGTGGCAAAGCGGTGTGGGAGGCAAGCGTATAATCGTCTTGACAGGCGGTGCCGCCGAGCGGTCCGCAGCGCCCGGCCTGCCGCGACGCGTGGTTCTCCGCCGCTTCCATCATGCGCAAGAGGAATTAGCCGAAAGACAAATATTTTTCGGGGGTGGCGGTCGTCGAGATGGCATCGGCGGCGAGGGGCGTCGGCATCCCGACTCGTCAGGCCGCGGCGGGGTGGTCGCGCCGGGGCAGGAATTTGCCGGTGGTCCGGTCCAGCCCGCGCGCGGTGACGATATCGATCAGCGTGACCGCCCCGACAAAGGCGAGCGCCCCCCAGATCCGGCCGTTGCGCGGCGACCGCCGCGCCGCCAGGCCGAGCGTCCCCAGATCCATGGCGTCGCCCGCCACCCGGTTCCAGACATTGGCCGACGCGGCCGGCGCGGCGATCAGGCTGGCCCCGGCCAGCAGCTCGCGCGCGCCGAAACCCTTGATCAAGCCCTCATGCCCCTCGGCATCCAGCGCACGCGCGATCCGGCGCGCGCCAAACAGTTCGGCCGCGCCCAGCGCCAGCGAGAACATGCCAAGCCCCGCGCCCAGTGTCTTGTAGATCATCGTCTTTCTCCGTTGCGATCGCTTCGGCAACGGCACGGTTCAAGGCGCGTTCCAATGGAACATCGGTGCCTTATCGTGGCTCAGTTACATCGCGCGACGCAGCGGGCGGGCGGGCGTGGAGAGCAGGCGCTGTAGGTCGAGGGGCTGCGCGAACTGGAGCCCGGCGCGGCCGTCCGCCGCCCAGCAGATCCGCGCGGCGAACATCTGGTTCTCGACCAGCTCGATCAGCAGCTCGACTCCGATCGGCGCCTGGTCGACTGTCAGCCCGTCGATCATCGCCCCGCCAGGCGAGATGTCGCGGATGCGCACGTCGCGCTCGACCCCGTCCAGTGAAACGCGCGAGGGACGGAACACCTTGGTCCGTTCCGCGCGGGTGACGCGGACGCCGGTCGCCACCGCCTGGCCCGCGCGGGCGGTGAGCATCGCCACCGCCTCGGTGCAGCGCATTGGCCGGCCATAGACATAGCCCTGGATATGGCTGCATCCTAGGTCGCGGATCATCAGCACCTCGTCCTGTGCCTCGACCCCTTCCGCGGTGGTCTCCATGCCCAGCGTTTACGCCAGGGTGACGATGGCGCGGATGATCGCGATGTTGCGGCTGCCGGGCTGGGCCGCGCCGCGCACGAAGCTTTGATCGATCTTGATCTTGTCGAACGGAGCCGAGCGCAGATAGCCCAGCGACGAATAGCCGGTGCCGAAATCGTCGAGCGACAGCCGCACGCCCAGCGCCTTTAGCGAGCGGAACATCGCGTCCGACGAGCGCGTGTCGTCGAGGAACACGCCCTCGGTGATCTCCAGCTCCAGCCGGCCGGGGACGAGGCCGGAGCGGGCCAGCGCGCTCGTGACGATGGTCGGCAGCTGCGGGTTGGCGAACTGCACCGGCGAGACGTTGACCGCGACGCAGACATCCTCCGGCCAGGTCGCCGCTTCCAGGCAGGCGGTGCGCAGCACCCATTCGCCCAGCGCTTCGATCAGCCCGCATTCCTCGGCCACTGGGATGAAGTCGGCGGGTGACACGGGCCCGCGCGTGGGATGGTCCCAGCGGACCAGCGCCTCATAGCCGACGATCCGTTCGTCCAGCGCCGAGACCACCGGCTGGTAGCAGAGGTGGAACGCGCCGTTGGCCAGCGCCTGGCGCAGATCCTCCTCCAACGCCTGGCGGTTGCGCGCGCCCTCCAGCATCTGCTCGGCATAGAAGCGGTGGACGCCGCGGCCATCGGCCTTGGCAGCATAGAGGGCAAGATCGGCGTTGCGGATCAGCGTCTCCGAATCGCTGCCGTCATAGGGGGCGATGGCGACGCCGATCGAACAGCCGATGGTGACCGAGGTGCCGCCCAACCGATAGGGCATGGACAGGGCCCCGATCAGCTCGGTCGCCAGCGTCGCCAGCGTGTCGCGGCACTGGGTGCCGGGCAGCAGCACCTGGAACTCGTCGCCGCCCAGCCGCCCGACCAGCCCGGCATCGCCAACCCCGCGCGACAGACGCTGCGCCACCTGCTTCAGCAGATCGTCGCCGGCCTGGTGGCCGAGCGTGTCGTTGACCGCCTTGAACCGGTCGAGATCCATCAGGAACAGTGCGTTGGGGCGACCGCCGCCCTGTGCCTGGGCCAGGGTCTTGTCGATTGACAGCCGCATCCGCTGGCGGTTCGCCAGGCCGGTCAACCCGTCAAACAGGGCCAGCCGGGTGATCTCGGCTTCCGAGCGACGGCGCTCGGTCAGGTCGGTGCCCGAGCCGATGAACCCCTGAAAGCGGCCCAGTTCGTCGATCACCGGTCGGCCCGACATCGACCACCAGCGTTCGCCAGCGTCATCCTGCGCCGCGCGCACCGAATAGTCGGAAAAGGAGGTGCGCGACGACAAGTGGAAGGCGAGGGTGCGCTCGGTCGCCGGGGTCGCGCTGTCCATGTGGAAGACCTCGGTCAGCGCTCGGCCGAGCGGCGCGGGGCCGAAACCGGCGATCGCATCCGCCACCCGCGCCGAAATGTAGACGATCCGCCCGTCGCGATCGACTTCCCAGAACCAGCCGGTGCCCTGATCCTCGAACTCGGCGATCATCTTGGCGGCGAACGCTCCCTCCATCGCGCGCACCGTGTCGGCGCGGGTGGTCGCCCGGTCCAGCCGCACGAGGCGCAGCGTGCCGGTGAACAGGATCAGCAGCACGGTCGCGATGCCGGCCACGGTGCTGACCAGCCCCATATGCGGGGCCATCGCCAGCACCATGCCGGCGGCATAGCCGATCATCGCCGGCCGGATCGGATAGAGCGCCAGTGCCGACAGCGCGAGCGCGCCGGTGGCCAAGACGATCGCGGTCTGCGAGATCATGCCGTCGCTGTCATGCACCACCATCCATTGCAGCGTGACCAGCGCTCCGCCGATCACCGACGCCAACAGCGTCGCGCCTCGCGCGCGCAGATGCGATCGCCAGGCGGACGCCGGCATCTGGACGATGGCGAAGGCATAGAGCGAGGTGACGACCAGCAGCGCCGACAGGCCGAGCACGGCGAGCGATCCCATCAGCGCGACGCTGGCGGTGACGGCGGACAGCCCCTGGAACGCCATGGCGAGCGGCCACAGCGCCGCGACCTGCGCCAGCCGGCGGACCTGACGGCCGCCATGTTCCATCTCATCCTCGGCCAGCCCGAGCAGAACGGCCAATGACGGACGATCGTCATCGGGGACGAGGGCATTGGCGCGGTTCCGCATGGGACACGCCTAGAAGGCCGCTGGTTATCGCCCGCGCAACGGGGATGGTTGACGGCGCATTAGGATGGAGCCGGTTCGGATCGATCGGATCGGGGCGCCCCGCGTTGCGTTATGGCGCGCCTTGTCGCACAAGCGCGACCATGACGACCATCATCCGCGACACCGACCTGATCGAGAGCGTGGCCGACGCGCTTCAGTTCATCAGCTACTACCATCCGATGGATTATATCCGCGCGCTGGGCGAGGCCTATCAGGCCGAGCAGTCGCCCGCCGCCAAGGACGCCATCGCGCAGATCCTGACCAACAGCCGCATGTGCGCGGAGGGGCATCGCCCGATCTGCCAGGACACGGGCATCGTCACCGTCTTCGTCAAATGGGGCCAGGATTGCCGCCTGTCCGGCGACCGCAGCCTGCAGGAGGTCGTCGACGAGGGGGTCCGCCGCGCCTATCTCCACCCGGAGAACAAGCTGCGCGCCTCGATCCTGGCGGACCCGGCCTTCACCCGCCGCAACACCCGCGACAACACGCCCAGCGTCCTGCATGTCGAGATGG
This sequence comes from Sphingomonas abaci, assembly GCF_014199625.1. Classification (GTDB taxonomy): domain Bacteria; phylum Pseudomonadota; class Alphaproteobacteria; order Sphingomonadales; family Sphingomonadaceae; genus Sphingomonas; species Sphingomonas abaci. Next base: position 239,195 of record NZ_JACHNY010000002.1, read on the forward strand.
TGCCCGGCGGCACGGTGTCGATCGATGTCGCGGCCAAGGGCGGCGGATCGGAGAACAAGTCCAAGTTCAAGATGATGAACCCCAGCGACTCGATCGTCGACTGGGTGCTGGAGATGATCCCGCAAATGGGCGCCGGCTGGTGCCCGCCGGGGATGCTGGGCATCGGCATCGGCGGCACCGCCGAGAAGGCGATGCTGCTCGCCAAGGAATCGCTGATGGGCGCGATCGACATGGGCCAGTTGCGCGCGCGCGGTCCCCGCAACGACATCGAGGCGCTGCGCATCGAGATCATGGACAAGGTCAATGCGCTTGGCATCGGCGCGCAGGGGCTGGGCGGCCTGTCGACCATCCTCGACGTGAAGATCCTGGACTGGCCGACCCATGCCGCGTCCAAGCCGGTGGCGATGATCCCCAATTGCGCCGCCACCCGCCACGCGCACTTCACGCTCGACGGCAGCGGTCCGGCCTATCTGGAGACGCCGAACCTGGCCGACTGGCCGCAGGTCGACTGGAAGCCGGATGCCGCCGCCAAGCGGGTCGATCTCGACACGCTGACGCCCGAGGTGGTGCAAAGCTGGAAGCATGGCGACCGACTGCTCCTGAACGGCAAGATGCTGACCGGGCGCGACGCTGCGCACAAGCGGATCGCCGACATGCTGGCGCGCGGCGAGACGCTGCCGGTCGAGTTCCGGGGCCGGGTGATCTATTATGTCGGCCCGGTCGATCCGGTGGGCGAGGAAGTGGTCGGGCCCGCCGGTCCGACCACCGCGACGCGCATGGACAAGTTCACGCGCATGATGCTGGAGCAGGGCCTGCTGGCGATGGTCGGCAAGGCGGAACGCGGACCTGCGGCGGTCGAGGCGATCCGCGATCACCAAAGCGCCTATCTGATGGCGGTCGGCGGTGCCGCCTATCTGGTCGCGCGCGCGATCAAGGGCAGCAAGGTCGTCGGCTTCGAGGATTTGGGGATGGAGGCGATCTACGAATTCGAAGTCAGCGACTTCCCGGTCACCGTGGCGGTCGATGCCGAGGGGCAGAATGTCCACCACCTCGCCCCGCTGGTATGGCGCGAGAAGATCGCGCGCGAGGGGCTGCTCACCCCGGGATGACCGGACGACGCCGGGGGCGACGGCGTCGTCCCCGGTCCGCCGCGCAGATCGAGCGGCTCCGCTAGCCTTGCTGCGCCTGATCGGTAATCTGCTATAGTTTTATCGTGGCATTTGCGCCATCACGCCCGCCGTGACGCTTCCGAACGCCATCGAATCATCCCCCCAGGGCGGGCGCGACGCCCTGAAATACTCGGGCGCAGTGGCGCTGTCGCTGGCCGCCGCCTGGATTCGCTTCAGCATCGATTGGGCATTGCCGCCGGGTTATCCGTTCCTCACCTTCTTCCCCGCGATCATCATCAGCACCTTTCTGTTCGGGCGTGGTCCCGGCATCGTCGCGGCGATGCTGTGCGGGCTGATCGCCTGGTATGCTTTTGTACCACCGGTCAACAGCTTCGTGATTGACGGGCGTTCGGCGCTGGCCATCAGCTTCTATGCGGTGGTGGTCGCGGTGGACGTGGTCCTGATCGACCGGATGAAGCGCGCCAATGTCCGGCTCGCCGAAGAACGCGAGCGATCGGCGCGGATCGCACGCGAACGGGGCGAGCTCGCCGAACGCACCGAGATGCTGTTCCACGAGCTCCAGCATCGCGTGTCGAACAATCTGCAGATGGTCGGCGCCATGCTGTCGCTTCAGCAATCCAAGGTCAGCGACGCGGCTGCGCAACATGCCCTGGCCGAGGCGGGATCCCGCGTGCAGATGATCGGCCGCATCCAGCGCCGGCTCTACGCGACCAGCGGCGAACAGGTCCCGCTTGATTCGTTCCTGACGGAGCTGACCAGCGACCTGCTCGCCGCCAGCGGCAAGCCCGAGCTCCGCCATGCCATGGCGATCGAACCCGGCCTGTTCCTGGAACCGCAGGACGCCATCCCGGTGGCGCTGATCCTGGCGGAGGCGGTGGCGAACGCGATCGAACATGGCTTCGCCGACCGGCCGGGCGGGCTGATCACCATCACCTTGCAGCAGGCGGACGGACGTCTGTCGCTGACCGTCGGCGACGACGGCGTTGGTCTGCCGCCCGACTTCGACCTGCAACAGGTGACCAGTCTCGGCCTGGAAGTGTCGCGGAACCTAGCCCGGCAAATGGGCGGACAGATGCAGCTGACCCGTGCGGATCCGGGAACGGTGATGCGGTTGGACCTGCCGCTCGGCTGATCGACGGCACGCTGGTCAGGGCGTCTCGCCGGCCGGCCTGGCGTGACGCGAACGGCCCGGAGACCGAGAGCCCGGAAATGAGAAGAGGTTGCCGAGGAGTCTCCCGACGACCCGACAACCCCCAAACATGGTCAGCGGCCGGAGAGCTCCAGCCCGGGAAACCATGTGACCTCCGAACCTTTGGGCGATGCCGTTGCTTGGGGGAGAATACCCCCCGGCGTCACCCGGCGGTGCTTAGAGGCCAGTCCCCCGAACGAACTGAACCGACCCCACTGCTGAACCATGAGACATCGGATCACCTCCTTTCGCTTGTTGAGAGCCAATGCGACCGTTGCCGATCGCGAGAGCAATGTGTGCCGGGCGGCGTCCCGATACAAGCCTTGTTCTCGTTTCTATTTTAGACGATCCTCCCGCGCCCGGTCGCGAATCCCGTACGGAAATGTCAGCTCCGGCAATCCTCGATGACGCGGCCGATCTCGGCATAGGCGGGCACCACCAGCGGCGGCCGTCCCGCCTGGGCGATGGTGAACCGGCCCCGGCTGAACGCCATCGCATCCAGCAACGGGTCGGTCGAGGCCAACCGGGCCTCCAGCGACACGGGCGGCCACTCGTCGGCCCTGCTCAGCGCCGTCGCGGCGATCGCGCGGCTGGTGCTCGTGGTGCGGACCTCCAGGCTGGCGACGCCGGTCGCGCCGGGCAGGGTGATCGCGACCTGGCGGGCGCTGCGGTCGCAGGACAGGCGCAGGCGCGGCAATCCCTGCGCATCGCCGAACGTGGCGACGGTGAGGCCGGGACTGGCCGGCGCGTAGCGCCAGGTGCCCGGCGTCAGCGGCCAGTCGCGCCAGTCGGCGCCCAGCGCCGGTTGCACGGGCGGCGGCGGCGCGGCCGTCTCCGGGCGCGACGTGGTGGTGGGCGGGGCCTGAACGGCAGGCGCGACGCAGCCGGCGACCGTCAGCGCCAACAGCACGGGCAGCGCCATCGCGGGGGAGCGGTTGGCGCACGCGCGGGCGCCGGATCGGTGGGAAACAGGCATCGCATCGGCGCTTAGGCGGCGGGGCGCGGCGGCTCAACCCGCTGGCGTCAGGGAACCGCCAAGCCGCGCCGCCGGTTCGACCGACGGTTTAACAGGAGTTGTATAATGTCGACCACCGAACAGGCGCCCACCCAGCTGCTGCTGCAATCCAATGTCGCCCACAGCGTCAAGGTCGAGAGCCGCGACGGCGACGTGGTCGGCTCGGTCTATTCGTTCATGGTGCACAAGGGGTCGGGCCGGGTCACCCATGCGGTGCTGTCGCTCGGCGGCTTCCTGGGCATGGGCAAGAGCTTCTATCCGGTGCCGTTCGCGCTGCTCCAGTTCGATCCGGTGCGCGACCTCTATGTCATCACCGTCGACCGGCGGCTGCTGGAGGGTGGACCGAGCTGGTCCAACAACGCGCCGGTCTTTGACCAGGCCTATGCCGATCGCGTCGCCAGCTATTACGGCACCGCCGCGGACAATCTCAACGCTGGTTGAAGGGCTTAGGCCAATCGCATCGGCGAACAGGGAGCCGGAGCGCCCGCCCGGACGTTGGGCGGGCTTTCACGGAGAAGAATAGCATGAGCATCTTCGGCAAGATCAAGACCGCCATCTTCGGCGACCATGGCCCGCTCGGCGGCCAGTTCGGCGGCGGCAAGAAAGAGGCCAGCCCGGTCGCGCCCGCACCCGCGCCGCAGCATCAGCCGGCCCCGCAGGCGGGGGTTCCGCCGCAGACCCCCTCGCAGCAGCCCGCGCCCAACCAGGCACCGGCCGCCCAAGCTCCGGTCGATGTCGAGGCGGTGCTGACCGGCATCGCCCAGCGCAAGGGCAATCCGAACCTCAACTGGCGCACCTCGATCGTCGATCTGATGAAGCTGCTCGATCTCGACTCGTCGCTCGACAATCGCAAGGAGCTGGCGACCGAACTCGGCTATAGCGGCGCCAAGGACGGTTCGGCGGAGATGAACATCTGGCTGCACAAGGCGGTGATGCGCGAGCTGGAGAAGAATGGCGGCACCGTGCCCGCCGGGTTAAAGGACTGATCGTCCGGGCGGCGTGCCTAGCCGGGGCGCGCCGCCACCTCTGCCTCAACCGCGCGCCTTGCGGCCGGAGGCGAATTTCTGCGACTTGCCGAACCGGGTCTTGCGCGTGCCTGGCTTGCCTTCGTTGCTGCGGCCCATGATCGGGGCCTTCTGCTCGTGGACGGGCAGCCCGAGTTCCTCGCCTTCCAGCTGCCGGATCTCGTCACGCAGCCGGCCGGCCTCCTCGAACTCCAGATCGGCCGCCGCCTTGCGCATCTTCTTCTCGAGTTCCTCGATATAGGCGCGCAGGTTATGGCCGACCATGTGCGGCCGTTCCTCGTCGATCGGCACCGTCACCTGATCGCCCTGCGAGACATGCGCAATGATGTCGCCGATGTTGCGGCGGATCGTCGTCGGCGTGATGCCGTGTTCCTCGTTATACGCCTTCTGCTTCTCGCGCCGCCGCTCGGTCTCGTTCATCGCCCGTTCCATCGAGCCGGTGATGCGATCGGCATAGAGGATCACCCGCCCGTCGACGTTGCGCGCGGCGCGGCCGATCGTCTGGATCAGCGAGGTCTCCGAACGCAGGAACCCTTCCTTGTCGGCGTCGAGGATCGCGACCAGCCCGCATTCGGGGATATCCAGCCCCTCGCGCAGCAGGTTGATGCCGATCAGCACGTCGTACACCCCCAGCCGCAGGTCGCGAATCAATTCGATCCGCTCCAGCGTCTCGACGTCGGAGTGCATGTAGCGGACCTTGATCCCCGCCTCATGCATATACTCGGTCAGGTCTTCCGCCATCCGCTTGGTCAGCGTGGTGACCAGCGTGCGATAGCCAAGTTCGGTGGTCTTCTTGCACTCCTGGATCAGGTCCTGGACCTGTTCCTCAACTGGCTTGATCTCAATCGGCGGGTCGATCAGCCCGGTCGGGCGGATGACCTGTTCGGCAAAGACGCCGCCGGCCTGTTCCATCTCCCAGCTGCCCGGCGTCGCCGACACGCAGACGGTCTGCGGGCGCATCGCATCCCATTCATTGAAGCGCAGCGGCCGGTTGTCGATCGCCGAGGGCAGGCGAAAGCCATATTCGGCCAGCGTGATCTTGCGGCGATGATCACCGCGCGACATGCCATTGATCTGCCCGATCGTCTGGTGACTCTCGTCGACGAAGAGCAGCGCGTTCTCCGGCAGATATTCGAACAGGGTCGGCGGCGGCTCGCCCGGCAAACGTCCGGTCAGGAAGCGGCTGTAATTCTCGATGCCGTTGCAGCTTCCCGTCGCCGCGATCATCTCCAAGTCGAAATTGGTCCGCTGCTCCAGCCGCTGATGCTCGATCAGCTTGCCTTCCGCCTCGAGCTCCTTGAGGCGCTCGGTCAGCTCGTGGCGGATCGCTTGGGTCGCCTGCTTCATCGTCGGCCCGGGGGTGACATAGTGCGAATTGGCGTAGATGCGCACGGAGTTGAGGCTGGCGACCTTCTGTCCGGTCAGCGGATCGAACTCGACGATCTCCTCGATATCGTCGCCAAAGAACGAAATGCGCCAGGCGCTGTCCTCATAGTGGGACGGGAAGATCTCCAGATTGTCGCCGCGCACGCGGAAATTGCCGCGCTGGAACGCGGCGTCGTTTCGCTTGTACTGGAGCGCGACGAGCTTGCGCACCACCTCGCGCTGGTCGGCGCTCTGCCCCTTCTTCAGATCGAAGATCATCGCCGAATAGGTCTCGACCGAGCCGATGCCGTACAGGCAAGACACCGAGGCGACGATGATCACGTCGTCGCGCTCCAGCAGCGACCGGGTCGCCGAGTGGCGCATCCGGTCAATCGACTCGTTGATCGACGATTCCTTCTCGATATAGGTATCCGAACGCGGCACATACGCTTCGGGCTGGTAATAGTCGTAATAGCTGACGAAATATTCGACCGCATTGTTCGGGAAGAACGACTTGAACTCGCCATAAAGCTGCGCGGCGAGGATCTTGTTGGGGGCGAGGATCAGCGCGGGCCGCTGCATCTCCTCGATGACCTTGGCCATGGTGAAGGTCTTGCCCGAACCGGTGACGCCGAGCAGCACCTGGTCCTTCTCGCCCGCACGTGCGGTCTGCACCAGCTCGGCGATCGCGGTCGGCTGGTCGCCCGACGGCGTATATTCGCTGATCAACTCGAAGCGCTTCCCGCCCTCCACCTTCTCGGGCCGCTGGGGCCGGTGGGGGACGAACTCTTCGCCGGTTTCGGGTTCGGCGAGGCTGGTGCGGATCTGAATGGCCATCGCCCGTGAATATGGGGGCGATGGCCGCTGGGGGGAAGGGACTGATCCCGCTTTGTTCAGGCGATGGCGAACAGGGTCTCGATGTCCTCAAGGGCCAAGTCGATGCCGAACATCAGGCTGAGGCGCATCCGATAGACGCGCATGTCGGTGATCGTCGCTTCCGTCTCCTTGTCGGCGGCGCGACGGCGATAGTGATGATCGGTCAACGCCGCGAAGCCGTGCGGCAGGACGAGGCTGACGATCCGGTGCGTGGTGAAGCGGGTGTTCGGCGCGGTCGAGGTCCAGTGGTTGCTGAGCACTAGGTCGGCCGGGGCGACCTCCGCCAGCGTGAAGCCGTATTGCGGCTGGTAGCCGGAGCCGCCGCCGCGCCCGTCGGTGGTCGCCGTCGGCCCGTCGCGCAGCAGCAGCCAGCCGCCGTCCGGCTCCTGCCGCAGATGGAAGTGGGCGCCGTCGGGCGCCTCGGCGGTCGCGCCATCGCGCAGCGTCATCGGCGGGGCATAGCTGCCGCCGAAGCCGGCATCGGCGATCCAGTGCTCGCCATCGATCGTCACCAGGCTGAGCGTATGGGTGAGGGGCGGCGTCTCGGTCGCGCCCAGCCAGACGCGTGCCAGCAGCGGGCGGTGCGCGAAGCCCAGCGCCTCGAGCGCATCGCCGAACAGCCGGTTCTGCTCGAAGCAATAGCCGCCGCGCCGTGCCGTCACCAGCTTGGCGAAGACCGAGGCGCTGTCGATCGCGATGCCCCGTCCCAGGATCACGTCGAGATTCTCGAACGGGATGGCGAGGCGATGGGCATGCTGCAAGCGGGCGAGGCCGGCGGGGTCGAGCGTCGGGCGGGCCGGCAGGTCGATGCGGGCGAGATAGGCGGTCAGATCGAACATGGTCCGGCTATAGCGAGGCTTGGTCGCGAGCAGAACCGCTTCGTCGATGGCCGGCGGGGACTGGCGCGCGGGAAAAGGTGCGATAGGATGCGGTAAAAAGGGGAAATCGCCATGCGTCTGCTCACGCCGTTCTCGCTCATCGCCCTGGTCGTGCTGCCGACCGCGCCCGCCGCGGCGCAGGCGCCGGACTGGGCCCCGGCGGTGCAAGCGGATTACGACCGCGATTTGGGCCAATTGTGGGACTGGTTCCATCGCAATCCCGAGCTCTCCTTCCGCGAGGAGAAGACGGCGGCACGGATGGCGACCGCCCTGCGCGCGGTGCCCGGCATGGCGGTGACCGAGAAGGTCGGGCGGACCGGCGTGGTCGGCGTGCTGCGCAACGGCGAGGGCCCGGTGGTGCTGGTCCGCGCCGACATGGATGGCCTGCCGGTCGAGGAGAAGTCAGGCTTGGCCAATGCCTCCAAGGCGCGGCAGATCGGGCTGGACGGCGTCGAGTCGCCGGTCATGCACGCCTGTGGCCACGACACGCACATCACCGCGATGGTCGCGACCGCGCGCCGGCTGGCGGCGCTGAAGGACCGATGGAAAGGGACGGTGGTGTTCGTCGTCCAGCCCGCCGAGGAACGTGTCGGCGGCGCGGCGGCCCTGCTGAAGGACGGGCTCTACACCCGCTTCCCCAAGCCGCGATACGCGCTCGCCTTCCATGTCGATGCCGAGCGGGCGGCGGGCACCGTCTCCGCCTCCGAGGGCATCCAATATTCCTCCTCCGACTCGGTCGACATCATCGTGCCCGGCATCGGCGCGCATGGGGCCAGCCCGCATATGGGCAAGGATCCGGTCTATATGGCGTCGCAGATCGTCATCGGCCTCCAGGGCATCATCAGCCGCGACCGCCAGCCGCTCGATCCCGGCGTCATCACCGTCGGCTCCTTCCATGCCGGGGCCAAGCACAACATCATCTCCGATCAGGCGGTGCTGCAGGTCACGGTGCGCGCCAATAACGAAGGCGAGCGCAAGGCGCTGCTCGACGGCATCCGCCGCGTCGCGCGCGGCGTCGGCGTGATGAACGGCATGGCCGAGGACAAGATGCCCGTCGTCACGGTCACTGAGGGCACGCCGACCACGATCAACGATGCCGCGTTGGCGCGTCGTCTGAACGCGGTGATGGCGCGGACGCTAGGCCCGGACCATGTCGCGCCCTTCGCGCAGAAGGGGATGGGGGCGGAGGATTTTGCCTACTATGTTCAGCCCGAGACGGGCGTGAAAGGCTATTATTTCTCGGTCGGCGGCACGCCCCCGGCGGCGATCGACGCGGCGCGCGCGGGCGGCGCGCCGATCGCCTCGCACCATTCGCCCCAGTTCAAGATCGCGCCCGAACCGGCGATCGTCACCGGCGCCGTGGCGATGACGGCGGCGGTGCTCGACCTGCTCGGGCCGACAAGCGCGGGTTGAGGCGGGGCAACAAGCGGTTCGGTTGAGCCGGGCGGCGGCATGGGGTAACGGGGCGCGACGCGGTTGACGTGCCCCGTGCATGGGAATAGCCGCGAACCGTTCGCAATTACTAAGGTCCCGCCATGGAAACCGCCGTTCGCGCGCCCGCGACGATTCCCGATCATGCCGCTTTTCAGACCGTCGCCGTCCGCTGGGTGAAGCATTGGAACGAGCATCTCTTTTCGTTCGCAGTCGAACGGCCGGAGTCGTTCCGCTTCCGCTCGGGCGAGTTCGTGATGATCGGCCTGCCGGGCGATGGCGGCAAGCCGCTGATGCGCGCCTATTCGGTCGCTAGCCCGGCCTGGGCGGAGGAGCTGGAGTTCCTGTCGATCAAGGTCGAGGACGGCCCGCTGACCTCGCGCCTCCAGCTGATCGAGGTGGGCGACCAGCTCTATCTCGGCAAGAAGCCGACCGGCACCCTGGTCTGCGATGCCCTGCTCGGCGGCAAGCGGCTGTTCATGCTGTCGACCGGCACCGGCCTGGCGCCCTTTCTCAGCTTGGCGCGCGATCCGGAGGTCTATCAGCGCTTTGAGCAGGTGGTGGCGGTGCATAGCGTCCGTCGGGTCAGCGACCTTGCCTATCATGACGAACTGACCGCGCAGCTCGCCGACGATCCGCTGGTCGCCGACGAGGCCAAGGCACAGTTCCACTACATCCCGACGGTGACGCGCGAACCGTTCCGCAATCAGGGCCGGATCGACGCGCTGATCGCCGACGGCCGCCTGTTCCACCCGCCGCTGGAAGGTCCGGCGCATCTCGATCCGGAGAATGACCGGGTGATGCTGTGCGGCTCGACCGACATGATCCGTCAGACGGCGGCGATGCTGGAGGGGCTGGGCTTCGTCGAAGGATCGAACGCCAATCCCGGCAGTTTCGTGATCGAGCGCGCCTTCGTCGGCTGACGGCTTAGCGGGCGGCCTCGACGGCGCGGCGCACCGCGTCGTCGAGCGCGGCCTGGTGATGATCGACATAATGGCCGCCGGGTAGCGCGACGATCCGCGCATTGGCCCGGCGCAGGTCGCGGCAGGCGCTGTCGTCTTCCTCGCGGCCATAGATGCAGGTGAGCGGCGTCCAGTCGAGCCTGGGCAGCGTGTCCGCAGCCAGACTGTCCGGCCTCGTCTGGTAGAGCAGGCCTGTCGGGTCGGCGCGGAAATAGACGGTCGCGCCCGGCACGATCAGCACCACCCCGGCGACATGGGCGCGCAGGTCGGCGGGCAGGGCGACCAGCCCGGTCTGGAGCATGTCCGCGCCATAGCTTTGCCCGATGAGGACGATGCGGTCGGTGCCGGCCAGCGCCAGCGCCCGCCGCACCAGTCGCGTGACGATCGCTTCCACCTCCGACCGGCTGCGACGGAAGCGGAACAGCACGGGCGAACGCACCGCCACCACCTCGATCCCCTGCGCAGCCAGACTCTCCGCGACCGCGGGCCCTGCGCCGAAATGCAGACCCATGTCGCCGGACATGAGCAGGGCCGCGACCGGCCGCTTCGTCCCCTCCGCCGGATAAATGCGGATCGGATCGCGGAGCGCGTAGCCACCGGCGGCGAACCAACCCCCGAGACCGATCAGAACCGCCAGCACCACGACAAGGACGGCAAGCCAGCGCCGGCGCGTGCGGGAGGGACGGGGTGGTGGCATGATGAGCGACTTTCCGATCGGTGGACGGCCGGTTCTGGCGGGGCGAAGCCGTCCGGGGGCCATCCGCCAGATGACGCTTTGGTCAGGAATGGCCGATATCAAGCCCCTAGCGTCAGCCTGGCCGCCAGCCCGGGATGATTGTCCGCGAGTTCCAGGCGGCCGTCATGGAGGTGCGCCACCGCCGCCGCGAGCGTCAGGCCCAATCCGGCGCCGCTCTCGCTGCGCGCGGCGTCCAGGCGGCCGAACCGCTTCATCGCCTCCGGCCGACGGTCGGCGGGGATGCCGGGGCCGTCATCGGCGACGCTGACCTCGACGCCGCCGGCGACGCGAGCCGCCGTCACCTCGACCTGTCCGTCGCCATATTTCAGCGCGTTGTCGACCAGATTGGCCAGCGCCTGACCCAATATCTCGCGATGCGCGACGATCGGCAGGGTCGGCGGCACCGACGCCACAATGGTCATACCGCGATCCTCGGCCAGCGGCTCGAACATTTCGACCAGCTCGCGGACCATCGCCGCCAGGTCGATCGCGACGAACGCCTCGCGACCCAGGCCCGCCTCTGCGCGGGTGATGCGCAAGGCGGTGTCGAGCATCGCCAGCAACCGGTCGCCCTCGTCCAGCGCGCGCAGCACCGCAGAGCGCGCGGCCTCGTCGTGACTCGCGGCGAGCGCCCGCTCCAGCGTCGCGCGCAAACGGGTGAGGGGGGAGCGCAGGTCGTGCGCCAGCCCGTCGGTCGCGACCTTCAGCTCGGTCATGAGCGCCGCGATTCGGTCGAGCATCGCGTTGACCGAGACGGCGAGCGCTTCGAACGCGTCCTGGCTGCCGTCGAGCGCGACGCGGCGGCCCAGGTCGCCGGCCGCCACCGCTTCAGCGGTCGCGACGGTGCGGCCCAGCCGCGCCTCGACCATCCGCGCCGCCAGTGCGGCCCCAAGTCCCGCCAGCGCGACGGCCATGGCCATCGCCACCGCCATCGCATCCTCCATCACCCGCGCGAAGCGCAGCTCTCGCTCGATGACATGGCCGGTCAGCAGCCGCTCGCCGCCCGACAGCCGGGTGGCGACGACACGCATCCGCTCCGGCGTGTCATGGCCGATGCGGAAGATCTCGATGGTCTCGTGATCCTGCGCCGGCGAGACGGTGGGCGGCCAGTCGGCGACGTTGCCGGCGATGCGGCGGCCCGCCGCATCGGTCAGCAGCACGACGCCCTGCGGCACGCCGACCGTCGCCATCCGCACCTCGATCGCCCGCCGTAACGCGTCGCGGCCGCCACGCGCATAATGGGCACCCAGCTGCCGCTCCATTTTTTCGGCGATGGCCTGCGCATCGTCGGCGATCTGCGCCTGGGTGAGGAAGCGGATGGTCGCGATCGTCGTCGCCGCGCCGATCAGCTGGCAGGCGAAGACCAGCGCGGCGAAGCGGAGCGTCGTCGACCGGGCCAGCCGTCGTCTTATCGCTCGGTCCCCAGCTTATAGCCCGAACCGCGCACCGTATGGAGCAGCGGCCGCGCGAACCCCTCGTCGATCTTCTTGCGCAACCGGCTGACATGCACGTCGGTGACGTTGGTGCCGGGATCGAAATGGTAATCCCACACCCCCTCCAGCAACATGGTGCGGGTGACGACCTGGTCGACATGCTGGAGCATGAATTCGAGCAGCCGATATTCGCGTGGCTGCAGGTCGATCGGCTTGCCCGCGCGCTTCACCCGATGGGCGAGGAGGTCCATCTCCAGATCGTCGCAGACCAGCCGGGTCTCGACCGCCGGGCCGGCCACGCCGCGTCGGATCAGCAGCCGCACGCGCGCGAGGAGTTCGGCGAAGACGAAGGGTTTGGTGAGGTAGTCGTCGGAGCCGGAGGTAAGGCCGGACACGCGATCCTCGGGCGAGCTCATCGCCGACAGGATCAGCACCGGCGTCGCGATGCTGGCGGCGCGGATCGCGGCGAGCACGGCCATGCCGTCCATCCCAGGCAGCATCCGGTCGAGGATGATGCAGTCATAGCTGCCGTCGGTGGCATGGAACAGCCCATCGCGGCCATTGGCGGCGCGATCGACCAGGAACCCCTTCTCGCGAAGGCCATTGGCGATGTAGTCGGCGGTGGAGCTATCGTCCTCCACCAGCAGGATTCGATGTGCCACGCTGTTCTCCCGCCAGCGGCGATAGCAGGTGGATCGGCAGTTCGTCACCCCCGCGTCGTATACGCAGGTCGATCGGGCCCGGATCGGCCAGATGGTGGCGCAGGGTGCGCAGCGACGGATGGTCGAGCCCGTCGACCGCCACCACGGCATCGCCGACCCGCATCCCCGCACGCTGCTCGACGCCGCCGGTGCGCAGGCTGGTCACGACCGGTTCGGGGCCGTCGGGTTCGTCGAGCATGGCGAAGGTCGCATCCTGCTGGTTGGTCCGCATCGGCAGGTCGAGCGGCCCGGACAGGACGAGCGCGGCGGTGATCGTGGCGCCCGCCAGGCCGGTGAGCGAGGCCAGCGCCCAGGGCGGCCGGATCACGATCGTTGCTCCACCGCCGCGATCAGCCGGTCGAGCCGCTCGGCGATCGCCACGTCCAGCTTTTCGTGCAGGCGCAGGATCTCCAGTTCGGTGCGCAGATTGACCTCGTAATCCAGGCTGGCGGCCAGTCGGTCCTTGGCCGCCTGGCGGTTCTGGCTCATCATGATGACGGGCGCCTGGATCGCCGCCAGCGTCGAGAGCATCAAGTTGAGGAAGATATAGGGATAGGGGTCGAAGCTGAGCCCCCAATGCGACAGCACGTCGCTGTTCAGCAGCATCCAGCCGAGCAGCACCACCGTGAAGCCGATGATGAACGCCCAGCTGCCGCCGATCGCCGCCACCCGGTCGGCCAGCCGATCGCCGAAGGTCGCGCGCTCGTCCGCGACGTCGGCCGCATCGCGCGAGATCGGCAGGCGCTCCTGCATCCGGTCGAGCACATGCTCTTCCTCCGGGTCCAGCGGGCGGCTGTTCCGGCTGAGCAGGTGCAGAAAGCCCGAGGGGCGGGCGGCGGGCGGATGAGCGGGCATTCGGCGGTCCTCATGGTCCTTTCGTGTCGCGCTTGTGCCGCATTCCGGCTGGTAGGCGGGTGGAAGCGGAATGACCGATCGGTCATATTGCGCAAGCGCGCACGCCGCCGCCTTGCGCCAGATTACGTAAAATTCAGTTTCCCCCCAGCCGGCCGCCACTGGCCCGCGCCTAGTCCAGCCGGATGACGAGGGCGGGGCGACCGAGATGATCAGGCGAATGGCGGGGATGGCGGCGATGATGGCGATGTCCGCCGCGCCGGTGGCGGCGCAATCCCGGACGGCGAGCGGCGTGGTCGAGGGGCTGTGGATCAACCCCGCCAGCAGCGTCGCGGTCCGCACCGGCGCCTGCAACGACCATCTGTGCGGCTGGATCGTCTGGGCCGATCGGGCGGCGGCGGCGGATGCCCGGAGCGGCGGCGTCGCCGCGCTGGTCGGCACCGAGCTGCTGGTCGACTATGCCGCGCGCGGTGATGGCAGCTGGACCGGCATGGTCTTCGTGCCCGACATGGGCCGCCGCTTCGCCTCGACGCTGGTTCCGCTGGGCCGGAACGCGATACGGGTGAAGGGCTGCCTCGTCGGCGGCCTGCTCTGCAAGGCGCAGGTGTGGCAGCGGATCGAGCATCTGCCCCATGAGTGACGCGACCCGCGCTCGCCTGGTCGAATGGATCAGCCGGCACCGCCGCTACGGATCGGTGCTGGTCGTCATGCTGCTGGTCGGACTGGGGCTGGCGGCGCTGCATCACTTGACCCGCTCGATCCGGCTGGCGGACGTGACCGCCGCCTTCCACGCGATCGATCGCGGGCAGGTGGCGATCGCGCTGGCGCTGACCATCGCCAGCTATCTGGCGCTGACCGTCTATGACGTGCTGGCGCTCCGCATCGTCGGCCGGCCGCTGCCCTGGCGGACGGCGGCGATGGCCTCGTTCACCAGCTATACGCTCAGCCATAATCTGGGACTGGCGCTGCTGACCGGCGGGTCGGCGCGGTATCGCATCTATACACGGGCCGGGCTGGACGGCCCGGACGTGGCGCGCATCGTCGCGATCGCCGGCGCGACCTTCTGGATGGGGGTGATGGCGGTCACCGGGGCGGCCCTGGTCCTGCATCGCGGCGCCCTGGTGCTGGGCGACGTGACGCTCGGCGCGACGATGGCGCAACTGGCCGGCCTCGCCATCCTGATCGGCATCGTCCTGCTCATCCTTCTGTGTTCGTTCGGGCCGCGCCGCATCGGCTGGCGCGGGTGGAGCGTGCCGCTGCCCAGTGGCGGGCAGGCGCTGGCGCAAATCGGAGTCGCCACGATCGACCTGGCCGCCGCCAGCGCCGCCTTGTTCGTGCTGATCCCCGGCGCCGATCGGGCGCTGCTGCCGCTGTTCATCCTGGCCTATGCGCTGGCGATCGTCGCGGCGCTGATCAGCCATGTGCCCGGCGGCATCGGCGTGTTCGAGGCGGTGGTGCTGGCGGCGGTGCCGGTCGACCGCACCGCGCTCTTCGCGGCACTGATCGCGTACCGCGTCCTCTATTACCTGGTGCCGCTCGCCCTGGGCATCGTCCTGCTGGTGTTGCACGAGGGCCAGCGCCGCCATCCCAATACCTTCCGCGGCGCACAGCAGGTCGCGACCGGGATCGCGCCGCTGCTGATGAGCGCGGCGACCTTCGGGGGCGGCGCGGTGCTCCTGCTGTCGAGCGCCTTGCCTGCCATTCCGGCGCGATTGCACGACCTGTCGCGGGTCGTGCCGCTGCCCTTCATCGAGGCGTCGCACTTCGCCTCCAGCCTGGTCGGCACCGGGCTGCTGCTGCTGGCGCCCGGCCTCTATCGCCGGCTCGACGGCGCGTTGGTCGCGACGCGTGCGCTGCTGGTGGCGGGCGCGGCGTTCAGCCTGTTCAAGGGCATCGACTATGAGGAGGCGATCGTCTGCCTGACCATCGCCGGACTGCTCCACTACACCCGCGACGCCTTCTACCGCCGCACCGCCCTGGTCGCGCGGCCGCTGTCGCCGGCGTGGCTCGCCAGCATCGCAGTGGTGGTCGCGGTTTCGATCTGGGTCGGCTTCTTCTCCTACAAGCGGGTGGGCTATAGCGACCAGCTCTGGTGGGAGTTCGGCACGCGCGACGATCCGTCGCGCTTTCTGCGCGCCAGCCTGGGCGCAGGGGTGGTGCTGGCGGCGGCGGCGTGCTGGCGGCTGTTCCTGCCCGCGCCCGCCCGGCCCGGCGACCGGGCGCGCGAGGAGGAGGTGCTCGCCGTCCTGACCCAGGCGGAGCGGACCGACGCGATGCTGGCGCTGACCGGCGACAAGCGTTTCCTCTTCTCGCCCGACGGCAGTGCCTTCGTCATGTACCAGGTGCGTGGGTCGAGCTGGATCGTGATGGCGGATCCGGTCGGCGCGCGCGAGGCCTGGGCCGACCTGCTCTGGCAGTTGCGCGCCCTGGCCGACGCGGCGCAGGGGCGGCTGCTCCTCTACCAGATCAGCGCCGAGGTGCTGGAGATCGCGATCGAGATGGGCCTCCAGATCATCAAATATGGCGAGGAGGCGATCGTCGACCTGCACCGCTTCACGATCGAAACCGGGGTGAAGCGCTCGCTACGCCACGCAGTGCGCAAGCTGGGGCGCGAAGGCGCGGTGTTCGCGCTGGTGCCCGCTGCCGAGGTTTCCGCGCTGATGCCGGAACTCGCCCACGTCTCCGACCAATGGGTGACGGCGAAGCGGCATCGCGAGAAGGGGTTCAGCCTCGGCCGGTTCGACGCGCATTATCTGTCGCACTTCGATTGCGCGGTGGTGCGGGTCGAGGGTCACATCGTCGCTTTCGCCAACGTCTGGCGCACCGCCGATCGGGGGGAGTTATCGGTCGACCTGATGCGCCACGCCAATGACGCGCCGTCGGGAGTGATGGACTTCCTGTTCGTCGAACTGATGCAATGGGGCAAGGCGCAGGGCTATGCCCGGTTCAACCTGGGGCTGGCACCCCTGTCGGGCATCGAGGGGCGGCGGCTGGCCCCCGCCTGGGCCAAGGCGGCGGCGCTGCTGTTCCGGCACGGCGAGCGTTTCTATGGTTTCCGGGGCCTGCGAGCGTACAAGGAGAAATATGCGCCGGACTGGGCCCCGCGCTACATCGCCGGACCCGGCGGTCTGTCGCTGCTGCGGGCGCTGCGCGACCTCAACCTGCTGATCGGCCGGCCCCGGTTGATGCCGGGTTGGGGCGGGGAGACCCAGCGGAGGGCCGACGGGGTGGCCGCCGAGTGAGCGCGGTGGCCGATCTAGTGGATTTCTGCTGGCCACCATTGGCGTTGCGAGTTTCCGCTGATTGCGGGTTAAGCGGCTATCCCGTCGGTGCCGGTTCCTGCTTCGACTGTTTGCCAGACCATTCGGCTACTCTCCCGGCGAATGCCGGGATCTAGTTGGGGGCATTCGAAAGATGTCCAACACGCTTTCAACTGGGCCCCGGTTTCCGCCGGGATGGTGCAGGGTGAAAGGGGGCCGATCAACTTTCGCAGATGTCCTCCTTTTTTCAACCTGTAGGCTTCGCTCGGGCGCAATAGCCGGCTGGCAGGCTGATCGTTGCCAACCAGACACGAAAAAGGGGCGACCCCGCATGGGAGTCGCCCCTTTTCTGCTGAACGCCGGTCGCCAAGCTTCGCCCCGCGACCGGTTTTCACCGAACGGCGGCGGGCCGGAGCCCGCGCGCCCTGTCGGATTACTTCAGCTCGACGGTCGCGCCGGCTTCCTCGAGCTGCTTCTTCAGCTTCTCGGCCTCGTCCTTGGCGATGCCTTCCTTGACGGGCTTCGGAGCGCCCTCGACCAGCGCCTTGGCTTCGGTCAGGCCCAGGCCGGTGATCGCGCGGACTTCCTTGATGACGTTGATCTTCTTGCCACCGTCGCCGGTCAGGATCACGTCGAACTCGGTCTTCTCTTCGGCGGCCGGAGCAGCCGCGCCGGCGCCACCGGCGGCCGGAGCTGCAACCGCCGCAGCGGCCGAGACGCCCCACTTCTCTTCGAGCAGCTTCGAGAGCTCGGCGGCCTCGAGGACGGTCAGCTCGCTCAGCTGGTCAACCAGCGCGTTCAGGTCTGCCATGTGTAATCTCCATGTCGGGGCGATTTGGCCCCAGATGTCGTGAAATCAAAAACCAGGAATGCCCGAAATTCAGGCCGCTTCCTTCTCCGCGTAGGCGGACAGCACGCGGGCGATCTGCGCCGCGGGAGCCTGGGTGATGGTCGCGAGCTTCGTCGCCGGAGCGACGATGAGGCCCACGATCTTCGCGCGCAGTTCATCCAGCGAGGGCAGGGTCGCCAGCGCCTGAACGCCAGCCACGTCGAGAGCGGTCGAACCCATCGCGCCGCCCACGATTTCGAACTTGTCGTTCGTCTTCGCGAAGTCGACGGCCACCTTGGCGGCCGCGACCGGGTCGGTCGAGGTGGCGAGGCCGACCGGGCCGGTCAGCATGTCGCCGATCGATCCATAGTCGGTCCCGTCGAGCGCGATCCTGGCAAGCTTGTTCTTCGAGACCTTATAGGCCGCGCCGGCTGCCCGCATCTTGTTGCGCAAGTCCGTCGACTGCGCGACGGTCATGCCGAGGTTGCGGGTGACGACCACCACGCCGACCTCGGAGAAGGTGCGGTTCAGTTCGGCGACGGCTGCGGCCTTTTGAGCACGATCCATGCCATTCTCCACGTTCATGGACAGGCCCCGCGAAGGGCATGTCCGGTTACAGCCGGCAGGGCGATGGCCCGGCCGGTTTGTCCATCGATGGGGAATGGGTGCAGACCGGACGCGCCCCAGGGGCGATGCCGGTAAAATCCGTTTCCCCGTCTCGGCAGGATATTAAGATCGGCCGGATCGCCGATCGCCTGCTGTCTAGGACGAGTGTCTGCCAGGCGGGCCCGGCGGACGCGGGGCTCCCTTAGCGGATCGCGCGGCCAAGTCAACCATGTCCGCATAGGGCTTGATCGACGTTGACCGCGCCGCGCGGCGCGGTATGCGGTGCGGGCAAACGGAGGGATGCGATGCGGAAGCTGTATGCGGATGCGGGCGCGGCGCTGGACGGGCTGCTGTTCGACGGGATGACGATCTGCGCGGGCGGGTTCGGCCTGTGCGGCATTCCGGAGCGGTTGATCGACGCGATCCAGGCCTCGGGTGTCACGGGGCTGACCATCGCCAGCAACAATGCCGGCATCGACAATGAGGGGCTGGGCAAGCTGCTCCGTTCGCGCCAGGTCGCTAAGATGATCTCCTCCTATGTCGGCGAGAACAAGGAGTTCGAGCGGCAGTATCTGGCGGGCGAGCTCGCGGTGGAGTTCTGCCCGCAGGGGACGCTGGCGGAACGCTGCCGCGCCGGGGGCGCGGGCATCCCGGGCTTCTATACGAAGACCGGCGTCGGCACCCAGGTGGCCGAGGGCAAGGAGGTCAAGCTCTTCGACGGCGAGGAATATATCCTGGAGCGCGGCATCCGTGCCGACCTGTCGATCATCAAGGGGTGGAAAGCCGACGAGAGCGGCAACCTGATCTTCCGCAAGACCGCGCGCAACTTCAACCAGCCGATGGCGACCGCCGGCAAGGTCTGTGTCGCCGAAGTGGAGGAGGTGGTGCCGGTCGGCAGCCTGGACCCCGACCATATCCACTTGCCCGGCATATATGTGAAGCGGATGATCGTCGGAGCGCCCTACGACAAGAAGATCGAGTTCCGCATGACCCGACCCCGGCAGACTCCGGGCGAGACGGCGGAGGCATGATCCGCATTCGGCTGCTGCTCGCGGCAACGGCGCTGCCGGCCCTGTCCGGCTGCGTCGTCGCGCCGGTCAGCGTCTCCTCGCCGACGTCCACCCCGCGGGCGTTGACCGCGCCCGCTACGGTCGATGGCGTGCCGGCGGGCATGCAATATCTCTACGGCTCGGGGGAGTCGGCGGCGATCAGCCTGCAGATGTGGCGCGGGCTGACCGACTATGTCGCGCGGCAGGTCCGCGCCCGGCCGCGCGATTCGGTCGTGCTGGCGCCGGGCGCCACGCTGGCCGTGCCGCGCTATCAGGCCTGCGGGGCCAAGCCCTTTGCCGCCGTGTTCGATGTGGACGAGACGGTCGTGCTCAACCTGGGGTTCGAGCGCGATGCGGTTGGCGGACGCCCCTATGAGGAGGCGCGGTGGAAGGCGTACGAGCGGACCGGCGGCACCACCGCACGCGCCGTACCAGGTGCGGTCGCCGGGGTGCGTGCGTTGCGGGCAATGGGGGTCGCGGTGATCTTCAACACGAACCGTTCGACCGACAACGCCGCCGCAACCCAGGCGATGATCGAGCGGCTGGGGCTCGGGCCGGCGGTGCCGGGCGACACGCTCTATTTGGCCGATGCGGCCACGGGCTCACGCAAGGACAGCCGCCGCGCCGCTATCGCCGCGCGCTATTGCGTGGTGGCGATGGGCGGCGACCAGCTTGGCGACTTCAGCGACCTGTTCAATCGGGGCCAGACCCCGGCCGAGCGTCGCGCCGCGACCGAGGCACCGGCGATCGCCGCACGCTGGGGCGCCGGTTGGTTCGTGCTGCCCAATCCCGTCTATGGCTCGGCGCTGAAGGGCCGGCTGGACGAGGTGTTCCCGGCGGACTCGGCCTGGACGCCGGAGCCGTGAAGCGATCGATCCGAAACATGCGGAAGGAAATGTGATGGCGACCAAGGGGTGGGACCGCAATCAGATGGCGGTGCGGGCCGCGCAGGAGCTGAAGGACGGCTTTTATGTCAATCTCGGGATCGGCATCCCGACCTTGGTCGCGAACAACATCCCGGCGGGCATGACGGTGACGCTGCAGTCGGAGAACGGGATGCTCGGCATCGGGCCGTTTCCCTATGAGGACGAGGTCGATCCCGACCTGATCAACGCCGGCAAGCAGACGATCAGCGAGCTGCCGCAATCCGCCTATTTCAGCAGCGCCGACAGTTTCGCGATGATCCGGGGCGGGCATATCGACTTGACCGTGCTGGGCGCGATGGAGGTCAGCGAAGGCGGCGACATCGCCAACTGGATGATCCCCGGCAAGATGATCAAGGGCATGGGCGGCGCGATGGACCTGGTCGCTGGCGTCAAGAAGATCATCGTGGTGATGGAGCATGTCGCCAAGAACGGCGATCCCAAGTTCATCCCGAGCTGCACCCTGCCGCTGACCGGCCGCAACGTCGTCGACATGATCGTCACCGACCTGGCGGTGTTCCAGCGGCCCGACCATCAGTCGCGCTTCCGCCTGATCGAGTGCGCCCCCGGCGTCACGGCCGAGGAGGTGCGCGCCAAGACGACGGCCGCGTACGACGCATGAGCTACACGCTGGTCACCGCCAATCGCAACTATTCCAGCTGGTCGCTCAGGCCCTGGCTGTTGATGCGCGCGCTCGATATTCCGTTCGAGGATCGGGTGGAGCCGTTCGCGGCGGTGTCCAATCACGACGCCTTTCGCGCCTTCTCGCCGACCGGGCAGGTGCCGGTGCTGATCGATGGCGAGCGGACGATCTGGGATTCGCTCGGCATCACTCTGTATCTCGCCGAGCGGCATTCGGGCGTGTGGCCGGCGGACGCGGCAGCGAGAGCTTGGGCGATGAGCGCCGTGGCCGAGATGCATGGCGGCTTCGTGGCCGTTCGCGCCGAGCGTACGATGAACATCGGTGTCCGCGTCGCCCCGGTCGCCGCCTCGCCCGCGCTGTCGCGGGACGAGGCCCGGCTCGGCGAGCTCTGGGCCGAGGGCCTGACCCGGTTCGGCGGTCCCTGGCTGGCGGGGCCGGAATTCAGCGCGGCGGACGCCTTTTATGCGCCGGTGGCTTACCGAGTGCGGACCTATGGCATGGCGCTGGAGGCCGTCGCGGCGGCATGGGTCGAGCAGGTTCTGGCGCATCCCGCAGCGCGCGCATGGGAGAAGATGGCGCTGGCCGAGACCTGGCGCGAGCCGGGCCATGAAGCGGAGCTTCGCGACTGCGGCACGATCCTGGCCGATTACCGCGCGACCATCGAAGTCGCGTAATTTATCGCCTGCCGCTGGCGCTTTCGTCGCAACATCAGTAAAGGCCGCGCCATCATGGCCAGTCGTCCACTCACCCTGTACGAGAAGATCTGGGCCGCCCATGTCGTGGAGCGCCGCGACGATGGGACATGCCTGATCTATATCGATCGTCACCTCGTCCACGAAGTCACCAGCCCGCAGGCGTTCGAGGGGCTTCGCGCCGCCGGCCGACGGGTGCGCCGGCCCGAGCTGACGCTGGCGGTGCCGGACCACAACCTGCCAACGACGCCGCGCGTCGATGCCACCGGCCGGCTGCTGCCGATCGCCGATCCGGAAAGCGCGCAGCAGCTCGACGCGCTGCGGCGCAACACCGCCGAGTTCGGCATCGACTATATCGACGCCACCGCCGCCGAACAGGGCATCGTCCACGTGGTTGGGCCCGAGCTCGGCTTCACCCTGCCGGGCACGACCCTGGTGTGCGGCGACAGCCATACCTCGGCGCATGGCGCGCTTGGCGCGCTGGCGTTCGGCATCGGCACGTCCGAGGTGGAGCATGTGCTCGCCACCCAGACGCTCCTGCTCCAGCCGTCCAGGACGATGGAGATCCGTGTCGACGGCACGCTGGGCTACGGCGTCAGTCCCAAGGACGTGATCCTGGCGATCATCGGCCGGATCGGCGCGGCGGGTGGCACCGGCTATGTCGTGGAATATACGGGCGAGGTGCTGCGCGCCATGTCGATCGAGGGGCGACTGACCGTCGCCAACATGTCGATCGAGGGCGGTGCGCGGGCCGGGCTGGTCGCGCCCGACCAGACCACGATCGATTATGTCCGCGGCCGGCCGATGGCGCCGACCGGTGAGGCCTGGGCGAAGGCGGAGGCGTGGTGGCGGACTCTGCCGAGCGATCCGGGCGCGGTCTACGACCGTAGCGTGCTCCTTCATGCCAGCGACATCGCGCCTTCGCTGACCTGGGGCACCAGTCCCGAGGATGTTGTGCCGATCACCGGTCATGTGCCCGATCCCGACAGCTTCGCCGATCCCGCCAAGCGGGCGGCGGCGCGCAAGTCGCTCGACTATATGGGCCTGACTCCCGGCACCGCGATGCAGGACGTGGGCGTCCAGCATGTCTTCATCGGATCCTGCACCAACAGCCGGATCGAGGATCTGCGCGCCGCCGCCGCCGTCGCCAATGGCCGCAAGGTCGCGGATGGCGTGCGCGCGATGGTGGTGCCCGGATCGGGACTGGTGAAGCGCCAGGCCGAGGCCGAGGGCCTTGACCGCGTTTTCACCGGTGCGGGTTTCGAATGGCGCGAACCGGGCTGTTCGATGTGTCTGGCGATGAATCCGGATAAAGTCCCGCCCGGCGAGCGTTGCGCCTCGACGAGCAATCGGAATTTCGTTGGTCGTCAAGGACCTGGCGCGCGAACTCACCTCGTTTCGCCCGCCATGGCGGCGGCGGCGGCGGTAACCGGACGGCTCGCCGACGTACGTGAATTGATGGGAGACAGGTGATGAAAAGGGTATTGATCCTGCTGGTCGCAGGTGCGCTGGTGAGTGGTATCGCCGCCTACAGCGCCAGTGTCGCTCGCCCCGCCGCGCAGCAGGGGACGCCGTCCGGGCGCTGAGTGGCCCGGTCCGTCCCGCACCCGACCAACAAGGAATGCCTGTTTCGTGAACCCCGTGACCATCGTCAGCGGCACCGCCTATCCCTGGGGCGCCAAGAACATCGACACCGACGTCATCATCCCGGCGCATTGGTTGAAGACGATCAGCCGCACCGGATTGGGACGCGGCGCGTTCGAGACGGTACGCGCGGCGCCGGGCAACATCTTCGACGATCCGCGCTATGCCGGCGCGCCGATCCTGATCGCGGGCGACAATTTCGGCTGTGGGTCCAGCCGCGAACATGCCGCCTGGGCACTGGTCGACATGGGCGTGCGGGCCGTCATCGCGCCGTCCTTTTCCGACATTTTCTCTGGTAACGCGTTCAAGAACGGCATCATCCCGGTGGTGCTGCCGCAGGAGGCGATCGACCGGCTGGTGGACGCGGCGGCGGATGCGCCGGTCACCGTCGACCTGGAGACGATGACCGTCACCACCGGCTATCAGGACCGCTTTCCCTTCACCCTCGATCCGTTCCGCAGGCGGTGTCTGATGGAGGGGCTGGACGAGATCGGCTTGACCTTGGCGCAGGATACCGCGATTTCGAAATTCGAGGGCGAGCTTGCCGAGCATCGCCCCTGGATCGAGGAGAGACGCGGCTATGAAGGCATTGCTGTCCAAAGCGCCGGGCGGACCTGAAACTCTGGAATTGACGGAGGCGGCCGATCCGGTCCCCGGAACGGGACAGGTGGTGGTGCGGGTCCGGGCCTGTGCGATCAACTATCCCGACGTGCTGATCATCGAGGATCGCTACCAGTTCAAGCCGCCGCGCCCCTTCGCACCGGGCGGCGAGATCGCCGGGATCGTGGAAAGCGTCGGCGCAGGCGTGACCGCTGTCCGGCCCGGCGACCGGGTGATCGCGATGGTCGGCCATAATGGCCTGGCCGAGCGGGTGGCGGTGGATGCGGCGCGGCTCTACCCACTGCCCGACGGGCGCAGCTTCGCCGAGGGCGCGGCGCTGCTCCTAACCTATGCCACCACCATCCATGCGCTGCTCGACCGGGGACGGCTCGCCGCCGGGCAGCGGCTGCTGGTGCTGGGCGCGGCGGGCGGCGTCGGGCTGGCAGCGATCGAATTGGGCAAGGCATTCGGCGCGACGGTGGTCGCGGCCGTCTCGTCCGAGGCGAAGGCGGCCGCCGCGCGGGACGCCGGGGCCGACGAGACGATCGTCTATGATCGTGCGCCGTTCGACAAGGATCAGTCCAAGGCGCTGGCGGAACGCTTCAAGGCGGCCGGCGGCAAGACCGGGTTCGACGTGATCTACGATCCGGTCGGCGGTGACTATGCCGAGCCGGCGCTGCGCGCGATCGGCTGGGAAGGGCGCTATCTGGTGGTCGGCTTTCCGGCCGGCATACCCAAGCTGCGGCTCAACCTGACGCTGCTGAAGAGCTGCGACGTATGCGGCGTCTTCTGGGGGGCGTTCGCCGCGCGCGATCCGAAAGGGAACGCGGCGCACGTCGATCATCTCTTCCGCCTGTGGGAGGAAGGGCGGATCGCACCGCGCGTCACCGAGACCTATCCCCTGGCACGCGGCGGCGAGGCGATCGCCAAGGTGTCCGCGCGCGCCGCGATCGGCAAGCTGGTGGTCGAGATCGACAGCTGACGGGACGAGGCGGCGCGACGATCAGCGCGCCGCCTTGGCCAGACCCTTGGACAATTGCAGCGCCCCGTGCAGACGCGACTTGGCGTCCGGCCAGGCGCGGTTGAGCACCAGCTTGCCGTCCGGGCGGAGCTTCGCCACCTCCTTCAATCGCTCGACATAGGCGAGCAGCCCCTCGACATTGGGTGGCCGGTCGTCGTGGAAGCTGACCAGCACGCCGCGCACCCCGACATCCATCTTGGCGATGCACGCCTTGCGCGCGTTGAGCTTGATCTCGATGACGCGGATCAGATTGTCGGTCGGGTCGGGCAAGGGGCCGAACCGGTCGATCATCTCGGCGGCGAAGGCTTCGATCTCCTCGCGCTTCTCCAACTCGTTCAGGCGGCGGTACAGCCCCATGCGCAGGTCGAGGTCCGGGACATAATCCTCGGGGATCAGGATCGGCGCATCGACCGTGATCTGCGGCGAGAAGTCGCGCGGCCGCTCGAACGCGCCACCGGACTTCGCCTCCAGGATCGCCTCCTCCAGCATCGACTGGTAGAGTTCGTAGCCGACCTCCTTGATATGGCCCGACTGTTCGTCGCCGAGCAGGTTGCCGGCGCCGCGAATGTCGAGATCGTGGCTGGCGAGCTGGAAACCGGCGCCGAGCGAGTCGAGATCGGACAACACCTTCATCCGCTTCTCCGCCGCATCGGTCATCTGCCGCTCGGGTGGGGTCACCAGATAGGCATAGGCGCGCGTCTTCGACCGGCCGACCCGCCCGCGCAGCTGGTAAAGCTGGGCCAGGCCGAACCGGTCGGCGCGATTGACGATCATCGTGTTCGCCGAGGGGATGTCGATGCCGCTCTCGATGATGGTGGTCGATACCAGCACCTCGAACTTGCGGTCGTAGAAGGCGGACATGCGCTCCTCGACCTCGGTCGCCGACATCTGGCCGTGCGCGACGACATAGCGGATCTCGGGCACCTGCTCGCGCAGATAATCTTCGATATCGGGCAGGTCAGCGACGCGCGGCGTGACGATGAAGCTCTGGCCGCCGCGATAATGTTCGCGCAGCAGCGCCTCGCGCAGCACCACCGGATCCCAAGGCATGACATAGGTGCGCACCGCGAGCCGGTCGACCGGCGGGGTCTGGATCACCGACAGCTCGCGCAGGCCCGACATCGCCATCTGAAGCGTGCGCGGGATCGGCGTCGCGGTCAGCGTCAGCATATGGACATCGGCCTTGAGGGCCTTGAGCCGCTCCTTGTGCGTGACGCCGAACCGCTGCTCCTCGTCGACGATGACCAGGCCCAGCCGCTTGAAACCGATGCCCCTGGCGAGCAGCGCATGGGTGCCGACGACGATGTCGAGATCGCCCGAGGCCACGCCCTCCTTCACCGCCTTGGCCTCGGCAGTGCCGACCAGGCGCGACAATCGGCCGATCTTGATCGGGAAGCCCTCGAACCGCTGGACGAAGTTGTTGTAATGCTGGCGGGCGAGCAGGGTCGTCGGGCAGACCACCGCGACCTGCAAGCCCGACATGGCGGCGACGAAGGCGGCGCGCAGCGCCACCTCGGTCTTGCCGAAGCCGACATCGCCGACGATCAGCCGGTCCATCGGCCGGCCCGCGCCGAGATCGTTCAGCACGTCGTCGATCGCGCGGTCCTGGTCGTCCGTCTCATCATAGGGGAAACGGTCGACGAAGCTCGGATAACCGGCGCTGTCCGGCTCCGCCACCTCGCCCGCGCGGAGCGCCCGCTCGGCCGCCGTGGCGATCAGCTCGCCGGCGATCTCGCGGATACGCTCCTTCATCTTCGACTTGCGGCGCTGCCACGCCTCGCCGCCCAGCCGGTCGAGCGCCGCGCCATCCTCGCCCGAGCCGTAGCGGGTCAGGACCTCGAGATTCTCGACCGGCACGTAAAGCTTGTCGCCGCCGGCATATTCCAGCGCGACGCAGTCGTGCGGGCTCTTGCCGACCGGGATCGATGTCAGTCCCTCATACCGGCCGATGCCATGGTCGGAATGGACGACCAGATCGCCCGGCGACAGCGTGGCGAGTTCCGCCAGGAAGGCGTCCGC
This sequence comes from Sphingomonas abaci, assembly GCF_014199625.1. Lineage (GTDB taxonomy): Bacteria > Pseudomonadota > Alphaproteobacteria > Sphingomonadales > Sphingomonadaceae > Sphingomonas > Sphingomonas abaci. Next base: position 266,074 of record NZ_JACHNY010000002.1, read on the forward strand.
CGACTTCTTGCGCTTCTGCCGGCGGACCAGCCGGTCGCCCAGCATGTCCTGCTCGGTCAGCACCGCGACGCCCGGCGCGGTGAAGCCATGGTCAAGCGGCAGCACGACCAGAGCCACGCCAAAGCTCTTGGCGAGATCGGCAACGCCCAGCGCGTCTTGCCACGTCTCGGCGACCTTGCCGCCCTTCAGGCCATGGTCCTTGAGCAGGTTGCCCAGCCGCTCGCGCGCGCCGTTCGAATAGCTGGCCAGGATCGGCTTGCGGCCCTGCTTGCGCAGCGTCTGGACGTGTTCGACCACGGCTTCGTAGACATTGGCCTGGTTGGCGCGCTCCGGTGCGAAGTCGCGCGGGCCGTCCACCTCGAAATCGATCACGGACGGCGAAGGCGGCTCGTGGAACGGCGTGGCGACATGCGCGGTGGCGGCGTCCAGCGCGCGCCGCCATTCCTCGGCGTCGACGTAGAGCGCCTTGGCGGGCAGGGGGCGATAGCTGCCGGGTTGCGCCGCCTCGGCGCGCTTGCGGTTCTCGTAATAGTCGGCGATCGCCTCGAACCGCTGCTCGCCGGCGGCCCCGCTCGCCTGGTCGCGGATCAGCACCGTGTCGCCGGACAGATGGTCGAACAGCGTCGCCAGCTTCTCCTCGAACAGCGGCAGCCAATGCTCCATGCCCGCCATGCGCCGCCCGTCGGATACCGCCTGGTAGAGCGGGTCGCCGGTCGCGGTCGCGCCGAAGGTGTCGCGATAGCGGGTACGGAAGCGCTTGACGGAATCGGCGTCGAGCAGCGCCTCCGAGGCGGGCAGCAGGGTGAAGCCGTCGATCCGGCCCGTCGTGCGCTGGTCGGCGGGGTCGAAGGTGCGGACCGACTCGATCTCGTCGCCGAAAAAGTCGAGGCGCAGCGCCTGTTCCTCGCCGCTCGGGAACAGGTCGACGATGCCGCCGCGCACGGCATAGTCGCCCTGGTCGTGGACCGTCTCGGTCCGCATATAGCCGTTCGCTTGGAGCAGTTGCGCCAGGCTTTCGCGATCGATCCGCTCGCCGGGGGCGAGCTTGGCGACGAGCTGACGGATGCGGAACGGGGTGAGGACGCGCTGCGTCGCGGCGTTGACCGTGGTCAGCAGCAGTTGCGGCCCCTTCGCCTTGACCTGGAGCCGGTGAAGCGCGGCGATCCGTTCGGCCATGACCCGCAGCGACGGCGAGGCGCGGTCATAAGGCAGGCAGTCCCAGGCGGGAAACTGCACCACTTCCAGCTCGGGCGCGAAATAGGGGGCGGTAGCGGCGATCGCGCGCATCGCCTGTTCGTCCGACGCGATGAAGACCGCCCGCGCCGGCGCCGCCCGCGCCAGGTCGGCGAGCAGCGACGGCAGGAACCCGCCGGGCACGCCGGCGAGCGTCAGCGGCTGGCGGGCGGCAAGGATGTGCGTCAGATCGGGCATTCAGGTCTCGCTACGCGCTCCGCTGGGGGAGCGATGGGACGGGAAGATGGGCAACGCGCGGCATCGCCAAATCGCCTGCCGGCAAGGGGAGGCATTGCGAAGCTTGCCCTACCATCCCGGCGAAGGCCGGGGTCCAGTTACGGAACGACCGTGGTAACTCATCGGTGTCTCCCAACTGGACCCCGGCCTTCGCCGGGCTGGTATGGGGTCTTGGGCAAGATGTAGAGCTTTGCAATAATTGTCCTTCAGAGAAGGAATACAGCGGCCTAGCGCGACACCGGCACGAAGTTCAGCGCACGCATCGTCTGCATCATCGGGCTTTCCCATTGCGGCGGGCAGGGGATGGAGCCGATCGCCCAGCCCATGATGTCGACATCCTGTTCCTCCAGCAGGGCCTCGAACCAGTCGAGCTGGTCGGGCGTCCAGTCCAGATGATGCGCGTCGAAATAGCCGCCGATCATCAGATCGGCCTCGCGCGTGCCGCGATGCCAGGCGCGGAAGCGCAGGCGTTTCAGCCGGATTTCGTGGTCCACATTCGTTCCCGTCAATCGAAAGCCGGCATGTCGGACCGGAAAGCCGCCGGGTCAACTGGAAGATGCACACGATCGCTGGCATGAGGCGGCCCGTCATGCGTCCCGAAATCCTCAATCCCCTGTTCGCCGAAGTCACTGCGCTGAAAGGCGTAGGAGCCGCGCTCGCCAAGCCGCTCGACCGGCTGGGCCTGGTGCGCGTCGTCGATGTCGCTTTCCATTTGCCGACCGGTCATGTCGACCGGCTGCCGCGCACCGAGCTGATGAGCGCGGATGCGGGGCGGATCATCGCGATCACGCTGACCCCGATGTCCTATCGCGACGGCAATGGCCGCTCGCCGACGCGGGTGATGGCGAGCGACCGCGAGGGCAATGTCGTCGCTCTGGTCTATTTCGGTGGCCACCCCGGCTGGGCGAAGAAGCTGTTGCCGCTGGGCGAGCCGAAACAGGTGTCCGGCCGCCTCGACCAGTATGGCCAGGACCTGCAGATCGTCCATCCTGAGCTGGCCGATCAGGGTGAGCCGATGCGCGAACGCGAGTCCGTTTATCCGCTGTCCGAGGGGTTGACCTCGCGCCGGCTGGCCGGATTCGTCGAGCAGGCGCTAGCGCGCGCGCCCGAGCTGCCGGAATGGATCGACGCCGGGCTGAAGGCGAAGCGCGAATGGCCCGACTGGCGCGAGGCACTGGTCCGCATCCATGCCGACCCGACGGACGCCAAGGCGCGCGAGCGGCTGGCCTATGACGAGGTGTTCGCCAACCAGCTGGCGATGACGCTGGTCCGCGCCGATACGCGCAAGCGGCGCGGTCGGGCGCTGCTGGGCGACGGTCGGCTGCGCGACCAGCTGCGGCTGCCGTACACGCCCACCGGTGCGCAAAGCCGCGCGGTGGCGGAGATCGAGGGCGATCTCCGCCAGCAGGCGCCGATGCTCCGCCTGCTCCAGGGCGATGTCGGCTCGGGCAAGACGCTGGTCGCGGCGATGGCGCTGCTCATCGCGGTGGAGGCGGGCGCGCAGGGCGCGATGCTGGCCCCGACCGAGATCCTGGCGCGGCAGCATTACGAATCGCTGCGGCGATTGCTCGCCGGCTTGCCGATCACCATCGCCGTGCTGACCGGCCGGGACAAGGGCCGCGCGCGCGAGGCGACGTTGATGGGCCTGGCGGACGGATCGATCGATATCCTTGTCGGCACCCACGCCATCTTCCAGGAGGCGGTCGCCTATCGTGACCTGGCGCTGGTGGTGGTGGACGAGCAGCATCGGTTCGGCGTGGCGCAGCGGCTGCTGCTTCAAGAAAAGGGCCGCAGCCCGCATCTCCTGGCGATGACCGCGACGCCGATCCCGCGCACGCTGACCCTGGCGCAATATGGCGAGATGGACGTCAGCCGGCTCGACGAGATGCCGCCCGGCCGCGAGCCGATCGAGACGCGGGTCGTGTCCGAGGACCGGCTGGACGAGGTCGTCGATGCGATCGGTCGCCACATCGCCGATGGCGGCCAGGCCTATTGGGTGTGCCCACTGGTCGAGGAAAGCGAGAAATCCGACCTCGCTGCCGCCGAGGCGCGCGCGGAGTCGCTGTCGGCGCGGTTCGGCGAGCGGATCGGCGTGGTCCATGGCCGCATGAAGCCCGCCGAAAAGGATGCGGTGATGGAGGCCTTCTCCGCCAACCGCCTGTCGGTGCTGGTCGCGACGACGGTGATCGAGGTCGGCGTCGACGTGCCCAATGCGACGCTGATCGTGATCGAACATGCCGACCGTTTCGGCCTGGCGCAGCTCCACCAGCTCCGGGGCCGCGTCGGGCGGGGCGGGGGGCTGTCGCGTTGCCTGTTGCTGCGCGGCAGTTCGCTGTCGGAAACGTCGCGCGCGCGTCTCGCCTTGATGCGCGAGACGAATGACGGCTTCCGCATCGCCGAGGAGGACCTGCGGCTGCGCGGCGGCGGCGAGATGCTCGGTACGCGCCAGTCGGGCGACGCCGCTTTCCGCCTCGCACCGCCCGAGTTGCTGCCGGACCTGCTGCAATGCGCGCAGGACGATGCCCGGCTGCTGATCGATCGCGACGGCGGCCTGCAAGGTGGTCGCGGCCAGGCGGCGCGGATCGCGCTCTATCTGTTCGAGCGCGAGGCGGGGGTGGCGCTGCTGCGATCCGGCTGAGTTTCGCAGGCAACGGTGACGGAAGATGCGCGACCATGCATCTGGGCTGGTCAGGGGGAACCTGTGATCGCGAATCAGCTTGTCGCCTGGGTCGGTAGCCACATCCTGCCGCATGAGCGGCGGTTGCGGACATGGCTGCGCGCGGCCTTTCCAGCGGTGGATGTGGATGACGTGGTGCAGGAGACCTATTGCAGGATCGCGGGGTTGGATCGCTACGATCATATCGCCGACCCCCGGCGCTATCTGTTCCGCACCGCGCGCAACGTGGTGCTGGAGCAGATCCGGCGCGACCGGGTGGTGAGCATCGAGGCGGCGAGCGGGCTGGCGGAATTGGAACTCGCGCCCGAGGAGGGGCAGTCGCCCGAAGAGATCGTCGCCAGTCGTCATGCGTTGCGACGGATCGAAGCATTGATCGACGCGCTGCCCGACCGCGCGCGCCAGGTGTTCCGGCTGCGCAAGATAGAGGGCGTGGCGCAACGCGAGATCGCGGCGCGGTTGCGCATTCCTGAGACAGCGGTGGAGAATGACGTGGCGCGGGGACTGCGCCGCATCCTTGACCAGCTGACCGAGGAGGAGAAGGCGGAATTGCCGATCCGGCGGCGGCCTTCGCGTCCCGGGATGCGTCTGGGGCTGCGGCCGGGAGGTTGGCGATGATCGACGAGCTTGCCTGCCGCTGGGCCGCCGCGATCGATCGCGGCCTGGTCGATGACGAACCGGCGAACCTGGACGCATGGCTGGGGGAGGACCGTCGCCATCGCGGGGCGCTGCTGCGTGCGCAAGCGGCCCTCAGCTTGCTTGATCGCGCGCGCGCCCTGTCGGGGCCTTCGGACGACGGCATGCAATGGCGCGCGCGCGCGCCTGCCAGGGCCTGGCGGATCACCGGCACGGCGGCAGCGGCGCTGCTGGTGGCTGGGGCGGGTATTGCGCTCTGGCCCAGCCCAGCCGCCCGGATCGAGACTTCGGTCGGCGAAGTGCGCCGGACGCCCCTGTCCGACGGGTCGATCGCGGTGGTCAACAGCGGCACCCGGTTGCGGGTCACCTTCACGCCTGGGCGCCGCGATGTCGAGGTGCAGGAGGGCGAGGCCTGGTTTCAGGTCGCACATAATCCGGCACGTCCCTTCGTCGTGGCGAGCGGACCAGTGCGGGTTCAAGCGATCGGCACCGCCTTCGACGTGCGCCGCTTGGCAGGCCGTTCCGACATCGTCGTGACGCGCGGCGTGGTGAAGCTGTGGTCGGTGAACAGCCCGGATCATGCGATCCGCGTGGCCGCAGGAGAAGGGGCGGTGATCGATGCCGACGGAGCTGCAAGGCTGCGCCGGGTGTCGGCGGAGACAACCGACCAGAAGCTCGCCTGGCGCGAGGGGCGGATCGTGCTGGACGACATGACCATGGGTGAGGCGGTGGCGGCGTTCAACCGCTATAATGGCGATCGGCTGGCGGTCGCGCCGTCGCTGGCGGGGCGGCGCGTCGTCGGCTGGTTCCGCACCGACGATGTCGACGGATTTGCGACCGCCAGCGCAGCGATGGTCGGCGGCCGCGTCGAACGGCGCAACGTGGCGGGGCAGGGCGAGGTGACGGTGATCCTGCCCTGAAACAGGATCCGGTATAAAAAGACCGCATCGGCACCGACGGATTCCCCGCCACGGTTCATCCTTGGATGAGCGCCATACGAAGCGCAGACAATGATCGTTCAGGGAGGGGTGTGATGCGGACCAGCCGCTATTCCATTATGTCCATGATATCGATGCCGATGGTTTCGGCGATGGCGATCGGCGTGGGGCTCGCTCCCGCGGCCGCGGCCGCGGCCGCCCAGTCGACGGTGCGGCGGTTCGACGTGGCACGCCAGCCCGCCTCGGCCGGCATCGTCCGCTTCGCGCAGCAGGCGGGCATCCAGATCTTGGCCCCGAGCAACGCGACGCGCGGCGAAACGGTCGCCGCCGTGCGCGGCCAGTTCAGGGTCGAGGATGCGCTGCGCCGCCTGATCGCGCCCAGCCGGTTGCGCCTCGTATCGTTCGACGGGCGGACCGCGGTGATCACCGCGGCCACGGCCGCGCCCCTGGCGCGACCGATCGCCTTCGCGCCGGGGCCGCAGTCCGGCACCGCCAGTCCGGCCGACCCGTCGACGCCCGCCACGCCGCCCGGTGCCGAGCCTGCGGCATCAGACGACAGCCAGGCTGAGATCATCGTCACCGGCAACACCTCCGACCGACGCACCTTGTTCAACTCCTCCTCCAACGTCACGCTGGCGAGCGCCGCGGATCTGCTGCGCAAGGCGCCGCGCTCGACGGCCGAGACGCTGGAGCTGGTGCCCGGCGTGTTCGTCGAGGGAACAGCGGGGCCGATCTCGAACAACTATTCGGTGCGCGGCCTGCGCGGCGGCGGCCAGACCTTCATCACGCTGGAAGAGGATGGCATGCCCATCCTCTACAATGGCGCGAGCGCGGATTTTTACTTCCAGAACGATATCACCATCAACCGGCTGGAAGCGGTGGAGGGCGGCACCTCGGGCATCCTCGCACCGAACGGCGCGGGCGCGACGATCAACTTCATCTCGCTGAAGCCCGATCACGAACGCGCGACCGCGATGGTGCGCTATACCGGCACCACCTATGGCGACCTTCGCGCCGACGGCTATTTCTCCGCGCCGATCGCCGATGGCTGGGCGTTCAACGTCGGCGGCTATGTCACGTCGCAGAAAGGCGTGCGGCGGACGCCCTTCACTTTCAACGCCTATGACGTGAAGGCGATGCTGGAGAAGAAGTTCGACAATGGCGGCTACCTGCGCCTGACGCTGAAACATGGCGACAAACATTTCCCCTATTATGCGGGAATGCCGTTCCGCGTCACCGCTGGTGGCGAGATCGACAGCGTCCCGGGCTTGAACCTGAAGCGTGATGATGTCGGCGGACGATCCTTCACCCAATTTCTCGTCCCCAATGCGCCGGCCACGGGTGAGCCGCTACGCCGGTTCAGTTCGGTCGACGGGATCCATGTCAAGGCTACGACCTATCGGCTCGACCTGGAAGTGCCGGTCAGCGAGAGCCTTCGCCTGTTCGGCCGGGCGCGCTATCTGGACGGCTCCTACGACTTCAACGGAATCTTTCCCGGCAGCGGATCGGGCACGGCGGGCCTGACTTCCGCGATCACCTATCTGACGCCGGCCAGCTCGCCGCTCGCGGGACTGACCCCGCTCCAGGGATCGTCATCGACCTACTTCCAGGTCGCGGCGCAGCGCTTCCCCGGCGTCGCCCAATACGGGTTGCGCGACATGCGCACCGGCCAGGTGATCGCGCGGTCGGATGCCGCGACGCTCAATGCGCTGAACGGCAACGGCCTGCTCCAACAGACGGTGCTGAACCACCAGACGCTGGCGACGAGGGATTTCGGCAGCGACTTCGGGGTCAAATGGGATGCCGGCGGCAGCGGCATCGACAATTCGCTGACCGTGGGTGGGATGGTCTACAATGTCCGGCGGCGCAACAACCAGTCGGCGGTGGCGACCGTACTGAACGATGTCGGCAACAATTCCTCGGTCTACGACATGGTGGCGTTGAACGCGGCGGGCGGGGTGCTGGGGTCGCTGACCAACAACGGCATGGTCAATTACGGCAATTGGGGCCAGGGCCTGTTCAACGACGAGGTCACGTCGCTCTCCGCCTATTTCAACGACGAACTGACGATCGGCGAGCGCCTGCACGTCGACTTCGGTGCGCGCTACGAGCATCAGCACGTCCGCGTCGATATCGGCCAGAGCGCCGCGGTCAACGCGGCGGTGCCGGCGGGTACGCCCGGCCTGTATGATAATGTCGGCAGCACCTTCAACGGCCGCTACGATCGCCAAACCGCGACCTACCAGGACTGGGCCTATACGCTCGGCGTCAATTACGAGTTGACCGACCATGTCGCGCTCTATGCACGCGGGGCCCATGGCTTCCAGACCAATGGCGGCGACACGGGCGGCACTCACGCGCCGACCGGCCTCACGCTCTACGAGGGCGGCGTGCGGTTGCGGACGACCGGGTTCAACGCCTCGTTGATCGGCTTCCGCACCGAATTCCGCGACCAGTCCTATCAGTTCATCGATCCCGCCAACCCGGCACAGGCAAGCAACGCGCTGGCCGACAACACCACCAACGGCGTGCAGGCGGACGCGACGCTGCGACCGCTGTCCTTCTTCAGCGTCGATGCGCAAGGCGTTTATCAGAGACCCAAGCTCGGCAACCTGCGGTTCAATGGCGTCGCGCAACCGCAATATGACGGCAACACACCGGAACGCACGCCGAAAATGCTGCTGACGGTCACCCCCGCCTTCATCCTGCCGGACGGGTTGGGCGAGATTTACGGACGCTGGAAATATATCGGCAAGATTTTCGCCGACAGCGGCAACGGCATCGCCCTGCCAGCGTACAGCGTGTTCTCGGTCGGCGCGAGCGTCGATGTCTCGCCCCGGCTCAACCTGTCGGTCAGCGTCGACAATCTGACCAACGCCAAGGGCTTCACCGAGGGCAATCCGCGCCAGGGTCAGACCCAGTCGATCGTCGACGGCTATTTCTACGGCAGGGCGATCGTCGGGCGCAACGCGCTCGTCTCCGCGACGCTGAAGCTGTGAGAGGCCGGGCGCTGCGCCTGGCACTGGGTGCGTTCGCGACGGCCGCGCTGACCGGCGCGGCGCCTGTCCGCCAGCATTATGCGGTGCAGGAGGGACTGAACCTCAACAGCTTCCTGCGGGCGGGGCCGGTCGCCGCCCATATCGTGCTGCGGTCGGGAAAGGATCCGCGCCTGCTCGTCGCCTTCCCGGCGGGCAATAGCGGCGCGGCCCTGTGGTTCGAGCCGCTGACCCAGCCGGCGACATGGCGGATGGTCGGCGAGCCGCAGCCGGTGACGCAGGCCGACTCGCATGGGCGACCGCTGCGCGGCGTGCGCTTCGCGGTGGCGATCGACGCGCCCCGGCTGGTGCCGCGCCAGGCCGTGGTGTCGAGCATCCGGGTCATCCGCGACTATCAGGCGCTTGGCACCGCGCCGACCGAGGTGCTGGTGCCCGTTCGGGCCGATCGCGATGGCCTGCACTGGGCGCGCGATCGGCTGGACGGCGCCGCCGGCTATGTGCTGGCGATGACCGTGACACGGGGGCGTATCGCCGATGGAGCGATCGAGGCCGGGCCGGGTGGCCGGATTCGCCTGGAGGTGACCGCGCTGACCGGCGAGGCCCCGCTGGAGCCGCTGGGCGGCGCGGCCTTGCTCAATGCCGGGGCGCACGACGATCCGGGCGCGCGCGACGCCCTTAACTTTCTAAGCTATCGTGAGAAGTTGCTAGCGGGATCGTGGCGATTCCTGACCTATTTCGGACGCGACACGCTGATGTCGGTTCGCCTGTTGATGCCGGTGCTGCAACCCGATGCGGTGGAAACGGGACTGACGTCGGTCCTGACGCGTCTGTCCCCAACGGGCGAGGTCGCGCATGAGGAGGATATCGGCGAGTTCGCGATCCTCGACCACCGCAAGGCGGACGGCAGCCTGTCGGCCGCACCCGTCTATAACTACAACATGGTCGACAGCGATTTCATGCTGGCCCCGGTGGCGCGGGACTGGCTGCTCGACGATCCGCGCGGGCGGGTCCGGGCCCGGGCATTGCTGGCGAGACGGGTCGGAGGCGAGGCACTGGGCGCACGACTGGTGCGCAACCTGCGCTTCGTCCTGCGGCAGGCGGCTCCCTTCGCGCGCGACCCCGTGGCGGCGCGGCTGATCGCGCTGAAGCCAGGGTTGGATGTGGGCGAATGGCGCGACAGCAACGCCGGATTGGGGGGCGGGCGCATCCCCTATGATGTGAACGCCGTGCTGGTGCCCGCCGCCCTGGAGGCCGCCGCCGCCTTGCAGGGCAGCGGCCTGCTGCGCCCCTATCTGGCGGCCGGCGACCGCGCCATCCTCTCCGACGCGGCAAGGCTGGCGGAGACATGGCGCACGAAGGCACCGCCCTTCTTCGCGGTCGCCCTGTCGGCAGAGTCGGCGCGCCAGGCGGTGACGCGCTATGCCGCGGCGATCGACGTGCCGGCGACTCCTGCGCTGCGATCGATCGGCGCGAGCGGCCTTCGTTTCGCCGCGATCGCGCTGGACGCCGGCGGGCGGCCGATCCCGGTGCAGAACAGCGATCCGGGCTTCGCGCTGCTCTTCGGCCAACCGCCCGCGGAGGAGTTGCAGACGACCGCGCAGACCATCGCCCGTCCGTTCCCGGCGGGATTGCGCACCGGTGCCGGGATGCTGGTGGCCAATCCGGCCTTCGCCGACGCCGCTATCCAAAAACGCTTCTCGACCAATGCCTATCACGGCACGGTGGTGTGGAGTTGGCAACAGGCGCTGGTCGCTGCGGGGCTGGCGCGGCAGCTTGAACGGCGCGACCTGTCCACAGGGGTGCGCGCCGAGCTGAGGCGCGCTCAAGCCTGTTTGTGGGACGGGATCGAAGCGACGCGGGCGGTGCAGAGTTCGGAACTCTGGTCGTGGCGCTATGCGGATGGTCGCTATCAGGTCGTGCCGTTCGGCGCGACGGGCGCGGATGTCGACGAGTCCAATGCCGCGCAGCTTTGGAGCACGGTCTATCTCGCGCTGCGGCGCCCGACGGACGCAGGTCATTGCCCGCCCGATTGAGCCGCGCGCGCGATCGGTTAGGATGGCCGGCATGAGCACCGCACGCATCCGGTCGATCGTCATCCTGGGTGGCGGCACCGCCGGCTGGATGACGGCGGCGGCGCTGTCGCGGGCGCTGGCTGGCCAGACGGTGGCGATCACGCTGGTCGAATCCGACACGATTGGCACGGTCGGCGTCGGCGAGGCGACCATCCCCACCATCCACTGGTTCAACCAGATCACCGGCCTGGACGAACGCCAGTTCATGGCCGAGACCAGCGCGACGTTGAAGTTGGGAATCGAATTCGTCGGCTGGAACGGCCCCGACAGCCGTTATTTCCACCCTTTCGGCACGTTCGGCCCGCCGGGGGACGGCGCGATGTTCCTCCACCGCCTGTTACGCGGCCGGGCCGATGGGGATCGCACACCGACCGAAGCCTATTCGCTGACCGCCCAGTCGGCGCGGGCGAACCGCTTCGCCAGGCCGGTTTCCGATCGTCGCTCGCTGCTCTCGACGCTCGGCTATGCCTATCATTTCGATGCAGGCCTCTATGCCCGGTATCTGCGTGGCGCGGCTGAACGGGCCGGCGTGGTGCGCGTCGAGGGCACGGCGGCGGAGGTCCTGCAAATCAGCGACACGGGCGATGTCCAGGCGTTGGTGCTGGAGGATGGCCGCCGCGTCGCGGGCGATTTCTTCATCGACTGTTCGGGCCTGCGCGGCCGGCTGATCGGGCAGGCGCTGGGGGTCGCCTATGACGACTGGTCCCACTGGCTGCCCTGCGACCGGGCCTGGGCAGCGCCCGGACAGGCCGAGGACATTGTCACGCCCTATACCCGCGCCACCGCCGCCGAGGCAGGATGGCGCTGGCGTATCCCGCTTCGGCGCCGGGTCGGCAACGGCTATGTCTTCAGCAGTCGCTTCCAGACCGAGGAGGCGGCACGCCAGTCGCTGCTCGCGGGGATGGAGGGACCGCCATCGGCCGAGCCGCGTTTGATCCGCTTCCTGCCGGGGATGCGCAACGCATGCTGGGAGCGGAACGTGATCGCCATCGGCCTGTCGAGCGGCTTCCTAGAACCGCTGGAGTCGACCAGCATCCATCTGATCCAGAGCGGCATCGCGAAGTTGCTGTCGCTCTTCCCCGCCGGGGACGGATCACCGCTGCCCGCGCGGCAGTTCAATCGCGTGTTCGGACAGGAGATGCGCGACATCCGCGACTTCCTGATCCTCCACTATCACGCGACCCAGGGCCGGACCGAGCCGTTCTGGCGTGAGCGACAGGCGATGACGATCCCGGACACGCTGGCGGAGCGGCTGGCGCATTTCCGGGCGTCGGGCCGGATCGTGCTGTCGACGGATGAATTGTTCCGCGACGCCAGTTGGTTCGCGGTGCTGGACGGGCAGGGCGAGCGACCCAGCGACCATCATCCGCTGGTCGAGGCGATCGGGCGGGACGACAATCTCCGCCAGCTCGCCGCGCTGCGCCAGGCGATCGCGGCGGCGGCGGCGGCAATGCCGGTCCTGAGCGACCGCAAGCCCGGATGGTGACCCTGCTCTATGGCAGTCGCCGACCCATGCCCGCCTGGAGCACCGCATACCAGTCCGCCCGCGTCCATTCGACCTGGTAAGCCCCGGCCGCGGCGCGGATGCGGGCGGGGGTCTGCGACCCGACGATCGGGACGATCCCCGCCGGATGGGCCATCACCCATGCCAGCGCCGCCGTCGCCGCATCGACGCCGAAGCGTGCGCCCTGCTCGGCGAGCAGGCGGCCGGCGGGATTGTCGTCCGTCAGCAGCCGTCCGCCGGCCAGGGGCGACCAGGCGAGCACCGCCACGCCGCGAACCATCGCCTGGTCGAGCGTGCCGTCGAACAGCGGCGCGGTGTGGAGCGGCGAGAATTCCGGCTGGGTGCTGAGGATCGGCTGGTCGAGAAACGCCTGCAGCACGTCCAGCTCCGCCGGGCTGTGATTGGAGACGCCGATCCCGCGCACCTTGCCGGCGGCAACCATCGCCGACAGCGCCCCGGCCACTTCCTGGGGGTGGGCGAGCAGGTCGCGGCGATGGATCTGGTACAGGTCGACCCGGTCCACGCCCATGCGGGCGAGCGATGCCTCCAGCGCCTCGGTCAGATAGGCGGCGGTGGAGTTGTAGGGGATGCCGGGCCGGATGCCGCCCTTGGTCGCGATGATCAGGCGATCGCGCAGGGCGGGGGAGTCGGCGAGGACGCGGCCGAACAGCGCTTCGGCCGAACCAAAGCCGCCCGGGCTGCCCGCGCCATAGATGTCGGCGGTGTCGAACAGGGTGATGCCGGATTCTAGGGCCGCCTCCACCCGGTCGCGGCCCGCCCGGCGGTCGTCGCCCGTGAAGCGCCACATGCCCCAGGCGATCGGGGATACCAGGATATCGCTGCGGCCCAGCGGGCGCGGCGCGGCGGACAGGCGGATCGTCGTCATAAGCCGCCGGCATCGCACAGGAAGCGCAGCCGTGGAAGCAGGGGCGCGGGCCGCTCGCACGACCCGCGCCGGGGGATCAGCTCACCGCCATCAGGCTCGCGTTGCCGCCCGCCGCCGTGGTGTTGACCGAGGTGGAGACTTCCTCGACCAGCCAGTCGAGCCGATAGCCGGCCGAGGCCGCCTGCGGCAGCACGATCGGTCCCGGCAGGTCGGCGAGCGCGCCGAGCGCCGTCGACGCGGCCGCCGCATCCCCCTCGATCAGCGCGCCGGCATACGGACCTGCCCGACGCCAGTCGTCGGTGCATTCGATCCGTGCGGCGATCGCGGGCGGCAGGATCGCCAGCGCCTGTCGCAACGCGCCTGCGTCGCCGATCACCAGTTGGTTGCCGGCGGCAAGGGCCACACCGATCTGCTCGATCAGCCCATCGCGCGTGGTCGGTAGCGCCAGGATGCGGCCGCGCGGGTGCAGCGCATAGAGGTTGCGCTCGCCGACCGGCCCGGCCAGCTCCACCGCGCCGCCCAGCATCGACGCCTCGATCGCGGCGCGCACCCGGGTGGCGAGCGCGCGTTCGCCGCGCGCCTCCAGCAGGATCGCCAATTCGCGCGCGGCGGGATCGGCTTGGTCGGAGACGACCGGCGGGGGCAGGTCGCCGCCCGACACCAGCCGGCCCAGATAGAGCGGCCCGCCCGCCTTGGGCCCGGTGCCCGACAGGCCCCGACCGCCGAACGGCTGCACCCCGACCACCGCGCCGATGACATTGCGGTTGATGTAGAGATTGCCCGCCTTCACCCGCGCGGTGACATGGGCGATCGTCTCGTCCAGCCGGGTGTGCAGACCGAAAGTCAGGCCATAGCCGGTATCATTGATCCGGTCGATCAGGCGGTCGAGATCGGCGCGGCGGAAACGGACGACGTGCAGCACCGGGCCGAACACCTCGCGGTCCAGCCGGGCGATGTCGTCGATCTCGATGATCGTCGGCGCCACGAAGGTGCCGTGCGCGGTCGCATCGGTCATCGCCACCTGCTCGACGCGGTGCCCGGCCGCCGTCATTCGCTCGATATGGGCCTCGATATTCGCCTGCGCCTCGGCGGTGATGACCGGGCCGATATCGACCGCCAGCCGGTCGGTGCGGCCGATCGACAATTCGTGCAGCGCGCCCCGGATCATCGCCAGCGTACGATCCGCCACCTCCTCCTGAAGGCAGAGGATGCGCAGCGCCGAGCAACGCTGACCGGCGCTATCGAAGGCGGAGGCGATCACATCGGCCACCACCTGCTCGGCGAGCGCGGAGGAGTCGACGATCATGGCGTTCTGCCCGCCCGTCTCGGCGATGAAGGGGATCGGCGCGCCGCCAGGGAGCAGCCGCTTGGCCAGTTCCTTCTGGATCAGCCGCGCGACCTCGGTCGAACCGGTGAACATCACCGCTTGCGTCTCGGGCGCGCCGACCAGCGCCGCGCCGATCGCGCCGTCGCCGGGGACGAGGTGAAGCACATCGGCGGGAACGCCGGCGGCGTGGAGGATTGCGACCCCCTGCGCGGCGATCAGCGGCGTCTCCTCGGCCGGCTTGGCGAGCACGGCATTGCCCGCGACCAGCGCCGCCGCGACCTGGCCGATGAAGATCGCCACCGGGAAGTTCCAAGGGCTGATGCAGGTGACGACGCCCAGCGGCCGATGGCCTGCGCCCAGCGTCGCGCGAGCCTGGTCGGCATAATAGCGCAGGAAGTCGATCGCCTCGCGCACCTCGGCGATGGCGTTGGGCAGCGACTTGCCCGCCTCGCGGACGATCAGCGCCAACAGGCCCGGCATCCGCGCCTGCATCAGATCGGCGGCGCGGTCGAGAACCGCCGCGCGATCGGCGGGGGCCAGGGCGGCCCAGTTCGCCGCGGCGGCAGCGGCGTTGCGCGCCGCGCCCAGTGCGTCCGCGACGGACATCTCGTGGACCGTGCCCACGACATCGCGATGATCCGCCGGGTTGCGCACCGGCCGCGCCACGCCCTGGCTTCCCGCCTGCCACGACCCCGTCGCCTTCATCGCCGCGCCAAGCGAGGCCAGCGCGCCCTCGTCGCTCAGGTCGATACCAGCGGAGTTGACGCGGGTGCCATACAGGTCACGGGGCAAGGCGATGTTGGGATTCTTCTGCCCCGGCACCGCCATGGCGCGCACCGTCTCGACCGGGTCGGCGACCAGATCGGCGATCGAGACTTCAGGATCGGCGATGCGGTTGACGAAGGAGGAGTTGGCGCCATTTTCCAGCAGGCGGCGCACCAGATAGGCGAGCAATGTCTCGTGCGTGCCGACCGGCGCATAGATGCGGCACGGCCGGTCAAGCTTGTCCGCGCCGACCACCTCGTCGTACAGCGGCTCGCCCATGCCGTGCAGGCACTGGAACTCGTATTCGCCGATCGAGAAGTCGGAGCCGGCAAGTCGATAGATGGTCGCCAGCGTCTGCGCGTTGTGCGTGGCGAATTGCGGGAAGACCGCGTCGCGCGACCCCAGCAGCTTGCGGGCGCAGGCGATATAGGCGACGTCGGTGTGGATCTTGCGGGTATAGACCGGGAAGTCGGCGAGTCCGTCGACCTGCGCGCGCTTGATCTCCGCATCCCAATAGGCGCCCTTGACTAGCCGGACCATGATCCGCCGGTTGGAGCGGCGCGCCAGGTCGATGATCCAGTCGATCACGAAGGGGCAGCGCTTGCCATAGGCCTGGACGACGAAGCCGAGGCCGTTCCAGCCCGCCAGATCGGGATCGGTCGCCAGGCTTTCGAGCAGGTCGAGCGACAGTTCCAGCCGGTCGGCCTCCTCGGCATCGATGTTGAGGCCGATGTCATAGCGCTTGGCGAGCAGCGCCAGCGCCTTCACGCGCGGCAGCAGTTCGGCCATGACGCGCGCCGCCTGGGCGCGGACATAGCGCGGGTGGAGCGCCGACAGCTTGATGGAGATGCCAGGACCCGCATAGATGCCGCGCCCCGCCGACGCCTCGCCGATCGCGCGGACGGCGGTGTCGTAGTCCCGGTAATAGCGGTCGGCGTCGGCAGCGGTGGTCGCCGCCTCGCCAAGCATGTCGTAGCTGTAGCGGAAGCCGCGCGCCTCCAGCGGACGCGCGCGCTTCAGCGCCTCGCCGATCGTCTCGCCGGTGACGAACTGCTCGCCCATCATCCGCATCGCCATGTCCGAGCCGCGCCGGATCACCGGTTCGCCCGCGCGCGCGATCAGCCGGGTCAGCGCCGCGCCCAGCCCGCTATCGTTGACGCTGCCGGTCAGCTTGCCGGTCACGACCAGTCCCCAGGTCGCGGCGTTGACGAACAACGAGCGGCCATCGCCGACATGCGCGCGCCAGTCGCCGCCGGCGATCTTGTCGCGGATCAGCGCGTCACGAGTCGCGGTGTCGGGGATGCGGAGCAGCGCCTCGGCCAGGCACATCAGCGCCACGCCCTCCTGGCTGGACAGCGCATATTCCTGGACCAGCCCCTCGACCCCGGTGCCCTTGTGCTTGGCGCGCAACGCGGTGACCAAAGCGGTGGCGGTCGCCGCGGCGTCGCGGCGGATCGCATCGGGCAGCGTCGCGGCGTCGAGCAGGGGTGCGAGGCATTCGACCTCGCTGCGACGATAGGCGGCGGTGATCGCGCGTCGGCGCTCGTCCGGCTGGCGGATCGGGGGTGCGAAGTCGGTGAAGGCGGGGGCGGCGAACTGGGACATGGTCGGGCGATCCTCTCGCGCCCGCTATAATGATCATCGCGCTGGCGATCCGCCCATAGATGGGGCAAAATCGGGCCGAACGCACTTATCGGAGCGGGGATGACCGATCGAACGGATGCCAAAATCGCCCCCGCCGGTCCGATCGACATGTTCGATCGGCGGATTATCGAGGCGCTGCGGGCGGATGGCCGCCTGTCGGTCACCGAATTGGCGAAGCGGGTCGGCCTATCCAAGACGCCGTGCCAGGTGCGACTGCGCCGGCTGGTCGACCAAGGCTATATCCTGGGCTTTCGCGCGATCATCGATCCGGCGCGGCTGGGCCTCGACCATATCGCCTTCACCGAGGTGAAGCTGTCCGACACGCGCGAGGCGGCGCTGGAGGAGTTCCGCCGCGCGGTGCTGCGCATTCCCGAGGTCGAGGAATGTCATATGATCGCCAGCAGCTTCGACTATCTGCTGAAGGTGCGGACCGCCGACATCCGCCGCTATCGCGAGGTGCTGGGCGAGCGGATCTCGGCGTTGCCGCATGTCGCGAATACCTCCACCTTCGTGGCGATGGAGACGATCCGCGACGGCGGGATGTAGGGCGACGGCATCGGCCGCCGCCCTACATTCACTCTCCCGGATGGCGGAAGGTGGACTCGCCCAATTGCACCGTCACCGACTGGCCTGGGTCGCCCGCCGAATCCGCCAGTGTCACGGTGTAGCGGCCGGCCGCGACGTGCCAGCTGCGCGTGGCGGGGTCGAAGGTGGCGAGCAGCCGCGGGTCGATCGTCACCGCGGCGGTGTCGCGGGCGCCGGGAGCCAGGTCGAACTTGCGGAACGCGCCCAGCCGGCGCGGCGCTTCCCAACCCCGTCCGGCGACATAGACCTGCGCCACCGTCTTGCCCGCGACCGTGCCGCTGTTGGTGACGGTGAAGCGTGCCGCGATGCCGCGACCGCTGGGCTCGGCGGTGAGACCGCTGAGCGCAAAGCGCGAGTAGGACAGGCCATAGCCGAACGGGAAGAGCGGCTTGGCCCCGGTCTTCTCAAACCATTTATAGCCAACCGCCGCGCCGTCCTTGTCATAGTCGCTGACCGGATGCGAATCGCTGTCCAGCTTGGGATCGCCCTCCAGCACCGGCCGGGGCAGTTGCGCGACCGACGCGGGGAAGGTGACCGGCAGGCGCCCCGACGGATTGACCTCGCCGGTCAGCACGCGCGCGATCGCCTCGCCCCCCGACGTGCCGGGATACCAGGCCTCCAGCACCGCGCCGACCCTGGACAGCCACGGCATCACCACCGGCCCGCCCGTCTCCAGCACGACGACGGTGTTGCGGTTCGCCTTCGCCACCGCGTCGATCAACCTGTCCTGACCAGCCGGCAGGTTGAGGTCGGGCGCGTCGAGCGACTCGCCGGTCCATTGCTCGCCGAACACGATCACCATGTCCGCCTTGCGTGCGGCGGCCGCAGTGGCGGCGACGTCCTTGCCGTCGAGATAGGTGACCGTGGCACCGGTACGCGCCTGCAACGCCTTCATCGGCGAGGAGGGGTGGTAGAGCTTGGGACCGGGAAAGCCGCTGGCATGTTCGTCGGGCACGATCAGGCCGTTGGTCGGGCCACCATGCGGATAGACCTGGCTGGAGCCGCCGCCCGACAACACGCCGACATCGGCATGGCTGCCGACGATCAGGATCGAACGGACCGACTTGGCGATCGGCAGCAGGCCCGGCCGGTTCTTGAGCAGGACGATGCCTTCCTCCGCATCGGCGCGGGTGACGGCGGCGTGGCCGGCATAGTCGATCGTCGCGGATCGGTCGCCCTGCACCGGATGATCGAACAGGCCGTTGGCGAACATCGCGTACAGCACGCGGCGGGCCATGTCGTCGGCGCGGGCCTGGCTGACATGGCCATTGTTCACCGCCTCGCGCAGCGCGTCAGCGAAATAGGGTGAGCGGTCGAACGCCCAGCCGGACTGCTGGTCCAATCCGGCATTCGCCGCCTCGCTGGTCGAATGGGTCGCGCCCCAATCGCTCATCACATAGCCCTTGAAGCCCCAGTCCTGCTTCAGCACCTTGTTGAGCAGCCAGTCATTCTCGCAGGCATAGGCGCCGTTGACGCGGTTGTAGGAACACATCACCGATCCCGGCTGGCCGACCTCATTGGCGATTTCGAAGGCCAGCAGGTCCGATTGCCGCCCCGCCTGCTCGCCGATGCGGTGGTCCATGACCATCCGGTTCGTCTCTTGGTCGTTGAAGGCATAATGCTTCATCGTCGAGACGACATGCTGCGATTGGATGCCGCGGATCTCATGGCCGGTGATGATGCCGGCGAGCAGCGGGTCCTCGCCGCTATATTCGAAGTTGCGGCCGTTGCGCGGTTCGCGGATCAGGTTCATGCCGCCGGCCAATTGCACGTTGAAGCCCGACAGGAACGCCTCGTTGCCGATCATCGCGCCGCCCGCCTGCGCCAGCTCCGGGTTCCAGGTGGCGGCAGTCGCCAGACCCGAGGGCAGCGAAGTGCGCAGGCGCGGCGTCGGCCCGCGTTGGCTGGCGACCCCGACGCCGGCATCGGTCTGCCACTGGGCGGGGATCCCCAGGCGCGGGATGCCGGGCACGATGCCGGCGGAGCCGGGCAGGCCGTCCTTGGGGAACACCCAGTTCTTGGTCGCGGTGCGCAGCCAGTCGGCCTGGGTCGAGAAATAGCCGAACGTCAGTTGCAGCTTCTCCGCCAGCGTCATCTGCTTGAGCAGCAGGTCGGCGCGCTGTCCTGGCGACAGGGCGGCGTTCATCCAGGGCCGCTCCCTCGGGCCCTCGGTCGGGGCGGCGGCGGCCTGGGGCGCATTGTTGGTCGTCTGCGCGACGGCGATGCCGGCCGGCACGAGGGTGAGGATCGTGGCGGCGGACAGCAGCAGGCGCGAGAAGGTCGGACGGATCATCAAGGTCTCACAGTCGGATAGGGGCGGGCCGCAGGGCAGGGAGATGGTCAACCATCCTAGGCGATGCGTCGCGCGGGCATCAATCGGGAAAACCGGCGCTTGGCGAGCCGCCGCCGGACGTCGAACGGCGCCGGGCGGCGGCTCGCCTGGACCTTATTTCGCGCCCATCACCTGCACCAGCGACGCGGCATTCTGGCCGGTCGGCAGCTTGCCGTCGGCGGAGAGTCGACCGGCGCGGTCGTCCCAGCGCAGCGTCGCGCTGCTGCCGTTCTTGCCGCCCTTGTAGGCATTGCTCACGCCGTCATCGTCGTAGAGGGTGAAGTGCGCGTCGGCGCCCGGATAGACGCGGATGCTCTCCAGCGGCTGGCGCGTCGCGGTGCTGGATACGGCCGCACCCATCGGCACGATCGACCCGGCCCGCACGAACAGCGGGATGCGGTCGATCGGGGCGGCGACGGTCACGGTCTGGCCGCCACGATGCTTTTCGTTGGTCCAATAATCATACCAGTCCGCGCCGGCCGGCAGATAGACCGCGCGGCTGGTCTGGCCCTGTTCGGTGACCGGCGCGACCAGGAAGGCGGGGCCGAACATATATTCGTCGCCCATCGTCGCGACATTGGGGTCGTTGGGGAAGTCCATGAACAGCGCGCGCATGAACGGTGCGCCGCTGTCATAGGTATGCCGCCCCAGCGCATAGAGATAGGGCATCAGCGCATAGCGCAGCTTCAGGAAGCCGGCGAGCACCGGCTCGGCGGCCGTGCCATATTCCCACAAGGCCGTCCCCGGACGCTGGCCATGGATGCGCAGCGTCGGCGTGAACACGCTATAGGCGAACCAGCGGGTGAACAGCTCCGGATAGTCCGTATAATCCGGGGCCATGGCGGTCGCGCCGGCCGGATCGAGCAGCACCGGCTTCTCCGCCTTGGGGCCGCTCGGCCATTGCCAGCCGCCGATGTCGCTGCCCCAATAGGCCATGCCGGTCGCGGTGAAGCCCAGGCCGGCCGGCACCTGGCGGCGATAGGCCTCCCAGTTCGACTTGATGTCCGACGACCAGAACAGCGCGCCGTTGCGCTGCACGCCCAGATAGGCGGCGCGGGACAGGATCAGGTTGCGCAAGCCCGGCCGGTCGCGCGCCGATCCCTCCGCCACGCCATTGGTGTGCACCAGCGGGAAGAGGTTGTGATAGCGATCGCCCGAGCCGATCGCGTAGAAATTGCCGTCCGGCACTAGGTCGGGTTCGGTCTCGTCCAGCCAGAACCAATCGAAGCCCTGGCTTGCGATATTGTCGCGGATCCGCTCCCAGAACCAGGCGCGCGCCTCGGGATTGGTGCTGTCGATCAGCGCGCCGGCGCGGTCGCTGCGCACGGGCAGGCCATCGACCGTCTTGCCGTCCTTGTCCTTCAGCAGCCAGCCCTTGCTGTCGAGCAGGTTGAAATAGCGCGACTCCTTTTCGAACCGGGGCCAGACGCTGATGATCGAGCGCATCCCCATGGCCTTGAGCTGGTCGTTCATCCCCTTGGGGTCGGGGAAATAGGTCCGGTCGATGTCGAGCTGGCCCATCCGCGTCCAGTAGAACCAGTCGAGCACCATCACGTCGAGCGGCAGGTTGCGGCTGCGATAGCCCTGCGCGATGTCGAGCAGTTCCTTCTGGCTCTCGTAGCGCGCCTTGCTCTGGATCAGGCCGAATGCCGCCTTGGGCGGCAGCGGCGTGCGGCCGGTCAGGCGCGCATAGCCGGCATAGAGGTCGTCCGCCGTCGCGCCGGTGATGACGAAGAAGGAGACACGCTCGCCGACTTCGGACTGCCAATGCGTGGCGTTGCCCAGACCGGGCGACACGGTGGTCGCGGACGGATTGTCCCAGACGATGCCATAGCCCTTGTTGGTGACCATGAAGGGCACGCAAACCGTCTCGCCGGCCGGCGCATCGTAATTGTGGCGGCAATCGATGGTGCGGCCCTTCAGGTCGAGTTGCCCCTCCTGGTTCTGGCCCAGGCCGTAATAATGCTCGCCCGGCTGCACGGCGAAGCTGGCGCCGACGCGGAACGTCTTTTCGCCGTTCACGACATGCGGGGCCATTTCCCAGCCGGTCATCTCGGTGACGGTCGCCCCGCGCGCATCGGCGACGCGGATTGATACCGGGGGCAGGGCGGGCGCGAAATAGCGCTGCATCTGGGTCGGCGCCTTCGGCCATGCCTGCGCGTTCACGGTCAGCGTCATCGCGCCCGAGGCGAAGCTGTCGCCCGCCGCCTCGCTGCGATGGGTCCAGCCGGTGGCGTCGGGTTTCGCGTTCGGCCCTTCGCCCGGCGGCGCATCGACTTGCGTCCGATCGGTCGCGATCGTCACGCGGACGATGTTGGGCGCATAGGGCTCGATCGACACCAGGCTGCCGTGCCGGTCCAGCGTCGCCAGCGGTGCCGCCCAGGCCGGAGCCGCCATCACCAGCGCCAAAGCGGTCGCGGCTCCGGTCAGAATTGCTCGCATGTGCTTGTCATCCCCTCGATCTCTTCCACGGACCGATACCATAATGACGGCGGCAGGCGAGGGGGGAATAGTCGTATAAATAGGCCGGAGTCGATTGCGGGGGCTTATCGCGTCGGCACCTCCTCCTTGACCTGGGCATGGGCGAGCAGCGCGAACAGCCCGGTGCCGCCGATGATGTTGCCGAGCAGCGCCGGGCCGATAAAGCCAAACGCCACCCAGCCGACCGAGGCATCGCCATGCCAGAGCAGCAGGAACGCCTCGGTCGCGCCGGCGATAACATGCGCGAAGCCGCTGATCGAGATGGCATAGGTCACGGCGAAAACGATCCAGAAGCCGCTGCCTTCGGTCGCCGAGCGAATCCAGGCGATCGAGGCGATGAGGAGGCCGGCGGGGATCGCCTGCATCAGCGTCTCCAGCGGTGACCGCTCCAGCAGCGTGCGCGATACCGCGACCATCGCTTCCAGTGTCTCCATTGACTGGACATGGCCGTGGACGGCGAGGCCGGCGGCCGCCGCCGCGCCCAGCATGTTGCCAATCAGGACGATGCCCCACAGCCGGCCCAGCGCTCCCAGCCCCCGCCGGCTGGGTTTGCGCAAGACCGGCAGGACCGCGACCGCCGTGTGCTCGGTGAAGAGTTGCAACCGTCCGAGGATGACGATCAGGAATCCGAACGGATAGCCCAGGTGGACGACCGCATCGGCCCAGGGTGCGTCCGGCAGATAGTGGCGCAGCGCGCCGCTGACCCATAACGATGCCATGATCATCAATCCCGCCGCGAAGGCGGCCCAGAACAGCGAACTGGACGGGCGCTCCAATTCATCCTCGCCCTGTTCGATCACCGCGCCATAGACGACGCGCGCGGACGGCGCGCTTCGCTCGTCCGCCTCCTGACGTTCCTCATTCCGTTCCTGCGTGGTCCGTGTATCCGCCATGCCGTTCACTCCCGTGTCGGCGCGCAACGCATCAGCGCAGCATAAGGGGAGGTCCGCCGCGTAAATTCCTGAAAACATGCATCATGAACGATTATTCATGGAGATCATTGATCCTGATCCACGTTGGCGGATCGGAAGGATCGGCGTCGGGTCGTTCCCTTCGGAGGGACTAGGATCGTGGACCAGACGTTATTCCTGATCGGCTTCGCCATCATGGCCTTGGGATCGCTCGCCATCTACGCCAAGGGCAGCAAGGCGCCACCCGCGCGCCATCACACGTTGATGCATTCCAGCGTGCCGTTCATCGCCGCCACCGCCTATCTCGCCATGGCGTTCGGCATGGGGACGCTGGTGAGCCTGACCGGGTCGGTCACCTATCTGGCACGCTATGCCGACTGGTCGGTGACGACGCCGATCCTGCTCGCCGGGCTGGTGCTGCTCGCGTTTCACGAGCGCGGGCGGACGGGCGAGGTCGGCGGGTACCTGACTGCCATCATCGTGCTCGACGTGCTCATGATCGTCGCCGGGCTGGTCTCGTCGCTGGTCGAGGTGCCCGTGGTCAAATGGATCTGGTATCTGTGGTCCTGCGCGGCCTTCGCCGGCGTCCTCTACCTGCTCTGGGTGCCGCTCAAGGCGATCGCGAACGAGCGGGGCGGTGCGCTGGCCGCCGCCTATTCGAAGAACCTCGTCTTCCTGACCGTGATCTGGTTCCTCTATCCGATCGTCTTCCTGGTCGGGCCGGAGGGGCTGAAGATGATCTCCGACCCCGCCTCGGTCACGGCTATCCTGGTCATGGATGTGATCGCGAAGGTCGTCTATGCCTTCTATGCCGCCGCCAATCTGGACTCGGCCCTGGCCGGGGCGGAACCCGCCCGCAGCCCGCGCCGGTGACCCGCGCGGGCCCGGCCACCGGCTGGACCGGGCTGCTGCTGGCGGCGAGCGCGGCATCGGTCGCGCCCCTGCCGGTGCAACTCGGCTTCGCGGTCGTGGCGATCGGCGTCATCGGCATGGCCCATGGCGCAAGCGACCT
This sequence comes from Sphingomonas abaci, assembly GCF_014199625.1. GTDB lineage: Bacteria > Pseudomonadota > Alphaproteobacteria > Sphingomonadales > Sphingomonadaceae > Sphingomonas > Sphingomonas abaci. The sequence goes on from NZ_JACHNY010000002.1 coordinate 290,307, forward strand.
GGCGATCGTCGCGCCGGGCCGGCGGCCGCTGTTCCTGGCCTGTTACCTGACCGCCGCCGGCGTGTGCCTGGTCTGGTGGCTATGCGATCCGGCCGCCGCCATGCCGATGTTCCTGCTCGCCTCGGCCCTGCATTTCGGACTGGAGGATGCGCCCGGCGGCGGTGTGGCCGAACGCGCGGTGCGGGGCATCGGGCTGGTCGCCGTGCCGGCGGTGCTGCATCCGGCCAGCCTTGCCATCCTGCTCGCCAGCGCCACCGGCAGCGCCGACCTGACGCCGACGATGGTCGAGACGATGCGTCCGCTCGGCGCGCTGGCCGGCGGCGCGATGCTGGCCATGGCCGCGTGGCGGCGCGATGGGCGGCTGATGGCGGGCACGTTCGCGCTGCTGCTGCCGCCGCCGCTGGTCGGCTTCTCGCTCGGCTTCCTGATCCTACACGCCCTGCCCCAGACACGGGTCCGGCAGGCGCGGATCGGGTGCCGCACGACGACCGACTATCTGCGCGCGGTCGCGCCGATCCTCGCCCTGGCGTTGGCGATGGCCGGGCTGTGTGCGCTGCTGCTGGTGCGCCGGCATGGCGGCGTCGAGATCCTGTTCGCCTGCATGGCGGCGCTCGCCGTGCCCCACCTGCTGGTGACGCCGTGGTTCGAGCCGGCGGCGTGGGCCGCCGTCCCGGTCAGGCGAGCGGTCCGTTGGCGACCGGCGGATTGAACAGCGGCACCCCGTCCGCCGTGTAGCGGATCGGCTGGACGCGGGTATGGCGGTTCGGGTCGAACAGTGGATCGCCCTTGATCGCTTCATAGTCGCGGGCGTGATAGACCAGCATGTCTCGTCCGCGCTCATCGACCGTGAAGCTGTTATGGCCGGGACCATAGATCTTGTGCGCGGGCGAACTCGTCATCACCGGCACCCGGCTTTTGCTCCAGGCGGCGGGGTCCATGATGTCGGCATCGTCGCGCGCGGTCAGCATCCCCATGCAATAGCGCGCATCGGTGGCGCTGGCCGAATAGGTCAGGAACAGCCGGCCGTTGCGCGCCAGCAGGGCAGGGGCCTCGTTGACCTTGTAGCCCCGAACTTCCCAGCCGAGGGTCGGCACGGACAGGCGCGCCGGCTTCGCCGCCAGCGTCAACGGGGTGGCCAGCGGGGCCAGATAGAGGTTGGAGTTGGTCTCGATGCCCGGCTCGCGTTGCGCCCAGGCGAGATAGCGGGTGCCGCGATGGACGAAGCTGGTCGAATCAAGGTTGAAGCTGTCCCAGGGCGTCTGCAACTCGCCCAGGACGGTCCAGCGCCCGGTCATCGGATCGGCGCCGTCGCACGTCACCGCATAGGTGCGGATGCGGAACACGTCCGCGCCGCCGCCGCTGGGCCCGGCGGCGAAATACATGATCCAGCGGCCATCGATGAGGTGCAGCTCCGGCGCCCAAAGAAAGCCCGACATCGGCCCGCTCGCCTGATGTCGCCACAGCACCGCTTCCCGCGCGGTCGTCAGCCCGGCGAGCGTGCGCGCGCGGCGCAGCACCAGCCGGTCATATTCGGGCACCGATCCGGTCATGTAATACCAGCCGTCGGTGTGGCGGAAGATTTGCGCATCGGCGCGTTGACGCACCAGCGGATTGACGATGCCGGCGGGTGCGCGGGTGCGGGCCAGCGCCGGTGCGGCGGCGGTCAGCGCCCCACCGGCCAGGACCAGGCGGCGTGTCGGATGGGTCATCAACGGTCTCTCCTGCGTCATCGTTCGGCGACGGGCCAGCCGTCCGCGCCCCAGCGCAAACGGGCGAGCCGCAACGTCGGCGCGCCTTTGGCCTCGCGGTCATAGGCGTGATAGACCAGATAGTCGGTCCCGTCCGCGTCGCGCATATGGCCGGCATGGCCGGGGCCGCGAAAGCGCTGCTTCTCCGGCAGGTCCGCCGCCAGCAACACCGTCCCGCCGCCCTGCATCATCGCGCTGCCATCCTTGCCCAGATAGGGGCCGGTAATCGCGCGGGACCGGCCGATGACCGTGTAATAGGTGCTGGCGTTGCCCTTGCAGCAATAGTCATAGGAGGCGACCAGCCAGTACCAGCCGCCATGATCGAATAGGAAAGGTGCTTCGACCGGCGCCGCCGCGCCCGCTGGAGCCGGCCGTCGCGCGATCGAAACCGGCGTTTCACCGGGCCGCAGGAGCTTGCCGGTGGCGCGATCGAGCGCGAACAGCTTCAGCCCGCTCCAGAAACTGCCCAACGCCAGCCACTGGCGGCCGTCGCGGTCGCGGATGAAAGCGGGATCGATCGCGTTGAAATCGTCGGACGGGTTCGACTGGACCACCGGGCCCTCGTCGCGCCAGCCATAATCGGGGCGGTCGGGATCGAGCGTCGGGCTGGTCAGCAGCCCGATCGCCGAGCGGTTCGAGCCGAAGGTCGAAACCGAATAATAGAGGCGATAGCGCCCGTCGACATAGGAGATGTCCGGCGCCCAGGCGTTGGTCGCGCCCGGGATCGCTCGACTGGCCCATTCCGGCAGCGCGGACAGGGGCGTGGGGGCCAGCCGCCAATGCACCCGGTCGGTCGAGACGCGGTGGGCGATGATCCGGCCGTCGCCTTCGCCCAGCCCGGTCGAGAACACATGATAGAGGCCGCCCTCGCGAATGATGACCGGATCGTGCGTGGGCGCGATATCGCCTTGAAGCGCGGGCATCGTCTGCGCCGTGGCGGCGGGGGCCGAGGCCCCGCCCGCCACGAGCAAGAGCGCCGCCAAGGCGCGCCGCCCGCGCATCAAAACTTCACCCGCGCGCCGATCTGGATCGTCCGGTCATAGGTGCGGGTGTCGCGCGGCGAGTCGTAGAACACGCCGGTGACCGAGTTCTTGCCCTTGAACCGGTCGTGGTAGACATCGTCCAGGATGTTGGTCGCGTCGAAGGTCAGGGTCAGCCACTCGGTCGGCGAATAGCTGCCCGAGAAGTCGAGCCGGCTGACCGGGTCGACCAGGATCGTGCTCGCCTGTACGCCGCCCGAATTGTAGCTGTCGACATAGCTCGACCGCCAGTTATAGGCGAGCCGCGCCGAGACGCCGTATTTCTCGTAGATGGCGACCGCGTTATAGGCCCAGTGCGAGACGTTGACGATGCGCTGCTTGCCGCCGTTGATCGGATCGTCGGTCTTGCCGTCCATGTACGTGCCGTTCAACTGCACGCCCAGGCCGCTAAGCGCGCCGGGCAGGAAGTCGAAGAATTGCTGGTACGCGACTTCGGCGCCAGCCAGATAGCCGTCCCCTGCATTGCGGGGTCGGTTGACCAGATAGGAGCCGCCGAAATTCTCCGGCTGCGAGTAGGTCTGGATATAGCCGGACAGGTCGCGATAGAAGCCGGCGGCGGTGATCGATGTACTGCGCGCCGGATACCATTCGATCGACGCGTCATAGGCGGTGGAGCGGATCGGCTGCAGGTCGGGATTACCGCCGCTGCCGGTGCCGATATATTGCTGCGTCCCCGTCGCGCCGCTCGGCACCAAGGTGATCAGCGGGTTGAGCTGCCCGAACTCCGGCCGCGTCACCGTCTTGCCGGCGGCGGCGCGGAGGAACAGCGTGTCCGTCAGGCCCAGCCGGGCGTTGATGCTGGGCAGGACGTTCAGATAGTTCTGCTTGCTCGACACGCCGTTGCCGTTGAGATCTTCGACGGTGTTGACCACGCGCGCGCCCGCCACGCCGTCCAGCACCATCCCGCCCAGGTCGAACCGATAACCGACCTGGCCGTAAAAGGCGTAGGTGTCCTCGCCGTTGAAGAAGGCGAGGTTGGGCTCATAGGCGCGCGGACCGGTCGGCTGTCCGAACAGCGCGCGGATCGTGTCCGTGTCGTTCAGCAGGATGCCGGTGTCGGCGGTGACGAACCGGTCGATGCCCAGCGCCCCCTTGACCAGCCCGCCGGGCGACAACGACGCGAAGCCCGGGATGGACGTCAGCGGCGCGCCCGCCGCGCTCGGGAAGCCGATCGGGATGGAGGCGGTCGCCTGCGAGCGGACGTTGCGATGCGTGTAGCGGGTGCCGATCTTCAGCGACTGGATCACCTCGCTGTCGGGCTTGATCGTCAGGTCGTTGCGCCATGCGATCTGCTCGCTGGTGTCCAGGCTGTTGTTATCGAACAGCGTCCGAATGGTGTAGATGCCGGGATCGGTCAGATCGACGCCGGTCAGCGCCACCTGAGGCGTGCCGCCGACATCGTAATTCACGTCCAGGCGCGGCACGTTGAACGAGGTGTCGAGGATCGCGTTGCGGTTCGGCACCTTGCTGTAGTTGTAGGTGACCTCGGTGTTGAGCACCGCCTGGCCCAGCGTCCACTTGCCGCCCACCACCGCCTGATAATTGTCGGTGCGGTTCAGATAGGCCTGCTTGCTGGTCAGCGTGTAGGCGTTGGTCGTCGTGCTGCTGGCGGCGAGCAGTGGAAATTCGGCATTGGCGACGACGTTCGACAGCGCCCCCGCCTTGGGCAGGCCGATGAAGAAATCGACCGCGATCTTGTTGTCGTAGCGGGTGAAGACGCCGTCCGCATAGAATTCGACATCGGCATTCGGCCGCCACTGGAACGAGGCGTTAAGCGCGGTGCGCCGCCGGTCGCCCGCGGTGTATAGGCCGCCCACCGTATCCGGCGTGGCGATCGGCGTACCCGAGGATACGAAGTCGAACGCGGTCTGATCCTGATAGAGCCGCTTGTTGTAGGAGGCCGCGACCAGCAGGCCCATCTCGCCGATGCCGGTGTCCCAGCGCTGGCTGATCAGGCCCGATCCAATGTATCCCCATTTTTTCGCCTGGTCGCTATAGACCGCGCGACCGCTGGCGGCCACCTGGCTGCCGGCGAAGTCGAACGGCCGGCGCAGGCGCACGTCGATCAGGCCGGCGACGCCGCCCTCGACCAGGTCGGGCGTGCTGGTCTTGTACACGTCAACGCCCGCGATCAGTTCGGCGGGAATGTCCTGGAGCGCAAAACCGCGGCCGACACCGGTGAACGCCTCGCGACCGTTGAGCACGGTCGCGACATTGGGGAGGCCGCGGATCAGCACCGTGCCGGCCTCGCCCGCGCCGCGCGTCACCTGCACGCCGGTCACCCGCTGAAGCGCGTCGGCGACCGTATTGTCCGGTAATTTGCCGATATCCTCGGCGACGATCGAGTCGACGATCTGACTGGCGTTGCGCTTAATCGACTGGGCGGACGCCAGGCTGGCGCGGACGCCGGTGACGATGATGTCGTCGGCATTGGCGTCGCTTTCGATCGGTGCCTGAGGGGCGGGCTGCGCCGCGTCGCTGGCCGGCGCCGCCTCCTGCGTGGCCGGCGTGGTGGCCTGGGTCGCGCTGGTCCGCGAGGCGGGGGTGCCGCTGGCATCCTGAGCCGCCGCCGCCTGTGCCGTGATCGCCAGGATCAGGATCGACGTCCCCCCGAACAGCCGGCCATATTGCGCCATACGCATCATTCCTCTCCCCTGATCTCTGTCCACGTCTTCTTATTTGTCGGACATGTAACAGGAAGAGTGGAGGACGCAACGCAGGCGTATATGCCTATCGAATTTAGGGAATCTTTCTGGCGCGACCTGTTGCCGATTTGCATCAGGCCGCGGCAGGTGGTGGCATCTGCCGCTACCAGGCGACGCGCGCGGACAGGCGCACGGTGCGCGGCGCCCCCGGATACACCCAAAGCGGGCTGTACGAACTCATCGCATAATGGACGTCGAACAGATTGTCCGCTTCCAGCCGCATGGTGAGGGCGGGGGTGACGCCGACCTCGCCGGCCAGCTTCACCTTGGTATAGGCGGGCAGGCGCAGGCCGCTCGTGTCGATCGCGCCGGCGCGATTGCCGACATAGGCCAGGCCGCCGCTCAGTGACCAGCTGGTGCCCCAGCCGGTCGGATAGCGTCCCACTGCGAACAGCGTGCCCGAATGCTTGGCGACGTTCAGGACGTCGGGCGTCGCGAAGCTTTTGTCGTCGGCGCGCGCATCGATATAGGCGTAATTGCCGACGAGCTGCCAATGCGGGATCAGCCGGAGCGAGGCGTCCAGTTCGACGCCCCGGCTGGTCAACTTGCCCAGGGGCGCATTGTAGCCGGGATCGACCGGGTCGTTGGTCAGGATGCCGCGCTTCTTGATGTCGAAGAAGGTCATGGCGGCATCGAAGCCGGTCCAGCGTCCGGCGACGCCCAGTTCGAACCCTACCGCCTGTTCGGGGCCGAAGGCGTCGCCCTGCGGGTTCTGCGCGGTCGGACGGCCGCTGCCGGAGTTGAGCAGGAAGGACTCGCCCCAATTGCCATGGAGCGCGATCGCGTCGCTCAGCCGATAGCGCGCGCCGAACCGGAACTTGACCGGCGCGCCCGTGGCTTGCGTGGTCAGGCCGGTCCGGTTGCGACGCAGCCGCTGGCGATAGGCGTCATAACGCACGCCGCCGGTCAGCGTCAGCCGGTCGGTCACGTCCCACATGTCCTGAACGTAGAGGGTGCCGACGACCCGCTTCTCGCGCTGGTCGATATTGGGCAGCACGGCGGGGCGGGGCTGGCCATAGACCGGCGCGAACACGTCGATCGCATAGGGACGCGCGGCGCTCGGCCGGAAGCGCGGCAGCCGCTCCAGATAATCCAGCGTATAACCCTTGATGCCCAGGCTGGGATGGTGGACGCCCGCCGCCTCGAACCGTCCCGCCAGCTCCAGGCGCGCCGACAGGTCGGTCGCCGAATAGTCGCGCTGGCGATGTTGCCGCCACAGGGTGCGGTTGTCGGCGGCCAGGAAGGACTGGTCGCTGGAGAAGCCGCGCAGGATGGCGAAGCGCCATGCGACGCCGCCGTTCAGCGACCATTCGCCGCCCAGATCGTGGCGGCCGGTCAGTTGCAGTCGGGTGTTGCGCGCCCGATGCCGGCCATCGCCGGGTTCGCCGACGAAGCGGTTGCGCGGCACAGCCAGCGCATCGCCCGCGATTGCCGGTACGCCCCGGTCGAACGCGGCGGCGAAGGCTGTATATTCCGCTAGGGCGGTGATGCTGGTGCGTGCGTCCGGCCGCCAGGTGAGCGAGGGGGAGACGGTGCGCCGCGACAGGCCGACAAAATCGCGGTAGCCGTCCGACTCCTCGGCCGCGACCACGATCCGGCCCGCGACCGTCCGCGACAGCGGGCCGGTCACGTCCAGTTCGCCACGCCGCGTGTCGAACGATCCGTAGAGCAGGCTCGCGTCGACCGCCGATGTGAAGCGCGGCGTCTTCGACACGATGTTGACGCGGCCGGCCGGGTCGATGTCGCCGAACACCGCGCCGGCCGGTCCCTTCAGCACCTCGATCCGCTCGACCGTCGCGGGATCGCGCGGCGGCGCGAGGCCGCGATTGGCCAGGAAGCCGTCTATGTAATATTCCGCGCCGCCGTCCGGCGTGCCCAGGAAGCCGCGGATCGCGAAATTGTCCAGGAAGCCGCCGCGGTTGTTCTGCTGGCTGATGCCGCTGAACAGCTCCAGCGCGTCCGACAGGCGGTAGGTGCCGTTAGCGACGAGCAGGTCGCGCTCCAGCGAGCGGCTGGATTGCGACATTCGGCGAGTGAGCAGGTCCGAGCCGAGGGTCGAATCCCGGCCGGATGCGGTGCCGAGCACGACGATATCGCCATGATCGTCCGCGTTCGCCACGGTGGCGTCACGAGTGGCGACTTCCTGCGCGGTGGCGATGCCGGGAAAGGCGACCGGCAGGAGCGGCAGGCACAGGGCGGCGATCCGTGCGGCGGCGCGGCGGCGGAACATGGTCATCGTAGCGTCAATCCCCCGGAAAGTCGGGCGCCTATAGCCAGACTATGGTTCATGTTACAACATGTCATCGAGCGGATGGCGAGGGCGCTGCTGTAACCGATCCGTCACGAACCAGTCACGATCCCGTCATCGGAATCGCATTTTCCCGTCATCTAAACGGCCTAACCGCAAGTCCGAGATCGGCAGGGGGACCCGCGTCGATCGCGGCATCGCCCAGGTGCCGACATAAAGACAACGATCGACGGAGTTCTTCGAGATGGCAAGCTTTTCGCGCTACACCCGCCTGCTGATGGCGGGTTCGGCCTGTGTCCTGCTCGCATCCTGCGGCGGCGCGGACAGCGTGGCGTCGCCCGGCGCCGGCGCGATCACCGTCATCAATCCGGCGACGCCCGCGCCGACCCCGACGCCTACCGCCACGCCGACCCCGACCGCGTTGACTGCCGCGCAATTCGCCGCGCAGACCACGGTGAACGGCATCACCATCACGTCGCAGGAGCAGCTCGACCTGGTCAATGCTGGCACCAACAACGCCGTCAGCGGCACGAATATCCTGAACGGCGTCTATCCGACCAACGCCACGCCGGTCGCCGCCAGCGACCCGACCCGCCTGGGCAGCTTCTTCACGCCCGCGAACTTCATCGGCGCGACCAGCGGCCCGAACGACAACAACTTCATTGGCTGGACCTGCAACTCGACCGCCGCCAATTTCGGCAGCGGCAGCGCGTCCTGCACCGCCGTGCCCAGCATCGGCTCGCCGGTGGCCGGATCGTGTCCGACCGGCACGATCGACGACGGCACCAATTCGTCGAGCAGCCCGACCTTCCGCTATTGCCGCCTGCCGCAGATCATCGACACCGACCTGTCGCTGCCCAAGATTGCCGGCGTCGTCTATCGCTTCCGTGGCCAGACCGAGGTCGGCAACGTGGCGACCGGTGCGACCGCGACGCTGACGATCGCGGCCGGCGTCGTGCTGGCGGCGGATTCGTCGGAGAGCACCAACGATCTGCTGCTGGTCAATCGCGGGTCGAAGATCAACGCGGTCGGCACCGCCGCCGCCCCGATCGTCTTCACCGCGCAGCAGAACCTGGCGTCGAACGGCGTGTCCGACGCGACTCAGGGCCTGTGGGGCGGCATCGTGCTGCTCGGCCGGGCGCCGACCGCGGTCTGCGCCGCCGGCACCGGCCCGAACAATGCGGAAGGCACCAGCTCGACCTGCCAGAACCCGATCGAGGGCGTGACCAATCGCTTCTACGGCGGCACCAACCAGGCCGACAGCAGCGGCACGATGCAGTTCGTGCAGATCCGCTACACCGGCATCGCGATCAGCGAAGGCAACGAGCTGCAGGGCCTGACCCTGGGCGGCGTCGGCTCGGGCACCACGCTGGACCATATCCAGAGCCACAATTCGGCCGATGACGGCGTCGAGATCTTCGGCGGCACCGCCAACATGAAGTACATGGTGATGACCGGCGCCGACGATGACGGCTTCGACATCGACAATGGCTATCGCGGCTTCATCCAGTTCATGATCACTGCGCAGAAGCCGCTGGGCGCGACCGCCGACAGCTTCTCGACCGAAATCGACTCGAACGGGGCCGAGGACCTGCTGCCGCGCACCTTCGCGCGTTACGCCAACTTCACCTTCATCCAGACCGCGACCGCGCCGGCGGCGATCCGCCTGCGTGGCGGTGCCGACATGGCCTTCGTCAACGGCATCGTGAAGACGCCGCAGGGCGTCGCCTGCGTCAACCTGGTGGCGGGCGAGGACAATGGCGGCCGCACCACCATCCGCGCCGCAAACTCGGCCTTGCAGGATGTCGGCCCGCCGACCTTCAACTCGGTCTATTTCGAGTGCCAGGGCCGCTGAGGCGCACCGCTCCTTGAGCGACGCGATGCCGGGGTGGCCTTGACCGCCCCGGCATCGTCCATTTTCCCCTGATCCGGACATCGGTCATGCTGCAGCGCCCCGCCTTCGCCTCGCTTCTCCTTCTCACCTCGCATTTCGTCGCCCCGGCGGCGCTCGCCCAGGTCGCGGGCGGCAGCCCGGCGGCGCAGTCCTCGCCGCCGGCCAGCACCACCGGGACCGAGGTCGACGCCCCCGCCGACGCTGCGCAAGGCCAGGCGCTGGCCCAGCCCGGCACGACCGCCGATCAGCAGGAGCCGGCGGTCGAGGTCTCGACGCCTGGCTATGACCCCGCCGCCGCCGAGGACATTGTCGTCGTCGGCCGCAACATCCCGAACACGATCCGCGCCACGCCGCAGGTCATCTCGGTCTTGTCCGCCGCCGACATCGCGCGCACGGGCGAGGGCGACATCGCCGGCGCGCTGACCCGCGTCACCGGCCTGTCGGTGGTCGGCAACGGCTTCGTCTATGTCCGCGGCCTCGGCGACCGCTATTCCTCGGCGCTGCTGAACGGGTCGCCGCTGCCCAGCCCGGAGCCGCTGCGCCGTTCGGTGCCGCTCGACATCTTCCCGACCACCATCGTCGGCTCGGCGCTGGTGCAGAAAACCTATTCCGCCAACTATCCGGGCGAGTTCGGCGGCGGCGTCATCAACCTGACGACCAAGGCGATCCCAGACAAGAGCTTCGTCTCGATGGGCGGCACCATCTCGGCGGATACGGTGACGACCAGCGAGCTGGGCTATACCTACAAGGGCGGCAAGCACGACTGGATCGGCTTCGACTCCGGCGAACGTCGCGTGCCGGGCTTCATCACCGATGCGCCCAACGGCAACGGCATCATCCCGACCGAACAGGTTGCGCAGCTCTCCAACGCGCGCACCACCCTGCTCCAGCGCAACAACCAGCTGCCCGCCAATGGCTCGGGCGAGGTCAGCTTCGGCATTGTCAAGGATGTCGGCAGCGACCGGGTGGGCGTGATCGGTTCGGCCAGCATCAGCAACACCTGGCGTACGCGCGACGCGACGCAGCAGGACACGATCTCGGCGACCGGCGCCTTGCGCAACGACTTCTCGACGCTCATCACCGACAATCGCGCGGTGGTGAACGCGCTGCTCGGCCTCGGCTACGAATTTGGCAAGAACACGGTCCGCCTGACCAACATCTATATCCACGACACGCTGAAGCAGGCGCGCGGCTCGGCCGCCACCGTCTACAACAACAGCAGCGGCGCGCCGATCTTCCAGCAGAACACCAACTGGTTCGAGCGTCAGCTGATCGAGTCGCAGCTGGTCGGCGAGTTCAAGCCGTTCGACCGGGTGCAGCTCGACGTGCGCGGCGCCTATGCGAATTCCAAGCGCCTGGCGCCGTACGAGCGGCAGTTCATCTACCTCTGCAACACGTCGCTCAACGTCACCGTCACCGAGGCGAATGCGTCCGAGGGCATCCAGTGCCCCGGCGTCTATCAGGCGACCAACGCCTTCGACCGGTTCGCGACGGTGGTGTTCAGTCGGCTGAACGAAAATCTCTACACGGCGCAGGCCGATGCCTCGTGGCGGCCCAATCTGGAGCGGCCGATGACGTTGTCGGCGGGCTATTACTTCCAGAAGAACGAGCGCAGTTCGACCCGTCTGCCCTTCGTGTTCCAGACCACGACCGGCGGCGCGATCCCGTTCCCCTGCAACCTGTTCCGCCCCGATTATCTCCTGTCGCCCGATGTGCTGAACGGCTGCCCGGTGGCCGCCAATCCGGCGCAGAACGCGGTGCAGCTGCGCTTCGACGCGGGGCAGAACGGCTCCTACGCCTATGACGCCAGCCTGTTGATCCATGCCGGCTACGCCCAGATCGAAGCGGAGGCGACCGATGGCCTGCGCGCCACGATCGGCCTGCGCTACGAGACGGCGAAGGAGCGGGTCGACCCGATCAACGCCACCGGCACACGGCTGAACAACGATTATTTCCTGCCGGCGGCGACGTTGACGTGGAATTTCGCCAGCGACATGCAGCTACGCGCCAGCGCGTCGAAGACGATCGCGCGTCCCCAATTTCGCGAACTGGCCCCTCAGGCGTTCCGCGACTTCGAGTCCGACCGACTGTTCTTCGGCAACCCGTTCCTGAAGGATTCCAAGCTCTATAATCTGGAAGCACGCTACGAATGGTTCTTCGCGCGCGACCAGCGCGCGACGCTGTCGGGCTTCTACAAGCGGATCGACAATCCGATCGAGCAGGTCGGCTTCTTTCCGACGCCCGATGCGCGGCTCCAGACGGGCTTCACCTATCTGCCCAAGGCGACCCTGTGGGGCGCGGAGGCCGAGGTGCAGAAATACGTGCCGCTGACGGCCCTTGGCGGTCTGTTCGAGACGCGACGGGCGGTGATCATCGCCAACTACACCTATACCCAGTCGAAGATCACCGCCGATGCGCAGTGCGTGCCGAGCGTCCTGGGCGTGCAGATCGCGCCCTGCGGCCCCGGCTTCGCCCCCGCCAATGTCCAGTTCCGCAACGGCGCGCCGCTGACCGGGCAGTCGGACCATCTGGTCAACGTCCAGCTTGGCGTCGAGGATACGGACAGCCTGTCGGCGGTGACCCTGTTGTTCAACTATGCCAGCAACCGCGTCACCAATCGGGGGCCCAGCTATCTGAGCGGCACCGGCTTCCAGCCTGACATCATCGAACGGCCGGGCATCCGGCTCGACCTCGTCGCGCGCCAGGGCGTGGAGGCGTTCGGCGGCCAGTTCGAGATCAAGGCCGAGGCGCGCAACCTGACCGGCACGCGCTATCAGGAGCGGCAGGATTTCGAGAATGGCAATACGGTCTTCATCAACCGCTATCGCCAGGGCCGCATCTTCACGCTGGGCGCGAGCGTGACCTTCTGATCGCGAAGGGGCGGCGGCGGTGGGCCGCGCCGCCCCTTCGCGACCGAGCTGGGATCGGTCACCCCCAGGGGCGTTCGCGAAACCACTTCGTGATCACGTACTTCACACCGGTTCGCACCTTCATGCCCTGGTGGAGCGTCGCGGGGTTCAGCGTGCCGTCGGGGCGGCGGTTGTTCCAGCAGACCAGCTTGCCGGTCTCCGGCTGGATGATCTTGTCGATCGCCTTGAACCGGGTCGCGCCGCCCGCCTCGGGTTCGTTGAGATAGACCATCACCGTCCACGTGCGGTTGCCGGCGACACCGCAATAGCGGTCGAAGTCGAGGCCATCGGGTTCGAAATAGTCGGTATGGCCCTTAAACTCCTGACCCACCGCATAGCGCTGCCCCTGGAGCGGTTCGCCATAGACGCCGTCCAGCCCGGTGAGCGCGGCGATCCGCGCCTCGGTCTCCTGCACCACCGGATCATCGGCGGCGAGGTCGCCGGTCTCGCTGGTGCGATAGGCGGCGTGACCATTGCCGTCGGCCAGCGTCGAGGGGCGGCGCACCGCATCGATCCGGGCGACCAGCTCGGCGCACAGCGCCGGCGGCAGGAAGGCGCGGCGGACGAACAAGGTCAGCTTGCCGCCCGGGATTTTCTGCACCTGGCCCTGGGAAAGGATATGATCGGTGATGGCCATGGCATCCAGTCCATTGCCGAGCGGTGGAAGCAGTGTCATGGCATCATCTTCTGCCGAACATTGGGTCGGTCACGCCAGCGGATTTTTGTTTCCGATGTTTGACGCCGAGACGTAACATGGCATGGTTAAGCCCCAAGCCGGCGGGATGGGAATAGGATGCGATTGAAGCTCGACGCGCGGGCGCGCCGCTGGCTGCGGCGAATACCCGTCGTCAACGTCTATTCGGTGGCCGAGCTGGTGCTGATGGGTGCGCTGGCGGTCCAGTGCGCGCGCTTCGTCTGGATCGTCGCGACCCCGGTCGGACCGGTTGGCGACTGGCGACCAGCGGGCGTGACGCTGCCCGGCTCGCCAGCCGCGATCTTGGCCCAATTCGATCCTTTCTTCCGCCTCAATGCGCCCCAGGCGGGCCCCGCGACGGTGACGCCGCTGCAACTGACGCTGTTCGGCATCCGGCTGGACGAGGCGACGGGGCGCGGCTCGGCGATCGTCGCCGGCGCGGACGGCGTGCAGAAGAGCGTCGCGGTGGGCGAGGAGGTGCAGCCCGGCGTCACGCTGAAATCGGTGGCCTTCGACCATGTCACGCTCGATCGTGGCGGCACCGCCGAGGACCTGTTCCTCGATCAGTCCGACGCGCCGCCCGCAGGCGGTGCGGCCCAGCCGTCGGCCGAGGTCGGATCGCGCGCCGCGGGTGCGATACCGACGCTGGGCGGCGGCCCGGCCCTGGCAGGTGCTGGGGCCGGCGCGGGGGCGGGCGTTTCGGTCGGCCAGCTCCGTCAGGAAATCGGCTTCATCCCGCGCATCGACAGCGGCCGGGTCAGCGGCCTGGTCGTCCGGCCCCAGGGCAGCGGCGCGGCGTTCCGCCAGGCCGGGCTGCGCGAGGGCGACGTCGTCACCGCGATCGGCGGGCGCGCTGTCAACGGACCGGGCGATCTCGACCGGATCGCCACCGATTATGCCGGGGGCGGCAGCGTCCCCATCACCGTCGAGCGCGGTCAGCAGACGCTGGCGCTCGCCATCACGATAGCGGCCCCTTCCAAATGAAGCTTTCGCATCTCCTCGCCTTCACCGCGCTGCCGCTGACCGCCCTGGCGGCCGCGCCCATCGCGGCGCAAACCACGCTGAACGTGCGCGACGCCGACATCCGCGCGTTCATCGCCGACGCCGCACGCGTGACCGGCCGCACCTTCATCATCGACAACCGGGTGAACGGCAAGGTCACGGTGGTGACCGACCGGCCATTGTCCCGCTCCGAATATTTCGAAATTTTTCTGTCGACGCTGCGCGCCAACGGGCTGGTCGCGGTGCCGACCGGCAATGGCAGCTTCCGCATCCAGCCGATCGACAATGCCGCGTCGCAGCCGACCCGCGTCGGATCGGCGGGCGCTGCGCGGAACAGCTTCGTGACCGAGATCGTCCGGCTGCGCTCGGTCGATGCGCAGAGCGCGGCCGAGACGGTGCGTCCGCTGGTTTCCCCGCAGGGCTCGGTGACCGCCAACCGCGCCGGCAACAGCCTGGTCGTGGTCGATTTCGGCGACAATATCCGCCGCATCCGCGAGGTGCTGCGCCGCATCGACACCGATAATGCCGCGACCCGCGTCGTCACGCTCCAGAATGCCGGCGCGCGTGAGATCGCGACCGCGCTTCAGACGCTCGCCGGCGGCGGCAGCGGTGCTGCGAGCCAGGGCACGGGGCAGGGCGGCGGCAGCGCGGCGGCGGGCGGCAGCAGCGGCACCGTGTCGGTCGTATCGGTCGACAGCAGCAATTCCGTCGTCATCCGTGGCGATCCGGCGACCGTCGCCCGCCTTGCCGCGGTTGCCGCCGATCTCGACCGCAAGGCCAGGAGCGGCACCGAGATCCGCGTCGTCTTCCTGGAGAATGCCGATGCCGAGCAGCTGTTGCCCGTGCTCCAGCGGCTGGTCGGGCAGACGCCCGACCCGGTGCAGGAGACGACGCTGTCGCGCGGCTCGTTCCAGACCACCAACGGAACGACGGGCACGTCGAGCGGCACGATCGCGCCGCAGATCATCCAGCCGAGCCAGACGAGCGGCAGTGGCGGCGGCGGCAACGCCACGCCGAACGGACAGCAGGCGGCGGTGTCGACGCAGGGCGGCCGGACGGCGGCGGTGGTCACCCGCTTCGCCGGGGCGAACGCGATCGTCATCGCCGCGCCGGCCGATATCCAGCGGCAGTTGTCCGAGGTGGTGCGCCAGCTCGACACGCGGCGCGAACAGGTGCTGATCGAGGCGATCATCGCCGAGGTGTCCGACGCCACGGTCAACCGGCTGGGCGCGCAGTTCCTTCTGGGCAATCTGTCGGGCGGGGCGTTCGCGGCCTCGACGTTCAGCAATTCCGCGCCCAACATCCTCCAGATCGCCGGGGCGATCGGCGCACGCTCGCTGGCGACGCAGACGACCGTAATCAACGGCAACAATACGACCACCACGACCGACAACACCATCTCCAACCAGCTCGCGCAGTCGGCGATCAGCTCGCTGCTCGGCACATCGGGCGGGTTCGCGGGCTGGGGCGGCCGGGTCGGCGACACCATCTTCGGCGCGATCATCAATGCGGTGAAGAGCGATAACACCTCGAACCTGCTCCAGGTGCCGCACCTGATCACGCTCGACAATCAGCAGGCGCACAGCCTGGTGGGTCAGGAGATTCCGGTCACCACCGGCCAGGCGCTGTCCAACGACTTCAACAACACCTTCCGCACGGTGCAGCGCCAGAATGTCGGCATCCAGCTCGACGTGAAACCGCAGGTCAATGCCGGCGGCTCGCTCAAGCTGTTCGTGCGGCTGGAGGTCAGCTCGATCGCCGGACCGGTGTCGAGCAACAACAGCGAGCTGATCCTCAACAAGCGCGCCTTCGAGAACGTCTTCACGCCCGACGACGGGCAGATCACGGTGATCGGCGGCCTGCTCGACGATGCGGAGCGGCGGACGATCGAGAAGATCCCGGTGCTGGGCGACATCCCGCTCGTCGGCAATCTGTTCAAGAGCCGCGCGCGCAGCCGCACCAAGAGCAACCTGATGGTCTTCATCCGCCCGACCATCCTGCGCACCGCCGAGGACAGCCGGCGCGTGACCGAGCAGCGCTACGGCTATCTGCGCGCGCTGCAGGGCTATGCGCAGCCGGGCGTCGAGCCCTCGATCGACCAGTTGGTGCGCGACTATATGAACGCCGCGCCGCCGATCCCGCGCGCGCCGATGCCGGGTAACATCGAGGACCCGAACATCGCGGTGCCGATCCAGACCCAGCCGTCGATGGCGATCCGGCCGAAGGGGAAGCGATGATCCGCGACCGCGACGATCCGGCCCCGCTGCCGATGGGGGCGATGGCGGAGCCGCCGCCCCTGGTGGCGGCCGATGTCGCGCTGCCGGTCGAGACCCCGGCCGAGGCGATCGCGCCGATGCCGCAGATCACCATCCCCTATGCCTTCGCGCGCAAGTTCGGCGTGGTGGTGCAGCATAGCGATGTCGACTCGCATTTGACCGTGGCGCTGCGCGAAGGGGCCGATCCCAAGGCGCTGATCGAGGTGCGGCGGCATCTGGGCCGGGCGTTCGACGTTGCAATCGTCGAGCCGGCGGCGTTCGACCGGCTGCTCTCGGACAATTACGCGATGACCGGCCACGCGACGGCGCTGGCGGCGGTGGGGATGGGCGACGAGCTGGACGCGCTGGCCGGCGACCTGCCGACCGCCGAGGACCTGCTAGACACCGCCGACGACGCGCCTGCCATCCGGTTGATCAACGGCATCATCGCCGACGCCACGCGCAACGGCGTGTCCGATATCCATGTCGAGCCCTACGAGACCGGGTTGGTCGTCAGGATGCGGATCGACGGCGTGTTGCGTGAGACGATGCGGATGCCGCCGCATGTCGCGCCGGTGGTGGTCAGCCGCATCAAGGTGATGGCGCGGCTCGACATCGCCGAGCGGCGCGTGCCGCAGGATGGGCGCATGGGGCTGACCCTGGGCGGCAAGCTGCTCGACGTGCGCGTCTCGACCCTGCCCAGCCGCGCGGGCGAGCGGGTGGTGCTGCGTATCCTGGACAAGGAGAATGCGGGCATCGACCTGGACGCGCTCGGCATGACCCCGGCGATGCTCGGCCTGTTGCGCGGCGCGCTGGCGGAGCCGAACGGCATCATCCTGGTCACCGGCCCGACCGGTTCGGGCAAGACCACCAGCCTCTATGCGGCGCTACGTCTGCTCAACGATGGCAGCCGCAACATCCTGACCGTTGAGGACCCGGTCGAATATGCGGTCGAGGGCGTCGGACAGACCCAGGTCAACGCCAAGGTGGGCCTGACCTTCGCCGCCGGCTTGCGCGCGATCCTGCGCCAGGACCCGGACGTGGTGATGGTCGGCGAAATCCGCGACCGCGAGACGGCCGAGATCGCGGTGCAGGCGTCGCTGACCGGCCATCTGGTGCTGTCGACCGTCCATACCAACGACGCGGTCGGCGCGATAACGCGGATGCGCGACATGAAGGTGGAGCCGTTCCTGCTCGCCTCGACGCTGCGCGCGGTGATCGCGCAGCGGCTGGTGCGGCGGCTGTGCCCGAGCTGCCGACGCCCCGTGCCGGCGCGCGACACGGTCGCGCCGATGCTGGGCATCGCGGGTGACGCGATCGTCTATCAGGCGGTTGGCTGCGACCAGTGCGGCCACACCGGCTATCGCGGTCGCACCGGCGTCTACGAGGCGGTGCGCGTCGACGAGACGATCCGTCGCCTGATCAACGAGGGCGGCGACGAACAGGCGATCGCTGACCATGCCTTCCGTCGGTCGTCCGACCTGGCGAGCGCGGCGCGCGAGCTGGTGCTGGCCGGCCAGACCACGCCCGAGGAAGCGATCCGCGTCTCCCGCCGCGACGTGACCGATGTCGCGCCCGCGATCGAGGACGCCGTTCCCGCCGAGGCCGCGCGATGACGATGCCGGCGCATGGCTGATTTCGACTATGTCGCGATTGATACGCGCGGCGCGGAGAAGCGCGGCCATGTCGCCGCCGCCGACCTGGATGCGGCGCGCCGGGTGCTCGACCGGCAGAAGCTCTACGTCGTGCGGATCGAGCCGGGCGCGCCGCCGGCGGTCCGTGCGCGTCCCTTGTTCGGGCTGCAACTGGGTCGGGCGCGCATGTCCGGCAAGCAGCTGACATTGTTCACCCGCCAGCTCGCGACGCTCAACCGCGTCTCGCCGCTGGAGGAAAGTCTGCGCACCATCACCCGCCAGACCGAGCAGGACAGCGTCCGCGGAATCGTCTCCACCGTCCATGCCGGCGTGGTCGAGGGGCGGCGGCTGGCCGATTCGATGGCGCGCGAGCCGAAGAGCTTTCCGCCGCTCTACCGCGCGATGGTGGCGGCGGGGGAGAGTTCGGGCACGCTGCCGACGATCCTCGACCGGTTGGCGGCGTTGCTGGAGCGCCAGGCGGAAATCCGTGGCAAGCTGATCACCGCGCTCGCCTATCCGACGATCCTGGCGCTGGTGGCGCTGGGCGTCGTCACCGCGCTGATGATGTTCGTGGTGCCGCAGGTGGTGGAGCAGTTCGACACGGTCGGGCAGGAGCTGCCGCTGCTGACCCGCATGGTGATCGCGTTGTCGGACGTGCTGGTCGCGGGCTGGTGGATCATGCTGCTGGTCGTAGCCGGCCTCGGCCTGGCTGGCTGGCGCGCGCTCAAGGAGCCAGGGATCCGGCTGGCCTTCGACAGCTGGCTGCTGCGTCTCCCGCTGCTCGGCCGGTTGCTGCGCGACCTTCATGCGGCGCGGATGGCGCGCACCCTGGGGACGATGGTCGCCAGCCGCCTGCCGCTGCTCGAAGGGCTGACGCTGACCGCCGGCACGATCCACAACCGGCGGCTGCGTGTCGCCTCCGACGATATCGTCGAGGCGATCCGGGGCGGCGGCAGCCTTTCCGCCGCGATGCGTCGGGCAGGCGTCTTCCCGCCGCTCCTCACCTATCTGGCGGCGAGCGGCGAGGCGGCGGGCCGGCTGGACGAGATGCTGGAGCGCGCGGCGGATTATCTGGAGCGCGAGTTCGACCGGTTCACCGCGACCGCCCTCTCGCTGCTGGAGCCGGCGATCATCGTCATCATGGGCGGCATCGTCGCGACGATCGTGCTATCGATCCTGCTGCCGATCCTGCAACTCAACACATTGGCCGGGCAATGAGGATGTTCATGCGTATCGAACCAAAGAAGCGTCAGCCGAGACGCAACGGCTTCACCCTTGTGGAGCTGATGGTGGTGATCGTCATCATCGGCCTGCTGGCCACCATCGTCGCGCTCAACGTGCTGCCATCGGGCGACACCGCGCGCATCCAGAAGGCCAAGGCCGATATCGCCAATGTCGAGAACGGCCTCGAACTCTATCGCCTGCAGATGGGCAGCTATCCCACCACGACGCAGGGGCTGGCGGCGCTGACCAGCGCGCCGGCGGGCGTCGACGCGTCGCGCTACCAGCAGGGCGGCTATATCAAGCGCCTGCCGCAGGACCCGTGGAACCGGCCCTATCTCTATGCCTCGCCGGGCCAGCATGGCGAGGCGGATGTCTGGACCTACGGCGCCGACGGCAAGGAAGGCGGCGAGGGGATCAATGCCGACATCGGCAGCTGGCAGTAAGCCGGACCTTTGTGAAACCGGAGATTTTCCTACCACTACGCTCCACCCCGGCGGAGGCCGGGGTCCAGTTGCGGAGCGATGGCGACGGTGAACTAACGTCTCCCAACTGGATCCCAGCCGTCGCCGGGATGGTCCCGGGGCCTGGGCAGCGGACACGAACGAAATCTTCCGGCGAACACGGTTTCACGCCGGTGAGGCGTTCCGCTGAACACGGCTTCACGCTGGTCGAACTGATGATCGTCGTCACCATCATCGGCCTGTCCGCGGCGGTCGTGGCGTTCGTCATGCCCGATCCGCGCGGCCGCGTGCTGGACGAGGGGTTGCGGCTCGCCGCGCGGACCAAGGCGGCGCGCAACCTGGCGATCGTCCAGTCGCAGCCGATCAGCCTGTGGGTGACGAGCGGCGGCTATGGTTTCGACCGGCGGGTTGCGGGCGCCTGGACGCCCGTCGCCGACAAGCCGCTGCGCGTCGAACGCTGGGCGGACGGAACGCGCGCTTCGCTGGTGGAGGGGCAGGGGCGGCTGCGCGTTACCTTCGATCCGACCGGGGTCGCGGATCGCAATGCCGATATCCGCCTGAGCCGCGACGGCAACGACGCCCTGGTTCGGATCGGCGCGGATGGCGAGGTGCGCGCCGATGCCCAGTGACCGACCGGCCGAGCGCGGCTTCACGCTCATCGAGATCATGGTCGCGCTGGCGGTGTTCAGCCTCGCGGCGCTCGCGCTCGTCCGGCTGGAGGGCGCGACGGTGCGCGGAGTGGCGCTGATCGACGAGACGCTGGCGGCGCAGATGGTCGCGCATAATGTCGCGCTCGATGCCTATACCGATGCGCAGCCGCCCGAGCCCGGCCGCGCCGAGGGCGGCGAGGTCAATGGCGGCCGCAACTGGCGCTGGACGCGGCAGATCACGCCGCTGGGCGACCGGCAGGTGGTGCGGATCGACGTGGTGGTGCAAAATGTCCGGGGTCAGGTGCTCGGCCGGATGACGATGATCCGGCCGCCCAGTCCCGCCGCCGCAGTGGCGGTCGCGACATGACGGGCGCGGAGCAGGCGGGTCGGTCGCAAGGCCCCGGTCTCGATCATCACGCCCCACCCCGGCGGAGGCCGGGGCCCAGTTGCGGAGCGACAGCGATAGCGCATCAGCGTCGCCCAACTGGATCCCGGCCCTCGCCGGGATGGTATGGTGGACGTGGTGAAGCTTGTCGGTCCGCCGGCTTCACGCCCGCAAGGCGTTCCGCCGAACACGGCTTCACTCTGGTCGAGGTGATGATCGCGTTGCTGATCTTCGCCATGATCGCCTCGGCGGGCGTCGCGATCCTGTCGTTCAGCATCCGGGCGCAGGCGGCGACGGGGGCGCGGCTCGACGACCAGGCGGCATTGGCGCGTACCGTCTCCGCATTGACCGCCGACCTGGCCCAGACCACCCCGCGCGGCGCCCGCGACGAGGCTGGACGGCTGCGCCCGGCCTTTGTCGGCGAGCCTGGCGAGCTGCTGTTCACGCGGGGCGGCTGGACCAATCTGGATGCCGCCGCCCGGCCCAATCTGCAGAAGGTGCTGTGGCGGCTGTCGGGCCAGACGCTGGTGCGGATCGGCTATCCCGAGGTCGACGGCGCGCAGCCGCTGGCGCAGACGCCGATGCTCGACCGGGTGACCGGCATGACCATCCGCTATCGCTATGCCGGCGCGTGGAGCGACCGCTGGGACGGGGCGGGCGGAATCGCCTTGCCCCAGGCGCTGGAGTTGCGCCTGACCCGCGCCGACGGCACGCATTGGCGGATGATGGCGCTGGTCGGCACCGGGTTCGGGCCCGGCGGCGTTCGCGCGCCGGGCCCCAAAGGCAGCACGTCGGAGGGCGCTCCGAGCACGCCACCCTCGCTGCCGCGGGGACAGCCCGTGCCCGAAGCGCCCTTGGGAGGCCAGGCTGGTGTCTGAGCGTCATGGCGAACGCGGCGCGGCGCTGCTCACCGTGCTGATGCTGGTCGCGGTGGTGGCGGTCATGGCGGGTGCGGCGCTGGAGAAGCTGCGCCTGTCGACGCGGCTCGCCGCCAACGCCGCCGCCGCAGACCAGGCGCGCGCCTATGCGGTGGCGGCGGAGGCGATGGCGACGGTGCGGCTGGGCGATCTGCTGACCAGGAGCGAGGGACGCGTGACGCTGCTTGGCGATTGGAGCGACCGGCCGTTCCCGCTGCCGCTGCCTGGCGGCGGGCTGGCCGTGGCGCGCGTCGTGGATGGCGGCAATTGTTTCAACCTCAATGGGCTGGCCACCTCGGCCGGTGCGCCCGGCCTCTACCAGACCGCCGGATTGCAGCGCATCCAGTTCGCGCGGCTGATGCGGCTGCTCGGCATTTCGGGCCAGTCCGCCGACCAGATCGCGGCCAGCGCCGCCGACTGGATCGACAGCGACCAGGACCAGCAGCCCGGCGGCGCGGAAGATCCTTTCTACACCGGGCAGCAAACCGGTTATCGCACCGCCGGCACGCTGATGGCCGACGTCAGCGAGCTGCGCGCGGTGGCGGGGATGACGCCGGACATCTATGCGCGGCTGAAGCCGTGGGTCTGCGCGCTGCCGGTGGCGGAGCCGAGCCGGATCAACGTCAACACGCTGCTGCCGGAACAGGCGCCGCTGCTCGCCATGCTGGCGCCCGACGGCACCCAGTCCGTCGACTCGGTCCGCGCGCTGCTGCTGCGCCGCCCGCCCCAGGGCTGGTCGGACGCGCTAGACCTGTGGAAAGGGGCGACGACGCCCAGCGACGCGGCGGCGCAGACGGCGGCGACCACCGCTTGGTTCCGAATGACGGTGGACGTGACGGTGCCGGGCGCGCAACTACAGGAACGTGCGTTGATCGACGCATCGAGGCTGCCAGTGCGCCTCGTCGCGCGACAATGGGGGGAAGATACGTGACGACCTTGTTATTCCTGCCCAGCGGCGAGGCCGGCTTCCGCTGGATGCGGTTCGGCGACGCCGGGCTGATGGCCCGGGGGGACGGCGTGCCGCTGGAGCCGGACCCGATCGTCGCGGTCGCGCCGGCCGAAGCGGTGACCCTTCACTGGGCCGAACTGCCCGCCCGCTCGCCCGCGCAGGCGGTGGCGGCGGCGCGCCTGCTGGCGGCGGAGGCGAGCGCGGCGCCGCCGGGCGAACTCCATGTCGCGGTGGGCGACGAGGGCGGCGGCGAACGTCCGATCGGCGTGGTCGCCATGGAGACGATGCGCGCCTGGCTGAACCAGCTCGCCGCCGCCGGGGTCGACCCGGTCGCGCTGGTGCCGGCACCGATGCTCCTGCCGCGCCCCGACGAGGGCTATGTCCGCGCCGAACTGGCGGGTCAGGCGGTGGTGCGTGGCCGGACCAGCGGGTTCGCCGACGAGGCACGGCTGACCGAGCTAGTGACCGGTGGCGAGCCGCCCGCGACGGTCGAGCGCCAGGTGCTGGATGCAGCGCTGTTCGACGCCACCGCCGCCCCCGCGCTCGATCTGCGCCAGGGCACGTTCGCGCGGCGACGCGCCTTCACGATCGACTGGCGGCTGGTGCGGCGGCTGGCGGCGCTGGGCGCGGCGATCCTGGGGGTCAGCTTCGCCATATCGCTGGTCCGCGTCGCCAAGTATAGCTTCGCCGCGGATCGACTGGAGGCGCAGGCCGATGCGCTCGCCGCCACCGCCCTGCCGCGCGGCGAGACGGTGACCGATCCCGACCGGCAGCTCGCCGAGCGGTCGGGCCGGGTGATCGGGCCCGGCCTGGGCTTCACCACCACCACCGCGGCGGCCTTTGCCGCGATCCGCAGCGTGCCGGGGAGCGAAGTGACGGGCATGGATTTCACGGCCAATGGCGATCTGCGGCTGTCGGTCGCGGTCGAGCGCGAGGCGCTGGCGACCGACCTGAAGCGGGCGCTGGAACGCGCCGGCTTCGCGGTGCAGGCCAGCGTCTTCCAGTCCGCTAATGGTCGGATCACCGGCGAACTGACGGTGAGTGGCCGATGAGCGCGCTTCGACACTGGTTCCAGGGCCGCTCCAAGCGCGAGCAGAGGCTGTTGCTGGTCATGGTCGCGCTAGCGGTCGTGACGATCCTGTGGGGGTTGGTGATCCGCCCGCTGTCGGACGTGATGGCCGGCGCGCGCGAGCGTCACGCGGCGGCGGTGATCCGGCTGGGTGAGACGCGCGCGGTGGTCGATGCGCTGGGCGCGGCGCGCAAGGTGCCGCCTTTGACCGGATCGCTGGCGGACGTGATCCGCGCACAGGCGGAGACGGCAGGCTTTCCGCTCGCCAGCCTGGAGCCGGAAGGAGACGGCGTGCGCGTATCGATCACCTCGGCGCGGGCGGCGGCGCTGACGGCCTGGCTGGCGCGGCTGGAGCGGGCGGGGATCGTCGTCGAGGGCGCGACGCTGAGCGACAATGGCGACCGCACCGTTTCGGCGCGGCTGTTGCTGCGGGGGCGGGCGGCATGAGGCGGATTCGCCTGACCACCGGGCCGGCGGCGCTCTTCGGCGCGATGATGCTGGTCGCGCTGATCGTCTTCCTGCCGATGCGCGCGGTGCTGGGCTGGGCCGCGGCCGGTCGGCAGGGTCTGGTGGCGCGTGAGGTCGAAGGCAGCGTGTGGGACGCCCGATTACGCGATGCCAGCATCGGGCAATTGCCGATCGGCGATGTCGATGCGCGCCTGTCGCCGCTGGGGCTGCTGACCGGCCGCGCGGTGCTGCTGCTGGAGCGCGAGGGCGCGGCCGGTATTCCGCCGCTGTCGGCCCGCGCCTTTGTCAGCCGGCATGGCATGGGGGTCGAGAACGTGACCGCGCGGATCGGCGCGGGCGCGCTGTTCCAGCCTTTGCCGGTCGCCTTTCTCGACCTGGCCGACGTCACCATCCGCTTCCGCGACGACCAGTGCAGCGAGGCGCAGGGCCGCGTCACCGCGACGCTGGCGGGCGACGTGGCGGGCGTCGGCCTGCCACCCTCGGTCAGCGGCGATGCGCGCTGCGATGCCGGCGCGCTGCTCCTGCCGCTCACCGGTGCGGCGGGCACCGAGGGCATCACCCTGCGAATCACCGGCGATGGCCGATACCGGGCGGAATTGGTGATGCAGGGCGGCGACCCGGCCACGATCGCACGGTTGCAAGCCGCCGGTTTCGTCGCTGGACCACGCGGTTATCAACTTTCTGTCGAGGGACGCTTCTGATCCGCTTGACGGGCCGGCGATCACCCCTTATCGGCCCAACTCCTTCGCGGCGACCGTAGTTCAATTGGTTAGAGCGCCGGCTTGTGATGCCGGAAGTTGCGGGTTCAAGTCCCGTCGGTCGCCCCACTTTCTTCCAGACATCGCTGAGAGGCTGCTCATGACCAGCAATTGGGGTTTTCCCGATTTCGACGACCATGAGGGCATCCATCTCTTTACCGACCCGGCTTCGGGGCTGAAGGCGGTCGTCGCGATCCATTCCACCAAGCTGGGCCCTGCGGCGGGCGGCGTTCGCTTCTGGCATTACGCCGATAGCGACCGGGCGATCACCGACGCGCTGCGCCTGTCGCGCGGCATGAGCTTCAAGAACGCGATGGCGGGGCTGGAGCTCGGCGGCGGCAAGGGTGTCGTGCTGGCGCCGGAGCCGGGCGCGGTCATCACCACCGAACAGCTGGAGGCGTTCGGCCGTGCGGTCGAATCGCTCGGCGGCCGTTATGTGACCGCCGAGGATGTCGGCATGTCCGAAGCGCGGATGAAGGTGATCGCCGGCCAGACGCGCTATGTCTCCGGCCTGCCCGTCGCCAGCGGCGCGGCGGGCGGCGATCCTGGCCCTTATACGGCGCACGGCGTCTATCTGGGGGTGGTCGCGGCGGCGAAGCGCGGGCTGGGCGCGACCGACATGAAGGGCGTGCGCGTCGCGGTGCAGGGACTGGGCTCGGTCGGCGGGGGCCTGGCCCGTCTGCTGGCGCGTGATGGCGCGGTGCTGACGCTGGCCGATGTGGATGCCGCGCGCGCCGAGGCGATGGCGGCGGAGCTGGGCGCGACCGTGGTGCCGGCCGAGTCGATCCTGACCCAGGATGTCGATCTCGTCAGCCCCAATGCGTTGGGCGCGGTGCTGACCGAGACGAGCATCTCGCAAATCCGCGCCAAGGTGATCGCGGGCGGCGCGAACAACCAGCTGGCGGTCCGCGAGGATGGCCAGCGCGTCCATGATCGTGGCATCCTCTACGCGCCGGATTACGTCATCAACGCCGGCGGCATCATCAATGTCGGCCTGGAATATCTGGGCCATGGCGACGAGGCCGAGGTGATGGCGCGCATCGCCCGCATCCCCGAGCGGCTGGAGCAGGTCTGGACCGAGAGCGCGGCAAGCGGCGCCCCGGCGTCCGAGGTTGCCGACCGGATCGCCCGAGGGCTGATCGGCCGCGCTTGATCCGGTCGATCTGAACCGTCAGGATTTCGTCCAATCCTGACGGGAAAGATAATTGACTGCCGAGGCAACCTTTGCCACGGCAACCGCATGAACCTGTACGATGATGATGAGTCGTTTCGGCCGAACAACTCGATCGGCTATCTGATCCGGCGCATCCATGTGATGGGCGCGCAGCTGATCGAGCCGATCTTCGCGCGCGAGGGGATCACCGGCACGCAATGGTCGTCGCTGGCGATGATCCTGCTGACCGAGGCCAATACCTGCGTCGCGCTGGCGCGGGACATGGGCTATGACAAGGGCGCGATGACCCGCGTCGTCGACCAGCTCGAGGAGCGCGGTCTGCTGCGCCGCGCGCGCGACGAAGGCGACCGGCGCCAGATCAACCTGACGCTGACCGACGAGGGGCGCGCCATCGCGCTGCGTTGCAAGCGCCAGGTGCAGCTTTGCTGGAACGCGGCGCTCGCCGACTGGGACCGCGAGGAGCTCGACCGGCTGATCGGCGGGTTGCAGCGGCTGAAGACGACGTTCGAGACCGCGGTGAATGAGGGAGGCTGCGCATGAGCCGCGCGTTCCGGTCCGCCGGCCTGCTGGCCGTTCTGCTCGCCGGCTGTGCCGCGCCCGCGACGCATCAGGCGGTGACGCCGGTCATGCCGGCGCAGATGGGGCTGGCGGGCGGCCCGGCGCCCTATATCGATCAGGCCTGGTGGCGCGGCTTCGGCGACTCGCAGCTCGACCGGATCGTCGCCGACGCGACCGGCGGCAACCCTTCGCTCGCCACCGCGCTGGCCCGGTTGCGCCAGGCGCAGGCGGGGTTGGAGCGTCAGCAGGCCGAGCGCAACCTGGACGTCAGCGCCGATGTCTCGCCCCAGGTGCAGCGCCTGTCGGGTCGCTACATCATCCCGCCGCCCTATGGCGGCACCGTCCGCTTCGTCGGCACGGGTGTCGCCAATCTCGGCTATAATCTCGACCTGTTCGGCCGGCAGCAGGCGGCGATCCTGGAAGCGCGGCAGAGCGCCCAGGCCGCGCGCTACGACGTGGCGGCGGCGCGGCTGGCGATCGCGGGATCGGTGGTCCAGACCTATCTCGACCTGGTCCGCGCGGATGCGCAGGCGGCGATCGCGCGCGCGACCATCGCCGAGCGGGAACGCTCGCTCAGGCTGGTCGAGGCGCAGGTTCGCAACCAGCTGGCCAGCAAGGTCCAGTCGACGGCGGCCGCCACGCTGCTCGCCCAGGCGCGCGAGGCGCTGACCGCGGCGGATGGGGCGCGGGTGCTGGCGGTCAACGCGCTGGCGGCGCTGGCGGGGCGGGGCGGCGACTATGCCGCCGGCATCGGCCCCACCGCCGCCCGGCTCGACGCCGGCCTGCCGGTGCCGGGCGTGCTGCCTGCGGACCTGCTCGCCCGCCGGCCCGACATCGCGGCCGCGCAGGCGCGGATCGCGGCGGCGGCGGCCGGACAGCAGGTCGCGCGCCGGGCCTATTACCCGAACGTCAACCTCACCGCATTGGCCGGGCTCCAGGCGATCGGGCTCGGCAATCTCTTCTCGCTCGATGCCGGCACCGTCGGGGGCGGCGCCGCGATCCATCTGCCGATCTTCGAAGGCGGGCGGCTGCGCGCCGGGCTGGAGAGCGCGACCGCGCAGGTGGATCTCGCCAATGCCGCTTATAACGAGCGGGTGGTCGGCGCGGTCCGTGAGGCGGCCGACGCGCTGGCGCTCTCCACCAACCTCCAGGCCCAACGCCAGCGCGCCGAGCAGGTGGTTCGCGGTTTCGCCGAGACCGGCCGGCTCAATGCCGTCCGTGTGTCCAGCGGCCTCAATTCGCAACTCGACCTGGTCGACAATGACGTGCGCCTGCTCGACGCCCGCCTGACCGCCACCAATCTCGCCGCCGAAGCGGCCCGCCAGCGCGTGGCGCTGGTGATGGCGCTGGGCGGCGGCTTCTCTGCCGAAAGTGTCCAGCCATGACCGATGCCCGCACCGAAGCGTCCGATCAGACCGCATCTCCCCCCCGGGGCAATCCACGCGGGCGGCGCACGGGGCTGCTGATCCTGGGGGCGATCGTCCTGATCGGCCTGATCGTCTGGGCGGTGTTCCATTTCCTGCTCGCCAAGCCGGAGGAGGAGACCGACGACGCCTATGTCGCGGGCGACGTGGTGGCGATCACCGCGCGCGATCCGGGGCAGGTGACCGCGATCCATGCCGACAACACCCAGATGGTGAAGGCCGGCCAGCCGCTGATCGACCTGGACCCGGCGACCGCCGATGTCGGTCTCGCCTCCGCCCAGGCCGAGCTGGCGCGCGCGGTTCGCGCGACCCGCGCCACCTTCTCCCGCCTGTCGGAGACCGGGGCGCAGGTGGTGCAGGCGCGGGCCGAACTGGCGCGGGCGAGCGACGATTATCGCCGCCGCCGGGGCGCGGCCGCCGAGGGCGCGATCTCGGGCGAGGAGCTGGCCCATGCCGCCGATGCGGTGAAGGTCGCGCGCGCCAATCTGCAACTGGCGCTCAGCCAGCAGACCCAGTCGCGCACCGCCGTGCAGGGGACGGACGTCAACACCAACCCGGCGGTGCTGGCCGCCGCCGCCGCCTATCGCCGCGCGGCGATCACGGCGGGGCATATGCACATCACCGCGCCGATCGACGGCGTCGTCGCCCAGCGCACGGTGCAGCTCGGCCAGCAGGTCGCGGCGGGGACGCCGATGATGGCGGTGGTGCCGCTCGACCGTCTGTGGGTCGACGCCAATTTCCGCGAGACGCAGCTCAAGGACCTGCGCATCGGCCAGCCGGCGACCGTGGTCAGCGACGTGTACGGCGATGACGTGGTCTATCACGGCAAGGTGATCGGCGTGGGTGCCGGCAGCGGCAACGCCTTCGCCCTGCTGCCGCCGCAGAATGCCAGCGGCAACTGGATCAAGATCGTCCAGCGTGTCCCGGTCCGCATCCAGCTCGATCCCCGCGAGCTGCGCGCCAATCCCTTGCGGGTCGGCCTGTCGGTGGCCGCCACGGTCGATACTGCGAGCAAGTCCGGCCAGCGGCTGGGCCTGCCGGCGGCGCAGGCTTACGGCGCGACCTCGCCGGATGCCAACGACCCGGCGGTGGAGGCGCGCATCCGCCAGATCATCGCGGCGAACCGCTGATGGCCGGCCCGGCCCCGGCGGCGGGCGAAGGGGGGCCGCCCCCGCTCGCCGGCGGCAAGCTGGCGGTGATCGCCATCGCGCTGGCGGTCGGCACCTTCATGCAGGTGCTCGATTCGACCATCGCCAACGTGTCGCTGCCGACGATCGCCGGCAATCTGGGCGTGTCGAGCGACAATTCGACCTGGGTGATCACCGCCTTCGCCGTGGCGAACGGCATCGGCGTGCCGCTGACCGGCTTCCTGATGGGGCGGTTCGGGGTGGTGCGGACCTTCTGCCTGTCGGTGCTGCTGTTCACCATCGCCTCCTTCCTATGCGGCATCGCCTGGAACCTGTCGTCCTTGATCTTCTTCCGCGTGCTGCAAGGCGCGGTGTCGGGGCCGATGATGCCGGGCAGCCAGGCGCTGCTGATCTCGATCTTCGCGGCCGAACGGCGCTCGACGGCGCTCGGCATCTGGTCGATGACGACGCTGGTCGCGCCGATCATGGGACCGATCCTGGGCGGATACATCTCCGACAATTACCATTGGAGCTGGATCTTCCTGATCAACGTGCCCTTCGGCCTTGCCTGCGCTTCGGTGTGCTGGCGCGGACTGAAGGACCGGGAGACGCCGACGCGCAAACTGCCGATCGACAAGGTCGGGCTGTTCCTGCTGGTGCTGTGGGTCGGCTCGCTGCAGTGCATGCTCGATCTGGGCAAGAACGACGACTGGTTCCAGTCGCCGCGGATCGTCGTGTTCGGCGTCGTCGCACTGGTCGGCGCGATCGCCTGGATCATCTGGGAGATGACGGACGCCAATCCGATCGTCGACCTGTCGCTGTTCAAGAGCCGCAACTTCACCATCGGCGCGATCGCTTTCTGTCTGGGCTATGCGGTGTTCTTCGCCAATACGCTGCTGCTGCCGCTGTGGCTCCAGACCCAGATCGGCTACACCGCCACCTGGGCGGGACTGGTCGCGGCGCCAAGCGGCGTGGTGGCGGTGCTGCTGACCCCGTTCGTCGCGCGGATGTCGGGCAAGATCGATGCGCGCTGGCTGGCGACCGTGGCGTTCCTGTCCTTCGCCGCCTCCTATTGGATGCGATCGCTACTGACCGCCAATGCCAGTTTCGGGCAGATCATGCTGCCGGTGCTGGTGCAGGGTGTCGCGATGAGCACCTTCTTCCTGGCGATGCTGACCATCTCGCTCGACCGCATCCCGCCGCAGCGCCTGCCGTCCGCGACGGGCCTGTCGAACTTCACCCGCATCGTCGCCGGATCGTTCGCCGCGTCGATCATCACCACCGCCTGGGATCGGCGTGAGGCGCTGCACCAGAGCCGGCTGGCCGAGGCGATCGGGCAGGGCGTGCCGTGGCAGATGGCGCGCGACGGCCTGGCGAAGCTCGGCCTCAACGAAACTCAGGCGGCCGCCGCCGTGACGCGGCAGATGGTCGGCCAGGCCTATCTGCTCGCCTCGACCGACCTGTTCCGCCTGTCGGCCTGGCTGTGCGCGGTGATGATCCCGATCGTCTGGTTCACCCGCCGCCCGAACGCGCCGACCGGCCCGATCGCGGCGGATTGAGGCGCACGCAGGCCCCCCACGCCCGGACGAGTCGTCGGGCGTGGGGGTGTGTTGTCGGAGGGCGGCGTCGGTAATCGCATCCGGCCGAGTCGATCGGCCCGCCCCCGTCCTGCTTTGCGGCCAGTTGTGCGCCACACCATATAAGACGTCCGTACCGATTATTATTAGGTCAAGTTGCCGTCGCGACTGGTGAAAATTCCGGGCTGGCAATTTCCGCTTTCAAGGGCGACTGCTATTTACACAACGCCCACACTCAACTAATCTGGGTCATGTCGCGGAGTAGGTGTGGGCTGTGATGCTCGATACCGCAGTGGGTTATTATGATGAAAATCGTGATAAACTTGGCTGTGCTCGACAGGCTTATTGCAGGCCTATGATGTCCTTCACCCGCGCGGCGCGCTGGCGGGCACGACGGTGATGATCCGCCTTCACATCCATCCCGACAACACGGACTCGCTCTTCGCGCTGGCGGAGCGGATCAGCGGGGATTTCGATCCAGGCTTCTTCACCGTCTATCTCAAGGAGGTCGGCTCTTATGGCGGCCGGCGCGACGGCGGCTATGCGGTCTATGGCGAGCAGGACCTGCGGCTGGACGAGGTCAAGCACAGGCTGGCGGCCCTGTTGCCCGGCTTCGCGCGCCCGGACCAGCCGGGGCAGGTGGCGGTCTGCTATGCCGGCAAGGCGAATGCCTTCACGATCCGGGCGGATGGCAGCATCGGCAAATGCACCCTGGCGCTGAACAGTGATTATAATCGGGTCGGACAGTTGAACCCGGACGGGACGCTCACGCTCGACGCGCCAAAGTTCGGAGCCTGGCTGCACGGGCTGTCGACCATGGACCCTGCCGATCTCGGCTGCCCCGCCCACCGGGTCGCGCAACAGGCGAAGCGCACGGCAAGGCCGCGGCTTGCCATGGCGGGCTGACCGATGGTCGCATTCCGCGCGACGGTCGCCGCCCTGTTCGCGGTCGGGGGCTGGGCGCCATGCTGGGGCCAGACGACGACGGACAATGCCGTGCGCTCGGCCGAGGATGCCTTCGGCACGATCGTCGGCGACGAGTCGCTGGGCCTCTACGGCACCGACAGCGTACGCGGCTTTTCGCCGGCGGTCGCCGGCAACAACCGGATCGAGGGACTTTATGTCGATCTGCTCGCCCCACCCACCGGCCGGATCCGGTCGGGGATCACCATCCGCGTCGGCCCCGCCGCGCAGGGCTATCCCTTTCCCGCCCCGACCGGTATCGTCGACTATAGCATGAAGGGGCGTTCGACGACCCGGTCGCTGTCGACCGACGTCTACGTCGACTCCTACGATTCCTATGGTTATGCGCTCAATGCCGAGCTTCCGGTGTCGTCGCTGTCGCTCACCAATGCGCTGGGCTTCGGCGCATCGCGGATCAGCGATGGCTATGGCGGTCGGGGCCGGAGCCTGACCTATGGAGGCGTGTCGCGCGCCGCCCTGTCCGACCAGACCGAGGTGGCCGCCTTTCTGGGCGGCCGCCAGACCTTCGGCGAGACCGCCCTGCCGATCTATGTCGCCGATGGCGAGGGGGCGTTTCCCAGGGCGCCCCGGGGACCGTTCCTGGGGCCGGACTGGGCCACCAAGAGCAGCTACAACAGCCTGGCCGGCGTGATGATGCGCAGCAGCCGGGGCGGCTGGACGCTGAGGGGCGGCCTGTTCCGCTCGGAAACCGGCGACAGTCGCTCGTTCCAGAACCTGGTGGTCCAGAACGGCCCGCGAGGCTTCCAACGCCTGCTGATCGCCTTTCCGCGCGCGCGGGCGTCCAGCGTCAGCGGCGAGGCGCGCCTGTCCCGCGCGTTTCGAACGGGGGCGTTCGACCAGCGCATCACCCTGATGGTCCGGGGCCGATCCAATGGCAGCCGCTTCGGCGGCGAGCAGGACATCGATCTCGGCGCAGTCGCCTCGATGGCCACCCGGATCGTCGCACCGCCTGTCCCCCTGGCCTATGGTCCGCAATCCAGCAGCGCCATCCGGCAATGGACGTTCGGGGTGGACTATTCCGTCAAGGTCGGGGAGCGGGGCGAACTGGCACTGGGCGTGCAGCGCGCGGCCTATACCCAGACCCTCCGTCCGGCCGATGCGCCGGGCAGCCAGCTGTCGGAGGGGATATGGCTGCCATCGATCAGCGCGGGCGTGGCGCTCACCGATCACCTCAGCCTCTATGCGAGCGTCGTCCGCGGCCTGGAGGACGGCGGTAGCGCGCCCGGTTTCGCCGCCAATGGCAACCAGGTGCTGCCCGCCTTCCGCACGCGCCAATGGGATGCGGGTGTCCGCTGGAGGCCGGGGGCCGGCACCACCGTGATCCTGGGCTATTTCGACATCCGCAAGCCTTATCTCACCTTCGACGCCGCCAACGTCTATCGGCAGATCGGGGACGAGCATCATCAGGGGGTGGAAGCGAGCGTCACCGCGCAGGTCGGCCCCCGCCTGGTGATCGTCGCCGGTGGCCTGGTCGGCGCGCCCCGGGTGGAGGATATCCCCGCCGCGCCGGGGGGGATCGGTGCGCGCCCGGTCGGCCAGCCCGATGTGCAACTGCAACTGAATGCGGATTACAGCATCCCGGGGATCGACGGCCTGTCGGTCAATGCCGGCCTCA
Organism: Sphingomonas abaci; assembly: GCF_014199625.1. Classification (GTDB taxonomy): domain Bacteria; phylum Pseudomonadota; class Alphaproteobacteria; order Sphingomonadales; family Sphingomonadaceae; genus Sphingomonas; species Sphingomonas abaci. The sequence continues at coordinate 323,776 of NZ_JACHNY010000002.1, forward strand.
GCCGCTATAGTTCGCAGGCGGCGTCGGTCGACAACCGGATCTTCATCGACGGCTACACGACAATGGACATGGGTCTGCGTTTCCGGGGGCGGGTCGGACGGACGCCCTATACGCTGCGCCTGACCGGCTCCAATATCGCGGACGCCTATCGAAACCTGCCGGTCGGCGACAATGTCTACATCCCGCTGGGACGCCGCAACATCGGACTGGACCTCATACTGGACATCTAGGGGGACGGCCGGTCAGCGCAGCACGCGCACCTCCGGCGTGTCGAGGCAGCGCGACAGGGCGGCGGGCGCGGCCGCCGCCGCTTCGGCCGGTGTCGTGCCGCCCAGGGGCGGGATCGTGACAGGTCGACCGATTCGGACGGGCGCAAAGCCGCGGTCGGTGATTCCCGAGCAGTGCATCGCGGCGGCCAGCAGTCGCGGCGGGGTGCGATACGCTTCGTAGGACAGCCGGAACGTGCCCCAATGGATCGGGATGGCGGTCTGCGCGCCAAGCCGGTCGAATACCGACACGGCGTGAAGCGGGCCGATATGCGCGCCCGACGCCATCTGCCCAGGCGAGAAGCGAAACGCGCCGATCGGGATCAGCGCCAGCCGGATCGGACCCAGCCGCCGGGCTTCGCGTGGCCATTCGCCATCGCCAAAGCCGGTATCGCCCGCGAAGAACAGGTTGCCGCCTGGCAGGGTCACGACGAAGCTCGACCAGAGCCCGCGGTTGCGGTCGGCGAACCAGCGGCTGCCCCAATGATGGTTGCGCGTCACGGTGACGGCGACGCCGGGGCGCTGAGCGACGGGCACGCTGCGGCCCCAGTCGGCCGCCACAGCCTCGATCCCGCGCGACCGCAGGATGGCGTCATTGCCCAGGCTGGTGACGATCTGCGGATGGTCCCGATCCCACAGCCGCTTGAGCGTCGCGATATCGAGATGGTCGTAATGGTTGTGGCTGATCAGAATCAGATCGATCCTCGGCAGGTCGGCGAGTGCGATGCCGGGGTCCGCCACGCGCTTCGGGCCAAAGTCCCATGGTCCCGCGCGTTCAGCCCAAACCGGATCGGTCAGGATGGAGAGGCCGGGCAACTGCACCAGCACGCTGGCATGGCCGATCCAGGTCGCGCGCATCGGCACCGGGCGGCCGGGCGTCAGCGGCGCGAGCTCCGCCATGCGCGCCGGCCGTACCGGCACCCGGTCGGGCCAGGCGGGCCGGTCGTCGCTTCCGGTCAGAGACCGCCAGAAGAAACCCGCGCGACTGCCACCGCCAGGCGTACGGCCGGTATCCGCATCGCCATCCGGATTGGCGAAACGCGCGCCGTCGAAATGCCCATCGACGGGTCCGCGATAATAGATTCGGTCGAGAAAATGGGGGACGACCGCCGCCGCCAGCGCCAGCATGATGAGAAGAAGGAACAGGAGCGCGCCGAGGCGTCGGAACGGAAAGGCCAAGCGCGAAGCCTCATGCCGGAAAGGATCGGGGAAGCGGTCAACGCCGATCAGCCAATCGGGTTCATCCCCTGTGCTGAAGTGGCTTTCCGCAACGTCTTGTCTCGGTTAGCTTTCCGTCCTCAACGGGGGAAATCCATGCGTCCTGTGCCATCCATCGCGTTGCTGCTCGCCACCCTGCCGGCCATGCCCGCCGCCGCCCGCGACGTGGCGGTGGAGGAACGGTCGATCGGCGACCTCCAGGCGATGATGGCGCGGGGGCAGGCGACCAGCCTCGACCTCGTCCGGGCCTATGAAGCGCGGATCGGCCGGATGGACCGCAAGGGGCCGATGTTGCGCTCGGTGGTCGCAATCAACCCGGAGGCCGAGGCGCAGGCGCGCGCGCTCGATGCCGAGCGGCGGGCGGGGCGGGTGCGCGGGCCGCTGCACGGCGTGCCGATCCTGATCAAGGACAATATCGAGACCGCCGATCCGATGCCGACCACGGCCGGCAGCCTTGCGCTCGCCGCCAATGTCACGCGCCGCGACGCGCCGGTGGTGGCGCGGCTGCGGGCGGCGGGGGCGGTGATCCTGGGCAAGACCAATCTGTCCGAATGGGCGAATATCCGCTCCACCCGGTCGATGAGCGGGTGGAGCGCGGTCGGCGGGCTGGTCCGCAATCCCTATGCGCTGGACCGCACCGCCTGCGGCTCCTCGTCCGGGTCGGGCGCGGCGGTCGCGGCCAGCTTCGCGGGCGCGGCCGTCGGGACGGAGACGGACGGATCGGTCGTCTGTCCCTCCTCGGTCAATGGTCTGGTCGGCCTCAAGCCGACGATCGGGCTGGTCAGCCGCACCCATGTCGTGCCGATCAGTCATTCGCAGGACACGCCGGGACCGATGGCGCGCAGCGTCCGCGATGTGGCGGTGATGTTGGGCGCGATGGTCGGGGCCGATCCCGCCGACCCCGCCACCGCCGGCGCGGTGACGCGCGACTATGCCGCCGGCCTGTCGACCAGCGCGTTGTCGGGGCTGCGCATCGGCGTGATCCGGCCGCCCCTGTCGCCGGCGCTCGCCGCTCGCTACCAGGCCGCGCTCGACGTGATGAAGCAGGCGGGCGCGGTGTTGGTCGAGGTCGAGCAGCCGAAGCTGGAGGGCATCGGCGCGGCCGAGCTGCTGGTGCTCCAGACCGAGCTGAAGGCCGATCTCGACGCCTATCTGGCGACGACGACGCCCGCCGTGACGACGCGGACGCTGGACCAGGTCATCGCCTTCAACCGCGCACATGCCTCGCAGGAAATGCCCTATTTCGATCAGGAGACGTTCGAGGCGGCGGCCGCCACCAAAGGGCTGGACGATCCGGCCTATCGCGCCGCCCGGGCCCGGTCGTTGCGCCAGGCCGGGGCGGAGGGGATCGACGCGATGCTGCGCACGGCGCGCGCGACCGTGCTGGTCGAGCCGACCTATGACGCGGCCTGGCTCAGCGATCCGGTGCACGGCGACCAATATGGCGGCCCCTCCGCCTCCGAACTGCCGGCGATCGCCGGCTATCCGCATTTGACCGTGCCGATGGGCGCGGTGCGGGGCCTGCCGGTCGGCCTGTCCTTCATCGCCGGGCGGCTGGGCGAGGCGGCGGTGCTGGGCGCCGGCTATGCCTATGAGCAGCGCAGCCGGATGCGCGCCGCCCCGACCTATGCGGCGACGGTGGCGGCGGGATCGGGCGTGGACGGCGTCACTCGCTGACCAGGTCGAGCAGGTCCTTGCGCACATGGATCGCCTGCAGCGACACGCGCACCTCCATCATGAAATAGGCGAGCGACGCGATCAGCAGCAGCATCGCGACGATGAACAGCAACGCCACCAGCGTGGCGAGATGCAGGTGCGCCAGCGTCGCGACGAACAGCAGCGCGACGACCAGGCTGGTCATCACCGCGCTCGACACCGCCAGGAACAGCGAGGCGTTGATGATCGTGATCCGCCGGTCGAGCAGCCGCAATTCCCAGACCAGCCGGCTGCGATCGCCGTCGCCACGCTGGTGGATTTCCTGTTCCAGCGCCCGCACCCGGTCGACCACGCGGCTGAGCCGGCCGGCGAGCACGTTGAGCAACTGGCCGATCGCCGTCAGCATGAAGATCGGCGACAATGCCAGGGTGATGGTCTGGGCGACGGTGGTGATGCCGGGCAGGGTGGGGATCATGCGGGTCCTGATGGGCGAAGATGAACGCCCCGCCTAGCTGCCACGCCAACGCGCGGAGGGATAGGCCGGATCGACATCGCGCGCGTGTCGCCGTGGCCCTGAGCGAGGGATCGTCGCGCGCATGGTCCGATCGACGCGATCCGTCCCACCGCGCCAGTGGCGGGACCTTCGCCGAAGTCGACGCGCACTGCCACGCGCCTTCGCCGCGACCTTCGCCCGAAAGGTTCGCCGTCTTGGGCGACAGCGGGATTTTGTGGAGGCCTGGCGTGCGTCGGGGTGGTCCGCAACGCTCCGCGAGGCTTCCGCCGCGTACGGGGTGGATCGGGTCGTCGGGGGTGGAAGAGTGTGGAAACGGTCGCCATGCGGGTTGTGGAGGGTCCGCCGCCTGTGTCATAGTTCGCCCGGGTGTTCACGGCGCTGCCGCGGGCAGGTTCTGTCGCTGGTCGGGCCGCCAGCGGGGAACCCCCATGCCCGGAGCATCGGCTTGCCCGATCGTACTTTCCTGCCCCCCGCCCGCCGTTCCGCCGCCTCCGTGATTCGACAGGGGGATGCGCGTTGGCGCTGCTGATCCTGATCGGCCTGCCGTTCGCCGCGGTCCTGCTGCTGATGATCGCCCGCCGCGCCGGGCGGCGCGTGCACATGCTGATCGCGGGCGCGTGCAGCGCGGCCGGCTTGGCCGTGCTCCTGAGCCAGGCGGAGCCGAGCCTCTCGGGCCGCACGCCCATGATACGTATTCCCTGGATGCCGACGGCGGGTGTGGATATCAGCCTGTGGCTGGATCCGCTGGCGCTGCTCTTCGCGGGGCTGATCCTGGGAATCGGACTGCTGGTGATCGTCTATGCGGACGGCTATCTGGGCAAAGACGAGCCGACCGCGCGTTTCCTGTCCTACCTGATGCTGTTCCAGGGAGCGATGCTGGGCATCGCGCTGTCCGGCAACGTCGTGCTGATGCTGATCTTTTGGGAAATGACGAGCCTCGCTTCGTTCCTGCTGATCGGCTTCTGGCGCACACGGGTCGAGGCGCGGCGGGGCGCGCGCATGGCGCTGACCATCACCGGCGGCGGCGGGCTGGCGCTGGTCGGTGGGCTGGTGCTGCTGGCCAAGGTCGCGGGCAGCTACGATCTGGCGACCATCCTGTCGCGCGGCGGGTTGGTGCAGGCCTCGCCGCTCTATCCCGTGATCCTGATCCTGATCCTGCTCGGCGCCTTCACCAAGTCGGCGCAAATCCCGTTCCACGCCTGGTTGCCCCGCGCCATGGCCGCGCCCACCCCGGTCAGCGCCTATCTCCACTCGGCGACGATGGTGAAGGCGGGTGTGTTCCTGCTCGCGCGGCTCTGGCCGGTGCTGGCGGGGACCGACTGGTGGTTCCTGACCGTCGCCCCGGTCGGGCTGGCGACGATGATCTTCGGTGCGGGCGTCGCGCTGTTCCGCCACGACCTGAAGGCGATCCTGGCCTATTCGACGGTCAGCCAATTGGGGCTGATGGTGATGCTGCTCGGCTTCGGCACGGGCGCGGCGGTGGCGGCGGCGCTGTTCCACCTGCTGAATCATGCGGCGTTCAAGGCGGCCTTGTTCATGCACGCCGGCATCATCGAACATGAAACAGGGACACGCGACATCCGGCGGCTGGGCAGGCTCGCCACGATCATGCCGCTGACGGCGACGCTGGGGGTGCTGGCCGCCGCGGCGATGGCGGGGGTGCCGCCGCTGGGCGGATTCATCTCTAAGGAAATGATGCTGGAGGCAAGCGTGCGGACCGGGTCGCTGCTGGTGCCGGCGCTGGCGACGATCGCGGCGACGCTGTCCGCGGCTTATGCGCTGCGCTACGCGGTGGTGCTGCATATCGGCCGGGCACCGATCGGGCGGGTGATGGGGACCGCGCCGCATGATCCGCCCGCGCGGCTGCTCGCGCCACCCGCGATCCTGGCGACGATCGCCCTCGCGCTCGGCCTGGCACCGATGACGCTGGCCGGGCCACTAGTCGAGGCCGCCACGGCGACGGCGACCGGCGGCGCGCGGCTCGGCCTGCACCTGGCATTGTGGCATGGGATTGGTCCGGCACTAATCTTGAGCCTGAGCGCGGTGGCCGCAGCGATCCTGCTGCTGTGGCGCCAGGAGGCGCTCGCGCCGCTGGCCGCGCGCTTGCCGTCGTTCGATGCCCGGCGGCTGTTCGATGGGGCCATGACCGCCACCGTCCAGGGGGCGCGCCGCCTGTCGCACCTCATCCATGTCGCGTCGCTGCAACGTTCCCTGGCCGTGCTGTTCCTGGTGGCGCTGGTGCTGGGCGGCGAGGCGGCCGGGCGGTTCGGCTTCGCCGCCGGCCCGCGCGCGACGACGCCGGCCTCGCCGGTCGCGATCATGGTCTGGATGCTGCTGGTCGTGGCGACGCTGGCGGTGGTCGCCGTCGAGCGGCATCGCTATCTGGCGCTGGTCTTCATGGGCGTCATCGGGCTGGTCATGGCGCTGGCCTTCCTCCACCTCTCCGCGCCCGACCTGGCGCTGACCCAGATCGCGGTCGAGGTGGTGACGATCCTGTTGATGCTGCTGGCGCTGCACCTGCTGCCCGGCCGCCCGCCACGCCTGTCGAGCCTGCCCCGCCGGGTGCGCGACGGGGCGATCGCGGCAGCGGGCGGGATCGGTGCCGGCTGGCTCGCCTGGGCGGTCATGACCCGGCCCGCGCGCGAGGGCATCGCCCGCTTCCATTGGGCGAACAGCCATGCGCTGGGCGGCGGGGCGAACGTCGTCAACGTCACCCTGGTCGACTTTCGCGGGTTCGACACGCTGGGCGAGATCAGCGTCCTGGCGATCGCCGGCCTGACCATCTTCGCGCTGCTCGAACCCGCCGCGGGCGGCATCGCCGGGCGGCGGCTGCGCGAATGGCGATCGGCGGATCGTTTCTCACCGGACCGTCACCCGATGATGTTCGCGGTGGCGACGCGGCTCCTCCTGCCACTGGCGTTGCTGGTCGCCCTCCACCTCTTCCTGCGCGGGCATGACCAGCCGGGCGGCGGCTTTGTCGCGGCCCTGGTCGTGTCGATCGCGATCCTGCTGCAATATCTGGCGTCCGGTTTCGACTGGACGGATGCGCGGCGGCGGATCGGCGAGCACGGGCTGATCGGGCTGGGGCTGGCGATCGCGCTTGCGACGGGGCTGGGCGCGTTGGCGTTCGGCGCGCCGTTCCTGACGAGCAGCGTCGGCCACGTCCACCTGCCGCTGATCGGCGCGGTCGAGTTGACGAGCGCGATGCTGTTCGATCTGGGCGTCGCCTGCGTCGTGCTGGGTTCGGTGACGATGGCGCTCGCTCAACTGGCGCATGTCGCACAGCGCGCCGCCCGGCCGGACGGGGAGGATCCGCGGTGAGCCTGGAGCTGCTGGTCGCCTCCGCCATCGCGGTGCTGGTCGCCGCCGGCCTCTATCTGGCGCTGAGGGGGCGAACGTTCCAGCTCGTGCTGGGGCTGACCCTGGTGTCTTACGCGGTCAACCTGTTCTTGTTCGCGACCGGGCGGTTGGTGGTCGAGCGCCCGCCCCTCTGGGCCAAAGGCGTGACCGATCATGCCGATCCTTTGCCCCAGGCACTGGTCCTGACCGCGATCGTCATCAGCTTCGCCATGACCGCGTTGACCGTCATCCTGAGCCTGCGCGGTTTCCTGGAAATCGGATCGGACCAGGTCGACGGCCTGGCCGAGCCGGGGGAGGGGGCATGACGGCGGCGGATCAACTGATGATCGCGCCGATCGTCCTGCCCGCGATCACCGCCTCCGCCACGCTGCTCATGCGACGACGCCTCCGCACTGCGCGCGCCGTGTCACTGGGCGGCTGCGTCGCGATGCTGGCGGCGGCCATCGGCCTGTTCGCGATGGCACAGGACGGTTCGATCCGCGGCTATGCGTTGGGGGCCTGGCCCGCGCCGTTCGGCATCGTGCTGATGCTCGACCGGCTGGCGACGACGATGCTGCTGCTGACGGAGGTGCTGGCGAGCGTGGTGCTGGCCCATGCGGCCGTCACCGGCGCGGACCGGCGAGGATGGCATTTCCATGCGCTTTTCCATTTTCAGCTGATGGGGTTGAACGGCGCGTTCCTGACCGGCGACCTGTTCAACCTGTTCGTCTTCTTCGAGGTGATGCTGATCGCCTCCTACGGCCTGATGCTGCATGGCCAGGGCGCGTCGCGGCTTCGCGCGGGCCTGGCCTATGTCGTCGTCAACATCGTCGGGTCAGCGCTGTTCCTGATCGCGCTGGGGCTTCTATATGGCCTGACCGGCACACTCAACATGGCGGATCTGGCGGTCCGGGTGGCGGCGCTGGGACCGGCCGAACAGGGGCTGCTTCGCGTGGCTGGTCTGTTGCTGATGACGGTCTTCGCGCTGAAGGCGGCGGTGGCGCCGCTTCACCTCTGGCTGCCGCGCACCTATGCCGCGACCATGCCCGTCATCGCCGCGCTGTTTGCGATCATGACCAAGGTCGGCGTCTATGCGATGATCCGGACGGTGCCGCTGATCTTCGGGGCGGGGGCAGGGGCGGCCGCCTGGGTGCCTGGGCCCTATCTGCTGCCGGCCGCGATCCTGGGGGCGGTGCTGGGCTTTGTCGGGGTGCTGGCGGCGCGGGGGCTGCGCGAACAGGCGGCGTTCGCGGTGCTCGCCTCGACCGGCACGCTGCTGATGCCGGTATCGCTATGGCGCGAGGCGACGCTGGCCGCCGCACTTTACTACCTGGTCCAGGCGGTGCTGGCCGGGGCGGCGCTGTTCCTGATCGTCGACGCGACGATGCGGCGGCGGGGTTCCTATGCCGATGCGATCGTGCCGAGCCCACGCTTCGTCGGGCAGGATGCCGCGGGGCTTCTCTACCTGGCCGGGGGCCTCGCGGCGGTGGGACTGCCGCCGCTCGCCGGCTTCGTCGGCAAGGTGTTGATCCTCGACGTCAGCTATGCGGTGGCGGGATGGCCGTCGATCTGGACGACGATCCTCGGCACCACGCTGCTCGGCGTGATCGGTTTCGCGCGCAGCGGCTCGACGCTGTTCTGGAAAGCCGCGCCATCCGGAACGGCGGCGGTTGAGGGGCCCCGCCGGTCGCTCGCCGACTTCGTCGCGCCCATCGTGCTGCTCGCGCTGCTGGCGTGGCTCACCCTGGCAGCCGGATGGGTGACGGCGCAGACCCGTGCCGCCGCAGCGCAGATCATGGCGCCCGACCGTTATGTCGCCGCAATCCTGGGCGCTGGGCGATGAGGCGCCTGATGCCGCACCCTGGATTGTCGGCGCTGCTGCTGATTGTCTGGCTTCTGCTGGCCAACGGCATCACGGCCGGAAGCGTCGGCCTCGGCGCGGTCTTCGCGCTGGTCCTGCCGAAGGTCACGCAGCCATTCTGGCCCGATCGGCCGCGGCTACGCATCGGCCGCGCCTGGCTGGGCTATATCGCAATCGTGCTGTTCGACATCCTCGTCGCCAATATCCAGGTCGCTCGGCTGGTCCTGTTCCGCCGCAACCGCGACCTGCGCACGCGCTGGCTGGTGGTGCCGGTCGACCTGGACACGCCGGAAGCGATCACGGTGCTGGCGGGCACGATCAGTCTGACGCCTGGCACCGTTTCGTCCGATCTCTCGGCGGACAGCCGGTCTCTGCTGGTCCATGCGCTCGATGTCACCGACGAAGCCGCCGAGGTGGCGCGGATCAAGTCCCGCTACGAAGCTCGACTGAAACGGATGTTCGCATGATCGCCCTTGCGCTTCCCCTGGCCCTGGGCTGTGTCGGCGTGGCGATGCTGCTGACGCTGTGGCGGCTGGTGCGCGGGCCGTCGCTCGCCGACCGGATCGTGGCGCTTGACACGATGGTCGTCGACGCCATCGCACTGATCGTGCTGATCGGCATGACCAGCGGCACCGACAGCGGATTCGAAGCCGCCTTGCTGCTCGCGATGGTGGGGTTCGTCGGGACGGTCGCCTATTGCAAGTTCATCCTGCGCGGGGACATCGTCGAATGAGCCCGGCCGCCGATACCGTCGTCGGCCTGCTGGTGCTGATCGGCGCGGGCTTCGTGCTGGTCGGCAGCTGGGGGCTGGTCCGCCTGCCGTCGGTGATGGAGCGGCTGCACGCGCCGACCAAGGCGACGACGTTGGGCGTCGGCGCGCTGCTGCTGGCCTCGATGATCGATGGCCGCACGCGATACGGAAACTGGACGGCGCATGAGCTGCTGGTCACGCTGTTCTTGTTCGTCACCGCGCCGGTCGCAGCGAACATGATCGCCAAGGTCCATCTGCACCGCACCAGGACCGTTGCCGGTGGCGAAGCGGATGGCATCGCCGGGCCGCCGCCGCGGCCGGACGACGAAGGTGACTGGGCGACGTTCGCGGAGCCGCGGCGGAACTGCCCCGGCACCCCTCCCGATCCCTGACGTTTTAGCAAAGCTTTGCAACGCCGGTTGACACTCTGTCCGACACGGCTAGTTATCGATGGTAACGTTACCGTCAGCGAGGCGGACGTTGGATAACGAAGAACGACCGCAATGGTCGCGAGACAGGGAGTGGATGGATGAAAGCAGTGCTGAAGGGCCGTGTCGCATCGTTGCGCGCCGGCGCGGCGGGCTTGGCGATGGCGATGGCCGGCCTATTTCCGGCGGACGCGCAGGCGCAGCTCCCCCAGACCGAACAGCCCGGCGGGACGGCGACCGCGCAGGCCGACGCCAGTGCCCCGACCGGGGCCGAGGACCCCGCGCAGGCGGTCGACAAGGACATCGTCGTCACCGGATCGCGCATCACCACCAGCGGCTTCACCGCGCCGACCCCGACCACCGTGCTCGACGCGAACGCCATCGCCGCCAACGCCCAGCCCAACATCTTCACCACGATCGCGCAACTGCCCTCGCTGCAGGGGTCCAGCGGCACCAGCGTCAACACCTTCAGCACCTCCAGCGGCGCGCAGGGGCTCAGTTCCTTCTCGCTCCGCGGCGTCGGCGCGATCCGCACCCTGACCCTGCTCGACGGGCAGCGCGTGGTCGGCGCGAACGTCACCGGCGTGCCCGACATCAGCCAGTTTCCGCAGCTCCTGATCAAGCGGGTCGACATCGTCAATGGCGGCGCGTCCGCGTCCTACGGATCGGACGCAGTCGGCGGCGTGGTCAACTTCATCACGGACACGCGGTTCAAGGGGGTCAAGGGCAATGTCCAGGGCGGCATCACCGACTATGGCGACAACGAACAGGTGCTGGTCCAGCTCGCTGCGGGCGCCAGCCTGCTCGACGACCGGCTGCACGTGATCGGCAGCACCGAATATGCCCGCGACCAGGGTGTCGGCGGCGGCGATTTCGGCATCGGCCTGGCCGGCGGACGCGACTGGTTCAAGCAGACCACACTAGTCAATCGCAACGTCACCAATGACGGTTCGCCGCAATATGTGATCCGCGACTTCGCCCAGTCGATCGGCTTCGGCAAATATGGCCTGATCACCGCCGGGCCGTTGCAGGGCATCGCCTTCGACGAGTCGGGCAAGCCGTTCCAGTTCCAATATGGCTCGAACGGCGTGCCGTCGCGCAACGCCTCGGGCGCGGTGATCGGCTGTTTCGCCGGCTTCTGCCAGGGTGGCGACCTGTCGGGCAATGTCGATGCCGGGCGTTCGCTGCTGTCTGGGCTGGAGCGGCTGAACAGCTATGGCCGGGTCGGCTTCGACTTCGCGCCGGACAACGAAGTCTATGTCACCGCCAATATCGCGCGGGTGCGCACCAACAACCAGCCCGTCGGCGGCCAGAACCGTCCGAACCTGACCATCCAGTGCGCCAACCCCTACGTGCCGGCGCTGGTCAAGGCGGCGTGCGCCGATGCGGGCATCACCAGCTTCCAGTTCGGCACCAGCAACGCCGCGCTCGGCAACAGTCAGGTCCATACCGACCGCCGCCAATATCGCTTCGTGGTCGGCACCAAGGGGCGCACCCCGGTGTTCGGCACCGACTGGAGCTACGACATCTATGTCGAGCATGGCACCAACCGCACCAGGATCGATGTCGACAACATCCTGTTGTCGCGCCGCTTCAACCAGGCGATCAACGCGACCACGCTGAACGGCGCGATCGTCTGCGCCGACGCGGCCGCGCGAGCCAGCGGATGCCAGCCGCTCAACGTCTTCGGCGGCAACCCCTCCCAGGCCGCGCTCGATTACCTGATGCCGCAAAACGGACCGCGCCAGCGTACGCGACAGACCCAGGACGTCGCCAGCCTCAACTTTTCGGGCTCGCCCTTCCAATCCTGGGCGGGACCGGTGTCGATCGCGTTCGGCGGCGAGTTCCGGCACGAGTTCTACCGCGTCACCGCCGACCCGTACGGCGCCGGGATCGCGGCGTCGCCGTACAATGCCGAATATCCGTTCGACCCGGTGCTGCTGCCGGCAGGCAACAACTGGTATGCCGGCAATTACAAGAACGGCACCGGCGGCTACAGCGTCAAGGAGGCCTTCGTCGAAGCCGATGTGCCGCTCCTGAACAGCGACTCCACCGGCCGGGCGAGCATCAACGGCGCGGCGCGCATCACCGACTACAGCACGTCCGGCACCGTCTGGGCCTGGAAGCTTGGCGGGACCTGGGATACGCCGATCGACGGCCTGCGCCTGCGCGGCGTGACCTCGCGCGACGTGCGCGCGCCCAATCTGTCGGAACTGTTCGCCGCGCCGGTCACGACGACCTTGCCCAATTTCTTCGATCCGTTCCGCAACGTCAACGTACTGGCGATCCAGAACACGATCGGCAACACCGGCCTGAAGCCGGAGATCGCCCGCAACACCACCGCCGGCTTCGCCTTTTCGGGATCACGCTGGCTGCCGGGCTTCAGCCTGTCGGTCGACTATTACAAGATCAAGATCGACGACGTGATCTCCAGCCTGGGCGCGACCGACATCGTCGACCTCTGCTATCGCGGCATCCTTCCGGAGACGTGCGGCGCGTTCAACCTGAACAACGCCAACGGCCCGAACTTCATCAACGTGCAGGCGTTCAACCTGGCCTCGATCGACACCGACGGCTTCGACATCGAGGCGAGCTACCGCTGGCGGCGGCCTCTGGGCCTGCCGGGAACGCTGACACTGCGCGCGCTGGCGACGCATGTCCGCAAGTTCGTGACCGATACCGGCCTCGCGGGCACGATCCCCAACGATACGGCCGGCGTCAACATCGGCAATACGCCCGACTGGAAGTGGCTGGCGGTGCAGAGCTACGAGACCGACACCTTCTCGCTGCTGGTGCAGGAGCGCTGGTTCAGCGACGGCGTGCTGGGGACGCAATATGTGCAATGCTCCGCCGGCAATTGCCCGGAATCGACCCAGCAGCGTCCGACCATCGACCAGAATTTCGTGCCGGGCGCCTTCTACATGGATATCGGCGGCACCTATAATGTGACCAGCGCGGTCACCGCCTATGTCAAGGTCGACAATCTGTTCAACCGCGATCCGGCCAAGTCGCCCTATTTCGTCAACCCGGCGCTCTACGACGTACTGGGCCGCACCTATCGCCTGGGCGTCCGCTTCTCCTTCTGAGCAGGGCGTGGCTCCGGGCGGTGGGGCGACGACAATCCGCTCGGCTGTCGAACGCCGCCCCTTGCCGGGGGGATCGAACCGAGCCGCCGTGTCCTCGCGCGCTCAAGGCTCCAGCCCAAGGGCGACGCGATCGGCGGTGGCCGCGGCGAGTTCGGCGCGGGCGGCGGCGATCCGCGCCTGGGCGTCGATCAGCCGTACCCGCGCGTCGTTGGCCGTCTCTTCGCGCTGGTTGACCAGGAAGAAGTCGCTCGACCCCAATTCGAACCGTCGGCGCTCGGCCGCCGCCAGCCGTTCGGCGAGTTGGCGCTCCTGTTCCGCGATCGCGGCCAGCTTTTCCGCCGCGGCGACGCCGATGGTGATCCCCTCCACCTCCACCGCGATCTGGTCGCGCAGGAAGCGCTGGCGCGCCGCCAATGCATCCATCTCCGCGCGCGCCTCGACGATCTTGCCCTTGGCGGCCCGGTTCTGGAGCGGCAGCGAGAAGCGGAACCCGACCGCCGCCTCCAGCGGGGTGCGCGAGGGGCCGCCCAGGCCGATCGGACCGACATCCTTGCCCAGCTCGCCGCGCAGGTCGAGCCGGGGGCGAAGGTCGTTCTGCGCCAGCGCGAGCCGTGCCGATCCCTGGTCGATCCGCGCCAGCAGCATCTGCAGGTCGGGGCGTTGCCGCTCGAAATCGGCGCGCGCCGCCGCCGCCACGCCGGCCAGGGCACTGGCATCGGCCGGCAGGCGCTCGGGCCCGACCCGCACCGGCTCGCCGGCCGCGTCGCGATAGAAGAGCGACAGGGCATTGGCCGCCGCCCGGAAGTCCCCCTCGGCCCGCACCACCAGCGCACGGCGGCGGACGAGATTCTGGTCGTTCTCGGCCAGCAGTATGTCGGGACGCGCGCCGAGCTGGACCTGGCGCGCCAGGCCGCCGCGCCGGCTCTCGGACAAGTCGAGCAGGTCGCGATAGGCGCGCAGCCGCAGGCCCGCCGCGACCCAATTCTGATAGGCGTCGATCGCGCGCCGCTGCACGCCGATCGCCACCGCCTGGCGTTCGAACTGGGCGATGTCGATATCGGCCGAGGCCAGGGTGCGGCGGGTCCGACGCTCGTCGACCAGCCGGTCGCGCAGCAGCGAATAGAGCGCGCCGACCTTCACCTCGCCCAGCCGATTGGTGTAGTTCTCGTCCTCGTAGACGGGAAAGTCGCCTCGGCTGACCCGGTAGCCGCCATAGACATAGCCGCCATTGCCGGTCAGCGGGCGGGTGGCGCGCGCGGCGGCGACGGTGCCGTCATAATAACCCAGCGCCCGCGAGCGGCCATCGGCCTCGAACACCGTGTCGAACGCGCCATCGGCGGTGACGGCGCGTCCCTCGGCGGCGCGGACCTTGGCCAGCGCCTCGATGATCTGCGGCGCGGCGCGGGCCGAGGCCTGCAGCACCGCGTCCAGCGTGAGCGGGGCGGAGTCCGTGTCGGGCGTCGGCACGGGTGCCGGGTTGGCCGTGATACGTTGGGCGACGGCCGGCGCGGGCAGGGCCGTGGTGACGAGCAGGGCGGGTATCAGGAGCAGCGACCGCATCATTTCAGCTTGCCTGCCTTGGCCGCGATCTTCTTGTCGTCGTCCTTGCCGCCGGCATCCTTGCCGGTGCCATCCTTGTCAATCACGGACTGCCCGAACTCGAGCGGAAAGTCGTTGAGCTGGCGCCAGAGCTCATAGCCGACCGTGACCGTCTCGCCCTGCACCCAGCCCTGCACCTTGCCGCCCAGCCGGACGAAGCGCCGCTCCGGCCAGGCGGGCTTGCCGGGGGCGGGTTCGACCAGGATCCGGAACAGCCCCTGCGCATTGGCATTGGGATCGATCGTGCGGACGCGGCCATCGAAGAAGCCATAAGCGACCGAGGGCCAGCCGCTGAACTGTATCGCGGGCCAGCCCTCGAACTCCAGTCGCACCGGCCGGCCGGGACGCAGCAGCGGCACGTCGCGGCCATCGATCAGCAGCTCCACCGCGCGCTCCACCTGTTCGGGTGCCACCACCGCCAGCGCCGTTCCTGCCGAGACATAGGCGCCGCCGGCCGCCGCGTTCAGGTTCTGGATCCGGCCGTCGCGCGGTGCACGGACGAGCTGCGCCGACTGGCGGTTGAGCTGCACGTCGATCCGGTTCAGCTTGGCGCGCGACTCCGCCAGCTTCGCGCCGGAGTCCGCCACTTTGATCTGCGCCTGCTCATAGTCGCGGCGCGACGCCAGTCCTTCGGCATAAAGCTGTCGGGTGCGGTTGACGTCGATCTGCGCGACCGCACGCGACTGCTGCACCGAGGCGATCTCCGCCTGCACCTGGGCCCGCTCGGCCGCGAGGCGCGACAGCAGGTTGGGATCGAGATCGATGATCCGGGCGATCGGGTCGCCACGCTTCACATGCTGGCCGTCATGGACGTACCAGCGTTCGACCCGGCCGGGGACCAGCGCGGTCACGTCCTGCGCTCGGTCCTGCGGGTCGAGCGAGACGACCTGACCGCGCCCCACCGCGGTCTGGAGCCAGGGCACGAGAAACAGGATGACGATGGCCGCGGCGATGCCCATCGCCACGATCCAGGCCACGGCGACCGCGACGCGCGGCGGCCGCAGCGACGCCAGGGTGCGGAAATGGGCGAGCTGTTCAGGCGGATACGGCATCGTCGCCCTCCCGGTTGCAAGCGGCCTGGAGCGCGGCCAGCGTCGCGAAGCGGCGCTGTTCGGTCAGGCCAAGATGGAGATAGCCGTCCAGTGCCAGATCCTCGGGCCGGCCGGTGCAGAGCAGCACGGTGGTGCCATGCGCCTTCAGCACCTGCATGGCGGCGCGCAGCCGCTCGGGCGGCAGCAGGTCGAAGATCTGGCCGAGCAGCAGCAGCTTGGGCCGGACGAGCAGCGCATTGGCCAGCTTCAGCGCCATGGTCTCGCCGACGCTGAGTGGATAGCCCGTCGAGCCGAGCGGCGTGTCGAGCCCCTGCGGCAGGCTGGCGAGCCGGCGTTCCAGCCCGACCATGGCCAGCGCCTCCATCGCCGCGTCGTCCAGCCCCTGCGAGGCGAGGCGGAGATATTCGCGGATCGTCACCTCGACGATCGTCGACCGGTCGAGCACCGTCACGTCCGAGCGCAGACGGTACATGTCGAACGAGCCGAGGTCGCCGCCGCCGATCCGGACCAGGCCGCGCTCCGGCAGCGCGTGCCGCTTCAGCAGCATGGCCAGGCCGCGCTCGGCACCCGGCTCGGCGACGGCCACGAGCTGCTCGCCGGCCTCCAGCGTCAGAGTGTAGCGCGCGTCCCGGAACGCCACGTCGGTCAGCTTGACCGCGCCGTCGCGCGGGCCATTGTCGCCGCGCACCGGGGCCTCCTGGGGAATGGCGAACAGCAACGACAGTTCCTCGGAACTGGCGACCATGTCGTAGAAGATGTCGAGATAAGTGCCGAGCTGGGCGATGCCGTAGAATACGCCCGACAGGATCAGCTCCGCCGCGACGAGCTGGCCCAGCGACAATTGCCCGCGCAGGATCAACATGCCGCCGAGCAGCAGCAGCCCGGCGCTGGCGAAGGCGTAGATCAAAAGGAAGGCGACGGTCTGCGCGAACTGGTAGCGGAAATAGCGACGGTGGGTCGCGACATAGGCCTCGGTCATCGCCTCCGACCGGGTCATCGCGAAGTCGAGATGGCGGGCGGACTTGTAGAAGCCGTTCGATCCGCCGACGCTTTCCAGCCAGCCGGCGGCATTGTGCTTGGCGTGGCTGAGCGCGACCGCGCCGCTGATTGCGCCACGCCGCCAGAGCATCCAGACCAGCAGCACCGCCGCCACCAGCACCGCGTTGAACGCGAGGAACACCGGGTGGTAGAAGCTGGTGATGGTCAGTCCGATCACTGCCTGGAGCATGATCGTGAAGGCGCCGATCACCATGCTCGGCACCGATTTCTGCACGACCACCAGGTCGAAGAAGCGGTTGAACAGGTGACCGCGATTGCCGTCGGCGAAAAAGGGATCCTGCGCATGGACCGCGCGCAGCGTGACTTCCGCCACCACCCGCGCGAACAACCGTCGTTCGAACGCTGCCATGATCCAGACGCGCAGCGCGCTGAGCCCCGCCACCATCAGCAGCAGGAGGAGGAGGACGCCCGACAGAGCCCAGAGCGGCGCCGGCATCGCGGTATTGGCGACGCTGTTGATGAGGAGCTGCACCGAGATCGGCGTCGCCAACGCCAGCAGGCTGATCGCAATCGTATAGACGATCCCCAGCCGGATATAGGCTCCGTCAGGCCCGATGCTCTGCGACAGCCACCCCACCGCGTCGCGAAATCCCAGTCGTTGCGCTGCCAAGACCATCCCCTTTTCGCGCCCTGGCCTGGCTCGGACAGACTCGAGTCCGCCAAAATCCTGCCGCTCAACCCAGGCGCACCATCGACGATTAATTCAGATTGCACCAGGGTAACGACATATCATCCGCAAGGCCAATCGGATTTGGGATGAAGCGCCCATAGGCTCGGGCTATAGGAAGCCATGCCCACGCTGCGTCAACTCGAATATCTGGTCACCATCGCGGATACGGGATCGTTCGCGCTCGCCGCGCGCGTGGCGCGGGTCTCGCAGCCGACGCTCAGCCAGCAGGTTCGCGCCCTGGAGGACCGGCTGGGCGCGCGGCTTCTGGAGCGGAGCGCGTCGGGGGCCATGCTGACGCCGGTGGGGCGCACGATCGTGGCGACGGCGCGGCGCATGTTGAGCGACGCCAGCGATATCGTCGCCTTAGCGGCGGGGGCGTCGAACAGTCTCGCGGGCATCCTGCGGCTGGGCACGACGCCGACGCTCGGGCCGTATCTCCTGTCGCCGATCATCGCCGAATTGCACCGCATGGCGCCGAACCTGCGCCTGCATGTCCGCGAGGGCATTCCCGACGAGCAGATGCTGGAATTGTCGCGGGGCGACATCGACGTGATGCTGGGGCCGTTGCCGATGAGTGGCGACGACCTGACGATCGAGCCGCTGTTCCGCGAGCCGCTCCATCTGGTCGCGGCGCTCGACCATCCGATCGACTCGGCCGCCGAGGCCCCGCCGGAAGCGCTGGCCGGCACCCCACTGCTCACGCTCGACCCGCGCCACCACCTGGCCCGGCAGGCGGCCGAGATCGCAGAGCGCTATGGCATGACGGTCGCCCCGGATTATTACGGCACCAGCCTGGACAGCCTGCACCAGATGGTGGCGAGCGGGTTGGGGCTGGCGTTGCTGCCCGGCCTCTACCTGCGGTCGGATGTCGGTGGCCTGGCCGGCCTCAAGATCCTGTCCGTCCAGAACTGGCGGGCGCATCGGTCGATCGCGATCGCCTGGCGCCGGCAATCGCCGATGAGCGCCGCCTTCCGCCTGATCGCCGACCATGTCCAGGGTTGCGCCCGCCAGCTCTTGGCGTGATGCCGTTCGGGCCCGCCTTTACGGGATCAGGCGATCGTCGCGCAGCCGCTGGAACAGGTCGAAAAAGGCATCGTCGGTCGGACGGTAATCGGTGAAGCCGAGCCGCCGGCTCTTCGACATGTCGGTGACGACTTCGATCGGACGGCCCAGGTCGGCGTCGGTATGCCAGGGCGAGGCGAGGCGGGCCAGGTCGGCTTCGGCAAGTCCTTCGCGCGTCGCGATCTCGCGCCACAGGCCGGCATCGTCCGCCATCTGGTCCTCCAGCGGCCGCACGATGCCGTCGAACGGCGCGGCCTCGATGCCAAACCAGTCGGCGATGCGACCCCACATCCATTGCCAGCGGAAGACGTCGCCGTTGACGATGTTGAACGCCTGATCATGCGCCGCCGCGGTCTCGGTCGCCCACAGCATGTGCCGCGCGAGCTGGCCCGCATCGGTCATGTCGGTCAGCCCGCTCCACTGCGCGGCCGAACCGGGGAAGCGGAACGGGCGGCCGGTCTCGCGGCAGAGCGTCGCATAGACCGCCAGCGTCGTGCCCATGTTCATCGCATTGCCGACCGCCAGGCCGATCACGGTATGCGGGCGATGCACGCTCCAGGTGAAGCGGTCGCGCGCGGCGGCGGCGAACAGTTCATCCTCTTGGGCATAATAGAAATTCTCGACGTCCAGCCGCCCTTGCTCCTCGCGGAACGGCGTTTGGGGCAGGCTTCCCCGGCCATAGGCCTCGAACGGGCCGAGATAATGTTTGAGGCCGGTCACCAGCGCGACATGGCGCGGCCCGGACGCGTCGCGCAGTCCGTCAAGCAGGTTGCGCACCATCGCCGCGTTGACGCGAATGTTCGCCGCCTCGCTGTCCTGGCGCAGCCAGGTCGCAATGAATACTGCGTCGGGATTCAGGTCGCGCAGCGCCGCCCTGGTCGTGTCCGGGTCCTGCAGGTCGGCGGCGACCGGATGGATACCCGGTTGGGTGGAGGGGCGTCGCGCCAGGCCATGCACCGTCCAGCCCCGTTCGTTCAGCAGCGTCGCGGTCGCGCTGCCGACGATCCCGCTCGCGCCCACCACCAATGCCGTTTTTGCCATGACAATCTCCTTTTCGACAGGGCACTTAGTCATGGGTGGACAGGGCCACCAGACGGCACCATCTGGTGCCCTGGGCACCAGGGAGTAACCATATGCAGCCGGGTACGGCGGATGACGAATGGCGGGAGGATTGCGCGCCGCGCCGCGTGCTGGAGCTGTTCGCGACCAAATGGACCAGCATGGTGCTGCACACGCTCCACGCCCGCCACGACGGTGCGGCGCGCACCGGCGTGCTGCTCCGCAGCCTGCCGGGCATCTCGAAGAAGATGCTGACCCAGACCGTCCGCGACATGGAGGCCAGCGGCCTGCTGAGCCGGCAGGTCCACAGCGCCATCCCGCCGATGGTCGAATATCGGTTGACCGATCTCGGCCGGCGCTTCGTCGAGCCGGTCGAACTTTTGTACGGCTGGGGGCGCGACAATGCCGATGCGCTGGATCGCCTGGCGCCGCGTCCGCGGTCGCGGCGCGCCTGACGCTGGCGGCCGGCAGTTCCCGTGCTAAGGGCGCAGCCATGTCGAAGTCCCACCCTACCTCCGGCGCTGTCGCCGTCGATGGCGTCACCTATGACTGGCGCCTCCAGCGCGAACCGCATCAGTCGGACGACGAGGGGTGGAAGGGGATGACCCTCGCGCTTCTCCAGCGCGACGCCAAGCGTGAGGTGTTCGTGGAATTCCCGCCGCCCAAGCGGCTGCTCAAGGGCCTGCCACGCGGGCGGCTGCAACTGGACGACGCGACCATCGCGCGCTGCGTGCGCGCTGCGCTTTCGGCCGGGTGGGAGCCGATGTCGCGCGGGCGGCCGGTGACGGTGGTGGTCGACGCCGAGGGAAACTGACGCCGCCGCGCGAACGTCAGGAGTCGAGCCGGGCCTGGGGCAGGCCGAGCGCCGCGACGAAGCGGTTCCACGCGGCGACCGGCAAGGCGCCGCCCGTCGCTTGGGCGTGGCCATTGCCATAGCGGCCGTCGGCACCATCGGGGCGGTGGTCGGCGAGGAAGGCGATGAGATCGCGGCCGGTGGCCGAGCGGGCGGCGAAATGCACCCAACCGGGTCGGTAGCCCCGATTGGCGGCGATCACGATCTTGTCCTTCAGCCGGCTGCGCCATTGCTGGGCGATCAGCGGATGGATCTGGCAGGGCGTATCCAGGGCTATCAGCGCCACGTCGCCCGCCACCAGCGGGGCAACCCGTTTGCCCGCGTCCATCGCGGCGCGCACCTCCGCCTTGGCGGCATGGAGCGCCGCCGTGTCGGCGTCGTCACCCTTGGTGATCGCCTTGGGGCCGTCGGCCCGCAGCAACAGGCGCAGCGCCGGGCCGGCGTCGGCCAAGGCGGTGCGTCGCGGCGCGTTGATCAACGCGGTCGCATCCCGCAGCGCCGTCTTGCCCCAGCGCGCCTGCGCCGCCGCCAGCTCGGGGAACCGCGACTCCTCCGCCATGTCGCCGATCAGCCCGATCGCAGCCAGCCACAACAGGTCCGACGGGTCGCCGAGCGCCTCGGCGGCCCACCAGGCCAGCAGCGCAGTCGTCGGCTCCGGGTCGAGGCCGTTGCCGCTGATCGTGACGGCGTCCTCCGGCGTGCCGGTCGGGACGTGGTGGTCGATGACCAGGGTCGGACAGCCGGGCAGGACCGGCTCCGCGCGAGTGCCGAGATCGGCGACGATCAGGCCGGCGGGTGCGAGCGTCGACAGCCGGCTGCGGGTGTCGGCGTCCCATGGCGACCCGGTCTTGCCGATCACCACGGGCTCGGCGACCCGACCGGCGCCACGAAGCGCGCGCACCAGAATCGCCGCCGCGGCGAGGCCGTCGGCATCGAAGTGGCTGAGGACGACGACCGGGCCCACGCGCCCGAAGCCATCGAGCGCGTCGGTCATGGCCGATCGCGTCGCGGCCCGAACGTCCACCGCCTGGGAAAGCCTGCCTGTCATGATGATCCCAACGAAGAATCGGGGCGCCGGGTCCGGCGTTCCCGGCCGGTGGCCGCGAGGGTCGGATCGGCGGCCGGCTGGCGCGCCGGCGCCTCGCGAAGATAGGCGATCATCCCCGCCGCCTTGTGCCGCAGGCGGAAGGCGTAGAAGCGGCGGATGCCGCGATGGGTGGTCACCGGGTCGACCAGGTCGCGCCAGAGATCGGCTATGTCGCGCCCGATCGCGCCCACGACGCGCCGGTCGCGCAGCAGATGCTTGGCATAGAGCGCGCCGTCGCCGCGGCTGTAGCCGGCGAGCAGACGCGTCTCGTCCGCGACCAGCCTGCGGCCATGATGGTGATGGACGACAAAGCGGGGATCGTAGCGGAGCGGAATGCCCAGACCCGTGGCGCGGAACAGATAGTCGGTGTCTTCCGCGGAGACGAACGCAGCACCCGCGCCGAACCGCTCGTCGAACGCCCCGACCCGTGCCGCCACCTGGGCGGAGAAGGCCAGGTTCGCCCCCATGACGAAGCCGCCCGGGAAATCGCCAGGCCGCGCCACCATGGCATGATCCTCCAGCTTCAGCGTGACGGGCAGGTCGGCCGGGTCGCCCGGCAGGATGCGCCCGCCGACGATCGCCGGACCGTCCAGCTCGCCGAAACAGCGGGCCAGTTCGTTGAAGTAGCCCGGGTCGAGCACGCAATCATCGTCGGTCATGGCGATGATGGCTCCACGCGCCGCGTCCAGGCCGCGATTCCGGGCCCGGGCGAGGCCGGCTCGTGGTTCCTGCACCACCCGCACGGGGAAAGCCCGGGCGGCGCGCCACTGCGCCAGCCGGTCCGCCGTGTCGTCCTGCGATCCGTTGTCGACCAGGATCACCTCGACCGCGCCGTGCGGCGCGCGGGCGACGGCGACGGTCACGGAGTCGAGCAGCATGGCGAGGGCCGAGGCCCGGTCGCGCGTGCAGACCAGCAGGCTGATCGCCGGGAGCGCGGTCATGCCGCCCTCCGCACCAGCGGCGACGCCGCCGTCCAGGCCGCGACATAGGCGCCCACCTTGCCATAATCGTTGTCGAGCACGCTGTGCGGAATGCCCAGCAGCAGCGCCAGGATATGACCGTGCAGCCGGTCGGTCACCACCCGCTCGCCGCGCGAAAGCAGGCGCAGGCCGCGTTCCAGGCGATGGCGCGCCTGCCGTTCGCGGGCGCTCGGGGAGGTGCCGGCCGGCAGTCCCGGGCCGTCCTCCAGCCAGTCGACCCGCTCGGCGCCGTCGGGGAGGGCGGTGGCGTGATCGCGCCGTTCGGCATCGGTCCGCATCAGCGCCAGCAGCGTCGCCGAGGCGGGCTCCCGCCGCTGCGGCCCGAGCGCGAAGGCGGAGTCGGGGGCCAGGCCGGCATGGCAGCCCAGATGATCGGCGGCGAACGCCGCGCTCGGTCGATCGCGCACATGGAGCGTGAAGGCGGGATGGGCGGCGACGATGCCGGCGAAGCGCCGCGCCGCCGCCAGATCGCGAAAATGGATCGACTGCGGCAACTGGACGACCGGCCGGTCGCGGACCTGGGTCAGGATCGTCTCGCGCAGATGCTGATGATGCGGCCAGATGTCGCCCAGATTGCCGCCGCCATGGAGCAGCACCACCGTATCGGCGGGCATCCGGGCCAGCGCGGCGGCATCGAAGTCGTGCCAGGTCGCGACATGGTCGGGCTCGCGACCGGTGACGGCCCGCAGCATGGCCAGCTCGCCCAGCCAGATGGCGCTGTCGCCGACATTGGCATGGTCGGGGAAGTCGATCAGCGCATAGCGGCTGCCGGCGCGCAGATGCGTGCGGTAGAGCCTATCCAGCGCGGCGCGCTGCGCCGCCACGACATCGACGGGCTCGCCAGCGGTCCGTGGCATGACATGATCGGCATGCACATGATCGCCGGGATGGGGCAGGGCAGCGAGTTGACCGGCATCGGGCTGCCTGTCTCGTCTGATATCGCGCATCGTCCCCAAGTTTCCCTCTCCCAGACCGCCGGCGGGCGGCCGGGGCGGCTCGCAGAACGCGCGAGAGCGTCTTGGGTCCCGATTTGACGCTGGACGACGATGTCTGGCCGCTATCGTTCCACGGCAACCGATCGGTGCCGGGCACGCCGCTGCCCGGCGGGGCGCATCACCCGATCAGCGTGGCCAGGGCGACCGGGGACACGCAGGTCACGGCGTGAGGCGCGCCTGCGTCGTCAGGGCATGGACGCGTAGGCGCGGGAAGACGTCCTCCGCCGACCGGGTGTCCGGCAGGATGTAGACATAGCCGCCCTTCTTCTGGAACAGCGGCCGCAGCGCGGCGCCGTAGAAGGCGCGCGGCACGTTGATGCAGCCGAAGGTGATGCGATTGTCGTCCGGCTCCGGCGACAATAGGCGCTCGCGGCGCATCTCCCCCTTGGCGGCGTCGGCCGGAATGGGGTGGATCGCGACGCTGTTGGTATAGTCGACCCAAAGCACCTTCTGCCGTCCGGCCGCATAGCCGAACCTGGCGAGATACCGGCCGGCCGGAGTCGTTTTTTCGGCGGGTCCGATCTCGCCGAGCGTCTTGCTGCCGACGCCGGGGGTGGCGGTGTCGCCCGGAGCGATGCCGATCAGCACGGGCACCTGCGCGATCGCCTTGCCATGACCATCATAGAGGATCAGCGATGCGCCGTTCTTGTCGATGACCGCGAAGGGTAACGCATGGTTGTCGCCGGACCCGCCGATCCAGGCGGCCATGCGCTGCTGGTCCGGTGTCGGCGCGATAGGTGCTTCGACGGCCGGCGGTTGCGGGGCGGGCTTGGCCTTGATGCGCGCCTTCGGCGTCGCGGCGGCTTGGGCACCGGTGGCGCAGAGCGCCAGTCCGGCGAAAAGGACGATGACCTTGATGATCGGCTCCCTGGTCCGGGGCGCCCCAAAGGGGAAAAGGGGCGCCCCGGTGTTCGTCATGCTTCAGCCATGTAGGCGCCGGTCGGCGCCCGGTCGTCAGTGGCGCGGACGCTTGCCGCGACGCTCCTGCTCCTGCAGCCGCTGCTCGACGCCATCGACTCGACCGTTGATCTGGTCGACGCGCTGGCCCTGTTGCTGGGCCTGGGCCGACGCGGCCTGGGCCTCGGTCAGCGCCTGCTTGGCCGTGCCATCGGTAGCCTGCAATTGGGTCTCGAGCGTGTCGACCCGTGCGCTGACCGGCGCGATCTGCTCACGAACATAGGATTTGGTGGCGCACCCGCCCAGCACCGGTCCGGCGAGCAGGACCAGCGCCAGGGGGGAGAGCGTCTTCAAAGATGGC
This sequence comes from Sphingomonas abaci, assembly GCF_014199625.1. Lineage (GTDB taxonomy): Bacteria > Pseudomonadota > Alphaproteobacteria > Sphingomonadales > Sphingomonadaceae > Sphingomonas > Sphingomonas abaci. Next base: position 348,569 of record NZ_JACHNY010000002.1, read on the forward strand.
AGCATCGCTGTTTTCCAAATAGTTAATAGCCCATCGATGGAGCCCGCATCCGCCGCGATCGGCAAGAGCGCGGTCGGTGGCCCGAGCCTGTGGCGCGATCAGTCGAGTGCGCGCCAACCCCTGTTCATCTGGCGGAAATACTTGAAAAGTTTCGGGGATGTAGCTGTGAATGCTTGCTGAACCGGATTGCCAGAATTCGTTACTGCCGCGAATCGCGAGCGGTCGGGGCGGCGAAGGGATCGGTCGGGATCCGGTCCCGGTCCGCCCGTGCCGGTCGGGGGGCACCCGCGGGTGCGCGATACTGGTCGACGCATCGCCGCAACTCGGCGATCGCCGCGCCGCTGCCGTCGAGTCCGAGTTCCTCGACCGGCACATCGCCCCGCCGGACGTGAAGGACGCGCGACGCCGCGAGGCTGGCGGGGAAGGTCTTGCCGAAGCTGGTGACGAACCCCTTCTTCCCCTGCGTGGCGATGCCGATCGCGACATGGCGGGGGAAAGCCGCGTTCGACAGGCGGAAGTCCATCGTCAGCCGCTCGCGCGGGCGGATCGACCAATTGGCATTGAGGATCGTCAGCCGATTGCCTCCGTCGGTATCCAGGCCCAGTTGCAGCGTGGTCTGCCTGGGCGCGGGATAGGTCCGGCTGAGGAAGCAGCCCTGCTGGTCGCTGCTCGGCGATACGACCCAGTCACCAACCGTCCGCGCCTGATAGGCCGCGCCGGCGGCCGCGGCGTTCGTTACCAGCAAGGCGGCGAGCACGAACCGGCGGAGCGAGGGGCGTGGTCCCGGACCTGGGTGGGCGATGAACCGGGGCGTTCGCAGTCTGATGTTCATGGCCCGGGCTTCTAGCGGAACGGGGCCGACATGTCGCATCCGTTCCGCGCCGCGCCAGACCGCGGCCGGGACTGGCGTGCCTGGACGATCATACCCGCGCCATCGCCAGCGCGATGCCCTGGCCGACGCCGACGCACATCGTCGCCAGGCCATGGGTGCCGCCGGTGACCGTCAGTTCCTCGGCGACGGTCATCGCCAGCCGCGCGCCGGACATGCCCAGCGGATGGCCGAGCGCGATCGCGCCGCCATTGGGGTTCACGCGCGGGTCGTCGTCGGCGATCTCCAGCCCGCGCAGCACGGCGAGCGCCTGGCTCGCAAAAGCCTCGTTCAGTTCAATGACGTCGAGCTGGGCGATGGCCAGTCGTTCGCGCGCGAGCAGCTTCGATACGGCCGGCACTGGACCCACCCCCATGATGCGCGGCGGCACGCCGGCCGCGGCGGCACCGATGATACGGGCGCGAGGCGTCAGTCCGTGCCGCTTCGCCGCCGCCTCCGACGCGATGATCAACGCCGCCGCGCCGTCGTTGATGCCGCTGGAATTGCCGGCGGTGACGGTCCCGTCGGCGCGGACGACGGGCTTCAATCCGGCAAGCGCGCCCAGGCTTGTCGCACGCGGATGCTCGTCGACCGCGACCAGCATCGGCGCGCCCTTGCGCTGGGCGACGCTGACCGGCGCGATCTCGCGGGCGAACCGGCCGCCCGCCACGGCGCACGCAGCCTTTTCCTGGCTGCGCAGGGCGAAGGCGTCCTGATCGTAGCGGGCGATGCGATACTGCTCGGCGACGTTTTCGGCGGTGTGGGGCATCGAGTCCACGCCGTAGAGCGCCGCCATGCGCGGGTTGACGAACCGCCATCCGATCGTCGTATCGTGGATTTCCGCGGAGCGTGCGAAAGCGCTGTCCGCCTTCGGCATCACGAAGGGCGCGCGGCTCATGCTCTCAACTCCGCCGGCGATGACCAGCTCGGCTTCCCCGGCGCGGATCGACCGGGCAGCCATGGCGACGGCGTCCAGGCCCGACCCGCACAGCCGGTTGATTGTGGTGCCGCTGATCCCCTCGCTCAGACCCGCCAGCAGCGTCGCCATGCGCGCGACGTTACGATTGTCCTCGCCGGACTGGTTGGCGCAGCCGAAGACGACATCGTCCACCGACGTCCAGTCCAGCGCCGGATTGCGCTCGGCCAGGACGCGAAGCGTATGGGCGGCAAGATCGTCCGGCCGGACGGAGGACAGCGCACCGCCGTAACGACCGATCGGGGTTCGGACGGCATCACAGATAAAGGCTTCGGCCATCGGGCTCGGGCTTTCGTTGGACAGGGGATCGCGAAGACGCGCAAAGCTGGAACAAGCTGGGGTCGCCGGCAAGAGGCTCCGTGCACCGGGCAGGGAGGCGACCGGCGGTTCCCCGATCGGGCAATGGGTTACGGCGAGCCATAGCCGCCACCGCCCGGCGTTTCGATCACGAATCGGTCGCCCGGCATCAGCTCGACCTGCGCCACGCCGGCCAGATCCTCGGTCCGGCCGTCCCGCCTCTCGATTCGCTGCGTGCCGACCGCCCCATCACCGCCGCCCGCCAGGCCGAATGGCGCGATGCTGCGGCGAGAGGCGACGATCGTCGCGGTCATCGGCTCCAGTGCGGTGATCGCGCGGACGACGCCGTCGCCGCCGGGATGCGCGCCGCGACCACCCGATTCGCGACGGATGGCGAACCGGTCCAGCCGCACCGGATAGCGATGCTCCAGGATCTCGGGATCGGTGATCCGCGTGTTCGTCATGTGGCTGTGCACCGCGGCGGTGCCGGCGAAATCGGGGCCCGCGCCAGTGCCGCCGCAGATCGTCTCGTAATATTGATACCGGTCGCTGCCGAACAGGAAATTGTTCATCGTGCCCTGGGCGGCGGCACAGGCGCCCAGCGCGCCGAGCAGCGCATTGCAGACCGCCTGGCTGACCTCCGTGTTGCCGGCGACCACGGCGCGGCCGGGCGGGGGCGCGAGGAAGGATCCCGCGGGGATCACGATGGTGAGCGGCGCTAGGCAGCCTTCGTTGAGCGGCAGGTCCTCCCCGATCAGGCACCGAAAGGCATAAAGGACGACCGCCCGGGTCACGGCGGGCGGGGCGTTGAAATTGCCGGCGCTCGCCGGGCCGGTGCCGGTAAAATCGATCGTCGCGCCGCGCGCCGCGCGGTCGATCGTCACGCGGACGTGGAGCGGCGTGCCGTCGTCCATGGCATAGTCGAACGCGCCGTCGGACAGGCGGGCCAGGACGCGGCGGATGCTGTCCTCCGCATGGGCCATGACATGGCCCATATACGCCCGGACGACCGGCCAGCCGCTGGCGGAGACCAGGGCGGACAGTTCGGCGATGCCGGTCGCGTTGGCGGCCAGTTGCGCCTTGATGTCGGCGACGTTGGTGTCGGGGCTTCGCGCCGGGTAACGCGCCTCGGCCAGCAGGCGGCGGAACTCGGCCTCGCGCAGGCGGCCGCCATCGACCAGGAGGAAATCGTCGATCACCACGCCTTCCTCCTCCAGCGTGCGCGAGCCGGGCGGGGTCGATCCCGGGGTCAGGCCGCCGATATCGGCGTGGTGGCCCCGATTGGCGACGAAGAAGCGGATTTCCCGGCCCGCATCGTCGAACACGGGCGTGATCACGGTGACGTCGGGCAGGTGGGTGCCGCCATTGAATGGATTGTTCAGCGCGACGACGTCGCCCGGCTTCAGCGTCGCAGCCCGGCTGGCGATGACCGTGCGCACGCTTTCGCCCATCGCGCCCAGATGGACGGGAACATGCGGCGCATTGGCGACCAGCCGTCCCTGCGCGTCGAACAGCGCGCAGGAAAAGTCGAGCCGCTCCTTCATGTTCACGCTGCTTGCGGTGTTGCGCAGCACCACGCCCATCCGTTCCGCGATGCCCATGAAGCGGGTGTTGAATAGTTCGAGCCGGACCGGATCGACGCTCGCCGGATCACGCGCGGCCTGGGTGGTGGCGCGGTCGTGGCGGAGGACGAGTTCGCCGCCGTTGCCGACCGTCATCGTCCAGCCCGGCTCCACCATCGTCGTCGCGATCGCCTCGCGGATCAGGGCGGGGCCGATGACGCGATCGCCGGGCCGCAACGCGGCGCGATCATGGATGGGCGTGCGATGCTCCGCGCCCCCGGTCCAGACCGCGACATGGTCGAGAGGCGCGGGCAGATCGCCGCCGCGCGGGGAGAAGGGCGGCGGCGCGATCCGCTCGCCGTCCAGGATCGCTTCGACCAGCACGCTTTCGATCACGATCGGGCGGTCCGGACTGACGAAGCCGAAGCGGGCGCGATGCGCGGTCTCGAAGGCAACGCGCATCGCGCCAGCCTCTGCCCAATCAACCGCGAGCGCGGTGTCGGTGCCGGCATAGCGCAGATGCACGGTCGCGACCCGCCGGGCGTCGGGTGCGATGTCCGTCGCCGCCTCCTCGCCGAGCGCAGCGACGAGCGCGTCCAGCGCCGTACCCAGGGGCCGCTCCACCGATCGCTGGCGGATCGCCACCCGGTCGGCGAGACCCATCCCATAGGCCGACAGGACCCCGGCGAAGCGATGGATCAGGACGGCGCGCATCCCCAGCACCTCGGCGACGCGGCACGCATGCTGTCCGCCCGCCCCACCGAAACATTGCAGCGCGAAGCCGATGACGTCCTCGCCCCGTTCAAGCGCGACCCGCTTGATCGCGGCGGCCATGTGCGCGACCGCGACCTCCAGAAAGCCCTCGGCGACCACGCGCGGATCGTTCATGCCGATTTGCGCAGCCAGCGCGGCGAAGCCGCGGCGCGTTGCCTCGACGTCCAGGGGCTGGTCGCCGCCCTGCCCGAACACCGCCGGGAAATGGTCCGGCCGCACCTTGCCGACCAGGACATTGGCGTCGGTCACGGTCAGCGGGCCGCCGCGACGATAGCAGGCCGGGCCGGGCTGCGCGCCGGCGCTGTCCGGACCGACCCGGAACCGCGACCCGTCATAGCGCAGGATCGACCCGCCGCCCGCCGCCACCGTCTCGATCGCCATCATCGGCACGCGCATCTCGACCCCGGCGATCTCCGCGTCGAGCACGCGCTCGAACTGCCCGGCATAAAGGGCGACGTCGGTGGACGTGCCGCCCATGTCGAAGCCGATCACCCGGTGGAAGCCGGCGGCCGCGGCCGTCCGCGCCGCCGCGACGACGCCGCCGGCCGGACCGGACAGGATCGCGTCCTTGCCCTGGAACGCGCGTGCATCGGCCAGGCCGCCGCTCGATTGCATGAAGTGCAGCGGAATCGGCCCCAGCGCGGCGGCGACGCGGTCGACATATCGGCGCAGCACCGGCGACAGATAGGCGTCGACCACCGTCGTCCGCCCGCGCGAGACCAGTCCGATCAGCGGGCTGACCCTGTGGCTGGCGGAGACCTGGGGGAAGCCCGCCCGGCGGGCGAGGGCCGCGACATGCGCCTCGGTCGCGCCATGCGCCCAGCCATGCGTCAGCGCGATCGCGACCGCCTCATATCCCTCGGCGCGTTTGGCGGCGAGCAGGGCGGCGGTCTCGGCATCGTCGAGCGGCAGCACGATCCCGCCATCGCGGTCGATGCGGCCGCCGATCTCGACGACATCGTCATGCAGCGGGGTCGGCCTGCGGATGGCCAGGTCGAACAGCCTGGGCCGCGTCTGGTCGCCGATCGCCAGCAGGTCGGCGAAGCCCCGGTCGACCACCAGCAGCGTCCGCGCACCCTTGCGTTCCAGCAGCGCGTTGGTGGCGACGGTCGTGCCCATCTTCACCGAGTCGATGCGGTCGGCCGGCAGGTCCGCGTCCGGGGCAAGGCCCAGGATCAGGCGGATGCTGGCGATCGCGGCGTCCGCATAGCGTTCGGGATTCTCGCTCAGCAGCTTGGCGGTGTGCAACGATCCGTCAGGGGCGCGGGCGACGGTGTCGGTGAAGGTGCCACCGCGATCGATCCAGAACGCCCAGCCCGTCATCGCCAATCCCCTCACGGACGAATCATCGATAAATCATCGACGATTTCCCATCGTGGATTGACAGAGTGGCGGCCGAGCGCAACCCTTCTGCTCCGAAAGGGGACGGGCGGCATGGCGGACGAGAAGCAGGCAATCGTGTCCTCGGCGCATCTCGCCGATGGATCGACGCCGGCCCTGTCGGAACTGGAGTTCAGCCTGACCCTGGCGGCCACCGCCTATCACCGCTGGATCGCGCGCTGCGCCGCGGCGGCGGCGGACGGGCCGGCGCTCGCGCCGCTGGAGGTGCTGATCCTCCACACCGTCCGCCACCGCGACCGGGCGAAACGGATCGCCGATATCGGCCTGGTCCTCGACATCGAGGATACGCACCTGGTGACCTACGCCATCCGCAAGCTGGAACGCGCCGGACTGGTCGCCACGCATCGCGCGGGCAAGGACAAGCTGGTCGCCGCCACGGATGCCGGCCGCGCCTTCTGCGCCCGTTACCGGGAAGTCCGCGAACGGGTGTTGGCGACCGCGATCGTCGCCGATGGTCCGGACGGCGCGCGCCTGTCCGATGTGGCCGACCTGCTGCGCCGCCTGTCAGGCCAGTACAACCAGGCGGCTCGCGCCGCCGCGACCCTGTAGGGGGCATCATGCTCGTCCTGTCGGGAATCGCGATCATCATCGTCGGCTTCGCGCTTGGCTTGAACCCGCTGCTCGTCGTCACGGTCGCCGCGCTCGCCAGCGCCGCCGCCGCCGGCCACGGGCCGGTCGAGGTGGTGGCGATGATCGGCCGGGCATTCGTCGATGCCCGCTATCTGGCGATCCCCTATTTGGCGTTGCCGACCATCGGGCTGCTGGAGCGCGCCGGCCTGCGGGTGAAGGCGCGCGCCATCGTCGGGGGCCTCCGCCGGGCGACGACGGGCCGGGTGCTGCTCGGCTATCTGGCGCTGCGGCAGGTCACCGCCGCGCTGGGCCTGATCTCGCTTGGCGGCCATGTCCAGATGGTGCGCCCGATCGTCGCCCCCATGGCCGAAGCGGCGGAGGAACGGGACGAACGGGGCGCGCTGGATCCCGAGACCCGCGACCAGATCCGGGCGCATGCCGCGGCGGTGGACAATATCGGCGTGTTCTTCGGCGAGGACGTGTTCATCGCGATCGGTTCGATCCTGCTGATCCGTGCGATCCTGGCGCAGGAGGGGGTGTCGGTCACACCGCTTGATGTCGCGCTCTGGGCCATCCCGACCGCGATCGCCGCCTTCCTCATCCATGGTGGGCGGCTGCTGCTGCTCGATCGCCGCTTGAAGCGCCGCGCGTGATCGGACTCGATGCGCTTGGCATCGCGGCGGCGGTCCTGCCAGGAGCGGTCGCCGCCCATCATGCCTTGGACCGGACGGCGGCGACGCGGTGGCGCAATACCGGTTTCTGGGGCGTGTTCGCGCTCCTCCTGGCGGCCGGGCCGTGGTTGCCCGACCTGGTGAACGGCGGCCTGGTCCTGGTCATGGTCGCGCTGGCGACACGGGGTCTGCGGGCGGCCCCGGTCGCCAGCAGCGACGCGGCGGCCCAGGCCGTCCAAGCCTCGCGCCTCGGCGCCTGGCTGTTCGTGCCGGCGCTGGCGATCCCGGCAGTGACGCTGGTGGGCACGCTGTCCGTCGCCAATGGCCGGATCGCCGGCCTGGCGCTGATCGATCCGAAGCAGGTGACGCTGGTCGCGCTGACGCTCGGCGCGATTGTCGCGCTCGGCCTGGCCCTGCGGCTCACTCGGCCGCCCCGCGGGGCGCCGGTGGCGGAGGCGCGGCGCCTGGTGGATTCGATCGGCTGGGCGATGGTGCTGCCGCAGATGCTGGCCGCGCTGGGCGGAGTCTTCGCACTGTCCGGCGTCGGCAAGGTCGTGGCCGATGGCGTCGTCAACATGGTCGCGCTCGACACGCCGCTGGTCGCGACCATCGCCTATTGCGTCGGCATGGCGGTGTTCACGATGATCATGGGCAATGCCTTCGCCGCCTTCCCGATCATGACCGGGGGCATCGGCCTGCCGATCGTCATCCGCCACTTCGGTGGCGACCCGGCGATCGTCGCCGCGCTCGGCATGGTGTCGGGCTTCTGCGGCACGCTGATGACGCCGATGGCGGCCAACTACAATATCGTGCCGGCCGCCATATTGGAGCTGCGTGACCGTTTCGGCGTGATCCGCGTCCAATGGCCGACCGCGATCCTGCTGCTGATCTTCAACATCGCGGTGCTCGCCTCGTGCGCCTTTCCCGGAGGATGGGGCCGATGACTCCCGTTCAAGCCGGCCGCTTCGCGCGCATCGCGCTCGGCCATGTGACCCGCCCATATCCGCACAAAGCCGATCACGTGATGACGGGCGACGCCGACGTCTACCGGCCTCAGCGAGTGCATCCGATCTTCTTTGGCAGCTTCGACTGGCATAGCTGCGTCCATGGCTATTGGCTGCTCGCGCGGGTGCGGCGACTGTTCCCGGTCGTGGCCGAGGCGGCGGCGATCGATACGCTGTTCGCCGATGCCTTCACCGCCGAGAAGGTCGAGGCCGAGCGCGCCTATCTCGACCGGCCGATGTCGCGCGGGTTCGAGCGGCCCTATGGCTGGGCTTGGCTGCTGATGCTTCAGGGCGAGCTGATGGTGGGCGACAGCCCGCACGCTGCGACGCTGCGCCCCCTTGCCGATGCCTTCGCCGACCGCTGGCGTGCGCATCTGCCGCTGATGACCTATCCGGTCCGCGCCGGCACCCATGCCAACACGGCCTTCGCGCTGGTCCTCGCCGATCGCTATGCGCGGGTGGTGGGCGACGAGCCGCTGCGCGACCGGATGGCGGAGCACGCGAGGCGTTGGTTCGGCGGCGATCGTGGGGCGCAGGCTTGGGAACCGAGTGGCGAGGATTTCCTGTCGCCGGTGCTGATGGAGGCGATGGCGATGGAGCGCCTGCTGCCCGCCGTAGACTTCGCCGCGTGGTTCGACGCCTTTCTGCCGGCGCTCGCCGGCGGCATGCCCGCCACGCTGCTGACGCCGGCGCAGGTCAGCGATCGCAGCGACGGGCGGATCGCGCATCTAGATGGCCTGAACCTCAGCCGTGCCTGGGCGATGCGGTCCCTCGCCGCCGCCACCGACGGCCCGGCCCGCCGAGTGCTCGAGACCGCCGCCGCCGATCATCTGGCCGCCGCCATCGAGGCGGTCGCGGGGGACTATATGGGCGAACACTGGCTCGCCAGCTTCGGGCTGCTGGCGCTGACCGGCACAGACTGATCGTTCCGCGGCGCATGGCGGGGCCGCACCGATGCCGCGGGGGTCGCCGCGGCGCGGTCGACCGCGCGCTCACGCGCGAAGCGGGAGATCGCGTCGTCGAGGGTGGCGGCCAGGGGGCCGCGCTCGCTGGCGAGGGGCGCATATCGTGGCCGCGGCGCGGGGCCGTGCACGTCCACGCCCGCGACCGGCCGGATCAGGGCGGGATCGTGACCGCACGCCAGGGCGATGCGTCGCCCGAACTCCGCCCAGCTCACCGCCTCGCCGCCGGACAAATGCCAGATGCCCTCCACGCCGTCGATCAACAGGTCCAGAGCCGCATCCACCAGGGCCGGTACATAGGTGGGGGTCACGACATGATCGCTGGCTGCCGGAAACGGGCGTCCCGTGTCCAGCGCCGACACGAGCCGCCCGGCGAAGGCGTCCGAATCGTGGGGCGAGAAGAGGGCAGCCGTCCGTACCACCAGCGACCCGGGCAGCCGCGCGCAGCCCGCCTCCATCATCGCCTTGCTCCGGCCATAGGCGCCCAGCGGCCGGGGTGGGTCGCTCTCGACTAGCGAACGTCCGATGTCGCCCGCGAACACGAGATCGCTCGACAGGTTGAGGCACGCAATGCCATCGCTCGCGCAGGCTCGCGCCAGGGCGGTCGCGGCGACGGCGTTGATCCGCTGGCAGGCCGCTTCGTCCGCTTCCGCATCGTCGACCCCGACCCAGCCCGCGGCGTTGATCACCGCCCAGGGGGTCAGTTCACGCAGGACGGTGGCGATCCTGTCGCTGTCCGTGACGTCCAAGCGATCCCGTCCGGCCGCGACATGGGCGAGGCCGCGCGCCGCGCAGGCGCGGGCAAAGGCGCGGCCGAGCGCTCCATGGCCGCCGCAGATCAGGAGCGGCCGGCCACCGGGGTCCGACGCGGCCATGGCCGGACGGGCTTCGCCATAGGTCAGCCGATCGGGACGTTGCCACCAGCCGGGCTGGTCCACCACCGGGTGGCGTGGTCGCCCGGCCGCCAAATCGCGCCAGAGCGTCGCCAATGCCGTCGCCCGCGGCGTCGCTGCCGTGACGTCGAACAGGCCGGGTTCGTAGACGCCGTCGGCGGTCAGCAGCGTGTTCCATCCCCGACTCCCCAGCAACGCCCAGGGGGTGACCGCGCGGATGTCCGCGCCTTCGGCCGCCACGGCATGGGCGGTGTCCCAGGCCTGGGCGGCCCAACGCAACTGCTCCTCCCGGGTGCAGCCGTTATGGACCTCGGTCAGCGCGATCGGCGTGCGGTAGCGGTGCCAGGTCGCGCGCAGCGCCTCGGCCAGGCCGCCGGGCAGCGGGTCGAGCACGCGCACCGCTTCGGTGTCGACATAGCGGTCCTGCCCGTTGCCGCCGCGCAGATGCTCGGGATAGCGATCCACGCGGTGGTCGAGGAAGCGGTCGCTGGTCAGATAGTGGTTCACCCCGATCACATCGGGCGGGCAGGGATCGTCCGCGATCGCGCGAAGCCGATCCGCAAGGCCCAGCGGCGTCAGCAGCGCGAACAGGGGATGGTCCAGGCCGACCCGCCCGGCCAGGAGGTCCCATCCTGCCCAGCGACGGAGATTGTCGTGTTCGGCCTGGTGGCGGAGGGGCGACGTGGCGCAGGTCAGGCCGAGATCGTCGGTCTGGATCAGCCGCGCCGCCGGATTGACGCGCCGGATCGCCGCCATCGACAGCCGAGTCGCATCGACTTGGTTGAGCAGCGCCACCCAGAAGGCGCGGGCATCTGTCGCATGGGGATACCAATGGCCGTACAGCGCCGAGAAGCGGGCGGTGGTCACCGGCTCGTTGACCGGCGTCCAGTCCGCGACCCACGGATAGCGCTCCGCGACCGCGCCGGCGTGCCGCGCCAGGCCGCGCGCGAAGCCCGGATCGAGCAGATGGGTATGCGACGGACCGCTGCCATGGTGGACCAGCCCGACGATCGGCCGGATGCCCAGCGCGCCCAACCGCTTCAGCCGGGCATCCGGCCAGCTCCAGTCCGGCTCGCCGTCGGGGGCGGTTCGTTCCCACAGGACCGGATAGCGGATCGCCGTCAGCCCCAGGGCGGCAAAACGATCGAGATCGTCCAGCCTGTCGTGGTGCCCGCTGAGCCGGACCTGGTCCCGATAGCGGTCCGCGACCCGGTTGACCGTGCACTCGACCCCGCCCCACAAGGCGATGCCGGTCATCGTCGCGGACCTTCAAGCGGCTGAGGGCCCGGCACCTTATTCGGCCGCTGCGGCCAGTGTCTCCTCGGCCGTTCGCAGCTTCAGCTTGCGATAGGTGGCGAGCGCCTGCCCGACGACCTGGTCCATGTTATAGTAGCGATAGGTGGCCAGGCGTCCGACGAACACGACCTTGGGTTCGGCAAGCGCCAGCGCCTCGTAGCGTTTGAACAGCGCCTGGTTCTCGGGCCGGGGGATGGGGTAATAGGGGTCGCCCTCCGCCGACGGATATTCGAAGGTGACGCTGGTCACGGGGGCGTGCTGACCGGTCAGATGCTTGTATTCGGTGACCCGCGTGTGCGGAACCGCCTCGTCCGGGTAATTCACCACAGCGACCGGCTGGTGCCATTCGGTCGACAGCGTCTCGTGCGCGAAGCGGAGCGAACGATAGGGTAGCCTGCCGTAGCAGTGGCCGAAATATTCATCGATCGGTCCGGTGAACACCAGCAGGTCATAGTCGATCGCGTCCCGAACGGCGGCGAAGTCGGTGCCCAGCCGGAGCTCGATGTTCGGATGGTCGAGCATCGCCGCGAACATCGCGGTGAAGCCTTGCGCCGGCATCGCCTGGTGCGTGTCGGTGAAGTAGCGATCGTCGGTATCGGTGCGGGTTGGAACGCGCGCCGTCACCGCCTTGTCCAGTTCGGACGGGTCCAGGCCCCATTGCTTGCGGGTATAGCCCTGAAAGAACAAGCGGTAGAGCTCGCGTCCGACGGCCGAGACGACGACATCCTCCGATGTCCGCACGTCGGCGACCGGCTCCGCCCGCTCCGCCAGGAAGGCGGCGGCCTCCGCGTCCGTCTCCAGCCCGGCGTCGAACAGCACATTCAGCGTGGTCCGGTTGATCGGAACCGGCACCAGCCGGTCCCGCACCGCCGCCAACACGCGGTGCTCATAGGGACGCCAGTCGGTGAAGCGCGACAGATAGTCGACAATCTCGGCCGAGTTGGTGTGGAAGATGTGCGGGCCGTAGCGGTGGATGAGGATGCCGGCCGCATCCTTCTCGTCGAATGCGTTGCCAGCGATATGGGGGCGGCGGTCGATCACCAGCACGCGCTTGCCGCCGTCCGCGGCCAGGCGTTCGGCCATCACGCTGCCGGCGAAGCCGGCCCCCACCACCAGCACGTCGTAATGCGGCCGGGCCGGGGCCGGCGCGATCGCGGCGATCGCCTCGAGCATCGCCGCCGCGGTCCGGTCCCAGGACGTGGCCGCCAGCGCCGCATCGGCTTCGTCCCGCCAGGCCGGATCGGCGCTGCGGGCGAGGGCGAGCGCCGCATCGCAGGCCTCGACGAAGCGGTCGCGCGGGGCGATGGCGACGCCCGCCATCGCGCCGTAATGGCGGACCACATCGGTGATCGGCGTGGAGACCACCGGGCGACCGGCGGCAAGATATTCGGGCGTCTTGGTCGGGCTGATGAAGCGGGTCGACTCGTTGATCGCGAACGGCATCAGCGCGACGTCCCATCCGGCCAGGACCTGCGGCAGCTCGGCATAGGAGCGCGCGCCCGGATAGAAGAGGTTGTCGCGCTGCGGCAGGTCGGCGGGGTCAATCTTGACGACCGGACCGACGATCTCGATGGTCCAATCGGGCCGAGCGTCGGCAAGGTCCGCCAGCAGCGCCAGGTCCATCCGCTCGTCGATGACGCCGTAGAAGCCGAGGCGCGGCGGCCGGCCCTGGCGTCGCGACGCGGCGCGGGCCTGCGCGAAATGCGCGACATCGACACTGGAGGGGAAGGGGCGCACATTGGCGTGCCGGCTCCGCTTCTCCTCGTACAGGCTGTAGCCACCGGTGAAGACCAGGTCCGCGGCATTGAGCAGCTCGGCCTCCAGCGCCAGCAATTCCGGCGGCGCGAAGCGGAAGGCGGACAGTTCGTCCATGCAGTCATAGACAGTGCACCCGGCGGCGACCTGCCGTGAGAAGGGCAGCATCATCGGCGTATAATACCAGCGGATCGCCACCGTCGGCTGATCGGCGAGAAAGGCGTCCAGCAATGCGGCCAGCGCCACCCGGGTCGCCTCGGCGTCGAGACCCACCGGCAACTGCGGCACGACGATGCGGATGGAGCCCTCGTCCCGGATCCCCAACTCGGGCCGGCTCACCTTGCCGAATTCCGGCTCTTCCCAGAACACGACCGGCATCCGCGTGGCGAAGCGGGTCATCAGATGCTGTGGCCGCTGGAAGACAAAATTCCAGCGTAGATGCGAAAAGCAGAGAAGCAGCCCCGGCTGCGGCATGGAGGAGGCAGGATCGCGCGGCGCCGTGGCGTTCATCAATATATCCCTGACAGGCCCCCGCCTTGTCACCGGGCTAATGGCTGCCGGCCGGCCGCGCGCTAAACTGCGTCAGGCTAGGCTATCGATCTGATAGAGCTAGGTTTATCCGGAAAGTTAACCGTTTCACGATAGCGTCGCCGCCGGCGGAGCGGTAACCGGCACGCGTGGCTGCCTCATCAACTTCGCGTGCTTCGGCGATGGCTCGCATCGGCGTGGTGCCGGACACCCCCTATTTCATGACGGAGGACGGGCTGCCCTGGACGCCGATCGGGCACAATGACGCGATCACCTGGCCGGATCTCGCGCCGTTGTTCCGGCGGCGCGACATGGCGGCCGTGGAGCGGCACCTGCGCCACCTGCGCGCGCACGGCGTCACCTGCATCCGGCTGATGCTGGAATATTGTCACGGCGAGCACCGCTATTTCGAGCGGCCGGCCGGCCACTTCGCGCCTAACATGGTGCGGCTGTGGGATGACCTGTTCGCCCTGCTCGAGCGCGTCGGCCTGCGCGTGCTGCTGACGCCCTACGACACGTTCTTCATGTGGCTGCGCTGGGCACGGCATCCCTATGCGACGGCGAACGGGGGTGTCTGCGCCGGTCGCGACACGTGGCTGACCTGTCCCGACACGCGACGTGCGATCAAGAACCGTTTGGCTTTCGCCAGCGACCGCTGGGGCGGAAGCCCGGCGCTGTTCGCCTGGGATCTGTGGAACGAGATCCATCCCGCCCATGGTGGCGACGACCCGGCCATGGTCGCGCCCTTCATCGACGACCTGTCGGCATGGTTGCGCACGCGCGAGCGACAGCGGCGGGGCCATGCCAATCTCCAGACCGTATCGATCTTCGGCCCCGAGCTGATCCGGCATCCGACGCTGGTCGACCCGATCTTCCGGCATCCGACGCTCGATTTCGCCAATACCCATCTCTACGAACACGGCACGATCGACGATCCGCGCGACACCGTGGCGCCGGCGCTCGCCGCGGCGCGCCTCATGCGGGCGGCCGTCGACGCGGCCGGTCCGTCGCGGCCGGTGTTCGATTCGGAGCATGGCCCGATCCACAGCTTCAAGGACCGCAAGAAGACGCTGCCGGATGCGTTCGACGACGAGTATTTCCGGCACATCCAATGGGCGCATCTGGCCAGCGGCGGGGCAGGGGGCGGCATGCGCTGGCCGAACCGGCATCCCCATGTGCTGACCCGGGGCATGCGGGAAGCGCAACGGGCGCTGGCGGATTTCCTGCCGCGGATCGACTGGAGCCGTTTCCGGCGACGTAACCTTGCCGGTGCCCTGCGCTGCGACGATCCGGGCGTGGCGGTCGTCGGCTGCGGCGATGACGCGCAGGCGCTAGCCTGGCTGGTGCGGACCGATACGATCACGCCGGACGGGACGCTCGGTCCGGGCGACGCCGCGAAGGACAGCAGCCTGACGATCGCCGGCCTGGCGGACGGCCGCTACACCATCGTCACCTATGACACGGCGAGGGGCGCGATCCTGTCGCGTGGCCGGGCGACCAGCGCGGGCGGTACGCTCGTCGCCGCGATCGGCCCGGTGCGCCGCGACCTCGCGGTCGCCATAGCGGGGACGCCGGCCGGACAGGCGGAGGAGGCATGACCGGCGCGGGAACGGCCGCGCCGCCGGCCGAGCGCCGGCGCGAGACCGCGCTTTATCCGCCGGTCAAAGCCTTTCTGGAGGCCCAGGGCTTCAGGGTGAAGGGCGAGATCTGCGGCTGCGACGTGGTTGCGGTGCAGGACGGTGAACCGCCCATCCTCGTCATCGCCGAACTGAAACTGTCCTTCACGCTGGAACTTGTCCTGCAGGCCGTCGACCGCCTGCGCGGCGCCGACAGCCTCTATCTGGCGATCGTCGCTTCTCGGCGCGGGCGGGATAGGGATTTGCGAGTCACGCGATTGTGCCGGCTGCTGGGTGTCGGGCTGCTGGCGGTGGACCTGACGCGCGGCCACGTCGCGGTTCTGTGCGAGCCGTCGGCCTATCGGCCGCGGCCGAACCTGCCGCTGCGCCGACGATTGCTGCGCGAACATGACCGCCGTCGCGGCGATCCCAGCGCCGGCGGTTCGTCCCGCCAGCCGATCATGACCGCCTACCGCCAGCGTGCCCTGGCCTGTGTGTGCGCCATCGGCCACGCCACGGCCCGGCCGCGCGATCTGCGCGATCTCGCCGAGGACGCGGGCGCGATCCTGCTCCGCAACGTCTATGGCTGGTTTGAGCGCGAGCGGCCGGGCCACTACCGCCTGTCGGATCGCGGCCGCGAAATTTTCGCCGCCGCAGCGGTTCCGCCAGGATCGAGCGACGCCGGATAGACGCTGCCCCCCTGTGCCGTGGGGGCTGGGCCGCGGAAGCGGACGGCGGTATGGGCGGGCATGGACTTCGACCATCTTCTGATCGGCTTTTTCGGCACCACCGAACTCGGCGACCTCGCGCCCGACCAACTCGCCTCCGGCATTGATCGGTTGCAGGTGCAGATCGGGCTGGAGCGGGACGACGGGCGGCGCTTCGGCCTGTGGTGCCTGGCCTATATGCTGGGCGTCGCGCCCGAGGTCACGGTCGCGTTCACGGACGAGGAGGATCGCGAGGCCGCGCGCGACTTCATGGAGACGGTCGACCGCGAGATGGATGCGGAGGACGAAGCCTGACCGACGGGGGCCGTCGTCTTGCGGTGATTCTGTAGTGGCGGTGAGCGGGGCTGGGCCGCGCACTCCGATCGCCCGGATGGGCCGAGGCGGTCACATCGTTTGACGCGACCACATGGCCAGGCATGCAGTCACGGCGGCGGAAAGCATGGCGGACGCGAGAATGGCTTGGCTGAGATTGGCGAGCATCACCGAAATCCTCGAACGGGGTGGAATCGCGAACGGTCGAACAGGTCGATAGGATGCATGGCGGCGACCGCGAGCCGAACCGGGGAAAGGTCATGGCCGCCATGCTGGCGGCCATGACGGTCGCGCGCCGGGGTCGCCCGACCCGACCATCATATCACGATCGACCATGGATGGTTGCGTCGGCCACCGATCCGTCCAATGATGAGGCGGGAGGATGTATCTGATGTGGCTAGGAAAAATCGTGGTTGGCCTATCGCTGTCGGTGGCCGCGCCGGCGATGGCGCAGCATCACGCCACGCCTGGCGCGGCCGCCGCATCCGCTGATCGCGGGCAGACCGGACCGGCCTGGGCGACTGCCCGCCGGCTGCGCCGCGGCGTCAATATCATCGGCTACGACCCGGTGTGGCGCGACCCGGCCAAGGCGCGCTTCCAGCCGCGCCACTTCCGCACCCTTCGCCAGGGTGGTTTCGACTTCGTGCGCGTCGTATTGCAGGCCTTCGCGCATATGGACGAGCGAAACCGGCTCGATCCCGAATGGTTGAAGACGCTGGACCGTGTGGTCCGGCAAGCGACGGATGCCGGGCTGGGCGTCATCCTCGACGAACATGATTTCAATCGCTGTTCGGAAGCCCCGGACGCCTGCGAGCCGAAGCTGATCGCATTCTGGCAGCAGATCGGCGCGCGCTACCGCGATGCGCCGGACACGGTGCTGTTCGAACTGCTCAACGAGCCGCATGCGCCGCTCGACGGGCCGCGCTGGAACGCGATGCTGGCGCGCCTCATCCCCGTCGTGCGCGCGACCAATCCGGGGCGCACGCTGGTGATCGGCCCGACCCGCTGGAACAATCTGGAGGAGCTGCCCGGGCTGGCCCTGCCGAAGGACGATCGCAACATCCTGGTCACCTTCCATTCCTATGAGCCGTTCCGCTTCACGCACCAAGGCGCGCCATGGGCGGCGGACATGGCGGGGGTGAAGGACGTGCCATTCACCGCGGCGGACGAAGCGCGGATCAAGGCCGATTACGACGCCGTGGCGGCCTGGTCGAAGGCGAACGACCGACCGGTGCTCATGGGCGAGTTCGGCGCCTATGAGAAGAGCGGCACGCCGATCGCGGCGCGCGCCCGCTATACCGCGACGGTTCGGCGCGAGGCGGAGGCGCATGGATTTCCCTGGGCCTATTGGCAGTTCGACAGCGACTTCATCCTCTACGACATCGACCGGGACCGCTGGGTCGAGCCGATCCGGCAGGCGCTGATCCCGCCCGCCCGGCCCTGAAGCGCGCCGACGGTTGCCATCGGCGCGGTCGCGCCGGGCGGTCATGATCGAGCGGGTGGCGCCTCCGCCTGCGTGGGCGCTTCGGCCGCTTCGATCACCCTTTGGCGGCGATGGCCCCCAGTTCTTCGAGGTCGAGATCATGTTCGAGGTCGTGGAGGGTCTCGTCATCGATCGCGCCGGCGCGATGCAGCCGGACCAGTTCCGCGCGGCCGGCTTCGACCGCGGCGATGATGACGTCGAAGTGGCGGGCGATCGCGGCGGTGCGTTCCTCGGCAGTGCCGTCGAACGTTTCGCCCGCGGTCGCGCGGGCCCGGTAGCGGCGCAGAAGCTGGGGGTGGATCACCTCCCCGTCCGCGTCATGCGCCTCGCGCTCGACCGCCGCCAGCTGGGCGCGGAACATGGCGTGCTCCGCGGCCTGGAGATCGAGCGGTGGCACAGCGGCCCCGTCCTCCGACGGCCGCGCCCGCCGGATCATCCAGCCGAGCGACGTGCCTTGGACGAGGACGGTGACGAGGATGACGGCGAAGGCGGTGACCAGCATCAGGTCGCGCGCGGGCATCGCCTCCGGCAAGGACAGGGCGACCGCCAGCGTCACCACGCCGCGCATCCCCGCCCAGCTCATGACGAGCGCGGCGCGCGTGCCCAGCGGCCGCGCCGATGTCCAGCCGGTGCGGTGGAGCAGCATCACGATCGCATCGGCCCCGAAAATCCAGACGAACCGTGCGGCGATGACCGCCGCGACGATCAGCAGCGCGGGGGCCGCCATGGTGTCCAGGATGCGCGCGGGGTCGCCGACCCGGTCGAGCAAGCCGCGCAGCGAAAGCCCGATGAGCGTGAACACCGCGGCTTCCAGCAGGAAGACCAGCACCTGCCAGAAAGCGAGCGCCCGGATCCGCACGCTCGCGCTGAATACGACATGCTGGTACCAGCCGGCGGTCAGCCCGGCGGTGACGACGGCGATCACGCCGGACACGTTAAGCCGTTCGCCGGCGATATAGGCGCTCCAGCACATGAGCATCGTCGCGGCGATCATCAGCGTGTCGTCACCCAGCCGGCGCAGCAGCATCACCCACAGGCCGCCGATCGCAGCCCCGACGGCGACGCCGCCGAGCACCAGCAGGACGAAGGTGCCGGTGGCCGCGCCGAGGCTGAACGTGCCGGTCAGCACCGCCGCGACCGCGAAGCGGAACAGCACCAGCCCGGCGGCATCGTTGAGCAGGCTCTCGCCCTCCAGCAGCGTCGAAAGGCGGCGCGGCAACCGGACTCGTTGCAGCACCGCGCGCGCCGACACCGCATCGGGCGGCGACAGGATCGCGCCCAGCGCGACGCAGGCGGCCCAGGGCAGGGCCGGCAGCAGCAGCTTGGTCACGAGCGCGACGACGGCGGTGGTGAAGAACACCGCGCCGACCGCAAGCGACAGGATCCCGGCCATGTGGCGGCGGAACGGCGCGATGGCGGTGAACCACGCGCCGTCCATGAGCAGCGGAGGCAGGAACAGGACGAGGACCAGTTCCGGGTCGATCGCGATGCCCGGCAGCCCCGGCACGAAGGCGACAGCGCCACCACCGACGATCAGCGCCGCGGCGGGCGGAAGCGACAGGCGTCGCGCGAGATAATGGAGACCGACGATCACGAGGAACATCGCGATGATCAGCTCGAACCCGGCCGCTGCATGCATGCCGTCACTCTCCCCCCGCACTGGACGCCCTCGGGGAAAGCCGAAAAGAACAACGGAATCAATATGAACGTGCTGGGCCGGGGCAGTATGCCGCACGTGAGGGCGCAGCGCGGCACGGCGGGCAGGGCCGTCGGCGATGGCGGACGTGCCCGAGACGGTTGACCTGCTGATTTGTCAGGCTAATTCAAGAGGGTATCAGAATAGGAGGGGTGATCATGCACTGGCTGCGTGTCTGCGCGTTCGCATTCGGCTCGACCTTGGCGGTCGCCACGTCGGCCGCCACAGGCCAGGTTCGCATCGCGCCCGGTTCCAATCCGATCATCCGCGACACGTTCCTGGCCGATCCTGCCCCGCTCGTCGTCGGCGACACCTTGTACCTCTATGTCGATCATGACGAGGCCAAGGACGGCGAGATGTTCAACATGCGGGAATGGCTGGTCTACTCGACCACCGACATGAAGACCTGGAAGGCGCATCCGCCGATCCTGCGCATCGCCGATCTGAAATGGGCGAAGAAGGACGCATGGGCGCCGCAGGCCATCCAGAAGAACGGCAAATTCTACCTCTACGTTCCAGCCGAGCACGACGATACGCATCCCGGCAAGGCGATCGGCGTCGCGGTGTCGGACAGTCCGACCGGCCCGTTCCGCGACGCGCGCGGATCGGCGCTGATCACCAACGAGATGACACCCAAGGGCACGCATAGCTGGGAGGATATCGATCCGACCGTCTTCACTGACCGCGATGGGACGTCGTGGATCGCCTGGGGTAACCGGCAATGCTACATCGCCAGGCTCAAGCCCAACATGATCGAGCTGGACGGCCCGATCACCGAGATCACGCCGCCTCATTATGTCGAGGGGCCGTGGCTGCATCGACGCGGAACGCTCTATTACCTCACTTATGCGTCGATGGATCCGACCGGCAAGGATCATGACGAGCACATCGCCTATGCCACCGCGCCGAGCATCACGGGGCCCTGGACGTATCGCGGCGAGTTGACCGGGGCGGCCGCGAACAGCTTCACGATCCACCCCGGCATCGCCGAATTCAAAGGCAATTGGTACTTGTTCCTGCACAATGCGGCGTTGACGATCGGCGACCAGAAGGGCGCGTTGGGTCGGCGCGCGATCACGGTCGAGTATCTCCGCTACAATCCCGACGGGACCATGAAGCCAGTGGTGCAGACCCAGGAGGGCGTCTCGGTGCCGCCGGCCGACGCCGGCCGTTAAGGCACTCTTCCCCGTCGGGGTCATGCGGATCATGACCTGAGGTCGGTCTGGGCTCCGAGCTTCTGCTTGCGCGGGTGCACGGACCCGGGCGCGCCATGAATCGTAGGGCTGCCGAGATCCGGCGGCTTCGGATACGCATGATCGCGCCGCGTCGCCGGCGACCGCCACCAGGTCGGCCGTCTGTGAGCTGCGCCGCGCCTGGCGATCTGGCAGGCCGGGGGGCGGGGGGCGGGGGCGGAACAACGCATCCGCGCTGAATTGAAAAAGGGCATCCGAGTATTCCCGGATGCCCCCGTCCAAACCGCCTGGGAGCAGTCTGCCTGTTGTGTTAGTCGGCTTGGCTTTTAGATGCCATTGGAAAGGTTGGTGTCCGCGTCGTTCGTCCGCATGTCGTCGGCTTGGTTCTGGCCGGTCGCGCGCACGGCATCGGCCGCATTCTCAAGGCTGGCTTCCGCTGCGGCGTTGCTCGTGTTGTCGGCCGCTTCCTCGAGATTGTCGGCGACGGCCTCCGTATTCGCCTCGATGTTGTCGGCAGCCTGTTCGCGCGGGGTGGAATTGCAAGCGGCCAGCGAGAGCAGGCCCGTGACGACGGTAGCGGCAAGAATCTTCTTCATGATCAACCCTTTTCTTAGTGGGATATGGATACACCGGAGACGGTGGGATGCAATGCCCATCTGGTCCTTGGACGACCGCCGGTTACGGCGCGGTTGCGGTTCAGTCCTGACCCCCACCGCCTTTCGGTTCGTTCAGCGCCAACTGGTGGCACGTCGGATGGCGCCATCGACCGGCACGTCATGAAGTTGCCGGTAGCGGGCCTCTACGAAGCTGAAGAGGCCGAATGCCAGTAGCCCCACGCCGACGATGACGTCGAACGGGCTGGTCAGCCATGAAAGCACGCGCGCCATGCCGCCGGCGTCGCTGGCCTGCTCCTCGATGCCGGCCCGTGCGAGGAGGTAGCCGCTGATCAGGAACACGCAACCGCGAGCCGCATAGCCGGCGCGCCCGCTCCACCGCACCCAGGCCCGTTGTGCGATCTCGGGCGCGAGGTAGCGGAGGAATGAACCTTTCGCCGCCTTGGCGAGCTGTACCGCGCCCAACACGAGCAGCACCGCCGCGCCGACCAGGACCAGCGCCCATCCACCCGGCACCTGCATCGCCGTCCGTGCGCCTTCCCGTGTGCCGTCGCCCGACAGCGCCGCGCCGCGCATCAGCTGCACGGCCTGCCAGGCGAGCAGCAGATGGATGGCGCCGCTGACGCCCGCGCCCACGCGCTCCATGATGCCCTTGCGGTCAGCGCCGTGGCGCTCGATGTCCAGGGCCGCATCGGCCAGGCGCCAGATGCCATAGCCCGTCAGTCCCGCAGCGATCACTGCGAGCAGCACCTGACCGCCACCCCGGCCCAGATATTCGATCGCGCCGCTCGGATCCTCCGCGCGGCCGGTGCGAAGGATGAGCATCGCAATGACCAGGTACAGCAGGCCGCGCGTGGCAAAGCCGATCCGGGTCAAGGTCGTGAGGCGCGCACTGGCGTTCATACAGTCTCCCTTGTGTCGGCAAACCAAGGACTAGGCGATCTCGT
Source organism: Sphingomonas abaci (assembly GCF_014199625.1). Lineage (GTDB taxonomy): Bacteria > Pseudomonadota > Alphaproteobacteria > Sphingomonadales > Sphingomonadaceae > Sphingomonas > Sphingomonas abaci. Next base: position 370,715 of record NZ_JACHNY010000002.1, read on the forward strand.
TCCGCCGCTGGAACGGCCGCGCGGGCGGGCTGCCGGACGGGCGACCGAATGCGGGGAGCGGCATGAACGGCGGGGGAAACAGCGGCGGGGTCACCGCGTCTCCGCCGCGCTGGCCTCGGCCGCCCGGGCGGCGAGGATATAGGCGGAGGTGGTGCTGACGGTATATTCGTTCTCGAACCACAGGAAAGGCCAGTCGGTCTTCGCTTCGGGCAGGTCGGGCTTCACGATCAGCACGCCGGGCACCAGGCCCCCCGGGATGAAGCTGTAGTCGGCCCGGTTATGGCCATAGCCGATCAGCTTCGACGCGGTGCCGACCGTCGACACCAGCGACAGGTTGTTCGCCGGATGGCGGCCCAGCACATAGTCGATGGCGTTGAGCGTATAGTCGTTGCCAACGATTTCCGGAAAAGCGCCGTGCAGCAGGTGCATGGTCGCGCCAAAGCTGACGACTTGGTTCGAACCCGCCCAGCTTCCCTCGGTGATCGGCACGCCGAACGGGTTGCTGGACAGATCGCGGTCGGTCCGCGTCTTGAACGCGCGCACGGCGTCGGCGATGGCGGCGCGGTAGCGGGCGTCCATGAGCGGAAGGGCGCGCACCGCCGGGCCGGCGGTGAAGGCGAAGGTCCGGGCGATCACCGGCTGCAGGCGACGCAGCGTGTCGGCATAGATGCGGTCCCTGGTGGTGAGCAGCAGCTCGACCGTGGCGGCGACGTTCGCGGCCTCGGCGGAGCGGGGCGACGCGCTGTCGTCGCGCCCGTCCCCTGATTGGATCTTGCCGCTCTGCTGCCGGGCCCACAGCGCCTTGGCGGCGGCCAGCGCCTCGTCCGCCATGGCCGGGTCGCTCGCCCGCAGCGCACGCGAGGCCGCCGCGAGCGCACCGGCGACGGCCAGGTTGTTTGCCGGCAGGTCGGTGGTGAAGGCCCAGCGGTCGTCGGGCGTTCCGGATGCGTCGCCGCGTCCATCGCCGGGCTTCAGCGTCGCATCGAACCGGCGGCCATCGGTCTGCGACCCCGCGTCGCCCAGATGGGCATATTGGCGAAGCGCCGGGTCGATGATGCCGACGATGGCATGGCCGAACACCTTGTACTGGGCGAGCAGCTGCAGCGTGCCGTGGCGGATCTGCTGCACCGCGTCCTCGATGCCGTCGGGCTTGCGGATCTCGACCGCCCGCAAGGTCTCGTCGACGCTCGTCTCGTCCCAGTCCAGGCCGTAGAGTTCGCGCGCCCAGACCAGATCCCGCACGACTTGCGCATTCTCGGGCGTCTGGATGTCGTAATCGCCGGCATCCTGGAACCCGCCGACCGCGAGGCCGGGGATATGCTCGCCGGGCTTGAACGGCGAGTCCAGGTTCGGTCCCATGCGATAGCCGTCGAAATGGACATGGTTCGGCGGCGCCTGGCGCGCATCGTCGAGATGCGAGGGCGCGGACCAGACGCGATATTGCTCGCGAATGCCCATATGGTCCATCTGCTCGGCGATGAACGTGTCGAGCGAGGTCTGCCAGATCCGGGCATAGGCATCGGCCGCGATGCGGAATGGGTTGGTGGTGCGCCCGGCATAGCGGATCGCATAGACGCCTGGCTCGCGCACCGACGAGAAGTCGAAGGCGGCATAGTCGTAGCGTGTATAGCGTCCGCGCGGACGGGTCGCGGCGTGCAGGACGACCTGTTCGCCATCGCTGCCCAGGCGGACGAGTTCCGCCTCGCGCGGGGCCGGGAAGTTCGGGTCGAGTTCGATCAGCGCGACCTTCGCCCGCCCCGGCGTATAGCCCGCCTGGTTGAACGAGACGACCGGCTGGCGGACCCAATCCTTCACCAGGTTGGGGCGCACGTGCCAGACGATGGCATCGTCCTTCGCGCCGGCCGCGATCTCCGACCGGACGACGAACCAGCCATTCTGGGCGCGGGCGCGAGCGTCGTAGAGCGACAGCGGGCCCGTGTCGGACGTGATGGAGACGCGGGTCAGCGGGTCCTCGGGCGCTAGGGTCAGGCTGTGCCCGCCCGATGCTAGCGGCAGCGGATCGCCCGATCCGTCCTTGGCCATCGGCCCGGTTGGATGGCGCGGGAACAGGCCGCCGGCGGCATCCATCAGGAAGGTCTTGCCGAAATAGCTGCTGGGCAGGAAATCGAGGTTGAAGCCGGCCTTGCCGGCCATCGCGGCGGGCAGGGGACGGTCCAGATCGACCGCGATGCGGAAGGCCCCGTCGCCCTCCGGCGTGACCCGCACGCGGTAGCCCAGGTCCTGCGCCTTGTAGGCGGATCGCACGATCACCGTGTTGGTCGCCCGGTCGACGCTGCGCCCCAGAAAGGCGGGCACCGGCGCCCATTGCTCGGGCGTCTTGTCCAGCCGCACCGCGCCGTCGGTCGCGATCCGTTCGCCATGGAGGACGATCTGGATGCCGGCATTCTTCTCGTCGAAGAAGATCGGGCTGAACTGGTTCTGGTCGATGATGACGCTGAGGCCTCGCCCTTCGAGGGTTTCCGCCGGGGACACGCTGAGCGCCTGGGCGTCCGCCCGTGACGCGGTCGCGAGGCCCGGCAGGCCGATGGTGAGCGCGCAAAGGGCGACACTGGCCGACAAAGCGGGCAAAGCCTTGAGCACGAGACGTCTCCTGAAAACGGGAAGGAAAGGAGCGGTGGAGAAGGGGCAGGGGCGCGCGATCCGGCGTCGCGGCGCTACTCCGCGCGCATCCAGCCGTGCATCGTCATCCAGCGGGCGAAGGCATCGAACCAGCCGGTCGATGTCGTCGCCTTCGGATACATGCCGAAGCCGTGGCCACCCTGTTCGTAGAGGTGGAATTCCACCGGCCGGCCGGCCGTGCGCCAGCTGTCGATCAAGGCGAAGTTCGCCTTGCCGAATAGTGGATCGTCCGCCGCGATCGCGGCGAACAGCGGCGGCGCGTCCGCCGGCACCGTCACCGCCCCCAACGGGCCATAGACATTGCCGAGAAAGGCGGGGCGCGCATCGGTGCCGGCCAGGGCGGTCGTCATCGTCAGCATCGCACCGGCGGAAAAGCCGACCATGCCGATCCGGCGCGGGTCGACATGCCACTGCTCGGCGCGGGCGCGGATCAGGGCGAAGGCGGCGCGCGCGTCGGCGACTTGCGGCGCCAGGCTGGCGGCGGCCCGGTCCGCCGGCGGCCGATCGCCCGGACCGCGCACGACCATCGCCTTCATCGACTGATCGAACGCCGCCATGTCTTGCGGCGTCTGATTGAGGCGGTATTTGAGCACGAAGGCCGCGACGCCGCGCGCGGCCAGGGCCTTGGCGACGTCCCAGCCCTCATTCTGCATCGACAGGGTGCGGAATCCACCGCCGGGTGCGACGATGACGGCGGTGCCGTTCGCCTTGGCCGGATCGGGCAGGAATGGGGTGAGCGTTGCGACCACGACGTTGCGCGCGAAGACGCTGCCATATTGGCTATGCCAGGCTTCCGGCGCAGTCGCGCCGGGCAGGCGGCCCGTATCGAGCGTGATGGCTCGCGGTTGCGCGGGCGTCGGAATCGGGACCATCTGGTCGCTGACAGGACCGCGCGTCGTCGCGATCATGGTCTGCGCCTGCGCCGGCGACACGGCGGACGCGGCACAGGCCATCACTGTAGCAGCAACGCCAGCCATCCGATGGCGCGACAATGGGTGTCCTGTCCCCCGTATGGACGTGCGAATCATCCCGCTCTCCCGAATTTATCGTTCTTTCGGAGGATGTTATCGATAGCGCTACCATCGGGTCAAGCCAGGTTTCGTCTCCCTGTGCGGGGCCTTCGCGGCATTCAGGAGATCGGTACGCCGCCCGTGACGGCGACGACGTTGCCGGACATGTAGCTGCCCTCCGGCGAGGCGAGCAGCACATAGGCGGGGGCCAGTTCGGCCGGCTGTCCGGCCCGCCCGACCGGCGTGTCATGACCAAGCGTCTCCAGTTCCTCCGGGGACTTGGCGATAGGCTGGATGGGTGTCCAGATCGGGCCCGGCGCAACCGCGTTCACGCGGATTCCGTCTGGCGCCAGCAGGTTGGACAGGCCCACCGTCAGGCTCGATATCGCTCCCTTGGTCGCCGCGTAGACGATCATCGACTTCCCCGCGACCTTGGCCTGCTCGCTGGTGGTGTTGATGATCGCCGATCCCGGCTTCATGTGCGGCGCCGCCGCCTTGGCCAGGCGGATCATGGCAAAGACGTTCGCGGCGAAGGCGCCCTGCATCTCGTCGTCGTCGATGCTGTCCAGTCCTTCGTTCATGGTCTGGGCGGCGGCATTGTTGACGAGGACGTCCAGGCCGCCCAGTTCGGTCACGGTGCGCTTGACCAGATGCGCGCAGTGATCCCGGTCGCGAATGTCGCCCGGCAGCAGCAGGCATTGCCGGCCCGCTTTCTCGACCCAGGCGCGGGTCTCCTCGGCATCGACCTGCTCGTCGACCAGATAGGAGATCGCGACATCCGCACCCTCCCTTGCATAGGCGATGGCCACGGCCCGCCCGATGCCGGAATCCCCACCGGTGATCAGCGCGACCTTGTCCGCGAGCAGACCCTTGCCGACATAGCTGGCTTCGCCATGGTCGGGTTTGGTCCGCATCGACCGCGTCAGGCCGGGACGCGGCTGCTGCGGCTCGTCGGGAAAGCGGGTGGGGCGGCTGGCGTGGGGATCATCGGTCATGTCGGTTCCTGCTCATGGCGTGGTCGGGGAACGGCCCACGCGGCGTAACGTGCCGGAGCAACGCGATTTCACGCGCCTAGATCGGGGGCGCGGCGTGTCGAGCGGTTGTGGAAAGCGCCACGGCGACGCTAACGCTGGCCGGCAGAACCGGCGATCGCGCCGGACCGGGGACCAACATCATGCGCGTGCTCCTGACCGGGTTGGGCGACATCGCCCGCAAGGCCTATCTTCCGGTGCTGTCCAGGCGTGCCGATCTCGACCTTCATCTCGCGACGCGGGACGAGACGGCGCTTGAGGCGCTCGGCCGGTCGTACCGCATCGCGCATCGTCATGCCGACATCATGACGGCGCTGTCCGCCACGTCATACGACGCGGCCTTCGTCCACGCGTCCACCCGGGCGCACGCCGACCTGGTCAGAATCCTGGTCGAAGCGGGTGTGCCGACCTTCGTCGACAAGCCGCTCGCCGATCGTCTCGACGCGGTCGAAGCGCTGGTCGCCTTGGCCGAGGTGCGTGGCGTGCCGCTCGTGGTCGGGTTCAACCGGCGCTTCGCACCCGATTATCGCGCCCTGCGCGGCAGCGCCGCGAGCCTCATTGTCATGGAGAAACACCGCTACCGCCAGCCCGACGAGCCGCGGCGGGTCGTCTTCGATGACTTCATCCATGTCGTCGATACGTTGCTCTTCCTGGCTCCCGGACCGGTCCGCCGACGCGCCATCGAGACCTATGTCGTGGACGGCAGGCTGCACACTGTCACCCTGACCTTGGCAGGCGACGGATTCACCGCGATCGGCATGATGGCGCGCGACAGCGGGCTTGACGAGGAACGTCTCGACCTTCTTGGCGGCGGGGTGCGTCGTACCGTGCTGAACCTTTCGGAACGCGTCGAGGCGAGCGGGACGCAAAGCCTGCACCGGCGGGGCGACTGGACCCCGGTCGGGCGGCAACGCGGCTTCGAGGCGATGTGCGACGATTTCCTGCTGGCGGCGCGGGAGCGTAGGCCAGTCGATTCCGCCGCGATCCTGGCGACCCATGAACTGTGCGAAGCCATCGTCGTCCACGCCGGGAAGGCCATCCCCCGACGCGCCTGATCGTCGGGCCGCGGCCGGGCGACGGGGACGGCCGAAAGGCCTTGTCACGGCGGTGGGGAGCCCCGACCTGCTGGCTAAATGGATAGGCAGGCTATGATGGACGAATATGCGCGAGGACGGCGGGACGGCCTAAGGCTCGCCTTATCGATCCTGGAGGCCGAAGAGGCCAAATGGGAGGCCCTGCTCGGCGAGAGCCGGTCCTGGCGCACCAACGCGACGCGCCTGATCCGCCACAAGGCGTTTCAGGTAGCCCGCAAGCGCGTGCAGACCGCGCTCAACCGGTTGCTGCCGAAGGCGGAGACCGAATTGCCGGGCGAATTGGCGTCGATGATCGATCGCGCGGGCTTGTGAGGCGGCGCCGCGACATCCGCCCACGGCGCTTCGTCGAGGAGGCTGCCCGGTGCGTCCTGGCCGGCCCGGCCTTCGCACACATTCGCCGTCGTCGCTGGTCTTCATGGCGGTTAGCGTAATTTGCCTAGTCAGGCGGAGCATATCATGATGTAAGCCAGCATCGGGTTGGAGACATCATGATGATCGTGAACGCCGAGGGAGAAGATACCGGGTCGGAGCGAGCCGAGATCCATTTTCTGTCGGCGCTGGTCGACGAATTGATGCGCAAATTGCTTGCGGCCGGGGTGATGACCCAGGCGGAACTCAACGAGGTCGAGGCGGCGGCCGTCAAGCGGGTCGGCGGAATACCGCGCGCCTGGTAAGCCGCGCGCCTTGCGCCGCTACCGTTGCGACATGAGGCGTTCCGCCTGTCTGGCGAGATGACTGAGGTCGTACACATCGAACGCCTGCAGACGCGGCGCGGTATCGGCGACGCACAGGGCGCCGAGCGCGAAACCCGCGGTGTCGACGAGCGGGATGCCAGCGTAGAATCGGACATAGGGCGCACCCAGGACCGCCGGATTGTCCAGGAATCGGGAATCGCGCGTGGCATCCGTGACGATCAGCGGTTCGCCCGGTCGCATGATCGCGAATGCGCAGAAGGATTCCGACCTCGGCCGTTCGCTGTCGGCTATGCCGACCTTCGCAGCCAGCCACTGACGGTTGCGATCCACGAACGAGATGGCCGCGATCGGTGTGGAGGCCAGCGACGCGGCTTGCTCCGCAATCCGCTGAAATTCGGTCGGTGGCGGGCGTTGCGTGATGCCCGAGGCATCGACAGCCCGTTGTCGATCGGCTTCGTTGGTCGGCCAGGGGGGGCGCATCAGGTTACAATCATTAGGAGGATCGGGGACGGGGCGACCGTTCGCCCTACAAGGGACGTTTCGGGGCGGTCGCCATGCAGCGCCGCAACCGGTCTTCAAGCTCGACCACATAGGACCGTATCTGGCGAGCCGTGCCCGGGTCCGCTGTCATGCCCGCGACACGCGTGGCGACCCGGATCTCGTTCATCAGTTCATCAGCGCTGCTCATCGTAACACCACCAACTGCTGCGACATAAAGGCTGACGTAAAAAAGTTTACAAATGGTAAACGCGCCGCCGCTTCGCCGCGCGTGACCGTTTCCGGGGTACGGGGCCGGAACGTCGCGCGACGCTGGTCGCTATAGCGGCACGGGCGCTCAGGTCCGTGGAGATACAAGATGGCGGATACCAGGATGGCCACCCTTTACCGCATGGTGCTGCCCGAACACACCTGCCCGTTCGGCGTGCGCGCCAAACAGATGCTGGAGGGGGCTGGCTTCACGGTTGACGATCGCCTGCTGCGGTCGCGCGAGGAGGTGGATGCGTTCAAGGCAGAGCAGGGCGTTGCTACCACCCCGCAGATTGTCATCAATGGTGAGCGGATCGGCGGCAGCGACGATCTCGAACGCTATCTAGGACACGGCTGATCGCATGGCGCATCAGGATCGTCGCGCCCCAGGAGGCTTCACGCGTGTAGCGGCACTGGCGGCGGTCGGCGCGGTGCTCGGCGCCAGCGCGCTTGTCGGGCGGCGCAATGCGCCCGATCCTTCGCACCCGGGCATTCGCCGTTGGTATCGCCGCCTGGACAAGCCCGGCTACACGCCGCCCGACGCGGCGTTCGGGGCCGTCTGGCCGGTGCTGGAAACCGGCCTGGCGATCGGCGGCTATCGCCTGCTGCGCCGCCCGGCCGGGGCTACGCGCAATGCCGCCATCGGTCTGTGGCTGGTCAACACCGCGATGGTCGGCGGCTGGACGCAGCTCTTCTTCCGCGAGAAGCGGCTGGGCGCCAGCGCGGCCGCGTCGGGCGCGATGGTCGCGACGGGTGCCGCCTATGTCGCGACGGCCGCGCGGGTCGACCGACCAGCGGCGGCGGTGGCGCTGCCGTTCGTCGCCTGGCTGGGCTTCGCCACGCTCTTGGCCGAGCGGATTTGGCGCGACAATCCGGACGAGGGGCGATGAAGCGGGTCACCGTCTGGCACGACGGAACTTGTCCGCTCTGCCAGCAAGAAATCGCCGCGATGCGCCGGCTCGACACGCGCGGCGCCATCACGTTCGTGGATGCGGCGGCCGGCGGCGACTGTCCGCTCGACCGGGCCGACATGCTGGCGCGCTTCCACGCCCGCGAGGACGGAGGCCCGCTGGTGTCCGGGGCGGCGGCCTTCGCCGCGATGTGGCGTGCGATTCCGGTGCTGCAGCCGCTGGGCGAGATGGCTCGCAACCGGCTGGTCCTGGCGATGCTCGAACGCCTGTACCGCGGATTCCTCCACGTTCGACCGCGCCTGCAGCGATGGCTGGCGCGGCGGGCGACACTGGCATGAGGCCGCAGCCGGACACGCCGTCGCCCGGCCAGGAAAGCGTGTGGCACTTTCCCCGCCCGGCGATCGCGGAGCCGAGCGACCGGCACATCCGTATCGCGCATCGCGGCGTTTGCGTCGCCGATACCCGCAAGGCCGTCCGGACGCTGGAGACCAGCCATCCGCCGAGCTGGTACCTGCCCCCGGCCGACGTGACGCCGGGGTTGCTGCGACGGTCGGACCGGCGGTCGTTCTGCGAATGGAAGGGCCAGGCAGTCTACTGGCATCTGGTGATCGGCGACGATGTGCTGCGCGACGTGGCGTGGAGCTATCCGTCGCCCACTCCAGCCTTCGCGATCCTGCGCGACCATGTCGCCTTCTATGCCGGGCCGCTCGATCGATGCACGGTGGACGGGGAGCCGGTGGTCCCGCAGCCCGGCGGCTTCTATGGCGGGTGGATCACGGTCGACCTGGCCGGGCCGTTCAAAGGCGTGCCGGGCAGCATGGGGTGGTGAGGGGCTCCGCTGGCGGGTGGCGTTACGAGAAGCCCACCACGGCGTGGGGGACATAGGGCGCTTCCAGCCGCGCGATCTCGTCATCCGATAATACCAGGTCGAGCGCGGCGATGGCGTCATCCAGATGCGCGGGTTTCGAGGCGCCGACGATCGGCGCGGAGACCTCCGGCTTGGCCAGCACCCAGGCAAGGGCGATCTGCGCGCGCGGCACGCCCCGCTCGCGAGCGACAGCCGCCACGGCTTCGACCACCGTGCGATCGGCCGCTGCGGTCGCCGCGTAGAGCGTCCGGCCGAACTCGTCGGTATCCGACCGCTCCGTCGTCTCATCCCAGTCGCGCGTCAGCCGTCCACGGGCGAGGGGGCTCCATGGGATCACGCCAATCCCTTCCGCCGCGCACAATGGCAGCATCTCACGTTCCTCTTCTCGGTAGAGGAGGTTGACGTAATTCTGCATGGTCGAGAAGCGCGTCCAGCCGTTCGCCTCGGCGACGTGGAGCATCGTCGCGAACTGCCAGGCCGCCATCGACGAGGCGCCGATATAGCGCGCCTTGCCCGCCTTCACGACGTCGTGCAGCGCCTCCAGCGTCTCCTCGATCGGCACCTCATGGTCGAAACGGTGGATTTGGTAGAGGTCGACATAATCGGTGCCGAGCCGGGTGAGGCTGGCGTCGATCTCGGTCATGATCGCCTTTCGGCTGAGTCCTGCGCCGTTCGGACCCGGGCGCATCCGGCCATGGACCTTGGTCGCGATCACCACCGCGTCGCGGCGGGTGAAGTCCTTCAGCGCGCGTCCGACGATCTCCTCCGACGTGCCGTCGGAATAGACGTTGGCGGTGTCGAAGAAGTTGATCCCGGCCTCCACCGCCTGGCGCAGCAGTGGGCGGCTCGTTTCCTCATCGAGCGTCCAGGCGTGGTTGCCGCGGTCCGGGATGCCATAGGTCATGCAGCCAAGGCAGAGGCGCGACACGTCGAGGCCGGTGGTGCCGAGCTTGATATAGTCCATGGAAGAGTCTCGCCTATCCGGTTTGTCGCCCCAACGAACGGGGCGCGCCATCGGCGCATGTTCCGGAAAGATTTGACGCTCAGCCGAGCCGTTGGAGTCGTTCGACCGAGGGCGGCTCGGCGAGCAACGCGTCGAAGCGCGCGGCGAGCCGGGTCAGGGCGGGGGCGCGGCCGTGGGCATCCAGGGCCGCCTGGTCCGCCCAGGCCTCCACCATCACGATGACGCCGGGCGTGTCGCGGCTCTCATGCGCGTCGTAGAGCAGGCAGCCAGGCTCCGCGCGCACCTCGGCCAGGATCTCACGGAACGCGCCGGCCAATTCCGCGGTCTTGCCGGGACGCGGCACGAGGCGGGCAACGACGTGGACGATCGGATCGGTCATGCACATTCTCCGTTCTTCAAGACGATCTTGCCGTGCATCGTGGCGCTTTCCAATCGCGCCGCGCCGCGATCAGCCTGATCCAGGGCAAGGGAAATTCTATGGCGGATCGGCCCCGATCTGGCGGACGATGCCGTTCAAGGCGGCGGTGCAGCCCTGGGCGCGGCCGATGTCGTGGTCGGTGCCGGCTGCGTTCCAGAACATGTCGAGCGGCCAGCGTTCGGGGCAATGCGCGATCAGGCAGCGCAGCGCGAGCCGCACCTCGATCGTGTCGACCTTGCCCTTGCCCGATCGGGCGGCGGCCGCGCGCAGGATGTGGAGCGACAGTTCGATGATGATCCGTTGATGGCGGGACATGGCGGGTCGATGGGCCGATCAATGGAAGTCGCGCGACTTGATCCGCACCACCTGTTCGGGGTCCATGCCGTTGGCGTGGGGCGGCCAGTAGCTGTCGCGCGGCCCCGGCCGCCAGCCGGCGTCGCCCCGGTCGGGCGAGCCGGCATGGCGCGCGCCGTCGCCGCGCCCGGTGGCGTGCGGAAAGTCCATCTGCCCGACCTGGGCGAGCAGCCCGCCATGGTCGATGATCCGGTCGCAGATGACGTGGATGACCAGCCCCTCGCGCTGGACCCGGCCCTTCATGCCGATCATCGCCGCCGACATGACGGTGCGACGCTGCGCCTCGAACCGATCGGGCCAGAGGATGCCGTTGGCGATGCCGGTCTCGTCCTCGATCGTGATGAACAGCACGCCCTTGGCGCTGCCCGGCTTCTGGCGGACCAGGATGATGCCGGCGACCTCGACATGGCGGCCGTCCTTGATGTGGGCGAGGTCGGCGCAGCGGACGATGCCGCGCCGGGTGAGATCCTGCCGCAGAAAGGCCAGGGGATGGGCGCGCAGCGACAATTGCAGCGCGCGGTAATCCTCCACCACCTCGCGGCCCTCGGTCAGTGGGCGGAGCGACACGTCGGGCTCCAGCCCCTCCGGGCTGAACGAGGCTTCGCGCGCATCGGCGGCGGCGAACAGGGGCAGGGGAGCCTCTCCTAGCCCCTTGACCTTCCACAGGCCCTGGCGGCGATCCTCGGCCAGCGCATGGAAGGCGTCCGCCTCGGCCAGTCGTTCGATTGCGGCGCGAGGCACGCCGGCACGCCGCCACGCTTCCTCCACCGACTGGAAAGGCGCGTCCCCCCGTGCCGCGACGATCGCCGCCCCGTGCACGTTGGCGAGGCCACGCACCTGGCGCAGTCCCAGCCGGACGGCGCAATAGCGGCCATCCGTCGGCTCGAGCGTACAGTCCCAGCGGCTGGCGTTGATGCAGGCGGGCCGCACCTCGACGCCATGCTCGCGCGCGTCGCGCACGACTTGGGCGGGCGCGTAGAAGCCCATGGGCTGCGCATTGAGCAACGCAGCGCAGAACACGTCGGGATGATGGTGCTTCATCCAGCAACTGGCGTACGCGATCTTGGCGAAGCTGGCGGCATGGCTCTCGGGAAAGCCATAGGAGCCGAAGCCCTCGATCTGCTTGAAGGTGCGCTCGGCGAAGTCGCGCGGATAGCCTCGGCTGACCATCCCTTCGACCAGCTTGTCATAGAAGTGGCTGACGCCGCCGGTGAACTTGAACGTCGCCATGGCGCGGCGGAGCTGGTCGGCCTCGACCGCCGTGAACCCTGCGCCGACGATCGCGACCTTCATCGCCTGTTCCTGGAACAGCGGCACGCCCAGCGTTTTCTCCAGCACCGCGCGCAGTTCGGGACGGGGATAGTCGGGCTTTTCCCGTCCCTCGCGGCGGCGGAGGTACGGGTGGACCATGTCGCCCTGGATCGGCCCCGGTCGCACGATCGCGACCTCGATGACGAGGTCGTAGAAGCGCGCCGGCTTCATGCGGGGCAGCATCGACATCTGCGCGCGGGACTCGATCTGAAAGGTGCCCAGCGTGTCGGCCTTCTGGATCATCGCATAGACGGCCGGGTCGTCGTCCTGCAGGTCGGCCATGCCGACGCGCACGCCCTTGGCCTCCTCCAGCAGGGCGAAGGCGCGGTTCATGCAGCCGAGCATGCCGAGGCCGAGCACGTCGACCTTCATGAACTTGAGCGCATCGATATCGTCCTTGTCCCATTCGATCACCTGCCGGTCGACCATCGCGGCGGGTTCGATGGGCACGAGATCGTCGAGGCGGTCATGGGTCAGCACGAAGCCGCCGGGATGCTGCGACAGGTGGCGCGGCACGCCGATCAGCTGGCGCGACAGCTCCAGCGCAAGGCGCAGCCGCCGGTCGTCCATGTTGAGGCCGAGCTGGGTGACCTGCTTCTCGCCGACCCCTTCCTGGCTCCAGCCCCAGACGAGGCCGGCAAGCGCCTTGGTCAGGTCCTCGGGCAGGCCCAGCGCCTTGCCGACCTCGCGCACCGCGCCCCGCGCGCGGTAGCGGGTGACGACGGCGGTCAGCGCGGCATGGGGGCGGCCATAGGTCTCATAGATCCACTGGATGATCTCTTCGCGCCGCTCATGCTCGAAGTCCACGTCGATATCGGGCGGTTCGCGCCGTTCGCCCGAGACGAAGCGCTCGAACAAGAGCTCGTGCTTGATCGGATCGATGCTGGTGATGCCGAGCATGAAGCAGACGCAGCTGTTCGCCGCCGATCCGCGACCCTGGCACAGGATGCCGCGCCTGCGGCTCTCCGCGACGATGCTGTTCACCGTCAGGAAGTACGGGGCGTAACCGAGCTCGCCGATCAGCCGCAATTCGTGATCGATCTGCTGGCGATAGGCCTCGGGCACGCCATCGGGGAACATCCGCTCGACCGCTTGCCCGGTCAGCCGCTCGAGCGCGCCTTGGGCGGTCAGCCCCTCGACCACGCGCTCGTGCGGATATTGATAGCTGAGCTCACCCAGATCGAAGGTGCAGGCCCGCGCGATGGCGGCGGTGGCGGCGATCGCCTCGGGGAAGGCGGCGAAGCGGCGTTCCATTTCCTCGGGCGACTTCAGGTGCCGGTCGGCATGGCGTTCGCGGGCGTAGCCGAGCGTATCGACGGTGCATTTCTCGCGGATCGCGGTGACCACGTCCTGCAGCAGTCGCGCCTCTGGGGCGTGATAGAGGATGTCTCCAACCGCGACGGTCGCCACGCCCGCCGCTCCCGCCTCCGCCGACAATTGGTGCAGGCGCAGGAGATCGTCGGGCCGCCGTCGGAAGGCCAGGCCACAATGGCCGCGCGCCCCGAAGGTTCGGCGCAGATCGGCGAGATGGCGTGCGGTCGTGGCGTCCGCCTCGTGCGGGAGCAGGATGGCGACCAGCCCCTCGTTCCATTCGCCAAGGTCCGACCAGCCGAGCGTGCAGCCGCCCTTGCCGGCGCGCGACTTGCCCAGCGTCAGCAGGCGGGTGAGCCTGGACCAGGCCGCCTTGTCGGTCGGGTAGAGCAGCAGCGCGCGGCCATCGTCGAGATCGACCCGCGCCCCCGCGATCATCCGCACGCCCGTCGCCTTCTGCGCCTCCCACGCCCGCACCAGCCCCGCGACGCTGCCCCGGTCGACGATGCCGAGTGCCGAATGCCCCTGCAGCGCGGCGGCGGCGAAGAGTTCGTCGGGGCTGGAGGCGCCGCGCAGGAACGAGAAATGGCTCGTCACCTGAAGCTCGACATAGATGGTCATCAGCCGAACAGCCCGTGGAGATACCAGCTCAGGTCGCCGGTCGCGGCGTCGACTCCGTCGCCGCGGCGGAACAGCCAGAAGCGCGCGCCGGTATCGTCCTCGACCCGAAAATAGTCGCGGACCGCCCAGACCTCGCCGTCGCGCCGCCACCATTCGCCATGGATGCGCTCGGGGCCATCGCCCGCAACCACGGCATGGACCCGCCCCCGCCAGGTGAAGCGGCGGGGCGGCGCGTCGGGGAGGAGCGCAAGCACGCCGACCAGCGGCTCGGGCCGGGGCAGCAGGCGGACGGGCCGCTTCCAGGACGGCCAGCCCGTCGGCGTGGCGAGCGGCGACACGCGTCGCACGGCGCGCTCGGGCACGTCGCTCTCGACCGGCGCGGTCACGAACAGCGCTTCTTCGCCGACCCGGCCGGCGATCTGGTCGACCAGCAGCGCGACGTCAGGCGGCGCATCGTCCCCCGCCAGACTGGCGGCCAGCGTCGTCGCGCCGAGCGGGTCGGTGCGTGGGGCGGCCAGCCGCATCGCCTCGATCCCGTCGCCAGGGTCGATCCGCTCGATGCGCAGGTGAAAGAGGCGGGCGAGATGGCCGGCATCGCGGGTTGCGCGCGCGGTGCCGATCGACAGATGCTGCGCGCTGCCGTCGATCCGCTCCACGGTGAGGACCAGCGCGCGCGCGCCGCGCCCGCGCTCCACCAGTTGCCGGATCAGCGCGGCGAGCAGATCGCCGATCACCTGCTCGATCGCCTCCGCCGTGCCGATCGGTTCGAGCAGGCGGAGCCGGGCGACGGGCACCTCCTGCGGCACAATGGGCACGATCGGTTCGGCCACGCGCCCCAGCGCCTCGTCGAGACGGCGGAGGCTCGTCATTCCCAGCCGCCGGGCGAGGGGGCCGCGCGGCAGTGGCAGCAGGTCGGCGATCCGGTCGAGCCCGAAGCGGGTCGCGGCGGCGATCGCCTCGGGTGTCAGGCGGAGCGCGGCGGGGGGCAGGGGGGCGAGCGCCTGCGCTTCCTGCCCGCCGGGGAGCAGCCGCATGGCCTCGCGACCGAACCGGGCCAGTGCATGGGCCGCGCCGGGCGTACCGGCGACCGCCACGCGCGCGGTCAGGCCGAAGCGCCGGCAGAAGCGGATCAGCCGGTGGCAGAAGCGCGCCTCGCCGCCATGGAGGTGCGCGACGCCGGTCAGGTCCAGCCAGAGGCCGTCGTCGCCGCTCACGCAGGCGGTCGGCGTCCAGTGGCGCACCGCATGGAGCGCGAGGTCCGCCAAGAGCGCCGCATCCGCCGCCCGGTCGGCGGGACGGATGTCGAGGTCCGGGATCAGCGCGCGGGCCTGCGTCACCGCCATGCCGGGCGTCAGGCCCAGCGCCATGGCGCTGGGGCAGGCGGCGGCGATGACCTGTCGCTGGCCGATCGCTTCGGCCAGGATCATCGGCACATGGTGCGTCGCAGGCGGCGGCGCGGGCTGACGCCGGTCCGGTGCGACCGGCCGCTTGAAGGGGTGATCCGCCGCCTCGGACCGGCGGCCCAGCTCGCGCATCGGGGGGCGCTGGTGGAGCGGCAAGGCGGCCACCTGCTCCTCGACCGCCGCGCGCGCGGCCCCCTGCTGCGCCCAGCGCGCGCCGGGACGCCAGCCGCCGCCCCGCGGCACCGAGCAGGCGCCGGGGTCGTCGTCGACCGGTAGCATGGGCGCGGGCCTCGGCTCGGGCAGCGCGCGCGGCCGCTCCAGCCGCCGCAGTCGCTCGATCGCGAGATGCGGCAGGTAGAGCGAGGCGACCCGCGTCATCGCCAGCCTCCCCTTCCATCGTGAAACCCCGGCCGTCCCACCGGCCCGACGATGCTGTCGAAGGATGCGACGCTGCCCTGACCATCGCACGCCGCGTGCATCGCATCGCGCCGGTGCGACGGTGTTTCGGGGCAAGGGGCGGCGGAAGACATGATTGCTGTGACTCGTATGTTCGCTATATGTTCCTTCGATTCCAAAGCCAGTCAAGGTGTTACGGAAGCGAATCGATGATCGGAACGGGACAGGGGTGGGGTGGGCGAGAGGGCGGGCGAAGGGAGCGGGGGAGCCAGGTCAGGGGCCGATCACGACCATATCGGCCGTCGGCTGCGCACGCTGGAGGAATGCGCCCTGCACAAGCGGACGCTGCGCCTGACCTGCCCGGCCTGCGGCCATGTCCGCGTCCTCGACGCGGTTGCGCTGTGGTGGCTGTTCCAGCGCCGCGGATGGGACGGCACGCTGGGACTGGTGGGGCGACGCCTTTGCTGTTCCGCCTGCCGGGCGGCGGGGCAGGTCCGGCGCCCGCGTCTGGCGATCGGCCGCGACCCGCCGACCGGCGCGGCCCTGCCCTATCCCGACGCCGCGACGTGGAAGAGGCTTGTTTCACGCTACCGGTCGTGATCGAAGGCGAGGATGTGTAATCTTTACAGCATCAAGACCGACCCCCAGCGCTATTTCGACGCGCTCGCCGCCGTCGAGGATGCGAGCAACGGGCTAGCGGTCGAGAAGGATTACGCCGCGCCCGGCAAGCCCGGCTATGTCGTCCGGTTGGAGGGCGGCCGGCGGGTGCTGAGCACGATGCGCTGGGGATTCCCGACCCGCAAACCGCGCAAGCGGCCGGCGCGCGAGGGGGAACTCCCCTTCCTCTACGACTGGTGGACCAATGCGCGGAACATGCAGAGCAACATGTGGAAGCCATGGCTGATGAAGGCCGAGCATCGCTGCCTGGTGCCCTTTACCCGCTTCTCCGAACCCAAGGCTGCCGCCGACCGGCAGGGGCCGGGCGACATCCACTGGTGGTTCACCGTCGAGGACCAGCCGGCGCCGTGCTTCGCCGGGCTGTGGAAGGTCGACCAGGACCATGACCGGGTCTATGCCTTCTGCACCACCGAGCCCAATCCGCTGGTCGCGCCCAAGCATCCCAAGGCGATGCCGGTCATCCTGCTCGCCGAGGAGCAGGATCGCTGGCTGACCGCTCCGGTCGAGGAGGCGCTGACCATGCTGACCGCCTATCCCTCACAGCTGATGAGCGTCGCCTGACCATGGCCCGCAACCCCTATCATGACGGGCCGCCCAGCGATCATTACGACGGCACCCGCTTCTTCAATCCAGGGCAGGCCAGCACCGACCGGGGCCTGCGCGCGATGCTGCGGTGGAAGCTGGCGGGCGCTGCCGCGCCATGGCCGGGGTCGGTGCCGGTGACGCCCGCCAAGCCCGCAGCGCGAGTCGAGGGCCTGTGCGTGACGATGGTCGGCCATGCCTCGCTGCTGATCCAGGCGGCGGGCGTGAACATCCTCACCGATCCGGTCTGGTCGACACGCGCCAGCCCGTTCCGCCGCATCGGGCCGAAACGGGTGACCGCGCCGGGGATCGGCTTCGCGGACCTGCCACCGATCGATGTCGTGCTGCTGAGCCACGCGCATTATGACCATCTCGATGTCGCCACGCTCGCACGGCTCCATGCGGCGCACGAGCCACTCATGGCGATGCCGCTCGGCAACGACGCGGTCGTCCAGGCGGCGGTGCCGGGCGCGCGGTGCGTCGCCGGCGACTGGTGGGACCGGCTGGACCTAGGCGGCGGCGTCGCGACGACGCTGACTCCGGCCCATCACTGGTCCAACCGCTGGCCAAGCGACACGCGCATGACGCTGTGGAGCGGGCATTATCTGGACACCCCCGCCGGAGCGATCTGGTTCGTCGGCGACACCGGCTATGGCGACGGGCGTATCTTCGGCGAAGTGCGCGAACGGCTGGGAGCGCCCGACCTGGCCCTCATCCCGATCGGGGCTTACGAGCCGCGATGGTTCATGGCCGCGCAGCATGTCGACCCCGCCGAGGCCGTGCGCATCTTCACCGACGTCGGGGCGGCGCGTGCGCTCGGCATTCACTGGGGCACGTTCCAGCTGACCGACGAAGCACGCGATGCGCCCGCCGCGGAACTCGCGACGGCGCTAGATGCCGCCCGCGTCGCCCCGGACCGCTTCGTCGCGGCGGAACCAGGCGGCATCTATCGCTTCGGCTAGCGCGTTCAGGCCGCCGCCGGCACCCGCCCGGCGGTCGTGCCCATCACCTGCGCGGCGAAGCGCTCCATCTCCTCGGCCTGCGGGCTCATCTGCAACAGCAGCAGGTCGAGGCCCGCGGCCTCATATTCGGCGATGCGTTCCTTCAACTGCTCGGGCGTGCCGACCAGGTTGGGGCGCAAGCCCCGGTTGGACACCGAATATTCCTGGAGCTTGAGCTCCCGCTCCAATTGCGTTCCCGACAGCCACTGGTCGAAATTGGCGTAGCCTGCCGGCAGATCGGTGACAGTGGTGATGCGCTCCAGCTCGCGTTTCGCCTCCGCCTCGCTGTCGCGGACGATCGCATAGGCGGCCATGCCATATTGCATCGGCGCCCCACCGGCGGCGCGGCGGCGCGCGGCCATGTCCGCGATCTTGGGCGCGATCGCCTCGACGGGGTCCCCGTGCATGACATAGGCGTCGCATTGGCTCGCGATCATCGTCTTGGCGGCCTCGCTCTCGCCACCGGCATAGACGGTCGGCCGCTTGACCGGCTTGGGCGCGCAGATCGCCGCGTCCGTGGTGTAGAATTGGCCCGCGAAACTGAACCGGTCCTGCGTCCACAGCCCGTCAACGACGCTCAGCCATTCCGCCGTGCGCGCATAGCGATCGTCGTGCTGGTCGAATTGTAGTCCGTACTGGCGCGCTTCGTCGGCCCACCAGCTCGACACGACGTTCAGCGACAGGCGGCCGCCGGCGATCCGGTCGATGTTCGCCGCCGCCTTGGCGAACAAGGCGGGATGGTGGAAATTGGGCCGCACCGCGACCATCAGCTCCAGCCGCTCGGTCACTGCGGCAAGCGCGGCCGCGGTCGACCATGCGTCGAGCGCAGGCTGCTCGACCCCCTTGATGTCGTTGAGGTTGAGCTCCGCGATCAGCGTCAGGTCATAGCCCCAACGCTCGGCATCCTGGGTCAGCGCCTTGGCATAGGCCCAGCTCGCCTCCATCCGCTCGTCGGCCACGTTGCGCAGCCAGCCGCCGAACACCGGCATCCAGAAACCATATCGCATCAGCGTGCCTCCCCGATCCAGCCGACGATCCGATCGACCAGCCGGTCGTGCGGGTCCCAGCCCAACACGTCGAGCGGTCGCGCCACGAAATTCGACAGCGCATTGACGTCATAGAAGCGGGGCGTGCCGTCGCGGTCGTCGATCATCACCTCGACCCCGCCGAGGTCGAGCGACGCGGCCCGTGCGATCGCCTCCGCCGCGTCGCGCAACGGCGCGGGCGGCTCGGTCGCGGTCATCGTGATCGCGCTGCCGGGAACCTGGCAGGCATCGGCCGGACACAGGTCGAATGCGCCGGCCCCGGCAACGTCGATCGCATAGAGATAGGCGCGATCGAGCGTCTCGATCCGCGTGATCGTGCCGCCGCGCGCCGGGACATAGTCCTGGACCAGCAGCACGCCGTCGATGCTGGTCGGCAAGCTGCCGTCGGCCACCGCGGCGCGCAGCGCCTCCGCGTCGTCAAATCGCGCGATGCCCGCGCCGGCGCCGCCGATATTGGCCTTCACCACCAGCGGGAAGCCGATCGTCGCGGCCGCCGCCGGCACATCGGCCGCGCGGTGCACGACCCGGGTCGCCGGGATGGCGAGGCCCAGCGACGCGATCAAGGCGAGCTGGCGCGCCTTCGACGTGTCGATCGCCAGGGCCGGCGTGCCGTTCAGCACGCGGGCGCCCCCCATCTCCCAGCGGGCGAGCAGCGCCTGCGCCCAGAAGATCGGATGCTCTGCGTCGCGCAGGAACGCCGACATGGCCAGCCGGCTGAGGATGAGGGGGGCGGGCAGGGCGGCATCGGCCGGATCGAAGGCCGTGCGCGTGGTCAGCGACTCATAGCTGACGCCACGCCGGTCCAGCGCCGCGAACAGCGGAGTAAACCATTGCGGATGTTCATAAAGGATGGCGAGATCAGCGGTCATGGCGGCCATCCCATGCCGAAGCCGCCGGCCGATGCAAACCGCTCAGCGCTATTCCGACCCCAAGCCCAGCTTTCAGGGCGCGGTCGCGGCGGGTGTCGCTGACAGCACCTCCGGCGGCGAGAGGCGATCGCGGACGATGGTGAAGGCGCCGCCGTCAACCATCACCTGCGGGCTGAGCGGGCGGCAGTTGTAGATCGAGGCCATGGCCGAACCATAGGCGCCGGTCGCGTGGAACACCGCCAGATCGCCGCGTCCGACCCGGTCGATCGATCGACCCACGCCGAAGAGGTCGCCGGTTTCGCAAACCGGGCCGGCCAGGGTGGCGGTCATGGTCGTGCCATCGGGCGTGACGGCGGCAAAGCGATGATAGGCATTGTAGAGCGCCGGGCGAGCAAGGTCGGTCATGGCCGCGTCGACGATGACGAGGGGATGGATCGCGCCCGGCTTCACCCATGTCACGCGCGTCAGCAGGATGCCGGCGAGTCCGGTGATGATCCGCCCGGGCTCGAAGGTGAGACCGACATCCCAGCCCCGCGTGAGCCCCGCCACCATCGCCGCATAGTCGGCGAGCGAGGGCATCCGGTCCTCGGGACGGTAGGGGATGCCAAGGCCTCCGCCCAGATCGACCCGCGTGATGTGATGACCCCGCGCCCGAAGCTCGACGATCAGCGTCCCGATCCGGCGATAGGCGGCCTCCAATGGCGCAAGGTCGCTGATCTGGCTGCCGATATGAAGGGCGACCCCGTGCAGCTCGAGCCCGTCGCATCGCGCCAACCGGTCGTACAGGTCCGCCGCCGACGTGATGTCGACCCCGAACTTGCTCTCGCGCCGGCCGGTCGTGATCTTGGCATGGGACCCGCCATCGACGTCCGGGTTGACGCGCAGCACTGCGGGCGCCCGCCTGCCGCGCAGGCTGGCGAGCTGCGCCAGGACGCGACCCTCTTCCTCCAGTTCCAGGTTGAACTGGCCGATACCCGCGTCGAGCGCGTCGGCCATCTCACGGTCGGTCTTGCCGACGCCGGAGAAGACGATATCCGCTGGTGCCATACCGGCCTCCCGCGCCCGGCGCAGCTCGCCGCCCGATACGATGTCGGCGCCGTAGCCGCAGTCCGCCAGCAGCCGCAGCACGGCGGTGTTGGGGTTGGCCTTGACCGCGAACGCGAACCGCGCGGACGACAGGCCGCCCATCGCGGAGGAGAAGGCGCGGGCGGCGTGCCGTAGCGCGCTTGCCGAATAGACGTGGACGGGTGTGCCGACGGCGTCGGCGATGGCGGGCAGCGCGACATCCTCCGCGTGGAGGACGCCGTCGCGATAGTCGAAGGCGTTCATCGCTCCGTCCTCGCGTGTCGATGTTCGACGCGGCCGCCGACCGGCCGGCGGCGTCGGACGCGGGCGGCATGGACGATGTCGGCGGTATGGCCATGACCGCGCCGTTCGGCGCGCAGGAGCTGGCCGACGCGCTTCCCGTGGATCAGCAACGGCAGGCCGAGCAGCGCCAGCGGGAAGAAGAGGATGATCGCCGACGATCCGTCGAGCGCCAGGCCCATGGCGCAGGACGACGCTAGTAACGCGAAGCCCCCCGCTCTCCATTGCAGGTCGCGGCGGGTCATGCGGCCACCGCCGCCGCGCGGGCGGCGCGATCGTCGTCGATGACCACATCGCCGGCCGCGGCAAGACGCGCGCTTGTGCCGGCACGCTCGTCGACCGTGCCGCCGCCGTGCCACAGCACGATGTCGGCGGGCACCTCCGCCTCGCTCGCCAAGGCGTCGATCGGGTCCCCCACCTCGAAGACGATGCCGATGGTCCGGTCGTGCAGACGCGCCGCGGCGGCGCGCGCGCGCCCGATCCTTGCAGGGGAGCCGTCGATGCCGCGACCCTCGACCGCGGTGAAGCCGATCGCCCGCGCATGTCGAAGCGCCGCGATCAGCAGCGTGCCGCAGCCGCAATCGGCATCGACGATGCGCACGGCGCGGCGGCGATCGGCGCGCAGCCGGCCGAGCGCGGTGCAGACGGGCGTCCAGCGTGGGTCGGCCATGGCGCTGCGGCTGCCCGGCATCGTCAGGGCGGGGGGCCTTGTGGCGGTCGCCGTAAGTTCGCTCACGGCGGCGGTCTTTGATCCGATGGTCATGTCGCGCTCCTCAGGCGGCCCGGGAAAGCGCATGGTCGACGGCATCGACCGGGCCGAAGGGGACGAGCGGCACCAGCGGCGCGGGAGCCATCTCCACGGCCGCATGATAGATTTGCCGCTCGGCCTCGGCGAAGCGCAGCGCGGCGCTCCGCGACACGAAGCGGCCTTCCAGCTTCCCGCCGCTATCCTGCACGAGCCAGTGGCCGGCCGTATCCTGGCCGACATAGATGACCGGTCCGTGCTCTTCGGGGTCCGGATGGGGTTCGGATGACATGACGCCCTGGCAACCTTCCATGATCGGGCGTCCTGCGCCCGCTCGGCCGAACTACGGACCCGGGCATAGGCTTTCGAGATCGATTTCGGGGAAGCGCATAGCGACGGCATAATCATGACGCGGGGCGGCTGACGCGGACCGTCGGGGCAAGCGGGTCGATAGCGGATTGACATCATCCTATACTATAATATTGCGAGTCATTATCGTTAATGGGGGTGTCGTGAGAAATTCATCGTCGCTCGCCGTCCTGTTCCTGTGCTCCGCCGCCGGGATCGCACATGCTCAGTCATCCTCCGCCATGGCGTCGGCGGACGATATCGTCGTGACGGCGCGTCCCTATCCCATCGAAACCTCCAGTGGCTCGAAGACCGATCTGCCCATTCTGCTCACGCCCCAGGCGATCAACACCGTCACCGCCGAGGAGATCGCGGTGCGCGGCGTCCAGAGCCTGACCCAGGCGATCCAGAACACGCCCGGGGTGGTCGGCCAATATGGCGATACGGACGTCCGTCACGATTGGATCATCGTCCGTGGCTTCAATCCCGCGCGTTATCTGGACGGGCTGCGGCTGCCGTTCGGGGCGCGCGGCTATGCGCAGATGCGGATCGAACCCTATGGCCTGGAGCGGATCGAGGTGCTGAAGGGGCCGGCCTCGTCGCTCTATGGACAGAGTGCGCCGGGCGGCCTCGTCAACATGGTCAGCAAGCGGCCGACCGACACGCCGTTGCACGAGATTCTGTTGCAGGCGGCGTCGTTCGACCGCGTCCAGGTTGGCGCCGACCTCGGCGGTCCGATCGGCGACACGCCCTTGTCCTACCGGCTGACCGGACTGGCCAGGACCAGCGGCACGCCGACCGAGTTCCTCGACGAGAAGCGCCTGTTCGTCGCGCCGGCCCTGCGCTTCGCGCCCGACGCGACGACGTCGATCACGCTGCTCGGCCAGTATCAGACCATCGTGTCGGACGGTGGCGGCGCGCCGCCCGCGCTGCCGGTCAAGGGAACGCTCCGCGCCAATCCCCTGGGTTCCATCTCGCCCGGGCTGTTCATCGGCGATCCCGGCTACGACCATTTCCACAACGAGCAATTCACCGCCGGCGCGGAACTGCATCGCGAGCTGAGCCAGGCGCTGCGCTTCGATCAGAGCATCCGCTTCGCCGACGTGACGACGGATACGCAGCGCGTGCAGGGGATCGCGCTCGCCGCCGACGACCGCACCCTCAGCCGCTATGCCTGGGCCTTTCCGGAACGCAGCCGTGTCTGGACGACCGACAGCCGCATGACCATGCGTGGGCGGACCGGCGCGATCGCGCACGAATTGCTGGTCGGCCTCGACTATCAGGATGAACGTGCCCGCTATGACGAGAGCGCGCTGCGGCTGGCACCCGCGATCGACGTCTTCGCACCCGTCTACACACGGGGCACCACGCGCCCGCCGATCGCCACGACGATCCGGCAAAATCGCGATCAGACGGGCCTGTATGTGCAATATGGTGGGATCGCGGGTCGATTGTCGGTCCTGGCGAGCGGCCGCCAGGACTGGGCGAACAGCACCACCAATACCCTGACCGTTGCCAGTGGCCGCTCGCTCCAGGCGCGACAGCAGGACCGTCAGTTCACCGGTCGCGTCGGCGTGACCTACCGACTGCTCGACCAGATGGCGACCTATGTCGCCTATGGTACGTCGTTCCAGCCAGCCGCTGGGACCGACCGGCTCGGACGCCCCTTCGCGCCGGCCCTGGGCAAGCAGTGGGAGGCCGGGCTGAAATATCAGCTTCCCGCCATGCCGGGCCTGGTGACGCTGGCCCTGTTCGACCTGCGCCAGACCAACGTGCTGACGCCCGATCCTGCCGATATCCGCTTCAGCACCCAGACCGGCGAGGCGCGGGTTCGCGGCATCGAGGCCGAGGCCAAGATGACGCCCGTGCCTGGGCTCAACCTGATCGCCGCCTATGCCTTCAGCCAGTCCGACGTGCTGCGGGCTAACCCCAATGCGGCGAATGTCTCGATCCAGGGAAATGCGCTGCCCTTCGTGCCGGACCATCAGGGGTCGGTGCGGGCGGACTATAGCATCCGGTCAGGCGTGCTGACCGGAGTCGGCGTCGGGGCCGGCGCGACCTATTTCGGCGCACTGTACGGCGATGCCGCCAACCTCTATCGCATCCCGGCCGCGACGATCGCCGATGCGGCGCTGCGGTTCGACCTGGCCAGGGTGTCGCCCGCGTTGCGGGGGGCGAACCTGGCGGTCAACGTCAGCAACCTGTTCGACAAGCGCTATCTCAAGACCTGCATCTCGGCCACGGG
Source organism: Sphingomonas abaci (assembly GCF_014199625.1). Classification (GTDB taxonomy): domain Bacteria; phylum Pseudomonadota; class Alphaproteobacteria; order Sphingomonadales; family Sphingomonadaceae; genus Sphingomonas; species Sphingomonas abaci. The sequence continues at coordinate 395,368 of NZ_JACHNY010000002.1, forward strand.
CTGCTATTTCGGCGCGCCCCGCACCGCCCTGATCAGCCTGCGCTACACGATGTGAGCCACGGACAGGCGGGAGTGTCGCCACAGGTCGCGGGCCGACCGATCGATCGGTCGGGTGGGTGACGGGAGCGCGCGTATCGCTGCACCGGCCAAGACGGCATTGCCTTTAGATAGATAGCAATCTATATATTTGCAATGCCGACATCCTCGCTGCTCCAGCGTCGTTTCGCCGCCGCCGTCATCCCCATGGCGCGGGCGTATCAGCGCTATCTCGACCGTGGCCTTGCCGGGCTGGCGCTGTCGCATACGGCGGCATTGACCGTGATGCTGGTCGGCCGGGCCGGGGAAGGGTTGCGGCAGGGCGTGCTCGCCGATCGGCTTGGGCTGGAGGCGCCGTCGGTGGTGCCGCTGATCGATCAACTGGAGCGTAGCGGGCTGGTCGAGCGGACGGTGGATGCAACCGACAAGCGCGCCCGCCTGCTTCGCCTGAGCGACCCAGGGCGCGCGGTCGCCGCGCAAGTCGAGGCGCGGACCGCCGCGATCCGTGCCGAGGTCTTCGCCGGGGTCGACGAAGGCGACCTGGTCGCCGCGATCCGCGTACTGGAGCGGCTGGAAGCCTTTTTCGGCACCGGGGACGAAGCGAAGTGATCGCCATGCCCCGAATCGGGCTTCGCGAGACGGTCTTTTCCGTCAACTGCTTCGCCGCCGCCATGCTCGCCCTGTTCGTGTCCTTTGCGCTCGGTCTGGAACGACCGTTCTGGGCGATGGCGACCGTCTATATCACCAGCCAGCCGCTGAGTGGCGCGGTGCGGTCGAAGGCGGTGTATCGCCTGATCGGCACGGTGGTCGGCGCGGTCGTCACCGTGCTGCTCGTGCCGACCCTGGTCAACGCGCCGGCCGTGCTCAGCCTGGCGCTGGCGCTGTGGGTGGCGGGGTGCCAGTTCGTGTCGCTGCTCGATCGTACGCCGCGATCCTATGTCTTCATGTTGGCTGGCTATACGGCCGCGCTGGTCGGCTTTCCGTCGGTCACTCATCCGGAGGCGATCTTCGACATCGCGGTCCTTCGGGTGCAGGAGATCGGGGTCGGCGTGATCTGCGCCGCAGTGATCCACTCCATCGTCTGGCCGCGCCCGGTCACCGACGCCTATGCGGTGCGCGCCAGGAGCGTGCTCGGCGATGCGGAGGCGTGGATCGCCGAGGTTCTGTCGGCAGAGCCGACGTCGCGCTCGGCAGCGGACCGGCGGCGGCTTGCGGCCGATGTCACCGACCTGCACGTCATCGCGACGCACATCCCGTTCGACACGGCGCGGAACCGCCCGACGCGCCACCTTCTGGTCGGCCTGCAGGACGCGTTGATCGGACTTATCCCGCTGGTCTCGGCGATCGAGGACCGGCTCGACAGCCTGGTGGCCGAGGGCGCGCTGGAGCCCGACTTGACGCGGACGATCGCAGAGGTCCGGACCTGGGCCACCGATCCGACCCAGCCCGCGCCGCGGGTCCCGCCGGCGCCCGGCCCGGCCGATTGGCGCGGCCTGCTGGCGCTCAATCTGGTCGCCCGGCTGGCCGAGCTGGTCGACGCATTGTCGAACACGCGCGCGCTGGTCGCGGCGCTCGCGGCTCCCGATGCCGCGCCGCCAGCCGTCGCCGGGCAGAGCGTGCGAAGCCTGCACCGGGACTATGGTCTGGCGCTGGTATCATCCGGTGCGACGCTGCTGACGATCCTGGCCTGTTGCGGGTTCTGGATCGCCACCGGCTGGCCGGAGGGGGCGATCGCGGCGATGATCGCGGCCGTGGTCTGCTGCTTCTTTGCGACGCTCGACGATCCGGTGCCCGCGCAGCGCAGCTTCCTGATCTGGACGATCGCGTCGCTGCCGCTCGCCGCGCTGTATCTGTTCGCGATCCTGCCGGCGATCGACGGCTTCGCGATGCTCTGCGTCGCGCTCGCGCCCTGCCTGCTGCCGCTGGGCGCGATCATGGCGGTCCCGGCCTGGTATGGCCGGATGATGCCGATGATGATCGGGTTCGCCAGCGGGCTTGCGCTCACCAACGTCTACACGCCGGACGCGGTCGGCTTCTTCAACGCCAACATCGCGCAATTGGTCGGGATCGCGGCGGCGATCGTCGTGACGCAGGTGGTTCGAAGCATCGGCGCCGCGACCGCGATCCGCCGCCTGCGCCGGGCCGGTTGGCGCGATCTGGCGGCGCTGGCCGACCGGCCGGCGCGGCTGCCGGCCTGGCGCGGGCGCATGCTCGACCGGGTGGGTTTGATCGCGGCGCGGGTGGGTGCGCTGGACGAGGGTGACCGTGCGGCGGCCGCCTCGGCGCTGCGCGAGCTGCGGTTGGGTTTCAGCCTCGCGCATGTCGCCTCGACGTCGCAGGGCGCGACGTTGCGAGGGATGCTGGCGGCGTGGTTCCGCCGATCCGCGCGGGCAGGCGAGGGCGCGCCACCGTCGGAGCTGCTCGGGGCGATCGATGACCTCATTGGTGAAACCCTGGCAGCCGATCGCGACGGGCAGGCCGATCCCGAGACGCTGGCGGCGCTGACCGGGCTGCGTCGCAACGTCTTTCCCGCCGCGCCGGGATGGCAGGCGATGGGGGTCGCGGCATGACCGCCGATGTCGACCTGGCCGGCGTGTTCGTCCATCCGCTGCTGATCGCCGCCTTCCTCGCCTTCATGGCGGCGCAGGCGATCGGCTGGGCGGCTGGCCGGATGCGCCTGTATCGCTTCGTCTGGCATCGCGGCCTGTTCGACGTGGCGCTCACCGTCATCCTCTGGGCCGGCATCGCGGCCGTCCTCACCGGCGGCGCTGGCGCCGCGACCCTTTTCGGTTGATCATTCCATGACCTTGCATCCTTCCTTCCGTGTCGCGGCGCGAATCTGCGTGACCCTGATAGCGGTGGCGATCGCGCTGTTCGCCGCCCGTCGCCTCTGGGCGCATTACGAGACCGATCCTTGGACCCGCGACGGCCGGGTACGGGCGGACATCGTGCAGGTCGCGCCCGATGTCTCCGGGCTCGTCACCGATGTGCTGGTGCGCGACAATCAATGGGTGAAGGCTGGAACGCCGCTGTTCCGCGTCGACACGCCGCGCTACCGCCTGGCTGTGTCGCAGGCGCAGGCCGCCGTCGCCGCGCAAGCGGCGCTGCTGGCGCAGGCGCGGCGGGAGGCGCGGCGCAACCGGACGCTCGGCGATCTCGTCGCGGGCGAGGTCCGCGAGCAGGGCGACGCGAAGGTCGCCCAGCTCGTCGCCGCGCTCGACCAGGCGCGGGTGGCATTGTCGACCGCGCGCCTCAATCTGGCCCGCACCGAAGTCCGGGCCAGCGTCGCCGGCACCGTCGCCAATCTCGATCTGCGGCCGGGCGACTATGCCAATGCCGGCCATCCCGAATTCGCGATCATCGACCGTGGCTCGCTCCATATCGTCGGATATTTCGAGGAGACCAAGCTGCCCCGCATCCATGTCGGCGATCCCGTCCGCGTCCGCCTGATGGGCGACGATCGCGATATCGCGGGGCATGTCCAGAGCATCGCGGGCGGCATCGAGGACCGCGAGCGCAGCGCCGGCGCCAACCTGCTCGCCAATGTCAATCCGACCTTCAGCTGGGTGCGGCTGGCCCAGCGCATCCCGGTGCGGATCGCGATCGATCGCCTGCCGGCCGATCTGTCGCTGGTGGTCGGCCGCACCGCGACGGTCGAGGTTCTGCCGCGCGCCGCGGGGGCCCAGGCATGACCCTGCGCCGCACCGCCGCGCTGCTCGCCGCCGGCCTGCTGGCCGCCTGCTCGACGGTGGGGCCGGACTATCACCGCCCGGCCGCCGCGGTGATCGATCGTCCCAGCGCCAAGGCCCCCTTTGTCGCCGGCGACGAGCAGGCCTTCGCCGCGCTCGCGCCGGTCCCTGATCACTGGTGGCGGCTCTACCAGGACCCGTTGCTCGACCGGCTGGTGGCCCAGGCGCTGGCGGCGAACACCGACCTTCGCGTCGCCGCCGCCAATATCGCACGAGCCCAGGCGTCGGTCGATCTCGTCGCGCAGGACCGGCAGCCCCAGGCCAGTCTGCAGGCCGCACCAGGCTATGGCCAGCGCTCTGCGGAGGAGGAACTGCTGCCCGGCGCGCCGCTGCCTCGCAACTTCGTCTATTCAGCGAGCGCCGGGATCGCCTATCAGGTCGATCTGGTCGGCCAGATCCGCCGCGCGGTCGAGGCGGCGGATGCCGACCTGGCGGCCACCCATGCCGCCTATGACGGCGTCCGCATCACGGTGGCGGCGGATACGACGCGCGCCTATCTCGACGCCTGCTCGGCCGGGCGCGAGATCGGCGTGGCGGAGCGCGCGCTGGCGTTGCAGGCACGGACCACCGGCCTGACCCGTCGCCTGGTCCGGGGCGGGCGCGGCATTTCGCTCGACGCGACCCGTTCGGCAGCGCAGGAGGCGCAGGTGCGCGCGAGCCTGCCGGGATTGCAGGCGGCGCGCCGGCTGGCGCTGTATCGCCTGGCGACGCTGACCGGCCGGCCGCCCGCCGAATTCGATCACCAGGTCGCCACCTGCACGGCCGAGCCCCGTCTTGCCCGACCGATCCCGATCGGCGACGGGGCGGCGCTGCTGCGACGTCGTCCCGACGTCCGCGGCGCCGAATGGGCGCTCCGGGCCGCCACGGCCCGGATCGGCGTGGCAACGGGCGACCTCTATCCGCACATATCGCTGGGCGCGTCGATCGGCTCGGTCGGCCTGGCCGAGCGAGCCCTGTCGGGCGACACCTATAAATTCTCGCTGGGGCCGCTGATCAACTGGCAATTCCCCAATCGTGGCCGGGTCCGCGCCCGCATCGCCGCCGCCGGTGCCGAGAGCGATGCGGCCTTTGCCCGGTTCGACGGCACGGTCCTGCGCGCGCTGGGGGAGACGGAAAGCGCTTTGACCGTCTATGCCCGCGACCTTGACCGCACCGCCGCGCTCCGCGACGCGGATGCGGAAGCGCGCAAGGCCGCGCGGGACGCTGACACGCTGTTCCGCGCCGGCCGGACCGGCTTCCTGTCCGTCCTCGATGCCCAGCGCACCGCGATCGCGGCCGAACAGACCCTCGCCGCCGCCGAGAGCCGCCTGGCCGCCGATCAGGTGCAACTGTTCCTGGCGCTGGGAGGCGGCTGGCAGGATTGAGCCGTCCGGCTGCTGCGTCCGCCCCCTGCGCCGGTCAACGACCCGGACGGAGCGTCCACGCCGGCCGGGTCTTCACTGCGTCGCAACCCACCCGAACGCCTCCACCATCACGTGATAGAGCCGGGTGTTCGGGAAGAAGCCGTGCACGGCCTCCGCGCCGGGGCCGTCGGCGGCGGCCAAGACCTCCTCGCCGGTGTGGCTGTCCACGACGCCGATGATAGGATTGGTGGCGTTTGTCACGCCCGGCTTGGCGGCGGCGGCGGCATATTGCGCGGCGAGTGGGGTGCCGCGATCGCCACCGGTCATGCGCAGGCCGAAGCTGTGGTCGGCGGTGAACAGGATCAGCGTGTCGGGACCGGCGACCGCGCGGATGCGGCGGATCATCGCGTCCAACTCCGCCACGTGGCGCAGGCCCGTCATCGGGTCGTCGGTGTGCATGTCCCACTCGACGATCAGGACATAGCCCTTCGGGTTGCGGGCGAGCTGACGCACCGTCGCCTCGACCGCCGGGGTGGGGGCATAGTCGGCGTCGCGCAACACCGCTGCGCGCGGGGCCTGGGCGATCAGCGCCGGGTCACTGCCGTAGCGGTACCCGGCCTGCGCGAAGGCGGTGGCGGCGGTGGTGCCGCGCCTGGCGAACGCGGCGTTCGCGTCGGCGAGGCCGCGGCCGATCAGGATGTCGACGCCCTTGCCGTGGCGCGGGGCGAGCATCTGCGCGAAGATCGCGTCCTTGTCCTTGCGCGAGGGGACGTGCGCGTAGCAGGCGGCGGGCGTCGCGTCCCAGATCGGTTGATTGGTGACGACGCCGGTCGACAGCCCGCGCGCCTGCGCGATCTCCATGAACGACGGGACCGCGACCGGCGCGTCGCCGGCGGTGGCGGCAGGCACCATGCCGACCATGCCGTTGTCGGTCTTGTGGCCGCTCATGATGGCGGTCATGCCGGCGGCCGAGTCGGTCACCCAGCGGTTGCGGGCGGAGGTGTCGGACAGGCCGATATGCGGCATCGACTGGATGAAGAGCGCCTGCGGCCGATCATGCGCCATGAGGCCGCCCGCGTTCAGCGTCGGGATGCCGCCGGCGTCACCCAGGAACAGGATGATGTTGCGGGGACGCGTGGTCCGCGTCGCGGCGGCCGCCTTGGCCGCCTTGGCCGGCTTTGCCGCGGGTTTCGCCGCCGCGCCGACTCCCGTCAGCGCGGTCGCGAGCAGCGCCGCGGCCATTGTCCGAGCGATCATCCGGTATCTCCTCAAGGCAGTTTCAGCGCGCGGCGGATCGCCGCCCAGCCGACATATTTGAAGTTCTGCGTGTCCGGCGCATTGTCGCCGTCCTGCGCGACGAGCAGCCCCTGGGGATAGTCCCGTCCGAAATCGCCGAGCATCAGGTCGATCCCGTCGGTCTCACTCGTTCCGTCGATCGCGCCGCCATCGATCCGGAAGCGGCCGGCATAGGCCATGTTCGGCAGCCGGTAGAGCGCATAGGCATTGTCGCCCTGGCTCGACACGACGAGATAGCCGCCCTTGCGCCCCTTGGGCGCCAGCGCCAGCCCCTCCGCATCGGCGACGAGCCGGCGACCATCGACCGCCACCACCGACGTACCCGTGACGGGGCCCGCTGGATCGGCATCGAAGCGCCAGAGGCCGACATCCTCCTCGGCGACGTAGAGCAGGCCGGTGCGGTCGTCGGCCACGCACCCCTCGGATTGGGTGCCGAGCTTCATCGACCGCACCGTCCGCACCACCGGCGCGGGGCCGCTGGTGTCGATGGCGATCTGGTCGATGCGTCCGTCCTTCAGCACGACGAAACCGAACAGCGCGCCGTCCTTCGCGCGTGTCCACAGGCACATGCCATAAGCTTCGCCCGCTCCGACGTGCAGCCGGCCGAGCGGCACCAGCCGGCCGGCCTCGGTGTCCAGCTGGAACAGCGCGACATGCGCCTGGGCCGGGTCCGCACGGTCGCTGGCAGCGACGATGACGCGGCCGCCCACGGTGCGCAGGTCGACGTTGTTGAGGCGCGGCGCGGGCGTGTAGCTGACGCGCCGGCCCGTCAGGTCATAGACGTGGATGCCGGCCTGCTTGTCGGTCGCGACGATCAGGCTGCGTTCCGGCGCACGCGGGTCGCGCCAGATCGCGGGATCGTCGGCAGCATCGTCGGCGCTCGCCACCGGCGCCGTCTCCGCCGTGGCGGGCACGGCGGGAACGGATACCCCTGGGGTCGGAAGCGTCGTCGCCTGCGCCAGCAGCATCGCGAGCCACGCCGCCATCAGAAGGTCACCCGCACGCCGCCGGTATAGCGGCGGCCGAACGTCTCATGCTCGATGGTGTATCGGGAGGTGCCGACATAGCGGCGGCCGGGGCCGTTCAGCAGGTTCGCGAAGTCGCCGTAGATTTCGACGTTGGGAGTGACGGCATAGCGGATGCTGGTGTCCAGCTCGTCATCCTTCGCCCAGTAGAAATCGCCGCCATCGATACCGCGGTCGACGCCATTGATCGGGCCGAACGACCCGATCGCATCCAGCCAGGGCGAGCGGTTCTGGTAGGAGACGCGCGCCGAGAACCCGTATTTCTCGTAATAGCCGATCAGGTTGTACACCGCGTCCGAGGTGCCTGGTAGGCGGATTCGGCGCCCGTCCGGGGTGATCGAGCGGCTCTTGTTCAGCGTCGCGTTGAGCTGGACGCCGAAGCCGCCCATCCAGTCGGGCAGGCCCAGATCGTCGACGAACGGATCGAGCTGCTGCTGGATCGCCGCCTCGATGCCGTAGATCGATCCGTCGCCACCATTGAGGATGGTCGAGAAGGTATATTGCGACCGATCAACGCCGCCGCTGTTCAGGAGCGTGCTGCCGAACGTGCGATCGGCGTCGAACAGCACGTCCTGGACGTCCTTGTAGAAGACGCCGACCGACAGGAAGCCGCGCGGCATCGTGTAATATTCGACGTAGAGGTCGGCGCCGCGCGCCTTTTCGGGCTTCGCGTCCGGATTGCCGCCGGAGATCGTCTGATTGGCGTCGTTAAAGGCGAAGTTGGGCCGCAGCTGGTCATAGTCGGGCCGCGCCGCGCCGGTGTTGAACGACAGGCGCGCCTTCATCCGGTCGTTGACGTTCCAGTTGAAGTGCAGGCTGGGATAGACCAGCGTCGCGTCGGACGCGACCTGGACCGGGCCGATCGCGGCGTTGGCCCGGCTGATGTTGCGGACATGCTCGACGCGCGCGCCGCCGACGATGCTGCCCCAATCCAGAGTCGCGGTCGCCATGGCATAGCCGGCATACACCTTTTCCTCGACGTCGTAGAAATTGTCGCTGACGAGGGTGTAGCGGCCGACCGTCCTGGCCTGATCCACCAGCCCCAGGATCTTGTCGCGCCCGAAATACTGGAAGGTGTAGCCGAGCGGGATCTCCCCCTGGAAGTCGCCGGGGATGGCAATCGCCGAATAGCCGGTGGGGATGCCGGCGGCGGCGAATTGCGCGGCGCTGTTCAGCTCGAGCAGGTAGTCGCGGGATATCTTGGTGCGATCGTCATAGCGCAGGCCGGCGGCGAACGTCACCGGCAGATCGCCGAGCGTCGTTTCGCGCGTGACGTCCAGCTTGGCGGTGTACGCCTTGGTCACGTCCTTCGCCTTCAGCGAGCGGAGGCGCGACAGGGTGCGCGGGAAATCCTCGATGGCGATCACCCGATCGCCCCGCGCGAAGGTGCCGTTGGCGTTGCGGACGGTGCGGTACAGTGCGACCTGCGCGAGCTGCGGGTCGGACAGGTCATAGCCGACGGTTAGGCGGTTGCCGGCACTGGCGCCGTTCGAGCCGAAGCCAGGGCTGTCATAGTTGAGCTGCGCGGGCTGCGTCCGGTCGTCGATCGAGCGGGTGAAATTGCCGCGCCACGCGATCGTCCAGTCGCCGAGTTCATGGTCGCCGCCGATCGTGTTGGTGAACACCGACTGTTTGTACGTGCGCACCGTGAAGTTGGAGTTGAGGTCGATGCCATACACGGTGCCGCGCAGCGGCGTGTTGCCGTTGCAGACATCGGCATAGCCGGTGGTGCCGGCCGGCGGGGTCGCGCTGACGGTGCAGGCGGCGGTGCCGCTGGGCGTGCGCGACTGCTGATCGTCGAGATCGAAGATATAGTTGTTGCGCAGTTCGTCGTCCTGAAAAGCCGAATAGATGGTTTCGGCGAACAGGCGCGAAGCGCCGCCCTCCGGCCGCCAGTCGAGCCGGGTCGACAACGCGTAGTTCTTGCGGGTCAGCCGGTAAAGCTTGTTCTCCGTCTCGCGCGCCCAGATCCGGTCCTGGTAGCCGGGTCGGCGATCCTCGCCCACCGCTTCCCAATCGGTTTCAAAATTGTCGGTCACCATGCCGCGGCGATAGAGGCTGGCTGAGGAGACCAGGCCGAATTCGCCGATGCCGGTGTCGAACCGGTCGGAGACGACCAGTGAACCCTCATATTCGGTCTTCTTGCCCAATTCGACATGGCCAACCCCGCCCTTGGCCTGCACCTTGAAGCCGGGATAGTCGAAGCCGGAGCGGGTGATGATGTCGACATTGCCCGCGATGGTCTCGCCGGTCATGTCTGGGGTCACCGCCTTGCGGACGATGATCTGCGAGGCGATGGCGGAGGGGATGCTGTCGAAGCGGGCGTCGCGGCCCTCGGGGCTGACGACGTTGATCCCGTCGAACGACAGCGTCGTCCAATTGATCGGCGCACCGCGCAGGTTGATGTAACGGGCCTGGCCCTGGTCGCGCTGCACCGCGACGCCGGGCAGGCGGCTGACCGCCTGCGCGATGTTCTGGTCGGGCAGGCGGCCGACCGAGTCCGAGGCCACGACCGAGACGAGCGAGTCGCTCGTCCGCTGGATCTGAAGCGCCGCGGCCTCGGATTCCGCGATCGGCCGCGATCCGGTCACGACGATCTCGCCACCACTGTCGGGCGCGCCGGCGATCGTCCCGCCGACCGTTACGTCCTGCGTCACGGTGCCGTCACCGACGGTCACCGACAGGCGCTGGTCGGGTAGGCCGACATAGCGGACGACCAGGTCATAGGTGCCCGCCGGCAGATTGCCGATGCGATAGCGACCGGAACGGTCGACGGTCGTGGTGCGGTCGATTGCGGGGATCGAAACGGACGCGCCATCGAGATAATCGCCGTCGGTGCGGGTGACGCTGCCCTGGACGCTGCCCGGCATGGCGTCCGGCGCATCGGCGGCCACGCCTGCCGGCCCGTCGGCCGCCGCCGCACGCGTCGCCAGCGCGACCTGGCCGCAACCGGCGAGCAGGGCGCAGGCGAGCGTGCGGGCGGCGCGGCAGCGCGGATTGGTCTGCATGATGCTGATTCCCCAAAGATTTCGGCGGCGGTACTCCGCTCGCCCGTTGGGGTGCGACTAGGACCGGCCCATGTCGCTTGCATGAAAGCGCGATGACGATTCGATGACGGCGGCTATCATGCCGCGACCGTCACGACCGGTGTCCGCTGATCAATAGGGTGGCGGAACGCTGGCGCGCCGATCGCGGGCGGCGGCGGTCCACCAGCCGAGATCGTCGGCGAAGCGCGGGAAGGCCCGGGCCAGAGCGGCACCGCCGTCACCGGTCGGGTGGCCGTCGGCGTCGAGCGCGTGGCCGATGCTGCCGACGGCGAGCGTGCTCGACACCACGACCATCCCCATCTCGCTCAGCGTGCCGTGCCATGCGACGCTGGCATGGGCGCCCGCGAGGCGGCCGGCCGAATAGCTGGCGATCGCGGCGGGGCGCCAGAACCATTCCTCGAGAAAGTGGTCGGTCAGATTCTTGAGGCCGGGCTGCTGTCCCCAATTATACTCGCCGGTGACGAAGACGAAGGCGTCGGCAGCGCGGATCTTGGCCGCGAGCGCCTCCATCGCGGGCGGCGCTTCGCCCTTGGGATATTCCTTGTACATGCGATCGAGCATCGGCAGGCCGATCGCTTTGGCGTCGATCAGCTCGGGCGCGGCGCCGCGCTCGGCGAAGGCACGCACCAGATAGTCGGCGAGCCGGATGCCCTGTCGATCCGCCCGATAGGAGCCGTAGAAGATCAATATGCGGTCGGCCATGGCGTCACTCCCCTTGAGGACGCGGACGGACCATCGGCCCGCCCGCGGTTCCGCTCAGCCCGCGATGAACGCGAGCAGATCGGGGCTGATCCGGTCCGCATGGGTGGTCGGCATGCCGTGCGGATAGCCGGGATAGGATTTCAGCACCGCGCCCTTGACGATGTCGGCGGACCGCTTGCCCGTGGTGGCGAACGGCACGACCTGATCGTCTTCGCCATGCATGACCAGGGTCGGCACTGCGATCGCCGCCAGGTCGTCGGTGAAATCGGTCTCGGAGAAGGCCTTGATGCCCAACGTATGCGCCAGCACGCTGCCCTGCATACCCTGACGCCACCAGTTGCGACGCACGCCCTCCTTCGCCTCGGCGCCTTCGCGGTTGTAGCCGAAGAAGGGGAGGGTGAAGTCATAGAAGAATTGCGCGCGGTTGGTCGCGGTCTGGTGGCGCACATCGTCGAACACCGTGATCGGCACGCCGTCCGGGTTGCTGTCGGTGCGCACCATGATCGGCGCAACCGCGCTGACCAGAACCGCCTTGGCGACCCGTCCCGGCGCGGCCCGGGCAACATAGCGGGCGACCTCGCCACCGCCGGTCGAATGGCCGACATGGATCGCGCCCCGATGATCGAGCGCATCGGTCAGCGCGATCACGTCGGCGACGTAAGTGTCCATATCGTGCCCGGTCGCTGACTGCGACGAGCGGCCGTGGCCGCGCCGGTCATGCGCCACCACGCGATAGCCCTTGTCGAGGAAGAACATCATCTGCGCGTCCCAGTCGTCGGCGCTGAGCGGCCAGCCATGGTGGAAGTGAATGACCGGCGCATCGCGCGGACCCCAGTCCTTGTAGAAGATCTCGGTGCCGTCGGTGGTGGTGATGAAGCTCATGGTCGGTCTCCGTGGTTCGATGGGTACGCACACGAAAGAGATCGGGCGGCGTCGACGAGGACGACTCCAGGGGGATGGTCGATCATCTCTAAGCTCCTTCAAAGACAATGACATATGCGGCGTCTTCAGCAAGATGGCGCAGTCGGCGGCGCGACGAAATGGCAAGGATGGCACCCCACCGTTGCCGAAAACGGCATGCCGACCGCCGGCCGCGACGCCGGACCGGGTCCTATCGCCTCACCGCGTCCCAGACCTTGGAGATGACCACCGAACCTTCGCCGACCGACGAGGCGACCCGTTTCGTCGAGCCGGCGCGGACGTCGCCCACGGCGAAAATGCCCGGACACGAGGTCGCATAAGGGGAGTCCGCCCCGACCGCCGTGCCCGTCAGGATAAAGCCCTTGTCGTCCAGCGCCACCAGATCGGCGAGCCAGCTTGTATTGGGCGCCGCGCCGACCATCACGAACATGGCGCAGCTCGGGATCGTCCGCTCGCCTTCGTGGTTCCGGATCGTCACCGCTTCCAGCGTGGCATCGCCGTGCACCGCCGTGACCTGTGCGCCATAGTCGATCGTGATCGCCGGATCCGCGGCGAGCCGGCTCGAAAGGTAGTGCGACATGGAGGTCGCGAGTGTCGACCCGCGCACGAGCAGCCGGACGCGGCGCGCCACCCGGCTGAGGTACATCGCTGCCTGTCCCGCGGAATTGCCGCCACCGATCACCACCACCTCGCCATCGCGGCAGAAGCGCGCCTCGCTCTCGGTCGCGGCATAGTAGATGCCCGACCCCTCTAACGCCGCCAGGCGATCGATCGGCAGGCGGCGGTACTGGACGCCGGTGGCGACCACCACGGTGGTGGCGCGGACGCGCTGGCCATTGGCGAACGTCGCGCAGAAGCCGCCGGCCTCCAGCGTTTCGAGCGACGCCACCCGTCGCGGCATGACGAAGCGCGTGCCGAACTTCATCGCCTGGATCTCGCCGCGCCAGACCAGATCGCCACCGGATATTCCGGTCGGGAAGCCCATGTAATTCTCGATCCGGCTCGACGTGCCGGCCTGACCACCGATCGCCGTCTCGTCGACGACGAGCGCGCGAAGTCCCTCGGCGCCGGCATAGACGCCAGCCGCGACCCCGGCCGGTCCGGCCCCGACGATCAGCACGTCGAATGCGGCATCGTCGGGCAGGTCTTGGTCGAGTCCGAGCAGCCGCGCGACCTTTTCCGGCGTCGGGTCGGTCACGACCAGGTCGCGGCCGAACACCACGACCGGCGCGTCGGCCGGCGTGCCGCAGCTGGTCGCGACGGCCGCCGCCTCGACGCTGCGGACCGGGTGCGAGCGATAGGGTATGCGGTTGCGCGCCGCGAACTCGGCGACCTGGCGGACCGCCCGATCATCCTCCTCGCCGACCAGCACCAGCATCGCGTCGCTGCTCTCCAGCTGGCGACGGCGGCGGGCGGCTAGGACGGTGATGACGATGTCGGACATTTCCGGGATGGCGGACATCAAGTGCAGCATCCGATCACGAGGCACCTCGATCACCTGCGTTTCGCTGACCGCCCGCATCGGCATCGACCAATTGCCGCCCGACAACAGCGAGACCTCTCCCATGAACTGCGTGGGGCCGAGCGTGGACGGCACCAGCCGGTCGCCGGTGAAGGGATTGACCACCTCGACCTCGCCCGCCTCGACATAGACGAAGCGGTCGGCCGGCGCGCCGACCTCGGCCAGCCAGTCGCCGGCCTTGTAGCGCCGATCCACCCCGGCGGCGCGCAGGGCGGCGACATGGCCCGGTGCCAAGGGGATGCGTTGCATCTCTTTGAGATCGCGTCCGATTGTCTCCATGCGCTGGTCCCCTTTCGGGGCAAAGGCTATCCCGATCGTTTCGCCTTCGCAACCGGACGGAACGGAGCTGAGGCGACCAATGGCGGGAGCGAGCCGCTGCGAAGCCGGGGGTCACACCGGCAAGGCGGTCGTGTATTTCGTCATCGACAAGGCGAAGTGCGACGATCCGCCCGCGACGGCGGGATGTCCCAGCAGGGAATGCATGAGGAAGTCGTTATAGTCCGCCACATCGGCGACCGCGACGCGCAGGAGATAGTCCCAATCCCCCGACATCGAGAAACACTCGATGACCTCGGGCCTGGTGTTGACGAACGCCTCGAAGCTGCGCCGGTCGTCGACGGCGTGGCTCTTCATCCGTATATTGCACAGGACGTTCACCCCCCGGCCGACGCTGTGGGGATCGACGAGCCGGACGGACTGGATCAGCACGCCGGCCGCCTCCAGCGCCTTGACCCGCCGCCAGCACGACGCCGCCGAAGCGCCGACTCGTTCCGCGAGATCGGCATGGGTGAGAGTCGCGTCCTGCTGCAACAGCGACAGAATGCGTCGGTCGATCGCGTCGAGGTGACAGGCCTGTTTCATCAATGTTCTATTATCGCGCAATCCGTTTCATGACACCCGCAAATCGGCGTAATATTGGAACGCATTCGGCATCGGTCCGTGGCATTCTCCGTCCATGGCTGACACATCCCTGATCCGCCCCGACGGCGCCGCAACCGACTGGACCATCCCTCAGAATTGGGGGGCCTATTCGCAGGAGGATCATGCCACCTGGGACACGCTGTTCGAGCGGCAGGTCAGGCTGCTACCCGGCCGGGTGACGCCGGAGTTCCTGGAGGGGCTGGACGTCCTGCGACTGTCCAAGCCCGGCATCCCGGACTTCGAGGAGCTGTCCGATCGCCTGATGAAGGCAACCGGCTGGCAGGTGGTCGCGGTGCCGGGGCTGGTGCCGGACGATGTGTTCTTCGACCATCTGGCCAATCGCCGCTTCGTGTCCGGCAACTTCATCCGCCGTCCCGACCAGCTCGATTATCTGCAGGAACCGGACGTGTTCCACGACGTGTTCGGTCACGTGCCGTTGCTCGTGAACCCGGTCTTCGCGGATTACATGCAGGCCTATGGCCAGGGCGGCCAACGCGCCGCCGCGGCCGGGGCGATCGACCGGTTGTCGCGGCTCTACTGGTACACGGTCGAATTCGGACTGGTGAAGTCCGGTGACGAGCTGAAGATCTACGGCGCGGGGATCGTGTCGTCGTCCTCCGAATCGATCTTCGCGCTCGAGGACCCGTCGCCCAACCGGATCGGGTTCGATCTGCGCCGGCTGATGCGGACCAAGTATCGCATCGACGATTTCCAGCAGAACTACTTTGTCATCGACAGCTTCGAGAATTTGCTCGACCAGACGCTGAACACCGACTTCGGCCCGATCTACGACGAACTGCACGGAGCGTCCGACATCGAGATCGAGGCGATCCTGCCGACCGATCGTGTCTACACGCGGGGCACGCAGCATTATGCCCGCACGAAGGACGGGGCATGAGCGTGCAACTCGACGACGCGCCGCTGTTCGGCCGGCTGGAACGTCAGGCGCCGGACGCGCTGCTCGCCATCATCGGCCTGCACCGCGCCGATCCCAGGCCGGGCAAGATCGATGTCGGCGTCGGCGTATACCGCGATGCGACGGGGGCGACACCGGTCATGCGCGCGGTCAAGGCGGCCGAGGCGCGGTTGCTCGCGACCCAGGACACCAAGAGCTATCTCGGTCCGGAAGGCGATCAGCGCTTCACCGACCTGCTGGCGCCCATCGCGCTCGGCGGTGCCCTGGCGGCGGATGGCCGGATCACCGGGGTGCAGACGCCGGGCGGCACAGGCGCCCTGCGGCTTGCCGCCGAGCTGATCGCAGTCGCCGATGCGGAGCGCGCGGTGTGGATCGGAACGCCGACCTGGCCCAACCATGCCCCCATCTTCCGCGCCGCAGGCCTGACGGTGCGGACCCAGGCCTATTACGACGCCGCGCAGTCGCGCGTCGATTTCGACGCGTTCCTGGCGGGTCTGACGCAGGCTCGGGCCGGCGATGTCGTGCTGCTGCATGGCTGCTGCCACAATCCGACCGGGACCGGCTTTGCGCATCATGAATGGGCGGTGCTGGCGAAGGAGATCGCCCGACGCGGCCTGATCCCGCTTGTCGACCTGGCCTATCAGGGGCTGGGGCAGGGGCTGGAAGAGGACGCCGCCGGCATGCACGTCGTCCTGAACGGTGTGCCGGAAGCGATGGTCGCCTATAGCTGCGACAAGAACTTCGCCCTGTACCGGGAGCGGGTCGGTGCCCTGTGGGTGCAGGCCGACCGCCCCGCCATGGCCTTGCCGGTCCGGGAGAACATGCTGGTCCTGGCGCGCAGTCTCTGGTCGATGCCGCCGGACCATGGCGCCGCGATCGTGCGGACCATCCTTGAGGAGCCCGCGCTGACGTCGGACTGGCGCGACGAACTGACGCAGATGTGCGGGCGCATTCGGTCCTTGCGGGCGATCCTGGGCGCTGCCCATCCCGCCCTGGCACCGATCGCGCGGCAGGACGGCCTGTTCGCGCTGCTGCCGATCGGCCGCGAGACGGTCGCGGCGCTGCGCGCCGAGCACGGCATCTACATGCCGGACTCCGGACGGATCAACATCGCCGGCCTCAATGACGAGACCGTAGCCCGCTTCGTGGCCGCGCTCCTTCCGCACCTGAAAGGGTAATATCATGTCGAACACCACCGATCCCTCCAATCCGCTCGGTCTCGATGGGTTCGCGTTCTGCGAATTTACCTCGCCCGATCCGGACTTGCTGGCCGGCCAGTTCGAACAACTGGGCTTCGTCGCCTCGCACCGCCACCCGACCAAGCACGTGACCCGCTACGTGCAGGGCCGCATCACCCTGTTGCTCAACCGCGAGCCGACCGGGCAGGCGGCCGATTTCCGGGCGGCGCACGGCCCGTCAGCCAGCGGCATGGCGTTCAGCGTCGCCGACCCGAAGGCCGCCTACGACCATGCAATTGCGGGCGGCGCGGTCGCCGTCGACGCGGCGGCGGGTACGCTGGGCGAGGGCAGCTACCCGATCGAAGGGATCGGCGGCAGCTACCTCTATCTCGTGAAGGCGGGCGAGGACCTCTATGCGGATTGGGACGAGGTGCCAGGCTGGCGCGAGGCGGCCGAGCAAAACCAGGTCGGGCTCGACATCCTCGACCATCTCACCCACAATGTCCGCCGCGGCGAGATGCGCACCTGGTCCAGCTTCTACGGTCGCCTGTTCGGGTTCCAGGAACAGAAATACTTCGACATCAAGGGGAAGGCGACCGGCCTGTTCAGCCAGGCGATGATCGCGCCCGATGGCGCGATCCGCATCCCTCTGAACGAAAGCCAGGACGAGAAGAGCCAGATCGAGGAATTCATCCGCGAGTATCAGGGCGAGGGCATCCAGCATCTCGCGCTGACCACCGACGACATCTTCGACACGGTGGAGAAGCTGCGCGCACGGGGCGTCCGGCTGCAGGACACGATCGAGACCTATTACGAACTGGTCGACAAGCGGGTGCCCGGCCACGGCGAGGATCTCGACCGGCTGAAGCGCAACCGCATCCTGATCGACGGTGCGGTCGGCGAAGAAGGCATCCTGCTCCAGATCTTCACCGAGACCATGGTCGGACCGATCTTCTTCGAGATCATCCAGCGCAAGGGCAACCAGGGGTTCGGCAACGGCAATTTCCAGGCGCTGTTCGAGAGCATCGAGCTCGACCAGATCCGGCGCGGCGTGATCCAGGTCGACGCGTAAGCGTCGAGCGTTCCGCGTACGACGGCGCGCGCGCGCGTCCGCCTTGCGCGACCTCGTCGGTGCGGCTCGGCCGGGTCGGACGCGCTGGCCTGTTGTGGAGAGGAAAGACATGACCCCATCCTACATCTCCGGTTTCGGCAATCATGTCGCGACCGAGACGGTGGCCGGCGCGCTGCCGGTCGGGCGCAACTCGCCGCAACGGGTGCCGTTCGGCCTCTATGCCGAGCAGCTTTCGGGCACGGCCTTCACCGCACCGCGCAGCGAGAACCGGCGGACCTGGCTCTATCGCCTGCGCCCGACCGCGCAGCATGCCGCGTTCGCGCCCTATGACGGCGCATCGCATCTGAAGAGCGCGCCGTTCGACGCGGTGCCGCCCAGTCCGAACCGGCTGCGCTGGGACCCGCTGCCCTATCCCGACCACGCGGTCGACTGGGTCGACGGCCTCGTCACCTATGGCGGCACCGGCAGCGTCGCCGAACAGAGCGGCGTCGGCATCCATCTCTATGCCGCGACCACGGAGATGGACCGCGCCTTCTTCTCGGCCGATGGCGAGATGCTGATCGTGCCGCAGGAGGGCGTGCTGGCGATCGACACGGAGCTGGGGCGCATCACGGTCGGACCGCTCCAGATCGCGCTGATCCCGCGCGGCGTCCGCTTCCGCGTCCGCCTGCCGGGTGGCCGCGCCCGCGGCTATGTCTGCGAGAATTACGGCGCCCTGTTCCGCCTGCCCGACCTCGGTCCGATTGGCGCCAACGGCCTGGCCAATCCGCGCGACTTCGAGACGCCGGTCGCATGGTTCGAGGATCGCGACGCGCCGACCCAGGTCGTCCAGAAGTTCCAGGGCGGCCTGTGGACGACGACGCTCGACCATTCGCCGTTCGACGTCGTGGCGTGGCACGGCAATCTCGCGCCGTGCCGCTACGACCTGACCCGCTTCAACACGATCAACACGGTCAGTTTCGACCATCCCGATCCGTCGATCTTCACGGTGCTGACCAGCCCCAGCGACACGCCGGGCACCGCCAATTGCGACTTCGTGATCTTCCCGCCGCGCTGGATGGTGGCGGAGGATACGTTCCGTCCGCCCTGGTTCCACCGCAACGTCATGAGCGAGTTCATGGGCCTCATCACCGGCGCCTATGACGCCAAGGAGGGCGGCTTCGCGCCTGGCGGAGCCTCGCTCCACAACCAGATGAACGGTCATGGTCCCGACCAGGGCAGCTACGACAAGGCGGTCGCGGCAGACCTTGCGCCGCACCGAATTAGCGACACCATGGCGTTCATGTTCGAGACGCGCCACGTCGTCCGCCCGACCCGCTGGGCGGCGGAGAGCCCGACGATGCAACTCGACTATGACAACGTCTGGTCGGGCTTCACCAAGGCGGAATTGCCACGATGATCGACGAAACCCATGACCCCGCGCGCACCAGCTGGGTGGACGGCGCGAACGGCCACCGCGACTTCCCGATCCAGAACCTGCCGCTCGGCATATTCTCGGACGACGAGCGCGGCCCGCGTGGCGGCATCGCGATCGGTGATCGCATCCTCGATCTCGCCGCGCTCGCGGGCAGCGGCCGGCTGACCGGCGAGGCGCAGGCGGCCGCCGAGGCGGCAGCCGGCGCGACGCTCAATCCGCTGCTGGCGCTCGGCGCGTCAGCCCGCCGCGCGCTCCGGCGGCAGGTGTCGGCGTTGCTGTCGGATCCGGCCGAGCGCGCGCAGCTCGCGCCGCTGCTCCGCTGCGCGTCGGCATGCACCCTGCACCTGCCGGCGCGGATCGGCGACTATACCGACTTCTATGTCGGCATTCATCACGCGACCAATATCGGCAAGCTGTTCCGGCCCAACGATCCGCTCCTGCCCAATTACAAGCATGTACCGATCGGCTATCACGGCCGCGCCTCGTCGGTGCGCGTCTCCGGCACGCCGCTCGTCCGGCCCAGCGGGCAGGTGAAGGCTCCGACGGCGGACGCGCCATCGCTCGCCCCGACCCGCCGTCTCGACTATGAGCTGGAGATGGGCGTGTGGATCGGGGGTGCCAATCCGCTGGGTACGTCGGTGCCGATCGCGCAAGCGCACGAACGGATCGCGGGCCTGTCGCTGCTGAACGACTGGTCGGCGCGCGATGTCCAGGCCTGGGAGTATCAGCCGCTCGGGCCGTTCCTCGCCAAGAATTTCCTGACGACCGTTTCCCCATGGATCGTGACGGCGGAGGCGCTCGCGCCGTTCCGGATCGGTCAGCCGCCGCGGCCCGCCGGCGATCCCGCGCCGCTGCCCTACCTTCATGACGAGGACGACCAGCGATCCGGCGCATTCGCGATCACGCTGGAGGTGGCGATCCAGACGGCCCAAATGCGAGGGCAGGGGATCGCGCCGTTACGGCTGAGCCAGGGGCCAGCCGCCAACATGTACTGGACGGCGGCGCAGATGGTGACCCATCATGCGGTGAACGGCTGCGATCTGAATCCCGGCGATCTGCTCGGCACCGGCACCATCTCCGGCCCGACGCGCGATGGCTTTGGCAGCCTGATGGAGATTTCCAGGGGCGGCGCGGACCCTCTCACCCTGCCGACCGGGGAAATCCGGACCTTCCTGGAGGATGGCGACCTGCTGATCCTTTCGGGCCGGGCCGACGCACCGGGTCGGGTCGCGATCGGCTTCGGCGCGTGCAGCGGCATCGTGGAGCCAGCCCGGTGACGCTGCGGCTCCACGGCTATTGGCGGTCCGGCGCCGCCTACCGCGTTCGGATCGCCTTGGCGCTGAAGGGGGTGGCCTATGACCAGGTCGCCCACGATCTGCGCACCGGCGCGCAAGCCGCGCCCCATTTCGCCGCGCTCAACCCGCAGAAGCTGGTGCCGGCGCTGGAGACGGACGACCACGTCCTGACGCAAAGCCCCGCGATCCTGGAATGGCTGGAGGAGGCGCATCCCGCCCCAGCCTTGCTGCCCGGCGATCCGATCGGCCGGGCGATCGTGCGATCAATGGCGTCGCTGGTCGCGTGCGATATCCATCCGCTCAACAACCTGCGCGTTCTCACCGCGCTGCGCCGCGACCTCCGCGCCGATGACGATGCGGTATCCGCCTGGATCGCGCGCTGGATCACGGAGGGCTTCGTCGCGCTGGAGACGCTGATCGCGCGACACGGCCGGGGCTTCGCCTATGGCGACGCGCCGACACTCGCGGATTGCCACCTGCTGCCACAGGTCTATTCGGCGCGGCGCTTCGCCGTCGACCTGACGCCGTTTCCGCAGGTCGTCGCGGCGTCCGAGCGACTGGCGACGCTTCCCGCCATCGCGGCGGCCCACCCCGATCGCCAGGCGGATGCGTCATGAACGATCCCGCGCGGCTGACCGCGACCCCGGCGGGGATCCGCCTCGGGCCCCTCGAAGCGATCCCCGACGGTGGCGCGCGCAACTATGTGGTGCAGATGCGCGCCGGCCGGTTCCACGGCTTCGTCGTACGGCGCGGCGATGGCGTGTTCGGCTATGTCGATCGCTGCCCGCATTTGGGGCTGCCGCTGGCGCAGAGGCTCGACCAGTATCTCACGCCATCGGGCGAGCATATTCTGTGCAGCTGGCATGGGGCGCTGTTCGAGCCGGACGGTGGCCGCTGCGTGGCGGGTCCGTGCGCCGGCCAAGCCCTGACCCCCTGGCCCGTCACCGCCGTCGACGGCACCATCCAAACGATCTGAGGGACAGGATCATGATGCGATTGATCGTCACCGGCGCGGATGGTGCGCTCGGGACCGCCGTCGTGCGGCGCTTCGTCGATGCGGGCTGCCGGGTGGCGGCGCTGCACGGTTCGGATGCGGAGGCCGCGCCGGCGGACGGTCGCTTCGTCGCCGGCGACCTCGCCGACGAGGACAACGCGGCGCGTGTGATCGATATGGCCTCGGCCTGGCTCGGCGGTCTCGACGGGTTCGTCCATCTCGTCGGCGGCTTCGCATGGCAGCCGGCGACGACCGCCCGTCTGGCCGACTGGCGGGCGATGTTCGAGGCCAATCTCGCCACCGCGGTCGCCAGCGTCGCCGCCGCCCTGCCGCACATCGCGGAGGGCGGCGCGATCGTGTTCGTCGGGGCGCAGTCGGCCGAGCCCGCCGGGGCGGGCTTCGGTCCCTATGGCGCGGCCAAGGCGGGGGTCGCGCGGTTGACCGAGGCGCTCGCCGTCGAGTTGGCGCCGCGCCGCATCCGGGTCAATGCGGTGCTGCCCGCGATCATCGACACGCCGCGCAATCGCGCCGACATGCCGGATGCGGATCCTGCCGCCTGGACGAGCCCGGATGCGGTGGCGGATGCGATCGCCTTTCTGATCTCGCCGGCCGCGCGCGCCGTCAACGGCGCCCGCGTGCCCGTCACCAACGCCGCCTGAAGCGAAACCCCATGCCTCCCGTTCGCCTGACGGACGCCGCTCGCGATGCCGCGCTGAATGCCCTGCCTGACTGGGTCCATGACGCGCAGCGCGATGCGCTGTATCGCTCCGTGCTGTTCGCCGATTTCGCCGAGGCGTTGGGCGCCATGGTGCGGATCGGCGTGGCCGCGGACAAGGCCGATCACCATCCGGAATGGAGCAACGTCTACAACCGTCTCGACATCTGGTTGACGACGCACGATGCCGATGGGGTCAGCGAACGCGACGTCGCGCTAGCCACCGTCATCGACCGGATCGTCGGGGCGACCGCGGGAGGGACGTGAGGGCGGGGCGGATGGCGTCTATCACGCGGTCGCATCGATCGGGAAGATCAGACGGGACAGGACGGCGCGCACGTCCTTTTCGGGCAAGGGACGCGCCATCAACGCGGCGTGCAGCGCTAGGCCGCTTATGATGTTCACGACTACGCCGTGATGAATGGTGACGACGATGCGGCCGTCCGCGACGTCGTCCCCAATCCGCTTGAGAAGCTTGGCGCGCCGAGCCTCTGTGTCCTTCTTCGCTTCCACCAGCATGTCCGGCTGCGCTGAAGCGTCCAGCAGAATCATGCCGAGCCGGACCTTGGTCGCCCGCAATGAGAGATAGCGGTAGAAGTTCATGGTCGCGGCCACGAGGATGTCGATCGTGTCCGCAGTTGGATCGTTCATCGACGGTGGGAGCAGGAAGGAATCGACGGATTCGGTGAAGCATTGCCAGGCATTGGACCACCGCCGGTAAAAGGACGCGCGCGACGTTCCGGCGGCCTGGCAGATGGCCTGCACGGTCAGCGCCAGTGGACCGTCTTTCGTCACGATGTCATGAGCGGCGTCGACCATGGCCTGGTGCGCCGTTGCGGAACGTGGCCGCCCAAGTACCGGAGGCTGGGGACTGGAGTCGAGCTTGCCGCTGGCTTCGTTCATGATGCCAATGTCTCTATCCCAGCGGCCGCCCCAGCGTAAGCCACTGCTGTGACGTGACTGACGATGCCCGGCTCGAGGCCCCATGCGGCGGCTCGACATGGCAGGTGTCCGGTCGCGCTCCTGTGGCCCGAGCGGCGGGCCTTTGTACCATGTGCATGGCGAGGCGCACGTCGGATCCGACCTTAGTCGAAACCGCGCTCCAGGAAGCGTAGCGCCGTCGCGCAGTGGAACGCCACGCCCCGCGCCATCGCGCCTTCGTCCAGCATCATGCGCGTGCTGTGGAGCGGCGCGTTGGCCAGGAAGTCGCTGCCCTCCGGCGCCGCGCCGATAAAGGCGAACGCGCCCGGTATGGCGCCCAGGACATAGGCGAAGTCCTCCGCGCCGGTCATCGGCTGGGGCAGGGTGAACCAGGCGCGCTCCCCGAACACCTCGGTCGCGACCGTCTGTTGCAGCGCGGTGCCGCGCGGATCGTTGATGGTCGGCGGGAAGCGGTCCTCGATCCACGCTTCGCCGGTGCAGCCATGCGCGGCGGCAACATGCTCGACGATCTGCTTGAAGCCGGCGTGGCACTTCGCCCGCGTCGCCTCCGACAGGGCCCGCAGGGAGCCGAGCAGCGTGGCTTCGTCGGGCACGACATTTTCCGCCGTGCCGGCCTGGAACTTGGTGATGGACAGGACTGCAGGGTCGGTCACCGGCACCTGGCGGGCGACAAAGACCTGGAGCGCCGTCACGATCTCGCAGGCGGCGGGAATCGGGTCCCGCGCCTCATGCGGCTGTGCGGCATGGCCGCCGCGGCCGACGATCCGCGCGTTCAACGTGTCGGCCGAACCCATGATGGGGCCGGCCCGCCCGATCAGTAGGCCAGACGGCGCGTTCGGCGTGATATGAAGCGCGAAGGCGGCATCGGGCTTCGGGTCGGCCAGCAGGCCGTCATCCATCATGAGCCGGGCGCCGCCATAACCTTCCTCGCCCGGCTGGAACATGAAGACGATCGTGCCGGCAATCGTCTCCTGCCGCGCCGCAAGCGTCTTGGCTGCGCCGACCAGCATGGCGGTATGCATGTCGTGGCCGCAGGCGTGCATCCGCTCGTCGATCGTGCTGGCGAATGGGAGGCCGGTCTGCTCGGTGATGGGCAGCGCATCCATGTCGCCGCGCAGCAGCACCGTGCGCCGCTGGCCTGCATTGGCCTCCGCCGCCCCGCCGCGCAGGATCGCGACGAAGCCGGTGGTCGAGGGGCCTTCGCGGATTACCAGCGGCAGGCCGGCGAGCGCCGCCTTGATCTTGGCGCTGGTCGCGGGGCAGTCGAGGCCGATTTCCGGCTCGGCGTGGATCGCGCGGCGCAAGGCCACGACATCGTCGTACACCGCTTCCGCCGCCGCGTCCCAGTCGACCCGCGCTTCATCATCCGACATCATTGTCTCCATAGGGTGCTCTTCGATGTGTCCGCGTCTGTGGCGGATAGGCTTCGGATGACGGCCGGCCCTGCGCGAGCCGGCGACGATCCTAGAAATGGGCGGCCAGGTTGATGCCCACCGTGCGCGGTGGAATCGAGAACACCTGCCGCTTGACCCCGAGCGTCGAATAGGCGGTGACGAGGCCCACCGTGCCAGTGACGTTCTGCACGAACAGCGAAACTTCGGTCTGGCCACTACGAAGGCCGATGCGGGCGTTCGCGCTGGTGAAGTCGCCAAAGCGCTCCTGATTCGGGCCGCGGAACGCCGAATATTGTGGGCGGGTATAGGCGCCGTCGACCCTCACCAGACCCGCCAAGCTGTCCGACAGGGGCACAGTCCACGCCAGTGATCCCGACAACGTGTCCCGCGGCACGCCGGGCAGCCGGTCGCCGGCCAGGCCCGTCGATCCAGTCGTCGTCACCCCGGTGGCGACCTGGTCGGCAGTCAGCCGCGCGTCTGAATGGCCATAGCCGACGGACAGGCGCAGCGTGTCGGTGGGGCGGTACGCCGCCTCGAACTCGCCGCCCTGAATGCGGGCCGCACCGGCGTTGATGATGAAAGCGAAAAGGCCGTTGGCGGTGGTCGCGCCCGTCTGCAGGTTGGTCCAGTCGGCGCGGAACAGGTCGCCGGACAGGGTCAGCCGGTTTGCCAGCAACGACGCCTTGACCCCGACCTCGTAATTGCGCAGCGTATCCGCGCCGTACACCGTGAAGGCAGCCGGCAGGTTGGCGACGTTGTTGGCACCGCCGGGCCTGAATCCTTCCGAATAGGTGACGTAGCCGAGGAGGGCGGGCGTCGCCTGCCAGGCCAGGTTGACCTTCTTGATCCAGCCGGACGCCTTTACCGAGACGCTTGATGGCGCCGCCGGCAACAAGCCGGTGAGCGGACTGGCCAGAACCACTGTTCCGTCCGTCGTCTTCGTGTATTCGTAGTGGCGCAGCCCGCCGGTCACCGTCAGCTCGGGGAGCAGCTTGTACGACAGCTCGCCGAATTGCGAGAATTGCTTGGTGTGGGTGCCGACCGTGCGTTCGGACGTGATGTCGTTCGGAATGAGCGTGCCGTCCGGGCCGGCCTTCACGATCCGGCTGTCCACGCCGTCCGTCCGGTCCTCGTAGAACAGGCCGACTGTATATTGGATCGGCCCGTCGCCGCGCGAACTAAACCGCGATTCATGGGTGAACGTATTCAGGTTCAAAGGCTGATATCCGCCGGCCGGCAAGCGCGACTGCCCGTAGGCGGCGTATCGGCTCAGCTCGGCCGCGGTGCACGCGCGAGCGGCGCGGATGAACACCGAACAGAGCGAAGGCACCCGCGAGAGTTGGCTTATCGCCGGTCCTGAATCGAAGGACCGCGTGATGTCGTAGCTGTACAGGGCGGTATTGGACGTGAAGTCGCCGATGGGCGCACGCCAGCGGATCGTGCCGCTATACAGCTGAAAGCTGTTGTCGAAAATTTGACGGATTGGGCTGTCGGTCTTGTCGCGGCCCAGCCGTTCGTACCAGCCCTGTGCGTCAGGAGCTGCCGCATCCTGATAGATCGCGGTGAAAGTCAGGCTAAAATTGTCGTCCGGGGTAAAGGCCAGCAGCGCGCGCAAACCGCTGTTGCGCGAGCGATTGATGTCGGTCGTGCCATAGCGGACATTGTCGATATAGCCGGGACGCCGTTCGCCATAGCCGCTGATGCGAAGCGCCATGCGATCCTTGACGATGGGAATATTGACCATGCCCTTCACGAACACGCCGTCGCCTCCGCCCTTGACGCTCGATGCCTGCACTTCAGTTGAGGCTTCGAACCGTGTGGCGTTTGGCTGATTGAACAGGATACGAAGCGTGCCGCCAAGCGAGCCGGAACCAAACAACGTTCCCTGCGGGCCGCGTAAAACCTCGACGCGTTTCACGTCGAACAGGTTCAGGTCGACGGCGTTGTTGCCGGGGTCCTGGGTCGTACCAGCCGGGCCTGTGACCGGCGTGTCGTCATAAAATAGGCCGACGGTGGCCTCGCCGGCGCTGACGATGCCCCGGAAGCTGATACGCGAGGAGCCGATCGGTCCCTGCGTCACGTTCACGTTCGGAATTGTGCGAAAATAGTCCTGGAGGTTGGTCGCCCCCTGTTGGCGCAATGTATCGCCCGAGACGGCGGTGATGCTGATAGGCGTACGCTGGAGTGTGGTTTCCCGGCGGGTGGCGGTGACGACGATGTCGGGTTGCACGTCGGCCTTCGCCTGAGGTGAAGGTTGATCCGGGGAACCGGTGCTGGCCTCGGCCTGATTGGCGTTGGCGGCGGACGATGGACCCGCTTCGGGCCCGGTCTGAGCCGCTGCGAGTGCAGGGTACATCAACGCCGTGAACATCAGCGCCATACGCAGCCCTGATCCTAGATTACCTCGCATTCCGTTGCCCCCCTTTTTTTGGATCACCCTGTTTCGTTATTCTTCAAATCTGACCTAATCCGTGTCAATAGCATTTATTATCTTATTTCAATCGGCGCGGTACGCGCGTACGAATCATGCGGCTGCGTCAGTGCGAGAAGGTTGTAAAAAAGGCATATTTACCGGAATCTTTGATCCCAGTATGATATCGAAAGCAATTACACAGAGTAGATTCCCGTATTGACAAGGCTCGTTTAGTCACTCAACTTTCGAGTCAATGTGTATCATAAAGCGAAAGGGTCTGACAGAATGGCTGGGATTGCAGGCCTGAACACTTGCTCGGGATGGTTGAGGTGCGTTTTTGTCGCCACAAGCACGGTCATGTTGGCCGCCCAACCGGTCGTCGCGCAGATCACGAAGCCCGGCATCGGCGATGGCCGCGTCTCGCCCTTCTACAGCTGGAACCAGGCGCTTCCCGCCAAGCCCGGTGTCCTGCTACGCTCCGAACCGCTGCCGGCCGAGCTGGGCCTGAGCGAAGCCGGCGAGCAGAAGCGGATTCTCTACACCTCGACCGACGGCGTCACCAATCAGGGCGGCCTGACGGTGTCGGGTGCGCTGTTCCTGCCCAAGGGCTCGCCGCCGGCCGGTGGCTGGCCGCTGATCGCCTGGGCGCATGGCACGGTCGGGATAGCCGACATCTGCGCGCCCTCCTGGTCGTCACGCAGCGTGCGTGACCAGGCCTATCTGAACGCTTGGTTGAAGCGCGGTTATGCGATCGTGGCGACCGACTATCAGGGTCTGGGCACGCCGGGTACGCATCCCTACAACCAGATGCGTCCCGAGGCTTATGGCGTGCTCGACAGCATCCGTGCCGTGACGGCGGCCGATCGCCGCCTGTCGCGCAAGGTCGTGGTGATCGGTCAGTCGCAGGGCGGGGGCGCCAGCTACTCCACGGCGGTCACGCAGCCGAGCTATGCCCCGGACGTGACGCTGCTGGGCGCGGTGGCGACGGGCACGCCCTATATCATCCCGTCCGTCCTGACCGCGTCGAAGACCGATCCGAACAAGGTCGATCCGGCTCTGGCCTATCTGTTCTATTTCGCCTGGACGGCCAGTGACGGTGCGGATGCGACCGCGTTCTTCACGCCACGCGCCGCGTTATCGGTCAATGCCGCGCGGACGGCGTGCATTTTCCAGAGCGAGTCCAACGTGACCATAACCAAACTGACGGCGGCCAATACGGTCCAGCCCAAGCCTTTCCTTGGGATGTTCGTTCGAGCTTTGCCGAAGTTTGCCTATGCATCGCTCAAGCCGAACGTGCCCCTGTTCCTGGGCACCGGCACGGCTGATGCCGACGTCGCGCCGGCGGCCCAGCGGCAGTTGGTCAAGGACAGTTGCGCGGCGGGCGCGCGGATCGATTACCATCAATATGAGGGCGAAGATCATTCAGGAGCGTTCCTCGCTTCGCTGAAGGACGCCGAGGCTTTCGTCGACACGCTGTTCGCCGGGGGAATAGTACCAAATACATGTGTTTCGGGGGCCGTCCGGCCGGCGTGATCCACCGCCGTCGGCCGACTCGGCCGCGACAGATGTCAAAGGAATGAAGATATGCGTCACTCCCGCACCGCGTTGATGGCGGCGCTGCTTGGCTTCTCCTCCGCCGCCTCGGCGCAGGGCTTCGATCCGGTCGCGGCGCGAGCCGCCATCGATAAGACGCTTAATCAACAATATCCGGCGCTCGACGCGCTCTACAAAGACCTGCATGCGCATCCGGAACTCGGCTTCCAGGAGATCCGCACCGCCGCCTTGCTCGCCGCCAGGATGCGCAAGCTCGGCTTCGCGGTCACGGAGCATGTCGGCAAGACCGGCATCGTCGCCGTGTACAGGAACGGGCCGGGGCCCGTGGTGATGGTCCGCACCGAGCTGGACGGGCTGCCGATGGAGGAAAAGACCGGCCTGCCCTATGCCAGCAAGGCGCAGCAGACGGTCGACGGCAAGTCGACCTATACCGATCATGCCTGCGGCCATGACATCCATATGGCCTGGTGGGTCGGAGCCGCCGAGGCCCTAGTGGCGATGAAGGACCGCTGGCACGGCACGCTGGTATTCGTGGGCCAGCCCGCCGAGGAAATCGTCTCGGGAGCGAAGGCGATGCTCGATGATGGGCTGTTCACGAAATATCCGAAACCGGATTACGGTTTCGCCGCGCATGTCTTCCCTTTTCCGACGGGGCAGGTGATCGTGAAGCAGGGGGTGACGACGAGCGCGACCGACAATTTCGCCATCACCTTCAAGGGCATCGGCAGCCATGGATCGACGCCCGACAAGGGGATCGATCCGGTCGTCCAAGGCGCCCATTTCGTCGCCGACGTTCAGACCGTGATCAGCCGCCGCAAGGATCCGCAGAAATACGGCGTCGTCACCGTCGGCTCGTTCCAGGCGGGCACGGTTGCGAACATCATCCCCGATCACGCGGTCCTGCAGATGACGCTGCGGTCGTTCGATCCGGCGGTCCGCAAGCTGTTGATGGAGGGCGTGACCAAGACGGCCAATGCCGTCGCGTCGATGGCCGATGCGCCGGCGCCCGAGATCAAGTATCTGTTCGGGACAGGCGAGGTTGTGAACGACGTCGCCCTGGCCGACAAGACGGCTGCCATGTTGAAGAGCGCGCTGGGCGACAAGGCGGTAATGCTCGTGCCCGCAGCCGTGCCGGGCGGCAACGGCAGCGAGGATTATTCGGAATTCGTGGCCGCCGGCATGCCGAAATCCGTCTTTTTCGCGATCGGGGGCTATGATCCGAAGACGATCGCCCAATATGCCGCGCAAAACAAACCGGTTCCCGTCAACCATTCTCCGCTGTTCGCGCCGGTACCCGAACCCACGATCCGGCGCGGCGTCGAGGCCCTGGCTCTTGCCGTATTGTCCGTGACCACCGACTCCGCCAGCGGGAAGCGGTGAAGCCCCCCCGGGGGGGGCAGGACACCTGACAAATCCGCGCCCGCAAGGCCCGATTTCCGCTTCCAGGCCAGGCGCGGGGCATTTTCGCGTCGGCCGTCCAGTTTACCGACATACGGCCCGCTTCGGTGCGACGCATGTCGCGCAGTGGGCCGGAACGCTGGCGTTGGATCCTAGTCGCCGTCACCAATTGGGAGGTCGAGCAGTTGCGCACCCAGCGTCTTGCCATGGGCGTCGAGTGAAAGCGATCGGGTGACGCCACCGCTCAGCGCGCCCTCCAGCACGAAATTGAGCGCTGCAAGGCCCGGCAGCTCGTAGCGGGTCGCGCGGCGGACGGTGAGCCGCGCGAGATGCGCCAGCACGCGGTCGACCGTCACCACGCGGGCGAGCAGGGGATAGTCGGCCGGGTCGTAGGCGACCACCGACACCTGCGAGATGTCGCCCTTGTCCCCGGTGCGCAGGTGCGCGAAGTCGCCAAGCTGCATTCAGGCCTCCACCATCACGACGTGCGGGGTCACCCGGTCCCGCGGGATCAGGGTGGAGGCGACCGCCACCACCGGGCGGACCGACCGGGTGACGCCGCCGCCGCCGAACGGTCCGTTGGTGTAGAGCGCCTCCACCTCCGCGCCGATCCGGGCGGCGTCCACCTCGCGCGCGGCGCGGCCGGACACGCGCAGGCGCACCTCGCGCGGAGGCATGCCCAGATCGGTGCGGTCGACCGAATCGAAGCCGATCAGGTCGCAGCGCAAATCCGCCACCGCCGCTTCGATCAGCGCGAGCCGTTCGCGCACCACCGCGCCGGCCAGCCGGGCGCGGTCGACTGCGCCCGGGCCGGCATAGGCGATCTGCCCCTCGCCGATGAAACCATCGTCATAGCCGATGGAGACCTTGAGCGTGTCCGGCCGGGGGGCGCCACCGCCACCCGTCACCACAACCCGGTCCGGCCCCGCCTGGCTCAGTGCGACCGAGCGGAAGTCCGCGATCACATCGGCCTGGTAATAGGCGGCGGGATCGAGGATTTCGTAGAGCAACTGTTCCTTGCACGAGGCGAGGGACAATCGCCCACCCGAACCGGACACCTTGGTGAGGACCGCGCTCCCGTCGGACGAGACTTCGGCCAGCGGGAAACCGAGCCGGGCGAGGCCCGGCACCTGCTTGCGATGCGCATCGGCGAAATAGCCGCCAGTGAGCTGGCCTGCGCATTCGAGCAGGTGGCCGATCATTGTCGCGCGTCCCATCATCACCGGATCGTCGATCGACCAGCCGAACGCGTCGATCAGCGGGCCGGCGAACAGGGCCGGATCGCCGACCCGCCCGGTGATGATGATGTCGGCCCCCTGCGCCAGACCCTCGGCGATCGGCGCAGCACCCAGATAGGCGTTGGCGGAAAGAATAGACGGCAGGTCGGCACTGCTGCCATCCCGATCGATCAGCGGAAAGGCGGCGGCGCGTACGACCTCGACCACGTCGTCGCCCAGCACGGCCGCGATCCGCACCGCGCCGAGCCCCAGCGATTTGGCCAGCGTCGCCACCGCGCGCGCGGCGCCGAGCGGGTTGGCCGCGCCGGCATTGGTGACGATCCGCACCCCGTGCGCACGCGCCGCCGGCAGAACGCGGCGCATCCGCTCCAGCAACAGGGGATCGAAGCCGCCCTCCGGATCGCTGCGCCGGGCATTCTGCGCGAGCGCGATGGTCCGCTCGGCAAGGCATTCGAACGCCAGAAAGTCGAGCCTGCCTTTCTCGACCAGTTCCAACGCCGGCTCGATGCGGTCGCCGGCGAATCCGGCGCCGGCGCCGATCCTGACGAACGGTCGGGCGGTCATAGCGACGCCATGCGGCCGATGTGGGCGGCGACGACCGCCATGGCGCGCGCCGACGGTGGCGTGTCGGGGACGGAGACGATGGGCGCCCGCGGCGATGCTACCGCCAGCGCTTCGATGAGCACGACCATGAACCTTTCCGATGCGGACGTCAGTGAATGACGGCCAGCATGCAGCGCGACCCGCGATGCAGCCAAGACAATGTTTCGATAGACCTATGACAGGATTGTATCGAACGAGCGCCACGCCATCTCGCAGCATGTCAAGACGTGAGAGATTAGTGCATTGTTATCCGGCGATTCTCGATGCAAAGGCCGGCGACGTCGGAGCGCATGTCGGGGCGCGGGAGATGACACGAGCCGTCCGATTGTGGCGGCGGCCTCGATCATGTCGGTGGTGCAATCCTTGTCGCGCCCGGCCCGCAGGGTCATGTTTGCCGCGAAGAGATGGATCGGCAAGACAAGTGAGAAATGCAACAATGGGGATCGCGAAATCGCTAGCGGTGGCGGCCGGCGCTGCCTTGGCAACGACGTTCGTCGCCGGAGGTGCCCTGTTCTTCTATTATGTGTACGCGCCTCGACCAAAGCCGCCGGCGTCGCGCGGCAAGATAGTCTCGCGGGACTTGGACGTGGACAGTCGTACCCGCACTACGTTGATCTATGTGCCGCCGAACCTTCCGCGCGGTGCGCCGCTCGTCCTGGCGCTCCACGGGTCCGAATCCGAGCCGGCTCACATGCGCGACGCGACGGGTTACGAACTGGAGCGACTGGCGGACCAGCATGGCTTCGCGGTCGCCTATCCCGCCGGGATCGGTGGGGCCTGGAACGATTGCCGCCGCGTCGCGCCGTTCGAGGCGAAGCGCTTGAACATCGATGACGTCGGCTTTCTGAAGGGCGTGATCGACATGATGCACATATCCCATGGGATCGCGCGGGACAGGGTCTATGCGCTCGGCTTCTCGAACGGAGCGCAGATGGTGTTTCGGATGATGCTGTGCACCCCCGACGCACTGGCTGGCGCGGCGACGTTCGGCGGCAACCTGCCTGAGGATGCGAACATGATGTGCCCCAAGGAGGGACCTACGCCGCCGATCATGCTGGTCAGTGGGACGGCCGATCCGATCGTGCCGTTCGGCGGCGGGGACGCTTCGCTGTTCGGACTGGCCAGCCGCGGTATCGTCCTGTCGGCGGAGGAGACGTTCGCCACGTTCGCGGGTCTGAATGGGCTCGACCCCGCCGACGCGACGACGGAGACGCTGCCCCATCGTCATGCCGACGATCCCACCAGGGTGCATGTCCGCGCGATCGCAAAGGGCGGGCGGCCCTATGTCGTCCTGTACACGGTCGACGGCGGAGGCCATGTCGTACCGCAGCCCAAGGTGCCGATGCCACGCATGCTCGGCGCGGTGACCGGCGACCTGAACGGCCCGGCTGCCGCGATCGACTTCTTCCTGTACGCCGACGCCAAGGCGGCATGATCGCCTTCAGGGTCCAGAACGCGCCGCGTCGGCCGCCGGCCGGCGCATATGCTCCAGGCAATGTCGTCGAAAGGCCTCGGCGGCGGGTGGCAGGGTGCGGTCGAGCGGATAGGCCAGACCGATCGTCCGCTCGACCGCCGGATGCGTGAGCGGCCGTGTGGCGATCCGATCGTGATGAAGAATCTGGAGCGTGGAGCGGGGAAGGGCGGTGATGCCCAGGCCCGCCTCCACCAGTGCGCCGACCGTTGCGAGCTGCGTGCAGTCGTACAGGCCGGCGATGCTCAGGCGCGCCTTCCGCAGAGCCGCGTCGGTCACCATCCTGACGCTGCTGCGCGGGGCCATCGCGACGAAGGGATGGTCGGCGAAGATCGACCAACGTGCGGGGGTCCCGGTGTCGAGCGCGCTGCCGGCTTTCACCACCATCACCATCGCATCGGTCATGAGCGGTTCGAAGCGGATCGCCGGATCGTCGGGTGAGGAGGTGACCGCGAGGTCGATCTCTCGATCGTGCATCTGCTGGTAAAGGGTGCCGGACAAATGGTCCCGCAGCGCGATCTCGACCAGCGGGTGGCTCGCGCGGAACGCGGCGATCGCGGCGGGCAGATCGCCTGCGGCCACCGTCGGCAGCGCGCCCACTACGACCCGTCCGCGCGCGCCGCTCAGACTGTGTGACAGGTCGGAGAAGGCGGCGTCGAAATCGGTGATCAGCCGTTCGACGACCGGCAGCAGCGTCTCGCCGGCCGCGGTGAGGCGGACGTTGCGGGAATCGCGGTCGAAGAGCCGGGCGCTCAGTTGCTCTTCCAGCAGCCGGATCGTCCGGCTGAGCGCAGGTTGCGACACGTTGGCAAGGCGCCCGGCCTCGCTGAAGTTGCGATGATAGGCGACGAGCATGAACAATCTCAGGCTCGTCAAACTGGGTGACCGGCGCATGGACGCGCGATGTGGCGGTGGCGGTCTAACGGTCAACGGCGTTCGGGGGCCGCATCATCGTCCTCCTCTCCAGCCTGTGGATCAATATCCCCGCCCAGTCCGCCAAATGCCTATTGTAGAACGAGAAACATTGGCAAAATCGCTGCCAGTCGTATAGCTGACGACGCTGGAACATGGCGTTCCAGAATTGGAACGATTGGCAGAGGTAGTACCGTCACCGGGCGTCCTCGCGGACGGCGCTCGATCGGTCGTGACGGCGCGGGAGCGGGTGGTCAAGGTGGACTATGGTGAGGTGTTCGCGATCTTCGCGAAAGTCGGCGAATTGGAATCGATCTCCGGTGCCGCGCGATCGCTCGGCATCCCCAAGGCGAATGTCAGCCGGGCGGTGTCGCGTCTGGAGGCACGCTACGGCGTCCACCTGCTCGATCGCACCAAGCGCCAGTTCCGGCTGACGGAGGTCGGCCGCACGTTCCACGCGCATTGCGTGACCATCCTTGATGAACTGCGCGAAGCGGAAGCCCGGTTGGCCGCGCATCGCGGCGTTCCGGCGGGTACGTTGCGGGTCGGCTGCTCGGCAGAGGTATCACAGGCGCTGCTCGCGCCCAGCGTCGCCGAATTCCTCGATCGCTACCCGGACATCGATCTGCGGCTACAGGTCGGCGACCGGCTGGTGCCGCAACCCGATGGTTTGGATGTCGTGATCCATGCCGGCTGGCTGGCCGACTCCCGGCTCATCGTCCGAAAACTGTCCACCGTGTCGACGATCCTGGCGGCGAGCCGCGCGTATGTCGAGGCGTTCGGGTTGCCGACCGAGGTCGGCGACCTGGCCGCGCACCGCGTGATGGGCAACTTCTACCTCGACCCCGCCGCCATCGAGCCGGGACGGCTGCCGGCGCGGGTGCCGATCATGGAATTGACCCAGGGCCGGCAGCGCGTGGTCGTGCCGATCTGGCGACGATTTACCTCCAACGATCCGCTGACGATGCTCAGCCTGGTGCGCGCCGGTACGGTCATCGCCCAGATCGCGACCGGCCGCATCCTTCCAGAACTACGGTCCGGCGAGATCGTCCGCGTCCTGCCGGACTGGACCATTCACGACCCCGTCGGCCTTTATGCCCTTTATGGCGAACGTGCGGCCATGACCCCGAAATTGCAGGTCTTTGTTGACTTCATCAGCGAGGTGATCGGCCGCTATACCCGCGCCTGACGGCTGAGAAGCAGGAGACCGGTCGCGCTCGCCGATGGTCTGGGTTCCGCCGCATCGGTCGCGCGCTGCGCTGATCAGATGCGGGCCACGATGACCGCGCCGTTCGCCCGGACGCGCGATACCGCTGGTGAAGAGGTAACCGAGCGCTGGCGTCGCGGCGCCGGAATCGACGAGGCGGGCGATCGTGCGGGCGGCGCGCCGATCGACGGCGGCAAGGATCGCAGGTCGACGTGCAGCCTCAGATATCGGCCAGCCCCGGCGCGTCGACATCCGCCGCACCCAGGTCGATGAATTGCTGCCGCAGCCAGCACGCCGCCGGACCGGGC
Organism: Sphingomonas abaci; assembly: GCF_014199625.1. Taxonomy (GTDB): domain Bacteria; phylum Pseudomonadota; class Alphaproteobacteria; order Sphingomonadales; family Sphingomonadaceae; genus Sphingomonas; species Sphingomonas abaci. The sequence goes on from NZ_JACHNY010000002.1 coordinate 430,957, forward strand.
GGCACGTCGCGTCGCCAGACGCTCGCGAAGCGGTACATGCCGCCCACATGGTCGGGCATCTCCAGCCGGACCAGCACGCCGGTGGCGAGGTCCCGCTCGACCATCGGCATCGGCATGTTCCCCCAGCCGATGCCCTCGCGCAGCAGCGCGTGCTTCGCACCGAGATCCGCGAGCCGCCAGGTGCGGTCGCTGAGGACCGAGAAATCCTGGCCGTCGGTGGAGCTCGATCGGTCGGTCAGGACGAGCTGGACGTGCTGGCGACCTTCGCCGGGGGAAATGCGCTCCACCCTGGCCAGCGGGTGGTCGGGGGAGGCGACGGGGACCATCGCGACCGCACCGGCGGCCGCGCGGTCGACCTCGTCGGCATGGGCGGCCACCGGGCCTGAAATGCCGAGGACGGCTTTCCGGCCCTGAACGAGGGTGGTGACAGCGCCGAGCGCTTCCACGTGGAGGCGAAGCGAAACCGTCGGGAACTCCACGGCGAATGCCCGCAGCACTTGGCCCAGTCGCGCGGACGGCAGCATCACGTCCACGGCCAAATTGACCTCCGCCTCGAGCCCTTCAAGCAGCCCTTGCACCTTGGCGCGCAGCCCATCGAAGCCATGGCCGATCGCTCGGGCTTCGGACAGCACGGCGCGACCTTCGATGGTGAGCCTGGGCTTGCGGGTGCCCTCTCGCTCGAAGAGCCTTACGCCGAGCTGCGCTTCCAGGTTCGCAACGCCGTAGCTGATCACGGAAACCGCCCGCCCCAGGCGCCGGGCCGCGCCGGCGAAGCTGCCGGTGTCGACGACCGCAAGGAAGATCCTGAGCTGGTCGAAGGTCGGGATGCCGGGATTGCTCATCATCAAGTCGCCGCGTTTATGCGGCCATCTTTTCTATTTTATCGAACAAAGCAACGGACATTATCGGGCTCCCACCCGGGGGAGGGGCCAGCCTAGATTGCGTCCATCAAGCCCGATGGAGATTGGCATGCGCGACTATCCCACCCTGACCGACCGGGAATGGCAGGCGGTCTCGACCGCACTGTCCGTTGCCGATCGGCAGGGGTGCGCGGCTGCGCGGCCGGCGGGGCGGTTCTGGCGGGTTCTTCGTGGCATCCTCGGATCGCGGCGGTCTCCGGCTCCGGCCGACCCTCGGCTGGAGGCGATCCGCAGCTTCGTCTGCGAGGCCAGGCGCAGCCGACGCGTCCCGGAGCAGCAGGTGCCGCAGCTCATCGCCGAGGGCTTCAATCGCGACCAGGCCATCGCACTCGCGATGCTGGCCGCCTGATCAACGGGAAAGGATTGATGACATGATCGAACTTCGGCCCTTCGAAAGCCTTGGCGGCGCGAACCATGGCTGGCTCGACGCCAAGCACCATTTCTCGTTCGCGAATTATTACGATCCCGCCCGGATGCACTGGGGCAATTTGCGCGTCTGGAACGACGACACCATCGCGCCCAGGACTGGCTTTCCGCCGCATCCGCATCGCGACATGGAGATCATCACCTATGTCCGCGAAGGCGCGATCACGCACCAGGACAATCTGGGCAACAAGGGGCGCACCGAGGCGGGCGACGTGCAGGTGATGTCGGCCGGCACCGGGATCACGCATTCCGAGTATAATATGGAAGACGTGACGACCAAGATCTTCCAGATCTGGATCCAGCCGACGCGCGGCGGCGAGAAGCCGAGCTGGGGCGCGCGGCCGTTCCCGAAGGGCGAGCGTTCGGGGCGGTTCGTGACGCTTGCCTCGGGGTATGACGGCGACGGCGATGCGTTGCCGATCCGCACCGATGCCCGCATCGTCGGCGCATCGATCAAGGCGGGCGAAACGGCCGAATATGCGATCGGCAGGAGCCGGCGCGGATATCTCGTCCCGGCGACCGGCGCTGTCGAGATCGAGGGTGTACGCGTCAATGCCCGCGACGGTGCGGCGATCGCGGATGTCGACACGTTGAAGGTCACCGCGCTCGAGGATAGCGAAATCGTCCTCGTCGACGCCGCCTGACCGCTTGCGGCCGCCCGCGACGGGTGGCCGCGCTTTGATACAAGGAGCCTGTCCATGTCGATCCGTTCGAGTGACGTCGAAGGCGTCGAGCAAGTCATCCTGCCGCCGACCCGCGACCTGGGCGACGGCTTCTCCGTCCGCCGCGCCTTGCCCTCGGCGCACCGGCGCATGGTGGGTCCGTTCATCTTCTTCGACCAGATGGGGCCCGCGGCCTTCCGGGGTGGTGACGGACTCGACGTGCGACCGCACCCGCATATCGGTCTCGCCACCGTCACCTATCTGCTTGAGGGCGAGATCCTGCATCGCGACAGCGTCGGGTCGGTGCAGCCGATCCGGCCGGGCGAGGTCAACTGGATGACCGCCGGTTCCGGCATCGTCCACTCCGAACGGACCGCGCCCGAGCTGCGCGCCGCCAACAGCGCGCTGTTCGGCCTGCAGACCTGGATCGCGCTGCCTGCCCGGGACGAAGAGGCGGAGGCCGATTTCGCGCACTACAAGGCCGATGCCATTCCGGTGACGGAGGATGCCGGCACGCGTCTGACGCTGATCGCCGGCCAGTCTGACGGGCTCGTCTCGCCGGTGAAGACCTTCTCCGATCTGGTCTATGCCGATCTCGTGATGGCGGACGGCGCTCGTTACCGTCCCGGCGTCGAGCACATCGAGCGCGCGTTCTATGTCATCAGCGGCGGCATCGACGTCGTCGGCCAGACGGGCATCTTCGCACCGGGCGAACTGGTCGTGCTCAAGCCCGGGGCCGAAGTGATCCTTCGCGCCGTCGGCGCGACCCGGCTGATGCTGATCGGGGGCGAGCCCTTTCCAGAGGAACGTCACATCTACTGGAACTTCGTGTCGTCGCGCCAGGAGCGGATCGAGCAGGCCAAGGCGGACTGGCGCGCCGACCGGTTCGCGCGGGTGCCGGACGAGAGCGAGTTCATCCCGTTGCCACCCGACCCGAAGCCGGTCGTCTATCCCTGATCCTCAGCACCGAAAGACCATCGTCATGTCCGAGAAGCCCGTCCATTTCGTCGTCCTGCTGGGGAGCCTGCGACGTGGATCGTTCCATCGCGCCGTCGCCGAAGCGCTGCCCGCGCTCGCTCCCGAAGGTGTGACCATCGACCAGCTTGGCTCGATCGGTGACCTGCCGCATTATTCCGCCGACCTCCAGGCGGAGGGCTTCCCGCTTGCGGTCACCGACATGGCCGAGCGGATCGCCGCGGCGGACGGCGTCATCATCGTCACGCCCGAGTATAACTACTCGGTGCCGGGTGCGCTCAAGAACGCGCTCGACTGGTTCTCGCGGGTGCAGCCGCAGCCCTTCGCGGGCAAGCCGGTGGCGATCCAGACGGGCTCGCCCGGCGCGATCGGCGGCGCGCGGGCGCAATATCACCTCCGCCAGGTTCTCGTCTTCCTCGACGCGCAGGTGCTCACCAAGCCTGAGGTGATGATCGGGCAGATCGGCGGCAAGGTCGACGCCGCCACGCACGCGATCAGCGACAAAGGCACCGCCGCCTTTGTCGGCCAGCAGATCGCGGCGCTCGCCGCCATGGCGCGTCGATAGCCTCAGTCGCACCGGACGCCCGGCAGGCGGCGACATGCCGGAACAGCACGTGCCTGGCTGCGGCTTGGGCCGGCACCGCTGTCACGTCGGCGGATCACCCTCTAGCGGTAGGTGAGCCGACTGGCGCGGACCATCTCCTCGATCCAGCCGGTGAGCAGGGTGGAATAGATGCGCTGATGCTTGGGGTCGCGCATGGCGTGCGTGGCACCGGGGATGATGCGCCGGCTGAAGGAGTTCGTCCGGCGGAAGGCGGCCTGCATGGACAGCAGGGCTTCGCGGGGGATTTGTTCGTCGCGTTCCGACTCGACGATCAGCACGTCGCCGCTAAACGCGGCGCAGGCGGCGAGGGCGCGATCGGCACCGGGCCCATGCGGTCGCTCGCGGTAGGCGCGCACCACCGTCTTGTCGAGCTTGGCCTTGGGCGTGTCCCACTGGTCATCCGGGTAGAGCGCGGGCACCCGCATCGCGAGCCATCGCACCGGCCGTCGCGCGGTGAGCAGCATCGCCAGATAGCCGCCATAGCTGGTGCCGACCACGCCGATCGCGCTGCGATCCACGAGCGGCTGCCGGGCGAGATGATCATAGGCCGCCATCACGTCGTCGAGCCCGTCCTGCCGGGTCACCTGGTTCTTGTCGGCATCGCTGCCGGCATGGCCGCGCAGATCGAAGGTGAAGCAGACGCAGCCGAGACGCGCCAATGCCTCGGCATGGCCCAGATCCTCCTCCTGGTCGCCGCCCCAGCCGTGGATGAAGAGGAATCCGGGTACGGGCACTTCGGGGCGGAGCAGCGTGCCGACGAGCTTCTGATCGTCCACCGCTATCGATACGCTGTCCCTGTCGATCGCGTCCGGTCCGCTCATGCATACCTCATTGCATATTTGGTCATCGCGCCGACCACGGGATCGACGCCCCGATAGTAGACCGTCGCTCCGGCGGGCGGCGTGACGAGGTCATAAACCTCGACGGTCGCGCAGCGGACCTGCCTCGTCTCCGGTTCGGCCCGGAACGCCTCCAACGCCGCGATCTCGGCGCCGCTCGCGCCGCCGACGCGCCAGGACTGTTCGAGCACCCCGATCCGCCGGACGCCCAAGGCATCCGTACCCTCGATCACGTCGTAATTGCGCCGGGTCAGGATGATGTCGGGATAGGCGGCGTGGGCCGCCGCGTCGAACATCGCCGCGCATCGGATCGCCTGGGCGAGGCGATCGGGCAGGGCGAGCGCCGCCAGTTCGGCGAAGCCGCCGCGCACGACATGGAGCTCGGTGCCGCCATAGACGTCGCGCCCCTTATGGTCGGTGGTGAGGGTCTGCGTGCCCCAATAGCCGATGCTCTGGTCGCCGAGCTCGACGACGCCGACACTGTAGGTGACGACATCGGTGAGATCCTCTTCCAGCACGATGCCGTGTTCGGCAAGGTCGGCCACGTCCTCGCATGCGAGGGCGGCGTCCAGGTCCGCGGCGGAGCGGACGACCTGCTGGCCCAGCCCCGCCTTGCCGCACACGTCCTTGATGCGCACCGGGCCCTTGGCCAGCAACAGGCGACCGGCCCTGGCCGCGTCGGCCTGGGTGAAGGCGGTATAGCCCGGCAGCGCGGCGTCCCCGAGCAACCGGCTCATCGCGAACGACCAGCCGGTGGGGCAAACCGCCTGTTCATCGACCAGGCCATGCGTGATCGCCTTGGTGCCGATGAACAGGGCGGGGACGATCCCGCCGAGCAGGCCCTGGCGGTCGGCGATGCCGGCGGCGCGGGCGACCGGTGCCTCAAGCGCTTCGCCGGGCACCAGCAAAGCCGTCGTGCACGCCGCCTGCGCGACATCCAGAAGACCCAGCAACGGCTGGTCGAGCAATGCCGCGATCCGTGCCAGCAGCGTCGCGCGGGACGCACGATCATGGACATTGCCGCCCGGCCGGTCATGGTCGACCAGCGCGGCGACGCCGCTGGTTCGCCACGGCGGCGGATGGGGCAGGAAGGACGAGAACGTCGCCATGGAGTAAGCCTCGGAAGCGCTGGTCATGCCGTCCACCTTGCAAGAGGAACAGCCTCAACGGGCCATCACCGGGGCGGTTCATCGGCGGTTCAACTATTCGCGCCGGCGATACCGGAGACGGATCGCCAGCCCCTGAGGCCGGCCGCCTGGGCGCTATGGGCTCAGTCGCCGGAGCCGGCGGTAACGGTGGATCGACGCCGGCACGATGTCGGCCAGGAGCAGCGCGGCGCGCGCGGGCGCCAGGTCCGGATCGCGCATGGCCGCGAGCAACGCCTGGCGCAATGCGGCGACGATCGCGGGCGGCGTCGTGCGGGCGGTGACGAAAGGCAGGTTGGGCGCGGTGGGTGTTCTGGCCAGCTCGCGCAGGGCGATCAGCGCGGCCGGTTCGTCCCGGGCGATCACCGCTGCGGTGACGGCGTCGATGGCGGCGATATCGGCTTGGCCGCACGCGACCGCATCGATGCTGGCGCGGTGCGATCCGGTGACGATCGTCGCGCCGAAAAAGCCGTCGGGCGACGCCACCTGCGCGACTGCCGCCCGCAGCAGGTTCGCGCCGGTGTTGGAGAGCGGTGCGTTGATCGCCGCCCGACGCCCGGCGAAAGACGCCAGTGTCGCCGCCGGATCGTCGGCCCGCACCAGGATACGGCTGTAATGGAGGCCTGCCGGGCCGTCGGGCAGCGCATAAAGCGGCATCGCGATCACGCGCAGCGCAAGGTCGGGATCGGCCACCAGCGGGTAGCCGCAACATTGCGCAAGCAGCAGGTCTGGGTCGCGCCAGATCGCCTCGACAGGCCGGTCCCGGTCGAGGACGTCGGGCGCGGCGATGCCGGCTCCGCGCAGGTGTCGAGCGATCGCGAGCCACAACGCGTCGTTGGCGGCGCGCTGGCCGGGGTGATCGTACATGCCGAGCGAGGCGACCGGCGCGGTCATCGATGGTCGGGCCGGTCGGGGTGGACCAGCGCATCGTGCGGGGCGAGCGCGAAACGGCGGACGATCTCGCCATAGCTGCGATGGGCACGGCCCGCCTGCATGGAAAGGCGCGCATGGTGCCGCCGCTGATGGGCCGGCAGGTGGTACCAGGCGAGGTCCGGGCGGTCGTGATGCGCGGTATGCAGATGGTTGTTGAGGTACAGAATGCCGAGCGGCCCGGCCCGCTGGACGGTCGCGGCGCGGCTCGGGCCCGGCAGGTCGGCCCGGTGTTCGGCGAAGGAGCGCAGCAGCGTCAGCGACAGGCCGGGATATACCGCCATCAGCCCGTAGCGCAGCGTGCCGAACCCCGTCCATTCAAGCCAGGCGACGACCGGAACGAGGAGTGCGAGATGCGGCAGCCAGTCGCGCGCCGCCGCCATCGGCCGGCGGACCAGGCGCCGTCGCTCGTCGGCGGCCAGCGCAAGCATGGTGATGGCCGGGCCGATCAGCAGCCGGCCGAGCAGCGTCGCCTGGGCGCGCGCCGCCGCATGGCGCAGTCCGCGCGCCCTCGCGACATAGCGCGACTCCGGATCATCGAACGGATCGGTGATCCGCGGGCTGCGATGATGCGCGACGTGGCTGTCGCGGTACAGGCGATAGGGGAGCCAGAGCGATAGCGGCACCCCGCCGATCGCGCTATTCACCGCGCGCCAGCGTGTCGGGTGGCCGTGGATGGTCTCGTGCTGAAGCGAGCCGTGCCACGCGACGAGCCAGGCACCCGTGATCACGATCACCGGCGTGGGCAGCGCTGCATGCCACCAGGTGAGCGCCAGCCAACCGCCATAGATCAGCCCGGCGACCGCCACCGTCGGCCATTCGATCACCCCGTGGGCCGGACCGATCGCGCGATCGGGCGAGACCTGCGGAACCGGATCACCGAGCGAGCATGTCATGGCAGACCTCCTTCGACGAAGATCATCCATTAAAGTGATGGGAATTACAATCCAGCGAAAGTCGGTGGCGGGATAGCTGGCCTTTCTGCGGGAGGGGGGCGAGAGGGTCAGTCCTCCGACGCGTCCGGTCCGGCGTCGTCGGTCGCGCCTTCGGTCAGGATCGTGGTGACGGCCATGTCGGCGGTGACGTTGGCCGCCGTGGCGACCATGTCGGGGATGGTGTCGACGGCCAGGAACAGCGGCAGCAAGTCGATCGGAACGCCGACGGCAAGCGCGACGGGGGCATAGGCGGCGAAGAAGCTGATCTGGTTCGGCAGCCCCGCGATCACCAGATTGTTGAGCACGGCGAGCAGGGCCACCAGGCCGAGCTGGCCGAGGCCGAGCTCGATGCCGTTGAGGCGCGCCAGCGCCAGCGTGGCGAGGCCGATCGCCGTCGGCGCGCTGATCCGGAACAACGCGACGGCGAGAGGCAAGACGGTGCCCACCGGTCGCGAGGGCAAGCCGAGCGTCCGCGTCGCCTCTAGCATGGCGGGCAGCGAGGCGAGCGAGGATTGGGTGCTGAAGGCGACCGATTGCGCGGGCAGCACCGCGCGCAGGAAGGTCCGCATCCGGGTACGTGCGGCGACCGCCACCAACAGCACGAACGCGGCGAGCAGGACGATGCCCCCGACGACCCGCGCGACTACGTACCAGAGCAGCAGCGCGCCGACAGCGAAGCCGCTCCGGGCGGCGACGTCGAACGCCAGCGCGAAAACGCCGATCGGCGCGGCGAGCAGCACCCAGCCGATGATGACGAGCAGCGCGTCGGCCACGCCCTGGCAGCCGTTGACGATCACGGCGGCGCGCGACCGATCGATATGGCGCAGGGCGATGGCGAAGAGCAAAGCGAACAGCACGACCGGCACGATCGCCCCTTGGGCCGCCGACGCGACCGGATTGACCGGCACCAGCGCGCGCAACGTCTCGCCAAGCGGCGGCAGGTCCGGCAGCTTGGCGCCGGTGGCGCGCACCGCCTCCAGCCCTGTCACCTGCCAGGCGCTGAACATCGCCGATCCCAACGCGACGCCGAACACGGCGGAGCCGGAGAGGAACAGGACGAATGCGCCGATCGCGCGACGCGCAACGCGGCTCGACCCGCCGGAACCGGAGCCGCCGCCGAGCCCCGTCACCACCAGTGCGAACACCAGCGGGATGATCGGCATGCGCAGCGCGTCGAGCCAGACCCCGCCAATCGCCTGCAGGGCAGGCAGCGCGGGGCAGTCGGGACCCGCCAGATAGCCCAGGGCCAGGCCGGCGATCAGGCCCGCCAAAATGCGGCCGACGGCAGGGATCCTCACGCGCCTCGGGGCTCCTGTGCCCCGGTCTTGCCCGACCGCCACGGGTCGAAGATGACACAGCGTGTGCGCAGATCGGCGATGGTGGTGCCCCGCCTCCGCGTGCGCGCCGCCGCAACGCCGTGGCCACTGGCATGGGCGGTCGACCGCTTACGCGACTTGGGCATAGGCGTCGCCGCGTCCGTCGGGTCGGATCGGCTCGGAATGGTGAACTGGCCTTGCGTCCGCGGGTCGTCGACGCGGCTCGGTGGCGGACAGAATCGGGGTTGTTCGAAGGAGATGGGGCGATTGAGGGTCATGGTGCCGTGCCATGCCGGACGTCGGCGGGGGAGCAAGACGGTGAAGGCTTGGCCTGTCCCAAGAATGACTTCGCGCTCATTTTATCGGGACGGCGCGGGATCGACGGTGCGGAAGCCCAGGTGCGAGGCGGCAAGCGTCTCGTCCTGGGCGTGGCGGGCGGCGGGGCGATAGCGGGCGCAATAATTGGCGGCGCACAGGAACGAGCCGCCCTTGATGACGCGTGCGCGGGCCTGCGGCTGGCGGGGATCGAAGCTGGGATTGCCGGGCGTGCCGTCGCCCGTGACGAAGGCGCCGTGCCCCGGCAGATACCAACTCCGCGTCCACTCCCAGACATTGCCGATCAAATCGTACGTGCCGATCGGGCTTCGGCGGAAGCAGCCAACCGGTGCCGGGCCGATCCAGCCGTCGGCCCCGGTGTCCTGCGCGGGGAAATGCCCCTGCCAGTAATTGGCGGCATGACGTTCGGGCGCGGCATCGGGATCGCGCAGGCCGATCCTGGCGGCGGCCTCGAACTGCTCTTCGGTGGGTAGCGCGCGGCCGGCCCAGCGCGCATAGGCGGTGGCGTCCGCGAAGGTGACGTCGACCACGGGATCGTTGGCGTGGCCGGCAATGTCGCTGCCGGGCCCATGAGGATGGCGCCAGGTCGCCCCGCGCACGAAGCGCCACCATGTCGCGGGATCGGGGGCGAGAAACGGTTGGTCGGCAGGCGGCGGCACGAACACGAACGCGCCTCCGCCGGGCCGCTCGGCCTCGGTGACATAGCCGGTCGCGGCCACGAAGGCGGCGAATTGCCGGTTGGTCACTTCATGCGCGTCGACGCCGAACGGGGCGACTGCCACGGCGACGCGCGGCCGCTCCTCCGGATAGGAAGCGTCGCTGCCGATCAGGAAGCGGGTGGCCGGCACGCCGACGCTGCCGTCGGCGGAACTGCCAGCGCAGGACGGCGATACGTCCAGGCGCGCGACCGGCGCCGCATCGGCGTGCAGGCCGCTTGCGAGCAGCGTCGCGACCAGGGTCAGCCGGATCATGGATAGCGGCTTGCGACGGAGGGCAAGATGACGCCCGTTTCCTTGCCATAGGCGTCCCAGGCGGCGATCAACGCCTTGAGCTTCGCTGGCTCTCGCGTGGCAAGGTCGCGGGTTTCCCCCGGATCATCGGCGATGTTGAACAATCGCCATGTGTCGCCGAGGTTCACCGCCTTCCAGTCGCCCTGGCGGACGGCGCGCCGTCCGAACAGCTCGCTGCCGATCGCTTCGCCGGGCGCGTGGATATGGGCCGCCGCGCCGGTCAGATAGAGGCGCCAACTCTGCCCGCGGACCGGCTGGACGGGGCGTCCGGCATGGCGCGGACTACGCCATTCGCCGCCGGCCGCCTCGACCAGCGTCGGCACAACGTCCATGACCGTTCCGAATGCGCTACTGATGCCGGTGCGGCGCGCGCCCGGCCAGTCGATGAAGGCGGCCACGCGAGTGCCGCCCTCCGTGGTATAGCCCTTGTACAGCCAGGACGGTGCCGTCGCCGCCTGCGCCCAGCCGGGACCATATCCCGCATAGGAGGTCGGCTTGCCCAGATTGGCGAAGCGATTGTCGGCCTGTGCGACACGGGCGCGGAACTCGGGGAGTTCGGACCGCGCGATGTCAATCCCTTCCGCGCCATTGTCGGCGGTGAACAGGATGATCGTGTTGGCGTAACGGCCGGTCGCCTTGAGATGCGCGATGACGCGGCCGACATTCTGGTCCATGCGGTCGACCATCGCGGCGTAGACCTCCATCAGCCGCGCCTGTTCCTTGCGTTCGGCGGGCGACAGCTCGGTCCACCTGCGGCCCGGCGGCAGGACGAGGTCGTGCGGCGTGACGTCGACCCCGACCAGGCCAAGCGCCTTCAGCTTCGCGAGGCGGCGTTCACGCAGCACCTCGAAGCCCTCGTCATAGCGCCCCCGGTAACGCGCCACATCCGCGTCGGGCGCCTGGAGCGGCCAGTGCGGCGCGGTGAAGGTGAGGTAGGCGAAGAACGGCTTGGCCGGGTCGGTGCGGCTGAGCTGCTCGATCAGCTTCGTCGCATAGGCGTCGGAGGAATAGAAGCCGTCCGGCAGCCGGGCAAGCTGGCGTCCGTTTTCCCAATAGGTCGTGCCGGGCTTGCCGTCCCTGGCGAGGTCGAGCCCATAATGGTTTCCGCCGCCCTGCGCCAGGTCGAAGCTCTGGTCGAAACCATGGCGGGCGGGGCTGTCCTCGGCGCGCGTGCCGAGATGCCATTTGCCCGCCATCAGTGTCGCATAGCCGAGGTCGTGCAGCCGGTCCGCGAGCGTGACGACATCCTCGGGCAGATGACCTTCATAGCCGCGCTGACCGATCTGGTTGGGCGTCAGCATCTCCGCCATGTTGCCAAGCCCGGCGAGATGGTTGTCGGTGCCCGACAGCAGCATCGACCGGGTCGGCGAACAGGTCGGCGCGGCGTGGAAGCCGGTCAGTTTCAGCCCGCGTGCGGCCAGCGCGTCGAGATTGGGCGTGCGGATCTCGCCACCGAACGCACCGAGGTCGGAATAGCCGAGATCGTCGGCGACGATGATGAGGATGTTCGGTTTTGCCGAGGCGGTTACGGCCGCGCCCGGCATGGCCTGGGCAGCGCCGCGGGGCGTGGCGGTGATCGTGGCCGCGCCGATCATGGTGGTGGCGAGCAGGGCGATGGTCAGCGCGGTCGTTCGCACGAGGCGGTTCTCCGGGATCGAGAGGGCGCCGGCGTCCTGGCTGGCAGGCCGCCGGCGCGAAAGGTCATTCCGCGGCTTCGAGCAGCGGTTCGGGCTTCAGCGGGCGGCTCGGTCCGCCGGCCAGCGCGACCGGCACCGATCCCGCGATCGTCGCGCGGCGCAGATGACGTTTCTGCTTGCCGAAGTCCGCGATCGCTCGGTGTTGCGTGGCGCGATTGTCCCAGATCGCCACGTCGCCCGGCTGCCAGCGCCAGCGCACGGTGTTCTCAGGCTTGGTGATCTGGTCCTGCAGGATCTGGAAGACGCGGTTCGAGTCCTCGCGGTTGAGGCCGACGAAGCTCTTGACGAAATTGCCGAGAAGCAGCGCCTTCTCTCCGGTTACCGGGTGGACATGGACCACTGGATGTTCGGTCTCGTAGACCGTGGAGGCGAACACCTCGCGATGGCGGCGGATCGCATCGGCCGAGGCTTCGGGACGGGCGGTGGCGTAGTCGTAAGCGTTGGTGTGGACCGCGCGCAGCTCATGGACCAACGCCTTGAGCGCTGGGGGCAACCCGTCATAGGCGGTGACCGCATTGGCCCACAGAGTATCGCCGCCCGCCGGTGGGATGACCAGCGCGCGCAGGATCGATGCGGCGGGGAAGGCGGGCAGGAAGGTGATGTCGGTATGCCATTGCGACGCCGCCTCACCCTCGCGAGAGTTGAGCTCGAGCAGGAAGCGCGAGCCTTCCGCCACCGGGACGGTCGGGTGGGCGAGCGGTTCCCCGAGCCGCGATGCGAAGGCTTCGTGCGTCTCGTCGTCGAGATGCGTCTGTGCGCGGAAGAAGATCACCTTATGGCGGCCAAGCGCCTGTTTGATCGCGGCGATCGTCAGGTCGTCGAGGTCGCCCGACAACGCGACGCCCCTGATCTCGGCGCCGATCCTCCCCGCGACGGGGACGATTTCGAGCGGGCTGTTGGCATCGGCGGCATTGTCGAACTGGTGTTGGATCACGGTCATGTCACACACTCCTTCAGGCTTCGACGGGGAGGGAGGCCGCGCGCGCATCGAGCGCGCGACGGATCGCGGCGTGGCGGGTCTGGTCGAGCGGAAAATGCCAGATCAGCGCGGCCGAGATGATGTGCGCGGTGGCAGGGCCGAGCGCGAAGACATATTTGAGCGCTTCCAGCGCGGCGGGGGCGCTGTCCCCCTTCGGTTCGAACCCCAGCCAGGCGAGCAGCGGCAGCGCCAGGCCGATGCCGATCGCGGGGCCCGCCTTGGTCGCCAGGCTGAAGACGGAAAAGAACAGGCCAGTGCGGTTATGCCCGGTCGCCAGCTCGTGCGCATCGGCGACATCGGCGACCATCGCGCGCAGCATCAGGTTGCCCGAACCCTGGGTCAGCCCCTGCGCGACGGCAAGCGCGATCAGCAGCCACAGCATGTCGGGAAAGACCGCGAGCAGCGCGATGTTGATCGCCGCCTGCGCCAATTCGCCGGCGATCGCCGTCTCGCGCTTGCCGAGGCGGCGCCCGATCGCCAGCCATAGCGGCCCCGCCGCGACGCCGAAGACGAATTGCAGCAGGTACAGCCCGCTCGCCCATTGCGGCAGGCCCATGTAGCTGACGCAGAAGAAGGCGATCAGCCCGGCCCGGATCGATTGGCCGGCCGTCACCGCCGCGTCGGAGGCCAGCACGCGCAGCAGCAGGCGGTCGCCGAAGACCAGCGTGGTGCTCCGCCAGAAGCCGATGCGACGCTGGCGCTGCGCCGGAACCGGTGGCTCGGCGATCGCGGTCAGGCTCAGAAGCAGCGCGGGGGCCAGCGTCGCCAGGATGAACGCGCCGGTCGCATGCAGCTTGAGCACGCCGTCGGCAGGCCGCCATTGCTCGATGAGCGTCGGCAGGATCAGGACGAGCAACAGTCCGATCGCGCGCATCGTCTGCTGGTAGGTCACGATGCGCGTGCGCTCGTGATACTGGCCTGACAATTCTCCCGCCCAGGCGGAGAAGGGGATCTCGATCATCGTCCAGCCGGCATAGAAGACGAACAGTGCCGCCCCGAGATACAGCGGCGGCACGGTCGCCGGCGGGAAGAACAGTAGCGCCGAGCCGGTCCCGAACAGCGCGCCGCCTGCCGCTATCCATGGCCGTCGCCGGCCGAAACGGGTCCGCGTCCGGTCGGACAGCGTGCCGACGATCGGGTCCGATGCCACGTCCCAGAAGCGGCCCAGGAAGAAGATGACGCCGATGGTCGCCAGCGACAGGCCGAAATGGCTCGCATAGAGTTGCGGTACGAACAGGATCAGCGGCAGGCCTGCGCCCGACAGCGGGATCGCCAGCGAACCGAAGCCGAGCAACCGGACAGCTGCGGGACCGTGAACGGGATGCGGCGCGGCGTCGCCGTGGGCGGTGGGGATGTCGTCGAGGGGGATGCTGGCCATCGTCTCGCTCCTCAGAACCGAACCTTGAGGGTCGCGCCGTACGTGCCGGGATCGCCGAGGATGGCGGTGACCAGCCCGTAATTGAGGACGTTCAAGGTCTGGAAATAGTCCTTGTCGAACAGGTTGCGGGCCCAGACCGACAGGTCGTAGCGGCCGCCTTCGCCCAGCCGGATGCCGGCGCGCGCATTGACCAGGCCGTAGCCGGGGACGAGCCCGTAGCGACTGTTGCTGGCGACCGTGTAATAAGACGACCGGTACGACCAGTCGCCGTGCAGATACGCCTCGGCGGCGTTGCCGATCGCGCGGGTGGCGTCGCCGCCCACCGAGGCCGCCCATTTGGGGACGCCCGCCAGCCTCTGTCCGGAAAAGTCGCGCAACGGTGTTCCGCCCGGGCTGGCGGCCGTGGGGTTGAGCGCCTCCACCGGGGTCGGACCATTGGGGTAGTCGCGATAGGTCGCATCCGTATAGGCGATCGAACCGGTCAGGCTCAGCCAGTCGGCGGGATGGACCGCCAGGTCGCCCTCGAAGCCGCGCGATCGGACCTTCGGGATATTGGCGATATAGTTGATGTACGTGTTGGTGCCGATCACCTGCTGGACGATCGTCGTCTGATAGTCTCGGACGTTCGTCTGATAGGCGGCGAGGTTGAGCGTCACGCGTCGGTTGAGGAACTGCGACTTGAGGCCGGTCTCGTAATTGTCGACGCTTTCCGGGCGGACAACCGGATCGACGCCAACGGGCAGGTTGGTGAGGTTCAACCCTTGCGACTTCGCGCCGCGCGAATAGGTGGCGTAGACCAGGATGTCGTCGCCCGGCTTCCAGCCGAGTGTCGCCAGGCCCGATACGCTGTCGTCGTCGGTGTCCACCGAAAATGCCTGGATCGGGGCCAGCGCGTTGCGGATCGCGGCGACGCGCGCGATCTGCGCAGCCGTCAGTCCAGTGGTCGGCTGAGCGACGAGGCGATCATTGGCGTAGCTGCCCCATTTGTCTTCATGCGTATAGCGCAGCCCCGCCGTCAGGCTAAGCGTCGGGGCGATGTGCCATGTGCCCTGGCCGAAGAGCGCGCCGCTTTTGGTATGCGGGTCCGACCGCCCGGCCGACAGCAGGCCGTTGGTGGCGATGCCGGCGACGGTCTGATTGTCCGACGGGTAGAGGGCGAGTGCGGCGTCGGAGCCGAATTCGGCGCGGCTGTACCCGCGCACGACCTGCCGGAAATAATAGGCGCCGATCAGCCAGTCCACCGATCGCGTTCCGGTGGACGCAAGCCGCACCTCCTGGCTGACCTGACGCTGGAAGTTGAGGATGTGGTTCTGCGTGTTGATCGACAGGGCGGTCAGGTCGCTGTCGTTGCGCGGGAACCAGTCCCAGTGCCGCACCGCCGTGATCGCGGTCAGTGCCGCGCCGCCCAGATCGTAATCGATTTGACCGGAAACGCCCCAGGTATCCATGTTCGCCTGGAACGGTGAATTGGCGTCGGTCGTCCGCGCGAACGGGTCGATCGGGGGCGGCGTGTAGTTCGGAAAGCGGGCGAGACGCTGCACGAAGGTGTTGGCGATGGCCGCGCCATTGTCGTAGGTCGCGAACGTCCGCACCGGCAGGTTGATGCAGCAGGCCTGATCCTGCTGCCCCCAGTCGCCGATGAGGCGGATCGTCAGCGTGGACGCGGGCGTGATCAGCAACTGGCCGCGCACCGTCGCATTCTCATAGTCATGGACGCGGCGGCGCGTCGTCGTGTCGTAGAGGAAGCCGTCGCGGCTGGTATAGGCGGCGCTCAGCCGGAAGGCGGCGAGCCCGTCGACCAGCGGCCCGGTGAGCGATCCGCGCACCTGGCGGTAATCGTAATTGCCGACATCGACCTGCCCGTCGGCGTGCCACTGGAAACCCGGCAGGCGGCTGGTGATGTTGATCGCGCCGGCGGTGGTGTTCTTGCCGAACAGCGTGCCCTGCGGCCCGCGCAACACTTCGACGGAGGCGAGATCGACAAGGTCGAACTGGCTCTGCCCGACACGGCCGTAATAGACATTGTCGATATAGACGCCGACGCCGTTCTCCAGGCCGTCATTGGTCAGTGCGACGTTGGAGCCAAGTCCGCGAATGTTGATGTTGGTATTGCGCGGGTTGAAGCTGAAGACCTGGAGCGAGGGGACCAGCTGCTGCACCTGATCGAGCCGATAGTCACCGCGCAGCCCGAGCTGCTCCGCGCCGACGACGCTCAGCGCGATCGGCACGTCCTGCGCGCGCTCCGTGCGGCGTCTGGCGGTGACGACGATGTCGCTGGCGGGCGCAGGGGATGGCGCGGAGTTCGCCACGGGGACTCCCGCAGCGCTGGGCTGGGCGGCGGGAGCGACGACGGTGTCTCCCGCAGGCGCAAGGTGAACGGTCGGTGCAACAAGGACGGTGCCGTCGCTGCTGGCCGGGACTACTTGTGCGGCCGCGCCGGATGGCGGCAGCGCCGCGGCGGCAAGCAACGCTCCGCGGTGGCGATGGACGAGCGCCATCGTCGCCGGAAATCCCCTTTTCATGGATTGGCTTTCTTGTTGTTTCGGCAGTCGCACCGGCGCGATCCGTCCTCGGCTGCGATGCCGATGGCGTCGACCGGACGGATAGCCACCGCGCGGACGAGACCGGTTTGCCCGGTTCGCTCGTCCTAGCAGCGAAGGATGGAAGGGGCCGCTATGGCAGGCGGATCGTGGAAGCGGGTCGAGATCATGCCGGTCTCCTCGCTGATGCCCAGGCCGGGCGCGAGTGAAAGCCTATCAAATCAGTATGAATGGCGGGAAAAGCATAATTTGCCATCCGGTTAGGCGAGCTTTGTCCCAAGGGCGGCTGAAATTGCCCCGCGCATCGCCCGATGGGCGGCGAGGTTCGCCGGTGCTTTCTTGCGGAGCGTCCGTCGCCGGTCCCTCCCAACCGCCGATGGCGGCGAGCCGGAACGCGCCCGCGTTCGCGCGACGCCGCCGCAAGCCGATACCGCGTGGGGAAGGCTTTGCAGGAACGAGCGGTGCAGGTGAGATCGCCGTTCGACCCCGTCAGCTGTCCCACCCGCCGCCGATCGCCTGGATCAGCGCGATCGCGGCGCTCTGCTGGTTGACCACCGACTGGATCTGGTTCTGCCGCGCGGTCAGCGCGTTGGTCTGGGCGAGGATGACCTGCGAATAATCGACCGTGCCGCTCAGATACTGGTTGTTGATGATCCGCTCGGCCTCGGTCGCGGCGGCGGCGGCCGTGCCGCGGCTCCGGGTCACATCGGCGAGCACGCGGGTTGCGGCGAGATCGTCTTCGACTTGCTGGAAGGCGGTCAGCACCGTCTGGCGGTAATTGGCGGCCGCCTCGTCATATAGCGCCCGCGCCTGAAGTCGCTGCCCGTGGCGCTCCCCGAAATCGAGCAGGGTCATCAGTCCGCTCAACCCGAAGGACCAGAGGCTGGTGGCCGCCGAGAAGAGCTGGCGGGCGGCGGTGCCGCTGCTGGACTGGTTACCCGATAGAGTCACCTGCGGAAAATAGGCGGCACGCTGGATGCCGATCACGGCGTTGGCCGCCGCCACCTTGCGTTCGGCCGAAGCGATATCTGGGCGGCGTTGGAGCAGGGTGGCGGGGACGATGCCGGGGATGGTTGGCACGCGCGGCGTCCAGGGGGCCGGCGTGACCGTGAAGTGCGACGGATTTTCGCCCACCAGCACGGCGATCGCGTGTTCCAGTGTCGCGCGCTGCTGGTCCAGCATCTGGCGTTGGGCGACCGCGCTGCTCAGCGTCGCCTGCGCCTGATAGACGTTGGAATGGGCGACGGTGCCCGCTTTATACTGGTTGGTCGTGATGGTCAGGGCGCGGGTGTAATCCTGGATCACCGAATCGAGCAGCAGGCGCTGCGCGTCGATTCCGCGCAATGCGATATAGTCGGTCGCCAGCTCGCCCTGCGCGGACAGGGTGGCGTTGGCGAGGTCGCCCGCGCTCGCCTGCGCATCGGCGCTGGCCTGGCTGACCGCATTGCCCAGGCGGCCCCAGAGGTCGGGCTCCCAGCTCTCGCCGATGCCGAGCGCGAAGCGCGTGCCCGAACCGCTGACGGCAATGCCCCCGGTCGCCAGGCCCGGACCGCTTGCCGATCCTACCGCGGTGGCCGGACCGCCCGAGACGCGGCCCGAAAGCTGGCCGCTCGCCGACCCGGTGATGGTGGGGAACAGAGCCGAGCGCTGCACCACCGCCAGCGCGCGGGCCGCCTGATAGGCCGCCCTGGCGGCGGCGACATTCTGGTTGGTGACCGCGACGCGGCGTTCCAGTGCGTCGAGCACGGGGTCGCCGAACAGCGACCACCAGGGACCGCGCGTCACCGCGTCGCCGGGCGCGGCGGGGGCCCAGCCAGGCGCTTCCTGGAAGCTCGCCGGGATCGCCACGGTCGCAGGCGGGCGGTAGGTGGGCGCCATCGAACAACCGGCCAGCGCCAGCAGCGGCAGGACAGGGCGGACGGCGCGGGTCATGCGGGTACTCCAGTCGCGGGCGGCGGGTCGTGCCGGGCGAGATGACGTTCGTCGGCCTTGCGGCTGCGGAACCGGTCCAGGGCCAGATAGACGATCGGGGTGGTGAGCAGGGTCAGGACCTGGCTGGCGACCAGCCCACCGAAGATCGCGATGCCCAGCGGCCGGCGCAGTTCCGCCCCGTCGCCGAACCCGATCGCCAGCGGCAGCGCGCCTAGCGCCGCGGCCATCGTCGTCATCAAGATCGGACGGAAGCGCAACAGGCACGCCTCGCGCACCGCCGCCAATGGCGCCATGCCGCCGCCCCGCTCCGCCTCCAGCGCGAAGTCGATGATCATGATCGCGTTCTTCTTCACGATCCCGATCAGCAGCACGATGCCGATCAGCGCGATGATGTCGAACTCGCCGCCCGTCGCGATCAGCGCGATCATCGCGCCGACGCCCGCTGAAGGCAGGGTGGACAGCGCGGTCAGCGGGTGGATCGCGCTCTCGTAGAGAATGCCCAACACGATGTAGATGGCGAGGAGGGCGGCGAGAATGAGAAACGGCATGCTGGCGATGGACTGTTTGAACACCTTGGCGGTGCCGCCGAACGCGCCATGGACGGCGGCGGGCAGGCCGAGATCGGCCTGGGTCCGCGTGATCAGCGCTGCCGCCGCGCCGAGCGACCCGCCCGGGGGCAGGTTGAACGCGATGGTGGCGGAGGGTTCGCCGTCCGAATGGTTGACCGCCGCGTTGGTCGATCCGGTCGACCAGCGGGCGAAGGCGCCGAGCGGAACCATGGTCTTCGCGGCCGTGCTGACGGCGCTGCCCGAGGCGATCGCCGATCCGCCCGCGCCGCCGCCTGACGCGGACGCTGCGGCAGCCGGGCCGGCGGCCGGGGGGGCGGCGGTCGACGTGCCCGCCGGCACGTACACGTCGCCGAGCGCCTCGGGCGAGCCGTCGAAGCGGCGCGCGGCCTCCATCACGACGTGATATTGGTTCAGGCCGGAATAGATGTTGGCGACCTGGCGCTGGCCGAAGGCATCGTATAGCGTCGCGTCGACCGCCTGCATCGTCACGCCGAGCCGCGCGGCGGTGTCCCGTTCGACCTGGACGAAGGCGTCCGCGCCCGCATCCTGCTGGTCGATATCAACGTCGGTCAGCACGTCGGCATGTTTCCTGAGCGCGTCGACCAGCTTCTCCCCGGCGACTTTCAGCGTATCGGGATCATCGGCCTTCAGCACATATTGGTACATGCTGTTGCTCTGCCGCCCGCCGATCTGCAGGTCCTGGACCGGGGTCAGGAACAGGCTGACGCCGCTCACCCGAGCGAGCTTGGGGCGCAGGCGGGCGATGACCTCGGCGGCGGGGGGCCGCTCGGACCGGTTCTTCAGCGTCGCGAACAGGAAGCCGCCACCGGCGCGCGACCCGCCCGCGAAGGACACCACCGTCGCGACCGCCGGGTCGCTCTTCACGATCCGCGTGATGCGGATCAGCTTGGCCTGCATGTCGGTGAAGGAAATGCTCTGGTCGGCGCGCAGGCCGCCCATCAGTCCGCCGGTATCCTGTTGCGGGAAGAAGCCCTTGGGCGCGATGTCGATCAGGAAGATGTTGAGCGCGACCGTGCCCGCCAGCAGGACCAGCACCGCGGTTCTGTTATCCAGCGCCCAGTCGAGCGCGCGCGCGTAGCGCGCCTGTGCCCAGTCGAACGCGGCGCCTGCCGCGCGCATCACCCCGCCTTCCCGTTCGTGCGTCCGCAGCACCCGCGCCGCGAGCATCGGCGTCAGGGTCAGCGACACGATCAGGCTGATCATCACCGCGATCGACATGGTCAGGGCGAACTCGCGGAACAGCCGGCCGACGATGCCGCCCATGAAGATCAGCGGCACGAACACCGCAACGAGGCTCAACGAGATGGACAGCACGGTGAACCCGACCTCGCGCGCACCGGCCAGCGCCGCCTGGAGCGGGCGCATCCCCGCCTCGAGATGCCGGCTGATATTCTCGACCACGACGATCGCGTCGTCGACCACGAAGCCGGTGGCCACCGTCAGCGCCATCAGCGACAGATTGTCGAGGCTGAACCCGACCAGATACATCGCCGCCAACGTGCCGAGCAGCGAGGCGATGACGGCCGCCGCCGGGATCAGCGTCGCGCGCCAGCTGCGCAGGAACAGGCTGACGACCAGTACGACCAGCAAGGTCGCGATCAACAGGGTCACCTCCACCTCGCGCAGCGACGCGCGGATGGTCAGTGTCCGGTCGGACGCCACGTCCAGATGGATGTCGGGTGGCATCGCCCGCCGCAGGGCAGGAAGCTGCGCCTTCAGTGCGTCGACGACTTGGACGATATTGGCGCCCGGCTGGCGGCTGATGAGGATCGGTACCGCGCGTTCGCCATTGAACAGGCCGATGGTGCGGATGTCCTCGGGGCCGTCATGGACATCGGCGATGTCGGACAGCCGTACGGCGGCGCCGTCGCGCCAGGCGATGATCGTGCCCCGGTAATCGCTGGCGTGCCGACCGGCCTGGTTGGAATAGATCTGCCAGCTCATCCCCCGCGCATCGGCTGCGCGAGGACGAGTTGATCGAGTTTGCTGTTCGCGGTCGCCTTGGATGAGAACTCGTTGACGATCACGGCATCCTCCTCGCCAGCGAACCGCGAGATTAGGGACGTCAGACTGCGCCCATAGGAGCTGTGGATCGTGGAAAGGTATACCTTACTGCTCTCTTCCGGCCTCGACAGGTTCAGCGAGGAGCCGCCGGTCCGACGTAGCCAGATGCTCGTGAAGCGCTGATCTTCCGAGAAGATCGTCCGCCCGTCCAACGCAAACGACCAGCTGTCGTCGTGCACGAAGGTATGCGTCTGGAAGTGTGGCATCAGAGATGGCATCAGTATCTCGACGCGACCACCGAGCAACTCGATTCCCGCCGCCACCGCGAAAGCCGTGTAATCCAGCGGAAGGGTGCAGATGAGGATGTTCGCTGCAGATGCCACCATCGGGGTCCCACCTTTACTAAACGGCTACAGGTCTTGTGCTGTTCGCCCCGAACAAAGGAGGCTCTGAGCGGCGATGTATCTTCAAGGTGGTGGGGGAAGGTATGCGCCCGCCCCCACGCTCCGCTTAGTCCGTATGCACACCCACATCATTGTCCGATTGCGAGCTTCCATCGCCTCCTACGGTTTGGTGCGGAGAGCTTCCCCTTATGGTGCCGCCGCTCACTGCCTCCAGCTGATCGGCGGAGAGCTCGTGCGCCAGAGTGGCGTGCACCGATTTTACGGTTTCCTGCTTCAAAGACTTGGGCATTATTACATCCCAACCTAGACAGATCGCCCATTGTGGGCGCTAAAATCTCGCCCATCAAAATAAAATTGTCAATTAGATTTCGTCGCTATCGCTATGACATTGTAAAATCTATGATTCGGCGAATGTAGATGACTGCAATGCGATCCTATTGTTAAATTAAGTTCATTTGGCAATCATCTCGAACATTGAGTTTGGCAATTCAATAACTTGTGATTTGTCGAGGGTTGTGCCCCCGCACATTGGTGTAGCTGAGGGGGTCATCGGCGATCTTCGGATAGGTTTGGGTTGCGACACTCAACCGACGAAGACCCCAATGACCGACGATATGATGAACCTGCAGGCGCTGGTGGGAAAGAGCGCGGATGCGGGTTCTCTGCGCGAGGTGATCGGCTTTGCCGCGCAGCGTTTGATGGACCTGGAGGTCGGCACGCTGACCAGAGCCGGCTCTGGCGAGAAGAGCAGCGAACGCGACTGGCAGACGCGCGCTGGCACAATTCAGCTGCGCGCGCCCCCGCTTGCGGACCGGCAGCTCTTTCCGGTCTTCCTCGAACCCGGGCTCATTACCGAGAAGGCGCTGACCACCGTTGTGCAGAAGGCGTATATCCGGGGCATCTCGACGCGATCGGTGGACGATCTGGTCAAGGCCATGGGGATGAGTGGCATCTCGAAGAGCCAGGTGAGCCGTCTATGCGATTATGGCGAACGTGACGCCATTCCCAAAATACCATCCTAATGCGTCACGGTCCCGGCGATGCTGGAAGCGGGTCAGCAGCATCGTCTTCGCGGGCATATGCCTCACTCTTATCCAAGAGCGAGGCCCTGTCAGGTCATTTAGGGGGCCATCTCACAATATTAATGACAGCAGTTGGGGTGGCGGAAGAAAGCATCGAACGTCTGCATTCGTCAGAAAACGACGTTTAGCGAGTCAGTCAGGAAGGACGGCTTTGTCCCACTTTCAGCCCTTTGTACCCGGCTTCGGACGTGGTCCTTGGGGTTTTTGCGGACAGGAAAGAATGGCTGTGGTAGGGAGGCAGTGCGATATTTTTGGCTATCCCAAGACACGTCTCGTAGCCTTCGATCATGTCCTTCTCTCTTGAAGAGGAGGATCCATGTCGAAGTCCAACGATGAACATATTCGAGTTGTCCACGATGGCGATTTGCCGGGCCGGGAAATGACCGGCCATGAGCCGCATCGGAACTGGCACATCTACAGCTTGGGAGCCGACCTGCTCGCCTATGGTTTCTGCGGTTATGACGCGGATGCGCTGATGGGTGTGAGGGGGCTTTCCGCCAGCCGCCTGATCCGGATGCTGCAAGACGACAGCGGTAGCGAGCAGCCCGAGCGAAGGGTTGGCGACCTGCTCAAATCCATCGTCGACAAGCATCGCGGGGAGCTGGAAGATATCGGTCGGCAACTGTCATGGGACAGGCGTTTGCGCCGCTACCATGCCGCGCTGGCAGATTGGAAGTCGCAGCCGGGTGCTGTCCAGCAGGGAAGATGGCGACAGCGTCCGATGACCGCGCGGCAGAGGGCGTTGGTGCAGGTCACGGCCGGCCTGCTCGACATCGCGGTCCCGTCTGGGCTCGACCGCGGTACTGCCGCCGATTGGCTGGAGCGCCACGGTGCCAATCTCGCATATCGTGGAGGGGCCTGACATGCCGAAGCTCCGTATCACGACCGCCGACGAGCGAGAGATGATCGTCGAGGACAGTGCGACGCTGGAAGCGGAAATCGGCCGTTTCGAGCGAGCGTTTGATGCGCTCATTCCAGACCTGGACGGAGAGGATGACGAGGCGGGAATGCAGGCTCTCGGCCGCTACCGCATCCTCGCCTACCACTGTAACGCCATTCTGGGCCAGATCGACTGGTGGAATGATCAGGTCGCGAAGGAACGCCGTGCCGCACGGCGGGACCTCGCTGCTGTACTGAAAGCCCGCCGCGGCAAAAAATAAGGGGACGCACCGACGCCTGTATATGGGCAGCAGTAGATAAATGGTCCCCTGAGCAGTCGCGGCGCCGAGGGGCGGGATCTCCTCCGCTCACGGTCAGACGTCGGCGGCCGTTGCGCGCATCCGCAACGGCCGCCGAAGCCAAAATTCACGGAGCGAGAAAACGACGTTCGATCCGGGCGATCGGCTCGTCGCTACCTTCCCGGTAAATCGAGATGCCGTCATCGATCGGAATGGGGTTGGTGATGAGGTCGATCTCGAAGGGACGCCCGTCCCCGAGGGTCAGCGTTGTAACGCCACATTCGGTCACGGCATGGAGGGCCACGGCCGTGCCGGCCCCCAACAAACTGCTGGCGACCTCGATAACCTCGCCGCCAGGCTCGGCAAAGGCGACATAGACACTCAGGCGATTGCGATGCTCGTCGCTCATTTGCCCTTCCTCTTGTTCGTCTTGGCCCGGCCGACGATCTCGGCGACGACAGTCGGCCATGAGATGACCTCGGCCGCCGAACGCAATTGCGTCCAGTCGACCGAGTCGAAGCGGAGGCGATCAAGGCTGCGTTTCAGCGCCTGAAGGTCGGCGCCTTCACCGTAGCGACCGCCAACCGTCGCGGGGACATGGCCGCACAACTGATCGAGCACGCGCTCCTGCACATCGGCGCCGCGCCCCTCGTCCTTGAAGCGGTGGCGCAGCGAGTGGAAGACCAATCGCTGATCAGTGCTGACGATGGCGTTTATGTAGCGGTTGAGCCGGCGGCTGGCTTCCTTGGTCAGCTTGCCGAAGGTGCTGGGGCGGAGGTCCGGAAACAGCAGTTCGCTCCCGGCGTCCTTCAGCGCGCTGACATACCGCTCGAAGCCGAGCTTCAGGACATGCTCGTGGATCGGGATGATCCGCCGCGAGCCCGTGGTCTTCACGCTTTTCTCGGGCAGGTTCGGATCGGCCTCGGCATCCATCAGGTCGTCGATGTCGATGTAGAGGATGCCGCCATCGGCCTTCACGTCCTGGACGCGCGCCTGTCCAACTTCCTCGAGCCGCGCTCCCGAGGTGAGCCCGAGCAGGAACAGCCAGTAGAGCGTCACGTCGCTGACGTCGGTGCGCCGGTCGAGCAGGCGATTTGGCCGCAGGAACAGATCGGAGGCGAACAGCTGCGCCAGTTCGCCCGGCATAAAGCTGCGGCGACCCCGCGCCACCCGGCTGAAGCCGGTGATCTTGACCCCGGTACCGACGTTTTGGGGAATCCAGCGCTGCTGATGCGCGAAGCTGAGCAGCGCCTGGATCGATCCGACCCGCTTCTTCAGCGTCGGCGGACTGACGCGCGGCGTGCCGCTATGCGCGTGGCGCGCCAGGCGCTCGTTGAAGGGCAGGGCGCGGTCCGCGCGCGGCATGGTCGCGGACAGATTCTTCGCCTCGTCGCGATAGTCCATCAGCATGTCGGAAGTGAAGGATTCGACCGGGATGTCGCCGAGATAGTCGATCAGATCCTCGGTGGCGCGCTCGACCTCGACATAGGACTGCGGCCTCGGCGCGTTCTCCTTGTTCCACAGCTGCAGCAGCTCGCGGAAGCGGAGGTCCGGTCGCAGCCGCGGCTTGACGGCGATGCGGCGGGGTGCAGCGATGTCGGCGCGCAGGCGCTCATTGTCTTCCAGGACGCGGGCGTTCCACGCCTGCATGATGAGGAGGTCGTTGGCCGGGATGCGCTTGATCGGCGGGTCCTAGTCCTCGAACACGTCGACCAGAACTATGCCGCTGGCCTGCAGCCATTCCGCCGGCGGGTACATACGGACGACGTCGAGCCAGCAGTCGCCGGGCACGGGCTGCCCACGCTTCGCCGCCAGCGCTTCCGGACTATCGTCCATCGGTAGCCCGGCGAGGGGAAAGTCGGTGTTGAAGACACGGCGGGCGGTGTCTTCCAGCCACCAGACGAGGCCCAGCGTGGGCCAGCGTGACCATCGACCCGACGAATGCCGGTTGCGGATGAAGTCGTCGACGATGATCTTGGCCCGCTCGGGCGAGATTTCGTCGGCGATCTTCTGCGCGGCGATCCGCGCTTCGGCGGCGGCCATTTCCTGTTCGAGCTCGGCATGGGCCAGGACGAAGAGCCGCTTGGCCTCCGCCGGATCGCGCGTCTTGAGCGAGCGGCGGACCTGACGCCGGCCCATCTCGCCCCGCAGATGCGGCGGCAGTTCCTTGTAGAGATAGTAGATGCCGGTCTGGGGATGTTTCCAGGGTGTGATCATCTGCACCATGCGCTTCTATACCCGTTCGCTATACCTGCGGACGGTGAAGCTGGCGTAAATCCTGGATTTCCGCGCCTCGATGCGAGGATGGTGACCCCT
Source organism: Sphingomonas abaci (assembly GCF_014199625.1). Lineage (GTDB taxonomy): Bacteria > Pseudomonadota > Alphaproteobacteria > Sphingomonadales > Sphingomonadaceae > Sphingomonas > Sphingomonas abaci. The sequence goes on from NZ_JACHNY010000002.1 coordinate 457,155, forward strand.
ACGGGAATCGAACCCGTGTTTCAGCCGTGAAAGGGCCGCGTCCTAACCGCTAGACGAAGGGGCCGTGAAGGCGTGAGCGGGTCGTTAGAGGAGAGTTTTCGGTTCGTCAATCGGCATATGCGGCATCATCGAGATGAAGTTCGGCCGAGGGTTTTGCTCCCCAATCGTCCAGCCGGGCACGGCCGGCGAGCCATAGGCGGCGGTGCTTGGGGAGGGCGAGCAGGGTCTGACCCAGCGCCGTGTCGACTGCGCGGAAGGCCATGGCCTTCAGACTGCGGCCGTCCTCGCCCGCGGCGATGGCGCGGATATGGCCGCTGCCGACCACATCGACGCGGAGGAGGCGGAACGGCCCCGCCACGATGCGCGGCGAGGGCCAGCCCGCCCCGTAGGGCCCACCGGCATCGAGCGATTCGACGAGGCTGGGCGTCACGCCGCCGGGCGCGACCACCGCGTCGACCAGCAACGCGCGATCCTCGCGGGCCTGCGCGGTCGCGTCGGCGAGCCGTTCGTCCAGGAAAGTGGCCAGTTCGGGCAGGCGCGCGGCGTCGATCGTCAGGCCGGCGGCCATCGCATGGCCGCCCCCGGCGGCCAGCAGGCCCTGTTCGCGCGCCGCCATGATCGCCGCGCCCAGGTCGACGCCGGTGATCGAGCGTCCCGATCCCTTGCCGATGCCCTGTTCGTCCACCGCCACCACCACGACCGGGCGACCGAGGCGCTCCTTAAGGCGTCCGGCGACGATGCCGATCACACCCGGATGCCAGCCCCGGCCCCAGACGGTGACGACATGGGCGCGCTCGTCGACCAGGAGATCGGCCTCGGCCTGGACGGCGGCCTCGATCGCGCGACGGTCCTCGTTGAAGCGTTCGAGCTCGCCGGCGAGGCGTCGGGCTTCGTCGGGATCCTGAGTGGTGAGCAGGCGTACGCCCAGGTCCGACCTGCCGACCCGGCCACCGGCGTTGATGCGCGGGCCGAGTGCGAAGCCGAGATCGGTCGCTGTCGGCGCGCGGGTCAGACGCGAGGCCTCGATGAGCGCGGCCAGGCCGATATTACCGCGCCGGGCCAAGACCTTCAGCCCCTGTGCGACAAAAGCGCGGTTGAGGCCGCGGAGCTGGGCGACATCCGCAACGGTGCCGAGCGCGACCAGATCGAGCAGGTCGATCAGCCGGGGTTCCGCCTGGCTGACGAAATAGCCGCGACCGCGCAGTTCCCGGACCAGCGCCGCGCCGAGCAGGAAGCACATGCCGACCGCCGCGAGGTGCCCGTGCGCCGCCGCCTCCGCTGCTTCGTCGAGGCGGTTGGGGTTGACCAGGGCGTGCGCGACGGGCAGCGCCGCCGCGCATTTATGGTGATCCACGACGACGATCTCGATCCCGGCCGATCGGGCATCGTCCAGCGCCGCAAACGCCTGGGCGCCGCAATCGACGGTAACGATCAGCGACGCGCCTTCCGCCGCCAGCCGGCGCAGGGCCGGGGCGCTGGGGCCATAGCCCTCGGTCAGGCGGTCTGGGATATAGGCGCGGGCGTCATGGCCCAGGGCACGAAGCAGGCGGATGAGCAGGGCGGTCGAGGTGGCGCCGTCGACGTCATAGTCGCCGAAGATCGCGATCGGCTCGCGCGCGATCACCGCCTCCGCCAGCCGCGCAGCAGCGCGGTCCATGTCGCGGAAGATGGAGGGATCGGGCATGAAACCGCGGATTGACGGGGCGACATGTGCTTCGATCGCGTCGGGCGGGCAGCCGCGCGAAAGCAGGAGCTGACGGAGCAGCGCCTCACCCCCCAGTCCGCCGTCGCGGTCGTCGGCGGACAAGGCCCGCCAGCGCCAGGGCTGGCCGGTGACCGATTGCGTGATGCCAAGAACGGTGCCGGGCGACAACGTCACGCGAGCGAAGGACCGGTGGTAGACATGATGGGCATCCGTAGCGGCCCGGACGCGGGCGGCAAGGGGAGAGGCGGCGCGTCCGCGATCAGCGCAGCCAGGGATTCTCCCGAAACCATTTGGTGACGATGTACTTGGTGCCCGCGACGACCGGCATCCCCTCGTGGATCGTCGCGTCGTTGGGGGCGCCGTCGAGCTTCATGTTGTTCCAGGCGAGCAGCAGGCCGCGCCGGGGCGCGACACGGACGCCCGCGGTGGGGAACCAGGTCGCGCCGCCTTCCTCGACATCGTTGAGGTAGATCATCGCGGTCCAGGTGCGCTGACCACCCTCGGCCACCATCCGTGGCCAATAGCTTTCGGTGTCGTGGAAATAATCGTGATGCGCGCGGAAATGCTGTCCCGGCGCATAGCGCTGCCCCTGCATCGTCTCGCCATGTACGGGGTCGATGCCGAGCAGCGCCGCGATCGCCTCGTCGGTCGGTCGGACGTCGGGCGACCAGCGATCCATGTCGCAGCTTTCCGAGGTGCGGAAGCCCTGGTCGTTCCGGTCGGACAACAGGGTTGAGGGACGGCGATGATTGTCGATCATCGTGACCAGCGAGGCGCAGGTGGCCGCGTCGAGGAAACCGGGCACACGGTAGATCTGCGCATCGTCGACGGGCAGACGCTCGACCTGGGGATTGGCATCAAGCCGTGTTGCGACACTGTGCCCGACCAGCGCGCGGGCGGCAGAGGTGGCGGGCGCCCGGGTCGCCGGGCGGGGTTTGGAGAAAAGCGCCATGCCCGGCTTTTCGCGCCACCCGGCCACGATGGCAAGGGGGCGTACGATGCCCCGGCCCGCGCGGCGAAGCACGCGGGCCGGGCTGCGGTCACCAGAACAGGTCGTACACCGCGTCGACGATCCGGCCGGTGCGCAGGTCGACGAGCAGCGCGTCGCCATAATAGCGCACCCAGCGATAGGGGCCATACGCTTCCGGGAGGCGATAGGCCCAAGGATCGGCGATCCAATAGCCCTGGCTCCACAGCGGCGGCGCGAGGGTCAGGCCGAGGCCGAAGCGCCGATAGCCGTGCGTCCACCCCGAGGGTCCGTAATAGCGCGGCAGGTGGAAGGCCTGGCGATTGTCGCGCCGGAACGCGTCGAAGTCGAACCGCCGGTCGTCGCGCCAGCCCCGATCCCAGGCGCGCGGCCGATAGCCGTTGCGGCCGCTGGTCCAGCTACCCTGGCTGCCCCGGTCATCACTCCAGCCGCCACCCCGATCGCCGTTCCAGCCGGGCTCGAAGGCGCGGCGTCGGTCCCACTCGGCTCGCGCGCGGTCCCGATACTGCTCACGATCCCGATACTGCTCACGTCCCCAATCCGGATCGCGACGATCGCGCTCGACGGCGCGGCGTTGTTGGTCGCGCCGCCAGGCGTCGGCGGAGCGGTCGGCGGCGCGATCGGCCTGAGTTCGGCCCGTCCCGGGGAACCGATCGTTCCATCCGGGAACGGGCGCGGGGCTGGGTTCCGGGCGCTGGCCCACCTCGGCCGGCGGTCCGCGGTCGGCATCGCGATCCAGGCCACGATCCGGACCCCGGCGCCAGCCATCGGCACGCCGGTCGGCATCGCGGTCCACGCCGGCGCGATCGGGGCGGGGCCCCGACTGCACGGCGTCGGCCCGCGGCTGACTAGCCCGTTCCGGCCGCCGCCATCCCTCGGGCGGGCGGTCGGGGCGTGGGCCGAAACGCTCGGCGTCGGGCATCGGTCGGGGGGGCGGGCCACGTTCGCCGGCTGGGCCATCGTCGCGCCGCTCGACCTGCTGCGCCAGCGCCGAGGCGGGAAATAAGGCGACCGCCGCCAGCAGCGATCCGATCAGCGTCCTCATTCGTCCGTTCCTTGTCCGTCGGCGCACCAGCCGACCCCGATGATGGACAGGTTGTGCCTGAGGCGGGACGAACGGAAGCTGAATCGCGTCGTCAGCGATCCGACAGCTTCGCCGGCGCGACCAAGGCGGGAACCGATCCGGCCGCCTCCGCCGGATCGATGCCGGGACGCGCGCCGGCGGGGATCACATCCTCGCCGCGCTGAAGGCGGCCGGCGCGACGCACCGCCTCGACGATGCGGGGATAGATGCCGCAGCGGCACAGATTGGTGAGCGTGGCACGGATCATTTCCTCTCCGGCGTTGGGATCGCGCCGCAGCAACGCCGCCGCCGCCATGACGAAACCGGGGATGCAAAAGCCGCACTGCCCGACCTGTACGGCTAGAAAGGCGCGCTGCACGGGGTGCTCACGCTCGTGCGACAGCCCCTCGATGGTGGTGACGACCGCGCCCTCGACCTGGGCGATGCTGACCTGGCAGCTTCGCGCCGCGCGGCCATCGATGTCGACGGTGCAGGCCCCGCACCGGCCAGTGCCGCAGCCATATTTCGTCCCGGTCAGGTTGGACGCGTCGCGCAGCGCCCAAAGCAGCGGCGTCTGCGGATCGAGCCGGTATTCGACCGGCTGGTCGTTGACGGTGAAGCGGGTCATGCAGGCACGCGCCGGGCCTCAGCGTTCCAGCAGGCGCGGCATCAGTTCGACGAAATTGCACGGGCGATGGCGGCTGTCGAGCTGTTCGCGCAGGATGCCGTCCCAGCCGTCGCGCACCGCGCCGGTCGAGCCAGGCAGCGCGAAGACATAGGTGCCGCGCGCGACACAGGCGCAGGCGCGCGACTGGACCGTCGAGGTGCCGATCTTGGCATAGGAAAGATGGCGGAACAGCTCGCCAAAGCCGGGGATCATCTTGTCGGCGACGCGTGCAACCGCCTCGGGCGTCACGTCGCGGCCGGTCACGCCGGTGCCGCCGGTGGTCAGGATCACATCGACGGCGGGATCGTCGATCCACTGGGTCAGCCGGGCGACGATCGCGTCTTCATCATCCCGCTCGATCGCGCGGTGCGCCAGCCGGTGACCGGCGCCGGTCAGCCGCTCGACCAGCGCGTCGCCCGAGCGATCCTCGGCCAGGCCGCGCGTGTCGGAAACGGTCAGGACAGCGATGCGGACCGGCAGGAAGGGACGACTCAGGTCGATCGGCATCAGCGCACGCCGTCCGGATTGCCGGCGGAGAAGGAGATGCCGGCCTTGGGCCGCTGCATCGCCATCGCGGCGGCAGCGGCGCGCAGCGCGTCGGTGTCGCTGGGCACGGCTGAGGGAGCGGTGGTGCTGGCGGGCGCGGTGGCGGCCATCACGACCGGCGCCGGGCCGGCTGGAGCAGTCCGCACCGGGCGCCCGACGGCGGCATAGCCGATGTTGCGGGACGGCATCCGCACCGCCGTCGCTCCCGACAGGCCCGGGAAGCGCGGCCACATGCCCTGCGCCAGCGCGTTGCGGCTGGCGGACTTGGTCTTGCCGTTCTGCGCCTCGTACATCCAATAGTTGCGCAGGACGGTGGTGACGTATCCTCGCGTCTCCCAATAGGGGATGCTTTCGATGTAGAGGAGCGGATCGCCATTGTCGTGAACCAGGCTGTTCCACTCGCCGACCGGCTTCGGCCCGGCATTATAGGCCGCGATCACCTTGGGCAGCAGGCCGCCGGTGATCCCCATCATGTCGCGCAACCGCTCCAGATGGCGCTGGCCGATATCCATGTTGGTGGATGGACGCGACAGCGCGGTTTTGTCGATCGGCAGCCCACGTTCGCGCGCGAAGTCGACGGCGGCGGCCGGCATGATCTGCATGAGGCCATAGGCGCCGGCCGGGCTGGTCACCTTGGAGCGAAAGCGGCTTTCCTCCAGCGCATGGGCGTAGACTAGCGACTTGTCGACGCGCCAGCCGCTGTCGGGCGTCCAGTTGGGCGTCGGATAGCGGGCCTCGGGCAGGGTGGTGACGCCCTGGGGGCAGTTATGCGCCAGCCACAACGTGGTGGCGGGCAGATCGAGCGTCTCGGCCAGACGTACCAGGCTGGCGAATTCGGCCGGATTGCCGATTCGCGCCTGCTGTCGGATCACGTCGTCGGCAAGTTCGGTTTCGCCGACCTCGACAAGCGCCGCGGCGACCCGGATATTGGGACGGCGCTCCAGCGCGGACCATTCGGTCGCGACCAGACCGTGCCCCGGCTTGGCCTTGTCGCGCAGGCCGAGCGCCTGGCGGGCGAGCTGGCCGTAGAAGCTCTCGCGGAACTGCGCCGCGCTGGTCAGGCGCGCCTGCACCTTGTCGGGTCGGGCGCAGACGATGTCGGCGCGCGCCGCCCAATAGAGGCCGGCGGCGCGCAAGTCGACGTCGTTGGCGCGGGCGGCGACGGCCTCGAATCCCGTTTCGGCGGCGTGGCAGTCATTCTGCCGCCACGCGGCGAGCGCGCCCATCCAGCGGCCCTGCACAGCCCAGTCGCCATACCCATTGGCGGCCAGGGCTCCCAGCTCGCGCGCCTTCTCGTCATTGCCCTGCAGGAAGTACATCCAGGCGACCCGCGCCTGCCATTCGGTCTGCGCTTCGCTCGACAGGCCGGAGGTCGCGACCAGCAGCGCCTCGGCGCTGGCCCCGTCGTCGGTCTTGATGAAGGGCTGCATTCGCGCGAGCAAGTCGGCGGCGACCTGATCGCTCGCCGTCGGCTTGGTGCGGACGCGGCGGGGGGCGCCGTCCTGCCAGATCAGGCGCTGCTGGGGGGGCAGGGGGGGCAGGTCGGACGCGCCGCGCGCCTGCGCCAGCCTGCGGAGCTGCTCGGCCTGGGGCAATTCGGGTGCATCGTTGAGCAGTGCCACCAGCGGCGTCAGTTCGACGCGCGGCGACCCCTTGGCAGTGTACATTTCGGCGCGCGCGATGGCGTGAAGTGGCCCCGGCGCCATCGAATCGAGCGCGATCTGCGCGTCGGTCCAGCGTCCCTCCCGGATCGCGGCGAAGACCAGCCGGTAGGCGCTACGCTGCGCGGCATCGAGCTGGTCTGGGATATGATCGAGCCGGGTGCCCGTGGCCGGAGCGGGTGCGGGCGCGGCGACGGCCGGGCAGGCGAGCGAACAGCCGGCGAGCAGCGTCGCGATCGTCAGTTTGAGCCTCATTCCCCCGCGTCTCCCATCAACAATCTCAAGTCGCGCCAGCTCTCCGCCTTCATGGCGGGCCGCTCGATCAGCAGCCGGGGATGAAGGCTGGCGACGACCTGGGTCATACCGTCTTTATGCTGAAAGCGGTGTTGACGTCCGCGCGCCGCACCGCGCTCCATCCCCAGGATCGCACGGCTCGTCGCGTTGCCCAGTAGCAGCAGCCTTTTGGGTGCAACCAATTGGACATGATGGCGTGCGACCTCGCCCAGTAGTGCCTCCACCTCGCGCGGCATCCGGCCCGCGGTCGGTCGGCGCGCGCAGACGGCGGCGACATGCACCGCATCGCGGGTCAGACCGATCGCGGCGAGCATCCGCTCGAAAAGGCGGCCCTGGATGCCGGCGAGCAGTGCGCCCGCATCGCCATCGTCACGGTCGGGACAGTCGAGCAGCACCATCAGTGCCGCCTCGGCCGGGCCGCTGGCCGCGACCGCCGCGCCGTTCCAGCCCGCATCGGGCGCGTCCGGCCCCATCCGCCACTCGGCGAATGCCTCGAGCGTCGCGGGAAGGACGGGGACGGGCAATGCCGCGTCGGCGGCGGGGCGGAGCGATGACGCGGGTAGGGGCGGGGCGGCGAACCAGTCGCGCGCGATATCCTCGACCAGCAGGTCGACGCCCGCGTCGGACCACCAGTCCAGTGCGCTGGCGACCAGCGCCGCGTCGAAATTCTGATACGCCCCCATCGCGCATTCCCTTGCGCGACAGTTGACGTTTTCGTCAATCTATCGGATCGGCAGACAGGACAGGACGTTGCCACTGTACGTCTGTCGGCGATGCGGCCGGCGCGGACAGGCGGAACGTTACGGCAACCGTCGCTGGCGGACCGGATCGGGAGTGGATGGAATGAGCGAACGCGAGTCGATGCCCTATGACGTCGTGATCGTCGGTGCGGGGCCCGCCGGCCTGTCCGCCGCGATCCGGCTGAAGCAGCTCGCCGATGCGGCCGGCAGCGAGCTGTCGGTGTGCGTGCTGGAAAAAGGCTCGGAAGTGGGCGCGCACATCCTGTCCGGCGCGGTGATCGACCCGCGTGCGATGGACGAGCTGATCCCTGATTGGCGCGACACCGACTGCCCGCTGGCCGAGACGCCGGTGACGCAGAACCATCATTGGGTGCTGACGGCGAAGAAGAAGTTCAACCTGCCGCATCTGTGGACGCCGCCCTTTCTCCACAACGAGGGGACCTATACCTGCTCGCTCGGCAATCTATGCCGCTGGCTGGCCGGCCGCGCCGAGGCGTTGGGCGTCGAGATCTTCCCGGGCTTCGCCGCCGCCGAAATCCTGTTCGACGATCAGGGCCGGGTGAAGGGCGTGGCTACCGGGGACATGGGCGTGGCCCGCGACGGCACGCACAAGCCCGACTATCAGCCGGGGCTAGAGCTGCACGCCAAATATACCTTCTTCGCCGAAGGCGTTCGCGGTCACCTGACCAAGGAGATCATCCGCACCTTCGACCTGGCGCGCGACAGCCAGCCCCAGGTCTATGGCCTGGGAATCAAAGAATTGTGGGACATCGCGCCGGACAAGCACGAGCCGGGCAAGGTCGTCCATACGCAAGGATGGCCGCTGACCGAGGTGCCGGGCGGTGGCGCGAACGGCGGCGGCTGGATCTATCACCAGGCCAATGGGCAGGTCTCGATCGGCTTCGTCACCTGGCTGAGCTACACCAACCCGCACCAATCGCCCTTCCAGGAAATGCAGAAGTGGAAGACGCATCCGGCGGTCGCCGAACTGCTGAAGGGCGGCAAGCGCGTGTCCTATGGCGCGCGGGCGATCAACGACGGCGGGTTGCAGGCGATCCCGAAGCTCGTCTTCCCCGGCGGCGCCTTGATCGGCTGTTCGGCGGGCTTCCTCAACGTGCCTCGGATCAAGGGCACGCATGGCGCGCAGAAATCGGCGATGATGGCCGCCGAAGCCGCCTTCGCCGCGATCCAGGCCGGGCGCGAGGCGGACGAGCTGACCGCCTATCCGGAGGCGTTCGAGGCGAGCTGGCTGAAAAAGGAGCTGTCGGTCGTCCGCAACGTCGTGCCGCTGGTCAAGAAGTTTGGCGACTTCCTGGGCTCGGGCCTGTCGGGCGTGACCATGTGGGCCGAACATTTCGGCCTGAAGATGCCGTTCACGATGAAGCATCATCCCGATCATGAGAGCCTGTGGCGTCAGGACCAGGTCAAGCCGCCGATCTATCCCAAGCCGGACGGCGTTCTGACCTTCGACCGACTGTCGTCGGTGTTCCTGTCGAACACCAATCACGAGGAGGACCAGCCGGTCCATCTGACGCTGCGCGACCCCGATGTGCCGGTTACCTACGACCTGCCCCTGTATGACGAGCCGGCGCAGCGCTACTGCCCCGCGGGCGTCTACGAGATCGTCGGGCGGGACACGGGCGATCCGAAGTTCGTCATCAACGCGCAGAATTGCGTCCACTGCAAGACGTGCGATATCAAGGACCCGACCCAGAACATCAACTGGGTGGTTCCGGAAGGCGGCGGTGGTCCGAATTATCCCAATATGTAAATCGCTTGGTCTGGCGGCCTCGGCGCTGGCGCTCTGGTCCGGCCCGGCCATGGCGGCGGTCACCGACCGGCGACCGCTCGCCACCTACCTAGCGGCGCGGGCGGCGGACGCCGAAGGACAGGGCGACGCCGCGCTGGCCGGCTATGCGCGCCTGCTGGGCGAGGCGCCGGGCGATCGCGCCGTCGCCGCCCATGCCTATCGCGAGGCGGTGGCCGGCGGCAATGCGGCGCTGGTTCGACGCGCGATCGCGATCCTTGGCAAGGCCGCGCCGCCCGACGCGGCGTTGTTCCCGCTCGCCGATGCTGCTCGCGCGAACGATCCGGCCGCCTTCGCCAAGGCGCTTGCCGGGCTGGACAGCGGCATCCTCCGCGTGATCGCGCCGGCGCTCCAAGGCTGGCTGGCCGAGGCGCGTGGGCAGGACGGCATCGCGCTGCTCGACACGGTGCCGAAAAAGTCCCTGGCGGCGCGTTTCGCGGCGGAGAATCGCGCCTTGCTGCTGGTCGCGCGCGGCAGGGTCGATGCCGGGATCGCGGCGGCGGAGGCGGTGCAGGGGCCGACCGGCCGTTCGCCGGTGATCCGCGCCATCGCGGAGCTGCTGGTCGCCGACCATCCCGAGCGGGCGGCGGCGCTGCTCGATGATTCAGCCCTGCTGGCGCAAACCAGGGCCAGCGCGGCGCGGCCGACGCTGGCCTTCGCCACCTCGCGCCTGTTGGTGCGTCTGGCGCGCGAGCTGGACGGCGAGCGGGGCAGCGTCATCGGTCTTGCCATGGCGCGCGCCGCGCTGGACTGCGACCCGACCTATGTGCCCGCGCGCCTGGCCTTGGCGATGCAGGTCGCGCGCAGCGACGATCCGGACCGGGCGCTGGCCTTGCTCGACGCGGTCCCGCTCGACGGCCCCTATGGCGAGGCGGCGCTGGCGGAGCGGTTCCCGCTCCTCGCCCGCACCGACCGCGATGCCGAGGCGCTGGCGCTCGCCCGGCGGCGGGCGGAGGCGGAGGATGCCGACGGCGTCGACCGGGCCCGCTATGCCGGGCTGCTGGTCCAGGCGGACCAGGCCAAGGCGGCTTTGCCCTGGTACAAGCGGATGATGCGGGACCGGCGCTTCGCCGGCAACGCAACCGCATGGCTTAATTACGCCGCGGGGCTGGATGCGGCGGGCGACTGGAAGGGCGCACGAAAGGCGCTGACTCGCGCCCTGTCCCTGTCGCCCGACGACCCGCAGATCCTCAACTATCTGGGCTATGGCGAGATCGAGCATGGCGGCGATCCGGTCGAAGCGATCGCGCTGTTGGAGCGGGCGCACCGGCTGGCCGGGGACGACGCCTCGATCGCCGATTCGCTCGGCTGGGCCTATCACCGCTTGGGCGACACGGCGCGGGCGCTGCCGCTGATCGAGGGCGCGGCGGCGGCCGAGCCCGACAATGCCGAGATCGCCGAGCATCTGGGCGACCTCTACTGGGCCGCGGGCCGCCGGTACGAGGCGCGCTACGCCTGGGCGGCGGCGACCGTCACCGCCGAGCCGCGGGACATGGCGCGACTGGCGCGCAAGCGGGCGGAGGGATTGTGACGATCGTCGAGGAGGCGCCGGCCAAGATCAACCTGGCGCTGCATGTCCGCCATCGCCGCGCCGATGGCTATCACGCGCTGGAGACGCTGTTCGCGTTCGCACAGGATGGCGACCGGATCACGGTGGCCCCGGCCGGGCGCGATGGTTTCGCGATCGGGGGTCGCTTTTCCGCCGGCCTGGCGCGCGAGGGCGACAATCTGGTGACACGCGCGCGCGATCGCTTTCGCGCCGCGGTCGCGCCCGTGCCGCCGGTCGCCATCACCCTGACCAAGGCGCTGCCGATCGCATCGGGTATCGGCGGCGGCTCGGCGGACGCTGCGGCGACGCTGCGGGCGCTGGCGCGGTTGAGCGGCGTGCCGGTCAAGCGGGTCATGCCGGTCGCGGCCTCGCTCGGCGCGGACGTGCCAGCCTGTGTGCTGGGACGGACCAGCCGGGGCACGGGCAGGGGTGACGAACTGGAGGAACTGGACGGGCTGACCGACCTGCCGCTGCTGCTGGTCAATCCGCTGGTGGCGGTGTCGACCGCCGCGGTCTTTGCGGGCTGGGACGGGGTAGATCGGGGCGGCTTGGCGCTGGGCAATCCCATGGCGGTTGCGCTGGCCGGGCGCAACGACCTGGAACCGGCGGCGCGGGCAGTCGCGCCGGTGATCGATACGGTGCTGGCGACCCTGGCCGAACAGCCGGGCGTGCGTTTGACGCGGATGTCGGGGTCGGGCGCGACCTGCTTCGCCCTGTTCGACGACGTGGCTGGCCGGGATGCCGCCGACCGCGCGGTGGCGGCGGCGCGGCCGGACTGGTGGCGCATGGCATCGCGGCTGGCATGATCCGCGTCACCCGCCGGGCTGCGCTGGCGACGATCACGCTGGACCGGGGTGGCGCGCGTAACGCCATCCTGCTGAGCGGCTGGCGACAACTCGCCCAGATCGGCCCCCTGGTCGAGGACGCGTCGCTGGTGGTGGTGCGATCGGCGGACCGGGTCTTCTCGTCGGGCGCCGACCTGGACGAACTGGCCCGACTGTCGGCGGAGCCCGAGCGACGCGCGCCGTTTCGCGAAGCGATGCGTGCCGGCATCGACGCGGTCGCCGCGTTGCCGATGCCGGTGGTGGCGCTGGTGGAGGGGGGCTGTTTCGGCGCGGCGGTCGCGCTGATCCTCGCCTGCGACTGGCGGATCGCCGGGCCCGATGCCTGTTTCGCCGTGCCTCCGGCCAGACTCGGCATCGGCTACCCTGCGGAAGATGTCGCACGACTGGCGGCGCAGATCGGGCGCGGGCAGGCGGCGCGACTGTTGTTCACCGCGCAAACCATCGACTCGGGCGAGGCACGCCGTATCGGACTGGTCGAGACGGTGGCGGAAGCGCCGGACCTGGCGCTGGCGAATGATGCGGCGGCGCTGCGGGGACTGAAGCGCGCGCTCGTCGATCCCAGCGACGCCAACCATGCGGCATCGTTCGACAACAGCTTCACGACCGAGCGGTTCGCCCGCTTCGCCGCCGACCGAATCGCGCGCGCCGACTAGCGAAAAACCGCTGTTCCGCTCTTGTTCTGGTGGAACGTAATGCGTACATGGATCGTGACGCGTTGCCCTCCGGGTGCGCTTGCTCTAGCGATGGGAGCCCGTAATGGCCGCCAACCTGAAAGTGATCGACACCGGCATGGCAACCGCAAACACCGACCGACAAAAGGCGCTCGACGCCGCGCTGGCCCAGATCGACCGCGCCTTCGGTAAAGGCTCGGCGATGAAGCTCGGGCAGAAGGAGACGATGCAGGTCGAGGCCATCTCGACCGGTTCGCTCGGGCTCGACATCGCGCTGGGCGTGGGCGGATTGCCGCGCGGCCGCGTGATCGAGGTCTATGGCCCGGAATCGTCGGGCAAGACGACGCTGGCGCTGCACGTCATCGCCGAGGCGCAGAAGAATGGCGGCACGGCCGCCTTTGTCGACGCCGAGCACGCGCTCGACCCCGTCTATGCCAAGAAGCTGGGCGTCAATATCGACGAATTGATCGTCTCGCAGCCGGACACCGGCGAGCAGGCGCTGGAGATCACCGATACGCTGGTCCGCTCCAACGCGATCGACGTGCTGGTGGTCGACTCGGTGGCGGCGCTGGTGCCGCGCGCCGAGATCGAGGGCGAGATGGGTGACAGCCATGTCGGCCTGCAGGCGCGATTGATGTCGCAGTCGCTGCGCAAGCTGACCGGCTCGATCAGCCGATCGCGTTGCATGGTGATCTTCATCAACCAGCTCCGCATGAAGATTGGCGTGATGTACGGCAACCCGGAGACGACGACGGGTGGTAACGCGCTGAAATTCTACGCCTCGGTCCGCCTCGACATCCGTCGCACCGGCGCGATCAAGGACCGCGAGGAGGTCACCGGCAACACCACCCGCGTCAAGGTGGTGAAGAACAAGGTCGCGCCGCCGTTCAAGCAGGTCGAGTTCGACATCATGTATGGCGAGGGCATTTCGAAGATCGGCGAGATTCTCGACCTGGGCGTCAAGGCCGGGCTGGTCGAGAAGTCGGGCTCCTGGTTCTCCTACGACTCGATCCGCATCGGCCAGGGTCGGGAGAATGCGAAGAATTATCTACGCGACAATCCCGAGCTTTCGGACCGGCTGGAAAAGGCCATCCGCCAGCGCACCGAAAAGGTCGCCGAGGAAATGATGGTCGGACCGGACGCCGAGGACGACGCCTGAACCATCAACGGCCCGCCGGCGACGGCGGGCCGTTTGCTTATGCGGGACTGGTGCGAAGAGGCGGGATGACCAGCGCAGCGGATTGGACCGGTCGCGTCGGCAATGTCTGGGCGGCGGAATGGCAGCGGACCGATCGCAGCCTCGCCGATCTGGCGGTACATCTGGATGCCGCCATCGCGCACGTGGCACCGGACACCGGGCGGGCGCTCGATATCGGCTGTGGCGCCGGCGGGACCAGTCTTGCGCTCGCCGCCGCCCGACCCGGCCTGGCGATCACCGGCATCGATCTCTCCGAGGAACTGGTCGCCGTCGCTCGGGAACGGCTGGCGGAACGATACCGGCTCGATCCCGCCGCCACCCAAGTGCGGTTCTGCGCCGGAGATGCCGTCGCCCTCGCCCAAGCCGAAGAACCGGTCGACCTGATCGTCTCCCGCCACGGGCTGATGTTCTTCCCCGACCCGGTCGCCGCGCTGGCCGCAATCCGCGCCGCCACGACCGATGTTGCGACCTTGGTTTTCTCCTGCTTTGACGCACGCGCGCGTAATCGTTTCGCCACCATCGCCGACGACATGACCCATGTCGCCGTGCCACCGCCGGCTGGCTATTCGCCGGGTCCGTTCGCCTTTTCCGATCCGCGGCAGGTGGCGGCCTGGCTGACGACGGCGGGCTGGCATGATGCGGAGTTCAGGCAGGTCGCATTCGACTATGTCGCCGGGGAGGGGAGCGATCCGGTAGCCGACGCCATATCGTTCCTCTCCCGGATCGGCGCGGCGGCCCGGCCGTTGGCCGAGGCGACGATCACGGATCGGGAGACGATGCTCGCTCGGCTTTCCGCGGCTTTGGCGGGCCATCGCGTCGGCAACCGTCTCCTGCTGCCAGCCTCGGCCTGGATCTGGCGAGCGAACGCAAGCGGCCGTTGATCGAACGCCGGTCCGGGTCGCTTCGCCTGCCCGATGCGTTAGGCTCGCTCATGAGAGGGGATCAGGCATGACGATCATCGTTCATCATCTGGAAAATTCGCGCTCGCAGCGCATCCTGTGGATGCTGGAGGAACTCGGCCTGCCCTATGAGGTCAAGCGGTACGAGCGTAATCCCGAAACGATGCTCGCCCCGCCCGAACTGCGCCGGGTGCACCCGCTCGGCAAGTCGCCGGTGATCGAGGATGGTGAGGCGATCGTCGCGGAAACCGGTGCCATCGTCGAGTATCTGGTGGAACTTGCGGACGGTGTGCTCGGCCCTGGGGCGCACCGGGCGGAGGTGCTGCGTTACCGTTTCTGGCTGCATTATGCCGAGGGATCGCTGATGCCACCGCTGCTCCTGAAACTGGTGCTCGGCCGCATCCCGCTGCTCGGCAAGCGGGCGAGCGCGCGGGTCCAGCCGATGATTGATCGACATCTCGCCTATATCGAGCAGGAACTGGCGACGCGCCCCTGGTTCGCGGGCGAGCGGATGACCGCCGCCGACATCATGATGAGCTTTCCGCTGGAGGCGGCACGGCACCGGGCGGGGCTGGATACGCGTTATCCGGCGATCACCGCATGGCTGGCCAGGATCCATGCGCGCCCGGCCTACCAGGCCGCGCTGGCGCGGGGCGGTCCTTACGCCTATGCCTGACCGGCGGCGATCCGCGCTGCCACCTTTCCAAGCCCCGGACAGCCATGATAACAATGGTCTGACAAAAGATCGGTGGAGAGGTCCTGATGCAGAATGGAACTGGGCTGAGGCATAGCCGACGGACGTTCCTGGCGGGCGCGGGCGGCGGCATGCTCCTGGCCGGGACGCCGGTCATGGCCGCCGCCGACACCAAGGCCCGGACCATGCCAGCCGGCCAGCGCCGGACACCGGTCGTGCATCCCTTCGACCTGTCGGCCGTAACATTGGCCGACAGTCCGTTCCTGCATGCGCAGAAGAAGACCGAGGCCTATCTCCTGTCGCTCGATCCGGACCGGATGCTCCATAACTTCCGGGTCAATGCCGGATTGAAGCCGCGCGCGCCGGTCTACGGCGGTTGGGAGTCGGAGCCGATCTGGGCCGACATTCATTGCCAAGGCCATACGCTCGGCCACTATCTCTCCGCCTGCGCCCTCGCCTGGCGATCGACCGGAGATGCGCGTTACCGCGCCCGGGTCGCCCATATCGCCGCCGAACTGGCTGAATGCCAAACAGCATCGCGATCCGGCCTGGTCTGCGCCTTTCCCACGGGACCGGCGCTGGTCGCGGCGCATCTGCGGGGCGAACCGATCACGGGCGTGCCGTGGTACACGCTGCACAAAGTCTATGCCGGCCTGCGCGACGCGGCGCTGCTGGCGGACGATTCCACTGCGCGGACGGTGCTCTTGCGCTTCGCCGACTGGGCGGTGGCGGCGACTGCGCCGCTGAGCGACGCGCAGTTCGAGACGATGTTGGAGACCGAACATGGCGGCATGAGCGAAATCTTCGCTGATCTTCACGACATGACCGGCAAGGTAGCTTATCGTGACCTCGCCGGCCGCTTTGCGCAAAAGGCGGTGCTAGCACCCCTGGCCCGGCAGCGCGACCTGCTCGACGGGCAGCATGCCAACACCCAATTGCCCAAGATCATCGGCTTCCAGCGCCTCTGGGAGGAGACGGGACAAGAGGCGTATCGCACCGCCGCGCAGTTCTTCTGGACGACGGTGGCGACGACCCGGTCCTTCGCCACCGGCGGCCATGGCGACAATGAGCATTTCTTCGCCGCCGCGACCTTCGCCGACCATGTCTTCTCCGCCAAGGGGTCGGAGACCTGCTGCCAGCACAATATGCTGCGGCTCACCCGCGCCTTGTTCCTGCACGATCCCCGCGCGGAATACGCAGACTATTACGAACGGACGCTCTATAACGGCATCCTCGCCTCGCAGGATCCGGACAGTGGCATGGCGACCTATTTCCAAGGCGCGCGTCCCGGCTATATGAAGCTGTACCACACGCCGGAGGATTCCTTCTGGTGCTGCACCGGCACGGGCATGGAGAACCATGTCAAATATCGCGACTCCATCTACTTCCACGATGACCGGTCGCTGTATGTGAACCTGTTCGTGCCGTCGTCGGTCCGTTGGGCAACCAAGGACGCGACGCTGACCCAGACCACGCGCTTTCCCGATGACAGCCGGACACAGTTTCGCTGGACCCTGGCGCGACCGACGGATGCGACGCTGAACCTGCGTCATCCCGGCTGGAGCCGCAGCGCGGTGGTGCTGGTCAATGGGACCGAGGTCCTTCGATCGACCCGGCCCGGCCGCTATCTCGCGCTGGCGCGCACCTGGCGCGATGGCGATCGGGTCGAGTTGCGCCTGGCGATGGCCGTCGAGGTGCAGCGCGCGCCCGCGGCCCCAGGGATCGTCGCCTTCACCTATGGGCCGCTGGTCCTGGCCGGCGCGCTGGGGCGGGCGGGGCTGGCGCCCGGTTCGGACATCATCGTCAACGAGCGGAAATATGGCGAGTATAACGCCTCGCCCTTCACCCCGCCGACATTGGCGGGCGACCCGGACGCGGTCGCCCGGGCGATCCGCCCGACCCCGCGCGAGCTCGAATTCGAGACCGTCGCCGCCGATGGCAGCCCGGTCCGGATGATCCCCTACTTCCGCATCGCCCACGAACGCTATGCGACCTATTGGCCGCTCGATACGGCGTGAAGCCGTGACGGAGCATAGTTTCGGGCGATCGGCCGGTTCTTCGGCATGCGTTGGCGAGGCGCGGCGTAGGATCCTGCATCGTCGCCCTGGTGGCGCAGGATAGCATGGCGCGGGTGCTGCCGGTGATCGGCGCCAATACCATGCTGCTCATCGTGCGGGTGGGTGGCGCGCCCCCGCGCGGCTATTCGACACCAACCGCCCACTCTGGAGCATACGCGATTGAGCGCGGGCGTGGTCCATGATCAACCCCGCCAGTCGATCCAGGCTCCATAGGGATCGCAATCCGCCAGATGCCGGGTCCGCCCCTCTGGCCAGTGGGTCAGGGTCAGGTGGACCGCGTCGCGCGCGGGCGTCCATTCCAGTCCGATCACCGCCAGGGGGCGTCGAATATCGGCCCGCGCGCCAGCGGCCCCGATCGCGTCGGTGATCGTCTGGCGCTCCTTTGCGGCCAGATATTGCAAGACCATCGAATGCAACACGACCCGAGCGCAGCCGGCGGCCTGCTGCCGCTCCAGCCGCTGCGGCAGCCACAGGCCGGCATGGCCCTGGTCCAGCCGCGGCGGGTGACGGCGGGCGATGGCAAGCGCGCGCGCCAGCCGCTCCCCCCGTTCGGCTTGGTCGACGAAGAGATGGTCGAGCAGCCGGTCGCACGCGGCATCATCCGCGACCCGGATCGGGGACAGGTCGACCCCCCGGGCGGTGCGGACCTCCAGTCCCGCCGCCGGCGGCAGCCGGCCGTGCCACAGCGGCGTGATCGTCAACTCGGAGTCCGGATCGCCCACGATCCGTCCGCCCAGGTCATGGCGGTAGCGGCCCAGGTTCAGGTTGAGCCCCGCGCTCGCACCGATTTCGAGCAGTTCGACCGGCATCGCATATCGTTCGGCGAGCTGCAACAAGGCCGCGGCGAAGGCGGCGGAGCGGCCGACTTCGTTCGTCTGGGTCGGATGCTTGAGCCGTTCGGCAATGATCCGGTCGGCCGCCACCAGGGCGCTGGACAGGGCGTGGTCGACGTCGACCGCCTCGCCCCGGAACAGGGCGGCGAGGGGTGCGATGCGCCCCTGCCGCGCCAGTCCGTGAAGCGCGCTGTGGAATCGCATCGCAACCGCCGCGCTCGCCCGGTCGCCGGGCCAATCAGCCATCATGGCGGCGGTGTGCGGGGCAACGTCGAGATGTCGCGCTCCGGCCAGCAGCAAGGCGGCGACGAACGGAGAGCCGAACCCCTCGGCGACCCGCGCTTGATCCTCCAGAAAGGCCCGTGCTGCGGTCAGTCCGGTCAATTGGGTATTTGGAGTCGTCATCGCAGGGCGCGCAGCGGAAGGGATGCCGCCTTTTTGCCGCGTCAGAAGCTGAGCCAGGCGTCGGCGTCAGCCGGTACGGCGGACGGACGGGCAGAAGCGACCGGATCCGCCGCCGGACGGCGCATCGCTGCCGGCCTAGTCCGCGCCGCGACCGGGCGGCCCGTGTCGAAACGCGACGCCTTGAGGGACAGTTCGCCGATTTCCCCTTTGAGCTGGCGCGCGGTGGCCGAAGTCTGTTCGACCATTGCGGCGTTCTGTTGGATGGTCCGGTCCATCGCGGCGATGGCGGAGGCGATCTGGCCGATCGCCGCGGACTGGGCCTCGTTGTCGGCGGCGATATGTTCGGCAAGGGTGCTTGCCTGCTCGTTGGCGTCGCTGATCGCGCCAAGCGCGCGATCGACACTGCCAACGGCGTCCACCGCGGTGCCGATATCGGCCTGGGTGGTGGTTAGCTGGTCACGGGCGTTCTTCGCTTCGTCCTCCGCCCGCATCGCCAGAGCCGAAACGAGGTCCGCGACGACCGCGAACCCGCGTCCGGCATCGCCCGCGCGCCCCGCCTCGACAGCGGCGTTCATCGCCAGCACCCGGGTCTGGAAGGCGATCTTGTCGAGTCCCTCGATTACCTGGTCGATACCCTTGGCGCTGGCCGAGACGCGCTCCATCGCCTGCACCGCCTGGGTCGCGCAGCCGCGCCCATCGCGCACGGCCAGCAAGGCCGCACCCGACCCGGCGGCCGACCGGTGGGCCGCTTCGGTCGTCTGCTTCAGGCGCGCCTCGACCTGCCCGACCGCGCCCGACGTCTGTTCCAGACTGGCGGCAGCGCTTTCGGTGCGACGCGCCAAATCCTCGGATGCCTGGGCGATCTCGTTGGAGCTGCCCTCGATCGCCAGCGCCCCGTCCGAGACCGCGCCGATAAGCGCGCGGAGCTGCGACAGCGTCTCGTTGAAGTCGACCTTCAGCTTGGCATAGCGGGCCGGCATGTCGGCGGTGATCGCGCTGGTCAGATCGCCGCCGGACAATCGGGAGAGGTGCGCGCTGAGCAGGTCGACCACTTGCTTCTGCTCGGCGTCGTGGCGCGCCTGTTCGGTCTCGGCGGCGCGCTTGGCCACGGCGGCGTCGCGAAACACCAGGACGGCACGGGCCATGTCGCCCAGTTCGTCGGACCGGTCGGTGCCTCGGAGCGCGATATCGTGACGCCCGATCGCCAGATCGGCCATGGAGCCGGTCAGGCGCGTGATCGGGCGTGCGATCGTGCGGCTGAGCAGGACCGCCAGCAGGATGGCGACGGCGATCAGGGCGATACCGCCGATCACCAGCGTCATCATCGCCATATGGATGGTGGCGCGCTGATGCTCTGCTTCTTTATCCAGCAGTTTGGCCTCATAATCCCGTATCGCGCGCAGCGGCAGCACCGCCTTGCTGGTCAACACCGACTGGCCGGCATCGCGGACCATCTGCTGCGCCTGTTGCTGGCCACCGCCCTGCACCAGCGCGATCAGCCGGTCGCCCCAGTTGCGACGCCAGGCGAGCGTCTCACGCTGCGACGTGTCGAGGTTGCGGCGCATTTCCGGGTCGGAAACCAGCGGCCGCAACTCGGCATAGGTCTGATCGTAATCCGTGCGCCCCTCGCCATAGGATTTCAGGTAGGTTGGATCCGCCGTGACCAGAAACCCGCGGAACTGGCTGTTCTGGCGCAGGATCGAGGTCTCCAAGGTCTGCAGCTTGCTCAGCACGGTCTGGCTGGCGTCGCTGCTGTCGGTCGCTCGACGGATCGCGTCAAAGCTCCCGTAGAATACCGTCATGATCACCGCCGCCGATGCGCAGATCACGAGGAAGGCGACCGCCAGTTTGCGGGGGATGGTCATCGCACGGAACATGGGAACCTGCCTTTGCAAGGGATCGGATGGCAAATCAGAACGACAGCCGCGCCGTCGCCGATACGGTGCGCCCGCTGTAGGGGCGCACGAGGACGATCCCGCTGGCGGGGATGCTGCTGGTGTCGCTCGATCCGACCGCAATGGTGTTGAACAGGTTCGAGGCGTTCAGCATGAGGCTGAGATGGTCGAGCGGCCGCCATTCGACGAAACCATTCACCAACGTGAAGCCGGGCAGCCGCATCTGGTTGGAGTCCTGCGTCCAGATGCGGGTCTGGCCATACACCACCGCGCCGAAGGCGATGTGACCATTGTCATATTGCGGCATTGCCTGGAACAGCAGAGCCGGCTGATTGCGCGGCGTGTGGCCGACCAAGGTGGGGTCGTCGCGATCGCTCTCGATCTCCGAACTGGTATAGGTGGCGCCCCCGGTCAGGCTATAGGGACCGTGGTGGTAACCGCCTTCGAACTCCAGACCCAGCGCCTTGTACTTTCGGAAGATCGACAGGCCGCTGAGGCTGCTCGCATTGGTGTCGTCCGCCTTGGTCCAGAAGCCGGTCAGGTTGAGCGTCAGCGACGGCGTGCGGAACTTCACTCCCGCCTCCGCCTGTCGAACCGGGTCATAGGCCGAGCTGGGGTTCAGAAGCGCCCCGCTCTGGGGATTGATGAACGTCCGCGACAGGATTCGGTCGGCGTTGGCGCGTGCACCCCGGCTGTACCGCGCGAAGACCGCCAGCGGCTCGGCGACACGGAAATTGATGCCACTGGAATAGGACCAGTAGCCATAGTCGTAATTGACGGGCGACACCGCGTTGAGTTGCGTGAAGGCGACGCTGCGCTCGGGGTTCGAGATGACGCCGTCGCCGTTCATGTCGCGGGTCGTCAAGCCGACGCCGGCGACGTTCGGGTTGGAGAAAATCTCGTTGCCGCGAACGTTGCCGCGATCGTAGCGAAGACTGCCGCCGATCGATACTCGTCCGAAGTGGTAGTTCAACGCGCCGAACGGCGCGAGGATGGCGTATTGCGCATCGATGAGGCTGCGCCGGTTCGACGCGCTTCCGTACAGCGTGTAGCTGAGGACGCCGGTCTGCGTCACCGGCGTGCCGGTGGCGGTGGACAGGTCCAGCAGGGCCGCATTGCCCCCGCCACGCACCTCGGACAGCTTCGTGATGAAGCCGCCATTCCGTGCGATCGTCTGGCGCGCGGTGTAGAGACCGCCGGTGGCAGTCAGTTCGTTGTCGCCGAACGCCCAGACGCGATTGGCTCGAAGGTCGTTTGTGATGTTGCCATAGTCCTGCATCTGCAGGTCGATCGTGTTGAGCAACGCAACCAGGCCATTGCCGCCGATCGTGCTGGGGTCGGCGATAGTCTGCCCGGCATTGGGCCCGGTCGCATAACGTAGCGACGCGCCTGTGCCGCCGAGCGCCACAGCGGACTGGGCAGGGATGAAGCGGGTAGCAAGCGGCACACCCAACGAGCCGGACATGCTGGAATAGCGGAACCGCTCGGTCACGGTCCAACCCGCCACATCGAAGCGCGCTTCAAGGCCGATGGCCGCCTGATGGACGCGATGCTCTCGCGTCAGATCGCGCAGCGCGACATTGTTGTTGGAGTCCAGGATCGACATTTGCTCGTTGTACCGCGACGACATCGTGTCGCGGCGCGGATCGAAATTGGCGATCGGAACCAGCTTGGGGTCGGTATTGGTGCCGGTCGCGCGCATCGGCACCGCATCGTAGAACGCGGACGTGTCATCCAGATACTTGCCGTAGACGCGAATATAGCCGTTCGCGAAATCCTTCGTGATGTTGGCCTTGATCTGTCCGCCACGCAGCCCCTCAAAGCCGAGGCGGCGCGGTCCCTCGCCCTGGCGGTAGAAGCCACCGACATGGAAGCGTACGCTCTCACTCACATGGCCGCCGTAATCGGCGTCAAGTCGGTAGAGCCCGAAGTCGAGACCGCTGGTCAGCGCGACCGAGCCACCTTGAACCTCGCCCGTCTTCGACTGAAAGTTGATGATGCCGCCAGGCGAGTTGGACGCGAAGGTCGAGGCGGACCCGCCGCGGATCACCTCGATCTGGGACAGGTTCTGATCGATGCGGAGGGCGGCGTCGGTGGCCATGCCCTGGATATCGCCGAATTGGAGCAGCGGCAGTCCATCCTCCTGCAACTGCAGGAATTTGGAGCCATCCGACGACAGCGGCAAGCCGCGGATGTTCAATCCTGTCTGACCCTCGCCGTTGTAATATTCGGAGCGCAGTCCGGCAATGTCGCGCAGCACCTCGCCAACCGATCGGCCGCCGATGCGGGCGATTTCCTGCGCGCGCAAGATGCTGGTCGATACCGCACTGTCGAGCCGGTCGCGGCTCTTGGCGACGCCGGTCGAGATGGTGTCGGACCCGGCTGCCGTCTGCGCGACAGGCGCTTCGGCGGCGTCAGGTTCGTTGGACGTGCTTGGTTGGCTATCGTTCGCCGCAGCGGCCGGTCCGCCGGCGCCATGTGCGGCGGCTGGCGTGGCGAAAGCAAAAAGGCTCGTCGCCAGCAGCAGATGATGGTGGTGCAAGTTTCAGGTCCCCCGTCTCATGTGTCTAAGCCGTTATAGGAAGGCTGTTGCCCCGATTGGCCGGACCACAAGTTTTTCGTTTCGATTGAGAGACGGCGGCCACTGAACCGGCCTTCGACTGGAACGTTACCAGGGTCGATTATGCAGGAGATGGCGATGATCGCGGCATTCAGGATGGGACTGGTTGGCGGGCAACGGGCGATGACGCCACTTGCAGCCGTGGCGATCGGACTGGCGCGGGGCGAGTTGCCGGCGCGCGATGCGCTGACGCGCTTCCTGGCGCGGCCGTTGGTCGCGGGGGGCGCCCTGGCACTGGCGGTTGGGGAAATGGCCGGGGACAAGCAGAAGACGGCGCCCGACCGGATCGTGCCGATTGGACTGGCGGCCCGGTTCGTGACCTCGGCGATCGCGGGCGCGGTGTTGGTGCCGCAGCGGGAGCGCTGGTGGGGCGCGGCGCTGGCCGGCACGACGGCGGTGATCGCCGCCTACCCGGGCTGGCGTTTGCGGATGACGGCGCTCCGCCGGCACGGCCAGACGCCCACAGGCTTCGCGGAGGATATCGCGGTCCTCACCGCCGCCGCGCGAATCGTCAGGGGACGCGCGGCGGTGGCGTGATGCTAGCCGCGCAGGGCGGCGGCGGCCCGCGCCTTGGTCTCGACCTCAGCCATGGTGCCGCCGGTCACCCAGCTGCCGCCGACGCATTCGACCGGGCCGAAGGCCAGCCAGTCGGGCGCCGACGCCTCGGTAATCCCTCCTGTCGGGCAGAAGCGGCACTGGTAAAAGGGCGCGGCCAGCGCCTTCAGTGCCTTGATCCCGCCGCTCGTCTCAGCCGGAAAGAACTTGAAGGCAGTCAGTCCCAGGTCCAAGCCACGCATGATGTCACCGGCACTGGCGATGCCGGGTAGGTAGGGAACGCCGGCCTGGATGATTGCGCCGCCGAGCCGATCGGTCAGGCCTGGCGAGACGATGAACTCTGCGCCGACCTTCATGACCTGCTCGAACTGATCGGTGTTGACCACGGTGCCGGCGCCGACGATCGCTCCCTCCACCGTCTTCATCTCGGCGATCGCGTCCAGGGCGGCGGGGGTGCGCATCGTGACCTCCAGCACCTTCAGCCCCCCGGCGACCAAGGCCTCGGCCAGCGGCCTGGCGGTGGCGGCGTCGTCGATCACCAGCACCGGAATGACCGCACTGGTGCGCATGATGGAAAGGATGTCGGTCACTGGCTATGCTCCTGGGCGAAGGCGGCGGCGGCACCGAACAGGCCGGGCTGCGGATGGGTGATCAGCTTGACGGGCATCGCCGCCATCATCGACTGGAACCGTCCCTTGGCAACGAAGCGCTGGTCGAAGGCGGAGCGGATCAGCTTGTCCTTGATGCGCAGGCCCAACCCACCGGCGATCACCACCGCCTTGGCGCCATGCGCCAGCGCCAAATCGCCCGCGACCGCGCCCAGCGACAGGCAGAACCGGTCGAGCGCGGCGAGCGCGATCGAGTCCGTGCCCTCCAGCGCTTCCTGCCAGATGGTCTTGTCGTCACGGCTGACGACCGGGCGACCCTCCAGCTCGGCCAGCGTCTCGTAGATGGCGACGATGCCGGGGCCCGCGACGATCCGCTCGGCCGAAACGCGGGTGAATATCTTGCGCAGGCGGCGCAGCATCGCGTCCTCCAGTGCGTCGAGCGGTGCGAAGTCCATATGGCCGCCCTCGGTCGACAGGACCTGGTATCCGCCATTCTGCTTCAGCACCTGCGCCACGCCGAGGCCGGTGCCCGGGCCGCACACGGTGGTCACGCCTTCGCCGGGCAGCGCCGTGTTAGGACCGCACAGATGCTGGAAGTCCGCGTCGGGCAATTGCGCCACGGCATGGCCGACCGCGCCGAAATCGTTGATGATGGTGTAGATATCGGCGTTCAGCCGCTCACCGATCAGCGACGGGCGGATGATCCAGGGATTATTGGTCAGCCGGATGATGTCGCCGGTAATCGGCGACGCGACCGAAATGGCCGCGGCGCGGGGCAGGGGCTTGCCATAGGCCGCCTCGAATGCCTGCCACGCGGTCTGGAGCGAGGCATGTTCGGCCGTCTTCTGGGTCATCGGCTCGGACAGGGCGACGACCCGGCCGCCCTCCACCTCGGCGATGGCGAAGCGGGCGTGGGTTCCCCCGATATCGACTGCGACGACCTGCATTGTCCCTCCCTCTATCTTCTGCGTGCGGCGGCTGTCAGAGGCCGGCGGCGGCCAGGATCGCCGACGCGCCGCGCTCGGCCTCGTCGGCGTCATGGCGGAACAGGGCGAACAGCTCGCGGCCCATGCCGCTGACCGCCGTATCGCCCTGGGCGAGCGGGCGCGCCTCCCACTCGTCCGGGTCGACCAGGGCGTCGAGCGTGCCGTTCACCGCGTCCAGCCGGATCATGTCGCCGTCGCGGATCTTGCCGATCGGGCCATCGCCCAGCGCTTCCGGGCTGCAATGGATCGCGCAGGGCACCTTGCCACTCGCTCCCGACATGCGGCCATCGGTGACCAGCGCCACCTTGAAGCCGCGATTCTGCAGCACGCCGAGCGGCGGCGTCAGCTTGTGCAGCTCGGGCATGCCGTTGGCGCGAGGCCCCTGGAAGCGGACCACGACCACCACGTCGCGTTCCAGCTCGCCCGCCTTGAAGGCTTCCAGCACGTCGAGCTGATCGGCGAAGACGCGTGCGGGCGCCTCGATCACCCAGCGCTCGCGCTCGACCGCAGACACCTTGATGCAGGCGCGACCGATATTGCCCTGGAGGATGCGCATCCCGCCATCGGGCGAGAAGGGGTTGGCGACCGGACGCAGGATCGTCTCGTCGCCGCTCGGTCCCGGGTCGGTCCAGGTCAGTGCGTCGCCCGCGATCATCGGCTTCTCGCCGAACGCCGTCAGGTTGCCGCCCGCGACGGTCAGCAGGTCGCGATGGAGATAGCCGCCATCCAGCAGTTCGCGAACCACGAACGGCATCCCGCCCGCCGCCTCGAAGCCGTTCACATCGGCCGATCCGTTGGGATAGACCCGCGCGATCAGCGGCACCGCCGCCGATAGCCGGTCCATATCCTCCCAGTCGATGACGATGCCGGCCGCGCGCGCGATCGCCGGCAGGTGGAGCAGGTGATTGGTCGAGCCGCCGGTCGCCAGCAGGCCCACCGCCGCGTTGACGATCGCCTTCTCATCGACACAGTGGCCGAGCGGCCGGTAATCGTCGCCCCGGGCCCCGATCCGGGCCAGCCGGTGGACGGCGGCGCGGGTCAGTTCCTGGCGCAGCTTGGTGCCCGGATTGACGAAGGCGGCGCCCGGCATGTGCAGGCCCATCGCCTCCATCATCATCTGGTTGGTGTTTGCGGTGCCGTAGAAGGTGCAGGTGCCCTTGGTATGATAAGCCTGGATCTCGGCTTCGAGCAGTTCCTCGCGCCCGCACTCGCCCTCGGCATAGCGCTCGCGCACCGCCGCCTTGGCCTTGTTGGGCAGGCCCGACGGCATCGGGCCGCCGGGGATCAGGATGGTCGGCAGATGGCCGAAGCGCAGCGCGCCCATCAGCAGGCCGGGTACGATCTTGTCGCAGATGCCGAGCAGCGCCGCGCCCTCGAACGTGCCATGGCTGAGCGCCACCGCGGTCGACAGGGCGATGGTGTCGCGGCTGAACAGCGACAGCTCCATGCCGGGATAGCCCTGGGTCACGCCGTCGCACATCGCCGGCACGCCGCCTGCGACCTGCGCGGTGGCGCCGACCTCGCGCGCCCAGACCTTCATCAGCTCGGGATAGCGGTAGTAGACCGCGTGCGCCGACAGCATGTCGTTATAGGCGGTGACGATGCCGATGTTCATGCCGGAATCGGCCTTGAGCTGCTCGCGATCCTCTTCGGTGCCGGCATAGGCATGGGCGAGGTTGGCGCAGCCCAGGGCGGGGCGGCGGACGGCGCGTTCGCGCTCACGCTCGATCAGGTCGAGATAAGCCCCGCGCGACGCGCGCGAGCGTGCAATGATGCGGTCGGTGACCGCCTGGATGTCCGCCTTCATCGGTGAGGTCGCTCGCAATCGGGAGAAAGAAAGGAGGGCGTCAGGGCGCCCAGTGGATGTCGATCGGCAGCTCGACGTCCGCCAGCACGCGGCCGATCGGATAGGCCGAGGACGGACCCTGCTCGATCGCGCGTTCCAGCACGTCGCGTTTGGCCTGGCCGGTCACCGCGATCATCAGCGCCTTGGCGGAGACGATGCCAGCACGTGACAGCGTCACGCGCGCGACCGGCGCCTCGGGCGGCAGCGGGTCGGGCATCACGCCCAGCGCCCGGCGCTCCTTCGGTCCGTTCAGCGCCTCGTCGAAATCGGGGCCGGGGAAGATCGACGCGGTATGGCCGTCGCCGCCCACCCCCAGCAGGCAGAAGTCGAGCGGCCAGTGCAGGTCCTGCATCAGCGCGTCCGCCGACCGGCCCGCGGCCTTATAGTCCGCAGTCGCCTCCGGCACGATCGGCATGACCCGTGCGCCCTTGGGCAGGAAGATCTTGGCGAGCGCGGTGACGTTCGACAGCGCATCGCCGAGCGGCACGATGCGTTCGTCGGTCGGGACGATCGTCACCTTCTTCCAGTCGAGCTTTGCCTTGGCCAGCTTCTCATAGGCGGGGAAGGGGGTCTTGCCCCCCGCCAGCGCGATCACCGCCGAGCCGCGCGCGTCAAGCGCGCTTTCGATCACGAACTGGATGTCGCCCGCGATCGCATCCGCGAGCTCGGCCGCGTCGTCATATTCCCACCATTCGATCTCGGTCATCATCGTCTCCGTGGCGGACGCTACGGCATCCGCAGTTCCGCCGAAAGCCAGGGCGGCTTCAGCGCATACGTAAGTATACGGCATTTACCAGTGGCTTCGGCCGATCAATCGTCCCGCCCGATCAGTCGTCCTGCCAGGTGACGCCGTCGCGCTCGGTCAGCGCGATCGCGGCGGACGGACCCCAACTGCCCGACGGATAGCTTTTCGGCTTCACGTCGTTCGCGTCCCAGCCGGCGCGGATCGCGTCGATGAACCGCCACTGCGCCTCCACCTCGTCGCGACGGACGAACAGCGTTTGGTCGCCTTCGATAAGGTCGAGCAGCAAGCGCTCATAGGCGATGCGGCGACGGCTGCCGGCGAACTCGGCATCGAGCGACAGGTTGAGCGGCACTTCGCGCAGGCGGACGCCGTTGCGATCGAGGCCCGGCTCCTTGGCCATCACCAGGAGCTGGATATATTCCTCCGGCTGCAGGCGGATTATGAGCATGTTGGGCTGGAGCAGGCCGCCGCGCCCGGCGAACATGGAATGCGGCACCGCCTTGAACTGGATCGCGATCTCCGACCGGCGCGTCGCCATGCGCTTGCCGGTGCGCAGGTAGAAGGGCACGCCCTGCCAGCGCCAATTGTCGATATGCGCCTTGATCGCGACGAACGTCTCCGTAGTGGACGACTGCCCCAGTTCCTCGGCATAGCTCTTGACGAACTGGCCCTTGACGGCGCCTTCCCCATATTGGCCGGTGACCGTCATCTGCGGCACTTCTTCGGGTTTCATGATGCGCAGGGAGCGGAACACCTTGGACTTCTCGTCGCGCACGTCGGTGCCGTCGAAATGCGCCGGCGGCTCCATGGCGACCAAGGCCAGCAGCTGCAGGATATGGTTCTGCACCATGTCGCGCAATGCGCCCGCCGTCTCGTAATAGCCGGCGCGTTCCTCCAGCCCGACCGTCTCGGCGATGGTGATCTGGACGTTGTCGATGCCTTGCGCGTTCCACACCGGCTCGAAGAAGCTGTTGCCGAAGCGGAGCGCCAGGATGTTCTGGACCGTCTCTTTGCCCAGATAATGGTCGATCCGGTAGGTCCGCTCCTCGGGAAAGGCCTTGGCGACCGCGTCGTTGATCTCGCGGCTGCTCTCCAGATCGTAGCCCAGCGGCTTCTCCAGCCCGACGCGGACCGTGGTGCCGGCGAGACCGACGCTTTGCAGGCCGGTGATCGCGCTCTCGAACAGCGAAGGGGCGGTCGAGAGATAGATGGCGAGGCCGCCGGCGATGTCGCCGACCTTTTCGGCCAGCGGCGTGAAACTCTCCGGGTCGGAAAGGTCGGTCGGCTGGTAGAAGACGCGCTCCAGGAAGCTGGCGATCGCGGCTTCGTTCTTGCGGTCCTCAGGCAGGAACTGGTCGAGCGCCTTGCGCGCGAAGGCGCGGTAGCCCTCATCATCATGGTCGTGTCGCGCCGCGCCGAAGATCTTCAGCTCGGCTGGGAGCAGATTGTCGGCATGGAGGCCGTAGAGGGACGGCAGCAGCATCCGCTGCGCCAGGTCGCCGGTGGCGCCGAACAGAAGGAGCTTGGCGACGGGGTCACGCGGCATGGCGGTTCCTTTCAGCGATGGAGACCGGCGAGGGGATCGAGCCCCGCCATGATGTTGAGGTTCTGGACGGCGGCGCCGCCCGCGCCCTTGCCCAGATTGTCGAGCGTGGCGACCAGCCGCGCCTGACCGGTGGTGTCGTTGCCGAGCACGCGCAGGGTCAGCCGGTCGGTGCCGGCATTCTCCTCGATCGCGATGCCGGCGGGCTGGTCGTTGGCGACAGTGACGAGCGGCTGGCCGTCATAAGCGGCCGACAGCGCGTCGGAGAGGCTGGCGAGCGTCGGGCGGCCGGGCAGCGCGTGGAGCGGCAACGGCACCTCCACCACCATGCCCTGGCGGACATTGGCGACGGCGGGCGCGAAGATCGGCGCATGGGCCAGGCCCGCATGCACCGTCATCTCCGGCACATGCTTGTGGGCCAGCGACAGCGCATAGGGGCGGAACGCGGAGGCGCCGCCTGCCTCATAGTCCGCGATCATCGCCTTGCCGCCACCGGAATAGCCGGAGGTCGCGTTGACGCTGACCGGCCAGTCGGCCGGGATCAGCCCGGCGCGGACCAGCGGGCGGACCAGCGCCAGGAAGCCGGTCGGATAGCAGCCGGGATTGGAGACCCGGGTCGCGGCCGCTATGCGCGTCTCGCCGTCCGGCTCCAGCTCGGGAAAGCCGTAGGTCCAGCCATCCGCAACGCGATGCGCGCTCGACGCGTCGATCACGCGGGTTCGGTCATTGTCGATCAACGCCACCGCCTCGCGTGCCGCGTCGTCGGGCAGGCAGAGGATGACGAAGTCCGCGTCGTTCAGCGCCGCGCGCCGGGCAGCCGGATCTTTGCGGCTCGCATCGTCGAGCAGCAGGATCGCGACGTCGGTGCGGCCGGTCAAACGCTCTCGGATGTCGATGCCGGTGGTGCCGGCCGCGCCGTCGATGAACAGCCGCGCGGTCATGCCAGCGCCGCCAGCGGCACATAGCCGACAAGGTCGTGATTCGCCGCCCGTCCCCAGGCGGTATCGCCGATCAGGTCGAGCAGCTCGAACGGCTCGCCGGCGGACAGGGTCGCCAGGCTCTCCGACCCGGGGTCGCGACCGCTGCGCAACACGGTCCCGGAGCCGATCGATCGTTCGACGGCAGCCGCATAGTGCGGGGCGAAAACCTGAGCCGCCAAGCGGATGTCCGCGAGATCGGGGCGCACGGCGTGGCTGCGCGGATCGAGCTCGATCGATCGCCCGGTCAGCGCGAACGATGGCCGCGCCGGCGCGCCCGGAGCGTCAGGCGACGGCGCGCTGGGCGATGCTGGGGTCTTGGTCGCCGATGAACTGCCCGAACTCTTCAAGAAACTCTGCCCCTTCGGATGTGCGCGCGACGAAGATGTTGCGCTTGTCGCTGTCGTCGCGTTGGCGGCGCAGATAGCCGAGGGCACCCAATCTGTTCAAGGCGCGCGTGACGACCGGCTTCGACACGTTCAAGGCACGCGCCAGACCGCGTACCGTATGTGGCCCGGGCTTCAGGTAGACGAGGAGCAGCAACGCCATCTGCCGGTTGGTCAGGTCGGGTTCACCCGAGCGGACATAGTCGACCAGCGCGGCCATCCAGATGGACAGGGAATGAGGGTCACTCGTGGGCACAGGCGATGTTCCGCTTGATCCACGCCCCCCGCAGGCGGGAGAGCGTTTCGTTTCGTTGCCACAACGCCTCGTAACGCGGCAGGTTTCCGCCAATTTTACCGCATTGCAAACCACTCGCGCCGTCCGGTCCGACGTCGCCGGTTGATCGATCCGGACGGCTCGCCTATGTGCCGCACTTCATTCCCTATCGGACTGCACCCAGCCCTATGTTCGCCTTCCTCCTCGTCGTCCACGCCATCATCGCCGCGGCGCTCGTCACCGTGATCCTGATGCAGCGGTCGGAAGGGGGCGGTCTGGGCATGGGCGGCAGCCCGTCGGGCCTGATGTCGGCGCGTGGCGCGGCCGATTTCCTCAGCCGCGCGACCGCGGTGCTGGGCGGTGCCTTCGTGCTGTTCTCGATCGTGTTGGCGGTGCTGGCCGCGACTCATCGCGGTACGCAGACGATCGACACGTCGCTGGCCCGGCAGGCGCCGGCCGCGCCGGCCGCCGGCGTGCCGACCGCTCCGGCGGCGGGCCAGCCTGCGACCCAGCCGGGCGCGGCGCCGACGGCCGCCCCGGCCGACGCAACCGGCAACGCGTCGGTTCCGCTCGCGAACTAAAACCCTCCATCCGTCGCAATCGGCACCCGTGATCGTTCGCGGGTGCTTGTCGTGCGTCCCCATTCCAAGCTAGGCGATTCTTCCCATGGCGCGGTACATCTTCATCACCGGCGGCGTGGTTTCGTCGCTCGGCAAGGGCCTCATGGCGGCCTCTCTCGCAGCACTCTTGCAGGCACGCGGCTACAAGGTCCGCATCCGCAAGTTCGATCCCTATTTGAACGTCGACCCCGGGACGATGAGCCCCTATCAGCATGGCGAAGTCTATGTGACCGACGACGGGGCGGAGACTGACCTCGATTTGGGCCATTACGAACGCTTCACCGGCGTAGCGGCACATCAGTCCGACAATGTCACATCCGGCCGCATCTATCACACGGTGATCACGCGTGAGCGGCGCGGCGACTATCTGGGCGCGACCGTGCAGGTCATCCCGCACGTCACCGACGCCATCAAGGCGTTCGCCCGTGCCGACACCGTCGACGACAATGGCGACGAGCTGGATTTCGTGTTGTGCGAGATCGGCGGCACAGTGGGCGACATCGAGTCGCTGCCCTTCATCGAGTCGATCCGCCAGCTCAAGAACGAGCTGGGCCGCGGGCGCTCGATCAGCGTCCACGTCACGCTGGTCCCCTATATCGCGGCGGCGGGCGAGCTGAAGACCAAGCCGACCCAGCATTCGGTACGCGAGATCGCGGCGCTGGGCGTCGCGCCGGACGTGCTGGTCTGCCGCTGCGAACAGCCGCTGCCGCCGTCGGAGCGGTCGAAGATCGCGTTGTTCTGCAACGTGCCGGCTTCCGCCGTCATTCCCGCGCTCGATGCGAAGAGCATCTATGCGGTGCCGCTGCAATATCATGCCGAGGGGCTGGATGAGGAGGTGCTGCGCGCCTTTGGGATCGAGCCGCAGGGCGCGCCCGACCTGTCGCGCTGGTCCGAGATCGTCGACCGGCTGACCAACCCGCAGGGCGAAGTGACGATCGGCGTGGTCGGCAAATATGTCGGCCTGCAGGATGCCTACAAGTCGTTGAACGAAGCGCTGGTCCATGGCGGCATCGCCAATCGCGTGAAGGTCAATGTCCGCTGGATCGACGCCGAGCTGTTCGAGGGCGACGACGTGGAGACCGTCGCGCAGCTGGAGCCGTGCGACGCGATCCTGGTGCCGGGCGCGTTCGGCGAACGCGGCGCGGAAGGCAAGATCGCCGCGATCCGCTTCGCGCGCGAACGCCGTATCCCCTATTTCGGCATCTGCTTCGGCATGCAGATGGCATGTATCGAGGGCGCGCGGAACCTGGCCGGAATCAGCGATGCATCGTCGACCGAGTTCGGCCCGACCGAGCAGCCGGTGGTCGGCCTGATTACCGAATGGATGGGCCGCGACGGGCTGGAGAAGCGTGAGGAGCAGGGCGACCTGGGCGGCACGATGCGCCTCGGGGCCTATGAGGCCAAGCTGAGCGGCAACAGCGTCGTCGCCGGCATCTATGGCGGCGAGACGATCTTCGAGCGCCACCGTCATCGCTACGAGGTCAACACCCACTATAAGGACGCGCTGGAAAAGGGTGGCCTGGTGTTCAGCGGCATGTCGCCCGACGGCACGCTGCCCGAGATCGTCGAGCGGCCGGACCATCCCTGGTTCGTCGCGGTGCAGTTCCACCCCGAACTCAAGTCCAAGCCGTTCGACCCGCACCCGCTATTCGCCAGCTTCGTCGAGGCGGCCGTGAAGCAGAGCCGGCTGGTCTGAGGTCAGAATAACTGCACTTCTTCGCCTGGGAGGGGAGGTGGTAGGCCGCAGGTGCGGTGAGGGAGACACGGACGCAAGGCGCGCGAACTTCGTCGGCGTGTCCCCACTCCACCCTCGCGCGCATGAACCGCCTCTCCGGGCGGGGCACGCTATTTGAACGTCCGGCCGCCGGCGACGACACGATGACGAAAAAAAGCGCCCGGGCCTTGCGGCCCGGACGCCCCTGCGACGCCAGGAAAAGGGAGAAACTGGCGTCGAGCGGTTTAGGCGGCCTGAGCCTCGCTGCCCGAGTCCGTGCGGTTCTCGACAGCGGCGAGTGGCGCGCCGGTCTTGATCGCGATCTGCTTCGGTTTCATCGCTTCGGGCACTTCGCGGACCAGATCGATGACCAGCAGGCCATCGTTCAACCGCGCATCCTCGACGAACACGAAGTCCGCCAATTCGAAGCGACGCTCGAAGGAGCGGTTCGCAATGCCGACATGGACGAAGGTAGCACTGGGCTTCTCGTCCTTCTTGCCGGTGACGAGCAGCAGGTTCTGCTGCGCCGTGATCTCGATCTCGTCGCGCGAGAAGCCGGCCACCGCCAGGGTGATGCGGTAGCGGTCATCGGCGAGACGCTCGAGGTTGAAGGGGGGATAATTTTCGGCCGACGCCGCGCGGGCGTTGGTCTCGAGCAGATCGAACAACCGGTCGAAGCCGATGGTCGAGCGGCGATAGGGGGTCAGGTCGAGACGCATTTCAAATCCTCCAATGAGCGAGTTGACGATCTCCGGAGCCCGCCTGTGCGCGACCCCGGCATACGGCCCATGTGGCGCCGTACGCCACTTAGATGGTTCATCTAAAACCGCTTTCAAGGCTTTCTCAGGCCAGTCAAGTGGCTGAAATTTCATGACAAATAGAGAAACTATCCTTGGGCGAACATTTTGCTTGGTCCATATCCCAGCAAGATAGTGGACTTTGATCGCAAAGCCATAACGCATCCCAGGGAGCTTCCTCATGACCCCCACGCTGACGCTGCTGCTCGCGCTGCAGATCGCCACACCGCCTGCCGACGTGCAGGCACCGGGGTCGCAAGCCCCAGCGTCTCCGGCTCCGGCGTCAGCGGTCCCGGCGTCGCAGGCGACGGACCAGACCGGGGGGGAGGGCGCGACGACCGGCCGCACCGGCCCGGCGATCGCGTCTCCCGGCGGCGACATCGTGGTCACGGCGCGACGGCGGTCCGAATCGGTGCAGACCGTGCCGATCGCAGTGTCGGTGATCGGCGGCACCGCGCTGGCGGAAACGGGCACCTATAACGTCAGCCGGCTGACCCAGATTCAGCCGACGCTGCAATTCTACTCGACCAACCCGCGCAACTCCGCCGCCAATATCCGCGGCCTGGGCGCGCCGTTCGGTCTGACCAATGACGGGATCGAGCAGGGGGTCGGCATCTATGTCGATCAGGTCTACTATAGCCGCATTGCTTCGGCGACGTTCGACTTTACCGACACCGAGCGGATCGAGGTGCTGCGGGGGCCGCAGGGCACACTCTACGGGAAGAACACCACCGCCGGCGCCATCAACATAATCACGCGCAAGCCTAGCTTCACGCCTGAGGCGCGGGTCGAACTGAGCGGCGGCAATCTCGACTTCTTCCAGGGCAAGGCTTCGGCGTCCGGCCCGCTCGTGGACGACAAGGTCGCGATCCGCCTGTCGGCCTCGGTGACGACGCGCCGTGGCACCATCTACAATGTCCGTCAGGACGAATGGCAGAACAGCCAGGACAATAAGGGCGTGCGCGCCCAGATCCTGTGGCGGGCGTCGCCGAATCTCGACCTGACGCTCAGCGGCGACTATGCCCGCCAGAATCCCAATTGCTGCGTTCAATATTATGCGCGGGTCGGCACCACGCAGCGGCCGCTCAACCGGCAATATGCGGCCCTGGCGGCGGCGCAGGGCTATCAGGTGCCGTCGACCAATGCGTTCGACCGACTAACCGATGTCGACACGGATCTGCGCGCCAAGCAGGAACTCGGCGGGCTGTCGCTGCTGGCGGATTGGGACCTGGGTGGCGCGACGCTGACCTCGGTCAGCGCATGGCGCTTCTGGCACTGGGACCCATCAAACGACCGCGACTTCATCGGCCTGCCGATCACCACCGTCTCCGCCAATCCGTCGCAGCAGAGCCAAGTCAGCCAGGAACTGCGCATCGCGTCGAACGGCCAGCGCACGCTCGATTATGTGCTGGGCGCCTTCTATTTCTATCAGACGATCGACACGCAGGGATTGCAGGTGCAGGGGCCGGCGGCCAGCGCCTTCCTTCTCAACCCCACCAGCGCGGGCGGGCGCAACCCGGCGACCTTGGACGGGCTGACGGCGCGCAATACGATCGGGTTCAAGAACACCTCGGCTGCGCTGTTCGGCAAGCTGACCTGGCACGTCGACGACCGGCTCTCGATCGCGCCCGGCCTGCGGCTGAACTATGACGAGAAGAGCGGGTCCTATCTGTCGGTGGTGACGACGGGCAGCGGCTCGACCAACCTCACCAGCGATCAGCGCGGCGTCCTCGCGCCGCAGCGCTATGATCCGCGTTTCCACAACTGGAACCTGTCGGGCGACCTGACCATCTCCTATCAGTTCACGCCGGACGTCTTCTATTACGCGACCTATGCGCGCTCCTACAAATCCGGCGGCATCAATCTGTCAGGCCTGCCGCTCGACGCGGCGAACCAGCCGATCCTCGCCTCGGCCACAGTGAAGCCGGAGAAGGTCAATCATTTCGAGCTGGGCCTGAAGACCCGCCTCGCCGACCGGCGGATCACGCTCAACCTGGCTGGTTTCTGGACGGTGATCGACGATTATCAAGCGACCGTCACCAACGGCCAGCTCGGCGTGCTGCGTGGCTATCTGGCCAATGCCGGCCGGGTGCGGACGCGCGGGATCGAGCTCGACTCGGCGTTCCGCCCGACCGACCGGCTGAACGTCTATGCCAATGCGGCCTTCACCGATGCGAAATATGTGCGCTTCACCGATGCGCCGTGCCCGCCCGAACTGTCGGGCGGTTCCGCTGCCACCGTCGCCAATCCGCCCAGCCCGGCGGGCCGCCCGGGCACGAGCACGCAACCGTCGTACAGCCCAGCCAATTGCGACATTTCCGGCCAGTGGCTGCCGGGCGTGTCCAAATGGGCCTTCTCCTACGGCGCAGAGTACCAGCTTCCCGCCAGCGCGGTCGGCCTCGACGGCAATTTCTACGCCGGCTATGACGGCAGCTACCGGTCCAAATTCTCGTCCAATCCGTCGCGCTCGCTTTATACCGACATCAACGGCTATTCGCTGAGCAACGTCCGGCTTGGGTACCGCGAGGGCGGAAAATGGAACGCCTTCGCCTGGGTGCGCAACGTCTTCGACAAGGATTATTTCGAACTGCTCGCCACGCAATCGGGCAGCACCGGTCTGATCGTCGGCCAGCCCGGCGATCCGCGAACCTATGGCGTGACCGTCTCGCGCAGCTTTTGACCGAGGGACGGGGCAAACGGCACATGCGTCGTGCTTGCGAGCGCCGCGAAGCCACGCCGGGTCGACCGGACCGCTTCGCCGCGTCCGCAGGAGCGACGCGACCGAGCGATCGATTTCCTCATTTGCTCATTCCCGGTTAATCTCGATCGTGTAGGGAAGACAGGGTCGACGGGGAGTGGCAGTCCGGAAGCTCCCGACTTCCCGCCGGCCTTGGGCGTTCGACGGTCCGGGCCGCGCCGTAACGGCAAACGCCCGGACCGTTTCCGATCCGGGCGCCTGCGTGACGATCGCTCGTCAGCCCCCATTCCTTTGCTTCCGCTCCAGCCTCGTTGGGCGGGCGTCGAAGCTATTCCCCGAACCACGGCCATTGCCTGTGTCTCAGCACGAGTGTTGCTATGCCTTTCCGGTGGGTCTGTCATCAGTCACGACGCCGTTCCGTTACGATTGGGTAACCGTTGTGGATTTGATGCAACAGCGCCGATCCGGTTGCACCCGGACCCGCCGCCGCCTAGAGCCTCGGGCGACATGATCCTCTCGTCCTATGAACGCATGATCGCCCGCCGCTATCTGCTGCCGGGCAAGGGCGAGGCCTTCATCTTCCTCGTCGCCTCGATCAGTCTTGTCGCCGTGATGCTCGGCGTCGCGGCACTGGTCATCGTGATGAGCGTGATGAACGGCTTCCGCGCTGAACTCTTCGACAAGATCGTCGGGCTGAACGGCCATGCGGTGGTCCAGGGCTATAATGGCCGGCTGACCGACTGGCGCGCGATCGTCCGCGACGCACAGGCGACCCCGGGCGTCACCTCGGCGGTGCCCCTGATCGAACAGCCGTTGATGGCCAGCTATAACGGCCGGGTGGAGGGCATATTGGTGCGCGGCATGCGGGTGTCCGACATCCGCAACAATGCGACCCTTCATGCCAAGGTCATGCTCGGGTCGCTCGACCGGCTGACGCCGGGCAGCGGCAACATCGCCATTGGCAGTCGCCTGGCGGAGGCGTTAGGCGCGCAGATCGGCAGTGACATCACGCTGATCAGTCCGCAGGGGCAGACGACGCCGTTCGGCACGGTGCCGCGCATGGTCAGCTACAAGGTCGCGGCGATCTTCGAAATCGGCATCTACGACTATGACAAGGCCTATGTCATCATGCCGATCCAGGATGCGCAGACGCTGCTGCTGATGGGAGATTCCGTCGGGATGGTCGAGTTGACGACCACGAACGCCGATCGTGTGGGGGAGATCCTGCGCCCGCTGGCGGACAGGATCGGCAACAATGCCGTGATTGCCGACTGGCGCAGCATGAACGCGCAATTGTTCGAGGCGCTGGCGGTGGAGCGAGTGGCGATGTTCACCGTCCTGTCGATCATCATCCTGGTCGCGGTCTTCAACATATTGTCGTCGCTGATCATGCTGGTCCGCGCCAAGACGCGCGACATCGCGATCCTGCGGACCATGGGCGCAACCCGGGGCGGGCTGATGCGCATCTTCATGGTCGTCGGCACCACCATAGGCGCGCTCGGCACGGTGGCGGGCCTCGGGCTTGGAGCGCTGTTCCTGTTCTATCGCCAGGGCGTGGTGAACTTCGTCCAGCTGGTGACCGGTCAGAACCTGTGGGATCCGTCGATCCGCTATCTCACCGAATTGCCGTCCAAGACCGATCCGGTCGAGGTGATCGTCATCACCTCGATGGCGCTGGTCTTCTCCTTCCTCGCGACGCTCTATCCGGCGTGGAAGGCGGCGAGCACCGATCCTGTGCAGGTGTTGCGCTATGAATGAGCCCGTTCTTCAACTCGCCAGCCTCGCACGCAGCTTCGTACAAGGCGATGCGCGGATCGACGTGCTGCGCGGCATCGACCTGAGCATCGCGCCGGGCGAGATCGTCGCGCTGCTCGGACCCTCCGGCTCGGGCAAGTCGACCCTGCTCCAGGCGGTCGGCCTGCTGGAAGGCGGTTTCGAGGGGTCGATCCGCATCGCCGGCGAGGAGGTGGCGCGGCTCGACGCGCATGGCCGCACCATCGTGCGCCGGGACCGGCTGGGCTTTGTCTACCAGTTCCACCACCTGCTTCCCGACTTCAATGCGACCGAGAATGTCGTGCTGCCGCAACTGGTGCATGGCGCAGCGCGGCCGGCCGCCGATGCGCGCGCTACGACGCTGCTCACGGCGCTGGGTCTCGGCCACCGGTTGACGCATCGGCCCAGCCAGTTGTCGGGCGGCGAGCAGCAGCGCGTCGCGGTGGCGCGCGCGCTCGCCAACCGGCCCGCCCTGGTGCTGGCGGACGAGCCGACCGGCAATCTGGACGAGACCACTGCCGACATCGTGCTCGCCGAGTTCTTGCGGCTGGTGCGCGAAGAAGGCTCGGCGGCGCTGGTCGCCACCCACAACGAACGGCTGGCAGGCCGCATGGACCGGGTGGTGCGCCTGCACGAAGGCAAGCTGGCATGAACGTCTGGGCCGAGACGCCGACGCTGACCGGCCGTCACGTCCGGCTCCGGCCGTTTGCCCCCTCGGACGTCGACGCACTGGTCGATGTCGCGCGCGACGGCGACCTGTGGGACTTGTTCTACGCCAATGTGGCGATGCTGAAGACGCCCGATCGCTGGCTGGCGGCGGTGCTGCGCGAACGGGACTATGGCCGCGCCTTGCCCTTCACGGTCGAGACGCCGGGTGGACAGGTGGTCGGCACGACCCGGTTCATGCGCCTGGCACCCGGGCATCGCCGGCTGGAGATCGGCGGCACCTTCTACGCCCGGGCGGTGCAGCGCACCGGCGTCAATACCGAGGCGAAGCGGATGCTGCTCGCCCACGCCTTCGAGGCGATGGACTGCCAGTGCGTACAGATCCGCACCGATGTGCTCAACCTGCGCAGCCAACGCGCGATCGAACGACTAGGCGCGCGCCGTGATGGGGTGCTGCGCGGGCATCAGGTGATGGCGGACGGGCGGCTGCGGGACTCGGTGGTCTATTCGATCCTGGACCGCGAATGGCCGGGCGTTCGTCAGAATCTCGACTATCTGCTGGCACGGCACGACTGATGCGGGTCACTGACTTCACCGTGCGCGCATCGGATGGCAGCAGCCGTTCGCTCGACGCATTCGCCGGACGGGTGCTGTTGATCGTCAACACGGCGTCGCGCTGCGGCTTCACGCCGCAATATGCCGGGCTGGAGCAGCTTCAACGCCGCTATGGCGATCGCGGCTTCGGGGTGCTCGCCTTTCCCTGCAACCAGTTTGGCGGGCAGGAACCGGGCGACGCGGCCGAGATTGCCCGTTTCTGCGCCACGCAGTACAATGTCAGCTTTCCCGTATTCGCCAGGCTGGAGGTGAACGGTGCGGCCGCATCGCCGCTGTTCGAACATCTTAAGGCCGCCGCGCCGGGCCTGCTCGGCTCCAAGCGGATCAAGTGGAATTTCACGAAGTTCCTGGTGGATCGGGGCGGCGCGGTGGTCAGCCGGCATGCGCCGACCGCCAGGCCCGAAGACCTGGCGGCCGCAATCGAAGCATTGCTCTGAAGGGTCAGCGGAGGGCGAAAGCCGAGGCGCCACGGCGATGGTGCAGGCCGGAGACGATCGAAGTGACGCCGCTCATCACGAAGCTGAGCCCCAGGATGAAGCCCGGCAGGGTCAGCGCCGCCAGTGGCAGCGTCGCCAGCACGAAGATGGCGAGCAGGATGTTGACGACGCCCAGCACCAGCATCAGTGCCTTGCCGTGGCGCAGCCGCACGCCGAAGCCGATCTCCAGCGCGCCGCGCACCGCCAGCCAGACCGCGACCATCAGCGTCAGCGACAGCGCGCCGGTCAGCGGCTCCAGCAGCATCAGGCCACCGATGATGAGCGATAGTAGGCCGAAGCCGATCGCATAGCCCCGCGCGCCATGCCCCTTGCCGAACAGGCCGGCGCAAACGGACACGAGTCCGGCAGCGAGAAAGAAAGCGCCGATCACCAGGGTCGCGGCGAAGGTAGCGGCGAACGGCCAGAGAAAGGCCAGGATGCCGAGCAGGAGGGAGAGGATGCCCGATGCGAGGATCCAGGCCCAGCCGGCACCGGCGGGCGGGACGTCGAGGGAACGGGCGGCGGCGGGGGAGCGTGCGAAGTCGGTCATGCGGCCAAAACCGCGGCTCGCCGCGCCGCGTTCCCGGTCGAAGCGGCCTTACGCAAATTTAATCTAGTTTATACCTTCCACCTCCAGGACCCGGTCGATGCGCGCCACCGCCGCGTCATAGCGCGGGTCGGCGATGCCACCATAATGGCGGACGAATTGCTGGTTGGTCAGACCGTCCTGCTGCGTCATCAGCGAGGGCGGCAGGATCTGGTCCTCGGTGACCTTGGACAGCATCGTTGCGAGACGAACCGCGTCGTCCGGCCGAACCGCAGCGGTGGCGACGCGGAAGCCGGAGCGGTCCGCCGACAGGTCGAGGAAGGAAAAACCGGTCGGATCGCCGATCGCGAATTCGGACTGTTTGGACAGGCTGTCCGCCAGTTCCTTCCAGGTTCCCATCGCCTGAGCGATCTGGGTACCGGCGCCAGCGGTCATCGCGGCGGAGAGCGTCCAGTGCATGGTCAGGTCGGCGCGGCCATGCAGCGTGACGACCGGCACGGCGACGCGGCACGCGTCGGTCCGTTCCCGCGCATCGCCCGCCATCTCGCCGGCGCGGGGGTCGACCAGGAACATGGCGAGCGCGACGAAGGTGGCCCGGTTGCGCCCCGCCGTCGCGGTGGCCGGCGGTTGCAGCGTGAAGGCGCGGCGCACCTGTGCGGCCACGTCGGCGAGCGGCGCGTTCGCCTGCAGGCGGCCGAGCGTGCAGTAGATCCGGGCGACCTGCGCGGGATCGATCCGATGGCCATCGAGCCGCGCCAGCCCCTCCAGCATCGCTGGCGACAGGGTGACGTCGGCGGCCACCCCGTTTTGCAGCACCGAGAAGCCGCGCACCAGCGTGTCGAGCGGTGGTATCGGGACGTCGCGCTTGGCCAGCACCCACCGCGCCAAGCGGATGAGAAGGCGCGTCGGACGCTCGCCCAGCGGAACATGGCCGATCGTCATGC
Organism: Sphingomonas abaci; assembly: GCF_014199625.1. Lineage (GTDB taxonomy): Bacteria > Pseudomonadota > Alphaproteobacteria > Sphingomonadales > Sphingomonadaceae > Sphingomonas > Sphingomonas abaci. The sequence goes on from NZ_JACHNY010000002.1 coordinate 499,083, forward strand.
GGATCGGCGGAAAGCCCTTGGGCTGCGAGCGGATGGTCATCGCCACGTTCAGCCAGCGGCCGAGCGGCAGTGCGTGCGCGGCATCGATCCGCAACGCGCCATCCGCCAGACGGGCATCCAGCCGATCGGGCGCGAAGCCATGGCTGGCGAGCGTGCTGATCGCGCGAAGGTCGGCCTCGCTGAATCGAACCGAACCGCTCGCGCCCGGCGTGGCGCGCAAGATGCGGAGCTGCATCGCGGCGGCCCTGGCGGCGCCGACCTGCTCCGCGGTCGGTGCCGGAAAGGTACGGCCGATCGGTGTCCCGCCGGTCAGCAGCAGCACCGATCCGAGCAGCAGCGCCGATAGGACCAACAGCACGCGCCGCCAGCGATGACGGGCCGGGCGGGTCCGGTCGGGCGTGGTTTCGGCGGTCGACATCAGCACGGGCCCGTCCTTTGCCGCTCCGCAGCATAAAGGCAATGGAGCATCGCCCGACCGGGCATGGCCCGCGTTCACCGGCCGGGTGCGATTTTCCGGGTGTTCGAATCAGCCGCAGCGTCCATATGTAAGTGATGCATTCCGGGTTCGTGCCGCTTCGTATCTTCTCCTGCTTCACCATGCTCGACGGCGCGATCGAGCCCAAGGCGATCGCCGCCCAGGCCAAGGCGCGCAACTTTCCCGCCGCCGGGCTGACCGACCGCAATGGCCTCTATGCCGCCATGGCCTATTCCGACGCTGCCAAGAAAAGCGGCGTCCAGCCGGTGATCGGCACGATGTTGGGTTTGGCGCGGCCCGACATGCCGGAGGGCACGGCGCCGGTGATCGACTGGATCGCGCTCTACGCGCAGGACGCGGTCGGCTACGACAATCTATGCGCGCTGGTGTCGGCCGCGCATCTGGAACGGCCGCTGGAACTGGTGCCGCATGTCGGGATCGACTGGCTCGAACGGCATTCGGCTGGGCTGATCGCGCTGACCGCTGGCGGCGAGGGGACGCTCGCCCGACTGCTCGCAGAAGACCAGCCCGACCGGGCGGCGAGCTTCCTCGACCGGTTGCAGGCGATCTTCGGCGATCGGCTCTACATCGAACTGTGTCGCCGCAACGATCCGGTCGAAATGGCGGCGGAAGAGTCGCTGATCGATCTGGCCTATGCCCGCGGCCTGCCGCTGGTCGCGACCAATCCCTGCTGCTTCGCCGACAGCGCGTTCGGCGACGCGCATGACGCGATGCTGTGCATCGCCCATTCCACCTATGTCGAGACCGCCGAGCGGCCGAAAAGCTCGCCCGACGCCTGGCTGAAGCCGGCCGAGGAGATGAAGGCGCTGTTCAGCGACCTGCCCGAGGCGATCGCCAACACGTTGGTCGTCGCGCAGCGCTGCGCCGTGGCCGCGCCGTATCGCAAGCCGATCCTGCCGTCGTTGGCGGGCGACCGCGACGGCGAGGCGGCGATGCTGCGCGCCGACGCCGAAGCCGGGCTGGAAAAGCGGCTCGATCGGATCGCCGAACTGCGCGCGATGAAGGGAGAGCCGGAGGGCGAGCCGGGCTGGCGCGACCTGTATCGCGAACGGCTGACGTTCGAGGTCGACATCATCATCCAGATGGGATTCCCCGGCTATTTCCTGATCGTCGCGGACTTCATCAAATGGGCGAAGGACCACGACATCCCGGTCGGGCCGGGCCGCGGTTCGGGCGCGGGTTCGGTGGTCGCCTGGGCGCTGACCATCACCGACCTCGACCCGCTCCAGCTCGGCCTGCTGTTCGAACGCTTCCTCAACCCGGAACGCGTGTCGATGCCCGACTTCGACATCGACTTCTGCGAAACCCGGCGTGGCGAGGTGATCCGCTACGTGCAGGAGAAATATGGTCGCGACCAGGTGGCGCAGATCATCACCTTCGGAAAGCTGAAGGCGCGCGCGGTGCTGAAGGATACCGGGCGCGTGCTTCAGATGAGCTACGGCCAGGTCGACCGGCTCGCCAAGCTGGTGCCCAACCATCCGACCGATCCCTGGGATTTGAAGCGCGCGCTGAACGGCGTACCCGAACTGGCCAGGGAATATGCCAACGACAACCAGGTCCGCAAGCTCTGGGACCTGGCGTCGAAGCTGGAGGGCCTGCCGCGCCACTCCTCGACCCACGCCGCAGGCGTGGTGATCGGCGATCGGCCGCTGGCGCAGCTCGTCCCGCTCTACCGCGATCCGCGCTCCGATATGCCGGTGACGCAGTTCGACATGAAATATGTCGAGGGCGCGGGGCTGGTGAAGTTCGACTTCCTGGGCCTCAAGACGCTGTCGGTGTTGCAGAAGGCGGTGCAACTGCTCGCCAAGCGCGGCATCGCGGTGCAGCTCGACGCGCTGGAATGGGACGACGAGGCCACCTATGCGCTGCTCCAGCGCGGCGACACGGTCGGCGTGTTCCAGCTCGAATCCGAAGGCATGCGACGCACGCTGTCGGCGGTGCGGCCGACGAATTTCGGCGACATCATCGCGCTCGTCTCGCTCTACCGGCCTGGGCCGATGGACAATATCCCGACCTTCGGTCGCCGCAAGCAGGGGACGGAGGAGATCGTCTATCCCCATGCCCTGCTCGAACCGATCCTGAAGGAGACGTACGGCATCTTCGTCTATCAGGAACAGGTGATGCAGGCGGCGCAGGTGCTGGCCGGCTACAGCCTGGGCGGCGCCGACCTGCTACGCCGCGCGATGGGCAAGAAGATCAAGGCGGAGATGGACGCGCAGCGCGCCATCTTCGTCGAGGGATGCCAGACGGTGAACGGCATCCCGAAGCAGAAGGCCAACGAGCTGTTCGACTTGATCGACAAGTTCGCCGGCTATGGCTTCAACAAGAGCCACGCCGCGGCCTATGCGCTGCTCGCCTATCAGACCGCCTGGCTGAAGGCGCATTATCCGCATGAATTCTATGCCGCGTCGATGTGCTTCGACATGGCGCTGACGGACAAGCTGGGCCTGTTCGTTGAGGATGCCCGACGCGCCAAGGTCGAGGTGCTGGGGCCATGCGTCAACACAAGCCTGGCCGATTTCGACGTCCAACCGCGCGGTGGCGATGGCGAGGGGGTCGCGATCCGCTATGCGCTCGGCGCGCTGAAGTCGGTGGGCGAGGGCGCGATGGAGAAGCTCGTCGCCGAACGCGCCAGGGGTCCGTTCAAGAGCCTGGACGACATCGCCACCCGCGTCGACCCGCGCCTGATCAACAAGCGCCAGCTGGAGACGCTGGCGGCCGCGGGCGCGTTCGACGCGCTTGAGCCGAACCGCGCCGGCGTCCACGGCGCGGCGGAGACCGTGCTCGCGGTGGCGGCGCGCAACCACGAACAGAAGGTCAGCGGGCAGGGTGGCCTGTTCGGCGACGCCAGCCATGCCGGCGACACGATACGCCTGCCCCAGGGCGTGCGCTGGTCGCTGGCGCAGAAGATGGAGCAGGAAAAGGACGCATTCGGCTTCTACTTCTCCGCGCACCCGGTCGACCGCCATGCCCATCTCGCCAAGATGCACGGTGCGCGCACCTATGCCTCGCTCTCCGAACTCGCCATCCCCGACGATGGCAACCGGATCGGCGCGACGCTGGCGGTGCTGGTCGAGGATGCCCGCTGGCGCACCTCGGCGCGCGGCAAGCGATATATGATGGCGCAGCTGTCCGATGCCTCGGGCCAGTTCCTGGCGACCTGTTTCGACGACTCGGTGGCGGCGGATTTGGAGGAGGCGGCTAAGAATGGCGGCTGCGGCCTCGTCACCGCCGAACTCGACCGCCGGCCGGGCGAGGAAACCCCGCGCGTGTCGATCAAACGCATCCAGCCCTTTGAGGGGCTGGCCAATAACGCCCGCTTCGTGGTCGAGGTGACGATCACCGCGCCGGCCACTTTTACCCTTTTGGCAGAGCTACTTGCCGACCATCGCGGAGCGCGGGGCGAGATCCGGGCGAAGCTGTCGACCAGCGAGGGCGAGGCGACTGTGCTGCTGGGGCGCGATTTCCGGCTCGACGCCGAGCTTGCCGAACATATCGAGGCGTTGCACGGTGTCACCGCCGTCGCGCTTCGGACCTCTGAGACGAGGCTGGCGCTCGTCGGCTAGGCTAGCCGGGAGAGGGGCATGCTGGACACCATGCAAGAGGTCGAGTTGCGCGTGCCGCGCATCCTCGACCATGCGGCGCGCGAGCATGCACGTCGCGAGATCGTCACCCGCTGGGCGGACGGCCACGAGACGCGCACCAACTGGAGGGAGGTCGCGCATGACGCCAAGCGGCTGGCGCGGGCGCTGGAGAAGCTGGGCGTCCGGCCGGGCGACCGGATCGCCACGTTGGCGATGAACCATGCCAACCATCTGGTCGCCTGGTACGGTGCGATCGGGATGGGCGGCATCATCCACACCATCAACCCGCGCCTGTTCGACGACCAGCTCGTCTATATCGCCAACCACGCCGAGGACCGGGTGCTGCTCTATGATCGTTGCTTCCAGCCGATCGTCGACCGGCTGCGCCATCGTTGGCCGAGCATCGCGCATTATGTGGTGCTGGACGGCGAGGGGCCGGGCTCGCTCGCAGCGCTGATCGCCGGCGAAGATGGCGATTATGCCTGGGTCGAGGGGTCTGAGCGCGAGCCTTGCATGCTGGCCTATACCAGCGGCACGACCGGCGATCCGAAGGGCGTGCTCTACACGCATCGCTCGTCCGTGCTCCACGCGCTGACCGTCATCACGCCGGCGGTCTTCGACCTGTCGTCGCGCGGCGTGGTGCTGCCGGTAGTGCCGATGTTCCATGCCGCCGGATGGGGGCTGCCGCTGGCAGTGCCGATCGCGGGCGCCAAGTTCGTCTTCTCCGCGGTCAACGAGCCGGCAGTGCTGTGCGAGCTGATGAGCCGCGAGCGGGTCACCCATTCAGCCGGAGTGCCAACGGTATGGCTCGGCCTGTTCGCGCATATCGACGCCGGCAACCCGCCGCCCGCCGATCTGAAGCTGGTCACGATCGGCGGTTCGGCCGCGCCACGCGCGATGATCGAGCGGCTATGGGGCATGGGCTATGAGGTCGCGCATCTCTGGGGCATGACCGAGACGTCACCGGTCGGCACCGCCGGGCAGCGGCCGCCCGAATGGGATGCGATGGATCTCGCGGAGCGGCTCGACCTCGTATCCAAACAGGGGCAGATTCCGTTCGGCATCGAACTGCGCATCGTCGACGACGAGGGCCGCCCGCTGCCTCGGGACGGCACTAGTTCGGGCCGGTTGCAGGTGCGCGGCGCCTGGGTCATCCGCCGCTACTACCGGGCCGAAGCTGATGCGCTCGATCCGGAGGGCTGGTTCGACACTGGCGACGTCGCGATCCTGCACCCTGACGGCACGATGCAGATCACCGATCGGGCCAAGGACGTGATCAAATCGGGCGGCGAGTGGATCAGTTCGGTCGAACTCGAGAATGCGGCGGTAGGCTGTCCCGGCGTGGCCGAGGCGGCCGCGATCGGCGTAGTCCATCCGCGCTGGGACGAGCGGCCGCTGCTGCTGGTGGTCGCCAAGCCGGGCTCCGAGGTCACGGCCGAGGCGATCCAGGCGCACCTTGCGAGCAAGGTGGCGAAATGGTGGCTGCCGGACGAAATCCTGTTCGTCGACAGCCTGCCCCATACCGCCACCGGCAAGCTGCTCAAGACCGAGCTACGCGCCCGCTATCGCCACCACCGCCTGGCGGGCATCGACGTGCCGGCCTGATCGGCTCAGGCGGCGGCGGAATCGATCCGGTAATGGATCGGCTTGAAGCTGCCGCCGTTCGAGTCCGGGGCGGAACAGGCGGTCAGGCCGATCACCAGATCCATCGCCGCGCGGAACTGGATATGGTCGCCCGCCTTGCTGATCGGCGGCAGGACGCGCAGCTTGCCCGTCTCGCCGTCGATCGGAACGTTCATGAAGCAGTTGAACGCCACCGGGATCCGGTCGGGCGTGACGCCATAGGGCTCGAGCGCCGCCGCCAGATTGCCGAAACAGCCACGATGCACCGGCAGGTGCGGGTAGAAATGGCGGAAAGTGTCGACCGAGCAGGGCGTCAACAGGAAGTCATGCCGCCCGACCGTATCCGCCACGATCTCCAGCATCACGTTCGACCGGTTCGAATAGAGCTGGTGGCCGGCGGTCAGGTAGATCATTTCCGCATAGTCGAGCGTTCGGCCCGAGGAGATGACCTCGTCCAGATCACGTGCGTTGAAGGCGAGCAGATCGGCGACCTGCTCGCCGCGCGGATCGATGACGGTTAGCATGTCGCCGGCCTTGAGCACGAAGGCGGTGCCGCTGCGCTCCGGTATTTCATGGACGGGGGCGGTCATGCCTCGGTCCCGCCCTTGTAGTGGAAGGGGCATTTCCAGTCCGACCCGACCATCCGCCCGCTATACTGCCGTGCCTCGCTGGATTGGCCGTGGCGGGCGAGCATCGGATTGCGCGATCCGGCGACCGCCTCGTCGCGAACCATGATCTTCTCGCGCATCGTCTCGTACTTGCCCTGGGCGCGGAGCACCTCGAACTGATCGTGTAGATTGAAAACCATGACCGGTCGAGAGAAACGCCGCGCCGGCCGGTTGGAGGCGGGATGCAGGCCGACCACGAAGAAGGCCTCGCCACCGAAGCTCAGCGAGAAATGCGGGCTGTCCGGATCGGCGCTGACCGTCCGGTCATAGGGCAGGCCGCGCCACACATCCTTGTCCGACAGCGATTGGACGCGCGTCCAGAGCAGCCGCTCGAACTCCGCCTCCGTCAGGCCGTCCGGGCCATCGAAGATCACCGCCAGGCTGCGGAACAGGCGGGGATCTGCGCGATAGGCGGTGGCGAAGGCGAGCAGCCGTTCGTGGATACGCACATCGTCCCAAGCGCTGTCCAAACTGCGGCACCCGACCGTCTCCAGCGTTCCCTTCGCCATCGCCGCCTTGGCGCCAACGCAGGGGAAGCCGGCATCGGCGATCCGGTCGAACAGCTCGGCGCGCAGCGGCTCGGCGGCGGGTGCGTCCCAGTCGAACATCGGTCTGATGGGGGGCAGGGGCGGCACGGGTCGGTCAACGATCATGACCGGTCCAAAACCGGAGAACGGGCTTCGTTCCGACCCGCCTCTGATCCTAGAAGGGCGGGTTGATACGGATCAAGACGATTTGCCGAGCCGTCCCGTCTCTTTGACGGTCGCAAAAAGTTCCCTGTCGTTCCCGAGGCATGGCTCGTCATGCCACCGGCTGACCCGGTTCGGTGGCGGCTGGCGCTTGTCAGCGGCGCGTCGCGCCCGCAAAGCACCTCAACCCCCACGGAGGTCCCATGCAGGACGAAGACTACGTCTATGACGAGGCGAGCGGCGAGTGGCTGCCGGCGGCTGAGGCGGCTATCCGCGCCGAGGCCGCCGAGCGGGTCGAAGTCCGCGATGCCGTCGGCAATCTGCTGGCCGATGGCGATCAGGTGACGCTGATCAGAGACCTCGACGTGAAAGGCGCGGGCCAGACGCTGAAGCGCGGCACGCTGATCAAGTCGATCCGCCTGACCGGCGACGACCAGGAGATCGATTGCAAATTCGACGGGATCAAGGGGCTGGTGCTGCGCGCCGAATTCGTCCGCAAGCGCTGAACCCGCCCGTGATGCCGGGCACGATCACTGTGGGTCGTAATAACCCGCCCAGCCGGGCTTGGGTCGCCGATTGCGCGTCGTCCAGGCCCAGCCGGCCAGCCCCAGCCCGACCAGCGCAAACAGGCCGATCAGTCCCAGCGCCATCAACTGCATTTCGGCGAGATAGCCGAGCACGATCGCGCCACCCAGGCCGATGACATAAATCACCGCCGCGAGCGCCACGCGGATGCGCGTGGCGCGAGTCTTCGCCAAAAACGGGGCCGGTGCGGCGAGCACCAGCGCCGACAGGGTCAGTGCCGCCGACACGATCGCGGAGCCGCCTGGCAGCAGGAACAGCAGGAACGACAGGATGATCGTCGTCATCGCCCATAATGCGGCACAGAGCCTGATCTTCGACATGCATTTCCCTCTTTGATCGGGCGCTTACCCTTGGTCACCGCCGCTTGCCAAGACGTGGCTTGATCTGCTTTGGTCAGTGATCGCCATGACCGGGTTCATAGGCGTCCGGCCCTTCCGGCCCATGCGCCTGAAGGTAGCCCGTTTCCCCGTCCATGATCCGCGCGGCAGTCAGCACGCCGGTGCGATAGGCGCCGGTGTCGACGCCGATCCGGTTCGCGCCGAAGAAGGGCTCGTCCGAATCCCAGCTATGGCCATGCACGATCATCTTCTTGAAGCCGCGCCGGGCGTTCAGGAAATCGTCCCGGATCCACAACAGGTCGCGTTCCAGCTGGCGATGAAGCGAGACGCCCGGCCGCACCCCGGCATGGGCGAAGGCATAGTCGCCGATCAGCAGCAGCGTCTCGAGCGTCTGAAGCAGGCGCAGGTGCCGCGCGGACATGGCGTCGAGCAACTGGTCGCGAGCGCGGTAATGATCCTCGGGTGGCGCGTCCCAGGCAGGGGCGGTGACGCCGTAGGAGGCCAGCGTCTCCGCGCCGCCCACGCGGAGCCAGCCGGCTGCGGCGGGCGGCTGTTCGATATAGGTGAGCATCATCTGCTCGTGATTGCCCTTGAGGCACCGGGTTTCGAACGCATTGCCGGCGCGCATCCAGGCGATGGTGGACAGCACCCTGGCGGAATCCGGCCCACGATCGACATAGTCGCCGCAGAAGATCAGCAACGGTCGCCGCCCGACCAACTGGTGGCGCTTGGAATCCTGGGCGATCCGTTCCAGCAGCTTGATCAGCAGGTCGTAGCGGCCATGGATGTCGCCGATCGCATAGACGAGCTGGCCGTCGATCCGCCGCTTGGTGCGGTGGCGCACCTCCTCCTCGACCACGGCCGGCGGCGATGCGGGTTCAGCGGTCACGCAGCGCGACCTGGGTGGCGGCATGAAGTTCGTCGGCGAGCGCATCATAGCGGCGGATCGTGCCGTCGGGATCGTCGAGCGAGCGATCGAGCGCCCGGTTCCACGCCTTGGTCGCGCGCACGAGGGTGTCACGCGGCACCCCGGCGCGCACCGCCTGGCGATAGACCTGGACCAGCCGTCGATCCGCGTCGCGCACATCGCGGTAGATGCACGCATCCTCGTTGCTGCCTGGCCGGCAATTGGACGACAGGTCGCCGGTCGCCAGCCAGGAAGGGCGGGCGGAAGCGGGACGGGCGATGCGGGTTCGCGCCGGCGCGGGTGCGACGCTGGCGACGCGGCGATCCGCCGGAACCGGAACCGGGGCAGGGTCCGGGGCGGGGGCCGGAGCGATCTCGCGCGGCGGCGGCGTCGCCGCGACCGGGGCAGGGGGCGCGACCGCTGTGAAGGCGACCGGCGCCGGAGCGGCGGTGGTCGGCGCCGGTCGGCTGGCGGTCGTGGGCGGCGACGGCCGATGCGCGACCTGCGCTTCGGTCAGGAAGAAGGCGATCGAGCCGAGCGCGGCCACCGGCACCAGTCCGATCAGCCAGCGCGAGCGCGCCTCGGTTTGCGGCACCGGGACGATCGATCGGCCGGTGCCCACCTGCCCGCCACCATTGGTCGGCGTGCCGAAGATGCGCTCCAGGTCGGAAGAGATGTCTCGCGGGTCACCCGGCCGGGCCATGGCGTATCCTTTGCGAAAATCCGGCATTCTATCAACATCCTGTCCGTGAACGGATGCTGTATCGCTCCACCGCTGAATGGGTTCACGCACGGGCGAGGAACACCACGCCCGGCAACGCTGCGCTAGCGGTCGTCGCCCGCAGCCGGCCATCCGCCATCAGGTCGAATACGGCGACATTGCCCGACCGCTCATTGGCGACGAGCAGGTGGCGCTCCCGCTCCAGCAGCAGGAAGTGGCGCGGCCAGTTGCCCCCGGACTGGATATGCTGAAGCAGGGTCGGCGTCCCTCGCTCATCCAGCGCGAACACCGCGATCCTGTTGTCGCCGCGCACGGAAACGTAGAGCCGGCGGCCCGCTGTATCGACGGCGATATGCGCGCCATAGGCCGGTCCGCGCGCGTCGGCCGGCCGGATTGACTGTGCGCCAAGCGTGGTGAAGCGGCCATCGGGCTCCGCCGTCAGCGTGAACAGCTGGTTCGACAACTCGCTGACCAGATACGCGCGCGGCAGGCTGGGGTGGTGGGCCATGTGGCGGGGGCCCGTGCCGGGCGGCGCCGTCCAGGCGGTGACGGTCGGTCCCGCCTGGCCGGTCGCGGGATCGATCGGCGTGGCGAAGATCGCATCCGCGCCCAGGTCGACCGAATGGAGCCAGCGCCCGTCGGCGGTGAAGCCGACCCAATGCGCGTGCGGACCCGCCTGTCGCGCCCTGTCCGGCCCAATGCCATGATGCAGCAGCATCTGCGTCCCCTCCGGCCGACCCTGGGCGTCAAGCCGGAAGAGCGCGACCGTGCCGCTGCTGTAATTGGCCACCGCCAGTCGCCGTTCCGCCGGGTCGAGGGCGAGATGGCAGGGGGCCGCCCCGCCGCTGACCGTCAGGGCGATCCGCGACCAGTCCGGCGCATAGACGCCCACCCAATTGTCCGCCTCGTCGACGCAGTACCAGCGCCCGGCGCGGCTGCGCACGGCGAAGGAGGCATCGGCGATGCCGGCATTGGCGGTGCCGATGGTCCAACCCCGGTCGTCGGCATAGGTCAACGGATAGAGGCCGACCCCACCTTCACTGGCATAGGCCCCGGCGATCAGGTGCGCGTCCGATCGCCCGCTGCCGAGCGCAGGCGCGGCCAGGCCGGCGGCGATGCCGGCAAGGGCCGAGCGACGCGTCAGCGTCAGGCCCGACATGAAAGGTACCTATAGCACATGCGGCGACATTTTGCCGGACGGACGCGCAAGTGCAAGGGGCGGTTCACCGACGGTTCGGGAATTCCCTGTCAGGAAGTGGGACGAATGGACAGGCGATGCTTTCAGTCGGCCCTGCTCGGGCTGGCGGCGACGATGGGGATGAGCGCGGCGACGGGGGCGCCGGCGGCGGAGCCGCCGCGCGTCCAGTCGCCCCAGCAGGCGGTGGCGCAGGATGCCGGCGAATATGCCATTGCCTTCCATCTGACGCTCGACCAGGCGGTCCGGCGCCTGACCGCGCAGGACGAGACGCTGGCGACCACCGATGCAATCGGCCGCGCCTTCGCCGACCGGCTCGCCGGCATCGCCGTGGCGCCGGGGCCGGACTTCGCGATCGACGTGCTACTGACTGGCGACGCGCCGGTGCCCGATCGCTTCGTCACGGCGGCGGGATCGGTCGTCCTGATCCGCTTCCATACCGGGGCGGCGGCGACCCGCGCGCAAATGGCGGAGGCGATCCGGCTGCACCAGGCGGAGATTCGCGCCACGCTGCTGCGCCCCCCCGCGTTTGGCATCGACCAGCGCACCGGCACGATCGTCGCGGTGGTGGGCGACAGCGACATCGCGCGTGAGGGCGTCGAACCGCTCCGCGCCCGGCTGGCCGCGATCCTGTCCGCGCCGGTCCGGCTGCGGACGGTCGAGCGGCCCTCGGTGGACACGGCGGTGGAGGGTGGCGCGCGCGTCACCGGCGTCGATCCTGCGGACGGTCGGCGCTACGCCTGTACGACCGGCTTCGTGGTGACGGATGGTCAGCGAACCGGCATCGCAACCGCCGCCCATTGCCCCGACGCGCTGGACTATGTCGATGGCGAGGGACAGCGCCAGCCCCTCGCCTTCGTCGGACAATGGGGCTGGGGCTATCAGGACGTCCAAGTCAACGTCAGCGCCGAGCGGTTAGCCCCGCTCTTCTTCGCCGACACGCGCAAGACGGTGGCGCGCATCGTCACCGGCGGGCGCTCGCTGGCGGGCACGCGCGCCGGCGACTATGTCTGCCACCGGGGCGAGCGGACCGGCTATAGCTGCGCTCCCGTCGAGCTGACCGACTTCGCTCCCGCCGGCGACCTGTGCGGCGGCGCCTGCCTGCCGAGCTGGGTGACCGTCGCCGGGCCGAATTGCCGGGCGGGCGACAGCGGCGCACCGGTGTTCAGCGGCACCCGCGCCTATGGCATCGTCAAGGGCGGCAGCTATCGCCGCGACGGCAGCTGCGCCTTCTATTTCTACATGTCGACCGACTACCTGCCGACCGGCTGGGCGCTGCTGGCCGGGGTGTCACCGGTCACAAATCCCGTCACCACCATTGCCCCATCTGTCGAGACCGGGCAGAGACAGGCCGGTCAACCGTGACGATGGCCTGAGCCTTTCCTGCTGCCTTTCTCTTCCAACAAGGACCTCCATGACGCGCTCGCTGCTTCTTCGTTCCTGCGCCGCCGCCTGCCTGCTGGCGGCGTGCATCACCGCCGCCGCGGCCGATGCCCAGACGGCGCGCGTCAATCCGCTGACGGTCCAGAGCGACCTGCCATTTCAGGCCCCGCGCTTCGACCGGATCCAGGACAGCGACTACCAGCCCGCGATCGAGCGTGGCATCGCCGAACAGGCCGCCGAAATGACGCGGATCGCCAATGATCCCGCCGCACCGACCTTCGACAACACCATCGTCGCCATGGAGCGGTCCGGCCGCATCCTCGACCGCGCCGGCCAGGCTTTTTCGGCGGTGGTCGGGGCCAACACCAACCCGGTGCTCGACAAGGTGCAGGAAGCGGTCGCGCCCAAGCTGGCGGCGCATGCGGACTCCATCTTCCTCGATCCGCGCCTGTTCGCGCGCGTCAAGTCGCTTTACGACCGGCGCGCCACGCTGAAGTTGACGCCGGAACAGGCGCAGGTTCTCGACATCACGTATAACAACTTCATCCATGCCGGCGCGAAGCTGTCGGCCGGCGACCAGGCCAAGCTGCGCGTGCTGAACGGCAAGCTGTCTACGCTGGAGACGGCGTTCCAGCAGAAGCTGCTGGCGGCGGCCAAGGGCGGTGCGCTGGTCGTCGACGACAAGGCGCGGCTCGCCGGGCTGGACGATGCCCAGATCGCGGCGGCGGGTCAGGCCGCGCAGGAGCGGGGCCTGACCGGGAAGTATCTGCTGCCCCTTCAGAATACGACGCAGCAGCCGATGCTCCAGTCGCTGAGCGACCGGGCGACCCGACAGGCGCTGTTCGACGCAAGCTGGAACCGGGCGGAGCGCGGCGACGCGAACGACACGCGCTCGACCATCGTCCAGCTCGCCGCGCTGCGCGCGCAGAAGGCGCAGCTGCTCGGCTATCCCAACTATGCCGCCTATGTCCTGTATGACCAGATGGCCAAGACCCCGCAGGCGGCCAAGGCGTTCATGCAGCGGCTGATCCCGGCGACGGCGGCCGAGCAGAAGCGCGAAGCGGCCGAGATCCAGAAAGTGATCGCCGCCAATGGTGGCGACTTCCAGCTCAAGCCCTGGGACTGGGACCGCTATGCGGAGATGGTCCGCAAGGCGAAGTACGATCTCGACGAGAATGAGGTGAAGCCCTATTTCGAGATCAACCGGGTGCTGCAGGACGGCGTGTTCTACGCCGCCAACCAGCTCTATGGCCTGACCTTCAAGGAGCGGAAGGACCTGCCGGTCTATCAGCCCGACGTGCGCGTCTTCACCGTCTACGACAAGGACGGGTCCGAGCTGGGGCTGATGTATTTCGACTATTGGAAGCGCGACAACAAGAATGGCGGCGCGTGGATGTCCAACTTCGTCGGCCAGTCCAAACTGCTCGGCACCAAGCCGGTGATCTACAATGTCGCCAACTTCACCAAGCCGGCGCCGGGCCAGCCGGCGCTGATCAGCTTCGACGATGTAACGACGATGTTCCACGAATTCGGCCATGCGCTGCACGGCCTGTTCGCCAACCAGACCTATCCGACTGTGTCGGGCACCAACACGGCGCGCGACTGGGTGGAATTCCCGTCGCAGTTCAACGAGCATTGGGCGCTCGACCCCAAGGTGCTGGCGCATTACGCCAAGGACTATCGCACCGGCGCGCCGATGCCCGCGGCGCTGGTCGCCAAGGTGAAGAACGCGGCGAAGTTCAACCAGGGCTATGCGCTGGGCGAACTGATCGCTTCGGCGATGCTCGATCAGGACTGGCATTCGCTGCCCGCCTCTGCAGGTCCGCAGGATGTCGATGCGTTCGAGGCCAAGTCGCTCGGCCAGATGGGGCTGGACACCGCCGACGTGCCGCCGCGCTATCGCTCCAGCTATTTTCTCCACATCTGGGCGAACGGCTATGCGGCGGGCTATTACGCCTATCTTTGGACGCAGATGCTCGACGACGACGCTTATGCGTGGTTCGAGAAGCATGGCGGCATGACCCGCGCCAATGGCCAGCGTTTCCGCGACATGATCCTGTCCAAGGGACATAGCGAGGATTATGGCACCATGTTCCGCGCCTTCTATGGCAAGGATCCGGACATCGGCCCGATGCTGGAAGATCGCGGGCTGACCGGGACCGCCAACTGACGGCGCCCTCTTCGTCCCGATCGCGACGGCCGCCGCACTGCCCGTTTCGGGTCGGTGCGGCGGCCGTTCGTCTATAATGGACCATGGGGGTGGAACTCCGATCCCGACGCGACGTATGATTTGGAAACCCACCAGACGAAGGAGACGACCGGTTTGGAGATCGTGACGCTGTGCCTGTTCCTGCTGGTCGCCGTGGTGGTGAGCGGCATCGTCTCGCGAATTCTCCCCTCCGCCTTGCCCCGGCCCATCGTCCAGATCGCGCTCGGCGCGGCGATCGGCATGGTCGCCCATGTCCGGGTCGAGCTTGATCCCGAACTCTTCCTCCTGCTGCTCGTGCCCCCGCTCTTGTTCCTGGATGGCTGGCGCATCCCGAAAGAGGCGCTGTTCAAGGATCGCGGCGCGATCCTGGGCCTGGCGCTTGGCCTCGTCTTCCTGACCGTGCTGGGTATGGGCCTGTTCATCCACTGGCTGATCCCGGCGATGCCCCTGGCGGTCGCCTTCGCGCTTGCGGCGGTGGTGTCGCCGACCGATCCCATCGCGGTGTCGGCGGTCGCGCAGAAGGTGACGATCCCGCCCCGGATGATGCACATCCTGGAGGGGGAATCGCTGCTCAACGACGCATCCGGCCTGGTATGCCTGCGCTTCGCGATCGCGGCGGCGCTGACCGGCACCTTCTCGATCTGGACGGCGGCAACGACCTTCGCCTGGATGGCGGTGGCGGGCGTGGCGATCGGCGCAGGCCTGGCCTGGGGCATCGTGACCGCGAAGAGCGCCTTTTCGCGCCGGTTCGGCGACGATGCCGGCTCGAACATCCTGGTCAGCCTGCTGATCCCCTTCGCCGCCTATCTCGGCGCGGAGCATCTCCATGCCTCGGGCGTGCTGGCGGCGGCGGCGGCGGGCATCACCATGACCTTCACCAACGTGTCCACCGGCGTGGCGGCAGCGACCCGCATCCGACGGCGCGCGGTGTGGGACATGCTGCAGTTCACGCTAAACGGCGTCATCTTCGTCCTGCTGGGCGAGCAGTTGCCCGACGTGGTCGCACGCGCTCGCGACACCGTGGCCGCCACCGGCCACCAGAGCGTCTGGTGGCTGGGACTCTATGTTCTGGCGATCGTCGCCGGCCTGTGCGCGCTGCGGTTCGGCTGGGTCTGGGTGTCGCTGCAGTTCACCGTCTACCGCTCGCGCTGGCGGGATGAGGATGACGCGACGACCAGCCCGCCGCGCCGGGTGATCGCCGCCATGACCACCGCCGGCGCGCGTGGGGCGATCACGCTGGCGGGCGCGCTTACCCTGCCGCTGACCATGGCCGATGGCCGCGACTTTCCCGCGCGCGACCTTGCGATCTTCCTGGCGTCGGGCGTCATCCTGTCATCGCTGGTGATCGCGGCGGTCGGCCTGCCGCTGCTGCTCCGCAACCTCCGCCTGCCGCCCGATCAAGGCGCGGAGTCCGAGCGCAACCGCGCCCGTCGCGCCGCGGCCAAGGCAGCGATCGCCGAGCTGGAGCGGGTGCAGCATCGCATGGCCGACGGGCGCGATGATGCTGACCGCTTCGTTGATGTCGCCGGGCGGCTGATGGACCAGTATCGCGAACGGCTCGACGCGCTCGCCGATAGCGACGACGCCCAAGGTCGCCCCAGGGCAGATGACCAACTGGAGCGCGAAATGCGCCTCGCGGCGATCCGGGCGGAGCGGCGGGCGATCTTCAACCTGGCGCACCGGCGGGAGATCGCGTCCGACGTGGCGGAGCAAATGGGCCGGGAACTCGATCTGGTGGATGCCCGGCTGACCCGTTTCGGAACGGGTGGGTAATCGCGGAGGGTGGATGGTTGGCAACGGTTGACACAGGGGTGGAAGCTGCGCATCCCGGTCGACATGACTGGCCGCCAGACCCGCAACGTGTCGCTGAGCCCCGAGCTCGAGACCTTCATCGGCGAATGCATCGCTTCGGGCAATTATTGCAATGCCAGCGAGGTGGTTCGCGCCGCCCTGCGATCGCTGCGCGACTCGGCGGCGCCGGCACGGCGGTCCGGCGATTCGGTGACGAGCGACTGGCCGCGGGGCGGCGGTGCCTGTGGCGCGCTGATCCGGGCGCGCAATTGGTCGTCGACGGTGCTGGGTCCGGTGGAGCAATGGTCGACGACGCTGCGCACCACGGTCGCGAACATCGTCAACTCGCCGGTGGCGAAGGTGCTGATGTGGGGCCCCGACCACATCCTACTCTACAATGACGCCTATATGGACATCGCCGGCGGCAAGCATCCCGAGGCGTTCGGCGGCCGGACGGCGGAGGTATGGCCGGAAATCTGGGATTGGAACCGGGAGATGCTGGCGACGGCGATGCGCGGCGAGCTCCGCTCCTATCGCGACCAGCCCCTGACGCTCCATCGCGATGGCCGGTCGGATACCGTCATCCTCGACCTGTTCTATACCCCGGTCTACGACGTGGACGGGCAGGTCGGCGGGGTGATGTGCACGTGCGTCGACAATAGCGCGCGCATCGCCGCCGAGCGACGCAGCGCCGCAAGCGAGGCGGAACTGCGGACCGTCACCGATGCACTGCCGGTGCTGATCTCGTTCGTCGATCGCGACCTGATCTTCCGCTTCGCCAATCGCTATTACACCAACTGGTTCGACCTGACGCCCCAGCAGGTGGTTGGCCGCCACGCGCGCGACGTGATCGGCACGGCCAATTTCGCTGAGCGCGAGGCGCTGATGCGACGCGCGCTGGCAGGCGAGACGATCGAGACGGACTCGATCCTGCGCAACGGCAGGGGAGAGCCGCGCCGCGCCAACGTCCGCTACCTGCCGCGCGTCGAGGCGGATGGCAGCGTGTCGGGCTTTCATGTGCTGGTGATGGATATCGAGCAGCGGATGCGCCACGAGGAGGAGCTGGTCGCCAGCAACGGCCGCTTCCGCGCAGCGATGGATGCGGTCCACGGCGTCTTGTGGACCAACAGCGCTGACGGCCGGATGGTCGGCGAGCAGCCGGGCTGGTCGGCGCTGACCGGACAGAGCGTGGCGGACTATGCCGATCATGGCTGGCTCGCTGCGATCCATCCCGAGGACCGCGCCGCGACGCTGGTCGCCTGGCAGGAGGCGGTGGCCTACAAGGCGATGTTCGTCCACGAGCATCGCGTGCGGCGGCATTGCGGGACCTGGCGGACCTTCGCCGTCCGCGCGCTGCCGACGCAGGACGAGCGCGGCGAGATCAGCGAATGGGTCGGCGTCCATACCGACATCACCCACCAGCGCGCGGCCGAGGCGGCGCTGCGCGAACATGCCGGTGCGCTGGCCCGTCAGGTCCGCCACCGGGAACGCGCCGAGGACCAACTTCGTCAGTTGAACGAGACGCTGGAGGCGCGGGTCATCGCCGAGATCGACAGCCGGCGTGCCGCCGAGGCGAAGCTGGCCCAGTCGCAGAAGATGGAGACGGTCGGCAAGCTGACCGGCGGCGTCGCCCACGACTTCAACAACCTGCTCCAGGTCGTGTCGGGCAACCTGCAGCTGCTCGCCAAGGATGTCGCGGGCAATCATCGAGCGGAGCAGCGCGTCGCCAACGCGATGGGCGGCGTGTCGCGCGGCGCGCGACTGGCGTCGCAGCTCCTCGCCTTTGGCCGGCGTCAGGCCCTGGAGCCCAAAGTCGTCAATCCCAGCCGCTTCGTCCAGGGCATGGACGACATGCTCCGCCGCGCGATCGGCGAGGGGATCGAGGTGGAGACGATCGTCGCCGGCGGCCTGTGGAACAGCTTCATCGACCCGGCGCAGATCGAGAATGCGCTGCTCAACCTGGCGATCAACGCGCGCGACGCGATGGACGGGCAGGGCAAGCTGACGATCGAACTCGCCAACGCCCATCTCGACGACGACTATGCGCGCACGCATGACGAGGTGACGCCGGGCCAGTATGTGATGCTGGCGGTCAGCGACACCGGCAGCGGCATGTCGCCCGAAATCATCGAGAAGGTGTTCGAACCTTTCTTCTCCACCAAGGCGGAGGGCAAGGGATCGGGGCTCGGCCTTTCGATGGTCTATGGCTTCGTCAAACAATCCGGCGGTCACGTGAAGATCTATTCGGAGCTGGGCGAGGGAACGACGATCAAGCTCTACCTGCCGCGCGCCTATGAGCGCGAGGACGTCGAGGTCGTGACCGATACCGGCCCGGTCACCGGCGGCACCGAGACGGTGCTGGTGGTGGAGGACGATGCCGAAGTGCGGGCGACCGTGGTCGAACTCATGTCCGAGCTGGGCTACCGCGTGCTGAAGGCAGTGGATGCGGCTAGCGCGCTTGCGATCGTCGAGAGCGGGATGCCGATCGACCTGCTCTTTACCGACGTGGTGATGCCCGGGACGCTCAAGAGCCCCGAGCTGGCCCGCAAGGCGCGTGAGCGGCTGCCCGAGATCGCGGTGCTTTTTACCTCCGGCTATACGGAGAACTCGATCGTCCATGGCGGCAAGCTGGACGCGGGTGTCGAGCTACTGTCCAAGCCCTATACGCGCGAGGCGCTGGCGCGGAAGGTGCGCCATGTCCTGGCCAATCAAGGGCAACGACGGATGGCGGGGACCCGGGCCGAGCCGGTTTCCGCTCCCGCGGTCGTGGTGCCGCAGATCGAAGTGGAGATCGCGATGCCGCCGGCCCCGGTCACGGCACGCGCGACGCTGCTGCTGGTCGAGGACGACGCACTGATCCGCGCCAACACCGCCGAAATCCTGGAGGATGCCGGCTATGTCGTGGTCGAGGCGGGCAGCGCCGAGGAGGCGATGGCGGCGATCCAGACCGTATCCGTCGACATCCTGGTCACCGACGTCAACCTGCCCGGGGCCTCGGGACCGATGCTCGCCGAGCGTACCCGCGCGCTCCATCCGCAGGCACGGGTGGTGTTCGCCACCGGCGATCCATCCGCGGTCGGCGCGATTTCGCAGTCCGCGGTGCTGGCCAAACCCTACAGCGCCAATCGCCTGCTGGCGCTAATTGCCGATCGCATGGTGGCCGACCGTCAGCTGGAAGGCGAGAGCTGAGGAAACGGCGGCGGGGCTGCCGGTCGCCCCGCCGCTGCGGCTCAGTTCAGACCCCCGCCCAGCGTGCGATACAGCGTGACCAGGTTGCTGGCGCGTGTCAGCCGTGTCGTCACCAGGCTCTGCTCGGCGGCATAGGCGGTGCGCTGCGCGTCGAGGGTGGTCAGGAACGAGTCCACCCCGGCCCGGAACCGCGCATCAGACAGGCGCGCCGCGCCTCGCGCGGCCTCGGCGCGAGCGGTCTGGGCGGCGACCTGCTCGCCGATCGTGCCGCGCTGCGCCAGCGCGTCGGCAACCTCGCGAAACGCGGTCTGCACCGTTTGCTCATAGGTCGCGGCCGCCGCCTGTTCCGACGCACGGGCATAGTCGAGATTGCCCTTGCGCCGGCCCGCATCGAACAGCGGCAGCGAGACGGCGGGCGTGCCGGTATAGGTGAAGCTGCCGCCGGCGAAGAGCCCGGACAGCGCCGTGCTGATCGTTCCCAGGGTCGCGGTCAGCGAGATGCTGGGGAAAAAGGCCGCCCGCGCCGCGCCGATGTTGGCGTTCTGCGCGATCAACTGATGCTCGGCCTGGAGCACGTCCGGCCGGCGGAGCAGCGCCGCCGAGGACAGGTTGGACGGCAGCGCGTCGAGCGTGTAGCGCCCAGCGCCCAGGTCACCCGGCAACAGGTCGGTGGCGACGGTGGTGCCGACCAGCAGGTTGAGCGCATTCTGGTCCTGCGCGATCCGGGTCCGGAGCGCGGCGATGTCATTGCGGGCCGACTGGTAGTTGGTCTCCGCCTGCCGCACTTCCAGTTCCGAGCCGACGCCGATCCGGAATTGCGCGGTCGTCAGGTCCAGCGTCTGCTTGAAGGTGCCCAGCGTGCTTTGCGACAGGCGCAGCTGTTCCTGGTCGGACGCCATGGTCAGCCAGGCGCTGGCGATCTCCGCGATCAGGCTGATCCGGGTCGACCGCTGCGCCTCCTCGGACGCCAGCACCTGTTCCTGCGCGGCGCGGGTCAGGTTGCGGATGCGGCCGAACAGGTCGAGCTCGAAGTTCGAGAAGCCGGCGGTCACCGAATAGGCCTCGATATTGGTTGAACCGCCGCCGGTCGTGACGCCGCCGCCGGTGCCGCCACTGCCGTTACCGCCGCCCGTTCCGGTGCCGGTGCCCGTGCCCGCGCCGCCGGTGCCGCCGCCGCCGGCCGCCCCCGCCGCGCCGAAGATATTGTTGGTGTAGATGCCGGTGCCGCTGACGGTGGTGGACGGCACCAGGTCGGCGCGCTGCACCCGGTACTGCGCCCGCGCCTGGAGCACATTGGCCGCTGCCACGCGCAGATTGCGGTTATTCGCCAGCCCGAGTTCAATCACCGCGCGCAGGCGTGGGTCGGTGAAGAAGTCGCGCCAGCCGATCGCGCTGACATCGGGCGCGTCGGTAGCGGCGGCGGGATAGGGTCCCCCCTGCGGCAGGGCGGCGGGCACTGCACCGCTCGGGCGGACATAGGTGGGCGCGAGGTTGCACCCGGCCAGCGTCGTCGTCGCCGCCAGCAGCGCGACCAGCATCTTCATCTTCACGATCAGGCTCCCTGCGGCTGCGCGCCGCGGTCGGACAGGTTGGTATGGTCGGCGTGATCCTGACGACGATCGGTCTGGCCGTGCTTGAACAGCCGGCTGACCACGACGAAGAACATCGGCACGAAGAAGATCGCGAGGATGGTCGCCGAGATCATGCCGCCGACCACCGAGCGGCCGATCGCATTCTGCCCGCCGGCGCCCGCGCCCGTCGTCACCGCCAGCGGCAGCACGCCGAACACGAAGGCGAGGCTGGTCATCAGGATCGGGCGGAGGCGCAGCTTGGCCGCCTCCACCGCCGCGTCGAAGGCGGGCCAGCCGTCGCGCACCCGCTCCTCGGCGAATTCGACGATCAGGATTGCATTCTTCGCCGACACGCCGATCGTGGTGATCAGGCCGACCTGCAGATAGATGTCGTTGTTCAGCCCAGTCAACAGCGCCGCCAGCAGCGCGCCGACCACCCCCAGCGGCACGACCAGCATGACCGCGATCGGTACCGACCAGCTCTCGTAGAGCGCGGCGAGGCAGAGGAAGACGATCAGTAGCGACAGCGCATAAAGGGCCGGCGCCTGTCCGCCCGACAGCCGCTCCTCATAGGACAGGCCGGTCCATTCCAGCGCGGTGCCCGGCGGCAGCTTGGCATGGATCGCCTCCATCGCCGCCATCGCGTCGCCGGTGCTGATGCCGGGCGCCGGTGCACCCTGCAACTCCATTGCCGGCTCGCCATTATAGCGGGTCAGCTGCACCGGCGCCTGCGCCCAGCTGAGCGTCGAGAAGGCCGAATAGGGAGCCATCGCGCCGGTGTCGCCGCGAACATAGAAGTCGCCGATATCCTCGGGCGCCAGACGATAGGGCTCGTCCGCCTGGATATAGACCCGCTTGACCCGGCCGCGATCGATGAAGTCGTTGACATAAGCGCCGCCCCAGGCGGTGGCGATGGTCGAATTGACCGTCGACAGGTCGAGCCCTAGCGCGCGCGCCTTGTCCTCGTCGATATTGACCTTGAGCTGCGGCGCGTCATCCAGGCTGAGCGGGCGGACCTGGGTCACGCTCTTTTCCTGCATCGCCATGCCCAGCATCATGTTGCGGGCCATCAGCAGCTTCTCGTGCCCGATCCCGCCGGTATCGACGAGCTGCAGGTCGAAACCGGTGGCGTTGCCCAGTTCCTGCACCGCGGGCGGCACCAGCGCGAAGATCATCGCGTCGTGGAACTGGGAGAAGGGACCCATCGCGCGCCCGGCGATCGCCTGGGCCTTGTTGGCGGCGCCGGAGCGATCCTCCCAAGGCTTCAGATTGATGAAGGCGAGGCCGGCATTCTGGCCCTGACCGGCGAAGGAGAAGCCGCTGATCGTGAACACGCCCGCGACATTCGCCTTCTCGGCAGTCAGGAAATGGTCGCGGACCAGCGCCAGCGCCTTGTCGGTCCGTGCGGTGGTCGCGCCCGACGGACCCTGAACCAGCGCGATCACCGTGCCCTGATCCTCGTCGGGCAGGAAGCCCGAGGGCAGCCGCCAGAACATGACGCCCATGACCAGCGCGATCAGCAGATAGAGCAGTGCCGACCGCTTCCAGTTGCGTGCGGTGCGGACCACGCCGCCTTCGTATTTACGGGTGCCGCGATCGAAGGTCGCGTTGAACCAGCGGAAGAAGCGGGCGAGGGGACCATGCCCCTCATGCTTGGCCGGGTCGTGCGGCTTCAGGATGGTGGCGCACAGCGCCGGCGTCAGGATCAATGCGACCGCGATCGACAGCACCATGGCCGAGACGATGGTGATCGAGAACTGGCGATAGATGACGCCCGTCGACCCGCCGAAGAAGGCCATGGGCAGGAACACCGCCGACAGCACCAGGCCGATGCCGACCAGCGCGCTGGTGATCTCGTCCATCGACTTGCGCGCCGCTTCCCTGGGGCTCAGCCCCTCGGTCTGGATCAGCCGCTCGACATTCTCGACCACGACGATCGCGTCGTCGACCAGCAGGCCGATGGCCAGCACCATGCCGAACAGGGTCAGCGTGTTGATCGAGTAACCGGCCATCGCCATCACCGCGAAGGTGCCAAGCAGCACGACCGGCACCGCGATCGTCGGGATCACCGTCGCGCGCCAGTTCTGGAGGAACAGGAACATGACGAGGAAGACGAGGATCACCGCCTCGACCAGCGTATGCACCACCTGCTCGACCGACAGCCGGACGAACGGCGTGGTGTCATAGGGGTAGACGACCTTGACGTCGCCCGGGAAGGTCTTGGAGATTTCCGCGACCCGGTCCTTGACCAGCTCCACCGTGGTCAGCGCATTGGCGCCGGGCGCCAGCTTGACGCCGAAACCGGCGGCGGGCCGGCCGTTATATTGCAGGTCGAAGCCATAATTCTCCGCGCCCAGCTCGACGCGGGCGACGTCGCGCAGGCGGACGATCGCGCCGCCCGTGCTGCTTTTCAGGCGGATGTTGCCGAACTGCTCGGGCGTCTGGAGGCGCGACTGGACCGACACGGTGGCATTAAGCATCTGCTCCTTGGGCGCGGGCTGCGCCCCGAGCTGACCGGCGGAGACCTGCGCGTTCTGCGCCTGCACCGCCGCCGTCACATCGGCGATGGTGAGCTGGAAGCTGTTGAGCTTGATCGGATCGACCCAGATGCGCATCGCATATTGCGCGCCGAACACCTGAAGCTCGCCGACGCCGTTGACGCGGCTGATCGGGTCCTGCAGGCGCGAGACGACATAATCCGAAAGGTCGCTGCCCGAATGGCTGCCGTCGGTCGAATAGAGGCCGATGATCAGGAGGAAGTTCGCCGACGACTTCGCGACCTGCACGCCCTGGCGCTGCACCTCCTGCGGCAGCAGCGAGGTCGCCGCCTGGAGCTTGTTCTGCACCTGGACCTGCGCGATATCGGGGTCGGTGCCCTGTTCGAAGGTCAGGGTGATCGTCACCGTTCCCGCCGAGGAGGACGAGGACGAAAAATAGCGCAGATGGTCGATACCCTTGAGCTGCTGCTCGATGATCTGCGTGGTGGTCCGCTCCAGCGTTTCCGCGTCCGCACCCGGATAGGTGGCGGTGACCGAGACGGCGGGCGGGGCGATGGTGGGGAACTGCGCGATCGGCAGGCTGCGGATCGCCAGCACACCGGCCAGCATCAGGATGAGCGCGATGACCCATGCGAAGATGGGCCGGTCGATAAAATAGCGGGACATGGGTGGTTACTTCCCCTGCGCCTGGGCCGGCTGGCCCTGGGCGGGTTTGGCCTGGTCGGTGAAGGGCACCGCCTTGACCGGCGTGCCGGGCTGGAGGTTCTGCGCGCCCTCGACGACGACCTTGTCGCCCGGCTTCAGCCCGGCGGTGACCAGCCAATCCTGGCCGACCGTGCGCGGCGCGGTCAACACGCGTGGCTGGAGCTTGCCGTCGCTACCGACGACCATGACCAGGGGCTGGCCCTTCTCGTCGCGCGTCACGGCGCGCTGCGGCACGAGGATCGCGTTCGAGCGAGTCCCCTCGACCAGCTCGGCCCGGACGAACATGCCGGGCAGGAGCAGCCCGCGCGGGTTCGGGAAGATCGCGCGGATCGTCTGGCTGCCGGTCGCCGGATCGACCGTGACGTCGGTGAACTTCAGCGTGCCTTCCGGGCCATAGGGGGTGCCGTCCTCCAGCATCAGACGAACGCGGGCATCCGCGCCGCCCCGCGACACCTGACCGGCCAGGATCTGCTGGCGCAGCTTGAGCAGATCGGCGCTCGACTGCTGGATGTCGACATAGATCGGGTCGAGCCGCTGGATGACGGTCAGCGGACTGGTCTGCGCGGCGGTGACGAGCGCGCCGGTGGTGAAGGTGGAGCGACCGATGCGGCCGCTGATTGGTGCCTTGACCGTGGTGCGGCCGAGATCGATCTGTGCGGTGCGCAACGCCGCGGCCTGCGCTGCGACGTCCGCTTGCGCCTGTTGCGCCTGAGTGGTCGCGTTCTCGAAGTCCTGCCGCGAGATGGCGTTGATCTTCACCAGCTCGCCATAACGACGCGCCAG
The DNA here is from genome assembly GCF_014199625.1 of Sphingomonas abaci. Classification (GTDB taxonomy): domain Bacteria; phylum Pseudomonadota; class Alphaproteobacteria; order Sphingomonadales; family Sphingomonadaceae; genus Sphingomonas; species Sphingomonas abaci. Next base: position 524,018 of record NZ_JACHNY010000002.1, read on the forward strand.
CGCGTTGGACGAGGCAATGGCCGCCCGGGCCCGGGTCAGCGCGGCGCGCGCGCTGGCGACCTGCGCCTCATAAGGGGCCGGATCGATCCGGTAGAGCGGCTGGCCCTGTCGGACCATGTCGCCCTCCTGAAACAGGCGTGCGAGCACCAGGCCATTGACCTGCGGGCGAACCTCCGACGTTTCATAGGCATTGGTGCGACCCGGCAACTGGGTGCTGAGCGTCACCGGCTTCTCGGCCACCGTGACGAAGGCCACTTGCGGCGGGCCGGCCGATGGCTGCTGCGGGGCTTGCCCGCACGCGGCGAGAAGGAGGGCGAAACCCAGCACAGGAGCGATATTTTTCATGGCGTCGACCGCGATCCCCGGTTATGTGTGAGTGATCGATCACTCACATTTGCGTTCGCCTCTAATCCCCGGCTGGGGCTGTTGGCAAGCCGTCATGAAGGCCAGACGATTGAATTTGTTGCAATGCAGTAATTCGAAGCGTGCAAGCCGAGCGGATGATCGGCGACGTCACCTGCTGGATGTCAGTCGCGCCCTGTTCGTCGAACACGGATTCCACCAGACTGGCGTTGCGCAGATCGCCGCCGCGTCGGGCATCAAGGTGGGCCAGATCTATCGCGACTTCGCCAGCAAGGAAGATATCATCGCCGCGATGGCGGAGGTCGACATCCGCGACTTCCTGGACGAGGCGTCGCTGCGCACGGCGGTGGAGGCCCAGGACAAGGTAGCGATCCGCGCCTGGGTCGATCGCTTCGTGTCAATCGACGATACGGTTGAAGAATGTCGGATGTTTACGGAAATCCTCGCCGAAGTCGGGCGCAATCCGCGCATCGCCGATATCCACCGCCGGATCGACCAGCGGATGCGCCAATGTCTGGCCGCGACGCTGGAGGCGCTGGCTCCCGCCAGCGCGGGCGGTGAGCGGGAGGCACTCAGCGACCTGATCATGATGCTCGGCATGGGGATGATGATCCGCCGCGTGATCGACCCCGATCGGGACTGGGCGGTGATCGCTCGGCGGGTGGGCGGGATCGTTGACTCTCAACTGGACGCGTTACGCCGCGACGGCGCGCTTTGACACGGGCCCGCAACATGGTGGTGCTAGGCCAACCGACGGTGCATGTCGCCCGGCGGTGAGATGACTCGAAAGTGAAGCGAGAAAGTCCCTCGTCTTCACAAAAGCGAAACATGGCCGCCACAGCCCCCGCCTATCCGCCGCCTTCGAGGCACGAGCCGAAAGAGTGGGGAATTGACGATGATGATGGTGATGGTCAGCCGGGCGCGGCTATTGGGCGGCGTGGCGCTCGGCCTGCTGGCGACGACGCCGGCCTGGGCCGGTACGGCGCCCGCCGGTGCGCCGGCCGCCAGCGCCGATCCGGTCGCGCCGGCTGCGACGGGCGAGGCGCCGCCGGAGGGCGAGGGGCTGGGCGAAATCGTCGTCACCGCCACCAAGCGCGAGACCAGCCTGCAGAAGACGCCGATCGCCATCTCCGTGCTCGGCGCCGAGGCGCTGAAGGACCGCCACGTCCAGAGCCTGCTCGACCTGGCGGACGGCACCGTGCCGAGCTTGCGCGTCGCGACCTTCGAGGCGCGCCAGTCGGCGCTGACCATCGGCATCCGCGGCATCGTGCCGTTCGACCAGAACCAGACCGCGCGTGACACCGGGGTCGGCGTCTATATCGACGGCGTCTATATCGGTCGCTCGCAGGGCCTGAATTCCGCGCTGTTCGACATCCAGCGGGTCGAGGTGCTCCGCGGGCCGCAGGGCACGCTGTTCGGCCGCAATACCGAGGGCGGCGCGCTGTCGCTCGTCACCGCCCAGCCGACCGGCAAGTTCGGCGCGACGCTGACCGGCGGAATCGGCAACTACGGCGCCTATAACAGCGCGGTGCACCTCAACCTGCCGGAATATCACAACATCTCGATCAAACTGGACGGCGTGCTCCAGCACCAGAACGCCTTCGTCACCAACCCGCTGCCGGGCTCGGCCGGCTGGGGCTATTTCAACCGTATCGGCGGCCATGCGGCGGCGCTGTGGAAGCCGGTCGACGGCGTCTCGGTCGAGCTCTCCTATGACCAGGCGAAGGACCAGAACACGCCCTTCTACAGCCAGTTGGTCAATTACAACCCGGCTGGCCTGCCGGTCGCGACGCTGGCGCAGATCGCCGGCAATGGCGGCAAGCTTCCCTCGGGCACCATCGCGCCGCTGTCGCCGTTGGTGGTGGTGTCGGGCGACGACCGCATGAAGCGCGCTGATATCGGCGTTCCCCAGCAGCTCAGCGTCGACCAGACGCATGGCTTCTCGACCAAGCTCAACTACCAGATCACGCCCGACCTGGAACTGCGCTCGATCACCGCCTGGCGCGGCGTCACCACCGACCAGTGGGACAATTCCGGCGGCGCGCACCGCACCGTGTTCCTGCCGAACAGCAAGTTCAGCCGCTACAGCCTGTCGTTCATGCAGCAGCATCAGTTCAGCCAGGAGTTCCAAGCGGTCGGCAACCTGCCGCAATTCGATTATGTCGCGGGCCTCTATTACTTCACCGAGAACGCACGCGAGACGGCGGCGACGCCCTCCACCAACCAGTGGAATGCCGACGGTACCGGCTATACCATCCTGTCGCAGGTCGCGCTGGGCACGATCACGTCGAACAATCAGGGCTGGGCGCCCGGTTCCTTCTTCTTCCAGCGCGGCAGCGTCGCCCGCGCCTATAGCTACGCGGCGTTCGCGCAGGGTACCTACACGCCGGCGGGCTTCGACGCCTTCCATCTGACGTTCGGCGGCCGCTACACGCGCGACAAGCGCAACGGCACGCTTTACCTGGTGCAGGGCAAGGCGGCCAACTTCCCCTTCACCTTCGACACCAACCGCTTCGACCCGATGGTGACGGCGGCGTTCGACGCCACCGATGCGATCCACCTTTATGCGAAATATTCGACTGGTTACCGCGCCGGCGGCGCCAACGACCGGTCGCAGACCTTCGCCGCGTTCGGACCGGAGACGGTCAAGTCCTATGAAATCGGGTCCAAGATGGACCTGTTCGACAAGCGCGTCCGCCTGAACCTGGCCGGCTATATCATGGACCGTACTGGCACGCAGATCGACTTCGACAATGTCGACACCAATCCATCCAGCCCGACCTACAACCTCCATACCGAGGAAACCCGAAATGCGCCGGGCACATCGAAGATCCGCGGGATCGAGGCGGATCTGACCGCCAACCCGGTTGACGGCCTGACGGTCGGCGCCTCCTACGCCTATACCTATACCAACATCCCGCTGACGCCCAATCCGTTCCTGAACAACACGCCGACCCAGGTCTTCGTGGTGTTCACGCCGCGCAACGCCGCCTCGGCCTATGCGGATTATGAAAGGCCGCTGGCGGGTTCGGATGCCAAGCTCCGCTTCCATCTGGACGGCAACTACGCCGATCCGGTCTACAGCTTCCAGAACGAGGCGACGCGGACCGATCGGAGCTTCGTGATGAATGGCCGCATCGCGCTGGCGGACATTCCCTTGACCGGCGCGGGCACGACGATGACCGTCTCGCTGTGGAGCCGCAACCTGCTCGATACCAGCTTCATCTACCGCCGTTCAGCCGCCAACGCCCGGACCCTGGGCGATTATGCGAACTTCAACCCGCCCCGCACCGTCGGTGTGGAAGCGAGCGTCCGCTTCTGATCACGGCCCGGCCGGTGGGGCACCGCCGGCCGGGCCGAACATGCAGGAAGGGGCCAGCGCCGATGGCGGTGCCGTCCCCTTCTTGGCGTTCGCGATGGCCGGGATCAGCCGCGGACGAGCAATCCGTGATGCTTCTTGCCGGCGGACACGCGCAGCGGTTCCTCGCCGACGGTCAGCACCGCCGCTTCGTCCACCGCCTTTTCGCCGCCGATCCGCGCGCCGCCGCCGGCGATCAGCCGTCGCGCCTCGCCCTTCGACTTGGCGAAGCCCAAGCCCATCAAAGCGTCGACCAGCGTCACCGGGCCACCGACCGCGAAGCGGGGCAGGGCGTCGCCGCTCTGGCCCTCCTCGAAGGTCCGGCGCGCCGTCTCGGCCGCTTCGGCGGCGGCGGCGGGGCCACGGCACATCGCGGTCGCCTCGTTGGCCAAAATTTTCTTGGCTTCGTTGATCTCCGCGCCGGGCAGCGCCTCCAGCCGCCGGATCTCGTCCAGCGGCAGGTCGGTGAACAAGCGGAGGAAACGGCCGACATCACGATCGTCGGTGTTGCGCCAGAACTGCCAGTAATCGAAATGCGGCAGCTGGTCCTCGTGCAGCCACACCGCGCCCGACATGGTCTTACCCATCTTGCCGCCATCGGCGGTGGTGATCAGCGGCGTGGTGACGCCGAACACCTCGGTGCCGTCCATACGGCGGGCCAGCTCGATGCCGTTGACGATATTGCCCCATTGGTCGGACCCGCCCATTTGCAGACGACAGCCGGCGCGGCGCGACAATTCCAGAAAGTCATAGGCCTGGAGGATCATGTAGTTGAACTCGAGGAAGCTGAGCGACTGCTCGCGATCCAGCCGCAGCTTGACCGAATCGAACGACAGCATCCGGTTGACCGAGAAATGCTGGCCGACATCGCGTAGGAAGGGGATGTATTCCAGCGTATCGAGCCAGTCGGCATTGTCGACCATCACCGCATCGCTCGGCCCGTCGCCGAAGGTCAGGAAGCGTTCGAAGATGCGACGGATCGAAGCGACGTTGGCGCGGATGCCTTCCTCGCCCAGCAGCTTGCGCGCCTCGTCCTTGAAGCTCGGGTCGCCGATCTTGCCGGTGCCGCCCCCCATCAGCACGATCGGCTTGTGCCCGGTCTGCTGCATCCTGCGGAGCAACATGATCTGCACCAGGCTGCCGACATGAAGCGACGGCGCGGTCGGGTCGAAGCCGATATAGCCCGGCACAACTCCCTGGGCGGCCAGCGTGTCGAGCGCGGTCGCATCGGTCATCTGGTGGATATAGCCGCGCTGCGACAGTACGGTCAGAAGGTCGGACTGGTAGGACATGAGCGCGGGTTAGCAAGTGCCGGAGCGCCCGTCACCTGTCGCAATAGCCGGAGCGGACGACGGTCCGGTCAGGCCGTCATCCGCGCGAAGCCCAGGAACACCGCCTTCAGCGCGATGTCGTCGACCATGGCCACGTCGACCGCCACGCGCCGGCTGAAGGCATCGGGGGACATCGCGCTCTGGTCGCGATAGGTCATCGACCAGTCGCCAAACTGCCGCGCGGCGATCAAGCCTTCGAAGATGATCGCCACATGCGAATGGCGGCGATCGGTGCGGATCAGGGTCAGTCGTCGGGCTACCGCCTCGGCCGGGCCTTCCAATGCCTGCAGATAGCTGGTTGGGTCGGCGAGCAGCAAGCCGGACAAATCTTCGACGGGGTTGTTGCGATCGCATTGCGCCAATAGGCTGGCGATGTCGGCCTGTCGCGATCCCGTCCTCGCCCGGCTGATATAGACTACCCGCGCGAGCTGCCCCTGCGCCACCAATTTCACCCCTGTCCTGCGCGCCCGAAGCCCGACTCGACCAGAGTTAGCGCACGTTTACAAGGATTAAATGGACCGTTTCCGGTGCTTCTCCAAATCAGCGAAACAGCGCGACCAGCGCCGAGATCAGGGTCGCCCCGCCGATCGGGGCCAGGAGGAGGAGGAGCAGGTTGAAGCCAATGATGCCGCCAAGCACCTCCTCCTGCCGTTGGCTGAGCCTAGGCGTCCGCCGGGGTGGCTGCCACGGGGGCGGTGGCGGGTCATTCTTGAAGTCGACGAACATGCGGCCTGTCCCGCCGGGCGGTGAGGATGACGACGCAGGCGCCCGAAACCCCGCCACCATGCTCAACGCGCGACCAGGCTCGTCGCTCCCTCGGCGTAGATCGAAATCAGGCCGACAACATCCGCGCCGCCGCCGGCGGCCGGTTGGCGAGCAAGGTGACGCGGCGACCGACGCGATCGATCAATCCCTCGGCCTGCAGAGCCATGAGCGTCCGGTTAACATGGACCGAGGTGAGGCCGGTCGCGTCACCAATCTCCTCCTGGGTCAGGGGCAGGATCAGCGAATCGCGGATCGTCAGGCCGGCATCCCGACACCGGGCGGTGAGTTCCTGAAGCAAGGCGAGCACCCGGCCACGCGCATCGCGGCGGCCCAGGCTGACGATCCAGTCGCAGGCCATGTTCGCATCGAGGATCGACTCGTTCCACAAGGCGCGGGCGATGGCGGCCCGGCTCTCCGCCAGCGCCGCGATCGCGGTGTGCGGGATCTTGACGAGTTCGACATCCGACAGGGTCGACACGGTCTGGGCTGCGATCGGCAAGTCGCCGCTGCGCACGCCCAGCACATCGCCCGCGACGAACACGCCGGTGATCTGCCGCTGCCCGTCGGACAATAGGCCATAGCGGCAGGCATAGCCACTCAGCAGCTGCATGACCGCATGGTCCTGCTGGCCCTCGTCGATCAACCGCCGACCACGGCCGATCCGCTCGACCTGCGCCGGCAGGGCGAGGATCGCCTGGCGGTCGGCGGCGGGCAGCGGGGCATACCGCTCCAGTCGGCGGACGAGACGGGCCAAGGGCGCATTGCTATCCATCATCAAATCACCGATCATGACAATATCGTTTACGTGTCTGTTAGGCGCCGGTTGCCGACCCCCACGCAACTACCTGTGTTAACTCGATGCGATGAGGCGATTTTCTTCAACGTCAGAGGCCAAGGGGCCGGCGTTCGCGGATTAGGTCGATCAACAGACGCAAGCCGGTGGGCACCTGGCGGCGACTGGAATAATAGATGTGATAGCCGGGCCCGGTGGTCGCCCAGTCGCTCAGCACCGGCACCAGCGTTCCCGCCGCGACATGGGGCGCGACATTGTGCTCCATCGCATACATCAGGCCCACTCCGGCCAGCGCCAGGGCGAGCATGGCGCGGCCGTCGTCGACGATGATGCGGCTGGGTACGGCGACGGCGAACTCGCCCTGCGATCCTTCGAATTCCCAGCGATAGATGCGGTCGTCGCCGAGGCGCACGCCCAGGCAATGATGATCGCGCAATGCTTCGGGATGGGCGGGCACGCCGTGCCGCTCGATATAGGCGGGGGCCGCGACCACCATCCAGCGCAAATCGGCGGACAGGCGCTGCGCGACCATGTCCTCGGGCACCGTGTCGCCGTGGCGAATGCCCGCATCGAAGCCGCCGTCGATCACATCGACCATCCGATCACGCGCGGCGATGTCGACTTGGATGCCGGGATAACGGTCGGCGAAGACCGGCAGCACCGGCGCGAGTAGCAACGAAGCGGCATCGGCCAGCACGTTGAGGCGGATTCGGCCAGTCGGCGTGTCACGGTGGCGGTTGAGGTCGTCGATCGCCTGGTCAATTCGCGCGAACGGGTCGGTCACCGCGTCACGCAACGCCGCGCCCGCTTCGGTCAGCGTGACGCTGCGGTTGGTACGGTGGAGCAGCCGCACGCCGAGCCGCGCCTCCAGGCCCTTCAGCGCATGGCTCAGCGCAGAGGCGCTGACGCCCATCTCGATGCCGGCAAGGCGAAAGTTGCGATGCCGGGCGATCGCAAGGAAATAGGTGAGATCGGCGAGGTCCGAACGGCGGGTCGACATGCGCCACCTTGCGCGCCATCGACCCGCCCAGGCAAGGCCGGCGTCAGGCGACCGCCGGCAGCTTCTCCAGATGCTTGTCCAGCGTGATCGGATAGTCGCGGATGCGCACGCCAGTGGCGTTGTAGATCGCGTTCGCCACCGCCGCGCCAACCCCGCACAGGCCCAGTTCGCCCACGCCCTTGGCCTTCATGGGATTGGCCTTGTCATCGGCTTCGTCGAGGAACACGACATCCTGGTGCGGGATGTCGGCATGGACCGGCACCTCATAGGTGGCCAGGTCGTGGTTGACGAACAGGCCGAAGCGCGGGTCGACCGCCAGTTCCTCCATCAGCGCGGAGCCGACGCCCATCGTCATGGCCCCGATCACCTGACTGCGCGCCGACTTGGGATTGATGATCCGGCCCGCCGCGCATACCGCCAGCATTCGCCGCAGTCGCGTCGCGCCGGTATAGGCATCGACCCCGACTTCGACGAAATGCGCGCCGAAGGTGGAAAGCTGCCACTGCTTCTCCAGGTCGCCGAACTCGATCTTGTCCTGCGCGACCAGCTCCCCGGCTGCGGCCGCCTGGGCGAGATCGGCGGAGCGGTTGCCGCTCGTGACCTTGCCGCCCGCGAACGCGACGTCGGCGGAGTTATACCCCAGCCGCTGCGCCACCTGGTCGCGCAGCTTGACGCAGGCGGCATAGACGCCGGCCGTGGCATTGGCCGCCCCGAACTGGCCCCCCGAACCCGCCGAAACCGGATAGGCAGAATTGCCGAGACGGACGACCACCGCATCCACGGGCACGCCCATCATCTCGGCGGCGGTTTGGGCGATGATCGTGTAACTGCCGGTACCGATATCGGTCATGTCGGTCTCGACCGTCACCACCCCCCGGCCGTCAAGCCGCACACGCGCGCCCGACGCCATGTTGATATGGTTGCGGAACGCCGAGGCGACGCCCATGCCGACCAGCCAGCGTCCGTCGCGGACGGCGGCCGGCTTCGGATTGCGACGCGTCCAGCCGAACCGGTCTGCCCCCTCGGTCAGGCAGCGGACGAGCTGGCGCTGCGAAAAGCGGCGCGTCGGTTTCTCCGGATCGACCTGGGTATCGTTCTTCACCCGGAAAGCGACCGGGTCCATGCCCAGCTTCTCAGCCATTTCGTCCATGGCGACTTCCAGCGCCATCATCCCCGGCGCCTCGCCCGGCGCGCGCATCGCATTACCCTCTGGCAGGTCGAGCACGGCGAGACGCATCGCGGTCAACCGGTTCGCACCCGCGTAGAGGAGCTTGGTCTGATTGACCGCGGTCTCCGGCGAGCCGTTCGGCTGGTCACCCGAACCGCTCTCATGCGCGATAGCGGTGATCGTACCGTCCTTCGTTGCGCCGATCCGGATGCGTTGACGCGTGGCGGGACGGTGGGTGGTGTTGTTGGCGATCAGCGGCCGGGGCAACGCCACCTTGACCGGCCGGCCGGCCGCCTTGGCGCCCAGCGCCGCCATCACCGCATCGGTGCGCAGGAACAGCTTGCCGCCGAAGCCTCCGCCGACATAGGCGGACTGGAAGCTGATCTTGTCCTTGGGCATGCCAAGGGTCTTCGCCAGGTCGCCATGCCCCCAGGCGATCATCTGGTTCGATGTCCACAGCGTCAACGCGTCCCCTGTCCAGGACGCGATCGAGGCGAAGGGCTCCATCATCGCGTGGCTGTGATCCGGCGTGGTGTAACGTGCGTCCAGCGTCACCGGCGCGGCCGCGAAGGCCGCCTCGAAGTCGCCGACCCGGTCCATGCCGGGCGCGGCGCTGCCCTCATCGCTCGAGCCGCCGGTCAGCGGCGCGGTCTTCAGCGCCTCGTCCAGATCGAACCGGCCTTGGCTGCGGGTATAGTCGATCCGCACAAGGTTCGCGGCGGCGCGCGCCTGTTCGAACGTCTCGGCGACGACGATTGCCAGCGCCTGGTGATAATGGTCCACCGCCGGGCCACCGAGCAGCTTGACGGTGTTGAACTTGCCCTTGCCGAACTGGCCGAACCCCAGCTTGCCCAGGTCGGCGGCGGTGACGATCGCCAACACGCCCGGGGCGGCGCGCGCCGCGTCCAGATCCATCGAGCGGACCATGCCCTTGGCGACGGCCGCACCGACGACCTGACCATAAGCCGCGTTCGGCGCTTCGCGATGATGCTCATAGGCATAGGGCGCCCGGCCCGTGGTCTTGAGCGGACCGTCGATCCGGTCATGCGCGCGGCCGACCACCGCCATGCGATCGATCGGGTTGGCGCCGGCGGGAGTGTCGAATTTCATGGCGATCAGCCCTTGCTCTCGGCGATCACGGCAGCCAGCGCGCGGGTGGCGAGCGGCAGCTTGAACGCATTGTCCTTGGTCGGCGTCGCACCCTGGAAGGCGCGCTCGGTGACGGCGGCAGCCCCTTGCGGCAACAACGCCTCCGCCGCTTCGACGCGCCACGGCCGGGGCGCGACGCCGCCAAAGGCCACCCGGCCCGTGCCGTCGGGCTGGATCACCGCCGCGACCGACACCAGCGCGTAAGCATAGGAGGCGCGGTCGCGAACCTTCTCGTAGAAATGCTGCCCGCCGAGCGGCTTGGGTAGGGTGACGGCGGTGATCAGCTCGCCCGGCCGCAACACCGTGTCCTGCTCGGGATGGTCGCCCCACAGCCGATGGAAATCGGCGATCGGGATCGATCGGCGCTGGCCACCGGCATCGACCGTCTCGATCACCGCGTCCAGCACGCGCATCGCCACCGCCATGTCACCGGGGAAGGTCGCGATGCAGGAATTGCTGACGCCGATCACGCCCAATTGCCGCGAATAGCCGCCGATCGCCGCGCAACCCGATCCGGGCTTGCGCTTGTTGCAGGCCATATTGGTGTCGTAGAAATAGGGACAGCGTGTCCGTTGCAACAGGTTGCCGGCAGTCGACGCCTTGTTGCGGAGCTGCCCGCTCGCGCCCGCGACGATGGCGCGGGTCAATACCGCATAGTCGCGTCGCACCCGCTCGTCCGCCGCCAGATCGGTGTTGGTGACCAGCGCGCCGATGCGCAGGCCACCATCCTTGGTGCGCTCGATCGTGTCGAAACCCAGATCCTGCACGTCGACGAGATGCGTCGGCGTCTCCACCTCGATCTTCATCAGGTCGAGCAGGTTGGTGCCACCGGCGATGAACTTGGCGCCCGGATGGCCGGCGACGGCGCGGGCGGCGGCGACCGGATCGGTCGCGCGTTCATAGGTGAAGGCCTTCATGCCCGGTCCTCCTTGGCCGCACCGCCCGCCACCTCGGCCATGGCCTCGGCGATGTTGGAATAAGCGCCGCAGCGACAGATATTGCCGCTCATCCGCTCACGCATTTCCATGTTGCTGGCCTGCGGCCGGCCGGCGACATCGGCCTGGACATGGCTGGGCACGCCACGCTTGATCTCGTCGAGCACCGCAACCGCCGAGCAGATCTGGCCCGGCGTGCAGTAGCCGCACTGATAGCCGTCATGCTTTACGAAGGCCGCCTGCATCGGGTGCAGCTTGTCGGGTGTGCCCAGACCCTCGATCGTGGTGATCGCGTCGCCCTCATGCATCACCGCCAGCGACAGGCAGGAATTGATCCGAACGCCGTGCACCAGCACGGTGCACGCGCCGCACTGCCCATGATCGCAGCCCTTTTTGGTGCCGGTCAGGTGCAGATGCTCGCGCAGCGCATCAAGCAGGGTCGTGCGGGGGTCGAGGGTCAGCGAACGGCTTTCGCCGTTCACCGTGAAGCGAACCGGCATCATCGGCGTGGCCTTTGCAGGACGGGGAGGGAGGGGCGCGGCCGCCGCCGGGGTCGCGGCGACGACCGCCGTGGCCGCGCCACCGGTCAGCACGCCGCGACGCGAAAGGGTGGGGTCAAGCCTGTCGGCCATGGATCGGACTTCCTTTGAGACCGGCTCTGACCCGGAAAATTGTGGAACGGCTGATGCTTGTTAGCCTGTTCAACGCACGCGCGCGAGCCGGGAACCCCGCATATTCCTCAATGCTGCGGTGAATAGCCCTCACCATCATCCCCGGCGTTAAATATGACCGTTCTGGTGACGAAATTGTCGGCGCTGCGTCTCCCGTTCGTCACCGCGCGCACGCTATGATGCATGCGACCGGAGATGGGGGAAGGCGGATGAAGCGCTGTGCGATACGGACCGGGGCGGCAGTGTTGGCCATGGCGCTGGCCGGACCCGCCATGGCGGCCTGCAAGGTCGGCAAGATCGCGGAGCTGCCGGTGACGCTGATCGGTCAGCGCGCGATGGTGCAGGCCAAGTTCGGTGATCGTCCGACCCAGTTCATCCTCGACAGCGGCGCCTTCTACAGCACCATCTCGCGCGCGACGGCGGCCGAGTTCAAGCTCGAGGATAAGGCCCTGCCGCCCTGGTTCCGGGTCACCGGCGTGAACGGCGACGCGACCGCCAGCGCGGCGGTCGCGCGCAACTTCTCGCTTGCCGGCATCGCCCTGCCCAAGGTCGATTTCATCGTCGCCGGCACCGATACGGGCACGGCGGGACTCATCGGGCAGAACATCCTGGGGCTGGCGGACGTCGAGTACGACCTGCCGCACGGCACGGTCCGGCTCTTGAAGGTGCAGGGCTGCGCCGACACGGCGCTCGCCTATTGGGCGCAGGGCAAGCCCTTCTCGACGCTGAAGCTTGAAGCCGGCAATGGCGGCCCGTGGAAGCCGCCCACGGTCGCGACCGTGCTGGTCAACGGCGTGAAGCTGCGGGCGGAGTTCGATACGGGCGCGCAGACGACGGTGATGACGCTCTCGGCCGCGAAGCGGGCCGGGATCACGCCGAACAGCCCGGGCGTGGTGCAGGTCGGGCGCGGCAGCGGCTTGGGGTCCAGGGAGGTCCGCACCTGGCTCGCCCCCTTCGAACAGATCGATATCGGCGGCGAGATCGTCCCACGACCAAAATTGCGCATTTCCGACATCCACATGAACGCGGACATGCTGATCGGCTTCGATTTTTTTCTGACCCATCGGGTGTTCGTCTCGAACGTTCAGCACATGCTCTACATGACCTATGAAGGCGGGTCGGTGTTCGGCATCAATCCAAGCGGCGCTCGCACCACGTCTGGCGAGAAGCTGGACCTGACCGACAGCGCAGCCGCGCCGACCGATGCCGAGGGCTATGCCCGGCGCGGCGCGGTCGAGATGTCCCGTCAGCATATGGCCGAGGGACTGGCCGATTTCGACAAGGCGGTGGCGATGGCCCCGACCGAGGGCCGATATCTGGTGCTGCGCGCGCAGGCGCGGCTGGCGAACCGTCAGTTACTGCTGGCGGCGGCCGATCTCGACAAGGCGGCGACGCTCATGCCGAACGACCCCGACGTACGGCTGAGCCGTGCTTCGCTTCGGCTGGCCAACCACGATCCAGACGGCGCGGCGGAAGAAGTGGCGGCGGCCGACACGCTGCTCGCGCCGGGATCGGACCGGCGGTTGCGGCTCGCCGGCTTGTACGACAGCCTAGACAAGCCGGAGGCGGCGATCGCGAATTACGACGCGTGGCTGAAGCTGCACGGCCAGGATGCCGACCGGGCGGTCGCCTATAACGGCCGTTGTTGGGCACGGGCCACGCAGGGACGCGACCTGGACAAGGCGCTGTCCGACTGCAACACCGCGCTCCGGCTCCGGCCCGGCACCGCCGCCTATCTGGACAGTCGCGCGCTGGTGAACCTGCGATTGAACAAGCTGGACGCGGCGCTGGACGATTATGACGCGGCGTTGAAGGGTCGGCCGCATGACGCCTGGATCCTCTATGCCCGGTCGATCGCGGCGTCGCGCGCCGGCCGCGCGGACCAGGCCGCCGCGGATCGCAAGGCGGCGCTGGCGATCAACCCGAACATCGCCAAACGCGCGACACGCTATGGATTGGAGCGGTAGGAGCGGGCTGCACGATCCGGTGCGGGAAAGGTGGAAACGTCAGCGTCATGGCCCTAAGTGGCGGCCATGCCGTCTAATTCTGCCAAGTCTCCGATGCACCGCCATGAATTCGTCGCCTTCGTCGCGGCGCTGATGGCGGTCAATGCGCTGGGCGTCGACCTGATGCTCCCGGCGCTCGCCGATATCGGGCAGCAGCTCGGCATCGCTACCGCCAACCATCGCCAGTGGATCATCACCGTCTACATGCTGGGCTTCGGCGCTGGGCAGCTGGTCTACGGACCGCTGGCCGACCGCTACGGCCGGCGGCCGGTGCTGCTCGCCACGCTGGCCGGCTTCGTCGGCGCGAGCATCTTTGCGGCTAGTTCGCAGACCTTCGCGGCGTTGCTCGGCGCGCGGCTGCTGCAAGGGCTGATGTCCGCCTCGACGCGGGTGCTGGCGGTCGCGGTGGTGCGCGACCAGTTCGCCGGGCGGCAAATGGCGCGGACGCTATCGGTCGCGCAGATGATCTTCTTCCTGGTGCCGATCCTCGCCCCCACGCTGGGGCAGGGGCTGCTCGCATTCGGGCCGTGGCGCTTCATCTTCTATGCGCTGGCGGGGTTCGCCGCCTTCGTTCTCGCCTGGTCCGCCGTGCGGCTGCGCGAGTCGCTGCCGGCCGAGCGTCGCTCGCCGCTGTCGCTGGCCAATATCGGTGCCGCTTATCGACTGACGCTGACCAACCGGTTTTCGCTGGGCTATGCGGTGGCCGCCTCGATGACCTTCGGCGGGATCATCGCCTTCGTCTCCTCCGCGCAGCAGATCTTCGTCGAGGAGTTCGGCATGGGCGAGCGGTTCACCTTGCTGTTCGCGGCCTGTGCCTTCTCGATGGGGTGCGCCTCCTTCGCCAACAGTCGACTGGTCGAGCGGCTGGGCACGCGCCTGATCTCGCAAGCGGCGGTGCTGGGGCTGATCGCGCTGTCGCTCCTGCACCTGCTGGTGATCGCCAGCGGCCTGGAAAGTCTCTGGACCTATATGGTCTTTCAGGCGCTCAGCATGACCTGCATCGGCTTGTGCGGCTCCAATTTCGGGGCGATGGCGATGGAGCCGGTCGGCCATATCGCCGGCACCGCCTCGTCGATCCAGGGCTTCATCACCAGCGTCGGCGCGGTGATCGTCGGCTCGCTGATCGGCCAGTCCTATGACGGCACCACCACGCCGCTGGCGCTCGGCTATCTCGGCATCGGCGTCGCAGTGCTGGCGGTGGTGCTATGGGTCGAGGGCGGCCGGCTGTTCCAGGCGCGGCATCAGCGGGTCGAGCCGGCCAGGTAACGGGCGAGCGGATCGATCATCTCCTCGGGGATGCGCCGCGCAATGACCGGCATGGTCGCATGGCTCTTGCGCGCGTCCACCACCGTCTCGTCGCCCCGCCACTGGCGCAGGCGCTGGGCGATATAGGCGGCGCGCTGCCCGGCGATGACCGGATAGGGCTTGCCGGGCGCGTGGCAGCTGGCGCAGGCCGGGAGCTGCCGCGCGGGCAGTCCCTGCGTGACGATCCGCGCGGCCGAAGTGGCGGCACCGCCGGCAGTGGGAGCCGAGCCCAACCCGGGCATGGCGGCGAAGCGGCGGGCGTCAGCGACCATCTCCGCTGGTTGCATCCGCATCGCCACCTGCTGCATGACCGCGCTCGACCGGCGGCCGCTGGCATAGCCTTGCAGCGCGGCGAGCAAATAAGCGGGGTGCTGGCCGCCCAGCACCGGGATGTCCGGCGAACCGCGTCCCTGGCCGTCCTGGCCATGGCAGCCGGTGCAAGCGCCCAGGTCGGTGCCGGGGGTCGGCTCGCCCACCAGCGCCCGATATTGCGCGGGCGTCATGCCCGGCAGGCGGCGGACGAACGCGACCATGCGCCGCACCTCGTCTTTCCGGTCCTGCACCGCCCAGGCCGGCATGCCGGTGTATTTGACGCCGTGTTGCAGGATCCAGAACAGCTGCTTGTCGGTCCATTCGCGTGCATTGACCGCCAGGTTGGGCGCGGGCGGGGTGGCGGCCTGCATCACCGGAGCGGGCTTCACGCCGGGCGCGCCGTGGCACATGGCGCAGGCATTGGCGAAGTGACCGGCGGCGCTGATCAGGCCGCTGGCGTCCGCCGGATCGCTCGGCCCGGAGAAGGCCGCATGGGTGCGCACCGAATTGCGCATCGTCCAATGCAGGAACCAGTCGGTGATCGGCCAGTGCCCGCTGGATGCGGCGATATTCATCACCCCCGACCAGGCAAAAAGCAGGCCGGCGACCAGCAGTCCGAGCAGGGCGGCAACCGCGCGCGCCCAGGTGATGCGGATCGTCATGCGGGCACCTCGCTTCGCGTCTGGAGCAGCCGGCCGAGCATCGCCAGCCCGCCTAGCAGATAGGCGACGCCGCCGACCAGCAGCATGACCACGCCCGATACTTGCTGGTCGATCAGCGCTTCGGCACCGTGATGGGCGTAGAGGGGCCGGGGCGCGAGGCCGATCAGCGCGCCGAGCAGCGTCATGTGCATGGAGGTCACCAGCAGCGCGGCGACCCCCGCCGCCCGATGTCTCGGTGCCAGGACGGCCGACCAGAGAAGCAGCCCGGCGGCGAGGAAGCTCGCCTGTTCGGCCACCAGCCAGGCGGGGTGGTGATCCGCCAGCCGGCGAAGGGCGGGCACATGCCAGCCCCATACGATCACCGCCTCGACCAGCGCCGCCGGCAGCGGCGCGGCGAGGCGCGGCGAACGCATGGCGGGATCGAAGCGGCCGCCCTGCAGGCCGATCGCCACCAAGGGCGCGGCGACGGCCACCGCGATCATATGCGCCGTCATATGGCCGGTCATGCCCCAGCGGCTGACCCCCCAGCCGAGCGGCAGCAGGGCCAGGCCAGCGACGAGCATGGGCCGGTTCATCGACAGTCGCCCAGCATCAGCACCGGCAGTGCGGTGAACAACACCGCGACGAAGCTCAGCCCCGACAGCAACAGGGTCGAAAAGGCGAGAAAGCGCAGCCGGTCGATGTCGGTGCCCTCGTTATGCGGCGGCGGGTCGCCGGGCGTGCGCGACTGCTGCCAGGCGATCAGCCCGGCGAGTAGGATCACCACCAGCGCGATCACCGTGCCGATCGCAAACACGGTCGGGAAGCGCGCCCAGCGGCCGATCTTGGCGCAGGACACCGCCGCCCAGAGATAGGAGAAGAGGAAATGCACCGCCCAGACTGAAGGCGGAACGATCAGCGTCCAGAGCGTGACGCGCAGGCCATGAGCGCGCTTCAGCCAGCCCCTCACAGCCCCGTCTCCGGGAACAGACCAATCGTCAGATAGGTCACCGATGCGGTCAGCGCGTAGAAATGCTGGTAGACGGTGATGTTGCGCAGATCGGCGTCGTGGCTCGGAGTCATCCGTCCGGCGAGGCTGCGGGCGAGGGTATAGAGCTGCATGATCGCGCCGATCGCGGCATGGACGACCGTCCAGATCGTTAGCACCCAGACGATCGCCGGATAGACGTTCGCCTTCGGATCCAGTCCGTCGAGGCAGCGAAGCCCCGCGAAAAGGCTGGCGATGGCGGCTATGGTGCCCGCCACCAGTAGGATGCGCGCGATCATGACCTGTCCGCGCGCATGGACCTCGCGTGCGACCACCGTCCCCACCCAACTGGCGAGCGACAGGCCAAGCGCCATGATTGGCGCGGCACTGCCCGGCCCGTCGAACCCCGCCCCAAAGTCGGAATGGATAGTCCAGTAGAAATAATAGCCGAACACCAGCCCCGAAAAGGCGGTGGCATCCGCCATCATCGTGATGAACATCGCCCACCAGCCGGGCGCGGCGGGGCCGGCGCTGTAGAGCGGCATATGCATGCCGTGACCGATCGGCTTCTCCGGCTTTTCCGGGATTTCGGCCGTGTCCCACAGCCACCACAGCACGCAGGCCAGCGTCACCACGCCGCTGATCGCCGACAGCAGGTAGAGGTGATAGGTGGTCAGGATGAACACCGCACCCAGCGCCACGGCGGTGATCATCGGCTTGACGCTGGGGGTGCCCAGCCGGATCACCGACACGGGCCGCGCGTCCAGGACAGAGGTGATGATCGTCTCGCGACGCCCCTCTTCGGCGTCGGGCAGGAAGAAGCGCCCCTCATCGACCTTGGCCACGAAATCCTTCTGGTCCCAGATCGGATAGCGGCTCTCAATCAGCGGCACTGAGCGGATTCCCCAATCCTCATCGTCAGGATGCGCCAGCCATTCGAGCGTGCCGGCATTCCAGGGATTGCGCGCCGCCTTGGGTCGGGTTGGCGACAAGGCCAGGTCGATCACCAGCACCAGTACGCCCGCCGCGAACAGATAGGAACCGGCAGTCGAGGCGAGGTTGAGCCAGCCGATGCCCAGCTCGGCCGGATAGGTGAAGACGCGGCGCGGCATCCCTTCCAGCCCCGACAGGTGCATGGGGAAGAAGGTCAGGTTGACGCCGACGAACATGATCCAGAACGCGGCACGGCCCATCCGATCGGACAGTTTCTTGCCGGTGATCAGCGGCCAGTAATAATAAAGCCCGCCGAACAGGGGCAACAGCGTGCCGCCGATCAGCACGTAGTGGAGGTGCGCGACGATGAAATAGGTGTCGTGTGCCTGCCAGTCGAAGGGAGCGACCGCGACCATCACGCCGGTGAGCCCGCCGATCACGAAGATCGCAAGGCTGCCACTCGCATAAAGCAGGGGCGTCGACCATTTGACCTTGCCCGCCCACAGGGTAGCGATAAAGGCGAAGATCTGCACGCCGGTTGGGATCGCCACCGCCTCGGACGCGGCGGAGAAGAAGGCGAGGCTGATCTTGGGCAGGCCGGTCGCGAACATGTGGTGGACCCACAGACCGAACGACAGGAAGGCAGTGCCGACCGCCGCCAGCACGATCCAGGGGTAGCCGAGCAGGTGGCGCTGCGCGAAGGTCGGGATCAGCATCGCGAACAGCGCGATTGACGGCAGGAAGACGATATAGACTTCCGGATGACCGAAGATCCAGAACAGGTGCTGCCATAACAGCGGATCGCCGCCGCGCGCCGCATCGAAGAACGGCCATTCGAGCAGCCGCTCCATCTCGAACAGCAGGTCGCCCGCGATCAACGGCGGGAAGGCGAACAGGATCATCACGGCCACGACCAGGATATACCAGGCATAGAGCGGCATCAGGTTCAGCCGCATCCCTGGCGGCCGACATTTGAGCACGCCGACGATCAGCTCCACCGCGGCCGCGACCGACGACACTTCGATGAACGACAGGCCCAGCATCCAGATGTCCGCGCCCAGCCCGGACAGGTCGGTCCGCGTGGTCAGCGGCGGATACATGAACCAGCCACCGTCGGGCGCGGCGTTGAAGAATATCGAACCGGAGACGAAGACCCCGCCGAGCAGGAAGCTCCAGTAGCCAAAGGCCGACAGACGCGGAAACGGCAGGTCGCGCGCGCCGAGCAGCTGCGGCAGCAGGATGATCGACACCGCCTCGAACATCGGCACGGCGAACAGGAACATCATCATCGAGCCGTGCAGCGTGAACAGCTGGTTGAACGTGTTCGCCGACACCAGGTCGTTGTTCGGCACCGCCAGTTGCGTGCGCATGATCAGCGCCAGCACGCCGGCGAACAGCATGAAGCCAAAGGCGGTCAGCGTGTACCATACGCCGATGCGGTTGTTGTTGACGTCGGTCCAGCGGAAGAACCAGCCCGAAGGCGGCTTCCACACCGCGCGCAACCGGTCCTCCTGCGCGGCGCGGAGGGTCGGATCGTCTTGGGCATGGAGGCTCATTTCAGGCCTTCGAGATAGCGGGCGATGGCCATGGCCTCAGCGTCCGACAATTGAGGAAAGGCGGGCATCCGCACACCGGGCTTGGTCGCTTGCGGGTGGCGGATGAAGCCGGCGACATTGGCGGTCGTCATCGGCAGGATGCCGGCCGCCAGGGTCGCACGCTGTCCGAAGCGGGAGAGATCGGGACCGATCCGGCTGGCGGCGGCGGTGCCACGGACGGCATGGCAGCCGCCACACCCCTGTGCGGCGAACAGGCGGGCCCCGGCCACGTCCGCCACTGCGCCACGGGCGGGTCCGCGCTGACCTTCCAGCCACGCGTCGAAGGCGGCCGGTTCCATCGCCACCACGTCGAGCGCCATAAGGGCATGGGACAGGCCACAAAACTCCGCGCATTGTCCGCGATACCGGCCGGAGCGGTCGGCGCGGACCACCAAGGTGTTGGTCCGGCCGGGGATCATGTCCATTTTGCCGGCCAGACCGGGGATCCAGAAACTGTGCACCACGTCGCCCGCGGTCAGCCGAAAGGCGACGGTGCGGCCGACGGGGATGCGGATCTCGTTGGCGCTCAGGACCGGCGCGCCATCGGCGGCACGGTAGGCGACGCGCCACCAGAATTGCTCGCCATCCACCGCGATCCGCAGATCGGCGGGCGCGACGGGGCGCGGTCGCATATAAGGCAGCGAATAGGCGAGCAGCCCGAGCAGAACGACCGTCGGCACGATCCCGCCAAGCCACAGGACCAGCCGCATGCCCTTGCGATGCGTCATCTCGCCAACCGGGGCGCGGACGGCCCGGCGCATCAGCCAGGCGACGAAGCCCGCGATCCCGACCGCGCCGACCAGCATGACGATGAACAGGTGACGAATGGCCTCGGCATCCGCGCCGAACGGGGCGAGGGTGGACTGATGGCGGTTGCAGCCGGCCAGCAGCCAGCACAAGCCCATGATGGCGATGAACTTTTCCCCCCGCATCAACGCCGAACGGTTCGGGGCCGAAACGGTTCAATCTTTGGATGAAGGTTTTTTCATCTTCTTATCTGGATCAGCCCGCGAGGGTGCGTTGCAGGAAGCTGCGGATCATGCCGGTCCGCTCCCGCGAAGGCGGCCCCAATATGCCGCGCGCATGGAGCGGCAGGTGCGCGCCCGCCGCCGCGGGGTCGTCGGCGAAGACATAATGGTCGAACCAGGATTTGACGGCCGCCCGTTCCGCCGGCGGCAGGTCGCGCACGGTCAGCAGCGCATGGATCAAGGCCGGGAACGCCGATCCGCCTTCACGCTCGCCCCACCAGTAGTTGGCCAGTATGTTGAGTGGCCCGCTGGCGCGGACATCGTGCCACCAGAGCGGCGGCAGGAACAGCGCGTCGCCGGGCTCTAGCTCGGCGACCTGCATCATCGCAAGCGCCGCGGCGAAGCGCGGGTGACGATCGAGGTCGGGCCGCTCCAAATCGACCATGCTGGTCGGTTGCCCGGCCATCGTCGTTTCCAGCGGCCCGACATAGAGGTTGCCGGTCTGCTCGGGCGGGAAGATCGCGAAGCGCCGCCGCCCCGCCACCACCACCGCGATGTTGGCGGACATGTCGTAATGGGTCGATACGCGCGTCGCATTGCCCAGCCAAAGGCGGGGCGTAGCGGCTGGGATCGCCAGGGGCAGGGGATTCTCCTGCGCCCAGCCGGGGAAATGGTCCGGCGCGGCGCTGGCCCCGGCATAGAGCGCGGGCGGCGTCGGATTGTCCACCTCGGCAAGGAGCGCGTCGAGCAGCGGTCCGAGCAGCACCTGGCCACGATCGAAATTGAAGCCGCGCATGTCAGCGCGATAGAAGAAGCGCCCCGCGATTGTCGGCGGACCGGCGAAGATGCCCAGCGGTCGGCCGCTGTCGAACCGGCGGAGATAGGCGGCGGTGGCGACCGGCCCCTGCCGCCCGGTTACGACCGCAGGCCAGGCGGCCGCAAGGCCACGCAGCACCAAGGGGCGGTCGCCGTTCAGGATGTCGCCGCCGATGCGGCTGGCATCGGACGCGTCGATCTCCGCGACCCGCTGCGCCGTTGCGACTGGATCCGTCACCGCTGCTCTCCGCCTGCGTCGCGTCCGGACTCGGACAATGCAAGCGCCCTTGTGTAAATATCTTGGAAAGTCAAAGGGTTAGATTATCGAGCCGCCGCCTCTGACGCCAGTTGACGATCAAGACGGGATCGGCCCGCCGCCGCATAGCGCAGGCAGGCCGTCCCGTCCGTAAGCGGTTTCTCGCCAGCCACGCGCGCATAGAGATCGCTGGCTTCGGGATGCGGTGTGATCAGCAGGTCGCAGGGCAAGCGGGCGATCCGGGTAAGGGTCCGGCGCAAGGTGGCGACAGAGGCCGGATGATCGGTGAAGCGATAACCGTTGCTCGCCACGGCGCTGACGCTGTCGGCATAGACCACCATGCGGCAGGTCGCGCCGTTACAGGATCGCCATGTCCATGAGGTCCCGCCGGGCGAATGGCCGGGGGTGGCATGGGCGGTGAGGCGGAGCGATCCCAGGGTTACCACCTGTCCGTCGCTGACAAGCCCATCGACGGGCACGCCGGAAAAGCGCGGCCGGTCCCCTTCGCGCTGCGGATCGTCGACCGCGAAGACGCCGCTCGCCAGCACGGGGCGGGCGGCGACGCGGGCGAGCATCTTCGCGCCCGTCGCCTGGCGCAGGGCGCGCAGGCCCCCGGCATGGTCCTGATGCTCGTGCGAGGACAGCAGCAATTTGACGTCACGCGGGCGGACGCCCAGCCGCCGGATGTTGGCAAGGATCGAGGGCCCGGCCTCCTGCGTCGCGCCGTCGATGACGATCGATCCCCGGTCGCCGACGATCAGTAGCACGGTGATGCCACAGGTGCCGACGTCATAGACGTTGGCGAACAGGCGTATCGGCGGCGCGGGATCGCTCCATCCGTCCCTGCCGCCGCAGCGCGCCCGATGTTCGGCAACGGTGGCGGGCGCGAGGCCCGGCCCGGTCACGGCCGCCAGCAGCGTCGGCGTCGGCGCGGCCAGCATCGCGATCGATGCCGCTGCCCATTTCACCCACTTCATCATCGCTTTGGCTCCGCCCGTGCACGCACCTGCATCTAGACCCGCATGGACGCGCCCGCCAGCGGCCCGACTACCGTCGCCGATGGCCGATCGGGGCCATGCGGGGGGCTTTGCCGACATCGTCTTGCGGCGCATGGCGACGATCGGTTCGCCGGGCGAGCGCCCCGCGCCACCCCCACCATGGTCGTAGTGGTGCGGCGATGATCGACGGCCGATAGGAAAGCGCCGGGTTCAGGAGGACGGATCGGATGCGGGGACTATCGGGCATGGTGGCGCTGGCGCTCGCGGCGGTTCCGGCCGTGGCGGTGGCCGAGGATCAGTTCCGTGTGCTGGTGATCGCTACGCCCAGCACCTATCACTATGAATATATTCCGATCGCCCGCGACGCGCTGGAACGGGTGGCGCGGCTGCACAGCTTCGCACTCGACTGGACCAGCGATCCGGCGCGGTTCGATGACGACCTGGCGGGCTTCGCCGCCATCCTGTTCCTCAACACGCCACCCGAGCGCCTGGATGCCGGGCAGCGCGCGCGGTTCGAGGCCTATATGCGCGCCGGCGGCAATGCGATGGTCGTCCACCGCGCCGCGATCGTGCCAAAGGACGAATGGCCGTGGTTCGAGAAGCTGGTCGGCCGCCGCTTCGTCAACCATCCCAAGGTGCAGACCGGGGTCGTGACCGTCGCCGATCCCGGCTTCCCCGCCAGTTTCGGCCTACCGCCCCGCTGGATCTGGAGTGACGAGTTCTACGTCACCGCCGACCCCTGGCGGATCGCCATCGACCCCGTGCTTCGGGTCGACGAGCGCAGCTACGACCCGACGCTGATCTGGCCGGGGCAGGTGGGGCATCGCATGGGGGCGGACCATCCGTTGGCCTGGCACCATCGCTACGAGCGAGGCCGGGTCTTCGTCACCTTGCTCGGTCACCAGGCCGACATGTACCGGGACGAGCGCTATCTCCAGCATCTGCTCGGTGGCCTGTTCTGGACCGCAACCGGACGGGGGCAGCTACGCTGACGCGATTGCCGGGGAACTCCCCGCCGCGCGCCGCGCTGTGCCGGGATGCAGCAGGATGACGATGTTCCAAACGCGCGCCACCGCGCCATCCCCAGCGGCCGGGCGGCCCGGCTGAGCGTTTTCGGCCGGTTGGCGGGCGGTGTCGCGGGCGGGATGATCGCCGAGGGCGCCCGGCGGCTGGCCGCGGGCGAGCGACCCCGCATGAGCGACCTGGTGCTGACCCCGGCCAACGCCGCGCGGGTCGCCGACCGATTGTCCCATCTGCGCGGCGCGGCGATGAAGCTGGGTCAGATGATCTCGATGGACGCGGGCGACATGCTGCCGGCCGAGCTGTCCACCATTCTCGCCCGGTTGCGCAACCAAGGCTATCGGATGCCCCCGGCCCAGCTCGACCAGGTGCTGACCCGCGAATGGGGGCCGGGCTGGCGCCGGCGCTTCCGCCATTTCGAGGCGGCCCCCGTGGCGGCGGCGTCGATCGGACAGGTGCATCGAGCGACCCTGCCCGACGGGCGAGTGCTGGCGATCAAGGTGCAGTATCCCGGCGTCGCCGACAGCATCGATGCCGATGTCGACAATGTCGCGACGCTGCTCCGCGTCTCGAACCTGCTGCCGTCCACGCTCGACCTGAAGCC
Source organism: Sphingomonas abaci (assembly GCF_014199625.1). Lineage (GTDB taxonomy): Bacteria > Pseudomonadota > Alphaproteobacteria > Sphingomonadales > Sphingomonadaceae > Sphingomonas > Sphingomonas abaci. The sequence goes on from NZ_JACHNY010000002.1 coordinate 547,993, forward strand.
TCTGCTGTCGGAGGCCAAGCGCCAGCTGGCGGAGGAAGCCAATTACGTCCGCGAAGGCGAGCAGATGCGCCTGTATGGCGAGCGGCTGGCCGGGGATGTCCGCTATGTCGTGCCGACGCTGGAAGGGGACCTCACCACCGGCCGCGTGCTGGCGATGCAGTTCGTCGAGGGACGGCCGATCGAGACGCTGGCCGACGCACCTCAGCAGGCGCGCGACAATGCGATGACGGCCTTGCTGTCGCTGGTGCTGCGCGAGCTGTTCGACTTCGCGACGATGCAGACCGATCCCAATTTCGCCAATTACCGCTGGCAACCCGAAACCAACGCCCTGGTGCTGCTCGACTTCGGCGCGACAAGGGCGGTGCCGGCGGAGACGGCCGATGGTTATCGCCGGCTGATCGTCGCCGGGCTGGCGCGAGACCGCGACGCCATCCGCGACGTGGCGGTGGAGACGGGCTTTCTGGGTGCGGTGGCGGCGAACACGCATCGCCCCGCGATCGACCGGATCATCGCCGCGATCGACGATGCGCTGAACCGGCCCGGCCCCTTCGACTTCGGCGACCGCGCCTTCGTCCCCGTCGTCCGCGAGGAGGCGAAGGCGCTGATCGCCGATCGCACGACCTGGCATGTCCCGCATGTCGAGACGCTGTTCGTACAGCGCAAGGTCAGCGGCACCGCGCTGCTGGCGGCGCGGCTGAAGGCGCGAGTCGATGTTCGCGGCCTGGCCGCCGCCGCGATCGGCGTACGCCAGGATCTGACGCGCTGAGGTGGGACGGGGCGGCTGCGATCCGGCCCCGCTGCGTGGACCTCTACGCCGCGAGACGGGCGTCGCCCGCTCGCGCCTCGGCATAAAGCTGCTCGCAACGGTCGAGCCAGAGATCATGCGTGAAGTGCGCCAGCACCCGGTCGCGTGGGACGTGGCGCGGGATGGCGAGCGCCGCGCCCATCGCGATCGCCAGTCCCGCGACGTCCCCGCATTCGGCATAGGCTCCGGCCTCGCCGACGATCTCGCGCGCCGCGCCCATGGCGAAGGCGGCCACCGGCAGACCGCAGCTCATCGCCTCCACCGCGACCAGGCCGAACGGCTCGTCCCAGCACGGCGTGAACAGGAAGATCGAGGCTTGGCCGATCGCCCGCGCCAGCGCCGCACCCTCCAGATGACCGGCATAGCGGATCGCGCCGCCGAGCAGCGGCTCGACCTCAGCGGTGAAGTAGTCCGGGTCCTCCATCGGCCCGTAGAGGGTCAGGCAGATCCCGGCACATCGCGCCGCCTGGGCCGCCAGATGCGGCCCCTTGTTGGGGGTGATCCGCCCACACCAGGCGGCGTTGCCGTCACCCTCGGCGCGATAGGGCCAGAGCGCGGGATCGATGCCGTTGTGGAGGATCGAGGCCTCGACCGGCGCGCCCTCCGGCCACCAGGCGTCCCGCTGCCGGGCCGACGTCACCGTCAGGCGGTGGTGCGGCGCGATGCTGCTGCGCACGAACCAGTGGAGCGCGTCATAGGGCGGCACGTGCAGCGAGGTGACGGTGGGCGTAGCCATGGTCCGCGCCGGCTCCAGCGCGAACCGGTGCAGGCTGTTGTTGTGCACCACGTCGAACCCGCCCGCCGCGATCCGGTCGCAGGCCGCGGCATAGGCGGCGTCGAGATGCGCGATCAGCGGGGCGGAGCCGCGATGCTCCGCCCATGGAAAGGTCCGTTCATAATGCTGCGCGACCACAGGATCGATCGCGAACCGCGGGTCGCTGTCGCCCGAAGCGAACAGCACCACATCGTGTCCACGCGCTTGCAGCCCGGCGGCGAGATGCCAGCAATGCGATTCCATTCCACCGGCGAAAGGCTGCGCGATCCGCTGGCGGACATGGCCCAGAACCGCGATCCTCATGCCGCGGCCACGACCTCCCGTCGCGCGTCGGGTTCGGGCGAACGCGCCGCCGCCGCTTCCTCGAGCTGGCGCAGCACGCGGGCGGTATTGGCATAGGGCTGGTGGCTCTGCTGGCCGGTCAGCGCCAGGTCGGCGGCCTCCGGCCGGCGCAGGATGCGGATCGGCCGACCCGGTGCGTCGTCGATCAGCCCCATCAGCCGGAAGGCGTTGAGCCAGTGGCCCATGGTGCGATAGCCCCACTTCGCCTCGAACAGCTCCGCGTTGCGGACGACGCTGTCGAGATGATGGACCGGCGGCATATGATGCGGATGGTACTGGTGGTAGGCGAGCCCGCCCTTGATCCAGGCGATCGGGATGCCGGCCTGGTCGAGGGTCTTGCCGAAATCGGTATCCTCGCCGCCGTAGCCGACAAAGCGTTCGTCGAAGCCGCCGGTGGACAGGAAGGTTTCGCGCCGCATCGCGAAGTTGAGCGACCAGAAGCAGCGATAATCCGTGCACAACTCCAGCCCGTGCGCCGGGGGCCCGCGCCGATCCGAATGCTTCTCCGCCACCGCCGCGAAATCCTCGTAGCACCAGTCGCCCTGCGTCGCGCCGCCGGGCAGGTACATGACCTCGCCCATCAGCAATCCGTCGAAGGCGTCAGCGAACTTGGCATAGTCCGCGACGAGGCAGGGCGTCGGGATGCAGTCCATGTCCAGGAACACCAGCACCTCGCCCGACGCGGCCATCGCCGCCGCATTGCGTGCCGCCGCCAGCGGCAGGGTGTCCGTGTTCACGCGCATCTGGCGAACGGGAAAAGGCGCGTCGGGCAGATCATAGGGCTGGTGCTGCATCACCGCCACGATCAGCTCGACCGGGCGCTGCGTCTGGCGGGCGAGGCCGCGCACGACATTGACCAGATGATCGGGGCGGCCCTTCGCCAGGGTGATGACGGAAACACGGGTCATAGGATGGGCGGCTCCATGGTCGAAAGGGGGGCGGAAAGAGTGCACGGTGTCCACAAACGCGCGGCAAGCGTTTCGAGCCACAGGGCGACCCGATCGGCCGGCTGATCGTCGATCATCGCGCGCTGAGCGGCGGGACGGTGGCCGGCCAGCGTTTCGGCGAGCGCGGCCGCCCAACCATGGGCGGACGAAGGCAGATGCGGCCGGACGGTGGCGACGCCGGCCGCGGCCAGCGCCTCAGCCTTGCGATGCTGTTCGTCGAAATAGCGCCATTCGGGCACCGCCAGCCAAGGTCGACCGGCGGCCAGGATCTGCTGGCAGGTCGTGTTGCCGGTGGAGGCGATAACGATGTCGGCGGCCGCGATATGATCGGCCGCGTTGTCGACCCAGCCGCGATGCTCGATATTGGCCGGCTCGGTGGCATGCCAGTCCCGCTGCACGGTGCCGATCGTAATCCAGCGCGCCGCGGGCCGCGAACGCGCGCCGACGCCGAGCGGCGCCTGGGCGAAGCCTTGGCCGCCCCCGCCCGAGACGACGAGGATCAGTTCCTCGTCGGCGCCGACGCCGATCCGCTGGCGCGCGACCTCACGCTCGACGACCCGCGTATCGACGCCGAGGCCTCCGGCGAAACAGGTCTTGGCCCGCATCGCCTCGTTCCATTCCGGCTGGGCGAGATCGGCATGGAAGGGGGCGAGCAGTCCCGCCGCCCCGTCATAGGCGGCGCTGTGGCCCTGATCCCCCCGGTCGCCATGCTGCAGCACCTTGACATGGGGAACCGAGCAGATGCGGGCGAGCTGCGCGATCTCGGCCGAGACGTCGCAGATCATCAGCGCGGGATCGGCTGTCGCGAACCATGCGCTGATCGTCGCCATCGCCCGGCGGATGCCCGGCCAGCCAAGCGGCGCGCAGTGCAGGGTTTGTGGGGTCGGTACCCAGTCCATCCCGTCGCTTTCCCCGCCCGACGGCTCGAACAGAGAGGGAATGCGGATGATCTGGACCTGGTCGGGTAGGGCACCGAAGATGTCGTCGCGTGCGCAGAACAGGGTCATCGGGCGCGATGGCGGCAGGGCGCGGGCGATCGCCGCACAGCGCTCGGCATGACCGCGCCCCTGGTGATGCACGAAGTAGCCAAACGGTCGCATCAGGCCGCCACCGGCTCGATCTGAGCCTCGGTCTGCACGGTTGCCAGGCCGAGCCGCGCCAAACCCTCCAGCACGCCACCGGCATGGTGGGTGGCGCTGCGGTGCAAGCCTGGCCGGGATGGTAGATGCGCCAGCTCTTCGCTGGCATTGCCCACCATGATGGCATGACCGCACGCCGCCAGCATGTCGCTGTCGTTGCCGCTGTCCCCGGCGGCGACACAATGCGCCAGCGACCAGCCATAGCGACCGGCATAAGCGGCGACCGCCTCCGCCTTGCCGCCATGGGGCGCGATCACGTCGATCAGCCGGCCGTGCGAGAAGATCACCCGCGCGGGCAGCTCCGCCCGCACCAGCGCGGCGTCGATCCGCGCCGCATCCTCGGCCGTTCCGAAGAAGCTGATCTTGTGCGGGCCTGCCGTCGTCGCGGGTTGCGGGGTGAGCGCCAGGCTCGACAGGACCCGTTCGACGGATTCCGCATCCCAGTCCTGGTCGAGCGTGCGCGCGAAGACGCGGCACTCCCGCCAGTTGCCGCTGGTATCGGCCAGCATCATCCGGGTCCCGACATCGGTAATATAGGCGTCGGGCTGGGGCAGCCCCCAATCGCTCAGGATCGCCCGCGCGGTAGCGAAGTCGCGGCCGGTCGCGACGACGAAGGGCAGGGGCGAACCGGAGCGCCAGTCAGCGAACGCGCGCGCACCGACCGGGCAACCGGTCAGCGTATTGTCGATATCGCAGACCAGCAGGCGCGGCTGGGCGATCGATCGATAGAGCGCGACCGAATCCTGTGCATAGCGATCCCAGTTGTAGGCGGCTACGCCGTGCTTCCCCGCCTTCGACAGGACGGCATGGCGGACGGGGTCGCCGATGATCCCCTTGATCGCACTCGCGATCGCGGCGGGGTCGCGGGGGTCGATCAATACGCCATGGCCGATCGTCGACACGATCTCAGCCGGGCCGCCATTGCACGTCGCGACGACCGGCACGCCCGCCGCGGCGGCTTCGATCAGGGTAAGGCCGAACGGCTCGTGCAGCGCCGGGTTGACGAACACGCCACGATCCGCCGCCCGCTCGTAAAGGGCAGCGACGTCCGTGCCGTCGTGCGCGGAGGGCAAGGCTATGCGGCCGTGCAACCGCGTGTCCATGGCCAGGTGGCGGAGTTCGGCGAGGATGCCCTGTTCCTCCGGCCCGGCCAGATCGTGCTGGCCGGCGAGGATCAGCAGGTTGGCGTTCCGGTGCAACTCCGCATCCGCGGAGAAGGCGCGCACCAGGGCGGCGAGGTTCTTCTTCACGACCGGCCGCGCCACCGCGAAGACCAGCGGCCTGTCGGGCTCGTTGAACCAGTCGCCCAGCCGGTCGGCGAGCGTGACGACGCCAGGATTACGGGGCTGCGTCGTGACGCCGGGGGGCAGGCAGTGGACGCGGTCGCCGACGGGCACGCGATAGCCGCCGACCTGACGCGTGGCTTCTTCCCGCGTCGAGACGATGATCGCCGCCGCCGCCTTGATCGCGCGCCGCTCTGCGTCGATCCGGGCGTCCAGGCCGTCACATTGGATATGGTGGGCGCGTTTGTCGATGCCGAGCGCGTGCGGCGTATAGACGAACGGTATGCCGAAACGCCGCTGGGCCGCGATCGCCACCGCCGCCGCATCGGCGAAATGCGCATGGATCACGTCCGGGCGCGGGTCCAGCGCCGCCAGATAGTCGCAAAACGCCTGGGTGAAGGCCGGCAGATCGGACGCCAGCGCTTCTTTCTCGAGATACAAGGGCTGACCGGTAGCGATGCGGGTGATGGCCAGTCCGGGAGCGACATGCTCGCGCTGCTGCGCATGGACAGGATCGAAGCGCGGGTCGTCGAAACGGCGGGTGACGATCTCGACATGAGACACATCCGAGCGGCGGGCCTGGTGCAGGGCCGCGTCCAGCACATAGGCGATGTGCCCGCCCGTATCCGCCGTCACGCCGAACGGGACGGGCGGCGCCTTCAGACAGCCGCCAAGCGCGAGATGCAGGATATACAAAGCGGCCCCTTTTTGTTGCCACTTCGAAACGTCCTGATCAGCTACAAAGGTCCAAGAGGTTGTTTACCCGCGTTACTTTTTTATGTGATCAGGCCTCCACCGAACCAAAGTCCGATTGCCGCCGACGCGCTCCGCCCTCGCCGCCGCGCGCGAGCGCCTGGCGGACCCGGTCCAGCAATTCGGTCCGGCGATATGGCTTGCTGAGCACGTCCGTCGACCGCGCACGCGCACCGTCCGCGACCAGTTCCTCGTTGTAGCCGGTGGTCATCAGCACCGACACGCTGGCATCCTGCTTCGAAACCGCGTCGGCCAGTGACAGGCCGTTGATACCGCCCGGCATGACCAGATCGGTGAACAGCAGATCGACACGCCGCTCCGAATGGGTCTCTCTGAAGAAGCGGAGCGCCTCGTCACCGTTCAGCGCGGTCGACACGACATATCCGGCACCCTCCAATATCTCCTGCGCGACTGCCAGCACTTCCTCATTGTCCTCGACGACCAGGACATGGGGTGGGGTGCCGTCGATCGCGGGCAGGGCGACGGCGGCCACATGGCGCGGCGCGTCGGGCGGGCGATGGTGCGCCGGCATGACCGGGAACAACATTCGTATCGTCGTCCCTTCGCCAACCGTGCTCTCGATCTCCAGCCGGCCGCCCGACTGGCGCACGAAGCCGCTCGCCATCGCCAGGCCCAGGCCGGTGCCCTTGCCGACGCCCTTGGTGGTGAAGAAAGGCTCGGTCGAGCGCTCCAGCGTCGCCGCCGTCATGCCGTGGCCCTGGTCGACGATGGTCAACGCGACATAGTCGCCGGCGGGCAGGTCGCCCGCTCGGTCCCCCTCCAGCGTCCGGCGCTCGGTGGCGATCGTCACCGGGCCGCCATCGGGCATCGCGTCGCGCGCATTGTTGACGATGTTGAGGAGCGCCATTTCCAACTGGTCGGGGTCGACCACCACCCTGGGCAGGTCGGGATTCAGGCGGAGCTGGATATCGACCTTGCCGTTGACCGAGGTTTCGATCAGGTCCGAGAACTCGCCCACCAGCGTGGCCAGGTCGAGCGGTTGCGGCTCCAGCCGCGTCTTGCGCGCGAAGGCGAGCAATTGACGCGTGAGCTTTGCACCGCGCTCGGCCGCCGACTGCGCGGCGGCAGCGTAGCGACGCACCCGCTCCGGGTCGGCGGAGGTGGCGGCGACCAGTTCGAGGTTGCCGTTCACCACTTGCAGCAAATTGTTGAAATCGTGCGCCAGCCCGGCGGTGAGCTGGCCGATCGACTCCATCTTCTGTGCCTGGCGGTAACTCTGCTCGGAGTTCCGACGACGCGTGACATCGAGCTGGCTGGCGAAGAAATAGCGCAGGTCGCCGGCCTTGTCATAGACCGGGCCGATGAAGACCGCGTTCCAGAACGGCGATCCGTCGCGCCGGTAGTTGAGCAGTTCCAAGGCGATCGCCGACCGCCCATCTACCGCCTCGCGCAATTCGGCCACCGCGCTACGATCGGTCTGCGCACCCTGCAGGAAGCGGCAGTTGCGCCCGAGAACCTCGCCTTCCTCGTAGCCGGTGAGGTCGAGGAAAGCCTTGTTGGCGAATACGATGGGATTATCGTCCTGATTGGGATCGGTCAGGATCATCGGCATTCGCGTCATCTCGATCGCGGCGAAGAACACGCCACCGCGATCGTTCAGATCGGCATGGGTGATCGTGCTTTCGCGCCAATGATGCAGGCCAGGCCGTTCAATGGGCTCACTGGCGCCGACGTCCATGGCGCCCGCGGCCGGTCGGCCCGCGGCGAGGCCGGTTGGATCGCGATCGACATGCGTGTCCGGACCCTGAGCAGCACCATCATTCGCCATGGATGCTGGGTTGGCGTCACTGTCCGGCTTGTGCAAGGGGTTACCTTCACCTTGTTAATCTAGGATTATTGCGTTGGGAGAACGACGCTCGGGCAGGCGCTCAGGTTCCAACCGGGATGACGCATCCGTCATTGCGCCCGGCGACTTACAACCGCGCTCAACCTTCCCTACATCAGGATCATGAGTCAGGTCGAGCGGGTTCGCCGCATCATCTATTCCAGCCGCGCCACCGGTGTGAACCTGCGCGACGATCATCAAGACATCCTGGCGGTGTCGCGCCGCAACAACGGCATGGACGGAATCTCTGGCATATTGTGGATACGCGGCGACCGCTATCTTCAGTTGCTGGAAGGCCCGCCGGAGAGCGTCGCGGGCACGTTCAGTCGGATCGCCGACGATGCGCGCCACCGGGACGTCGTTGTGTTGGACGACCAATTGGCGGTGGAGCGGCAGTTCGGAGACTGGGCGATGGCCGGCGATCCTGGCGAGCGGCCGGAGGACGCGTCGCTACGGCTGCGCGGCCTGCTCCGCAACGCGGACGGCGAGGTCGCGCGCTTCTTCGACCCCGCCTGATCGCCTCGTCAGTAACCGGCGGCGACCGCCACCCGGTCGGCATGATATCCGGCATCGCCCCACAGCTCCGCCAGGACGCGCGCGCGCTTCATGTAGAAGCCGATGTCATAGGCATCGGTCATGCCGATGCCGCCATGCATCTGCACGCCTTCGTTGACCGCCAGCGTCGTCGCCATCGCGGTCATCGCCTTGGCGACCGACACCGCCATGTCTGCCGCCTCCATGTCCGCATCGAGCAGGTGCTGCGCCTTCAGGACGGCGGCGCGCGCCACCTCCATCTCGGCATAGAGATGCGCGGCGCGGTGCTGGAGCGCCTGGAAGCTGCCGATCGGAACGCCGAACTGCTTGCGGTCCTTCAGATAGCCGATCGTCATCGCCATCGCGCCCGCCCCGACGCCCAGCGACTCCGCTGCGACCCCCGTCCGACCGGCGCGGAGCAGCCGGTCGAGCACGGCGCGCCCCCCATCCACGTCACCCAGCACGGCGTCTGCGTCCAGCATGGCGCTTTCGAAGGTCGCCGTCGCGGCGAGGCTGGAGTCCGCCAGCCGCTCGGGCGCGGTCGTCAGGCCGGGAACGTCGCGCGGCACCGCGAACAGAGTGACGCCGTCCCGGTCCTCGGGCGCGCCGGCGGTGCGCGCCGCCACGATCAGCACATCGGCGACATGGCCATGCGCCACGAAGCGTTTGACGCCGCTCAGGCGAAAGCCGTTGCCGGCGCGCTCCGCCGTAAGGGCGACACGGTCGCGATGCTTGGGCGTCTCGTCGATCGCCACCGCCGCGACGGTGTCGCCGGCCAGGATGCCGGGATACCAGCGTTCGGCCTGCGCCGTGCCGCGCAGCGCTTCGACCGCCGCCACCGAGGTGGACAAGAAGGGGGAGGGGGTCAGGTTGCGGCCGATCTCCTCCAGCACGATCCCGGCCTCGACATGGCCGAGGCCCAGGCCGCCCTGCGCCTCACCGATCAGGATGCCGGTGAAGCCCATCTCGGCGAACTGCTTCCACAGGTCGCGGGAGAAGCCGGTCGGATCATCGGCATCGCGCAGGCCGCGCAGATGCGCGACCGGCGCGGTATCGGCGATGAAGTCGCGCGCCGTGTCGCGCAGCATGGTCTGTTCGTCGTCGAGAAAAAGCGGCATGGCGGTTACTCGCGGGAAGGGGATGTCAGGCGCCGGGCAGGTCGAGAATGCGCTTGGCGATGATGTTGAGCTGAATCTCGGACGTGCCGCCCTCGATCGAATTGGCCTTGGTGCGCAGCCAGGCCCGGGCCGGCGCACCGCCGCGCGACGCCTCGCTCTCCCACTCCAGCGCGGCCGATCCACCGGCCGCCATGTGCAATTCGTGCCGGTCCTTGTTCAGCTCGGTGCCGTAATATTTCATCATCGAGGGTTGGGCCGGATGGGCGCGCCCAGTCTTCAACTCGTCGAGGAAGCGCTCCGACATGGCGGCGAAGGCGCGGGCACGGATTTGGAACCGCGCGATGTCGGCGCGCAGCAGCGGGTCGGCCAGCCGGCCGGTGGGATCGCGGCCGATCGTCGCCAGGGCATCCGCCACCAGCGTGTCGCGGCCGCCTTCGCCCAACCCCATGCCCGAGATCATTTCGCGCTCATGGCCGAGCAGATATTTGGCGACGTCCCAGCCCTTGTTCTCGTCATGCACCCGATTGGCTTTGGGAACGCGGACCTGGTCGAAGAAGGTTTCGCAGAACGGGCTGTAGCCGGAGATGAGGAGGATCGGCCGGGTCGAGACGCCCTCGGATTCCATGTCGAACAGCAGGAAGCTGATCCCGCCCTGCTTCGACTCCTTCGATGTCCGGACCAGGCAGAAGATCCAGTCGGCCTGGTCGGCATAGCTCGTCCAGACCTTTTGGCCGCTGACGACATAATGATCGCCCGCATCCTCGGCCCAGGTGGCGAGGCTGGCCAGGTCGGAGCCGGCATTGGGCTCCGAATAGCCCTGGCACCAGCGGATCTCGCCCCGTGCGATGCGCGGGAGGTGCTCCAGCTTCTGCGCCTCGCTGCCATATTTGAGCAGCGCCGGCCCCAGCATCGAGATGCCGAAGCTGTTGAGCGGCGAGCGTGCGCCGATCGCCTTCATTTCCTCACGCAGGATCTTGGTTTCGGCCGGCGACAGGCCGCCGCCGCCATATTCGGTCGGCCAGTCGGGCACGGTCCAGCCGCGCTCGGCCATCCGGTCGAGCCAGATCTTCTGCTCGGGGCAGGCGGGGACGTAGCGCCGCCCACCCCAGCAGACATCCTTTTCCGACTGGATGGGCCGACGCATCGCCGCCGGGCAATTCTCCTCCAGCCACGCGCGCGTTTCCTGGCGGAAGTCCGCCGCCGCTTGATCGGCCATCCTCTCTCTCCTGTTATCGGGTGCGCGCGTCGATCACTTGAAGCGGCCGCCGGTTTCGGCCGCGTGCTTCAGCGAAGGGGCGACGGTGAAGCCGTGGCGTTCCAACCCGTCCACCACCTTGTCCAGCCCCTCGGTCTGCGCCCAGAACATCGGGCCGCCGCGATAGACCGGCCAGCCATAGCCATAGATCCAGACCACATCGATGTCGGATGCGCGCTGCGCCTTGCCCTCCGCCAGGATCAACGCACCTTCGTTGACCATGGTGTAGAGCGTGCGCGCGACGATCTCCTCGTCGCTGATCGTGCGGGGCGTGACGCCCGACTGACGGCGGAAATCGTCGATGATCGCCGCCACGCGCGGACTGTTCGACGGGCGGCGCTGATCGTCATAATCGTAGAAACCCGCTTTGGTCTTCTGACCCCAGCGATTCTCCGCCGCCAGCGCATCGCGGATGCTCTCGATGCGGGTGGGGTCGCGGTGCCAGCCGATGTCGACGCCGGCCAGATCGGCCATCTGGAATGGTCCCATCGGCATGCCAAAGGCGACATGAACGCGGTCGATCTGCTCGGGCGTCGCGCCTTCCAGCAGCAGCTTGGTCGCTTCGACCTGGCGCGGGATCAACATGCGGTTGCCGATGAAGCCATAGGTGACGCCCGCCACCACGGCGACCTTGCGGATCGTCTTGGCCAGCGCCATTACCGTCGCCAGCACGTCGGGCGCGGTCTTAGCGCCGCGCACCACCTCCAGCAGCTTCATGACATTGGCGGGCGAGAAGAAGTGCATGCCCACCACGTCACCCGGCCGCCCGGTCACGGCGGCGATCTCGTCGATATCGAGATAGGAGGTGTTGGAGGCCAGGATCGCGCCCGGCTTCGCGAGGCGGTCGAGACGGGTGAAGATGTCCTTCTTCACATCCATATTCTCGTACACCGCCTCGATGATCAGGTCGCAATCGGCCAGATCGTCGAAGGCCAGGGTCGGGGTCAGCAACCCCATGGCGCGCTCGACCTGGTCGGCGGTCATTCGGCCCTTGGCGGCGCTTGCCTCGTAGTTGCGGCGCATCACGCCAGTGCCGCGGTCGAGCGCTTCCTGCTGCATCTCGACGATGCGGACGGGAATGCCCGCCGAGAGGAAGTTCATGGCGATGCCGCCACCCATCGTGCCGGCCCCGATCACGCCCACCTGGCGGATCGGGCGGAGCGTGACATCGGCGGGCAGGTCGTCGATCTTGGCGGCCTGGCGCTCGGCGAAGAAGATGTGCCGCTGCGCCGCTGACTGCGTACCGGTCATGAGCCGCATGAATTCCTGCCGTTCGAAAGCTATGCCGTCGGCGAAGCTGGCCCCCGAAGCCGCCTTTTCGACACAGGCGATATTGGCGGCGGGTGCGTCGAAGCCACGGAAGCGCCGGCCATTCTCCTTCTTGAACGCCTCCACGGCGTCGGCATCCGGCTGGACCTCCCGCTGGGAGGCGCGCGGCACCGGGCGCTTGCCCGCCACCTCCCGGGCGAAGGCGACGGCATCGTCGGCGAGCGAGTCCTCGCCGACGATCCGGTCGATCAGTCCGGCCTCCTGCGCCTGCTTCGCCGAGATCGGGTCACCCTTGGCGGTCATTTCCAGCGCCACGCGCACGCCGGCGATGCGGGGTAGCCGCTGCGTGCCGCCGGCACCGGGCAGCAGGCCGAGCTTCACCTCGGGCGTGCCAAGCTTGGCGGAGGGCGTCGCCACCCGGTAATGGCAGCCAAGCGCGACCTCACACCCGCCGCCCAGCGCGGTGCCGTGGATCGCGGCAACCACCGGCTTGCTCGACGCCTCGATCATGTCGACCAGCACCGGCAGCATCGGCTCGACCGGCGGCTTGCCGAACTCGGTGATGTCCGCGCCCGCGAAAAAGGTGCGACCGTCGCAGCGGATCACCATCGCGGCGATCGAGTCATCGACCACGCCCTGCTTGACCGCCGCCTCGAGGCCTTGGCGGACGGCGGCGCCCAGCGCGTTCACCGGCGGGTTGTCGGCAATGATGACGAGAATGTCGCCGTTGCGCTCGGTACGGATCGGAGAGGTCATGGGCGGGCTCCTGTTCGGATCGGATTGGGGAAAGGGCGGCGGGCGCGACGGTGCGACCAGTTCGCGATTGTCATGGCCGTGTCATGATCAGCGCCATACCCTTGCTTCGAATACGGCTACCGTTATGACGAGCACCGTGACGTTGATCAAGCGCTAAGCGTCCGCTATGGCACATCACCGACAAACCCGACTTTCAATCGAAAGGGATGCTGCAATGGTTGGCCTCGCCCTCGACCAATTGGCCCCATGCTGGCCTGCGCTGTCGCTCGCGGAGGTGGAGGCGCGGCTGACGGCCCCCGGCATGCCGTTCGAGATGACGATCGAGACGATCCGCGGCACACCCATGCGCGTCTGGAAGACGATGCCGCCGACATTGGCGCATCTGCTCACGGCGGCGAGGGTCCACGGCGACCGGCCCTTCACCATCCATGAGGAGGAACGGGTCAGCTACGAGGCCAATCACCGCGCCGTCGGGGCGCTCGCCACCTATCTCCGGTCGCAGGGGATCGGACCGGGCGACCGGGTCGCGCTGGCGATGCGCAATCTGCCCGAATGGCCGATGGCGTTCTTCGCGATCACCGTGCTGGGGGCGATCTGCGTACCTCTGAATGCGTGGTGGACGGGCGGCGAACTGGCCTATGGGCTGGCGGATTCCGGTGCGCGGCTGCTGATCGCGGATGGCGAGCGTCACGAGCGGATCGCCCCCTACCGCCCGAGCCTGCCCGACCTGAAGGCGGTTCTGGTCGCCCGCGCGACGACGGCGATGCCGGACGAGGAACGGCTGGAATCGGTGATCGGGACGCCGGCCGATTGGAGCGGGCTCCCGGGCGGCGATTTGCCCACTGCATCGATCATGCCCGACGACGATGCCACCATCTTCTACACCAGCGGCACGACGGGTGCGCCGAAGGGCGCGGTCGGCACGCATCGCAGCTTGCTGACCAATATCCTGTCCTCCGCCTATTCGGCCGCACGGACTGCGCTGCGCCGGGGCGAGATGCCGCCGGTGTCCAAGCCGCGCGTGGCGCTGACGGTGATCCCGATGTTCCACGTCACCGCCTGTTCGGCGCACCTGATGGCGGCGGTGGCGGGCGGCTCGACCACCATCTTCATGCGGCGCTGGGACACGGTGCGGGCGATGGAGATCATCGAGCGCGAGCGGGTGACGGTCACCGGCGGCGTGCCGACCATCGCGTGCCAGCTGCTCGACCATCCGGACCGCGCCAGGTACGACCTGTCCTCGCTGGAGGCGATCGCCTATGGCGGCGCGCCGGCGGCGCCGGACCTGGCCGAGCGCATTCACCAGACCTTCGGCGCGTTGCCTGCCTGTGGCTGGGGTATGACCGAGACCTCGGCCACCGTCACCCATCATGGCGGCGAGGATTATCTGAACCGGCCGACCAGCGCCGGGCCGCCGGTCGCGGTCGCCGACCTGAAGATCATGGACACTAACGGCACGAGCGAATGCCCGCGCGGGATGGTGGGTGAACTCTGGTCGCGCGGACCGATGAACGCACGGGGCTATTGGAACAAGCCCGAGGCGACGGCCGAGACCTTTGTCGATGGCTGGGTCCGCACCGGCGACCTAGCGCGGCTCGACGAGGAGGGCTTCCTCTATATCGTCGACCGGGCCAAGGACATGGTGATCCGCGGCGGCGAGAATATCTATTCGATCGAGGTCGAGAACGCACTGTACGATCATCCCGCCATCGTCGAGGCGGCGCTGCTCGGCCGGCCCCACCGGGTGCTGGGCGAGGAGCCGGTGGCGGTCGTGCACCTGGCCCCCGGTGCGTCCGCGGGCGAGGTGGACCTCCAGGCCTGGCTGCGCGAACGGCTGGCGGCGTTCAAGGTGCCGGTCGCGATCCGCTTTCTGGCGGAGCCGCTGCCGCGCAACGCCAATGGCAAGATCGTGAAGCGTGATCTGCGGGCTTTGTTCGAACCATCGGTGTGACCGTTCCCGCCCCGTGCGGGCGGGAACGACCCTGCCTCAGCGGCAGCGCACCTGGCTGTTCTGGTCGATCGACCGCCCGGCCAGCGCCCCCGCCGCGCCGCCCAGCAGCGTGCCGAGGATGCGGCTGCGCCCGCCATCGATGACATTGCCGAGGATGCCGCCGGCCGCGCCGCCAATGATCAGCCCGGTCGTGCCGTCGGACCGCTTGCAGTAATAACGGCCGTCATAGCCGGCATAGACCCGCTCGTCGGGCGAGACGACGCGCTCGCGATATTGCGCGCCGTCGCGATAGTCGCGCGCGGGGTCATCGGTGGCGTCGGCGGCGGCCTGCTCGCCAATCTGGTCGGCGGCGGCACGCTCGGCACGCTGGCAGGAGCGGGCGGCGGCGCGTTGCTCGGACGCTCGATCGATCGCGGCAAGGTCAAGTGCCGCTGATCCCGACGGAGAGCTAGGTATGGGGACGGCGATCGCGATCGCCGTCCCCTTTTGTTTTCAGGGTCAGGCGATGGTGACGAAACTGTCCATCACCCGCTTGCGCCCGGCCTGTTCGAAGTCGATCTCCAGCTTGTTGCCCTCAATCTCCGCGATCGCGCCATAGCCGAACTTCTGGTGGAAGACACGCTGACCGACCTTCAGGTCGCTCCGCCCCTTGTTGCCCAGGCTGACCGCGCTGGCCCGGCTCTCGACCACGCGCTTGGGCGTGGTGGTGAAGTTGGACTGCCCCATCTGACCCGCCGCGCGTTGCCAGCCAGGGCCGCGCCCCGTACCCCGCGCGACATTGGCGAAGGGGTCGGCATGTTCAGACCAGTTGGCGCGCCACAGGCTTTCGCCACCGCTCATCGTAGTCTCGCTGTCGATATGATCGGCCGGCAGCTCGCCGACGAAGCGGCTGGGAATGCTCGATGTCCATTGGCCGTAGATGCGCCGGTTGGCCGCATGAAGGATCACCGCCAGCCGCCGGGCGCGGGTGATCGCGACATAGGCGAGCCGCCGTTCCTCCTCCAGACTCTTGGTGCCGCCCTCGTCGACCGCGCGCTGCGAGGGGAACAACCCTTCCTCCCAGCCCGCTAGGAACACGGTATCGAATTCCAGCCCCTTGGCGGCGTGGATGGTCATGATCGTGACCTGCGGGTCCTGTCGGCCGCCGTCATTGTCCATGACCAGCGAGACGTGCTCCAGGAACGCGCCGAGCGACTCATATTCCTCCATCGCGCGGACGAGTTCGGACAGGTTCTCCAGCCGCCCCGCCGCCTCGGCTGATTTCTCCGCCTGGTACATGGCGGTGTAGCCGCTTTCGTCCAGCAGCTGGCGGGCCAGTTCGGCATGGGGCAGGTCACGCGCCATGTCGCGCCAGCGATGAATGTCGCCGACGAGATTGCCCAGGCTGCGCCGCGCCTGGGCCGTCAGTTCGTCGGTATCGAGGATGCGCGCGGCGGCCGTGGTCAGCGGCATGCCTTCACCCCGCGCGAGCTGGTGGATCTTGGCCAGCGCCTTGTCGCCAAGACCACGCTTGGGCACGTTGACGATCCGCTCGAAGGCGAGATCATCGGCCGGTTGGTTGACGACACGCAGATATGCGAGCGCATCGCGAATTTCGGCGCGCTCATAGAAGCGGAAGCCGCCGACGATCCGATAGGGCAGGCCGATGGCGATAAAGCGGTCCTCGAACTCGCGCGTCTGGTGCGAGGCGCGAACCAGGATGGCGATGTCGTCCAGGCTCTTGCCGGCGCGGCGACAACTTTCGATCTCGTCGCCGACGCGTCGCGCCTCTTCCGGCCCGTCCCAGACGCCGAGCACGCGTACCTTCTCGCCTGCGTCGAGTTCGGTCCAGAGCTGCTTGCCGAGCCGGCCGCTATTATGGGCGATGACGCCGCCGGCCGCGCCCAGAATATGCGGGGTCGAGCGGTAGTTCTGCTCCAACCGGATCACCGTCGCGCCCGGGAAGTCCTTCTCGAAACGAAGGATGTTCTCGACCTGCGCGCCGCGCCACGAATAGATGGACTGGTCGTCGTCGCCGACGCAAGCGATGTTCTTGCGCGCCTGGGCCAGCAGCCGCAGCCACAGGTACTGGACGCTGTTGGTGTCCTGATATTCGTCCACCATGATGTAGCGGAAGCGCTCCTGATAGCCCTCCAGCACGTCCCGATGCGTCTTCAGGATGACCAGCATGTGGAGCAGCAGGTCGCCGAAGTCGCAGGCGTTCACCGCCTTCAGACGGTCCTGATATTGCTGGTAGAGCTCGCCGCCGCGGCCGTTGGCGAAACGTTCGGATTCGCCGGCGTCGATGTCGGCGGGGACCAGCCCCTTGTTCTTCCACTCATCGATCAGCCCGGCCAGGCTGCGGGCGGGAAAGCGCTTCTCGTCGATATCGGCCGCGACGATCAGCTGCTTGAGCAGGCGGAGCTGGTCGTCCGTGTCCAGGATGGTGAAGTTGGATTGCAGCCCGACCAGCTCGGCATGGCGACGCAGCATCTTCGCGCCGATCGCGTGGAAGGTGCCGAGCCACGGCATCCCCTCCACCGCCTCGCCGACCAGCCGGCCGACCCGCTCGCGCATCTCGCGCGCCGCGCGATTGGTGAAGGTCACCGCCAGAATCTCACTCGGCCAGGCCTTGCGCGTGTAGAGCAGGTGCGCCAACCGAGCGGTCAACGCCGCCGTCTTGCCGGTGCCCGCGCCGGCGAGCATCAGCACGGGTCCGTCGGTGGTCAGGACCGCCTCGCGCTGAGGCGGATTGAGGCCGCGCAGATAGGGCGGGTCGGCGAGCTGGATATCGGTCACCTTCGAACAGGTAGGGAACGGCGGGGCGGGGGGCAAGCGCCACACGACCGGAGATCCGTGTCGCGGCACCCTGAGCGGACCGCCGACCTGCGAACAGGGGCCGGGCTGCCGTCGCGGACCCGGTTTGTTCTTTTTACTTGCGTGGCGACCTCGACGCTGGAAAACTCAATCGGCAAGAGGGGAGACACGGGATGGAGCAGGCGGTCGAACAGGGAATCTTCGAGGGCGGATGCCGCTGCGGAGCGATCCGTTACCAGGCGATCGGCATGCCAGAGCATCACGCCTTGTGCCATTGCGTGGATTGCCGGCGTTCGTCGGGCGCGCCGCTCGTTGGCTGGGCGCTGTTTCCCGAGGCGGCGGTGACGATCAGCGGCGCACCGGTGCGTTTCGAGTCGTCTCCCGGCGTCGAGCGGCACTTCTGCGGTCGCTGTGGAACAGGCCTATTCTATCGCAACCCGGCGATCTTCCCGGATCATGTCGACATACAGTCCGCGACCCTGGACCGGCCGGACGACCTGCCGCCCCAGGCCTGTATCCAAATGGCGGATGCGCCGGGCTGGCTCGGCGCCATGGCCGCGCTGCCGCATTTCGACCGCTATCCGGGCTGATCGTTCATCGCGCCGGCACGGCAACAGCCGCATCGCCACCGGTCGCGTCGGCCGGCGCGGGGGCGTCGGGCAGCGCCACGCCCACCTCGACGCGCCTATTTCGCGCCCGCGCGGCGGAGTCGTCGGACCCATCCGGATGCGCGTTCGGGACGAGCGGCCGGGTTTCGCCCAAGGCTATCACCGTGATGCGGGCCGGGTCGATGCCTTTTTCGACCAGATAGTCGCGCACGGCCTCGGCCCGCTGGCGGGAGGTGCGCAAATTGACCCGATCATCGCCCTTGCTGTCGGAATGGCCGCTCAGGGTGATGCCGCCGCCCGCTCGCATGATCGGGTCGGTCAACAAGGCGTCCAACGCCTTCCGACCCTCGTCGTCGATTTGCTGACCGGTTTGCGCGAAGGGGATGACGCGGTCGATCGGTTCCAGCGGCGGCGGCGCGGGTTCGGGCGCGACGATATCGGGGCGAAGGATGGAGCGGGCCGGCACCGCGTCGTTTCCGGTGACGTTGGCGATGCCCCCCGCATCGAAACCGGCCTCGGCGCTGTCATTCGCCTCCGCCATCGGGGCGCTGGCATTGCCGGTGCGGTCGGCCGCTGGCGTACAGGCGGCCAGGACCAGGGCGATCGGCCCGATCGTCGCAAGCGTCCGTGTCATGATACCACTCCCTCCGTCGCCCGCCGCGTGGCTGTCGGCGCGGGCGGGCCATAGCTGATGATCGTGTCGCCGGTCTGCGGCGTCGGGCGGCTGGCGTGCGAGAAGAATCGAAGCGGCGCGCCCTTGCGCCACAGCAGCAGCATGTCCGCCTCGTCCGCCATGTCCGCCCGCGCCGTGTCGAAGTCGAATTTATCGGTGATGCGGGTCTTGCGGAAGGTCCAGCCCTGTTGCTGGCGCTGCATCACCGCCTCGACCCCGTGGCCGCTGCTGAACAGGGCGCGCCCGCGTAGCGAAGCGGGCAGCGCGCGATCGTCCTCGTCCCCGTCGCTGCCGTCGCCCCCCAGCTGGTAGACCTTGTCGCGGCCAATCTCGTGCGCGAACTCGCTGCAGACCAGCGCGTTATAGGCCTCGTTGTCGCTGGTGGCGACCAGCACCTCGAACTGCGACAGGTCGAGCTGGTCCTCGGTCGCCTCGGCCAGGATCTCGCCATGGTAGGTCGGGATGCCGGCATGACGGGCCGGGGACAGACGCTGCCAGCTGGTGTCGGCGATCGTCACCAGCACCTCGAGCTGGCGTAGCAACCGCGCCAGCTCCAGGCTCCACGGCGTGCAGCCGACCAGCAGCAGGCCCCGCTCGGTCGGTCCCGTCACCTTGAGCAGCTTGGCGACCGGGCCGATGGAGAAGCCGTGCGCCACGATCGTCGCCACCACCACGGCGAAGGACAGGGTGACCAGGATCGAACCATCGGCATAGCCGAGCTGATCCAGCCGGAGCGCGAACAGGCCAGAGATCGCGACGGCGACGATGCCGCGCGGGGCGATCCAGGCGATCAGCAGCCGCTCGTTCCAGGGGACGCGCGTGAAGGCCAGGCTGAGCAGCACCGTCGCCGGCCGAACCAGGAACAGCAATGCGAAGAGAAAGGCCAGGAAGCGCCACTCGAACCGCTCCAGCACCGTCAGGTTGAGCGTCGCCGACAGCAGCACGAAGACGCCCGAAATCAGGAGAACGGTGACGTTCTCCTTGAACGGATGGATGTCGCGGAGCGAGTCAAGGCGCATATTGGCCAGCGCCACGCCCATCACGGTCACCGCAAGCAGGCCGGTCTCCTGCTGCACCAGATTGGACAGCACGAACGCGCCGATCACCGCGACCAGCAGCACCGGCGCTTTCAGATATTCCGGCACATGGCCGCGCGGGAACGCCCATCCGATCGCCCGCGCGCTGCCCCAGCCGATCAGGCCGGCGACCAGGCTGGCGGCGACCAGCGAGCCGAGCAGGGACGGGATGGTCACGCCCTCGCCGGCGCGGCGTAGATATTCATAGGTGACGACACCGCACAGCGCGCCGATCGGGTCGTTGACGATCGCTTCCCATTTCAGGATCGCGCGCGGCCGGGCGGCGATGTTGCTCTGGCGGAGCAACGGCAGCACCACGGTCGGCCCGGTCACCACCAGGATCCCGGAGAACAGGATCGCGACCGGCCAGACCAAGCCGCCGACATAATAGCAGGCCAGTGCTCCGAACAGCCAGCCGAGTGGGACGCCGAGCAGCAGGAGGCGCGCCACCGCGCCATCGGTGCGACGCAGTTCGCGGACGTTGAGACTGAGCCCGCCCTCGAACAGGATCAGCGCCACCGCCAGCGACACGAGCGGTTCGAGCAGGTCGCCGAAGATGCGGTGCGGATCGATCAGCCCGGTAACGGGCCCCGCGATCACCCCCGCGACCAGCATCAGCGCGATCGCCGGCCAGCCGGTCCGCCAGGCGATCCATTGCGCGCCGATGCCAAGCGCACCGATCAGCGCGATAACCAAAGCCTGTTGTTCCATGCGCGGGGCATAGCGGGAAATGACTGGGATCGTAACCCGAAGCAGAACGCCCTTACCGCACGCCGAAGGTCCAGCCCTCGGTCGCGGCGATGCGGGGCGTCAGTCGCGGCGGCGACCAGAGCGCCGGATCACCGGCATGACGACGAAGCCACGCGGCCGTCAGGATCGCATCGGTGGCATGATCGTCATAGGCGGGGAGGGGGCTGTGCGGCGCGCTCCCTACCTGCGCCAGCGCCGCATCGAGGGAGGACGCGTCGCGTATCTTGCTGCGCCCCTTGCGCATCCCCGCCGCGCGCGCCGCGATGGCGGTGTAAATCTCGACCAGCACCAGGCCGGTCTGGGGCAGGGGGTCGAACGGCCAGATCGCGACTGTGCCGGACAGACGATGCAGCAGGCGCATCCCAGCGAAACTGGCTTTGCTGACCTGCGCCGCGCCGATCGCGTCATAGACGGTCGAGGGCTTGCGCTCGCCCTGGGAGGTGCTCTCGCACTGGCGCCAATGGAGGAAGTCGCGCTTCGCCCCATCGGCGGCGCCCAGATAGAAGTGCCGGCCGCGCCGCGCCTGGATGAAGTCGGCGGCACCCAGGTCCGGATCGTCGCTCTCCGCCTCGACCAAGGTCCAGAGCGCGCGGGCATCGGCGGTGACGCTATCTCCGGGCAAGTGCGCGCCCCGCTCGACGAACGGCGCGGAGAAGCTGAAATCCATGCCGACCAGCATCGGCGCGTCGCGATGCGCGGCGATCCAGTCGGCGATACCGGTGCGTGACCAGGGCCGGCCATCCGGCGCATGGACGAGGGAAGGGGGGCTGTCACCCGCTGCGCACAGCGCGAGCGCGATGCCGCGGTGCTGCACCCCACGCGCACCCGACCAGTCGATCGCGGCAAACCGTGCGAACCGGCTCACGCGATCGGCTTCGGCTCTTGCGCCTTGGCGGCAATCCACAGCGCCTCCATGGCATCGAGCGACTGACCCTCGAGCGGGCCGGCCATCGTCTCCATACTGCGAAAACGGCGCTCGAATTTGGCGTTGGCGGCGCGCAGCGCGACCTCGGGGTCTATGTCCAGGTGACGCGCCCAATTGACGACCGCGAACAGCAGGTCGCCGATCTCCTCGGCGCGGTCCTGAGGCGCGGCGGCCTCCACCTCGGCGATCTCCTCGTCGATCTTGGCGCGCGGCCCGCGGCTGTCGGGCCAGTCGAAGCCGACCCGGGCCGCGCGATCCTGAAGCTTCTCGGCGCGCATCAACGCCGGCAGGGCCAGCGCCACTCCTGCCAGCGCACTGCTATCGGCCTTGCTGCGGCGCTCGCCAGCCTTGATCGCTTCCCAGCCGGGGGACGCCGCCGCATCGCCGAAGATATGCGGATGACGCCGCTCCATCTTGTCAGCGATCGACGCGACCACGTCCGGCAAGGCGAAGCGGCCGGCCTCTTCGTTGATCCGCGCATGGAAGACGACCTGCAGCAACAGGTCGCCCAGTTCGTCGCGCAGTTCCTCGGCATCGTCGCGCGCAATCGCGTCGACGACTTCGTGCGCTTCCTCGATCGCATAGGGCGCAATCGAGGCCGAGGTCTGCGCCCGGTCCCATTCGCAGCCGGACACCGGGTCGCGCAGCCGCGCCATGATGGCGACCAGACGTTCGATCACAAGCTCATCCTCCCGCACACATGTCGGCGCTATTTAGAAAAGACACTTTCTCTGCCAGATAGAAATGACACTGCCTCGTGGCAGCGGGGGCAGCGTGGAGCCCCTCAAGCAGCG
>NZ_JACHNY010000003.1 GCF_014199625.1 Sphingomonas abaci
TCCTGTCCCCGCAACCATTCCGATCCAACAAAACCCCCAAGCTCCCGCTTGCCGGGGCTTGCTTGCGTCCAGGGTGCAGGCCGCCGGTGCGTGCATTCACACCATCACGGGCTGCGCCACCCTGCCGCTATCCCCGAACACGCGCAGATAGCGGGCGATCTCGGCGGGATCGCCGGTCGCCTTGGCGGGATTGTCGGACAGCTTGACCGCCGGGCGACCATTGGCGGTCAGGACCTTCGCCACCAGCGAGATCGGCGCGAGCGCCGCCCCGCCAGCTGGGTCGCAGCCGCGGAAATCGTTGGTGAGATTGGTTCCCCAACCGAAACTCGTGCGCACGCGGCCATGGAAGTGGCGATAGGTCCGCTCGATCGTGTCGACATCCATGCCATCAGAGAAGATCAGCAGCCGGGTCGCCGGGTCGACACCGCGCGCGCGCCACCAGGCGATGATCTGCTCGCCGCCCTCGATCGGGGGGCTCGAATCCGGACGAAACCCGGTCCAGTCGGCCAGCCACGCCGGCGCATCCGCCAGAAAGGCCGTCGTCCCGAACGCATCGGGCAGCGCGATCAGCAGATTGCCGTCATATTGCGTCTGCCATTCGGCCAGCACGCGATAGGGAGCGGCGGCCAGGGCGGCGTCGTCCTCGGCGAGCGCGGCGAGCACCATCGGCAGTTCGTGCGCATTGGTGCCGATCGCCTCCAGATCGGCGTCCATCGCCAGGAGGACGTTGGACGAGCCGATGAAGCGGTCGCCCAGCCCCTCCTTCAGCGCCTCGACGCACCAGCGCTGCCACAGGAAACCATGGCGACGACGCGTGCCGAAGTCGGACAGGACGAGGTCGGGGAGGGCCCGCAGGCGCTCCACCTTCTCCCACAGCTTGGCCTTGGCGCGCGCGTAGAGGATGTCGAGCTCGAATCGCCCGCGTCCCTTGAGCGCGGCGCGCGAGCGGAGCTCGTTGACGAATGCGAGCGCCGGGATCTCCCACATGGTGGTGTGAGTCCAGGGGCCGGGAAAGCGCAGCTCGAATTGCCCGTCGACGGCGCGCAACTCATAGTCCGGCAGCCGGAAGTCGGCGAGCCAGCTCAGGAACGCCGGTTCGAACATCCGCTGGCGGCCATAGAAGCTGTTGCCGGCGAGCCAGATCAGCTCCTTCTTGGCGAACCGCAGGCTGCGGGCATGGTCGAGCTGGTCGCGCAGCTCGCGTTCGTCGATATCGTCGGCGAGCCTTACCGTCCTGGTCCGGTTGATGAGCGAGAAGGTCGCCTGCACGTCGGGATGGAGCCGCCAGATCAGCTGGAGCATCAGCAGCTTGTAGAAGTCGGTGTCGAGCAGGCTGCGGACGATGGGGTCGAGCCGCCAGCCATGGTCATAGGTGCGGGTCGCGATGTCGGTGACGGGCATGATGGCTCCTCAGTCGTGACGAGGGGAGGAAGGCAGACGGCGCGTGCGAGGGTCTTCGTCACGCCAGCCGTGGCGGTCCAGGGGCGATGGCGGATCGGGCCGGTCGGCCCCTACGCTGTTCGTGAGCGGCGCCATTAGCCTTGCCCGACATGACGGTAGAGCTCGGCCGGGCGGAAGGAGGCGCCGGTCTCGCGCTCGCCCGTCGCGGCGATCCGGCCGCTGTCGATCAGGCGTCGGCGAAAGGCCGGCTTGTTGAGCGGGCGTCCGAGGATCGCCTCATGGACGTCCTGAAGTGCGCGGAGGGTGAAGCGTTCGGGCAGCAGCGCGAAGGCGACCGGCGACCAGTCGAGTTTGCCGCGCAGCCGCCGGATCGCGAGATCGAGCATGGCGGCATGGTCGAAGGCCAGCGGCACGGGCTCTCCCGCGATCGAGGCCGTGGCGGTTCCGTCCTCGGGCCGATCGATCTGAGCCAGGGCCAGCGCGGCGGCGGTCATGAAGCGCTCGGCGGGCAGCAGGGCGAAATAGGCGGTGCTGACGATCCGCATTCGTGGATCGCGCTCCACCGCCCCGAACGTGTAGAGCTGTTCCAGATAAGCGCCGTCCATCTGCGCCTTGTCGACGAGGACGCGCCGGGCCGCGTCGTCCAGGCTCTCGCCGATGCCGACGAAACCGCCCGGCAAGGCCCAGCTTCCGGCGAAGGGATGATCGCGTCGCCGATGGAGCAACACCGCCGGCGCCCCGTTGACCACGCTGGTCAGGATCAGGTCGACCGCCAGCGACGGGCGCTCGAACCGGTCGGGGTCATAGCTGTCGAGAAAGGCCGCCTCGTCCATGCCGCTACCTTGAATGCGATATGCATGTTACTTATATGCAGCGTAACAATATGGTGCAAGGGTTAATGGGAGGCACGTGATGCGTTTTGCGATTGTCGTGGACATGCAGCGGGATTTCGTGGCGAGCGACGGGGCGCTCCCGGTGCCGGGGGGCGATGCGATCGTTATGCCGCTCGCG
This sequence comes from Sphingomonas abaci, assembly GCF_014199625.1. Lineage (GTDB taxonomy): Bacteria > Pseudomonadota > Alphaproteobacteria > Sphingomonadales > Sphingomonadaceae > Sphingomonas > Sphingomonas abaci. The sequence continues at coordinate 2,413 of NZ_JACHNY010000003.1, forward strand.
GCATGGCTGGCGGGCTTGCGGGCCGAGGACACGGCCGGCGTGCTGTTCACCGCCGACACCCATGTCCCCGCCGTCTACGCCCTGTCCGAGGAAGCCAAGCAGTTTCCGCCCCATTGCGAAGTCGGCACATCTGGATGGGCATTGGTAGTCGATCCAGCCGTCGTCGATCCCGCGATCCCCTGCTATCGCCTGGAGAAGGGCGTGTTCGACATGTGGGCCGAGCCGGGCCTGGTGATGGAGCGGCTCGGCACCGGCGAGCGGATCGACCGCGACGCCTTCTTCGCCGCGCTGCACCGGTCCGGTGTCGGGCAGATCGAGGTGGTCGGCGTCGCCGCCGATTATTGCGTCCGCTGGGCGGTCGAGGGCCTGCTCGCACGCGATTTTCGCGTCACGGTGCCGGCCGCGCTGACCCGGGGGATCGCGCGCCCGATCGAGGCGGTCGCCACCGAGGAGTGGCCCGGCGCGGCCGTCACCATCGGCAAGCATGGCTGATCGCCATTCCGGCGCCGCCCGCGCATCGGCCCCGTCGGGGCGGCAGGGGATGGCGTCGCGGGTCACCGCCCCCCGGCGGTCTTTCGCCCCCGCGACCGCCTGCCGGTCGATCTGAAAGCGGTGGATCGACCGGTCAGGTCGCACCCTCCTCATCGGCACCGGCGGTGAGGGCCGCTTCGATCGCGGTCATGATGGCGGGCGGGCGGGCGAGCAGGGGTTCGGCCGAGGGCGTGACGGCCCAGCCCAGGGTCCGCGTCAGGCCGAAGCCGGCGAGCGACGGCCGCACCACCCCGGCGTGCCGGTGGCCGCGCGGCATGACGGTGATGCCCAGGCCCGCCGCCACCATCTGCAACACCCGCTCGTCATGGGTCGAGCGGAGCGCGAAATGCGGGCGAACGCCGCGTTCGGTGAAATGGCGGCTGGTGTCGGCCAGCGCCTCGCAATGGCGGCGCACGATCATCGTCTCGCCAGCCAGCCGCTCCGCCGCGATCACCGACTCGCCCGCCAGCTCATGGGTCGCGGGCAGGGCGAGCGCATAATCCTCGGTTGCGACGGCATGCTCGACGAAACGGTGGGCGCCGCGTCCGACCAGCGTCAGCGCCAGGTCGATCCGCCCCTTGGCGAGATGGCCGGCGAGTTCGCGCTCGCTGCCGAACATCAGTTCGAAGCGATGCGTCTCGCCCGGCCGGGCCCGGGCGATGGCGGTGGCGATGCGGTCGCTGGCGATGCTCGCCAGCACCCCGAGCCGCAAGGCAGGACGCTCGCCGGGCATCCCGATCGACTGGAGCGCGGCGTTGAACTCGCGCTCGATCCGTCGGGCGTGGACCAGGAAGCGCGCGCCCGCCTCGGTCAGCTCGACCCGCTGGTTGGAGCGGACGAACAGCGCCTGGCCCAGTTCGCGCTCCAGCTTGGCAATTCCGATCGACAGCGTTGGCTGCGAGACGTTGCAGGCTGCCGCCGCGCGCGAGAAATTGCCCTGCTCGACCACGGCGATGACATAGCGAAGCAGATAGCGGTCGAGCATCGTGCATAGATAGGATCAATGCAGTCCCGCCGCGACTTTCAATTTTCGCCGGCGGGCGCGGGGCGGTACAAGGGGGCGACAGGAGAGAGGCATGACCCAGTTCGACTTCGCGCTCGGCGAGACCGCCGACATGATCCGCGACAGCACCGCGCGCTTCGCGGCCGAGCGGATCGCGCCGCTCGCCGCCGAGATCGACGCCCGGGACTGGTTCCCGCGCGAACTCTGGCCCGCAATGGGCGAGCTGGGCCTGCACGGCATCACCGTGGACGAGGCGGACGGTGGCCTGGGCCTGGGCTATTTGGAGCATGTCGTGGCGCAGGAGGAGGTGGCGCGCGCCTCCGCTTCGATCGGGCTCAGCTACGGCGCGCATTCCAACCTCTGCGTGAACCAGATCCGCCGCTGGGCTTCGCCCAAGCAGAAGGCGCGTTACCTGCCGAAGCTGATCTCCGGCGAGCATGTCGGCAGTCTGGCGATGTCGGAGGCCGGGGCGGGGTCCGACGTGGTGTCGATGAAGCTGCGCGCCGAGAAGAAGGGCGACCGCTATATCCTGAACGGCACCAAGTTCTGGATCACCAACGCCCCCTATGCGGATACACTGGTCGTCTACGCCAAGACCGGCGAGGGGTCGAAGGGCATCACCACCTTTCTGATCGAAAAGGATTTCGCCGGCTTTGCGATCGGGCAGAAGATCGACAAGGTCGGGATGCGCGGCTCGCCGACCGCCGAGCTGGTGTTCCAGGACTGCGAGGTGCCGGAAGAGAATGTCATGGGGCCGCTGAACGGCGGCGTCGGCATTCTGATGTCGGGGCTGGATTATGAGCGCACCGTGCTGGCGGGCATCCAGCTCGGCATCATGCAGGCCTGTCTCGACGTGGTGCTGCCCTATGTCCGCGAGCGACAGCAGTTCGGCAAGCCGATCGGCGCGTTCCAGCTGATCCAGGCCAAGGTCGCCGACATGTATGTCGCGCTCAATTCGGCGCGCGCGTACGTCTATGCGGTGGCGAAGGCGTGCGATGCCGGGCGGACGACGCGGTTCGACGCCGCGGGCGCGATCCTGCTGGCGTCGGAAAATGCGATGCGGGTGGCGCTGGAAGCGGTGCAGGCGTTGGGCGGGGCGGGCTATACGCGCGACTGGCCGGTCGAGCGGTTCATGCGCGACGCCAAGCTGCTCGACATCGGCGCCGGCACCAACGAGATCCGCCGGATGCTGATCGGCCGGGAGCTGATCGGGGCATGAGCGGGCCGGTGCTGGACAGCAAGGTCTCGCCCGAGGATGCCGGGTTCCGCGCCAATGCCGCGCACAATCGCGCACTGGTCGAGGCCTTGCGCGCACGCGTCGCGGCGGCGGCGGCGGGCGGGCCGGAGGCGGCGCGCGCCAAGCATGTCGCGCGTGGCAAGCTGCTGCCCCGCGAGCGGGTGGAGCGGCTGCTCGACCCCGGCAGTCCGTTCCTAGAGATCGGGCAATTGGCGGCAAACGGCCTGTATGACGATGCGGTGCCGGGCGCGGGGCTGATCGCCGGCATCGGCCGCGTGTCGGGGCGGCAGGTCATGATCGCCTGCAACGACGCGACGGTGAAAGGCGGCACCTACTATCCGCTGACCGTCAAGAAGCACCTCCGCGCGCAGGAGATCGCGCAGGAGAACCGGCTGCCGAGCGTCTATCTGGTCGACAGCGGCGGCGCGAATCTGCCCAACCAGGCCGAGGTCTTTCCCGACCGCGAGCATTTCGGACGCATCTTCTTCAACCAGGCGACCATGAGCGCGCTCGGCATCCCGCAGATCGCCTGCGTGATGGGCAGTTGCACGGCGGGCGGCGCCTATGTGCCGGCCATGTCGGACGAGACGGTGATCGTGCGCAACCAGGGCACGATCTTCCTCGCCGGCCCGCCGCTGGTGCAGGCGGCGACCGGCGAGGTGATCAGCGCCGAGGATCTGGGCGGCGGCGACCTGCATGGCCGGCGCTCGGGCGTGGTCGATCATGTCGCCGAGGACGACGATCACGCGCTGTCGATCGTGCGCGACATCGTCGCGACCCTGCCGCCGCAGACCGGGGCGGCGCTGAACCGGCAGACGCCCGAGCCGCCCCGCTACGACCCCGCCGAACTCTACGGCATCGTGCCGCAGGACGTGCGCGCGCCCTATGACGTGCGCGAGGTGATCGCACGGATCATCGACGGCTCGGCCTTCCACGAGTTCAAGGCGCTGTACGGCACCACCCTGGTCTGCGGCTTCGCGCATATCTGGGGGATGCCGGTCGCGATCCTGGCGAATAACGGCGTGCTGTTCAGCGAGAGCGCGCTGAAGGGCGCGCATTTCATCGAACTGGCCTGCCAGCGCCAGATCCCACTGCTGTTCCTCCAGAACATCTCGGGCTTCATGGTCGGCGGCAAATACGAGGCGGAAGGGATCGCCAAGAACGGCGCCAAGCTGGTGACGGCGGTCGCGACGGCGCAGGTGCCCAAGGTCACGGTGCTGATCGGTGGCAGCTTCGGAGCGGGCAATTACGGCATGTGCGGCCGCGCCTATCAGCCGCGCTTCCTGTTCAGCTGGCCCAATGCCCGGATCAGCGTGATGGGCGGCGAGCAGGCGGCGAGCGTGCTGGCCACCGTGCACCGCGACGCCGCGACCTGGACGCCCGAGCAGGCCGAAGCATTCAAGGCCCCGGTTCGCGCCAAATATGAGGAGGAGGGCAATCCCTATTACGCCACCGCCCGCTTGTGGGACGACGGCGTGATCGATCCCGCCCAGACCCGTGACGTGCTCGGCCTGGCCTTCGCCGCCGCGCTGAACGCGCCTGTGCCCGAAGCCGCGCGCTTCGGCCTGTTCCGGATGTGACCCGATGATCGCTTCGCTCCTGATCGCCAATCGCGGCGAGATCGCCTGCCGCATCATTCGCACTGCGCGGGCGATGGGCATCCGCACCGTCGCCGTCCATTCGGATGTGGATGCCGACGCGCTGCATGTCCGCATGGCCGATGCCGCCGTCCCGATCGGCGCGGGTCCGGTGCGCGAATCCTATCTGTGCGGGGATCGGATCATCGCCGCCGCGCTGGCCACGGGGGTGGAGGCGATCCATCCGGGCTATGGCTTCCTGTCCGAGAATGCCGGATTCGCGCAGAGCGTGATCGATGCCGGCCTGGTCTGGGTCGGGCCGGACCCCCGGTCGATCACCGCCATGGGGCTGAAGGACGCGGCCAAAGCGCTGATGCAGGCGGCCGGCGTGCCGACGACCCCCGGCTATCTGGGCGAGGACCAGTCGCCCGACCGGCTGGCGGCGGAGGCCGGGACGATCGGCTATCCCGTGCTCATCAAGGCGGTGGCGGGCGGCGGCGGCAAGGGGATGCGCAAGGTCGACGCGCCCGCCGACTTCGTCGAGGCGCTCGCCTCGTGCCGGCGCGAGGCGGCGTCCAGTTTCGGCAACGACCAGGTGCTGCTGGAGAAATGGGTCACCAACCCGCGCCATATCGAGGTGCAGGTGTTCGGCGACCGGCACGGCAACGTCGTCCACCTGTTCGAGCGCGACTGTTCGCTGCAACGCCGCCACCAGAAGGTGATCGAGGAGGCGCCCGCACCCGGCATGGACGACGTCACCCGCGCGGCGATCTGCGAGGCGGCGGTGCGCGCCGCGCGGGCCGTCGATTATGTCGGCGCGGGCACGATCGAATTCATCGCCGACGCCTCGGAGGGGCTGCGCGCCGACCGCATCTGGTTCATGGAGATGAACACCCGGCTCCAGGTCGAGCATCCGGTGACCGAGGCGATCACCGGGCAGGATCTGGTCGAATGGCAGCTCCGCGTCGCCGCGGGCGAGCCCTTGCCGCGCTCGCAAGCCGAGCTGGCGATCACCGGCTGGGCGATGGAGGCGCGGCTCTATGCCGAGGACCCGGCGCGCGGCTTCCTGCCGTCGATCGGCCGGCTCGACCGGTTCGAACTGGGCGAGTCCTGGCGCACCGATACGGGCGTCGAGCGGGGCGCGACCATCTCGCCCTATTACGATCCGATGATCGCCAAGCTGATCGCCTGGGGCCCGGACCGGGAGGCGGCGCGGCGGCGACTGGCGTCGACGCTGGACGGCGCGGCGATCTGGCCGCTCAAGACCAATGCCGGCTTCCTGCTCCGCGCGCTGAACCATCCCGCCTTCGTCGCCGCCGAGCTCGATACCGGTCTGATCGCGCGCGAGGGCGAGGCGCTTGTCCCGCCGGCCGACCCCTCGGCCGCGACCCTCCAGGCGGCGGCGGCGGCGCTTGCCGCGCCGGGGCCGCTCGCCGGCTTCCGCCTCAACGCGCCACCTTGGCGAGAGGGGCGGTTCCTGCTCGACGGCGTGGCGGTGACGGTGCCGCTCGCGCCGACGCCGGACCGCGACCGGCAAGGCGATGGGCTGATCGCCGAACAGGGCCAGGTCTGGCGGCTCCAGCCCTGGCGCGCGGCGGGCGCGGCGGGGGGCGAAGCGGCGGACGGCGCGATCCTGTCGCCCATGCCCGGCCGGATCATCGCCGTCGCGGTGGCGGCGGGCGACCGGGTGACCAGGGGGCAGACGCTGCTGACCGTGGAGGCGATGAAGATGGAGCACAGCCTGGTCGCGCCGTTCGACGGCGAGGTCGCGGCGTTGACGGCGGAGCAGGGCGGGCAGGTGACCGAGGGGTTGCTGCTCGCCCGCATCGCCCGGACCGAGGAGGCGGCCTGATGGCGGGGCGGCCCTATGACGGCTGGAACGTCGGCGACCGGCTGGAGCACGAAATCCGTCGCACGGTGACGGAGACGGACAACCTTCTCTTCTCGACCATGACGCACAATCCGCAGCCCTTGCATATCGACGCCGAGGCGGCGCGGGCCAGCGAGTTCGGGCAGATCCTGGTCAATGGCACCTTCACCTTCGCGTTGATGATCGGCCTGTCGGTCGGCGACACGACGCTCGGCACGCTGATCGCCAATCTGGGCTATGACACGCTGGTCATGCCCAAGCCGGTGTTCCTGGGCGATACGCTGCGCGCCGAGACCGAGGTGGTCGCGCTCAAGCCCAGCCGCTCGCGGCCGGGGGCGGGGATCGTGACCTTCGAGCACCGAATGCGCAATCAGCGCGACGAGATCGTCTGCCAGTGTCTGCGGATGGCCTTGCTGAAGGGGAGCGGCGGGGACGGGGTGAACTGAAGGTCCTTTCCCTGTCGAGGCGAAATCACCGCGGCCGCGTCTATCTTCTCGACACCGGTTCACGCTGTGGCGATCGCATTGTAAAAGACCCGACAAACGAGCGGGTTGGCGCCTGTAGCCCCCCGGAAAGGGAGAGCGATGCGACCGACCCGACGCGAGACGATCGGCCTTGCCGCCGCGACCGGCCTGGCCGCCGCCACTGGTGGCGAGGGCGTAGCCGCGCCCCTTGCGCCTGACGTGCCGATGCTCTGGTATCGCCAGCCCGCCCGATCGTGGACCGAGGCGCTGCCGGTCGGCAACGGCGTGCTGGCGGCGATGGTGTTCGGCGACGCCGCGCAGGAGCGGTTGCAACTGAACGAGGGCACGCTGTGGGCGGGCGGACCCTATGACCCCGTCAATCCGGCGGCGCTCGGCGCACTGCCCGAGGTGCGCAAGCTGGTGTTCGCGGACCGGATCAAGGAGGCGCAGACGCTGGTCGATCGCGCACTGCTCGGCACCCCGCCCAAGCAGATGCCCTATCAGGCGCTGGGCGACCTGACCCTCGACTTTCCGGGCTTGGGCGAGGTGTCAGCCTATCGACGCGACCTCGATCTCGACGCGGCGATAGCCTCGACTCGCTTCCGGACGGGGGCGGGGGAGCATCTCCGCCAGGTGATCGCCTCGCCCGGCGAGCGGGTCATCGCTCTGCGCCTGACCGCGCCGCGGGAGACGCTGTCGGTCGATATCGGGCTGACCTCTCCGCAGGCGGGCGCGACCACCCGCCCGGATGGGGCCGCCGGACTGCTGCTGACCGGTCGTAACGGCGCGTCGCAGGGGGTGGCCGGCGCGATGACCTTCGCTGCGCGGTTGCTGGCGGTGAACGAGGGCGGGCAGGTGAGCGTCGCGCCGGATGGTCGCCTGTCGATCCGCGATGCCGATGCGGTGACGCTGCTGGTCGCGATGGCCACCAGCTTCCATCGGTTCGACGATGTATCGGGCGACCCGCTGGCCGCCACCGCCGGGGCGATCGCGGGCGCGCGGGGGCGGTCCTTCGCCCGGATTGCGGCGGATGCCAGCGCCGCGCACCGTCGCCTGTTCCGCCGCGTATCGATCGATCTTGGCCGCTCCGCCGCCGCATCCCTGCCGACCGACATGCGTATCCGCGCCTCGCAGACGGCGGACGATCCCGCCCTGGCCGCGCTGTATTTCCACTATGGCCGCTATCTGCTGATCGCCTGTTCGCAACCGGGCGGGCAGGCGGCGACGCTGCAAGGCTTGTGGAACGACAGCCTGACGCCGCCCTGGGAGTCGAAATATACGATCAACATCAACACCCAGATGAACTACTGGCCGGCGCAGCCGACCAACCTGGCCGAATGCGTCGAGCCTTTGGTGCGGCTGGTGCGCGAGCTGGCGATCACCGGCGCGCGGACGGCGCGGACCATGTACGGCGCGCGCGGCTGGGTGGCGCATCACAACACCGACATCTGGCGTGCCACTGCGCCGATTGACGGCGCGCCCTGGGGCATGTGGCCGACCGGCGGCGCGTGGCTCTGCACCCATTTGTGGGAGCATTACGACTATGGGCGCGACCGCGCGTTCCTGGCCTCGGTCTATCCGCTGATGGCGGGATCGGCGCGCTTCTTCCTCGACACGCTCCAGACCGATCCGCGCACCGGCGCGCTGGTCACCAATCCCTCGCTCAGCCCGGAGAACGAGCATGGCCATGGCGGCGCGCTCTGTGCCGGGCCGACCATGGACATGGCGATCCTGCGCGACCTGTTCGACCAGACGGCGGCGGCGGCGGCTCTGTTGGGGCAGGACGCCGGGCTGGTCGCGGAGATGCGCGCCGCCCGCGCCCGGCTCGCGCCCTACAAGGTCGGGCGGCAGGGGCAGTTGCAGGAATGGCAGGCGGATTGGGATGCGGATGCGCCCGAGCAGAACCACCGCCACGTCTCGCACCTCTACGGCCTCCACCCCTCGCACCAGATCACGCCTGCGGCGACGCCCGAACTGGCGGCGGCGGCGCGGCGCAGCCTGGAGATCCGCGGCGACCGCGCGACCGGCTGGGCGACGGCGTGGCGGATCAACCTGTGGGCGCGGTTGCGCGAGGGGGATCATGCGCACGACATCCTGCGCTTCCTGCTGGGAGCGGAGCGGACCTATCCCAACATGTTCGACGCCCACCCGCCCTTCCAGATCGACGGCAATTTCGGCGGCACCGCGGCGATCGCCGAGATGCTGATGCAGAGCGTTGGCGACACGATCGACCTGCTCCCGGCGCTGCCCCGCGCCTGGCCGAGCGGCCGCATCACCGGGCTGCGCGCACGGGGCGGGTGCGAGGTCGACCTCGCTTGGGAGAGCGGCCGGCTGGCGCAGGCGACGCTCCGTCCCCGGATCGCGGCGCGGCGCATGGTGCGTGCGCACGGGCGGAGCATGACCGTCGAACTCCAGCCGGGGCGGGTGGTGACGCTCGCCGGCCGCGCCTTCGTCTGAGCCGCGCCATTCGCCTTGCCCCCCGCGCGCTTTCCCGGCAACGAGCGGGCAAACAGGCACGCGAGAGGAGAGTGGCATGGAGACGGTCGGAGTCATCGGGGCGGGGCAGATGGGTGCCGGCATCGCGCAGGTATCGGCGCAGGCCGGCTACCGCGTGCTGCTGTCCGACGTGTCGCGTGACCAGGCGGAGACGGGCAAGGCCGGCATCGCCCGGGCGCTCGACCGGCTCGTCGCCAAGGAGAAGATCGCCGCCGACGCCCGCGATGCCACGCTGGCCCGGATCGAGCCGGTCGCGAGCACCGACGCGATGGGCGAGGCGGCGCTGGTGATCGAGGCGGCAACCGAGCGCGAGGCGATCAAGCGCGCCATCTTCGAATCGGTCGGCAAGGTGCTGGGGCCGGAGGTGATCCTGGCGTCCAACACCTCGTCGATCCCGATCACCCGGCTGGCGCAGGCGACGCCCGATCCGGCGCGCTTCGTCGGCGTGCACTTCTTTAACCCCGTGCCGGTCATGGGGCTGATCGAGCTGATCCGCGGCCTCGCCACCGCCGACGCGACCGTCGCCCGGGTCGAGGCCTATGCCCAGGCGCTCGGCAAGCGGGTGGTGCGCGCCAATGACGCGCCTGGCTTCATCGTCAACCGCGTGCTGATGCCGATGCTCAACGAAGCGTGCTTCGCGCTCGGCGAGGGGGTGGCGACCATTCCAGACATCGACGCCGCCTGCCAGCTCGGCCTCAACCATCCGATGGGGCCGCTGACGCTGGCGGATTTCATCGGGCTCGATACCTGCCTGGAGATCACCCGCGTGCTGTTCGAGGGGACGGGCGACCCGAAGTTCCGGCCCGCGCCGCTGCTGGTCAAATATGTCGAGGCGGGTTGGTACGGCCGCAAGAACGGGCGCGGCTTCTACGACTATACGGGTGCGGAGCCGGTGCCGACGCGCTGACCTGTCGCGGATCGGTCGTCAAAGCGTCACGACGGCGTAACGGCTTTCCTGTCTAGCCAAATGGTTAACAGGGGAGAACCTCATGCGCCGTCCTTCGCTCGCGCCTGCCGCCGTCCTTGCCGTCCTGCTCGCCGCCCCGCCGGCGGGCGCGGCGACGCTCGTGTCCCAGTTCGCCGTGCCGGGCGGCGCCGTGGATCGATCGGGCCTGTCCGGCGCGGGGCAGAACCGCCTCGGCGGCTTCGGCTCCGACCTCAGCTATGATGCCGCGACGGGCACCTTCTACGGCACGACCGATCGCGGACCGGGCGGCGGCGTGCTGTCCTACCAGCCGCGCCTCCAGACCTTCACGCTCGACATCGACCACGCGACCGGCGCGATCCGGGGTTTCGACCTGCAGGCGACGACGCTGTTCACCCAGGCGAACGGCAATCCCTATACCGGCCTGAACCCGACGCTGGCGAGCGGCAGCATGGCGACGCTGGGCGGCTCGCTCGATCCGGAAGGGCTGGCGCGTCTGCCCAACGGGCATGTCCTGGTGTCGGACGAATATGGCCCCTCGGTCATCGAGTTCGACCAGACTGGCCGCGCGGTGCGGACCTTCGCCGTGCCCGCCAATCTGGTGCCGAAGCGCGCCAACGGCAATGTCGACTATACCGGCGACCGCGACACGGTGGCGACCGGTCGCCAGGACAATCGCGGGTTCGAGGGCCTGACGGTCAGCGCCGATGGCAAGACCGCTTATGCGATGCTGCAGGACCCGTTGTTCGAGGAAGGCGCGAACGGCAGCAAGGCCGATGGCCGCTACAGCCGCAACGTCCGCATCGTGCAATATGACGTCGCCACCGGCCAGCCGACCAAGCAATATATCTATCAGCTCGAAAGCCTGTCGGACATCAACAGCCGGATTGACGGCACCGCCCAGGATTTTGAGGCCAAGCATCAGGGCCGTTCGATCGGTATTTCGGCGATCCAGGCGCTGCCCAACGGCACGCTGCTGGTGCTGGAGCGGGACAATCGAGGCCTCGGCGTCGACGACCCTATCGGGGCGAACACCGTTGGCGAAAAGCGGATCTGGCAGATCGACCTGAGCAAGGCGACCGATGTCAGCACCATCAGCCTCAAGGGCACCAACGACCTGCCAGCCGGCGTCACGCCGGTGGCGAAGAGCGCGACGGCCTTTATCGACATCGCCGCCGCGCTGAAGGCGATGGGGCTGACCGTGCCCGAGAAGATCGAGGGCTTCGCCTTCGGCCCGCGCCTGGCGGATGGCAGCTACACGCTGATCGTCGCGACCGACAACGATTATTCGGTCACGCAGAATGGCGGCGGCACGCAGTTCGACGTCTGCACCAGCGGTGTGGGCGGGGCATCGTCGACGGTCGCGCTGGGCGCGGCCTGTCCCGAGGGACAGCATCTGCTCGACAGCTATCTCTACAGCTTCCGGCTGAGCGAAGCGGAATATGCCAGCCTGGCGGGCGTGGTGCCGGAGCCGGCGACCTGGGCGACGATGACGCTGGGCTTCGGCCTGATCGGCGCGGCTGCGCGGCGTCGGCGGCGCCGCGGGGCGGCGGTCACCGCCTGATTGCCGGGCTTTGGCTTGTCAGGGGTAAAGCCAAGGCCCGCACTCCCCTTACAGTCAATCGTTGCGGAACTGTTCATTTTGTCCAAAACTCCGCACTCTCCCCCGGACGGAGGCCGGGGTCCAGTTACGGAGCGGGGGTGATAAGCAACCAGCGCCTCCCAATTGGACCCTGGCCTCCGCCGGGGTGGCGAGGTGGATTGGCAACAATCGCCTCACGGGAACGGGCTCGGGCACATGCCGATTTGCGCGGCCGGCTGTGGCTATTCTATTCCACCCCGGTTTCCCGTCAGTCCGCGAACAGCAGGACCGGTGTCTCCAGCAGCTTCTTGAGCGCCTGGACATAGCTGGCGGCGTCCCAGCCATCGACGACGCGGTGGTCGCAGCTGATCGACAGGTTCATCAGCTTGGCGCGGACGATCGCATCGCCCCGGAAGACGGGGCGCTCGACGATCTTGTTGGGACCGATGATCGCCACTTCGGGGCGGTTGATGACCGGCGTGGTCGCGATGCCGCCGAGCGGACCCAGCGAGGTGACGGTGATGGTGCCGCCGCCCAATTCCTCCGGCTTGAGCTTGGCGGCCCGCGCCGCTTCCGCCAGCCGGCTGATCTCGGTGGCGAGCTGCCAGACGTTGCGGTCCTGCGCGTCGCGGATCACCGGCACGGTCAGGCCGGCATCGGTCTGCGTCGCCATGCCCAGATGGACCCGGCCGGAGCGGGTGACCACGCCCGCCTCGTCGTCATAGCGGGCGTTGAGCATCGGGAAGTCGGGCAGGGTGCGGCAGATGGCGACGATCATCAGCGGCAGCATGGTCAGCTTGGGCCGGCCGCCCCGATTGGCGTTCAGCTCGGCGCGGACGCGCTCCAGCTCGGTCACGTCGATCTCGTCGACATAGGTGAAATGCGGGATGTGGCGCTTGGCGGCGGCCATGTTCTCGGCGATGCGGCGGCGCATCCCGATGACGCGCACCTGCTGGTCGTCGCGCGCGCGGCTGGCGCCGGGGGCGGCATAGCCTTGGGACCCGTGGTAGCGCAGATAGGCGTCGAGGTCGGCATGGCGGACGCGGTCGCCGTCCGTCTTCACCTGGGCCAGATCGATGCCCAGGTCGCGGGCGCGGGCGCGGACCGCCGGGGAGGCGAGGACGGGCGCGGCCGGATCATGCGGCGCGGGGGCCGGCTCGCGCTGCGCCTCGGCGGCCGGCGCGGGTGGCGGCCCCTCTGTCGCGGGGGCGGGGGTGGGGGCGGGCGCTGGCGCGGTCGCCTGCTCGACGCCGGGATTCTCCGCGTCCAGCGCCGGTTGTTCAGTGGCGGGGGAGGCGGATTCCGTTCCCGCGACCTCGCCCTCGGTCTCGATCACCACCAGCGCCGCGCCGATCGCGACCTGGTCGCCGACCGCGCCGGCCAGTTCGACCACGGTGCCGGCGACGGGCGACTCCATCTCCACGGTCGCCTTGTCGGTCATCATGTCGGCGATGTTCTGGTCTTCCTCGACCCGGTCGCCGACCGCGACGTGCCAGGCGACGATCTCCGCCTCGGCGATGCCCTCGCCGATATCGGGCAGGCGGAAGGTGAAGCGAGCCATCAGAAATCTCCGTGGAGGGCGGCCGGGGGCACGGCAGCGGACTGGAACAGGTGGGGGGCGGGCATCACGCGTTGCTCATGATCTTCTTGAGCGCCTGACCGATCCGCACGGGGCCGGGGAAATAGGCCCATTCCAGGCTGTGCGGATAGGGCGTGTCGAAGCCGGTGACCCGCTCGATCGGCGCCTCCAGATGATAGAAGCAGCGTTCCTGCACCAGCGCCGACAGCTCCGCGCCGAAGCCCGAGGTCCGCGTCGCCTCGTGCACGATCATGCAGCGGCCAGTCTTCTTCACCGATTCCTCGATCGTCTCGATGTCGAGCGGCACCAGCGTGCGCAGGTCGATGATCTCGGCATCGACCCCGGCGTCCTCCACCACCGCGCGGCAGACATGGACCATGGTGCCATAGGCCAGGATGGTCAGCGCCTCGCCCGGCCGGACGATCGCCGCCTTGCCAAGCGGAATCCGGTAATAACCCTCGGGCACCGCGCCGCCGGGATGTTTCGACCAATTCTCCGCCGGCCGGTCCCAATGGCCGTTGAACGGGCCGTTATAGATCCGCTTCGGCTCGAAGAAGATGACCGGGTCATTGTCCTCGATCGATGCGATCAGCAGCCCCTTGGCGTCGTACGGCGTGGACGGGATCACGGTCTTCACGCCCGAGACGTGGGTGAAGATCCCCTCGGGCGATTGCGAATGCGTCTGCCCGCCGAAGATGCCGCCGCCGAACGGCGAGCGCACCGTCATCGGCGCGATGAATTCGCCCGCCGAGCGATAGCGCAACCGGGCCGCCTCCGAGACGAGCTGGTCCAGGGCGGGATAGATATAGTCGGCGAACTGGATTTCCGGCACCGGGCGCAGGCCATAGGCACCCATGCCGACCGCGACGCCGATGATGCCGCATTCGGTGATCGGCGTGTCGAAGACGCGGGTCTTGCCATATTTGGCCTGCAGTCCGGCGGTGGCGCGGAACACGCCGCCGAAATAGCCGACATCCTCGCCCATCACGACCACGTCCGGGTCGCGGTCCATCATCAGGTCAAGCGCGGAATTGATTGCCTGGATCATGTTCATGCGGAGGGTGTCGGCGGCCGGATCGGCCGGCTGTGCGGTGGCGGCGGTGTCGGTCATGATGGCAAGCCCATGCGGAACAACGGAGTCCTCCTCGGCGAGGGGAGGGAAACCAGCGAAGCTGGCGGAGGGGTGGAGCGGGTCGCGAGGCGCTGCGCCATCACTTGCGCGCCCAGGGCCGGCCGGAGGCGGCTTCCTCGGCCATCATCTGCGCGCGCTGTTCGCGCAGGTGCCAAGGCATCTCCTCGAACACGCCGTCGAACAGCGAGTCGAGCGGCTGGTGCAGGCCGTGGCCGAGGATGCCGTTCGCCTCCGCCGCCTTCTGCGCGGCGCGGACCTCCTCGGCGCATTCCTTGTCCTGCGCGGCGTGGCGTTCCTCGTCCCACTCGCCGATCGTGACCAGGTGATCCTTCAGCCGGCAAATCGGGTCGCCGAGCGGCCAGGCGGTCGGCTCGCCCGCCGAGCGATATTGCGACGGGTCGTCCGATGTCGAATGGCCCTCGGCCCGATAGGTGAAATGCTCGATAAGCGTCGGGCCCTGGTTGGTCCGCGCGCGCTCCGCCGCCCATTGCGTCGCGGCATAGACGGCGAGCGCGTCATTGCCGTCGACGCGCAGGCCCGCGATGCCATAGCCGACCGCGCGCGCCGCGAAGGTGGTCGACTCCGCCCCGGCGAAGCCGGAAAAGCTGGAGATCGCCCATTGGTTGTTGACGACGTTCATGACCACCGGCGCGCGGTAGACCGCGGCGAAGGTGCAGGCGTTGTGGAAATCGCCCTCGGCGGTCGATCCCTCGCCGCACCAGACGGCGGCGATCCGGGTATCCCCCTTGGCGGCCGAGGCCATCGCCCAGCCCACCGCCTGCGGATATTGGGTGGTGAGATTGCCCGAGATGGAGAAGAAGCCGGCCTCGCGCGCCGAATACATGATGGGCAGCTGCTTGCCCTGCAACCGGTCGGCGGTGTTCGAATAGATCTGGTTCATCATGTCGACCAGCGGCCAGTCGCGCACGATCAGCAGCCCTTGCTGGCGATAGGACGGGAAGCACATGTCCTCATAGTCCAGCGCATGCGCCGCAGCCACCGCCACCGCCTCTTCGCCCAGCGCCTTCATGTAGAAGCTGGTCTTGCCTTGCCGCTGCGCGCGGAACATGCGGTCGTCGAAGGCGCGCAGGCGAACCATATTGCGCAAAATGCGGCGCAGCACGTCCGGCGACAGGCGCGGGTTCCACGGGCCGACCGCCTGGTGGTCGTCGTCCAGCACGCGTACCAGCGTATAGGCCAGGTCGGGGAAGTCGGCGGCCAGCGCGGCCGTGTCGGGCCGGCGCGCGGCGCCCGCGGGGGGGATGTCGACGGCGGTGAAATCCACCGCGTCGCCGGGGCGGAATTTGGGTTCCGGCACGTGCAGCGACAAGCGCGGCAGGTTCGTCGGCAGCTCGTCGCGAGGCTCTTCGGCCACGATCATCTCTCCGGTTTGGCCGCGGTCAGGTCCGCGTGTCACGTTGGAATATGCTTTTGCGCGCCTGTTATAAAATTTCAAGCGGTGATCGTCGCCACCAGGCAGGCATGACGCAAATGCGCGGCTTTCGCCGGCGTGTCTACGCTATGTTAGGAACCCGTCGATATTCGTCCGAGCGAACGGAGTATCGCGAATGTACATGGAGGTGATCACCGCCGCACGACCGTCCAGCGGCCGGGTCGCGCGGGTCGCCATTGGCGTACCGGTGCTGCTGGTTGCAGGCGTGGCGATGATCCCCTGGCTGGCCGGCAATGGGCTGATCGCAGGCGCGGTGCTGGCGGGGCGGACTGTCACCAGGCTGCCACGCCTGATGGCCCAAGCGATCGACTATACGGGAGAGATCGCGATCGGGCGGTGACGGGGCGGCCGGTCGGACCAGCCGCCCCGTCGCGGTCAATCCCCGACGCTCTGCTCAATCACCCCGAAGATCGGATGGTGGCGATCGTCCTCCATCCAGATCCGCACCGTGTCGCCCCGCTTTAGGAACGGGGTGGTCGCCGCGCCGTCCAGGATCGTCTCCACCGTCCGCTGCTCCGCCAGGCAGGCATAGCCGACACCGCCCGCCGCGATCGGCCGGCCCGGGCCGCCATCGGCGTCGCAATTGGACACGGTGCCCGACCCGATGATCGTGCCCGCGCCCAGCGCCCGCGTCTTGGCGGCGTGCGCGATCAGCGTGCCGAAGTCGAAGGTCATGTCCTCGCCCGCCGCGATCCGACCGAAGGGCCGGCCGTTCAGGTCGACCATCAGCGTCCGGTGCAGCTTGCCGGCCTGCCACCAGTCGCCAAGCGAATCGGGGGTGACGAAGACCGGGGAGAAGGCGCTGGCCGGCTTGGACTGGAAGAAGCCGAAGCCCTTGGCCAGTTCGCCGGGGATCAGCGCGCGCAGCGACACGTCGTTGGTCAACCCGACCAGCCGGATCGCCGTCAGCGCCGTGTCGCGGTCGGCGCCCTGGGGCACGTCGCCGGTGACAACCACCACTTCGCCCTCCAGGTCGCAGCCCCAGCGCTCGTCGGCGAGCGGGATCGGGTCGCGCGGGCCCAGAAAGCCGTCCGATCCGCCCTGATACATCAGGGGATCATGCCAGAAGCTGTCGGGCAGCTCCGCCCCGCGCGCCTGCCGCACCAGCGCGACATGGTTCACATAGGCCGAGCCGTCCGCCCATTGATAGGCGCGGGGCAGCGGGCTGGCGGCGTCATGCTCGTGGAACCGGCCGCGCGGGATCGCCTCATGCTCCAGGTCGGTCGCCAGGTTCGCGAGCGCGGGCGCGATGCGGTCCCAATCGTCCAGCGCGGCCTGCAGGGTGGGCACGATATGACCGGCATCGGCATACCAGGCGAGGTCGTTGGACACGACGACGAGCGTCCCGTCGCGGCGGCGACCGCTGGCATCCTTCAGACTGGCGAGCTTCATGGCTTCTCCTCTTCCCAAGCCGTCAGTCTAGGCCGGGCCGTACCGCCGGGCAACGAGGCTGCGCGCGAGTCATCGAACCGTCACCTCCGGTGAACCCGCGGTTTACGGATTTGATCTAAGGCAAGTGGCACGGGGGGTATCATGTCGAGGCATCATGCTGGCGAATGACGAACGCATCGGGCGCGCGGCCGACTGGATCGGCGAACGTCGCATGCTGGGCGTCGACCAGCCGTTGCTGGCGGCGGCGGAGATGTTTCGCCACCATGCCGCGCTGCGGATGCTGGTTGTCGTCGATGCGCAGGATCGGCCGGTCGGGGTGCTGCACGACAGCGACATGCGGGTCCTGCTGTACAGCCCGCACGGCTATGCGCTGCTCAGCAATCCTAGCTTCGGCGCGACGTTGCGATCGATGATGCGGCCCGTGGCGCTGGTCGACGCCGCCGCCACGCCGCTGGCGGCCTTTGCGGCCTTCACCGCCGCGCCGGAGGGGTGCGAGGGGCTGGTGGTGGTGCGGGATGGCCGGTACCTGGGCACGATCGGCCAGCCGACTTTGCTCCGGCTGGTGGCGGAGAGCGATGCGGCGGAAGCGCGTCGTCGCGCCGCGCGCGCGGATCGGATCGATGCCGCCAGCCGCCGCTTCCAGGCGGATGCGCGCGAACTGGCGCGGCGGCTGACCGAGGCGTCGGACCAGGTGGCGACCATGTCCGGGCGGATGGCGGAGCGCGCGGAGCATATCGGCCGCGGCATCGCCCAGGTCGCCAGCGCGTCCGACCAGGCGGCGCGGAACATGCGGCTGGTGGCGGATCGCGGCGAACTGCTCGCCGCTGCGCTGGCGACGGTCGAGGCGCGGACCGGCGACACGCATCACGCCACCTGCGCGGCGGTGCGGCTGGCGGCGCATGGCGCGGACGAGGTCGAGTCGCTGCGCCTGGCGGCCGGGGCGATCGAGGCGGCGGTCAACGAGATCGAGGAGATCGCCCGCCACACCGCAACGCTGTCGCTCAACGCCTCGATCGAGGCGGCGCGCGCCGGCGCGGCGGGGGTCGGCTTCGCGGTCGTGGCGGGCGAGGTGAAGGCGCTCGCCACCAAGACGCGGGCGGCTGCGCGCACCATCCACGACCGCGTCGCGCAGATCGGCGCGGCGGTCAGCGGCGTGCACGACGTCCAGTCCGGACTGGGCGCGGCGGTCGGCATCGTCGAGACGCTGTCCGCCGCGGTCGACGACGCGGTGCGGGCGCAGACGCTGGCCAGCCGCGACATCAGCGTGACCGTGCAGGAGGTCGGCGCCGCCACCCGCCATATCGGCGACCATGCCGTCGGCATCCGGGACGGGGCCAGCGCCGCGCGCGACGACGCCGGCTTCATGCACGGACTGGCCGATGCGCCGGTGGTCCGCGCCCGGACGCTGGAGGAGCAGCTCGGGCGGCTCGTGGACGCGTTGCAAGCCGCGTGACGCGGTGCAGCATTGACCTATGCGGTAACCTGTGGCATAGGCCCGCCATCGAGGCGTCATGCAGCGTGGACGAACCTTCCGGTTCGAGCTCCGCCTCGGTCGTTAAGCCAGGGCTTCCCTATTCACGCGGGGTGTCATTTCTCCCCCGCCACCCGTGCGTTCATCGAACGCATGGTCCGTGGCCTGTTGCAAGGTTACTCATTCTATGTCGTTTCAGACACTCGGCCTGTCCGAGCCGCTCGTCCGCGCGCTCGAAGCCAAGGGCTATACCACCCCCACGCCGATCCAGGCCCAGTCCATTCCCATCCTGCTCGAGGGCGGCGACCTGCTCGGCATCGCGCAGACCGGCACCGGCAAGACCGCGGCCTTCGTGCTTCCGTCGATCCAGCGGCTGGCGGAAAGCGCCAAGCGCGTGCTGCCGACGCACTGCCGGATGCTGGTGCTCGCGCCGACCCGCGAACTGGCCAGCCAGATCGCCGACAATGCGCGCGGCTATGGCAAATTCTCCAAGCTGTCGGTCGCGACCGTGTTCGGCGGCACCAGCCTGAACAAGAACCGCCAGGACCTGTCGCGCGGCGTCGACATCCTGGTCGCGACGCCGGGCCGGCTGATCGACCTGGTCGAGCAGGGCTTCCTGAACCTGTCGACGATCGAGATTCTGGTGCTGGACGAGGCCGACCAGATGCTCGACCTGGGCTTCATCCACGCGCTGCGCCGCATCGTGAAGATGCTGCCGCGCCGTCGCCAGACGCTGTTCTTCTCGGCGACGATGCCGCCGTCGATCCGCGAGCTGGCCGACCAGTTCCTGCACCAGCCCAAGACCGTGTCGGTGGTGCCGCAGTCGACCACCGCCGAGCGCGTCGACCAGTGCGTCACCTTCGTCAACCAGACCGAGAAGCAGGCGCTGCTGACCTTGGTCCTCCAGGACCCGACGATCGACCGCGCGCTGGTCTTCACCCGCACCAAGCATGGCGCCGACCGCGTCGTGAAGCTGCTGGCCGGCAACGGCATTGCGGCGAACGCGATCCATGGCAACAAGAGCCAGGCGCAGCGCGAGCGGGCGCTGGGCCAGTTCAAGTCGGGCGAGGTCCGCATCCTGGTCGCGACCGACATCGCCGCGCGCGGCATCGACGTGTCGGGCGTCAGCCATGTCGTCAATTTCGAGCTGCCCAACGTGCCGGAGCAATATGTCCACCGCATCGGCCGCACCGCGCGCGCCGGCGCCTCGGGCATGGCGATTGCCTTTTGCGCCGAGGATGAGCGTCCCTATCTGCGCGACATCGAGAAGCTGACGCGCCAGAAGGTGCCGGTCCAGCCGCTGCCCGACGATTTCACCAAGAAGGCGGCGGCGATCAAGAGCGCGCGCGTCGCGGCGGTCGGTGCCGATCCCGCCCCGCGCGAGGATCGTCCGCGCGGTCCCCGCCCGCTGCCCAAGCCGCGCGCGACCCATGCGCCCTCGCCGCTGGGTCAGCAGGCGCGCCATCGCGGCCGTCCGGGCCAGCGCGGTCGCGGCGGCCGGCCGGGCGGCGGTCGCCAGCAGGCGGGAGCCTGAACCTGGACCAGCAGGCGGGAGCCTGAGGAAACCAGCGGCCTCCTTCGCCCGTTGACCCGGGTGAAGGAGAGCCGCTGATGGACGTGTCCACTACCCCGATCGCCGAACGCATCGCCCGTGTCCTCGCCGGCGAGCGGCTGAGCGCCAATGCGCAGGGCCAGGAGGAATCCGCGGGTGCGCATGTCGACGCGGTCTGGCGTGACCACCTGCCCGAGGCGCTGGCGGTGCTGCGCACGCTGCGCGAGCCCGACCAGGCGATGGCCGAGGCGGGCGACGTCGCCATCTGGGAAAAGATGGTGCGCGCCGCGATCGAAGGCTCGAAACCGCGGACGGTGGTGTTGTAGGCTCGTCGGGGTGCGATGGGTCGACGATGCGCGTGTGGCGCGATTGCAGTCTGCCCGATCTTCGAGCATTTCACCGTTCCGGCGAAGGCCGCGATCCGATCCCGCGACGCTTGCCCTCCATCATGATCGTTCCGTCATCGCGACCTGGCCTCCGCCGGGGCGGCGGACAATTGCGGGGACGTCCTGATCGCCGAATCGCCCCAATGCGCGACGGGAACGGTGCGCGTCCTCCCGCGCCTCACGCCGTACCGGGCGCCTTCGCCGGCCGGGCGCCGGTCTTTGGCGTGGCGGGCGGCGGCGTGGCGAGCGCCTGCATCGCCGCTTCGCCCCGGTCGATCAGGTCGCCGACGTCGCCCGCCGGCGTGGCCGAGGGCAGGGCGGTCATCGCCTTGCCCAGTCGGGCCGGATCGACCGGCGTGCGCGTATCGGTCAGCATCGCGAAGACGGGCGCGGTCGGCAGGTTGGTGAAGGCGGCGGCATAGCGGCCGCGCAGCCGGTCGAGCGCCGCGTCGCGGCCGAGCATTGACAGGGCGATGGCATGGCACAGCACGATCGCCTGGCCGACATCCGACAGGTTGCGCGGCGCGGGCAGCAGCGGCTCGCCGGTCGCGATCAGATGCGTCCAGTCCCGCTCGCGCCAGTAAATTTCACTGGCGATGCCGCGCGCATTGGGTACGTCCTGCAAGGTCGCCATCGCGTCCGCCGGCTTGCCGAGCAGGGTCAACGCCGCCGCCTCCACCCGGTGGCGATCCGCGGTCATGCCGGCGGGATAGCGGATGGGCGCGGTTCGGCGCAGCAGCCGCACCGCCTGGTCTGGCGTCCTCGCCAGCACCCGCAACGTCGCCACCCGGATCGACAGGGGGCCGGTCTCGATGTCCTGTGCGCGCTGCTGCAACTGATAGTCGAGCAGGTCCGCGGCGCGGCCGTACAGCCCCGCATCCTGCAATCGGTTGGCGAGCACATAGGCCAACGTGTCGCCGCTGTTGCCGGCCGGGGCGAGATCGCGATAGTCCCAGAGCAGACCCGCGGACTGGTCGAGCGGCAGGCCGGAGCCGGGCGACAGCGCCGCCACCAGCATGGATTGCAGCGTGGCGAGCAGCGCGCCCGTGGTCGCGGTCGGCCCGCCATAGCGGAACAGCGCCGCGCCCGCCCGCAAGGCTTGACGCGTGTCGTTGCGCTGCTCGGCCAGATCCATCCACAGGCGCAGCGTCGCGCGTTCGGTCTCGTCGCCGCGCCAGCGAAAGGCGAGCGCCTCCAGCCGCGTCGTCGCGTCGCTCCCCTTCAGCGTCCCCGCCTTCAGCCCCGCCTGGATCAGCCCGAGTTCGGCTTGGGCGCGCTGTCCGGGGTCGCCGCTGATCGTCACGCATTCGAGCCGCAACCGCGCCTCCTGCGGATCGCCCAGCGCCATATGGATGCGGCCGCGCAGCAGATTGGCGGCGGGGTCGCCATCCGGCGCGGCCTTCAACCAGGCGAGCGCGGCGGCGTAGCCGCCCAGCGCCACCGCCGCGCCGGCGGCGGCGTCGACGACCTCCGGCGGACAAATGGATGCCTCCATTGTAGATTGCCGATCGGCCCTATGGTCCGGCGGGCGGCCGACTTTTGCATCCGGGATGAGGAAAATCGCCGCCGCCGCCGGGCACCGAGCACCGCCGCAGCGGTCGCGTTCCTATAGAGAGGGGGTATCAGTTGTTGGAGAGGCCATGTCCCTCAATGCTTACCAGCGCGCGCGCACCATTGCCGAGACGCCGCGCCACACCGAATGCCGCCTGATCCGCGAAATCACCGGCGAGATGATCGCCGCGCGCGATGCCGGGGTGACGGGCGTCGCGCTGATGCCGGTGCTGTCGCGCAATCGCGAGATGTGGGTCGTGTTCCAGACGGATTGTTCGTCGCCGGGCAACGGCTTGCCGGCGCCGGTGCGGGCCGGAATCATCTCGCTCGCCCTGTGGGTCGGGCGTTATACCAGCGATGTGGTCGCGAGTAAGGATGACATCGGCGCGCTGATCGACGTCAACCGCATGATGATCGAGGGACTGGAGGGGACGGTCCACTGATGACCGGCTCGGCCGCCGCAGGGCCGGGCGGGTATCGGAAGCCCCGCCGGGCGGGGCGGGAAACCCCGCCGCCGTTCAGCGACTGGCGGACTGGAAGGCCAGGAACTGGTCCTGCACGTCCTGGGTCATCAGATGCTGCATGACCACCCAATAGCCGGCCACCGCCTCCTCGCCCGCGCTGGTATAGGCGCGGGCCATGTTCTCGCGCAGGTCGGCAAACAGGCGATGTTCCAGCGCGCTGCCGTCGGCGGTCAGGAACAGGTGGCGCTGGCGACGATCCTGCACTCCGGCGCGGCGCTCGATCAGGTTCTGCGCCAGCAGCTGCTTCAGTACCCGCCCGATCGACTGTTTGGTGATCGCCAGCACCGCCAGCAGCTCGCCCACCGTCATGCCGGGGCGGCGCGACAGGCAGTAGAGCACGCGGTGGTGCGCCCGGCCCAGGCCCATCCGCTCCAGCTCCTCGTCCGCCCGTTGCAGGTGCGATCGATGCGCGAAGAACAACAGGTCCATGCCGCCGCGCACCGCATGGTCGCGCAGGAACTGCTTGGCTGGCGGGAGTATAACATCCGTCATGATCGCTGCATGGACAGGAATCGCACCGTCTGCAACGCTTTGCTTATCGTCGTCAGCATATTGTTGCGGCAACGCGCGCCGCCCGGCGAGACGGGCCTTATAGTCCCTCCTCCAGGAAATCGTCGGCGACCGCGCGCGAAGGCCACCCGCAGGGCGTCGGACAGGCTGCGCACCTCCAGCT
Organism: Sphingomonas abaci; assembly: GCF_014199625.1. Taxonomy (GTDB): domain Bacteria; phylum Pseudomonadota; class Alphaproteobacteria; order Sphingomonadales; family Sphingomonadaceae; genus Sphingomonas; species Sphingomonas abaci. Next base: position 25,811 of record NZ_JACHNY010000003.1, read on the forward strand.
TGGTCATCATGTTGGCGCGATGCACCTTGATGGTGCGCGGGCTGACCCCCAGTCGATGCGCGATCGCCTTGTTCGATCAACCGCAGACCAGGCCGCGGAACACGTCCATGTCGCGCGCGGACAGGCGGGAGATCCGCGACCGGCGGTTCGCAAGATCGACATCACGAGCTTCAGCCAGCCGATCAAGCCCTTGCCTGCGGCTGCCGTCTTGGCCCTGACGCCGACGGGCAACGACGACGACTGGCAGGAATTCTGATCGTGCCGCCGTCCGTCACGCTGACGCCGGGAGGGCGGCGCGAGCGGACGGCGGACCGATCAGCGGTCGTCGCGGCGGGCGGTGGCAGCACCGCCCGCCGCGACGCATCAGGGATAGGCGGGCGTCCACATGGCAGAGGCCAGCGCGTCCTCCCAGCCGGGCTGGGCGGGCGGGGCGACGCCATCCGCGCGGGCCTGTTCGGCCACCGCCTTGGCGACCTGCAAGGCGACGTCGCGCAGCGCGGCGATCGGCGGCAGCAGTCCGTCGCCAGGGCCGGCCAGTCCGCCCAGCGTGCGGGCGGCGGCCATGAACATGGTCTCGGTCACGCGGGTCGCCCCGGCCGCCAGCGCGCCCAGGCCGACGCCGGGAAAGATATAGACGTTGTTCACCTGCGCCAGCGCCTGGGGCGTGCCGGACAGGTGCGGATAGGGACTGCCGGTGCCGACGATCGCATGGCCGTCGGTCCAGGCGAGCAGATCGGCCGGATTGGCTTCGGATCGCGACGTCGGGTTCGACAGGGGGAAGATCACCGGATGGCGCGTCCCCGCCGCCATGCGCCGGACGATCGCCTCCGAAAAGGCGCCCGGCTGGCCGGACACGCCGATCAGCACGCCCGGCGCGACCCGCTCGACCGTCTCCGCCAGGCTGATCGATCCGGGCGGCGACCAGCCGTCCAGTTCGGCCGGATCGCGCGCCAGCGCCGCCTGTCCGTCGCTGAGGTCCGCCATGCCGCGCACCACCAGCCCGTTGCGGTCGATCGCCCAGATCCGCTGACGCGCCTCCGCCTCGGTCAAGCCGTCGGCGACCAACAGCCGCACCAGCATCCCGGCGATGCCGCAGCCGGCCGCGCCCGCGCCGTACAGCACGACGCGCTGGTCGGTGAGCGGCCGGCCGGTGCGCCGCACCGCCGACAGCAGCGTGCCGACCGCGGTGGCGGCGGTGCCCTGGATATCGTCGTTGAAGGTCAACAGCCGGTCGCGATACCGGTCGAGCAGGCGATAGGCGTTGGTGCCGGCGAAATCCTCCCATTGCAGCAGGACATTGGGCCAGCGCGCCTGGACCGCCGCGACGAACTGCTCGACGAAATCGTCATAATCGGCGCCGCGCACGCGCGCGTGCCGCCAGCCGACATAAAGCGGATCGTCGCGCCGCGCTTCGTTGTCGGTGCCGACATCGAGCAGGATCGGCAGCACCTCGGCCGGGTGAATGCCGGCGCAGGCGGTGTACAGCGCCAGCTTGCCGATCGGGATGCCCATGCCGCCCGCGCCCTGGTCGCCCAGGCCCAGGATACGCTCGCCGTCCGACACCACGATCACCTTGACCCGGTCGAGCGCAGGGTCGGCGAGGATCTGGTCGATATGGTCGCGATTGGGCCAGGATAGGAACAGGCCCCGGGACTTGCGCCAGATCTCGCTGAACCGCTCGCACCCCTCGCCGACCGTCGGCGTGTAGACCAGGGGCAGGAAGCGCGGCAGGTCGCTCGCCACCAGCGCGTGGAAGAGCACTTCGTTGCTGTCCTGCAATTCGCGCAGGAAGGCATAGCGGGCGAACGCGTCCGGCAACCGGTCGAGCGCCCGCATGCGTCGCTCGATCTGGCTGGCCAGCGTGCCGACATGCGGCGGCAACAAGCCGTGCAGGCCGAAGGCGTCGCGCTCCGCCTGGGTGAAGGCGGTGCCCTTGTTCGTCAGCGGATCGGCAAGGAGCGCGCGGGCGGCGATGTGCGAACTGGCGATGGGATCGTCTCCGTCAAAAGCGCAGGCTGATCCAGCCTGCCAGGAAATCCGAGCTCTTGTATCCGGCATTGGTCAGCGCCGGGCCCGCCATCAGATGCTCGTAGCGGCCGGTCAGGCTGACCCGCGGGGACACGGTGTAGACCGCCTGCAAGCGCGCGGTGTCGGCGATCTTGCGCCCGGCGACCAGCTGCGTACCGGCGAAGGCAGTGCCATTGGCGCGGTAGACCGCATCGGTCACCGTGTCGCGCCAGCTCAGCTGATATTCGGCCGACACGCGCAGCTTGGCCAGGGGATTGAAGGTGAAGGTAGGCGCGAAGGCGATCAGATTGGTTGGCGTCGCGTAGAGCTGGTAGCTGTAGTAGATATTGTTGCCGAACGGCGCGAGCGCGTTGCGCAGCTTGCCGGTGCCATAGGCGCCGCCGCCGCTCGCATAGTCGAAATGGAAGCCGACGCGCGGCGCGCTCTTGCTCTTGCCGATGCGGTAGTTCTGGGCGAGCAGCACCAGCCAGGCGTCGATCGAGCGGCCGTTATAGTTGCCGCCCTGGTAATTGACCGTCCAGTCGAGATTGACCGGGCCGATATCCCCCAGCGTGTGCAGGCCGTAGAAGAAGCGCTCCTCACGCGCGGTGCGCGGGCCCCAGGTGGCATTGTCGTTGCGCAGCCGCCAGAAGAAGGGGTCGAGATAGAGCTTCGACCCGCCGAACAGCGTCTTGGGCAGGACGATCCCGCCCGAGATGCCGGAGAAGCGGCGGCCGCGCTCGCTGATGTCGTCGCCGGTGCCGCCGACGCCCAGCCGCGTGGTGCGGAAATCGAACAGGTCGACGCGCACCGACTTGGCCCGTGCCCAGGCGCGGGTGCCGTTATAGACGAAGAAGATCGTGTTGTTGTCGCGCGGCACCACCAGCAGGTTGGGGCCGTCGGCGAAGGTCTGGCGGCCATAACGGATGCCGACATCGGCTTGGGCGACCGTGCCGGTCACGTCGACGAACGACTGTTGCACGACCAGGTCGTTGCGCATCTGCGGCGTGATCGTGCCCAGGTTGCGCCCGGCGAGGCCGCCATGCGCCAGTTCGCCGAACAGGCGGACATGCTGGCCCAGGTGCAGGTCGGCGCCGCCGACGATGCGCGTGATGTCCTGGCGCTGCGCCTCCGCGTCGCGCAGGTTCGGGTTGGTCGTCTCGTTGACCCGGAAGCGAAGCTCGCCCGACAGCGTCAGATAGATGTTGCCGTTCGCATCGAAGGGGATGAACTTCAGCCGGTCGAGCGGATCGTCGCGCTTGGCGGGGTCGCGATAACGGGTCCAGTCCTCGACCCAGCGCGATTGATTGTAGCCGCCCGCGGTCACCCCGTCGCCCACCGCCTCGATCGGATAGGCCTCCTGGACCGGCGAGGCGATGGTCTGATTGCCGCCTTCCTTGGGACCCAGCGCCTGCGGCGCGGGGGCGGGGGCGGTGGAGGCGGTCGGGGTGGGGGGGGCGGATTCCGCCAGCGCCGGCACGGCGGCGATCAGGGCGAGCGGGGCGGTGGCGAGGGCGAGGCGCGTTGCGATCGGCATTGGGGCTTCTTTCACTGGCTGTCGGTGGCGGCGCACGCGCCGCCCATGAATGTCACATGCCCGCATCACTCGGCGGGGATGGCACCGACCCCCATCTGATCCACGCGCAGGCTCTCTCCCTTCATAGCGCGATCGAGCTGCGCATGGTCAAGCACGCCCTCCCACCGCGACACGACGATCGTCGCGACGGCATTGCCGATGAAGTTGGTCAGGCTGCGGCACTCGCTCATGAACCGGTCGACGCCTAGGATCAGCGCCATGCCGGCGACTGGCACGGTCGGCACGATCGACAGCGTCGCCGCCAGGGTGATGAAGCCCGCGCCGGTCACGCCCGCCGCGCCCTTGGACGACAGCATGGCCACCGACAGCAGCAGGAGCTGCTGGCCGAGCGTCAGGTCGACATTGCAGGCCTGGGCGATGAACAGCGCCGCCAGCGTCATGTAGATGTTGGTGCCGTCCAGGTTGAAGGAATAGCCGGTTGGCACCACCAGCCCGACCACCGACTTCGGGCAGCCGGCGCGCTCCATCTTCTCGATCAGGGCGGGCAGCGCGCTTTCCGACGAGGAGGTGCCCAGCACCAGCAGCAGCTCGGTCTTGAGATAGGAGATCAGGCGGAAGATCGAGAAGCCGCACAGCCGCGCGACCACGCCCAGCACCACCACGACGAACAGCAGCGCGGTCAGGTAGAAGGTGCCGACCAGCATCGCCAGGTTGGCGAGCGTGCCGACGCCGTACTTGCCGATGGTGAAGGCCATCGCGCCGAACGCGCCGATCGGGGCGGCCTTCATGACGATGGCGACGACCTTGAACACGGCGGTCGACAGTTCCTCCAGCGCGGCGGTGATGCGCTCGCCGCGCTCGCCGATCATCGCCAGGCCGATGCCGAACAGGATCGCGACGAACAGCACCTGCAGGATGTTGCCCTCGGTCAGCGCCGACAGGAAGGTGTCGGGGATGATGCCGGTCAGGAAGCCGGTGATCGTCGTCTCATGCGCCTTTTCGGCGAATTCGGTCACCTTGCTGGTGTCGAGCGAGGCGGGATCGATGTTCAGACCCGCCCCCGGCTGCACCACATTGGCGACGACCAAACCGACGATCAGCGCCAGCGTCGAGAAGAACAGGAAATAGATGAAGGCCTTGCCCGCGACCCGGCCGACCGAGGCGAGGTCGCGCATGCCGGCGATGCCGGTGACGATGGTCAGGAAGATGACCGGCGCGATGATCATCTTGACCAGCTTGATGAAGGCATCGCCGACCGGCTTCAGCGCGGCGCCGGTGGTCGGGTAGAAATGGCCGAGCAGCACGCCCGCGGTGATCGCGATCAGCACCTGGACATAGAGATGCGCGTACCAGGGCTTGGCGGCCGGTGGCAGGGCGGGTTGGGCAGCGAAGTGCATGGGCGAGCCTTTCATCCTCTCGAACGCGCCGCCGTATTCGGCTTGGGCGGTGGTGTGGGGGGACAGCATCTCCGTTCCGGGACACGGATGCAATGTGGAGCAGGAATCGCGGAAATCCGCCACTTCCTGCCCGGGCGGGCGATGATCTGGGTGAAATCCCGCACAGGACGGGGCAAAGGTTGAGCGAGCTTTCGCCACGGGGCGCGACGCTCCTCCGCCGGCGGGGAAGGGGGCGCGGTCTCCACGCCGGGGATCGCGCGCACCTCATGAGCGGTGACGCCTTCCGTCCAGCCGGTGGCCTGCCCCTGCCCCCGCAAGGGTGGGCTCAGACGCCGCTACTCCACCCGGCGGAAGGCATCGAGCGACAGCCCGTGGCGCGCGACCTTGTCGTAGAAGGTCTTGCGTGGGATGCCGAGCCGCTCCAGCGCCGAGCGCACGTCGCCCTGCACCTCCTCCAGCACGCCCCGGATCACGTCGCCCTCGAACCGCTCGACCCGCAACGGCAACGGCTCCAGCTCCGGCGCGGTGACGCCCTGGTCGGCCAGGCCCAGCGCGACGCGTTGCGCATAGTTGCGCAGCTCGCGGACATTGCCGGGCCAGTCGTGCGTGTCGAGCCGGGCGCTGACGGCGGCGTCGATCGTCGGCACCGGCCGGCCGAACCGATCCGCCGCTTCGCGCAGGAAGGCCGCGAACAGCAGCGGCACGTCGCCGCGGCGTTCGCGCAAGGGAGGCACGCGCAGCCGCACCGCATCGAGGCGATAGAGCAGGTCGGCGCGGAACCGGCCGGCCGCCACCGCTTCGGTCAGGTCGGTCTTGGCGGCGGCGACGATGCGCAGGTCGACGACCCGCGGCCCCTCGCCGCCGCCGCGCACCTCGCGCTCCTCGACGACGCGAAGCAGCCTGCCCTGCAACGCGGGCGACATGCTGTCGATCTCGTCCAGGAACAGGGTGCCGCGATCGGCGGCGACGATCCGCCCTTCCGCCCCGCGCCGGCCGGCAACCGCGCCCAAACCGAACAATTCCTCTTCCGCCACCGCATCGGGCAGCGCGGCGCAGTCGATCGCGACGAAGGGCCGCGCCCGTCGCGCGCTGGCGCGGTGGAGCAGGCGCGCCACCAGTTCCTTGCCGGTGCCGGTCTCGCCCTCGACCAGCACATCCACCTCGGCGGGCGCGACCTGGCGAATGGTGGCGCGCAGCCGATCGATCGCGGGCGACTGGCCGATCAGCGGCGAGGCATGGTCGGCATCCTCGGCCAGTCGCCGCAGCCGGCGATTCTCCAGCACCAGCCGGCGCAACTCCAGCGCGCGATGGGCACTGGCGACCAGCCGTTCGGGCGCGAAGGGCTTGGCGATGAAGTCGAACGCCCCCTCCTTCAGCATCGCCACGGCCATCGCCACATCGCCGTGCCCGGTCATCAGCAGCACCGGAATCTCGCTGTCGATCGCGGCGGTGCGCTGGAACAGCTCGGTGCCGGTCATGCCGGGCATCCGGACGTCGGTGACGAGGATGCCGGGAAAGTCCGCACTCAGCCGCGCCAGCGCGCTGTGCGGATCGGGATGCGCCTCCACCTCCAGCCCCGCCAGTTCGAACGTCTGGACCAGCGCGGTGCGCAACGCGTCGTCGTCATCAACCAGCAGGATCTGAAGCTCGCTCATGCGGCGCTACTATCGCAAGCCCGGGGCAATATCACGCGAAAGGCCGCCCCGCCCAGCGGCGAAGGGACGAGGTCGAGCGTGCCGCCGAACTCCACCACGATGTCGCGCGCGATGCCCAGGCCCAGGCCCAGGCCGTCGGGCCGACCGGTGACGAAGGGGGTGAAAATCTCGCATTCGCGATCTGCTGCGATGCCGGGGCCGTTGTCGGCGACGGTCAGCCCGACGGTGTCCGGCCCGGCGGACACGATCAGCGCGACGCGCGGGGCCGCATGGCCGGCGAGCGCGTCGACCGCGTTGGTCAGGAGGTTGACCAGCACCTGTTCCAGCCGCACCCGGCCCGCCACCACCATCGGCAGGTCGTCCGGGTCCGGCAGGTCGAGCGCGATCCCGGCGGCGCGCAGCCGGTCGCCGACCAGCAGCATCGTGCCCTCGATCACCTCGGCCAGCGGGATCGGCCCCAGGCTGCGGCTGCCGCGCCGGGCGAAGCGGCGCATCTCGCTGACGATGCTGCCGATCCGCTCGGTCAGCGCGGCGATGGTGGCCAGGTTCTCGGCGGTCCGCTCCGGCCGGGCGCGGTCCAGGAACAGGCGGCCATTCTCCGCCAGCGTGCGGATCGTCGCGACCGGCTGGTTGATCTCATGCGCGATGCCGGCGGTGATCTGGCCGAGTGAACCGAGCCGGTTGGCCTGAGCCAGTTCCTCGCGCGCGGCGCGGAACCGCTGGTCGGCGGCCATCCGCTCGGCGATCTCGATGCGCAGCCGGTCGTTGGCGAGGCGCAGGTCGACGGTGCGCTCGGCGATCTCAGCCTCCAACGCCTCGCGCCGCGCCGCCGTCCGCTCGCCCCGGCTGGTGCGCCATAGCCAGGCGCCCGCCAGCCCTGCCGCGATCAGCGCGAAGGACAGCGTCGCGGTATGCGACCAGGCGTCCGCCGAGCGCAGCGCGGGCGCGAGCGGCTCGACATGCAGCAGGCGCCAGCCGGGCAAGGGGGCGGGCAGGGTCGCGCTCGCCATCGCCGTGCGCAGCGCCGTGCCCTCGCGCAGGCGCGACAGCGGCAGCGGCTGGTCGGCGAACTGCCGGTCCGCGCGGATCACCTGCCGCTCCGCGGGGGTCAGCGGCCGCATGGTGGTGAAACGGTCGGCCGGGTCGCTCGCCACCACCGAGACGCCGGTCGCATCGGTCAACACCGTGCTGCCGGCATCGCCGCGCCAGGCGCGCGCCAGCCCGTCGAATTCCATCTTCACCACGATCACGCCATCGGGACGGGCGGGCGATCCGATCCGGCGCGCCAGGAACAGGCCGGGCCGGTGGCTGGTGGTGCCGATCGCGAAATATTCCGCCGCGCCGTCGCGCCGGGCCTTCAGGAAATAGGGACGGAAATCGTAGCGCTGTCCCGCGAAGCTGTCCGGCTCGGCGGCATTGGAGGCGGCCACCGCCAGGCCGTTGCGATCGATCAGGTAGATGACCGGCGCGCCGGTCCGCTCAGCGAGCAGCTTCAGCTTGCCGTCGAGCCGTGTCGCCGCCGCGCCGCCCCCCGAGGTGAGTGCCGGGCGCAGCTCGGCGAACTCGCGCAGCACGATCGGCAGCAGGCGGAATTTGCGCAATTCGCTGTCCAGCAGCCGCAGTTGCTGGCGTGCGGTGCGCTCCACCTCGACCGCCAGCGTCGCCCGCGCTTGATCGCGGGCGTAGCGGCCGGCGATCAGCGCGAAGACGATCGTCGCCGCCACGACCAGCAGCACCGCAACGATCGCGCGGCGCGCGGCGGGGCTGGCGAACGGGCTGGCGGGGGCAGACACCCCAGCGGAGTGCCGCAAGGCCGGGTGGCTTGGCAAGCGAATCCCCCATGGGCCGCCCGGGCCTGTCGTCGGCGGCTCGACCGCCATGGCTGGAGGCGCCGACCCCGTATGCGAACGGGGCGGGGGATTGCTCCCCCGCCCCGACGGCGCAACTGGTCGCCCTGTCGGCCGTTCAGGCCGCGATGGTCGCCCGGCGGCTGCGACGGCGCAGGCCGATCCCCATCAGGCCGAAGCCGCTCAGCATCATCACCCAGCTCGACGGCTCAGGCACCACGCTGGCGAGATAGCTGTTGATGAAGCCGGTATAGGGCTTCACCCAGGTGTCGCCCATGATCTCGCCGACCGAGGAGTTGGTGCAGCGGCCCTGGGCACTGGCATAGGGGTCGATGCTGTCCGCCCCGCCGCAGCCGCCGCCGAACACCGCGCCGGTCGCGCCGAACGAGGTGATGCCGACGATCTTGCCGTCGATGAAGATCGGACCGCCCGAATCACCCGGCGACGAACCGCTCTCGTTGGCGACACCGGTCTGCCGCTTGCCCATGCCGCGCCCGAACACGTCGTGCGTGGCGGTGCCGTCGTCGAAGTCGGACAGCAGGACGTTGTGACTGACGTCGGTGAAGATGTCGTCGCCATAATATTCGTAGAGGTTGTTGCCTTCGCGCTGCTTATAGTCATTGGCGACGCCGCCCGTGCCCGTCCCGGCGGGGCCTCCGACAGTGCCCGTGCCGACCCGCGTATAGGCCTGCAGCGGATCGCCTTCGTATATGCCGTAGACATCATGGCCGGTCGCCTCGCGCGACAGCGCGAACATCGCGATATCGTTCCCTGCGCCGATGTTGTCGGAGTCGTAGCCCTCGTGCACCTTCCACGAGCCGGCGACCGCCGTGAAGGTGTTGTCGACGGTCCGTTCCCCGCGCGAAGGGAGATAGAAGGTGACCGAGGTCACCTTGTCGAGCTTGCCGTTGACCGTTTCGTCGGCCAGGCAGTGACCTGCGGTCAGCACCGCACCGCTCGACACCAGCGCGCCGGTGCACAGCGAGCCGAAGCCGGTCGTAGCGGTCGACTCATAGCTGACGAACAGCGAGCCGACGCCGGTATAGGAGCCGCCAGTCAGTCCCTTGGCGACTTGGTCGACCGTGGTGTAGGTCATCACCGGCACGGCCTGGCCGGCCAGGGAAATGGCGGCCTGCGCGGGCATCGCGCCAGCCACCAGCGCCAGCGTCGCCGCAGCGAGCATCGTCCACGTCTTCGTCATCATTCCCCCTTGTCCTGGTCAGCATGTCCCATGGGCCTGCCGCGATCTCGCGTGCGTCCCGGAAGCAAATCTGTCCGGATGGAAGACGCTTAGCAAGATGCTGGTTCATCCATCATTCACGATGAACGAATTTTCATTGATTGGCATCGGCGGCCGGAATCGAGCTCTCCGCCAATTGTAGCTGAGGATAAATTTACATCGAAATTTCAACTTATTGAGCAAATGCGTCGCTGCCATCGAAGCGTCATCGCGGTGAGACATGGGCGTCATCCGCAGCGGCTACCGCGTCCCGATACGAGACAGGGGATGCATGCATGCGGATCGCGATCGTCACCGATGCCTGGACGCCACAGGTCAACGGGGTGGTCCGCACGTTGGGCGCGACGCGGGCGCAGCTGGAGGCGATGGGCCATCAGGTGCTGGTGGTGTCGCCCGATCGCTTCCTGTCGCTGCCCTGTCCGGGCTATGCCGAGATCCGGCTGGCGCTGGCGGGCGCGCGCCGGGTCGGCCGGATGATCGCCGGTTTCGCGCCGGAGGCGGTGCATATCGCCACCGAAGGGCCGCTGGGCTGGGCGGCGCGCGCCTGGTGCCGGCGGCAAGGACTCCCCTTCACCACCGCCTATCACACCCGCTTTCCCGAATATGTCGCCGCGCGCACGCCGCTCAGCGCCGAGCGGATCTGGTCGGTCATCCGCCGCTTCCACGCGCCAGCGCACGCGATCCTGGCCGCGACGGCCAGCGTCGAGGGGGTGCTGGCCGACCGCGGCCTGACCCGGGTGCGGCGCTGGGGGCGGGGCGTCGACCTGGACCAGTTCGACGCGATCGGGCCGGTCGACGCATCGATCCGGTCGCTGGGCGGCGAGGGGCGGCCCGTGCTACTCTATGTCGGACGCGTCGCGGTGGAGAAGAACATCGCCGCCTTCCTGTCCGGACGCCATCCGGGGGTGCGGGTCGTGGTCGGTGACGGGCCGGCCCGCGCCGGGCTCGCGCGGCGGTTCCCGGACGCGCATTTCCTGGGCGCGCGCCATGGCGCGGCGCTGGCAGCCGCCTATCGCGCCGCCGACGTGCTGGTCTTTCCCAGTCTGACCGACACGTTCGGGCTGGTGATGGTCGAGGCGCTGGCCTGCGGTACGCCCGTCGCCGCCTTTCCGGTGACGGGGCCGGTCGATGTGCTGGTGCCGGGTGTGGGAGGAATGCACGACGATCTGGACCGCGCGATCGCCGTGGCCCTGCCGTGCGATCGCGGTGCCTGTGCCGTTTATGGCCAGGGATTTACCTGGGCCGCCAGCGCCCGGCAGTTCCTGTCCGCGCTGGCCCCGATCCCGGTCGAGCGATGGCCCGCGACCATGGTTCCGGCGCTCGCCTGACGATTCGGCATGGACCCGGAGCCTCCGCGCCCTTAAGCGGCGCGCGGACAGCGAAGGAAGAACTGTGGCGAACGTAGCGGTCATCGGCGCGCAATGGGGCGACGAGGGCAAGGGCAAGATCGTCGACTGGCTGGCAAGCCGAGCCGACATGGTCGTGCGATTCCAGGGCGGACACAATGCCGGGCACACGCTGGTGGTGGGCGACAAGACCTATAAATTGTCGCTCCTCCCATCCGGCCTGGTGCGCGGCACGCCGTCGGTGATCGGCAACGGCGTGGTGCTGGACCCCTGGGCGTTGAAGGCGGAGATCGAACGGCTGGGCGAACAGGGGGTGGTCGCCACGCCCGACACGCTGCGCATCGCCGACACCTGCCCGCTGATCCTGCCCTTCCACCGCGACCTGGACGGGTTGCGCGAGGATGCCAGCGGCGCCGGCAAGATCGGCACGACGCGGCGCGGGATCGGCCCGGCCTATGAGGATAAGGTCGGCCGCCGCGCGATTCGCGTGTGCGACCTGGCGCATCTGGGCGCGCTGGAGCCGCAGCTCGACCGGCTGCTGGCGCATCACGACGCGCTGCGCGCCGGCTTCGGCGTCGGCCCGATCGACCGCGCCGCGCTGGTCGCCGAGCTGGAGGCGATCGCGGGCTTCGTCCTGCCCTTCGCCAAGCCGGTTTGGCGCGACCTGAACGAGGCGCGCAGCAACGGCAAGCGCATCTTGTTCGAGGGCGCGCAGGGCGTGCTGCTCGACGTCGACCACGGCACCTATCCGTTCGTCACCTCGTCCAACACCATCGCCGGCGCGGCGGCGGGCGGTTCGGGCCTGGGCCCGTCGGCGGTCGGCTTCGTGCTGGGCATCGCCAAGGCGTATACGACCCGCGTCGGCTCCGGCCCGTTTCCAACCGAGCTGGAGAACGAGACGGGCGAGCGGCTGGGCACGCGCGGCCATGAGTTCGGCACCGTCACCGGACGCAAGCGGCGCTGCGGCTGGTTCGACTCGGTGCTGGTGCGCCAGTCGGCGGCGGTGGGCGGCATCACCGGCATCGCGCTGACCAAGATCGACGTGCTCGACGGCTTCGAGGAAGTGAAGATCTGCACCGGTTACCGGCTGCGCGGTGAGGTGCTGGACTATTTCCCGTCGCATGCCGCCGACCAGGCGCTGGTCGAGCCGGTCTATGAGACGATGGAAGGCTGGAGCGAATCGACCGCGGGCGCGCGCAGCTGGGCTGACCTGCCGGCGCAGGCGATCAAATATATCCGCCGCATCGAGGAGCTGATCCGCTGCCCGGTCGCGCTGGTGTCGACCAGCCCGGAACGGCTCGACACGATCCTGGTTCGCGATCCTTTCGCGGACTGATCGCATGGCGCGGCGATATGGCCGCGCGTCAAGGGTGATGACCGCCGACGGGGCCTTGCGCCTCTACGGCGGTCGCACGGCCCGCGGAAGCTGGTGGCGATCTACCCCGTGCCGCTGGACCCGGCGCGCATCGGCCGATCGGCCTTTTCCTCGGCCAGCCCGTCCTGCCCCCCCCAGGTGGAGAGATGCGGTTGTCGCCCGTATGGGCCAGGCGGGCATGGCCCGGCCGCACCACCGTCCCAGGCCATCGGGGTTTCCCGCGGCGCGGCCGACCGGTAACAGGGGCGACGTCGATATCCGCCGACGGGGAGCCGCCATGCCGACGCCATTCCGATTATTCTACAGCAACGGCGCCTGCTCGCTGGCGCCGCATATCGCGCTGGAGGAGACCGGCGCGCCGTTCGAGCCGGTCCGCATCGACATGGCGTCGGGCGAGCAGCGCGGCTCCGACTATCTCCGCATCAATCCCAAGGGGCGGGTGCCAGCTTTGGCGGTCGGGGACTGGGTGCTGACGGAGAATCCCGCCATCCTCCAGTTCATCGCCCGGTCGCATCCCGATGCCGGGCTGTGGCCGGAGCATCTGCGCGACCAGGCGCGGGTGGTGGAATGGCTCGGCTGGATCGCCTCCACCGTCCATGTCGCCTATGCCCATGTCCGCCGTGCGGAACGCTATGCCCAGAGCGATGCCGGCCTGGCGGAGGTGCGCGCGAAGGGGCTGCAGACGTGTCGCGATCTATGGCAGGCGGTCGACGCCCGCCTGGGCGACGGGCCTTGGGCCATTGGCGACCGATATAGCGTCGCGGACCCCTATCTGCTGGTGTTCTGGACCTGGGGCGGCGGCTCGGTGCTCGGCTTCGACATGGCGAAGCAGTGTCCGGGCTGGACCGCGCATGCGCAGCGCATGGCGCGACGGCCCGCCGTGCAGCGAGCCTTTGAGCGCGAGGGTCTGGTCCTGCCCGCGACGACGTGATCCGGCCATCGGGCGTTCGCCGATACCGGCTTGATGCCTGGGCGGGATCGTCTGGAACAGGGGCCGGCCATGGCCGGCCCCGGTCGGTCAGGCGAACGCGACTCGACGCCGCCGCAGCGCGTAGCCGGTCATCGCGAAGCCGGCGAGCATCAGCGCCCAGCTAGCCGGTTCGGGGATCGCCGACGGCTCGAAGCTGGCCTGGCCACCATAGGCGCCGTTGCCACGTGAGAACCCGGTGACGGTGATCGTGTTGAGCTGCCCGGCGGTGATGGGGATGAGGTTCTGGAACGCCGATTCGAACACGCCGCCACCCGCAACAAACAACTGGGCGGCCACGCCATTGATCAGGACCGAAGTAAAGTCGAGATCGTTTGCGTTGCCCAAGAAGTTTGCGCTCGTCGTCACGGTGCCGCTGCCAAAGCCGTCGGCAGGCAGCGTGAAGGTGAAGGTGTCGGTAAATTCACCTGCGGCAATGCCGGTGTTGAAAAAGGCGCCGGCAAAGGTGCCATTCGGCCCGGCAGAGGCTTTGAAATTTGCGCTGCCCACCGGGAAGGTTGCCGCTTGCGCCGACGAGGCGGCAATAAAGCCGCTCATCGCAATCCCTGCGGCGAGTAGAACCGTTTTCATTTCAGATGCCCCTGCTGGCAAAATTGCCATCGGGCCTGTGAGCGCAAACGCTCTGATAACCAAGGAAGATTTTCGTAATTAACCGTAGGTTAATGCGATTTAACCTAGTCCCCCGCTGCCGCTCGGGCCCACAGGGTGAGCGATGCCGGGATTGCGCGCCGTCAGCCCCCCCCCTGGCGAATGACGCGACGGCCCCCGCCACCGGTTCGCGGTAACAATGGCCTGTCGGCACAAGCGGTTAGGCAGGCCGGAGCCTTCGCGGGAGGCCGGCGTTCGCCGCGTGGAACGACAAGGGATGCGCCATGACGGGGATGTGGGCCGCAGGCTTCTGGGGCTTAATCGGAGGATCGGCATTGGTCCTTGGCGCATGCGTCGCATGGTTCGCGACTCTGCCCCAACGCCTTATCGCGTCGGTGATGGCGATCGGCGCGGGCGTGCTGATCTCCGCCGTTGCGTTCGACCTGATGGACGAGGCGTTCCACCAGGGCGGCTTCGATGCCACGGCGATCGGCTTCCTTGGTGGAGCGATCGCCTATACCGCCGCCAACATCGTCGTCTCCAGGCGCGGCGCCCGGCATCGCAAGCGGTCGGGCTCCAACCCTGCCGAACGCCAGCCCGACGCGCAGGGCGACTCCGGTGCGGCCATCGCGATCGGCGCACTCCTCGATGGCATTCCAGAGTCGGTGGTCATCGGCGTCAGCCTGCTCAGCGGTGGCGGCGTCAGCGCGGTGACGGTGGCGGCCGTATTCCTGTCGAACGTGCCGGAGGGGCTGTCCAGCGCCGCCGGCATGAAGGCGGCCGGTCGCTCGCCCGGCTATGTGTTCGGCGTCTGGGGTGGCATCGCCATCGCCTCCGCCATCGCCGCCATGATCGGCAACGTGGCGCTGGCGGGCAGCAGCCCGGACCTGATCGCCGGGGTCACCGCCGTCGCAGCCGGCGCGATCCTCGCCATGCTGGTCGACACGATGATCCCCGAGGCGACCGAAGCCACGCATGACTATTCCGGCCTGATCGCCGTTGTCGGCTTCCTGCTGGCGTTCGTCCTGACGAAGAGCGGCTGAACGGGGGCGGCATTTGCGCCGGTGGCGAAGCACCCGCGCGTCATGGCGGACGGGAAGGCCGCGTCCCGCTCGCCATGGCGGCCGGGGCGTCACTCCACCGAGCCTGTCGTCGTGCCCGCCCGCGAAGTCGATCGCCTAGTCGGTGGCGGGAACGGGACGCGCAGGCGGGGAGGATCCTGCCGTTCGATCCTCACGGCGCTTCCGCCGCCGGCCCTGGTAAATTGACGTGCCATTCGCCGCGCCGACGATCGACGGCATAGAGGCGTCATCGTCCGCGATCATGATCGCGATCTGGGACCGTGCGATGCGTTCCGGCATCGCCGTCCTTGAACGGCCGTTCGATGCCGGCGATCGGCGAGTCACGCCCGCGATCATGGCATCCCAGATGCCGGGTGCTGCAGGGGCCAAAACTGAATGGAAATGGCGCACCCGACAGGATTCGAACCTGTGGCCTCTGCCTTCGGAGGGCAGCGCTCTATCCAGCTGAGCTACGGGTGCCTGGAGGGCTCGCCTAGCAAAGCCTTTGGCGGAGCGCCAGCCCTAACGTGCAGGGAATCGACGCGTTGGCGCGAGGGTGACGGGCTGGAAGGGGGCGAGGCCGCAGGCGGCGCCGGTCTGGATCGGCGCGGTGGTGACGACCGTCAGGATATCGGTCGAGCAGAGCCGGTTGCCGATCGGGCGATAGCTGATCCGCCGCTCGTACCCCAGGCCGGGACAGCCCTGCGCCAAGGTGGTGCGGAAGACGCGGCGGTCGCGCATCAGAAAATCGATCACCCGGTCGCTGCGCACCTGGCTTTCGCGGATGAGGTTGGCCGGGATGCAGTCCACCGCCGCGCCCGCCGGTTCGGCCGGGGGCGGGGTGCCATGGTCCCGCCCATGGTCGCGATCCGGAGTGGCGGCGATCGGTGGCGCGACCGTTAGCATCAGGGGAAGCAGCAGCCAGGATCGCATCGTCGCATCGCCTCCGTCAGGCCGCCGCGCGCGCCGGGGCGGCGGGCGGCGGGGTCTTGGGCTTGAACGCGCAGAGATCGGCGACGATGCAGCGCCAGCATTCGGGCCGCCGCGCCTTGCACACATAGCGGCCGTGCAGGATCAGCCAGTGATGCGCGTGCTGGCGGAACGGGGCGGGGGTGGCCTTGTCGAGCTTCAGCTCAACCGCCAGCGGCGTCTTGCCGGGGGCGAGGCCGGTGCGGTTGCAGACGCGGAAGATATGCGTGTCGACCGCGAAGGTCTCCGCGCCGAACGCCACGTTGAGCACGACATTGGCGGTCTTGCGCCCGACGCCGGGCAGCCGCTCCAGCGCCTCGCGGGTGGCGGGCACCTGGCTGCCGAAGTCGTCGATCAGCATCTGCGACAGCGCGATCACGTTCTTGGCCTTGGCATTGTACAGGCCGATCGTCTTGATGTGCGCCTTCAGCCCCTCCTCGCCCAGCGCCACCATCGCCTCCGGCGTGTCGACGGTCTCGAACAGTGCGCGGGTCGCCTTGTTGACCGATACGTCGGTCGCCTGTGCCGACAGCGCCACCGCGACGACCAGCGTGAAGGGGTTGCGATATTCCAGCTCGGTGACCGGATGCGGATCGGCCTCCGCCAGCCGGTGATAGAAATCGACGACGGCAGCGCGCTTCACGGTCAGAGGCCCAGCACGTCGCCCATGCGATAGCGGCCGGCGGGCTGCCCGGCGAGCCACAGCGCCGCCTTCACCGCGCCGCGCGCGAAGATGCTGCGGTCCTGCGCCAGATGGCTGAGCTCGATCCGTTCGCCCTCGGTCGCCAGGATCACGCTGTGGTCGCCGACCACCGATCCGCCGCGCAGCGCCGCCAGGCCGATCGTGCCCTCGCTGCGCGCGCCGGTCAGGCCGACGCGGCTGTCGACGCGCAGTTCGGACAAGGTCGAGCCGCGCCCCGCCGCCGCGGCCTCGCCGAGCAGCAGCGCGGTGCCGGAAGGGGCGTCGACCTTGTGGCGGTGGTGCATCTCGACGATTTCGATGTCCCAGTCGGGCCCGAGCCGGCTGGCGGCCTCCTGCACCAGCATCGCCAGCAGCGTGACGCCCAGTGAGGTGTTGCCGGTCTGGAGGATGGCGATGCGGGTCGCGGCGGCGTCGATTGCGGCATGGTGCGCGGGCGACAGGCCGGTGGTGCCGATCACGATCGGCGTGCCCGCCGCGATCGCCGCGTCGAGATGCGACTCCAGCGCGGAAGGCGTGGAAAAATCGACCAGCACGTCGGCGGCGCGCGCCACAATCGCCGGATCGTCCTTCGCCTCCGATCCGCCGGCCAGCCGAGCGCCGGCCTCGACCAGCGCGTCGGCGATGGCGCGGCCCATCCGGCCGGCGCTGCCATAGATGCCGATGGCGGTCATGCGAGCGGGGTCTGGTGCTGGGAGTGCGGCATGGGCTCCCCTTCGCACGAAGCGCAGCCGGCCGGAACCGCAAATCGCCAGGGCCGGCAACGCGGCAACGCCGCCGGCCTCGCGACCGACGGCGTTGCGACATGGCCGGGGCGGGGGCGATGGTCCCGCCGCCCCGCCCGGCTTCAGGCGAAGCGGACGGCCGTGTTGCGGCGGCGATAGCGCGCCGCACCGGCGACCATGCCGAAGCCGAGCAGCATCAGCGCCCAGGTCGCAGGCTCGGGCACCGCCGAAATGGTGACGGTCGCGCCGTTCACAGTCGGCAGGACGTAGCCGCCGGGGGTCGCCAGGTCGGCATCGGTGATGTTCAGCTTCAGGCCGCCGGTGTAGAGCGGCTGGGCGGCGGTGAACTGGTCGTCGAACCACGGCTCGACCGAGTCCTGGCCGTCACGCTTGAGGCCGACGCCGAAGTTATAGGCGCCGAAGCCGGCATCGGCATTGCCGAAATACGCGGCATTGTTGCCGTTCAGGCTGTTGGAGATGGTGAAGAAGACATAGTTGGCGATGCTGTTCTGGATGCCGGCGTCCGAATCCAGGTCGAAGGAGTCGACCAAGCCCGAATTGTCCGTGATCTTGAAGTTCAGAATGGCGGCCGAAGCGGGAGCGGCGGCCAAAACAGTCAGAGCGGCGGTGCCGGCGAGCAGGGTCTTGATGATCTTCATTTAGGCCTCCGTGTATGACGATTACTTGAGTTCGCCTTTGATCTATCGGTCAGAACCTATCAACAGACAGCCTAGGTTAATAATGTCCTGAAATGGGACTTGTCGTCTGAGTCTACAATAATCATAGGTGAATCATGATGTTAGGCATCTAACCTAATTTCCTCCATCGCCCGTATTGGCCGGATTCCACGGGCGGACCGGCAAAGGCGTCGGTCTGGCCAGCGCCGCTCGCCGCCTCTATCCTGACGTCATGGACCAGCATGGCGCGATCGTCGTCCTGACCGGCGCGGGGATTTCGGCCGAATCGGGAATCGCCACCTTTCGTGGGCCGGGCGGCCTTTGGGAGGGGCACCGCGTCGAGGATGTGTGCACGCCCCAAGCTTTGACGGCCGATCCGGCGCTGGTGCATCGCTTCTACGACGGGCGCCGCGCGGCGCTGCCCGACGTCCGGCCCAATCCGGCCCATGAGTCGCTGGCGCGGCTGGACCGGGCATGGCCGGGCGACGTGCTGATCGTCACGCAGAATGTCGACGACCTGCACGAGCGGGCCGGAACGCGTCGTCTGCTGCATATGCACGGCGCGCTGACGTCCGCGCTGTGCGCCGCCTGCGGGGCGCGGGCGCCCCATGCCGGGCCGCTGCCGCCGGGCAGTCGCTGCGATGCCTGTGGTGCGGCCGCGCTACGGCCCGACATCGTTTTCTTCGGCGAATATCCGTACGAAATGGAGCGGATCGAGGCGGCGCTGGCCGCCTGCGACCTGTTCGTGTCGATCGGCACGTCGGGGGCGGTCTATCCGGCGGCGGGGTTCGTCGCGCTGGCCGCCGCCTATGGCGCGCGCACGTTGGAGCTCAACCTGGAGCCCTCCGCCGGCAGCGACCGGTTTGACGAGACGCGGCTCGGCCCCGCCAGCCGGCTGGTGCCCGAATGGGTCGATTCGCTGCTTCAGTCGACCCAGTCAAGCCCGATGTCGCGATAGAGCGTCCGGTCCTCGTCCCAGCCGGGCCGGACCTTGACGTGAAGGTAGAGATGCACCGGCCGGTCGAGCAGCACAGCCAGTTCGGTGCGCGCGCGGGCGCCGATCTCGCGGATGCGGCTGCCCCCCTTGCCCAGCACGATCGCGCGCTGGGTCGGGCGCTCGACCAGGATCTGCTGGTGGATCTCGACCGACCCGTCCTCGCGCTCCTTGAACGCCTCGGTCTCGATCGCGCTGGCATAGGGCAGCTCGGCGTGGAGCTGGAGATAAAGCTGTTCGCGCGTCACCTCGGCGGCCATCGCCCGCTCGGTGGCGTCGGACACCTGGTCCTCCGGATAGTGCCAGGGGCCGACCGGCATCGCCCGGGCCAGCGCCCGCTTCAGCTCGGGCAGACCGTCGCCGGTCTGGGCAGAGACGAACCAGGTCTCAGCAAAGGGCAGCAGCGCGTTCAGCCGCTCGGCATGGATCAAGAGCTTGGCCTTGTCGGCGAGATCGACCTTGTTGAGGATCAGGTGCTTGGGCTCGGGCCGGTCGCGCAGGGATTCGGCGATGTCGGTCACCTTGCTGCCCAGGCCGCCCTTGGCGTCGACGACCAGCGCCAGCACGTCGGCCCCCTCGGTCCCGCCCCAGGCGGCGGCGACCATCGCCCGGTCCAGCCGGCGCTGCGGCTCGAAGATGCCGGGCGTGTCGACCAGGAGAAGCTGCGCGTCCTCCTCGATCGCGACGCCCATCAGGCGCGCGCGCGTCGTCTGCGCCTTGGGGCTGACGATCGCCACCTTCTGCCCGACCAGGGCATTGACCAGAGTGGACTTGCCCGCATTGGGCGCGCCGAGGACGGCGACGAGGCCGCAACGTTGTTCGCTCATGCGCGTGGCGTAGAGGCGGGACGGGGGGCGGGGCAAGCCCCGAGCTTCCGCACGGCAAATGGCGGCGCGCTGCTTGGCCCCGGCCCCCTGCGGTTGCGGGAGCACGAAGGCGTGCCCCCTCCCCGAGCCGGGAAGGGGGCCGGCCGTCTTACAGGAAGCGGTTGATCAGGTTCTCGATCCGCTCCTGCCGGCCGGAACGCGGCTTGGGGTCGATGTTCCGCTCCACCGCCAGGTCAGCGATGCCCGCGAGGTCGAGGCCGCCGACCTGCTGGCCGAACGCGCCGTCCCAACCGGCATAGCGCTCCGCCTTGATCGAATCGAGCCGACCGTCCTCGATGATCGCGGCGGCGTTGAGCAGGCCCTTGGCGACGACGTCGATGCCGCCGACATGGCCGTAGAACAGGTCGACCGGCTCCATCGACTGGCGGCGCACCTTGGCGTCGAAGTTGAAGCCGCCGGTGGTGAAGCCGCCCGCCCGGATGATCTCGATCATCGCCAGCGTCAGTTCCTCGACCGAGTTGGGAAATTGATCGGTGTCCCAGCCATTCTGCGGATCGCCGCGATTGGCGTCGATCGAGCCGAAGATGCCGAGCGCGGCGGCCGTCGCAATCTCATGCTCGAAGGTGTGGCCCGACAGCGTGGCGTGGTTCGCCTCGATGTTGACCTTGACCTCGTTCTCCAGGCCGTAGCGCTTCAGGAAGCCGTACACGGTCGCGGTGTCGAAGTCATACTGGTGCTTGGTCGGCTCGTGCGGCTTGGGCTCGATCAGGATCGTGCCGGTGAAGCCGATCTTGTGCTTGTGCTCGACCACCAGGCTGAGGAAGCGGCCGAAATTGTCCAGCTCGCGCTTCAGATCGGTGTTGTGCAGCGTCTCATAGCCTTCGCGGCCGCCCCACAGCACGTAGTTGCTGCCGCCCAGGCGATGCGTCGCCTCCAGCGCGTCGCGGACCTGGAGCGCGCCGAACGCATAGACCTCCGGATCGGGATTGGTGGCGCCGCCGGCGGCGAAGCGCGGATGGCTGAACAGGTTGGCGGTGCCCCAGAGCAGCTTGCGGCCCGACGACGCCTGGAGCTTCTCCAGATGGTCGACGGCTTCGGCGAAATAGCGGCGATGCTCGGTGACGTTGGCGGCGTCCGCCATCACGTCGACGTCGTGGAAGCAGTAATAGGGCACGTCGAGCTTCTGGAAGAAGTCGAACGCCACCTCGCGCTTCTCGGCGGCCGCCGCGCTGTCATTGGCGCCGCGATGCCAGGGGCGGTTGAAGGTGCCGCCACCGAACACGTCGGAGCCGGGCCAGCAGAAGGTGTGCCAGAAGCAGGCGGCGAAGCGGAGATGCTCCTCCATCGTCTTGCCCAGCACGACGCGGTTCTTGTCGTAGTAGCGATAGGCCAGCTCGTTGGTCGACTCCGGACCTTCGTAGCGGATCTGGGGAATGTCGGCGAAGAAATCGGACATCAGGCGTTCCTGTCGAGGGGGGTGGGGGTGATGCGGGAATAGGCGTCGCGGAAGGCGGCCTTCTTGGCGGCGAGCCGGTCGACCAGATCGGGTTCGGGCGCGATGCTGCGCGCCACCGGCGGCGCGGCGCAGACGCTGGCGGGATCGCCGCCGTCGACGGCGAGCTGCGCCAGCCGGGCGGCGCCCAGCGCCGGGCCGACCTCGCCGCCCTGGAGATAGACGAGTTCGACCTCCATCGCGCTGGCGAGGATGCGGCCCCAATAGCCCGAGCGCGCGCCGCCGCCGATCACCGCCATGCGGTCGATCCGCGTGCCGGCATCCGTCAGCGCGTCGAGGCCGTCGGCGAGCGCGAAGGCGACGCCCTCCAGCACCGCCTGGGCCAGCCGGCCGCCATCGGTGTCGTGGTCGAGCCGCAGGAACGCGCCGCGCACCTCGGCATCGTTGTGCGGGGTCCGCTCGCCCGACAGATACGGAAGGAAGAGCTCGGGGCCGCAGGCCGGGCCCGCCGCCTCGGCGCGCGCGAACAGCTCCGCCGCGCCGCCGGCCCCCGTGATCCGCGCCACCCAGTCGATGCAGGACGCCGCGGACAGGTGGACCGACATCTGGTGCCACAGGCCGGGCAGCGCATGGCAGAAGGCATGGACGGCGCGCGCCGGGTTGGGGCGGAATTCCTTGGTCGCGACGAAGATCACGCCCGAGGTGCCGAGCGACAGCAGCGCGTCGCCGTCCCGCACCACGCCGACGCCGACCGCGCCCGCCGCATTGTCGCCGCCGCCGGCCGCGACCGGCACGGGCGGCACGCCCCACAGCTCGGCGACCTCGGCCAGCAGCGTGCCGGTGACCGCCGAGCCTTCGTGCAGACTCGGCATCTGCGCCTCGGTCAGGCCGCAGGCGTCCAGCACCGCGTCGCTCCAGCGCCGGCCGGCGACGTCCAGCCAGATGGTGCCGGCGCTGTCCGACAGGTCGGACGCCTTGTCGCCGGTCATCTTCAGCCGGACATAGTCCTTGGGCAGCAGCACGGTGCGCACCGCCGCGAACACGTCCGGCTCATGGTCGCGGACCCACATCAGCTTGGGCGCGGTGAAGCCGGGCATCGCGAGATTGCCGGTGATCGCATGGAGATCGGGCACCGCCGCCTCCAGCGCCCGGCACTCGGCGGCGCTGCGGCCGTCGTTCCACAGGATCGCCGGGCGCAAGGGGCGGTCGTCCGCCCCCAGCAGCGTCGCGCCGTGCATCTGCCCGGCGAGGCCGATGCTGCGCACCGCGCGCCGCACCGCCGGATCGATCGCCTGGACGGCGGCGGTCGTCGCCTTCCACCAGGCGTCCGGGTCCTGCTCCGACCAGAGCGGGTGCGGACGCTGGACGGTCAGCGCGGCCGTGCCCTGTCCGGCGACCGCGCCGCTGTCGTCGAGCACCACCGCCTTGACGCCGGAGGTGCCGATATCGATGCCGAGGAACATGGGCGGGTCAGTCCTTGAACGGGTTGATCGTCTGGATCGTGCCGTCCGGGTTGAAGCGCAACTCGGTCATCTTGGCGGAGCGGAGGTGATTCTTCCCGGACAGTTGCGTGTCATGGTAGAAGAGATACCAGCGACCCTTGAAGTCGATGATCGAATGATGCGTCGTCCAGCCCTGCACCGGCTCCATGATCCGGCCGGTATAGCGGAAGGGACCATAGGGATTGTCGCCGATCGCATAGGCCAGGTAATGCGTGTCGCCGGTCGAATAGGTGAAGTAATATTTGCCGTTCCGCTTGAACAGCCAGCTCGCCTCGAAGAAGCGATGGTCATGGTCGCCGCCCAGCACGGGCTTGCCCTGCTGGTCGAGGATCTGCACGTCGCGCGGCGCCTCGGCGAAGCTCTTCATGTCGGGCGACAGGCGGGCGACCTTGGCGGACAGCGCCGGCTGGTCGTCGCGCTTCAGGTCGGTGTCGCCGCCGTTCGGGTCGTAGCGGCCGGTCGCCCAGCGCTGGAGCTGCCCGCCCCAGATGCCGCCGAAATACATGTAGCTCTGGCCGTTGAAGTCGGTGAACACGGCCGGGTCGATCGAATAGCTGCCGGCGATCGGGGTCGGCTCGGCCTTGAACGGGCCGGTCGGCGACTTGGAGGTGGCGACGCCGATCCGGAACACGCCCTGTTTGTCGCGCGCTGGGATATAGAGATAATAGGTGCCGTTCTTGTACGCGGCGTCGGGCGCCCAGGTCTGCTTGGAGGCCCAGGGGATGTCCTTCACGTCGAGCGCGACCGGGTTCACCGTCACCGGGCCGCCTGGCCGGTCCATGCTCAGCACCTGATAGTCGTGCATCGCATATTGGTTGCCCAGATCGTCGTCAGGGATGCCGGCGTCGACGTCATGGCTGGGATAGACATAAATCTTGCCGTTGAAGACATGCGCGGACGGGTCGGCGAAATACAGGTTCCGCACCAGTGGCTGCGCCAGGTACCGCTTGCCGTCCGGGCTGCGCGGCTCGGAGCCCCCCTGGCCGGCCTGGCCGGCCTGGCCCGTGGTGCCCTGGGCGATCGCATAACCGCCGCCGGCGAGCGTCAGCGCGGCCGCGGCGAGGAGGGTGGAGAGATGGCGTGGCACGACCTTTGCGATCCTTTCCTGTTGTTCGAACGCCTTCTGATGAGGCATTTCTGCGGCCCAAACCGCGTCGATAGCGCTACCATATGGAAGCCGGGGGGCGGGGGCAAGCGCTGTGGCGTCGAAATCGCCCTGTCCGGTGAAATGGTTTGCGATCCTAGGTCCTTAACCTTCTCCTAAGCGCGTGGCCACTAGAGGTGGCCGCGCGTTGCAACGGAACCCTGGCGTGCTGTCATCCCATCCCCGACCCACCCACGACCGGCCGCCGTCCCGGGGGAGCAAGATGGCGATCGCCGCCGCGGTGTTCGGCGCCATCGTGGGCGGCCATGTCGCGATCGCGCAGGTGCAGGCGGCGCGCGCGCCGCTGCCGGGCGCGGGCGAGCCGACGGGTGCATGCAGCCTGTGGTTCATCGGCAGCTCGACCGTGTACAAATGGTCGACGTTGGCGCGCGACATGGAGCCGTGGCAGGCGCATAATCGCGGCATCGACGGCGCGCTCATTCCCCGCATCGTCCAGGCGCTCCGCCACGAGCCGCCCGGCCCGGCCCCGGCCGGCATCGTCTATTATTCGGGCGAGAATGACATCGCGCGCGGCGCCAGCGCCGAACAGACGCTGTCCGATTTCCGCGACTTCCTGGCCGCGAAGACGGCGCGCTACGGGGCGCTGCCGGTCGTCGTGCTGGCGCTCAAGCCCAGTCCGACGCGGTGGAGCAACCGGCCAACGCAGACCCGGTTCAACGCCGATCTGCGCCGACTGGCGGCGACGCGTCACGATCTCCACTATCTCGATCTGCGGCCGCTGTTGCTGGTGGATGGCCGGCCCGGCCCGTTCTACGTCGAGGATGGCGTGCATCTGAACGCGGAAGGCTATGCGCGCTGGTCGGCCCGGCTGCGGCCGGCGCTGGCGCACATGCTGTCGCCCGCGCGGGTGCGGCACTGCGTCGGCGACCAGCCGGCGTGACGGCGCCAGGCCTCGACCGCATCGGGTCCGGAGGGGCGGCGCGAATCGAGGGCCTGTCCGTGTGGCGGGCGCTGCTCATGCTGGCCGGCATCGCGCTCCACGCGACGATGGGGCGGGAGGATTATCCGCCCTTCGCCGCGATCAACATCGCCTCGGGCGCGTTTCGCATGGGCACCTTCTTCATCATCTCGGGCCTGCTGACCGGTTTTGCGCTCATCCGCCAGCCGGCGGCCGGGGCGTGGCTGCGGAGACGGGTGGTCCGCCTGGTGCTGCCGCTGATGGTGGGGCTGGGGCTGGTCTTCCCGGCCGTGGCCGTGGTTTCGGGGACCCGAGCGGGCGCGTGGTGGACGCGCAATCCGCATCATCTCTGGTTCCTGGGCGCGCTGATCCTCTACACGATGATCGGCCATGTTCTGTGGCGCAGCGCGCTGGCCGCGCGCCTGCTCGGCCGGATCGAGCGAGCGGCCGCGCGGAGTGACGGGCTGCAGGCCCGGATGGTGCTGGTGGCGGGGTTGCTGTCCTTCCTGCTGATCACGCTGACCCTGCCGGTTCGGATCGCCGCGCCGCCCGCCTGGCAGCCCTTGGCTCGGCCGCTGCCGCTGATTGCGGGCTATGCACCCATGTTCCTGCTGGGACTGGCGATGGCGCGCATGCCGGTGCTGCGCCACGCGCTGACCCGCCGGTCGCGGCTGCCCGTGGCGGTCCTGCTCGCCGCCGCGACGATCGCCCTGGCCTCGCACCAGCGGCTCTGGCCCGCCATGCCGGCGGCGCGGCTGAACTGGTGGGGCGACCTGATCGACCTCGCCTGCGCCGCCTGGTGCCCGCCCGCGGCGGCGGCGCTGGTCCTGCGCTCCGCGCTGGCGATCCGGCGCGTGCCGCCGCTGCTCGTGCGGCTAAGCGACGCCTCGTTCACCATGTACCTGCTGCACTATCCGGTCATCCTGGCGGTCAAGACGGTCGCGAACCCCTGGCATCTCGGTCCGTGGACCGACTTCGACCTGGCGCTGATCGTCGGCGGCGGCCTGTCCTATCTGGTCCACCGCCTGGGGGTGGAGCGATCGGCGACGCTGGCCTGGCTGCTGAACGGCCGGCCGCTGCGATCGCGCGCCGCCGCCACCCCCATGTTCGCGCCGAAACCGGTCTAGCCCTTCCCCAAGGGCCGGCGAGCGCGTACCCACGGGAACATGGCTGCCGAACCCCCTTCGCCGATCGCTGTCCCCACCCCGTCCAAGCCGTCCACCCGCACCGCCCGCCGCGCCCGCTCCGCACCGACGATCAGCGACGTCGCGCGCCAGGCCGGCGTGTCGCCGATGACCGTGTCGCGCGTCATCAACGGCGAGGCGAGCGTCCGCCCGACGACGCGCGAGACGGTGAAGGCGGCGATCGCCGCGCTCAACTATGCGCCCAATCCGGCGGCGCGCAGCTTGGCCGGTGCGCGCCAGCTCCGCGTCGCGATGCTGTACAGCAATCCGTCCGCCGGGTTCCTCAGCGAGTTCCTGCTCGGCAGCCTCGACCAGGCATCGCGGTCCGACGTGCAGATCGTGGTCGAGAAATGCGAACTGGGCGACCATGAGGTGGAGGTGGCGGCCCAGGTGGTGGCCAGCGGCATCGACGGCGTCGTCCTGCCGCCCCCCTTGTGCGAATCGGAAGCGGTGCTGGAGCTGTTCGCCAGAGCCGGCGTGCCCACCGTCTCCGTGGCCACCGGGCGACCGGCCGCCGACATGCTGGCGATCCGCATCGACGACCGCGCCGCCGCGCTGACCATGACGCGGCACATCATGTCGCTCGGCCATCGCCGCATCGGCTTCATCATGGGCAATCCCAACCTGACTGCCTCGTCCCGGCGCTTGTCCGGCTACACGGCGGCGCTGGAGGAAGCGGGACTGGCGGTGGACGAGGCGCTGATCGTGCAGGGCCTCTATTCCTATCGCTCCGGCCTCGACGCCGCCGAACAATTGCTCGACCTGTCCGACCCGCCGACCGCGATCTTCTCGTCCAACGACGACATGGCGGCCGCCACGGTCGCGGTCGCGCACCGGCGCGGGCTGGACGTGCCCGGCGACCTGACGGTGTGCGGCTTCGACGACACCACCTTGTCGACCGCGATCTGGCCCGAGCTGACCACCATCCACCAGCCGATCGCCGACATGGCCCGCGCGGCGGTCGAGCTGCTGGTCGCGGTGCTGCGCCACAAGGACGGCGAGGTGGCGGACCGGCACCTGTTGCTCGACTATACCTTCATTCGCCGCCAGTCGGATGCACCGCCCCGGATGCGGCCCAAGGCGCTTCCGGCTTGACCAGAAACCGGTAACTGATAGCGATAACAATATTGGGGGCGGGCCGGTTGTCGGCGACGCGCCAGCAGGAGAGGGTCCCATGACCGATTATATGCGGGGGACGGGGAACGCGAGTGACGCCGCCACCGTCAACCATGGTTTCATCGCCGCGATCGTCGCCGTCGCGACCATCGGCGGCTTCATGTTCGGCTATGATTCGGGCGTCATCAACGGCACGCAAAAGGGGCTGGAAGCGGCCTTCGACCTCGGCCGGCTCGGCATCGGCGTCAATGTCGGCGCGATCCTGGTCGGCTCGGCGATCGGCGCGTTCGGTGCGGGCCGGCTGGCCGACCGGATCGGCCGGCGCAACACGATGATGCTGGCGGCGGCATTGTTCCTGGTCTCGGCGCTGCTGGCCGGCGCGGCGAGCAGCTCGGCGGTGTTCATCCTGGCGCGCATCATCGGCGGCCTGGGCGTCGGCGCGGCGAGCGTCATCTCGCCCGTCTATATTTCCGAAGTCACCCCGGCCTCGATCCGCGGCCGCCTGACCAGCGTGCAGCAGGTGATGATCATCACCGGCCTGACCGGCGCGTTCGTCGCCAATTTCGCGCTCGCCCGCTATGCCGGCGGCTCGACCGCGCCCTTCTGGCTGGGCTTCCCGGCCTGGCGCTGGATGTTCTGGCTCCAGGCGATTCCGGCGCTCATCTATCTGGTCGCGCTGTTCGTCATTCCGGAAAGCCCGCGCTTCCTGGTCGCCAAGGGCCGCGAGCAGCAGGCGCATGACGTGCTGACCCGGCTGTTCGGCCGCGCCGAGGCGGACCGCAAGGTCGTCGAGATCCGCAACTCGCTCGCCGCTGACCACCACAAGCCCAAGCTGTCGGACCTGGTCGACAAGACCACCGGCAAGATCCGCCCGATCCTGTGGGCGGGCATCGGTCTCGCCATCTTCCAGCAGCTCGTCGGCATCAACGTCGTCTTCTATTACGGCGCGACCCTATGGGAGGCGGTCGGCTTCTCGGAGGATTATGCGCTTCAGACCAACATCCTGTCGGGCGTGCTGTCGATCGCGGCCTGCCTGTTCACGATCGCGACCGTCGACAAGATCGGCCGAAAGCCGCTCCTGCTGATCGGCTCGGCCGGCATGGCGGTGACGCTGGCGCTGGTCGCCTACGCCTTCTCCACCGCCGTCACCGGCGCGAACGGGGCGGTGTCCCTGCCGGGCAACAACGGCATCCTGGCGCTGGTGTCGGCCAATCTCTACGTCATCTTCTTCAACGCCAGCTGGGGCCCGGTGATGTGGGTGATGCTGGGCGAGATGTTCCCGAACCAGATCCGCGGCTCGGGCCTGGCGGTGTCGGGCTTCGCGCAGTGGATCGCCAACGCCGCCATCTCGGTCAGCTTCCCGGCGCTCGCCGTGTCGCCCGGCCTGGCGGTGACGTACACGGGATACGCCTTCTTCGCGGCGATCTCGTTCTTCTTCGTCAAGGCGCTGGTCAACGAGACCAAGGGCCGCGAGCTGGAGGACATGGCCGGCTGATCCCCGGTCCGTCATCGACGAAAAGAAAACGGCGCGGGGAGCGATCCCCGCGCCGTTTTGCCATGTGCGGCGATGGGAACGCTATTGGCAAAGCCCGGCCGGCGGTCCCTTGAGCACGTTCGGCCCGTTCAGCGTCGCGGTCGGCCCCGGCCGGCGCGGGTGGAGGGCGGCGGCGTAGAAGGGATCGGCCTCCGCCTGGTCCAGCGTGGTGAAGCGGAAGCCCATCGCGCGATATTGCGCCAGGATCCGGGGCAGGAGCTGCGCATCGAACGCGCCGACATGCATCAGCAGCACATAGGGGATGTCGTGCCCGACCTGCGCCTGCGCCCGCGACCGGGCGGCGAGCGCGGCGGCGCGGGCGTCGGCCAGCATCCCCGTCTCCAGCCGTGCGATCGCGGCCCGGTCGCCCTTGGCGGCGCAGGCGGCATAGACGGGGTTCCAGGCGAAATCGTCGAAGCTCATCGTCACGCCGGCGATGCGATAGCCGTCCGCCGCCAGCCGCGCGCGGACCGCGTCGCGCGCCGCCGGGTCGCGCCCCTCCGCCAGGAAGGGATAGCGGAACCAGTGCCAGTCGCTCCGCCCGGCGGCGGCCGCCAGCGGCGCTTCGTTCGCCTTCACCGAGGCGAGAAAGGCGGGCGCCCCGACCTGGTCCAGATTCTCGTGCGCGAAGCTGTGGTTGCCGAGCGGGAAGCCCGCCGCCCGCCACGCCCGGATCGCCGCCGCCGAGGTCGGATCGTCCAGCCCGAAGCCGGCATTGAGGAAGCCATGCGCCGGCGCGCCCGCGTCGCGCAGCGCCTTGGTGATGCGGCGGATCACGTCCAGCCGGGTCATGCCGGGCGGCAGGGGGCCATGCGCCGGGATATCGTCGAAGGTGATCGCGATCGTCGGGGCGGGGGCGGGGGCGGCTCGTGCGGGGGCGGGGGCGACCGGGACGGGAGCGACGGCCGCCGCGACCGCGACTGGCCGCCGACGCGCGGTGAACAGCGTCAGCGGCACGGCGTCGCCCATGGCCTTGTAGCCCGCCTCGGACGGGTGGAGATGGTCGCCGGAATCATAGGCAGGCAACAGCCGCTCGGGATGCGCGGGGTCGCGCAACAGCCGGTCGAAATCGACGACGGCATCGAACGTGCCGCTGGTGCGGATGAAGGCGTTGATCGCCTGCCGGTCCGCCTCCGTCGCCGCGCCGGGATGGTAATAGGTGTTGCCGCCAAACGGCGTGATCGTGCCGCCGATCAGCGTGATGCCATGCGCATGGGCGCGATCGGCGAGTTGGCGGTAGGCGGCGGTGATCCGCTGCACGATCGCGCGGTGCTGGTCCGGCGTGGCGGGGGCCTCGCGGGTCAGCACGCCCAGATCGTTGACTCCCTCCAGCAGGATCGCCCAGCGCACATCGGTGCGCGCGATCACGTCGCGGTCGAAGCGCGCCATCAGATTGGGGCCGTTGCCATCGAGCAGCACGCGCCCGCCGCCGATGCCGGCATTGACCAGCCCGATCCCCCGCGTCGGCGCATCGCCGCGCAGCCGTCCGGCGAGGATGTCGGTCCAGCGCGTGTTGCGGTTGCCGGTGACGCCGTATCCGTCGGTGATCGAATCGCCGATCGCGACCAGCGTTCCCTGCGTTGCCGCGTCCGCCACCTCGACATCGGCGATGCCGTACCAGCGGGTCATGGTCGTGGCGGCGGGCAGGTCGGGATCGGCGACGTGATTGCCGGCGAGGACGAAGTTCGCGCCGCGCGCGCCGGGGTGGCCGGTCTGCACGCTAGGCAGGTCGGGCCAGTAGAGGCTGATCGCCAGATCCGCACCCGGCCGCAGCGGCAGGGCGACGGGATCGGACCAGAGCTCCGCGCCCGGCGGGATCACCGCCTGCGCCTGGCCTGCGAAGCGCAAGGGCGTGGCCGCGCCGGTCTGCGCGGTGCCGGGGGCGAGTGCGGGGGCGACGCTCGCCGCACCGATCGTCAGCGGCGCGGTGCCGAAGACGTTGGAGAAGCGGATGCGCACCCGCTCGCCCCCCGCCGACAGCCGGACGATCTGGCGCAGCGTCACCGCCTTGCCCTGAGCGGTCGGCAGCGCATTGTCGCCATCGGCGACCAATTGCGCCGAGCCCCAGCTTCCGACCCAATGACCGGCGCGGTCGCGGTCGCGGTCGCGCGCGGGTGCGGCGGCGGTCAGCGCGGTGGCGGCGAGCAGGGCGGCGAGGGGAGTGATGGGTCGCATGGTCGTCAGGTCCGATCGGCGGCGGCGGCGAAGGCGGCGGCGAGGCTGTCGCGCATCGGTTTGGGGTTGAAGCGATCGTCATAGGGACAGGGGCGACGACGCGCGCCGTCCTTGCGCGGCTCGAACCCCTCGATCCAGCTGTAACGATCGCTCATCCCCCAGACGAGCACGTCGCGAAGCTGAGGATAGCTGAACATCAGGTCGCAATAGGCGCGGGTATAATCCGCCACCGCCCTGTCGCGGACGTTCGGGTCGGCGGGCAGATTGTTGTCGCGTACGTCCAGCTCGGTGATGACCAGGCCATAGCCCATCCCCGTCACCGCATCCAGGAAGCGCCGCCACTCCGCCTCGCGCGCGGTGGCGTCGCTGCCCGCCGGCTGGGTCATGATGTGCGACTGCACGCCCAGCGCATCGACGGGGACGCCGCGTGCCTTGAACCCCTCCAGCAGCGTGAGCACCCCCGCCCGGTGGCGGTCGTTGCCCGGCTCCCAGCTCATATAGTCGTTGTAGACGAGCTGCGCGTGCGGCGCGGCGGCGCGCGCGGTGCGGAAGGCGAGGTCGAGCGTCGGCTCCGCCCCGCCGATCGCCCTCGACAAGGCGGTGTCGTAGAGCGCGCCGGTGGCGGGCGTCACCGCCTCGTTGACGACGTCATAGCTGCGGATGCGCCGGCCGTAGCGGCGGCAGACCGTCTCGATATGCTGGACCAGCATCCGCTCGCCGGCCCGACGGCGATCGCGGCCGAAATCATGCGTCGCCATCCAGCGCGGCAGCCATTTGTCCTGGTGCCACAGCAGGTTGTGTCCGCGCATTGCGAGATGCTGGCGATCTGCCCAGTCGATCATCGCGTCGAACCGGGCGAAGTCGAACCGGTCGGGCGCGGGGCGCAGCGCCTGCCACTTCATCTCGTTCTCGGCGACCACCAGCCCGCACTCGCCGGTCACGAGCGCGGCATAGGCGGGATTGGCCCGGGAGCCGCTGTCGGTGCCCGCCGGCCGGCCATTGACCGCCGTGCCGAAGCGCATCCCGCGGGCCTTGGCCAGCGTGTCGAGCGACGGCCCCGCCGCCACCGCGGCCACCGCGCCGCGGCCGACAAGGCCGGTGCCGGCCAGTGCGGCCATGCCGGCCAGCATCGTTCTACGCGTCGGATGTTCGGTCATTGCGGGTTCCCCGGTGCGAACGGAAAGCGTTGCTGCTTGTACCAGTCGAGATCATGCGCGGGCGGCGCCATGCCGGCGGGCAGCGGCCGGCGGTTGACCGACATCCAATAGGCCAGGCTGGCGTCGCGCCACCAGCGCGCCTCGCGCTCCTGGACGGCGAGGAAGGTGGCGGTCTTCGCCCAGCGCTGCGGGTCGACCTGCCCGCGCAGGCCCTCCCATTCGCGCCGCATCGCCGCCACGGTGGCGACGCCCCGGTCGTACCGGCGCGCCAGCGTCTCCCACAGCGTCTGGCCGGAGGCCAGGCGATAGTCCCAGGACAGATGATGGAACCACAGCAACTCGCCCTCCGGCGTGGTGCGCGGATCGGCCAGCTTCGCGGCGAGGGCGGGGGCATATTGCGCGACGGCGTTGCTGCCCGTGCGGGTGCGGTCGAAGCCGATGCCGTTCCGGTCGGCGCGGTGATAATAGACCGGGTTCCATTCCGGCCGCTTCAGCTCGGATACCCAGGGGCCGGGGCCGTAATGATGGCCGGTCGCCATCAGATGGGCGAGGCCGAGCGCGCCGGTATAGTCGACCACCGCCTCGCGCGAGCGCATCAGCATGGCGGTGACGGTCCGCATCACCTCGGGATCCCGGCCGAAGGTCTGCGCGGTCCATTCGCGCGCGATCGCCTCCGGCGTCAGGCCGGGGTCCCAGGCCAGCCGACCGAAGGCGTACCAATTGGCCTGGTTGAACGGCGATCCCGTCCAGTCGCGACTGTCGCCGATATTGGCGACCCCCGCCATGCCGGTCAGCGTATGCCCCTCCAGCGACCCGTCGACGACCCGCGCCACGGTCGCGCCCGGCGCGGTGCCGGTTTCGGCATCCAGCGTCTCGGCGAACAGCGGTGCGAGATAGGCCAGGTGGGTGGCGAAGCCCAGATACTCCTTGGTGATCTGGAACTCGATCATCAGCGGCGTCTTCGGCATCGCGCCGAACAGGGGGTGGAAGGGCTCGCGCGGCTGGAAGTCGATCGCGCCGTTCTTCACCTGCACCACGACATTGTCGGCGAAGCGCCCGTCGAGCGGCTTGAACTCGTCATAGGCCTGTTTCGCGCGGTCGTCCGGATCGGTGTCGGCATAGACGAAGGCGCGCCACATCACGATCCCGCCATGCGGTTTCACCGCCGCCGCCAGCATGTTGGCGCCGTCCGCATGGGTCGCGCCGTAATCGCGCGGACCCGGCTGGCCCTCGCTGTTCGCCTTGACCAGGAAGCCGCCGAAATCGGGGATGGCGCGGTAAATCTCGTCCGCCTTGGCGCGCCACCAGCGCGCCACCGCCGGGTCGCGCGGGTCGGCGGTCTTCAGCCCGCCCAGTTCGATCGGCGCGGAGAAGCGCGCCGACAGATAGACCTTGATGCCATAGGGGCGGAAGATGTCCGCCAGCGCCGCCGCCTTGGCGATATAGGGCGCGGTCAGGCTCTCCGCCTTGGCGTTGACGTTGTTGAGGACGGCGCCGTTGATCCCGATCGCGGCATTGGCGCGCGCATAGTCGGTGTAGCGCGGGTCCTTGTAATCGGGCAGCGTCCACCAGTCCCAGAGCGACTTGCCGGCATAGCCCCGCTCGACCACGCCATCCAGATTGTCCCAATGATCGAGGACGCGCAAGGCGATGCGCGGGCGCGAGCGCAGGTTGATCGGCGCGGCCGCGCCGTTCACCGCCACCTGCCGCAGCAGCGCGAACGCGCCGTAGAGGACGCCGCGCTCGCTGTCGCCGGTGACGACCAACGTGGGGCGGCCATCGACGGTCGCGCGGCGGACGACATAGCCCTCCGGCCCCTCGGACGGCAGGCGCAGCGCCTGGACCGCCGGGTCGGTGGCGGTCGCCAGCAGCACCGGTCCGAAGCCGGCGGGCAGGCCGCGCCGCAATTCGGCGGCGGCGGCGTCGAGCATCGCGGAACGACCGCGCACCGTCACGGCGTCGGGGGCGATGGTCCGGTCGGGATAGCGCATCCACAGGCGGTAACCGTCATCGGGCGCAAGGGCGTCGGAGTCGGCGGCGGCGGCGGCGGGCGCGGCCGCGTGCGCGAACAGCGGAGTCGATGCCCCGCCCAACAGCAGAAACAGTCCCAGCCTCAACGCCTTGGCGCGCATCCTTCTCTCCCGGTCGGGGCGGCGGCTGCGAGTTGACAGTCCGGCTCCGCCCTCTTCATGATACCGCTATCACCTGAACGGCGTCGGTAGCAACGCCGCACCAGGGATATGGGAGAGATTTGATATGACACGCCGATCCGCCGCCCCAGCCGGGGCGACCCGCCGCGATTGCCTGCGCTGGACGGGCGTCTCGTTGCTGGCGCTGATGCCGGCGTCGTTGCGCGCCGCGGCCCGGCAAGTCGCTCCCCTCTACAAGGATGCGCGCGCGCCGGTCGACCTGCGCGTCCGCGACCTGATGGCGCGGATGACGCTGGACGAGAAGGTCGCGCAGATGATCGCGCTCTGGGCGACCAAGGCGCAGGTGATGGCGGAGGGCGGGCTCGACTTCGATCCCGCCAGGGCCAGCCAGGCCTATCCCAACGGCTTCGGCCAGATCACCCGGCCGTCCGACAAGCGCGGCGGCCCGCGCGTGGCGGAGGTGGCAGGCGGCACCGGTGCGCAATATCGCGACTCGGCTTCGACCATCCGCTTCGTCAACAGCATCCAGCGTTGGGCGCGCGAGGAGACGCGACTGGGCATTCCGGTGCTGTTCCACGAGGAGTCGCTCCATGGTTACATGGCGCCGGGCGCGACCATGTTCCCCCAGGCGATCGGCATGGCGGGCAGCTTCGACCGCGACCTGGTCGAGCGGTGCCAGGCGGTGATCGGGCGCGAGGTGCGCGCGCATGGCAGCCAGCTCGCCCTGTCGCCGGTGGTCGACATCGCCCGCGATCCGCGCTGGGGCCGGATCGAGGAGACGTTCGGCGAGGACCCCTATCTCTGTGGCGAGATGGGCGTCGCGGCGGTGCGCGGGCTACAGGGCGACAGCGCGACGCTGCAACCCGGCAAGGTGTTCGCGACGCTGAAGCACATGACCGGCCATGGCCAGCCCCAGGCCGGCAACAATATCGCCCCCGCGCCGATCGCGATCCGCGAACTGCGCGAGTCCTTCTTCCCGCCGTTCCGCGCGGTGGTGGAGCGGACGAAGATCGCCGCGGTCATGCCTTCGTACAATGAGATCGACGGCGTGCCGAGCCATGCCAATCGCTGGCTGCTGGGCCAGGTGCTGCGCGGCGAATGGGGCTTCGACGGCGCGGTCGTCAGCGACTATGGCGCGGTGGAGGAGCTGGCGTCGATCCATCATGTCGCCGCCGACCGGCCGGCGGCGGCCCGCGCCGCGCTGGCGGCGGGGGTGGATAGCGAGCTGCCCGACGGCACCGCCTATCGCACGCTCGCCGACCAGGTGCGCGCCGGCACCGTGTCGCAGGCGGCGGTGGACCGGGCCTGCGCGCGGATTCTCTCGCTCAAGTTCCGCGCCGGGATGTTCGAGGCCGGACCGACCGATCCGGCCGCCGCCCAGCGGCTGACCGGCAACGCCGAGGCGCGCGCACTGGCGCTGGAGGCGGCGCGCAAGTCGCTGTGCCTGCTGTCCAATGACGGCACGCTGCCGCTGAAACCGGCGGGTCGCATCGCGGTGATCGGCCCCAATGCGGCGATCGCGCGGCTTGGGGGGTATTCCGCGCCGCCGCGCCAGAGCGTCAGCCTGCTCGACGGCATCCGCGCGCTCGCCGGGGACTCGGCGCAGATCGTCCATGCCCAGGGCGTGCGGATCACGCAGAGCGAGGATCGCTCCGCCGACGAGGTCAAGCTGGGCGATCCGGCGGAAAATCGCCGCCTGATCGCCGAGGCGGTGGAGGCGGCGCGCGGCGCGGACGTGATCGTGCTGGCGATCGGCGATACCGAACAGACCAGCCGCGAGGGCTTCGCGCGCAACCACCTGGGCGATCGCACCACGCTCGACCTGGTCGGCGACCAGAATGCGCTGTTCGATGCGCTCCATGCGCTGGGCAAGCCGGTGGTGGTCGCCGCTATCGCCGGCCGGCCCCCGAGCTGGCCGAACGTGATCGCGCGGGCGCATGCGGTGCTGCTCTGCTGGTATCCGGGGCAGGAGGGCGGCACCGCCATGGCGGAGGCGCTGTTCGGCCGGATCAATCCGGGCGCGAAGCTGCCGGTGACGGTGGCGCGCGAGGTCGGGCAGGTGCCGATCTATTACAATGCCAAGCCGTCGACCGGGCGCGGCTATCTGTTCGCGGACGGCGCGCCCCTGTTCCCGTTCGGCCATGGCCTCAGCTACACCCGCTTCGCCATCGGCGCGCCGCGCCTGTCCGCCCCGACGATCGGTCGGGCCGGCCGCGTGACCGTCGAGGTCGACGTCGCCAATATCGGCGACCGGGCGGGCGACGAGGTGGTGCAGCTCTACGTCCACGATCAGGTCGCCTCGGTCGCGCGGCCGGTCAAGGAGCTGAAGGGATTCGAGCGGGTGACGCTGGCGCCCGGCGAACGGCGGACGCTGCGCTTCGTGCTGGGGCCGGAGGCGTTCCGGATGATCGACGCCGACCTGCGCGAGACGGTGGAGCCGGGCCGGTTCACGATCATGGCGGGCGGCAATTCGGTCGAGCTGAAATCGGCGGAGCTGGAGATCGCCTAGCGGCGGATCGGGATGCGGGGAGGGATGAATGGCTGCCTTGGCAGGAGCATGGCGGGTCGACGCGCAAGCCCGGCGAAACCGGAAGGCACCCCGCGCCGGCGCCTTGCCGGGATAGCTTCACCCGCCATTCACCCGCGTCCTGCCAAGCGCCGGCCCCGTTGATCCCCTCCGGTTTTTCGCGGATAGCTGCACCCATGAAGCGTCCCACCGCTCGCCTGGCCGCCTTGGCCGCCGCGCTCCTCGTCTGGGCGCAGCCGGTCGCCGCGCAATCGATCCTGCGCGATGCCGAGACCGAGGCGATGTTCCACGACATGTCGGCGGACATCGTCAAGGCCGCCGGCCTCAATCCGCGCGACGTGCAGATCGTCCTGATCAACGACGGCTCGATCAACGCCTTCGTCGCGGGCGGGCAGATCGTCTATATCCATTCCGGCCTGATCGAGGCGGCGAGCAACGCCAACGAGGTGCAGGGCGTGATCGCGCACGAGGTCGGCCATATCGCCGACGGCCATGTCCTGTCGGGCGAGGCGGCGATGAAGCCGGCGATGGGCATGACCATCCTGTCGATGGTGCTGGGCCTGGCGGCGATGGCGGCCGGATCGGGCGATGCGGGCGCCGGCATCATGGCGATGGGCCAACAGGCGGCGATGGGCAAATACCTGTCGTTCAGCCGCACCCAGGAATCGACCGCGGACGCCTCCGCCGTCCGCTATCTCGACACCGCCGGGGTCAGCGGCAGGGGGATGCTGACCTTCTTCAAGAAGCTGGCGAACCAGGAATATCGCTACGGCACCGCCAATATCGATCCGTTCATGCAAACCCACCCGCTGTCGGGCGAGCGCATCGCCAACCTGACCGCCGACATCCAGAAGTCCAAGGCCTATAACGCCAGGCCGGACCCGGCGCTGGAGGAGCGGTTCCGCCGGGTGAAGGCCAAGCTGCTCGGCTATGTCGCCGAACCGTCGCGGACGCTGGCCGAATATCCGGAGACCGACCAGTCGCTCTACGCGCATTATGCGCGCGCCTATGCCTATCACAAGGGCGGCTATCCCGACAAAGCCGATGCCGAGGCGGCGGCGCTGATCGTCGCGCAGCCGCACGATCCGTACTTCCAGGAGATCCAGGGGCAGATCCTGCTGGAGGCGGGCAAGCCGCGCCTGGCGCTCGGACCGTTGCGCGCCGCGACCGAGGGGTCGCGCAGCAATCCGCTGATCGCCACCACCTATGGCCATGCGCTGATCGCGACCGAGGACAAGGCGAACCTGCCCGAGGCGATCCGCGTGCTGCGCATCGCCACGCAGCGCGACGACGACAATCCCTGGGCCTGGATGCAGCTCGGCACCGCCTATGAGCAGAGCGGCGACACGGCGCGCGCCGCGCTCGCCACCGCCGAGCGGGCTCAAATGACCGGCGACCAACGAACCGCCGTGCAGTCCGCGCGTTACGCCATGGCCAATATCCCCGCCAACACGCCCGACTGGATTCGCGCGCAAGACATCGCGATGACCTCCGGCGACGCGCTGGCCAGCGACAGGAAGAAGAAAAGACGATGAGAATCCTGACGCTCGCGCTGGTCGCGGTGGCCGGCGGGCTGGTCGGTGGCGGCGCGGTCCACCTGCTCGGCGATCGTGCCGGGTCGGGCGAGGCCGTGCGGACCTATCTGCTCGCGCATCCCGAAATCCTGCCCGAGGCGATGGCGAAGCTGCAGGCGCAGGAATCGGGCAAGTCGGTCGCCGCCAACCGCGCCGCGATCACCACGCCGTTCGGCAGCGCCTATGCCGGCAATCCGCGCGGCGACGTCACTTTGGTGGAATATTACGACTATAACTGCGGCTATTGCCGCGCCAGCCTGCCCGCGATCCGCCAGCTGGTCGCCAGCGACCCCAAGCTGCGGGTGGTGTTCCGCGAATTGCCGATCCTGGCGCCGACCAGCCGCGATGCCGCGCGGATGAGCCTGCTCGCCGCCGCGCAAGGCAAGTTCGCCGCCTTTCACGACGCGCTCTATGGCGGCGGCCGGGTGACGCCCGAGAGCATCGCCGCCGCCGCGGCCAAGGCCGGCGTCGACACCCGGCAACTCGCCGCGATGACCCCGAAGCTGGATGCGGAGATCGCCGGCAACCTGGCGATGGCCGGCCAGCTGGGCTTCACCGGCACGCCGTCCTGGGTGGTGGGCGACCAGGTTCTGTCTGGCGCGTTGCCGCCAGAGGACCTTGCCAAGGCGATCGCCGCGGCGCGAAAAGCCGCATGAGCCCCGATACCAACAGCGCGATCCTGCGCCTGCAAGGCGTCTCCAAACAGTATCGCGACGGGCCGACCGCGCTCCATTCGGTCGATCTCGACATCCGGCGCGGCGAGATTTTCGCGCTGCTCGGGCCGAACGGCGCGGGCAAGACGACGCT
Organism: Sphingomonas abaci; assembly: GCF_014199625.1. Lineage (GTDB taxonomy): Bacteria > Pseudomonadota > Alphaproteobacteria > Sphingomonadales > Sphingomonadaceae > Sphingomonas > Sphingomonas abaci. The sequence continues at coordinate 64,986 of NZ_JACHNY010000003.1, forward strand.
GATCTCGATCGTTTGCGGCATCGTCACCGCGTCCGCGGGCACGATCCTGGTCGACGGACATGACGCGCAGGCCGACTACAAGGCGGCGCGGCGGCGGATCGGGCTGGTGCCGCAGGAGCTGGCGACCGACGCGTTCGAGACGGTGCTCGCCACCGTCTCCTTCTCGCGCCGGCTGTTCGGCCGCGCCGCCGACCCCGCCTATGTCGAACGGCTCCTGCGCGACCTGTCGCTGTGGGAGAAGCGGTCGGCCAAGATCAAGGACCTGTCGGGCGGGATGAAGCGCCGTGTGCTGATCGCCAAGGCGCTGGCGCATGAGCCCGAGCTGCTGTTCCTCGACGAACCCTCCGCCGGAGTCGACGTGGCGCTGCGCCGCGACATGTGGACGCTGGTGCGGTCGCTGCGCGATCGCGGCGTGACCATCATCCTGACCACGCATTATATCGAGGAGGCCGAGGAGATGGCCGACCGGGTCGGCGTGATCGCCCGGGGCCGGCTGCTGCTGGTCGAGGACAAGGCGGCGCTGATGCGGAAGCTGGGCAAGCGCGAACTGGACCTGACGCTGGTCGAGCCGCTGGGCCAGGTGCCGGTGGAACTGGCCGAATGGAGCCCGACGCTGGAACATGACGGCCATGTGCTCCGCTATGTCTTCAACGCCACCGACGAGCACACCGGCATCCCCGGCTTTCTGCGCCGGGTCGGCGACCTCGGCCTCCATTTCAAGGACCTGGAGACCGCCAAGTCGAGCCTGGAGGATATCTTCGTCGATCTGGTGGAGCGCGAGCGGTGAGGGGGGCGATCGATACGATGACCTATGCACCCCCTTCTTCCACCTCGCTTCCTTCTACCACCCCGGCGGAGGCCGGGGTCCAGTCGGGCGACGTATATGGTCACTCGCGAATCTCCTCCAACGGGATCCCGGCCTTTGCCGGGATGGTAGGGAGTGGTCGAACCTTGGCGGCCAGACCAATGGCACCTCACCCTGGAGTCCGATCATGAACCTTCACGGCATCTGGGCCATCTACCGCTTCGAGATGGCGCGGTTCGGGCGGACGATCTGGACCAGCCTGGCGGTGCCCGTCATCACCACATCGCTCTATTTCATCGTCTTCGGCTCGGCGATCGGGTCGCAGATGCGCGAGGTGTCGGGGGTGCCTTACGGCGCGTTCATCGTGCCCGGGCTGATGCTGCTCGCGATCTTCTCGGAGAGCATTCTCAACGCGTCGCTCGGCATCTACATGCCCAAGTTCACCGGCACCATCTACGAGATTCTGTCCGCGCCGCTGTCGCCGATCGAAACGGTGCTGGGCTATGTCGGCGCGGCCACGACCAAGTCGCTGCTGATCGGCCTGATCATCTTCGCCACCGCGCATCTGTTCGTCGACCTGCCGGTCGCGCATCCCGTCCTGATGCTGCTCTATCTGCTGCTGGTCGCGGCGGCCTTCTGCCTGTTCGGCTTCGCCATCGGCATCCTCGCCAATGGCTTTGAGCAACTGCAGGTCGTGCCGCTGCTGATCGTCACGCCGCTCACCTTTCTGGGCGGCGCCTTCTATTCGGTGCAGATCCTGCCCGAGCCGTGGCGGACGGTGACGCTGTTCAATCCGGTCGTCTACCTGATCAACGGCTTCCGCTGGACGTTCTTCGGGCAGAGCGATGTCGGGGTCGGAATCAGCCTAGGCGTTTCCTTCGCCTTCCTGTGCGCGTGCTTGGCCTTCGTCACGATCATCTTCCGGACGGGCTGGCGGCTGAAGGCGTAGACTGAATTCTGAGCGCCGGCCAGATCACCAGTCCGTTCAGGTCCACCAGCATGTGGAGCAGCACGACCAGCCATAGCGCGCCGCTCTCCAGATAGACCCAGGCCATCACCGCGCCGAGCAGCGTCGTCGCCACCATGCCGCGCCAGCCCTGATAGCGGTGCATCGCGCCGAAGATCAGCGTCGCCAGCCCGAATCCGGCCCAGGCGTTCCCGGTGGCCAGCGTGATGAGCAACGGCAGCAACAGGCGGAAGAACGGCTCCTCGGTCGTGCCGGCCACGATCGCGACGGCAAGCCCCCAGGGCAGCTCGTGCCGGTCGCGCGGCATCAGCGCGCCGGGATTGCCGATCGGTCGGCCGCCAGCCCGAGCCCGCCAGGCCGCGACCGCCAGGCCCAGCAGCGTGCCGCCGAGCGCCCCGGCGATCACCTCGTGCGGGACGAGCGCGGGCAGGGCCTCGCGTACCGGCAGGAAGACCGCCGGCAGCCCGGCCAGCGTCGCCCAGCCGTTCAGCACCGCCAGCGACACGAGCACCGGCAGCAGGAATGCCGCCAGCGCCCGCATCACCCAAGCCCGGTACATCGCGTCGCGACCCCGGGCGCGGTCCTTGGGCCGTACGAACCAGCCCGCCGCCACCAGCGAACTGGCCAGCAGCAGCAGGGGAAGCGCGTGGCTCACCCCAGGCGATGCTCGCCCTTCACCCAGCGCACCGTGCCGGACGAGGCGCGCATCACGACGCTTTCGGTGGTCATCATCCCGGCCCGGCGCTTGACGCCGGCCAGCAGCGACCCGTCGGTCACGCCGGTCGCGGCGAAGATGCAGTCGCCCTTGGCCAGATCGGTCAGGTCGTATTGCCGGTCGAGATCGGTCACGCCCCATTTGGCGGCGCGGGCGCGCTCGTCGTCATTGCGGAACAGCAGCCGGCCCTTGAATTGCCCGCCGACGCAGCGCAGCGCCGCGCAGGCTAACACTCCTTCGGGCGCACCGCCCGATCCCATATAGATGTCGATCGTCGTGTCCGGGTTGGTCGTCGCGATCACGCCCGCGACGTCACCGTCGCCGATCAGCACCACGCCGCAGCCGATCGACCGCAACTCGGCGATCAGCGCCTCGTGGCGGGGCCGGTCGAGCACGCAGGCGACGATGTCGCTGGGCTTCACGCCCTTGGCGGCGGCCACGGCGGCGACATTCTCGGTCACCGACTTGTCGAGGTCGATGACGTTGTCGGGCAGGCCGGGGCCGACCGCGATCTTGTCCATATAGACGTCCGGCGCGTTGAGCAGGCCGCCGCGCTCCGCGATCGCCAGCACCGCCAGGCTGTTTGGCCCGGCCTTGGCGCAGATCGTGGTTCCTTCCAGCGGGTCGAGCGCGATGTCGATCTCCGGGCCCGCGCCGGTGCCGACCTTCTCGCCGATATAGAGCATCGGCGCCTCGTCGCGTTCGCCCTCGCCGATCACCACGGTGCCGTCCATGTCCAGCTCGTTGAGCGCGGCGCGCATCGCCTCGACGGCCGCGGCATCCGCGGCCTTCTCGTCGCCGCGCCCGACCAGCGTCGAGGCGGCGATCGCCGCCGCCTCGGTCACCCGGACCATTTCGAGGACGAGCACGCGGTCGAGGACGTTGCTGGCAGTCGCGATCATAGGGGTCTCCGTGGCGGACGATGCGTTGAACACGTTAAACACGTGAATAGCCCGGCGGGTTGCGGCGGGCAAGCGCGGCGTGTGTGCATTGTCGCCGTCGAGCGGTGGCACGGAGAAGACGCCAGCTGCAGGGAACCGGGCGTTTCCTTTCCCTCGACCTCCCGCCCGGCCGAGGCGGAACCGGTGCGAACCTCACCATAGCCGCGCGGCGGCGGCGGGAACCCGGCCGCGGAGCGTCTGCGGGGTCGTCCGCAATGGCCCGCAACTGGACTCCGGCCGTGGCCGTCGTGGCAGGCGGGGCGGACCCGTTCCCGCCGGCGGCACGAAAAAGCCCGGCGACGATGCGGGAAAGCATCGTCGCCGGGCCGTCTCGTTCGATGATCGACCGCGCCACGCCCGGAACGGGGCGGGCCGGCCGGATCACGTCAGGCGCCGAAGGTGCGCTGCCACCAGCCGCGACGCGGGGCGTCGCCGGTCGGCGCGGCGGGCTCGGCAACCGAGGGCTGGTCGGCCGGTTCCTCGGCAGCCGGTTCGTCCGCCGCCGCGTCCGCCACGGCGTCCGGCGCGGCGTCCGGCGCGGGGGCCTCGGCCTCGACCTTCTTCTTGCGGACGCGCTTGGGCCTGGCCGGCGCGTCCTCGGCGGCCGGCTCGACGACGGGGGCCGGGGCTTCGGCCTCGACCTTCTTCTTGCGGACACGCTTGGGCTTGGCGGGTGCCTCGGCCACCGCCGCGACCACGGGCTCCGGCTGCGGCGCGGGGGCGACTTCGACCGGCGCGGCCGTCTCGGCCACCGCGGCGCGCGCGCGCGGGCGACGACGCGTCTTCGGCGCGGGCGCGGCGTCCTCGATCGGGGCGGCGGGGGTTTCGACTTCGGCCTCCGGCTCGACGACGGCGAGCGCGATCGGATCGGTCACCGGGCCGGAATCGCCCGCATCGGCCGATTCCTCGACGTCGACCGACGGATCGGCCGACACCGGGGTCTCGCCGCCCTCTTGGCGACGACCGCCACGCCGGCCGCGACGGCCCCGGCGGCGGCGGCGACCACCCTCGGACTCGCCTTCGGCATCGCGCTCGGCATCGCCGTGCACCTGGGGCTCGTCGGACTCGATCGCCTCGACCTCGGTTTCATCCTCGACCGGCTCGGCGTCGACGTCCGCATCCTCGGCGTCATCTTCGGCCTCGGTCTCGGAACCGGTCTCGACCGAATCGTCGCCCCGGTTGCCGCGACGGCCGCGACGGCGGCGGCGACGCTTGCCGCGACCTTCGCCCTCGCTGTCGGCGCGTGCGGCGCGCGGTGCGGGCTCGGCCTCCTCCAGCTCTTCCTCTTCCTCGATCTCTGCCTCTTCGACGAAGTCCTCCTCGTCTTCCTCGATGACCAGTTCATCGATGCGCGGCGCATAGGCGGGCGGCGGGCCGGAGACGTCGACCGTCATCCGCGCGCCTTCCTCCTCGCGATCGGGCAGCACCTCGATCGAGACGCCGTACCGCTCCTCGACCTCGGCGATGTCCGCGCGCTTGCGGTTGAGGACGTAGATCGCCGCCTCCTGCGACGCACGCAGCGTCAGCAGCGAGCCACGGCCGCGCGCCGCCTCTTCCTCCAGCAGCCGCAGCGCCGACAGCCCCGCCGACGACGCGGTGCGGACCAGGCCGGTGCCCTCGCAATGCGGGCAGGCCCGGGTCGAGGCCTCCAGCACGCCGGTGCGCAGGCGCTGGCGGCTCATCTCCATCAAGCCGAAGCTGGAGATGCGGCCGACCTGGATGCGCGCGCGATCGTTCTTCAGCGCCTCCTTCATCGCCTTCTCGACCTTCCGGACGTTGGACGAATGGTCCATGTCGATGAAGTCGATGACGACCAGGCCCGCCATGTCGCGCAGGCGGAGCTGGCGGGCGATCTCCTGCGCCGCTTCCAGATTGGTCGCGGTCGCGGTCTGCTCGATATTGTGTTCGCGGGTAGAACGGCCGGAGTTGATGTCGATCGACACCAATGCCTCGGTCGGGTTGATGACCAGATAGCCACCCGACTTGAGCTGGACGACCGGGTTGTACATCGCCGCCAGCTGGTCCTCGACATGCGCGCGCTGGAACAGCGGCACCGCGTCGGCATATTGCTTCACCTTGCGGGCATGCGCCGGCATCAGCAGCCGCATGAAGTCCTTGGCGTGGCGATAGCCTTCCTCGCCCTCGACGATCACCTCGTCGATGTCCTTGTTGTAGATGTCGCGGATCGCCCGCTTGATCAGGTCGCTGTCGCCGTACACCAGGGCGGGCGCGGAGGAGGTCAGCGTCTTGTCGCGGATTTCGTCCCACAGCCGCGCCAGATAGTCGAAGTCGCGCTTGATCTCGACCTTGGTGCGCTGGAGCCCGGCAGTGCGGACGATGCAGCCCATCGACGAGGGCAGTTGCAGGTCGGCCATGATCGACTTCAGCCGCTTGCGGTCGGCCGCGTTCGAGATCTTGCGGCTGATGCCGCCGCCATGCGACGTGTTGGGCATCAGCACGCAGTAGCGGCCGGCGAGCGACAGATAGGTGGTCAGCGCCGCGCCCTTGTTGCCGCGCTCTTCCTTGACCACCTGCACCAGCAGCACCTGGCGGCGGCGGATCACGTCCTGGATCTTGTAGCGGCGACGCAGGTTCATGCGGCGCTGGCGCAGCGCCTCGACCTGGTCGTCATTGCCGCCGGCCTTGGCGGCGCGACGGCGCGGACGGTCGGTCGACTCGCCGCCCTCCTCGTCGTCGGATTCGGCGGTCTCGTCGTCGAAGCCCGCCTCGTCGTCGAACTCCTCCTCGTCGTCATGGTCGTCGTCGTCATGCGCGTCCTGCTCGGCGCGCAGCGCGGCTTCCTCGGCGGCGTGCTCGGCCTCTTCGCGCAGCAGCGCGTCGCGATCCTCTTTGGGGATCTGGTAATAGTCCGGGTGGATTTCGGAAAAGGCGAGGAAGCCGTGGCGGTTGCCGCCGTAATCGACGAACGCCGCCTGCAGCGACGGCTCGACGCGCGTCACCTTGGCGAGATAGATATTGCCCTTGAGCTGCTTGCGCTCGGCGGACTCGAAGTCGAATTCCTCGATCCGGTTACCTTGGACGACGGCGACCCGGGTCTCTTCCCGGTGGCGTGCGTCGATCAGCATACGCGTGGTCATCAAACGGTCTCCACGCGCGCGTCGGGCCGTGCCCTCGCGCGCGATGATAATGCACGCCCGGGCCGATGGCGGCGGGGGCGCGAAGGTGGCGATAAAGCGCGTCTGCTCGCTTGGCTTGCCGGGGCATCTGGCCCTGCGGCGGGCCCGCCACCGCGACGCCGCCGGCAAAAGCCGGGCGGATCAGCGGGAGCGGGAATTGCATCATGCGAGCGTCAACCTGGATTGGCCCGTCGGGATCGACGGGCGAGCACGCCGGCGGCGCTCAACGGGTTGCGAGACGACACACGGGTGCGGTAGAGACGCTAGCATCGCGCGCGGCGCTTCGCAACTGGTCGTATCCTGCGTTACTCCGGCGATGGCACGGACGGGACAGGGTCTGGTGGCCCGTCGACGAGGCGCAACGTTCGGAAATTATTAAGCATGTCCCGCGCAGGGATGGCATCGTGCGGCGCTGGCGGCCGCGCCCTTCATCAGGGGAAGGGCCCGTAACGGAAAGGGGTTTGGTGACGATGGCTTTTCGCTGGACCTCGGCAGGCGGGATGCTGGCGGCGATGCTGGTCGGCTGGTGCGGAACGGCGACCGCCGCCCCGCCGGGCGCGCGCGTCTCGGTGACGCTCCCCAGGGTCCAAGCCGCGCCGCTGCCCAAGGTGCGCGGCGAGGCGGGGCGGCCGCTGGTGGTCATCGACGCCGGCCATGGCGGCGTCGACCCGGGCGCGATCAACCGCGGCAACGGCCTGCGCGAGAAGGACGTGACGCTGAAGATCGCCAAGGCGATCCGCGACGAACTGCTCGACAGCGGCCGGGTGCGGGTCGCGCTGACCCGCGACGACGATCATTACCTGGTGCTGCGCGAACGCTATGGCATCGCGCGCCGACTGCACGCCGACCTGTTCATCTCGATCCATTGCGACAGCGTCGGCGTGGGCGACGCCACCGGCGCGTCGGTCTACACCCTGTCCGAGGTCGCGTCCGACAAGGAGGCCGCCCGGCTGGCGGCGCGCGAGAACAAGGCGGACGTGATCGCCGGCGTCAATCTGGGCGAGGCGGGCGAGGACGTATCCTCGATCCTGATTGACCTGACCCAGCGCGAGACCATGAACGCCTCCGCCAATTTCGCCCGGCTGCTGGGCCGCGAGGCCAAGCCGCTGGTGCCGATGAAGCCCAATTTCCACCGCATGGCCAGCCTGATGGTGCTGAAGGCGCCGGACATGCCGTCGATCCTGTTCGAGACCGGGTATATCTCCAACCCCGTCGACGCCGCCTTCCTCGACAGCCGCGAGGGGCGCGAGCGGATCGCCGAGGGGGTGCGGCGCGCCGTGGAGGTGCATTTCGCGCGGCGGATGGTCACGCGCTGACCCACGCCCGCCGGCCGGACGGCTGGCGTTCAGGCAGCGTGCGCGACTATGCTGCCTGTTTCGAGGCGGATGGGGATCAGGACATGGACGGCAATCGGCGCGCGCTTCTGACGGGCGCGGGCGCGCTGGGGCTGACGGCGGCCCTGCCGGGCGGTCTGGCGCGTGCGCAAGCGCCGGCCGCGGCGCCGGGCGATGCCGAGGCGGAGACGCTGCTCGCCAGCCTGGCGGAGGAGCTGCTGGCCGACTGGCCCGAGGCGGCGCTGTCGCTGGGCCTGGACCGCGACAAGCGCGCGCCGCTGCGCGCGCGGCTGGCGGACCGCAGCGCGGCGGCGGATGCAGCGCGGCGCGACCGCTGCACCGCGCATCTGGCGCAGCTTCGCCGGATTGACCGCCGCCGCCTGTCGCCCGCGGTCGCGACCGACGTCGACACCACCGACACCGCCTATGCGCTGGCGCAGGAGGGCTGGCGGACCATGCCGGTCGGCGAGGTGGCGGTGCTGGACCCGTCCGCCAGCTTCCGCAGCACGCCCTATATCGTCTCGCAGCTCGGCGGCGCCTATGCCGACGTGCCCGACCTGTTGGAAACCAAGCATGACGTGGCGAACGCCGCCGATGCCGAGGCCTATTGCGAGCGGCTGGCCGCCTATGCCCGTGCGGTCGATGGCGAGACCGGCCGCATCCGCGCCGATGCCGCGCGCGGCGCGATCCCGCCGGTGCTGGTCATCGACCTGACCGCCGGGCAGTTGCAGGGCATTCGCGCGACCCCGGCCGCCCAGTGGGGGATCGTGACCAGCTTCGCCGCCAAATGCGCGAAGGCCGGCCTGCCGCCCAGCCATGCCGCGCGTGCCGCGCGACTCTGCGCCGAGGCCGTGGCGCCGGCGCTCGACCGGCAGATCGCCGCCTTCGCCGCGCTCCGCCCCCAGGCCAGCCCCGAGCCCGGGCTGTGGCAACGGCCGCATGGCGAGGACTATTATCGCTGGCTGGTCCGCGCCGGCACCACCACCGGCGAGACGCCCGAGGCGATCCACGCGCTGGGGCTGGAGCAGAACCGGGCGATTAACGCCGAAATCGATACGCTGCTGAAGGCGCAGGGGTTGACCCGGGGCAGTGTCGGCGAACGGCTGACCGCGCTCAGCCGCCGGCCCGATCTGGTGTTCAGCAACGACGATGCCGGCCGCGCCAAGCTGCTCGCCTATCTGAACGGCCGCATCGCCGATATCCGCACCCGCCTGCCCCGCGCGTTCGGCACGCTGGTGAAGGGCAATCTGGTGATCCGGCGCGTGCCGCCCGCGATCCAGGACGGCGCGCCCAACGGCTATGCGGGACCGGGGTCGATGGACGGGTCGCAGCCGGGCATCTACTACATCAACCTGAAGTCGACCGCGACCTGGCCCCGCTATTCGCTGCCGACGCTCTGCTATCACGAGGGAATACCGGGCCATGTCTGGCAGGGCGAATATAGCTTCCGACTGCCGCTGATCCGCTCGCTGCTCGCCTTCAACGCCTATTCCGAGGGTTGGGCGCTCTATGCCGAGCAACTCGCCAGCGAACTGGGCGTCTATGACGACGATCCGCTCGGCCGGATCGGCTATCTCCAGTCGATGAATTTTCGCGCCTGCCGGCTGGTGGTCGACACCGGCCTCCATGCCAAGCGCTGGGGCTTCGACCAGGCGGTGTCTTGGTTCCAGGGGGCAACGGGCATGCCGGTCGGTCAGCTCACCGCCGAGGTGCAGCGCTACTGCGCGATGCCGGGCCAGGCCTGCGGCTACAAGATGGGCCATAACGAGATCAACCGTTTGCGCCGCAAGGCGCAAGACGCGCTCGGTCCGCGCTACGATCTCAAGGCGTTCGACGATGTCGTGGTCGGCACCGGCAACGTGCCGCTGACGCTGCTGGAGCGGGTGGTAGACCGCTACATCGCCTCGGCGCGCGGCTGATCAGTAGAAGCGGCGGAGCACCAGCCGGCGCGGCTTGCCGCCGCAGGGCGTCAGCATCACCGTCGTGCCCGGCGTGCCGGCCGACCAGCGCGCCTGCGGGCTGCTGGTGTAGCCGGGGCCGATCGGCTGGCCGTCGACCGCGCAGATCGTGTCGCCGATCGCCCAGCCGGCCGCCGCCGCCGGGCCGCCGCGCATGACGTGCAGCACTTTCAGCCGGTCGCGCTCCAGCCCGAGCAGCAGGCCGCTGGTCGAGCGCAGCACCGGCGGCAGGCCGGGGCGGGGGCTCAGCACCATGCGGCCGGCGCGCGGATCGAGCAGCACGCGGTAGCGCGACAGGAAGCCGGTGCCGATCCGCCCGGCGACGCCGATCGTCTCCGAGAAGCCGCCCGCCGGCTCGATCCGCATCTCGACATCATGCGCCTCCAGTTCGCCCAGCCGGACCGAGGGGACGATGGCCAGGCCCGTCACCACCGGCCCCGCCAGGCCGAAGGCGATGGCGGTGGTGCGCGGCAGCCTGGCCAGCCCGGCGCTGCGCCATTCGGCTTCGGTGATGGTCATCGACGATCCGTCGCCGGTATCGACGATCATCGGCGAGAAGCGTTTCGTGCCCAGCGTGATCGCGCTTTGGTAGACCGCATGCGTAGGCGAGATCGACAGGGGGGCGATCCGGCCCGGAAACGGCATCCGTCCCGAACGGATCAGGCGGAACCGGTGCGCGGCATAGTCGATGTCGAGCGCCTGGCCCGCCAGCAGGTCGCGCCCGACCAGCATGTCGACCGACTCTGCGCTGCCGGTGGCGAGCGCGGGCAGGGTGGCGACCGCCAGCCCGCCGCCGCGCCGGCTCAAGCCGCCCAGCGTCAGCGAGCGGGTCGGCATCCAGCCGATCGTCACCGCGCCGCCGATCGCGCTCGCCTGTCCGCCCGGTACGATCGCCGCGCCGCGCGTGACCGGCGAGGAACGCGACAGCAGCGAGAAGGACACGCCCGTATCGAGGATCGCGCTGACCGGCCGGCCGTTCACCGCCATGTCGAAGCGGATCTGGTTGCCGGGCGTCAGCGTGAAGTCGACCCAGCGGGCCTCTGCATCCGCCGCCAGCCGCACCACGCCGGGGTCGCGCGACGCGACGGGAACGGTGGGAGGGGCATCGGCGAGCAGCAGCAGCGCGGCAAGGGCTAGGATACGCATCGACGCCCGCTCCTATCGCAGCACTCGGGCGGCGTCGTGGCGAAAATCGCGGGGGGCTGTTTCCCTGCCCTTGTTCCCCGGCGAAGGCCGGAGCCCAGTTGGGAGACGATCATGACGCCGCGCAGCGCTCCGTTACCACAGCCTTCCCAGACGGGCCCTGGCCTTCGCCGGGGTCAGGCAGGAGGAAACGCCGCCCCTACAGGCACGCCTCCAGGAACGCCTGGTCGAACCCGAACTGCCGCGCCTTGTCGAGCGTATAGGGACGCAGGCCCATCGAGCGGTATTCGCCGATGATCTTGCCCTCGGCCGATTCGTCCAGATACTCGAACTTGAACAGTTCCTGCGTCACGATCACCGGCCCTTCCATGCCGATCACCTCGGTGACGTTGGTGACGCGGCGCGAACCGTCGCGCAGGCGCTTCACCTGGATGATCAGGTCGACCGAATCGGCGATCTGGCGGCTGATCGCCTCCTTGGGCACCTTGATGTCGGACATCATCACCATGTTCTCCATGCGCGCCAGCGCCTCGCGCGGGGAGTTGGAGTGGAGCGTGCACATCGAGCCGTCATGGCCGGTGTTCATCGCCGCCAGCATGTCGAAACATTCCGAGCCGCGGATTTCGCCCAGGATGATCCGGTCGGGCCGCATGCGCAGCGCGTTCTTCACCAGGTCGCGAATCGATATTTCGCCCTGGCCTTCGAGATTGGCGGGGCGCGTTTCCAGCGGCAGCCAGTGCGGCTGTTGCAGGCGAAGCTCGGCGGCGTCCTCGATCGTCAGCACGCGCTCGCCCGGGTCGATCATCTTGGAAAGGGCGTTGAGCATCGTCGTCTTGCCCGAACCGGTACCGCCCGAGATGACGATGTTGAACCGGCTGGCGCCCGCGATCTTGAGCGCGGTCGCCATCTTGGGACTCATGCTGCCGAAGCCGGCCATCATGTCGAGCGTGATCGGCTTGGCGGAGAATTTGCGGATCGAGATGGCGGTGCCGCGCAGCGACAGCGGCGGCACGATGACGTTGACGCGGCTGCCGTCCTTCAGCCGCGCGTCGGCGAGCGGCGTGGTCTGGTCGACCCGGCGGCCGACCGAATTGACGATGCGCTGCGCAATCTGGAACAGATGCTCCTCGTCGCGGAACTGGATCGGCGCGATCTCCAGCCGGCCCTTGCGCTCGACATAGGTCTGTTCCGGACCGTTGACCATGATGTCGGAGATGTTGGGATCGGCGAGCAGCTCCTCCAGCGGCCCCAGGCCCAGCAGTTCGTCGACCAGCACCTTCTCCAGCGCGAACTGCTCGCGCCGATTGAGCGTCAGCTTCAGTTCGGCCAGCACCTCGCCGATGATCGGGCGGAACTCCTCCGCCAGCTCGTCCTTGCCCAAAGTCGCGGCGGCCTCGGGATCGACTCGCTCCAGCAGGCGCGGCAGCACCTGCTCCTTGATCTTATGGACCGAGGCCTCGAATCCCTCGACCCGGCTGGAGCCGGCGTCGCCCGACGCGGCCTGACGATCGGCGAGTCGCTGCAGCGCATCCATCTGCGCGCCGGGCACGCTGCCGGGGCTCGGCGCCTCGGCTCCGCCGCCCGCCTCGCCGGAGGGCAGCGGTAGTGCATCGAGCGGCGGGAATTGCGCGCCGCCCTCGCCCGCGCCGCCCGACTCGCGGACGGGCGCGCCGCCCTGCATCGGCCGTGCCACGCCAAAGGCGGGCCGCGCCGACTGGCCGATCCCGTTACGACGCCCGAACGCGCTCATGCAGCCTGGTCCTTCATGCTTCCGAATGACTTAGCCGCGAAGGATTTACCATTCTCCTAACCACGTCGCGGGCCGACGCCGATCATCGCCGGTTTCGTTCACGTGCGAGCAGCGCCGCTTTCCGGGCCGGACCATAGGCATAGCCGCCCAGACCGCCATCGCCGCGCACGACGCGGTGGCAGGGGATGGCGACGGCGATGGCGTTGGCGCCGCAGGCCGACCCCGCCGCCCGCGTCGCGCCGGGCGCGCCGGCCAGAGCGGCCAGCTCGGCATAGCTGCGCGTCTCGCCTGGCGGGATGGTGCGAAGCGCCTGCCACACCGCCTCCTGGAAGGCGGTGCCGCGCAGGTCGAGCGGCAGGTCCGGGTCGCAGCCCGGCGTCTCCACCAGCGCGACGATCCGCGCGGCCAGATCGGCGAGCGAGGCGTCGCCGGGGTGCAGCTCGGCATGGGGGAAGCGGGCGCGCAGGGCGGCGTCATCCTCGTCGAAGGCGACGCGGCACAGCCCGCGCGCCGTCGCTGCGATCAGCAGCGGCCCCAGGCTGGTCACCGCCAGCGTCCAGCGGATGGCGAGGCCGCGTCCGCCCCGGGCCCAGGTGCCGGGGGTCATGCCGAGCCGCCCGGCGGCCTCGTAGAAACGGCTGGGCGCAGCATAGCCGGCGGCATAGAGCGCGTCCGTCACCGTCGCGCCATCGGTCAGCGCCACGCCGGCGCGCTCCAGTCGCCGGGCGCGGGCATAGGCGGCGGGTGTCACCCCGGTAGCGCGCTTGAACAGCCGGTGGAAATGATGCGGCGCATAGCCCACCTCCTTCGCCAGCGCCGCCAGCCGGGGCGGGGCCTCGGCCGCGTCGATCAGCGCCATCGCCGCCGCCACCGCCGCCCGGTCGCGCGCCACGGCGTCCGGGCGGCAGCGCAGGCAGGCGCGAAAGCCGGCGGCGCGCGCCGCCGCGCCGTCGGCGTGGAAGCTGACCTGGTCGCGCCGGGGATGACGCGCCGGGCAGCTCGGCTTGCAATAGATGCCGGTCGAACGCACCCCCACCACGAAGCGGCCATCGGCGGAACGGTCGCGCGCCTCAAAGGCGGCCCAGGCGGCGTCGGGATCGATCAGGGTCATGCCGCCACCCTGCCGCGGGTCGGGACGCCGCGCATCCCAAAGCTTGCGGTCAAAGCGCCGCCATGTGCTTCACATCTTCCGCGCCCGCCGCCAGCGATGCGGTCCGCTCCAGGCCCCGGCTGATCTCGCCGCCCGCGCGCGGTGCGAACACGCGGGCGCGGGTGTAGAGCGCGGCGGCTTCGGCGTAGCGACCGGCCGATTCCGCGCAGAGTGCCTGGTTGAACAGCGTGGGGCCATGATCCGGCGCCGCCGCGCCGATGCTGGCGAAGGCCGCACAGGCGGCCGGTTCGTCCTGCTTGGTCTGGTGGACGGCTGCGCGGAACCGATCGGCCAGCGCGGGCGGCAGGCCGTCGCGTTCCTCGCGGATGCGGATCTTGTACTGTTCCCGGTGCGGCGCGAGGTCGAGCCGCACCTGGTCCGCGATCGATTCGACCATCGACTGGACCGCGACGTCGGCGCCCAGGCCGCCGGCCTCGTCCTCGCACCATTGGCTCGAATCGCTGCGCGTGGGCGCGAACGCATAGAGGATGCGATCGTCGCGCTGCCGGGTCAGGCGCAGGTCCGCGCGCAGCGTCACCGTCCGCTGGAGGCAGGCGACCTTGTAGCGTACGCGGCGGACGCATTTGTCGTCCTTCTTCTCGGCGCAGCGCTCGCGGCTCTCGGTATAGCCCGACTGATCGACCGATGAGGACGCGCGCCCCGAGAGCAGCCCGTCGGGGCGCAGGGAAGGGGCGATGATCTGTGCATGCGGCACGCCGTCCCGGCCCAACGCCGCCAGCCGCCGCTCGATCGCCACGCCCAGCGCATCGCCGGCCGGCCCGCCGAACAGGTCGACGCCGATCGTCGGCAGCCGGCTCGCCTCGCGCGATCCGGCCGCGAAGATGCCCTCGACATGGATCACCTCGGCCACGGCCGGGCCCGCGACGATCATCGCGCCTGCCGCCACCAGCACCGATCCGCGCATCGCGACGTTCCTCCTGCCCGAACGTTTCCGCGCTACGCTCCCGATCCTGAACCGGACATGCCTGAACATCCGGTAAAGGAATGTGACAGGATGGTCAGGTTGGCTTGCATCCCGGGCACCCCCATGCTAGCCGCCCGAAAGCCCAGCGACAGGCGCGGTTTCGCGCCCCGTTTCCTATGGGCTACCCGTTTTGAAATGCTGAGGGACATAACGCTCCGTGGAGACATCCGGCGGTATTCAGGCCAGCTTAAGTGGGCGCTACGCGCTCGCCCTGTTCGAGTTGGCGCGCGACGCCCGCGGCATCGATGCGGTGGAGGCGAGCCTCGCCACGGTGCGTGACGCCCTGCGGGATTCGACCGACCTGCGCACGCTGATCGCCAGCCCGGTGGTCGGTCGCGGCACCGCGACCAAGACGGTGTTGGCCATTGCCGACCAGCTCGGGCTGGACGCGACGACGCGCAGCTTCCTCGGCGTGCTGGCCGAGAACCGCCGCCTGGGCGAGCTGCCGGCGATCGTCCGCGCCTATCGCACCCTGGCGTCGCGCCATCGCGGCGAGCTGACCGCCGAGGTGACGAGCGCGCATCCGCTGACCGCGGATCAGGTCGTCGAATTGAAGCAGCAGCTGCGCCAGCGGCTCGGTCGCGAGGTCGCGGTCGACCTGTCGGTCGATCCGGCGCTGCTCGGCGGGCTGGTCGTCCGCATCGGTTCCCAGATGATCGACTCGTCGATCCGCACCCGTTTGAACGCGCTCGCGCACGCAATGAAAGGCTGACAGCGAACGCTGTTGGGAAAAGGCTGAAGTGATGGATATCCGCGCCGCAGAAATCTCCAAGGTCATCAAGGATCAGATCGCCAATTTCGGCGCCGAGGCGCAGGTCTCGGAAACCGGCCAGGTGCTGTCGGTCGGCGACGGCATCGCGCGCATCTATGGCCTCGACAACGTCCAGGCGGGCGAGATGGTCGAGTTCGCCAACGGCGTGCAGGGCATGGCGCTGAACCTGGAGGCCGATAATGTCGGCGTCGTGATCTTCGGGTCGGACTCGGAGATCCGCGAGGGCGATACCGTCAAGCGTACCGGCACCATCGTCGACGTGCCGGTCGGCAAGGGCCTGCTCGGCCGCGTGGTCGACGGCCTCGGCAACCCGATCGACGGCAAGGGCCCGATCGTCAGCGACCAGCGCAGCCGCGTCGAGGTCAAGGCGCCCGGCATCATCCCGCGCCAGGGCGTGTCGGAGCCGATGCAGACCGGCCTGAAGGCGATCGATGCGCTGGTGCCGGTCGGCCGTGGCCAGCGCGAGCTGATCATCGGCGACCGCCAGACCGGCAAGTCGGCCGTCGCGATCGACACCTTCATCAACCAGAAGACGGTCAACGCCGGCACCGATGAGTCGAAGAAGCTCTACTGCGTCTATGTCGCGGTCGGGCAGAAGCGCTCCACCGTCGCGCAGCTCGTCCGCACGCTGGAGGAGAATGGCGCGATGGAATATTCCATCGTCGTCGCCGCCACCGCCTCGGATCCGGCACCGCTCCAGTTCCTGGCGCCGTACACCGGCACCGCGATGGGTGAGTATTTCCGGGACAACGGGATGCACGCGCTGATCGTGTTCGACGACCTGTCGAAGCAGGCGGTCGCCTATCGCCAGATGTCGCTGCTGCTGCGCCGGCCGCCGGGCCGCGAGGCCTATCCGGGCGACGTCTTCTATCTCCACTCGCGCCTGCTGGAGCGCGCCGCCAAGATGTCGGATGCGAATGGCGGCGGCTCGCTGACCGCGCTGCCGATCATCGAGACCCAGGCGGGCGACGTGTCGGCGTACATCCCGACCAACGTGATCTCGATCACCGACGGCCAGATCTTCCTGGAGACCGACCTATTCTTCGCGGGCATCCGCCCGGCGATCAACGTCGGCCTGTCGGTCAGCCGCGTCGGCTCGGCCGCGCAGACCAAGGCGATGAAGAAGGTGTCGGGCTCGATCAAGCTGGAGCTGGCCCAGTATCGCGAGATGGCGGCGTTCGCGCAGTTCGGCTCGGACCTCGACGCCTCGACGCAGCGGCTGCTGAACCGCGGCGCGCGCCTGACCGAGCTGCTCAAGCAGGCGCAGTTCAACCCGATGCCCTTCGAGGAGCAGACGGCGTCGATCTTCGCGGGCACCAACGGCTATCTCGACAATGTCGCGGTGCAGGACGTGGTGCGCTACGAAGGCGCGATGCTCGCCGACCTGCGCGCGAACCATTCGGGCGTGCTCGCCAAGATCCGCGACACGCGCGACCTGGGCGACGAGGCCAAGGCGGGGCTGAAGGCCGCGCTGGACCAGTTCGCCAAGACCTTCGCCTGAGGGCGGGCCTTGCCCCGGCCATGGCCGGGGCGGGGCGATAACGGGGAGACCCCGGTTCCGGCCGGGGTGACGATAGGAAGAAGATGGCGTCACTCAAGGCCCTCAAGATCCGCATCGGCTCGGTGAAGTCGACGCAGAAGATCACCAAGGCGATGAAGATGGTCGCCGCCGCCAAGTTGCGCCGGGCACAGGACGCGGCGCAGAACGGCCGTCCCTATGCCGAGCGGCTGGAGCGGGTGATGGCCAGCCTGGCGACCCGCGCCGGCGGCCCGGGCGCGTCGCCGCTCCTGGCCGGCACGGGCAAGGATCAGGTGCACCTGCTGGTCGTAGCGACCTCGGAGCGGGGCCTGGCCGGCGCGTTCAACTCGAACATCGTCCGCGCCGCGCGCCGCAAGGCCGAGGAGCTGTCGGCGCAGGGCAAGACCGTGCGCTTCTACATCGCCGGCAAGAAGGGGCGCGTGCTCAAGCGCTTCTTCCCGACCGCGATCCTGGCGGACCGCGACATGTCAGCGATGAAGGTCGCCAGCTTCGACGATGCCAAGGCGATCGCCGACGACCTGATCGCGCGCTTCACCGCAGGCGAGTTCGACGTGGCGCACCTGTTCTTCTCGAAGTTCCAGTCGGCGCTGGCGCAGGTGCCGACCGGCATCCAGATCATCCCGGTGCCGCTCGCCGAACAGGCCGCGCTCAAGGACGTCGCGCCGGCCGCCGCCGCCGTCACCGAATATGAGCCCGACGAGGAGTCGATCCTCGCCGACCTGCTGCCGCGCAACATCGCGGTGCAGATCTTCCGCGCGCTTCTGGAGAATGCGGCGTCGGAGCAGGGCAGCCGCATGACCGCGATGGACAATGCCACGCGCAATGCCGGCGACATGATCAAGCGGCTGAGCATCCAGTACAACCGCGCGCGTCAGGCCGCGATCACGACCGAGCTGGTCGAGATCATCTCGGGCGCGGAAGCGCTCTAAAAGTTTCGAAGCAGGAAGAATCGCAATGGCAACCGCCGCTGAAGACATCCGCCCGACCCAGTCGACGGGCAACACCAACAATGTCGGCCGGATCGCGCAGGTCATCGGCGCGGTCGTCGACGTGCATTTCGACCAGCAGCTCCCGGCGATCCTGTCGGCGCTGGAGACCGACAACAACGGCACCCGCCTGGTGCTGGAGGTCGCGCAGCATCTGGGCGAGAACACCGTCCGCACGATCGCGATGGACTCGACCGAGGGCCTGACCCGCGGCCAGACCGTCCACGACACCGGCGCGCAGATTTCGGTGCCGGTCGGCCCGGCGACGCTCGGCCGCATCCTCAACGTCATCGGCGAGCCGATCGACGAGCGCGGTCCGGTCGCCACCGACCTGCGCGCGCCGATTCATGCTCAGGCGCCGCTGTTCGTCGACCAGTCGACCGAGAGCGCGATCCTGGTCACGGGCATCAAGGTCATCGACCTGCTCGCCCCCTATGCCAAGGGCGGCAAGATCGGCCTGTTCGGCGGCGCCGGCGTCGGCAAGACCGTGCTGATCCAGGAGCTGATCAACAACATCGCCAAGGGCCATGGCGGCACCTCGGTGTTCGCGGGCGTCGGCGAGCGCACCCGCGAGGGCAACGACCTGTATCACGAGTTCCTCGACGCGGGCGTCATCGCCAAGGATGCCGAGGGCAATGCGATCAGCGAGGGGTCGAAGGTCGCGCTGGTCTATGGCCAGATGAACGAGCCGCCGGGCGCGCGCGCCCGCGTCGCCCTGTCGGGCCTGACCATTGCGGAATATTTCCGCGACCAGGAGGGGCAGGACGTGCTCTTCTTCGTCGACAACATCTTCCGCTTCACCCAGGCGGGCGCGGAAGTGTCGGCGTTGCTCGGCCGCATCCCCTCGGCCGTGGGCTATCAGCCGACCCTGTCGACCGACATGGGCGCGCTGCAGGAGCGCATCACCTCGACCAACAAGGGGTCGATCACCAGCGTCCAGGCCGTGTACGTGCCTGCCGACGACTTGACCGACCCGGCCCCGGCGACATCCTTCGCCCATCTCGACGCGACGACGGTGCTTAACCGCGCCATCTCGGAGCTGGGCATTTATCCGGCGGTCGACCCGCTCGACTCCACCAGCCGCGTGCTGGAGCCGCGCATCGTCGGCCAGGAGCATTACGAGACGGCGCGTGCCGTCCAGTCGCTGCTCCAGCGCTACAAGTCGCTGCAGGACATCATTGCGATCCTGGGCATGGACGAGCTGTCCGAAGAGGATAAGCTGACCGTGACCCGCGCGCGCAAGATCCAGCGCTTCCTGTCGCAGCCGTTCCACGTCGCCGAGGTCTTCACCGGCATCTCGGGCAAGTTCGTGCAGATCGAGGACACGATCCGCAGCTTCAAGGGCGTGGTGAACGGCGATTACGACCACCTGCCCGAGGCGGCCTTCTACATGGTCGGCGGCATCGACGAAGCGGTCGCCAAGGCCGAGAAGCTGGCCAAGGAGGCGTAATGGCGCTGCACTTCGAGCTGGTCACTCCCGAGCGGCTGGTCCGCTCGGAGTCGGTCCATATGGTCACGGTCCCCGGCACCGAGGGCGATTTCGCGGTGCTGGAAGGCCACGCCCCCTTCATGTCGACGATCCGCGACGGCATCCTCTCGGTTTATACCAACGCCAGTGGCCAGCCCGAGACGATCGCGATCCGCGGCGGATTCGCCGAGGTCAATGCGCAAGGCCTGACCGTCCTCGCCGAGCATATCGGCTAATCCTTCCAGTCGAGCGTATCGGCTGATCTTCCCGGCGGCGGCGGGGCGGTGATCCGCCTCGCCGCCGTTTCGCTTTTGCTGGACCGATGCGCCGCCACCGGGCAAGGAGGCGGCGGAAATCGGCCCTTATCAGCCGATTGCGTTCGACGAACGGAGATCGGCTTGGCCTTGTCGCTCAAGATCACGCGCAAGCTGGCGCATCTGCTGCCCCGACGCGTGCCGCAATATCGCCGCGCCGCTGCGCCGCAGGGCCGGCCCAAGGTGCTGGTCGTCGGTGTCTATGTCGGCAACAAGCCCAGTCTGATCGAGCATATCGTCGAGCAGCTCGCCACCGCCACGCAGGTGGAACTGGTGCAACGCTGGGCCGCCATTGGTGGTGCATCGACCAGTCCGGCCGTGGATTCGGTCACGGTCGAAAGAATCGAGGGCTATGAGCCGAAATGGCTGCTGCTGGAAAGGCTGGTCCGCGACGCGCCCGACCAGGGCTTCGACTATGTCCTGTTCTGCGACGACGATATCTGGATAGGGACGGGCTTTCTCGACGCCCTGATCGGCTTGCAACAGGCGCATGGCTTCGCGATCGCGCAGCCGGCGCGGACCTGGCGCAGCTATACCGACTGGCCGATCGTGCGCCGCCGCCTGGGCCTGACCGCGCGGCAGACCGGGTTCATCGAGAGCGGACCGGTGGTCAGCATGAGCCACCAGTTCTTCGACCTGGCGACGCCGTTCAGCACCGACAGTCCGATGGGCTGGGGCTATGACCTGGTCTGGCCGAAGATGGCGGAGAAGGCGGGGCTGACGATGGGGATCATCGATGCGGTGCCGGTCGATCACAGCTTCCGCCCGCGCAGCCAGCTCTACAGCTACGACAAGGAATTGGCGCGCATGGCCGAGTATCTGTCGACGCGCGACCATATCCGCGAGCATGTGACCTACCGCAAGATCCGGTAGTCGGGTGGGCCTGCCCCAGGGGCCCCGCGCTCGCGGGAGCCCGCTGGACCGCAGGAGCCGATCAGGCAGTCAGCCGCGCCGCATCGCCGTCCGCCACCAAGAGGTGCAGCACGCCGGGGCAGGGCCGCGCCACCGCCGCGATGCCGAGCGCGAGCAGGCCGGCGTCCTCCACGCCGCTCGAATCGCGCAGCGCCACGCGCAGGCGGCCGCCATGGAGGCTCGCCCGCTCGACATTGCCCTCGCCGCCCAGCGCGCCCAGCAGCGGCGCAGGAAGCGGCACTGCTGGGGTTGCGGTCGTGTCGGCGGGCGCGGCGACCGGTGCGGCGGTTCCGCCACCCTGGGCCAGCGCGTCGCGGATCTCGACCGCCACGACATCGGCGATGGGCCCCAGCACCACTTGCAGGGCGGTGGCCGACGGGCGGATCAGCCCGCGCGCGCCGAGCGCCTTGAGCGCGGCTTCGTCGACCGCCGCCTGGTCCCTGACGACCAGCCGCAACCGGGTGGTGCAGGCCCCGACCGTGGTCAGGTTCGCGCCGCCGCCCAGGGCGCGGGCAAAGGCCGCGCCGCGCTCCGCCACCGGCGTCGCCGTCCCCGTCGCGGGCGCCGAGGCGTCGCGGCCCGGCGTCTTCAGGTCGAACCAGCGGATGAAGACGCGGAACACGGTGTAATAGATCACCGCATAGACCAGCCCGACCGGGATCAGCAGCAGTGGCCGTGTCGCCTTGCCGAAATTCAGCACATAGTCGAGCAGCCCGGCCGAGAAGCCGAAGCCGAGCTTTACGCCCATCGCCGCCATCAGCGTCATCGACAGGCCGGTCAGCACCGCATGGATCGCGTAGAGGACGGGCGCGAGGAACATGAAGCTGAATTCGATCGGCTCGGTCACCCCGGTCAGCGCCGAGGTCAGCGCCAGGCTGAAGAGCAGGCCGCCGACCGCCTTGCGCCGATCGGGCAGCGCCTCGTGATACATGGCGAGGCAGGCGGCGGGCAGGCCGAACATCATCACCGGGAAGAAGCCGGCCATGAACGCGCCGGCATTGGGATCGCCCGCGAAGAAGCGGCGCAGGTCGCCGGTCGCGCCGTGATAGTCGCCGACCACGAACCAGGCGATGTTGTTGAGCAGGTGGTGCAGCCCGGTGACGAGCAGCAGCCGGTTGAGCAGCCCGAACACGAACAGCCCCGCGCCGCCCGCACCGATGATCGCATAGCTCAGTCGGTCGATGCCGGCGCTGATGCCGGCGAAACCCAGGCCGGCGACCGCCGCCAGCACCAGCCCGGCGAGCCCCGCGACGATCGGCACGAACCGGCGTCCGCCGAAAAAGGCGAGATATTCTGGAAGCTTGATCGCCGAGAAGCGATTGTAGAACAGGCCGCCCACCAGTCCGGACAGGATGCCGAGCGGCACGTCGAGCCGCGCCATCGCCTTGGCCTTCCACGCCGCCTTGGCAAGGTCTAGGCCGGCCGGGGTCAGGCCTGCGGCGATATCGGCCGGCACGGTCATCAGCGTCTTGCCCGCCTCGGTCGCGATCAGGAAGCAGGTGACGCCGGCGAGACAGGCCGCGCCATTGCCGTCGCGCGCGAAGCCGGTGGCGACGCCGATCGCGAACAACAGGCCGAGATGGGTGAAGATCGCATCGCCCGCCGCCGAGACGAAGCCGATGTCGAGCAGGTCGGGCTGGCCGAGCCTGAGCAGCAGGCCGGCGATCGGCAGCACCGCGATCGGTAGCATCAGCGCGCGGCCGAGCGGCTGGAGCGCTCCGAGGATCGACTTCATGCGGCAAACTCCCGGGCGAGGCGGCGGACGTCGGCGGCGCTGGAACAGGCAAGCGCCGCCTGGGCATGGGCGCGGGCGGCGGGCAGGGTGAGCCCGGCGACCAGCGCCTTGATATCGGGGACGACCGCCGGGGCGGCGGACAGTTCGGTGACGCCCAGGCCGATCAGGATCGGCACCGCCATCGGATCGGAGGCCAGGCCGCCGCACACGCCGGTCCAACGGCCATGGGCCTGGCCGCCCCGGCACGTCTCGCCGATCAGGCGCAGCACCGCCGGGTGCAGGCCGTCCAGCGCGCTGGCGACGCTGGCATTGCCGCGATCCATGGCGAGCGCATATTGGGTCAGATCGTTGGTGCCGATCGACAGGAAATCCGCCTCGCGCGCGAGCAGGTCGGCGGTGATCGCCGCCGCCGGTGTCTCGACCATCACGCCGAGCGGCACGCGGTCGGTGCGGCCGAGCTCGGCGCACAAGCGGTCGAGCACGGTGCGGACCTGGCGCAATTCGTCCAGGCTGGCGATCATCGGCACCATGATCTTGCATTGTTCGATCGGCCGCACCGACAGGATCGCGCGGAGCTGGTCCTCCAGGATCTCGGGCCGGGCGAGGCCGACACGGATGCCGCGCAGACCCAGCGCCGGATTTTCCTCCGCTGGGATCGGCAGGTACGGGGCGGGCTTGTCGCCGCCGATGTCGAGCAGGCGGATGATCAGCGGCCGTCCCGCCAGCGTGTCGGCGATCGCCTGGTAATCGGCGGTCTGCTCGGCCATGTCGGGAGCGGTCTCACGCTCCAGGAACAGGAATTCGGTGCGCAGCAGCCCGGAGCCCTCCGCGCCGTTCGCCATGGCCAGTGTCGCATCGGCCACCGAGCCGAGATTGGCGAAGACCTCGATCCGCTGTCCGTCCTGCGTGTGGCAGGGGGCATGGCCGCGCGCCAGCGCCTCGGCGCGGCGGGCGGCGGTGGCGGCGATCCTGGCCTCGGCCGCCGCAACCCGGTCCTGTGGGGGATCCAGATGGAGCAGCGCCGCGCCGGCGTCGAGGATGACGCGCGTCCCCGCCGCCACGTCGCGCAGGCCGGGGCCGATCGCGACGAGCGCGGGCAGGCCGAGCGTCGCCGCCAGGATCGCGACATGCGACGTCGGGCCGCCGCGCTCCACCGCGATGCCGGCGATGGTGGCGGTGTCGAGGCCGAGGAGTTGCGAGGGCAGCAGGTCGTCGGCGAGCAGGATCGTGCCGGGCGCGAAGACCGGGGCGGTCGTCTCCACCCCCATCAGCTTCGCGATCAGCTGGCGCTCCAGGTCGCGCATGTCGTCGGCGCGCTCGGCAAGGCGGGCGTCGCCGGTGGCGCGTAGCGCCTCGCCCTGCGGCCGGATCGCGGCGCGCCAAGCGTGCGCGGCGCTGTGTCCCCGTGCGATGCCGTGGCGGGTGGCCTCCAGCAGCGCGGGATCGTCCAGCATCGCGGCATGCGCCTCGACGATCGCGCGCTCCGCGCCATGCGCGATCCGCGCGCGGGCGGTGAGGGCGGTGGCGAGATCGTGCCGGGCGGTGTCGAACGCCGCTTCCTCGGCGGCGATGCCGCAGCCTTCGGCCGGCACGTCGCAGTCGGTCGCGCGCAGCCAGCCGACCGGCCCGACCGCCAACCCCGGCGCGGCGGTGACTCCGCCCAGCGCACCCTCGACCGCCACCGCAGCGGGTGGCGGCGGGGCGATGGGGGCCGGCGCCGGCGCGACGATATCCGCGCCTTCGCCCATGCCGCTCAGGATCAGCGCGGCGACCGCTTCGACCGCGGCTTCCGCCTGCGCGCCGGTGGCCGCGACGGTGACGGTCGAACCATGGGTGAGGCCCAGCGTCAGCACGCCGATCGGGCTGCGCACGCTGCTCGACCGGCCGTCCTTCTCCAGCAGTACCTCGGCGTCGAAGCCCTTGGCGCAATCGGCGATGCGCGCGGCGGGGCGGGCGTGGATGCCATGTGCCAGCGGCACGACGATGTCGCGGGTATGACGCTCGCCACCACTCGCTGCCGCTTGCGTGTCGCCGCCCAAGGCAACCAAAGTCATCAGCGGCGCGCCGACCGCGACCAGCCCCGCCGCGCGCCGCTCGATCGCGAACCGGTCGCCATTGGTGACCAGGATCGGGGTGATGACCGCGCGCGCGTCCTGGACCAGCAGGTCGAGGTCGAAGCGGATCAGCGGATCGCCCGTCGCCACCCGGTCGCCGACCGTGACGAGCGGGGTGAAGCCGCGCCCCGCCAGCGCCACCGTGTCCAGCCCGATATGGATCAGCAGCTCCGCGCCTGCCTCGCTGCGCAGCGTGATGGCATGGCCGGTCGGCTGCACGCCGATCACCGTCGCGTCGCACGGCGCGTGCAGCGTGTCGCCGGTCGGGTCGATGGCGATCCCGTCGCCCAGCATCCGCTCCGCGAACACCGCGTCCGCGACCTTGTCCAATGCGCAAGCCCAGCCCTGCATCGGCACGGTCAGCACGGTGTTCGCCATGGCGGTTCCTTCATGGGGCGGGCCGGGAAGGGGAGCGGCCCGGTCAGGGGTCAGGGGTCAGGTCGGGTCGGTGTCGCCGCCGATGGTGGTCGCGACGGGCTGGAGGTCGGCGGACAGCTGCACCCAGTCGGCGCGGCGGCCGACCGCCAGGCTGCCGCGGTCGTGCGACAGGCCCAGGAACGCCGCCGGGCTGGCCGCGGCCATCGCCATCGCCGCCTCGGGCGCGAGGCCCAGCCGGTGGACGGCGTTGCGCACCGCGCCGGCCATGTCGAGGTCGGAACCGGCCAGCGTGCCGTCCACGCCGACGCAGCGGCCCTCCGCGACCCGGATCGGCTGACCCTGGAGCACGAAGTCCTTGGTCGCCGCGCCGACGCAGGGCATCGCATCGGTCACCAGCATGAACCGGTCGTGCGGCCGGGCGCGCAGCGCGACGCGCAGCGCGGCATCGTCGACATGGAAGCCATCGACGATGATCCCGCACCAGGCGCTCTGGTCGTCCAGCGCCGCGCCGACCACGCCGGGCTTGCGATGGAGCAGCGGCGACATGGCGTTGAACAGATGCGTCACGCCGGTCGCACCGGCCGCGAACGCGGCGGTGGCGGTGGCATAGTCCGCCTCGGTATGGCCCAGGCAGACGCGCACGCCGGCCTGCGCCAGCGCGCGGATGCTGTCCACCGGCACCTGTTCGGGGGCAAGCGTCACCATCACCACGCCGCGCCGGGGACGGGTCAGCAGTTCGAGCAGATCGTCGTCCAGCAGCCGGAAGCGGCCGGCATCATGGATGCCCTTGCGCGCGGTGCTGATCACAGGCCCCTCGACATGGATGCCGACGACGCCGGGCACGCCGGCCTCGATCGCGGCATCGGTCGCGTCGAGCGCGACCGCGATGACGTCGGCGGTGTCGCTGATCAGCGTCGGCATCATTGCCGTGGTGCCATAGGGGCGGTGCGCGGCGGCGATCGCGGCGATCCCCTCCACGGTCGGCATGTCGTTGAGCAGCACGCCGCCGCCGCCATTGACCTGGGTGTCGATGAAGCCGGGCGACAGCCAGCCGCCGGCCATGTCGATCGCATCGGCGTCGGCGGTCGGTTCGATCGCGACGATCACGCCGCCTTCGACCGTGACGGTTCCTTGCGTCCACACGCCGTCCGCCGTGGCGACATGGCCGTTGGTGAAGCCGTGGCGGGTCATAGCGTCTGGGTCACCTTCTTCAGGTGGAGCGGCGCGTCGGGGTTCAGCCCGCGCGTCGCCGCCAGGCGATTGGCCATGCGGTAGAAGCTCTGGATCATCAGGATCGGCTCGATCGCCGGATGCGCGGTCAGCGCCGGCACATGGCCGCCGCCGTCCAGCACCGCATCGGCCAGGCAGACCTTCGCGCCCCGCCCGGCGAACTCGGCCGCCGCCGCGCGCACGTCATCGCCTGCGACATCGGAGGTGGCGAGCGCGATCAGCGGGAAGTCCTGGCCGACGATCGCCATCGGGCCGTGCCGCACCTCGGCCGAACTGAAGGCCTCGGCATGCAGCGCGCAGGTCTCCTTGAGCTTCAGCGCCGCTTCCTGCGCGATGCCGAGACCGAGGCCGCGGCCGATCACGAACAGGTTGCGGGCATCCTTCAGCGTCTGGACCACCGGCGACCAGTCGAGCGCCCAGGCGCGCGCCAGGTCGCCCGGCAGCGAATCGACTGCCTGGCCGAGCTCGGCATCCTGGGTCCAGGCGGCGACGATCGCGGCGAGGCCGGCAAGCGCGGCGATATAGGATTTGGTCGCCGCCACCGACGTCTCCGGCCCCGCCATCAGCGGCACCAGCGTATCGGCGAGCGCGGCGAGCGGCGAACCGGCGTCGTTGACGAGCGCGACGACATGCGCGCCCGCCTCACGCTGCGCGGTGACGGTGGCGAGCAGGTCGGGGCTGCGGCCGCTCTGCGAAATGGCGATGCAGAGCGTCGAGCGCGCCGCGGCCGGAGCCTTGTAGACCGAGGCGACCGAGGGCGCGGCGGAGGCGACCGGCACGCCGGTCATCGTCTCGATCAGATATTTGCCATAGGTGGCGGCATGGTCGGACGAGCCGCGCGCGCAAGTGACGACCACCGCCGGCGGCGACTGGCGCAGCCGCGCGCCGAGTTCCGCGATGACGCGGCCATTGGCGGAAAGCAGCCGGCGCACGGCATCGCCCGCCTCCGCCGCCTCGCGGTGCATCAGGGTGGCTTCGACGGCGGGTGCCGCCTGAAGATCGTTGTCGGTCACGCTGGCCATGTCCTCGTCCCCCGCTGTCGCGCGCCCGCCCATCGGCGCCTGGATAAAGTCGTCATTAGGTCATAAATTGGTATTATTCAAGCGAGGCATTGGCCCGAAGGTCGCGGACCAGCCCGGCGACCGTCTCGACATCGGTGCCGCCGACCTGCTGGCCGACAAAGCCGAAGCGGCGTTCCGGCCAATTCTCTGGCACGGCGCGGGATTGCCGGCAGGAGGCATGGACCTCGGTGATGCCGGTGGCGAGCAGGGCGGGCAGCGTGGCGCGGCTGACGCCGCTGCCGGCCAGGATGGTGATCCGCCCGTCCGCCTGTTCGTGCAGCCGCCCGAGCATCGCCGCGCCATCCACCGCCCGCGGCGCGCCGCCCGAGGTCAGCACCCGGTCGAAGCCGAGCCGGATCGCCTCCTCCAGCGCCGCCGGCAGGTCCGGGCAGAGATCGAACGCACGGTGGAGCGTCAGCGACAGGCGCGCGCCGCGCTCCGCCCCCAGCGCGCGCGCCTGGCCGACCCATTGCGCGAGCAGGCTGACGTCCAGCCGCCGCTGCCGGTCGCTGGCGCCGATGACGACGCCGGCCAGCCCCGCCTCCGCGGCGGTGCGGATATCTTCCGCGACCAGCATCGCCTCGACCCGCGAATAGCTGAAATCGCCTTCGCGCGGGCGGGCGAGCAGATGGACTGGCAGGGGCGCGGCGGCCGCGACGCGGATCAGCGAGACGGGCGGGGTCAGTCCGCCGACCGCCAGCGCCGCGCACAGCTCGATCCGGTCCGCGCCGCCCGCCGACGCCGCGGCGATGCCCGCGACATCCTCGACACAGACCTCCAGCCGACGCCGGGCCGGGCCGGGGCTCATGCCCGGAACAGCGACGGGGCGGGCAGCACCCGCGTCCGCCCGGCCAGGTCGGTCACCGCATAGGTGAAGCCGGGCAACAGGCAGAAGGCACCGACCCGCCCCCGGGGATCGAGCGCCAGGAAGCCGACCTGCACGCCCTTGATCGCATTGCCGCGCAGGGCGGCGATATGCTTCACCACCTCCTCGCACGCGGCCTGGGGCGACAGTCCGGCGCGCATCGACGCGACCACGCGCGCACTGCCCGACACCCGCGTCACCTCCTCGCCCAGCCCGGTCGAGGTGGCGCCGCCGACGCCCGCCTCGACATAGAGGCCGGCGCCGACCTGGGGCGAATCGCCGACCCGGCCACGCATCTTGAACGCCATGCCCGATGTGGTGCACGCGCCCGCCAGATGGCCGGCCGGATCGCGCGCCAGCAGCCCGATCGTGTCATGGTCGAGCGCGCCACCGCGTGGCCGGCGCGCCGATCCGGCATTCTCGCTATTCGCGACCGGCTGGTATTTCGCGGTCTTCAGCCATTCGCGCCATGCCGCCTCGGCGGCGGGGGTGAGCAGGTCGACCTTGGGAAAGCCCTGGTCGCGCGCGAAGCGGGTCGCGCCCTCGCCGACGATCAGCGTGTGCGGAGTCTTCTCCATCACCCGCCGCGCGACCGAGATGGCGTGGACCGTATCCTCCAGCGCCGCGACCGCGCCGACATCGCCGCGATCGTCCATGATGACCGCGTCCAGCGTCACATGGCCGTCGCGGTCGGGATAGCCGCCATAGCCGACCGAATGGTTCTCCGGGTCCGCCTCCGGCACCATCGCTCCCGCTTCGACCGCGTCGAGCAGCGACCCGCCCGCTTTCATCCTCGCGAAGGCGGCCGCGTTGGCGGCGGCCCCGAAATCCCAGGTGGACACGATCAGCGCGGGGTCGGCCGTCCGTCCTTGCGCCCGTACGGCCGTGGCCAGGGGTAGCGCGCCACCGATCGCGCCCAGCGCCGTCACCACATCCCGTCTGCTCGTCATTCCCGGTTCCTCCGCCCCGTCCATGCCGGCCATCATGCCATGGCAAAGGTCATGTGCAAGTCATGGTTCGGTATTGCGCCATTATGGACCTTGGATCGGTCGGGAGGCGGTGGGCGCATGTCCGGCCTATCGACGGAACGGGTTTGGCGCGGGCGGTCGTTCGGCCCCCCGGAACCCCCTCGGCTCTGGTGAAAGCCGGGCAGCACCGAGGGCCCGCTCCCACCCGCCTCCACCTCCGCCTGTGCAGGACTGGCGTGACGGGTTTCTAGGAAATTTCGCCTTCGTCGGGACGGTGGAGGGGATGAGCGGCACGGCGGGTTTCGGGGCGAACCCCGCAAAGGGAAGGGGCATAGCGCCGTCGCAGAACGATCGGTCCGCCGAGAACCATCTGATTCGCCTGGGCGTTTCCCATCCCACCTCGATGCGTGCGCCAGCAAAAAGGGGACGGGCCGGCGATCCGGCGCGTCCCCCTTCCACGATCGCGGCGGCGCAGGCGAGGTCCGCCCGCGCCGGTCGGACGTCACGCCTTCACGTGCGCCGAGATGTACTTGTTCATCTCGAACATGGTCACCTTGTCCTTGCCGAACACCTTCTTCAGGTTGTCATCGGCCAGGATCTCGCGCTTGTTCTCGGGATTCTGCAGGTCGTGAGCCTTGATATACTCCCACACCTTGCTGATGACTTCGCTGCGCGGCAGCTTGTCGTTGCCGACGACGGCGCCCAGTTCGGGCGACGGCTGGACCGGTGCGTGGATGCCGGTGCCGGCCTTGGTCTGCTTGGTGGCGGCCTTCTTGGCGCCGGCTTCCTGCTTGGCAGTGGCCATGTCTGTCCTTCCTGTGAATCGTCATGCCCCCGGTTAGGAGGGACTCACGCCTTCTTGAGCGCTGACGCCTTGTGCGCCGCCTTTCCGCCGTTGTCACTCTCTACGAGATATTGCGGATCGTCCTTCGACGCGCGGACCGTGTGACCCTTGATGCTGGTGTCGCTGGTCAGCTTCTTCTCCACCTCGCCATGCGCGGTGCCGCCATGCGAATTCCAGCTCACCTTGTCGCCCTTCTTCAGATCGGCCATCGCATCCTCCTTAACTTGTGGCACCAAGCGCCCGACATGCGGGTTGGTTGCAGGAGATGACGATGAGTGACGGCGGAACCCCGGCGGATGGCGATCTGGTGGCTGAGGATGGCAAGGTCGCCGTGCCCCCGCACGTCGCCGCCGCGATCCGCACCCTGATCGAATGGGCGGGCGACGATCCCACGCGCGAGGGGCTGGTCGACACGCCGCGCCGCGTGGCGCGCGCCTGGAAGGAATATTGCGCCGGCTATGCCGAGGACCCGACTGTCCATCTCGGCCGCGTGTTCGAGGAGGTCGGCGGCTATGACGAGATCGTGCTGCTCAAGGACATCCCCTTCCAGTCGCATTGCGAGCACCACATGGCGCCGATCATCGGCAAGGCGCATATCGCCTATCTGCCGCGCGACCATGTCGTCGGCATCTCCAAGCTGGCGCGCGTGCTGCACGGCTATGCGCGGCGGCTCCAGGTGCAGGAGCGGCTGACCGCCGAGGTCGCCGACTGCATCTGGACCGGGCTGAAGCCGCTGGGCGTCGCGGTGGTGATCGAGGCGAGCCATGCCTGCATGACCGCGCGGGGCGTCCGCACCCCGGGCGTGGCGATGACCACCAGCCGGATGATGGGCGTGTTCCGCGACGACGACCGCAGCCGCAAGGAAGTGCTTTCGCTGATGGGCCTGAGCGGATGATCGTGCTGGTCACGGGCGCGGCCCGGCGGATCGGCGCGGCGATCGCGCGCGGCGTGGCGGGCGCGGGGCACCGGGTGGTGATCCACTACCATCGCTCGCGCGACGAGGCGGAGGCGCTGGCCCGCGCGCTGGACGGCTGGACGGTGCAGGGCGACCTGGCCGACACCGCGTCGCTGCCGGCCTTATTCGCGCACGCCCGCGCCGCGGCCGGCGCGCCGATCGCGGCGCTGGTCAACAGCGCGTCCCTGTTCGAATATGACATGCCCGGCGCGGTCGACCCGGTGCTGGCGGCCCGGCTCCATGCGGTGAACTGCACCGCGCCGACCCTGCTGGCGAGCGCGCTGGCGGCGCAGGCCGATCTGACGGAAGGGGCGGTGGTCAACCTGCTCGACCAGAAGCTGGCCAATCCCAATCCGGACTTCTTCTCCTACACCCTCTCCAAAGCGGCGCTGGCGGCGGCGGGCGAGCTGATGGCGCAGGCCTTCGCGCCGCGGCTCAGGGTCAATGCGGTCGCGCCCGGCCTGACCCTGCCGAGCGGCGACCAGAGCGAGGCGGAGTTCCGCCGCGTCGCCACGCGCAATCTGCTCCAGCGGCCGGTGGGGGCGGGCGCGGTGGCGGAGGCGGTGGTCTATCTGCTCGGCGCGCGCAGCGTGACGGGTCAGACGCTGTTCGTCGATTCGGGCCAACGGTTCATGCGGTCGGACCGCGACGTGATGTTCGAGGGGCGCGGCGATGGCTGATTATGCGATCCTGATCGACGATTTCGATATCGCGATCCGCCTCGGCATCCACCCGCACGAGGCGGTGCCGCAACGCGTGCGGCTGTCGGTTCGGCTTGACCTCTCCTATCCGGCCGCGCCCGCCGCCGATCGGATCGAGGAGGTGTTCGACTATGACCAGGTGCGCGATGCCGTGCTGGCGCTGGCGGCGGGGCCGGGCTTCGCCTTGCAGGAAAGCCTGTGCGACGCGATCGCCGCGCTCTGCCTGGCCGATCCGCGAGTGATGGCGGTGCGGGTGCGGTCGGCGAAGCTCGACATCTACCCGGATGCGACCGTGGGGTGTGAGGTGGTTCGGGGGCGGTGATCCCCGTTCCTCCCCGGCAAGAAAGTCATCGCCCAGGCCCCAGCTCGCCCACGATTCGTACCGCCCCGGTGCAGGCCGGGGTGGTACGATGGGTTTCGTGAGGCCTCCTCTCGCAGGGGGCAGTCTGTCTCAGCCCCGATTGGCGGCGCTCAGCACGGCGCGGACGCTGGCGGTGGCGATGTCGGTGTCCAGCCCGACGCCGAACACGGTGCGCCCATCGGCCAGCCGGCATTCGACATAGGCCGCCGCCTGCGCATCCGCGCCGTGGCCGATGGCGTGTTCGGAATAGTCGACCACCTCCAGCGCCGGCCCCGTCGAGCCGGCGAGCGCGTCGATCACGCCCGAGATCAGGCCGTTGCCCCGCCCGGAGATGGAGCGTTCCTCGCCATCCACCGCGACGCGGCCGACGAACACGCGCTGCCCGGCCTGGCCCGTCTCCTCATAGTCGCGCAGCACGAAGCGGTCGTCGCCGCGCGGCAGATAGGTCGCCTCGAACCGGCCCCAGATATCGGCGGCGTTCAGCTCGCGGCTGGTCTCGTCGGCCAGCGCCTGGACGTGGCGGCTGAAATCGGCCTGGAGCCGCTTGGGCAGCTTCAGCCCCTTGTCCTGCTCGATCACCCAGGCGACGCCGCCCTTGCCGCTTTGTGAATTGACGCGGATCACCGCCTCGTAGCTGCGGCCGAGATCGGCGGGATCGATCGGCAGATAGGGCACTTCCCACAGGCTGTCGTTGCGCTCGGCCTGCGCGGCGAACCCCTTTTTGATCGCGTCCTGGTGGCTGCCCGAAAAGGCAGTGAAGACCAGGTCGCCGGCATAGGGCGTGCGGGGATGCACGGGCAGGTTGGTGCAATATTGGATGGTGTTCACCACCGCGTCGATGTCCGACAGGTCGAGGCCGGGATCGACGCCTTGCGTGTACATGTTGAGCGCGACCGTCACCAGGTCGCAATTGCCGGTCCGCTCGCCATTGCCGAGCAGACAGCCCTCGACCCGGTCCGCGCCCGCCATCAGCCCCAGCTCCGCCGCCGCGACGCCGGTGCCCCGATCGTTGTGCGTGTGCAGCGAGATCACCACCGAATCGCGGTTGCGGATGTGGCGGCCGAACCATTCGATCTGGTCGGCATAGACGTTGGGCGTCGCGCATTCGACGGTGGCCGGCAGGTTGAGGATGATCGGCCGCTCGGGCGTCGGGCACAACACCGCCATCACCGCCTCGCAGACCTCGACCGAGAAATCGAGTTCGGCGGTGGAGAAGGTCTCGGGCGAATATTCGAACTGCCAGCGCGTATCGGGCTGCTTCGCGGCCTCGTCGCGCAGCACCTTCGCGCCCTCGACCGCAATCCGCTTCACCTCCTCGCGGGTCATGCCGAACACGATCTTGCGCCAGGCGGGCGACACGGCGTTGTAGAGATGGACGATCGCGGTGCGTGCGCCGGTCAGGCTGGCGAAGCTCGTCTCGATCAAGTCGCGGCGCGACTGGGTCAGCACCTGCACCGTCACGTCGTCGGGAATGCGGTCTTGACGGACCAGACCGGAAATGAAGTCGAACTCGGTCGCGCCTGCGCTGGGGAAGCCGACCTCGATCTCCTTCAGCCCGACCTTGCAGAGCAGTTCGAACAGCCGCGTCTTCTTCTCGGCGTCCATCGGGTCGATCAGCGCCTGGTTGCCGTCGCGCAGGTCGGTCGACAGCCAGCGCGGCGCCTGGGTGATCGTCTTGGCCGGCCAGGTCCGGTCGGGAAGGGCGATGGTGGGGAAGGGGCGGTATTTGGTCGACGGGTCGCGCAGCATGGCTCTTCACTCTCGTCTGGCAGGGCGGTGGGCAGGCCGCCGGATCGGGGGAGGTCGGTCGATCGGGCCCTTAGGCGCGGCGCGCGCCACCGGGCGCACGAGCGGGACGACGCGCCTAAGGGCGCGTAAGTCGCAGGAGAAGGCGCGCGATCCGCATCATCGGCCGCCTTCCTAGGCGCAGGCGCCCCGGCTTGTCCAGAAGGTGCAACGTCCCTTACACAGGTTGGCGAAGTCTCGGCGGCAAGTCCTAAGGGGTAAGCCCTTGAAAGGGTGTCGATGCGTCAAATTCTCTATATCAGCTCGAAAACGCCGGGGCAGGACATCAGCGTCGGCAATATCCTCATCCAGTCCCGCCGCAACAATGACGCGGTGGGTGTCACCGGCCTGCTCTATACCGACGGCACCCGCTTCCTCCAGGTGCTGGAAGGCGAAGGGGCGGCCGTGACTGCGACGTTCGAGCGGATTCGTGCCGATCCCCGGCATCACGCGGTGGTGGTCCTGTCGGACAAGGCGGTGGCGGAGCGAAGCTTCGGTCGCTGGGCGATGGCGCACCGCCTGCCGACCGATCCGGCCGACGAGTTCGACGCGCGGGTGACTCGAATGCTGGCGGACGCGTCGGACAGTGTGCGCGGCACGTTTCTGGGACTGATCGCGGTGCGACGTTGAATGGTGCGACATGCCAAGTCTTTGCGAAGACGGGCAAGTGATCATTGCGCCTCCGCGCTCTTCATGATTGGCTAAGCCTGTCGCCTGATCGAACTTTAACAGGATAGCGCTATCCCTGGACCCGTCATTGATGCAGTGAGGGGTACGGAGCATTGCGCCAGATCATCTATGTCAGCACGCTGCGCCACGGCGTGGTCCCGGATACCGCGGGGATCGTCGCCTCGGCACGGCGGCGCAATGCCGAACACCGGCTGACCAGCATGTTGTTCTTCGACGGCCGACGCTTCCTCCAGGCGCTGGAGGGCGAGGCCAAGGCGGTGGAGGCGACCTTCGCGCGCATCGCCGCGGATCCGCGCCATCATGCGCTGATCCAATTGTCCGACCGGCGGATTGACCGGCGCGAGTTCGGGACGGAGGGCCTCGCCTATCGCGCGCCGCTCCAGGCCGATCTGGCGGCGATGGCGCGGATGGCGGTACTGGCGGCGCATAGCGGCCCGGCCGAGCAGGCGGGCTTCGCCAGCTTCGCCGCGCCGCTGGTGCGCGCCGCCTGATCGCACGCCCGCGCCGGGGCGAGCCCGGCGCGGTGCTGTACGGGATCAGTTGGCGGCGAAGGCGGCGTTGATCGTCAGGTCGACCTTGTCGGACACGACCGGCACCGCCATGCCCAGGCCGAAATCGCTGCGGTTGATCGTGCCGGTCGCACGGAAGCCGAAGTTCAGCTTCTTGTTCATCGGGTTCATGCCGGCGCCGACAAAGGTCGCCTTCAGCGTCACCGGCTTGGTGATGTTCTTGATCGTCAGGTTGCCGGTGATCGTCGCGCTGTTGCCGGACGCCTGCACCGAGGTGGAGACGAAGCGCGCGGTCGGATAGGTCGCCGCGTCGAAGAAGTCCTTCGACTTCAAGTGGTGCGCGAAGGGCTCCGCGGTGACCGACAGCTTGTCGATCGGGAAGGTCACGTCGACCTTGGTGGCATTGGGCTTGGCCGGGTCGATGGTGATCGAACCCTCGGACGCGCCGAACTGCCCCTGCAGCATCGAGAAGCCCATGTGATTGACCTGCCAGGTGACCTGGCTGTGATTGGGATCGAGCGGATAGGTGCCGGCCTTGACCAGCGCCGTGTTCGGGCTGCCCGGCAGGCCCTGCGCCAGGACGGGCGCGGCGACGGGGGCGAGGGTGGCGAGCATCAGGACGGCGGCGTAGATGGGACGCATGGTGGTTCTCCCTGTGGATGGGCCATGGGTGCCGTGCGCCGGCTCCCACGTCAAACCGTCAAGCCGGCAACGGATCGTTTCGAAGCCTGCGCCCAGGAGCTTGATCGCCCTGCGAAAAAGGCCGCCGATCCGATGATCGACGGCCTCGTTCCGCCTGGCGGGCGACCGGCTCAGGCGACGTGCGCGGTGGTGGCCCGGCGGCGATAGCGGGCCGCGCCGCCGACCATCGCGAAGCCGACCAGCATCAGCCCCCAGGTCGCCGGCTCCGGCACCATGCCGACCGCACGATAGATGTCGGCGGTGGTCTGGCGATAGCCGCTGTTGGTCAGCGCATCGAACCGGGTGGTCCAGCCGATCGCGTCGAAGGCGGCGATGTCGAGCGCGGTCACGTCCTGCATCTGGCCCCTGCCGGAGGTGGGGTCCATCACGCCGGTCTGCGGCACGCCCGCCGGGCTGTCCTTGAAGTGCGAGGCCTGGCGGCCGTCGCCGTTGCGCACGCCGGTGGCGAAGCGGGAGTCGCCAAACAGCTGCGTCTGCCCGCCATCGATCGAGAAATAGGGCACGCCCTGGGTCGACCAGTCGAGCTCGCCTTCCTGACCATAGCGGAACAGGTCGAGCGGCGTGGCGATGTTGATGAAGTTCTCCAGCGAGCGAAGGCCGCTGCCCGACGCGCCCGGCGCGGTCGCGGCATCGTAGGAATCGACGCCGCTGCGGAAGCCCAGGGCGTGTCCGATCTCATGGATCGCGACGCCGACGAAGTCGAACGCGTCCGACGCGATGCCGTCGGTCGGGTCGAAGTCGAACTTGAACGCGTCGCTGAAGGTGATGCTGCCGTCGACCCGCGTCATGTCGATAGCGTTGCCGCGCCAGTCGGTGGTGATGCCCAGCGCCTTGATGACCGAGCTGTTGACCGCGAGACCGCGATTGTTGCCGGACTCGTCATTGTCGATCCGGGTCGCGGTGTCGACATAACCGACGCCATCGGCCGCCAGCGCATTGGCCCGCACCGTCACCGCGCCCGCCGCCGACAGCGGTCGCAGCGAAGCGACCGCCGCCTGATCGACGCTGGACGTGACGCTGCTGCCCAGCGCGGTGTAGAAGGCCGGATTGAGTATGGCGGAGGTGGTGCTGCCGGTCGAACCCAGGATGCCGGTCCCCAGCGTGGAATAGCCGATATTCAGCTTGATCGTGATGTCGTTGGTCAGGACCGACGACCAATAGGCGGCGGCGGCCTCGAACCCGGCGCGCGCTTGGGTGCCGACGGCGGTGCCGGCGCCGGTGCTGACCAGATCGAAGACGACGGCCTGGGCCGGAACGGATGCCATGCTGGCGACCATGGCGGCACCGAGAAGCAGCGAACGAATCGTCAAAACCTCACCCCTTTTCCCTGTTCCGCGCTCCCGCACCGTGTCGGCGTCAGGATGGACGGATAAAGAGGAGGTTAACCAACTTTCCTCACATGGGTAGCGAAAAGTGAAGACCCCGTGACAAAGCCTTCATGCACGGTTTCCGTCGGCCGGCGGGGCGATCGTAAGACAATGCTTACCGGATCGTGAGACAGCCTGTGTCGGGTTCGCAGGGCAATGGAGGAGAAGGCGGAGATGCAGGCACGTCGGTCGTCCAACGACAATCGCCGCGAGCGCCGCCTGGCGGTGGCATGCCGCGCGACGGCGCGGATCGCCTTGTCGGTCGAGGTGCTGGACGCGTCGCGCTCCGGGTGCCGGGCGCGCATCTCCATGCCCCTGCCGGTCGGCACCACGCTGAAGATCGCGCTGCCCGGCGGCGCCGAACGCCATGCCCGCGTCGCCTGGGTGCAGGACGACGTGTTCGGCTGCGAGTTCATGGCCCCGCTCGGCAGGCTGGAGCTCGAATCGCTGGTGGTCGCGACACCGGTCGCGCGGCCCTGCGCCTGAGGGGCGGCGTCCACGTCGGTCACGCCCGGGCGCGAAGGGTGCGCAGAGCGGTTGGCGGTCCTTCTCCGGCGACTCCGGCGAAGGGGGGCGCTTTGCAGACGTCGACATTGCGTTCCCACTATCCGGCGCGGCCGGGATGGTATGGTGGACATGGCAAAAGTCCGCCACCGCCGGGTTGACCGCCTCCACGCAGCAAAACGCCACCCCGACGGTCCATCGGGGTGGCGCTTCAAGTCGCCGCCAGGTCGGCCGGTGTCAGTTCTTCGCCTTGTCGACCAGCTTGTTGGCGCCGATCCAGGGCATCATCGCGCGCAGCTCGGTGCCGACCTTCTCGATCGGATGCGCGGCGGCAGCCTTGCGCGCCGCCTTCAGCTCGGGCTGGCCGGCGCGGTTGTCGAGCACGAAGTTCTTGACGAAGCGACCGCCCTGGATGTCGGCGAGCACCCGCTTCATCTCCTTCTTCGTCTCCTCGGTGATGATCCGCGGGCCGGTCGTGATGTCGCCATATTCGGCGGTGTTCGAGATCGAGTAGCGCATGTTGGCGATGCCGCCCTCATAGAGCAGGTCGACGATCAGCTTGGTCTCGTGCAGGCACTCGAAATAGGCCATTTCGGGGGCATAGCCCGCCTCGACCAGCGTCTCGAACCCAGCCTGGATCAGATGGGTGATGCCGCCGCACAGCACCGCCTGCTCGCCGAACAGGTCGGTCTCGCACTCTTCCTTGAAGTTGGTCTCGATGATGCCCGAGCGGCCGCCGCCGACGCCGGAGGCATAGGCGAGCGCCAGGTCGTGCGCATTGCCGCTGGCGTCCTGGTGGATCGCGATCAGGCAGGGAACGCCGCCGCCACGCGCATATTCGCTGCGCACCGTGTGACCCGGGCCCTTGGGGGCGATCATGATGACGTCGATATCCGCCGGCGGCTCAATCAGGCCGAAATGGACATTGAGGCCGTGCGCGAAGGCGAGCGCGCTGCCCGGCTTCATATTGCCCTTCAGGTCCGCGTCCCAGATCGCCGCCTGGTGCTCGTCGGGCGCCAGGATCATGACGATGTCGGCCCAGCCGGCCGCCGCCTGGTTCGACATCACCTGGAAGCCGGCGTCGAGCGCCTTCTTGGCGGTCGGCGAGCCCTCGCGCAGGGCGATCGCGACCTGCTTCACGCCCGAATCACGCAGGTTCTGCGCATGGGCATGGCCCTGCGAGCCGTAACCGATGATCGCGATCTTCTTGTCGGTGATGAGGTTCAGATCGGCGTCGCGATCGTAATAGACACGCATGAGATGACTTCCCTTTGGCTTAAGTCTGGTGAGTCTGGAGGGGTGGGTCAGGCCGCGTCGCGGCCGCGGGCGATGGCGACGATGCCGGTGCGGGCGACCTCGATCAGCCCGACCTCGCCCATCAGCTCGACGAACTTGTCGATCTTCTCGATCCCGCCGGTCACTTCGAACACGAAGCTGGTGGTGGTCGCATCGACGACGCGGGCCCGGTAGACGTCGGCGAGGCGCAGCGCCTCGATCCGGTGGTCGCCGGTGCCCTGCACCTTGACCAGCGCCAGCTCGCGCTCGACGTGCGGGCCTTCGGCGGTCAGGTCGCGGACCTTGTGGACGGGCACCAGCCGGTCGAGCTGCGCCACGATCTGCTCCAGGATCGCCGGGCTGGCGCTGGTCACGATGGTGATGCGGCTGACCGCCTTGTCGGCGGTCACCTCCGACACGGTCAGGCTCTCGATATTGTAGCCGCGCGCGGTGAACAGGCCGGCGATGCGGGCCAGAATGCCGGGTTCGTTGTCGACGATCACCGCCAGCGTGTGGCGTTCGGCCTTTTCTTCACGGATATGCACGTTCGCGTCACCCCGGCGGCGGCCGGGGGCTCCCTGTTGAGAAGATGTCCTTTGGCAGCCCGCCCCGGCCGCGGCCGGGGCGGCGGACGGATCAGACCAGCGCCTTGGCCTCGTCGTCCATCGTGCCCGACACTTCGTTCGCCTGCAGGATCATGTCGGTATGCGCCGCCCCGCTGGGGATCATCGGGAAGCAGTTGGCGAGCTTCGCCACCCGACAGTCGACGATCGCCGGGCCGTCATGGTCCAGCATCGCGGCGATGCCGGCATCCAGATCGTCCGGCTGCTCGATGCGGATGCCCTTCCAGCCATAGGCCTCGCCCAGCTTCACGAAATCGGGCAGCGAGTCCGAATAGCTTTCGGCATAGCGGCTCTCATAGGTCAGCTCCTGCCATTGGCGGACCATGCCCATATATTCGTTGTTGAGGATGAAGATCTTGACCGGCAGGCGATATTGCGTCGCCGTCGCCAGCTCCTGGATGTTCATCTGGATCGAGGCCTCGCCGGCGATGTCGATGACCAGCGCCTTGGGATTGCCGAGCTGCGCGCCGATCGCGGCGGGCAGGCCGTACCCCATCGTGCCCAGGCCGCCGGAGGTCAGCCATTTGTTGGGCGATTCGAAGCCGAAATGCTGCGCGGCCCACATCTGGTGCTGCCCGACCTCGGTGGTGATGATCGGGTTGCGGGCATGGGTCGCCTGCCACAGCGCACGGATCGCGCGTTGCGGCATGATCTCGGTGGTCGAGTCGGGGAAGGACAGGCAGGCCTTGGCGCGCCATTCGGCGATCCGGGCCCACCAGTCGCGCGTGTCCGGCTTGGGATGCTGGCGCGCCTTCCACACGCGGACCATGTCCTCCAGCGCATGGCCGACATCGGCGACGATCGGCAGGTCGATCCGCACCGTCTTGTTGATCGACGAGCGGTCGATATCGACATGGACCTTGCGGCTGTTGGGGCTGAACGCGTCGAGCCGGCCGGTGACCCGGTCGTCGAAGCGGCTGCCGAGCGCAATGACCAGGTCGGCCTGGTTCATCGCGTGATTGGCCTCGTAGGTGCCGTGCATCCCGAGCATCCCCAGCCATTGCGGCGAGGAGGCGGGAAAGGCGCCCAGGCCCATCAGCGTCGAGGTGACCGGCGCGCCGGTGATCCGCGCCAGTTCGCGCAGCAGTTGCGACGCGGCCGGACCCGAATTGATGACGCCGCCGCCGGTATAGAGGACCGGACGCTCGGCGGCGGCGAGCATGTCGACCACCTGCTCGATCGCGCGCGGATCGGCCTTCACCGTCGGGCGATAGGTCTTGTGCTGGATCGGGCCGGGCTTGGCATAGCGGGCGGTGGCGACCTGCACGTCCTTGGGGATGTCGACCACGACCGGGCCGGGCCGGCCGGAGGTGGCGATATGGAATGCCTCGTGGATCACCGGGCCCAGCTTGGCCGGGTCCTTCACCAGATAGTTATGCTTGCTGCAGTGGCGCGTGATGCCGACCGTGTCCGCCTCTTGGAAGGCATCGGTGCCGATCAGCGCGGTCGGCACCTGGCCGGTGATGACCACCATCGGGATCGAATCGAGCAGCGCGTCGGTGATGCCGGTGACCGCATTGGTCGCGCCGGGGCCGGAGGTGACGAGCACGACGCCCGGCTTGCCGGTCGAGCGCGCATAGCCCTCCGCGGCATGGGTGGCGGCCTGCTCGTGACGGACGAGAATGTGCCGGATGCGACGACCATCGCGCGCGGCCCGGAACAAGGCGTCGTAGATCGGCAGGACGGCACCGCCCGGATAGCCGAACACGACCTCCACGCCGAGATCGCACAGCGCCTCGACCAGAATGTCGGCTCCGCTCTTCTCGGTCACGTCTCGTCTCCTCAGGTCTTGGAAAGTGGAGGTGCCGCTACCCAAGCCGCTGCACTGCGTCAACCCAAAAGACAGATTATTTCTTCGAAATCCGATTCCGAGAAACTTTCTTTTCTAGTCCAGGTCGCGGGGGGCTGGTGGCGGAACCAGGTATATTGCCGCTTGGCATAGCGGCGCGTTGCCAGCCGCGCGCGCGCCAGCGCTTCGTCGTGGGAGAGCGTGCCGTCCAGCATGGCCGCGATCTCGGGCACGCCGATGGCGCGGCGGACGGGCGCGTCGTCTGGCACGTCGGTCCGCGCCAGCAGCGCGGCGACCTCTTGCACCGCGCCACCATCGAACATCTCGGCAAGCCGCCGGTCGCAGCGTTCGATCAATCGCGCCTTGTCCGGCAACAGGATGGCGGCGGACACGGCGATCCGGTCGCCGATCCCGCCATGGCGTTCGGCCTGCCAATCGCGCAGCGGCCGGCCGGTCGACCGCACCACCTCCAGCGCGCGGGCGACACGACTCGTGTCGGCGGGGGCGAGGCGGGCGGCGGCGTCCGGATCTTCCCGCGACAAGGTGCGATGCGCCTCGGCGACGGGCAGCGCGCGCACCGATTCGCGGATGGCGGGATCGATCTCCGGCACCGGCGCGATGCCGTCGATCAGCGTGCGCAGATAGAGACCAGTGCCGCCGACCAGGATCGGCACGCGGCCCGCCGCATGAGCCCGGTCGATCTCCGCCGCCGCGTCCGCCGCCCAGCGCGCGGCGGAACAGGAGTCCGCGCCGTCGATATAGCCGAACAAGCGGTGTGGCGCGCGCGCCTCTTCCTGCACGGAAGGGCGGGCGGAGAGGATGCGCAGGTCGCGATAGACCTGGCTGGCGTCCGCGTTGATGACGATGCCATCGGTGCGTTCGGCCAGTGTGATCGCCAAAGCCGACTTGCCGCTGGCGGTCGGCCCTGCGATGAGCGCGACCCTTGGCAGGGGAGTAGAGATGTTCACCGCGACGCTGATAGCAGATGGGCGCCTGCCCGCCGACCTTTCCGTTGTCGTCGACGCGCTGGAGCGCGCGGGCTGCGCGCCGCGGCCGGTGCGGTGGATCGACCAGGGCAGCGCCGCCGACATCGACTTCGCCACCGACCCGGCCGCCGCCCGCGCGGCGCTGGAGGGACGGGTGGCGGCCACCGACGTGGTCGTGCAGCCGAGCGAGGGGCGCGAGAAGCGCCTGCTGGTCGCCGACATGGATTCGACCATGATCACGGTCGAGTGCATCGACGAACTGGCCGATTATGCCGGGATCAAGGCGCAGGTCGCCCAAGTCACCGAGGCGGCGATGCGCGGCGAGCTGGATTTCGAGGGGGCGCTGGACGCCCGAGTCGCGTTGCTCGCCGGGCTGGACGAGGGCGCGATCGACCGCTGCCTGGCCGAACGGGTGACGATCATGCCGGGGGCCAAGGCGCTGGTGCGGACGATGCGGGCGCGGGGCGCGCGCTGCGTGCTGGTGTCGGGCGGCTTCACCCGCTTCGCCGAACCGGTGGGGGCGGAGATCGGCTTCGACCGGGTGATCGCCAACCGGCTGCTGGTCGAGGGCGGCGTGCTGACCGGCGCGGTCGCGCGGCCGATCGTCGGCGCGGCGACCAAGGAGGCGACGCTGCGCGAAGAGGCGGCGGCCATGCCGCTGGCGCAGACGTTGGCGGTGGGCGACGGCGCCAACGACCTGCCGATGATCCGCGCGGCGGGGCTGGGCGTCGCTTATCGCGCCAAGCCGGTGGTCGCGGCGGCAGCGGCGGCGCGGATCGAGCATGGCGACCTGTCGGCGCTGCTCTGGGCACAGGGGATCGCGCGACGCGACTGGGTGATGGACTGATCGCCGGGGACAGGTCCGGGCTGCCGGGCGTTGATCGTTGATCGTGAGCCATGATCGATCGTGTTCCCCGGCGAAGGCCGAGGCCCGGCTGGTGAGCAGGGGATGCACTTGCGCGCCGGTTCTCCATCCGGGCTCGTGCCCCGCAGATGCGAGGCATGGGGCCGGATCTTCCGGTTTCCAGTCTCGCCGCGACATGCGCATGGGGGGGCATTCCGGTCCCGGCCTGCGTCAGCGATCAGCGTCCCCCGACTGGACCCCGGTTTTCGCCCGCGAAGCAACGGCGCTAGATCGTGACCTTGGCTTCTCCGCTCGAACGGTCCTGCGATGATCGACCGGCGGCGCCTGTTGATCGGCGGT
The DNA here is from genome assembly GCF_014199625.1 of Sphingomonas abaci. Classification (GTDB taxonomy): domain Bacteria; phylum Pseudomonadota; class Alphaproteobacteria; order Sphingomonadales; family Sphingomonadaceae; genus Sphingomonas; species Sphingomonas abaci. Next base: position 108,509 of record NZ_JACHNY010000003.1, read on the forward strand.
GGCGCGGGTCTGGGGCTGACGGTGGCCTGGGGGCTGTGGCCGCGCGACTATCCTGCGGCGTTGCCGACCTTGCCGGGCGAGCAGGCGTTCGGCGGCTGGCTGACCATCGCCAGCGATGGCCGGGTGATGGTGGCGCTGCCCCAGACCGAGATGGGGCAGGGCAGCTGGACCGGGCTGGCGCAGATCGTCGCCGATGAACTGGGCGCGGACTGGCGGACGGTGGGGGCATTCCCAGCGCCGATCACGCCCTTCTATGCCAACCCGGTCGGCCTCGATTCGCTGCTGGAGGGGATGCCGGCCGCCCTGCCGGACGCCTGGCGGGGCGGGGGCGGCGTGGACCCGGCCCCGATGCTCACCGCCGGCTCCAGCAGCATCCGGATGTTCGAGGAACCGGCCCGTGCCGCCGCCGCGACGGCGCGCGCGCTGCTGATCCAGGCGGCCGCCGCGCGCTGGTCGGTGGCGGCGGCGGACTGCACGACGCGCGACGGCTTCGTCGTCCACGGCGCGCAGCGCCTGCGCTTCGCCGACTTGGCGGCGGCGGCGGCGCATCAGGCCCCGCCCGCCGAGCCGCCGATCGGGCAGGGCGGCGCGGGTCGGCTGATGGGCCAGCCGCTTCCCCGGCTGGATTCGCCCGCCAAGGTGGATGGCTCGGCGAACTTCACCGCCGACATCCGCCTGCCCGACATGGCCCATGCCGCGATCCGCCAGGGGCCGATCGGCGACAGCCACCTGGTTGCGATCGATCGGGCGGCGGGCGAGGCGGTGCGCGGCATCGTCGCGATCGTCGAGGAACCGGACACCGACCGGCCCCGCTGGGTGGCGGCGGTCGCCGCGACCGGTTGGGCGGCGCAGCGGGCGCTGGACGCGCTGCGGCCGCGTTTCGCCACCACCGGACCGCGCATCGACGATGATGCGATCGCCACGGCGCTGGCCCGGGCGCTGGCCGATACGGGGCGCCGCATCGCAGGCGAGGGCGATCCCGACGACGGGCCGGCGGCCGCGCGCACGCTGACCGCCGAATACCGGGTCGCGGCGGGCGTCCATGCCGCGATCGAGACGACGGCGGCGGTTGCCGCCTTTGCCGACGGGCAGTTGCAATGCTGGGTGCAGACCCAGGCCCCCGGCCTCGCCCGCCGCGCCGCCGCCCAGGCCGCTGGCCTGTCCGAACGCCAGGTGGTGATCCATGCCATGCCGGTCGGCGGCGGCTTCGGCGCGGGGCTGGACCATGCGGTGGTGGCGCAGGCGACGGTGCTGGCGATGCGGCTGAAGCGCCCGGTCAACCTGGTCTGGTCACGCGGCGAGACGCTGCTCCACGACCGCTACCGCCCGCCCGCCGCCGCGCGCATGACCGCGCGACTGGGCGCAGGGGGCGCCATTCTTGGCTGGCGGGCGCGCATCGCGACGCCGCCGGTCGGCGCTGGCCTGGTCGAGCGCCTGCGGCCCGGCGGCCTGTCGGCGCTGGCGATGCGGCTCGACCCGGCCGACCGCTATGCGGTGGCGGGGGGCGCGCCGCCCTACCGCCTGCCGGCCTGGGCGGTCGACCATCATGTCGCCGAGCTGCCGCTGCCCACCGGTCATCTGCGCGGCGGCGCGCACGGCTATAGCTGCTTCTTCACCGAGAGTTTTCTCGACGAGATCGCGCATGAGGCCGGGGTCGAGCCCTTGTCCTGGCGGATCGGAATGCTGGGCCAGAACCCCCGCCTGGCGCGCTGCCTGTCCACCGCCGCATCGCTGGGGGGCTGGGAGGGGGGCATCGCGGGCAGCGGGCAGGGGATCGCCGCCCACGCCTTTCGCGACAGCACCATCGCGGTGATGGCGGAGGCGCACTGGCGCGAAGGCCGCCCGGTGGTCGACCGGCTCGTCGCGGCGGTCGATTGCGGCCGCATCGTCAATCCCGATCTGGTCCGCCAGCAGATCGAGGGTGGGCTGATCTTCGGCCTGGCGCACGCGCTAGGGGCCGCCACCGGCTTCGACCGCAACCTTGCGACCGTCCGCGGGTTCGACCGGCTGGGACTGCCCCGGCTGGCCGATACGCCCGACCTGACGGTCGAGCTGATCCGGTCGGACGAGGCACCCGGCGGCGTCTCCGAACTGGCGGTGCCGCCCGTCGCCCCCGCCATCGCCAATGCGCTCGCCGCCTCGACCGGGCTGCGCGCCCGCACCTTGCCGTTAAGGAGTGAAGGATGATCCCGCCCGGCCACCCCGCCATCCCGAAGCCCCGGATCGGCGTATTGCTGATCAATCTCGGCACGCCCGACGCCGCCGACGCGCCGAGCGTGCGTCGCTATCTGGCGGAATTCCTGTCCGACCGCCGCGTGGTGGAAATCCCGCCGATCGCCTGGCAGCCGATCCTGCGCGGCATCATCCTGCGCACCCGGCCGAAGAAATCGGCCCATGCCTATCAACAGGTGTGGCGCGACGACGGCTCGCCGCTCGCGGCTTTCACGCGGCGGCAGGCCATGGCGCTGGCGGGGGCATTCGGCGACGGGGTGATGGTCGACTGGGCGATGCGCTACGGCCGGCCGGCGATCGCCGAGCGGCTGCAGGCGATGAAGGATGCCGGTTGCGAGCGAATCCTGATCGCGCCGCTTTATCCGCAATATTGCGCGGCGACGACCGCCACCGCCAACGACAAGGCGTTCGCGCATCTGGCGACGATGCGCTGGCAACCGGCCATCCGAACGCTGCCGCCCTATCATGACGATCCCGCCTATATCGGGGCCTTGAAGGATTCGATCGAGGCGTCGCTGGCGCAGCTCGACTTCAAGCCCGACGCGATCATCGCCAGCTTCCACGGCATGCCGCAGCGGACGCTGGAGCAGGGCGATCCCTATCACTGCCATTGCCGCAAGACCGCGCGACTGCTCGGTGCGGCGATGGGACGCGACCTGATCGTCGCCTTCCAGTCGCGCTTTGGCCGCGCCAAATGGCTGGAGCCGGCGACGGACACGACGCTGGAGGCTTTGCCGGCGAAGGGCGTGCGCAAGGTCGCGATCGTCGCCCCGGGCTTTTCCGCCGATTGCCTGGAGACGCTGGAGGAGCTGGCGATCCGCGGCCGCGAGAGCTTCGAGGCGGCGGGCGGCACCCATTTCGCCTATCTGCCCTGCCTCAACGACGAGCCCGGCAGCATCGCCATGTTGCGCAGCATTTTGGCGCGGGAGCTTGAAGGCTGGGTGAGGGTGCCGTAGCGTCACCTAAATCAAACGGGAGAGGCTGAATGGCACGGGTTGCGATCGTCACGGGTGGTACGCGCGGGATCGGCGAGGCGATCAGCCTTGCGCTGAAGGAGGCCGGCATCACCGTCGCGGCCAGCTATGCCGGCAATGCGGAGCGCGCCGCCGCCTTCACGGAGCGGACGGGAATCCCGGCTTATCAATGGGATGTCGCCGATTTCGACGCATGCCAAGCTGGTTGCGCGCAGGTCGCGGCCGATCTGGGCCCGATCGACATCGTCGTCAACAATGCCGGCATCACCCGCGACGGCACCATCCTGAAGATGAGCTATCAGGCGTGGAAGGAAGTGATCGACACGAATCTCGGCGGTTGCTTCAACATGGCCAAGGCGACCTTTCCTGGGATGCGCGAACGCAAATGGGGCCGAATCGTCAATATCGGCTCGATCAACGGCCAGGCGGGGCAATATGGCCAGGTGAATTATGCCGCCGCCAAGTCGGGCATTCACGGCTTCACCAAAGCGCTGGCGCAGGAGGGCGCACGCGCTGGCGTGACGGTCAACGCGATCGCGCCGGGCTATATCGATACCGACATGGTCGCGGCCGTGCCGGCGGACGTGCTGGAGAAGATCGTCGCCAAGATCCCGGTCGGCCGGCTGGGCCAGGCGCATGAGATCGCGCGCGGCGTCGCCTTCCTCTGTTCAGAGGATGGTGGCTTCGTGACCGGCTCGACGCTGTCGATCAACGGCGGCCAGCATATGTATTGAGGACCGCGGCGGGGAGGGCGTGCTCTCCCCGTCAGGGCTGGCGGACACCGCCGCGCCAGTCCATGCCCGGCGCGGCAGGATCGGCATCTTCACCATTCTCTTCCGCAGATGAGGGGGCAACGCGGCGCGCTGACGAGGGCAGCGCCGCTGGCGAGATGCCCAAGGCGACGACCGGCAATCGGTGACCTATCGTGCCGCTCACCCGTACCAGGCAGGGGATGGCGGCACCGGGCCCGTTCACATCCCTGCCTTGGCGGGGTGGGCGAGCATCGCGCGAAGTCAATTGATAGACATGCGATGGTCCCGGCGCGGGCCAGGAATGCAATTGCCGGTTACAGGCGTCAAAAGGCCGGTTGCAGGGCCCGGCGCATATCGGCGGTGGTATAGGGTTTGGGCACGAAGATGCCGCCCTCCGGCAGGTCACCGTCACCGATCTCGCGCGTACCCGAGGTGATCACCATGCGCATGTCGGGTCGCGCCTGCCGCAGGGTAGCTGCCAGGTTCAGCCCGCAACGCTCGCCCGGCAGATCGATATCGGTGAACAGAGCAGCAATATCCGGACGGGCAGCGGCGGTTTCCAGCGCGCTCTTCGCGTCGCTGACGCCGATCACCTCATAACCCTCGTCCTCCAGCGTCATCGTCGCATGAAGCAGGATGAGTTGATCGTCCTCGACGACCAGCAGGACGGGTTTAGCTGCCATGCCCGTTGTAACAGGTGGCATTTTGACAGGTTCCAAATCTTAACCTTGTTTGTTCAACGCTTGGCCGCGGGGTTGGTTCAGCCGGCGAAGCGGCGCATGAACAAGGGGGCCGGCATCCGTCGACACCGGCCCCCCGCCCTCGATACGCTACGCGAGGGAACTCGTCAGTCGATCAGCGGCGGCAATAGCCGGGCCGGTCGGACCGGTCGATCGCCCGGCCCGCCAGCGCACCCGCGCCTGCGCCGACCAGCGTGCCGACGGTGCGGTCGCCGCGCGTGTCGATGGTCCGGCCAAGCAGGCCGCCGGCGATCGCACCGATGATCGCACCGCCCGTGCCGTCCTTGCACTTACGCTGGGCGCGATAGTCGCGCTCGCCATTATAATAGCCGCGCTCATAGGCATCGCCGCGATAGTGGCGATAGCGCTGAGCGTCCGCCGCGCTGACCGGAACCAGGGCCGACGCGCTCATCGCCAAGGCCGCTGCGGCGAGGGAAAAGGTCTTCATCATCGTTCGTCTCCCGATTACGTGGCGCGGCGGGCCGGGACCCGTCGTCCGATGACCCTCAACTGCCTGATTCGGCTTGACCGGACTCTGAATGCGGCCGTTATCGACGGTTCAGGCTTCTCGCCGCCGCCGCCTTGCGCCACAGGGGCGGCGATGACCCGCCCGCGCACTCTCGCCGTCCTGGCCGGCCTGTCGCTGTTCGTGAGCTGGTCGGGCGAGAATGGGATCGAGCGGGTCCGCCCCGCCGCGCGGGTCAGCGCCACGCCGGTGCCGCTGGCCGAATCCGGGCCCGGCCGACGGCGGGTCGGGGCGCTTGCCTATCTGGGCGGCGTCCGGCTGACCGCCGACGATCCGGCGTTCGGCGGCTATTCCTCGCTGATGGTCCAGGGCGACCGGTTCACCCTGCTGAGCGACCTGGGCGACGTGCTGCACTTCACCCTGGGGGCGGGCTGGCGGCCCCGCGCCGTGCGATTCGCCGACCTGCCGGCGGGGCCCCGCACCGGCTGGACCAAGCGCGACCGGGATAGCGAGTCGATGACGGTCGATCCGGCGACGGGCCGGGTCTGGGTCGGGTTCGAGCAGTTCAACCAGATCTGGCGCTATGGACCGGGCTTCGCGCCCCCGGCGCAGGGCGTCGCTCCGGTCGCCATGGCGGGGTGGAAGGACAATGGCGGCGCCGAATCGATGGTCCGCCTGCGCGATGGCCGCTTCGTGGCGATCAGCGAGACGACGCGCCCGCCGGGCGGGGGGACGGGGCGCGACGCGCTGCTGTGGTCCGGCGATCCGGTGGCGCAGCCGGTGCCGGCTTTCCGTTTCGTCTATCATCCCGCGCCGGGCTTCGACCCGTCAGACATGACGCAGTTGCCCGATGGTCGGCTGCTGGTGCTGGAGCGCCGCTTCCAGTTGCCGTTCCGCTGGTCGAATCGGCTGGTGCTGGTCGACCCGGCCGCGATCCGGCCGGGGGCGGCGGTGACGGGCCAAGCGGTCGCGACGCTCAAGGCGCCGCTCATCCACGACAATTTCGAGGGCGTCGCGGCGGTGCGCGAGGGCGAGGCGACGATCCTGTGGCTGGTGTCCGACGACAACCAGCTGCCGATCCAGCGGACCTTGCTGCTGAAGTTCCGGCTGGAGGCGTAAGGTCGGGGTTTGCGATCCGCCCGGCGGCGGGTGAATCCGGTCGAACGATCACCCATGCCCCTGCCCGCGCGGGTGCTTGCGCAGGAACGCCGCCGCCAACGTCGTTCCCCACCGCTTCGCGTGCTCGCGGCAGGCCTCAAACGCGAAAAGCCCGCCGGGCCATGCGGCCGGGCGGGCGATTCGATCGGTTCGGGCGAACCCTTAGGCCGCAGCGGCCTCGGTCGACGCGCGCTTCTTGATGATGTCGCGCTTCAGACGGCGGCAGCGCAGCGACAGCTTGTCGTCGCTGGTCTTGACCAGCCAGTTGTCGAGACCGCCATTATGCTCGACCGAGCGCAGGCCGTGCGTCGAGACGCGCAGCTTCACGCCGGTTTCGAGGGCGTCGGAGAGCAGCGTGACATTCTGCAGGTTGGGCAGGAAGGTACGCTTGGTCTTGTTGTTGGCGTGCGAAACGTTGTTTCCCACCTGCCGGCCCTTGCCGGTCAGCTCGCAGATGCGCGACATGATCGAATATCCTGGTTTCGGGGTTGCCCGGAAAGGCCGCGCGATTACGGGACGGCGGCGGATGAGTCAACCGAAAGGTGAATTCCACCCCGGCGATGACGGCCGACCGGTCATGCAACGCTTGGTCTTCCGGCGGCGTTGTTACGCGTACGATACCGATCACGAAAGGGTTTTCCGAATGCGCGCGTTGCTGGTCCTGGTTGCCCTGGTCGCGCTGATCGTCGCGGCGCTGATGTATTTCGGCATCATCTCGATCGACCAGACGCGCCCCGCCGTCGTCCAGGCGCCGGCCTTCCAGGCGGATGTCGCCAAGGTCACCGTCGGCACGGAGAACAAGACGGTCGCGGTGCCGACGATCAATGTCGAGAAGCCAGCGAACAGCCAGGCGCCCAACTAAGCCGCGAACCGCCACGGCTTTACGCGTCGCGGCGGACTGGGGCAGGGGGGCCGCATGATCCCCTTGCCCGAGCCGATGCGTCAGGCGCTCGCCGCCGCCGCCGCCGCCGCCGAGGCCGGCGAAGTGCCCGTCGGCGCGGTCGTCATGCGGGGCGGCGAAACGATCGCCGTGTCCGCCAATGCGCCGCGAGCGCTGCACGACCCGACCGCCCATGCCGAAATGCGGGTGATCCGCGACGCGGCGGCGCGACTGGGGCGCGAGCGGCTGGAGGAGTGCGACCTGTGGGTGACGCTGGAGCCCTGCGCGATGTGCGCGGGCGCGATCGCCCATGCGCGGATCGGCCGGCTCTATTATGCCGCCGCCGATCCCAAGGGGGGCGCGGTGGAGCATGGCCCCCGCCTGTTCGGCCAGCCGACCTGCCATCACCGGCCCGAGGTCTATGCCGGGATCGGCGAGGCCGCCGCCGCCGCCTTGCTGCGCGACTTCTTCGCGGCGCGGCGGTAGCGGCGGTCTCGGCGCGTCAGAAGAACAGCTTGCGCACCGACAGCCGCACCGAACGGCCCAGCGGGTCGAGATAGCCGGGCTGGTAGCTGACCGGCGTCACCCCGTCAGCGTCGCGCACCCGCTGGCGCTGGTTGAACAGGTTGGTGACCGCCAGCGACACGCGCGCCCCGCGCATCCAGGGATGCGCCCGCACCCAGTCCAGCCGCCCGCCCAGATCGGCGAACAGCCGCAGGTCGAGCGTGGTCAGGTCGGAAAAGGCCAGCGTCTCCGCCGAAGTCAGGCCGTTGACCCGGGTCGGGCTCTGGTAATTGACCGACAGGCGCGCACCCAGGCCGTTGTTGACATAGCCGGCCTGGCCCTCGACCTCGTGCCGCGACTGGCCGCCCGAGGCGCTGATCGCGTCGCCGTTCAACAGGTCGAGCGACGGGCCGCCATTGGCCACCAGCAGGCGATTGGTGAAGTTCCAGGTGTGATAGACCGCGAATTGCAGCCGCCCGCCGCCCTGGCCGCGCCCGCCGAAACCACCGCCACGGAAGCCGCCGCCACCTCGGAAACCGCCGCCGCCGCCGCGCGCGTCGGGAGGTGGCCCGTCGGGGCTGCCGGGGGGCGGGGGTGGCGGCGCATCGCCGCCGGGACGCGCGCCGCCGGGCGGGCGCAGGCCGGCGAACGGATTGGGGCCGGTGCCGGCGCGATATGCCTCCAGATCGCGCTGGATCTTCGACTTGATCGGCCTGGAGAAGTTGATCCCCCAGCGTAGCTGGCTGCTCTGCGCCCGCGCGAAATTGACCGGCCGCGTGTCGATGCGCAGCAGGTCGCCATCGGCATCGCGGGTGAAGCGATCGGGAAAGGCCGCCTCGATCGCGGCGGTGGCGACCGGGAAGCTGCGGATCGGATTGTCGGTGCGGGTCTCGACATAATTGGCGGTCAGCGTCAGGTCGGTCGCCGCCCAGGGCTTCACGGTCACGCCGACCTTCTTCACATGCCGCTCGTCGGAGACCAGCGCCGGGTTGCCCCCGGTCACCGTCGTCACCGTGGCGGTGGTGCCGCGCACATAGTCGAACACGCGCACGCCCGGCGTGGCGATGGTCGGGTTGCCCAGTTGCTGCGCGCTCGGCGCCTCGTCCTGGTCGGTGGCGGAGGCGATGATCCGCACCGCCGGGATGGGCGCCCAGTTGACGCCGTAGCCGGTGGTCACGAGCGTGCCGAAGTCGGACAGGTGGTTGACCGCCAGATTGCCGTTGAGCGAGAGGGTGCCGATCGCGCCCAGCACGCCGCGCGCCTTGCTGGCGATCGGCAGGTCGATATTGGCCTGGCCATTGGCGCTGTCGCGCGACACGCCGCCGCTGCTCGCCACGCCGCCCCGGAAGCTGGCGGCGCTGAAGTCGCTGGTGCTGGCGCCGGCGCGCAGGCTGGTCGTCACGTCGCCCGCCGGCAGCCGGAACGGGCTGCCGGTGACGAGCAGGTCGCCGCCGCCCTGGCTGGAGACGGAGCGGGCGCGATTGGCGGCCAGTACGTTCAGGTCGCCGGGCAGGAACGGGCCGTCGACGCCCACCATCCCCGCGTCCAGCCGGGCCTGGAAGCCGCCGGGATCGAGGCCGGTGTCGGTCAGCGTGGTGGTCGCCACGCGGTCGTAATTGCCGGTGAACGACCAATTCCATCCCGCCCCCAGCACGCCGTTCAGCGTGCTGCCCAGATGGGTGGTCCCGCTGCTCGTCCGCTGCGCCAGCGGCAGCACGCTGCCGTCGTCGGGATAGCGGGTCACCGCCGTGCCGTCCGGCGCGGTCAGCGTCACGCCGGGCAGACCGAACTGGCTGGTCGAGTCGCTCAGCTCGTAGCGGCCATTGAGCGTCGCCGAGACCCCCAGCACCGGCCGCGCGACGATGCCGTTGACGCTGAAGTCGCGGGTCGAGGGCAGCAGCGTGCGATAGGGCGTCTGGTTGAAATTGCTCGCGCCCGGATCGTCGCTCGCGCGTGGATCGATGCCGCGCTCCGCCTCGGTCAGCGATGTCGCGCGCTCATATTCCAGGTGCAGGTTGGTGCGCGTGTCGCGGCGGATCGCCAGCAGGTCGGCCTCGCCCTGCGCGTCGTTGCGGCCGCCGGCGGTCGGCACCCGGTCGGCCGCCTCCAGCGTCGCGGCGCGGAAGCGGCGGCGCAGGACGATGTTCACCACCTTCTGGTCGGCGGTATAGCCATATTTCAGCGACACCTCCTCGGGCAGGATCTCGACGCGCTGGATCGCCTCGGTCGGGATGTCGCGGATTTCCTGAAAGCCGGAAATGCGCCGGCCGTTGAGCAGCACCACCGGCGCGCCACCCTGGCCGCGCCCGCTGGTCGTCTGCGGCGACAATTCGTTGAGCAGGTCGGCTACCGAGTTGACGCCGTAGGAGCGGATGTCCGCTGCACCCAGGGTCTGGTCGGGCGGGATGTCGCCGATCACCGATCCGGGCAGCTTGCGCGAACCGGTGACCACGATGTCCTCGCCGGCGTCGTCGGCTTCCGGCTCGGCCGGCTCCGCCGCGGCGGCGGGCGTGGACGGACTCGCCGGCGGCGCGGCCTGTTGCGCGCGGACCGGATCGGAAATTGCGAGGATCGCGAGGGATGCTGCCCACCATCTGTTCATGGCCGCGCCCGCTAGCGGATAATTGTCGCAGGATTATGCCGAACCGCGATCCCGCTTCGTCCAGGCCGCCGCCGCGCCCGCCAGCACCAGCGCCCAGCCCCAGCCGCGCCCCCGGCGGAGCGCGCCCAGGCCCCCCGCGGTCGCGATCGAGGCGAGCAGCCCGGCCCGCCCGGCGATCCGATCCGCCGCGACGAAGCCGCCCAGGCCGGTCGCGTGCGGCCCCGGTGACGGGGCGGGGGCTTGCGGCGTGCCCAGCCCGCTGGCCTTCGGCGCGCCGGTGACGCTCCGCTCCAACCCGGCGATCAGCTCCGCGCCGAGCAGCACGACATAGGCTGACAGCCACAGCCAGGTCAGCATCACCACGATCGCCCCCAGCGAGCCATAGGTGGCGTCATAGCTGCCGAAATTCGCGACATAGAGGCCGAAGCCGACCGTCATCGCCAGCCAGCAGAGCGTCGCGACCACCGATCCCGGCGTCAGCCACGCCCAGTGCGCGGCGTGCCGATCCGGGCCGAAGCGATAGAGCGTCGTCGCCCCGCCGACCGCCAGCCCGGCCAACACCGCATAGGATGCCAGGGTGAGCAGGTGCGGCACGACGCTGGGGGCCCAGGGCGCGAGCGTGCCCAGCCAGGTCGCCAGCGCGATCGTCGCCATCGCGCCCAGCATCAGCACCACCGCGCCCGCCGTGATCGCCAAGGCCAGCGCATATTGGCGGATGATGCCGCGCGTCTCCGGCACCTCGAACGCAACGTTGAGCGCGGCGATCACCGCGCCCGCGCCCTTCATCGCGCCGTAGAGCGCCAGGCCCAGCGCGAGGATCAGGCCGAAGCCCTTCTTGCCGCCTGACGCCTCGACCACGGTCAGCAACTGCTCGCCGACCAGCCGGGCGACCTCGCGCGGCATCACGTCGGTCAGCGCGGCGATGCTCTTGCCCACGGTCTGCGGATCGGCGGCCAGGCCATAGGTCAGCACCACCGCGCCGAGCAGCGGCACGATCGACAGGAAGGCGTAGAAGGCGACGCCGGCCGCGATCAGCGAGATGTTGTCGCGACCCGATGCCGCCCAGACCTGCTTGAGCACATCCCACCAGCCCCCCGGCGGCCGCGCCCAGAGCGCGGCGATCCGCGACGTCGCGCGATCCATTGCTTTCCTCCCGAATCGTCCTGACGTTGCCCGACCAAACCGGCGGGAGGCCGAGAGCGTTCCGGCCCGGTTGCGTATACCGGCCATAGGGCGCATACCGGCCGCCACGTCAGTCGCTTGCCGACGGGAGCGTCAGTCCTGTGCGCCCCTGCCTCTCCCCTCTCGATCCGGAGCCTGACCATGGCCGACGATGCCCAATTCTACCGTGCCCGCGCCGAGCAGGAGCGCGCCAACGCCCAGGCCGCGCGGCTCGACAATGTCCGCGAGCGCTGCGACCGCGCCGCCACCACCTGGGAGGCGATGGCGGTCCGCGCCGAGCAGACCCAGGTCCGCCGCGCCGCCCGCGAAGCCGCCACCGCCGAAGCGCGGGCGGCGGCCCTGCAGGACTAGGCGGGGACACCCCTATCCCGCGAAAGCGCCGATGTCGGCGATCGCCAGCTTCGCGGCCGGCACGGCGGTCGCGGTGAAGGCGAAGCGCAGGTAGCGAAGGCGGCGCGGGGCGGGGAAGGGAATGCGCTGCGTTGCCAGCGCATAGGCGATGTTGGGAAATTCGCCCTCGCCCGCCGCCGTCCAGGCCTTGCCGTCCAGGCTGGTCTCCACCCGGTAATTGCGTGGTGGGGCGGCGTCGGGGCTGGGGTTGCGCTGGGGCGTCAGCGAGAAGCCGGCAAGGTCGCGCGGCTGTCCGAGGTCGAGCGTCAGCGTGGCGGGCGCGGCGGTGGTCGGCGCGGGGAGCGTCCAGGCGGTGGCGACGTCGTTGTCCAGCACCGCTGCGGCACCAGGCGCGGAGGCGGCGACCACGGTCCAGCCTTGGCCGGTCAGCAGCTGGTCCTCGCGCGTCGCCGGCGGCGCGACGGGCACTGGCGCGACCGCGCGGAACAGCGCCACCTCGCTGATCGCTGGGCAGACGGGCGCTTCCAGCACCATGACGCGCAGGCGGCGCGCGGTGACCGGCCGGGGCAGGCGGATGATGCGTTGCGCGCCGATGCACTCGTGTTCGGCCAGCCGCTGCCAGCGTCCGTCCGTCTCGGCCTCCACGGCGAAGCGCGTCACGCGTACGCCGAGTGGGAGATATTCACGCAGGCGGATCAGGTCGAAGGAGCGGTTCGGCGGCAGGTCGAGCGTCAGCGTCGGCGTGGTCACGCCATCGGGCGTCGACCAATAGCGGTCGTCGCGGCCATCGAGCACATTGGCGGGCGCGAAGGCGGGGCCGCGCACATGGCTGGCGCTCGCCACCGCGTCCCGGGCCAAGTCGGTCGCGAAGCTGGCCCGCTGTGCATCGCCAAAGGACTTCAGCACCGCCACGTCATGCTCGGCGAGCTGCCCGCGACGGTCGGGCGGCAGGTTGAGGTTGAGGTTGGTGCCGCGCCCGACTGACTCGTCGAACAGCGTCACCAGCCGCTCGGGGCTCTTCACCTTGGCGTCCTCGTCGGCATGGTAGAACCAGCCGGGCCGGATCGACACGTCGGTCTCCGCCGGCCACCAGAGCGCCGCGCCGCGCACGCCGCTATTGCCCTCCGCCTGGACGTAAGGGTGGTCGGGCATGGTCGGCCAGCAGGGATCGCCCGCCACGCCATTCTCGTTGCCGACCCAGCGGATGTCCGCGCCCAGGGGATCGAAGGTGCAGGCGTCGGGCTGATAGCGGTGGACGAGCGCGATCGTCCGGGGCCAGTCGTAATAGCGCGGCGCGTCGATCTTCCGTGTCTCGCGCGCGCCGCCATAATAGCCGTCGCCGCCATTGGCGCCGTCGAACCAGAATTCGAACAATTTGCCGTAGCGGGTGCAGAGCTCGACGATCTGCTTGCGGAAATAGTCGACATAGGCGGGCCGGCCATAATCGGCATGGTTGCGATCCCAGGGCGACAGGTACAGTCCGAAGGACAGGCCGGCGCGGCGGGTGGCGCGCTCCATCTCGCCGACCACGTCGCCCTTGCCGTTCTTGTACGGGCTGTTGCGGATGCAGTGTTCGGTCAGCATCGTCGGCCACAGGCAGAAGCCGTCATGATGCTTGGCGGTCAGGATGATGCCGGTCAGCCCGCCCGCCTTGGCCGCCGCGACGATCTGGTCGGGGTCGAAGTCGGTCGGGTTGAACAGCGCCGGGCTTTCGTCGCCCATCCCCCACTCGCGACCCGTGAAGGTGTTGATGGAGAAATGCACGAAGGCATATTGCTGGCGCTTGTGCCAGAGGAGCTGGCGCGGCGAGGGCGTAGCCCCCCAGGGACGCGGCGCGCCGGCGGCGGCGGCGGCGGGGCCGGCCAGGCTGGCGGCCATGCCGGTCGCCATGCCGGAGGCGATCAGGGAACGGCGGGACAGGTCGGTCATCGGGGTGCTCCGGCGTGGGAGGGGGAAGGAAGGGGGTCGGGGATCAACCAAGTCTCGGCGACCTGATGGCCGCGCCCGCTGCCGCCCAGGCCCGGCGGCCGCGTCCAGGCAAGGTCGAGCGTGCCGCCAGCGGTGGCGGCGGGCGGGATCGCGACCTCGACGGTCATCGGGTTGCTGGTGCGGTTGAAGGCGGACTGGAGCGTGAAGCGGCCGTTGGCGGTCAGCGTCATCGGCAGGGTATAGTCCTCGCCCGCATAGGTCGCGACCAGACGATAGCGACGATGCGGGTCGAGGCCGGTGTATCGGAGCCGGATTGGCCGGTCATAGAGCGTCTCCGCATAGTCGAGTGCGGGCAGCGGCCAGCCATCCTCGGCCGTGCGGTCGGCGATGCCGTCGATTGCCGTCTCGTACATCTGCGGATCGGCGGCGAAGCCGGCCCCGCGCACCAGATGCGGTTCGGCATCGGGGCGGCCGAGATCGTCGTAGAGCGCGCCCTCCGCCCGGCGGCTGCGGTCCGGCAGGGGAAAGCCCTTGGCGAGTTGCGCCAGGATTGCCCGGCGGCCGGTCAGGTCGATATCGGCCCGGTCCAGGTTCGCGCCGCGCTCGATCGTGGTCGCGCCGTAGCGCTGGACGCTCAGTTGCAACCGGGCTTGGCGCCATAGCCGTTCGGCGAGCGCGAACAGCCGGGCGCGAAGCGCCGCGACCGCCGGACCGTCCGGCTGGTCGAGCGCGATGCGGGCGGTGGCGGCGGCGGGTGCGGCCTGAACCGCTGCGATGCGCTGGCGGGCGGCGATGCTGCGGTGACGGACCAGCGCGTCATAGACCGAACGGTAGCGCAGGCTGTCGAGCCGCCAGTCGGCGAAGCGCGCGGGGCGGATGCGATCGGTTAGCGCCAGCGTGCGGTCGATGCCCGCGTTCTTCGCCGGATCGCCGACCCAGTTTCCCTCCAGCGCGAAGGGCAGGGCGGCGGCGGCGGGGTCGCCGATGAACATCCGTGCATATTGTCGCGCCATGGCCTGCGGATCGGTGGCGAGCGACCAGCCGAGCTGGAACCAGAGCAGCTGGTTGAAGTCGTCGTTGATCCCTTCCGAATAGGTCACGAACCCCTGGGTCAGCGGCAGGAAGCGGCGGGCGATCAGCGTATAGGCCGCCGGGCGCGGGTTGATCGGCTCGCGCCCCTCGGTCAGCGCGAATTCGGGCCACCAGCGCGGCACCGGGAACTGCGCGTGCATGGTATGCGCGATGTCGGGGTAGAGGATCAGCGGATAGCGTGCGGGGATGCGCCGGCGCTGCACCGGCAGCGGATCGCGCGTCTGCGGCCCCACGAAGACGCCCGCCAGCCAGTCCGGCTGCCGGTCGAGCTGGCGGTAGAAGGCGGCCAGCCCGGCGGCGTCGAAGCCTTGGGTGGAGAGGTAGACCGGCGCGCCCGGGTTCCGCTGGTGCAGCACCGCGGCTTGCCGCGCGACCAGCGGGAAGAGATGGTCGGGATCGGTGTGGCCGGGGTCGCCCCCGGGCACGTAGAGCGCGTCGACGTGCGGCAGGTCGGCGAGCACCCGAGCAAAGGCGCGCACCTCCGCCGCGACCTGCCCCGGCTTGGTATAGTCGCCGAGTTCGGGATAGTAGAGCGCGACGTCGAGGCCCAGCCGGTGCGTGATGCGCGCGATCCCCGCCAGCGTCTCGCGCGGCGGCGCGGGGAAGAGCGGGCCGGTCGCGTCGTCGTCGGAGACGGGCGCGATGATCTGCACGCCGCTCGCGCCCCAGAGCGCGAAATCCTCGATCCGCCGCTCGAACATCGGCAGCGTCCAGGCATCGTAGCTGTTGTTCTTGGGCCGATAGCCGATCTGGGTCAGCCGGGTGTCGAAGCGGGGGGAAAGGGTGACGTTGGCGGCGGCCGCGAGGCGGGGCGTGCCGTTCACGACGTCGAGATGGCGCAGCAGCCAGCCCACGCCGTACACCAGCCCGCGCGTGTCGCGGGCGGTGACGACGATGCTGGCGCCCACCGTCCGAACCGCATAGCTTTCGCGGCCAAGCGCGGGGACGCGCCAGCGGCGACGCCGGGCGACGGGCAGCGCGGCGCGGACACGGGGCGCGGGGGCGACCAGCACGTGCAGCCCGCCGCACCGGTCGATCCGCTCGGCCAGCCGGCGTTCGAGCAGCGCCGCCGCGACTTCGCCGCCAGGGGTGGAGGAGACGCAGGTGGTAGCGAGGGCCAGGGCGGTCAGCATGGCTGAGCGCTCAACCCCAAGCCCTTCCCCGGCGAAGGCCGGGGTCCAGTTGGGACGGCTTGGGTGACGGAGCGCCGTCCGTCGTCACTGTCGTCTCCCGATTGGGCCCCGGCCTTCGCCGGGAAACAGTTGGGGGTAAGCGCCCCCGCGCCCGGCATCATCGCGGCCCCCCAGCCCATGTCAGACGGCCATGCGGCCGTTGGACGGTGGCCGGTCGGCCTTGGCGCGACCGAAGGCACGATTGGGCTGCGCACCCATCAGGAAGCTCAGCGTGCCGCCCTGGGCCAGATCGGCATGGCGGATCCAGCTCTTGGTCCACGGCTTGCCGTTCCAGCGGACGGCGCGGATGTAGGGCGTCTCCGGCCCGTTGCCGGGCGCCTCGACCGTGAGCGTGCGCCCGCCGCCCAGCCGTACGCTCGCCCGCTCGAACAGGGGCGAGCCGAACACGTAGACCGCCTCGACCGGATCGACGGGGTAGAAGCCGAGCGCCGACAGCACGAACCAGGCGCTCATCTGCCCGCAATCGTCATTGCCGATGATCCCGTCGGGATCGTTCCGGTACATCTCGGTGCACAGCCGTCGCACCATCGCCTGGGTCTTCCACGGCGCGCCGACATAGGCGTAGAGATAGGGGGCGTGCTGGTCCGGCTCGTTGCCATGCGCATATTGCCCGACCAGCCCGCTGATGTCAGGCGGCGCATTGGCGGGCAGGGTCGAGGGCGCGGTGAACAGGGCGTCGAGCTTGGCCTCGAACTTCGCGTCGCCGCCCATCTGCGCGATCAGGCCGTACACATCGTGCTGGTTCAGGAAGGTCGCCTGCCAGCCATTGGCCTCGGTATAGTCGCGCCACCAGGGCTTGGGCATATGGCCGAGCTGGATCGGGTCATAGGGCGTCCACCAGCTTCCGTCGGCGAAGCGGGGGCGCGCGAAGCCGATCTTGCCGTCGATGACGTTGCGCCAGTTGCCCGACCGCTGGAACAGCCGGTCGGCCGCCGCGCCTTGCCCGGCGGCGCGGGCGAGATGCGCGGCCGCCCAGTCGTCATAGGCATATTCCTGCGTCCGGCTGACGCTTTCGAACCATTTGTCGGCGGGCACATAGCCCATCCGGTCATAGAGGTCGCGGCCCTTGCTGTTGTCGAGGTCGGGCGCGGACCAGTCGAAGCTGCGCCGGGCGATGGCGGGCCAGGCGGCGGCATAGTCGCCGGGAATGCCCTTGGCCTGCGCCTCCGCCAGAATCGGCACCGAATGCCAGCCGATCATGGTCCCCGTCTCCACCCCCTGGAGCGGCCAGACCGGCGGGCCATAGGCGCTTTGCTGGGTTTGGCGGATCAGGTCGCCGACCAGGCTCCGGACGCGGTCGGGCGCGACCAGGGTGAGGAGCGGGTGCAGCGCGCGGTACGTGTCCCAGGTCGAATAGGTCGAATAGGCGCGCTCGCCGGCGGCAAGCTGGTGGACCTTGCGGTCCAGTCCGACGTAGCGGCCGTCGACATCGGAGAAGAGCGTCGGGGCGAGCTGCGCGTGATACAGGGCGGAGGCCATGATCGTGCGCTGGTCGAGGGTGCCGCCGGTCACCTGCACGGCGTCCAGATGGCTGGCCCAAAGGTCTTGGGCCGCGCGGCGGGTGCGGTCGAAATCCCAATGCGGCGCCTCGGCGGCCAGGTTCCGGCGTGCGCCGGCCACGTCGACGCCGGAGATGCCGCAGCGGAGCAGGATCGGCGCCGCGCCGGCATCGTCATAATGCAGCACCGCCTTCAGCCGCTTGCCGGCCACGCCGCGCGATCCCGCCGGCTGCTGGGCATCGTCGTCGCCGTACAGGGTGATGCGATCCGGCGCGCGCGACGCCTGCATGGCGAAGAAGATGCGCCGTCCCTTGGCCCAGCGATGGACGGTGCGGCCGCCGCTCAAGCTGCCGTCGGCCCCGACCGTCAGCGTGGCATCGGTGACGAGCGGCGGATTGTCGGAACTGTCGTGGATCAGGTGCGACAGGTCGACCAGGATATGGCCCGGTCCCTTGGGGAAATGGTGGCGATGCCAGCCGGTCCGCTCGGTCACGGTCAGCTCGGACCGGACGCCCGATTCCAGCGTGACGGCATAATAGCCCGGCTCCGCCACTTCGTCCGAGAAGCGCTGGCGATAGCCGGTCTCCGGCGCGGCGAGCGTGCCGGGCAGCAGCTTCACCGGTCCCCGGGTCGGCACCACCAGCACGTCGAGCATGTCGCCGATGCCGGTGCCCGACAGATGGGTGTGGCTGAACCCCATGATCGACGTGTCGGTGCGGTGATAGCCCGAACAGGCGTCCCACCGCTCGACATCGGTGTCGGGGCCGAGCTGCACCATGCCGAAGGGCAGGGTCGGGCCAGGATAGGTATGGCCATGGCCGCCGGTGCCGATGAACAGGTTCGCCTTCGCCGGACCCTGCGCCGGCTTCGCGAAGGCGGGCAGCGGCAGGGCGCAGGCGGCGAGCGCCGACGAGGACAGGAGCGAGCGGCGCGACAACTGGGTCATGCGAAATCCTGGAGCAGGTGCGGTCGGGTGCGGGCGAGGGTGACGATCAGCTCGCCGAACAGGCCATTGGCCCAGGCGAACCAGTGGCGCGTGAATTTGGCGGGATCGTCCTGGTCGAAAGCCTCGTGGATGAAGCCGGTGCCGGCGTCGGTGTCGCGAAGCGTCTGAAGGCAGGCGCGGATCGTCCGGTCGTCGGTGGCGGACAGCGCGCGGACGATCAGCGACATCGGCCAGATCCAGCGCAGGCCGACATGCGGGCCGCCAATGCCTTCGCCCGCGCGGCCGCGGAAGAAATAGGGATTGGCTTCGCTCCATGCCGCCGCCTGCGTCCGTCGCCAGAGCGGATCGTCCAACGCGACGCAGCCCAGATAGGCCAGGCCCGACAGCGAGGGGACATTGGCGTCGTCCATGAACATCGCGTTGCCATAGCCGTCGACCTCATAGGCCCAGACCGGCGCGCCGTCCGGCAGCCGCATCGTGCCATGCTGGCGCAGCGCCGCCTCTACCTCGGCGGCCAGTGCGGTGGCGTCGCCGGCGAGCGCGGTATCGTGGCGCGCCTCGGCCGCGACCGCCGCCAGCTCGCGGAGCGTCGTCACCGCGAACAGGTTGGAGGGGATCAGATAGGGATATTGGCAGGCGTCGTCCGACGGGCGGAAGCCCGATTGGATCAGGCCGTTGGGCCGCGCCGGATTGCCCCAGCCGGACAACGGCATGGTCTCGGTGTTGCGGTTCGAGGTGCGCAGGAAGCTGTAGGGGCCGGGGCCGTCCTTCCTCTGCTGCTCGCGGAAGGTGCGCAGGATCGCCCGCGCCGCCGCCGCCCAGGTCGCGTCGAACGGCGTGGCGTCGCCGACCGCGCGCCAATATCCATAGGCCAGCCGCATCGCGTAGCAGAGCGAATCCACTTCCCATTTCCGCTCGGCGACGCCGGGCTTCATCTCGGTCGTGTCCTTCAGCGACCATTCGAGATTGGTCGGGGCGCTGGGGTCCTCCATGAAGGCGTTGGCGTACGGGTCGATCAGGATCGAGCGCGACTGGCGCGCGATCAGCCCCTGGAACAGCCGGCGCAGATCGGCATCGCCCTTGGCTAGATGCAGATACGGCTTCACCTGCGCGGCGGAATCGCGCAGCCACAGGCAGGGGATGTCGCCGGTGATGACGAAGGCATCGGGCCGTCCGTCCGCCATCCCCATCCTGACCGTGGTGTCGAGCGTGTTGGGATAGCAGTTGCCGAACATCCAGCGCAGCTTGGCGTCGCCGATCCGGGCGGATACCCGCGCCAGCTCCCGCTCCACCGCGCGACTGGTGAAGCGGCGGTCGGCGGGGGCGGGGCGCTTGCTGGCGAAGTCCGGCTGCGACGTCGCGAGCGCGGGCGTGGCGGCGAGCGCGGCGGTGCCGGCGATCAGCGAGCGACGCGAGACGATCATTTCGGCAGGTCCTGATCGGTGCCGGTCACCGCGAAGTCGAGCCACTGACCCGGCCCATCGCCCGGCTGGCCACCGCCGACCCACAGCCGGTACGCGCCCGGCGCGACATGGCGGCGGCCGTCGCGCTCGACGATGCTCATGCCGCGGGGATCGATGGTGAAGCGCACCCTGGTCCGCGCACCCTGGCCCAGCGACACGCGGCGGAAACCGACGAGCTGGCGTTGCAGCACCGGATCGGTCAGGCCGGGCGTGCCGGCGGCGGCGGGCGGCACCAGATAGGCCTGCACCACTTCGTCGCCACCGCGCGCGCCCGTGGCGGACACCTCGGTCTCGACGGTCAGGTCCTGCCCGGCGGCGATGCTGGCGGGCGCGCTCGGTCGGCCGTAGCCGAACGTCGCATAGCTCAGGCCGTGGCCAAAGCCCCAGAGCGGCGTGCCGGTGAAGTAGCGATAGGTCCGCTCCTTCATGCCGTAATCGACAAAGGCGGGCAGGTCGGAGGTCTGGCGATAGATCGTCACCGGCAGCCGTCCCGACGGGCTGACCACGCCGGAGAGGGCGTCCGCCAGCGCGGTGCCGCCGGATTCGCCGGGATACCAGAGCGACAGGATCGCATCGGCGCTATTCGGGTCGACCGACACCGCGCTGCCGCTCGCCAGCACCAGCACGATCGGCTTGCCCGTCGCCTTCAGCGCGGCAAGCAGCCGCTGTTGCGGCAGCGGCAGGGCGATGTCGGTGCGGTCGCCGCCCACGAAGCCGGGGACGGAGACGGACAGCGCCTCGCCCTCCAGATCGGGCGACAGGCCGGCGACCACCACCGCGACATCGGCCTGCTTCGCCGCCGCCACCGCCTCGGCGATCAGCGGCTCGGCCGGGGGCAGCCAGAGCAGGCGGAAGCTTTCATCCTCCGATTGATGATTCAGCTCGATCGTGAAGGGCTGGGCCATGCCGTCGCTGTCGACGGTCAGTTCCACCCGGCCCTTGGGCAGCGGGCCGTCGTGGAGCGTCTTGCCGCCCAGCGTCACGCGCGCGGTGTCGTGGGTCTTGCAGTCCTTCCAGCATTGCGCCTGGTCGAGCACCAACCGGTATTGGCCGGGGCCGGGGGCCACGAACTCGCCGCTCCAGCGCGCGACATAGCCGGTCGCGGGCAGGCCGGGCGCGGGCGCGGTACGGTTGATGTTGACGTCGATGCGCCGCTCCTGCCGGGTCAGCACCGTCTTGCCGCCGACGCTGTAGCTGGCGGCGAGGCCCGGCTGGCCGTTGGCGCGCAGCGCCGTCTCCGGCAGCACGACCGGCGCGCCGTCCGCCAGCACCGATCCTTGCGCATAGCGCACCGCGCCGAATCTGGCGCGCAGGCCCGCCAGCGGCGTGACGGGGGTGACGGCGGTGCCGTGGTAATTGCCCTCCAGCACGCCCAGGTCGTCCGCATCCGCGCCGATCACGGCGAGCTTTGTGGCGGGCCGGAGCGGCAGGCGGTTGTCCCGGTTCTGGAGCAGCACGATCGACTTGCGCGCCGCTTCCAGCGCCAGCGCGCGGTTGGCGGGAGTGGCGACCGCGCTCGGCTTGATGCGGCTCCACGGGCTGGTCGCGCCGAATGCGATGCCCAGTTGCTGGCGCGCGCGCAGCGTGCGGACCAGCGCCGTGTCGACCTCGGCCTGCGTCACCAGCCCGCGCCGCAGCGCCTCAGGCAACGCGGCATAGGTGGTGCCGCAGTTCAGGTCGTTGCCGCCCCGGATCGCGGCGGCGGCGGCGGCGGCGGCGTCCAGCTTGTAATGGTGGAACAGGTGGATGTTGGCGACCGCGTCGCAGTCCGACACCACGAAGCCCTTGAAGCCCCAGGCGCCGCGCACCCGATCGTTGAGCAGCGGCCCGTCCGCGCAGGCCGGGGTGCCGTGGATCGAGTTGTAGGCGCACATCAGCGACAGCGCCTTGCCCTCGGTCAGCGTGCGGCGGAAGGCGGGCAGATAGGTCGCCTCCACGTCGCGCGGCGAGGGATCGACGTCGAAGCTGTCGCGCCCCGCCTCCGGCCCGCTATGCACCGCCAGATGCTTGGGCGTGGCGATGACGCGCGGATGCGTCGGGTCCGGCCCCTGCAGGCCCTGGATGAAGCCGACGCCGAGCGAGCCGGTCAGATACGGGTCCTCGCCATAGGTTTCCTGACCCCGACCCCAGCGCGGATCGCGGAAGATGTTGATGTTGGGCGACCAGATCGTCAGCCCCTCATAGATGCGCCGGTCCGCGTTCGCCGGCCGGGCGTTGAACCTGGCGCGCGCCTCGGTCGAGACGACGGTGCCGACCCGCTGCATCAGGTCCACGTCCCAGGTCGCCGCCAGTCCGATCGCCTGGGGGAAGACGGTCGCCTGGCCGTTGCGGGCCAGGCCGTGCAGTCCCTCGTTCCACCAGTCATAGGCGGGCAGGCCGGCGGCGGCGTCGGCGGGCGCGGTGCTTTGCAGCTGCGCGGCCTTTTGTTCGGGCGTCATCGCCGCGACGGCGGCGGCGACGGGATCGGCGGAGCCGAGCAGCAGGGCGAGCATCATCATCGGGCAAGGGTCCGGATCGTCAGGGTTTTACGCGCGGCGGCGGGCAGGCGGACGGTGACGCTCTCGCCCGGCAGCAGGTCGAATCCATTGTCGGAGGGCTGGCCGCCGGTGAAGGCGCCGACATCCAGCATCACGCCCCGCGCCAGGTTGCGCGCAGTCAGCGTCACCTGGTCGCCCGACCAGGTCGTGGTGATGCCGGGATCGGGCAGCGCCATGTCCTTGGGGACCAGCCGGTCGACCAGCACGCGGCTGACGCGACGGTCGCCGACGAACAGCTCGGCGACCGCATAGCTGTGCGCCGGCGCGGCGCTGCCGAACAGCGTCGCGTCGGGAAGCGTCGCGACGGTGGCGGCGGACAGCGGGGCGAGCGTCGTTGCCGCCTCGTGCGTCGACAGCACGGCGCCGGCCATGTCGCGCACGCTCAGCCGCCAGCGGGCGGGTGTCGGCGTGGTGGCGTCGGAGACCAGGGTGACGCGGGTCGCGCCGTCCCTGTGTTCGGCGACGATGGTCTGGGCGGCGAAGAAGCGGCGCGCGGCATAATGGAGCAGCTTCCACCGCCCGTCATAGTCGACGCTGGCCCAGCTGATCGAGGGCCAGACGTCGTTGAGCTGCCAGTAGAGTGAGCCCATGGTCACCGGGCGGCAGGCGCGGTGGTGGCGGGCGGCGAGGTCGATCGCCTGCGCCTGGTTGACCTGGGTCAGGTAGACGAAGTCGGCGAAGTCCTTGGCCGGGCGCAGCCGCTGGTCGATGTAGAATTGCAGTCGGGCATTGCCCTCGCCGGCCAGGAATTTCTGGTGCGCCTTCATCACCGCGCTGTCGGCGGCGAGCACGCCCTTGCCCGCGAAGCCCCGGATCGTCGCCATCGCCGGCATCGACTGGAAGCCATATTCGGACATGAAGCGCGGACAGGAATCGAGGTAATTCTCGACCGGCTTGGAGCCGGACCAGACGTCCCAGAAATGCCGGTCGCCATTGGCGTCGGTATCGACCGGGCCTTCATAGTCGCTGGAGGGCGATCCGGGCATATAGGGGGTGCCGGGGCTGTTCGCCGTCACCGCGCCGCGCAGCACCCGGTCGAACAGCACCGCCATGCCAGCGCCGATCCGCTCCTGCCCGTCCGGGCCGATCGCCTTCTTATAGGCCTTGCGGTCGGACCAGTTCTCCCATCCCGACAGCACCTCGTTGTTGCCGGTCCAGATCACGATCGAGGGATGGTCGCCCAGCCGCGCGACCTGCTCGTCCGCCTCGATCCGGACATTCTCGCGGAAGGCGGCGTCGGGGGGCGTCACCGCGCCGCCGAACATGAAGTCCTGCCACACCATCAGGCCCATCCGGTCGGCCATCTCGTAGAAGCTGTCGTCGAGATAATAGCCGCCGCCCCAGACGCGGATCATGTTCATGTTCACGTCGCGCGCGGCGGTGAGCAGCGACTGAATCGTCTGCGGCGTCACCCGCGCGGGGAAGCTGTCGAACGGGATCAGGTTCGCGCCCTTGGCGAAGATCGGCGTGCCATTGACCACGAAGCCGAAGGCGCCGTCGCGGCGGTCGAGCGTCACGGTGCGCAGACCGATCTGGCGGCGGGCCTGGTCGATCGTCTCGCCCTTCGCCGCCAGCGTCGCGGCGACGGTGTAGAGCGGCTGCGCGCCGTAACCGACCGGCTGCCAGCGCCGGGGATCGGGGATCGACAGTGGGACGGTCACGTCGTTGCGGCCCGCCGCCACGTCTGCCTGCCGCTCGGCGGTCAGGGTGCGGCCGTCGGGGGTCGTGACGGTGGCGCGGATCGTCACCGTCTCCGCCCGGTCGGCGACGACGGTGGCATGGGCCGTCAGCCGGGCTTGCGTATCGGTCAGCGCGTCCTGCGCGACGCGGAACCGGTCGAGCCGGGCATCGTCCCACGCCTCCAGCCGCGCCGGCCGCCACAGGCCGATGGTGACGATGCGCGGACCCCAGTCCCAGCCATATTGGTATTTGGGTTTGCGGATATAGGGCGAGGTCTGCTTGCCCTTGGGCTCGTCGCCGAACGCGGAATCATATTCGCCGGGCAACGGGTGTTTGTCCGCCAGCACCATCGGCTGCAGGTGGCGGATCGGCGAGGCGATGGTGACCAGGATCACGTTCGCGCCGGGCTTCAGCAGCGCCTTGGCATCCGCCCGCCAGCGGCGATGGGCATTGTCGCCGGTCAGCAGCACCGTGCCGTTAACGCGCACGGTCGCGAAGGTGTCGAGCCCGTCGAACACCAGGTCGAGATGATCGCGCGCCAGCATCGCGGGCGTGACCGTCAGGCTGGTGCGGAATTGCCAGTCGGACAGGCCGACCCACTGGATCGCGCCCTCGTTGGTGCCGATGAACGGATCGGGGACGCGGTGCGAGGCGATCAGATCCTGCTGCACGCTGCCGGGGACGGAGGCGGGCAGCCAGCGCGCTTCCTTGGGGTGCGCCTTGATCGCGGCGGCATCGGCGGGGTCGAGCCGGACCTGCCAGCCCCTGTCCAGCGCCACATCCTCGCGCGCCGCCGCGAACGCGAGCGCGGGAGCGGCGAGCAGGGCGATCAGCCCGACCCCTCCCAGCAGGCGACCCGACTTCACTTGCGGCGCTCCAGCAATTGCATCTGCTCGATCGTATACAAGGGGTCGGATGTCGGCGAGGTGAACTGCATGCAGATATCTCCATCCGCCAGGCCGGCAGGCAGCGAGCCGGTGAAGCGGAAGCGGTTGGGCGCGGTGGCCGGATCGGGCAGGGGGAAGGTGGCGAGCACGGGCGGCCTCGGCCCGTCCGTGACCGGGCAGCCGGCGGTCAGGACCAGCTCGCCATGGGGCGTGACATTGTAACGCTGGCGGACCTTCGTGAAATCGTGCGCCAGCCCGAAGTTGCGCGGCGGCCGCGCGACCGCGACCGTGAACCCCGTCGCCAGCGACAGCGGCGCAGCGGGATAGACGGTGCAGGTGTCGAAGATGTTTAGATTGAACGCGGGCGCGTTCGCCGTCGCCTCGGTCGACAAGGGGATGCGCAGGCCGATGCTATCCGGCGACGGGCAGGCGGCGAACTGGCTGGCGTCGCGCGTCATCAGCGCGGCGCGGGTCGTGGCGAAATCGCGCGTGACGGCCAGTGCGCCGCCATCCGTGCCAAAGGCGGCAGCGCGAATCACCGTGCCGGGCGCGACGATCAGCGGCTCGGCATAGGCGCGGGCTCGCGGGGTCGGATCCTTGCCGTCCAGCGTGTAGCGGATCGTGCCATGGCGGGCCTGCGTTGCCAGTGCGACCGTCACCCGTCCGGCGCGCAAGGCGTCGGCGGCCCTGCCCTGGAGCGTATAGCCGACCGCGAAGGCGCTGTCCGCCACCTCCATCCCCGACCGCCGCCAGCGCGCGACCTGCGGCTGGAGTCGGTCGAGAAAGCCGGGAAAGTCGCGCGCCGCCTTGGGCGACCAGCCGATCTCCGCCAGCGCGGCGGCGCGTGGGAAGAGCGCGTGCTGCACCTGATAGGGGGTGACGAGATATTCGGACCAGCTGTTCGCCTGCGCGCCCAGCACGTGATGCGCCTTGTCGGGGGCGATGCCGGCGGGCATCGGTTCGTACCGGTACACGTCGGCCAGTGTCTGGATCGCGAGGCGGCCGGGCGGCTCGTCGTCGGACGCGCTTTGCAGATTGTCGAAATAGAGGATGGGGGCGGGCGACAGCACCACGTCATGGCCCTGATTGGCGGCCTCCACCGCGCCCTTGTCGCCGCGCCACGACATGACCGAGGCCGAGGCGGGCAGGCCACCCTCCAATATTTCGTCCCAGCCGATCAGCCGCCGTCCCTTGGACGCCAGATAGGCGCCGAACCGGTCGATCAGCCAGCTCTGCATCTGCATCTCGGTCTTGAGACCCAGCCTGTGCATCTGCGCCTGGACCTGCGGCGAGCGTTCCCACTGGTCCTTCACCGCCTCGTCACCGCCCAGATGGATATAGGTGCCGGGGAACACGTCTATCAGCTCGTCGAGGATATCTTCGATGAAGCGGACGCTCGAGTCTTGCGGGTTGAGGAGATAGGGGTTGACGCCCCAGTCATGGCCGACCGGCGGCCGGTCGCCCAGCACGCCATGCTCGGGATAGGCGGCGACCAGCGCCTGGGCATGGCCGGGCAGGTCGATCTCCGGCACGATGGTGACGCCGCGCGCCGCCGCATAGGCGACCAGTCCGCGCAACTCCGCCTGCGTGTAGAAGCCGCCGACGCGCGCGCCCGGGGCGCCGCCGCTCGACGGGGGCGTGCGCCACGCGCCGATCTCGGTCAGCTTGGGATAACGCTTCACCTCGAACCGCCAGCCCTGGTCGTCGGTCAGGTGGAGGTGCAGCGTGTTGAGCTTCACCGCCGCCATCTGGTCGACGACGCCGTACAGGAAGTCGATCGGCTGGAAGTGGCGGGACGGATCGATCATCAGTCCGCGCCAGGGGAAGCGGGGCGCATCGGCGATGGCGAGCGCGGGCACCGCCGCCGGCCGGCCGAAGGCGCGATCGGGGCTGATCAGCTGCGCTAGCGTCATCGCGCCGTAGAGCAGGCCGCGGTCGCCCGAGGCGGCGATGCGGATGCCGCGGGAATCCACGTCGAGGCGATAGGCCTCCGCGCCGGCCACGCCGGCGTCGCGGATGAAGCGGATCGGCGCGTCGCCCACGACCGGCGCGAGGGTCAGGCCGCGCTCGACCTTCACATGCGCCGCCAGCAGCCGCGCGGCGACGGCGGCGCCGGCGTCACCGGCTGGGGTGCCGAGGCGTGCGCCGTCGACGACCGTGAAGCTGCCGGCGGCGCGCGTCACCGATTGCGGCATGGGGATCAGGGGAAGGGGCTTGGCTGCGGTCTGCGCGCCGGCGGCGCCGGCCGACGCGAGCAACGTCGTAGCAAGGAGAAGCGACGCGTTGCGGATCATGACCGGCCCCCTGGTTTCGTTTTGGTATGGTCAGGTATCATGACGAAGCCAGACGGCCGCGTCCATGGCGTTGACGATTTTGCACAAAAAAAGGGCCCCGATGCGAACATCGGAGCCCGATTGTGGCCGGATCGTGCCTTGTCGAGCGATCCGGCCCCAGGGGAAGCGGATTACATGCGGAAGGTGGCGCTCGCCGCGAAAGTCCGCCCGTTCTTGTAGAAGGCGGTCGGGCGATCCGGGGTGGCGTTGTACTGGCGATAGGTCTCGTCGAGCAGGTTCTGCGCATTGACCGCGATCGAGAGGTCCTTGGTCAGGTTCAGGCTCGCGGAGAAATCGAGCTGGCTGTAGGGCGCCACCATCTCGCGCGAGTTGAGCCGGCCGATCGTGCGGAAGTAGGAGCTGCGATAATTGTAGCTCAGGCGCGCTTGGAACGGTCCGCTTTCGAAATAGGGGATCACGTTCACGGTGTGCTTCGACAGATAGGGCAGGTTCAGCTCCGCGCCGCTCGAGTCGACGGAGGAGGTGCTGCTGTCCTGGTAGCTGTAGTTCGCCTGGAGGCCGAAGCCGGCCCAGATCTCGCTCTGCGCCGACACCAGCACGCCGTTGACCTTGGCCTTGCCGCCGTTGATCGGCTGGTTGACGCTATAGGTCGTCAGGCGGTTCTGCAGCGAGTTGAAGAATTCGGCGTTGGTGCGCGTGTTGATGATGTAATTGCTGATCTCGCGACGGAACAGCTCGGCGGCCAGCAGCGTGCCGGCGCGCGGATAGAATTCCGCTGTCAGCTCGTAGTTGACCGACTCATAGGGCTTCAGGTTCGGATTGCCGCCACCGCCGTCAAGCGTCACGTCGTTGAGCGAGGTCGCCGCCGCCAGGTCCTGGTAGCGGGGGCGCGAGATCACCTTGGCCACCGCGCCGCGGAAGATCAGCTTCGAGCTGGCTTCATAGGCGATGTTGAAGCTGGGCAGGAACTTCAGATAGTCGGTGGTGGTGCGGGTCGGCACGGGCACCGGGTTGACCACGCCGCTCAGCGTCAGCGCATAGTCGGACACGTCCTGCGTGTAGACCAGCCGGCCGCCCAGATTGCCGCGGAAGCCGCCCTGGTCGAAGTTGAGCTGCGCATAGCTCGCCGCGACGGTTTCCTTGACGCGGGTCGACGCGCCGATCTTGTTGACGAGCGGGCTGTTGATCGCGTTCGCCAGGATGTCGATCACCGCCTGCTCGGGCAGGTTGAGGTAGCGGGTCGCGTTGCCGGTGCCGCCGCTGCCCGAGAAGACGCCGTCCGGGGTCACCAGCGTGGTGACGCCGAGCTGGGATGCCAGCTTCGAACTTTGGAGATAGGTGTTGATGCCGCGCGCGTCGACGCGATTGACGTGCTCGGTCACGCGCGAGCCGAGCAGCAGCTGGGTGAAGGGGCCGAACGACACCGGGATCACCGCGTCATAGCCGCCGAAGATGTCGCGATCGGTGGTGACGCTATAGTCCAGGCCGCCGATCTGGGCGGCATTGAGCTGCGCGCCGTTGACGATCACCGGACGTCCTTCGATCTGCGCCGGATTGTTGTTCGGGTTGGTGAAGTAGTTGGCCGGATTGGTCGGGTCGCCGACGAAGTTGACCTCGGCCGAGTCATTGGTGAAGGCGTAGCTGAACGGCAGCTTGGTCTGCACGTTGAACAGATATTCCGGGTTGCGGCCGCCGGTCGCCTTCGACCAGCCGCCCACGAAGCTGACCTTCGCGCCGTTGTCGCCTTCCCAGTCGCCGAAGAAGTTGATGTTGTCGGTCTTCAGCTTGGTATGACGGACCAGCGTGTCGAGCTGCGCGCTCTGGTTGGTCGCGGCGGCGAAGGTCGCCAAATTGACCACGCCGTTGGCGACGTTCGCCGTCTGAAGGACATTGCCGGTCCAGGCGACCGGGATGGTGTACATCGACTGGCTGTAATTGTTGTAGTTGCCGTCGATGTGGAGGCCGTTCAGCGTGAAGGTGAGCTGTTCGGTCGGGCGGAACTGGGCGGTGCCGGACACGCTCATCCGCTGGCGCTGCTGCTGGAAATAGGCGTAGTTGATGCCGAACGGCGCCACTGCCTTGATCAGATCCTCCTTGCTGCCGCCGGTGACGGTGGCGTTCGGGTTCTGCAGGATGCCCTGGCCCGACGCGTCGCGGCGGACGCTGCCGTCGGCGTTCTTCTGGAAGAAGTCCGCACCGCTCTGATAGCCGAAGAACTCCACGCCCGCGCGGGTCAGATTCTGCTTGTCGTAGGTGACCGCGCCCAGGATGCCGAACGTCTCGCTCCGGTTCTTCCAGCTATAGAGGCCGGACGCGCGGACATTGCCCTTTTCGGACCGGTCGTTGTACGAATAGCCGCCCGAGGCGAAGATCGAGTTGGCGGGCAGGTCGAGCGGCCGGCGGGTGCGGACGATCACGGTGCCGCCCAGGCTGCCTTCCTCGATCCGTGGCTCGGGCGACTTGTACACTTCGAGCCGGTCGACCAGCTCGGGCGCGAGCAGCGAATAGTTGAACGTGCGGCTGCTGGGGTCGTTGTCGTTGCCGCCCCAGTCGGCGGAGGCGAGCGCATGGCCATCGAGCAGCATGCGGTTGAGCGCCGGATCGGTGCCCAGGATCGCAACCTTCTCGCCCTCGCCGAAGCGACGGTCGATGCTGACGCCGGGGATGTGCGAGAGCGATTCGGCGACGTTGCGGTCGGGGAACTTGCCCACGTCCTCGGAGGTGATGACGTCGACCACGGCATTGGCCTGGCGCTTGACGTTGATCGCCTCGCGCAGGCTGCCGCGGATGCCGGTGACGACGATGTCGTCGCCCGCCTCGCTTGGCGTCTCGCTGGTCGCGGACGTCTCGGGCGGCGGCGTCTGTTGCGCGTGCGCCGCGCCCGCGAAGCCCGTCATGGCGGTGGTGAGCAAGATCAGATGCCGAAAGCGCATAGCATTCCCCAAATCCGGAGATGCGCCCAGTCGCGCCGCTCCCCCCAAAAGCCCTGTGTCATCCGCGACTGGCGGATGGTCGCCCCCTGATCGATCGTCCCGTCGGTCCATTGGGTGCGACCGGTAACATAACCAATCCATATCCACTCCGCTACCGAAAATTGCGGTTGTGTTACAAGGCTCGGTCGCCAAGCTAAGTATTTGTTTCAGTTGTGAATCAAGATGACATGTCGGCGCGCCGGTATCGATTGCGACCAATATTGGCGATAGGGGACTGATCCGGATGAAAACCCTGTAACCGGTTCACGGACGGGGGCGAGTCACGGCACCGCGATCCAGCCGCCGCTTCTTCACTGGCACGGGATCGGTCCGGAAAGGTCTTGACAAAGACGCCGATCCGACGCGCTTGTAGCATACCGGCTCTTCGAGCGGCGGTGATGCGGGTCCGACGATGTCGCCGGGCGACACGGGTAGAGGACGGGAGCAGGCATGGCATTTTCCGATCAGGTGGGGCAGATCCGGGAGGATCACCCGTCGCCGCTGTATCTTCAGCTCCAGCAGTTGATCCGCGATGCGATCGGTAACAATGTTCTGACCCAGGGCGAGGCGATCCCCGCCGAACGCGACCTGGCGACCGAATATGGCATCTCGCGCATCACCGTGCGCAAGGCGATCGAGGGGCTGGTCGAGGACGGTCTGCTGACCCGCCGGCGTGGCGCGGGCACCTTCGTCGCGGGACGGGTCGAGAAGAGCTTCTCCAAGCTGTCCTCCTTTTCCGAGGACATGGCCGCGCGCGGCAAGTCCGCGTCGAGCAGCTGGATCTCGCGCGCGGCGGGCACCGTTTCGCCCGAGGAGTCGATGGCGCTGGGCCTGTCGCCGGGCGCGCCGGTGTTCCGCTTCCAGCGTATCCGCTATGCCGACGACCAGCCCATGGCACTCGAATTCTCGACCATCGCCGGCTACTGCCTGCCTTCGGTCGGCGCGGTCGGGGAGTCGCTCTACAGCGCGCTGGAGAAATCGGGCTGCCGCCCGGTGCGCGCGCTGCAGCGGCTGCGCGCGGTGCCCTTCGGTCCGGACCATGCGAAGATGCTGGGCGTCGACAATGGGCAGCCGGGGCTGTTGATCGAACGACGCGGATTCCTGAAGGACGGCCGCGCCGCCGAATTTACCCGTTCCTATTATCGCGGCGATGCCTATGACTTCGTGGCCGAATTATCGGATATATAACGTGAATCGCCGGGAGACGTAACGCCATGAATCGACGCCAGCTTCTATCGGCCAGCGCGGGTCTCGGCGCACTCTCCCTGGCAGGGCGTGGCGACGCGGCCCCGCGCGGCCTGGCGATGGGGGAGGGCGGCGCGCTGCCGATGCCGGCGCCCGCCCGCGACCTGCCCGAGGCGCTGCCGGTGCAGGACCCGAACCGGACGCTGCTGGAGCGCGGCTGGCTGTTCCACCCCGGCGACATCGTGCCGCCGCCGGCGACGACGCATGAGGCGACCTATCTGCTCGCCAAGGCGGGCAATGCGCCAGGCGCGGCGGCGATGGCCTATGACGATTCGGACTGGCAGTCGGTGCGCGTGCCGCACGACTGGGCGTCGTTCCAGCCCTTTGTCGAGACCGCCAATGTCTCGCAGGGCTACCGCCCGCGTGGGATCGGCTGGTATCGCCGCACGCTGCGCCTGGACCCCGCCGATCGCGGCAAGCGGATCGAGCTGCAGTTCGATGCCATCGCCACCCACGCCACCATCTGGGTCAATGGCAGCCTGGTCGCGCATAACTGGTCCGGCTACAACACGATCAACATCGACCTGACGCCGTTCGCGCGCTTCGGCGACGAGACGAACGTCATCGCGGTTCGCGTCGATGCGGCGGCGATGGAGGGCTGGTGGTACGAGGGCGCCGGCCTCTACCGCCACGTCTGGCTGATCCGCCGCGCACCGGTGGCGATCGCGACCGACGGGGTGCATTGCGACCCGCGCAAGGGGGCCGACGGGCAATGGCGGGTGCCGGTCGCCGTCACCCTGTCCAGCGTCGCGCGCGAGGCCAGGACGGTGCGGGTCGAGGCGGAGCTGTTCGCGCCCGACGGCCGCAGCCTGGCCAACGCTGCGTCCGAGGCAACGGTCGGTTCGCTCGACGAGACGGTCGCGACCCTGACGCTGGCGGCGGGATCGCCGATGCTGTGGTCGGTCGAGCGGCCGACGCTCCACCGCGTTGTCACCCGCGTGATCGCGGACGGCGCGGCGGTGGACGAACGGCGCATCCCGATCGGCTTCCGCACCCTGCGCTTCGATGCGGACACCGGCTTCTTCCTCAACGACCGACCGGTCAAGCTGAAGGGCGTCTGCCTGCACCAGGACCATGCCGGCGTCGGCGTGGCGGTGCCCGATGCGCTGATCCGCTGGCGGCTGGAGCGGCTGAAGGCGATGGGCTGCAACGCGATCCGCTGTTCGCACAATGCCCCCGCGACCGAGTTCCTCGACCTGTGTGACCGCATGGGCTTCCTGGTGATGGACGAGAACCGCCAGTTCAATCCCGCGCCGGAGACGACGGCGCAGCTCGAATGGATGGTGCGGCGCGACCGCAACCATCCCAGCATCATCCTGTGGTCGGTCTTCAACGAGGAACCGATGCAGGGCACCGAGGCCGGTGCGGAGATGGTGCGGCGCATGGCCCATGCCGTCCACCGGCTGGACGACAGCCGCCCGGTGACGGCGGCGATGAACGGCAGCTTCTTCGATCCGGTCAACGTGTCGAGCGTGGTCGATGTCACCGGGTTCAACTATTATCAGGGCGATTACGACAAGTTCCACCGCCTCTACCCCCGGCGGCCGTTGACCAGTTCGGAGGATACCAGCGCGTTCGAGACGCGCGGCGCCTATGCCAGCGATCCGGCGAAGCACGTCATCACCTCGTACGACGACGAGGCCGCCTCCTGGGGCGGCACGCACCGCGCGACATGGCAGGCGATCGCTGATCGGCCGTTCGTGGCCGGGGGCTTCGTGTGGACCGGCTTCGACTATCATGGCGAGCCGACGCCCTATGCCTGGCCGACCGTGTCCAGCTTCTTCGGCATCCTCGACCTGTGCGGCTTTCCCAAGACCGCGTTCGACATCCACCGCGCCGCCTGGACCGACGATGCGCCGGTAGTCGGGCTGGTGCCGCACTGGAACTGGGCGGGGAAGGAGGGGCAGCCGATCCGCGTCTTCGTCGCCAGCAATGCCGAGCAGGTGCGCCTGAGCCTCAACGGCCGTGACCTGGGGACGCAAGCGGTCGACCGGCTGCAGGGCAATGCCTGGACGGTGCCCTATGCGCCCGGCCGGATCGAGGTGGTGGCGATCCGCGGCGGTCGCGCGGTCGCGCGCGCGGCGCAGGAGACGGCGGGGCCGCCGGTCGCGCTGCGCCTGACCCCGGCGCGGACGGTGATGGCGGGCGACGACGAGGATGCGCAGCCGGTCACGATCGACGCGGTCGACGCGGCGGGACGGCATGTGCCGACCGCGAACCTGGCGACCCGGTTCACGGTCGAGGGCGCGACCATCATCGGCGTCGGCAATGGCGACCCCAACAGCCACGAGGCCGAGAAGGGCGGTGCCAGGTCGCTGTTCAACGGTCTGGCGCAGGCGATCCTCCAGGCCGGCACCGGTCGCGGTTCCATCGTGATGCGGGCCGAGGCGGATGGGCTGAAGCCGGCGCGGCTGGTGATCGACCGACTGGCGGTGCCGCCCCGCGCGCAGGTACCGGCGACCCCGGCAGCCCAGGGCCTGCGCGAATGGCGGCGCTCGGCGGCCTTTGCCGCGCGGCCCGCGATCGACCTGGCCCCGGCGGACGGCGACAACAACAGCTGGGCCTTCCAGCGTGGCAGCCTGGCGGTCCCGGCCGACCCGGCGGGGCGCTGGCGGCTCTATCGCGGCGCGGTGACCCCGTGGCGGCGCATGGCGGCGGAGGGCGGGATGCTCCGCTTCGCCGAAGTCACGGGCCGGGCCGAGCTCTGGGTCGATGGCCGCAAGGTGGCGGTCAAGGACGCGCCCGCCCCGGCGCCGTTCGAAGGCGCGCTGCCCGCCGGTCCGGGCGAACGCCGCGTCGTGCTGCTGGTCGAGGCGGCGCCCGGCGCGCCCTCGGGGATCACCGGCGGGGTGATGCTGACGGGGCGCTGACTCCCACCCCGGCGGGGGCCGGGGTCCAGTCACGGAACGATTGTTGCAACCCGCCAGCGTCTCCCAACTGGATCCCGGCCTTCTCCGGGATGGTAGGCGGGGGCTTTGGCGGAGGTTTCGTCTTCGCTGAGATGCAGAAAAGGGGATGATACAGCTTCGTCGTCGTTTCATTGCGCTCGCAATGACCAAGCAACCGAACAGCCAGCGTCTACAGGAAACTATAGGGGTCGACGTCCACCGTCACCCGCGCCTTGGGCGACCAGTCGAGCGTGCCCAGCCAGTCGCGGATCACGTCCTGCACGTCGAGCGCGCGGCGGGCATGGACGAGCAGGCGGAACCGGTGGCGGCCGCGCAGCATCGCCAGGGGCGCGGGCGCGGGACCATAGACCATCATCCCCTCCACCTGCGGCGCGCTGCGGCCGACCAGCCGGGCCGTCTCCTGCGCGCACGCCTGGTCCTCCGAACTGACGATGATCGCGGCATAGCGGCCGAAGGGCGGCGCGCCGGCATCGCGCCGCGCCTCCGTCTCTGCCGCGTAGAAGGCGTCCGAATCGCCCGTGACCAACGCCTGCATCACCTGCGCGGAGGGGCTGTGCGTCTGGATGTAGACATGACCCGGCTTGGTCCCGCGCCCGGCGCGGCCGGAAACCTGGCGGATCTGCTGGAAGGTCCGCTCGGCGGCGCGCAGATCGCCGCCCTCCAGCCCCAGATCGGCATCCACCACCCCGACCAATGTCAGATTTGGGAAGTGATAGCCCTTGGTGACCAGCTGCGTGCCGACGACGATGTCGATATCGCCCGCCTCCATCCGCCCGACGAACTCCGCCGCCTTCGCCGGCGACCAGATGGTGTCGGAGGTGACCACCGCCACCTTCGCCTCGGGAAACAGCGCGGTCACCTCGTCGGCGATCCGCTCGACCCCGGGGCCGCAGGCGACCAGCGACTCCTCCGCCTGGCATTCCGGGCAGGCGCGCGGAGTCGGCAGGACATGGCCGCAATGATGGCAGGCCAGCCGGCGCACCAGCCGATGCTCCACCATCCAGGCGGTGCAATTGGGACATTGGAACCGGTGGCCGCAATTGCGGCAGAGGGTGAGCGGTGCATAGCCGCGCCGGTTGAGGTAGAGGAGCGATTGTTCGCGCTTCTCCATCCGGTCCTGGATCGCCGCGACCAGCTTGGGCGCCAGCCAGCGGCCGCGCTCTGGCGGCTGGCTGAGCAGGTCGATCGCCTCGATCGTCGGCATTTCCGCGACGCCGTAGCGGCCGGGCAGCTTCAGTTCGGCATAGCGGCCGAGCTCCACCTGCTGGCGCGTCTCGATCGCCGGGGTGGCGGAGGCGAGGATGACCGGGCAGCGCTCGAACAGCCCGCGCATCACCGCCACGTCGCGGGCGTGGTAATGCACGCCCTCCTCCTGCTTGAAGCTCGTCTCATGCGCCTCGTCGACGACGATCAGGCCGAGATCGCGATAGGGGAGGTAGAGCGCCGAGCGCGCGCCGACCGTCACCAGCGCCTCGCCGCTGGCGATCGCCCGCCAGGCGCGGCGGCGCTGGGTCGAGCGCAATCCGCTGTGCCATGCCACCGGCTCGCAACCGAACCGGTCGTGGAAGCGCTTGAGGAACGGCTCGGTCAGCGCGATCTCGGGCAGCAGCACGATGGTCTGCCGACCCTGGCGGATCGCCTCCGCCACCGCCTCGAAATAGACCTCGGTCTTGCCCGACCCGGTGACGCCGTCGAGCAGGGTCGGCTGGAAGGCGCGGGCGTCGACATTGGCGACCAGGATATCGGCGACGGCGCGCTGGTCGTCGGACAGGGTCGGCGCGCCGTGATCGGGGTCGGGCCGGGGATAGGGGCTGTCGATATCGACCTCCACCGCCTCGATCGCCCCGGTCTTGACGAGGCCGCGGATCACCGCGTCGGACACCTCGGCGATGGTCGCGAGCTCGCGGATCAGGCCCTGGCGGTCGGCGATCCGCTCCAGCGCCTGTTCGCGCTGCGGCGTCAGGCGCGGCGGCACCTGGCCGGTCGCGCGATATTCGGTGACGCTGCGCGCGCCCTCCAAGGCCGAGGTGGAGGACAGGCACATGCGCAGCACCGCGGCGGGCGGCGCGAGATAATAGTCGGCGGTCCATTCGACCAGCCGGCGCAGCGCGTCGCCCAGCGGCGGCACCGGCGCGGCGGCGAGCAGCGGGCGCAGGCGGTTGTCGCCGACCTCCGCGTCGGACGGCATCCGCTCCGGCTCCCACACCACGCCCAGCAACTGGCGGGGGCCGAGCGGCGCGACGACGATCGAACCGGGCTCGACCGTCATGCCGTGCGGCACGCGGTAATCGAGCGGACCCAGGGCGGCATTGAGCAGGAGGACGCGGGTGCGGGACATATCGGCCGCCATATGGGGGTTTGGCGTCGGCCCGCAAAGCGCTGGCGCTGGCGGTGGCGCTGGCGCGGCGGCGGGCGGGATGGCACAGGGGTGGGGTGACGCCCGCGCTCCCGCATCCGCTTGCCGCCCGCTGGGCCGCGTATCTGACCGACGTGCGCCGACGCTCGCCGCATACGGTGCGCGCCTATCATGCCACCGCCGACCGGCTGCTCGCCTTTCTGCGCGACCATTGGGGGGAGCCGGTCACCTCGACCCGGCTGGCCGAACTGACCAGCGCCGACCTGCGCGCCTATCTGGCGGCGCGGCGGGGCGAGGGGCTGACCAATGCATCGGCCGCACGCGAATTGTCGGCGGTGCGGGGCTTCCTGGAATGGGCGGAGATCGAGCCGCCACGCCTGCGCGCGCCCCGCGCGGCCAAGTCGGTGCCGCGCCCGGTCGCGCCCGCCGACGTGCTGGCGCTGGCGGAAGAGGTGGCGGACGAGGCGCGCGAGCCGTGGATGGCGGCGCGCGACTGGGCGTTGCTGCTGCTGCTCTACGGCGCGGGGCTGCGGATCGGCGAGGCGATGGCGCTGACCGGCCGCGCCCTGCCGCTGGGCGAGACGCTGACCGTGCAGGGCAAGGGCGGCCGGACGCGGATCGTGCCGCTCCTGCCGCAGGTGCGGGGCGCGATCGACGCCTATGTCGCGCAATGTCCTTGGGCGATGACGAAGGACACGGCGCTGTTCCGGGGTCTGCGCGGCGGGCCCTTGTCGCCGACGCTGATCCGCCGCGCGATCCGGGGCGCGCGGGTGCGGCTGTCGCTGGGCGAGCGGACGACACCGCACGCGCTGCGCCACAGTTTCGCGACGCATCTGCTGGGGCGCGGGGCCGACCTGCGCGCGCTGCAGGAGTTGCTGGGCCATGCCAGCCTGTCGTCGACGCAGATCTATACTGCGGTGGACGCGGCGCATCTGCTCGACGTGTACCGCCATGCGCATCCTCGGGCTTGAGCGTATCGGTTCACGCGAAGCGCAAGAAGATGGTTCAGAGAAGGCGCGAAGGCGCAAAGCTGTTGGGTCCGGACGGTTCGTCTCCCTTCTTTAGCGGCGGGAAACGGAAGGTGCGCTGGCGCTCAAAAATCCTCTTTGCGCCTTCGCCCCTTCCCTGAACTACATCTATTCCTCACGCGGCTTCCAGGTCACGACCCGGTAGACATAGTAAGCGAGCACCGCGACCATCGTCGCGATCGCCAGCGGACCGATATAGCGGTCGAGCTGCTCGAAATTCTGGTCGAGCAGGATGCCAGCCCCCGCCAGGATGATGTTCCAGATCGTCGTGCCCGCCGTCGTCGCGACCAGAAAGCGCCAGCGCGGCATGTGCGCCATGCCGGCGGGCAGCGAGATGATCGTGCGGAAGCTGGGCATGAAGCGGAACACGAAGATCACCCAGCCGCCGCGATCGTGGAAGAAGCGGGTGATCGCCTCCACATCCTGCCAGTCGACGGTCAGCCAGCGGCCCCAGCGGTCGACGAACGGCTTCAGCCCCTGATAGCCGAACTTCCGGCCGAGCGCGTACCAGACATAATTGCCGATCACCGAGCCGATCGTGCCGGCCAGCAGCAGCCAGCCGAGTTGCATCCGCCCGCGCGCCACCGCCATTCCGCCCAGCCCCATGATGACTTCGGAGGGGATGGGCGGAAAGATATTCTCCAGCGCCATCAACGCGACGATGCCGAAATAGCCGCCGCGCGCGATCCATTCGAGGATGAAGTCGGTCATGCCCGGCTCAACGCCGGGCGGCGACCTTGGCTTCGATCGAATCCCAGATCAGGCCGGCGACATCGGTACCGTCGAACTTCTCGATCGCGACGATGCCGGTCGGCGAGGTGACGTTGATCTCGGTCAGCCACTCGCCGCCGATCACGTCGATGCCGACGAACAGCAATCCGCGCCGCTTCAGCTCCGGCCCCAGCTCCGCGCAGATCTCGCGCTCGCGATCGGTCAGCTCGGTCTTCTCCGCCGACCCGCCGACCGCCAGATTGGAGCGAATCTCGCCTTCGCCCGGCAAGCGATTGATCGCCCCCGCCACCTCGCCATCGACCAGCACGATGCGCTTGTCGCCCTTGGCGACCGCCGGCAGGAACGCCTGGATCATGTGCGGCTCGCGCCAGGTCTGGTTGAACACCTCGATCAGCGCCGACAGGTTCGCGCCGTCCGACCCGACGCGGAAGATCGCCTTGCCGCCATTGCCGTGCAGCGGCTTGACCACGATCTCGCCGTGCTTCGCCAGGAACGCACGCGCCTCGTCCAGCGAGCGGGTGACGAGCGTTGGCGGCATGAAATGCGCATAGTCCAGCACGAACACCTTTTCGGGCGCGTTGCGGACGCTGCGCGGATTGTTGACCACCAAGGTCCGCTCGCTGATCCGTTCCAGCAGGTGCGTCGCGGTGATATAGCCCAGGTCGAACGGCGGGTCCTGCCGCATCAGGATCACGTCGGCCTCCTCGCCCAGGTCGAGCCGGACCGCTTCGTCGAAGCGGAAATGATCGCCCGCGACGCGCTGCACCGTGACGGGGTGCGCGCGCGCCGTCAGTCGCCCTTCGGACCAGTTGAGGTCCTCCGGTCCGTAATGGAACAGGCGGTGCCCCCGCGCCTGCGCCGACAGCATCAGCGCGAAGGTCGAATCACCGGCGATGTTGATGCCGGCGAGCGGGTCCATCTGGACCGCGACGGTAAGGGACATGGGCACTCCGATCGGACTTGAGGCTGGTAAGAGGAGACGGGGGGCTGTGAAGGCGGGATGTAGGCGCGTCTCAGCCGCCGATCCAGGCATTCTCGATATGGCGCGGCCGGCAGCCGGGCGCGAGCAGCAGCACGTCGACGCGGATATCGTCGCCCGGCCCTGCATAGCGTGGCATCAAGAGCTCCGCCGCCGCCGCGACCCGCGCCAGCCGGCGCTCATCGATCGCCCAGTCGAGATCGGCGGCGGCGGCGCGCGTCTTCACCTCGATGAAGGCGACGAGGCGCCCCTTGCGCGCGACCAGATCGACCTCGCCGGCAGGGGTGCGAACGCGCCGATCCAGTACCTGCCAGCCCTTCAGGCGCAGCCACCACCCCGCCAGCCGCTCGCCGCGGCGCCCGGCCTGTTCGGCCTCCTGGCGATGGGCGGCGGTCCGGGGGCGGGGCGGGCGGGGCATGGCGGCAAGCGTGGCGGGACACGGGTCGGCTGGCAAGGGCAGGACTGTCGATTGGGTTCTCGGCACAAGGCTATGCAAGTCAACCGGCTGTAAAATGCGAACAACACACAAACCTTCCGGTCCGATTGGGGGGGGCAAGATGTGGAAAGCATCCGATGATCGGAAATCGATGTGTATATCATTGATGTTGCAAGAAATCTGCTTTCGCTGGCAAAGGTCATGCCATTGCGTGACGGTAAAACCGGCACGCAGACGGGATCGTGGTTTCAAACTTTAACCATTGCCCGTCTAGGCATGGATTATGCCCGAAACGACCGACGATGCCTGTCGGGTCCGCGCCGTCGCTGCGCTAGACCTCGCCGGAAGCCCGCCCCAAACGGAGTTTGAAGCCCTGGCCGCACTGGCGGCGCAATTGCTTGACTGTCCGATCGGCATGATCACGCTCCTCGACCGCGACCGGCAATGGGTGGCGGCGTCCTGCGGCACCGATATCAGTCAAACGCCCCGGTCCGAGGCCTTCTGCAACTACACGATCCGCTCAAATCACGTGATGGAGATCAAGGACGCCACGATCGACCCGCGCTTCGCCAATGTCCCGCTAGTCACCGGGCCGATGGCGGCACGTGCCTATGCGGGCCTTGCGGTATCCGCGCGCGATCCGCAGACCGGCCGGGTCGTGCCGGTCGGGGCGGTCTGCGCGTTGGACACCCACGTTCGCGATTTTGCCGCTGCGCACCGGGATGCGCTCACCCATCTGTGCAAGCTGACCGAGGCGCTGTTCGCCGTGCGCGCGCTGAAGCGACAGGCGGAAATCCAGGCGGATCATCTGCGTCGTAGCGACCAGATCTTCCGTCAGGCGGAGCGGATGGCTGAGATGGGATCATGGCGTCTGGACTTTGAAACCGACACATTGGTCTGGTCGGACGGGGTGTACGGCATCTATGATCTGCCCTTAGGGGCACCGATGGCGCGGCAGGTGGCGCTGAGCCATTTTCCGGCACCAAGCCGAGCCGTCGCGGTGGCGGCGATGACCGACACGATGCGGACCGGCGTGCCGTTCGACCTTGAACTGGATTTCGTCAGCAATTCAGGCGTGCGACGGCGTGTCCAATCGGTGGGTGAATTGGAAACGAGCAACGGGCGCCCGGTGGCCTTGGTCGGTGTGCTTCAAGACGTCACTGCCCGCCACGATCTGGAGGAAAGCCTGCGCCGCTCCGCCGCGATCGATGATCTGACCGGCGTCGCCAATCGCGCCGCATTCAATGAAGCGCTGGCGCATTGGACCGATGTCGCGCGCGACGATGGCACGCCGCTGCAACTCGCGCTCATCGACCTTGATCGCTTCAAGCTGATCAACGACTGTCACGGTCATCTGGCGGGGGACGCGGTACTCCGCGCGTTCGGCCGACGCT
Source organism: Sphingomonas abaci (assembly GCF_014199625.1). Taxonomy (GTDB): domain Bacteria; phylum Pseudomonadota; class Alphaproteobacteria; order Sphingomonadales; family Sphingomonadaceae; genus Sphingomonas; species Sphingomonas abaci. The sequence goes on from NZ_JACHNY010000003.1 coordinate 149,921, forward strand.
TGCAGCGGGTTCACGCAGTGGATGCCTTTCCGGCGCGGATCGGCGGTGACGAATTCGCCTTGATCCTGCGCGGCGCGACGGCCCTTCAGGCGCCCGAGCTGATCCCGAGGCTGCTGGCCGCATTGAAAGTGCCGGTTCGCACCGATGCCGGGATCATCCCGGTTTCGGGCACCATCGGATACGCGCCCTTCGACCTGGCTGAGGATAGCTTGCACGGTTTCATCCACCGGGCCGACAGCGCGCTCTATCAGGCCAAGCGCACCAAGCGTGGTTCCGCCCGGGCCTGGACGCCGCGGCTTGAGGGTCACGGATCGCTGAAGACCGATCCGCCCCTATCGGCGATGGAGCTGTCCGCATGGCCGGGCCAAATGCCGGGAGCGTCCGTGTTTCAAGATCGTCCGTCGGCGGCCTGATGGCCATCTGCCCCCGACGCCTGCCGGTCGGATGTCCGGCGTGACATCTATGCTGATCCCCCCGCCTTCATCGCCAGCGCGCGCGCGTAGAGCGCCTTGCGGTCCAGTCCCAGCCGTTTCGCCACTTCTCCGGCAGCCTTGGCGGCGGGGAGGCGGGTGAGGGCTTCGGCCAGCGCCGCATCGCCTTCCTCCACGCTGGCGGGCGGGGCCTCGCCGGGGGGGGCGACGACGACGACGATCTCGCCCTTGGGCGGGGCCTCGGCATAGCGGTCGGCGAGCATCGCCAGCGTGCCCGTCACCGCTTCCTCGAACCGTTTGCTGATCTCGCGCGTCACCGCCGCCTCGCGGTCGCCCAGCACCGCCGCCAGCGTCGCCAGGCACGCGCCCAGGCGCGGACCGGATTCGTAGAGGACCAGTGTCGCGCGGACCGCCGCCACCTCGGCGATGGCATCGGCGCGCGCCTTCTCCTTGGGCGGCAGGAAGCCCAGGAACAGGAAGCGGTCGGTCGGCAGGCCGGCGAGCGTCAGCGCCGCCACCGCCGCGCAGGGGCCGGGAATGGTGACGACCGCATGGCCCGCCGCGCGCGCGTCGCGGACCAGCTTGTAGCCGGGGTCGGAGATCAGCGGGGTGCCCGCGTCGGACACCAGCGCCACCGCCTCCGTGGCCATCCGCGCGATGAGGCCGGGGCGGACCCCTTCGGCATTATGGTCGTGATAGGGAACCATCGGGCGCTTCGCGCCGATATGTCGCAGGAGGCCGGCGGTGACACGGCTGTCCTCCACCGCGATGACGTCGGCACGCGAAAGAATGTCGGCCGCACGGGGGCTTAGGTCGCCAAGATTGCCGATCGGCGTCGCGACGATGTAGAGTCCGGGTTCAAGAGGAGACATGGGGATGCACATGGCAGAGGCGATGGGGTCGCCGCAACGGGGGCGTGTCGGACGCTGGTTCGCGCTTGCCGCCGCCGCGCTACTCGGCGCCTGTTCGACGGTGGTGCCGCGCGGGGTCGAGCCGCCCGCGCCGCCGCCGCCCACCACTGCGCCCGTGGTCCGACCCTCGACCGGCGTGGAGCCGGGGCTGCCGCGCGACGAGGCGCGCAACCGCGTCGCGCTGCTGGTGCCGCTCAGCGGGGCCAATGCCGGGGTCGGCCGCTCGATCGCCAATGCGACGATGCTGGCGCTGCTCGACACCCAGGCCAAGTCGGTGCGGATCACCAATTACGACACTGCGGGCGGTGCGGCGGCGGCGGCCAGCCGTGCGATCGCCGAGGGCGCGCAGCTGATCCTCGGGCCGCTGCTGGCCGAGGATGCGCGGGCGGTCGCGCCGATCGCGCGCGCCGCCGGCGTGCCGGTGCTGTCCTTCTCCAACGACACCAGCGTGGCGGGGCAGGGCACCTATGTGATGGGTTATGTCCCGGCGCAGTCGATCGCGCGGGTCGTGGACTTCGCGCATGGGCGCGGCGTCACCAGCTTCGCCGGTCTGGTTCCCAATGGCTTGTATGGCGAGCGCGCCTCCACCGCCTTCCTGCGCGCGGTCGAGGGGGCGGGCGGCCAGGTGGTCTCGCTCCAGACCTATGGCCGGGCGGGCGGCGCGGTCGGCGCGGCGGCGCAGCGGCTGGTCGCCAAGGCGCCCTATGACGCGGTGCTGGTCGCCGACAGCGCGTCGGTGGCGGCGGTGGCCGCGCCGGTCATCAAGCGGGCGAGCGGCGCGGGCACGCATCTGCTCGGCACCGAACTCTGGAATTCGGAAAACGGGCTGGCGGCGAAGACGGCGCTGGCCGGAGCCTGGTATGCCTCGGTGTCCAACACCCTCTACCGCCAATATGCGATCAAATACCGGGCGCGCTACGGCGCTTCGCCCTATCGCCTGTCGAGCCTCGGCTATGACGCGGTGCTGCTGACCGTGCGGATCTCGCGCGACTGGGCCACCGGCCGGCCCTTCCCGGAGGCGAAGCTGCGCGATCCGGACGGGTTCGCCGGGATCGACGGCGCATTCCGCTTCGGTCGCGACGGCGTCGCCGAGCGCGCGCTGGAGGTGCAGGAGGTGCGGCCGGGCGGCAGCATCGTCGTCTCTCCCGCGCCGGCCGGCTTCGGGGGGTGATGGTCGCGGGACGCCAGCGCGTCAGCCGTCGCTGACCACCTCGGTCAGGATCGCATCGAGCAGCAGCGCCCCCGCCTCGGTCACGCGCAGCCGGCCGGGTTCCGCCGCCACCAGCCCCTGGGCGGACAGGCGCGCCACCGCGCGCGCGTCGATCGGGGCGATGCCGCCGGCCAGTGCCGCGACGCGGCGCGTATCGATCCCCTCGCCCAGGCGCAGGCCCATGACCAGCGCCTCGGTCGCGCGTTCGTGCGGGGTGAGCGGCGTCTCGCTCTGCGCGCCATGGCCGTTGCGGGCGACCGCGCTCAGGAAATTTTCCGGCTTCTTGTGACGCACCGTCGCCAGCCCACCGCGCCGGCCATGCGCGCCCGGTCCGACCCCGGCATAGTCGCCATAGCGCCAATAGGTCAGGTTGTGGCGGCTCTCCGCGCCGGGACGGGCATGGTTCGAGGTCTCATAGGCGGGCAGGCCGGCGGCGGCGGTCATGGCGCGCGTCGCCTCGAACAGGTCGGCGGCGGTGTCGCCGTCGGGGATCACCAGCCGTCCCGCCTGCGCCTCGGTAGCGAAGCGGGTGCCCGGCTCGATGGTGAGCTGGTAGAGCGACAGATGCTCGGTGCCGAGCGCGATGCCGCGCGCCAACTCCGCCTCCCAGTCGGCGAGCCGGTGGCTTGGCCGGGCATAGATCAGGTCGATGCTGACCCGCGCGAAAACCGACTGGGCGGTCGCCACCGCGCGCAAGCCCTCCGCCACGCCATGCGCCCGGCCCAGGAAGCGGAGCGCGTCGTCGTCCAGCGCCTGCAGCCCCAGCGACACGCGATTCACCCCGGCGGCGGCGATATCGGCGAAGCGCGCCGCCTCGACCGATGAGGGATTGGCCTCCAGCGTGATCTCGACACCCGGCGCGAAGCCCCAATGCCGCTCCGCTGCCGCCAGTACGGCGGCGACCGTGGCGGGCGGCATCAGCGAGGGCGTGCCGCCGCCGAAGAAGATCGATCCGATTCGCCGGCCGGGTAGCGCCTGCGCCTCATGGGCGAGGTCGGCGAGCAGCGCGGCCTGCCATGCCCCCTCGTCCACGGTCGCGCGGACATGGCTGTTGAAGTCGCAATAGGGGCATTTCGAGACGCAGAAGGGCCAGTGGACATAAAGGGCCAGGTCGTCAGTCATCGCTCGTGTTCGGAACTCGTTCATCTTGGCTCGTTATGGGGCCGGCGGGGAGCCGGGGGAAGCCGTGCGGACGAAATCGATCATGGCCGGGCTTCTTCGCGCGGGTCTCGGATGGTCGTGCGCTTCGGCCGTCGGTGCGGCGGGGCCGGCCCCGCCCGCGCCGGTCCAGCCGGGCGCGCCGCCGGCCGATGATCCGCTGGAAGACACGATGCTGGCGATCCACAATGCGGCGCGGGCGCGGGTCGGCGTGCCGCCGCTCGCCTGGGACGCCGGTCTGGCGGAGGCGGCGCGGGCCTATGCCGAGGACATGGCGCGGTCCGACCTCTTTCGCCATGCGCCGCCGGCGCTGCGGCGGGGTCAGGGGGAGAATCTGTGGAGGGGGTCGCGCGGGGCCTATGGGCCCGATGCGATGGCGACGGCCTGGACGGACGAGGCGCGGCTGTTCGTCAACCAGCCCACGCCGCTGTTCAGCACCACCGGCCGCTGGCAGGATGTCGGCCATTACAGCCAGATCGTGTGGCGATCCACCACGGCGCTGGGCTGCGCGATGGCGAGCAGCGCCACCTTTGATTATGTCGTCTGCCGCTATGGCCCGGCGGGCAATGTAATCGGCCGGACCGCCTTCTGAACACCGGCCGGGCCAGGGCCGCCGACAATCGTATCCGGAATGAACCGACCACGCATCCGGACTGGTGGCATCCGGCCGAACGCCATAGGTTGCGGAGATACCGTCGCCCCGTAAGGGCCACTATGTGGAGGTCGGCCGATGATCGCATTGCTGCTGCTCGCCCAGGTGCAGACCCCCGCCATCGTGGTGCAGGGCGAACGCCTCTCCCAGGCTCTCCGGCAATGCGAGGCGCGGCAGTGCACCGTGCGGCGGGACGCGCAGGTCTCCATCGCGTCGGCGGAGATGCTGTTCCGCAAGGGGGACTATCTCAAGGCGAAGCTGTTGCTGGCCGCCGCGATCGACCGCAATCGCCGGCACGAGGCGACGAGTCCCAAGCTCGTGTCTTCGCTCTACGAAGCCTATGCGACCGTCTCGTTGCACGAGGGGGACGAGGATGGCTTCCGTCGCGGCACGCGGCAGCAGGTCCGGATCCTGCGCGATCACCTGCCGGCCGACGATCCGGCGGTGGTGGCGAAGCTGACGGCGCTCAGCGACATGTGGCTGAAGCTGCGCGACTACCGCCAGGCCAAGCTGTCCTACGAGGCCGCCGAGCAGAAGGCGGCGCGGGCCGGGCAGGCCGAGATGGCGGCGCTGGCGGCGATCCGTGTCGCCTGGCTCACCGCCATCGCGGGAGGCCGGTCGGCCAGCCGGGCCATGCTGGACGAAATCGCCGCGCGTCCGGTCGCGCAGACGGGCGATCTGCCGGACGTGATCAAGGTCATGCGCTTTCGGATCGATGCGTCTGAACTCACCGACGCGGAGATGCTGCGGCGCGCCAGGAGCATCGGCGGAGCATATCGGGAGACCCCCTTGCTGGTGGTCAACCCGTCCTATGACTTCATCGACTCGGCCGCGTTGAATCAGGCGGCCAGCCGGTTCGAGATGGTGACGCCGATCCCCGTCCGGTCGAGCGACGTCAGCAGCGTGCAATGGGTGGATGTCGGCTTCTGGATACGACCCGATGGACGGACCGATGAGGTGGAAATCCTGCGCGGGACCCGATCCGAGTCCTGGGCGCGGTCGATCGTCCGCCAGGTGGAAGGGCGTGTCTACAGCCGGTTCCTGCCGGTCGATGAAGCGAAGAGGACGGCCGGCCAGTACCGGGTCGAGCGCGTGACCTTGCGGCAGCGCTACGTGGTGCCGGTCGGCAGCCTGACACCGCGCCGCGTTCCGATCGGCGGCGTCGAGACGCTGGACCTGACCGCGGCCTGACCAAGGTCTTCAATCAAAGGCGGCGAGGATAGGGCAGGGTCCGTCGTCGCTTTCGGCGCAGGCGCTCGCCAGGCGGCGCAGCGCGGTGCGCGCCGCCTCCAGGTCCGCGATCTTCCGGTCGAGCGCGGCGAGACGGTCCGCCGCCAGCGCCCGCGCGCGCGGGCGATCCTGTGTCGCATCCAGCCGCAGGAGTTCGCCGATCTCCTCCAGCGTGAAACCCGCGCCTTGCGCCGAACGGATGAAGCGCAGCGTCCGCAGATGTTCGGCCTCATAGCGCCGAATCCCCCGGGTCAGGCCGGCCTGGCCGCGCGCGGGCGTGCCGACCAGGCCGCGCCGCTGGTAGAAGCGGATCGTCTCCACCCCAAGCCCGGCGGCGCGGGCGAGTTCGCCGATCGTCATGCTTGACTCCGTACCATGGTCCGCATTCCATATGAGGCCCGTGCCCCTGTCAGCCAAGGACCGGACCGATGCCCGCCATGCCCGATGATCGCCCCGTCGCCACCCTCTATCGCATGGTGATGCCGACCCATGTCTGCCCCTTTGGCTTGAAGGCACGTGCGCTGTTGCGGCGCAGGGGCTATGCGGTCGACGATCACTGGCTGACCAGCCGGGCCGAGACGGACGCGTTCAAGGCAAAGCATGACGTGAAGACGACGCCGCAGGTGTTCATCGATGGCGTGCGGATCGGCGGCTATGACGACCTGCGCCGTCATTTCGGCCTGACGGTGCGCGATCCCAATGCGACCAGCTATCGACCGGTGCTGGCGGTGTTCGCGGTGGCGGCGCTGATCGCGCTGGCGATCAACGGCCTGACCGCCGCGCCGCCGATCGGCCTGCTCGGCGCAGAGCGGTTCGTGGCGGTGACGATGATGCTGCTGGCGATGCTGAAGCTCCAGGATGTCGAGCGGTTCGCGACGATGTTCCTCGGCTACGACCTGCTGGCCCGGCGCTGGGTTTCCTATGGCTATGTCTATCCCCTGCTGGAGCTGGGCGCGGGCACGCTGATGCTGGCGCGGCTGTGGCCCTGGCTGTCGGTCCCGGTGGCGCTGGCGATCGGCGGGATCGGCGCGGTGTCGGTGGTGAAGGCGGTCTATATCGACAAGCGCGCGCTGAAATGCGCGTGCGTCGGCGGCAGCGGCAATGTGCCGCTCGGCTTCGTGTCGCTGACCGAGAATGTGATGATGGTGGCGATGGCGCTGTGGATGGCGCTGGGGGTGGCGGGGACGATGTGATAGCGTAACGCCCTCGACGGGCGTGCCGGGGGAGGTTCAGATGCTGATGGCGGCTTTGGCTTTGGCGGCAGGGGGCGGTCTGGCGCCATGCCCGGTCCCGTCGGGCGCGGAAACCTTGTGGCGACCATCGACGCGCTATCTTCTGGTCGGCGAGATACATGGCACGGTAGAGACGCCGGCCGCCTTCGCCGATCTGGTCTGCGCGGCGGCGCGAAGCGGACGGCCGGTCACGGTCGCGCTGGAATATTCGGCGGACTATCAGCCGGTGGTTGATGCCTTTCTCGACTCCAATGGCGATGCCGGGGCCCGTGCGGCGCTACTGACTTTGCCGATTTGGAATGACGAATGGCAGGACGGACGCAGCAGCACCGCGTTCCTTGCGCTGTTCGAGCGTTTGCGCGTCCTGAAGCAGGCGGGACTGGTCCGACATGTCGTCTGTAGCGACACCGGCGAGAATGACCCGAAGCCTATGAAGCGGGACGCAATCATGGCCCGCAACTGGCAGGCCGTGCCGCTTGGTGCCGACGGATTGCTGATTGCATTAGCCGGTAACGTTCACATGATGCGCAAGCCGGTCGAGCGACCGGGAGTGACGATCCATACGGCGGCTTCGCTGATGCCACGCGGCGCGACGATGACGGTCGATGTCGACTACAATGGCGGTACGACCTGGTCCTGTCAGCAGGATGGTTGCGGCCTTCATTCAGGTGGCCAAGCCAGGACGGTCGCGTCGGGGCTGGTCCCGACGACCGATCCGGATGCACCGTTTGATGCCGTGCTGGAGCTTGGCAAGCCGGTTCATGCGGCGCTGCCGGCACTGCCGGAACGACGCGATTTCAAGCCGGTGACGGAGCCTATCCGCGTCACCGGATGAGGAAGGGGGCAGCAAGACGAGGCAAGGCTTCGGTGGTCGGCGCGTGCGATCCGCCATCGTGCCGGCGGGCGCCGGCCTGCGTGTCCTGCGCCACGGGCCCGCCCGCGCCGCCGCCCATGGTCTTTGGGGGGCTGCCGGTCGCGGGTGACCGGGCGCTGGTCAAACGTCATGGTTTCGATCGATGCGTCGACATGGACGCGATCCCTGTCCGTTGCAAAGGCGCCGGCGCGATGCTGTTCAGGCAGGGGCGGTACGAGGCCGGCGTCGCTATCAGCGGCAGCCTATTCAACGGACCCGGTGGAGCGACGCGGACGATGACCGCGTCTGCACTATCATCATCGCGCTGCTCCGACGCGGCTGGACCGATCGCGATACGGGCACCGAGACGGCGGGCGAACAGGCGATTGTCATCCACCGGGCCGGTCCGGATGTCGATGGCCATCCGCTATTGGAGCATCCGCCGCTTGCGCATCATCCCGCAATCGGATCGCCAGGGGCCGGACCAGCCTGCACCGCCGATACCGGTCCGGCTCGCTTCGGTCCCGCGGCCGCACCGGCGGCGCGGCGGCCGGAACAGGGCGTAGAACCCCGCGCCCGGCCGGTGCCGGGACACGGGGGCCTTTGCGAACCGATCACCCCGCCCGATCGGGAAAGGCGAAGCCGATCGGCTGGATCGCCGCCGCATCCTGTTTCAGCCGGGCGGCGATCTGTTCATAGTCGCGCTCCATCTCGGGCGTGACGCTGGCGCGGCTCTCGGTGAGCGCCTGTTCGAAGTCGCTCATATAGACCTCGCGCGCGCCGAGCGAGCGGCGCAGCGCGACCAGGCCGGCGCGGCGCACCACATCGCCCAGGTCCGCGCCGGTGAACCGGTCGGTCCGCCGCGCCACCGCATCGAGATCGACATCGTTGGCCAGCGGCATCTTCTGCGCCTGGATGCCGAGAATGCGGCGCCGGCCGGCTTCGTCGGGCACGCCGACATAGATCAGCTCGTCGAACCGGCCCGGTCGCAGCAGCGCCGGATCGACCAGATTGGGCCGGTTGGTCGCACCGATCACCACCACCGACTGGAGTTCCTCCAGTCCGTCCATTTCCGCCAGGATGGTGTTGACCACCCGCTCGGTCACCTGCGGCTCGCCCAGGCCGCCACCGCGCGCGGGCACCAGCGAGTCGAGTTCGTCGATAAAAATGACGGTCGGCGCGACCTGGCGGGCGCGGGCGAACAGCCGGGTGATCTGCTGCTCGCTCTCGCCATACCATTTGGACAGCAGGTCGGAGGATTTGGTGGCGATGAAGTTCGCCTGGGCCTCGCGCGCCACCGCCTTGGCGAGCAATGTTTTGCCGGTGCCCGGCGGGCCATAGAGCAGGAAGCCCTTGGCTGCGCGGATGCCGATGCGGCGGAACGCGTCCGGATCCTTCAGCGGCAGTTCGACACCTTCCTTCAGCCGCTCCTGCGCGGCGTCGAGGCCGCCGACATCCTCCCAGCGCGTGGTCGGCGCCTGCACCATCACCTCGCGCATCGCCGAGGGCTGGACGCGCTTCAGCGCTTCCAGGAAATCCTCGCGCGTGACCGAAAGCGTGTCGAGCACCTCGGCCGGGATGGTCCGCTCCTCCAGGTTCAGCCGGGGCATGATCCGGCGCACCGCCTCGATCGCGGCCTCCCGCGCCAAGGCCGCCAGGTCGGCCCCGACAAAGCCGAAGGTGGTGCGCGCCAACTCGTCCAGGTCGACCTTGTCGCCCAGCGGCATGCCGCGCGCATGGATGCCCAGGATTTCACGCCGGCCGCGCTCGTCGGGCACGCCGACGATGATCTCGCGGTCGAAACGACCGGGTCGGCGCAGCGCCTCGTCGATCGCCTCGGGCCGGTTGGTGGCGGCGATCACGACCAGATTGGCGCGCGCCTCCAGCCCGTCCATCAACGTCAAGAGCTGGGCGACCAGCCGCTTCTCCGCCTCACCCTGCACCTGCCCGCGCTTGGGCGCGATCGAATCAATCTCGTCGATGAAGACGATCGAGGGCGCGGCCTTACTCGCCTCCTCGAAGATTTCGCGCAGCCGCGACTCCGACTCGCCATAGGCGGAGCCCATGATCTCGGGACCGTTGATCAGGAAGAACTGCGCGTCCGATTCATTGGCGACGGCGCGCGCCAGCCGGGTCTTGCCGGTGCCCGGCGGCCCGTGAAGCAGCACGCCCTTGGGCGGCTCGACGCCCAGCCGCTCGAACAGTTCGGGATAGCGAAGCGGCAGCTCGACCATCTCGCGCAACTGATCGATCGTTGTCGCCATACCGCCGATATCATCATAGGTGACGTCGGCGCGGCGGCTTTGCTGCGGCTCCTGATATTCCGGACGCAGCTCGACCTCGGTATGCTCGTCGATATGGACCACGCCCTTGGGGCTGGCGGAGACGACGACGAGGCGGATCTCCTGCAGCGCATAGGCGGGCGCGTTCATGAACTGCTGCACGCCCGGCGGCATGTTGCCGACCCGCTGGTGGCCGGCGGTGGCGACCACGTCGCCCTGGCAGAAGGGGCGGCCGATGAAAGTGCGCTTCAGCGCCTGCGACGATCCTTGGAGACGCAGATTCTGCTGCGCCGGCGCGAAGACGACGCGGGTTGCGGGCTTCGATTCGATCTTCCGGACCTCGACGAAGTCGCCCGAGCCGACGCCGGCATTGGCACGTTGCAGGCCGTCGATGCGCAGCAGCTCCAGCCCCTCGTCCTCCGGATAGGGACCGACCGCACGCGCCGGGGTGGATTGCTTGCCGACGATCTCGATCACGTCGCCCTCGCCGACGCCCAGCGTCGCCATCAGCGAGCGCGGCAGATGCGCCAGGCCACGCCCCGAATCTTCAGGCCGGCTGTTGGCGACCTGGATCCTGCGCGCGGGGGTCTCACTGTCGGCCATCATCATCCTTTCACGCGCCGTTTGCCGGGGAAGCGCGCAAGGTAGGAAGCCGGTTCCACCCCTGCGAGAGGGTGTGAACGCAAAAAAAGAGCCGCGTCAGACGACACGGCTCGTGAAAGTTTTTAGGAGAGGATGCCTGAAAGGCCCGCTCTTTTTGCGCTGCGATGGTTCATGTTGCAAGTGCGAAAAGAGACAGTAGAATTGCAAATGCGGCAATCGTTGGTATCGATAACGGACAAGAGAGGATTATGCGCAGGTTGCCACCATTGGGGTCGATCGAAGCGTTCGTCCAGGTCGCGCGCCTGGGCTCGATCAAGGCCGCCGCCGAGGAACTGGCATTGTCGGCGCCCGCGCTCAGCCGCCGGGTCCAGTCGCTCGAACGTTTCCTGTCCAAGCCGCTGTTCGCGCGCCGCCACCAGGCGATGGTGCTCAACGAGGATGGCGAGCGGCTGCTGACCCAGATCGCGCCGGTGCTCGACCAATTGTCCGACGCGGTGGAGGCGATGACGGCGGGCAAGGAGCTGGTGCGGCTGCGGCTGGGCGTGCTGCCGCTGTTCGCGGCGCAGCGGCTGTTTCCCAAGCTCGGCGACCTGCGCCGCGCGCATCCCGAACTGCATCTCGACATCGACACGGCGGGCCATGGCGTGTCGCGGCTGGGCGACGGGCTGGACGCGGTGGTGGCATTGGCCCGCGATATCGATCCGGCGCTCTATTCGAAGCTGCTCGACCGCAATTCGGTCTATGTCATCGGCCAGCGCGCGCTGGTCGAGGGACCGCGCCCGCTGACCCATCCCCGCCAGCTTGGGTCGATGACGGCGTTGCTGCACCGCGAAATGCCCGACACGATGGCGGCGTGGAGCGAAGCGGCGGGGCTGGGCGTGATCAAGCCGCAGGCGATCGATCTGTTCGATTCGGGTGGGCTGATGCTGGAAGCGGCGGCGCAGGGCCTGGGCGTCGCCTTCATGCATGCCAGCCACTATAACCACGCCAATGATCCGCGGCTCGTCCGGCTGTTCCCGCAGATCGAAGTGACCAGCCCGTACAGCCACTGGTTCGTCTGCCGACCGCGCGCGCTCCAGACCAAGCCGGTGCGGCTGTTCCACGACTGGATGTTCGCGAACCTGGCGGAATAGGGTGGACATGACCGACAGGGCGCGGCCCTGTGCGGTGGGCGACCGGGCGGCCTGTCTGGCGCTGTTCGACGGCAAAGTTCCGCATGTCTTCACCGAGGCGGAACGGGCCGAGTTTGCCGCGTTCGTCGATGCGGATGCCGCCGAATGAGCCTCTCGGGTGATCGAGCGGGACGGCGCGGTGGTCGCCTTTGGCGGGGTGGCGCTGGGCGCGGACGGCCGGACCGCCGGGCTGTGCTGGGACATGGTGGCGCGCGACCGGTATCGCGCCGGGCTGGGGCGAGAACTGACGGAGGCGCGGCTGGCGGCCGCGCGGGCGCCGGGCGCGATGCAGGTGCGGCTGGATACCAGCCAGCATTCCCAGGGCTTTTACGTGCGGCTGGGCTTCGTGGTCGAGCGGGTGACGGCGGACGGCTATGGCCGGGACTGGATCACCGGGACATGGCGGCGCGACTGGAGGGAGATTGCCCCTACTCGTTCCCCGCCGAGGGCCGGGGCTCAGTTGGGAAGGCGGACATAACGGAGCGCTGCGCCCTATCACTGGCGTCCCCCAACCTGGACCCGGCCTGCGCCGGGGAGCATGGTATTGGAAGATGCGATGCTCGTTCATGCGCTTCGCGCACGGGATCGGATACCAGCCACCGCTCCGATCAGCCAATGATATTCTATTACATCGTTACCGACACCCCATTGCCATGGGTGCGAGCGCCCGGCACAGATAGGGCATGACGTCTGCCCAAAGGGATGGTTCTTCCATGCGTTTACGTTCGCTGCTGTGCCTGTCCACGATCCTGATCGCTGCCGCCGCGCCGGCGCAACAGGCACCCTCCAGCGAGAAAGGCGGCGCGATCGGCTGGCCCGCGCATGGCGACATCCCGGCGAAGTTCACGCCGCCGACCGACCGGTACGACTATGTGAAGCGCGAAGTGATGATCCCGATGCGCGACGGGGTGAAGCTGCACACCGTCATCGTCATCCCCAAGGGCGCGACCAACGCGCCGATCCTGCTCACCCGCACCCCCTATAACGCCAGCGGCCGCGCCAGCCGCGCCGACAGCCCGTCGATGCTCGCCACGCTGCCGCAGGGCGACGAGGTCTTCGTCCGTCACGGCTATATCCGCGTGTTCCAGGACATTCGCGGCAAATACGGGTCGGAGGGCGACTATGTCGTGACCCGGCCGGTGGTCGGGCCGCTCAACCCGACCAAGGTCGATCACACCACTGACGCCTATGACACGATCGACTGGCTGGTGAACAAGGCGAACCTGCCCGAATCGAACGGGCGCGTCGGCATGGTCGGCTCTTCCTATGAGGGGTTCACCGTGGCCATGGCGCTGCTCCACCCGCATCCCGCGCTCAAGGCGGCCGCGCCCGAAAGCCCGATGATCGACGGCTGGATGGGCGACGACTGGTTCCATTACGGCGCTTTCCGCCAGGCCAATATCGGCTGGATCGGATCGCAGACCGGCTACAAGGGCGCTGGCGAGGAGCCGCCCTCGGGCATCTATGACGACTATACCCAGTTCCTCCGGGCCGGGTCGGCCGGCGACTGGGCGAAGCGGTCGGGCTATGACCAGCTGCCTTTCTGGGAGCGGTTCGTGTCGCATCCGGCCTATGACGCCTATTGGCAGGGCCAGGCGCTCGACAAGCTGCTCGCCGCCAATCCCTCCAACGTGCCGACCATGTGGGAGCAGGGGCTGTGGGACCAGGAGGACATGTACGGCACCATCACCGCCTGGGAGGCGCTGAAGGCCAAGGGCAAGCTGGGCAACAACTATCTGGTCATGGGGCCGTGGCGGCACAGCCAGGCCAATTACGACGGTTCCTCGCTTGGCGACTTCAAGTGGAACGGCGACACCGCGACCGAATGGCGCGAGAAGTATCTCTTCCCCTTCTTCGACCAGTATCTGCGCGACGGGCAGCCACGCTTCACGCCGCCCCAGGCGCTGATCTACAATACCGGCGAGAACCATTGGGACAAGCTGGCCAACTGGCCACTGGCGTGCGAGTCGGGCTGCGAAACACCGCTCAAGCCGCTCTATCTCCAGGCGAATGGCGGGCTGGGGTTCGAGCCGGCGGCATCCGGCGGCGACTCCTACGTCTCCGATCCCGCCCGGCCGGTGCCGCACCTGCCGCGCCCGGTGAACTTCAACGACGGGCGCTGGGGCGCATGGCTGGTCAGCGACCAGCGCGGCGTCGACGGGCGGACCGACGTGATGACCTATCAGACGCCGGTGCTGACCCAGCCGCTGCGCGTCTCCGGCGCCCCGTTCGCCGACGTCTTCGCCAAGACGACGGGAACGGACGGGGACTTCGTGGTCAAGCTGATCGACGTCTATCCCGACGAGGTGCCGACCGATCCCAAGAAGGGGGGCTATGAGCTGCCGATCAGCCTCGACATCTTCCGCGGCCGCTACCGCGACAGCTTCGCCAAGCCGTCGCCGATCCCGGCCAACAAGGTGCAGCGCTATCGCTTCCGCCTGCCGACGGTGAACCATGTCTTCCAGCCGGGGCACCGGATCATGGTGCAGGTGCAGTCGTCGCTGTTCCCGCTGTACGACCGCAACCCGCAGACCTATGTGCCCAACATCTTCCTGGCCAAGCCTGCCGACTACAAGTCGGCAACCGTGACGATCCAGCGCGGGGCCGGCGGGGCGAGCGCGGTATGGCTGCCAGTGGTGCCGGTGGCGCAGCCCACCCTGCCGTGACGGCAGAAGCCGCGATGGAAAGCGTCCGGTGGTATTTGTTACCGCCGGATTCACCGTTGCGCTTTACGCCCCCCTAACCAGCTAGCGGCTATGCCCGGAGGCCTCGAACGAAAGGGCGTGCCATGGCACTGACCGCGAAACTCTATCGCGAAGACGATCACCGGACCGCCGAACGGCATGAGGTCCATCTCGACGCGACGCTGCGCGGGCAGGACCAGCGCCCCATGGACGTGGTGGTCGACCAGCTCTCGATCACCGGCTTCCGCATGTCCTGCGCGGACTATCTGCCGATCGGCGCGTCGGTGTCGCTCGGCATCGCCGGGATCGGCCGGCAGAGCGCGCAGGTCGTGCGCCGTGCGGGCGACCGCTATGGCTGCCGGTTCGACGTGCCGCTGGCCTCGCACCCGCTGGCGCTGCAAGCCTCGCCCAGCACGGTGGTCGAGGCGGCGTTCGGCCCGCCGGAGATGATCCGCTACACCGCCCCCGAGACGCCGCCGCTCGACGCATTCGAGCAGAGCGTGCGCAAGTTCCGCGGCGTCATCATCCTGACCGGCCTGGCCCTGCCCTGGATGGCGATCGTCGCGGCGGGGCGCCTGCTGCTCGGCTGACGGGCACTTGATCTAAACAAGCCCCTGCGTCTCTGCGAATGCGGAATTCGCGCAGAGATCGCAGGGTGGCCGTGATGCACCGCCATGGTGGCTTGCCGACCCAGGCGGCCGGGGCGAGAGACACCTTCTCCTCTGGATTAGCCCTATCCATGCGTGGACCATGGGCGCGAGAAGCGCCCGCGGCTGGTCAGCGCAGCTCCAGCCGATCGCCGCGCAGCGTCACCGACTCGATCTGTCCCAGCACATTCTGGCCCAGCAGCGACGCCGGCGCGCCAGGCGCGATCACCGCGCGGAGCGGGCCCAGGCGGCGGCCGGCGATCGACAGGCCCTCGATCCGCGTCTCGACCATTGCCGAATCGCCGGCCGCGGTGCGCAGCCGCTGTCCGCTTGCCGCCAGCGGGCGTGCGCCGATCCGCGCCGCGTCCCGCGGCGTCAGCACCACGACGTTGGCGCCGGTGTCGATGACGAACCGCACCGTCGCGCCGCCCACCGGCAGACTCAGACGGAACAGTCCGTCCGGCGCCTGCGCGACCCGCAGCACGGGGCCGGCGCGGTCCGGTCGCGAGAGGGAGGCAACGCCCCCGGCGGGCGCGACTCCGCCCGTCAGCGAGGCGACGAGCACGGGCAACAGGCGCAAGGGGAGGGGCAGCGACATGGCCCGACCATGCGCCACCGGCCGTAAAGGAAGCGGTCGGGATCATGGTTGCCGCTTCGTTAAGCCCGGCCCCGCCCGGCCGGAACGGGACAGGGCGCGAACGGGCCGGCCATTGCCAAGGTGCGGCCGCGACCCTAGAGATCGACCCTGAGGGGAAGGATGGCGACGCCGGTAGGCAGTGGGCGGGGCAGCTTCCCGCCCGATCGATCGCGCCGGCGCTTCCGGATCATAATGACGCCCTTAACCTTTGCTGGGTCATGATTGCCGGGATTATGAATCTGAGTTCGTCGCCACACGCCATGTCGGCCACCCCCGTCGAGGATGGTGAAGCCGCCCCCGCAGAGCCTGTCGCGGGCAAGCGCATCGCGCCCGCCCGGCAGAATCCGGACCTGCTCGCGCTCGTCGCGGTGGTCTGGAACCGCTTCCGCCGTAATCCGGTCTTCTGGCTCGGCATGATCGCGCTGGTCGCGCCGACGCTCTACGACGTCGCCTCGCGCGGCTGGGGCACCGACCAGGCCGCCCATGCGCCGATCGTCTTCGCCACCGCGATCTGGATCTTCGCGCGCAGCGCCCGTCGCGCCGCCATCGTGGCGGTGCCGCCCAAGGCCTGGGCGGCGGCGCTGGCGCTGGCGCCGCCGCTCCTGCTCTATATCGCGGCGCGCGTCACCGGGCTGATGGAGGTGCGCGGCCTTGCTGCCTATCTGGCGGTGATCGCGGTGCTCTATGCGGTCGGCGGCGCGCGCACGCTGGGCGTGCTGTGGTTCCCGATCCTCTACTCGATCTTCCTGATCCCGATCCCCGACACCTTCGTCGACATCGCAACCCAGCCGGTGAAGCTCGGCATCTCCAAGGCGGTGGTCGGCCTGCTCTCGGCCCTGGGCCTGCCGGTCGCGACCTCGGGCGTCAGCATCTATATCGGCCAGTTCGAACTGCTGATCGCCGCCGCCTGCGCCGGGCTCAACTCGCTGATCAGCCTGACCGCGATCGGCAGCTTCTACGTCTATCTGCGCCACAATGCGAGCTGGCGCTACACGCTGCTGCTGATCACCCTGATCTTCCCGATCGCGGTCTTCGCCAATTTCCTGCGCGTGATGATCCTGGTGCTGCTCACCTATTATGCGGGCGAGGCGGTGGCCCAGGGCTTCCTGCACGAGGCCGCCGGGCTGTTCATGTTCGTGGTGTCGGTGCTCACCATCTTCCTGATCGACAAGGTATTGACGATGATCGGCACCCGCATGGGCTGGATGACCGCATGAGCGCCGCCGCCACCCCGCCCTTCGATCCCGCCCAGCCCAATGCGGTGCCGGTGCGCGACGGCGACCCGATCTCGCGCCGGAAGATGATGATCGGTCTGGCGCTGGGCGCCACGGTCGCGGTGTCGGAGCTCTATGTGCCCCGGCGCAGCGTGCCGCGCATGACCGACAAGTCGTTCGCCGCGCTGTTCCCCGACAGGGTCGGGCCCTGGACCTATGTCACCGCGTCGGGCCTGGTGCTGCCGCCGCAGGACCAGTTGTCGCGCTTCCTCTACGAACAGCTGCTGACCCGCATCTACGCCGAGGACAACGGGCCGCAGGTGATGATGGTGCTGGCCTATAGCAGCGTGCAGGAGGGCCGGCTGCAGGTCCACCGGCCGGAAGTCTGCTATCCCGCGGCCGGCTTCACCATTCTCGACAACGAGCCGATGGCGATCCCGATCAGTCCGTCCTTCGCGATCCATGGCCGGTTCCTGGTCGCGGACCGCGGCGCGCGGCGGGAATATGTCTTCTACTGGACGCGGGTCGGGCCGAACATGCCGATCCGCTGGTTCGATCAGCGGTTGTTCATGGCCAAGGCCAATCTGCAAGGCTATATCCCCGACGGCCTGCTCGCGCGCGTGTCGGTGATCGCCGAGGATCGCGAGGAGGCGGTCGCGGCGCTGACGGATTTCGTCCAGACGATGGTGAAATCGGTCAACCCCGCCGGTCGCAAGATGCTGATCGGGCCGCATTGATCGCCGCCGGCCCGTCGCGACGGGCCGGCCCGCCCCGCCGGGATCAGGCGCGGGCGAACGGCTTCAGGAAATACCAGGTATAAGCGAGGGCGGCGACGAAGACGAGGACGGCGAAGATGTCGTAGCCGTTGTTGCCCAGCCAGTTGGTCACCGCGCAGCCCAGCGCCGGGGCGATATAATGATACATCGAATCCTGCGATTCCTCCGGTCCGATCGAGCGCTGGAGCAGCAGCACGACCAGGCCCGCGAAGAACGCCACCGTAACCCAATCGTAGATAGTCTGCATCTAGGCGTTCCTTCCAAATCGTCGAATCGGCCTGTACAGGCAGTGCGGTAAAGTTTTCTAGGCTTCGTCCCGGTTAGTGGACGATGGTGGGGAGTGGAAGAAGGTTATGCGTTCCAAAATGATCACGGTCGCGCTGCTGGCGACGGCCGCCGTCTCGATCTCCGGTTGCAAGCGCGCCGCGACCGGCCAGGTCGTGGCGGTGGTGAATGGCGAGGAGGTCTCGCTGTCCGAACTGAACAGCGAGCTGCAGAACGCCCCCCAGGGCGGCGACAAGACGGCGCTGCGCGCGGCTGCCCTCCAGAACCTGATCAACCGCAAGCTGATGGTCCAGCAGGCGCATGACCGGGGCATCGACAAGGATCCGGAGTTCCTCCAGCGCCAGCGCCGGATGAACGACGAGCTGATGATCTCGATGCTCGGCAACCAGGTGACCAAGAACGTGCCGGTGCCCAGCCAGAGCGAGATTGACCAGTATATCGCCGCACATCCCGACATGTTCGCCGGTCGCACCATCTATCCGGCCGACCAGATCGTCTTCGCCCAGCCGGAGAATCCGTCGCGGCTGAAGGCGCTTGAGGCGGATCACACGCTCGACGCGGTGGCGGCGCGCCTGACCCAGATGGGCATCCAGTTCGCCCGCCAGAAGGGGCAGCTCGACACTGCGGCGACGCCCCCGGAACTGCTCGCGCAGCTCAAGCGCCTGCCGGCGGGCGAGCCCTTCGTCCTCGCCGCCAATGGCCGGGTGATCGTCAGCGTGCTCGGCGCGCCGCAGGTCCAGCCGATCACCGGCGACCAGGCCCGCCGCATCGCCGCCGAGGCGATCCGCCGCCAGGCCGTGTCCGACATCGCCAAGAAGCAGGTCGAGCAGGCCCGCGCGTCGGCCAAGATCGAATATCAGCCGGGCTTCGCGCCGACCGACGCCAAGGGCGGCGCGGCGAAGAAGTAAGCGACCGCTTGCCGCGACGCGGAGGAGGGGCGTGCCACGCGGCGCGCCCCTTTTTCGTTCAGCCGCCTAGCCGGTGACGGCGGGCGAGGAGGAAGATGCGGGGCCCCTCGACCAGATAGCGCCGCCACATCCGGCGCGGATTGCCAAGCAGCCGGTGCGCCCATTCGAGATGCAGGCGCTGCATCAGCTCGGGCGCGCGCGTCTGTTCGCCGACCACGAATTCGACCGCCGCGCCGACGCACAGGCCGATGCCGGTCGCGCCCGGCTGCGCGGCGATGCGGGCGGCGAGCAGTTCCTGCTGGGGCGAGCCGACCGACAGGAACAGGAAGCGCGCGCCCGTGCCGGCGGCGAAGCGCGCGGCCGCTTCAAGCGCGGCGGCATTGCGACGCAGGCCCATGGGCGGCGCGTGATGGACGATGTCGAGCGCCGGATAGCGCGCGCGCAGCCGCTCGGCGGTTTCGGCCCGACCGCCGATGATCGCGATCCGGTCGCCCGGCCGGCAGAGCCGCTCGAGGATCAGCGCGGTCAAGTCGCTGCCCGGTGCGACCGGCAGTGCGATCCCCTGGCGCCGGGCGAGCGCGGCCAGGATGCGGCTGTCGCATACGCACCATTCCGCGCCGCGATAGGCGGCCCAGACCGCGTCGCCGTCGGGCATCGGGTCATGCAGCCGCACGACATGGTCGACATTGGGCGTGACCAGATAGGCGAAGCGCGCCGCCGCCGGCCGCTGGGCGAAGCGATCGAGCAGGTCGTCCAGCGTCAGCGGGTCGTAGTCCACGCCGATGAAGCGGGTCCGGGTCATGGCGTCGAATCTCCGTCATCGGCTGGGGGCGCGGAATAATCGGGGGAGCCGACCGTCTCGTCCGGCGGCGGCGGCGGGATCGGCACGGCCTGGCCGTGCAGCCGGGCGAGGATGGCCGTGCTCCGCGCCGCGCAGGCCGGATCGCCGGCGGCGCGGCATAGCCGCTGTCGGGTCGCCCAGGCGGAGGCGGACAGCGGGTTGCGCAAGGTGAAGGCACGCGCCAGCGACAGCGCCTCGTCCAGCCGGTCGCGCTGCGCCAGCATCGTGGCGTACAGGCGCAGCATCGTCGCGTCATCCGGCGCCGCGCGGGCGCCATCGGCCAGCGTCCGGTCCGACAGCAGCGCGTCGCCCTGCGCCCGGTAGATGCGGGCGAGCAGCGCATAGGCATAGGGCGACTGGGGATCGTCGCGCAGCACCACCCGCGCGTCGCGCAGCGCGGCGTTGGCGTCGCCCCGCGCCAGCGCGGCGGTGGCGCGGGCGGTCAGCGCCATGGGCTGGTCCTCGTCGAACGCCAGCACCGCATCGGCCAGACCGGTGGCGCCGGCCGCGCCGCCCGCCCCGGCCAGCGCGGCGGCGAGGGCGCCCTGCGCATCGGTGGTGGCGGCGGTCGGCGCCTGTCCGGCATAGCCGGCGAGCAGCCGTCGCGCGGTTGCCCAATCCTCGCGCCGGACCGCATATTCGGCGACCGCCAGCACCAGCGCCGGCGGGGGGGACGACACCCGGTTCAGCAGCGCCGCCAGGCGCGCCGGTGCGATGTCGGCGTCGGCGAACATCGTCACGGTCGAATCGCGCAGCGCATCGTCGGCATCGGGCTTGTAGAGCGCGACCAGCGTATCGGCGGCGGCGGCATCCTGACCCAGCAGCAACTGCGTGCGCGTCAAAGCGATCTGCCCGTCGCGGTCGGTCGGGCGCGCGCCCGCCTCGCGCCGGAGGACGGCCAGCAGCGCGGGCGTGTCGTAGCTCCGCTGGTAGAGCGAGGCGAGCTGTCGGCGCAGGTCGGGACTGCCGCCGCCTTGCGAGAAGATCGGCGCAATCAGCGCCACCGCCTGTTTCAGGTCGCCGCGCTGCTCGGCGACGCGGCTGGCGAGCACCCGCACCACTTCCTGCTCGGGCTGTTCGGCGATCAGCGCCTTGGACATCTGCTCCGCCGCGTCGAGCCGGCCGCGCCGCAGCGCCACGGTGGCGCGGACCAACCGTCCGTTCAGGCTGCCGGGATCGATCGCAAGCAACTGGTCGGCATAGCGACTGGCATCGTCGAGCGAATTGCTGGCCAGCGAGAGCTGCGCCAGTGCGTCGATCGCCTCGCGATTCGACCGGTCCTGATCCAGCGCGGCGCGGAACGAGCCGAACGCGCCGTTGTAATTGCCGAGCTGGATCTGGTTGCGCGCCCGCGCGATCCACAGGTCGGGCGAATCATCGCGCAGCTGCACCGCCTTGTCGAACTGGATCTGGGCGCCGCGGAAATCCCCCATTGCCGCAAGCTGCTGCGCCTGGGCCTGGGCGGCGGCGGCGCGCTCGTTGGCGGACTGGCACGCCGACAGCGCCAGGGCGAGCGCGACGAGCGGCACCGTCGCGCGGTGCCGTCCGGTCGCGAGCGCTCCACGGCGCGAAGGCGGCCATAGCGCGGAAATCTTAACGGAAGCCACCAAGCTGCGCATATGTCCCCATCCGGGCCATGTCAGCCCAATCCACCGTCCCATATGGCTTTTCCCCGGTCGAGCGGGTAAGGCAAGCCCGTACCGGTACAAGCGTCGAAGGGGATCGCGATGAAGATGGTGATGTTGCGGGCGTCGAGCGCGCTCGTGCTGGCGCTTGCGTCGATCACGGGCGGCTCCGCGGCGTTGGCGCAGGCCGGCAGGGCCGCAGCCACGGCGGGCGGTACGGCCGCTCCCTATCGGATCAATCCGGGCGACGAGCTGGAAGTCTATGTCTGGGGCGAGGATCGCCTGCGCCGCGTCGTCAAGGTGCTGCCGGACGGCAGCTTCTCCTATCCGCTGGTCGGCCGGGTTGAGGCGGCGGGCAAGCTGCCGAGCGAGCTGGAGCAGGTCATCACCCGCGGTCTCGCCAGCCAGTTTCGCGAGCAGGTGCCGCAGGTGACGGTGTCGATCACCGCGCCCAGCGGCTTCAGCTTCTCGGTGATGGGCAAGGTGCGGACGCCTGGCACCTTCGCGCCCGGCAAATATGTCAACGTGCTGGAGGCGATCGGCCTGGCGGGCGGTCCCAGCGAATTCGCCCAGACCAATGACGTGGTGATCATGCGCAAGCAGGGCAGTGGCCTGTCGCCGATCCGCGTGCGGCTGACCGACGCGCTGCGCGGCAATCCCAGCCAGCGCGACCTGGCGGGCCTGCCCGTGCTGCAAGCCGGCGACACGGTCGTCGTCCCGTAATTCGGCGCTCCTTCTGGCTGGCCGCCGCCACGGGCGCGGCGGTCGCGCCGCTGGCCGTCGCCGCGCAGGTCCGCACCGTCCCGGCGCTGACCGTGTCGGGCGGCCTGGGCTATGACAGCAATCCGTTCCTGGGGGCGGGCGGCGCGGAGGGCAGCGCCTCGACGACGCTCAACATCATGCCGTCGATCACCTTTGTCGACGGCGTCGACCGGGCGGTGGTCGCGGGCTCGTACAACCGGCAGGACTTCTTCACCCGTTACGGCAGCAACAACGGCTATCAGGCCTCGGCGAGCGGCCACAAGCAGTTCGACGCGCGGACCGGTATCGACGTGGTCGCCAGCTATGACAGCTCGATCCTGGGCGGCGCGGGCAATTTCGCGCCGATCGGTCAGGTTGTGCCGATCACGCCGGGAGCCGGTGGGACGGGGACCGGCATCGGCTCGGGCGCGGCCGATTCGGGCAGTCTGCCGGTGGTGTCGGCGCCGATCGGCACCGCGCCGGTGGTGACGATCCCGGTGGATGGCGATATCGGCCTGATCGGGCTGCGCCAGCGCCGCAAGACCGTCTCCACCTCCGCCAGCGCCTCCTATCTCCTCAGCGAGCGGACCAGCCTGTTCGGCGGCGTCAACGCCTCGCGCTCGACCTATCCGGGCGGGGCGCGGCAATCGATCCTGCTCGGCGACTTCACGCAATATGGCGCGAATGCCGGCTTCAGCCGGTCGATCAACGAGCTGTCCTCGGTGGGCCTGCAGGTGTCGGCCTCGTTCGTCGACTATGATCGCGGCTTCTCCTCCTCCTTCTTCACGCCGCGCGTCACTTATAACCGCACCTTATCGCCGCGCTGGACGCTGAACGCGGCGGTGGGCGGCGCGATCGTGCACGACCGGATCAGCGGCACCTCGGTCACGGTCTCCGCGACCGGCACCCTGTGCCGGACCTTCTCGGAGCGCGGCAATTTCTGCGCCTTCGCGTCGCGCGAGCCGAGCGTGACCGGTTTCGGCGGGGTCAGGACCGCGACCACGGCCGGCGCGAATCTCGGCTACCGGCTGAGCGAGGTGTCGACCGTGTCGGCGTCGGCGACCTACAACCATATCAACAACGGCGCGCCGGAACTGTCGGAGGGCGTGCTGCCCGCCAGCCAGGATTTCACCTCGGTCGACGGCAGCTACCAGCGCCAGCTCGGGCGCCATGTGTCGGCGCTAGCCTCGGCCGGCTATCGCCACGTCTCCAGCGGCTTCCGGACCGCGGGCGGCGCGACCGGCGGCGACAGCGTCTTCGGGCGCCTGGGTCTCACGCTTTCCTTGGGCGGACTACGATGAACGACGGATATTCGGGCTATTCCGCCGATACGGATGGCGGCGAGGGCGGCGGCGACCTGATCGCCTATCTGCCTTCGATCCTGTGGCAGCGGCGCTGGTGGATCATCGTGCCGATCGTGCTGTGCACGATCGTCGGCGTGGCGGCGGCGGTGCTGCTGCCGGCGCGGTACCGGTCGTCGGCGACGTTGCTCGTCGAATCGCCGGAACTGCCCGCGCAGCTCGTCGGGCAGCAGCAGAACACCAGCCTGATTGACCAGCGCATCGCCAAGATCCGCCAGCAGGTGCTCAGCCGACCCGACCTGATCGAGTTGATCGAGAACAACAATCTCTATCCGGAGGAGCGCGGGTCCAAGCCGCTGTCCGAAGTGATCGACAAGATGCGCAAGGCGACCAACCTGTCGCCGGTCAGCGCCGACATCCAGACCGGACCCGGCGGCACCAACACGATCGCCTTCAGCCTGACCTTCGACTATTCCGACCCGCAAAAGGCGCAGATCGTCGCGCAGGACTTCGTCGAGCGTCTGGTGAAGCTGGACGCGACCCAGACCGCGCAGGCGGCGACCGGCACGGTCGAGTTCCTGCAGGACCAGGCCAATGGCCTGCTGGGCCAGATCAACGCGATCGAACGCCAGATCGAGGCGATCAAGGCCGAGAACGGCATGGCGCTGTCGACCGGCGGCATGATGATGCTGGGTGGCGGCGGTGGTGGCGGCTACCAGGCGCAGATCGCCGCGCTCCAGCGCGAGAACGCCCAGCTCCAGGCGCAGCTCAAGCTCCAGGCCAGTGCCACCGATCGCGATCCCGCGGTGCAGGCGGCGGAGGCGCAGCTCGCCGCCGCCCAGGCCGTCTATTCGGACACGCACCCGGACGTGCTGGCGGCGCGGCAGCGGCTGGCCGAGGCGCGCAAGTTCGCGGCGGTTAACGTCGCCAAGGCGAACACGGGTTCGGCGATCCGCAGCCAGATCGCCTCCAACGCGGCGGCGATCAGCAGCCTGCAGGCGGCGCTGAGCAACGACAGCGCCCGCACCGCCGCGCTCGCCAACGCCCAGGCCAGGGCACCGGCGGTCAACGAGCAGATCGCGCAGCTCCAGGCCAAGGCCGAGGGCCTGCGCACCAACTACCAGACGGTGCAGACCAACCTGATCAACGCGCGCGGCAGCGCCCGGATCAGCGAACAGCAGCGCGGCGAACGGTTGAGCGTGATCGATCCGCCGGTCGCGCCGGACAAGCCGACCTGGCCCAACCGCCCCTTGCTGGCGCTGGGCGGCATCGTCGCCGGCGCGGCGCTCGGCCTGGGCATCGCGCTGGTTCTGGAATTCATCATGCGGCCGATCCGCGGCGTCGGTTCGCTGCAGGCGGTGACGGGCGAGCCGCCGATGGTGATCATTCCGCAGATCGCCGGCCGGCGTCCCGTGCAGGAGACGGACGGCGACGACGATCGGGACGCGACCAACGCAAAGCGTCGCTGGTTCCGCCGGCGCAAGCGGACGGCCGACCCCGCCGTCGCTGCCGGCTAACGGGCTAAAGGACAGTCGATGATCTATCAGTCTCCGGCCGCCGGGGCGGTTCCTCTGGCCAGCGCCAACCCGACCACTGCGGCAACCCCGCTGTCAACCACCCCCCGCCACGTTATCCCGGCTGACCAGCTGGGCGAGGCGATCGTGGGATTTCGCAGTCGCGACCAGCGCTCGCGTCCGTTCAACCTGCTGCGCACGCAGATCGCGCGCCTGGTGGGCGAGGGGGTGCGGGTGATCGGCATCACTTCGGCGACGCCGCAGGTCGGCAAGACCTTCGTCGCCAGCAACCTCGCCGCCTCGCTGGCGCGCCTGCCCGAAATGCAGACGGTGCTGGTCGATCTCGACCTGCGGCGCGGGTCGGTTGCGGAACGCTTCAACATTCCGGTCCAGCAGGGCGTCACCGAATATCTGGCGGGGGAGGTCGACGACCTGTCCACGATCGCATGGGGTGTGGAGGGCGAGCGGCTGACGCTCTATCCCACCGCCGAGGCGCGGGTCCATTCGTCCGAACTGCTCGCCAGCGCGCGGTTGCAGGGGCTGATCGCGTCGATGCGCGCCATCCCCGGCCAAGCGGTGGTGCTGTGCGACCTGCCGCCGGTCTTCGCCAATGACGACAGCATGATCGTCAGCGAACTGATCGACGGCTATATCATGGTCGTGGAGGACGGCGTCACCACCGCCAAGCAAGTGCGCGACTCGCGCCGGCTGCTGGGGTCGGTTCGCTGCTTCGGCACGGTGCTGAACCGGTATATCAAGGGCTTTGCCGGCGGCGACTACGGCTATGGCTATGGCAAGGGCAGCGGCTACTCGGACTATTACAACTGATGACCAGCCAGGCGGCGGCGAGCGGCGCGCCGCGACGCATCCTGCTCGTCGCGCCCAACATCTCGCGCCGGATGGGCGGCGAGGGGCTGAAGGCACTGCAGATCCATCTGGAGCTGCGCGCGCTGGGGCATGAGGTGCGGCAGGTCGCCCATGCCCGGGTCCGCGACGAGATGGCGCGCGACTATCCCGAGCTGGCGATCGACTATGTCGAGGACACGCCGCTCCAGATCCGGCTGTTCCGGATGAAGGCGGGGCCGCTGCTCGCGCTGCTCAACGCCTGGCAGTTGCATCGGCTGGCGGAGACGGTGGCGGCGCGGTTCCGACCCGATCTGGTACATTTCACCTCGCCCATCTCGCCCGTCCTGCCCTATTTCCGCTTTCCCGGCGTTCCGGTGGTGATCGGCCCGCTCAACGGCAACGTCACCTATCCGCCCGCTTTCGCCGCGCGCGATCCCCGGGCGAGCGGCGCGAAACAGGCGGCCATCGCGGCGCTGCAATGGACGCTGGGCCGTGTCTTCCGGGGCAAGCGCCGGGCGACCCTGCTGGTCGCGGGCGGCGATCGCACGGCGCGGTCGCTGCGGCTGGCCGGCTGTTCGCCCGCGCAGTTCGTCCCGACGCTCGACTCGGGCATTCCCGATGCGCTGGTCGATCGCCCGCGTTTCCGCCAGCTGGGCGAGAACTTCCGGTTCGTGCATGTCGGGCGGCTGGTCGGCTATAAGGGTTGCGACCTGGCGATCCGCGCGGTCGCGGCGAGCGACCCGCGCGTGACGCTGGATGTCATTGGCGACGGCGAGGAACGCGGCGCGCTGGAAGCGCTGGCGACCACGCTGGGCGTGGCCGGGCGAGTGACCTTTCATGGCTGGATGACGCCGGGCCCGGCGATGTATGACCGGCTGGGCGGCTATCGCGGACTGCTCCAGCCCGCACTCGCCGAGGCGAATGGCATCGCCTATCAGGAGGCGATGACGCTGGGCCTGCCGATCCTGTGCCTCGACTGGGCCGGGCCGCGCGAACTGCTCGATGCGGGCGAAGCGGTGCTGGTCGCGCCGGACGGCGGCGAGGCGGCGGTGGTCGCGGCGCTGGCCGCGGGGATGACCCAGCTTGCCACCGATCCCGAGGCGGCGGACCGGATGTCGGCGCGGGCGCGCGCCAAGGCGGAGGCGCTGGGCTTCCGCTGGCGCGACCTGCTGTCCCGCTGGCAGGACAGTTACGCGCTGGCCATTTCCGGCCGGGCGGCGTAGCGGCATGGCCGTGCGTTCCTTCCTGATTCCCGCTTTCATCCCGCGCCTGTCCCCCGTCGGAGCGATCGAGGCGGCGCGCCGGATCATGGCCGGCGACACCGCGATCGTCGTCGGCACCATGTTGATTCAGAACATGATCCGGGTCGTGGGGTCGATGATCCTGACCCGGATGCTGAGCGCGGAGGCGTTCGGCGTCATCGGCGTCATCTCGTCGGTCGCGGTCACCTTCGGCCTGTTGTCGGACATCGGCATCATCGCCTTTGTCGTCCGACACGATCGCAGCAACGAGCCGACCTTCCTGGACGAGGTCTGGACGCTGCGGATGATCCGGTCGCTGGTGCTGACCACCGGCGTCTTCCTGTTCGCGGGGCCGATCTCCGTGTTCCTGGGCAAGCCGGAACTGCACTGGCCGATCGCGGTCGGCGGGCTGCTGTTCTTCTTCGAGGGATGCAGTTCGCTGAGCAGCGTGACCGCCGTGCGCAACCGCCAGCTCAAGCGACTGAGCGCGATCGACATCGGCACGCAGATCTTCACCATGTCCGCGACGATCGGCATGGCGCTGATCTTCCACAATTACTGGGCGATCATCATCGCCAACAACATGACGCTGATCCTGTCGATGTGGCTCAGCTATGCGATGTTCCCCAACTCGGCCCGCCGCTGGCGCTACAGCCGCGAGCGGGTGCGCGAGATGTGGAAATTCTCGCGTTTCATCACCGGCTCGACGATGCTGACGCTGGTCATCGGCCAGGCCGACAAGGTGGTGCTGTCGAAGACCTTCCCGCTGGCGATGTTCGGCCTCTACATGCTGGCGGCGGGGCTGGCGGCGGCGCCGGTCGGACTGGTCAGCGGCTATGTCGGCCGCGTCCTCTATCCCCGCCTCGCCGAGGTGGCGCGCCGCGCGCCGGAGCGGATGCGCGCCGAATTCTACGCGACCCGGATGAAGCCGACCCTGCTCTACGGCTTCGCGGTCGGCGGGCTGATCGGCGTGTCGCAGCTGCTGGTCGAGCTGATGTACGATCCCCGCTATCTACAGGCGGGTCATTATCTGGGCATCCTGGCGATCTCCAGCTTCTTCATGATGAGCAGCTCCTCGATCAACGAGGTGATGATCGCCACCGGGCACCAGCGCTACACCTTCACCGCCAATGTCGCCCGGCTCGCCTATCTCGTGCTGGGCGGCACGGCGGCCTATCATTATGCCGGCCCGATCGGGGTGATCTGGGTGGTCGGCACGATCGAGCTGATGGCGCAGGTCTTCGGCTGGGTCGCGCTCGCGCGGCAGCGGCTGCTGGACGTGCCGCGCGAGCTGCTGATCCTGCTCGCCGGGGCGGGCGGCATCGCCACGGGATGGGCCGGGCAATGGGTGATCCGGGCGCTGTTCCACATCCATTGACCCGGAACGGCGCGGGGAGGGTTTAAGGGGCCAATCGCCAGGGCGGGCCGGACCGGGCCGCCGGCAGGAGATGCTGGATGACCAAATCCTATCGTTACGCGTGGCTGGGCCTGGCGCTGTTCGCCGGCGGACCAACCGCCTGCCAGGCGCAGCCCCAGGCCGCCGCCACGGCCGGCCCGGTGAAGGGCGCCCGCTTCGAGATGGGCATCAACCTGTCCTCGATCGATTATTATTCCGGCGAATACGCCTTCATGAACCTGCTCACCGGCAGCCATTGGGTCGATACCAAGGACAAGTGGCAGGACCTGCCCGACAGCCAGATCGACTCGCTCGGCATGGTCCGCCAGATGCCCGCGGGCGCCAGTTATGCGCGCATCCTGACCCCGCCTTCGGCCGTCTTCACCGGCCGGACCGTGTCCATCCGCTGCACCTGGACCGGGAGCGGCGATGTGAGCATCGGCGGCAGCCGCAAGAACCTTTTCCGCAGCGACCACAGCCTGACCTTCGACTGGCCCGCCGCGCCGCCGCCCGAAGGAAACAGCCGGAACTGGCTGGAGCTGTCGAACATGAGCGCCGCCGATCCGGTCCGCGATGTGGACTGTCGCGAGAAGGGCGCGCCGCGCGACCAGGTCTTCGCGACCCAGTTCGTCGACAGCCTGAAGCCGTTCAGCGTGATCCGCTTCCTGGACTGGTCGTCCGCCAATCCCAATCCGGACACCTTCACCTGGGCGAACCGGTCGCTGCCCAACGGCATCAACCAGGTCGACCGGGCGCGCGGCGTGGCGCTGGAACAGATGCTGGCACTGGCCAAGGCGGCCGACGCCGACCCCTGGTTCACCATCCCATGGAATGCCGATGCGGACTATGTCACCCGGATGGCCAAGCTGGTCCATGACCGTCTGCCGCCGGGGCATCGCGCCTATGTCGAGTTGGCGAACGAGCCGTGGAACTATGCCTTCCCCCTGGCGCACCAGATTCAGAAGGAGGGACTGGCCGCCGGGCTCGACACGAACGGCTTCCAGGCGAATCTGAAGCGCTACAGCCAGAAGACGATCGCGACGATGCGTATCTGGTCGGCCGCCTTTGCGGACCGGCCCGCGTCGCTGGTGCGGGTCGCCGGGTCGCAGGCGGTCAACCCTTGGGCGACCGAGCAGATCCTGGCCTATCCGGGATTGCCCGACGCCATCGATGCGGTGGCGATCGCCCCCTATTTCCAATATGACGCGAGCGCGGCGTTGACCGCGCCGCTGCCCGAACGCCTGGCGTCGCTGCGCCGAGGACAGGCCAATGTGCTGGCGCAGGCCTGGAAGACGCTCGATCTGGTGCGCGGCAAGGGCAAGCGGCTGATCACCTACGAGGGCGGGCAGCACGTCACCGATTTCACGCCGGGCGGTGGCGAGCGGGTCCAGCAGGTCAATCGTTCGCCGGAGATGGAGCGGCTGTATCGCGACTATATCGCGGCGTGGAAGGCCAGGGTCGGCGACCTGATGGTGTTGTACAACGCCACCGGCCCGGCCGGCGGCGGCGGGGCCTGGGGCATCCGCGAATATGCCGGCCAGCCCCTCGACCAGACTCCCAAGCGTCGGGCGGCGCTGGCCTTCGCACGCCAGACTGCGACGCCATGACAAGGGCCGGAATCCGCACGGGCCAGGTTTATGTTGCATTGCATCATTCTGGCGGTTGGCGATCTTGATCCACTTCTGTAACGATGGCGGCATGATGGATCGAAGCCGCCCCGTTCGTGATGTCGTCGGCGGCCCGTCCCCGGCGAAGGATGGCCGCCGTGGCGGACCGGAGTCGTTGCGATGAAGCTGGCCTATCTTCTCAACACCTATCCGCAGACCAGCACCACCTTCATCCGGCGGGAAATCCGCGGGATCGAGGCGGAGGGCCAGCCGGTCACGCGCTTCGCCATTCGTCGCTGGGACAAGCCGCTGGTCGAGCCGACCGATGTCGAGGAGCAGGCGCAGACCGAGTATCTGCTGAGCGGCAATGTCGCCGGCCTGTTCGTGTCGTTGCTGCTGGCGCTGGCGACGAACCTGCCGCGGCTGGTCCGCGTACTGCCGCTCTGGTGGCAGGTGCGCAAGGCGGCGGGCGACGGCATCGTGCGCCATGTCGCCGCGCTGCTGGAGGCGATCCATTTCGTTCGCCGCGCGCGGGCGCTGGGCATCACCCATGTCCATGCGCATTTCTCCACCAATGCGACGACGGTGGCGATGCTGGCGCGGCGTCTGGGCGGCCCAGCCTATAGTTTCACGGTGCACGGGCCGGAGGAACTGGATCACCCGCCCAGCAACGCTATCGCGCCCAAGGTCGCCCATGCCGCGCTGGTGGTGGCGATCACCTCCTTCTGCCGCAGCCAATTGTGGCGCTGGACCGGGGTGGAGCATTGGGACAAGGTCCGAATCGTCGGCTGCGGCGCGGACTTCGCGGCGCTGGAGGCGAGCCGGGTCGAGCCGCAGCCCGGCTATGACTTCTGTTGCATCGCCCGGCTGGCGGAGCAGAAGGGACTTCCCGTGCTGGTCCAGGCCTTCGACCTGCTGGCCCGGCGTGGCATCCGGCCGCGCATCGCGCTGATCGGCGACGGCGACCTCCGGCCGATGCTGGAGCGCGAGATCGCCCGACTGGGCCTCGGCGAGCAGATCACGCTGATGGGCAGTCGCGACGGCGCCACGGTCGCGGCGCAGCTGCGCGCGTCCAAGGCGATGGTGCTGCCCAGCTTCGCCGAAGGGCTGCCGGTGGTGATCATGGAGGCGCTGGCGGTCGGCACGCCCGTCGTCACTACTGCGATCGCCGGGGTGCCCGAACTGGTCGACGCCGGTTGCGGCTGGGTCGTCCCCGCCGGGTCGGCCGAGCATCTGGCCGATGCGATGGTCGAGGCGCTGTCGATCGATCCCGCGCAACGCGCCGCGATGGGCGCGGAGGGCCGCCGCCGCGCGCTGGCCGGCTATGACGTGCGGCGCAACGCGGCGCGGCTGCTCGGCTATCTGCGCGACGGCGATGGTCGGAACCTGGGAGCGGCGGCATGATCGACCTGCTCTGCCTGATCCTGGTCCTGCCGCTGGCGATCGTGACCTGCGTGTTCGTCGTCGAGGCGGGGCTGGGCATGGTCCCTGCGCGGCCGTCCGACGGCGCGGCGCTCGACGCGCTGGCGGAGGGGGTGGTGCTGATCCCTGCGCATGACGAGGCGCGCGGGATCGGTGCGATGCTTGCCGGCCTGTTCGCCGGCCTGCCGCCGGCGATGCGGGTGTTGGTGGTGGCGGACAATTGCACCGATGCCACCGCCGCCGTGGCCCTGGCCGCCGGAGCGGAGGTGGTCGAGCGGCACGACACCAGCCGGCGGGGCAAGGGGTTCGCGCTCGATTTTGGCCGGGCGCATCTGGCTGGCGACCCGCCGCCCTGCGTGATCGTGGTCGATGCCGATACGGTCCCCGCGCCTGGCGCGCTCGCCCTGCTGGCGACGCGCGCCATCGCCAGTGGCCGGCCGGTGCAGGCGGCCTATACGATGACGGTCGACGACAGCGTCTCCAGCACCGCGCGCTTCTCCGCCGCCGCCTTCTACGTCAAGAACGCGGTGCGCCAGCTCGGGGGCGCGCGGATCGGCGCGCCCGCGCTGCTGACCGGATCGGGCATGGCCTTTCCCTGGCGCGTCTTCGCCCGTCTGCCGCTGGATACCGGCCATGTCGCCGAGGATCTGATGCTGGGCGTCAGCGCCAGCCTGGACGGCACGCCGCCGCTGTTCGATCCGCAGGCGGTCGTCACCAGCGCGACCAGTTCGGATCGCGGCACCGAGGTGCAGCGTCGGCGCTGGGAATCGGGCTTCTTCCAGGTCGCTGGCGATCATGCCGGGGCGGTAATCGGGCAGGGCCTTCGCCGCGGTCGGCCGGCGCTCGCCTGGCTGGGCCTGCATCTGCTGACGCCGCCCTTCCTGCCGCTGCTCGCGCTCGACATCCTGGCCATCCTGCTGCTGTCGCTGCTCGCACTGTTCGGCATCGGCCGGGGGGCACTGGCGACGATCGCCATCCCCACCGGACTGGCGCTGGTCGCGACGCTCGGCTCGCTGCTGCTCCACGGGCGCGACGACCTGTTGAAGGGGTGGCAGACGATTCCGCGCTATATCATCTGGAAGTTGGGCGTTACGGCGGCGGCCCTGTTCCGGCGGGAGCGAAGCTGGATTCGTACCGACCGTGATTGACAGGACCATCTATTAACCGGACCGTCACCTCGCCCGACCTATGACGCTGAATTCGAACAGGGAGCAAGAAGCGCTCGTGAGCCCATTAACCGACCTGCGGCAGGGGAACGGTAGCGACGGTCCGCCGGGTGAGGCCCGGCCGGTCGAACGCGCGCCCGCATTGCTGGAAATGGCCGGGCTGGCGACTCGCGTCGCGGAAGCGCTGACCGTGCTGGTCGTCAGCCTGCTCGGCATCTGGGCGACCTATACCACCTTCCAGCTGTCGCCGATCGACCAATATGCCCGTGTCGCCTGGCTGAGCTCGGTGCTCTATGCGCTCATCGCCGAGCTGGCCGGCTGCTACGACGTCGATGCACGCTTCTCGCTGCGCGCCAGCTGGCCGCGCGTTTCGACTGCATGGCTGGGCTGCTGCATCGCGATGCTGACGCTCGCCTTCTTCGTGCGGGCGTCGGAGGATTTCTCGCGCGGCTGGACGGTCTTCTGGTTCCTGTCGGTCGGCTTCGCGCTCGTCGTGGTGCGCGGGATCGCCACTGGCATCCTGTCGCGGATGAAGCGGCAGGGGGTGTTCAACCAGCGCGTCGCCATCCTGGGCGCGACGGCGCAGGGGCACCGGCTGGCCGCCTATGTCCAGTCCAACCCGATGCTGACGGTCGACCTGGTCGGCTGTTACGACGACCGGGGGGCGGACACGATCCATCCCGGTCTCTGCACCCCGCATCGCGGCGGCCTGCCCCAGTTGCTCGCCGACATCCGCGCGGGCGAGATCGACCAGGTCGTGGTGGCCATGCCCTATGTCAGCGACGACGAATTGCAGGACGTGGTCGGCCGGCTGGCGATGTTCCCGGTGCTGATCCGCTTGGCGCCCGACCTGTCCGCCTTCACCCTGGCGGGCCAGTCGATGGTGATGCTGGGCCATCTGCCGCTGATGACGGTGTTTGAACGGCCGATCAGCGGCGTCGACCAGATCGTCAAGCGCATGGAGGATTTGCTGCTCGGCTCGATCCTGCTGATCATGGCCGCGCCCTTCCTGCTGATGGTGGCGCTGGCGGTGAAGCTGGACAGCCCCGGCCCGGTCTTCTTCCGCCAAGAGCGCGAGGGCTTCAACCATCGCCGTTTCCGCATTTGGAAGTTCCGGTCGATGCGCACCGACATGCTGCAATATGACGGGATCAGCCAGGCGCGGCGCGGCGATCCGCGCGTGACCCGGGTCGGCCGCATCATCCGCGCAACCAGCATCGACGAAATTCCACAGTTGTTCAACGTGGTGTTCGGCGACATGTCGCTGGTCGGCCCGCGCCCGCATGCGCCCTCGACCCGCGTCGCCGGCGTGCTGTTCAGCGAGGCGACGCAGAACTACGCGGCGCGCCACCGGGTGAAGCCCGGCATCACCGGCTGGGCGCAGGTCAATGGCTGGCGCGGCGAGACCGATACCGACGAGAAGCTGCTGAAGCGGGTCGAATATGATCTCTACTATATCGACCATTGGTCGGTCGGGTTCGACCTCTACATCATGGCCCGCACGATCGCCGCGCTGATCTTCCCGAAATCGGCGTACTGATCGGCTCGCCGGCCGGATGGAGCCGTCGGGGACGTCGGCGCTTTCACACTCGGTTTGTCCAGGCTCCGGTTCTGGCCTGCCCTGTCCAGGCGGAAGCGGGAGCTATCCGAAACCCGGCGCACCATCGTGGTGGTGGAGCGAGGTTCGGGGGACATCGTGATCCTGGCAAGAATGCCCGCTGCCGCCGGGATGGCGTAGGTTGGTTTTGGTCCCGCCCCCGCGACCGGGGGGCGGGAAGGGCCGGCGGTCAGCGCAGGTCGTTCTGGCGGATCGGCACGATCTTGATCTCGACCCGGCGGTTGGCGGCACGACCGGCATCGGTGTCGTTGGAGGCGATCGGCTGGGTCTTGCCATAGCCGCGCGTGGCGATCCGGGCGGCCTGGACGCCGCGCCCCGCCAGATAATCCGCCACCGCCACGGCACGACGTTCCGACAGCGCTTGGTTATAGGCGTCGCTGCCGGTTGCGTCGGTATGGCCGTACACGTCGATATAGGTTTCCTTGTATTCGGCCAGCGTCTGCGCCACCTGGTCCAGTGTCCGCTGGAACTGCGGCTGCACCGCCGAACTGTCATAGGCGAAGGTGATGCCCGACGGAATGTTGAGCACCAGGTCGTCGCCGCGGCGGATCACCTGCACATCGGTGCCGGCGGTGCGTTCGCGCAGTTGCCGTTCCTGTCGGTCCATATAAGCGCCGATGCCGGCGCCCGCGAGGCCGCCCAGCCCGGCGCCGACGATCTTCTCGGTCCGGTCGCGCCGGCCACCGACGATGTCGCCCAGCAAATAGCCGCCCAGGGCGCCGCCGATGCCGCCGATCGCGGTCTTGGAGATGCGCTGCTGGCCAGTCTCGGGATCGGTGGTGCAGGCGCTGGTCGCGACCAGCGCGGCCAGGCTGGCAAGGAGGATGGGGGTCTTCATGTCATGTCCCTTTGCTATCGTTGAACAATGCGGTTTTGCCGGCGATTGTTCCGCCTGCGCACTGAACCACGCCTGACCGCATGTTTCCGCATTGTCGAACAGGGCGATCGGCCGCTAGGATCGTTCGGCACGCCAATGGCCCCGCTTCCTCCCTTTCCCTGGATTGACGTCCTCATCATCCTCGCGCTGGTCGCGTTGAACGGCGTGTTCGCGATGAGCGAGCTGGCGCTGGTGTCGTCGCGCAAGGCGCGGCTGGCGGCGATGGCGCGCGCGCGGCGACCCGGCGCCCGCGCCGCGCTGACGCTGGCGGGCGATCCGGGCAAGTTCCTGTCGACGGTGCAGATCGGCATCACGCTGATCGGCATCCTGGCGGGCGCCTATTCCGGCTCCAGCCTGGGCGCGCCCGTCGCCGCGCGGCTGGAGATGCTGGGCCTGCCCGCCGCCACCGCGCGCTCGGTCGGCTTCGCGCTGGTCATCGGCCTGACCACCTATGCCTCGCTGATCGTCGGCGAGCTGGTGCCCAAGCAGATCGCGCTGCGCCGGCCCGAGGCGGTGGCCTGCGGCGTCGCCATCCCGATGCGCTGGATCGCGCGGATCACCGCGCCGCTCGTCTGGCTGCTCGATTCGAGCAGCGCGCTGATCTTCCGCCTGTTGCGGCTCGACCGGGGCGGCGACGAGCAGGTGACGGCCGAGGAGTTGCAGATGATCGTCACCGAAGCGAGCAAGTCCGGCGTGATCGAGGAGCATGAGCGCTCGATCATTTCCGGCGTCGTCCGCCTCGCCGACCGGCCGGTGCGCGAAGTGATGACGCCGCGCACCGATGTCGACTGGCTCGACCTGCAGGCCGGCGAGGCCGAGATCCGCGCCCGGCTGCTGGCGACGCAGCATACGCGTTTGCCGGTGGGGGACGGATCGATCGATGCGGTGGTCGGCGTCGTCCAGGCGCGCGACATCGCCGCCGCGTTGCTGCGGGACGAACCGCTCGACCTGGCGGCGCTGATGCGCAAGGCACCGGTGGTGATCGACCAGGTCGACGCGCCCGACGCCTTCGTGACCCTGCGCGGCGGCGAGGTGCCGATGGCGCTGATCCATGACGAATATGGCCATTTCGAAGGGATCGTGACGCCGGCCGACCTGCTGGCGGCGATCGCCGGCGGCTATCCGGCCGAGGCGGCGTCGGAGGATGGCCCGGCGATCGTGCGGCGCGACGACGGCTCGCTCCTGGTGGCGGGGACGGCGGCGGCGGACCTGCTGGCGGAACGGCTGGACATCGAGCTGCCCGAGGATCGCGACTATGCCACCGCCGCCGGCCTGGCGCTCGCGGTGTTCCGCCACCTGCCGGCGGAGGGGGAGAGCTTCGTCGAACAGGGCTGGCGGTTCGAGGTGGTCGATCTCGACGGCCGGCGGATCGACAAGCTGCTGGTAAGCCGGGCGTAGGGCGGGGGCGCGAGCTCCTGCGAAGGCAGGAGCCCAGGGCCACCCGCCCGGCGCGCAATCAGAACACCGCCGCGACCAGTTGCTGGAACGCCTCGCCGCGGTGGCTGATGCGGTTCTTCAGCGGCTCGTCCATTTCGGCGAAGGTCGCGTCATGGCCGTCGGGCTGGAAGATCGGGTCGTAGCCATGGCCCTTGAGCCCACGCGGCGGGTGGACCAGCGTGCCGTCGACTCGCCCCTCGAACCATTCGACATGGCCGTCGGGCCAGGCGAGCGCCAGCGCGCAGACGAAATGCGCGGTGCGGGCCGGGTTGGGACCGCTCTGGCCGATGCGCGTCTCGATCAGGTCCATGGCGCGGGCGAAGTCCTTGTCCTCGCCGGCCCAGCGCGCCGAGAAGATGCCGGGATCGCCGCCCAGCGCATCGACGCACAGGCCGCTGTCGTCGGCGAGCGCGGGCAGGCCGGACAGGTCGGCGGCCGCCCGCGCCTTCAGCTCGGCGTTCATGACGAAGGTGGTGCCGGTCTCCTCCGGCTCTGGCAGGTCGAGCGACGCGGCCGACACCACGTCCAGCCCGCGTCCCTCCAGCAGCGCCGCGATCTCGCGCACCTTGCCGGCATTGTGGCTGGCGATCACCAGCTTGCCGGGCGTCAGCTTGCGGATCGCCTGGGGCTCGTCGCCTTCGCCGCTCATGCCTTCACCGCCCGGTCCTGCGCCGCGAAGATCTCGGTGCAGCCCATCCGCGCCAGACGGAGCAGGCGGAGCAGCGCCTCCTCGTCATAGGTGGCGTGCTCGGCGGTCGCCTGCGCCTCGGCGATGTGGCCGTTCTCCAGCAGCACGAAATTGGCGTCGGCGTCGGCGTTCGAATCCTCGTCATAGTCGAGGTCGAGCACCGGCGTGCCCTTGTAGATGCCGCACGACACCGCTGCGACCTTTTGCCGGATCGGATCGGCGGTCAGCTTGCCGCTCTGGAGCAGCGTGTCGATGGCCAGGCGCAGCGCCACCCAGGCACCCGAGATGGAGGCGGTGCGGGTGCCGCCATCGGCCTGGATCACGTCGCAGTCGAGCACGATCTGCCGCTCCCCCAGCGCCTTCAGGTCGACGACCGAGCGCAGGCTGCGGCCGATCAGCCGCTGGATTTCCTGGGTGCGGCCGGACTGCTTGCCCTTCGCGGCCTCGCGGCTGCCGCGCGTATGCGTGGCGCGGGGCAACATGCCATATTCGGCCGTCACCCAGCCCTCGCCCTTGCCGCGCAGGAAGGGCGGCACGCGCTCCTCGATGCTGGCGGTGACCAGCACGCGGGTGTCGCCGAAGCCGATCAGCACCGATCCCTCGGCATGGCGGGTGAAGCGGGGCTGGATGGAGATCGCACGCATCTGGTCGGGGGTGCGGCCGCTGGGGCGCATGGGCAAGATCCTGCTAAGCTGTGTTGGTTGCCTCGACGCCTAGCCTTCCGTTCGGGAACAGGCCAGCCTAGATCATGCGGATGATGAGCCCGCCCGTCACCGAATTGACCGACCGCGCGCGGCAGATCTTCCGCGCGGTGGTCGATGGCTATCTGGCCAGCGGCGCCCCGGTGGGGTCGAAGACGATCGCCGCCGCCGCCGGGCTCAACCTGTCGCCTGCCTCGATCCGGGGGGTGATGGGCGAGCTGGAGGCGCTGGGCCTGCTCGCCAGCCCGCATACCTCTGCGGGGCGGGTACCGACCGATCGCGGCCTGCGCCTGTTCGTCGATGGGATGATGCAGGCCGCCGAACCCTCGGCCGAGGAGCGCGCCCAGATCGAGCAGCGCAGCCGCAGCGGCGGGCCGGTCGAGGAAGCGTTGGCGGCGACTACGGCGGCCCTGTCCGGCCTGTCGGCCTGTGCGGGGCTGGTGCTGGTGCCGAAGCGCGAGCTGCGGCTGCGCTCGATCGGCTTCGTGCCCCTGTCGCCGGGCCAGGCGCTGGCGGTGCTGGTGGCGGAGGACGGCTCGGTCGAGAATCGGGTGGTCGACCTGCCCGCCGGGATCGATGCGTCGGCGCTGGTCGCGGCGGCCAACTACATGTCCCAGCGGCTGGGCGGGTTGACGCTGGGCGAGGCCAGGGTGCGGGTCGAGCAGGAGCTGGCGGCGGGGCGCGCGGCACTGGACGATGTCGGCCGCGCGCTGGTGGAGCGGGGCTTGGCGGTCTGGTCGGAGGATGGCGACCGCCGGCCGGTTCTGATCGTGCGCGGGCAGGGGCGGCTGATCGACGCCGCCGCCGCCGCCGATCTCGACCGGGTGCGCGACCTGCTCGACGATCTGGAGGGCAAGCAGGAGATCGCGGCGCTTCTCGACAGCGCGCGGGCGGGCGACGCGACCCGCATCTTCATCGGCGCGGAGAACAAGTTGTTCGCGCTGTCGGGCTCGTCGGTGATCGCCAGGCCGTTCCGCGGGCCGGGTGGGCAGGTGGTCGGCGTGGTGGGGGTGATCGGCCCCACGCGGTTGAACTATGCGCGCATCGTGCCCATGGTGGATTTCACGGCCGCAACGCTGGCCCGACTGATGGGCTGATACAGGGAACGACATGACCGATACGACTGACACGCAGGACGAGACTCTGCGCGCCGAGACCGCCCAGGCCGCGCCCGAAGTGGCGGAGCATGACGCCGCCGCCCAGCGCATCGCCGAGCTGGAGAACCAGCTGGCCGACGCCAAGCAGCAATATCTCTACGCCCAGGCCGATATCCAGAATGTGCGCCGCCGCGCCGAGAAGGACGTGGCCGATGCGCGCGCCTATGCCGCCACCGCCTTTGCCCGCGACGTGCTGTCGGTGGCTGACAACCTGGCGCGGGGGCTGGCGGCGATCCCTGCCGATGCGCGCGAGGACGAGCGGTTCAAGGGGCTGGTCACCGGCCTGGACGCGACCGGCCGCGAGCTGGACAGCGTGCTGAGCCGCCACGGCATCACCCGCATCCAGGCGATGGGCGCGAAGCTCGACCCCAACCAGCATCAGGCGATGATGGAAATGCCGAGCGATGCGGAGCCCGGCACGATCGTGCAGGAGATGCAGGCCGGTTATATGATCAAGGATCGCCTGCTGCGTCCGGCGCTGGTCGCGGTGGCGAAGGCGCCGGCGAACGGCTGACCGGTCGCGGGCCGCCGCCCGCCGGGGGCGGGCGGTGGTCGGTGGCGTTCTGGCGGACATTCCGCCCGCACGGCAAGCCATGCCGATGCCGATGGCATCCATCGCGGCGCAGACCCGCAACCGGTTGGCGGACGCGGGTGGCTCGCGGCGATCGGTCCATTGCTGGGCCCCGGCCGTCGCCGGGGTGGCGGGCCAGGGGCGGACCGCGGAAACCCGCACCGATCCCCTGACGAAAGGCCTTCGACTTAGAGCCCCGCCACCTGGCGCAGATGGTTGATGCGCCGCTCGAACTCGCGCTCGAAACTATGGTCGCGGCCGAGCGTCGCGGCATTGGTGGAGAAGGTCACCAGCCGATCCCGATCGTTCGACAGGCTGACGATCGCCGCCGCCGCGCCGTCGACCGAGTCCATCGGCACTCGCAGGCCGATCTCGGCCAGTCGCGTGATCCCGCGGAACGCGGCGTTGTTGTAGCCGACGATCGGCACGCCGCAGCTCAGCGTCTCCATATAGGTGCAGGACGGGTCCGACTGACGGTGGCAGCAGAGGAACAGGTCGGTCCGCGCGATCATTGCCGGGATCAGCGCGTCTTCGAACGGCACGGGGCCGTGCAGCGTCACCCGCCCGCCCAGGCCGGTCGCCGCGATCCGCGCCGCCATGCCGGCGCGCAGATCGCCATCGCCATAGACGTCGAGCGTGAAGTCCAGTCCGGCGCGGACCAGGGCGTCGGCCACCGGCAGCAGGTGGTCTGCGCCCTTCATCCGTTCCAGCCGGCCGGAAAAGGCGAGCCGCAACGGTCCGCCCGCCCGCATCTGGCGGTGTTTCTCGGCCAGCGCCGCCGCCCCGATCTGCTTGGCGTCGCTGGTCCGCGTGTCCAGGTAGAGCAGCGGCGCCGGGGTCAGGCGGCGATAGGCGTTGAAGGCGGGGGTGCCGTTGCACTGCAGGCCCTGCGACCGCGCGAAGGCGCGCCGCCGCCGCCGCTCCATGCCGATCGTCCACACGCCCGACTTGGCCATCTGCACCGACAGGCCGTTGTAGAGCCGGTTGATCCGCAGCCGCGTGGCGAGCGTATATTCGATGATATAGACGAGCGGGGCGCGGACCGCGCCGGCCAGCGCGAAGTCGACATGGATGTCGCCCGCCGCCAGCACCACCGCCGCGTCGTCAAACAGGCCGGGTTCGGCGAGCGCGTCCTGGCCGATGACGCGCATCTCGACCGGCAGGTCCTGCGGCCGATATTCCGACCCGAAGGCGATGTCGTGCCGCTGCCCGGCCCGCATCGCGCAGCGCACCGGACCCGGCCACAGCCTGGCATAGGCCTGAAGCCCTTCCACCGCCTTGCGGTCGAGGAACAGGGCATCGCCCTCCGGGACTGCCGGCACACTCGGCAGCACCACCAGCGTTCGCGTCAAAACGGTTTTCCTCGATGGTCGCGATCAGTTCGGGAGACCGTCAATCCTGTCATATTCCCGAATCACATGTTCGCCGGTGACGATACCATAACCTGCCATATAGGCTTCGGCCTCGTCTACCGCCGCCTGCACGTCATAGCCGGTGCCGATCGGGCTGCTATGGCGCAGCGGGGTGGCATCCACCACGCCGATCGGCCAGCCCATCCGCTCGGCGACGACGCCCCAGGTCAGGTCCAGTCCCCAGCCGTAGCGCAGGCTGGGCAGCGGCAGCAGCGTGTCGAACGTGTCGCGGTGGAAGGCGGCGATCGGCCCCACCTCGACAAAATTGGTGGTGCGGGCCAGCGCGCCCGGCTGCCGGCGCGTGATCGGGAAGCTGGAATAGGACAGGGCGCGATGCGCGGGCATCGCGATCTTCAGCCCGGCGAGCGCGCAGGTCGCGACGAAATCGTCGGTGAAGCGGTTCGGCAGTTCGACATCGTCGTCCACCATCCAGAGCCAGTCGAAGCCGGACAGGTCGTGCCGGCCCATCAGGATGTTGGTGTTGTCCAGCTT
Source organism: Sphingomonas abaci (assembly GCF_014199625.1). Taxonomy (GTDB): domain Bacteria; phylum Pseudomonadota; class Alphaproteobacteria; order Sphingomonadales; family Sphingomonadaceae; genus Sphingomonas; species Sphingomonas abaci. The sequence goes on from NZ_JACHNY010000003.1 coordinate 191,459, forward strand.
GCCGAGGCCGTCGATGTCCTTCTTCTCGGTGACGACCGCATGACGGCTGTCGCGCATCCGCGCGAAGATCGCGTCGAGCGATCCGGGCCGCCGCGGCGACTGGACGCCGACCGCCAGGATGCGCTGGCGCGGCAGGTTCCGGTAGAAGGCGGAACCGCGCAGGTCGTCGATCTTCTGGCGCAGCGCGCGATCCGCGATGCCGTCCATGACGCGGGCCTTGACCGGGTAGAGGCGGCGGCCGAGCGCATGTTGCGCACGCATGCCGAAATCCCTGTAATGACGGGTCATTGTCTGCGCATCCTGCGATGTCATCGTCTGTCGCCCCATAGCATGGTTAACCATAGCTTTGGATAGGAAGGAATTTGTCTCCCCGGTCGCGATTGCGCTAAAGAGGCTGCGATGTCGCAGAACCTGACCGCCAATCGCCCGACCTTCGTCACTCATCTCGAATGCTCCATGACCGGCGAACGCTATGAAGCGGACCGGCTGCACGGCCTCTCGCGGGTGGGCCGGCCGCTGCTGGTCCGCTACGATCTGGCGGCGGCGGGGGCGGCGCTGTCGCGCGACGCGCTGATGGCGCGGCCGACCGACCTATGGCGCTGGCGCGAACTGCTGCCCGTCCGCCATACCCGCGACGTGGTCAGCCTGGGCGAGATCGAGACGCCGCTGGTCCCGATCCCGAACAGCGGCGGCGGCGGCCATGTGCTGGTCAAGGACGAGGGCCGGCTGCCGACCGGCAGCTTCAAGGCCCGCGGGCTGGTGATGGCGGTGGCGATGGCGCGGGAGCTGGGCGTCACCCGCATCGCCATGCCGACCAACGGCAATGCCGGCGCGGCGCTGGCCGCCTATGCGTCGCGGGTCGGGATCGAGACGATCGTCTTCTGCCCCGAGGATACGCCCGAAGTGAACGTCCGCGAGATCGCGATGCAGGGCGCACGCGTCTGGCGGGTCAATGGCCTGATCGACGATTGCGGCGCGATCGTCGGCAAGGGGGCGGCCGAGGGGCGCTGGTTCGACTTCTCGACGCTCAAGGAACCCTACCGGATCGAAGGCAAGAAGACGATGGGGCTGGAGCTGGCCGCGCAGCTCGGCTGGGAACTGCCCGACGCGATCTTCTATCCGACCGGCGGCGGCACCGGCCTGATCGGCATGTGGAAGGCGTTCGACGAGTTGGAGGCGCTGGGCTGGATCGGCTCGAAGCGGCCGCGCATGTATGCGGTGCAGGCCAGCGGCTGCGCGCCGATCGTCCGCGCCTTCGAGGCGGGCGAGGAGCATGCCGAGCGCTGGGAGGACGCCGAGACGGTGGCGGCCGGCATCCGCGTGCCGCGCGCGGTCGGCGACTTCCTGATCCTGCGCGCGGTGCGCGCGAGCGGCGGCAAGGCGCTGGGCGTCGGCGATCCGGCGATCCTGAAGGCGGTGGACGATTGCGCGCGCCGCGACGGCCTGCTGCTGTGTCCCGAGGGCGGCGCGACGCTGGCCGCCTATCGCGAGGCGCTGCGCACCGGCGAGGTCGACGCGGAGGAACGGGTGGTGCTGTTCAACTGCGCCACTGGCCTGAAATACCCGATGCCGCCCGCGCCGCGCACGCTCGACCGTCACGCGCCGATCGACTTCGACTCGCTGTGACGATCCGCATCGCGGCGCTCTATCGCTTCGCCCGGTTCGGCGATCCGGCGGCGATCCGCGCGCATCTGTTCGACGCCGCGGACGCGGCGGGGATCAGGGGCACGCTGCTGATCGCGGGCGAGGGGATCAACGGCACCATCGCCGGCGCGCCCGAGGCGATCGATCGGATGGTGGCGACGATCCGCGCGCTGCCCGGCTGCGCCGGCTTGCAGCCCAAGTTCGCGACCGCCGACGCCATGCCCTTCCACCGGCTGAAGGTGCGGCTGAAGCGCGAGATCGTGACGATGGGCATCGCCGATATCGACCCGCTGGACGTGGTCGGCACCTATGTCGCGCCGGCCGACTGGAACGCGCTGATCGACGATCCCGACACGGTGGTGATCGACACGCGCAACGATTACGAGGTCGCGGTCGGCAGCTTCGCCGGCGCGGTCGACCCCGAAACCGCCAGCTTCCGCGACTTCCCCGCATGGGTCGAGGCGAACCGCGCGCGGCTGGAGGGACGACGCGTGGCGATGTTCTGCACCGGCGGCATCCGGTGCGAGAAGGCGACGGCCTATCTGAAGCGCGAGGGGTTCGCGGATGTCCACCACCTCGACGGCGGCATCCTGCGCTATCTGGATGAGGTGCCGGCGGAAGATAGTCGCTGGCAGGGCGAATGCTTCGTCTTCGACGAGCGCGTCGCGGTCGGCCATGCGCTGGCGCCGGGCAGCCATATGCTGTGCCGCGCCTGCCGCATGCCGGTGAGCGCGGCCGATCGCGCCTCGCCGCTCTACGCGGAGGGGGTGAGCTGCCCGCGCTGCCATGCCACGCGCAGCGACGAACAGCGCGCCGGCTATGCGGAGCGCCACCGCCAGGCGCGGCTCGCCGCGGACCGGGGGCAGGCGCATGTTGGCGCGATGCAGCCCGGGCGTCCGCGCGCGGAGGACGACCCCGACTGACGGCGGCCGTCAGACGGTCGGCGTGCCCCGGAACGGCAGCAACGTCTCATATTGCGCCAGCGCCGGCGCGCCCGGCACGACCAGCCCCCGACGCAGCAGGAAGGCATGGCGGACGATCTCCGCCTGCTGTTCGATGCCGTAGCGGGGCAGGGTGACGCCGGGCCGGAAGCTGTAATCATAGCGGCAGAAGGGGTGCCGACGCAGCACCAGGCTGATGCCCCGCTGATGCTGCCAGACATGCGTCATCTCGTGCAGGAACAGCCCCTGCGCGGTGACATGCGCCGCGCCGAAATCCTCGCACCAGAGCTGGCCCTTGGGGTGGAAATGAATGCAGCCGCGCGGGGCCATCACCACGTCGCGCGGCTGGAAGAAGGCCCATTTGCGCCTTGCCAGCCGCACCCGCCCATAATCGATCGCATCGCCGAACATCGCGGCGGCGAGCGCGGTTTCGCCGGGGGTGAGGGGACGATCGGTCATGCCCGGCAGATTAGGCGAAGGCCTCTCATCCGCAACGCGAAAAGGGCCGCCGGTCGATCGACCGGCGGCCCTTTCATAGTGTCCCGGTCAGGCGAGTGCCTGCGTGGCGCGCTGCGAAGAACGGCGGCGCATCGCCGCGCCGGTCAGGCCGAAGCCGACCAGCATCAACGCCCAAGTCGTCGGCTCGGGAACGGCGGCGACATAGGTCAGATTGTCAATCAGTACCCAATCCCCGCTTCCGAATGACAAGGTGGCGCTGCTAATTCCAGCGCCCGAGATACCGTAATAATTCATATCGTTGGTAGCGAACACCGGCGGGAAGGTGTAGGTTTGGCCACCGGCCGATATCGACCAGGCGATGTCTGATGCGCCAAGGTTGAAACCGAAAGCCGAAACCGGCGCGCTAAAGTCGAATATGATAGTGGACGTCGCGTCTCTATTGTTTCCGAGGCTCTGACCTATGGTGTTATATTGACCTGAATAGTTATTGAGCTCGGTCGTTCCGCGTATGGACACAATGTCATAGGTTCGTAGTCCCGTTGCGCCCCCGTTGCCAGTTTCGAACGTAACGACCGTGCCGCCGTTCAGTGCGGGACTGGACACCGGCGATCCCATGCCCTGAATGACGGCGGCCGACGCCCCTCGCGGTGTCATGCAGATCAAGCCAGCTGCACTTAAGATGCTGGCAAGATTATGCCGAAATGTGACCATAGCTTTTCCCCCGTTCCATTGAATTAAGTGCGCGACGACGGCGGGCTCGGTGCGGCAATATGATGAATTGCTGCAGATTTTGCCCCAAGCTATTGCCAGTTTGTCGTCGTTGCTGCGTGTTTACTGATGCGTTAACTATAATTGAGCAATACGTACGTTTACTTAGAGGTCAAAGGTTGTGGAGAAACACTGGCAAGAGTCGAATGGCAACGTATTCCAAAACAAGACTATATGAGTGTCAATTTGGGGTTGTTACGTAGCGTTTTTACAAGTTTTCTATTGCTCCGCCCCGCCATCCCCCGCCGCGACCACCATCGCCTTGCGCGAGACGCGGGTGCCGTCGCCGAAGTTGAAGGTCAGGATCATCTCGCCGCCCGGCTTCACGATGGGATTGATCCCGAACAGCATCAGGTGGCGGCCGCCGGGCTCGAAGTCGATCTCGCCCTTCACGGGAAGCGGCAGGCTGTCGAGCGGGCGCATCGACGTCATCCGGCCGTTTCGCATCGTCTCGTGCATCTCGGTGCGGATCGCGGTGTCGGCGGAGACGCGCAGCAGCGTCATCGGCCGGTTGGCGCCGTGCACGATCGCATAGCCCGCCGCCGGCCGCCCCGGCACCGCCGGCAGGCGGACCCAGGCCTTGTCCACCGTCACCTCGTCCGGGCCGCTGCACCCGGGCAGCATCAGGGCCGTGGCGAGCCCGAGCCGCGCCGCCGCACGTGCAACCGGATTGGCAACCATCGGTTTCATCGCTCCTGTCCCATCGCCGTGCGGCTTTCCCGCAACGGTGCCGTGTTCTACGGACCACCCCGTCTTGCGGCAAGCCGATGCCCCCCTATATCGCCGCCATCCACCGGTGATTGCGCCGCCGTAATGGGGCGTGGTCATAATGCTTTCTGTTTGATGAGGGGCATCAACGTCACATGGCAAAAGTAATCGGCATCGATCTCGGCACCACCAACAGCTGCGTTGCGGTGATGGAGGGCGGCAAGCCCAAGGTGATCGAGAACACCGAGGGCGCACGTACCACCCCGTCCATCGTCGCCTTCGCCAAGGATGGCGAGCGATTGATCGGCCAGCCCGCCAAGCGCCAGGCGGTCACCAACCCGGACAACACCATCTTCGCGGTGAAGCGCCTGATCGGCCGCCGCTTCGACGATCCGGTCACCCGCAAGGACACCGAACTGGTCCCGTACAAGATCGCGCGCGGCACCAATGGCGACGCCTGGGTCACGGCGGGCGGCAAGGATTACAGCCCGTCGCAGATCAGCGCCTTCACACTCCAGAAGATGAAGGAAACCGCCGAGTCCTATCTGGGCGAGACGGTGACCCAGGCGGTCATCACCGTGCCGGCCTATTTCAACGACGCGCAGCGCCAGGCGACCAAGGACGCCGGCCAGATCGCCGGCCTCGAGGTGCTGCGCATCATCAACGAGCCGACGGCGGCGGCGCTCGCCTATGGCCTGGAGAAGCAGGACGGCAAGACCATCGCGGTCTATGACCTGGGCGGCGGCACGTTCGACGTGTCGATCCTGGAGATCGGCGACGGCGTGTTCGAGGTGAAGGCCACCAATGGCGACACCTTCCTGGGCGGCGAGGACTTCGACAACAAGATCGTCGACTACCTGGCCGACGGCTTCAAGAAGGACGAGGGCATCGACCTCACTAAGGACAAGCTGGCGCTCCAGCGTCTGAAGGAAGCGGCCGAGAAGGCGAAGATCGAGCTGTCCTCGGCCCAGTCGACCGAGGTCAACCTGCCCTTCATCACCGCCGACCAGAACGGTCCGAAGCATCTGGTCAAGACCATCACCCGCGCCGACCTGGAGCGGTTGGTGGAGGACCTGATCAAGCGCACGCTGGAGCCCTGCAAGAAGGCGCTGGCCGATGCGGGCGTCTCCGCGTCCGAGGTGTCGGAAGTGGTGCTGGTCGGCGGCATGACCCGCATGCCGCGTGTCCGTGAAGTGGTGAAGTCGTTCTTCGGCAAGGACCCCCATACCGGCGTCAACCCGGATGAGGTCGTGGCGATGGGCGCGGCGATCCAGGCCGGCGTGCTGCAGGGCGACGTGAAGGACGTGCTGCTGCTCGACGTGACCCCGCTGTCGCTGGGCATCGAGACGCTGGGCGGCGTGTTCACCCGCATGATCGATCGCAACACGACGATCCCGACCAAGAAGTCGCAGACCTATTCGACCGCCGACGACAACCAGGGCGCGGTGACCATCCGCGTGTTCCAGGGCGAGCGCGAGATGGCGGCCGACAACAAGATGCTCGGCCAGTTCGACCTGGTCGGCATCCCGCCCGCGCCGCGCGGCGTGCCGCAGATCGAGGTCACGTTCGACATCGACGCCAACGGCATCGTCAACGTGTCCGCCAAGGACAAGGGCACGGGCAAGGAGCAGCAGATCCGCATCCAGGCCTCGGGCGGCCTGTCGGATGCCGATATCGACCAGATGGTCCGTGACGCGGAGCAGTTCGCCGAGGAGGACAAGAAGCGTCGTGCCGGAGCCGAGGCGAAGAACAACGCCGAATCGCTGATCCACACCACCGAGCGGCAGCTCGCCGACAATGGCGACAAGGTCGACGAGGCGCTGAAGTCGGAGATCGAAGCGGCGGTGGCCGAGGCCAAGTCGGCGGTCGAGAGCGGCGACGCGGACCGCATGAACGAAAAGGCGCAGGCGCTGGCGCAGGTCGCGATGAAGCTGGGCCAGGCGATCTACGAGAAGCAGGCGCAGGCCGAGGCCTCGCCCACGGGCGGCGCGTCCGCCGATGCGCCCAAGGATGACGTGGTCGACGCCGAATTCTCGGAAGTCGACGACTCGCACAAGGCGTAACGAAGTGACGATCGCGCCCCGTCGACCCGCCGGCTTTCGCCGGAGCGGGTTGGCGGGGCGCTTTCCTGTGAGGCGCGCATGAGCACCCAGATCGATTATTACGAGCTGCTCGAATGCGAGCGCACCGCGGATGCGGGGACGATCAAGTCGTCCTATCGCAAGCTCGCGATGAAGTATCATCCGGACAAGAACGCCGGGTGCAAGGATTCCGAGGCCAAGTTCAAGGCCGTGTCCGAAGCCTATGACGTGCTGAAGGACCCGCAGAAGCGCGCCGCCTATGACCGGTTCGGCCACGCCGCCTTCCAGAATGGCGGTGGCGGCGGCGGTCATGCCGGGGCCGGGGACTTCAGCGGATTCTCCGACATCTTCGAGAGCGTCTTCGGCGAATTCATGGGCGGGCGCGGCGGCCGACAGCAGGCCCGGCGCGGCGCCGACCTGCGCTACGACATGGATGTGTCGCTGGAAGAGGCGTTCCACGGCAAGCAGACCGAGATCACGGTCGACGTGTCGGCCGAGTGCGACACCTGCCACGGCTCGGGCGCCAAGCCCGGCACCCATGCCGCGACCTGTCGCCAGTGCAACGGCCATGGCAAGGTGCGGGCGCAGCAAGGATTCTTCGTGGTGGAGCGGACCTGTCCGGTCTGCCAGGGTTCGGGCCAGGTGATCGCCGACCCGTGCAACGACTGTCGGGGCGAGGGGCGCGTCGACAAGACCAAGACGCTGCAGGTCAATATCCCGCCCGGTGTCGACGAGGGCACGCGCATCCGCCTGACGGGCGAAGGCGAGGCAGGGCCGCGCGGTGCGCCGGCCGGCGACCTTTACATCTTCCTCCACGTCAAGCGCCATGCGATCTTCGAGCGGGAGGGCACGACGCTGTTCGCGCGCGCGCCGATCAGCTTCACCACGGCGGCGCTGGGCGGATCGCTGTCCATCCCCGGCCTGGACGGCCGCACGCACGAGATCAAGATCCCGGCCGGCATCCAGTCCGGCAAGCAGTTGCGCCAGCGCGGCGCGGGCATGCCGGTGCTGCAGGGCCGCGGGCAGGGCGATCTGGTGGTGCAGATCGATGTCGAGACGCCGACCAAGCTGTCGACCCGCCAGCGTGAATTGCTCGAACTGTTCCGCGAGACGGAGACGGGCGACGAATGCCCGGCGAGCCACGGCTTCTTCGCCAAGTTGAAGGGCGTGTTCGCGGGCGAGTGACGACCGGCCCGGGGGCGGGCGGAAGGGGGAAGCGTGGCGGCGATCGTGGTGGCGCTTCTCGGCTTTTGGGCGGTGATGCGCCTCGCGCCCGCCACGCCTGCCGCCCGGGTGATCCACGACGCGCTGGTCGTCCGCCCCGCCCGGCGACTGGATCGGATCGGGCGCGGGCATGTGACGCTGCTCGTCCTGGCGGCGATGCTGATCCCGGCCACGGCGTGGCTGGCGGGACGCGACAGCGTGCCGCTCGCCGGCATGGCGCTGCCGGAACTGGCGAGTTGGGCGGCGACCTTCGAGGTCACGACGCTGATCGACCTGGCGGTGGCGGGCATGGCGACGGGAGCGAGCCTGCGCTTCGGATGGGCGGTCCGGATGGGACGTCGCTGGCGTCGGAGCGGCGGTGCCGGCTAGGTCGGCGTACTGGCCGCCAAGCCGCGCGATACGGGTCGTCGTCCGTCGTGAGGCCGGCCCGTGCTGGTTGCCCGGCGAAGGCCGGGGCCTTGTCGGCAAGGCCCGGGTGACGAAACGCCGCCCCTTTGCCTCCCTGTCCCCCGGCCTTCGGCGGGAAGCATGACATCGCGCGGAGACGCCCCGCGGAGAGTGGGCGGCGGCACGGCACAGGCCTCCGCTTGGCATTGCGCGCGATCACTCGTCCCGGCGCGCCTGGCGCGTGAAACCAATCGCTTCCCGCCGCCACCGCCACCCCCTACAGCCAGGCCATGAGCCACGCCGTCTCCGGTCCAGCCCCCGCTTCCGCCCCGGCTCCAGCCTTCGTCTTCGCCGTGGCGGCGATTGGCATCGGGGTGTTCTCGGTGATGGACGCGGCCATGAAGTTGCTGGTCATCGCGATCGGCGTCTACAACACGATGCTGTGGCGGTCGTTCGGCAATGTCGCGATCGGCCTCGGCCTGTGGAGCCTGGGCGATCGGCGCTGGCCGAGCCGCACCGCGTGGCGGCTGCACGGCGCGCGCGGCGCCGTCACGACCGCGATGGCGCTGCTGTTCTTCTGGGGGATCGCGCGGGTGCCGCTGACGCTGGCGGTTTCGATCGGCTATACCGCGCCGGTCATGGCGCTGTTGCTCGCCGCGCTGGTGCTGAAGGAGCGGATCGACTGGCGCGCGCCGGTCGCCAGCCTGGCGGCGCTTGCCGGGGTCGGCGTGATCCTGGCCGGGCAGGCGCGGGGCGACGCGCCGCCCGACGTCTGGTGGGGCGCGGCGGCGATCTTCGCCTCGGCGATCCTCTATGCGGTCAACCTGATCCTGGCGCGGTTGCAGGCGCTGGCGGCGGGACCGGTCGAGGTCGCGCTGGTCCAGTCGCTGGTGGTGCTGGTGATATTGGGGTGCGCCGCGCCCTGGTTGGCGGTGCCGCCGCCGGCTTCGCTGTGGCCGCTGATCGCGCTGGCGGCCGGGCTGGGGTCGATCTCGATGCTGCTGCTCGCCTGGGCCTATGCGCGCGGATCGGCCAGCTATCTGGCGAGCAGCGAATATACGTCCTTCGTCTGGGCGGCGGCGCTCGGCTGGACGGTGTTCGGCGAGCCGGTGTCGGGCTGGACGCTGGCCGGAGCGGGGGTGATCGTCGCCGCCTGCCTGTTTGCGGCGCGGCGGCGTGACGTGGTGGCCACCGCGACGCTCCAGAGCCAGACCTGACGCCATCCGCCCCCGACGCGTCCGGCCGGGGAGCGGATGGAACCGATTTATTCGCGACCCGGCACGTCGTGGTCGTGCGGCTCCTCGCCGGCGGCCTTGGCCTCGTCGTACCGCTCGATCGCCTCGCGGACGATACGGCGAGCTTCTTCGGCATCGCCCCAGGTGCCGATCCGCACCCACTTCTTCTTCTCCAGGTCCTTATAGTGGGTGAAGAAGTGCTCGATCTGCTGGAAGACGATCTCCGGCACGTCGTCGCGGCCGCCCACGTTCGAGTAATAGGGGAAGACCTGGTCGACCGGCACGCAGACCAGCTTCTCGTCGCCGCCGGCCTCGTCTTCCAGGTTGAGCACCGCGATCGGCCGGGCGCGGACGACGCAGCCCGGCACGAAGGGCGAGCGGGCGATGACCAGCGCGTCGAGCGGATCGCCATCCGGCGACAGCGTGTGCGGTACGAAGCCGTAATTGGCCGGGTAGCGCATCGGCGTGTGCAGGATGCGATCGACGAACAGCGCGCCCGAGGCCTTGTCGAACTCGTACTTCACCGGTTCGCCACCGGTCGGCACCTCGATGATGACGTTCAGGTCGTCGGGCGGGCTCTTGCCCACCGGGATCAGATCGATACGCATGATTTTTCCCTGTGAAATCGGTCGTTAGAGGATCAGCGCGGCGTCAACAGGCGGTCGAGACCCGTCTCTCCGGTGCCGATCTTCTCGAGTCGCGGGTAGCGCGGGCCGCCATGATAGTCGATGGCGAGATCGCGGTAGCGCTCGCCATTCTTCACCAGAAGATGGATCGGTTCCTTCGAGGTCTTGGCCTCGACGATCGCTGCCTTGAGCGCGTCGCCGCTATAGGCGCGGCCGTTCACCGCCTCGATGCTGGTGCCGACATCGATCGCCGCCTTGAATGCGGGCGAGCCCCAGATGGTCGAGGTGACATTGCCATCCTTGCCGACAACCAAGCCGAGCGAATAGCTGGTATCGGTGCCGCGCAGCTTCTCGACCTTGCTGAAATAGCCAGTCGGCTCGGGCGTGAAGACCAGCTTGTAGCCGTTCATTGCAAAGCCGTTGATCGGCGCCGGCTGGCCCGTCTCGGTCAGGCGCTTCTGAAGAAAGCCTGCCCAGTCATAGGGTTGAATGCGGTTGAGCGTCTGGGCGACGTCATCGAATGTATAGGTTACCTCGCCCCAGTCGCCGTCGCGGATGCCGAAAAAGGCCTTGGCGAAATCGTCGATCGACTTGGTGCCGCCCGATTGCCGGCGGAGCATCGCGTCGACCTCCATCCAGACCATCAGGCCCTCGTTGTAATAATCCTCCGATCGCTGCCAGCTCGTCCAGCCCTTGGGCCGGCGCGAGGAGATGATCGGGTCGTTGGTGGTGTCGATCAGCGGCCGCCACTCGCGCCCACGGCTGTTGTCATAGCTGGCCAGGATCGACGCATAGGCGTCCAGCGTGTCCTGTTTCGAGACAATGCCCGAGCGCGCCTGCAGCACATAGCCCCAGAACTGCGTCTGCCCCTCATAGACCCAGAGCAGCGAGTCGCGCATCGGCATCCGGAAGTCGGGCGTCCACAAGTCCGCGCCGCGTCGGAACTTGCCGTCCCAGCTATGGGTGAACTCGTGCGGCAGCAGGTTGCGCGTCGCGGTGCTGTTCTCCCAGTCGATGAAATAGCCGGGGCGCACGCCGTTCTCGGACGAGCGGTGATGCTCCAGCCCGATGCCGCCGAGCTGGTCGGTGATCGACAGGAGGAAGGTGTACTTGTCGTAATGCTGCGCGCCGAAGGTCTTGGCGGCCTGTTCGACCAGCCGCTTGTGCGCGTCGATCTGCGCCGGGGTGGCGTTCAGCTCCTTGGGATCATCGGCGAAGACGCTGAGATCGACCCGCGGCGACAGCGGGAAGACCTTGCCATATTTGCCCGCCAGCAGTGGCGAGTCGACCAGCACCTCGTAATTCGTGGTGTCGTAGCTGTAGGTCGAGCCCGTCGCCTTGGCCGGCACCGCGCCGGACGCGGTCCAGCCGGCCGGGAATTTGACGGTCATCTGGATCGGGATCTGGCGGGTGAAATAGCCGGCCGGGTAGAGGCTGACCGAATTGGGCTGGAGCGAGATCATCGTCGGCGTGGCGACGATGCGGCCCTGGTCGCCCTTGGTCGCAGACAGGAACTGGAAATCCACGTCCAGCGTCTTGGCGCCCTGCGGCACGTCGACGTGGAAGGCGTATACGTCGACCGGGTCGCGCGTCCAGGGCAGCACCCGGCCATTGGCCCGGACGACCAGGCTGGCGACCTTCTCGATCTCGCCGCGCGGCGCGTGGTTGCCGGGCAGCCATTTCGGATAGAGCAGCGCCACGTCGCCGGTCTTGGATACCGGGATCGTCTCATGGACCGTGAAGATGCCGCGCTCGGTATCGGTGGCGTCGACGTTCAGCGTGATCGTGCCGGGATAGGGCACGTCCTGCGCTGCCGGGATGGTGTCGACGATCGGCACCGGCTGCGGCGCGGAGTTGCCGGCGGGAACCTGGGCGAGGGCGGAGGTGGAGAGGAACAACGACGCGACGACGGCTTTGCGGATCATGGACGGTCCCGACATGGAGAATGGCCAAGGTCTAGCGGCCGAAAAGGTCAGTCGTCCACCCCTGTCATGGGGGCGCCTCAGCCACCGCCCAGCACATTGATCGAGAAGGCGATAATGCCGAGATTGAACACGAAGGCGGCCAGGCAGTGGCCCAGCACCACGCGCCGGATGCGCCGCGAGCCTATGGCCACGTCCGAGGTCTGGAAGGTCATGCCGAGCGTGCAGGCGAAATAGAGGAAGTCCCAATAGTCGGGCGTCTTCGTGTCCGGGAAGCTCAGGCCCCCGGCATCGCCTTCGCCGCCCTCCGCCTCGATATAGAAAAGATGCGCATAATGGAGCGCATAGACGGTGTTGGAGAAGAGCCAGCACAGGGTGAGCGTCGTGATCACCAGGAGGATGGCGAAGGCGTCGTTCTTGCCCTTCAGCTCGCCCGCCACCGCCGCCAGGATGACCAGCATCGTGACGCCGGTCAGGCCCAGCAGCACCGCGCGATTGGCGTCGTTCTCGCGCGTGGCGGCGCGCATCCGCTCCGCCTGGCCATCGTCGAGGAGGGTGGCGACCGAGACGAGGAAGACGAAGGCGGCCAGGTCGAACGCGCCCATCACCGCGCGACCCAATTCCAGCCGCGACCAGCCCAGCGCGAAGGCGCCGGCGAACACCAGCACGAACAGGACGAAGCGTGGCGGCGCCACGCGTTGTCCCAGGCCCCACCATCTGCGTTGCGTCATCGCGCGCGGTGCTAGCGCGAAGCCGCTCGCTCGACTAGATAGCCGCGCTCTTATGGCCCGTATCCAGACCCCCCATCGCGTCCGCGGCACGCAGGACATCTTCGGCGACGATCAGCGCCGCTTCGCCCAGGTGCTCGGCACCTTCGACCGGGTGAAGGCGCTCTATGGCTTCCAGCGCGTCGACATTCCGATCTTCGAGGCGACCGAGGTCTTCTCGCGTTCGATCGGCGAGACCACCGACGTGGTGTCGAAGGAGATGTACACCTTTCCCGATCGTGGTGGCGACCTCTTGACGCTGCGGCCGGAATTCACGGCCGGCCTCGCCCGCGCCTTCCTGACCGAGGGGTGGCAGCAACATGCGCCGCTGAAGCTCGCCACCTCGGGCCCGGTGTTCCGCTACGAACGGCCGCAGAAGGGGCGCTACCGCCAGTTCCACCAGATCGATGCCGAGGTGATCGGCGCGGCCGAGCCGATGGCCGATGTCGAGTTGCTGGTGATGGCCGACCAGCTCCTGCGCGACCTGGGCATCGAGGGCGTGACGCTCCAGCTCAACACGCTGGGCGATGCCGCGACGCGCGACGCCTGGCGCGCGGCGCTGGTCGCGCATTTCGAACAGCACCGCGCCGACCTGTCCGAGGACAGCCTGACCCGGCTGGAGAAGAACCCGCTTCGTATCCTCGACAGCAAGGACCCACGCGATCGGCCGGCGGCGGACAGCGCGCCCGATATCGACGCCTATCTGACCGAGGAGGCGCGCGCCTTCTTCGACGCGGTGACGGCGGGGCTGGACGCGGCGGGGGTCGCCTGGACACGCAATCCCCGGCTGGTGCGCGGGCTGGACTACTACCGGCACACCGCCTTCGAGTTCGTCACCGATCGGCTGGGCGCGCAGGGAACGGTGCTGGCCGGCGGCCGCTATGACGGGCTGATTGGCTCGCTCGGCGGTCCCGAGACGCCGGGCGTGGGCTGGGCGGCGGGCGTCGAGCGGCTGGCGATGCTGCTGGCGGAGCCGGCCCGGCCGGCGATCGACGCGGTGATCGTGCCGATGGGCGCGGCGGCGGAAGCATGCGGGATCGGCCTGCTCGCCGCGCTGCGCCGCGCGGGGCTGGCCGTCGACATGGCCTATAAGGGCAAGATGAAGCAGCGCCTGGCCAAGGCCGATGCGCAAGGCGCGCGCGCCGCCATCATCATCGGCGACGACGAGATCGCGGCCGGGGCGGCGGCGGTCAAGTCGCTGGCGGACGGCACGCAACGCGCCGTCGCCTTCGACGCGCTGGCCGAGGCGCTGCGGTGAGCCATCGGCGCCGTTCGGGCGTTGGGGGCGGGGCATGACTCCGATTTCCCCCGACCGCATCCGCCAGATCGAGGCCAGGCGCGACGAGCTGGCGGCGCAGATGGCGACCGGCGACCTGCCGGGCGACCGTTTCGTCGCCGTCTCCAAGGAATATGCCGAGCTGGAACCCGTCGCCCAGGCGGCGGGCGAGGTGCGCCGCCTGCGCCAGGAGGCCGAAAGCCTGGCCTATATGGCCGAGGACAGCAGCGACGACGAGCTCCGCCAGATGGCGGCCGAGGAATTGCGCGAGAACCGCCAGGCGCTGGAGGCGGCGGATCGTCGGCTGGCGCTGGCGCTGTTGCCGCGCGACGCCGCCGACGAACGCGCGGCGATGCTGGAGATCCGCGCCGGCACCGGCGGCGACGAGGCGGCGCTGTTCGCGGGCGACCTGTTCCGCATGTACCAGCGCTACGCCGATTCGCGTGGCTGGCGCGTCGAGCTGATCTCGGGCAGCGCGTCCGACGCGGGCGGCTATAAGGAGGTCGTGGCGTCGGTGACGGGGCAGGGCGTGTTCGCGCGGCTGAAGTTCGAAAGCGGCGTCCACCGCGTGCAGCGCGTACCGGCGACCGAAGCGGGCGGGCGGATCCACACCTCCGCCGCGACGGTCGCGGTGCTGCCGGAGGCCGAGGAGGTTGATGTCCGCATCGACGAGGCCAAGGACCTGCGCATCGACGTCTATCGCTCGTCGGGGCCGGGCGGCCAGTCGGTCAACACCACCGACTCGGCGGTGCGCATCACCCATCTGCCGACCGGCATGGTGGTGATCCAGCAGGACGAGAAGTCGCAGCACAAGAACAAGGCCAAGGCGCTCAAGGTCCTGCGCACTCGCCTCTACGAGGCGGAGCGCGAGCGGCTGGCGGCGGAACGGTCGGGCACGCGCAAGGCGATGGTCGGCTCGGGCGATCGGTCGGAACGCATCCGCACCTATAATTTCCCGCAGGGGCGCGTCACCGACCACCGCATCAACCTGACGCTGCACCGTCTGCCCGAAATCCTGCAGGGCGAGATGGACGAACTGATCGGCGCGCTGATCGCCGAGGACGAGGCGGAGCGGCTGGCGAGCCTGGATGGCTGACGCGCGCGCCGCGATTGCGGCGGCGGCGGCGCGGTTCGGCTTTTCGGCCACGGCGCGGCTGGATGCCGAATTGCTGATGGCGCACGCGCTGGGGCTGTCGCGCGACCGGCTGCTGCTGACGCTGGACGATCATGTGGAGCCGCCGGGCTTTGCGAGCCTGGTCGACCGGCGGGCCGTCCACGAGCCGGTCGCCTATATTTTGGGCACGCGCGGCTTCTGGACGCTGGACCTGGCGGTAGGGCCGGGGGCGCTGGTGCCGCGCGCGGACAGCGAGACGGTGATCGAGGCGGCGCTGGCGCACTGGGCCGGACGGCCGCCCGCGACGATCCTGGACCTGGGGACGGGGCCGGGCACGCTGCTGCTGGCGCTGCTGTCCGAATGGCCGGACGCGGTGGGGTTGGGGGTCGACCGATCGGCCGACGCGCTGGCCTATGCCCGGATCAACGCCGCGCCCTTTGGCGGGCGGGCGCGCTTCGTGCGGGGGGATTGGGACGCGGCGCTGGCCGGCTCGTTCGACCTGATCGTCACCAACCCGCCCTATATCGGCACCGGTGAGGTGCTGGCGCACGAGGTCGCCGGGCACGAGCCCCCCGAGGCGCTGTTCGCGGGGCCGGACGGGCTGGACGATTACCGCCGGCTCGCCCCGGCGATCCGTCGGCGGCTGGCGCCGGGCGGCGCGGCGGTGATCGAAATCGGCTGGACCCAGGCCGACAGCGTCGGCGACCTGTTGCGCGACGAGGGCTTCGCCGTGGCCGTGCACCGCGACCTGGGCGGGCGGCCGCGTGCCCTGCTGGCCCGTTGAACGGGCTGGCGACTTGAAGCGGGACGGTGCCAACGCCATATTTTGCTTGTGGGGTGGAGCCATCCCCCGCTATGGATGGCCATGGGGAACGCGACCATTGACGGATTGTCAAGCGACGGCTTGTCAGGCAGCGACCCGCATCACCAGTCATGATGCCGCATATGTGGCGATGACGAACCCGGCGTAGCCCGAGCGGCACGCGGCAGGGCGGGGTGCATTCACAGGCCTAGGAGCCCGTTTTTGCGTTTGGCAAAGGACAACAAGCTTGATCAATAATCGGCAGGCCGGTCGTCGTCGCGGCCGGGGCGGTAATAACAACAACAACAGCCCGCGCCAGGGTGGCGGCGGGGGTCGCCCCGACAATGGCAACCGCATCGATAGCCGCGCGCGCGGCAATGCCAACCAGCTGTACGAAAAGTACAAGAATCTGGCCTCCGATGCGCAGCGCCAGGGCGACCGCGTCAACACCGAATATTACCTCCAGTTCGCGGACCATTATTTCCGCGTGCTGAGCGACCAGCGCGGCCGGTTCGAGGACCAGCAGCCGCGCCGCCCGGTGCAGGATTTCGACGCCGACGATCAGGACGAGTTCGGCGACGAGGGCGAGCCGATCCGTGCCGGCGAGCAGGATGGTCGTGGCGCGCAACGCGACTATCAGGGTCGCGAGCACCCTCGCCGCGAGGAGCGCGCCGAGCGCCAGGATCGCAGCGAGCGTCAGGACCGCAGCGAGCGTCAGGACCGGGGCGACCGCCTCGAGCGTGCCGAGCGTCAGGACCGAACCGAGCAGCGGGCCGATCGCCAGGATCGTCCGCGCCGCGCCGAGGGCGAGCGCCCGCGCCGCTGGGACCGCGACGAGCGCGCCGAGCGCGAGCCGGACCAGGCCGCCGCCGCACCAGCTGCGCCGGTCGAAGTCGCCGGCCAGCGCCGTTCCGACCCGCCGGTCGCGGGCGAGGATCTGGAGCAGCGCGCCGAGACCGTGATCGAGGCGGACGCGCCGCTCGCGGTCGAGGCGCCCGCCCCCCGCCGTCGCGGGCGTCCGCGGCGCGATGCGGCGGCGGCCGAGGCGGTGACGCCGGCCACCGACACGCCGGCTCCGGCGGCCGCGGCGAACGGCGTCGATGCGGATCGCCTGCCTCCCTCGCTCGGCATCGCCCCGGCCAACGACTCGGACGAGGCGCCCAAGCCGCGCCGTCGTCGCGTCCGCGCCGCCGCGCCGGACGCGGTCGCCGAATAATCCGCCTCGCGACGCTGCGACGAACAGGCCGGTCCGCGATCCGCGGGCCGGCCTTTTTCACGACCGGGGCCTAATCCCGCCGGTGCACATCCTCGTCATGGCCCGAGCCGGAGCTGAGGAACAACAGTCCCATCAGCGCGCCGGCCAGCACCACCGATCCGCCGACTCCGCCCAGGATCGCGAACATGGTGACGAGGTGCAGCGGCCCCTGGAGATGCGCCATGCCGACGATCGCGGCGGCGGCGCAGAACGCGGCAGCCAGGATCATCCAGGCGAGCAGATGGCGATAACGCGCCCAGGCGTGCGCAGCCTGATCCGGATCATCCAGTCCCTTGGGCAAATCGTCCATGCGCCATCATGTCATGCTTTCCTCGTCGGGCGAAACATGATCTGCTGAACGCACGATAGACGAGGAGGCGAGGATGACGATCGCGGCGATCCTGGGGAAGGACCCGGTGCCGGTGGTGACGATCCGGCGCGACGCGACGGTGGCGCGGGCGGTGGACCTGCTGGTCCAACACCGGATCGGCGCGGTGCCGGTGATGGACGGCGATACGGTCGCCGGCATCCTGTCGGAGCGCGACGTGGTGCGGCTGCTCGCCCGGGATCGGGAGGCGCTGGACGAACCGGTCGATTCCGTGATGACCGCGCCCGCGATCACCGTCGGCCGGGCCGAGCCGGTGATCGGCGCGTTGTCGCTGATGACCCGCCGCCGCATCCGCCATCTCCCGGTGGTCGAAGACGGGCGGCTGGTCGGCCTGGTGTCGATCGGCGACCTGGTCAAATATCGCATCGACCGGATCGAGGCGGAGGCCGCCGCGATGCGCGACTATATCCAGTCGGCCTGAGGGATCAGGCGACCGGCTGGGGCATCGCCGCATAGGCGTCGAGCCGCGTGAGATGGTCGGCGACCACATCGTCGGGCAGGAAGCTGCCGAGGAAGCTGTTGCGCGCCAGCCGGACCAGATCGTCCTTCGACAAGCCCCGCGCCTCCGCGGCGGCGATGTAATTGTCGGCGACATAGCCGCCGAAATAGGCGGGGTCGTCGGAATTGATCGTCGCGCGCAGCCCCTCGCGCAGCATCCGGTCGATCGGGTGGTCGTCCATCGTGTCGACCACGCACAGCTTCAGGTTGGACAGCGGGCAAACGGTCAGCGTCATGGCGGTGCGCGCCAGGCGGGCGGTCAGCGCGGCATCTTCCAGGCTGCGATTGCCATGGTCGAGCCGATCGATCGCAAGCAGGTCGAGCGCCTGGACGACATAGGCGGGCGGCCCTTCCTCGCCGGCATGGGCGACGCTCTTCAGGCCCAGCGCACGGGCGGCAGCGAAGACGCGCGCGAACTTCTCCGGCGGATGGCCCAACTCGGACGAATCCAGTCCCACCGCCTCGATCCGGTCGAGCCAGGGGCGCGCCATCTCCAGCGTCGCGAAGGCGTCGTCCTCGTCCAGATGGCGCAGGAAGCTCATGATGAGACGCGAGGTGATGCCATGCTTCGCCTCGGCTTCCTCCATCGCGGAAAGTAGGCCGGAAATCACGGTGTCGAAGGCGATGCCGCGCGCGGTGTGGGTCTGCGGATCGAACATGATCTCGGCATGGACGACGCCGTCCTGGGCCACCCGGTCGAAATAGGCGGCGGCGAGGTCGTGGAAGTCTTGGCTGTGGATCAGGACGTTCGCGCCCTGATAATAGATGTCGAGGAAATCCTGGAGCCGGGTGAAGCTATAGGCGGCCCGCACCGCCTCCACCGAGTCGAACGGGATGGCGATGTTGTTGCGTCGGGCGAGCGCGAACATCAGTTCAGGCTCGAGGCTCCCCTCGATATGCAGGTGGAGTTCCGCCTTGGGCAGGCCGGCGATGAAGGCGCGCATGGTCATGCGCCCCTACATCGCGGCCATCGCCGGGCGGGGCAAGGGGCGTTGTCGCGGAAGAATGGGGGCACGCGACGACGCAGAGACTTTACTGAAGGACGATGGTCGCCATCCGCGTGGTCTATGACTTATCGGAGGTTGGGAAGGCCGGCTGTGCCGCGGCCGACCTCCCTTCCCATCTTTACGCCTCCGCGTGAAATCAGATCGCCGCCAAGGCTTGATCGAAGTCCGCGATCAGGTCGTCGGCATCCTCCACCCCGATCGAGATGCGGACCAGATTGTCGGTGATCCCCAGCGCCTGCTTGCGGGCCTCGGGCACCGACAGGTGGGTCATCGCCGCCGGGTGGCTAGCCAGCGTCTCGGTGCCGCCCAGCGACACCGCCAGCTTGGCGATGCGGAGCGCGTCGAGGAACCGGAACGCCTCGGCCTCGCCGCCCTTGACCAGCAGCGAGAAGGTCGAGCCCGCCCCCGTACAGTGGCGGTCGTAGATGTCCTTCTGCCGCGCATCCTCGATGAAGCCCAGATAGCCCATCCGCTCGACCTTGGGGTGCTGGCGCAGGAAGGCGCAGACCTTGGCGGCATTCTCGCCCGCCCGGCTCATCCGCAATTCCAGCGTCTCCAGCGAGCGGAGCAGCATCCAGGCGGTGTTGGGGTCGCAGATCGTGCCGATCGTATTGCGCATCGACCGGATCACGTCGATCTGCGCCTTCTTGCCCAGCACGCCGCCCGCCACCAGGTCGCTATGCCCGCCGGCATATTTGGTCAGCGAGTAGACGACGATGTCCGCGCCGTGGCGGAGCGGCTGGTGCCAGAGCGGGCCCAGGAAGGTGTTGTCGATCGCGATCGGCGGCTTTTCCGCCCGGTCGGCGAAGATCGCGTCGCGGCTGGCGACCACCGCCTCGACATCGACCAGTGCGTTGGTCGGGTTGGCCGGGCTTTCCAGATAGATGAGCGCGACGTTGCCGGTCGCCGCCTCGGCCAGGACGCGGTCGATCTCCGCGCGCGTCGCCCCGGCCGGGAAGTCGAGCCACTTGACCCCGAACTTGCCCAGGATGCGGCCGATCAGCGTCTCGGTCGCGGCATAAAGCGGGCCGCTATGGACGATCGTGTCGCCAGGCTTGACCATCGATAGGAACAAGGTCGCGATCGCGGCCATGCCGGAGGAGAAGGCGAGCGCATCTTCCGCCTCTTCCCAGATCGCCAGCCGGTCCTCCAGGATCTCCTGATTGGGGCCGTTGAAGCGCGAATAGACCAGCCCCTCCGCGCCGCCCGGCCGCTTGCCGGTCACGCCTTCGAAATGGCGCTTGCCGGCGGCGGCATTGGGGAAGACGAAAGTGGAGGTGAGGAAGATCGGCGGTTTGAGCGACCCTTCCGACAGCGACGGGTCATAGCCATGGCCCATCATCAGCGTCGATGGCTTCAGCTTGCGGTCGCCGATCCGGGCGGGTTCGGTGATCGGCGAGCGGTTCGCGTCGACACCGGTCATGTCGGCTTCGGTCTCGTCCATCGGCATGTGATTCTCCTCTTCCGTACCGCCTTGTACGCGCTGGAAAGTCTCAATGGAAACCATCTTGGCCCAATGGGGACATGGCGTGAAGACGGATGATTCAACAGAAGGCGCAAAGGCGCGAAGGAAGAAGGCTTGTCCACGCGGAGGCGCGGAGACGCGGAGGTCCGTCGGTCTGCGGCGCAGCCGCCATCCTCCCTTCGTTCCTGGACCAGTCTTGGACCGGGTTGCTGGCAACCGCCGCTCGACCCGGAAATCGTCGCGCCTTCGTGCCTTCCCCGGACCCGCTTCTTCCTTCCCGCCTTCGCGCGAAAAATTCAGCCCACGCCGATCAAGGCGATCTGCCGCCCGTAATCCGCCTCGCCACGATGCGTCGCGCGGCGATAGGAATAGAAGCGCGCCTCGTCCGCGTACGTGTCGAGCCCCAGCGCATCGATCCGCCGCAGCCCGGCCGCGATCAGGCGGTGCGCGACATAGGCCTCCAGGTCGAAGCGGTGGTGCCCCGTCCGGCCCGAGGCGAAAAAGCGCTCGTTCGCCGGATCGGCCTCGGCGAAGCGGGCGAGGAAGGTATCGTCCACCTCGTAGCTGCGCCGGGCGATGCAGGGACCGATCGCGGCGGTGATGCGCTGGCGGTTCGCGCCCAGCGATTCCATCGCCGCGATCGTCGCGTCGGTCACGCCGGCCAGCGCGCCTTTCCATCCGGCATGGGCCGCGCCGACCACGCCCGCCTGGACGTCGGCGAGCAGCACCGGCGCGCAGTCGGCGGTCAGGATGCCGAGCAGCAGCCCCGGCCGCCGCGTCGCCATGCCGTCGGCATGGGGGCGGTCGTCGTCGGAAAAGGGCGAATGGATGGTGACGACATCGGCCGAATGGACCTGGTAGAGCGTCTGGAGCGTGGCGCCGGGCAGCACCGCCGCCACCGCCCGCGCACGGTTCTCGGCGAGTTCGGGCGAGATGGCGGCCTGCCCGCGCCGGCCCAGGTCCAGGCCCGCCGTGACCCCGGTCGACACGCCGCCGCGCCGGCCGAGAAAGGCGTGCGGCACGCCGTCGAGCACGCCGCTGCGGATCGTGTCCACGCCGTCGGTCACAGCGTCCGTCGCATGATATCGTCCTCGTCGGCATGGTCGCCGACCATGAAGGTGTAGCGTCCGATCCGCTCGAACCCATAGCGTTGGTAGAAGCGCCGGGCGCGGGCATTGTCGACATAGACCGACAGGAACATCTCGGTCGCGCCGCGGTCACGCGCGGTGGCCAGCGCCCAGTCCATCATCGCTGGCGCGATGCCCCGACCGTGATAGGCGGCATCGACATAGAACTGGCGCAGCTCGATCGCCGGACCCCGGCGCTCCACGGCGAAGCTCGCCGGGCCGAGTTTGATGAAGCCGACCAACGTGCCGTCCGCCTCCGCCAGGTGGAAGGCATAGGCGGGATCGGCGATCTCCGCCTGCCAAGCCTGGATGGTCATCGGATCGAGGAACGCCGCGAGGTCGGCGGGCGCGTAGAGATGGCCAAAGGTCGCGGTGAAGCTGGCGGCGAACAGCGCGCGGATCGCGGGCGCGTCCGCCGGGATGGCGTCGCGATAGAGCATTTCGGTCATCCGAAGGCCGCCGGCTCGGGCCAGTCCCTGGCGGTCAGCGCCAGCACCTTGAACAGCGCGCCCATGCCGTTCACCAGCCGCATCCGGTCGGCGGCGATCGCCTCGGCCCGGTCGGGGGCGTGGCGGGCAAGCGCCGCGGCGCGCGAGTCGATGCCCAGCCGCACCAGCCACTCGGCCTGTTCCATCGGCCCCCAGGCGGAGAGGCCCGCCGTCTGGCCCGCCGCCGCCAGCGTGGTGAAGTCGACATGCGCGGTCAGGTCGTGCTCGCCCGGCGCCTCATAGGGATTGGCGAAGCCGTGGCGCTTCACCGCCTGCAATGTCTCGCCGAGCGCCGGGCCCTCATAGCCATAATCGATCGCGAGCAGCGCGCCGCCCTGCGCGGCGATCCGCCGGCCGAGCGATCGCATGATCCCGATGGCGGCGGGGGCGACCTCCAGGATCGAGCCGATGGCCGCATCGCGCAGCGGCTCCGGAATCACCGTGTCGGGCACCGGCTTGCCGGCGATCGGCAGGAACAGCGTGTCCTGGCAGGCGATCAGCCGCTCGTGCCACTGGTCGCGGCGAACGAGCTGGCGGATCGGCAGCGCGTCGAAGAACTCGTTGGCGACGACGATCAGCGCGCCCTCGGCCGGCAGCGTCTCGACCGAATCATGGAAGGTCGCGTCCGCCACCCGCTCGGCCTGCGCCGCGCGCAGCACCGGGCTGGTCTCGACGAGATGGACGGGCGGGGTGAAGCCGGCGCGCGCCATCGCCCGCCTGGCATCGGCGGCCAGCGTGCCGCGACCGGGCCCCAGCTCGACCCAGTGGCAGGCGGGCCGGCCGGCGCGGTCCCACAGATCGGCGCACCACAGGCCGACCAGCTCGCCGAACATCTGGCTGATTTCCGGCGCAGTGACGAAATCCCCGCCCGCGCCCAGCGGGTCGCGGGTGGCGTAATAATGGGCATTGGCCGCGCCCATGAACTGGGCGAGCGAGATCGGGCCGGCCAGCGCGATGGCGCGCGCCAGCCGCTCGGGAAGGGCCGGCTCGGCGGGATCGGGAGACGTGTCGGTCATCGGCTCAGGCGACGCTCTCGGTACCCCAGGTCGGTTCGACCCGCACCCGCCGCTTCGCCGCCGTCGCCATCAGATACGCGCCGCCCAGGATCATCGGCACGCACAGCCACTGGCCCATGTGCAGGCCGGTATGCTCGGCGAAGGCGCGTAGCTGGCTGTCCGGCTCGCGGAAGAATTCGACGACGAAGCGGGCGCAGCCGTAACCGACCAGGAACAGCCCGACCAGTTTGCCCGGATCATAGCGCGCCTTGGTCCGCCAGAAGGCGAAGCTCATGACGGCGAGGAGCAACAGCCCCTCCAGCGCTGCTTCGTAGAGCTGGCTCGGATGGCGGGCGGGATCGATCATGCCATAGGGGACGGTGTGCGGGAAGACGATCGCCCAGGGCACGTTCGCCGGCTTGCCCCAGAGCTCGCCGTTCACGAAATTGGCCAGCCGGCCGAAGAACAGCCCGAACGGCACCACGCAGGCGACATAGTCGTGGATGCGCAGCCAGTTGAGCTTGTTCTTGCGCGCAAACAGGATGATCCCGACCATGGTGCCGATCGCGCCGCCATGGAAGGACATGCCGCCGTCCCACAGCCGCAGGATACGGAGCGGATGGAGGAACATCTCCGGCGCGTAGAAGGTCACATAGCCCAGCCGTCCGCCCAGGATGATGCCGAGCGTCGCATAGAAGACCAGGTCGTCGGCATGGCGCCGCGCCATCGGTGCGCCCGGCTGGTCGAGCATCCTCAGCAGCATCCACCAGCCGATCAGGATGCCGGCGATATAGGCCAGGCTGTACCAGCGCAGCGTGAAGAAGCCGATGCTGAACACGTCCGGGTGCAAGCCCAGATCCTCGAACCGGATATGTCCCGCAGCGGCGGCGATAAAGTAGATCAAGGCTTTTCCCTCAGGCTTGTGGCCTCCATAGTGGCGGCAGGCAACAAGACCAAGCGGAGAGACGGATGCGTAGCGAACTGGATCGGCGGATGGATTCGACCATGGCGCAGGTGACGGGAGCGGGCGGGCCGCTGCCGCTGACCACGGTCGAGCGTCACGGCGTCACCTTGCCGGCCTTCGCGATCGCGCCGCCCTCGCTCGCGCATTATTTCGCCCATTACGCGCAGGAGCATCGCGACACCTGCTTCCTGGTGGCCGGCGAGGAGCGGCTGACCTTCGGCGAGGTGTACGGCGTGGCGGCGGAGATCGCCCGGTCACTGGTCGCGCGCGGGATCGACCGGGGCGACCGGGTCGGCATCGCCGCGCGCAACTCGCCGGTCTGGATCGCCGCCTATATGGGCGTGCTGATGGCGGGCGGGATCGCGACCCTGCTCAACGGCTGGTGGCAGGCGGAGGAGTTCGCCGCGGCGCTGGACGATGTCGGTTGCGCGCTGGTGGTGGCGGACGGGCCGCGCGCCGAGCGGCTGGCGGCGATCGAGGGGCTCGCCGTGCCGGTGGTGCGGGTCGACGATCGCCTCCCCCTTGCCCAGGCCGCCGCGCCGCTGACCGGCGGGGAGGGCGTCCTGCCCGAATTGGGGCCGGGCGACGCTGCGACGATCCTGTTCACCTCGGGCTCGACCGGCCGGTCCAAGGGCGCGCTGGCGGATCATGGATCGGTGCTGCAGGCGACGCTCAACTTTCTGGCGCAGGCGCTGATGGTGCTGGGCCTGGCGACCGAGGACGGCGATGCCCCGACGCTGCCGCCGGCGACGATGCTGACGCTGCCGCTGTTCCACATCACCGCGATGGTGCCGGTGCTGCTGCAAAGCTTCGCCATGGGCCGCAAGCTGGTGCTGCTGCCCAAATGGGACACGCGCGAGGCGATGCGGCTGATCGAGCGGGAGAAGGTCACCTATTTCGTCGGCGTGCCGCTGATGAGCTACGAAATTCTCAATCATCCGGAGCGGGCGGCCTTCGACCTGTCCACCGTCACCGATTTCGCGGCGGGCGGCGCGCCGCGCCCGCCCGAGCATGTCCGCCGAATGGACGCCGAACTGGGCGGGCCCGCGCCGCTGATCGGCTATGGCCTGACCGAGACCAATGCCGCCGGCACCGCCAATTGGCGCAGCAACTATCTCGCCAAGCCCGATTCCGCCGGCCGCGCCTCCGCCCCGCTGATCGAGCTGGCGATCCTCGACGAGGCGGGGCGGCCGGTGCCGCAGGGCGCGCGCGGCGAGGTGGCGATCCGCTCGGTCGCCAATTTCCGCGAATATTGGAACAATCCGGCCGCCACCGCCGCCGCCATCACCGCCGACGGATTCTTTCGGACCGGCGATATCGGCTATCTCGACGCGGACGATTATCTGTTCATCGTCGACCGCAAGAAGGACATCATCATCCGCGGCGGCGAGAATATCAGTTGCCTGGAGGTGGAGGCGGCGCTCTACGCCCACCCGGCGGTGCGCGAGGCGGCGGTGTTCGGCCTGGTCGACGAGCGGTTGGGCGAGGTGCCGGCGGCGGTCGTCCATGCGGAGCCGGGCGTCGACGCGGCCGCGTTGCAGGCGTTCCTGGGCGAGCATATCGCCGCCTTCAAGGTGCCGGTCCGGCTCTGGCTGGTCGACGCCCCGCTGCCGCGCCTGGGGACGGAGAAGATCGACAAGGTGGCGTTGCGGGCCGAGTACCGGGCGCTGGTGGCGGCGGGCTGAGGGGCGGATCGTCCATCGATCGGGTGCGACATCACCCGACCCACCATTCCACCCCGGCGGAGGCCGGGATCCAGTTACGGAACGGTTGCCCTAGCCTATGAACGTCCCCCAACTGGATCCCGGCCTCCGCCGGGATGGTCGGAGGCGGTCTGCGGGTTCACAGCTTTCCGAACACCGCCTCGAAGCCGGGGATGTCGCCCGCCGCCAGGAAGCGGGCCTGTTCGATCCAGCGGTCGCGGGTCATCCGGCCGGAGAACGGCCCGAGCTGCGCGTCGAGCCGGGTGGCGGCATCCTCGTCCAGCGCGGCGATCTGGCCCACCGTGGTGATGCCTAGTTCGCCCAGCCGCGCGACCAGCTTGGGCCCCAGCCCCTTCAGCAGCGACAGCGGCGCATCGGCCGGGTCGTCGGCCAGCGCCGGAGTGGAAGGTGAAGTGGCTGGCGGGGTGGCGGGCACGGGGGCCGGTGCGATCGTCGCCGGGCTGGCCTCCAGCGGCGCGGCGGCAGCGATGGGTTCGTCGGCGAGCGGATCGGTCGTGGTCGGCTGCTCGGCTTCGGCCGGCGCGGGCTGGACGATGGGCCGAGCGACCGGCTCCGGGGCGGGCGGAGGCGGCGGAGGCGGCGGGGGCGGGAGCGGCGATTCCGCCACCGGCGCTGACGCGGTCGGCTCGGTCACCCCGGCCTCGCGCGCGTTGTGCGCGACCTCGCGCTCGGCCAGAGTCCGCTGGCGTTTGCGGCGCATGCCGACCAGGATGATCGCGATCGCCGCCACCGCGACCAGCACGATCAGCACCAGGTGCATGGTGGTGATGACGCCGACGCCGCCATCGGGCAGCAGGCTGGTTCCGGGTTGCGAGGCGGTGGCGGTGGTCGACTGGCTCATGCGCGCGACCCTAGCCGCTGCCATCCGCCAGGGCCAGCCGCCACGCGATCAGCGGGACCAGCGCGCCCAGATCGCGGTCGGCAGGGTCAGCCCGCGCGCTTCCTCGCGCACGCCCAGCTCCCCCGCCTCGACCGTGCCGGGCAGGTCGGCGAAGAGCTGGCGCAGCATCTCGCCGATCGCCAGCGCCGACATGCGCACCGCATAGACGGTGAGGAACAGGAAGCGGGAATTCTCGTCCAGCAACTGGCGGCAATCCGCGATCAGACGCGGCAGATCCTCCTCCAGCCGCCAGATCTCGCCCTCGGGCCCGCGACCATATTTGGGCGGGTCGAGCAGGATGCCGTCATAGCGCCGGCCGCGCCGCACCTCGCGCGCGGTGAACTTGGCGGCGTCGTCGACGATCCAGCGCACCGGCGCGGCGTCCAGGCCCGACAGGGCCGCATTGGCGCGCGCCGCCTCGACCGACTTCTTGGAAGCGTCGACATGCACCATGCGCGCCCCCTGGCTCGCCAGCGCCAGCGTGCCGACGCCGGTATAGCCGAACAGGTTCATGCAGTCGGGCGTCTCCAGCCCGTCCAGCCGTTCGCGCATCCAGCTCCACACCGGGGCCATGTCGGGGAAGAATCCCAGATGGCGGAAGGGCGTGGTCTGCGCGGTGAAGCGCACATCGTCCCAGCGCATCCCCCAGCCGTCGCGCGGCACCGGCTGGTTGAAGTGCCAGCGGCCGCCGCCCTCCTCGTCGGAACCGGGTACGAACTCCCCGTCGAACGTCCAGTCGGCCTTGGCCGGCGCCCACATCGCCTGGGGTTCGGGCCGGACGAAGCGGAAGCGGCCATAGCGCTCCAGCTTGCGGCCATGGCCGCTATCGACCAGCCCGTAATCGGCCCAGGGCTCCCCGATCAGCGTGCCCAGCATCATGCGGACGGCGTGGCGTGTTCGGCGATGAAGCCGGCGATGACCGACAGATCGGCGGGCAGGCTGGTATAGCGTTCCTCGCGGTCGAACAGGTCGCCGACGCGCAGCGGCAGCGTCGGCCGGCTGCCGACCGCGCGCTCGACCGCATCGCCGAACTTCGCCGGATGCGCGGTGGCGAGCGTCACCATCGGCGCGTCGACCGTGGTGGCAGCGCGGCGCGCGGCGGCCAGGCCGATCGCGGTGTGCGGGTCGATCACCTGGCCCGACGCCTCCGCCGCCCAGCGCATCGCCATCGTCATCTCGTCGGCATCGACCCGCTCGCTGGTGAACAGCGCCGCCGCCCCCTCGCGTTGCGCATTGGTCAGGCGCAGCACGCCGTCCCGCTCGAACCCCTGCATCTGCGCCGCCAGCGCCGCGCCGTCGCGCCCGCCCAGGTCGAACAGCAGCCGCTCGAAATTGGACGACACCTGGATGTCCATCGACGGCGTCGCGGTCTGCTGCACACCCGCCTTGGAATAGTCGCCCGCCGACAGCGCGCGGTGGAGGATGTCGTTGACGTTGGTCGCGACCACCAGCTTGGCCACCGGCAGCCCCATCTTCGCCGCGACATAGCCGGCGAAGACATCGCCGAAATTGCCCGTCGGCACCGAGAAGGCGACTGCCCGCTCCGGCGCGCCGAGGCGGACGGCGGCATAGAAGTAATAGACCACCTGCGCCATCAGCCGCGCCCAGTTGATCGAATTGACCGCCGACAGCGCATAACGGTCGGCCATCGCCCGGTCGGCGAAGGCGGCCTTCACCAGCGCCTGTGCCTGGTCGAAATCGCCGTCGATGGCGATGTTGAAGACGTTGGGGGCCAGCACCGTCGTCATCTGGCGACGCTGCACCTCCGACACCCGGCCCATCGGATGGAGCATGAAGATGTCGACGCCCGCGCGCCCGGCCACCGCGTCGATCGCCGCCGATCCGGTGTCGCCGCTGGTCGCGCCGATGATGGTCAGATGCTTGTCGGTGCCGGTCAGGAACCGCTCGAACAGCAGGCCGAGCAGTTGCAGCGCCACGTCCTTGAAGGCCAGCGTCGGTCCGTGGAACAGCTCCAGCAGCCATTGGTCATGGTCGAGCTGGACCAGCGGCGTCACCGCCGCGTGCGAGAAGCGGCCATAGGCGGCCTCGCACAGCGAACGCAGTTCGTCCTCGTTCAGCGCATCGCCGACGAACGGCGTCATCACCCGCACCGCCGTCTCCGCATAGGACAGGCCGGCCAGCGCCGCGATCGAGTCGCGACCCAGCGTCGGCCAGGTCTCGGGCACGTACAGGCCGCCATCGGCGGCGAGCCCGGCGAGCGTGGCGGCGCGGAAGTCGACGATCGGCGCGGTGCCGCGAGTGCTGAGGTAGCGCATGGCCCTGCCGCTAACGCCTGTGCGCGGACACGACAAGCAAGGGCTGGTTCAGCGCCGCCGCTTTTTCCTTGTCGGCGGCGCCGCCGCGGGGACGGGCGGCGCGGGCTGGCCGCTCAACCGCAGGTCGAGCGGCGGGGTGATGGCGGGATCGGCCGGGAAGCGGGCGCGCGCCCTGGCGAACAGGAACCGCGCCTTCGCCGCGCCCGGCGCATCGGCGGTTGCGCCGACCCAGCGCCAGTGCCACGGCTCCCACTTCACATTCTGCCGGTTGCCGGGCGGGAAGCTCAGTTCGAAGCCGTAGCGCGGCGCATGGTCGTGCAGCCAGCGCGCCTGTGGCGTGGCGGCCATGCATGCCTCCGCATCGGGGCATCCGCGCGACGGGCGCACCGCGAAGTCGAGCGCGAAGCCGGTGCTGTGCTCGCTATGCCCCGGCGGCGCGACCGAGATCGCCCGGTCCGCCGCGGTCGGTCCCGCGCCGCCGGTGGCGAAGACGCTGCCCTGGCGCAACACGCCCCGGTGGCAGGACAGGCCCCGGATCGCGCCCGCTCCCAATGCCGCGTCGGCGGCCGCGATCAGCCGTTCGAGGTCCGGGATCACCTCGCGCCGGAGCAGGCAGGCGTGGAGGCCGAAGCCCGGCGGGGCCGGGACCAGATCGCCCGGCGGCGCGTCGCCATAACGGAAATGGCCGTAGAGCCGTCCGTCCGTCGCGACCGGCGCGGCGGCGGGCGGGGCGGCGGGCGTCACCGCCTGGGCGAGCAGAATGGCGAGCATGGCCGCGCGGCTCTGGCATGGGCGTCGCGGCGGTGGCAAGGACCGCAGCCATGGACCCCGAACGTATCCTTTTCATCGATGGCGAGGCGCTCGTCATCGACAAGCCCGCCGGCCTGCCCGTCGATCCGCCCCGCGACGGATCGATCAGCCTGGAGAACCACCTCGAATCGCTGCGTTTCGGCTTTCAGCGCTGGCCGACGCCGGTGCACCGGCTGGACCGCGACACCAGCGGCTGCCTGCTGCTCGCGCGCAATCCCAAGGCGGGGGCGCGGTTCCAGCAGGCGTTCGAGAATGGGACGGTCGAGAAACGCTACCTGGCGGTGCTCGACGGCGTGGTCACGGGCGAGGGGACGATCGACCTGCCGCTCGCCAAGGTCAGCAGCGCCGAGTCGGGCTGGCGGATGGTCGGCGATCCCGCCGGCAAGCCGTCGCGCACCCACTGGCGCGCGCTGGCCGAACAGGATGGCCGCACCCTGGTCGAGTTCCGGCCCGAAACGGGGCGCACGCACCAGATCCGCGTCCATGCCGCCAGCGGCCTGAACGTGCCCGTGGTCGGCGACCCGATTTATGGCCGCGCCCGGCGCGTCGCGCCGAACCAGGCGGGCGGGCAGGGAATGCTGCTCCATGCCGCCGAGTTGGTCGTCCCCCGGCCGGGCAAGGAGCCGATCAAGGCGGCGGCCCCGCTGCCCGAGCGGTTCGGAGCCTGGCCCGGCCTGGCGGGTTGATCGCGCCATGGTCGCCATCCCCGTCACCCGTGCGATCTGGATCGACAGCGAGGAACTGCACGAAAGCTATACCCGCGCTTCCGGGCCGGGCGGGCAGCATGTCAACACCACCGACAGCGCAGTGCTGCTGCGCTTCGACGTGGCGAACTCGCCCAGCCTGCCCGACGCGGTGAAGGCGCGGCTGGCGGTGCTGGCGGGATCGCGGCTGACCCGCGAGGGCGTGCTGGTGCTGCGGAGCGAAGGCGCGCGGTCGCAGCTGCTCAACCGGCAGGAGGTGCGCGAGCGGCTGGTCGAACTGATCCGCGAGGCGACGATCGTGCCCAAGAAGCGCCGCCCGACCAAGCCGACCCGCGCCTCGCAAACCCGCCGGGTCGAGGGCAAGGCGCGGCGCTCGGCGGTGAAGGCGGGGCGCGGCAAGGTCCGCGACTGACCGGCTGGCGGTGGCGGCCGGCCCCGCCTAGATAGGCGGCATGTACCAGTTCGACATTTCGTCCGGCAGCAAGGCGGACCTGTACCGCGACCTCCATGCCGCGCTCGATGCGCTGACCGCCGGCGAGCCCGACGCGGTCGCCAACATGGCCAACGCCTCCGCGCTGCTGTGGCAGTATCTGCCCGACCTCAACTGGGCCGGCTTCTACCGCATGGTCGCAGGCGAACTGGTTCTGGGGCCGTTCCAGGGCAAGGCGGCGTGCATCCGCATCCCGCTCGGCAAGGGGGTGTGCGGCACCGCCGCCGAAAGCGGCGAGACGCAGGTGGTGGCCGATGTCCACGCCTTTCCCGGCCATATCGCCTGCGACGCGGCGAGCCGGTCCGAACTGGTCGTGCCGATCGTCCGCGACGGCGCGGTGCTGGGGGTGATCGACCTCGACAGCCCGGAGCCCGGTCGTTTCGACGCGGAGGATGCCGCCGGCTGCGAGGCGCTGGCGACGCTGCTGGCCGGGCGGCTCTGAGGGCCGCTTCGCTGGTCGTCCTTCTGCAGGGATCGGTCCGCAACCCGCCATCCCGCCGCGGCGAAGGCCGGGGTGGTGCGAAGTCTGGGGTGACGTCGTGACGTTCGCGGCCGCCGCGCTGCCGCCGGGGTGGAACGCGGGGGGTGTGGAGCGCAGGCGGTCGCAACCGTCTCGCCACGGGCCAGACGCTTGCCTGCCCCGGATCGGGACCGTCGCGGCGCTTTTCCGGCGCGGCGCGCGCGCTACGATCCGGCGCATGATGAAGACGCAGGCGAGATGGTGGTGTGGGCTGGCGCTGCTCGCGACCGGCCCGGCGAACGCGCAACGGGGTGGCCCGCCGCCGCCACCGCCGATAGCGGGCGGCGAGCCGGCCTATGCCGTCCCGCCGGTCACCCTGTTGCTCGACCTGCGGGGAGAGCCGCGCGACGACCCGCCGCCACTCGCGCCGCCGCCGCTGCCGGAGGTGCGCTCCGGCCGGCGCGATGCGACGCCCGGCGCGACCGTCACCACCACCACTGCCGCGACCGGTTCGCGGATGCGGGCGGCGGACGAAGGATCGATCACGACCACCACGGACGTCTATGCTGATCCGCCGCCGCCATCGCGTCCTCCGCGCCGACCGGTCAGCGCCCGCCGAAGGTGACCAGGCTCTCCGACCCGTCCGCCGCCAGCGCCGATACGCCGACGAAGTGATCGTCGACCGGCACCTGTGCCAGCAGCGTCCTGGTGCCGGTCACGTCGCGGCTGTCGGTCCAGTCGGCGCGGTCGTTACGACGCCAATGCACGCGGTAGCCCGCCGCCCCCGGCACCGCCGGCCAGCTCACCTGCGTGTCGCGCGACAGAGCGCCGGAGATCGTCACGCTCGCCGGGGCGGCGGGGGCGCCGGCCAGCCGGGCAAGCGTCGCGACGTTGATCGCCGTCACCTTGGCCAGATAGGGAAAGTCCATCCGGTCGATCGTGTCGCCATAGACCACGCCCTTCTCGGTGCGCAGATCCTGGTGCTGCGCATCCCAATTCTCGTTGGCGACCGAAAAGCGCACCGCAGGATAGCCGAGCTTCAGGAACGGCTCGTGATCGCCGCCGCGGCCGAACCGGTCGGGCCGTCGGTCGAGGAACACGTCGAGCCCGAACCGCCCCCGCGCGGCGACCCCATCGATCGCCTTGGCGAGCGCGCGGCTGGGGCCGTCATCCTCGCCGCCATTGCCGCGCCGGACCATCTGCTGCGCCTCGTCCTCCGACGAGCGGATGCCCTCGGAAAAGACGCGCACCCAGCGCGATTCGCGGACATCGCCCTGGCCGATCGTGTTGCCGACGATGTCGTTGTTGAGCATCGCCGACACCTGCCAGCCGCGCGCCTTGGCGGTGTCGGCGAGCAGGGTGGCGCCCCACAGGCCCTGCTCCTCGCCGGAGAAGACCGCATAGACGATGGTCGCGTCGAACGTCTGGCGGGACAGGATGCGCGCCGCCTCCAGCACCAGCGCGACGCCAGACGCGTCGTCGTTGGCGCCGGGCGCATCGCTGGTCGTGTCCATCACGTCGGTGACGCGGCTGTCGATATGCGCGCCGACGATCACCACGCGCTCGGGATCGCGGCCGCGCTGGATGCCGAGCACGTCCTGCACCACCACGCCGGTCGGCGCGCGCGGGCCGGTGAAGCGCCGCTCGATCCGCTCGACCGTGATGCACCCGCCACAGCCGCGCGCGATCGCGGCGAAACGCCCGGCGGCCCAGTCGCGCGCCGCGCCGATGCCGCGCTTCGGGTCGGTGGTGGTGGAGGCGGTGTGCCGCGTGCCGAAGCCGACCATCGCGGCGACATCGGCCTTGAGGCGGTCCGGAGAGGGGGCGGGGGTGGCGGCGGCAGCCGCGGCGAGGGCGAGGAGGATCGGCATGGACGATCAGCATGCCGCAGCCAGTCCTGCCGCTCAAGCCATTGCGATCACGACCGGTTACGTTCGATTCGTTGAGCCGGTCAGCTTAGCCGGTCGATCTGCTCCGGGGTCAGCGATCCGGGGATGATCATCACCGGCACCGGCAAGGCGCCAGCATCGGTGCCGGTGAAATGGCTGATCAACGCGCCCGGCGCGCCGGCCGGGGCGGCGCCCAGCACCAGCGCCGCGATCTGCGGATCGGCGTCGATGATCTGGCGGATCACCTTGGGCGCGTCGCCCTCGCGCACCGTGATCGCCGGCCGCAGGCCCGATTCGCGGAAGATGGCGCCGGCCGCGACGCCGACCACCGCCTCGGCCTGCTGGCGCGCCTCCGCCTCGATCGTCGCCTGCACGCCGGCGAATGCGATGAATTCCTGCGGCGGCAGGATCGACAGGATGTTGACGCCGCCGCCGGTCTTCACGGCGCGACGCGCGGCGAAGCGCAGGGCGATTTCCGCCTCCGGACTGTCGTCGACCACCACCAGATAGATGCGCATGGCCCCCGGTGTGGCGCGTGGGCCGATGCGGCGCAAGAGGCGTCGGGGTTGACCCGGCGGCCCGGGGCGGCAAGAGACGGTCGCCGCTACGGAATGCCTTGAGGACCTTCATGTCGATCGAGATCAAGATGCCCGCGCTTTCGCCGACGATGGAGGAAGGCACGCTCGCCAAATGGCTGGTCAAGGAAGGGGACACCGTCAAATCCGGCGACATCATGGCCGAGATCGAGACCGACAAGGCGACGATGGAGTTCGAGGCGGTGGACGAGGGCGTGATCGCCAAGATCCTGGTCGCCGAGGGTAGCGACAATGTGAAGGTCGGCACCGTCATCGCCATCCTGGCCGAAGAGGGCGAGGACGCGTCTTCGGTCGGCACCCCGACCAAGGCTGAAATGCCCGTTCCCGCCAAGCCGATGCCGACCGACCCGACCGATCCCAACAAGACCGGCAGCGAGGCCAAGCCGTTCGACCGCACGGTCGAGCAGGCCGAGGATCATGGCAAGCCCGCCGATTCGAACGGCGCATCGGGCGGCGGCACCAGTGTCGGCAACGGTCGCGCGATCGCCAGCCCGCTGGCCCGCCGCATCGCCGCGCAGAAGGGCCTGGACCTGGCGAGCCTGACCGGCTCCGGCCCCAACGGCCGCATCGTCAAGGCGGATGTCGAGAACGCCCAGCCGGGCGCCGCGCCCGCCAAGGCGGCCGCGCCCGCCCCGCACGCCTCTGCCGAAGCGCCGGCCGCCGCCGCCGCTGCGCCGGCTCCGGCGGCCAAGCCCGCCGCCGTGCCGGACATCCCGCACGAGGCGACCAAACTCAGCAACATGCGCAAGACGATTGCGCGCCGCCTGACCGAATCGAAGCAGCAGGTGCCGCACATCTACCTGACGGTGGACGTGCGCCTGGACGCGCTCCTCAAGCTGCGTGGCGAGCTGAACGCATCGCTGGCCAGCCGCGGCGTCAAGCTGTCTGTCAACGACATGCTGGTGAAGGCCCTGGGCGTGGCGCTGATGGCGGTGCCCAAGTGCAACGTGATGTTCACGCCCGACCAGCTGATCAGCTTCAAGCGCGCCGACATCTCGGTCGCGGTGTCGACGCCGTCGGGTCTGATCACGCCGATCGTGACCGAGGCGGATACGCGCTCGCTGTCGTCGATCTCGACCGCGGTGAAGGACCTCGCCGCGCGCGCCCGCGACAACAAGCTGAAGCCCGAGGAATTCCAGGGCGGCACCGCCTCGATCTCCAACATGGGCATGTTCGGGATCAAGCAGTTCGAGGCGGTGATCAACCCGCCCCAGGGCATGATCCTGGCGATCGGCGCGGGCGAGAAGCGTCCCTATGTCATCAATGACGAACTCGCCGTGGCGACCGTGATGTCGGCGACCGGCAGCTTCGACCACCGGGCGATCGACGGGGCCGATGGTGCCGAGCTGATGAAGGTGTTCAAGGAACTGGTCGAGAATCCCCTGGGGATGCTCGCCTGAGGCTGATGGAAGGACCAGGGACGGTGGGCCGGCGGACGCTGATCGAAATCTTCTTCATCGTCGCCGGGCTGGTGATGGCCGGCCTGCTGACCCATGCCGCGCTCTGGGCCTATCCGCTCGGGCGCGAGCCGATCCTGTGGAGCGGGATCGGCGGCATGGTCGCGACGATCGCGATGGGGCTCGCCCCGCTGCGCCGCGCCATCCTGCACGATCGGGGCGGACGTGACCGTGCCGAGACGCGGCGCGGACGCGGGGAGGCCGCATGACGATGTTGCCCGACCGGTCGCCGACGATCCGCGTCACCGCCATGCCCGCCGATTCCAATCCCTATGGCGATATCTTCGGCGGCTGGTTGATGGGCCATATGGACCTGGCGGCGGGCTCGGTCGCCTCGCATCATTCGGGCGGCCGCGCGGTCACCGTCGCGGCGGAGGGAATGAAGTTCCACCGCCCGGTCGTGATCGGCGACGAGGTCTCCGTCTATGCCACGCTGGTCGCGACCGGCACCACGTCGATGACGATCGATGTCGAGGCGTGGCGACGCGGCCGCCACAGTGACGAGGCCTATATGGTGACCCAGGCGCGCTTCGTCTTCGTCGCGATCGGCGAGGACCGGCAGCCGCGCCGCGTGCCGCCCATGCCTGCAGGGGCCTGAGGCTCCGGCATCACGCGACGGATGCGGCCGGTGCGGCGAGACGCTAGGAAGGGCCGCACCGGACAGACTATCAACATCGGCCCGGCCAAGCCGCACCGCGCGGCGACCGGCCCAAACGGGATCAGATCATGGCAGACACTTTCGACCTCATCGTTCTCGGATCGGGCCCGGGCGGCTATGTCGCGGCGATCCGGGCGTCGCAGCTCGGCATGAAGGTGGCGATCGTCGAGCGCGAGCGGCTGGGCGGCATCTGCCTCAACTGGGGCTGCATCCCGACCAAGGCGCTGCTGCGCACGTCGGAAGTCTATCACTACATGACCCATGCCGAATCCTACGGCCTGTCGTGCGAGAAGCCGGGCTTCGACCTCGCCAAGATCGTCGATCGCAGCCGCAAGGTGGCGGGCCAGCTCAATGCCGGCGTCAAAGGATTGATGAAGAAGAACAAGGTTCAGGTCTACGAGGGCGTGGGTACGCTGGCGGGCCAGGGCAAGCTGACCGTCAAGCAGGGTGACAAGTCGGTCGAGCTGGCCGCCAAGAACATCATCGTCGCCACCGGCGCGCGCGCCCGCGACCTGCCCTTCGCCAAGGCGGACGGGAAGCGCGTCTGGACCTATCGCCACGCGATGGTGCCGGAGGTGATGCCGACCAAGCTGCTGGTCATCGGATCGGGCGCGATCGGCGTGGAGTTCGCCAGCTTCTACAACGACATGGGCGCGGACGTGACGATCGTCGAGATGCTGCCGCGCATCCTGCCGGTCGAGGACGAGGAGGTCTCCGCCTTCATGGACAAGGCGCTGACCAAGCAGGGCATCAAGATCCTGACCGGCGCTGGCGTCGAGAAGATCGACAGTGGCGCGAACGCGGTCAAGGCCGCGATCAAGGGCAAGGACGGCAAGGTGACCGAGGCCGAGTACAGCCACGTCATCGTCGCGATCGGCATCGTCCCCAACACCGAGCAGATCGGGCTGGAGGCGCTGGGCGTGAAGACCGAGCGCGGCCACATCGTCACCGACGGCTATGGCAAGACCAATGTCGAGGGGCTGTGGGCGATCGGCGACGTCACCGGCGCGCCCTGGCTGGCGCACAAGGCGAGCCATGAGGGGGTGATCGCGGTCGAGAAGATCGCGCAGCTCGCCGGCAACACGGATGTCCACCCCCATGCGATGGACAAGGGCAACATCCCCGGCTGCACCTATTCGCGTCCCCAGGTCGCCTCGGTCGGCATGACCGAGGCCAAGGCCAAGGAGGCCGGCCATGCGGTGAAGGTCGGCAAGTTCCCCTTCATCGGCAACGGCAAGGCGATCGCGCTGGGCGAGGCCGAAGGGTTCGTGAAGACGGTGTTCGACGCGAAGACCGGCGAACTGCTTGGCGCGCACATGGTCGGCGCGGAGGTGACCGAGCTGATCCAGGGCTATGTCGTCGCCCGCCAGCTCGAGACGACCGAGACGGAGCTGATGCAGACGGTGTTCGCGCACCCGACGCTGAGCGAGATGATGCACGAGAGCGTCCTCTCCGCCTATGGCCGCGCCATCCATATCTGACCGCGATCGGCCCGGCGCGACCGGGCCGGTCCTTATCCTCGCCGCCGGCCTCGGCCTGGTGGCGATCCTGGTCTTTTGGCCGGGCTTCGCATCCTATGACAGCGTCCTGCAATATGGGCAGGCGCTGTCCGGCCGCTATGACGACTGGCATCCGCCGGTCATGGCGCGGCTCTGGTCGCTGACCCACGGGGTGATGGCCGGGGCGGGGCCGCTGCTGGCATTGCAGATGGCCGGCTATTGGCTGGGCCTGGGACTGATCGCCGGACGAATGCGCCAGGTCGGCCGGCCCCGCGCCGCCTGGGCGGTGCTGGCGGTGGGGATCTGGCCGCCGTTCCTGGGCTGGCAGGCGATGGTGCTGAAGGATGCGCAGATGCTGGGCGCGATGCTGGCGGGCGTGGGGCTGGTCGTCGCCGCGCCGGGCCGGCCCGCGCCCGGACGGACGCGCGCCATGGTCGCCGGCGCGGCGCTGCTGCTGGCCTATGCGCTGCTGGTCCGCGCCAATGCCGTCTTCGCGGTCGCGCCCCTGGTCGCGATGCTGGCGCCGGGATGGCGCACACGCGCCCGCGTCACGCTAGCCCTGGGTCTGATCGTCGCGACGCTGGCGCTGTCGCCGCTCGTCAACCACCGGCTGCTGGGGGCGAGCGAGAGCCGGGTCACCCGCACCCAGCCTCTGTTCGACCTCGCCGGCATCGCGGTGCGGGTCGGACCGCAGGCCGCGATCGGTTTCACCCCCGCCGAGACGAGGGGACTGATCGCCAAGGGCTGCGTCCGCCCGTTCTTCTGGGACCCGCTGGGCGACGACAGCCGCTGCGCCGCCATCACCGAGCGCCTGTTCGCCCTGCCGTCCGGCCGGCTCTATCCGATGCTAGCGGCGGCGGCGCTGCGCCATCCGCTTGCCTATCTGTCGCAGCGCTTGGCGCATCTGAACTCGACCTGGCGCTGGTGGGTGCCGGCGGGCTGGATCAACGCCGCGCCGCCGCCGGGCGGCGAGCCGAACGACCTGGGGCTGGCGCAACCGGGTCGGGCGGGCATCGCCTGGGAAGTCCTGGCGGGCCGGGTGTCGGAGTGGCCGACGGGCTGGCCGATCGTCTGGATCGTGGTCGCCGCAACCTTGCTGGCGGCGACCCGCCGGTCGCGCGATCCGGGTCTTCGCCTGCCGCGCGCCTTGCTGGTGTCGGCGCTGACGCTGGAGGCGAGCTTCGCCGCGTTCAGCATCGCATCGGACCTGCGCTATCATCTCTGGCCGATGATCGCGACCGCGCTGGCGATCGTCACCCTGCCGCCGGGCAGCCTGGTCGACCGGCGTGCGCTGCGCGCTGGTACGGCGGTGCTGGCGCTGGTGCTGCTGGTCGGATTCGCTGCCCGCGCATCGCTGCCCGCGCCGCCAACCACCTATGTCGGGATGATGGGATAGCCGCGATGGAACGACCTGGATCAGCAAAGGGTTTGTAGCGCCAGATTTTCCAGACACGGGACGCCGCCCATGACTCTCCATGCCCCGACCCGCTACACGCCCGATGTCGAGGAGGTGCAGCCGGACGAGGCAGAGGTCGTCGACCAGCTCAAGGAGTCGTTCCGCCATATCCTGGACACCACGTCCCAGGATTATGGCCACGCCGTGCGCTCGGTCCATGCGAAGGCGCATGGCATCGCCAGGGGTACGCTGACCGTCCATCCCGGCCTGCCGCCCGAGCTGGCGCAGGGGCTGTTCGCACAGGCCGGCGATTACGAGGCGATCTTCCGCATTTCGACCAATCCCGGCGACATCCTATCCGACGAGATCGGCCTGCCGCGCGGGCTGGCGCTGAAGGTGCTGGGCGTGGCGGGCGATCGGCTGCCCGGCTCGGAAGGCGACACGGTGCAGGACTTCGTCATGGTCAACGGCCCGGTCTTCGCCGCGCCCGATGCCAAGGCCTTTTCCAAGAACCTGAAGCTGCTCGCCGCGACTACCGACAAGGCGGAGGGCGCGAAGAAGGTCTTCTCGCACATCCTGCGCGCGGTGGAGGCGCCGCTGGAGGCGGTCGGCCTGCCCTCGACCACGCTCAAGCAGATGGGAGGCGCGCCCAACACGCATCCGCTGGGCGAGACCTATTATTCGGCGACGCCCTATCGCTATGGCGATCATATCGCCAAGCTGGCGCTGTTCCCCGTGAGCCCGGCGCTGACTCGGCTGACCGGCGAGATCGTCTCGACGCGCGGTCGGCCCGATGCGTTGCGCGAGGAAGTCAATGCGGTGCTCGGCCGCGAGGGCGGCCAGTGGGAGCTGCGCGTCCAGCTCAACCGTGACCTGGAGGCGATGCCGGTCGAGGATCCCACGGTCGAGTGGAAGGAGGCGGATAGCCCGTTCCTGACCGTCGCGACGCTGACCGTCGACCCGCAGCCGGGCTGGACGGAGGGCGCGTCCGAGCCGGTCGACGATGCGCTGTCCTTCAATATCTGGAACGGCATCGCCGCGCACCAGCCGCTCGGCAACGTCAACCGCGCGCGGCGCGACACCTATCGCTTCTCGGCCGAGTATCGGGGAACGTTCAACGGCTGCCCGATGCACCAGCCCCGTCATCTCGCCGACCTGCCTTGACGCGCGCGGCGGCCATCGGAAAGGGTCGGACATGACCAAGCTCTTTCACGTCAGCGACGTTCATTTCGGCAAGGAGGATCCTTCCGCCATCGCCTGGTTCGCGGAGCGGGTGGCGGCGGAGAAGCCGGATGCCGTGATCATGACCGGCGACCTGACGATGCGCGCCCGCACGCACGAGTTCGAGGCGGGCGGTGCCTGGCTAAAGAGCCTCGCCGCGCCGGTGACGGTCGAGATCGGCAATCACGACATTCCTTATTACTGGGACCCGATCCGGCGGTTCCTGGCCCCCTATACCCGCTATGCCGCGATCGAGCGGATGATCGAGCGGCCCCTGGCGCTTTCGGGCGTGACGATCGTGCCGCTGAAGACGATCGCGCGCGCGCAGTGGCGGATGAATTGGTCCAAGGGCTATGTCGGCCGGTCGTCGCTGCGCCGGGCGCTGGCGCTGATCGCCGACGCGCCCAAGGGCAATCTGATCTTCGTCGCCGCGCACCACCCGCTGATCGAGGGCGGCACCAAGGGCACGGCGCGCACCTATCGCGGCGAGGAGGCGCTGGAAGCCCTGGCGGCGGCGGGCGCGCATGCGGTGCTGTCGGGCCATGTCCACGACCCGTTCGACCTCCCGGTCGAACGCGCCGGGCGGACGATCCGGATGATCGGCGCCGGCACCCTGTCCAAGCGGACGCGCAACAGCCCGCCGGGGTTCAACGAAATCCGCGTGATGGGCAGCCGGTTCGAGACGTTGGCGCGCACCCAAAGCCCGGAGCCGGTGCATCCACTGGGCGCGAGCCGCGCGGCCGATCTGGTGTGAGGACCGGCTCCGACGGCCGCCCGTTTCCCCTCCCGGTCTTTGCGGGAGCTCGGCGGAAGGCGCTGCTTCACGTTCGCCAGAGCGATTTCCCATCAGAGTGGATCATCGACCCGGCGCGGGTTTCGGTTCGGGATTGGGAGGTCGGAGTGAGCGATGCCGAGGCATCGTCACGAACACGCAACGTCCTCCGGATCGAACCCTCCGCGCCGCGACACGGCCGCCCGCATGGCGATGACGTGGAGCCTAAGCAGGTGGAAACCGCGCCAGCCTCCACTCCCGGCAGAGGCTGGCATCCCGTCATGTAAGCGATCCCCACAGCGTGCCGATGCCCCCTATGGGCCCGGCCTGCGCGGGGGGTGTTGCTTGGGGACCCTTGGCGAAGTTCCCGCTTGCGCCGGGATGGACGTGATCGGGGCTGAGAGCCGGGCCTTGCGAACGCTTAACTTCCGCCGAACCGGGCCTGGGCGCGGGCGATGTCCTGTTCGACCACCTGGCGGGTGAGGCGCTGGAACAGGCGTTGCGCATTGTGCCAGGGCGCACTGCCGCCCGTGCGGTCGGGTTGACGGTGGCGAGTGACGATGCGGCTGCCCCATTCGCCGATCTCGGCCGGCGGCGCGGCATCGCCGCCGGGGCGTACCACCAGCGAGGGGAAGGGCAGGCGGGTGCGCGGCGCGGCGAAACCGGTGTCGGTCGGGTCGCCGGACGGGAAGAGCAGCGCTCCGGCGATGCGGTCGACATAGTCGCTCGGCGACAGCCGCGCCCACCAAGCGCTGGCCGCGCAGCCGATGCCGTCCGCGACCAGCAGCACGGCCCGGTCGGCGTCGCGCACCACCCGGTCGAGCTTGGCGGCCCAGATGGTGCGGTCCCCGGCCGAGTGGATCGGCAGATGCGCCGCGCCGCCCGAGGGCCAGCCGAACATCCGCTGCCAGGCCGGCGGCGGCCCCTCCGAATCGAAGATGGTGACGATCGAGAATCGGTCCTGCGCGACGGTGGCGATCATGCGGCATCTCCCTCGTAGGCGGATTAGGCCTCTTTCGCGCGTGCGACGCAAGGGCCGTTCATCGTGCGGCCAGCGGCGATTCGTCGTAATCGGCCAGCAGTGCGGCGACATCGTCATAGATCGCCATCGCTCCCGCCCCGGCCAGCGCCGCGTCGGTGAAGCCGCCCGACCGCAGCCCGATCGCCGGGATGCCACAGCGGCGTGCCGCCTCCATGTCATACGGCGTGTCGCCCAGCACGATCGCCGCATCGGGCGACAGCGGCGCGATGCGGTCCAGCGCGGTGGCGAAGATGTCGGGCGCGGGCTTGGTCCGCTCGACATCGTCGGCGCTGGTGCCGGCATCGATCAGGTCGCGCACGCCGATCAGGCCGATATAATGGTCGAGTTCCGCCTTGGACGCCGAGGAGGCGAGCACCGCGCGCCGGCCATCGCCATGGACGCGCGCGATCAGGTCGCGCGCGCCCGGGAAGGGGCGGACCGCGTCGAGATAGTCCGCCTTGAAGATGCGGCCATGCGCCTCGCCGAGCGCGGTCTGCTCCGCCTCGTCACTGTCGGGCAGCAGCGTCGGCACCAGCATGTCGGTGCCCTTGCCGATCTGGTCGTGGATCGTCTGGCGGTCGAAACCATATCCCGCCTCGGCGAAGGCCCGTTCCCAGGCCAGGATATGCGCGTCGTTGCTGTCGACCAGCGTGCCGTCGATGTCGAACAGGATCGCCTGGGGGGTCATGATGCGTCCTTCGTGGCGGGCGTGGGGAAGGTGTCGAGCAGCGCCTCGATCCGGTCGAGCCGGTCGTGCGGATCGTCGATCCGCTCCGGCAAGAGCAGGCGGCCGTTCTTCTCGACCAGCCCGTCGGGCACGGGATCGGGCATCTGCCGGGGCGTGAGGGCGATGGCGGCGGGGCCGGCGTCGATCCGGGCGATGCCGGCCCCGCGCGCCGCCACCCGAATGCGCGCGACCGCGAGCAGCAGGCGCACCGGTTCGGGCAGCTCGCCGAACCGATCCTCCCATTCGTCCGCCAGCGCGTCCAGCCCGGCCATGTCCTCGACCCGCGCCAGCCGGGCATAGTTGGTGACGCGCAGTTCCTGCTCGGGCATCCACTCCTCGGCCAGCCGGCCGTCCAGCCCCAGGTTGAGTTCCGGACTCCACCGCTCCACCGTCTCGCCGCGCGCAGTGCGCAACGCGCTTTCGAGCAGGTGCTGGTAGAGGTCGATGCCGATCAGCTTCATATGCCCGGCCTGCGTCTCGCCGAGCAAGTCGCCCGCGCCGCGCATGTCGAGATCGCGCGCGCTGATCGCGAAGCCCGCGCCCAGCCGGTCGAACGCTTCCAGCGTCTTGAGCCGCTTGAGGGTACGCGGCGCGATCGTGGCATCGGGATCGGTCAGCAGCAGCACCTGGCCCCGCCGCGCGCCACGCCCGACCCGGCCGCGCAACTGGTGGAGCTGCGACAGGCCGAACCGGTCGGCGCGCCAGATCGCCATGGTGTTGGCGCGCGGCACGTCCAACCCCGCCTCGATGATGTTGGTCGCCAGCAGCACGTCGCCATCGCCCGCCGCGAAGCGGACCATCGCCTCGTCGATCGCGGCGGCGGGCATCTTACCATGCGCCTGGACGACCTCCAGCTCCGGCACCGCGCGCGCCAGCTTGTCGGCAAGACCCGCCATGTCCTCGATGCGCGGCACCACGACGAAGCTCTGCCCGCCGCGACTGCGCTCGCGAAGCAGGGCGGTGCGCAGCGTCGCCGGATCAAACGCGCCGACGCTGGTGCGGATCGGCTGGCGGCGCGCGGGCGGGGTGGCGATGACCGAGAGCTGTTGAAGCCCGATCAGCGCGGTCTGGAGCGTGCGCGGGATCGGCGTGGCGCTGAGCGTCAGCACATGGCCTGCCCCCAGATCGCGCAACCGCGCCTTGTCGGCGGCGCCGAACCTTTGCTCCTCGTCGATGATGACCAGCGCCAGGTCGGCATAGCTTACGCCCTTGGCCCCGACCGCGCCGGTGCCGACGACGACGCGGATCGACCCATCGGCCAGTCCCGCCTTGACTCGCTTGCGCTCGGCGGCGCCGGTAAGCCGTGACAGGCCGGCCACGGCGATGCCGCTCTCCTCCAGGCGCTCGGTGAAGCTGAGCAGGTGCTGGCGCGCCAGCACCGTGGTCGGCGCGGCGATCGCGACCTGATGGCCGGCCAGCGCGGCGAGGGCGGCGGCCCGCAGCGCCACCTCGGTCTTGCCGTAGCCGACATCGCCGATCACCAGCCGGTCCATCGGCCGCCCGCTCGCCAGATCGGTCCGCACCGCCGCGATCGCGCGG
Organism: Sphingomonas abaci; assembly: GCF_014199625.1. Taxonomy (GTDB): domain Bacteria; phylum Pseudomonadota; class Alphaproteobacteria; order Sphingomonadales; family Sphingomonadaceae; genus Sphingomonas; species Sphingomonas abaci. The sequence continues at coordinate 235,719 of NZ_JACHNY010000003.1, forward strand.
GCCTGGTCCGGCGTCTCGGTATAGGGGAAGCCGGCGGCGAAGCGTTCATAGGCGGCCGGGTCGGGCTCCAGCGCCGGCGCGGTGCGGCTGGCGCGCGCCTCTGCCAGTTCGGTCAGCGCGCGGGCGCTTTCCGCCACCGCCGCGTCGATCGCCCCGCGCCGCTTCTGCCAGCTCGCGCCGTCCAGCCGGTCGAGCGTCACCCCCTCGGCATCCGCGCCGTAGCGCCAGATGCGGTCCGCCTCCGCCACCGGGACCAGCCTGTGCCCGCCATCGGCATAGCTGAGCGCGATGGCGTCGCCGCCGGTCTCCGCCAGCGCTTCCAGCCCGGCGACGATCGCCAGGCCATGGTCCTCATGCACCACCACGTCGCCGACACGGATCTCGCCAAAGTCGAACAGCGCGGTGTCGGTGGCGGCGGTCGCATGATCGTCGCGCTCGGCGCGGCTGCCGAGCAGGTCGGCGGCGGCGACCGCGAGGATGCCCGCGCAACGGAAGCCCCGATCGGCGGCGAGCGGCAGCGCCAGCAGCGAACCCGCATCGGCGTCGCGGACCGCCTGCCACGAGTCGACGTCGGTCACGGTCAGCTTCAGCGTGCGCGCGACGCGGCGGCGCAGGAAGCGCAGGTCGCGGGCGCTGCCGAGCAGCACCAGCCGCTCGCCGGCTTCCAGCGCCTCGCGCGCGGCCTTGGCGAAGGCGCGCAACGGAGCCTTGCCTTCGACGAAGCGCGGCGGGGGTTCGGCATGGCGTTCGACCGGGGGCAGGGCGCGGTCGCCCACCGCCTTGGACCAGCGCGCCTCGCTGACGGTATCGGCGCTGGCCCGCTTGGGCCGGCGGCGCGCGGCATCGGCGGCGAGCGCCAGGAAGCGGGTGCGGCGTTCCTCCGCCGCCGGCTCAACACATATCCGGGCGTCCGGCAGATGATCGGCCAGCGTCACGCCCTTGCCCGACAGCTCGGGTTCGGACACACGGCCCAGTTCGCGCCGCTCGATCGTGCCGATGGTGCGCTGGTCGCCGGGGTCGAAGCAGCGGAGCGAATCGATCCGGCCCTCGACCGCCTCGATCCGCAGCGGTTCGAGCGAGTCGGCGGGGAAGATGTCGAGCACCTGCCCGCGCAGCGCGACCTCGCCAGGTTCGTCGACCCGCTCGTCCGCGACATAGCCGATGCCGGTCAGCTCGCCGAACAGTTGTTCCAGATCGACCGCCGCGCCCCGTTCGACCACCGGCGGCGCGGCGGAGAAGGCGGAAGGCTCCGGATAGGCGCGGGCCAGCGCCTCGCCGGTGGTGATGCAGGCAACCGGGCGATCCTCGCCCGCCTGCGCGCGGCGATAGAGGCGGTGGAGCGCGGCGACGCGCTGCCCGACATTGGCGGGGGAAGCGGGGGCGGCCTCGCCGGGCAGGGCGTCGCTGCCGGGGCAGAAGATGACCTCGGCCTCGGGCGCGGCGATCGACAGCGCGCGGGCGAGCGCGATCGCGCGCACTTCGTCGGCCACCGCATAGAGGATGTCGGCCGCCGCCAGCGGCCGGGTCAGCGCGGCGGCGACCTCCGCGACCGGCAGCGTCTGTTCGGGGGCGGGCTGGGACTGGGGCAGGAGGGGATCCTCTCGGATAGGGGGAGGAGGCAGAAGGGACTGGCAGGGTCCGGAGTTCCGGGCGACGGATAATCAGCCGTCCTGCGGTGGGATGCCCTCCAGCCGGTCGAACCAGCGGCCGACGCGGCCGCGATGGTAGATCAGCCCCTGATAGAGGGCGAGCGCGGCCCCGGCCCAGCCGACATAGAGGCTCGGCCGGCCGGTGACCTGCGCCGCCCGCGCGACCCGGTGGCTCCAGCGCGCGATGGCGAAGCGGGCGCGATAAACCAGTCGCCGCCGCCATGGCAGGCCGGACCGCGACGGGGCGACGCGCTTGCGGATCGCCACGCCGCGCGGCGGTCGCCAGGCGAGACGATAGGCCAGCCCCTCGCGCCGCTGGCGCAGGCCCGCCGCCTGGGTCTCGGCGATGAAGTCGCTGTCGACCGGCGACAGCGTCAGCCGCCCGTCCGCCACCGCGCCCGCGATCAGGTCGCGGAGTTCGGGCGAGCGGACGACCGCGACATTGGTGCCGCGCCCGTCCGAGCTATAGGGTTCGACCCAGGCGTCGCCAAACGCGATGTCGGCGGTCTCCGCGACCACATCGTCGCACCAGTTGCAGGCCGAGGCCTGGAAGAAGCCGGCGCCCCAGTCGCCATCGGCCAAATGCCACCAGTCGCGCGACGCCTGCCGCCCGTCCGCCAGGGTGAGCTGTGCCGTGTACCAGTTGGCGGGGCGGCCTTCATCCTTGCGGCGATATTCCACGGCCCGCACGTCGTCCTTCGGCACGTCGAGCTGCCAGGCGAAGCTGTCGACGAAGCGCGCGCTCTTCATATGCCCGCAGAACAGGCCGAGCAGGTGCGTGACCCGTTCGCCGATCAGCGGGTCTTGGGCGCGGAGCAGGTTGACCGCCTTGATGAAGCAGGGGACGCCGACGATCGCATAGCGGCCGGGCACGCGGCGAATCTCGTCCAGCACCGCCGCCAGGTCGACCGGGAAATAGCGCGAACGGGCACCCGCCGCGACCTGCCCGGGCGTGCGCGAGATGCCATAACGGAAGAAGACGCCGTCCGCGCCATCGGTCGGCGCGACATGCGCGACGCCGTCGATCCGCCCGGTCCGCAGCAACTCGGTCGCGACCCAGCTCACCAGCCCGCCCGAACTGCCGCCGGCGCGGAATCCCCCTTCCGCGACATGGCCGACATAGGCGCGCTCGAACCGGCCGATGCGGGGATCGCGGATCGGCGCGTGGGGGAAGCGCTCGGCAGCGATCGCATCTTCGTCGCGCGCGGCGGGGGAGAAGGGGCAGGTACGGTCGAAGCCGGGCGGCGCCCGGTCCAGCGCGCCCGCCGGCTCGCGGAGGCCGTGGCGAGTCCAGCGCATCGTCCGCTCCGCCGACGTCGCGCAGCCGCCGCAGCCGATGCACAGGCCGGCCCGGACGATGGCGCGCGGGGTGACGGCGTCAGCCAAGTGCATCGTCCAGGAAGGCGGCGGAGCGGACCCGCCCCTCGGCGATCCGGGCGCGGACCACCGGCTCGACCGGCGTCTCCAGCAGCGCGCGGGCGGCGGCGGCCGGCGTCTGCGGATCGATCAGCCGGTGCGTCGCGTCCAGTGAACCGGTCAGCCCCTCCAGCTTCAGCCGGCGATAGGGCGAGGTGGCGGCGACGAATGGCCGGCCATAGTGAAGGGCGAATACCGCGCCGTGGAAGAAGCTGGTCGCCACGGCGCGGGCGCCGGCCATCAGCGTCGCGAACGCGATCGGCCCCGCATCGCTCCGATCCGTGTCGGCGACCGGGTGCGGATAGCCGACCGTGACGATCCCCAAGCCCATCGCATCGGCCTGGGCGCGCACCTGGCGGGCGAACCAGTCGGGCAGGCCATGGCCGTAGAGCAGCAGATAGTCGCCGGAGACGGGCGGGGCGGGGGGCAGCACGTCGGGAAATTGCAGACAGGGGTCGAGCACCAGCGGCGGCGTGCGCCCGAGCGCGGCCGCGACCATGGCTTGCGAATTGGCGTCTCGCACCGACAGCGCATCGAACCGGGCGAGCCGCGCCGCCCAGCCGGCGTCGAGCCCGTGCGAAGCGTCATGGCCGCCGAAGCTGGCGGCATAGGAGACCAGCCGGCCGCGCAGGCCCTCGCCAAAGAAGAGCGGCCGGGCGCTGTACCAGGGATGGGCGAAGTTCCACACTTCGTCGCTGCCGATCACGACCGTGTCGACATCCGGAGCCCGTTCGGGATGGTCGAGCGGGAAGGCGGGCGAGCGTGGCAGATCCGCGACGGCCTGCGCGAAGGCGCGCACCTTGCGGCCGAGCGCGGGGAAATGGCGGCGCGGGGTGCGGCGCGGCAGGTCGGGCTGGAAGGCGCTGCGCAGCTCCGCCGAGCGGACTGCGGCGCTTTCATGGTCGAGCAGGGTCACGGAGCGGCCGCGACCGGCCAGCCCCTCGACCAGGCAGCGCGCCTGCCAGTAGGAGCCGTAATTGATGCTGGCATGGAAGGTGAGGACACCGACCGTCCCGCTCACGCCGCTGCATCTCCCCGGGCGGGATAGACGGCGGCCGGGCCGAGATCGGCAAAGGGCACCGGCGCGGCGCGGCACAGGAACACCTCCGGCTCCGGATTGGCGAGGATCGCAAATCCCGCCGCCCGCAGCATCGCCGCGCTGCCGGCTCGATTGGGGGCCCACCAGTTGGTCCAGTCGTCGGCATAGCGCCGTTCGATGAAGTGCATCTTGGGATAGCCGGGGTCGTCGAAATAGCCGGGCTTGCGATAAGTGCCGGGCAGGAAGAAGGGGTGGTTCTCCGGCACCTCGGCGATCGCGTCCGACCCCTGCTGCATCGTCTGGAACAGCATCAGGTCGCCCGCGACATGTTCGCGGATCAGGTCGAGCGCCAGCAGCGGATGGCGCAGGTGGTAGAGCACGCCCATGAAGATCACGAGGTCGAACCGCTCGCCCAAGGCGCCGACCTGATAGACGTCGAGCTGGCGGAACTCGATGCCGGTGAACCCCAGCGCCCGTGCGGCCAGTCGCGCCTGCGCCAGATAGCGTTCGTCGCTGTCGATCCCCAGCACGCGATCCGCGCCGCGCCGCTTCATCTCGACCGAATAGAAACCGGCATTGCAGCCGATATCGAGCACCGACTTGCCGGACAGGTCCTGCGGGATCGCATCGGCGAAGCGGGCGAACTTGTCGCTTGGATAGTTGCCCAAGAAGTGGTCCGGCGCGGTCTGGATGCCGTTCAGGTCGATATTGTGGAACCAGGGGGCGAGCGCGTCGATCTCGGCGCGCAGCGACGGGGCAGGGCCGTCATCAGCGAATTCCCCCTGTCGCATTCCGTCTCCCACCATTATCGCCCAATCGTTCCGCCAACGATCCGGACCGAGCGGCGTTCCGGTCTAAGCCCTTGATCGATATCAGCTATGTAGCTGCGGAACCGGCAGCCTGCGACGTCATTACGCTATCGTGACGGATGCGATGCAGCGATGGACGAAGGCGATGCGGTCGGGTCGCCACGAAGCGGCCTGGGCGATCCAGTTGGCCGAGCTCGCCGCGCGCGACCCCGCCGCGCGCGACGATCCGCGCCTGCCCTACCATCTGCGTTGGGTGTGGGACGGCCGGCCGTTCGACGGGCGCGACGTGTTGGTGCGTTGCTATCACGGGCTGGGCGATACCCTGCAATACGCGCGCTATTTGTCGGCGCTCGCGGCGCGGGCGCGGTCGGTGACGGTGGAGGCGCAGGCGCGGCTCGTGCCGCTGCTGGCGCAGATCGCGGACGTGACGGTGGTGCCGTTCGACCTCGCCGCGCCGCGCCTGCCGGCCGAATGCGATATCGAGATTACCGAGCTGCCGCTCGCGCTTCGCCTGCCGCCCGACGGCGTCGCCATGCCCTATCTGCACTGGCCCGCCGCCGCGCTGCCGGCCGGGACGATCGGCCTGTGCGGGCAGGCGGGCGACTGGGACCCCGACCGCTCGATCCCGCCGGGGCTGCTGGCGCCACTTTGCGCCGCGCATCCGGTCGTCATGCTGACGCCGGGCGCGACCGATCTGCCTTGTCGCAATCCCCAGGGCTGCCCGTACGACATGGCGGAGACCGCCGCGCTGGTCGCGGGCGTCGATCTGGTCATCACCGTCGACACGATGATCGCGCATCTGGCGGGGGCGCTCGGGCGGCCGACTTGGCTGCTGCTCAAGGCCGAGCCCGACTGGCGCTGGGACCCGACGCGGCGCGACACGCCATGGTATCCGGCGATGCGCCTCTATGCGCAGCCCAGGCGCGGGGACTGGACCTCCGTTCTCGCCGCCGTGCGCGCCGACCTCGACGCCTTCTCCCAGAGTCGATCCAGAAGGAGCCTTGTCGCATGGCCAGCCTAGCCGTTCCGTCCGTGCCCGTGTCCTGGGGCGAGTTGCTGGACAAGCTGACGATCCTCGACATCAAGCGCGAACGCATCGCCGCCGCCGACGCGCGCGCCAATGTGCTGCGCGAATATGAGACGCTGCGCGCGGTCGGCGCGGCGGCGCTGCGCGAGGCGGAGGTGGCGGCGCTGGTCGCCGAACTGCGCCGCGTGAATGCGGAGCTGTGGGAGATCGAGGACGATATCCGGGCCGAGGAGGCGCGGGCGCGGTTCGGCTCGGCCTTCGTCGCGCTGGCTCGCGCCGTGTATCACAAGAATGACGAGCGCGCCGCGATCAAGCGGCGGATCAACCAGGCGCTCGAATCGGAGCTAGTCGAGGAAAAGAGCTACTGGTCGGCGGGACACGCGTGAGCGAGCCGCCGGGCGCGCAGCGCGGGCCGGGCCGTTCGATCCGCTCGACCCCGGCCAGCAGCGTGTCGATCGCGCGGCGTTCCTCGACGACATGCCGGGCCAGCGCATCGAACATGCGCTGCGTGGCGGCGGCATAGTCGGACCACCGGCCATCGATCGCGGCGCTGCTCCAGCAGGCGATATAGGCCGCGAAGGACTCGCCGATCGCGGTGCAGCGCGCCTTGAGGCGGGCCGCGACCCCAAGGCGGTCGCCCTGGGCCAGTGCGGGGTCGAAGATCTCGACATGCTTGAACAGCTGGTATTCGCGCAGCAGCCGCGCCAGCATCCAGCGCCGGGTGGCCAGGGCAGGCCGGGCGCCCTCGCCCTCCGCCGCGAGCAGGGCACGATCGCTGGCGAGATGGGCGAGGATGCGATCCTGATGGCCGGACAGGATGCGGAGCGCGGCGTCGGTTTTCATGCCGCCCATCAGCGGCCATCAGCCTTGCTGGAGCATTAAAAAACCGTTTATGGAGGCGTCTTCGAAATTTTATGTCGTTTCGGTTGAATCAGCCGTCCAGTGCGCGCAGCAGCGCGCGCGCAGCGGCGGTCTCCGCCTCCTGCTTGCTGCTGCCGCTCGCCTGCGCCTCGGGCAAGGACCCGATCGCGACGGCCACGGTGAAGCGCGGCGCATGGCCCGGGCCGGACCGCTCGACCAGGCGATATTCGGGCGGCTTGCGGTTGTTCGCCGCCGCCCATTCCTGGAGCGCGGATTTGGGATGCTGCGGCACCTTGGCCTCGCGCCGCGCCCGGTCACCCCAGGCGCGGCGGATGAAGGCGCGCGCCGCATCAAGCCCGGCGGCCTGGTAATAGGCGCCGATCAGCGCCTCCATCACGTCGCCCAGCACATTGTCGCTGTCGCTGGCGCCATCGTCGCGCGCCTGCTTGCCGAGCCGCAGATGCGCCGGCACGCCCAGTTCGCGAGCCACCGCCGCGCACACCGCGCCAGTGACCAGCGCGTTGAAGCGTTTGGACAATTGCCCCTCGGCTTCGCGGGGGAACAGCTCCGACAGCCATTCCGCCATGACCAGGCCCAGCACCCGGTCGCCCAGGAACTCCAGCCGCTCGTAATTGGCGCCCGACTGGCTGCTGCCATGGGTCAGCGCGCGTTCGAACGGGGCGGGGTCGGTGGGGGTGACGCCGAACAGCGACGCCAGCCAGTCGGTCGACATGATCAGAATCCTTCGCCGATCCGGTTCCAGCGGGTCGCCGTCACCCAGGTCCAGGGCTTGATCCATTCGGCCGAGCCGTCGGTCGAGAAGAAGGTGACCAGCGCCTTGCCCTCGATCCGGTCCATCGGGATATAGCCCATGCCGACCGGCGGCGCGAAGCGGCTGTCGGCGCTGTCGTCGCGATTGTCGCCCATCAGGAAGACGTTGCCGGCCGGCACCATATAGACGCCGGTGTCGTCCGCTTCTGGGATGTCGCGCTGGTCGAGCACGAAATAGCTCTTCCCGTCGGGCAGCGTCTCGCGATAGCGGCGGTAGCGGCAGATCGCGATGCCGTCGGGCAGCGTGTCCTGGAATTGCGGGTCGCAATGCCGCGTGTCGAAATTCGGCGTCAGCTTCAGCGTGAAATCGGCGACCCGGATCTTGGGAATCGGCTTGCCGTTCAGGACGAGCTGGCCGCCGCGCATCTGCACCGTGTCGCCGGGCAGGCCGATCACCCGCTTGATGACGTCATGGCTGTCGGGATCGGGCGACCGGAACACCACCACGTCGCCGCGCGCCGGGGTGGCGGCGAAGACCCGGCCGGGGATCAGCGGCAGCCCCCAAGGCAGCGACCAGCGCGAATAGCCGTAATTCCACTTGGACACGAACAGATAGTCGCCGATCAGCAGCCGCGGCAGCATCGATTCCGAGGGGATCGAGAAGGGCGCCAGCACGAAGCTGCGGAACAGGAAGACGACCAGCGCCAGGATCAGCAGGAAGCGCAGCGTCTCGCGCGTTTCCGACTTTGCGGGGGCGGTGGTCCTTGGAGCGGGGGGCTTGGCCATGATGGCGTGGCGTGGCGCGGCGCGTGCGGGCCGTCAAGTCGGCGCGGGAGCCTTCGTCGGGGCAGGATCGTTTCGCCTGCGCCGTCGGGGCGGCCTTGGTGACTTGTCGAAGGACCTATTTTGGTATTAGCCCCGGCACCGACCCTTCTTACGGAGACTTGCGCATGGCTGACTGGTCCGCGATCGAAGCCCTTCCCACCACCAAGCTGGTCGACCTGTTTGCCCAGGACCCGGACCGGCTGTCGCGTCTCAGCCTGGATGTCGCGGGAATTCACTTCGATTGGTCGAAGACGCATCTGACCGCCGATGCGATCGCAGCGTTCGAGGCGCTGGCCAAGGCGCAGGATCTGGCCGGCAAGCGCGATGCGCTGTTCGGCGGTGCGGTGGTCAACGTCACCGAGGGCCGGGCGGTCGAGCACACCGCCGAGCGCGGCGAGGGCAAGGCGGAAAGCGTCGCGATCGCCCGTCAGAGCCACCAGCGGATGCGCGCGCTGATCGACGCGATCGAGGCGGAGGCGTTCGGCCCGGTGCGCAGCATCCTGCATGTCGGCATCGGCGGATCGGCGCTCGGCCCCGACCTGCTGGTCGACGCTTTGGGCCGCGAGGACAGCCGCTACGAGGTGGCGATCGTCTCCAATGTCGACGGCGTCGCGCTGGAGGACGCGTTCCGCCGCTTCGACCCGACGACGACGCTGCTCGTCGTCGCGTCCAAGACCTTCACCACCACCGAGACGATGCTGAACGCGCAGTCCGTGCTGCAGTGGATGACCGAGGCGGGGGTCGAGGACCCGTATGGCAAGGTGATCGCGCTGACCGCCTCGCCCGACAAGGCGGTGGAATGGGGCGTCGACGAGACCCGCATCCTGCCCTTCTCGGAAAGCGTTGGCGGCCGTTATTCGCTCTGGTCGACGATCGGCTTCCCGGCGGCGATCGCGCTCGGCTGGGACCGGTTCGAGGAACTGCTGGAGGGCGCGGCGGAGATGGATCGGCATTTCCGCCTGTCGGCGTTGCACGAGAACGCGCCGGCCATCGCCGCTTTCGCAGACCTCTACTATACCCAGGTGCGCGGCGCCGAGACGCGCGCGCCCTTCGCCTATGACCAGCGGCTGCGGCTGCTGCCCAGCTATCTCCAGCAGCTGGAGATGGAGTCGAACGGCAAGGGCGTGACGGTGGACGGCCAGCCGGTCGGCCGCCCGACCGCCGCGATCACCTGGGGCGGGGTGGGCACCGATGCCCAGCATGCCGTGTTCCAGCTCCTGCACCAAGGCACGCATCTGGTGCCGGTCGAGTTCCTGGCGGTGATCGAGGCGGGCGATTCGCTGGCCCCCGACCATCATCGCCAGCTCCTGCTCAACGCCTTTGCGCAAGGCGCGGCGCTGATGAAGGGCAAGCAGGTCGATGATCCGGCGCGCAGCTATTCGGGCGACCGGCCGTCCTCGACGCTGCTGCTCGACGATCTCGACGCGCGGACGCTGGGCGCGCTGATCGCCTTCTACGAGCACCGGGTATTCGTGAACGGCGTGCTGCTCGGCATCAACAGCTTCGACCAGTTCGGCGTCGAGCTGGGCAAGGAAATGGCCAAGGCGGCGGACAAGGGCGGGCAGGCGTTCGACCCCTCCACCACCGACCTGATCCGCCGCGCGGGGTTGGAGGGGTAGGACTGGTCCTTCTCGTGGGAGAAGGTTGTTCTCCATTCGCCCCCTCTGTTCCCCGGCGAAGGCCGGGGCCCAGTTGGGGGCGATGGTGACGCCGCGCAGCGATCCATTACATCGACCTTCCCACCTGGGTCCCGGCGTTCCCCGGGGAACAAAAGAGTGGAACGCTTTGAGCTGACTGGTCCCCGCTTCCGCTAATCCATAACGTCAAAGCCTTGCCCCCGCCGCCCCTGCGGGCCATCTCCACGCCTTGAAGCGGAGATGACGATGGCGGAATTCGATTACGACCTGTTCGTGCTGGGCGCCGGGTCCGGCGGCACGCGGGCCAGCCGGGTCGCCGCGGCGCATGGCGCGCGCGTCGCGGTGGCGGAGGAGTATCGGGTCGGCGGCACCTGCGTCATCCGCGGCTGCGTGCCCAAGAAGCTGCTTGTCTATGGCGCGCATTTCGCCGAGGATTTGCGCGACGCGGCGCATTTCGGCTGGGACGTGCCAAGCCCGTGCGCCTTTTCCTGGACGCGGCTGCGCGACAATGTGCTGCGCGAAGTCGACCGGATCGAGGGCGCCTATACCCAGACGCTGAACAGCAAGGGCGTGACCATCCTGCCGCAGCGCGCGGTGGTGACGGGGCCGAACAGCGTCCGGCTGGCCGATGGCAGCGAGGTGACCGCCGAGCGCATCCTGGTCGCGGTCGGCGCGCATCCCGCGATCCCCGAATGCCCCGGCCACGAACATGGCATCACCTCCAACGAGGTGTTCCACCTGGACGCATTGCCGCGCCGCATCCTGATCGCCGGCGGCGGCTATATCGCCAATGAGTTCGCCGGCATCTTCAACGAGTTCGGATCGCAGGTGATCCTGGCCAACCGGTCCAACGACATCCTGCGCGGCTACGATCAGCAGATCCGCGACCGGCTGCTCCAGATCTCGATGACCAAGGGCATCGACTTCAAGTTCAACGCGGCGTTCCGGGGGATCGACAAGGGCGCGGATGGCTGCCTGACCGTGCATCTCGCCAATCACGACCCCGTCGTGGTTGACCAGGTGCTGTTCGCCACCGGCCGCCGCCCCAACACCCACGGCCTAGGGCTGGAGAGCGCGGGCGTCGAGTTGGACGAACTGGGCGCGGTGAAGGTGGACGAGGACAACCGCTCGACCTGCCCGTCGATCTTCGCGGTCGGCGACGTGACCAACCGCATCCAGCTGACCCCCGTTGCGATCCGCGAAGGACAGGCGTTCGCCGACAGCTTCTACGGCAACCAGCCGAGCAGGGTGGACTATGGCTGCGTGCCCTCGGCGGTGTTCAGCCATCCGCCGCTCGCCGGCGTTGGGCTGACCGAGGCGGAGGCGCGCCAGCAACTGGGGTCGGTGAAGGTCTATTCCTCCGACTTCCGCCCGATGAAGAACGTGCTGGCCGACCGCAACGAGCGGGCGCTCTACAAGATGGTGTGCGACGGCGTCACCGACCGGGTGGTCGGCATCCACATGATCGGCCCCGACGTGCCCGAGATCCTGCAGGCGGCGGCGGTCGCGGTGAAGGCGGGACTGACCAAGGCGGATTTCGACGCCACGGTGGCGCTGCACCCGTCGATGGCCGAGGAACTGGTGCTGCTCAAGTAAAGCTGCGCTTGGTGCGGCGGGCGCAGAGCTGGCTTGCCTTTGACGGGCGGCCGGCTTTCAATGGCGACCTGTTCCAGGAGATCGCCATGCGTCGTGCCGCCACCATCCTCGCCTCCTATGCCGCGCTGGCGCTGCTGCCCGCCGCCGCGCCCGTGCCCGCGCCGCGCGTCGGCATCGCCAGCTTCGAGCGACTGCCCCAGCCCTTGCCGCTGCCCTACCATGCCGGCAGCGCCAAGGCGGCAGTGGCGGAGGCGCGGGCACGCGCGCTCAAGAGCCGCAAGCGGCTGTTGATCGACCTGGGCGGCAATTGGTGCCTCGACTGCCGGCTGCTCGCGGGCGTGATGGAGCTGCCGCGGATGCGTCCCTTTGTGGCGAAGCATTTCGAGGTGGTGACGGTAGATGTCGGCCGGTTCGACCAGAATCTCGACATCCCCGCGCATTACGGCATCAAGGACCGGCTGAAGGGGGTGCCCGCGGTGCTGATCGTCGATCCGCGCACCGACAAGCTGCTCAACGCCGGCCGCGAGACCGCACTGGCCGATGCGCGCAGCTTGACGCCGCAGGCGCTCGCCGACTGGCTGGCGGGCTGGGCGGCCTGACGGGTTTGCGCCGACGTGAGGGGGCGGGCCGCGTTTGCCGCACCCTCCACGGTCCAACCCGGTGGAGGCCGGGTCCGGTCACGGAACGATCCCGATAGGTGACTGGCGTCCCTCGGCCCGGGCCCGGCCTGCGCCGAGGTGATATGGTGGGTCTTGGAGAGGCCTCGCCTGCGCCGAGGCGGCGGTGACGATGAAGCGGGCGGCGCATCCGCAGCGATGGGCCGCCCGCTCGTCCCTCAGGCGATCTGCTGTGCCTGAGCGCCGCTGTCCGGGCGCGCCGGGCCAAGCACCGGCTTCTCGCCCAGCGGTTCGTTGCGGAACACGGTGAACTCGCCGCGTCCGTCGACCGTCGGACCACTCGTCCAGCGCCCCTCCGGCACCGATCCGTCGACCGAGGTTGCGTAGAAATTATAGTTGTTCTGCTGATCCTCCATCTCCTGCGGGAAGCTGTTGGGGATCGGCAAATTGGCGGACGGTCCGCCCAGCTCCTCCAGCACCGCCAGCCATTGCTGCTGGTGCATCGTGTCGCGCGCGATCATGTAGTGGAGCATCTTCTTCATGCCCTCGTCCTGCGTCGCGTTGAACAGCCGCACCGCCAGCACCCGGCCGGTGCTCTCCGCCGCGACGTTGCAGTACATGTCGGCCGAGATGTTGCCGCTGGCGTAGATGTGGCTCATGTCGAACGGAATGCCGTCGGAATCGATCGGCATCGCCGCCAAACCCGAGGACAGCAGATTCTTGTGGATCATGCCCTCGACCGCATGGCGGGCGTTGCTGCCGCCCATCACCGCGCCGACGATGCCGTCGGCCGACCCCTGTTCCTGCAACTCGGTCGGCGCCTTGTCGAGGTTGAGCGCGACGGCGGTCGCCAGCATCTCGATATGGCCGATCTCCTCGGTCGCGGTGTGGAGCAGCATGTCGCGATATTTCGGGTTGGGCGAGCGGTTGCCCCAAGCCTGGAAGAAATACTGCATGCAGACGCGGATTTCGCCCTCCACGCCGCCGATCGCCTGTTGCAACAGGGTCGCGAAAGCGGGGTCCGGCTTGTCCACGCGGACGGGATATTGCAGCCGGCTGTCGTGATAATACATGGTGCGCTCCCAAGATGGCAGGACTGGCTGAACGCGCAGGACGCGGATGGATCAGGCGGAAAAGCTCTGGTGCTGATCGGGATTAGGTAAGTTTTTCAGTCGCTTGATCTCGCTTAACCGGTGCCTGGCTGATGCATGGCGGTGGCCAAGCCTTGCATCCTGGGGCGGCTTGGCCATGATGCCCGGCGCTTGTGGGGAACGGCATCATGCGTGGACAGATATTGGGCGTGGACCGGCGGACCGGCGAGGGGCTGGTATCGGGCGATGATGGCCGGCGCTATACCTTCCGCCCCGACGACTGGGCGCATCAGGGCGAACCCTCGGTAGGGGCCTATGTTGATTTCGATGCCGAGCAGAGCCGCGCGCGCAGCATCTTCCCGGTTCCCGCCGCCCCCCAGGCCGTCGCGCCTCCGGCAGTCGGCGCTGTGGCGATGCCGGGCGGGCCGGTCACCGACCGCAACAAATATATCGCGGCGATCCTGGCCTTCCTGTTCGGGACGCTGGGCATCCACCGCTTCTATCTGGGCCGGACCGGGTCAGGAATCGCGATGCTGGTGCTGACCTGCACCGTTGTCGGGCTGCTGGTGACCGGGCTTTGGGCGCTGGTCGACTGCATCCGCCATCTGGTGATGTCCGACGCCGCGTTCGCGGCGCGCTATCCGCGCAAGGGGTGAAGGTTCAATTCGCGCGGAAATCCTGGAAGCCCCTGACCGCCCCCTCATAAGAGAGGGCGGGGGCCGATGCGTCAAAGGGTCGAGATGACCACCCCGATCACCAGCGCCTGTGCCGCGATCGCCAGCACCGAGCTGGTCACGGATTCGAACATACGCATGGTTGGGTCTCCAATGCCGGAGATATATCCGGCAAGGACGATATGGCGATCATGTCGCTCTGGCGCAATTTTGTAACAGGCTGCCGCAGATGCAGCGATTGCATCCTCAGCCGGGCCAGCGCATCGTCCGCTGGCCCGGCCCCTAACCGTTCACGCTTCGCCGAAGACCCGGGCGAAAATCGTATCGACATGTTTCAGATGGTAGGCGAGGTCGAACTTCGCCTCGATCTCCGCTGGCGACAGGGCGGCGGTGACCTCCGGATCGGCCTTGAGCAGGTCGAGCAGCGACAGCGCGCCGTCCGACTCCCACACCTTCATCGCGTTGCGCTGCACCAGGCGATAGGCGTCCTCGCGGCTCACGCCCGCCTGGGTGAGCGCCAGCAGCACCCGCTGCGAATGGACCAGGCCGCCCATCCGGTCGAGATTCTTCTGCATCCGCGCCGGATAGACCAGCAGCTTGTCGACCACGCCGGTCAGGCGCGCGAGCGCGAAGTCGAGCGTGATCGTCGCATCGGGGCCGATATAGCGCTCGACCGAGGAATGGCTGATGTCGCGCTCGTGCCACAGCGCGACATTCTCCAGCGCCGGGGTGACATAGCCGCGCACCATGCGGGCGAGGCCGGTCAGATTTTCGGTCAGCACCGGGTTGCGCTTGTGCGGCATCGCCGACGAGCCCTTCTGGCCGGGCGAGAAATATTCCTCCGCCTCCAGCACCTCGGTGCGCTGCAGGTGGCGGACCTCGGTCGCCAGCCGCTCGATCGAGCTGGCGATGACGCCGAGGGTCGCGAAGAACATGGCATGGCGGTCGCGCGGGATGACCTGGGTCGAGACGGGCTCGACGGTCAGACCCATCTTGCTGGCGACATGCGCCTCCACCGCCGGATCGATATTGGCGAAGGTGCCGACCGCGCCCGAGATCGCGCAGGTCGCGACATCGGCGCGCGCGGCGATCAGGCGGGTGCGGTTGCGGTCGAACTCGGCATAGGCCTGGGCCAGCTTCAGGCCGAAGGTGACCGGCTCGGCATGGATGCCATGGCTGCGACCGATCGTCGGGGTCAGCTTGTGCTCGTACGCCCGGCGCTTCAGCACCGCGAGCAGGGCGTCCAGATCGGCGATCAGCATGTCGGCGGCGCGGGCGAGCTGCACCGCCAGACAGGTGTCGAGCACGTCGGAGCTGGTCATGCCCTGATGCAGGAATCGCGCCTCCGGCCCGGTCCGCTCGCTGACATGGGTGAGGAAGGCGATGACGTCGTGCTTGGTCTCCGCCTCGATCGCGTCGATCCGCGCCACGTCGAACGGGCCAGCGGCGGCATCCGCCTCCCAGATGCGCGCGGCGGCGTCGCGGGGCACCACGCCCAGTTCGGCCAGCGCGTCGGTGGCGTGCGCCTCGATCTCGAACCAGATGCGGAAACGGGCCTCGGGCGTCCACAGGGCGGCCATGGCGGGGCGGGAATAGCGCGGAATCATCGAAGTCCTCGTCGTGCAATCGGCACGGCTCGCCGCGCCCGGCACGAGAGAGTCGTGCCTTTCGCGCCGATTAGCAGCCGGGTCCCCCCTCTGTAAATCCGACCGATCGGAACCTA
The DNA here is from genome assembly GCF_014199625.1 of Sphingomonas abaci. Classification (GTDB taxonomy): domain Bacteria; phylum Pseudomonadota; class Alphaproteobacteria; order Sphingomonadales; family Sphingomonadaceae; genus Sphingomonas; species Sphingomonas abaci. The sequence continues at coordinate 251,454 of NZ_JACHNY010000003.1, forward strand.
CATCCTCGATCACCGGTTGAATAGCCGGGTAACAAGTTTTCGCTGCACCATGCAGCCAGCGCCAAAATCGCACGGCGCTTAATAATGGAGACCAAGATGCTGAAATATGCCATGCTTGCTTCGGCGATGATCGTTGCTGCTCCGGTGGCCGCGCAAACTGCACCACAGACCGCAACGGCGGCGCCAAATGCCCAGGTGCAGGCCGGCGTGCCCGGTGCGAGCGGATCAGTTACTGGCGGTGCCGCAGTCGGCGTCCAGGCCGATCCGGCGACTGGTGCCGCGGTCGGAGCGACCGCCGATGCCAGCACGACCGCCTCGGCCGCGCAGCCCGCGCAGATCGCGCAGGTCGTCGATCAGGAGTTCGGCACCTATGACAAGGATGGCGACGGCGCGCTGAGCAAGACCGAGTTCGCCGCCTGGATGGACAAGCTGAAGGCGTCGACGCCCGATGCCAAACCGATGCCGGCGGCCAAGCAGACAGCCTGGAACAACGCCGCCTTCAAGCAGGCGGATGCGGACAAGTCGACCAAGGTCGACAAGGCCGAATTGACCGGCTTCCTGAGTGGCTCCGCCAAGGCGGGTTGATCGTTCGGACCGACGATGGAGTGGCGGCCGCCGGGGCGAACCCGGTGGCCGTTTTCGTGTCTTCGGACGGGCGGGGCGGATGGACGGCCGTAGTCCGCCATCCCGCGCGGGCGCGTTGCGAAAGCGCCCGCCGCGCCCTGTGGCCAGCCGCACTTCTCCTCGCGCGAACCTGGACCAGGCCTCGCACCGATCCTGACGAAATAGGGTCGCCGACCCCGCTCAGGCTTTCCGAGACGCGAACAGCTTGGTGAAGAGCTGGTCGGCCATGTCGCCGATCACAGTGGCGATGACCTGCGGGTCGGGTGTTTTGGTCGTGCCCTGCGGCGGCGTCGGAGGGGGTGGCGGCGGGGGCGCGCCGGCCTCCGGCTGAGGCGGCACGGGAGCCTCGGGCGGGCGGGGCGGTTCGGCCGGGCGCTGCGCGGTCTGCGCAGTCTGCGCGGTCGGGCGGGTGAGTGCGGCGCTGGCGGCGGCGGCGGCCATGGTCAGTCCGGTCGCCAGCATGTGCCGACCCTCCGGGCTGGACAGGTGGCGCGACAGCGCGGCGGCGACGCCGGCGACCTGCGGCGGCAGGCCGGATTTGGCGGAATCCGACTTGGGCGAGGTCCCCTCATGGCGATGGTCGTGCTTCTGCTTGTGCTTCTTCTTCTTGCCCATGGCCGACTCCGCATGTGTATTAGCGTTGCAACACAGATGGGGCTTCCGCCGCGAGGAGGCAAGAGGCGGGCGGCGACGGCGATCCGACGCAACTCGGCTGGCGATCGCGCGTCCTGCTTCCTATCTCGGGACACTAGCCTCCCGCGCGGAACGGAAGTAGAACCAAGCCCATGTCCCTGACCCAGATTTCGGTGCGCGGCGCGCGCGAGCACAATCTCAAGGATGTCGATATCGACATTCCCCGCGACACGTTGACGGTCATCACCGGCCTGTCCGGCTCGGGCAAGTCGAGCCTGGCCTTCGACACCATCTATGCCGAGGGCCAGCGTCGCTATGTCGAGTCGCTGTCCGCCTATGCGCGCCAGTTCCTGGAGCTGATGCAGAAGCCGGACGTCGACCATATCGAGGGCCTGTCGCCGGCCATCTCGATCGAGCAGAAGACGACCAGCCGCAATCCGCGGTCGACCGTGGCGACCGTCACCGAGATCTACGACTATATGCGCCTGCTCTGGGCGCGGGTGGGCGTGCCCTACAGCCCCGCGACCGGCGAGCCGATCGCCGCGCAGACGGTCAGCCAGATGGTCGACCGCATCCTGGCGCTGCCGGAGGGGACGCGTCTCTATCTGCTCGCCCCCGTGGTGCGCGGCCGCAAGGGCGAATATCGCAAAGAGCTGGCCGAGTGGCAGAAGGCGGGCTTCACCCGCGTCCGCATCGATGGCACCATCCACGAGATCGACGAGGCCCCGGCGCTCGACAAGAAGTACAAGCACGATATCGAAGTGGTGGTCGACCGGCTGGTGGTGCGCGAGGATATCGCGACCCGGCTGGCGGAGAGCTTCGAGACGGCGCTGAAGCTGGCCGATGGCCTGGCCTATGTCGATCCGGCCGACCCGGTCGAGCCGCATACTCCCAAGTCCGAGGTGCTGGGCGACCACGCGCCGCCGGGCCGGATCGTCTTTTCCGAGAAGTTCGCCTGCCCGATCAGCGGCTTCACCATCTCCGAGATCGAGCCTCGGCTGTTCTCGTTCAATGCCCCGCAGGGCGCGTGCCCGGCCTGTGACGGGCTGGGCGAGAAGCTGATCTTCGACGAGGATCTGGTCGTCCCCAACCACGAACTGTCGATCAAGAAAGGCGCGGTGGTGCCCTGGGCCAAGTCGAACCCGCCGTCGCCCTATTACATGCAGGTGCTGGGCAGCCTGGCCAAGGCCTATGATTTCAGCCTCGACACGCCGTGGCAGGATCTGCACCCCGAGGTGCAGGACGTCATCCTGTTCGGGACGCAGGGCAAGGCGGTGACGCTGACTTTCGTCGACGGGAAGAAGAGCTACGACGTCAAGAAGCCGTTCGAAGGCGTGATCGGCAACCTCAACCGCCGCCTGCTCCAGACCGAGAGCGCGTGGATGAAGGAGGAATTGGGCAAGTACCAGTCGTCGCAGCCTTGCGAGGTGTGCAAGGGCGCGCGGCTCAAGCCCGAGGCGCTGGCGGTCAAGGTGGCGATGCAGGACATCAGCCATGCGACGCATTTGTCGGTGGTCGACGCGCTCGCCTTCTTCACCGACCTGCCCAACCATCTGGGCGACCAGCAGCGCGCCATCGCCGAGCGCATCCTGAAGGAGATCGTCGAGCGGCTGGGCTTCCTCAACAATGTCGGGCTCGATTACCTGAACCTCAACCGGACCAGCGGCACGCTGTCGGGCGGCGAGAGCCAGCGCATCCGGCTGGCCAGCCAGATCGGCTCGGGCCTGTCGGGCGTTCTCTATGTGCTGGACGAACCGTCGATCGGTCTGCACCAGCGCGACAACGATATGCTGCTGGCGACGCTGCGCCGGCTGCGCGACCTGGGCAATACGGTGCTGGTCGTCGAGCATGACGAGGATGCGATCCGCACCGCCGACTATGTCATCGACATGGGGCCGGGCGCGGGCGTCCATGGCGGACAGGTGGTGGCGCAGGGCACGCTGAAGCAGCTCCTGAAGTCCAAGACCAGCATCACCGCCGATTATCTGAACGGCGTGCGCGAGGTGCCGGTGCCGGCCAAGCGCCGCAAGGGCAGCGGCAAGAAACTGACCGTCCACAATGCGCGCGCCAACAACCTGACCGGCGTGACCGCGTCGATCCCGCTCGGCACCTTCACCTGCATCACCGGCGTGTCGGGATCGGGCAAGTCGAGCTTTACGATCGACACGCTGTTCGCCAGTGCCGCGCGCCAGTTGAACGGCGCGCGCATCCTGGCGGGCAAGCACGACAAGGTGTCCGGGCTCCAGCATCTCGACAAGGTGATCGACATCGACCAGTCGCCGATCGGCCGCACCCCGCGGTCGAACCCGGCGACCTATACCGGCGCCTTCACCCAGATCCGCGACTGGTTCGCGGGGCTGCCCGAAGCGCAGGCGCGCGGCTACAAGCCCGGCCGGTTCAGCTTCAACGTCAAGGGCGGGCGGTGCGAGGCCTGCCAGGGCGACGGCGTGCTCAAGATCGAGATGCACTTCCTGCCAGACGTCTACGTCACCTGCGACGTGTGCCACGGCGCACGCTACAATCGCGAGACGCTGGAGGTGAAGTTCAAGGGCCATTCGATCGCCGACGTGCTCGATATGACGGTCGAGGATGCTGCCGAGTTCTTCAAGGCGGTGCCGCCGATCCGCGACAAGATGGCGATGCTGGTCGAGGTCGGCCTGGGGTACGTCAAGGTCGGGCAGCAGGCGACCACCCTGTCGGGCGGCGAGGCGCAGCGCGTCAAGCTGGCGAAGGAACTGGCCCGCCGCGCGACCGGCAATACGCTCTACATCCTCGACGAACCGACGACCGGCCTGCATTTCGAGGATGTGCGGAAGCTGTTGGAAGTGCTGCATGCGCTGGTCGAGCAGGGCAATACGGTGGTGGTGATCGAACACAATCTCGACGTCATCAAGACGGCGGACCATATCATCGATCTTGGGCCGGAAGGCGGCGTCAAGGGCGGCGAGATCGTCGCGGTCGGCACGCCCGAGCAGGTCGTGAAGGAGCCGCGCAGCTATACGGGCAAGTATCTCGCGCCCTTGCTGAAGGGACGAGGGGTGGAAGCGGAGGCGGCGGAATAGGGTGTTTCCAATGCACCGACTTACCTCTTCCCTTTGATACGATCATCGCAAAGTCAGGCGTTTCGGCCTCCGGTGGGTCCACCTCGCGGAGGCGATGCCTTTGCGGAAGCCCCCGTCCTCCGCCGGGGTGGCCCGGTGTTTCGGGCAGTGCCGTGACTCTTGTAAAGATCCGGCCGTTGCCGGGGTGGCACGGTGGGATCCGGCACCGGCCCCGTGAAGGGGAGGGACGGCGGAAACCCCTCCACCCTTGCCCCCGCATCACGCGTCGCATAAGCCTCGGCCCCCTCTCCAATCACCGAGTGTCATCATGTCCGCCCATCCGGCCGAGTTGTTCCGCATCACGCTTCCCGACGGTTCCGTCCGCGAGGTCGCGCCCGGGACTACCCCCGCCGATGTCGCGGCGGCGATCGGGCCGGGCCTTGCCAAGGCGGCGATCGCGGCGCGGATCGATGGCGAGGTGCGCGACCTGTCGCGGCCCTTCGCGGGCGATACCCAGCTCGCCCTCATCACCATGAAGGACGAGGCCGAGGCGCTGGAGCTGGCGCGCCACGACTTCGCGCATGTGATGGCGGAGGCGGTGCAGCATCTGTTCCCCGGCACGCAGATCACCTTCGGCCCGGCGACCGAGGACGGCTTCTATTATGATTTCGCGCCGAAGGACCGGCCGTTCACCGACGACGATCTGCCCGCGATCGAGGCGGAGATGCGCGCGATCATCGCCCGCAACGAGCCGTTCGTGCGCGAAGTGTGGAGCCGCCAGGACCTGATCGACCGCTGGACCGCGCAGGGCGAGACGTTCAAGGCCGAATGGGCCGCCGAACTTCCGCAAGGCGAGGAACTGACCATCTACCGCCAGGGCGAATGGCTCGACATGTGCCGGGGGCCGCACATGCCCTCGACCGGCCGGCTCGATCCTGCCGCGTTCAAGCTGACGCGCGTATCGGGCGCCTATTGGCGGGGCGACCAGAAGAACGCGATGCTCAGCCGCGTCTATGGCACCGGCTGGCTCAACAAGAAGCAGCTCGACCAGCATCTCTTCCGCCTGGAAGAGGCCGCTAAGCGCGACCATCGCAAGATCGGGCAGGAGATGGACCTGTTCCACCTCCAGTCGGAAGCGCAGGGGTCGGTGTTCTGGCACCCCAAGGGCTATCTGCTGTGGCGGTCGCTCGAGGCCTATATGCGCCGCCGCCTTGACGCGGCGGACTATGCCGAGGTCAAGACGCCGCAATTGATGGACGCGCGCCAATGGGAGCAGTCCGGCCATTGGGGCAAATATCGCGAGAACATGTTCGTCGTCCCCGACGAGATCCCCAATACCGAGGATGAGGGCGCGGTGCTGTCGGGTGAGGCGGACCTGATGGCGCTGAAACCGATGAACTGCCCGGCGCATGTCCTGATCTTCAAGCAGGGGATCAAGTCGTACCGCGACCTGCCGATCCGCATGGCCGAGTTCGGCTGCTGCCATCGCAACGAGCCGCATGGCGCGCTGCACGGCATCATGCGCGTCCGCCAGTTCACGCAGGACGACGCGCACATCTTCGTGCGCGAGGACCAGCTGGTCGATGAAGTCCGCAAGTTCTGCGAGCTGCTGCATTCGGTCTATGCCGATCTCGGCTTCACCGACTATGCGGTGAAGCTGGCGCTGCGGCCGGAGAAGCGCTTCGGCTCGGACGACATGTGGGACGTCGCCGAACAGGAGCTGCGCGACGCGGTGCAGGCGTCGAACCTGCCCGACGAGATCAAGGCGAAGTTCGAGGAACTGCCCGGCGAGGGGGCCTTCTATGCGCCGAAGCTGGAATTCCACCTGACCGACGCAATCGGCCGCACCTGGCAGGTCGGCACCATCCAGTCCGACCGCGTGCTGCCCGACCGGCTGGATGCGTCTTATGTCGGCGAGGACGGCAACCGGCACCGCCCGGTCATGCTGCACCGCGCGATCCTGGGCACGTTCGAACGGTTCATCGGCATCCTGATCGAGCATCATGCCGGCCGCTTCCCGCTCTGGCTGGCGCCGGTCCAGGCGGTGGTCGCTACGATCGTGTCGGACGCTGACGATTATGCCGAAGAGGTCGCGGCCCGGCTGCGCGCCGCCGGCCTGCGGGTCGAGACGGATCGCCGCAACGAGAAGATCAACTACAAGGTGCGCGAGCATTCGCTGGCCAAGGTCCCGAACCTGCTGGTCGTCGGCAAGCGCGAGGCGGAGGAGGGCAAGGTCGCCATCCGTCGCCTGGGCAGCCAGCAGCAGCAGATCGTGACGCTGGATGAGGCGATCGCGGCGCTGAAGGGCGAGGCGACGCCGCCCGACCTGCGCTGACCGACGTGGGCGCGATGCGGTCCGAAAAGCAGAAGATGCTGGCCGGGGAGCCCTATCGCGCCGACGATCCCGAACTCGTCGCCGATCAGGCGCGAGCGGCGGACTGGATGATCCGCTACAATGCGGCGCTCGCGGCATCGGCGGCCGAGCGGGCGGCGCTGCTCGCCGAGGGGCTGGGAACGGCCGGGGCGGGGGCGGTGATCCGGCCGCCCTTCCACTGCGACTATGGCTATAACATCCGGCTGGGCGAGGGCGTGTTCCTCAATTTCGGCTGTGTCGTGCTCGACGTGGTGGCGGTGACGATCGGCGATCGCACGCAGATCGGGCCGGGCGTGCAGATCCTGACCGCCGACCATCCGCGGGATGCGGTCGAGCGGGCGACCGGCGCGGAATGGGGGCGACCGATCGCGATCGGTCGCGACGTGTGGATCGGCGGCGGCGCGCTGGTCCTGCCGGGGGTGACAATCGGCGATGGCGCGATCGTCGGGGCGGGTAGCGTGGTGACGCGCGACGTGCCGGCCGGTGCGACGGTCGTTGGCAATCCCGCGCGCGTGCGGACGCCCGGCGCAAGCACGCCCGCCGCCTGAGCCGCGTCGCGGGACCCCGCGGATATTTGCCGGCCACCGTCTTTCCATTACGTCCGGCGTGTCTTATATTGGCAGGGCAACCGTTACAGGAGCTTTACCCATACGTCCTCCCATGATGCGCCGGCCGAACCAGGCGCCGCCAATGAATGGTCCTCGTTTCAACGAGTGGATCCAAAGCCCCAAGGTCCGCGTGATCGACCATGAGGGCGAGAATCTTGGCGTGATGTACACGCGCGAAGCGATGGCCCAGGCGCAGGAAGTCGGACTCGACCTCGTCGAGGTGTCGCCCAATGCCGACCCGCCGGTCGCCAAGTTCCTCGATGTCGGCAAGTATAAGTACGAGGCGCAAAAGAAGGCGAATCTCGCCCGCAAGTCGCAGAAGACGCAGGAGATCAAGGAGATCAAGATGCGTCCGAATATCGACGACCACGACTATGACACCAAGATGAAGAAGGTTGTCGAGTTCATCGAGGAAGGCGACAAGGTCAAGGTTACCATGCGCTTCCGGGGTCGTGAGCTGAGTCACGGCCAGCTTGGCATGAACGTGCTTCAGCGCGTCGCCGAGCAGGTGGCCGAGGTCGCCAAGGTCGAGGCCTATCCGCGCATGGAAGGCCGGCAGATGCTGATGGTGCTCGCGCCGAAGTGAGCGCCCATGGCGGGTGCGGATCGGCGCACCCGCCACGACTCGCGGGGCGAGTCGCGCAGGTCGGTCGGGCTGGTGCGAGCCGATCCATGGAATTGAGCGCTTCATTGGTCCGCCCTGGCGGACGCGCCACCGACTTTCCCAAATCCCACAGGCAAGGCCTCGGCCGGCGGCGCTCTTGCGGGCGCAGGCGGCCAATATGGCTTGATCCGCCGGCTGCCGTTCTGCCCGCCCTTTCGGCCCTGGTGTCGCCGGAGCGCAAGGGTGCTGTCGTGGCGCGATGGCTCCAGCGCATTACGCACGCTGCGCCGTCGGCCATGGCCTTATGGGGCCGTACTCCTGCCCCGGCTTGATCACGCGCGCGAGGCGTCGTCGCCGCCGGCGGCGACGCTCGGCATAATCGGTAAGCCTTCATACCCGATCGCGCCCGCGCATCGCCCGCCCGATCGCCATCCGCCCCGGCCCAGGGGTGATAAACGGCAGCGGTCTCTGCCTGTCGCGCCCGCGCAACACATGGCGACAAAGCGTATTCGTTCTTCGAAACTCTTGCTTTCCCCAAGGCAGCTCATAGGATGGCGTCAAACCAGACATTCAAAATAAAGCGAATGTCATCATAGGGAGAGATGCCAATGCGTCTGGCTGCGTATCTGCTGTCTGCCGTGGCCACCGTCGCCATCGCCGCTCCGGCCCTGGCGCAGGAGGCCACACCGCTGACCGCCAGCGAAAAGCAGGTGCCGAGCCAGGCGACGGCCAATGCGGCGGTCCAGTCGCAATCGCCCAATAGCGGCCCCGCCGCCGACAGCGAACTGAGCGGAGCGAGCGCCGGCGACATCATCGTCACCGCCACCCGCCGCGCCAGTCCGCTCAGCGACGTGCCGATCGCGGTCAGCGCGGTGACGCAGGAGAGCCTGCAGAACACCGGCGGCAACGACATCCGCCAGCTCAACCAGCTGGCGCCATCGCTGCTGGTCTCCTCGACCGGTTCGGAGGCGAACGCCTCGGCACGCATCCGCGGGATCGGCACGGTCGGCGACAATCCCGGCCTGGAGAGCTCGGTCGCGACCTTTATCGACGGCGTCTACCGCAGCCGCACCGGCGTCGGCCTCAACGAACTGGGCGAAATCGAACGGGTCGAGGTGCTGCGCGGGCCGCAGGGCACGCTGTTCGGACGCAATGCCTCGGCCGGCCTCATCAACATTGTCACCAAGGCGCCAGAGTTCGAGTTCGGCGGCATCGCCGAGGCGACCTATGGCAATTACGACAACGTCCGTTTCCAGGGCGGCATCACCGGGCCGCTGATCCGCGACGTGCTCGCCTTCCGCGTCGACGGCATCTACAACAAGCGTGACGGCTTCTATCGCAATTTGACGCAGAACGGCAACGAAGCGCGCGTCAACGATCGCAACCGTTATTTCGTGCGCGGGCAGTTGCTGTTCAAGCCGACCGATGCGATCAGCCTGCGTCTGATCGGCGACTATACGTGGCGGCGCGAAAGCTGCTGCGGGGCGACCTATTACAGCAAGAACGAGACGGTCGACCCGACGCCCGGCACCAACACCACCGCCGCCAATGGCGCGACCGTCAACACCGACGGCGCCTTCGCCTACAATCCGCAAAACCGCATCCTGGAGATCCTCAATCGCCTGGGCGCGGTGCGGCCGACCACCAGCGTCCGCGCCAATCCGTTCGACCGCGTGGTGGCGATCAGCCCCGGCAAGACGTTCCGCAACGTCACCAAGGATTATGGCGGATCTGGCCAGCTCGACTGGGACCTGGGCGGCGCGACGCTGACCTCGATCACCGCCTATCGCGAGTATAAGTCGGGCAATGCCGGCGATGTTGACTATACCAATGTCGACCTGACCAGCCGCGCCGGCGACGGCAACGCCTATCGCCAGTTCCACACCTTCACCCAGGAAGTGCGGCTGAACGGCTCGCTGTTCGATGGCAAGCTCGACTGGCTGGTCGGCGGCTTCTATTCGAAGGAGAAGCTGCGCGTCGTCGACAATATCCAGTTCGGCTCGCAATATGGCACCTTCGCTGCCTGTCGCCTGGTCGCGACGCTCAACCCCGCGACCGCGCTCCAGAACCAGGCCAATCCGGGCTGTCTGTCGGCCGTCGGCCGCGCCACGATCACTGGCGCGTTCGGCGCGACCCTGGGCGGCGCGGTGCTGGGTGGGCTCGATCGCCTGTCGCAGATCCGCAATGTCGGCGACAATGGCTCGACCTATCGCCAGGACAGCGAGAACTACGCCTTCTTCACGCACAACATCTTCAACATCACCGATACGCTGTCGGTGACGCTGGGCCTGCGCTACACCCATGAGCGGAAGGATTTCAGCGCCAATTTCAACAACAACAACACGATCTGCCCGGTCCAACAGGCGTCGCTGTCGCCGCTGATCGCCAATGCCGCCGTGCCCGCCGCGGCGCGGCAATATATCGCCGGCATCGTCACGCTGAGCTGCACGGGCAACAACAGCGCCCAGCTCAATACGCTGAACCTCAATGACGGGTTCAAGGACAGCGAATTCACCGGCACCGGCGTCATCTCGTGGAAGCCGACGCCGCGCCTGATGACCTATGCCTCCTATGCCAAGGGCTACAAGGCGGGCGGCTATAATCTCGACCGATCGGACCTGGGCGGCCTGAACGGCGTGTTCGGCCCGCGCTCCAATGCCGACGCCAGCGGCCTGCGCTTCGACGCGGAGAAGGTGAACGCCTATGAAATCGGCGCGAAGTACAACATCCGCGGCCAGTTCAGCCTGAACGTCGCCGCCTTCCGCCAGGAGTTCAAGGACTTCCAGCTCAACACCTTCAACGGCTCGGTTTTCGTGGTGCAGAATATCCAGGCCTGCAAGACCAGCCTGAACGGCGCGGATACCGACAATGTCGCGGGTAACGGCACCTGTGCCGGCAATGCCGATCGGCCGGGCGTGATCTCGCAGGGCGTCGAGATCGAGTCGACGATCACCCCGGCGCGCAACTTCAACGTGTCGGCGGGCTATACTTATGCGGACACGCATTTCCGCCGCAACCTGGTCGGCAGTTCGGAAGGGGAAGCGCTGGACCCGGCGCTGTTCCTGCTGCCCGGCAGCCAGATGTCGAACGCGCCGCGCCACGTCGTCACCAGCTCGCTGGCCTGGACGCCGGACATCGGCTCGAACGGGATGTCGGCGCTGTTCTACATCGATCAGCGCACCACCTCCGACTATAATACCGGATCGGACCTCGCGCCGGAGAAGCGGCAGGACGGCTTCACGCTGGTCAATGCCCGCATCGGCATTCGCGGCGACAAGGATCTGTGGGCGGTGGAGTTCTGGGGGCAGAACATCTTCAACAAGAATTACATCCAGGTCGCGTTCAACACGCCCTATCAGGGGGCCGGATCGATCGCGAACACGATCCGCTACGGTTCGACCGCCAACGCGCTCTACTCGGCCTTCCTCGCCGAGCCGCGCACCTATGGCGTGACGCTCCGCTCGCGCTTCTGACGGTCCAACAGGGGAAGGGGAGGGGCCGGTCCGCCAGACGCGGGCCGGCCCCTTTCGCCGGGCAGGGGATTTATCCGGCAGTCTGATACCATATCCGCAACTTGCGCGTCTTAGCCCGCGTTTATGTCCTGAATTCAGACAGGACGAACGCGATGCACGATATGGACCCCCGCAATCCCGGCAATGGCGGCGAGACCCACCAGGTCGCCGACGCCGACCATCCGGTCCTCACCACCAATCACGGCATGCCGATCGCGGACAACCAGAACCAGCTCAAGGCCGGCGCGCGCGGCCCCGTGCTGCTGGAGGACGAAGTCTATCGCGAGAAGATGAACCATTTCGACCATGAGCGCATCCCGGAGCGGATCGTCCATGCGCGCGGCACGGCGGCGCACGGCTATTTCGAATGCACCGACAGTCTGTCCGACATCACCCGCGCCGAGCTGTTCCAGAAGAAGGGCCAGCGCACCGAGGTGTTCGTCCGGTTCTCGACCGTCGCGGGCGGGGCGGGGTCGGTCGACACGCCGCGCGACGTGCGCGGCTTCGCGGTCAAGTTCTACACGCGCGAAGGCAATTGGGATCTGGTCGGCAACAACATCCCGGTCTTCTTCATCCAGGACGCGATCAAGTTCCCGGATCTGATCCATGCCGCCAAGATGGAGGCGGATCGCGGCTATCCCCAGGCGGCGACCGCGCACGACACCTTCTGGGACTTCATCTCGCTGATGCCCGAATCGACCCACATGATCCTGTGGGCGATGTCGGACCGCACGCTGCCCAAGAGCTTCGCGACGATGGAGGGGTTCGGCATCCACACCTTCCGCTTCGTCAGCGCCGAGGGGAAGAGCACCTTCGTCAAGTTCCACTGGAAGCCCAAGGCAGGGCTCGCCTCGTCGATCTGGGACGAGACGGTGAAGACCGCGGGCGCGGACCCGGATTACCAGCGCCGCGACCTATTCGAGCGGATCGGGCGCGGCGACTATCCCGAATGGGAGTTGGGCGTGCAGCTGTTCGACGAGGAATTCGCCGCCAGCCAGCCCTATGACGTGCTCGACGCGACCAAGATCATCCCCGAGGAGGTGCTGCCCGTCCGCATCGTCGGCAAGATGGTGCTCGACCGCTATCCCGACAATTATTTCGCGGAGACGGAGCAGGTCGCCTTCTGTCCCAGCCATATGGTGCCGGGCATCGATCACTCGAACGATCCGCTGCTCCAGGGCCGGCTCTTTTCCTACCAGGACACGCAGATCAAGCGGCTGGGCTCGACCAACTGGCACCAGATTCCGGTCAACCAAGCCAAGGGGCGGGCGGGCGGCTGCCCCTTCCACAATTTCCAGCGCGATGGCCATATGCAGATGCAGGTGCCCAAGGGGCGCGCCAATTACGAACCGAATTCGCTTCACCTGGCAGGCGAAGAGGGCGGTCCGCGCGAGGACCCCAAGGCCGGCTTTGTCACCTTTCCGGCGGAGGAACAGGGGCCGAAGCTGCGCATCCGCCCCGAGAGCTTCGCCGACCATTACAGCCAGGCGCGGATGTTCTGGCGGTCGATGGACCCGGCGGAACAGGCCCATATCGCCTCAGCCTTCGTGTTCGAGCTGAGCAAGGTGTCGCTGGAGCATATCCGCCGCCAGGTGATGGCCAATCTGCGCAACGTGGACGAGGCGCTGGCGACCCGCGTCGCCGACGGGCTGGCGATGGACCTGCCGGACGCCGCGCCAGCCGCGGCGCCGATCCTCGACATGGCGCCGTCGCCAGCGCTGCGCATCATTCGCGGGCCGCTGGAGAAACACACGCTGGAGGGCCGCACGGTCGGCATCCTGTTCGCCGACGGCAGCGATGCCGGCGAGCTGGAAACGCTGCGCCGGGGCGTGAAGGCGGCGGGTGGCCATCCGCTGCTGATCGCGCCGAAGGTCGGGCAGGTGCCGCTGTCGGACGGTTCGACCGTGAAAGCGGACGCGCAACTGTTCGGTCAGCCCTCGGTCACGGTCGATGCCTGCGCGGTGATCCTCTCCGCCGAGGCTGCCGCCAAGCTGACGAAGGAGGGCGCGGCGGTGCAATGGGTCATGGATGCCTTCGGCCATCTGAAGGCGATCGGCCATAATCCGGCCGCGCAGCCGCTTCTCGACAAGGCGGGAGTCGAGCCGGACGCTGGCGTGGTGGCGCTGGACGGCTTCGTCGAGGCGGCAAAGCGGCGCTACTGGGACCGAGAGCCGAAGGTGCGCACGCTGGCGTAAGGGTCGAATATCCTCCCGCCGTGACCTGTCGACGGGAGGGTTTGCAGAAGGCGGCGATCCCCGCCCGCCAGCCTTCTGGCCTGGCGGCGGGCGGGGTCCAGTCACGATCCGTATCGAAAGGATCGCGGACTTCTCCTGACGGCATCCGGGCCTCACCGACGGCATGAAAAGGGTGATTACACCGTTTCACCCTGCGTGACCGATGCGCCTCCAGCCCTGTTTCGTCGCACAGGCGCAAGTAATGCTGCGGTGCGGTGCAGCGGTGATGCGGCGGCCCGAACGCTTCACCTTTACCAACGTCAGTATCGTTCTCTTTCCACTGTGCCGTATCGACGGCGGCATTGCTTGACTCGACACGCCGCCACGCCCATTCTTTCCGCATGATCATGCCGGTGGCATACCAGCGGTTTCGCAACCATGGCGGCCAATTGGCCGCACGAGTCTAGCCCGGGCCGTCCCGGCGCGCAGGCGTCGGGGCGGGCCCGGGCCTTGTTCGACTCTTCGCGGGCAGCGTGACGCGCGCCCGCCACCTCGGATAAGCGGACCAGCCGCCATGCACCCGACCAGGATCGACCCGGGCGATCGCCCGACCCTCTATCCCCCCGACCATCCACCCGAGCGCGTCCGCTCCACCCGGATGCTGTGGCGACTGGTGGACATGCCCATCCTGCTGATGGTGCTGCTCCTCGGCGTACCGCTGCTGCTCTACTGCATCCTCACCAGTTCCTGAGCGGGGGATCAGCCGGCGGCGCCGTCCGCCGACTCCAGCAATCGCTTCTCCAGCGTCCGGATGCGGCTGCTGGCGGTCAGCCGGTCGCCGGTCAGGTCGGTGACGTAGAAGGTGTCGACCGCCCGCTCGCCATAGGTGGCGACATGGGCGGAATGGATCGTCACCTTCGACTGGAACAGCGCATGGGCGAGCTGGTTGAGCAGCGCCGGCCGGTCGCGCGCATTGACCTCGATGACGGTGAAGCGGTTCGAGGCGTCGTTGTTGATCAGGACGTTGGGCTCGATCGGAAAGGCGTCGGCGCGCGGGCGCACGGCGGGTTTGGCGACCAGCCGGTCGATCAGCTTGCCGCGATTGGCCAGCGCATCCTCGATCCCCGATTTCAGCCGGGTGAGGCGCGCTGGATCGTCGAACGGGCGGCCGAACGGGTCCTGAACCAGGAAATTGTCGATCGCCATGCCGTCGCGCGTGGTGTGGATGCGCGCGTCGATGATGTTGCCGCCGGCCAGGCTGATCGCCCCGGCGATGCGATAGAAGAGGCCGGGATGGTCGGCGGCATAGATGCTGACTAGGGTCGCGCCGCGCTCGGCATAGACCTGCGCGTCGATGGTCAGCGGCGCGTCGCCGGCCGCCGCGATCAGCCGGGCGTTGTGCGCCAGCACGTCGTCGGGCTCGGCGATCCAATAGGCGGCGGGGAAGCGATGGACGGCGGCGGCGAGCTGGTCGGCGTCCCAGCCCATCGTCTCGCGCAGCCGCTGCTGGCGATCGGCGATCCGCTCGTCGCGGCCGCGCTGCTTGTGGCCGAGGCGCAGCACTTCCTCCGCGGCCTCGAACAGGTCGCCGAGCAGTTGGCGCTTCCAGCCGTTCCAGGTGCCCGGTCCCACGGCCCGGATATCGACAATGGTCAGCACCAGCAGCATCCGCAGCCGTTCCGGACTGGCGACGGTGGTGGCGAAATCCAGGATCGTCTTGAAATCGGCCAGGTCGCGCTTGAACGCGGTCGCCGACATGAGGAGGTGATGGCGGACCAGCCAGGCGACCGTCTCCGTCTCCGCCGGGGTCAGGCCCAGCCGGGGACCGAGCTGCTGCGCCACCGCCGCGCCCAGGATCGAATGGTCGCCGCCACGCCCCTTGGCGATGTCGTGGCAGAGCACCGCGACGCGCAGCGCCCGGCGCGACACGATCTGCTGGACGATGCGCGTGGCGATCGGATGCGCCTCCCGCTCCGCGCCCGCTTCGATCCGGGCGAGCAGGCCGATCGCGCGGATGGTGTGCTCGTCGACCGTATAATGATGGTACATGTCGAACTGCATCTGCGCGACCACACGCGCGAAATCGGGAATGAAGCGGCCCATCACGCCCGCCTCGTTCATCCAGCGCAGCACCAGCTCGGGATCGCGCGGGCTGGTCAGCACGTCGAGGAACAGCGCGTTGGCGCGCGGGTCGCGGCGATGGTCGTCGATCAGCTTGGCGTCGCGGGCGGCGGCGCGCATCGCCAGCGGATGCACCTCCAGCCCATGCAGGTCGGCGAGCTGGAAGATCTCGACCAGCCGCACCGGATCGGCGCGGAAGAAGCCGTCCTCGGGCAGCGCCAGCCGGCCGCGATCGAGCACGAAGCCGTGGAGCTTGCGGGGCTTCCGCCGCAGCGCCGGCAGGCCGAAGCGGCTGCCCCGCGCCGCGAACCGCTCGTCCAGATGCGCCAGGAACACGCCGGTCAGCGTGCCGACGGCGCGCACCTGGAGGAAGTAATATTGCATGAACCGCTCGACCGCCGACTTGCCCGCGCCGTCGCGGAAGCGCATCCGCTGCGCCACCTCGCGCTGCACGTCGAAGGTCAGCCGATCCTCGGCGCGGCGGGTGATGATGTGCAGGTGACAGCGCACCGCCCACAGGAACTCGTCGGCGCGGTGGAACATTCGATATTCGGCCGGAGTGAACAGTCCGACCTCGACCAACTGCCGCGCGCGCTGCACGTCGTAGACATATTTGCCGATCCAGAAGAGCGCGTGGAGATCGCGCAAGGCCCCCTTGCCCTCCTTGACGTTGGGTTCGACGACATAGCGGGTATCGCCCATCCGGCGGTGGCGGGTGTCGCGCTCGGCCAGCTTGTCGGCGATGAACTGGCGTTCGGTGCCGTGCTGCACCTCCGCCTTGAAGCGGCGCGTCGCCTCGGCATGGACGCCCTCGTCACCCGCGACCAGCCGGCGTTCGAGCAAAGCGGTGCGGACGGTGATGTCGCCCTTGGCCTGACGGAGCATCTCGTCGATCGAACGCGAGCTGTGGCCGACCTTCAGCCCCAGGTCCCAGAGCGCATAAAGGATCGCCTCGAACACATGTTCCGCCTCGCGGCTGGCGGTGGCGCGGGTCAGGAAGCCGATATCGACATCCGAATGCGCCGCCATCTCGCCCCGGCCATAACCGCCGACCGCGACCAGCGCGATCGGCTCGGCGGCCGGATAGAGGCGCACGGCGCTGTCGAACAGCAGCCGCAGGATCTGGTCGGTCAGATACGCCTGTCCGCTTGCCGCCTCCAGCCCGCGACTGGGCCGTTCCGCCAGCCGCCGCGCAATTTCCGCGCGGCCCGCCGCCAGCGCATCCTTGAGCAGCGGCACGATGGTGGCGGGAATGGCATCGGGCATCGCCGCGATCCGCTCGGCGATCGCCCGACGGTCGATGATCGCGCGGCGGTTGGCAAGATGGTCGAACTGGCTCATGCCCGCTTCATGGCGGGGTTGGCGGTGGCGCGCCAGCGGGTTTGGGGGGTGATGGGGAAGGGGGGCAGCGGCACGGTCTGCCGACGCTCGACCGGATGCCGTGCGTCGTGATCGACGCCACGCAAGCTTGCCGATCGTTCGATCCGGCTTGTCCTGTTTTTCTGTCCTCGAACGATCGTTTCGGGAAAAGGGGAATCGGGATCGACTTCCGGGGAAGTGTGCAAGAGGAGCGCTGTTACGCAATTGCAATCAGGAGACTTTCCCAGTCAACTTCCGTTGTTGGAGAGTGGATGATCTTCTTGGCGTTTGTCCCAATGTAAGACATGCCATTAGTCAGTCGAGCCTGCGCCTTTTCTCATCGACAGCCGGTTTGCTGGACAGGCAACGCCGGCCTGTTGCAGATAGCGACCCCGTAAAGCAGGATCGATCACAGCATGCCCACCGGAACAGAATTACCGTCCACGCCACAGCTTTTTGTTCCAAACATCTTGGTGCTGAGATGTGATTTTCAAGACCTTGACCCAACCGTGTTGCCTAATGCGGTCATCTCCTTCTGCAACTGGTGTATCCA
This sequence comes from Sphingomonas abaci, assembly GCF_014199625.1. Lineage (GTDB taxonomy): Bacteria > Pseudomonadota > Alphaproteobacteria > Sphingomonadales > Sphingomonadaceae > Sphingomonas > Sphingomonas abaci. Next base: position 269,057 of record NZ_JACHNY010000003.1, read on the forward strand.
TGAGGCTGACCTGCCAAGCGAATGTGTGCAGCCGGACGCTTGGCTGTTATATTGCACCAGTTTTTATGTAGGACAGGTATGCAACGGTGGGCATGGACAGTTTGCCGGTAATAGCGGAATGGATCATGCTTTCTTGGCTGAAGTCGATGCTGGATTGGAGGCATTCGGACTGAACGAGCTGAGGGAAAATTTTGATCAGTTTGTCGGTATTATGTTGGCTGACCAAGCGCTCCATGACAAGGTTGTGGATGGTTGCGGCTTTGGCGACATTCCGTCCGTTATCGAAACACTCGACGACAAATTCCTGGACTTATTCGATGTTGATCAATTCAGTCGGCGCGCCTCGGAGTGGCTACGTTGCAATCCACACGTACTGGCTCTGACCCCGGCGGAAAAATGGGCTGAGGAAAAGAAGATCATTGCTCAGACAGGTGGCACGTCTGGTCCGCCGGCGCATCCGGCCACGAAGACTGGTGACTTCTGGACGGGGTATTTCGATACACGCCCGCCTATCACCACACGGGACGATTTTGAAGCAGAGGCGGCCCGGCTCCGGAAGGCGTTCGAGGTTGCTATGTTAGAGGATGATGAAAATGGGATCGACGCGGTAATCGCTGGCTATCGGGCGTTGCAGGACGCCTGCCCCCCGGACAACCGCCAGCGATGGAGCAAACAGGTGCTGCATCTGAAAAGCCAGCTATTGTTGGCGGGTGAACGCTGGGGGCGGACGGACCTGCTGGATCAGGCTGCCGATGCCATCAGGCAATCCATAGCGGAAGATGGAGACAAGGCAGAGGGTCCCAACGCGGCCTTTGCGTGGCGTGCGCTAGGCGAGGCGCTGGTCGGCCTCGCGCAAATCAACCCTGCCAGGATTTCCGCCATGCCCGAGGCGCTAGCAGCCTTCGACCGGTCTATCGCCATCGAGGAAGCTAGTGCTGGCGGTCGGGATATAGGAGCCGCAGGTGAAAATTGGATTGGGAAAGCTGAGGCGATGATCTTGCTCGCCAAAGAAGAGGATTATGCCGCCCGACTGTCGATGGCCAGAGCGCTGCTAGACGAGGCCCCCAAATTACAGACCATGGCTGGCCCTGCGCGCATGGCGGCTGCCCGCGCCGATTTGTTGTTAATGTCGCCGTACGATGACATCACCGAGGCCGTGAAGCGGCGCACCCGGCATATGCTTGACGATGCAATAGCATGCGAACGGGATAATGATGGCGCAATTTGGTCCAGCCCATTTCGTCTCAAGCGCCTGCAACATCTACGCGCGCATCCTCGCTTGGCTGCGGCTGATGACACATTGAGTATGTGAAACCACATGGAGCAGATATCCAGGGCTGTGCTGTGGAAATCTGCCGTGCCGCGCAGCCGCGCTTCGGTGCGCCTAGTACCGAGCCTCTCTGCGCGCGCGGACCTCCGCGCGAACCACGTCGCCCGACTCACACGGAGGTGGTACCGCCTCACCCCTCCCGCGCCAGCGCCTTGAGCCGATACAGCGTGTCGAGCGCCTCGCGCGGGGTGAGGGCGTCGATGTCGAGCGCCTCCACCTCGGCGCGGATCGCGTCGCATTGCGCTTCCTCCACGGCCTGCGCGGCGGCGAACAGGGGCAGGTCGTCGAGCCCCGCCGCCAGGCCGCCGGTCTTGGCGCGGCCCGCCTCCAGCTTGGCGAGCACCGCCTTGGCGCGGGCGACGGTCGCGGGCGGCATCCCCGCCAGCCGCGCCACCGCCAGGCCGTAGCTGCGGTCCGCCGGCCCGTCGGCGAGTTCGTGGAGCAGCACCAGCTCGCCCTTCCACTCGCGCGCGCGGACATGGTGGAGCGACAGCGCCGCGCACCGTTCCGCTAGCCGGGTCAGCTCGTGGTAATGGGTGGCGAACAGGCAGCGGCAGCGATTGTCCTCATGGATCGCCTCCACCACCGCCCAGGCGATGGCGAGCCCGTCATAGGTGGAGGTGCCGCGCCCCACCTCGTCGAGGATCACGAAGCTGCGCGGGGTCGCCTGGGCCAAAATCGCGGCGGTCTCGACCATTTCGACCATGAAGGTGGAGCGGCCGCGCGCCAGATTGTCCGACGCGCCGACGCGGCTGAAGAGGCGATCGACCAGCCCCAGCGTCGCGGACGTGGCGGGGACGTAGCTACCCGCTTGTGCCAGCACCGCGATCAATGCGTTCTGCCGCAGGAAGGTCGACTTGCCGCCCATGTTCGGCCCCGTCACCAGCCACAGCCGCGACTGTTCGGACAGGTGGCAATCATTGGCGACGAAGCGCTCGCCGGCCTTCGCCACCGCCGCCTCGACCACCGGGTGGCGACCGCCGATGATCTCGAAGCAGCTATGCTCGACCAGGGCGGGCCGCGCCCAGCCGCCCTCCACCGCGCGTTCGGCCAGCGCGGCGGCGACGTCGAGCCGGGCGAGCGCGTCGGCGGTGGCGGCGATCGCCTCGCGCTGCGCCAGCGCGGTGGCGGTCAGTTCCTCCAGGTGCGCGGCCTCGGCGGCGAGCGCGTGCGCGCCCGACTGGGCGACGCGGGCCGCGACCTCGTGCAGCGCGGGGGTGTTGAAGCGGACCACGCCGGCCAGCGTCTGGCGATGGGTGAAGCCGCTGTCGGGCTTCATCAGCGCATCCGCCGCGCGCGCCGGCACCTCGACATGATAGCCCAGCACATTGTTGTGGCGGACCTTGAGCGCGGAGACGCCGGTCTGCGTGCGCATCTCCGCCTCCAGCGCGGCGATGGCGCGACGGCCGCCCGCGCCCGCGTCGCGCAGGTCGTCAAGCGCCACGTCATAGCCCGCCGCGATATAGCCGCCGTCCGATGCGTCGATCGGGGGGGAGGGGACCAGGGCGCGCTTGAGCAGGTCGATCAGCGCGCCATGCCCGCGTAGCCGCGGCGCGATCTCCGCCAGCAAGGCGGGACCATCGGCCGGCATCCGCTCGCCGAGCAGCCAGGCGCCGTCCAGCCCATCGCGAAGCTGGCCGAGATCGCGCGGCGAACCACGCCCCGCCACCAGCCGGCCGAGCGCGCGGCCGATATCGGGCAGCGCGCGCAGCGCCGCGCGCAGCCGCTCGCGCGCACCACCATCGTCGTGCAGCCAGCCAACCAGGTCGAGCCGCGCGTCGATCGCCGCCCGGTCCATCAGCGGCGCGCCGAGATCGGCCGCCAGCGCACGCGCGCCGGCTCCGGTCACGGTGCGGTCGACCGCGTCGAGCAGCGACCCCTTGCGCTGCCCGGCGGCGGTGCAGGTCAGCTCCAGGCTTTCGCGCGTGGCGGCGTCGATCGCCATGGTCGCCGAAGCGCGGTGGACGACGGGCGGCCGCAGAAAGGGCAGAGCGCCCTTGGCGGTATGGTCGAGATAGGCGACCAGCCCGCCCGCCGCCGCCAGCTCGGCGCGGCCGAATTGGCCGAAACCGTCGAGCGTCGCCACGCCGAACAGTCGCTTCAGCCGCGCCTCGGCCGCGCCACTGTCGAACTCCGCCCGGGGACGGAGCGCACCGGCCAGCTCGGCATGGGCGCTGTCCTCGGCCGCGACCACCTCGGCGGCGGCGAGGCGGGCGAGCTCGGCGGTGACGCTGCCGCCGTCGAGCGCGACGACCAGGAAGCGGCCGGTCGAGACATCGGCGGCGGCGAGCGCGACGCCGCCCGCCGCCTCGCCGATCGCGACGCACCAATTGTCGGATCGCGCGTCGAGCAGCGCCTCCTCGGTCAGCGTGCCGGCGGTGACGAAGCGGACGATGGCGCGGTTGACCAGCGCCTTGGATCCGCGCGCCTTGCGGGCGGCCTCGGGACTTTCGGTCTGTTCGGCGATGGCGACGCGGTGGCCGGCCTTGATCAGGCGTTGCAGATAGGCGGTGGCGGCATGGACGGGGACGCCGCACATCGGCACCTTGTCGCCGTCATGCTCGCCGCGTGCGGTCAGCACGATGTCCAGGCAGGCGGCGGCGACCCGCGCATCGTCGAAGAACAGTTCGAAGAAATCGCCCATGCGATAGAAGAGCAGGCAATCGCCCGCTTCTTCCTTGAGCGTCAGATATTGCGCCATCATCGGCGTGGGGGCGGCGGTCATAAGGCGATCAGTTCAGCAAGGACGGGCATCCCGGGGGACGCCGGACAGGGGGATGAAGCGGGGAGATCGCTGGCCTAGCCGAGGATTGTCTCCGGCACCATCTCTCCCCTTCGTCTTCCTTGCACCTGATGGCTCAGGGCCGGCTGCGCGCCTTCCACAGCGCGAGCGAGCCGACACCGGCCAGCGCGAGGGCGAGCAGGAAGCCGATGCCCGCGCCCAGCCGCGCGCCGCCCGGACCATCCAGCAGGCCACCGGCCGCCAGGCCGAGGATGGGGAAGATGACGAGCGCGAGGCATCCGATCATGACCATGGCGAAAACGAATATGAACGTGCGCCCGTCCTGTCCACCGACCCGGCGAGCGGCCCGGCCGGCGGACATCGCCCTGTCGGTGGATGTCGTAGGGTAAACCATGGCATCCGATCCTGCGTGACGGGTTGAAAGCCGTCCGCGAAACCGCCAAAGCCGCTGCAAAATACGCGGGAGCCAGATGCCATGTCCGACGTCGTCAACGTGCAATTTTCGGAACGCGAGGCGCTGCTGTTCCATTCCGAGGGCCGCCCCGGCAAGCTGGAGATCGTCGCCACCAAGCCGATGGCGACGCAGCGCGATCTGGCGCTGGCCTATTCGCCCGGTGTCGCGGTGCCGGTGCAGGCGATCGCCGACGATCCCGCCACCGCCTATGACTATACCGCCAAGGGCAATCTGGTCGCCGTCATCTCCAATGGCACCGCGATCCTGGGCATGGGCAATCTGGGCGCGCTCGCCTCCAAGCCGGTGATGGAGGGCAAGGCGGTGCTGTTCAAGCGCTTCGCCGATGTCGATTCGATCGATATCGAGCTGAAGACCGAGGATGTCGACCGGATCATCGACGCGGTCGAGTTGATGGAGCCGAGTTTCGGCGGCATCAACCTGGAGGATATCAAGGCCCCGGAATGCTTCATCATCGAGCAGACGCTGCGCGAGCGGATGAACATCCCGGTCTTCCATGACGATCAGCACGGCACCGCGATCATCTGCACCGCCGGCCTGATCAACGCCTGCCTGCTGACCAACCGCCGCATCGAGGACATCAAGGTGGTGGTGAACGGCGCGGGCGCGGCGGCGATCGCCTGCACCGAGCTGATGAAGGCGATGGGCGTTCGCCACGACAATGTCCTGATGTGCGACCGCACCGGCGTGATCTATCAGGGCCGCGACGACGTGAACCAGTGGCAGTCCGCGCACGCCGCGCGCACGGAGGCGCGCACCCTGACCGAGGCGCTGGTCGGCGCCGACGTGTTCATCGGCCTCTCGGCGGCGGGCGCGCTGAAGCCGGAAATGGTCAAGGACATGGCTCCGTCGCCGATCATCTTCGCGATGGCCAATCCGGAGCCGGAGATCCGCCCCGAACTGGCCAAGGCGGCGCGGCCCGACGCGATCATCGCCACCGGCCGGTCGGACTATCCGAACCAGGTCAACAACGTGCTGTGCTTCCCCTTCATCTTCCGCGGCGCGCTGGACGTGCGGGCGAGCGCGATCAACGACGCGATGAAGATCGCCGCCGCCAACGCCATCGCCGAACTGGCGCGCGAGCGGGTGCCCGAGGAGGTCGCGATCGCGTACGGCGTCCGCCACAGCTTCGGCCCCGAATATATCATCCCCGCGCCGTTCGACCCGCGGCTGATGGAGCTGGTGCCCTCGGCGGTCGCCAAGGCGGCGATGGACTCCGGCGTCGCCAGCCGGCCGATCCTCGACATGGACCGTTACCGCCAGGCGCTGCGCGAGCGGTTGAACCCGACCACCTCGCTTCTCACGCTCGCCTATGAGGGTGCGCGCGCGCATCCCAAGCGGGTGCTGTTCGCCGAGGGCGAGGAGGAGGTGGTGCTGCGCGCCGCCATCTCGTTCAAGGAGGGCGGCTACGGCACCCCGGTTCTGGTCGGCCGCGACGACGTGCACGACCGCCTCCGCGCGCTGGGCGTGACCAAGCCGGAGGAATATGAGGTCCACAACAGCCGGCATTCACCGCTGGTGCCCAAGATGGTCGACTTCCTGTACAAGCGCCTGCAACGCCGCGGCTTCCTGCACCGCGACGTGGAGCGGATGATCAACCAGGATCGCAACATCTTCGCGTCGGTCATGCTCCAGCTCGGCGAGGCGGATGCGATGATCACCGGCATCACCCGCACCTGGGCGCATACGATGCGCGAGGTGAAGCGGGTGATCGATCCGGAGCCGGGCCGCACCCCCTTTGGCATCCACATCCTGGTCGGACAGAGTCACACCGTCTTCATCGCCGACACCACGGTGAACGAGCGGCCGAGCGCCGAGGAGCTGGCCGACATCGCCGAGCAGACCGCGCAGGTCGCGCGCCGCATGGGCCACGAGCCGCGCGTCGCCTTCCTGAGCTATTCGACCTTCGGCAATCCGGAGGGCCATTACCTCGATAACATCCGCGCCGCGGTGGGCGTGCTCGACGGTCGGCAGGTCGGTTTCGAATATGAGGGCGAGATGGCCCCGGATGCCGCGCTCAACCCGCGCCAGCTGGCCAACTATCCGTTCGCGCGCCTGTCCGGCCCCGCCAACGTCCTGATCATGCCGGGCCTGCAATCGGCCAATATCTCCGCCAAGCTGCTGCGCGAGCTGGGCGGCGACACGATGATCGGACCAATGCTGATCGGCCTGGAGAAGCCGGTGCAGATCGCGCCCATGGCCTCCACCGCCGGGGAGTTGGTGACGCTGGCGGTGCTGGCGGCGGGAGGAGTCGCGCGCTGAGATGCTGAAATCCTTGTACCCGGTGGCGATCGCGTGCTTGATCGCCACTTCCGCCGGCGGCGCACGGCCGGCGGACCCGACCGGCCCCCGGCCGGGGATCGTCCGGGTGCGGCTGGAGACGAGCGCGGGGCCGATCCTGCTCGCGCTCGACGCCCGCCGCGCGCCGAAGACGGTCGAGAACTTCATGGCCTATGTCGATGACGGGCGGTTCGACGGGACCAGCTTCTACCGCGCCGCGCGGAGCAAGGCCGATCCGAAGACCGGCTTCATCCAGGCGGGCATCCGGCAGGACGCGCGCCGCATCCTGCCGCCCTTCCCGCTGGAGACGACGAAGATGACCGGCATCCGTCATCTCGACGCCACCGTTTCAATGGCGCGGGCGGCGAGCCCCGCCTCGGCTGGGGGCAATTTCGTCATCACCATCGGCCCCGCGCCGCAAATGGATTGGCGGCCGGACTTCCCTGGCTATGCCGCCTTCGGCCATGCGGTGGCGGGGATGGACGTGGCCCGCCGCATCCTGGCCCTGCCGTCGGGCGGCGGGTTCGATGCGTTCAAGGGGCAGATGATCCTCAAGCCGGTGACGCTGATCCGCGCCGTGCGGCTCGACGGCAAGCCCAAGCCGACCGGGCAGCCGAAAGTGTGGCTGCTGATGCAGGGGCGGCGATAGAGGCGGTCGGCTCCACCATTTTCCGACCTGTTCCCCGGCGAATGCCGGGGCCCAGTTCGAAAGATCGGAGTAGCGGAGCGTAAACCTTCCCGCAAAGCGTCTCCGCAAATAGGCCCCGGCCTTCGCCGGGAAACAGAAGGGGGTGCGGCAAGCGGCGTCTCACCCGTCGATGCTGGTTCCCAGCGCGGCATGGACCAGCCCGCCATCGACGGTGATCGTCTCGCCCACCACATAGTCCCCGGCGCGCGACGCCAGGTAGATGGCCGCCGCCGCCATGTCCTCCGGCGCGCCGATCCGCCCCGCCGGGATCGCCTGCGCCACCGCATCGCCATGGTCGCGGGCCGCGCGGTTCATCTCGCTGGCGAAGGCGCCCGGCGCGATCGAGGTGACGACGATCCGGTCACGGATCAGCCGCGCCGCCATCCGCTTGGTCAGGTAGATCAGCGCCGCCTTGGACGCGTGATAGCTATAGGTCTCCCACGGGTTGAGCCGCTGCCCATCGATCGAGGTGATGTTGATGACCTTGGCGGGCCGCGCCACGCCCGCCGCCTTCAGCAGCGGATGCAGCGCCTGGGTCAGGAAGAAAGGCGACTTGACGTTCAGGTCCATCACCTTGTCCCAGCCCTGTTCGGGGAAGTCCTCGAACGCCACGCCCCAGGCGGCGCCGGCATTGTTGACCAATATGTCGAGCCGCTCCTCGCGCTCCGCCAAGGCGGCCGCGAGCGCGCGGCAGCCCTCCACGGTCGCGACATCGACGGGCAGGGGGATGCAGTCCGGCCCCAGTTCCTCGGCCGTCGCTGCGCAGGCCGCCGCCTTGCGCGCGGCGATATAGACCCTGGCTCCTTGCGCCAGGAACCCCTCGGCGATCATCCGGCCGATGCCCCGGCTGCCGCCCGTGACCAGGGCGACGCGGCCATCCAGGCGGAACAGGCTGCTGCAATCCATCGGCGCTCTCCTATCGTTTCGGACAGGGTAGAAGCTTGCCGAGGCGCTGGATAGCTGGGGAAATAGGGTAGGCGTCCTGACCTGACAGGGCGTTGGACGGTGCGGTAACACGCTTCGTCGGATATGGTTCCCGCGTCCCTTTCCTTTTTCCGAAGGGGCCCGTAGCCGACCCTCACACCGATTGAGAGCCGGGGGGTTCCCGAAGATGATCAAGGCGTTGGCAGCGCGTTTCGCGCTGGTGGTTTCGTGCGGCCTGATGATGGCTGCCCCGGCGGCGGCCCAGTTCTGGCAGTGCGCGCCCTATGCCCGCGAGATTTCGGGTATCGACATCCATGGCAACGCCAATACCTGGTGGTCGCAGGCCGAGGGTCGTTATGCGCGCGGCCACGCTCCGCAGGTCGGTGCGGTGCTGGCGTTCGAGGCGACCCGCCGGATGCGCGTCGGCCACGTCGCGATGGTGTCCAAGGTCGTGAGCGACCGCGAGGTGCTGCTGACCCATGCCAACTGGTCGCGCCGCGGCGGGATCGAGACCGACGTCCGCGCGGTCGACGTCTCGGCGGCGGGCGACTGGAGCGAGGTGAAGGTCTGGTACGGGCCGCAGCACGACCTGGGCACCTCCAGCTACCCGGTCAAGGGCTTCATCTATGCCGGCCACGCACCCGAAGCCGCCGATCCGGTCGCCCCGGTGGAATATGCCCATGGCTTCGACCGCGCGTCGGGCATCCTGACCTTCGCCGCCCCGACCCGCTGATCGATCGTTCAGGCGGGGCGGAAGGTCATCGCCGCGCCGTTCATGCAATAGCGTTTGCCGGTCGGCTTCGGCCCGTCGTCGAAGACATGGCCCAGATGGCCACCACAGCGATCGCAATGCACCTCCGTTCGCCGCATCAGCATTGACCGGTCGGTCGTGGTGCCGACGCTGCCCGGCAATGACGCCCAGAAGCTGGGCCAGCCGGTGCCGCTGTCGAACTTCGTGCGCGAACTGAACAGCGGTTGCGCACAACCCTTGCACAGGAAACGCCCGTCGCGATGCTCGGCGTTGAGCGGGCTGGAATAGGGACGCTCGGTCCCCTCATGCCGCAGCACGTCATAGGCGGCGGGATCGAGCCGCTGGCGCCATTCGGCGTCGCTATGCTGAACGGGATAGGTGGGCGCGGCCTCCGCCCGGCTGCCGCGACAGCCGATCAGCGCCAGCGCGGCACTGGCCAGGCCCGCGAGACCCAGAAAGCCGCGACGATCGGATGAGTGTTCCATCATCCTGATATAAGATGGGTTCAACCGCTTTCGAGAGGGGTCTAGCCGACCTTGCGGGCCCGCCGCCAGAAGGGCGTGGCGCTGCCCGATTGCAGCACGCCGCGCCGGAACAGCCGGGCGCCGACCGTGACGAACAGCACCACCCACAGCATCTGCCAAGGCAGGGCCAGCAGGTGCGGCCAGACCTGCGGCGCGTTCGCCGCGCGGCCCGCCATGGCGAAGGGGGACGACAACGGGAAAATCTCCGCCACCGTCGCGATCCAGCTATCCGGCCGGCGCGCGGCGGCGGAGGCGAGGACGAACATGCCGACCTGGATCAGCGTGATCGGCAGCGACAGCATCTGGATCTCGCGCGGGGTCGAGGCCTGCGCGCCCAGGCCCAGGAAGACCGAGCCAAGCAGCAGATAGGCCATGGAGAAATAGGCGGCGAACAGCAGCGCGAAGGCCGGTCCGCCGATCGCGGGCGCGATGTCGCCGATCGCGCCGGCGGCGGCGGGCGGCAACAGGCTCGCGACCTGCGTCACGATCGTCCCCCAGAAGCCGACGAACAGCAGCGCCACCCCGAACATGCCGATCAGCTTGCCGCCGAACACCGCCTCCAGCGGCACGGCGGCGGCCAGCACCTCGATCACCTTGTTGTTGCGCTCCTCGGCCATGGTGCCGACCACCTGGCTGGCGAGGAAGAGCGTCAGGAAGAAAATGCCGAACACCGCGAAGAAGCCGGCCTGGTGCTGGCCGGTGATCGAGGTCGTTCGCCGCTCGACCACGGTGCGCGTCGCGGCGACGCGGGGCAGGTCGCCGCCGAGCCGCTCGGCCGCCAGCGTCGCCTGCGCCAGCGCGTCCATATAGTCACCGGTGCGCCGGTTGCGCGGGGCGAGCAGCAGCTGCGGCCGGTCGAGCGGGCCGTAGAGCACGGCGTCGACGTCGCGCGTGCGATCCGCCATCAGCGCGCGCGCCTGCGCGGCGGGATCGCGGCCGGGCGACTGGATCAGCAGGTCGGACGGCGTGTCGTCACGGCGATAGAGCGCGCGCAGCCGCACATCCTCGCGCCGCATCATATCAGCGGTGGCGGGGGCGACGATCGCGACGATCCGGCTCTTGTCGGCGGTGCTGTCGTCCATCGCCGCCGCGCTCATGCCGCCAAGCGCGCTCAGCGAGCCCATCAGCGCGGGCGCGAACAGGAAGAGGAGGAAGATGGGCGTGAATACCGTGGCGACGAAGTCGCGCCGGGCGATCGTCAGCATCTGGCGCAGCGAACGGGGCAGGCGGCTCATGCGCGGTTCTCCCCGGCGCTGCGGTCATGGCCGGCATGGTCGCCGACGATCCGCACGAACGCCTCGTGCAGGCTGGGACGCTCGATGGTGAGGCCCGCGATGCCGTGGCCGGCGGCGATCAGCGGCAGCAGCACCGGCTCGACCCCTGCGTCCGGCAGGGTGAAGCGCCAGCCGCCATCGCCCTCCGGCACCGCATCGGCGGGCAGCAGCGCGGCGATCCCGGGAGCCGGATGGCGCGGCAGGTAATGGACGCGGCTGGGCAGGGTCGCGCGCGCCTCGTCGACCGTCCCCTCGAACCGGCGCTTGCCCCCGGCGATGATCGCCAACCGGTCGCACAGCCGCTCGGCATGGGCCATGACATGGGTGGAGAAGAGGATGGTCGCGCCGCGATCCCGCTCGCCGACGATCAGCGCCTCCAGCTTTTCCTGGTTGACCGGGTCCAGGCCGGAAAAGGGTTCGTCGAGCACGATCAGCTCGGGCTGATGGACGATCGCGCCGAGCAACTGGACGAGCTGGGCCATGCCCTTGGACAATTTGCGGATTTTCTCGTCCACCGCATGGCCCAGGCCGACACGGTCGAGCAGGTCGGTGGCGCGGCGGCGGCCCTCGCTCAAGGGGAGACCACGCAGCGCGCCCAGAAATGCGACCGCTTCCCGCGCCTTCATCGTCGGATAGAGGCCGCGCTCCTCGGGCAGATAGCCGACCCGGTCGCTCGCCTCGCGCGGGACCGCCTCGCCCAGCAGCGTGCGATGCCCGGCATCGGGTTCAATGATGCCGAGCAACATTCTGAGCGTCGTCGTCTTGCCCGCGCCGTTCGGTCCCAGCACGCCATAGATCGCGCCGCTCGGCACGCGCAGATCGACGCCGCCGACCACCGGGCGCTCGCCGAACCGCTTCACCAGACCCTCGGCGGTCACCGCCCATGTTGCCGTCATGACTTATCCCCTGCCGTCCAGCGTGGTAGCGGGCGGTCATGGCCGGAGACAAGCTCGAAGACCGGATCAAGGCGATGGCGGCGGAACTCGGCTTCGCTGCCTGCGGTATCGCGCCCGCCGACGCCGCGCCGCTGGCGGGCGTCCGGTTGCGCCAGTGGCTGGCCGAGGGGCGGCACGGCGACATGATCTGGATGGAGGAGCGCGCCCACCACCGCGTCGGCCCCGCCGCGCTGTGGCCGGAGGTGCGCAGCGTCCTGTCGCTCGGCATGAGCTATGCCCCCGCCGGTGATCCGCTGGCGCTCGCGGACGAACGGGATCGCGGCCGCATCTCGGTCTATGCGCAAGGGGCCGATTATCACGACGTGGTGAAGAAGGCGCTGAAGGCGCTCGGTCGCTGGCTGGCGCGCGAAGCCGGGTGCGATCTCAAGGTCTTCGTCGATACCGCGCCGGTGATGGAGAAGCCGCTGGCCGAGGCCGCCGGGCTGGGCTGGCAGGGCAAGCATACCAATCTGGTGAATCGGCAGGCGGGAAGCTGGCTGTTCCTGGGGGCGATCTACACCACGCTCGACCTTGAGCCCGACGGCGCGGGGCGGGGCGGCTGCGGATCGTGCGACGCCTGCCTGCGCGCCTGCCCGACCGACGCCTTCCCCGCGCCGTACCAGATCGATGCGCGGCGCTGCATCTCCTATCTCACGATCGAACATGCCGGGCCGATTCCGGTGGAATTCCGGACCGGCATCGGCAACCGCATCTATGGCTGCGACGATTGCCTGGCGGTCTGCCCCTGGAACAAGTTCGCGGCGGCGGCGCGGGCGAACCTGGCCTTCGCCGCCCGCGCCGAGCTGGCCGCGCCCGAACTCGCCGACCTGCTGGCGCTGGACGATGCCGGCTTCCGCCAGGTCTTCGCGGGATCGCCGATCAAGCGCATCGGCCGCGACCGCATGGTCCGCAACGCCGCGATCGCGGCGGGGAATAGCGGCCGGCCCGAACTCGCAGGCGCGCTGCGTCCTCTGCTGGACGATCCCGATCCGGTGGTGCGCGACGCGGCGGGCTGGGCCCTGGCGCGGCTGGCGGGAGGTGACGCGGCGTCCTAGGCCGAGGAGCCGGCCGCCGGGGCGGCGCGCTCCTCGGGCTCCAGGCTGGCGACGCTCAGGCGGTCAGGCGGGCCACCGAATGACGGCCACGGCGTCGCAGCGATGTGCCGACGGCACCCAGGCCGATCATCATCAGCGCCCAGCTGCTCGGCTCCGGAACGGCCGACACGGCCGTCGCGGTGCCGTTGCCGCTGACGACCAACGTCGCCAGGAAGATGTTGTCGTCGCGCGACGGGTTGTTGGTCGTCACGCGGATCGTCGAATCGCCCGGCGTGATATAGGGGGCGATATTGTAGCGTTCATGATCGTCGGCATAGCTGGGATTGTTGGGCGAATACGGATCGTCATTGCCGCCGACCGTGATCAGCGCGCCATTGTAGGGGCTGCCATCGTCGTTGTTGCCGGCGTTGCTCGAAATCGTCCGGCCGTTCACATAGACGTTCGAGGACTGGCCGCCGGTGCTGAAGTTGATGCCCAGTCGCAGGTCGGCGACGAAATCAGGGCTGGTCGAGTTGAGCGGCTTGTCGAACGTCATCGACAAGGCGTCGCCACCCACGGCCGAATAGCCATCGAACAAGGCGACGGTCTGCTCCGCCAAAGCCGCATCCTTGTACACTACGACCAGTGCGGTGCCGTCGGTCATCCCCGAATTGCCTTCGGTCACGGCGAAGTTGTAGGTTCCGCCGGCACCGCCATCGACGATCCCGGCAACGATCGAGGTGACGTCCGCCCGGGCCGAGGTCATTGACAAGGCGCCGTTGCCGGTGGCGTTGACTGCGGGCGCTCCGAACACGATCTGTTGATTGTTGAAGGTGACCGGCTGGTTCGCCCAATTGTTGCCGAAGAAGTAGTTGGCCTGGTACAAATAGGCGCCGGCAATGGTTGCGCCCTTCGGAACAAAGGCCTGGAGACTATAGCTGCTCGACAGTGAACCGCCGCCGTCGGTCGACAGGCCATAGCTGCCATTGAACTGCTGGAACAAGGTCAGGCTTGCATTGGCAGATGCCGGCGCGACGAGTGACGTAAGTGCCAGCAAGCTCGCGATACAAAACCGTGACTGCTTCATGATATTTCCCCCCATGCTGAAAACGCGCGCCGCTGGCGATTTGCCTTGGCCCATTGGTTAATCAGACGTTAACTAAACTGGAGAGTGTTGGCTCTTCAGGGAAAATACCTAATGAAGGGGCAGGTGGCAGAGTTTGAATGCGTTGCAAGGACTTGGCTCTGCCAAGACAATATCATTCATTACGGATGGGATTGTTGCCGTGCTGGAGATAGCCTGCTCGGTCTTGCAGGGCGTGGGCGGCGGCCGGCTTGAACGCAGGCGCTGATCCGGCACCCTAGTGGCGCGCCGATCCGGAGAACAGGTTCATCACCACCACGCCCGCTACGATCAGCGCCATGCCGATCAGGGCCGCCGCATCGAGTCTCTCGCCCCGGAGCGTCCAGGCGAGGACGGTGATCAGCACAATCCCCACGCCCGACCAGATCGCATAGGCGATCCCGGTCGGGATATCGCGCAGCGCCAGCGACAGGCAGTAAAAGGCCGCGCCGTACCCCGCCGCCATGATTAGGGTCGGTCCCGTCCGGGTGAACCCGTCAGAAGCCTTGAGGAAGGAGGTGGCGACCACTTCCGACAGGATCGCCAGCGCGAGGTAGAGGTAGCTCACCGCCCGCCGTCGCGACGGACCAGCGCGGCGACGCAGCTGGCGCGGTCGATCGCGCTGCCATCGGGCTCGCGCGCGTCGACATAGGTGACCCGGGGCTCGCCGCCATCTTTGGGATAGAGATAGGCGTCGAGCACGCAGATGCCGCTGCTATATTGCAGCTTGCGAGCCGCGCCCTCGCGGACGTCGGCATCGGGCTGGCCGAACAGCTTGGTCAGGCTGGCGGCATCGGCGCCGACCACCCGCTCCAGCCCGACGCTGGTATAGGGGATGGCGACCGGCTGCGAGACGGCCGGCCCCTTGGTCGCGGGGGCGGCGCAGGCGGCGAGGGCGAGCGACAGGAGCAGCGGCGGCAGACGCTTCATGCGGATTTCCGGTGATAGAGGTGCGTGGCCATTGCCGCGCCCAGGATCGGTGCGGCCAGCGCGACGATCGGCACGACGAACAGCATGGTGCCGCCCAGGCCAAGCAGGAAGCGCTCGCCCCGCGTCCGCCGTCGCCAGGCCGCCAGCGCATCGCCGCGCAGATGGCGGCTCGCGACCATGTCGCCCAGGTCGCGGCCGAGCAGCCAGGCATTGACCAGGAAGAAGGCGGCGGCGGTGCCGATCCCGGTGGCGAGCAGCACGATATAGACGGGCAGCATGGCGATGTTGACGGCCACCACCCGCGCCGCGGCGCGCGCGCCCAGCGCCAGGCCGGCGGCGAAGGACAGGGGATGGGCGGTGGCCAGCGCGGCGGGATAGTGGCGCGCCTCGACCGCCGCGACCACCCCGTCGGCGAACAGGCCCAGCACCGCCATCGCGACCGCGCGGAACAACAGCCACAGCGCCAGCGCCGTGACGAAGATCGCGAAGGCGGCGGCCAGGCCGCTCGCGCCCCAGCCGATCCAATTGGCCAGCAACGCCTGCATGCCCCACCATACGCCCAGGCCGGCAATGGCGAAGATCGCCAGCGTCACCGCCATCGACCGGACGAAGACCCGCAGCACCGGCGGGTCGCCCAGCTGGCCGATCGACAGGAGAAGCGCGCCGAACATCGCCGATGCGATGCCGTGGCCCCGCCGATGCGTCAACATTGCGTGCGCCGCCCCGGCTCTCTAGGGCGACGACATTCAATTCTCGGAGCTTCCGCTTGACCCAGCCGCACTATGACGTGGTCGCGATCGGCAATGCCATCGTCGACATCCTCGCCCAGGCCGATGACGCCTTCATCGCCGAACAGGGCATGACCAAGGGCGCGATGCAGCTCGTCTTCTCGCCCGAGGAGGCCGATGCCCTCTATGCCAAGATGGGCCCGGGCCGCGAAGTGTCGGGCGGATCGGCGGCGAACACGCTGGCCGGCATCGCCGCGCTCGGGGGGCGGACGGCGTTCATCGGCCAGGTCGCCGACGATCAGCTCGGCGCGGTGTTCGCGCACGACATCCGCGCGGCGGGCGTCCGCTACGACACGCCGGTGCGGGCCGGCCAGCCGACCACCGGCCGCTGCATGATCTTCGTCAGCCCCGACGGGCAGCGGACGATGAACACCTTCCTGGGCGCGTCGCACTATCTGCCGGCCGACGCGCTCGACCGGTCGCTGATCGCCGACGCGGCCTATCTGTACATCGAGGGCTATCTCTGGGATCCGGAAGAGCCGCGCGCCGCGATGCGCGCCGCGATCGCGGTCGCGCGCGAAGCTGGCCGCAAGATCGCCTTCACCGCCTCGGCCGAGTTCGTGATCGATCGGCACCGCGCCGACTTCCACGCGCTGATCGATGGCGGGATGATCGACGTGCTGTTCGCCAACGAGGCGGAGATCATGGCGCTGACCGAGACGAGCGACGTCGATGCGGCGATCGCGGCCGTGCAGGACAAGGTCGAGACGGTGGTGGTGACGCTGGCCGAAAAGGGCGCCTGCGCGGTCCGTGGCGGCACGCGCACCACGGTGCCGGCCGCGCCGGTGACGCAGGTGGTCGACACGACCGGGGCCGGCGACCTGTTCGCTGCGGGCTTCCTCCATGCGCAGGCGCAGGGCCGCGACCTGGAAGCGTCGCTGACGCTGGGCGCGCTGTGCGCGGCCGAGATCATCGGCCATTTCGGCGCGCGGCCGCAGGTCGACCTGAAGGCGCTGGCGGCGCGGACGCTGGGCTGAGGGGATATTGCGGCCTAGACGCCGCGCTCTCCTCCGGTTCCCTGGCCTTCGCCGGGAAACGGTAGGAGGAGAGACGAACCCGTAAGACCGCACAGCAAAAGGGCCGCGGGAGCATCCTCCCGCGGCCCTTTTCGTACCGTTCGTCCCGGGCCTTACGGCTCGAGCGGCTTCGCCGTTTCCGGCTGGAGCGAGGGATCGGCGACATTGTCCTCGATCCCGCGGCCGACATGGCTGCGGTGGCGGCTATAGCCGAAATAGATCAGCAGCCCGACCGCCCCCCAGCCCGGCAGGACCAGGATCGCCACCAGCGGCAGCGAGAAGTAGAGATAGGCGCAGCCCGCCATCGCCAGCGGCGCGACGATCCACACGGCGGGCGTGCGGAAGGGCCGGCGGCGGCCGGGATCGGCCTTGCGCAGCACCATCACCGACAAGGCGACCATGAAGAAGGCGAACAGCGTGCCCGAGTTGGAATAGTCCGCCAGCTTGCCGACCGGCAGGAAGGCGGCGGCCAGCGTCGCGGCGCAGCCGGTGACGATGGTGACGACGTGCGGGGTCCGGTACTTCGGATGCACCGAAGCCAGCTTCTCGGGCAGCAGGCCGTCGCGCGCCATGGTGAAGAAGACGCGGGTCTGGCCGAACATCATCATCAGCACGACCGAGGGCAGCGCCAGCGTCGCCGCCAGGCCGATCAGGTTGCCGATCTTCTCCCAGCCGATCACGCGCAGCACATGGGCCAGCGCCTCGCGCGAGCAGGACAGCGGCTCCAGCGCGCCGCTGGCGACGATCGCGCGGCAGCGGTCGGCGAGTTCGGGCGTGCCCGGCGACAGCACCGCGCCGGCCGCGTCGCGAACGGGCTGCGCCCCCAGCGGCGAGCCGATGGCGCCGGCCGACACCAAGAGGTAGAAGATGGTGCAGAAGACCAGCGACGCGATCAGGCCGATCGGCACGTTGCGCTGCGGGTTCTTGGTCTCCTCGGCGGCGGTCGACACCGCGTCGAAGCCGACATAGGCGAAGAAGATCGACGCCGCGGCGCCGGCGACGCCGCCCAGACCGGTCGGCATGAAGGGGTGGAAGTTCGCGCCGTTCATCACCGGCACCGACAGCGCGATGAACAGGGACAGCGCCGCCACCTTGATCGCTACCAGCACCGCGTTGACGCGCGCGCTCTCCGTGGTGCCGATCACCAGCAGCCAGGTGACGAGCAGCGAGATGACCACCGCCGGCAGGTTGATATAGCCGCCCGAGGAGGGACCGTTGACCCATTCCATCGGTATGTCGATGTGCAGCAGGCTGCGGATCTGCCCGACGACATAGCCGGACCAGCCGACCGCGACCGCGCTGGCGCCGACCGCATATTCGAGGATCAGCGCCCAGCCGACCATCCAGGCGAGCAGTTCGCCCATCACCGCATAGGTATAGGTATAGGCGGAACCAGCGACCGGCACCATCGAGGCGAGCTCGGAATAGCAAAGCGCCGCGACCGCGCAGACGAAGCCGGCGATGCAGAAGGACAGCATCATGCCGGGTCCGGCCTTTTGCGCGGCCTCCGACGTCAGCACGAAGATGCCCGTGCCGATCACCGCGCCTACGCCCAGCATGGTGAGCTGGAACGCGCCCAGCGATCGATGCAGTCCTCGCTTCTCGGCGGTCGCCAAAATGGCGTCCAAGGACTTAACGCGTCCGAAAATCATGGATTCAGATCCCCCCAAGGGACGGCGGTCCCCGACCGGGCCGCCATGTCGTCTAGGTTAAGGGAGAGAGCCTAATCGTAAATACGGGACGCGCAATCCTTTAGTGCGGCCAAGCCCGCCGATCCGCGCCAAGCCGCGCGACCGAACTCGGGTGCCTCAAAATTCAGCGAGGCTTCGCAACGGGTTAGTTCGCGATCATACGCCCGAGCGCCGCGCCGCCGAACAGGTGCACGTGCAGGTGCGGGACTTCCTGCCCGGCGTCCGGGCCGACATTGCCGAGCAATCGGTATCCGGGCGCGACCAGCCCCTGTTCGCGCGCCACGGTGCCGACCGCCCGGACAAAGCCGGCAATCTCCTCCGCCGAGGCCTGCGCGCTGAAATCGTCCCAGGAGACATAGCGTCCGCGCGGGATCACCAGGATATGCACCGGCGCCTGGGGCGCGATGTCGTGAAAGGCCACCGCCCATTCGTCCTCGTACACGCGCCGCGACGGGATCTCGCCGCGCAGGATGCGCGCGAAGATGTTGCCGTCGTCATAGGGCAGGGTGGCGTCGATCGGCATGGGCCGGGTCTCCGGATCGAGGGAAGGGGCTCAGCGGGGTCGGGCGGCCTTTTCGGCATGGCCGGACACGCCCTCGCGTCGAGCCAGTTCGGCACGGACATCGTCCAGCGAGAGACCGGCGTCGGCCAGCAGCACGCAGAGATGGAAGAGGAGGTCGGCCGCCTCTGGCACGATGGCGCGGGCGTCGTCGCCCATCGCGGCGATCACGGTCTCCACCGCTTCCTCGCCCAGCTTCTGCGCGATCTTGCCGCGACCGCGCGCGAACAGGCTGGCGGTATAGGAGGTGGCGGCATCCTCGCCGCGCCGGGCGCGGATCGTGGCTTCGAGACGGTCGAACGCATCCATGGTCCGCCGCGTGGCCGAGGCCGGCGGCGCGGTCAATCCTCTTTGACGGGGTCGCGCCGGTTCGACCGGATCAGGCCGCGGCCGCCGTCCCCTGGATCAGCCAGGCCAGCGCCGTCTCGGCGGTGTCGAAGATCGCCAGATAGGGTTGCGGCATCAGCCTGCGCACCTGCAATCGCGCGATGCTGCTGTTGGTCACGATCGCGATCCGGCTGGCGCGCGGAAAGCCGCGGAATCGGCTGTTGATGGCGAGCACCGCCTCCTGCGGCTGCACGGCGACGCGGGAAAAATCCATCCGCAGGCGATAGCCGCTGCGGAACCCTTCGCGCACGAAGCGGCCGGTCACCTCCTCGACATAGGCATGCGCCACCGCCTCGGTCATCAGCCCGGTCCAGGCCACGTCCAGCAGATTCAGTTCGTGACGGAAATCGACCTTGTACATGGTGGTGGAGGATGGACGGCAGAGGTTGCGATATCGCTAAACGGCGCAGCTCAGGCCGCGATCTCCGCGCTCGGGCTGCCGACCAGCCAGGCCAGCGCGCCCTCCGCCGTGTCAAAGACGACGACGTAGGGCCGCGGCAACATCCGGCGAATCTGCAACCGGGTGATCGTGCTGGTGGTGACCACCGCGATCCGGCCGGCGCGTGGGACGTCGCTCAGCCCGGCCAGGATCAGCTCGACCGAGGCGGGCGGCGGGACATGGACCTGGGACAGGTCCAGTCGAAATCGATAGCCGGCCCGGAACCCCGATCGTCGGAAGCGCGCCTGTCCCTCCTCGACATAGGCGCGCGCCATCGTCTCGGTCATCAGTCCGGTCCAGGCGATATCGAGCAGGTTCAACTCCGGGCGGAAGACGATGCTGTACATGGCAGACAGACTATAATCGCGGACTTGCCAAATAGCTAATCTAGGATGGGTTTTCGCACCGGCACGCCGGCGGCGGCCAGGGCCGCGTGCGCGTCGGCGACGCTCGCCTCGCCGAAATGGAAGATGGAGGCGGCCAGCACGGCCGAGGCGTGGCCGGTGACGATGCCGTCGACCAGGTCGGACAGGCCGCCGACCCCGCCCGAGGCGACGACCGGCACGCCGGTGCGGTCGGCGACGGTGCGGATCAGCTCGAGATCGTAGCCGGATCGGGTGCCGTCGCGGTCCATCGACGTGACCAGCAGCTCGCCCGCGCCCAAATCGGCAAGACGCAGGGCATGATCGATCGCATCGATCCCGGTCGCGCGGCGGCCGCCATGGGTGAAGACCTCCCAGCCGCGCTCCGTCCGGCGCGCATCGACGCTGGCGACGCAGCACTGGCTGCCGAACCGCTCGGCGATTTCGGCGACCACCTGTGGCCGGGCGACGGCGGCGCTGTTGACCGCAACCTTGTCCGCGCCCGCCAGCAGCAGCGCGCGCGCGTCATCGGCGGTGCGGACGCCGCCGCCGACGGTCAGCGGCATGAAGCAGACCGCCGCCGTGCGCCGCACCACGTCCAGGATGGTGCCCCGATCCTCATGGCTGGCGGTGATGTCGAGGAAGCAGAGTTCGTCCGCCCCTGCCGCGTCATAGGCGCGCGCCTGCTCCACCGGATCGCCGGCATCGCGCAGCTCGACGAAGTTCACGCCCTTGACGACGCGGCCGGCGGCGACGTCGAGGCAGGGGATGACGCGCGCGCGGACGGTCATGCGGCGGCCGCGACGCTGAGCGCGGCGGCGAGGTCGAGGCGCCCATCATAGAGCGCGCGGCCGGTGATCACGCCCTCGATCCCGTCGCGGGCATGGAGCGCCAGGACATGGATGTCGGCGATGCCGGCGACGCCGCCGCTGGCGATGACGGGGATGGAGACGGCGCGGGCGAGGTCGACCGTCGCCTCGACATTGCAGCCCTTCAGCAGGCCGTCGCGACCGACATCGGTGAACAGCAGCGCGGCGACGCCGGCATCCTCGAACCGGCGGGCAAGGTCAGTGGCGCTCACCGTCGAGACATCGGCCCAGCCCTTGGTGGCGACCAACCCGTCGCGCGCGTCGACCGCCACGACGATGCCGCCCGGAAAGTCACCCGCGACGCCGCGCACGAAGTCGGGGTCGTCCAGCGCGGCGGTGCCGATGACGACGCGGGCGACGCCCAGGTCGAACCAGCGCTCGACGCTCTGACGGGTGCGGATGCCGCCGCCGAGCTGGACATGGCCGGGGAAGCGCTCGACGATCGCGCGCACCGCCTCGCCGTTCACCGACTGGCCGGCAAAGGCGCCGTCCAGGTCGACGACGTGAAGATGCTGCGCGCCGGCCTGGGCGAACAGCGTCGCCTGCGCGGCGGGATCGTCGCCATAGATGGTGGCGCGGTCCATGTCGCCCTCGGCAAGGCGGACGACCTGGCCATTCTTCAGGTCGATGGCGGGGAAGACGATCAGGCTCAAAGGGGATACTCCTGCCCGGGAAGGCGTGATGGTCAGGGCCGCCAGTCAAGGAAGCGGCGAAGGAAGGCGAGGCCGTAGTGCTGGCTCTTCTCGGGATGGAACTGCACGCCCAATATGGTGTCGCGGCCGATCGCGGCGGTGACCGGGCCGTCATGGTCGGTGGTGGCGATCACATCCGCGCCGTCGAAGGCATAGCTGTGCAGGAAATAGGCCTCGCCCGGCCGGACCAGCGCATGCTCGGCGACCGGCATCACGTCGTTCCAGCCCATATGCGGCACCTTGGCGGCGCTGTCGCTCGGCTCCAGCCGGCGGACGGTGCCGGCGATCCAGCCCAGGCCGCGATGCGTGCCCAGCTCCTCGCCCGTGTCCGCCAGCAACTGCATGCCCACGCACACGCCCAGGAAAGGCGCGGCCTCGCGCCGCACGCGCTGCTCCATCGCCTCGATCATGCCGTCGACGCCGCGCAGCGCCGCCGCGCAGGACCCGAACGCGCCGACGCCGGGCAGCACGATCCGATC
Source organism: Sphingomonas abaci (assembly GCF_014199625.1). Taxonomy (GTDB): domain Bacteria; phylum Pseudomonadota; class Alphaproteobacteria; order Sphingomonadales; family Sphingomonadaceae; genus Sphingomonas; species Sphingomonas abaci. Next base: position 291,347 of record NZ_JACHNY010000003.1, read on the forward strand.
GGCGCGCGCGACCACCTCCGGATCGGCGGTGACCGCCAGGTCGGTGCAGCCCGCCGCCTTCAGCGCATTGGCGACCGAGTGGAGGTTGCCCGCGCCGTAATCGATCAGCGCCAGCGTCATGCGTCGAGCGCTTCGAGCCCCGGCGCCATCACCGACGGGGCGACCTCGACGAAGCTGTACTCGGCCGCGCCATGGATGGCGAAGGGATCGGTGGCGGCCCAGGCCTTGACCTCGTCGCGGGTGCCGCGCGCGATGATCATGCCGCCATGGACCGGCCCGCCGGCCGGCGGCACCTGCCGCCCCGCGACCAGCAGCCGGCCCGAGGCCGCGCCCTCGCTCAGCCAGTCGAGATGCGGGCTGCGCAGTTCGTCGATCCGCTCGATCGGCACGACATAGGTGAGGGTGATGACGATCATGACGCGTGCTCCTCTCCGCCTAGCGTGCCCTTGGTCGAGGGGATGGCGTCGGCCTTGCGCGGATCGATTTCGATCGCGGTGCGCAGCGCCCGCGCCAGCCCCTTGAACGCGGCCTCGGCGATATGGTGGTTGTTGCTGCCGTACAGCGTCTCGACGTGCAGCGTGATGCCGGCCGCCTGGGCGAAGCTGTGGAACCAGTGCTGGAACATCTCGGTGTCCATGCCGCCCAGCCGCGGCTGGGTGAAGCCGTCCTTCCAGACCAGCCAGGGACGGCCGGAGATGTCGAGCGCGACGCGGGTCAGCGTCTCGTCCATCGGCGACAGCGCGTCGCCGTAGCGGCGGATGCCGCGCTTGTCGCCCAGCGCCTTGGCCACCGCCATGCCGATCGCGATGCCGGTATCCTCGACCGTGTGATGCTCGTCGATGTGCAGGTCGCCCTCGGTGCGGACATGCAGGTCGATCAGCGAGTGGCGGGACAGCTGTTCGAGCATATGGTCGAAGAAGCCGACTCCGGTCTTCACGTCGTACACGCCGGTGCCGTCGAGATGGACGGTGACGGCGATCCGGGTCTCGCTGGTGTCGCGGGTGATCGTGGCGCTGCGCATGAAACCGGTCCCTAACGCCAGCGACGCGCCATGCAAGCTTGACGCTCGGGGCAGGACAGGCCTAACCCCGAGGACATGAGCGATACTTTGCCCGACAGCCTGATCCCGTATGACGAGATCGTGCAGGAAGCCCTGCGGGCCGTGGTCGGCCGCGTGCTGGGATCGGTGGCCCAGTCCGGCGGCCTGCCGGGCGAGCATCATTTCTACATCACCTTCAAGACCCAGGCGCCGGGCGTCGACATCCCGAAACGCCTGATCGACCGGTTCCCGGACGAGATGACGATCGTGATGCAGAACCGCTTCTGGGACCTGACCGTCGACGACCAGCGTTTCTCGGTCGGGCTCAGCTTCAACCAGGTGCCGTCCAAGCTGGTCATCCCCTATTCGGCGATCACCGGCTTCCACGACCCGGCGGTCAATTTCGAGCTGCGCTTCCAGGCGACCGAGTCGCTGGAGGAAATGACCGACGCGCATGACGCGGCGGAGAATGACGGCCCGATCGCCACCCCGGTCGAGGACGGCTCCAACGTCGTCGCGGTGGATTTCAAGCGCAAGAAATGACGCCCGAGATCGTCGCGGCGCCCGGCAATGCCGAGCGGGAGGCGATCCTGGCGGCGCTGGTCGCCTATAATGATTCGCGGGTCCCGCCCGGCGAGCGGCATCCGGTTGCGATCGTGCTGCGCGACGATGCCGGGGCGGTGATCGGCGGACTCTGGGGCGCTGCCGGCTATGGCTGGCTGTTCGTCCAATATCTGGTCGTGCCCCAGGCGGCGCGCGGGCAGGGCCAGGGGCGCGCGCTGATGCTGGCGGCCGAGGCCGAAGCGCGGCGTCTGGGCTGCACGGGCATGTGGCTCGATACGTTCAGTTTCCAGGCGCGGGGGTTCTACGAGAAGCTGGGATACGGCGTGTTCGGCGCGATCGCCGACTATCCGCCGGGCGAGGCGCGGTATTTCCTGTCCAAGCGGCTGGATTGAGGAGCGGTCTTCCAGCAACCGGTTCCCCGGCGAAGGCCGGGGCCAGTTGGGAAGGCTGTTGTAACGGAGCGCTGCGCTTCATCACCATCGTCTCCCAACTGGGCCCCGGTCTTCGCAGAAATACAAGACGGGCGAATTTAGCGATGCAGCGCCGCCAGGAACCGCACGGCCGCATCGAATTCCGCGCGGTGCGCCTGCGTCGTGCGGGTCGCGAGTTCGTCCTCGCCCCAGCGTTCCACCTGCCAGTCGTCGTCGATCCGCGCCGCATGCCAGACCGAGTCGGCGTCCATCGCGCCCTCTGCCAGCGCCAGCCCCAGCACCAGCGATCCGGTCACCGTCACCAGCGGCGTCAGGCCGGTGATCGTCCAGGCGTCGAGCGCTGCGACCGCCTCGTGCAGCCGGGCGAGAGTCGCAGGCGGTTGCGCGACATGGATGATGCCGGTCGCGACCGCGAAATGCACGTCGTAGCGCCGCATCGCCCAGGTCAGCGGCGGATCCCAGGCGGCGGCCTGTCGCGCGACCAGTTCTGGCGGCGCATCGGCGCGGTAGCAGAGCAGGTCGCTCTCGCCGTAGCGGGCCAGCGACTCGGCATAGCGTTCGGGTGTCGGGGCGATCCGGTCGATCGCCGCATTGGCCAGACCGGTCAGCGGCATGGTGCGCGGATCGACCCGTTCGCCGACCGACCGCCATTCCCCCGCCACCGCCTCGGCCAGCGCGGCCGTCGGCAGGCGCAGCGCGAGCCGGCCGGGGGTGCGCACCGGCCGCCCGTCGAGCGACACCTCGCCGTCCGCAACCGATACCGCTTTCCAGAAACGCTTCATGATCGGTCACTCCGCCAGCGATGTGCCAGTCCGGCCGGCACGATCGCGGTCACGACGATCGCCGACAAGGTAAGCGCGATGCCGATGACCTTGCTCAGGATGTCCGGCGCGCGGGCGACCAGCATCACGCCCAGGATCGCCCCCGCCACGCCGGCGATCCGCACCGCCTGGAGCAGCAGCCAGCGTCGTCGCGCCACCGATACCGGCACGCTCATGCCAGCAGCGCCGGCAGGTCCGACGCATGGTCGGCGATCACCTCGGCCCGCGCCGCCGCCAGTTCGGCCGGGCTGTGATAGCCCCAGGCTACGCCGATCGCGCGGACGCTCGCCGCGCGCGCCATCGTCATGTCGAAGCTGGTGTCGCCGATCATCACCGTCTCCGCCGGCGTCGCGCCCGCCTCCGCCATCGCGGCGTGGAGCATCGAGGGATCGGGCTTGGACGGATGGCGGTCGGCGGTCTGGAGCGTCACGAACCGGTCGGTCAGACCGTGATGCGCGAGCAGCAGGGACAATCCCCGATCGGACTTGCCGGTGGCGACGCCAAGCCGCCAGCCATGGTCGCGCAGATGGTCGAGCGTCTCCAGGATCCCCTCGAACAGAGGTTCGGGGTCTAGCGCGTTCTCGCTGCGCAACTGGTGGAACATCGCCTTGTAGGTGGCGGCCAGTTCGCGGTGCAGCGCATCCGGAGCATCGGGCAGTAGGACCTGCATCGATTCGACCAGGCTGAGCCCGACGACCCGGCGGATCGCGGCGATGGGCGGCGGTGCCTGGTCGCAGGCCTGGAAGGCCCGGGTCATCGCCCGGCCGATATTGGCCTGGCTGTCGACCAGGGTGCCGTCGCAGTCGAACACGGCGAGACGCGGCATCGGCGGTTCAGTCGCGCGCGCCGCGACCGCGCCGCTCGCCGCGCCGTTCCTTGCGGACCGACTTGGCATGGGCCTTGGCGCGCTGCTTCAGCACCGACCTGGGCGGCGGCCCCTTGTCCTCCTCCAGCTCAAGCCGGTCGCCGACCTCTTCCTCGAAGCCCAGGCTCGCCATGCTCTCGGCGAAATGGGTCGGCAGCGATGCGGTCTCGTCGATCCGCACGCCGTCCGGATGGTCGACGCGCAGGCGGCGGGCGTGGAGGTGCATCTTGCGCGAGATGCCACCGGTCAGGAAGGCGGCGGGGCCGCCATATTTGCCGTCGCCGACGATCGGATGGCCGATCGCCGCCATATGGACGCGCAGCTGATGGGTGCGGCCGGTAAAGGGTTGCAGTTCCACCCAGGCGCAGCGATTGCCGGCGCGCTCGATCACGCGGTAGCGGGTGCGCGCGGGGGAACCATTTTCCTCGTCCACCTGCATCTTCTCGCCGCCGGTGCCCGGCTGCTTGCCGATCGGCAGGTCGATGATGCCATCGTCGATCGACGGCACGTCGACCACCAGTGCCCAATAGACCTTGCGCGCGGTGCGCGAGGAAAACGCCTTGGCGAAGAAGGCGGCGGCGCGGCTGGTGCGCGCGACCAGCAGCGCGCCGCTGGTGTCCTTGTCGAGCCGGTGGACCAGCTTGGGCCGGCCCTCTTCGTCATCGACCAGCCCGTCGAGAAGATGGTCGACATGCTCGGTCGTCTTGGTGCCGCCCTGCGTGGCGAGGCCGGGCGGCTTGTTGAGGACGAAGGCCTGCGGATCGCGGTGGATCACCATCTCGCGGATGAAGGCGCGCTGATCGTCGGACAGGGGGGCACGCGGGCGCGGCGTGCGGGCGGCCTTGTCGGCGGGCGCGACCGGCTCCTCCGGCGGCACGCGGAGCTGCTGGCCGGCGGCGATGCGGTCACCGGGCGTGGCGCGCGCGCCGTCGATGCGGAGCTGGCCGGTGCGCGCCCATTTGGCGACCGTGGTGAAGCTGGTCTCGGGCAGGTGCCGCTTGAACCAGCGATCGAGGCGGATGCCGTCGTCATCATAGCCGACGGTGAACTGACGTACCTCGCTCATGCGAAGCTCCTGGTGACAAGCAGCCCGGCGAAGAGGGCGAGGATCGCGCCGATGACCGACAGCAGGACATAGCCCAAAGCCGTCAGCATCTGACCGCGTTCCGCCAGCGTCACGACGTCGAGCGAGAAGGAAGAGAAGGTGGTGTAGCCGCCGAGCACGCCGACGCCGAGCAGCAGCCGCCACGGCTCGTTGCCGCCCATGCGGGCGAGCAGTCCGGCGAGCACGCCCATGGCGAAGCCGCCGACCAGATTGACCGTCAGCGTACCATAAGGGAAATCGGGGCCCAGACGCGCCAGCATCCAACGCCCGGTCCAATACCGCGCGCCAGAGCCGATCGCGCCGCCGAGCATGACGAGGACGAGGGGAGGCATTCTCCGCTCCCTAGACCAGCGCGCGACGCCCGGCAAATCATGCGTTCTTGTCCTGCACGAAGGGAGCGGCCATCTTCACGGCCATGCTCAATCTCGTCTCGATCCTCATCGGCCTGGTCACGCTGGCCTCCGGCATCGTCGCCTTCTTCCCCTTTCTGGGCTGGATGAACTGGCTGGTCATCCCGATCGGCATCGTCGGCGCGGCGGTCGGCGCGTTGTCGTCGAGCAATGGCGGGCGCAACCTCAACATCGTCCTCATCATCATCTTCGCGCTGCGACTGATGCTGGGCGGCGGCATCTTCTGACGACACACGAAAGGCCCGACGCGTAAGCGCCGGGCCTCCCCGTGACCAACCGTCTAGCTCTTAGCGGCAGACGACCTGCCCGCGATCGACCGAGCGGCCAAGCAACGCGCCGCCGCCCGCGCCGATCAACGTGCCAAGCAGGCTCGACCGGCCGTTGCTGATGATATTGCCCAGGGCGCCGCCCGCCAGGCCGCCGACCACCAGGCCGGTGGTGCCGTCCGGCTTGCGGCAGCGGACCCGGCCACGATCGTCGCGCCATTCACGATACTTGTAGCGACGCTGGGCGTCGGCATTCTCGGTGGTGGCGATCAGGGTCGGGGTCACCATCGCGGCACAACCCAAAACCAGCATCAGCTTACGCATCGTCTACTCCCATTTCATAGTCACGGTAGCGAAACGTAGGCCTTTAATGGCGGTTGCATGAACCCTAAACAACGTCGCGTTCATCTTCGGATCGGTTCCCATTGCGGGACAAAAAGACGATGAACGGAGCGTCCCCCGCGATCAGAGATCGACGCCGGCGGCGATCGCCTCCAGCTTGCGGATGCGCTCCTTCAGGTCGGCCATCTCGATCCGGGCGCCGGCATGAGGCATGGCGATGGATGCGCCCTCGTCGCCACGGGCGATCATCTGGCTGTGCTGGAGCTGGAGCCAGCCGCGCCAGCCGGACAGGCCGGCGGCGGCGAGGATGCCGACCCCGGCCAGGCCGGAGAGGGACAGGGTCAGGGTCGTGAACGGGTCGGTCATGATGTCGCCTCCTTTCAGCGGTCGCGCAGCCGGTCGATCTCGCGGTCGAGGTCGATGCTGCGGTTATGGTCGGTGATCACGCGCTCCAGCACGGCGACCCGCTCCTTGAGCTGGCGGATCTCGTCCTGCGCGCGCATCTGGTCGATGCTCTGGACGGAATGCGGGAGGGAGTTGGGTGTGTGCGCTTCGGCCTGCTGGCCGAGCGCGCGGTAACGGGCGGACAGGATCTGCGCGATCATCACCACGGTGACGATGCCGAAGACCATGGAAAAGAACGTCATGGCGGGCGCTCCGATGGAATGGCGTCAGTTGAGGGCGGGGGGCGGGGGCGTCGCGTCGCGCAGCCGCTCGATCTCGACGGACAGGCTGGCGCCGCGATCGGTGACGATCCGCTCCAGCACCTGGACCCGCATCTCCAGCCGCTCGGCCTGCGCCGCATATTGCGCCGCCTTCTCCGCCGCCTGGGCGTTCAGCGCCTCGGCCATGCGTTCCTTGTGGGTCAGCCAGCGCTGGAACATCGCCTGGCCGACACCCAGGATCACCGGCAGACCGACCAGCACAAAGGCGATCATGAAGATGGTGAAGCCGTTGCCTGCAAGGAAATCGAGCGGGCCGATATCGGTCACATAGGTCATTTCGGCCCCCGCAGCGCTTCGATCTCGCGGGCGGTGCGCTCGGCGGGATCGGTGGCGATGCGCTCCAGCACCGCGATCCGCTCCTCCAGCCGCCCGACTTGCCCGGTCAGCTTCTCGTTCTCGTTGGAGAGGAGCATGATCTTGCGCTCCGCCTCCAGGCTCTCTCCGCCGCCGCCCCGGCGTCGGCTGCTGCGGTAGTCCTGCGGCGCGTAGCCGTGCTTGGTGCGCAGCCAGTTGTTGGCGACCCAGGAGATCGGCCCGATCGTGATCGCCGCGATCGGAATGAGCAGAGCCAGGTTCGACATCGTCTTCGTCCCCTCTATGAGCCCGTCTTAGCGCAGGCTGTCGATTTCCTTGGCCAGCGCGCTGTTGCGGCTGGTGAAATGGGTCTCCATGTCCGCCAGGCGGCGATCGATGTCGCGCAGCTTGGAGCGGACCTCGGCGGTGGAGCGCGTCGGATTGGCGCGGACGCCCTGCCAGAATTTCTGGTCCTGCGCGTCCTGGTAGAGGCCGATCGGCTTGGTCTGCGCCATCCAGGCGATCAGCCCATAGGCGATCAGCGTCCAGGGAAAGCCGCCGGCGAAGGTCAACAGGATCAGCGCGACGCGGACCCAGAGGACCTCGATCCCCGTGTAATCGGCGATGCCGGCGCAGACGCCCTTATACTTGGCATCCTGCTTGTTCAGGTAGAATTGGGTGCGGGCAGCCATCTCAGTTGCTCCGGTTGAAGGTGCGGTCGATGCGGTCGAACCGGTTGGTCGACGGCAGATCGTTCGAATAGCCGGCTTGCGGCGCGTTCAGGCCGGGGCGGAAGTCCGGATTGTCGGCAGCGACGATGCGCTCGACGGTATTCAGCCGGTCTTCAAGGCGGCGGGCGAGATTGTACATCTCGTCCAGCATTCGCTCGTCTTCCTCGGTGATCTTCGGCGCCTGCCGCCACTTGGTCAGATAGTGGAGGATGATCCAGGGCAGGCCGATGAACAGCATGCCGACGACCATGATCGGCAGAAGGATTTCGTCCAGCATCGGGTCAGCCCTCCCGGCTCTGCAGGCGGCGCTTCATCGCGGCCAGTTCCTCGTCGACCCGGTCGCTCTGGCGCAGTTCGGCGATCTCCTCCTCGAGGCTCTTGCCGATTCCCAGGCCCATCGCCTCGGCGCGGCCCTCAGCCTCGTCGGCGCGGCGCTCCAGGTCGGTGAAGCGGCTGAATGCCTCCTGCGTCTTGGGGCCGGCGTACATGTCGCGCAGGCGGAAGCGGTTGTTGGCGGTCTCAATTCGGGTCTGGATGTTCGACTGCTTGGTCCGCGCCTCGCGGAGCCGGCCTTGCAGCTTGGCGATGTCCTCTTCCGAGGCGCGCAGCGCGTCGTCGAGCACCTGCACTTCGGCCTTGAGCTGCTCGGCCATGTCGGTGGCCTTCTGCCGCTCGACCAGCGCCGCCTTGGCCAGGTCCTCACGGTCCTTGCTGAGCGCCAGTTCCGCCTTCTCGGTCCAGTTCGCCTCCAGCTGTTCCAGCTTGGCGATGTGGCGGCGCATTTCTTTCTGGTCGGCGATGGTGCGGGCGGCGGAGGCGCGCACCTCGACCAAGGTCTCCTCCATTTCGAGGATGATCATGCGGATCATCTTCGACGGATCCTCCGCCTTGTCGAGCAGATCGGCGAAGTTGGCGGCGACGATGTCGCGGGTGCGGGAGAAGATGCCCATCATAAACTCCTGAGGGACCGTGAGTGCGTTCATCGCCTTATGCCATGAAGCGCGTGGTGCTGGCGACCGTCTTGCTGTCGCCCTGGGCGGGGCCGACGGCGGCCATGATGCAGGTGCCGCTCAGCACGACGGTGAGGGCGAGGGCGGCGAACTTGGTGGCGACGATCTTGAGCATGGAAACCTCCTGAAACCTTGTGTCTGGCCGCCGGTGCGGCGGGATATTCCAGGCATTGCACGGCCCGTGCCAGTTTCAAAAATGGCGGATTTCCGCGGTTCTTGAAAGAAAAACACCAACCCGGCCCTCTCACGACTTGCCAAGCTTTGGGGAAATGCGCCAATCCTTGGGGATGGAACGGACGAGCCAGGTGATCGGTCAGTCGGGGGCGTTCCTCGATGCCCTGGAACGCGCGAGCCGGGCGGCCGCGCTGGACCGGCCCGTGCTCGTCATCGGCGAACGCGGGACCGGCAAGGAGCTGGTCGCCGAGCGCCTCCACCGCCTGTCGCCGCGCTGGGACCAGCCGCTGGTCATCATGAACTGCGCCGCGCTGCCCGAGACGCTGATCGAGGCGGAATTGTTCGGGCACGAGGCCGGCGCCTTCACCGGCGCGACCAAGGCGCGCGCCGGGCGGTTCGAGGAGGCGGATGGCGGCACCCTGTTCCTGGACGAACTCGGCACCCTGTCGATGGCGGCGCAGGACCGGCTGCTGCGCGCGGTCGAATATGGCGAGATCACGCGCATCGGCTCGTCCCGGCCCGTCCGGGTCGATGTCCGGATCGTCGCGGCGACCAACGAGCATCTGCCCGACAAGGTCGACCGGCACGAGTTCCGCGCCGACCTGCTCGACCGGCTTTGCTTCGAGGTGGTGACCCTGCCGCCGCTCCGCGCGCGGGCCGGGGACGTGGTGGTGCTGGCCGATCATTTCGGCCGGCGGATGGCGGCGGAACTGGGCTGGCAGCGCTGGCCCGGCTTCGGCCCCGCCGCGCTCGACCATCTGAGCGGGCACCGCTGGCCCGGCAACGTCCGCGAGCTGCGCAACGTGGTCGAACGCGCCGTCTATCGCTGGGAGCAGGACGGGCCGGTCGACTCGATCGAGATCGATCCTTTCGCCTCGCCCTATCGCCCGCGCGGCCAGGCCCCCGCCGCGACGCGCGCGCAGGACGAGCGGGGCGAGCCGGAGGCGACGGCGATCGCGCCGCCGCCTCCCGGCAGCGACGACGAGGTGGCGGCGTGCGAGGTCGGCCCGTCCGACTTCAAGAGCCGGGTCGCGCGGTTCGAGCGGGAGCTGCTGGCGCGAGCTTTGGCGGAGAACCGCTTCAACCAGCGCCAGACCGCCGATGCGCTCGGCCTGTCCTATGACCAGCTCCGCCATGCGCTGCGCCGGCACGACCTGATCGGAACGGTTGCGTAACGCGCGTCGGGGGAGCAACGGGGACGGGCGTGCGTTCACCGCACGAACCCAATCAGGAGTGAGCCCGATGGCCTTCGAACTGCCGCCGCTGCCCTATGACTATGACGCGCTGGAGCCGACCATCTCCAAGGAGACGATGACGTTCCACCACGACAAGCATCACAAGGCCTATACCGACAAGCTGAACGAAGGCGTCGAGAAGGACCCGGCGCTGCAGGGCAAGTCGATCGAGGATATCCTGGCGACGATCTCGTCGCAGCCGCCGCTGGTCCGCAACAATGGCGGTGGGTACTGGAACCACGACTTCTTCTGGAAGTCGATGAAGCAGGGCGGCGGCCAGCCCTCCGGCGCGCTCGCCGAGGCGATCGAGTCGACCTTCGGCGGCCTCGACAAGCTGAAGGACGAGTTCAACACCAAGGGCGCGGGCCAGTTCGGCTCGGGCTGGGCGTGGCTGATCGTCGACGATGCCGGCGCGCTCAAGGTCACGTCCACGCCCAACCAGGACAATCCCCTGATGGACGACGTGAAGGATCGCGGTACGCCGCTGCTCGGCAACGACGTGTGGGAGCACGCCTATTACCTGACCTACAAGAACGATCGCGCCGCCTATCTGAAGGCGTGGTGGGACGTGGTCGACTGGGACACGGTCGGCCAGCGCTACGACGCGGCGAAGAAGTAAGGACGGGAAAGGGCTCCTCCGGGAGCCCTTTTTCTTTCCAGAAAACGTCTCCCCCGGTGGGGAGGCGCGAGAGGGCTCAGTCCGCTGGCGGCACGTCCCGGGGCAGGTCGCCGCCCGCCTGGAAGCCGTGGCGCAGCAGCATCGGCATGTTGGCGAGCGCGAAGCCCAGCGTCAGCGGGATCGCGCCCCACAGCTTGAACCCGACCCAGAAATTCCAGTTGGTCGAGCGCCAGACGACTTCGTTCAGCACCGCCATGGCGAGGAAGAAGAGCATCCAGTTGCGCGTCAGCTTGCGCCAGCCTTCGGCGCTCAGCCCCGGATAGGCGGTGCCGAGCAGGCCCTGGAGCAGCGGCCGGCCGGTGACCAGCCCGAACAGCAGCACCGCGGCGAAGGCGGCATAGACGATGGTCGGCTTCATCTGGATGAAGCGCGGGTCGTGGAAATAGATGGTCAGCCCGCCGAACACCACGACCAGCACGCCCGAGATCCACAGCATCGGCGAAACATGGCCCAGCTTCACCCGCGACACGACCATCGCGACCAGGGTGGCGAGGATGAAGGCGGCGGTGGCGCAGATGACGCGCGCGATCACAATCGCGCCCAGCCGCTCCATGCCCGAGAGGAAGCCGCTGAATTGCGCAACCAGCCGCATCATCGGCTCGGCCGGCGCGAGGAAATTGACGAGGAAGAAGATGACGAGCGGCGCATAGTCCACCGCCATGCGCAGGCCGGGATGAGCGTCCGTCGCGATCATGGTCGTCGCGGTGGTCGGGCGGGTCATTTGCGCTTGTCCTCCACGCCGGCGATGATGCGGCTGACCTCGTTGGCGTCGAACGGGCGCAGGTCGGTCATCCCCTCGCCGACGCCGATCGCATGGATGGGCAGGCCGTATTTTTCCGCCGCCGCGACCAGCACGCCGCCGCGCGCGGTGCCGTCCAGCTTGGTCATGACCAGGCCGGTGACCCCGGCCACGTCCTTGAACACCTCGATCTGGTTGAGCGCGTTCTGCCCGGTGGTGGCGTCCAGCACCAGCACCACGTCATGCGGGGAGGCGGGATTGAGCCGGCCGAGCACGCGGCGGATCTTGGCCAGCTCGTCCATCAGTTCGCGTTTGTTCTGGAGCCGACCCGCGGTGTCGACGATCAGCACGTCGATGCCGGTCTCGGTCGCCTGTTTCACCGCCTCAAACACGATACCGGCGGCATCGCCGCCTTCCTTGCCGGTGACGATCGGCACGCCGACCCGCTCCGCCCAGGTGCGTAGCTGCCCGATCGCGGCGGCGCGGAACGTGTCGCCCGCCGCCAGCATCACGCCATAATCCTGCTCCATCAGCAGATGCGCGAGCTTGGCGATCGTGGTCGTCTTGCCCGAGCCATTGACGCCGATCACCAGAATGACCTGCGGCCGGGGGAAGGCGGTCACCTCCAGCGGCGTGGCGACGCGGGCCAGCGCCTTCTCCACCTCCTCGGCCACCACCAGGCGGATGCCCAGCTCCTCCATGTTCCGCTCGAACGTTCCCTCCGCTAGGCGCGTGCGGATATGGCCGGCGGTCTGCGGCCCCAGGTCGGAGGCGATCAGCGCCTCCTCGATCTCGTCGAGCGTTTCGTCGTCGAGCCGCGCGCCGCCCAGGCCGGCGAGATTGCCGACCAGCCGGTCCGAGGTGCGCTTGAAGCCGCCGAGCAGCTTCTCGTGCCAGGATGGGGTGGTGCTCATAGCAGGGTTCCGATGAGGTTGGTGTCGGTCGCGCCGGTCACCGCGACGCGCCGCAGCGTGCCGGGTTCGGCGGGGGAGGTGCAATGGATATCGGCGAAGTTGCCGGCGTGGCCGCGTGTGACTGGACCGCGCGTGCCGGGCCGCTCGACCAGGATCGCCTGCTCGCTGCCGACCAGCGAAGCGAGCCAGCGGGCGCGCCGCGCCGCCGCCGCCGCGCGGAGCCGGGCGGCGCGCTCGCGGCGACGCTCGGGCGCGACCTGCGGCATCCGCGCGGCGGGCGTGCCGCTGCGTGGCGAATAGGGAAAGATATGCGCATGGACGATGTCGGCCTCGTCGATCAGCGCCAGCGTGTCGGCGGCCATCGCCTCATCCTCGGTCGGGAAGCCGGCGATCAGGTCCGCGCCGATCGCCAGCTCCGGCCGCGCCGCCTTCAGCCGCTCGACCAGCGCTATCGAGTCGCGACGGGAATGGCGGCGCTTCATCCGCTTGAGGATCAGGTCGTTGCCGGCCTGGAGCGACAGGTGGAGATGCGGCATCACCCGCGGCTCCTGCGTCACCAGCGCGAACAGCCGCTCGTCGATCTCGACCGAATCGAGCGAGGACAGGCGCAAGCGCGGCAGGTCGGGGACATGGGTCAGGATGCGCTCGACCAGCGCGCCCAGGGTGGGGCGGCCCGGCAGGTCGGGGCCGTAGCTGGTCAGGTCGACGCCGGTCAGCACCACTTCGCGGTGGCCGGCCGCTACCAGCGCGCGCACCCGCTCGATCACCAGTCCCGCCGGCACCGATCGGCTGGCCCCGCGGCCCTGCGGGATGATGCAGAAGGTGCAGCGATGGTCGCAGCCATTCTGCACCTCGACGAAGGCACGGGCATGGCCGGCGAAGGCGGCGGGCTTGGTGGAGCGGGGCGCTCCCCAGCTCGCCGGCATCAGCTTGGCGGCGTTGGCGACGACGCGCGCGACTTCGGGCATCGCCGCGAAGCCGGCCGGGTCGATCGTCGCCGCGCAGCCGGTGACGACGATCGCCGCGCCCGGGCGGTCGCGTGCGGCGCGGCGGATCGCGGCGCGGGTCTGCTTCACCGCCTCGTTGGTGACGGCGCAGCTGTTGACCACGACCATGTCGCGCGTGCCGTCGCGCCCGGCGAGCAGGCTGCGGATCGTTTCGCTCTCGGCTATGTTGAGGCGGCAGCCGAGGCTGACGACCTCCGGCTCGGGCAGAGACATGCAGGCGATCTAGTGTCCGATCGCCTCCAAGTCCATGACATGGCCGGCGCGGGGGCCGGGTGGCCGGGAGCGGTCGGGTCTTCGGGTGCAGAAAAACCATGGGTCGCGACCGGTGGCCGGACAAATCGGCCATAAGCAGGAGGTAAGCAGACGGACATCCCGCCTCGCCGAGCTTCTGCGTGTGGGGGTGTCCGCCCTCGATACCAAGACCGGGAGCCGACATGACCTTTATCCACAATCTCAGGATATCCCTGAAGATCACCCTGCTGCTGCTGGCGATGGGGGCGATCACGCTGACCGTCGCCGTCAGCGGGGTGGCTCGGCTTTTCGACTCCGATGCCGTCTATACGAAATTGCTCTCGACCAAGATGGTGCCGGCGATCCGTCTGTCCCAGGCCAATCGCCGTGTGCTGGAGATGGGCCTGCGCTCCTATCAGGTGATCGCCTACGGCGCCGATACCCCGATGGGCAGGGATGCGGCGGCGGAGGAGCTGGCGTCGTTCAGCCAGGCGCTGGTCCGGCTGAAGGAGGTCGGCACGGTCGACCCCTCCCAAAGGACAGTGATCAACGGCTTCATCACCCGCCTCCATGGTCTGCACGAGAGTTGCCAGGCGGCGATCGCGGCCGCACGGCGCAAGGATATCGTCGCTGCACGGGCGATCCTGGTGTCCGTCGACCGTCGCAGCCAGCAGATGCGAAGCGAGATGATCCCCTATTCCAACCGGCAGGTCGAATCCTCCCAGGCCGAGTCCGACCGACTGACCGACAGGATGCACGACACCGCCTTGAAGATGATGCTGACCGCCTTGCTCGGCACGCTGGCGGGGATCGGTGCGGCGATGGCGCTGACCCGGTCCAGCATCACCGGTCCGCTGAGCCGGTTGCGCGATCGGATGGATCGCTACGCCGCCGGCGACTATGCCGAACCGGTCGGCGATGCCGAACGCAAGGACGAGGTGGGCGTGATGGCGCGCGCGGTGCAGGTGTTCCGCGACAACGGCATCGCCAAAGCTGCCATCGATGCCGAAAAGGCGACGCGCGACGCCGAACAGCGGATGGTGGTGGACACCGTCTCCTCGCACCTGTCGCGCCTGTCGGACGGCGACCTGACCACGCCGATCCGTGCCGCCTTCCCCTCCGAGTACGACACGCTGAAGCGCAACTTCAACGAGGCGCTCGACAAATTGCGAGACCTGATCGGCGCGGTGTCGGACGGGGCGCTGGCGATCCGGAGCGGATCGGGTGAGATCGCCCAGGCGGCGGAGGATCTGGCGCGTCGGACGGAGACGAATGCCTCTTCGCTGGAACAGACCGCCTCCGCGATCGCCCAGATGGACGGACGGTTGAAGGCGACCGCCACCGCCGCCGGCCGGACGGTGGAGCGCGCGGACCAGACGATCGCCACGGTCGGCGGGGGCCGGGTGGTGGCGGACGAGGCGGTGCAGGCGATGGGCCGCGTGTCCGACAGCGCCAAGGGGATCGACTCGGTGATCGAGGGCCTCGACAAGATCGCATTCCAGACCCGCGTGCTGGCGATGAACGCAGCGGTCGAGTCGGGCCGGGCGGGGGACGCGGGGCGCGGCTTCGCGGTGGTCGCCGACCTGGTATCGGCGCTCGCCATGCGCTCCGAGGAGGAGGCGAAGCGCGCTCGCGAGCAGCTGACCGCGACCCAGGCCGACATCGTGACCGCCGTGGAGGCGGTGCAGAAGGTCGATGGCGCGTTGTCGGCGATTTCGGGCGACGTGACTGAAGTGCACGGCCTGCTTGCGACCATCGCCACCGACAACCAGGCCCAGGCGGCGGCGATCACCCAGGTCGCCAGCACGATCGGCAGCATGGATCGCAGCACCCAGCAGAATGCGGCGATGGTCGAGGAGACGTCGGCCGCCGCGCGCAACCTGGCGAGCGAGACCGCCAATCTCGCCGACCAGGCCGCGCGGTTCAACACGGGTGGGGGCGCGATGGCACGGCGGTTCGAGGGGCCGGTGCGGCCGCTTCCCGCCGCGGCGCTGCCCGCGCTGGTCCGCGCACCCCAGGTGCTGCCCGCGTCAGCCGGGGACAATGGCGACGACTGGACGTCCTTCTGATCCTGCGTTTCGCCCCGCGCTTGCCAAGCGCGGGGCTTTCGCTTAAGGCCGCGCGATCGTTCCGTTGTCGAACGCTGATGACACGCATGACCGCCATTGCCGCGGCATGCACGCTGGCCGGCGAGGTTTCGCCCGCCGGCGCTTTTGCGTTTGGCCCGAGTAGAGGTTGATGTCCCCATGTTCGAGAGTCTGAGCGACCGGCTTGGCGGTGTCTTCGACCGTCTGCGTGGGCGTGGCGCGCTGACCGAGGCGGATGTTCGCACCGCGATGCGCGAGGTGCGCGTCGCGTTGCTGGAGGCGGACGTGGCGCTGCCCGTCGCCCGCCAGTTCGTCGACCGGGCGACCGAGCAGGCGATTGGCCAGAACGTGCTGCGTTCGGTCACGCCGGGCCAGCAGGTCATCAAGATCGTCAACGACGCGCTGGTCGAGATGCTGGGCGCGGACGAATCCACGCTGCTGCTCGACGTCACGCCGCCGGCGGTGGTGATGATGGTCGGCCTGCAGGGGTCGGGCAAGACGACGACCACCGCCAAGATCGCCAAGCGCCTGTCGCAGGGCACGCTGGCGAACCGCGACCGCAAGAAGGTGCTGATGGCGTCGCTCGACGTCGCGCGCCCCGCGGCGCAGGAGCAGCTCGCGACGCTGGGCACCCAGGTCGAGGTAGCGACGCTGCCGATCATCGCCGGCCAGCAACCGGTCGAGATCGCGCGACGCGCGATGCAGGCGGCGAAGCTCCAGGGTTTCGACGTGCTGATGCTCGACACCGCCGGTCGCCTGCACGTCGATCAGGCGCTGATGGACGAGATGAAGGCGGTCGCCGACATCGCGAAGCCGCAGGAAATCCTGCTGGTGGTCGACTCGCTGACCGGCCAGGACGCGGTCAACGTCGCCACCAGCTTCTCCGAACAGGTGCCGCTGACCGGCGTGGTGCTGACCCGCATGGACGGCGACGCGCGCGGTGGCGCTGCGCTGTCGATGCGCGCGGTCACCGGCAAGCCGATCAAGTTCGCCGGCACCGGCGAGAAGATGGACGCGCTCGAGGCCTTCCACCCCGAGCGGGTGGCAGGGCGCATCCTGGGCATGGGCGACGTCGTCTCGCTGGTCGAGCGGGCGGCGGAGTCGATCCAGCAGGAAGACGCCGAGCGCATGGCCATGAAGATGGCCAAGGGTCAGTTCGACATGAACGACCTGCGCGGCCAGCTGGCGCAGATGCGCCGCATGGGCGGTCTCGGCGCGCTGGCGGGCATGATGCCCGGCATGAAGAAGGCGCAAGGAGCGCTCCAGCAGGCGGGCGGCGACAAGATCCTGATCCATATGGATGCGATGATCGGCTCGATGACCCCCAAGGAGCGCTCCAAACCCGAATTGATCAACGCCAAGCGCAAGATCCGGATCGCCAAGGGGTCCGGCACGACCGTGCAGGACGTGAACAAGCTCCTGAAGATGCATCAGGAAATGTCCACCGCGATGAAGAAGCTCAAGAAGATGGGCGGCATCAAGGGGATGATGGCGATGCTGGGCAAGGGCGGCCTGGGCGGCGGCCTGGGCGGACTGGGCAATGCGATCGGCGGACCCGGCATGGGCGACCTGATGCAGAAGGCCGCGGGCGGCAAGACCTTGCCCGGCCTGGACGCGCTCGGCAGCGGCGAATTGCCCAAGCTGCCCCCCGGTTTCGAAGGTTTGTTGAAGAAGAAGTGATCCGGCTCCGGCCGATATCCTGAAAACGTGAAGCAAGGACTTAAGTAACATGGCACTCAGCATTCGTCTGTCGCGTGGCGGCTCCAAGAAGCGTCCCTATTACCGCATCGTCGTGGCCGATGCGCGCAGCCCCCGCGACGGCAAGTTCATCGAGAAGATCGGCAACTACAATCCGCTGCTCGCCAAGGACAATGAGCAGCGGATCGTGCTCGACGCCGAGCGCGCCAAGCACTGGCTGGCCAATGGCGCGCAGCCGACCGACCGCGTCGCCCGCTTCCTGGACCAGGCCGGTGTCCGCGAGCGCGCCGCGCGCAACAACCCGAACAAGGCCAAGCCGGGCGAGAAGGCCACCGAGCGCGCCGAGGAGCGTGCCGAGAAGCTGAAGGCCGCGCAGGAAGCCGCCGCCGAGGCGACCGGCGAAACCGCCACCGCCGAGTGATCGTCGGGGCGAGGGGGCGTCCTGCGGGTCGTCCCCTTGCCTGCTGCATCGAGAGAGCCGATCGGCGCTCCCAGTCCCCCCGACGAAGGCCGGGAACCAGTTGGGAACGCTGCTTTGCTCTCACGACCGTTCCGCAACTGGACCCCGGCTCCGCCGGGGTGGGGTGGAACGGGCGGCGCTCGCGACGGCGTACCCGGCCCGCTGTCCCTCCTGTGGCAGCATAACGGGCCGTCATGCGTTCCCCTCCCGCATAGCAGGAGACGATGCATGACCGAACAGGATCCCGATCCCCGCACCGCGCCGGACGACGGCGAGGACGCGACCCCCAAGCCCGCGCCGCTCAGCGACGCCAGCAATGACGGCCAGTCGGCCCAGGCTCCGGCCGAAGGCGACGACAGCGCCGCCCCGGAGACCGATGGTTCCCCCCAAGGCTGATCCCGCCACCCCATCCGCACCCGCACCCGCACCCGTCACGCTGGCCGCCATCATCGGCGCGCATGGCGTGGCGGGCGAGGTGCGGCTGAAGGTGTTCGCCGACGACCTGTCGGCGTTCACCCGCTTCAACGATGGCGCGCTGACGCTGACCAGCCTGCGCGCCGGCAACAACGGCGCGATCGCGCGCTTCGCCGAGATTCGCGACCGCACCGCCGCCGAGGCGATGCGCGGCACCGCGCTGACCGTGGCGCGCAGCGCATTGCCGCCGCTGGCGGAGGGCGAATATTATCATGCCGACCTGATCGGCCTGCCCGTCGTCACGCTTGCCGGCGAGCCAATCGGCACCGTCGTCGCGGTCGATAACTTCGGCGCGGGCGACGTGATTGAGGTCGAGCGTCCGACCGGCAAGCGGTTCATGGTGCCCATGCGCCCCGAGGCGGTGCCCGAATGGTCGCCCGAGCGGATGGTGATCGAACCCGACTTCGCCGCCTGACCGCGCCGATGCCGCCATCCTCGCTTTGGCTGCGGCTGATCCGCTGCAAGCCGGTCGCCGACTATTACACCCGGCCCGAAGGGGAAGGCACGAGCGAACGCCCGCTTGCGCGCAGCTTCGGCCTGTTCCAGCTCACCATGCTGGGTGTCGGCGCGACGATCGGGACCGGCATCTTCGTGGCGCTGACCACTGCGGTGCCGGAGGCGGGACCGGCGGTCACCGTCTCGTTCGTGCTGGCCGGTATCACCGCCGCGCTGACCGCGCTCTGTTATGCCGAGCTGGCCTCGACCGTCCCGGCGGCCGGCTCCTCCTATTCCTATGCCTATGCGACGCTCGGCGAATTGGCGGCGTTCCTGATCGGCGCGTGCCTGCTGCTCGAATATGGCGTCTCCGCCTCCGCGATCGCGGTCGGCTGGGGCCAGTATCTGAATGAGCTGTTCGGGCTGACGAT
Source organism: Sphingomonas abaci (assembly GCF_014199625.1). Lineage (GTDB taxonomy): Bacteria > Pseudomonadota > Alphaproteobacteria > Sphingomonadales > Sphingomonadaceae > Sphingomonas > Sphingomonas abaci. The sequence goes on from NZ_JACHNY010000003.1 coordinate 310,514, forward strand.
CGGCTGGCGGATGCCCGACGCGCTCGCCCGGCCACCGGGCGCGGGCGGGATCGTCAACCTGCCGGCGGTGCTGCTGGTTGGCCTCTGCCTGATCGTGCTGCTGCGCGGCGCACGTGAATCGGCCACCGCGAATGCCGTGCTGGTCGTCGCCAAGCTGGCGGTGCTGGCGCTGTTCGTCGGCATCGCGCTGGCGCATTTCTCGGCCGCCAACTTCCATCCCTTCGCGCCGAAGGGGCTGGCGGGGATCGGGTCGGCGGCCTCGTCGATCTTCTTTTCCTATATCGGCATCGACGCGGTCTCGACGGCGGGCGAGGAGGTGCGCGACCCCCGCCGCAACCTGCCGTTGGCGATCATCCTGTCGCTGCTGATCGTCACCGCCGCCTATATCCTGGTGGCGGTCGCGGCGCTCGGCGCGCAGCCCTGGACCGCGTTCGCGGGGCAAGAGGCGGGGTTGGCGGTGATCCTCCGCAACCTGACCGGGCAGGGCTGGCCGGCGGTGCTGCTGTCGCTGGGGGCGGTCGCGTCGATCTTCAGCGTCACCCTGGTGGTGCTCTACGGCCAGACGCGCATCCTCTTTGCGATGAGTCGCGACGGGCTGCTCCCCGCCTTTTTCCGCCAGGTTGACCCGGTGACCCAGGTGCCACGCCGCAACAGCTGGGTGGTGGCGCTGGGCGTCGCGCTGCTCGCCGCCGTGGTGCCGCTCGATGTTTTGGTCAACCTGACCAGCATGGGGACGCTGATCGCCTTCGCCGCCGTGTCGATCGGCGTCATCCTGCTGCGGCGTCGCCGGCCCGATCTGCCGCGCGGCTACCGGGTGCCGTTCTATCCCGTGCTGCCGGTGCTGAGCGTCGGCGCGTGCGTCTATCTGATCGCGGGGCTGCCGGCCGACACCTTCCTGCTGTTCGGCCTGTGGATCGGAGCGGCATGCCTGATCTATTTCGGCTATTCGATCCGGCGGTCGGCGTTGGCGGACTAGGGCGTCAGCGGCGCAGCGGCCGCTGCTCGCTCAGCATGTTGCGGATGGTGGTCGCGGCGACGCCGGCCTCGCCCATGGCGTGGCTGATCTGGTCCAGCCCCTTCACCACGTCGCCGGCCGCGAACAGGCCGGGGATCGAGGTGCGCTGGTGGTCATCCACCTCCAGACACCCTTCGTCATTGGCCCGCGCCCCGGCCTCCACCGCGAGGCGCGAGCGGATCACCGAGCCCATCGCCGGATAGACGCTGTCGAAGGCCAGTCGGCCGCCGGCGGTGTCCATCGCGAATCGATCGCCCTCGATCGCGAAGCGGCCGCACGGACCATCGATCCGCCGGATGCCCGCATCGTCCAGCGCGGCGATGCAGTCGGGGTCGAGGCCGTTCTCCGCCTCGGGGCTGATCAGCGTCACGTCGCGCGTATAGCCCCGCAGGAAGATCGCCTCGCGGGTGCCGTGCCGGCCGCGCCCGATCACCCCGACGCGCTTGTCGGTGACCTCATAGCCGTCGCAGATCGGGCAATAGCGCAGCAGCCCGGCCTGGAGCGCGCGTGCGTGCAGGTCCGCATCCATCTCCGGATGGTTGTTGACGACGCCGGTCGCCAGCAGCACCGATCGCGCGCGCGCCCCCCGATCGCCGACCTGGACGACGAAGCCATCGCCGTCCGGGCGGATCGCGGTGACGGTCGCTTCCTCGCGCACCGCGCCGAACCGTTCCGCCTGGGCTTGCATCAGCGCGAGCAGCTCGGGGCCCGGGATGCCGTCGGGATAGCCGGCATGGTTGTTGGTGCGCGGAATCCAGCGCGCGCGGCTGTCGCCCGAATCGAACAGGCGGATCTTCAGCCAGAAACGCGCCAGATAGATGGCCGCCGTGAGGCCGGCGGGGCCTGCACCGACGATGATGCAGTCGTCCACCTCTTGCGCGGCCTGCGCGAGCGGGGGAAGGGGGCGGATCATGTTCATCGCGCAGGTAATCACCCTCTACCCGGAGATGTTCCCGGGACCGCTTGGCCATTCGATCGCGGGGCGCGCCCTGCGCGAGGGGCGATGGCGCTGCGACGCCATCCAGATGCGCGATTTCGCCACCGACCGGCATCGCTCGGTCGACGACACGCCGGCCGGTGGCGGGGCCGGCATGGTGCTGCGCGCCGACGTGGTGGCGCGCGCGGTCGACCATGCCGCTGCCGCCGCGCCCGACCTGCCGGTGCTGGCGCTGACGCCGCGAGGGCGCCCGCTGTCCCAGGCCCGGGTGCGCGCGCTGGCGGCGGGGCCGGGCGCGACCTTGCTCTGCGGCCGATTCGAGGGATTCGACCAGCGATTGTTCGAGGCGCGCGCGATCGAAGAGGTGTCGATTGGCGACTATATCCTGTCGGGTGGCGAGATGGGGGCGCTGGTCCTGCTCGATGCTTGCGTTCGGCTGCTTCCGGGGGTAATGGGCGCGGCTTCCAGTGGGGATGAGGAAAGCTTCGAAAGCGGCCTTCTCGAATATCCCCACTATACCCGCCCGGCTGAATGGGAGGGGCGCACGATCCCCGAAGTGCTGCGATCGGGGGATCATGCGCGGATCGCGGCCTGGCGCACGTCCATGGCCGAGACCGATACACGGCTAAGGCGGCCGGACCTTTGGGAGCGTCACGAGGACGCTCGGGTCCCCCGCCCTCTGGCGCGCGGCGACGAATGAGAGACGTACGATGAACCTGATCCAGCAGCTCGAAGCCGAGCAGATCCAGAAGCTCACCGCGCAGCGCGCGATCCCCGAATTCCGTCCCGGCGACACGCTGAAGGTCGGCGTGAAGGTGGTCGAAGGCGAGCGTACCCGCGTCCAGGCCTATGAGGGCGTGTGCATCGCGCGCTCGAACAAGGGCATGGGATCGTCCTTCACGGTCCGCAAGATCTCCTTCGGCGAGGGCGTCGAGCGCGTCTTCCCGCTCTATTCGCCGAACATCGATTCGATCGAGGTGGTCCGCAAGGGCGCCGTGCGTCGCGCGAAGCTCTATTACCTGCGTGGCCGCACCGGCAAGTCGGCGCGTATCGCCGAGCGCCGCGACACGCGCCCCGCTAAGGGCAGCGCGGCCGCCGAATAAGCGGTCCTCGACAGTTTGCGTAACCGGAGCGGCGGTCGTCCTGACGGACGGCCGCCGCTTTGTCATGCATAGGCTTTGTCGTGCACGGGCCGGGCCTTGTACGGGGCCGGGGGGCTGATAGGCGAAAGGCGTGACCGATCCGATCGTCTCCCCCGCATCCGCGCCCGAACCGGACGGCGCGCCCCGCATCGCCGCGCTCGACATCCTGCGCGGCCTGGCGATCCTCGGCATCCTGTTCATGAACATGCCGGAAATGGCCGGCTCGATCTGGGCAGGCTGGACCGACCCACGCCATTATGGCTGGTCGCAGGCCGACCAATGGGTGTGGTGGGTGCGCGAGGTCGTCGCCGAGGGAACGGCGCGCTGCCTGCTCGAACTGCTGTTCGGCGCGGGGATGGTGATCCTGACCGACCGGATCGCGGCGCAGGCGGGCGAGGCAGCGATGCTGGGTCGCTATGCCTGGCGGCAGGTGGTGCTGCTCGCCTTTGGCCTGATCCATATGTTCGTGCTGCTCTGGCCGGGGGATATCCTTCACACCTATGCGCTGGCGGCCCTGCTCGGCCTGCTCTTCCGCACCCGCTCCCCCGGAGCGTTGCTGGCGCTGGGACTGGTGATGACGGCGTTCGATTTCGCCGGGGGGATGGCGAACTATCAGGCGGCGCGCCAGCAGCAGGCGATCGTGGCGAGCGCCACGGCGCATCACGGGCGGCCGCTGTCTGCAGCGGAGCGGGCCGGCCTGGTGGTGGAGCGCGACCGCCGCGCCGAACTGGCGCGACGCCGGGCACGGGATCAGCAGCGGATCGCAACGGAGGACCGGATGCGGAGCAGCGGCTTCACCGGATGGGTCCACTCGTCCTGGGCGACCAGCCTGCTGCTGTTGCGGGATGCCGAGCTGGACTCGGTCTGGGAAGCGCTGTCGACGATGCTGATCGGCGCGGCGCTCTATCGCTGGGGCGTATTGCAAGGGGAGCGGTCTCGACGCCTCTACGCGGGACTGGCGATGGCCGGCTATGGCGTGGGGGCCGGCCTGCGCGCGGCGAATGCGGCGGCGACGATACGGTTCGACAATGCACCGACGCTCGGCTGGGCGACCTATGAAGTCGGCCGGCTGGCGGTCACCATGGGCCATGTCGGGCTGGTGCTGCTGCTCCTGGGCACGGCGGCCGGGCGGCGCCTCCTGCGGCCCTTCGCGGCGGCGGGACGGACCGCGCTGACCCTCTATGTGGCGCAGACCCTGATCTGCCTGTGGCTGCTCTACCCGCCCTTCGGTTTGGGGCTATATGGCCGGCAGGATTGGGTGGCGATGATGGCGACCGCGCTGGCGGTGGATGCGGTGCTGCTGGTCGCCGCCATGTTCTGGCTGCGGCGCTACCGGATCGCGCCGGTGGAATGGGCGTGGCGATCGCTGGTGGAGGGGCGCCGGCTGCCGTTCCGGCGTTAGGCGCGCCGCGCCTGGCGCAGCCACTGCACCATCTCGCGCACGACCGGCACGCGATCCTTCCAGCGGAGCTGGTGGATGTCGGTGCGCGAGGCGCGCTGGTGGCCGAGGCCCGGATGGGCGACCAGCGTGACCAGGTCGGGCCGCGCGGCGCGCAGCCAGCCATAGGCACCGTCGACATGCATCGGCCCGCCCTCCGGACTGCCGGGCGACCGGGTCAGGATCGCCTGGAGATAGGGCACCGCCGCCGCGATCGCGTCGCGGCGCATCGCCAGGAAATGGCCGCCCATGATCCCCGTGGCCGGATCGGCGACGAACAGCGGAGAGGCGACGCCGCTCGGCTGCTCCTGGTCGCCATAGCGCAGGATGCCGCCATAGAAGATCGACCAGGGCCGCGCTTCCAGCGCCGCCAGCGTCGTCGCCATGCGCGCGATCTCCTTGGGCGAGAAGCTCAGATCATCCTCGACGATCAGCACCGATTCGGCATCCTCCGCCAGCGCCTGCTCCAGCACCCCAAGATGGCTCAGGAAGCAGCCGCGCGTGCCGATGGTCGGAAAGCCCGCCGCGTCGTCGCAACGGGTCGCGACATGCAGGCGGATGCCGTCGTCGAACGCCAGGCCGAGCTTGGCGAACTCGGCCTCCATCTCACGCCGCCGGTCGGTGCGGTGCGCGAGGTTGATCACGCGCACCCTGGGAAAGGCGCCCGCAAAGGCCGCGCCGGCGGCGGTCGAGGGCGTCGTTCCCATGGTGGCGATCCTTACTGGTCGAGGAAGCTGCGCATCTTGCGCGAGCGGCTGGGGTGCTTCAGCTTGCGCAGCGCCTTCGCCTCGATCTGGCGGATGCGTTCGCGGGTCACGCTGAACTGCTGGCCCACTTCCTCCAGCGTATGATCGGTGTTCATGCCGATGCCGAAGCGCATGCGCAGCACGCGCTCCTCGCGCGGGGTCAGCGAGGCGAGGACGCGGGTGACGGTTTCCTTCAGGTTCGCCTGGATCGCCGCGTCGACCGGGATGATCGCGTTCTTGTCCTCGATGAAGTCGCCGAGATGCGAATCCTCCTCGTCGCCGATCGGCGTTTCGAGGCTGATCGGCTCCTTGGCGATCTTCATCACCTTGCGCACCTTCTCCAGCGGCATGGAGAGGCGTTCGGCCATCTCCTCCGGGGTCGGTTCGCGGCCCTGCTCGTGCAGGAACTGGCGGCTTGTGCGGACCAGCTTGTTGATCGTCTCGATCATATGGACCGGGATGCGGATGGTCCGCGCCTGGTCGGCGATCGACCGGGTGATCGCCTGGCGAATCCACCAGGTCGCATAGGTCGAGAACTTGTAGCCGCGACGGTACTCGAACTTGTCCACCGCCTTCATCAGGCCGATATTGCCCTCCTGGATCAGATCCAGGAACTGCAGCCCGCGATTGGTGTATTTCTTGGCGATGGAGATCACCAGGCGGAGGTTCGCCTCGACCATCTCCTTCTTGGCGATGCGCGCCTCACGCTCGCCCTTCTGCACCATGTTGACGATGCGACGGAACTCGACCAGCGCCATGCCGGTCTGCTGCGAGATCTCGCTCACCTCGGTGCGGATGCGCTCGATCGATTCCGCCTCGTTGGTGACGAAGGCGGACCATTTCTTATCGGCCTTGCCCTGTACCTGCAGCCAGGTGTCGTCCATCTCGTGGCCGACATAGCGGTCCAGGAAGTCCTTGCGGTTGACCTTGTGGCGCTCGGCGAGGCGCAGCATCTGCCCGCCCAGCGTCGTCAGCCGGCGGTTGAAGGCGTAGAGCTGGTCGACGAGATATTCGATCTTGGCATTGTGGAACTGGACGCTCTCGACCTCGGCGGTCAGTTCCTCGCGCAGCTTCTGATACTTGCGCTCGTCTGCGGTCGAGATTTCGCCGCCCGCGGCCATTGCCTCCAAGCGGCTCTGCTGGAGCTTGGCGAACTTCTTGTAGAGCGCGGTGATGTTGGCGAACCGCTCCAGCGCCTGGGGCTTGAGCTGCTCCTCCATCTGGGCGAGGCTGAGGGTATTGTCCTCCTCCTCGTCGTCCGACGGACGCGGCGCGCGGCGTTCGGTCATGTCGTCGTCATCGTCCGACGACGCCTCCTCCGGCTCCTCTTCCTCCTTGAAGGACGCACCGGCGGTCTTTTCGCTGATCTCGTCGCCGTCTTCCTCGGCGCCCTCGACCTGCTCGGCCGACGGCCCCTTGGACAGCATCGCGTCGAGGTCGAGGATCTCGCGCAGCTGCATCGTCCCCTCGTTGAGGGCGGTCGACCAGTCGATGATCGCGTTGAAGGTAATCGGCGATTCGCACAGACCCAGGATCATCGTGTCCCGGCCGGCCTCGATCCGCTTGGCGATGGCGATCTCGCCCTCGCGGCTGAGCAGCTCGACCGCGCCCATCTCGCGAAGATACATGCGGACGGGATCGTCGGTGCGATCGACCGTCTCCTTCTTCTTCTCGACGGCGGGCGCATCGGGGCTGCCATCGTCCGACGCCTCGGCCTCGTCGCCGTCATCGGCGCGCTCCTCGGTCTCGCCGTCCTCGCCCTGTTCCTCGTTCTCGACGATGTTCACGCCCATCTCGTTGAGCGCAGACATGATGTCCTCGAGCTGGTCGGAGGACATCTGGTCCTGCGGCAGAGCCTCATTGAGCTGGTCATAGGTGATGTAGCCGCGCTTCTTGGCGCGCGCGATCAGCTTCTTGACCGACGCCTCGTTGAGATCGATCAGCGGCGCGTCGCCCGTCTCGGGTGCTTCGGTATCCGCCGCCATATTCGCCTTCGCCATCAATTACCCTCGGGTCCCAACGATCGGGCGTCTTCGTTCGCTTGCACCAGATTTGCAAGCCGAGCATCCAACGCCTGTTTCTCTTTTACCAGCGACACCTGGCGTTCGAACGCTTCATCGGTGAAGCGGGCCATCATCGCGGAGGTCGCCTCCGCCAGCTGGGCATCCACTTCCGGCCGCGCGATCAAGATCGCGATCGCTTCGTCGAGGTCGGCGCGAGCGCGTTCCTCATCCCCCGATTTCTGCGTGAACGTATAAGGCATCGTGTCGGCCCGGAGAAGGTCGCTTGCGATCCCTTCGAACCCGGACCGTGCCAATATGGTGACGAGGCGCGCGCTATCAAGCGCCGCCGCCGCCGCCGCCGCCCCGTCGCCCCGCGGCCGGGCGCGGTGCGCATCCTCCAGCGCGACGTCGACCACCGCCTCGAACAGCCGGCCGAGCGCGCCGTCCGCAAGTTTCAGGCTGCCCAGCACCTCGACATGCCGCGCGATCTCGGCCGGATGGCGGATCAGCCCCGCGAGCACCGCCTTGGCCAGCACCCGGTCGATGCCGGTCGCGCGCACCTTCTTGGCGTCCTCGGTCACGGGGGCGGGGGGCCGCCAAGGCTGCTTGCCGCGCTTGAACGGCTGGAAGGGCGCACGCTGCGGGCGCACCTGTTCGTCAGCGCGGCGGCGGAATTCGGCGAGATACTCATGCTTCACGCCCGGATCGGCGATGGTGCCGGCCAGCTCGTTCAGTCGCCGCTTGAGTCCGGCGCGCTGCTCGGGCGTGTCGAGCGGCTCGGCCGCGACCTCGCTTTGCCACAGCCGGTCGACCAGCGGTTGCGCGTCGCGGAGCAGCGCCTCCATCGCGCCCGCGCCCTTGGCCTTGACCAGATCGTCGGGGTCCTGCCCCTCGGGCAGCGTCACGAAGCGCAGGCTGCGGCCCGGCTGGAGCAGCGGCAGCGCCCGATGCGCGGCGCGGATCGCCGCCTTCTGCCCGGCCGCGTCGCCGTCGAAGCACAGGACCGGCACCTCGACCATCCGCCACAGCCGCTCGAGCTGATGCTCGGTCAGCGCGGTGCCGAGCGGCGCGACCGCCTCCGCGATCCCCGCCTGGGCGAGCGCGATCACGTCCATATAGCCCTCGACCACCAGCAGCCGGTTGGCCTTGCGCGCGGCCGGCGCGGCGCGGTCGAGATTGTAGAGCGTGCGTCCCTTGTCGAACAGCGGCGTGTCCGGGCTGTTAAGGTATTTGGGCTCACCCTGATCAAGGATGCGCCCGCCGAACGCGATCACCCGGCCGCGCTGGTCGCGGATCGGGATCATCAGTCGGCCGCGGAACCGGTCGTACGGCTCCTTGCCCTCGACCTGGATCAGCATCCCCGTCTCGACCAGCATCGGCTCGCCGAAATCCTTGAGCGCGGCCTTGAGCCTGCCCCGGCTGTCGGGCGCGAAGCCGATGCCGAACTGGCGCGCGGTCTCGGCGGTGATGCCGCGCCGGTCCAGCAGCTTGCGCGCGTCGACGCCGCCCAGGCCATGGAGCTGCTCCACGAACCAGGCCGCCGCCTCATCCATCGCTTCGTGCAGGCCCTTGGCGCGCTCGGCCCGGGCGGCGGACTGGCGGTCCATCGCCGGCATCTCCATGCCCGCCGCCTGCGCCAGTTCCTTGACCGCGTCGATGAAGGGCAGGCCGCGCTGGTCCGTCATCCAGCGGATCGCGTCGCCGTGCGCGGAACAGCCGAAACAATGATAGAAGCCCTTGTCGTCGTTGACGTAGAAGCTGGGCGACTTCTCATTGTGGAAGGGGCAGCAGCCGCGCATCTCGCGGCCAGCCTTCTGCAGCTTGGTAGTCTTGCCGATCAGCGCCGACAACGAGGTGCGGGCGCGCAGCTCGTCGAGGAAGGCGGGCGAAAGACTCATGGCCTATTGTACCGCGTTATGAGGGGAAAAGCGGAGAAGCGCAATCGGGGTGTGTCGATCGCATCTGACGCATCTGTTCCCCCGCGAAGGCCGGGGCCCAAATGGGAAGTTTGCCGTAACGGAGCGCGCACCTATCCAATCAGCGCGCCCAACTGGGCCCCGGCCTTCGCCGGGGGACAGCTTGCGCCGTATGAAATCCTCTTATGACAGCGCCGCCTTCACCAGCCCGCTGGCCTTGCTCATGTCGAGATTGGCGGCGTGGCGCGCCTTCAGCTCGGCCATCACCCGGCCCATGTCCTTCATGCCGGTCGCACTCAGATCCGCCTTGATCGATTCGATCGCGGCCGTGGTCTCCGCCTCGCTCATCTGCTGGGGCAGGAACCGTTCGATCACCGCGACTTCGCGCGCCTCGGCCGCAGCGAGCTCGGGGCGGCCGCCCTGTTCGTACATGGCGATCGATTCGCGGCGCTGCTTGACCATCTTCTGGAGCACCTCGACCACCAGCGCATCGTCGTCGGCCGGTGCCGAGCCGGTGCGGACCTCGATGTCGCGATTCTTGATCGCGGCCTGGATCAAGGAGATGGCGGCGCGCGCGTCCTTGTCGCCAGCCTTCATGGCGGTGACCTGGGCGGCCTTGATGTCGTCGCGGATCATGGTCAAACGTCTCTTTCGCACGGGAAAGGAACCATCCTAGCGGAACGGCGATCCGCCGTACACCGGTTGACCGAACGGGGCAGGGGGGCTAGCGGGCGCGGCTTAGCGACATCGCCGAACTTTTGTATGGAGTGCCCGCCTGACCATGGCCGACGCAACGCCCTTTGCCATGCCCGAAAAGCCCGAGGGCATGACCGGGTGCCTCGTTCTCGCCACGGGCGAGGTGATCTGGGGCCACGGCTTCGGCGCCGAAGGCGAGGCGGTGGGCGAGGTCTGCTTCCACACCGCCATGACCGGCTATCAGGAGATCATGACCGACCCCAGCTTCGCGGGCCAGATGATCGCCTTCACCTTCCCGCATATCGGCAATGTCGGCGCCAATCCCGACGATATCGAGGCGGACGATCCCCATGCGCTGGGCATGATCGTGCGCGAGGTGCCGACCGAGCCGTCCAACTTCCGCGCGATGGAGCGGCTGGACGGCTGGATGCGGCGTCATGCCCGCATCGGTCTGGCCGGCGTCGACACGCGCGCGCTGACCCGCCGCATCCGCGCTGGCGGCGCGCCCAACGGCGTGATCGCGCACAGCCCGACCGGTGAATTCGACCTTGACCTGCTGCTCGACATGGCGCGGAGCTGGCCGGGGCTGGAGGGGATGGACCTCGCCAAGACGGTGTCGACCGAGACGCATTATGGCTGGGCCGGCGGCCTGTGGCGGCTGGGCTTCGGCTATGACGACAGCGCCGAGGACGGCGAGCGTCCGCATGTCGTTGCGATCGATTATGGCAGCAAGCGCAACATCTTCCGCAACCTGGTCAAGGCCGGGGCGAAGGTGTCGGTGCTGCCCGCCACCGCGACCTTCGATCAGGTCATGGCGCTGAAGCCCGACGGCGTGTTCCTGTCCAACGGCCCCGGCGATCCGGCGGCCACGGGGGAGTATGCGGTGCCGGTGATCCGTCAGGTGCTGGACGCGGGCGTGCCGTTGTTCGGCATCTGCCTGGGCCATCAACTGCTGGCGCTGGCGGTCGGCGCGCGCACCACCAAGATGTTCCAGGGCCATCGCGGCGCCAACCATCCGGTCCAGCGCCTGTCCGACGGCGCGGTCGAGATCACCAGCATGAACCACGGCTTCGCGGTCGAGCGGGACAGCCTGCCGGCGAACGCGCGCGAGACGCATGTGTCGCTGTTCGACGGCTCGAACGCCGGGCTGGAGCTGACCGACCGGCCGGCGTTCAGCGTGCAGTATCACCCCGAGGCGTCGCCGGGGCCGCAGGACAGCCTGTATCTGTTCGAGCGGTTCGTGGCCTCGCTCCGTGATCGCACCATGGGCGACGGCTGACCGTCCGCACCGCATAACCCATTTCCGGCCCTAACCGGCCGCCAGCATCTCGGCGAGAACCCATGCCAAAACGCACCGACATTTCCTCCATCCTCGTCATCGGCGCGGGGCCGATTGTCATCGGTCAGGCGTGCGAGTTCGACTATTCGGGCACCCAGGCGATCAAGGCCCTGAAGGAAGAGGGCTATCGCATCGTCCTGGTCAATTCGAACCCGGCGACGATCATGACCGATCCCGAGCTGGCCGACGCCACCTATGTCGAGCCGATCACGCCCGCCGTGGTCGCGAAGATCATCGAGAAGGAGCGGCCCGACGCCGTCCTGCCGACCATGGGTGGGCAGACCGCGCTCAACACCGCGCTGGCGCTGTTCCATGACGGCACGCTGGAGAAATTCGGCGTGCAGATGATCGGCGCGGATGCCGAGGCAATCGACAAGGCCGAGGACCGGCTGAAGTTCCGCGACGCGATGGACAAGATCGGGCTGGAATCGGCCCGCTCGGCGATCGCGCATACCGAGGCGGAGGCGCTGGCCGGGCTGGACAAGGTCGGCCTGCCCGCGATCATCCGTCCCAGCTTCACCATGGGCGGCTCTGGCGGCGGCATCGCGTATAATCGCGAGGAATTTCTGGAGATCGTCCGCAAGGGTCTGGACCTGTCGCCGACCACCGAGGTGCTGATTGAGGAGTCGCTGCTCGGCTGGAAGGAATATGAGATGGAGGTCGTGCGGGATCGCAACGACAATGCCATCATCATCTGCTCGATCGAAAATGTCGATCCGATGGGCGTCCATACGGGCGATTCCATCACCGTCGCGCCGGCGCTGACGCTGACCGACAAGGAATATCAGATCATGCGCAACGCATCCATCGCGGTGCTGCGCGAGATCGGCGTCGAGACGGGCGGCTCCAACGTCCAGTTCGCGGTCAATCCCCGCGACGGCCGGCTGATCGTCATCGAGATGAACCCGCGCGTGTCGCGTTCGTCGGCCTTGGCGTCCAAGGCCACCGGCTTCCCGATCGCCAAGGTCGCGGCCAAGCTGGCGGTCGGCTACACGCTGGACGAGATCGAGAACGACATCACGGGGGCCACGCCCGCCTCGTTCGAACCGACGATCGACTATGTCGTCACCAAGATCCCGCGCTTCGCCTTCGAGAAGTTCAAGGGCGCCGAGCCGGTGCTGGGCACCGCGATGAAGTCGGTCGGCGAGGTGATGGCGATCGGTCGCAACATCCAGGAATCGATGCAGAAGGCGCTGCGCGGGCTGGAGACGGGCCTGTCGGGCTTCAACCATGTCGATCATCTCGTCGGCGCGCCGCGCGCGGAGATCGAGGCGGCGCTGGCCGCGCCGACGCCGGATCGGCTGCTGGTCGCGGCCCAAGCGCTGCGCGAGGGTTTCACCGTCGCCGAGGTCCATGCGATCGCGAAATACGATCCCTGGTTCCTGGAGCGGATCGCCGAGATCGTCGCGGCCGAGAAGGACGTGATGGAGAACGGCCTGCCGATCGACGCCCCCGGCATGCGCCGGTTGAAGGCGATGGGCTTCAGCGACAAGCGGCTGGCCTGGCTGGCGCTGCAATCGGCTAACCTGCGCGGCATGACCCGCGGCATCGCGCGCGGATCGGGTCTGATCCACGAGGTGGTGAAGGCGATGACCGGCGGCGTCACCGAGGAGGAGGTGCGCGAGCATCGCCTGAAGCTGGGCGTGCGCCCGGTGTTCAAGCGGATCGACACTTGCGCCGCCGAGTTCGATGCGCGCACGCCGTACATGTATTCGACCTATGAGGGCCCCAGCTTCGGCGCGCCCGAGGACGAGGCGATGCCGTCCGACCGCCGCAAGGTCGTGATCCTGGGCGGCGGTCCGAATCGCATCGGGCAGGGCATCGAGTTCGATTATTGCTGCTGCCACGCCTGCTTCGCGCTGGCGGACGCGGGCTATGAGACGATCATGGTCAACTGCAACCCGGAGACGGTCAGCACCGATTATGACACGTCGGACCGGCTCTATTTCGAGCCGCTGACCGCCGAGGACGTGCTGGCGATCCTGGACGTGGAGAAGACGCGCGGCGAACTGATCGGCGTGATCGTCCAGTTCGGCGGGCAGACCCCGCTCAACCTGGCGCGCGCGCTGGAGGCGGCGGGCATCCCGATTCTGGGCACCAGCCCGGCGGCGATCGACCTGGCCGAAGACCGCGAGCAGTTCGCGGCGCTGGTCGACCGGCTCAAGCTGCTCCAGCCGCGCAACGGCATCGCCCGCAGCCGCGAGGAAGCACTGATCGTCGCCGAGCGGGTCGGCTATCCGGTGCTGATGCGTCCCAGCTTCGTGCTGGGCGGCCGTGCGATGGAGATCGTCGACGGTCCCGCGCAGCTCGAGGATTATATCCAGACCGCGGTGCAGGTGTCGGGCGACGCGCCGGTGCTGATCGACCAGTATCTGCGCGACGCGGTCGAGGTGGACGTGGACGCGATCTGCGATGGCACCGACGTGGTGGTCGCGGGCGTGCTCCAGCATATCGAGGAAGCCGGCGTCCATTCGGGCGACTCGGCCTGCTCGATCCCTCCCTATTCGCTGTCGGCCGAGATCGTCGCCGAGATCGAGCGGCAGACCGAGGCGCTGGCGCGCGGTCTGAACGTCGTCGGCCTGATGAACATCCAGTTCGCGGTGAAGGACAATCAGGTCTATCTGATCGAGGTCAACCCGCGCGCGTCGCGCACCGTCCCCTTCGTCGCCAAGGCGATCGGCACCCCCATCGCCAAGATCGCGGCGCGGGTGATGGCGGGCGAGAAGCTGGCCGACCTGCCCCGGATCGACCGCGCCATTCCCTATTATGCGGTGAAGGAAGCGGTCTTCCCCTTCAACCGCTTCCCGGGCGTCGATCCGGTGCTGTCGCCGGAGATGAAGTCGACGGGCGAGGTGATGGGCATCGCCGCCGACTTCACCACCGCCTTCGCCAAGTCGCAGCTCGCCGCCTCGACCGTGCTGCCGGGCAAGGGCGCGGTGTTCGTCAGCGTCAAGGGGACGGACAAGGCGGCGATCCTGCCCGGCGTCACCGCGCTTGCGGACGCGGGCTTCGCGATCGTCGCGACCAGCGGTACCGCCGACTATCTGGAGCAGGCGGGCGTCACGGTCGAGCGGATCAACAAGGTGGCGCAGGGTCGACCCCATATCGTCGACCGGATCAAGGACGGCGGCATCGACCTGATCTTCAACACCACCGAAGGTTGGCAGTCGCTGAAGGATTCGAAACCCATCCGCCAGGCGGCACTGGGCCAGCGCATCCCCTATTACACCACCGCGCCGGCCAGCGTGGAGGCGGCGAAGGCGATCCTGGCGGCGCATCAGGCGGGCCAAAGCACGAGTGGTTCCGGCGGTGTCCTTGAAGTTCGGCCCTTGCAGGACTATTATTCGCAGTCGCACAACTGATCCCGACAGCAATGGATGATGTGCGGACGGGCCGTGTTCGGTCCGTACGGGGCGAATTGGATTTGGGGACGATAGAATGGCCACCGTCGAAAAGATGCCGATGCTCCAGGAGGGCTATGAGACGCTCACCGCGGATCTCCGGCGTCTGAAAGAGGAGCGCCCGCAGATCGTCGACGCGATCGAGGAAGCGCGGGCGCACGGCGATCTGTCGGAAAACGCCGAATATCACGCGGCGAAGGAACGCCAGGGCCAGATCGAGGCGTCGATCGCCGATATCGAGGACAAGCTGAGCCGCGCCCAGATCATCGACCCGCGCGATCTGTCGGGCGACAAGGTCGTGTTCGGAGCGACGGTGACGTTGCTCGACGAGGACGACAAGCCGATCAAATACCAGATCGTCGGCCAGACCGAAGCCAACGCGCGTACCGGTCGCATCTCGTACAACTCGCCGATGGGCCGCGCGCTGATCGGCCGGAAGGTGGACGAGGAGGTCGAGGTGTCGGTGCCGGCCGGGGATCGCTACTATCTCGTATCCAAGATCGAGTTCATCTGACCCTCATGGACGGGCGCGGATGGCGGGACTGGCCGGCCACGGCAATCATCGCCGCGGTCACGACGGTCGTGTCGCTGTGGCTCGTCTATAGTGGGCAGCTCGATGCGGCGGCGGTCAAGGCGGGGGTGATTCCGCTGCGCCTGACCTCGCCGGGCCTGTTCGACCCGGCGTTGTTCCCGGTTCCGGCCTGGGCGACGCCGTTGACCGCGACGTTGGTCCATGGCGGGCTGGCGCATCTCGGCTTCAACCTGGTGATGCTCGTCTTTTGCGGGCAGGCGGTGGAGCGGGCGATCGGGGCGGGGCCGCTGGCGCTCCTCTATGGGGTCGGTGCTTATGCCGGCGCGGCCGTTCATTGGCTGTTCGATCCGCAATCCGCCCTGCCGATGATCGGCGCGAGCGGCGCGATCTCCGCCGTTGTCGGGGCCTATGCGCTGCTATACGGCGAGCGGCGGGCAAAGGCGCTCGGGCCAGTGCCCGCGCATCTGGTGCATGTGCTGTGGCTGGCCGCCGCCTGGATCGGCATCCAGTTCCTGATCGCGGTTGCCGGCATGGGCGGCGTCAGCGTCGCGATCGGCGCGCATATCGGCGGGTTCCTCGCCGGCCTCGCCCTGGCGCGACCGTTGCTGCTGTGGAACCACCGCCACGCGTGAGGGCCGCGAAAGCCTCCCAAGGATCACGTTTTCGGGAAGCGGGCGGAGCCGTGCTCCTGCATGGGCAGGGGCCTTAGGGTTCGGAAGAACAACGCGGGGCGGTATCCGTAACCCTAAGCTAGTGCCTTTGCAGGAGCATGGAAGGATGTTGCGTGGCGAGCGTGACTCACACGCCGTGCTGCGGGCCGGCTTGGGCCCCGGATTTCAACCCGCCGGCGTGAGTTGGTCGGGCTCCAGCAGGCGATGCAGGTGGACGACCACGAAGCGCATTTCCGCGTCGTCGACGGTGCGCTGCGCGGCGGCACGCCAGGCCTTTTCGGCGCTGGCGTAATCGGGGAAGATGCCGACCACTTCCAGGGCCGAGGGATCGGCGAAGTCGAGCGTTTGCGGATCGCGGACCCGGCCGCCGAAGACGAGATGAAGCTTGCTCATATCGTCTCTTCTAGAGGGAAGCGGTGCGGGTTTGAACCCCGCACCGCAATAACGCGCTGGGACGTTTACGCGGCGTCGACCTTGCGCGCCGACTGGACTGCGGCGGTGCCGGCGCTGCTGAGTGCGCGGATCACGCCGTCGAACAGGTCCTTGCCGCGATCCTTGGCGGCGCTCTTGGTCAGGCCGGCGGAGTCGAGTTCCTGATAGCCCGCATCCTTGGCGGCGGCGAACGCCTGGCGCGCGGTCTCGCTGAGCCTGGTGCCGAGCGGACCAAGCAGCTCCTTCTCCTTGGCGGAGCGGGGGAGCAACGCGCCGATCACCACGCCGAGCGCGAGGCCGCCTGCGAGCACCAGCAGTGGATTGGCCTCGATCTCATGGGCGGCGCGGTGCGCGGCGTCCTGCACGCTGTCCTTGGACGCGGCGAGCGTCTCGGCCGCCTTGTCGCGGGCGTCGTGATAGACATGCGACACGGTGTCGCGGGCATGATCGTAGCGGCTGTCGGTCATGATTCGATCCTCGAAAGCGAAGGGTTGGTGGGCGATGACGCCGAGCGGACCTGGGCAGGCACAGGCTTGCGGCGCTGGCGGCGGCGGCGAACCGCGGCAATCTGCTGCCCGGCGAGTAGCAGTCCGAACAGGCCGGCGATCCCCGCCACGAGCGACGGGTTACGGCGCATCTGCTCGAGCCCTGCGAAAGCGGCGGCGGTGCTGGCGTCGCGCGCCTCGTCCGCCAGCAGCTTAGGGTCGAGCCGTGCCTGGACATCGGTCCAGGTGGCGGACAGGCGCGCACGGGCTTCGACGGCCTGGGCCTCGGCGGCGGCGAGCGAACGCTTGGCTGCGGTCATGCGCGATGGTCCGGCTGGGTGTGGACGGGGCTGGCGAGCTTGCCCTTGCCGATCAGGCCGAACACAGCCGCCAGGACAAAGACGATGCCGACGACGATGGCGGTCCCGCCGAGAGGCCCGATAAGTGTCGCCAGCGACAGGATCAGGCCAACCAGCAGAGCGATCAGACCCGCCAGCGCAAGCACACCGGCGATCGCGAAGAAGATCGTCGCCGATCGATAGGCATCGACCCGCTCAGCCGCCTTGGCCTTGTAGAGCGCGATCTCCGCCGAGACGACCGATCGGCCGTCGTCGACCAGCCGGCCGACCAGCGCGGCGACGCCGTCCTCCTGTCCGAACACCCGCATCCGGATCAGGCCTGGCCGGTCGTGTCGGTGGCGGCTGGCTCGACGCCCGCCTGGACGAGCCGCGCGACCGCGAAGCCGAGCGCGGCCGCGACTCCGATCGCCGCCGCCGGACTGGCGCGCACGAAGCGTCGCGCGTCTTCCAACAGCTCCTCGATATCCTTGTCCTTCACCGTGTCGGCAAAGCCTTGCACCTGGCCGGCGGCGCTGCGGGCATATTGCCCATATTGCTCGCCCAGCTTCTCGTCGACCTGCCCGGCGGCGTCGGTCAGCAACTGCGAGAGCTGGCCAAGCGCGTTGCCCGCCTTGGCCTTGCCGTCATCGGCATAGGCGCGCAGCTTGTCGCTGGCCTGTGCCTGGAGCTTGCCCGCGCCGTCGCGGATGGTCTGCTTGACGTCCGTCGCCTTGCCGCTGCCGGTGGCAGTGGTGCCGTCGGTTAGCTCGGGCCGGGTCGAGATGGTCGCGTCCTCCGGCGTGAAGTCGACGCCGCTGGTCTTCAGCGGTTCGGCGGGCGTGAAGCTCGTGGTCGCCGGGGGCGTGTCCAGATCGCTGCCGGTGGCGGGTTTCAGGTCGTTCTCTGCCATGGTTCGGTCCCTCGATCAGTCTGGCGCTTCAACATGTCGTACCAGCGGCGGTTCCATCCCCGCAACGATTGCCCGTCGCGCGGCCAGCCGCTAGAGCGACGCCCGACCTACTCGCAGGAGCAGAACTTGACCGCGATCATCGACATCCACGCCCGCCAGATCCTCGATAGCCGTGGCAATCCGACCGTCGAGGTCGATGTGCTGCTGGAGGATGGCAGCTTCGGTCGTGCCGCCGTGCCCTCGGGCGCGTCGACCGGCGCGCACGAGGCGGTCGAGAAGCGCGACGGCGACAAGAGCCGCTGGGGCGGCAAGGGCGTCGACCAGGCGGTCGAGGCGGTGAACGACGAGATCGCCGACGCGGTGCTCGGCCGCGATGCCGAGGACCAGGCCGATCTGGACCGCGCGATGATCGAGCTGGACGGCACCGAGAACAAGGGCCGGCTGGGCGCCAATGCGATCCTGGGCGTCAGCCTGGCGGCGGCGAAGGCGGCGTCGGAAGCGCGCGGCCTGCCGCTCTACAAATATGTTGGCGGCGTCGCCGCGCATCTGCTGCCGGTGCCGATGATGAACATCATCAACGGCGGCGAACATGCCGACAATCCGATCGACTTCCAGGAATTCATGATCATGCCGGTGGGCGCGCCGAACATCGTCGAGGCGGTGCGCTGCGGCTCGGAGATCTTCCACACGCTGAAGAAGGCGCTGCACGACAAGGGGCTGGCGACCGGCGTGGGCGACGAGGGCGGCTTCGCCCCCAACATCGCCTCGACCACCGACGCGCTCGACTTCATCATGCAGGCGGTCGAGAAGGCCGGCTACACGCCCGGCGAGGACGTGATGCTGGCGCTCGACTGCGCCGCGACCGAATTCTTCAAGAATGGCCGCTACGACATCTCGGGCGAGGGCAGGATCCTGTCCAGCCACGAGATGGCGGAGTATCTCGCCGACCTGACCCGCCGCTATCCGATCCTGTCGATCGAGGACGGCATGGCCGAGGACGATTGGGAAGGCTGGAAGGCGCTGACCGACCTCATCGGCGACAAGGTGCAACTGGTCGGCGACGACCTGTTCGTCACCAACCCGACCCGGCTGAAGCGCGGCATCGAGGGCGGCTACGCCAACTCGCTGCTGGTCAAGGTCAACCAGATCGGTACGCTGACCGAGACGTTGGAGGCGGTGAACATGGCGCAGCGCGCGCGTTACACCGCGGTGATGAGCCACCGGTCGGGCGAAACCGAGGATGCGACGATCGCCGACCTGGCGGTCGCCACCAATTGCGGTCAGATCAAGACGGGCAGCCTGGCGCGCTCGGACCGGCTCGCCAAGTACAACCAGCTCATCCGCATCGAGGAAGAATTGGGCGACGCCGCGCGTTATGCCGGTCGCGACATTCTGATCCGGGGCTGATCGGCAGGCGATGCGCAGGAAGAAGACCAGCGTTCGTGACGTCCTCCGCCGCGCGGCCCTGCCCGCGGCGGTGTTCGTCGTCCTGGCCTTTTTCGGCGCCTATGCGGTGGCCGGGCCGAACGGCGTGCTGGCCTATGGCGACTACAAGCGCCAGCTCGCCAAGCGCGAGCGCGACTATGCCGTGCTCGACAAACAGCGGACGGTGCTGCGCAACCGCGTCGCGCTACTCGATCCCGACCATGCAAATCCGGACATGGTCGACGAGATGGTGCGCAAGGAACTGAACGTCGCGCACCCGGACGAGATGATCGTGCCGCTGAACAAGTGATGCGCCGCCCCCGGACGCGCCGGGGGCGGGTGGTGCCGAACTCAGTGACCCAGGAAGGTCAGCAGGTCGCGGGTCAGCCGATCGCTTTCGGTGACATTCAGGCCGTGCGGCGCGCCGTCATATTCCACAAGCTGGCTGTTCGCGATCCCGGCCGCCGCGGCGCGGGCCGAGGCATCGATCGGCACCGTCTGGTCGCCGGTGCCATGAACGATCAGCGTGGGTACGCGGAAGGCGGGCAGGTCGGGGCGGAAATCGGTGTGGCTGAACGCCTGAGCGCAGGCCAGCGTCGGCTTGAGGCCGGCCATCAACGCCAGATTGGTCGAATATTCCACCACATCGTCGCTCACCGGGCTGGTGATGTAGCCGACGCCGTAGAATTGCGGCACGAAGGTGTGGCGGAAGAATTTGGCCCGGTCCTTGACGATGCCATCGGCGATCTGGTCGAAGGTGGATTGCGGCGTGCCGTCCGGATTGTCGTCGGTCTTGAGCATATAGGGCACGACCGACGAGATCAGGCCGGCCGCGACCACGCCCTGACCGTCATGCCGGCTCATGTAGCGCGCGACCTCGCCGCCGCCCATCGAGAAGCCGATGATGGTGGCATCCTGGTCGGCGCCCGCCGCCTTCATCACATCGGCCAGGTCGTCCGACAGCGTGTCATAGTCATAGCCGGACCAGGGCTGGCCCGACCGGCCGAAGCCTCGCCGGTCATAGGCGATGGCGCGGAACCCCGCCTCCGCCAGCGCCATCGCCTGCGCATCCCAGCTATCGGCGTTGAGCGGCCAGCCATGGAGCAGGATCACGGGCCGGCCGCTGCCCCAATCCTTGACATACAGGTCGGTCCCGTCGCGCGTCTTGATATAGGGCATTGATATGCTCCGGCTTTGTTGCGGGGCAGGAACGCCGCTGCGGAGCCGCTGTTCCGCCGCCCGCACTGGCGCGGGCGGCGGTGGAGTGGCAGCATCGCCCGATACGAATCACGGAGGAATGATGAAGGGGTTGAGGTTGGTCATGGCCGCGAGCATGCTCGCCGGCCTGGGTGGGGGCGGGGCCCTGCCCGTGGAGGCGCAGAGGCCGCGCGCGGCGACGATGCCGGCCGCGTCCACGCCGGCGGGGGCACGGCGCTGGCCCGCGTTCCGCGACGCGTTTATGGAGGAGCTGTTCCGGCTCGATCCGAATTTCGCTGTCTATGAGGGCCGGCATGATTTCGACGGCCAGATCCAGGACTGGAGCCCGGCTGGATTGAAGCGGCTGGGCGATTTCTATCGCCGCTCGATCGCCGCCGCGCGCGCGATGCCGGTCCGCGGCCTGAACCGAGACGAGCGGTTCGAACGCGATTATCTCGTGCAGGTGGCGCAAGGCCGGCTGTTCTGGCTGGAGGACGCCGACCAGCCGCACACCAACCCCGCCTGGTATGTCGGGACGCTCGACCCCAACGTCTATATCGCGCGCAACTATGCCGATGCGGCGACGCGGGCGCGGGCCTTGACCGCCTTCCTGCGCAACGTGCCGGCGGCGGCGGGGAATATCCGCGCCAATCTGAAGACGCCGATGCCGCTCAGCTTCGCCAATTATGGCGCGGCGGCGTTCAACGGCTTCGCGGACTATTACGCCAAGGACGCGGTGGCGGCCTTCGCCTCGGTCAAGGACGCGGCGATCCAGCGCGACCTACGCATGGCGGCGACCAGCGCCGCGGCCGCGGTGAAGGCGCTGGGCGGCTGGCTGGAGTCGCAACGGCCGGTGGCGAACGAGGCGTTCGCGCTTGGCGCGCCGCGCTTCCAGCGGATGCTGGCAGCGACCGAGGGGGTGACGACGCCGCTCGCCACGCTGGAGGCGGCGGGCCGCGCCGACCTGGCGCGCAATCGCGCGGCCTTGGTCGCCGCCTGCGCCCAGTTCGCGCCGGGCCTGACCGTGCCGGCCTGTGTCGACAAGATGGCGGCGAACAAGCCCAAGGACGGCCCCGTGGCCGAGGCGCGGCGGCAATTGCCGACCCTGCGCGCCTTCGTCACCGCGCACGACCTGGTCACCATCCCCGGCACCGAACAGGCGCTGGTCGAGGAAAGCCCGCCCTATAACCGGCAGAACAGCGCCTATATCGACCCGCCGGGGCCGTTCGAGCACAACATCCCGTCCGTCTACTACATCTCGCCGCCCGATCCCGCCTGGGACAAGGCGACGCGCGACGCGTTCGTGCCGGGCGTCGACGACCTGCTCTTCACGTCTGTGCATGAGGTGATGCCGGGGCATTTCCTCCAGTTCCTCCATGCCAACCGCTCGCCCTCGCTCTTCGGACGGGTGTTCGTCGGCTATGCCTTCGCGGAGGGCTGGGCCCATTATGCCGAGGAGATGATGTGGGAAGCGGGACTGGGCGATGGCGATCCCCAGGTCCATATCGGCCAGCTCTCCAACGCGCTGCTGCGCGACTGCCGCTTCCTGTCGGCGATCGGGCTGCACGCGCGCGGCATGACCCAGGAACAGTCGCGTCGCATGTTCGTCGAGCAATGCTATCAGGACGAGGGCAATGCGCGCCAGCAGTCGGCGCGCGGCACCTATGACCCGGCCTATCTCAACTATACGATGGGCAAGCTGATGATCCGCCGACTGCGCGCCGACTGGACCGCGCGCCATGGCGGTCGGGCGGGGTGGAAGGCGTTCCACGACCAGTTCCTGAGCTATGGCGGCCCGCCGATCCCGCTGGTCCGCCAGATGATGATGAACGAGCCGAGCGCCCGCGCGATCTTCTGATCCGGATGGGCACGACAAAGGGGCCGGAAGCATGATGCCTCCGGCCCCTTTTCGCGTCCCGGTGATCGGGTCAGGCGGTGACGACCGTCGCGCGGACCTTGCGGCGGCGCATCGTCGCGCCGACCATGGCCAGGCCGCAGAACATCAGCGCCCAGGTCGAGGGCTCCGGCACCGCCGTCGCGTCGCCCATGCCGGTGAAGTAGCCGACCGTGTGGTTGTCCGATTCATAGCCGCCGACCTGCGGCGTTTCCGCGAAGACGATCTTGTCGAACGTGCCGTTGGTGTCGAAGAAGTTGAGGAAGGCGTAGGGCTCGCTGGTGTTGCCGCTCTTGGCCGGGTTCGGATTGCCGTAATAGCCCGGCTTGTCGGTGAACAGGTTGGCGATCTGCGCGGCGGAGAAGGTGAAGACGCTGGCGCCGTTCTTGTAGAAGGTCAGCTGGTTGCCGCGGTCCAGGGCCGAGAGCCAGAAGCCGAAATAGTTGATGCCGCGGCTGTCGGTGGTCGTCAGGTCAAGCGAATAGCCGGTGCCCGAAAAGGTCGAGGCATAGTTGCCGGTGCCGCCCGCGCCGCCGAAGACATCGGCAGAGTTGACGCCGACATTGGTGTAGGTGCCGGAGATGACCCCCTTGGAGCCGAAGTCGGTCTTGAAGCTCTGCGTACCCGTGGCGCGACCGTCGAAGGTCTCGACGCCCTTGGTCGCGAAAGTCGCGGTCGTGTTCTGCGCGCCGGCGGCTTCGTAGCTGACCTTGAAGTCAGCGGCCTGGGCGGCACCGGGCAGGATCGCGGCGGCGGCGACGGCGAGCGTGGTGTAGAAGAGCTTCATGATGTGTTTCCCTCTGAATATGGAAAGTTTATATTCAGGCAGTCGTCGCGGCAATGCTTGATGCGACAAGCATTCGGGGAAAGCTGTGCCAGCCGGAGAAATGACATGGTTAATCGCGTGATTGCGTCGTTGATAATTATAGTTAACTGGAAACTTATTATAGAAAATCTATGAACAACTGGCATGTGCCCCGCGCTGGTGCCGCTGGCCAGATCGGCGACGCGAATCGGTATGGATTGCAGGGACGTGCGTCACGGGGCACAGTCCGCCCCATTCACAACAAGGGGTGATTATGCGCGGCTTCACGTTCCTGCTCGCGGCAAGCTTCCTCGCAGGCGCTCCGGCGCTTGCCCAACAGGCGAAGACGATGGACGATCCCTATATCTGGCTCGAGGACAAGGACGGCGCGAAGCCGCTCGCATGGGTGGAGGCGGAGAATGCCCGCACGCTGCCGCGCCTCCAGAACGACCCGCGCTATGCGACCTTCCATCGCGAGGCGCTGGCGATCGCCGTCGCCAAGGACCGCATTCCGATGCCGTCGCAGCGCTACGGCCGCATCCTGAACTTCTGGCGCGATGCCGATCATCCGCAGGGCCTGTGGCGCTGGACCACGCCGGCCGATTACGCCAACCCGCAGCCGGCCTGGAAGACGCTGATCGACCTCGACGCGCTGTCCAAGGCCGAGGGCAAGAAATGGGTATGGAAGGGCGCGACGTGCCTGGAGCCCGAGGAGCGGCTGTGCCTGGTCGCCTTGTCCGAGGGCGGCGAGGATGCGATCACCTATCGCGAGTTCGATCTGGAGACCGGGCGATTCGTCGACAATGGCTTCGTGCTGCCCACGTCGAAACAGGGCGCGGAGTGGATCGACAAGGACACGCTGCTGGTCAGCCGCGACTGGGGCGCGGGGACGATGACGACCTCCGGCTATCCCTTCGTCGTCAAGATGGTGAAGCGCGGCCAGCCGCTCAGCGCCGCGACCGAGGTCTATCGCGGCGCGGCCGGTGACCAGCTCGGCACCTATGCCTCGGTCATCACCGACGGCCGCGGTCATCGCATCGTCTTCATCGAGCGGCGGCAGGATTTCTTCGGCGGCGACAAGCTGGTCTGGACGCCGTCGGGCACGCGCAAGCTCGATATGCCGGCGCGCGCCTTCCCGGCGGGCATGGTCGACGGGCAGGTGGTCTTCACCACCAGCGACGATTGGGGCCGGGTGCCGGCGGGCGCGATCGCCGCGGTGCCGGTGGCCGACCTTGAGGCGGGCCGCGCCACGCCCAGCCTGGTCTTTCAGCCGACCCCGCGCCAGGCGGTGGACGGCGTCGCCACCACGCGGGACACGCTGGTCGTCACTTACATGGACAATGTCCGCGGCCGGATGGCGGTGCTGACGCCGGGTGCGAACGGCTGGACGTCGAAGCCGGTGGCGCTGCCCGACAATGTCTCGGTCGATCTGGCCAGCACCACTGACCGCAGCGACCAGCTATTCCTGACCGTCACCGGCTTCCTGACGCCGACCGCACTCTATGCGTACGACGCCGCCGGCACGGCCGCGCCCAGGGAGATCCGGGCGACGCCGGCCCGCTTCAACGCCGCCGGGCTCAAGGTCGAGCAGTTCGAGGCGACCTCGACCGACGGCACCAAGGTGCCCTATTTCGTCGTTCACCGCGCCGATGCGCCGCTGGACGGGCAGACGCCGACGATCATGACCGCCTATGGCGGCTTCGAACTGCCGATGACGCCCAGTTATTCGGGCGGCATGGGCAAGCTGTGGCTGGAGCGGGGCGGGGCCTATGTGCTCGCCAATATCCGCGGCGGCGGCGAGTTCGGCCCGAAATGGCATGATGCCGGCCTGAAGACCAAGCGGCAGGTGATCTATGACGATTTCGCCAGCGTCGCCAAGGACCTGTTCGCGCGCAAGCTGACCAGCCCGGCCAAGCTCGGCATCTATGGCGGGTCGAACGGCGGGTTGCTGATGGGCGTCGAGTTCACCCAGCATCCCGATCTGTGGAAGGCGGTGACGATCCAGGTCCCGCTGCTCGACATGGTCCGCTACCAGTCGATCGCGGCGGGCGCCTCATGGGAGGGCGAGTATGGCTCGATCACCAATCCAAACGAAGCGGCCTTCCTGCGCCGCATCTCGCCCTACGCCAATATCCGGCGGGACGTGACCTATCCCGAGCCCTATATCTGGACGACCACCAAGGACGACCGCGTCGGCCCGCAGCACGCCCGCAAGTTCGCGGCGCGGCTGAAGGAATATGGCAAGCCCTACCTATTCTACGAGGACACCGCCGGTGGCCATTCAGGCGACGCCGATATCGAGCAGGGTGCGCGGCTGCAGGCGCTGCAAATGACCTATTTCGCGCAGAAGCTGATGGGGGCGGCGCCGGCCGCGACCGAGACAAAGTGAGGTAGCTGTTCTAATAGACTGTTCCCCGGCGAAGGCCGGGGCCCAGTTGGAAAGGCCGCCGTAACGAAGCGCTGTATGCCATCACCAGCGTTCCCCAACTCGGCCCCGGCCTCCGCCGGGGTGCAGAAGGGGGGCGTGTCCTATTTGTTGAGCGCCGCCTGCAACTCGGCCCTGGTCATGGACGAGCGGCCGGCAACGGCGCGGCGTTTCGCCTCTTCGTACAATTCCGCCTTGGTGCGGTGGTCGCGGAACGGTGCCGTCTTCCTGACGATATCCTCGGGCTGGGCGGAATACTGCTTGCCTTTATGCGTATCCCGCCGCTTGGCGGCCGTGGTGCGCGCATAATCTTCGTCGCTCAGCGCCGCGCGCGCCTGTTTCGGCAGATAGCGTTCGTGCGTGTCGCCGCTTGGCTTGCCGGACCGGGTGCCCCAATCCTCCTCGGTCCACTGGTGGAGGTGGTTGTCGGGCGTCTTGCCGCCCCGATAGCCGCCGCCGCGCTTCTTGTACTCGGCGACTGCCAACTGCGCCTTGCGCGCCGACCATTCGCCAGCCTTGCCGCCTTTGGCGCCGGCGGTGATTCGGTCCTTCACCTCATCCCACAGCCGGGGATCGTCGCGGATCGCGGTGTCGCTCATGATGGTGGAACCGCCCGGGTCCGATGACGTTCCCGGCACCGGACTTGGCCCGGAACGAGACGGGGCGAAACATCCATAGCACATGATCGTTCTTGCTGCGGTGCAGCAGTTTCGGCAAAGGGGTGGGAATGAACGATATGAGCGCCACGATTGAGCGTCAGCCCACCACGCCGCCGCCATCCCCCGCCGTCATCTTCGAGGCGATCGTCAAGCAACTCGCGGTCGCCGCGACCTACAACCGCGGCGACGTGACGCTGGCGCCGCATGCCATCTATACCCGGCACGACGAAATCTATGTCGATGCGCTGACCCTCGACCGCGACGGCAAGCCGCCGCGCGAGGAGAAGATCGGCACGTTCAAGCTCGCCGGACTGGGCGCGTTGCGCATCACCCCGCGCCGTTTCCAGCCGAGCGCGCTCTACCAGCCGGGCGAGAAGCGTTACGAACATACGATGCTGATGGAAATCGAGCGGGGCTGACCTCTGCCCACCGCGCCGATCGGCCCAATTATCGTGGCGGCGGCGCGGCTTCGGGATGGCGGCGGCCAGTAAAGCGGCTAGGATGCCGCCATGACGATCAGCGACGACGACGCGCGGGACCCGGCCCCGACCATGCCGGGCGACAGCATCCTGGGGGTGCCGAGCGGCGTCGCGCCGGACGAGGCGGTGCGGATCGCGATGCGTCGCGACCGGCTGCTGGCGGCGCTGACGCTGACCGCCGGCATCGGCCTGATCTTCGCCACGCCCTTCGCCCTGAAGGAAGGGGCGGAGTTCTTCTTGCCGCTGACCACCGCACTGGTGATCGCGGTGGCGATGGTGCCGATCCTCGAGTGGCTGGAGCGGCGGCGGGTGCCGTCGGCGCTGGCGGCGATCCTGTGCATCCTGCTGTTCCTGATCGCAGTGAACATCGCGCTGGCCGCCATCGTCGTGCCGGCCACCGACTTCTTCCGCCTGTTGCCGAGCCGGATCGGGCGCATCCAGGATAACCTGGCGCCGCTGCTCGACCTCTATTCCAGCCTCGAACGCTATGCCAACAAGGCGCTGCGCCAGATCGCCTCGACGCCGGTCCGCTCCTCGCCGACCGCCGCCGTCGCGCCGCCCTCGTCGATCCTGGAACTGGCCGCCACATCCGCCCCGGCGGTGATCGTGCAATTCCTGTTCGGCGTGCTGATCGTCTTCTTCTTCCTGTCCGGCTGGACGCGGATGCGGCAGAAGACGATCACCGGCCGCACCAGCTTCGACGGCGCGATGGCGACCGCGCGGGTCATCCAGGACGTGGTCGACGACGTGTCGGCCTATCTGGGCACGATCACGCTGATCAACGTCATCCTCGGGATCGTGACGGGTGCGGCGCTCTGGGCGCTCGGCATGCCCTATCCGGCGATGTGGGGCGGCATCGTCGCGCTGCTCAACTACATCCCCTATTTCGGGCCGGTGATCGGCGCATTCCTGCTGGCGCTGGGCGGGCTGATGACGTTCAACGACATCTGGACCGCGCTATTGCCGCCGGTGGTGATGTACGGCCTCCACCTGGTCGAGGCGAACGCGATCACGCCCTTCGTCGTCGGCCACCGGCTGACGATCAGCCCGCTGCTCATCCTCATCTCGCTCAGCTTCTGGGGATGGGTATGGGGGACGCTGGGCGCGCTGCTGGCGGTGCCGCTGCTCATCATCCTCCAGACCGTGCTGGGCGCGGCGGGCAAGCCCGACATCGCCGGCTTCCTGTTCGAACATGGCACGCTGGTCCATCAGGGCCGCGAGCGGCGGCAGCGGGGCGCAGGAAATGGGACTGGCGATGCAGGAAAATGAAAAGGCCCGTTGACAGCCCCCCGCCTGTCGCATAGTGGGCCGGCCTCGCTTCGCAAGCGGGTGTAGCTCAGTTGGTTAGAGCGCCGGCCTGTCACGCCGGAGGTCGCGGGTTCGAGCCCCGTCACTCGCGCCACCCCCCAGGGGGATGGTGCCGAAGCAGCAAGTCGCCGATGTTCGCGGACCGTCCGGTCCGCAGGGTCTGCGGGTGTAGCTCAGTTGGTTAGAGCGCCGGCCTGTCACGCCGGAGGTCGCGGGTTCGAGCCCCGTCACTCGCGCCACCCGGCGCCAATTCTTGATTTAGTGTCAGCGCCAGCGCCCCGTCTCCATCCATCGGAGCAACGGCTTGAGCGGCGTGATCCAGACCAGCCCGGTGACCGCGTAGAAGGCCAGCTGCGCCGTCCAATGCCATGTCGCGACCAGGTCGGACAGGCTGGCGACCAATCCCACCCAGACCATGATCAGCGCCAGGATCAACAGCGCACCGGCGGGTTTGCGCCAGCTCGGGGTCATGCGGCAGGGTCCATGATGCTGATCCATTCCTGTTCGGTGGCGACCGCGTGCAGCGGCACGTCCCATGGGTCGGGCGCGAGCGGCGGCAGTTCCTGCACGCTCCACGCGATGCCGATCCGAATCGCCTCGGGGAAGCGGGCGAAGGCGCGGTCGTAATGGCCGGCGCCCTGTCCGATTCGGTTGCCCTTCCGGTCGAAGCCGACCAGCGGCGTCAGGATCAGGTCGGGCGCTACCTCCGGGGCATCGCCGGGGGGATTGCGCAGGCCGAAGGGGCCTGGCGCGTGGCGCCGCCCGTCCCAGGCCAGGAAGCGGAGCGGCGTCGCCCGGTCGACGACATGGGGCAGGGCCAGCCCGGCACCCGCATCTACCGCGGCGCGTGCGAAGGGGGCGGGGTCCGCCTCGCCGCCCATCGGCGCATAGCTGGCGACCGTTAACGCCGAGCGCAGCAGGCTGAGGAAAGCCGGCGGCACCGGCAGGGAGCGGGGCGGCACCGCGTCGCGCAGCGCTCGCAGCCTGGCCCGCAGCACGCGCTTGTCGGTCGGGGACGGCACGTCGGTCATGGCCGCGCGCGCATCAGGAAAGGGGGGCGGGTGGCGGGACCGCCATGGCCGTTTGCCGTTGTATCCACCGACGCCCAGTACGTCAGGTGGGGACCATGTGCGTCGGACCAGGGTCCGGGCAGGGACAGCCCCCGTGGATGATGAATAGCCTCAGGGATATAAGAAGCTCGCACCGGGCAGTACCCGCCGGTCATCTATCTAGGCGCTCGGCGGCGTTTGCTCAAGGGCGTCGGCGAGCGCTTCCAGCCGATCCGCGATCCGCAGCAGCGCCGGCTCGCTGACCGCCGAGCCTGGCGGCGGCCGGCTCTCCGATTCGTCGAGTGCGTCGGCGAGCATCAGCGCGATATAGAGCATCGCCCGCTCCGGCTGGCCATTGGCGGCGCGATCGGCGGCGGGCCAGCGTTCGGCGACCATCCGGCCGAGCGAGTGGAGCCGGGCCTCCTCGCCGTCGCGGCAGGCGACGGGAAATGGCCGGCCGCCGATGTTGAGCGTGATCGTCGCCATCAGCGGCGGCCCGGCGCGGGGGTGGTGGCGGGCGTGCGCGCGATCACGTCGTCCAGCGCCGACACCGCCTCGGCCATGCGGGCCTTCAAGGCGGCGTGGCGTTTGACGAGCGCCTCGCTATCGGCGGCGCGTACCGCGACGGCGCGCTCGATCCGGGCGATCGCGCGTTCGATCCGGTCGGCGGCGGAGGCGTCGCTGGGGTGTTGGGCGGCTGGCAGGTCATCCATCCTGCCGGAGTAGGGATGGAGCGGAGTCGCGGCAAGGGCCGCGACCGGCCGTTGCGATGGTTGACAGGCAGGGCCGACGACCCGAAAGGCCCGGACGTTCGGCCCGTCCGCGACTTGGCGGTCCCGGGGCCATTATCCGAAGGAGCAGGCGCGATGACGGTGAAGGTAGCGATCAACGGGTTCGGGCGTATCGGTCGCCTGGTCGCGCGTGCGATCCTGGAGCGCGGCGACGGCCAGCTCGAGCTGGTGGCGATCAACGACCTGGCCGATGCCAAGTCGAACGCCTGGCTGTTCAGCCGCGACAGCGTCCATGGCCGGTATCCCGGCGAAGTCTCGGCCGAAGGCAACGACATCGTCATCGACGGCAAGCGTATCCGCGTGACCGCCGAACGCGATCCCGCCAACCTACCGCACAAGGAGCTGGGCATCGAGCTCGTGCTGGAATGCACCGGCTTCTTCACCGACCGCGCGTCGTGCCAGAAGCATATCGATGCCGGCGCCAAGAAGGTGCTGATCTCTGCCCCCGGCAAGAATGTCGACCTGACCGTCGTGTTCGGCGTCAACCACGACCAGCTCGGCGCGGACCACGTCATCGTGTCCAACGCCAGCTGCACCACCAACTGCCTGGCGCCGGTCGCCAAGGTGTTGAACGACTCGATCGGCATCGAGCGCGGCCTGATGACCACCGTTCACGCCTACACCAACGACCAGAAGATCCTCGACCAGATCCATCCCGACCTGCGCCGCGCGCGTGCAGCCGCCATGTCGATGATCCCGACCACCACGGGCGCGGCGCGCGCGGTGGGCGAGGTGCTGCCGGAACTGAAGGGCAAGCTGGACGGCTCGGCGATCCGCGTGCCGGTGCCGGACGTCAGCCTGGTCGACCTCACCTTCACCCCCAAGCGCGACACCACCCGCGACGAGGTCAACGCGATCCTGAAGGCGGCGTCGGAAGACGGCCCTTTGAAGGGCGTGCTGGTCTATTCGGACGAGCCGCTGGTCTCGATCGACCTGATGCACTCGCCCCAGTCCTCGACCGTCGACAGCCTGGAGACGGCGGTGATCGACGGCAAGCTGGTCCGCGTTGTGTCCTGGTATGACAATGAATGGGGCTTCTCCAACCGCATGGTCGACACCGCGACCGCGATGGCGCGGTTCCTCTGAGCCACCGCCTGCCCGTCCACGCCGCCGCGTCCGTCGCCCCCGGGGCGGGGACGGCGGGCGTGCTGGCGGGCATCGCCCGCCATGCCCGGCCCAAGGCACTGATGGAGGTGATCGACTCGGTCGACATCTCCGTCGAGGGCGGCGTGGCGGGCGATGCCCGCGGCCTGGTCAAGCCGGGCGGGCGCGGCCGCCGTCAGGTGACGGCGATGGCGCGGGAGGACTGGGAGCGGGCGCTCGCCGAGCTCGACCCCGCGCTAACCCGGGACCTGCTGTGGCAGGACCGGCGCGCCAATCTGCTGGTCCAGGGCCTCGTGCTGCCGCAGGTGGCGGGCGCGCGGCTGCGCATCGGTGCGGAGGTGGTGCTGGCCATCACCATGGAATGTGATCCCTGCCAGCGCATGGACGCGCTCCGGCCGGGATTGCGGCAGGCCCTGACCCCGGACTGGCGCGGCGGCGTGTGCACGCGCGTGCTGGCGGGTGGGCGGATCGCCCTGGGCGACATCATCAGGATCGAGGAAGCATGACCAAGCCGTTCAAGACGCTCGACGACATGGGCGAAATCCAAGGCAAGCGCGTGCTGGTGCGCGAGGATCTCAACGTGCCGATGGCGGACGGTCGGGTGACCGACGACACGCGGCTTCGCGCGACGCTGGCGACCGTCACCGAACTGGCGGATCGCGGCGCGATCGTGCTGGTGCTGGCGCATTTCGGCCGTCCCAAGGGGCAGCGCAATCCGGACATGTCGCTGGCGATGGTGACCAAGCCCTATGGCGACGTGCTGGGCCGGCCGGTCCGCTTCATTGACTGGGACGGTGCGGCCGAAGCGGTGGCGTCCCTCCAGCCGGGCGACGTCGCGGTGCTGGAGAACACCCGCTTCTTCCCCGGCGAGGAGAAGAACGATCCGGCGCTGGTCGCGGACATGGCGAAGCTGGGCGACCTGTATGTCAACGACGCCTTCTCCGCCGCGCACCGCGCCCACGCCTCGACCGAGGGATTGGCGCATGTGCTGCCCGCGTTCGCCGGCCGGGCGATGGAGGCGGAGCTGGACGCCCTGGAACAGGCGCTGGGCAACCCCGCCCATCCGGTCGCGGCGGTGGTCGGCGGGGCCAAGGTGTCGAGCAAGCTCGACGTGCTGCGCCACCTGGTCAGCCGCGTCGATCACCTGATCATCGGTGGCGGCATGGCCAACACCTTCCTGGCCGCGCGCGGCGTCGATGTCGGCAAGTCGCTGTGCGAGCACGACCTGACCGGCACCGCCGAATCGATCCTGGATGCGGCGGACGCGGCGAACTGCACCGTCCACCTGCCCTATGACGTGGTGGTGGCGCGCGAGTTCAAGCCGAACCCGGCGACGCGCACGGTCAACGTCCATGAGGTCGCGGCGGACGAAATGATCCTGGACGTCGGCCCCGCCGCCGTCGAGGCGCTGGGCGACGTGCTGAAGAACTGCCGCACCCTGGTGTGGAACGGCCCGATGGGCGCGTTCGAGACGCCGCCCTTCGACGTCGCGACGGTGTCGCTGGCGCGCACGGCGGCGGCGCTGACCCAGGACGGATCGCTGGTTTCGGTCGCGGGCGGCGGCGACACAGTCGCGGCGCTCAACCAGGCGGGCGTGGCCGGCGCATTCACCTTCGTGTCCACCGCCGGCGGCGCATTTCTGGAATGGATGGAGGGCAAGGACCTGCCCGGCGTCGCGGCGCTGATGCGGTAAGCGTTCCAAGTTCCTCCCCCGCAAGGGGTGAGAGACCATCCGTAGGATGGTGGAGGGGTGACATCGGCGGTAATGGATCGTCCGGTCGCCACGGGATACACCCCTCCGTCACCGCTACGCACTGCCACCTCCCCTTGCTGGGGAGGATCGATGCGGCCTCACCGTTCCTTGAGTAGTGGAATCAGTTCGCGGTTCAGGTCGTCCAGATCCATCGCGCCCGCTTTGGCGTAGCGGACGATCCCGGCGCGATCGATGATATAGTTGGTCGGCACCGCCGGCATCTCGCCCGACAGCCCCTTCATCCGCTTGACCGAGGGGATCGCCATCGCCGCGAACAGCGATTTGAGCCGATGGATCGGCACCGAGCCTTCGGTCGTGACCGCGAAGGCGCGCAGCCCATGTTTCTGCGTCGTGCGGTAATAGGAGTCGAGCAGCGGCAGTTCCTGCCGGCACGGCACGCACCAGGTCGCCCAGAAATTGAGCAGCACCACCTGGCCCTTGAGGTCGGCGAGGCGCACCGTGCCGCCATCGACCAGTGTCAGTTCGGCATCAGGCGCGGGCTCGCCGACCTTCATCGTCCGGCTGCCCGCCCAGAGCGATGACGGTGAGGCCAGCATCGTCATGGCCGCCACCACGGACCAAACCCTGTTCATTCTCATCCCCCCTGCATGGTCCGCCCCCGGACCGGCGACCAGATTGGCCGTTGCCGCCTGGCCGATCAAGTGGTGTCGATCGCCGGTTGAAACAGCGGCGAGCCCTTGCTACGTTTAACACGTTAAACGGAGAACCCCATGCTCGGTGTCAGGCTCGACTCGGAACTGGAAGCACGGCTTGCGGCGGTCGCGCGGACCCAGGGCCGCAGCAAGAGCGACATCGCGCGGGAAGCGGTGCGCCGCTATGTCGACCTGCACGACGAGGCTTTTCGCCGGGAAGCGCGGCGTCAGTCGCTGCGCGCCTCCAAGCGCGACACGGCGGAGGATGACGGCTTCTGGACTGCGCTCGCCGAGGAACGCGGCGCGTGAGCCCCGGGACGGGCATGGCCGCCGCCGACCTGGCGCGCGGTGCGATCCTGCTGGTCGCAGGCTCCGATGGCGGCGAACCGCGCCCGGCCGTCGTCGTTCAGGCCGAATTGTTCAACGAGACCCATGCCACCATCACGCTCTGCCCGCTGACCCGCAGCGTCGGCGGCGAGGCGCTGTTCCGCGTCGCCATCTCGCCCCAGGAGCATACCGGCCTGCCGGTCGAATGCGAGGTGCAGGTGGACCGCATCGTCTCGGTGCCGCGTCATCGCTGCGTCAAGCTGCTCGGCCATGCTTCGGCGACTCGCATGGAGCAGGTGGATCAGGCGCTGCGCCGGTGGCTCGCCCTTTGATTTCGTTTCTATCCGATATCCTCAGGAGACGCACATGACCCCGATTGTGAAGGCCATTCTCGACAAATATGAAGGCACCAGCCCGGCGGTGAAGGCGAACCTCGCCCGCATCCTGATGCAGGGGCATCTGGGCGGCACGGGTAAGCTGGTGATCCTGCCGGTCGATCAGGGGTTCGAACATGGCCCCGCGCGGTCCTTCGCGGTCAATCCGGCGGCCTATGACCCGCATTACCACTATCAGCTCGCGATCGATGCCGGCCTGTCGGCCTATGCCGCGCCGCTGGGGATGCTGGAGGCGGGCGCCGACAGCTTCGCTGGGCAGATCCCGACGATCCTGAAGGTCAACAGCTCGAACAGCTGGGCGACCAGCATCGACCAGGCGGTGACCGCCAGCGTCGGCGACGCGCTGCGGCTGGGCTGCGCGGCGATCGGCTTCACCATCTATCCGGGCTCCGATCAGATCTTCGAGCAGATGGAGGAGATCCGGGCCCTGCGCGAGGAGGCGGAGGCCGCCGGCCTGGCGACGGTGATCTGGAGCTATCCGCGTGGCGGCAACCTGTCCAAGGACGGCGAGCTGGCGCTCGACGTCGGCGCCTATGCCGCGCACATGGCGGCGCTGCTCGGCGCGCACATCATCAAGACCAAGCTTCCCACCGACCATATCGAGCAGAAGGAAGCCAAGCCGCTCTACAAGGACGGCGACTTCGCCAGCCAGGCGGCGCGCGTGCGCCACATGGTGCAGGCGAGCTTCGCCGGGCGGCGCATCAACGTCTTTTCGGGCGGCGCGACCAAGGGCGAGGACGCGGTGTTCCAGGATGCGCGTGATATCCGTGATGGCGGCGGCCAGGGCTCGATCATCGGCCGCAACACCTTCCAGCGCCCGCGCGAGGAAGCGCTGGCGATGCTGGCGCGGATCATCCGCATCTACAAGGGCGAGGAATAAGGCGCTCCCGGCCGCCGTTCCGCCGACTGGGCGGCGGCCGATCACCACTCTGGAGCGCGGGGCCGCAAGCCGCTAGGGCGGGGGGATGACCGAAGACGATCCCCTGGGGCCCCTCGACCCGAATTTCGCCGCCGCCTTCGAACGCGATGTGCGGCGGCCACCCTGCCAGCTCTACCTGATCTCGCCGCTCGACGTGACCGGCGGCTTCGCCGACAGGCTGGCGCGCGCGCTCGACGCCGGGCCGGTGGCGGCCTTCCAGTTCCGCGTCAAGGATGTCGACCAGCATGAGGCGGCCCGTCTGGCCGAACCGCTCCAGCGCATCTGCGCGGATCGCGAGGTCGCCTTCATCGTCAACGATTCGATCAGCCTCGCCAAGCGGCTGGGCGCGGACGGCGTCCATCTGGGCCAGGAGGATGGCGACCCGCGCGAGGCGCGCGACGCGCTGGGGCCGTCGGTGCAGATCGGCGTCACCTGCCACGACAGCCGCCATTTGGCGATGGAGGCCGGCGATGCGGGCGCGGACTATGTTGCGTTCGGCAGCTTCCATCCGACCACGACCAAGGTGGTGAAGCATCGGCCCGAGCCGGTGATCCTGTCCTGGTGGTCTGCCTTGTTCGAGCTGCCCTGCGTCGCGATCGGCGGCATCACGCCGGACAATGCCGCGCCGCTGGTCGCGGCGGGCGCGGATTTCCTGGCGGTGTCGGGCGCGGTCTGGTCGGGCGACGAGGCGGCGGCGGTTCGGGCTTTCGCGCAAGTGCTTGGCGCAAAAGGCTAGAGGGGAGCCAAGCCGGGCTTCGCTCGTTTGATCCGGATGCGTAACCGTTCGGATCGGAGAGCCATGCGCCCTGTCTTCCTGTCGCTCGTCCTGGCGCTCGCGGTGCCGGCCGTCGCCCAGACCCCGCCCGTCGCGGCGCCCGTGCGGATCGATCCCGACCTGCTGAAGATGCAGGTGGTGCTCGACCGGCTCGGCTTCTCGCCGGGCGTGATCGATGGTCGGCCGGGCATGTCGCTGACCGCGGCGATCAAGGGTTTCCAGGAAAGCCGGGGCCTCCGGACGACGGGCGAACCGGATGCCGCGACCATGGCGGCGCTCCGCCCCTATTGGGGCACGGACGCCACCAAGGTGCTGACGCTCAACGCACGCGTGCTCGCCGGCCCCTATATCGACCCTATCCCGCGCGGCGAGGACCAGCAGGCCAAGCTCCCCGGCCTCTATTATCGCAGCCCGCTCGAGAAGCTGGCGGAGATGTTCCATACCACGCCGCAGGTGCTGGTGGCGCTCAATAGCCCGCAGACCTGGCTGCGGCCGGGCAGCAAGGTGACCTTTCCCAACGTTCTGCCGTCAAGCCGGGCCTATGACGCCAAGCTGCGCCCCGACTGGATCGCGACGCTGAACGGCCTCAATGTCGACGCAGTGCAGCCGCAGGCGGCGAAGGTGGTGGTCGACAAGTCGGATAAGGTGCTGCGCGTCTATGACCAGGCCGACAAGCTGGTCGCGCAGTTCCAGGTCACGACCGGATCGACTCACGATCCGCTGCCGATCGGCAAGTGGACGATCAAGGGCGCGGACTATAATCCGAAGTTCCACTTCAACCCGGCCTTGTTCTGGGATGCGGACAAGGACGACAAGAAGGCGATGCTGCCGCCCGGACCTAATGGCCCGGTCGGCGTGGTGTGGCTGGACTTGAGCAAGCCGCATTACGGTATCCATGGCACGCCCGAGCCGCAACTGATCGGCCGCACCGAAAGCCATGGCTGCGTCCGGCTCGCCAACTGGAACGCGGCGCGCCTCGCCTTGATGGTCAAGCCGGGCACCCCTGCCATCTTCCAGGAATAGGGGATGAGCCGGGTCGGCTGGGTGATCCTGGCCCTGGTGGCGACCGTCGCCGCGCTGTTCGCCTCGGTGACCCGTTTCGGTGGATCGCACCGGTCGGCACCATCGGCCACACCGCCGGTCGCCGGGACTGCGCATGACGCCGAGCCGCTCGCCGTGCCGGTGGCGGGCGTCGCGCGCGGCCGCATCAGCGACAGTTGGGGCGACCCGCGCGGTGAGGGCGGTCGTACGCATCAGGGCACCGACATCATGGCGCCGGGCGGCACCGCCGTGCTGGCGGCGGCTTCCGGCCGGGTGGAGAAGCTGTTCACGAGCGAGCGGGGCGGCCTGACCATCTATGTCCGCTCGCCCGGCGGGGGTTGGGTCTATTATTACGCGCATCTCGCCGGCTATGCGCCGGGCCTGGCCGAGGGGCAGCGGGTGGCGCGCGGACAGCGGATCGGCTTCGTCGGCGATACCGGCGACGCGGGCGCGGGCAACACGCATCTCCATTTCGGCCTGCAACGCATGGCGCCGGGCGAGGGCTGGTGGCAGGGACGGGCGGTCAATCCCTACCCGCTGCTTGCCGGATCGACCGCGGGGCGCTAAATCGCCGAGCATCGGGGCACGACGCCCCCGGCTCTTTTCAGCAGGTCAATCCATGAAGATCAGCGGCGTGGACATCCGTCCCGGCAACATCATCGAGTATGAAGGCGGCATCTGGCGCGCCGTCAAGATCCAGCATACCCAGCCCGGCAAGGGCGGTGCCTATATGCAGGTCGAGATGAAGAACCTGATCGACGGACGCAAGAACAACGTCCGCTTCCGCTCGGCGGAGACGGTCGAGCGCGTTCGCCTCGACACCAAGGATTTCCAGTTCCTGTTCAAGGACGGCGATCAGCTGACCTTCATGGACAAGGACAATTACGAGCAGATCACGCTCGACGCCGGCATCCTGGGCGACGCCGCGGCCTTCCTGCAGGACGGCATGGACGTGGTCATGGAGCTCTATGACGAGAAGCCGATCTCGGTGCAGCTGCCCGACACCATCGAGGCGACGATCGTCGAGGCCGACGCGGTGGTGAAGGGGCAGACCGCTTCCTCCTCCTACAAGCCGGCGATGCTCGACAATGGCGTGCGCGTCATGGTGCCGCCGCACATCGCCGCCGGCACCCGCATCGTTGTCGACGTGTACGAGCAGACCTACGTCCGCCGCGCGGACTGATCGTCCTCGAGCACGGGGCAGGGGCCGGCTTTTCCGTGCCGCCGCGCCTGCCCGCTATCGGTCCGTCCGACCGCCCCCTGACCAGTCCCTCCCGATCATGGGAGGATGGAGACTATCATGCCTTCGCATTCCGGCCTGATGACCGTGATCGAGCGCGCCGCGCGCAAGGCGGCGCCGCGTCTTCGGCGCGACTTCAACGAGGTCCAGCAGCTCCAGGTCAGCCGCAAGGGTCCGGCCGACTTCGTGTCGATGGCCGACCAGCGCGCCGAGCAGACCCTGTTCGAGGAACTGTCGCGCGCCCGGCCCGACTGGGGCTTTCTGATGGAGGAGCGCGGCGAGGTGGCGGGCGATCCCGACAAGCCGCGCTTCATCATCGATCCGCTCGACGGCACGTCCAACTTCCTCCACGGCATCCCGCACTTCGCGATCTCGATAGCGGTCGAGGAAGTGATGCCGAACGGCAAGCGCGAGATCACCACGGCGCTGGTCTACCAGCCGCTGACCGACGAGAGCTTCTGGGCCGAGAAGGGCCGGGGCGCCTGGCTGACCGACCAGCGGCTGCGCGTGTCGTCGCGCCGCGACCTGTCGGAAGCGCTGATCGCGACGGGCATCCCGTTCCTGGGGCATGGGGATTTCGTGGAGTGGACGCGCATCTTCGGGGCGGTCGCGCCGCAGGTCGCGGGCATCCGGCGACTCGGCTCGGCGGCGCTCGACCTGGCCTGGGTCGCAGCCGGGCGGTTCGACGGTTATTGGGAATCGGGCCTCAAGCCCTGGGACACGGCCGCCGGCCTGCTGCTGGTGAAGGAAGCCGGTGGCTATGTCACCGACTATCGGGGCGCCGACAAGGCGCAGGAACGCAGCGAGTTCCTGGCCTGCAACGACGCGCTGCACAGCAAGCTGCACAAACTGGTTGCCGGTGCTCTGCGTTAACGCGCGGGCTCTGGGAAATTTAGTAACAAGTACCTATACTTAGCTTTCGCGCTTCGGCGTGTCGCCAGGGCGATCGGATCGGCTCTCGTTGAGAGTGATTCGCAAGCGGTCGGAAACCTTGCCCGACCTGTCCGGCGCGCCTAAAGCCCTCGTTCATCCGTTCGCACGTGCGAGAACCGTTTTGGTCGATCTGTCGCAATATCTGCCGATCCTCATCTTCCTCGGGGTGGCCCTCGCGCTGTCGAGCGCGTTCGTCTTCCTGCCGATGGCGGTTGGCCGGCTCACCGGCGCCCACAAGCCCGACGAGCAGAAGCTGTCCGAATATGAATGCGGCTTCCCCGCGTTCGAGGATCCGCGCAGCCAGTATGACGTCCGCTTCTACCTGGTCGCGATCCTGTTCATCGTCTTCGATCTGGAGGCGGCGTTCATCTACCCCTGGGCGGTCTCGGTGTTCAGCATCGGCTGGACCGCGTGGATCGGCATGATGATCTTTATCGGCGAATTGGCCCTCGGCCTCGCCTATGCCTGGAAGAAGGGAGCGTTGGATTGGGAGTAGAGCTTCACTCCGGTCCGGTCGAACTCAAGGCTCGCCCGGATGGCGGCGCGGCCGTGGTGGCGCCCGACCAGGAATATTTCGACAGCCTGAACGGTGAACTGACCGACAAGGGCTTCCTCGTCACCTCGACCGAGGAGTTGTTCCAATGGGCGCGCACGGGTTCGCTCTGGTGGATGACCTTCGGCCTGGCGTGCTGCGCCGTGGAGATGATCCACGTCAACATGCCGCGCTACGACCTGGAGCGGTTCGGCGCCGCACCGCGCGCCTCGCCGCGCCAGTCGGACGTGATGATCGTCGCCGGCACGCTGTGCAACAAGATGGCGCCCGCGCTCCGCAAGGTCTACGACCAGATGTCGGAGCCGAAATACGTCATCTCGATGGGCAGCTGCGCCAATGGCGGCGGCTATTACCATTACAGCTATTCGGTGGTGCGCGGCTGCGATCGCATCGTGCCGGTCGACATCTATGTCCCCGGCTGCCCGCCGACGGCCGAGGCGTTGCTCTATGGCGTGATGCAGTTGCAGCGGAAGATCCGCCGCAGCGGGAGCATCGAGCGATGAGGGCGCCCGCCCCGGCCTATGCGGCTGCCGGCGACACGATCGCGATGGCGACCCGCGCGATCGGCGCGGGGCTGGTCGACGCGGTCGAGCTGGTCGGCGAGGTGCAGCTGCACGTCCATCGCGACGCGCTGGTCCCGGCGATGATCGCGCTGCGCGACACGCCCGGCCTCGAATATCAGCAGCTCATGGAGATTGCCGGCGTCGACTATCCGCAGCGTGCGGAGCGGTTCGACGTGGTGTACAACCTCCTGTCGCTGACCCGGAACCACCGCGTCCAGGTCCATGTCGCGACCGACGAGGAGCATCCGATCCCGTCCGTCACCGGCATCTGGCCGGTCGCGGGCTGGCTGGAGCGCGAGGTCTATGACCTGTACGGCGTGCTGTTCGAGGGCAACAAGGACCTGCGCCGCATCCTGACGGACTATGGCTTTCGCGGCCATCCGCTCCGCAAGGACTTCCCGATGACCGGCTATACCGAGCTGCGCTATTCCGAGGAGGAGAAGCGCGTGGTGTACCAGCCGGTGCAATTGGCGCAGGATTTCCGCACCTTCGACTTTCTCAGCCCTTGGGAGGGCGCCGAGTATATTCTGCCCGGCGACGAGAAGGCCAAGCCGGCTTCGGCGGCGCCCGCCGCCGCAAGCCCGGCACCCGCGGCGCTGCCGCAGGACAAGGGTGCGCCGACGCCGCTGAGCGCGGATCAGGTGCGCAAGGCCGATGCCGAGGGTTCGGCGAAGGAAGCGCCCAAGGCGTCCAGCGAACCCTATGCCAAGACCACGGCGGACAGCACAGCCGATACGGGCAAGGGCAGCGCGGAACCCGATGCGACCCCCAAGCCGGCGGATCCGGACGTGATCCCGACCGCGGGCAAAGGACAGAATCAGTGAGCCATATCCCCGGAGTCGAGGTCGCCCCGGCGACCACCACGGTCGATCCCTATGTCGACGAGCTGTTGGGCGTTCAGTCGCCCGCGCATCCGACCGAGGGCGACGTCACGATCCAGAACTACACGATCAACTTCGGTCCGCAGCATCCGGCCGCGCACGGTGTGCTGCGGCTGGTGCTGGAGCTGGACGGCGAGATCATCGAGCGGGTCGACCCGCATGTCGGGCTGCTCCATCGCGGCACCGAGAAGCTGATCGAATATAAGACGTACGCTCAGGCGCTGCCCTATTTCGACCGCCTCGACTATTGCTCGCCCATGTGCATGGAGCACAGCTATGTGCTGGCGGTCGAGAAGCTGCTCGACATCGAGGTGCCGCTGCGCGCGCAATATCTGCGCGTCTTCTTCGCCGAATTGACCCGTATCTCCAACCACATGCTGAACCTGGGTTCGCACGTGATGGACGTGGGCGCGATGACGCCGAACCTCTGGCTGTTCGAGATTCGCGAGGACTGCCTCAACTTTTTCGAACGCGCGAGCGGCGCGCGGATGCACCATAATTACATGCGTCCCGGCGGCGTCCACCAGGACGTGCCGCTGAAGCTCCTGACCGACATCGCCGACTGGCTCGACACGCGTCTGCCGCGGCTGTTCGAGGATGCGATCAGTCTGGTCGCCGACAATCGTATCTTCAAGCAGCGCAACGTCGACATCGCCACGGTCAGCCGCGACGATGCGATCGCCTGGGGTTTTTCCGGCCCGATGATCCGGGCGGCGGGCATCCCCTGGGATCTTCGCAAGCAGCAGCCCTATGACGTCTATGCGCGCATGGACTTCGAGGTGCCGGTTGGGACGCGCGGCGACTGCTACGACCGGTTCATGGTGCGCGTGGAGGAGGTCCGCCAGTCGGCGCGGATCATGAAGCAGTGCCTGGCGGAGATGCCGGAAGGGCCGATCGCCTCGGACGACCGCAAGGTGGTGCCGCCGAAACGGTCGGAGATGAAGCGTTCGATGGAGGCGCTGATCCACCATTTCAAGCTCTACACCGAGGGCTATCACGTGCCGGCCGGCGAGGTCTATGTCGCCACCGAGAGCCCGAAGGGCGAGTTCGGCGTATTCTTGGTGTCGGACGGCACCAACAAGCCCTATCGCTGCAAGATCCGGCCGACCGCCTTCTCGCACCTGCAGGCAGCGGACTTCATGAGCCGCGGGCACATGCTGGCGGACACGACCGCAATCCTGGGCGCGATGGACATCGTTTTTGGTGAGTGTGACCGATAATGGCTGACGCCGTTCATATCCCCGACGAAGCCGAGGTCCGCGCGCGCTGGGGCGCGTTCGCCTGGACCGAAGAGAATGCGCGCAAGGCGCAGGAGGTGCTGGCGCGCTATCCAGCGGGGCGCGAGCAGTCGGGTTCAATCCCGCTGCTCGACCTGGCGCAGCGCCAGGTGGGCGCGGAGACGCAGACCCAAGGGTGGCTGCCGGTTCCGGTGATCGAATATGTCGCGCGCTACATCGGCGTGCCGTACATGCGCGTGTATGAGGTCGCGACCTTCTACACCATGTTCAACCTGGCGC
Source organism: Sphingomonas abaci (assembly GCF_014199625.1). Taxonomy (GTDB): domain Bacteria; phylum Pseudomonadota; class Alphaproteobacteria; order Sphingomonadales; family Sphingomonadaceae; genus Sphingomonas; species Sphingomonas abaci. The sequence continues at coordinate 353,201 of NZ_JACHNY010000003.1, forward strand.
CGGTGGGCCGCTATCACGTCCAGGTCTGCGGTACGACGCCGTGCATGCTGGCGGGTAGCGACGACGTGTTTGCCGCCTGCAAGAACAAGGGCCTGATCAAGGGCAAGACCACGCCCGACGGCCTGTTCACGCTGACCGAGGTCGAGTGCATGGGCAATTGCTCGTCAGCGCCGATGGTCCAGGTCAACGACGACAATTACGAAGATCTCAATTACGATCGCACCACCGCGATCCTCGAGGCGCTGGCGCGGGGCGAGACGCCGAAGCCGGGCACGCAGCAACCCGGCCGCCACACCGTCGAGCCGGTGGGTGGTCCGACCTCGCTGACCGCGATGGTCACCGAGAACCACGACTATCGCGGCGAATGGAACGTCGCGGGGCAGGGGGAACAGCGCGAGGTGGAGGTATGAGCCTGCAGGACAAGGACCGCATCTTCACCAACCTCTACGGCTATCAGTCGTGGCGGCTGGACGCGGCGCGCGCGCGCGGCGACTGGGACAACACCAAGGCGCTGCTCGAACTCGGCAACGACAAGATCATCGACGTGGTCAAGGCCAGCGGCCTGCGCGGGCGGGGCGGCGCCGGCTTTCCGACCGGCACCAAATGGTCGTTCATGCCCAAGGAGCCGCGCCCCGATCGGCCGAACTTCCTGGTCATCAACGCCGACGAGTCCGAGCCGGGCTCGTGCAAGGACCGCGAGATCATCCGCCACGATCCGCACAAGCTGATCGAGGGCGCGTTGGTCGCGGGCTTCGCGATGCGCGCGCGGGCGGCCTATATCTATATCCGCGGCGAATATATCCGCGAGGCGGAGACGCTGTTCGCGGCGGTGGCCGAGGCCTATGCCGCCGGGCTGGTCGGCAAGAACGCCTGCGGGTCTGGCTATGATTTCGACGTCTTCGTCCATCGCGGCGCCGGCGCCTATATCTGCGGCGAAGAGACCGCGATGCTCGAAAGCCTGGAGGGCAAGAAGGGGCAGCCGCGCCTCAAGCCGCCCTTCCCGGCCGGGGCGGGTCTCTATGGCTGTCCGACCACGGTCAACAACGTCGAATCGATCGCGGTCGCGCCGACCATCCTGCGGCGCGGGGCCGAATGGTTCGCCAGCTTCGGCGCGGAGAACAACCGCGGCACCAAGCTGTTCCAGATCAGTGGCCATGTGAACACGCCCTGCGTGGTCGAGGAGGCGATGTCGATCAGCTTCCGCGAGCTGATCGAGCGGCATTGCGGCGGCATTCGCGGCGGCTGGGACAATCTGCTTGCGGTGATCCCGGGCGGGTCGTCGGTGCCGCTGGTGCCCGCCGCGCAGATCATGGACTGTGCGATGGACTTCGACGGCCTGAAGGCGGTCGGGTCGGGTCTGGGCACCGCCGCGATCATCGTCATGGACAAGTCGACCGACGTGGTCCGCGCGATCAGCCGCCTGTCCTATTTCTACAAGCATGAGAGCTGCGGCCAGTGCACCCCGTGCCGTGAGGGCACTGGCTGGATGTGGCGCGTGATGGAGCGGCTGCGCACCGGCGACGCCGAGGTGTCGGACATCGACATGCTCCAGCAGGTGACCAAGCAGGTCGAAGGCCATTCGATCTGCGCGCTGGGCGATGCCGCCGCCTGGCCGATCCAGGGTCTCATCCGCCATTTCCGGCCCGAGCTGGAACGCCGCATCCATGAGCGCGGCGGTTCGCTCGCGCCGATGCAGGAAGCTGCCGAATAATGCCCAAGCTGAAAGTAGACGGGATCGAGGTCGAGGTGCCGCAGGGCGCCACGGTGCTCCAGGCGTGCGAAGCGGCGGGGAAGGAAATCCCCCGCTTCTGCTATCACGAGCGGCTGTCGATCGCCGGCAATTGCCGCATGTGCCTGGTCGAAGTGAAGCCGGGGCCGCCCAAGCCTCAGGCGTCCTGCGCGCTGCCGGCCGCCGAGAACCAGGAGGTCTTCACCACCACGCCGATGGTCAAGCATGCCCGCGAGGGCATCATGGAATTTCTGCTGATCAACCATCCGCTCGACTGCCCGATCTGCGATCAGGGCGGCGAGTGCGACCTGCAGGACCAGTCGGTCGCCTATGGCCGTGGCCAGTCGCGCTTCCAGGAGAACAAGCGCGCGGTCACCGAGAAATATATGGGTCCGATCGTCAAGACGATCATGACCCGCTGCATCCAGTGCACCCGCTGCATCCGCTTCGCCGAGGAAGTCGCGGGCGTGGAGGAGATCGGCGCGATCTATCGCGGCGAGAACATGCAGATCACCTCCTATCTCGAAGAGGCGGTGACCAGCGAACTGAGCGGCAACGTGGTCGATCTCTGCCCGGTCGGCGCGCTGACGTCCAAGCCGTACGCCTATGAGGCGCGGCCCTGGGAGCTGCGGCGGACGCTGACGATCGACGTGATGGACGCGGTCGGCACCAATATCCGTCTCGACAGCCGGGGCCGCCAGGTGCTGCGCTGCGTGCCGCGCATCAACGAGGACGTGAACGAGGAATGGGCGTCGGACAAGACGCGCCATGCGGTCGACGGCCTGGTCCGTCGCCGGCTCGACCGTCCCTTCGTGCGCCGCGACGGCAAGCTGACGCCGGCGACCTGGGACGAGGCGTTCGCGGCGATCGCGGCGGTCAATCATGGTGGCAGCATCGCAGCGGTGGCCGGCGATCTGGTCGATTGCGAGACGATGTACGCCGCCAAGGCGCTGCTCCGCTCGCTGGGCTCGAACCGGCTCGAAGGCCGCCAGACCGGCATGGCTTACGACACCGGGTCGCTGGCGGCGGTCAACTTCAACAGCACGATCGCCGGCGCCGAGGAGGCGGACGCGATCCTGCTGATCGGCACCAACCTGCGCTGGGAAGCGCCGCTGGTGAACACCCGCATCCGCAAGGCGATCAAGAAAGGGGCGAAGGTCTTCGCGATCGGTCCCGAGACCGACTTGACCTACAAGGTCGAGTGGCTGGGCCAAGACCTGTCGATCCTGGGCAATCTGCCCGAGGCGCTGGTCAAGACCTTCGTCGGGGCGAGCAAGCCGATGGTGATCGTCGGCGGCGCGGCGCTGAAGGGCGGCCACGGCGCGGCGCTGAAGCTGGTCGACACGCTGGGCCTCATCAAGGACGGCTGGAACGGCTTCAACGTGCTGCACATGGCGGCGAGCCGGATGGGCGGGCTGATGCTCGGCTATGCGCAGAAGGGCGGAGTCGCCGACCTGCATGACGCCAAGCTCACCTTCTTCCTGGGCGCGGACGAAGTGGACTTCACGCCGTTCGGCGGCTTCAAGGTCTATGTCGGCCATCACGGCGATCGCGGCGCGGCCGCGGCCGACGTGGTGCTGCCGGGCGCGACCTATGCCGAGAAGTCGGGCACCTGGGTCAATCTGGAAGGCCGGGTCCAGCGCGGCGAGCGCGCGGTGTTCGCACCCGGCGACGCGCGAGAGGACTGGTCGATCTTCCGCGCCCTGTCCGACGTGATGGGCCAGCGCCTGCCGTTCGACAGCCTGGCGGGCCTGCGCGAGGAGATGTTCGGCGAAGTGCCGGCGCTCCGCCACGAGGGGCTGGTGACGTTCGACTGGCAGGTGCCGGCGCTCGACGCCACCGCCAGCGGTGCGATCGAGGGCTATCCGATCAAGGACTTCTATCTGACCAACGCGATCTGCCGGGCAAGCCCGACCATGCAGCGCTGCTCGGCCGAACTCGTCCACGGCGAGACCTTCGCGGAGGCGGCGGAATGACCTCGTTCTTCGAAACCACCGTCGGCCTGCCCTATGGCTGGGCCTGGTTCGTGTCGACGATCGTCGGCATCCTGGTCATCGCGCTGCCGCTGATGCTGGCGGTGGCGATGATCATCTATGCTGACCGCAAGATCTGGGCGGCGATGGCGTTGCGGCGCGGCCCCAACGTCGTCGGTCCGCTCGGCCTGCTCCAGTCCTTTGCGGACGGCCTCAAGGTCTTCCTGCAGGAAACGATCATCCCGACGGCGGCCAATCGCGGCCTGTTCCTGCTCGCGCCGATCATCACCTTCACGGTCGCGCTGATCGTGTGGGCGGTGGTGCCGTTCGCGCCAGGCGTGGTGCTCGCCGACATCAATGTCGGCCTGCTCTACGTGCTCGCCGCCTCGTCGCTCGGCGTCTACGGCATCATCCTGTCGGGCTGGGCGTCCAACTCGAAATATCCCTTCTATTCGGCGCTGCGGGCGGCCGCGCAGATGGTCAGCTACGAAGTCGCGATCGGCTTCATCCTGATCTCGATCGTGCTGTGGTCGGGCACCTTCAACCTGTCCGGCATCGTCGCCGCGCAGAAGGGGCTGTACGGCTTCATCAACGGCAACGGCTTCAACCCGCTGCTCTTCCCGATGGCGGTGATGTTCCTGATCTCAGCGCTCGCCGAGACCCAGCGCGCGCCGTTCGACCTGACGGAAGCGGAGTCGGAGCTGGTCGCCGGCTACCAGACCGAATACAGCTCGATGAGCTTCGCGCTCTTCTGGCTCGGCGAATATGCCAACGTTATCCTGATGTGCGCGCTCAACGCGACGCTGTTCTGGGGAGGCTGGCTGCCGCCGATCGACTGGGCGCCGCTTTATATGGTGCCGGGGATCATCTGGCTTTTCGCCAAGATCCTGTTCTTCTTCTTCGTGTTCAGCTGGATCAAGGCGACGGTGCCTCGCTACCGGTACGACCAGCTGATGCGGCTGGGCTGGAAGGTGTTCCTGCCGGTGTCGCTGTTCTGGGTGTTCCTCGTGTCCGGCGTGCTCATGTGGCACCGGGTTGGGATTTGACGATGAGTGTCGCGCAATATGTCAAGGCGTTCACGCTTTGGGAATTCGTGAAGGCGCATGCCCTCACGCTGAGATATTTCTTCAAGCCCAAGGCGACGATCAACTATCCGTACGAACGCAATCCGGTGAGCCCGCGCTTCCGGGGCGAACATGCGCTGCGTCGCTACCCCAACGGGGAAGAGCGCTGCATTGCGTGCAAGCTCTGCGAGGCGGTGTGTCCGGCCCAGGCGATCACGATCGAGGCCGAACCGCGCGACGACGGCAGCCGCCGCACGACGCGGTACGACATCGACATGACCAAGTGCATCTATTGCGGCCTCTGCCAGGAGGCCTGTCCGGTCGATGCCATCGTCGAGGGTCCGAACTACGAGTTCTCGACCGAGACGCGCGAGGAGCTGATCTACGACAAGGCCAAGCTGCTCGACAATGGTGACCGTTGGGAGCGCACGATCGCGGCGAACCTTGCCGCCGATGCGCCGTATCGTTAATGCGCCCGCACCATCCATTCAGCGCGGGTAAGGGGGCCGTCGCGTGATCCAGGCCATTGCCTTTTACCTGTTCGCCGCCATCCTGGTGGTGTCCGCCGGCTTGACGATCTCGTCGCGCAACCCGGTGCACTCCGTCATGTGGCTCATCCTGGCGTTCTTCAACGCGGCCGGGCTCATGGTCCTGGTCGGCGCCGAGTTCATCGCGATGCTGCTCGTCATCGTCTATGTCGGCGCGGTCGCGGTGCTGTTCCTGTTCGTCGTCATGATGATGGACATCGACTTTGCGCAGCTGAAGACCGACGTCGCCCGCTATGCGGCCATCGGCCTCGCGCTCGGCGCGGCGCTGGCGGCGGAGATCATGATCGCCGCCTTCGCCTGGAACGCCGGCCGCATCGACCTGACCCGGCGCGTCGCGCCGGTCGATCGTGCGCTGCCGAACATCGAGGCGCTCGGGCAGCTGCTCTACACGCGCTATCTGTTCCTGTTCGAGGCGGCCGGTTTCGTCCTCCTCGTGGCGATGATCGGCGCGATCGTGCTGACCCATCGCGAGCGGGCGGGCACGCGCGCTCAGAATATCAGCCGCCAGGTCGCACGCCGCCCGCAGGATGCGACCCGCAACGTCAAGCCGGCCGTCGGCCAGGGGGTGGAGCTGTGATCGGACTGATCCATTATCTGGTCGTCTCGGCGATCCTGTTCACGCTGGGGTGCGCGGGCATCTTCCTCAACCGGAAGAACCTCATCGTCATCCTGATGGCGATCGAATTGATCCTGCTGTCGGTGAACATCAACCTTGTCGCCTTCTCGTCCTTCCTGGGCGACTTGGTGGGGCAGGTCTTCTCGATGTTCGTGCTGACCGTCGCCGCCGGCGAGGCGGCGATCGGGCTGGCCATTCTCGTGATCTACTATCGCGGCCGCGGCACCATCGCGACCGACGACGTCAACCGGATGAAGGGGTAAACGGTTGATCCTCGCAATCGTCTTTCTGCCGCTCCTCGCCGCCGCGATCGCGGGGCTGGGGAACAAGGCCATCGGCGCGACGCCGGCGAAGCTGGTCACGACCGGCGCGCTGTTCGTCTCGTGCCTGCTGTCCTGGCCGATCTTCATCGGCTTTCTGGGCGGCCACACGCCCGCCACGGTGACGCCGGTGCTGGACTGGATCCATTCCGGCAGCCTGAACGTCGCCTGGGCGCTGCGCGTCGACACCATGACCGCAGTCATGCTGGTGGTCATCACCACGGTGTCGGCGCTGGTCCATCTCTATAGCTGGGGCTATATGAGCGAGGACCCGGACCAGCCACGCTTCTTCGCCTATCTGTGCCTCTTCACCTTCGCCATGCTGATGCTGGTGACGGCGGACAGCCTGATCCAGATGTTCTTCGGCTGGGAAGGGGTGGGTCTCGCCTCGTACCTGCTGATCGGCTTCTGGTTCCGCAAGCCAAGCGCCAACGCGGCGGCGATCAAGGCGTTCGTGGTCAACCGCGTCGGCGACCTAGGCTTCATGCTCGGCATCTTCGGGACGTTCCTGGTGTTCAACACCGTGTCGATCCCGGCGATTCTGGCCGCCGCGCCTTCGATGGCCGGCTCGACCATCGGGTTCCTCGGCTTCCGCGCCGATACGATGACGGTGCTCTGCCTGCTGCTGTTCGTCGGCGCGATGGGCAAGTCGGCGCAGCTCGGCCTGCACACTTGGCTGCCCGACGCGATGGAAGGCCCGACTCCGGTGTCGGCGCTCATCCACGCCGCGACCATGGTCACCGCCGGCGTCTTCATGGTCTGCCGCCTGTCGCCGATGTTCGAGGTCGCGCCCGCCGCGCTCGAAGTCGTGCGCTGGGTCGGCGCGGCGACCTGCCTGTTCGCCGCGACCTGCGGCCTGGTGCAGACCGACATCAAGCGCGTCATCGCCTATTCGACCTGTTCGCAGCTCGGCTACATGTTCTTCGCCGCGGGCATCGGCGCCTATGGCGCGGCGATGTTCCACCTGTTCACCCACGCCTTCTTCAAGGCGCTGCTGTTCCTGGGGGCGGGCTCGGTGATCCACGCGATGCACCACGAGCAGGACATGCGCTACTATGGTGGCCTGCGGAAGGAGATTCCGCTGACCTTCTGGGGCATGATGATGGGCACGCTCGCCATCACCGGCGTCGGCCTGCCGTTCGTCGACATCGGTTTCGCCGGCTTCTATTCGAAGGACGCGATCATCGAGGCGGCCTGGGCCGCGGGGCAGCCGGGGACGTGGTTCGTCGGCGTGCTCGTGGCGCTCCTGACCGCCTTCTACTCCTGGCGCCTCATGTTCCTGACCTTCTGGGGCAAGCCGCGCTGGGTCAATTCGGAGCATATCCAGCACGCGGTGCACGATGCGCATGGTCATGGTCATGACGACCATCACGCGCACGGCCATGATGCGCATCATGCCGACGAGACGCACCACAACCCGGCGCAGGCCGAGGATGCAGGCGACGCGCCGTCGCCGCACGGACCGCGCCAGCAGGACCTGCAGGTGGGCACCGGCGGCTATCATCCGCACGAAAGCCCGTTGCCCATGCTGGTCCCGCTGATCGTCCTGTCGATCGGCGCGATCGCGGCGGGCTTCGTGTTCGCGCCCTTCTTCATCGGGGCGGAGACCGGCGGGGCCTTCTGGCGCGGTGCATTGTTCTTCAACGAGCATCTGATGCACGGCATCCACGGCGTGCCCGAGCCGATCAAGCTGGCCACCGCCATCGCCATGCTGCTCGGTCTGGGGACCGCATGGTACGCCTATATCGCCAACCCCCGCTTCCCGGCGGCGCTCAGCGACCAGTTCGGCGTGCTGTACCGGTTCCTGCTCAACAAATGGTATTTCGACGAGCTGTACCATCTGCTCTTCGTCCGTCCCGCCTTCGCGATCGGCCGCTTCCTGTGGCACCGCGGCGACGAGCAGACGATCAACCGGTTCGGGCCTGACGGTTCGGCCTGGGTCGTGCAGATGGGCAGCCGCGCTGCCGGCAAGCTGCAATCAGGATATGTCTATTCCTATGCGTTCGTCATGCTGATCGGGCTCACCGCCGCGGTCACCTGGGTCATTGCGGGTTGATCGGGTGATGGAGGGCCTTCCCATTCTGTCGCTGATGCTCGCGGTGCCGCTGGTCGCCGCCGTCATCTGTCTGTTCCTGTCCGCGGAGGGCGCGCGCCGGCTGGCGCTCGCCGCCACGCTGGTCGATTTCGTGCTGGGTATCCTGCTCTGGCTCAACTTCGACATCGGCGGCGCGCAGTGGCAGTTCGTCGAGGCGGGGCCGCGGCTCGGCTTCTTCAGCTGGAGCCTAGGCATCGACGGCTTCGCGCTGATGCTGATCATGCTCAGCGTGTTCCTGATGCCGATCTGCATCGGCGCGAGCTGGCGCTCGGTCACGAACCGCGTACCGGAATACATGGCGGCGTTCCTGCTGACCGAGGTGCTGATGATCGGCACCTTCGCCGCGCAGGACCTGTTCCTGTTCTACCTGTTCTTCGAAGCCGGCCTGATCCCGATGTACCTGATCATCGGCATTTGGGGCGGGGCGAACCGGATTTACGCGTCGTACAAGTTCTTCCTGTACACGCTGCTCGGCTCGCTGCTGATGCTGGTGGCGATGATCTACATGGCGCAGACCGCCGGTAGTTCGTTCATTCCCGACCTGCAGGCCTATGACTTCCCGGTCCATGTGCAGACCTGGCTGTGGCTGGCCTTCTTCGCCTCCTTCGCGGTGAAGATGCCGATGTGGCCGGTGCATACCTGGCTGCCCGATGCGCACGTCCAGGCGCCGACCGCGGGCTCGGTGATCCTGGCGGGCGTCCTGCTGAAGCTGGGCGGCTATGGCTTCCTTCGCTTCTCGCTGCCGATGTTTCCGGAGGCGTCCGGTCAGTTGACCTGGCTGATCTTCGCGCTGTCGGCGGTGGCGGTGGTCTACACCTCGCTCGTCGCGCTTGTGCAGTCCGACATGAAGAAGCTGATCGCCTATTCGTCGGTCGCGCACATGGCGATCGTGACCATCGGCCTGTTCGCCTTCAACCAGCAGGGCATCGAGGGCGCGATGATCATGATGCTCAGCCATGGTCTCGTGTCTGGCGCGCTGTTCCTGTGCGTCGGCGTCATCTACGACCGGCTGCACACCCGCGAGATCGCGCGCTATGGCGGGCTCAGCATCAACATGCCGAAATATGCGGTGCTGTTCCTGTTCTTCACCATGGCCTCGATCGGCCTGCCGGGGACCAGCGGCTTCGTCGCCGAGTTCCTGTCGCTGATGGGCACCTATCAACGCTCGACCTGGTTCGCGCTGCTCTGCACGACCAGCATCATCCTGGGCGCGGCCTATATGCTCTATCTCTACCGGCGGATCGCCTATGGCGAGATCAAGTCGGACGAGGTGCGTGGCATGTCGGACCTGTCGGGTCGCGAGATGTGGCTGATGGCCCCGATCGCCGCCGTCGTGCTGTGGATGGGCGTGTATCCGGAGAGCTTCCTCGCGCCGATGCGGAGCGATGTCGCCATCCTGATGCAGCGGGTCGATCGCGCCGCGCCGCCTAGCGACAGTCGCCCGACGCCGGGCAACCCGGCCGCCGTCGCCGCCCTGAAGTCGCACGAAGCGCATGAAGAAGCCGCCCCGGGGGAGGCGCACTAATGGATTATGCCGCCAATCTGATGCTGTCGCTGCCCGAGGTGATCCTCGGGATCGGCGCGGTCATCCTCATGATGTTCTCCGCCTGGGGCGGTCCGGGTGCGACGCGCGCGGTGTCCTGGGCCTCGGTCGCGGTGCTGTTCGGCGCGGGCGTCGCGCTGACCGGTCCGGCCGGCCATGGCGGCGACGCCTATCTCGGCCTCTATCATGCTGACGCCTTTGCCGCCTTCGCCAAGGTGCTGATCTATATCGCCACGGCGGTCGCGATCATCATGGCCCCGGGCTTCTTCCAGCGGACGGCAGGGGACAATCTTCGCCCCGAATATCCGGTGCTGATGCTGCTGTCGGCGACGGGCATGGGCCTGATGGTGTCGGCCGGCGACTTGCTGACCCTTTATGTCGGTCTCGAGTTGCAGAGCCTGGCCGCCTATGTCCTGGCCAGTTTCATGCGACGCGACCAGCGATCGGCCGAAGCGGGCCTGAAATATTTCGTGCTCGGCGCGCTCGCCAGCGGTATCCTGCTCTACGGCGTCAGCCTGGTCTATGGCTTCACCGGCACGACCCTGTTCCGCGGCATCGCCGATGCCTATGCGATCGACGCGGCCAATCCGGTCAAGTCGCTGGGCATGGTGTTCGGCCTGGTCTTCGTCTTCGCCGGCCTCGCCTTCAAGATCTCCGCGGTGCCGTTCCACATGTGGACGCCGGACGTCTATGAGGGCGCGCCGACCCCGGTGACCGCCTTCTTCGCCTCCGCTCCCAAGGTGGCGGCGATCGGCCTGGCGGTGCGCGTGGCGGTCGAGGCGATGGGCCCGGCGTTGGGTGAATGGCGACAGATCGTGATCTTCGCCGCACTCGCCTCGATCATCCTGGGCGCGGTCGCGGCGATCGGCCAGACCAACATCAAGCGGCTGCTGGCCTATTCGTCGATCAACAATGTCGGCTTCGCGCTGGTCGGCCTCGCCGCCGGCACGCCAGAGGGCGTGGCGGGCGTGATGACCTATATGGCCATCTATGTCGCGATGACGCTCGGCTCGTTCCTGGTGGTGCTGCAGATGCGCGATGCCGATGGTCAGCCGGTCGAAAGCATCGCCAGCCTGTCGGGCATGTCCCGGACGCGGCCGGCGCTGGCGGCGGCGATGGCGATCTTCATGTTCTCGCTCGCCGGCATTCCGCCGCTGTTCGGCTTCTACGCCAAGTTCGCGGTCTTCTCGGCTGCCGTTCAGGCCGGACTGTTCCCGCTGGCGGCGATCGGCATCGCCGCGTCGACGATCGGCGCCTATTATTACCTGCGTATCGTCAAGACGATGTACTTCGACGATCCGGCTCCGGCCTTCGTCAAGGGGGAGGAGGGCGCGTTGCAGGGCGGCCTGATCGCGCTCGCGGCAGTGGCGGTCTCGCCGCTCGGCTATCTGGCGATCCCGGCGCTGGGCGCCTGGTCGATGGCAGCCGCGCAGGCGCTGTTCTGATCGACATCCGTACGGTCGCGGAGACCGGATCGACCAATGCCGATCTGCTTGGCCTCGCGGCGGGCGGATCGGCCACGGCGGTACCAGATGGCGCCTGGCTTCGCGCCGAGCGCCAGACCGGCGGGCGCGGGCGGCAAGGCCGCCCCTGGCAGTCCCCGCCCGGCAATCTCTACGCCAGCACCGTCCTGTATCTGCGTCCCGGCGATCCGCCCCCGGCGAGTCTGGCGCTGGTCGCGGCGGTGGCGCTGGACGAGTCCGTTCGCGTGTTCGCGACGGCCGCCGCGGGCGAGGGGCTGGCCCTCAAATGGCCGAACGACCTGTTGGCGGCGGGTGCCAAGCTGTCCGGCGTCCTGCTGGAACGCACCGGCGACGCCGTGGTGATCGGCTTCGGCGTCAACCTGGCCCATCATCCGGAACTACCGGATCGCCGCACCACCAGTCTCCGCGCGCTGGGCGCCGATGTGGAGCCGGGCGCCTTCCTCGAGGTGCTGGGCGAGGCGATGGCGCGATGGCGCGCGCTCTGGCGGGCAGGGGGGATCGACCCCGTCCGTCGCCGCTGGCTGGAGCGCGCGCATCCGATCGGCACCCCGCTCACCGCGCGCCTGCCCGATGGCAGTGCGGTCGAAGGTCTCTTCGATGGCCTCGATGCGCAGGGGGCCTTGCGGTTGCGCTTGGCGGGCGGCGAGCGGCGTGTCATCCACGCCGCCGATATCTTCCTGATCTGAGGGGCCGTCATGCTGCTCGCCATCGATGCCGGTAACACCAATGTCGTCTTCGCGCTGGTCGAGGTCGACGGGACCGAACGGCGAATCCGCGGTCGCTGGCGGCTCGCCACGGATCCGCGGCGGACGGCGGACGAATATGCGGTCTGGCTCAGCCAGCTCCTGGCGCTGGAGGGATTCGCGCGGACCGACGTGACCGACGTCATCATCTCGACCGTGGTGCCCCGCGCGCTCCACAACCTGCAGGTGCTGGCGCGCAAATATTTCGGTGGCGAGCCACTGATCGCCGGACAGGCGCCAGTCGAATGGGGCATCGAGATCGACGTCGACGAGCCGCGCTCGCTCGGCGCGGACCGGGCGGTCAACACCATCGCCGCGCATGCGCTTCATGCCGGCGACCTGATCGTCATCGACTTCGGCACCGCCACCACCTTCGACGTCAGCGACTATCGCGGCGCGTACAAGGGCGGGATCATCGCACCGGGCATCAACCTGTCGCTCGACGCGCTGGTCACCGCCGCCGCCAAGCTGCCGCGCATCGCGATCGAGGCCCCGGCGAGCGCCACCGTGGTCGGCCGCAACACGGTCGACCAGATGCATATCGGCATCTATTGGGGCTATATCGCGATGATCGAGGGACTGGTCGCGCGACTGAAAGCCGAGGTCGGCCGGCCGGTCAAGGTGATCGCCACCGGCGGCCTCGCCACGCTCTTCGAGCGCCATACCGCCGTCTTCGACGCCATCGAGCCGGACCTGACCATCCAGGGACTGGCGATGATGTGGGATAAGGCCCATATCCAACGAACCACGCCCGCGCCGGGCGACCTTCCGGCGCACCCTTCCAACTGAAAGTTGTCATTTGACCCCCAAGAACGAACTTCTCTTCTGCGCGCTCGGTGGCTCGGGCGAGATCGGCATGAACGTCAATCTCTACGGCACCCGCGGCAAGTGGGTGATGGTGGATTGCGGCATCACCTTTGCCGATCCCGCCTATCCCGGCATCGACGTGATCCTGCCCGACCTGCAATTCATCGAGGAGCGCCAGGAGGATCTGGTCGGCATCGTGCTGACGCACGGGCATGAGGACCATATCGGGGCCTTGCCCTATCTGGCCGAGGATCTCGGCGTGCCGCTCTACGCCACCGCCTTCACCGCCGGGCTGATCCGGGGGAAGCTGGAGGAAGAGGGCATCGAGAACCGCGTCAAGCTGCGGATCGTCGACTATGGCAAGCGCGTCGACGTGGGGCCGTTCGGCTTCACCTTCGTGCCCATGTCGCACTCGATCCCCGAGGCCTCGGCGTTGCTGATCGACACGCCGGACGGCCGCGTCTTCCACTCGGGCGACTGGAAGCTGGACGCCGCGCCGATCATCGGCAACCCCGCCACCGCCGAGCAGCTCGCCGCGATCGGCGACGAGGGCGTCGACGTGCTGGTGTGCGATTCGACCAACGTCTTCAACAAGGACGCGTCGGGTTCGGAGTCGACGGTCCGGCGCGGGCTGGCGGAGACGATCGCGCGCGCCAAGGGGCGGGTGCTGGTCACCACCTTCGCGTCCAACGCCGCGCGCCTGGTGACGCTGGGCGAGGTGGCGCGCGAGACCGGGCGCAAGCTGTGCGTCACAGGCCGCTCGCTCGATCGCATCCTCAAGGTCGGCCGCGCCTGCGGCTACTTCAAGGACTTCCCCGACACCGTCGATCCCGAGACGGCGATGCGGCTGCCCAAGAACAAGGTGCTGATCGTCGCCACCGGTGGGCAGGGCGAGGCGCGCGCGGCGCTGTCGCGCGTCGCGGAGGGCAGCCACACGATCAAGCTCGACATGGGCGACACGGTGGTCTTCTCGTCCAAGCAGATTCCCGGCAACGAGGTGGCGATCGGCCGCATCCAGAACCTGCTCGCCGCCAAGGGCGTGGAGATGGTGACCGAGCGCCAGGCGCATGTCCACGTCTCCGGTCACCCCGGCCGGCCCGAACTGGCCAAGGTCTATGGCTGGCTGAAGCCCGACCTGTTGGTGCCGGTCCATGGCGAGATGCGCCATTTGATGGAACACGCGCGCTATGGCCTGTCGCAGGGCGTGAAGAGCAGCGTCGTCCAGACCAATGGCGATGTGATGCGGTTGCTGCCGGGCCCGGCGAAGAAGATCGGCAACGCGCCGATCGGCCGTCTGGTGCTGGACGGCGACGTGATCCTGCCGTCGGACGGTTCGACGATCAACGAGCGGCGCAAGCTCGCGCTGAACGGCCAGATTTCGGTTGCGGTGGCGCTGGGGCGGGATGGCCGGCTGGTCGGTACGCCGCAGGTCCGCTTGCAGGGCGTGCCGGTCGAGGACGAGCGCTTGGCCTTTATCGACGATGCGGTCGACGCCGCCGCGCAGGCGGTGAAGGGCGGCCGTCGCGCCAAGGACCGGCTGCGCGAGGATGTGCGGCTGGCGGTGCGCCGCGTGGCGACGCGTTGGACCGGCAAGAAGCCGATCGTCGACGTGCTGATGATCGAGGCCTGACCGCCATGAGGTGGACGTCGGCGCTTGCGATCTACGTCCTCTTCTGGGCCTTCAGCGTCTTCCTGGTGCTGCCCTTCGGGGTCCGCACCACGGAGGAGGCGGGCGGTGAGCGCGTGCCGGGCCAGGCCGACAGCGCCCCCCATGAGTTTCGCGCCGGTCGGGTCGCGTTGCGCGTCACGATCGTCGCGACGATCCTTTTCGCGCTGTTCCAGCTCAATTACTATTATGGCTGGATCACGCCGCTCAGCGCCGATTATCTCGGGCTGGCCAACATGGCGGTGCGGTGATCGCGCTTACAGCCGCGGCAGGGTAACGCCGCGCTGGCCCATATATTTGCCGGCGCGGTCGGCATAGCTGGTCTCGCACGGCTCGTTGCCCTTCAGGAACAGGAACTGGCACGCGCCCTCATTGGCATAGATCTTGGCGGGCAGCGGCGTGGTGTTGGAAAATTCCAGCGTCACATGCCCCTCCCATTCCGGCTCCAGCGGCGTGACGTTGACGATGATGCCGCAGCGGGCATAGGTCGATTTGCCCAGGCAGATGACCAGCACGTCGCGCGGCACCCGGAAATATTCGACCGTGCGGGCGAGCGCGAAGCTGTTCGGCGGGATGACGCAGACATCGGTCTTGCGATCGACGAAGCTGTTGGCGGCGAAATCCTTGGGATCGACCACGGCGCTGTCGACATTGGTGAAGATCTTGAACTCGTCGGCGACGCGCGCGTCATAGCCGTAGGAGGACAGGCCGTAGCTGATGCAGCCGTCGCGGCGCTGCGCCTCCACGAACGGCTCGATCATGCCATGGTTGGTCGCGTGCTCGCGAATCCAGCGGTCGGAGAGGATGGACATGGGCGCATCCCTTCGCGGCAAAGCGGCAGTCGTGCAAGCGGGATGGGGAGGGGGGCAGGAAGCGCCGTGCTCCCGCGCAGGCAGGACCCCGGGGTCAAAGGCGGTGCCTGGTGATGCTCTGGGTTCCTGCGTTCGCAGCGACACCGGGTCGCGCTGGGGCGGTCGCTGCCGCCGATCAGCGGCCGCAACCGCCCTTCGTCTCCAGCGCCTCATGCGCGATGCCCTGCAACGCGGCGGTCTGTTCGGGCGAGAAGCCCAGGTCCATCGCCGCCGCCTCGTCCCGGCCCAGCACACGCGGATCGCGGCCGGTGATCTGGCCGAACAGCACCAGCGCCTCCAGATAATAGCCATAGGCGCTGGCGTGATACTGGTCCCAGGCCCAGAGCGGCAACTGGCCATAGGCGATGCCGTCATAGGGATCGGCATCGGCGACGCCGGCGCGGATCGCGCAGGTAAAGGCCTGTCCCACCGGGGCCACGCCCTGCACGCCGCGCCCGGCGGCGCGGGCGGCGCGGTCGTACCCGGCGCGAATGCTGTTCGCCATCGCGGCGATGCCCTGACCCGACCAGGGGCTGCCGGCACGATAGGTCAGGTCGGGCCGCGACCAGGTGCTGTCGAGCAGGATGCGCACGCGCGGGTTGCGCGCGGCGAACAGCCGGGCGAGCGTATCGACCGAGGCGATCGTCTCGGCCGGGTCGCCAACGCGTTCGGGGCTGAGCGTCGAATAGTCCTGGAGGACGACCCGGTCCCAGCGCCGGTCGATCTCCGACCGGCGATTGGCCAGGTGCCAGGCCAGGCTGCGCCCGCCCTCCGTCTCCAGCGACACGTCATAGTCGAGGCCGGCCTGTTCGGTGAAGCGCTTGAACAGGGCCGGTACGCCGCCGACGCCGGTGCCGTTCAGGTCGGTGACGCGGTGCGCGCCCATATGGTGGACCGGCGAATGCGCGCCGAAGGTGAAGCTGTTGCCGACGAACAGGATCGTCTCCGCCCGTACGGGCGAGGCGGCCAGCGCGACCAGCGCGGCGAGGCCGAGCAGCCGGCGCATCATCGACCCAGCAGCGCCGCGATGCGCCGCTCCTCCGCCTGCCACTGCACCGCGCGCGCGCCGAGCCAGTCGTCGTCATAGCAACTGTCGGCATAGCGTTGGCCGCTGTCGCACAGGATGGTGACGACCGCCCCCTGTTCGCCGCGCGCCGCCATCTCCTCGATCAGCATCAGGCAGGCATGGATGTTGGTGCCGGTCGAGCCGCCGACCGGCCGGCCCAGCCGCTGGCTGATCGCGCGCATCGCGCCGATGCTGGCGGCGTCGGGCACCGCGATCATGCGGTCGATCACGCCGGGGATGAACGACGCCTCGACGCGTGGCCGGCCGATCCCCTCGATGCACGAGCCGCAGCCCTGGTCGAGTGTCTGGATCGTGCGATCCGCATAGTGACGGTGGAAGACCGACGCCTCCGGGTCGGCGACGCACAGCCGGGTCGGATAGCGGCCATAGCGGATATAGCGGCCGATCGTGGCGGAGGTGCCGCCGGTGCCGGCGCCGCAGACGATCCAGGCCGGCACCGGATGATCCTCGCGGGTCATCTGCGCGAAGATGCTCTCGGCGATATTGTTGTTGCCGCGCCAGTCGGTCGCGCGCTCGGCATAGGTGAACTGGTCGAGATAATGGCCGCCGGTCTCCGCGGCCAGCCGCGCCGCCGCGCCATAGGCCTGGCGCGGATCGTCGACCATATGGATCTCGCCGCCATGGAAGCGGATCGCATCGAGCTTGGCCGAGGAGGTGGAGGCCGGCACCACGGCGATGAAGCGCAAGCCAAGCAGATGCGCGAAATAGGCCTCCGACACCGCGGTCGAGCCGGACGACGCCTCGATCAGCACCGTGTCCGGTCCGACCCAGCCGTTGCAGATCGCGTAGAGGATCAGCGAGCGGGCGAGCCGATGCTTCAGGCTGCCGGTCGGGTGGACCGACTCGTCCTTCAGGTACAGGGTGATGCCTGGGAAGCGGGGCAGCTCCACCCGGATCAGATGGGTGTCGGCGGAGCGGTTGAAGTCCGCCTCGATCCGGCGGACCGCCTCGTCCGTCCAACGGGTGGCGAGGCGCGCGGCGGGCAGGGGACTGGCGTCGGTCATCATGGCAACCGGTGCGGCAATCCGAGCGTCGTCGTCAACCCGCCCCGCTTCAACCCGTGACCCCCTCGACCCGGCCGGTCCGCTCCAGCTTGCCCCAGCCGATGCCGAAGCCGCCGACCGCCGATCCGATCGCCTTCAGCACCACCCAGTACATGAGCTGGCGATAGACGAAGCGCTGGGCGACCAGCAGGTGCGCGGGATAGTGTCTCTCGCGCGGCTCCAGCCGGTACGCGATCCACCCGCACAGGATGTCGATGGTGGTGAAGGCCAGCCAGTAGACGCCCATCTGCAGCACGTCGCTCTGCGTCTGGGCCCAGCCATGCTGCTGCACGCGCACGATCGTCGACACGACCGAGATCAGCAGCGCGAGATCGATCACCGGCGAGATCGCGGCAAAGACGATCTGGAACAGCCAGGCCTGGGGCAGGCCGATCAGGGCGAGGCCCTTGGGCTGGCGCTGCTTCAGGATCGCGGCATGTTTCCACAGGCATTGCAGCGTGCCGAACGCCCAGCGGAACCGCTGCTTGGCCAGCGCCTTGAAGCTTTCCGGCGCCTCGGTCCAGGCGACCGCGTCGACGTCATAGGCGATGCGCCAGCCGGCGCGCTGGATGGCGATGGTCAGGTCCTGGTCCTCGGCCAGCGTGTCCTCGGGATAGCCGCCCACCTGGTCGATCGCCTGCCGCCGCCACGCTCCGACCGCGCCCGGCACCACCGTCATCGCGTCGAACTGCGCCAGCGCGCGCCGCTCGACATTCTGCGCGGTGACATATTCCACCGCCTGCCAGCGGGTGGCCAGGTTCACGCGGTTGCCGACCTTGGCATTGCCCGCCACCGCGCCGATCGCCGGGTCGGCGAACCAGCGGACCAGGCGCGCGATCGTGTCGGGTTCGAACTGCGTGTCCGCGTCGAGCGCGACGATGATCTCGCCCTTGGCCTGGAGCAGCGCGCGGTTGAGCGCGGAGGCCTTGCCGCCATTGGTCAGGGTCAGGAGGCGGACGCGCGGATCGTCGCCGAACGCCGCGGCGACCAGGGCGCTGGTCCGGTCCTTGGAGCCGTCGTCCGCCACGATCACCTCGATGGTCGCGCCCTCGCTGGCCAGCACGCGCGCGACGGAGGGGACGATCACCGCCTCCTCGTTCCAGGCCGGGATGATGACCGAGACGAGCCGGTCGGGGGTGAAGGCCGGCGGCTCGATCCCGGCGGTCCGGCGGGCATTGTGGACGGCCAGCCCCGCCATCAGCACCGCGCGCGCGATGCCGAGCAAGATGGCGACGAAGAACAGCCATTTGAGCAGCCAGACGAAGCCGCCGAGCAGCGCGAAGATGCCGACATCGAGCCGCACCGCCGCCAGGTCGCTGCCGCTGACCGGCGGCATGACCTGCGCATGGCTGAGCCCCATCAGCCGCGACACGGGCACGAAGGTGAAGCCGCGCGCGCGCAAGCCCTCGATGATGCGGGGCAACGCCTCGACCGTCTGCGCGCGGTCGCCGCCGCCGTCATGCAGCAGGATGACATTGGCGGTGCCGCGATCGGGGCCTGGGTTCATCGCCTGGTCGATCGCGCGCTGGACGATGGCATCGACGCCGGGCCGCTTCCAGTCGTCCGGATCGTCGTGCAGGCCGACCACCGTATAGCCGCGCTCCTGCGCGAGCAGCGCCGGGTCGAGCTCGTCGGGCGTGGTCGGCTCGGCATCGCCGAAATAGGGCGCGCGGAACAGGCGCGTGGCATGGCCGGTATAGGCCTCGATCAGCCGCTGAGTCGCATTCAACTCCAGCGCGGTGCCGCGCGCGCTGACCTCGGCCAGGTTGGGGTGGGTGTAGCTGTGGTTGCCGATCTCGTGCCCCTCGGCGACCAGCCGGTTGAGCAGCAGCGGGTGGGCCAGCGCATTCTCGCCGATCACGAAGAAGGTGCCGGGCGCCTGTTCGCGCTTCAGCACGTCCAGGATCTGCGGCGTCCAGGTCGGATCGGGACCGTCGTCGAAGGTCAGCGCGACCAGCTTGGGGATCGCGCCGGTGCGGCGAACGACATAGGGGGTGGGAAGCGTCTGATATTGCTCGCCGACGATCAGGCCGTTGGGCTTGAACGTGATCCGGCGCGTGCCAAGCGTGGGCGTGTTGGTGATGCGCAGGATCTCGCCATCGCCCTCCACGTCGACATTGCCGACCGAGCGGAAGGTCGACAGGTCCGGCCGGGTTCCCTTCCGCCAGGTGGCGAAGTCCTTCCACACGCCAGGGTCCTCGCTGCCCAGCCGCCACAGGGCGACCGCGCCGACGCCCGAGGCCCGGGCCGCGAGCAGCTCGTTCCACACGCTCGCGGCGTCGAGCATCCACACGTCGTGGCGCTGGCCGGCGTCGTCCTGATAGGCGAAATGGCTGTTGCCGCTGGCCGGATCGAAGGCGATGGTCGCGCCGCTGTCGTGCGCGGCCAGCCATGCCTCTTCCAGGCTGAGCGCGTCGGCACGGCCGCCGTGCCAGTCATAGGCATAGCTGCCGACCGCCAGTACCAGCTTGTCGCGGTCGACCTGGGTCAGCGCGTCGCGCAACTGGCGCAGGAACCAGCCCTGCGCCGCGATCGGCCCCGGCTCGCCGCCTTGCCAATGCTGATCGTAATCCATCAGGAACAGCCGGTCGGTGGCGCCGGCGAACGCCTTCAGGTTCCAGTCGGCATCGCCGACCGGCACGGTCGCGGTCACCAACTTGCCGAGCGGCGCCCAGGCGGTGCGGGCCTCGCGCAGCAGAGTGCGATAGTCGTTCAGCGACCCGGCCGGCAGGCTTTCGAAATCGAAGACGACGCCGGCTGCCTTGGTCTGGACGAGCGACTGGCCGATCGTGTCGATCAGCATCCGCCGCGCTTTGGGATCGTGGAGCAGCGCCGCCGCGCCCGCGCCATCCCAATCGCCATCGGCGGTGTTCTGCACCATCGGCAGCACCGCCGGCCGCTTCGGGCTGGCGGCCAGGATCGCGTCGAAGCGCGGATCGGGGGTGCGGACGATGGTGTGGCGCGGACCGGTGACGCTGAACTGCGCGGGCACCACCCAGTCGAGCTGGCCGACATGGCGTTCCAGCGACACGCGGCTGGCATCCGCCCAAGGCACGTAGAACCCGACCGTCAGTGGCCGCCCGCCGGTGCCCGCCGCCGTGCGCTTCGGCAGCCAGCCGATCTGGCGCAGCTCGTGGCTGACCCCGTGGCGGAAGGCGGCGATCCGCTGCGCCAGCGGCGCGCTGCGCGGGCGCTCGAACGGCAGGCGCAGCGATGCGCCCGCCGGCACGTTCAGGATCGTCACCGCGAAGGCGATGGCCGCCAGCAGGATCACGGCCACCAGCAGCAGCACGCCGCGCAGGCTCCAGGCGCGCCGGTTGCCGCTGGGGTCGTAGAAGATCGGTTTGCTCATCGGCAGGCCCCTAGACGCGACGGTCTTCTCGCTCGGTGTCCCCTGAATGACCGATCCGTCATGCGGCGGCGGCGGTCAGCGTCCTTTGGTATCCGGGACATAGGCGTCGATCAGCGCCCCGACATAATCGGGCGCAACGCCGGTCAGCTCGCGCGCGGGCGTGCCGCCATAGATGAAGCCGTTGACCGGATAGGTGCTGCCGCCCAGCCCCTCATTGTCGCGGAACCAGACCTTCACGTCGCTCCAGTCGTTGCGGTCGCTGACGTCGTAGAGCGTCACGTCCTGCTCGGCATGGCCCCGCTCGCCATTCTGGCGCGACCAGTTGGCATGGGTCAGCATCACCACGCGCTTCTCGACCACGCGGCTGACCACGGCGACATGGCCGAGCGGCAGGCGGCTGGTGCGCGCGAACACGATGACCGCGCCGGGGCGGGGAACATGGCCGCGCGCGTAGCGGCCCTCGGCCTGGCTCCACCAGGTCCAGGCGTCGCCGAAGATCTGGATGCCGGAGGCGGCCCGGGCAAAGGGCACGCACTGCCCGACATAATCGAGCAACGAACGGGCACGGACGGGCGCGGCGACCGACAGGGCGGTGACCATCAGCGCGAGAGCGGAGGTGGCGGCGCGAAGCATACGGCAAATTATGCCGATTCGCGGTTAATGAAAGATTGTTCTCGCGATTTCCCGCGCTTTTCATCGCATTGGGGGCAGTGTTCCTGAACGATCCCCTATTGTTCTCCGGCCTTCGCCGGGGCCGTGATTGAAGAGGCAGAGGTAAGGGAGCGCTGCGCTTCGTCATTGCCATCCCCCCAACTGGGCCCCGGCCTTCGCCAGGGAGCAATAGGGGGACACGGTCGGCCTCACCCCGGCTTGCGCCGCGACAGGAAGGCGAGGCGTTCGAACAGCATCACGTCCTGCTCGTTCTTGAGCAGCGCGCCGTGCAGCGGTGGAATCGCCTTGGTCGGGTCGCGATTCTGGAGCACCTCCAGCGGCATGTCCTCGTGCAGCAACAGCTTCAGCCAGTCGAGCAGCTCGCTGGTCGAGGGCTTCTTCTTCAGCCCCGGCACCTCGCGCACCGCATAGAAGATCTCCATCGCACGGGATACCAGCATCCTCTGGATGCCGGGGAAATGCACCTCGACGATGCGCTCCATCGTTTCGCGGTCGGGAAAGGCGATATAGTGGAAGAAGCAGCGGCGCAGGAACGCGTCCGGCAGCTCCTTCTCGTTGTTGGAGGTGATGACGACGATCGGCCGCTCCGCCGCGCGCACCGTCTCCTTGGTCTCGTAGACGTGGAACTCCATGCGGTCGAGTTCCTGGAGCAGGTCGTTGGGGAACTCGATGTCGGCCTTGTCGATCTCGTCGATCAGCAGCACCGGCGGGGTGGGATGCGTGAACGCCTCCCACAATTTGCCGCGCCGGATATAGTTGCCGATGTCGTTGACGCGCGGGTCGCCGAGCTGGCCGTCGCGCAGCCGCGCGACCGCGTCATATTCGTACAGGCCCTGCTGCGCCTTGGTCGTGGACTTCACCGCCCATTCGATCAGCGGCGCGCCGATCGCCGCGGCGATCTCCTGCGCCAGCACCGTCTTGCCGGTGCCGGGCTCGCCCTTGACCAGCAGGGGCCGGCGCAAGGTGACGGCGGCGTTGACCGCGACCCGGAGGTCGTCGGTCGCGACATAGCGGGCGGTGCCTTCGAAACGGTGCATGACCGGAGACTTGGCGGATCGTTCCACCGCGCGCAAGCGGTCAGCCGCGCGCCGCCCGCCGCGCCTCCAGCAGGTCCCACAGCCCGCGATGCTGGGCGAGCAGCTGGCGGGCGCCGAACGTCATCGCCCGCTCCACCGCGGACGAGTCGGCCAGCCGGGTCATCGCGCCCTGCGTCGCGACGACGCTGGGCAACGTCACCGGCGGAGGCTCGATGCCGAAGGCGGTGGCGCAGCGGGCGAGCAGGTGGCGGATCTCCACCCAGTCGGCGACCAGCGCCGCCGCCGCGCCGGTGGCGGTGCCGCCCCGGTCGGACCGGGCGAGCATCTCAATCGCGTGGCGCACGCCGGCCAGCGCCGCCTCGCTTTCCGCCTGGCCGGGGGTGGAAGGCAGCGGCCCCGCCGCCGCGGTCAGTTGCGCGATCAGTCCGCGTTCGTCGGCGAAGCCGGCCGCCGCCGCCTCCAGCCAGTCACAGGCGTCGGGCTGCACGCAGCGCTGATACGCTTCGTCGAACAGGCCGGGATGGCTGCCATGGACCGCGCACAGCGCATGGACCGCGTCGGACAGGTCGCGGGGATGCGCCGCCGCCGTCAGCAGGTGCAGGAGATGCGGGTGCGGCGCGCTGCCCTCCTCCGCCACCAGCCCTCCAATCCTGTCCCAGGCACCCTGATGTCGTGCCAGCTGTACGCTTTCCAATGCGGTTCTTCCCGGTTGCTGCCCGACGGATTTGGCCCGGCGGGTCGGGACCATATGGGACAGTATGCGATACCGAACCGCATAGAGACGTGGTGAAACTGTCATTAACCGTCGCCCGCGTGGCGGCGGGCGGCGGGATTACGGCTGGACGCGGGCGCATGTCGTGCCGATAACGCGCCACGCGCCCGGGGCGGGCGCGGCTATGGAGACTGGGCGGGATGCGCGCATGGGTGTTGGGTTTGGCGCTGGGGACGGCAGGATGTTCGATCGCGACGGCCGCCATGGCCGCTGACCAGGCCGGGGCGACGCCCCCCATGACGCAAGCGGCCCCGACGGCGCCCACCGCCCCGGTCGATCCGGCGGACGGTCGGCTGACCCTGGCGCGCGTGTTCGGCAATCCGGACCTGTCGGGCACCCAGCCGCGCGCGCTGCGCCTGTCGCCCGACGGCAGCTTGCTCACCAGCCTGCGCAACCGGCCCGACGAGAAGGAGCGGTTCGACCTGTGGGCGGTCGACACGCGCACCGGCGCGGAACGGATGCTGGTCGATTCCAAGCGCGTCGGCAGCGGCGCGGAGCTCAGCGAGGCGGAGAAGATGCAGCGTGAGCGCGCCCGCATCGCCGGCTCGAAGGGCATCGTCGACTATGACTGGTCGCCGGACGGCAAGTCGATCCTGGTGCCGCTCGACGGCGACCTCTATCTCGCCACGCTGGATGGGCAGACGCGCAAGCTGACGCAAGGGGCCGGCGGCGCGCTCAACCCCGTGGTGTCGCCGCGCGGCCAGTACGTCACCTATGTCCGCGACCAGAATCTCTGGGCGCAACCGCTGGCGGGCGGTCCCGCCCAGCCGGTGACCAAGGGCGGCGGCGGCACCGTGCATTTCGGCGAGGCGGAGTTCGTCGCGCAGGAGGAGATGCACCGCGACACCGGCTATTGGTGGAGCCCGGACGAGAGCCGCATCGCGGTCGAGCGGTTCGACGAGGCCCCCGTCCATGTCTTCACCCGCGCGGCGATCGGCGCGACCGGCACCAAGATCTACGAACAGCGCTATCCGGCGGCGGGTACGCCCAACGCCGTGGTCGAATTGTTCGTGATGAAGCCGGATGGCAGCGGCCAGGTGAAGGTCGACCTGGGCGCCAACCCCGACATCTATCTGGCCCGCGTCGACTGGCTGCCGGACGGATCGGCGCTGCTGGTCCAGCGCCAGACCCGCGACCAGAAGCGGATGGACGTGCTGCGCGTCGACCCGGCGACGGGCCGCTCGACCATCCTGTTCTCCGAGAAGTCGGGCGAGAAGAGCTGGCTCAACCTGTCCGACGCCTACCGCGTGCTGAAGGACGGCAGCCTGATCTGGCGGTCGGAGAAGACCGGATATGGCCAGCTCTATCGCTTCGCCGCCGGCAAGTGGACGCCGCTGACCAAGGGCGACTGGGTGGTCACCAGCCTGGTCGGCGTCGACCAGGACAAGGGCCGCGTCTATTTCCTGGGCAACAAGGACGATGTGCTGGAGCAGCAGCTCTATGCGGTCGACATCGCCAAGCCCAACCAGATCACCCGGCTGACCGAGCGCGGCTATTGGAACAGCGCGACGATGGACGGCTCGGCCAGCCGCTTCATCGTCTCGCGTTCCAGCCCCAGCCAGCCGACCCAGGTCTACCTGGCCGATGCCACCGGCAAGCGCCTGTCCTGGATCAACGAGAATGCGATCCGGCCGGGCCATCCCTATTATCCCTATCTGGCCAACCACCGCGAGACCATGTTCGGCACGATCAAGGCGGCGGACGGCACGACGCTCTATTATGAGATGATCACGCCCAAGTTGGAGCCGGGGAAGAAATATCCCGTGTTCTTCCAGCATTATGGCGGTCCGGGCACTGGTCAGCAGGTGATGCGCAACTGGCAGGGCGCCTTGCCGCAATATCTGGTCGACCAGGGCTGGATCTTCTTCCAGATCGACAATCGCGGCTCGTACAACCGGGGCAAGGCGTTCGAGGACCATATCTACCATGCCATGGGCACGGTCGAGGTCGAGGATCAGCTGGCGGGCGCCAACTACCTGAAGACGCTGCCCTTCGTCGATCCGGCCAAGATCGCCACCTATGGCTGGTCCTATGGCGGCTATATGTCGATCAAGATGCTGGAGAAGACGCCGGGCGTCTATGCGGCGGCGGTGTCGGGCGCGCCGGTGACCGACTGGCAGCTCTATGACACCCATTACACCGAACGCTATCTGGGCGACCCGGCGAAGGATCCGGCAAGCTATAGCGGCTCGGCGGCGATCGCCGACGCGTCCAAGATCCGCGATCCGCTGCTGCTGATCCACGGCATGGCCGACGACAATGTCTTCCTGGACAATTCGACCGCCTTCGCCGCCGAGATGCAGCGCACCGCGACGCCGTTCGAGATGATGTTCTACCCCGGCTACACCCACCGCGTCGCGGGGCCGGGGATCAGCGAGCATCTGTGGAAGACGATCCTGAATTTCCTCGACCGCGAGGTGAAGAACAAGCCGGCGGTCGCGGCTGCAGCGGGGGACGAGGCGGAAGCAGCTGCACCGGCGGTGCCGCAATAAGGACGGCACCTTTAAATCTGAACCACCCCGGCGGAGGCCGGGGTCCAATTACGGAGCGCTTCGGGTAAGTCATTGGCGTTTCCCAACTGGATCCCGGCCTCCGCCGGGATGGTGGCGGAAGAGCAGCCAGGGTATCCCTCCATCATCCCGTAAGACGCGCGTCGCACAATCCGGCTAAGAGGCGCGGCGATGCGATTCGTCACCACCTTCCACCTCTGGCCGTTCCTCGACACCTTGGTCAGCTATCTCGCCGCCTTCGTGCTCGGCACGCTGATCGGCGCGGAGCGGCAGTATCGCCAGCGCAACGCCGGCCTGCGCACCAACGCGCTGGTCGCAATCGGCGCGGCGGCGTTCGTCGACCTGGGCCAGCGGCTGGGCGGCGACGTCGAGTCGATCCGGATCATCGCCTATGTCGTGTCCGGCATCGGCTTCCTGGGCGCGGGCGTGATCATGAAGGAGGGGCTGAACGTCCGCGGCCTCAACACCGCCGCGACGCTCTGGTGCTCGGCCGCGGTCGGCGCGATCGCGGGCAGCGACATGCTGGCGGAGGCGGTGCTGCTGACCGGCATCGTCCTCCTCGCCAACACCGCGCTGCGTCCGCTGGTCGATGCGATCAACCGCATTCCCGTGGAGGGACGCAGCGTCGAGGCGACCTATCTGGTCACGCTGACCACCACCGAGCAGCAGGCGCAGGGACTAAGCGATGAACTGGTCGCCCGGCTGGAGGCAGCGCAGCTTCCGGTCGGCGAGGTGAGGATCGAACCGCGCGCGGGCGGCGCGGCGGACGTGGTCGCGACGCTGACGAGCACGATCGTCGACGCCGTAGAGCTGGACCAGGTGACCGACGCGATGCAGGCCTTGCCCGGCGTCCGCCACGTCACCTGGCAGGGGCGCACGCACGACTGAAGCCACGCTTTATCGCGCAATAACCCGAAACCCGTTGTGCCGCGCGGCGCAATACCGTTATGGGCCGCCCTCGCATACGGAGGGTCATATGGGTTATCGGGTCGTGGTCGCGGGGGCGACGGGCAATGTCGGGCGCGAGATGGTCAACATCCTCGCCGAGCGGGAATTTCCGCTCGACGAGATCGCCGTGCTTGCCTCCAGCCGCAGCCAGGGCGACCAGATCGAATATGGTGAGACCGGCAAGATGCTCAAGGTCCAGAACATCGAGCATTTCGATCCCGAAGGCTGGGACATCGCGCTGTTCGCGATCGGCAGCGAAGCGACCAAGGTCTATGCCCCCAAATTCGCCGCCGCCGGCTGCACCGTGATCGACAATTCGTCGCTCTACCGGATGGACCCGGACGTGCCGCTGATCGTGCCCGAGGTGAACCCGGAGGCGATCGACGGCTATCGCGCCAAGAACATCATCGCCAACCCGAATTGCTCGACCGCCCAGATGGTCGTCGCGCTGAAGCCGCTGCACGATGCGGCGACGATCACCCGCGTCATCGTCTCGACCTATCAGTCGGTGTCGGGCGCGGGCAAGGTCGGCATGGACGAGCTGTTCGAACAGAGCCGCAACATCTTCGTCGGCGACCCGGCCGAGCCGAAGAAGTTCACCAAGCAGATCGCCTTCAACGTCATTCCGCATATCGACAGCTTTCTGGATGACGGCTCCACCAAGGAAGAGTGGAAGATGGTGGTCGAGACCAAGAAGATCCTCGGCCCCAGGATCAAGGTGACCGCCACCTGCGTGCGCGTGCCGGTGTTCGTCGGCCATTCCGAGGCGCTGAACGTCGAGTTCGAGCGCGAGATCTCGGCGGAGGAAGCGCGCACCATCCTGCGCGAGGCGCCGGGCATCATGCTGATCGACAAGCAGGAGGACGGCGGCTACGTCACGCCCATCGAGGCGGCGGGCGACGACGCCACCTATGTCAGCCGGGTGCGCGAGGACCCGACCGTCGAGAACGGCCTGAACCTGTGGTGCGTCAGCGACAATCTGCGCAAGGGGGCGGCGCTCAACGCGGTGCAGATCGCCGAACTGCTCGGCCGCCGGCACCTCCAGAAGGGGGCGTGACGATGCGCGCGCGGCGCGGGGCGTCCGTCGCCGCGCTGCTTGTCCCCGCGCTGCTGCTCGCCGGATGCGAACCCAACCCGCGGCGCGAGATGCCGGCGGTGGTCGGGGCGGCGTTGACCCATGTCGCGCGGCTCGGCCCGACCTGTATCGAGCGGGTCATCGCGCCGTGGACGCCCAGCCGCTCGCTGCGTCGGCACGAGGCGGATGCGCCGCCGGGGTTCGAGCGGCTGTTCCGGCCCGGCGTGTTCCGCGGCGGCGGCGGCATCAAGACCGCACCCGCCGGCATCCGAATCGCGGCGCGCAGCCATTGCCGGCCGGTGCGCGGGCCCTTGATCCTGGGCGACCGGGCGATGCTGCGCGTCAGCCTCGACGGCGGCGACCGCAAGCTGTGGCTGGCGAAGGAACAGGGCCGGTGGCAGGTGGTGGCGGACACGCCCGCCGGCTGAGCGCCAATTGAGCGCTGGTGGCGATCAGTGGCCGATATAGCGGCCGGGCCGGTGCCATGCGATCAGCATCAGACTGATCGCCACTGCGCTGATCGCCGACCAGGCGAGCTGCGGCGCGTGGACCACCGGGATGGCGGCGGCCAGGATCACCACGTCCAGCGCCATCTGTGTCCGGCCGGCGTTCCAGCCCCGGCTGCGCTGCAGCCACAAGGTCACCACGCCGGTGCCGCCGACCCCGGCCTGGTGGCGCGCCAGGCACAGGATGCCCATGCCGATCACCGTGCCGCCGACCAGGGCGGCGAAGGCGGGATGGACATGGCTGATCGTCACCGACGCGCGGGCCGACATCGTCACCGCGCTGATCCCCAGATTGGCCAGCACCGTCTTCACCGCGAAGCGCGTACCCAGCACCCGCTGCGCCAGCGCGAAGAAGGGCAGGTTGACCAAGGTGAACAACAGCCCCGCCGGCAGCGGCAGGACGTAGGACAGCAGCAGCGCGACCCCGGCGATGCCGCCAGTCACCAGCCCCGCACCCTTCAGCAGCACCAGTCCCAGCCCGATCAGGATGCAGCCGATCGCCAGCGCATAGCCGTCCTCCGCGATGCTGTGCGGACGACCGAGGGGCAGGTCGGGGGCAGGGGGCAAGGGGGGATCTCCATCGGCGAACCGGCATCCTCTCCTGCGCCCGTCTATACGCGTCCTCGGGCGGTTTTCACGCAGTAAATCGCAAGGCGCGCGACACCCGGCGGACAAACAGGTCGCCCCCGCCGGCCGGCGTCCCAGCCACGGCCGATAATCAAGGTCAACACGCCATGGCTTCGGGGGGCGACGATATGAAGCAGCGGCTGGTCGCGCTGGATGGACTGCGCGCATTGGCGGTGGTCGCCATGGTGTTCGGCCATGTGCTGATCTGGGGCCATGCCGCGGGTTCGCATGCGGTGCTCGATGCCGTGTCGCGCCTCTTCGATTCCTTTCGCGTGCCGATGCTGATGCTGTTTAGCGGCTATCTGGCGCATTCGCTTCTGTCGCGACCCATTGCGAGGACGGTGGACCGGGACATCCATCTCGCCTGGATCTACATGATCTGGCTGACGCCGCTGCTGCTGTTGTCACCCTTCGGCAATGAATGGTCGCTGCCCAATTACGTCGGCAATCTGTCGCGGCCGATGACCAGCCTGTGGTTCCTCTGGGTGCTGGGCCTGTTCACCCTGTCGGTTCCCATCACCCGGCTGGCGCCGCGCGCGGTCGTGCTCGCGGCGGCGCTGGGGCTGGGCATGGTCAGCTTCGCCGAGCTGTTGCCGCTCCGGACCTACAGCTTCCAGAACGCCGCCATCTATGCGCTGATGGTCTATGCCGGGCTGCTCTACCGGCCGGAGATCGAGCGGGCGCTGACTGCGGACATCTCCTGGCCCTTGCCCGCCAGGCTGATCGGCGTCGCGGCGATCGCCGTCCTGGCGGCGAAGGTCCTGCGCGACGCGTCCGGCCACGACCTGCTGGGCGGGGTGCAACGGCTCGCGCTCTGCGTGGCGGCGCTGTACGCCATGCGGGTGATCTTAGACCGGGTGGCGGGCATGGCGCGACTGGCCAGGCTCGGCCGGAACACGCTGCCCATCTATGTCCTGCACGTGCAGCTGATGATGATCGTGCGCGATCCCGTGGCGAGCGTCGTCGGGCCGCTTGCCCCCGTCGCCCGCACGATCGTGCTGATCGCGGGGGCGCTGCTCCTCCATGCGGTCGCGCAACGCGCGAAGCTGTCCTGGCTGTTCGCGCGGCCGCGATGGCTGGCGGCGGCGGGAAACCGGCTGATGACCGCTGAGGCCCTCGCGTGGTCCTTGGGCGGGCGGATCGCGCGGTCAGGGCCGCGGCGCGGCGATATCCGGAAGGGCCTCCACCGCCACGATCCCGCCCTCGACCGCCACGATACGCGCCGCCGCGCCTTGTGGCAGGTCCGGACCGGTCGCTGGCCAGCTTCCGTCGCCGATCCGCACCCGACCGCGACCCTGGCGCAATTCGGTGTCCACGACCACGATCTCGCCGATCAACCGGGCTGCCCGGTCGTTCAGGCGCGCGTCGCTCTCGACCGGATAGTCGCGATACCAGCGTCGGCCGATCAGCACCGCCACCACGCTCCACATGGCGAAGGCGGCGACCTGCGCGACCGGCGGCAGGTCGGGCAGCACATAGCTGGCGAGCGCGGTGATCGCCGCCGCGATCGCCAAGAAGATCAGGAATATGCCTGGCACCAGCAGTTCCGCGATGCCCAGCACCAGCGCCGCCGCCAGCCAGGCCGGTCCGCCGAGCCAGTCTTCCATGCTTAGCCCTGCGGCAGTTCGAACGGTCCCCGGCGCGGCTCGGCCCTAGACGCGGCGGCAGGCGCGGCATCGCCCTTCGGCGTATCGCCCAGCGCTTCCTTGGCCAGCGCGCCGATGCCGCCCAGCGTGCCGATCAGCTGCGTCGCCTCCACCGGGAACAGGATGGTCTTGGCATTGGGGCTGGTCGCGAACTTGCCGACCGCCTCGACATATTTCTGCGCGACGAAATAGTTGATCGCCTGCACGCCGCCGGACTCGATCGCCTCGGACACGACGCGCGTCGCCTTGGCCTCGGCCTCCGCCGCACGCTCGCGCGCCTCGGAATCGCGGAACGCCGATTCGCGCCGGCCTTCGGCTTCCAGAATGCGCGCCTGTTTCTGTCCCTCGGCGCGCAGGATCTCGGAGGCGCGGGTGCCCTCCGCCTCCAGGATGTTGGCGCGCTTCTCGCGCTCCGCCTTCATCTGACGGCCCATGGCGGTCACGATGTCGGCGGGCGGGCGGATGTCCTTGATCTCGACACGGGTGATCTTGACCCCCCAGGGCACGGTGGCGTGGTCGACCACCGACAGCAGCCGCGCGTTGATCTCGTCGCGCTTCGACAGCGTCTCGTCCAGGTCCATCGCACCCATCACCGTGCGCAGGTTGGTGGTGGCGAGCTGGAGCAGGGCAACATAGAGGTCGGACACCTCATAGGCGGCCTTGGCGGCGTCCAGCACCTGGAAGAAGACGACGCCGTCGGTGGAGACGATGGCATTGTCCTTGGTGATGATCTCCTGGCCGGGAATGTCGATCACCTGCTCCATCATGTTCACCCGCCGGCCGACCCGGTAGAAGAAGGCCGGGTAGAAGTTGAAGCCCGGCGCGGCCGTGGTGGTGTAGCGGCCGAAATGCTCGATCGTGTACTGATAGCCCTGGCGGACGATCTTGATGCTGGAAAACAGATAGAACAGCACCAGGAGCAGCGCGAGACCGGCGATCGTCAAACCCATGGTTCTTCCCCTCGTTCGCCTATGCATAGCATGGCGGGCGACAGGGGGCCTAGCGGTTCGCGCGTCATGGGGTTACATGGCGCGCCACCTGACACCCCCGCTAGGATCGGCAGCTACCATGGATATCCGCCTCGGCCTCACCTTCGACGACGTGCTGCTGGTGCCGGCGGAATCGAGCGTCCTGCCCAGCATGGCCGACACCCGCACCCAGGTGACGCGCGGCATCGCGCTCAACATCCCCGTGCTATCGGCCGCGATGGACACGGTGACGGAGGCCGACATGGCGATCGTCATGGCGCAGCTGGGCGGCATGGGCGTGCTCCACCGCAACCTGACCGTCGAGGAACAGGTCGCCGCCGTCCGCCAGGTCAAGCGGTTCGAAAGCGGCATGGTGGTCAACCCGATCACCATCGCGCCGACCGCGACGCTCGCGGAGGCGCAGGCGCTGATGGCCCGCCACCGGATCAGCGGCATCCCGGTCGTCGAGGCCGACGGCCGGCTGGTCGGCATCCTGACCAACCGCGACGTGCGCTTCGCCGGCAACCCGCACCAGCCGGTGTCCGAACTGATGACGCACGAGAACCTCGCCACCGTTTCCACCGATGTCGGGCAGGAGGAGGCGCGCCGCCTGCTCCACCAGCGCCGCATCGAGAAGCTGCTGGTGGTCGACGAGGCCTATCGCTGCGTCGGCCTGATCACCGTGAAGGACATCGAGAAGGCGGTGACCTATCCGGACGCGACCAAGGACGCCGCCGGCCGCTTGCGCGTCGCAGCCGCGACCACAGTCGGCGACAAGGGCTTCGCGCGCACCGAGGCGCTGGTCGACGCCGAATGCGACTGCATCATCATCGACACCGCGCACGGTCACAACCGCGACGTCGCGGCGGCGGTCGAGCGGGTGAAGAAGCTGTCCAATTCGGTCCAGGTCGTCGCCGGCAACGTCGCCACCGCCGAGGCGACGCGCGCGCTGATCGATGCGGGCGCCGACGGCATCAAGGTCGGCATCGGACCCG
Organism: Sphingomonas abaci; assembly: GCF_014199625.1. Lineage (GTDB taxonomy): Bacteria > Pseudomonadota > Alphaproteobacteria > Sphingomonadales > Sphingomonadaceae > Sphingomonas > Sphingomonas abaci. The sequence goes on from NZ_JACHNY010000003.1 coordinate 385,878, forward strand.
GCTCGATCTGCACCACCCGCGTCGTCGCCGGCGTCGGCGTGCCGCAGCTCACCGCCGTCATGGACTGCGCCGAGGCGGGTCACAAGGCGGGCGTGCCGGTGATTGCCGATGGCGGCCTTCGCACCTCCGGCGACCTGGCCAAGGCGCTGGCGGCGGGCGCGTCGACCTGCATGGTCGGTTCGCTGCTGGCGGGCACCGAGGAGGCGCCGGGCGAAACCTTCCTGTACCAGGGCCGGGCCTACAAATCCTATCGCGGCATGGGGTCGGTCGGCGCGATGGGGCGCGGCTCGGCGGACCGCTATTTCCAGGGCGACATCAAGGACCAGATGAAGCTGGTGCCCGAGGGGATTGAGGGCCAGGTCGCCTATAAGGGGCCGGCGCGGGACGTGATCCACCAGCTGGTCGGCGGCATCAAGGCGTCGATGGGCTATACCGGCTCGGCCACGCTGGCCGACCTACGCGAGCGGGCGCGCTTCATCCAGATCACCGGCGCCGGGTTGAAGGAAAGCCACGTCCACGACGTGACGATCACCCGCGAAGCCCCCAACTACCCGACGCGCTGAGGTGACCCCGGCCGCCCGCGTCCAGGCCGCGATCGAGATCGTCGACCAGGTGATCGACGCCGCCACCACCGGCGGCGCGGCCGCCGATACTTTGGTGCAGCGCTATTTCGCGACCCGTCGCTATGCCGGGTCGAAGGACCGGCGGGCGGTGCGCGACCATGTCTATGCGGCGATCCGGCTGTGCGGTGAGGTGCCGCCGAGCGGGCGCGCCGCGATGCTGCTGCTCGCCGACCGGGACGTCGCGGTCGCCGCCGCGTTCGACGGCTCGACCCACGGTCCCGCGCCGATCGGGGCGGACGAACCGCGCGCGGCGCCGGGCCTGGCGCCCGCCTGGCTGGAGGCGGCGCTGATCGAGTCCGGTCTGCCGCGCGAGGCTCTGCCGCCGCTGGTCGAGCGCGCGCCGCTCGATGTGCGCATCAACCCGCTGCGCCCGACCGCGACCTTGCCCGAGGGTGAGCCGTTGCCGCACGGGCTGCAGGGCCTGCGCCTCGCGAGCGGCACGCGGGTCGAAACGCTGGATGCGTATCGCGACGGCGCGATCGAGGTGCAGGACGCCGGCAGCCAGATCGTCGGCCTGGCGCTCCCGGTGTCGCCGGGGGACCGCATCGTCGACCTATGCGCCGGCGCGGGCGGCAAGACGCTGGCGCTGGGTGCGCGGATGGCGAACAAGGGCCTGCTGCTCGCCTGCGACACAGATCGTGCGCGGCTCCAGCAATTGCCGCCGCGCGCCGAGCGGGCGGGCGTGACGATCGTCGAGACGCGACTGCTCAATCCAGGCCACGAGCGTGCCATGCTGGCGGACGCGGTCGGCGTCGCGGACGGGGTGCTGGTCGATGCGCCCTGTTCGGGCACCGGCACCTGGCGGCGCAATCCGGAGGCGCGCTGGCGGCTCGATGCGGCGCGGCTCGCCCGTTTCGTCGCCACCCAAAGGCAGGTGCTGGCGACCGGCGCGGCGTTGGTCCGGCCGGGCGGATCGCTGGTCTATATCGTCTGCTCGCTGCTTGATGCCGAGGGGGCGGGGCAGGTGGCGTCCTTCCTCTCCGACCATCCCGGCTGGCGCGCCGAACCACCGGACCTGCCCGCCGGCCGTCCGCATGGCCAGGGCGTACGGCTCGACCCGGCCCGCGACGGCACCGACGGCTTTTTCGTCGCGCGGCTGCTGGCCCCATGCTAGGGCGGCGATGATGTTCCGCCTGGAGACGATCATGCGCTTCTCGTCCGTCGCCCTGGCCGCCGCGCTGGCGACCGTCAGCCTGTCCGCATCGCTGGGTGCGCAGCGGCCCGACGACCAGATCGACGCGCGCTCGCTGCAACTGCTGGAACAGGGCAAGGCCGAACGCGCTGCGGGTCGGTACGACGCCGCGACCGATACGCTGGAGACGGCGGTCGCGGTCGATCCGCGCAACCGCCAGGCGTTCGTCGTGCTGGCCCAGGTGGCGCAGGCGCGCGGCCTGCCCGGCAAGGCGATCCGCCTCTACCGCGAGGCGCTGCTGCTGGAGCCGGGCGACCGCCAGGCGCTGAAGGGTCAGGGCGACGCACTGGTCGCCAAGGGTGCGATCGCCCAGGCCAAGGTCAACCTCGGCAAGTTGAAGACGCTGTGCAAGGGGCCGTGCCCCGAGGCGCAGGCGCTCGCCGCCGAGATCGCCAAGGGCCCGCCGATCACCACCGCGCAGGTCGCGCAGAAGGACGCACCCAAGCCGGAGTGAGGGGGTAGGGTGTCGCTATTCACTCCCCTGTTCCCCGGCGAAGGCCGGGGCCCAGTTGGGAAGGCTGTAGTTACAGAACGCTGCGCTTCGTTACCATCGTCCCCCAACTGGGCCCCGGCCTTCGCCGGGGAACACGAAAATGCTCCCCCATTGAGCGGCCGGCAATAGTCTGTAATCTGCGGCAGTTCATCCCTGCCGAAAGCTCCCGATGCCGCGATCGCTCCTGCTGCTCCTGTCCGCCACCCTGTTGTCGAGCGGCGCGATGGCCGCCGCGCAGCAGGCGACGCCCGAAGCCACCCGGCCCGACCGGCGTTTCGGCCCGCGCGACGCCTTCGCGCTGTCGCAGGCGAGCGACGTCCGGATCAGCCCCGACGGCAAGCGGATCGCCTATACCCGCGCGACCGGCGACATCATGACCGATGGTGACCGCCGCCAGGTCTGGCTGGTCGATGTCGCCACCGGCCGGCAGACGCCGCTCGGCGTGCCGGGCAGCTCGCGGCCGCGCTGGTCGCCGGACGGGCAGCGGCTGGCCTATGCCGCCAGGGGCGAGGACGACCGGCCGCAGATCTTCGTCCGCTGGCTCGCGAGCGGGGCGAGCGCCGCGATCACCGCGCTGCCCGAATCGCCCGCCGACATCGCCTGGTCGCCGGACGGGCGGCTGATCGGCTTCACCATGTTCGTGCCCGGCGATGGCGTCCAGCTCGGCACCCCGCTCGCCAAGCCGGAAGGGGCGCATTGGGCCGAGCCGATCAAGATCATCGACCAGGTCCATTACCGCGAGGACGGGGGCGGCTATCTGCGCCCCGGCTACAACCATGTGTTCGTCGTCTCGGCGGACGGCGGCGCGGCGCGGCAACTGACCTTCGGCCCGCAGGACGATGGTGGCAGCGTCGCCTGGACGGCGGACGGGCGCAGCCTGCTGATCGCCGGCCATCACGGCAAGGACCCGGACCGCGATCCGATGAACAGCGACGTGTTCGCGGTCGATGCGGCGACGGGCGCGCTTCGCCGCCTGACCGATCGGCAGGGGCCCGACGAGGAACCGGTCGCTTCGCCCGATGGCCGGCTGATCGCCTATGTCGGGTTCGAGGACCGCTTGCTCGGCTATCAGAACCAGCAATTGTCGGTGATGAACGCGGATGGATCGGGCGCGCGGGTGCTGACCGCCGGGCTCGACCGCAGCGTCGATCATCCGCAATGGGCCGCCGACGGCCGCTCCATCTACGTGCAATATGTCGATCATGGCGACACCAAGGTGGCGCGGGTCGGACTGGATGGCCAGGTGACGACGGTCGCCACGGGGCTGGCCGGCGGCGAGCTGGACCGGCCCTATTCGGGCGGCGATTTCAGCATCGCGCGCGACGGCGCGATCGCCTTCACCCAAGGCGACACGACGCATCCGGCCGATGTCGCGGTGACGCGTGGCGGCGGCGCGCCCCGACGCCTGACCGACCTCAACCGCGAGCTGTTCGCGGGCAAGGCGCTGGCCCAGGTGCGACCGCTGGCGGTCACCTCCTCGGCGGGCGGGCTGCCGATCGACGCCTGGATGATGACGCCGCCCGATTACGATCCGGCGCGCAAATATCCGCTGATCCTGGAAATCCATGGTGGCCCGTTTGCCAGCTATGCGCCGGTCTGGTCGACCGACGACCAGCTCTATGCGGCGGCGGGCTATGTCGTCGTCTACGCCAATCCGCGCGGCTCGACCTCCTATGGTGAGAATTTCGCCAACCTGATCCACCACAATTATCCCAGCAGCGACTATGACGACCTGATGAGTGTGGTCGATGCCGCCATCGCGGCGGGGCCGGTCGACCGAAACAATCTGTTCGTCACCGGCGGGTCGGGCGGCGGACTGCTGACGGCCTGGATCGTCGGCAAGACCGACCGGTTCAACGCCGCTGTCACGCAGAAGCCGGTCATCAACTGGACCAGTGAGGTGCTGACCACTGACGGCTATACCAGCATGGCGCGCTACTGGTTCGGCAAGATGCCTTGGGAGGACCCGGAGCAATATTGGCGGCGCTCGCCGCTTAGCCTGGTCGGCAACGTCAAGACGCCGACCGCGGTGGTGGTGGGCGAGGAGGACCATCGCACCCCGCCGAGCGAGTCGGAGCAATATTACGCCGCGCTCCAGATTCGCGGGGTGCCGACCGTGCTGATCCGCGTGCCGAGCGCGAGCCATGGCGGTCTGGCCGACCGGCCATCGCAGCTGGTCGCCAAGAACGCTGCGATTCTGGCGTGGTTCGACCGCTACCGGAAGCGGTGACGAGGAAAGAGAACGTCCCATTCCTCTCCCACAAGGGGGGCAGCGCAGCTTGTGGAGGGGGGGGCGATGATAGAGATACAGCCGGTCCTCGCCACCGCCGACACCCGTCCGTCAGCGACACGCGTTGCCACTTCCCCGGCCAGGGGAGGAGTGGACAGACCCATTGACGCCGGGGGGCGTGACGGGCCGGCAAAGCTCGCGTAGGAAAGGATTTGCCGTGACCACGCTCCACGCCTTCGCCAACCCAGCGCGCTTCCTGAAGGTGGCGAAGCCGTTGACGCCCGTGCTGTTCTGGGCGGGCGTGCTGCTGGTCGCGATTGGCTGCTGGGCGGGACTGACGCGGACGCCGCCCGACTATCTCCAGGGCGAGACGGTCCGCATCCTCTACATCCATGTTCCCGCCGCCTGGCTGGGGATGGGCGGGTGGAGCGGCATCGCGCTGTCGTCGATCGCCTTGCTGGTCTGGCGGCATCCGCTCGCCAGCATCGCCGCGCGCGCGATCGCGCCGGTCGGCGCGGCCTTCGCCGCCTTGTGCCTGGTCACCGGATCGATCTGGGGCCGGCCGACCTGGGGCACCTGGTGGCAGTGGGACGGGCGGCTGACCGCGATGCTGCTACTGTTCTTCGTCTATTGCGGCTATGTCGCGCTCGCCCGCGCCGATGCGGAGCGGGGCGGCGACGGGCGCATCCCGGCGCTGTTCGGCATCGCCGGCACCGTGTTGCTGCCGGTCATCCGCTATTCGGTGGTGTGGTGGAACACGCTGCACCAGGGGCCGAGCATCGGCCTGACCGGCTCCAGCATCGATGGCGCGATCCTGTGGCCGCTGCCGTTCATGCTGATCGGTTTCACCGCGATCTTCGCCGCCATCGTCCTGATGCGGATGCGGACGCTGCTCGCCCGCGCCAAGGCGGAGGCGCGACTGCGCCGGATGGCGCGCGCATGAATCCCTGGCCCTTCGTCGTCGCCGCCTATGCGGTCACGCTGGGCGGCACGGCCGCCATCGCCTTCGCCGCCTGGCGCGCGATGCGCGATGCGGAGAAGCGATGACCGCCAAGACCCAACGGATGCTGCTGGTCGCACTGGCGCTGGGAGCAGTGGCACTTGCCGCGCTCCTCGCGCTGTCGGCGCTGAAGGATCAGGCGGCGTTCTTCTACGCGCCGTCGGACGTCGCGCGGCGGGCCCCGCCGCTGGATCGCGCGGTGCGGTTGGGCGGCATGGTCGCGGCCGGGTCGGTGCGCCGCGCCGCCGATGGCGTGACCGTGCATTTCACCGTGACCGACGGTCGCGCGACCACGCCGGTCACCTACGCCGGCATCGTCCCCGACCTGTTCCGCGAAAAATCGGGCGTGGTGGCGGAGGGGCGGTTCAAGCCGGATGGCGGCTTCGTCGCGACTAATCTGCTCGCCAAGCATGACGAACGCTATATGCCGCCCCAGGTGGCAGGGGCGATGCACGAGACGAAGACGCTGGCGCAATGATCGCGGAGGCCGGTCTCGCCGCCCTGTGGCTCGCCGCCGCGCTGGCCGCCGTGCAAGTACTGGTGGCGGCGCTGGGCCTACGCCCGCGCGCCGATGCCGACGCGCTGAGGGCGGCGGTCCGACCAGTCGCGATCGTGCAGGGCGCGCTGGCGTTGGGCGCGATGCTGCTGCTGATCCTGCTGTTCCTGCGCTCCGACATGTCGGTGGCGCTGGTCGTGGCGAACAGCCATTCGGCCAAACCCTGGCTGTACAAATTCGCGGGGGCCTGGGGCAATCACGAAGGGTCGATGCTGCTCTGGGTGACGATCCTGGGTCTGGCGGGCGGCGCGGTGGCGCGGTTCGAGCGGCGGCTCGACCCGCATACCCTGACCGCGACGCTGGGCGCGCAAGCGACGATCGCGCTCGGCTTTTACGCCTTCCTGCTCTTCGCTTCCAATCCCTTCGCACGGGTCGAGCCGGCGCCGGCGGACGGGGCGGGGCTCAATCCGCTGCTCCAGGACCCTGGTCTCGCCTTCCACCCACCGACGCTCTATGCCGGCTATGTCGGTCTGTCGGTCGCCTGCTCCTTCGCGGTCGGGGCGCTGCTGACGGGGCAGGTCGGGCGCGACTTCGCCCGCGCGATGCGGCCCTGGGTCCTGGGCGCGTGGATCTTCCTGACGCTGGGCATCACCGCCGGCAGCTACTGGGCCTATTACGAGCTGGGTTGGGGCGGATGGTGGTTCTGGGACCCGGTGGAGAATGCCTCGCTGATGCCGTGGCTGGCGGCGACCGCGCTGCTCCATTCGGTGACCGTGCTGGCGACGCGCGACGGCCTGCGCGCCTGGACCGTGATGCTGGCGGTGGTCGCCTTTTCCATGTCGATGCTCGGCACCTTCCTGGTCCGCTCGGGCATCCTGACCAGCGTCCATGCCTTCGCGGTCGACCCGACGCGCGGCACGTTCATCCTGGTGTTGCTGGCGGTCTATATCGGCGGCGCGCTGCTCCTATTTGGCTTGCGCGTCGGCACGGTGCGGCAGGGGCGGTTGTTCGAGCCGGTCAGTCGCGAAGGCGGGCTGGTCGCCAACAACCTGCTCTTGACGGTGATCCTGGGGATCGTGCTGATCGGCACGCTCTATCCGCTGGTCGCCGCCGGCTTTGGCGTGCAGCTGTCGGTCGGGCCGCCCTTCTTCGACAAGGCGGCGGGGCCGGTGGCGCTGCTGCTGGTGGCGCTGATGGCGATCGGGCCGCTGCTGCGCTGGCGACGCGACTCGGTCCAGGCGCTGGTGGTGCGCGCCACCTGGCCGATCGCCGCGACCGTCTTCGCCTTTGCCGCGCTGATCGTTTTCGCCATGCCGATCGGCGTGCTGCCGCTGCTGGGCCTGAGCCTCGCGGCCGGGCTGGCGGTGGCGAGCGTCGCGCCGCTCTGGGGCCGCAACCTACGCCGGACGCCAATATTCACCTGGGGCATGGTGGTCGCGCATCTCGGGATCGCGGTGAGCCTGGCCGGCATGGCCTGCGACGCCGCCTTCACCGCCGAGCGGCTGATCGCGCTGCGGCCGGGCGATGCGACGCGGGTCGGCCCATGGCGGGTGACGCTGGACGGTCTTTCGCCGGTGGTGGCGGAGAATTGGTCGGCGGTGCAGGCGCGTCTGACCGCGACCCGGGGCGACAGGTTCCGTGAACTCTTTCCCCAGTCCCGCAGCTTCACCACGCCGCCGACCACGACCAGCGAGAGCGCGATCGCGACCGTGGCCGACGGGCAGCTCTATACCGTGCTCGGACAGCCCGACGGTACCGGCCGCTGGCAGGTCCGGCTGTGGTGGAAGCCGTTCGTGACGCTGATCTGGGGTGGCGGCGCACTGGTCGCATTGGGCGGGCTAATATCGCTGGTCGGCCGCGTCCTGCCGCGTCGGCGCGCCGTGACGGAGCCGGACTGGTGAGGCGGCCCCTGCTCTGGGTGCCGCTGGCGGGCTTCGGCGTGCTGCTGCTGATCGTCGCCGTCGGACTGTTCCGCCCCGCCGACCGCGCCGTCCACTCGACGCTGATCGACCGACCTTTGCCCGATTTCGGTTTGAAGCCGATCGTGCCGGGCAAGCCGGGCCTGTCCAAGGATGACTTCACCGGCCAACCGCGCCTGCTCAACGTCTTCGCCAGTTGGTGCGTCCCCTGCATCGCCGAAGCCCCCCAGCTGCTGGCGCTGAAGCGCGCAGGCATCCCCATCGAGGCGATCGCGATCCGCGACACGGGCACCGACGTGCAGGCCTTCCTGCGCCGCAACGGCGACCCCTATGACCGGATCGGCGACGATCCGGCCAGCGCCACGCAACTCGCGCTGGGCTCCTCGGGCGTGCCGGAAACGTTTCTGGTCGACGCCAAGGGCGTGATCCGCCGCCAATATATCGGCGATATTCGCGCCGATCAGGTCGCCGGGATCGTCGCGGCGGTGGAGGCGGCGCGATGATCCGGCCGCTCGCCGTCACGCTGCTGCTCCTCGCAGTACCGGTGCAGGCGCAGACCGGGACGCCGGCGCCGCTGGCCGACACGCAGCTGCCCGATCCCAGGCAGGAGGCGCAAGCCAAGGCGCTGATGGAAACGCTGCGCTGCGTCGTCTGTCAGGGCCAGTCGATCGCCGACAGCGACGCGACCATGGCCGGCGACATGCGCGCGCTCGTCCGCACCCGCATCGCCGAGGGGCAGAAGCCGGCGGCGATCCGGCAATGGCTGATCGACCGCTATGGCCGCTATATCAGCTACGACCCGCCGCTGGATGCCGCGACCTGGCCCTTGTGGATCGCACCGGCGCTGTTGCTGGTGCTGGGCGGCTGGATCGCGCGCGGCAGTTTCCGCCGGAGCCGGGGGCGCTGATGGGCTGGGTCCTGCTCCTGCTTCTGTTGCTGGCGAGCGCGGCGGCACTGCTGCTGCTCCGGCTGCCGCGACGGCTCTGGTCGCTCGTGGCCGCGGGGCTGATGCTGGGCGCGGCGGGCTATGCATGGCAGGGCGCTCCGATGCTGGCTGGCCATCCGGTGGTGGCCGATCGAACCGCGCTGGTCAGCGATGCGGCGATCATCGACCTGCGTACGGACATGTTCGGTCGTTATGGCGCGGAGAGTGCCTATCTGACCGCCGCCGACGCGATGGCGCGGGTCGGATCGTCGCGCTATGAGGTGGAGACGATCCTGGGCGCGCTGCGCGGCGCCCCGAAGAGCGTGCAACTCTGGACCGCGCTGGGCGACGCCTTGGTCCGTCATGATGGCGGCCGGGTGTCGCCCGCGGCGCGCCTCGCCTTCGACCAAGCCAACCGTCTCGATCCGCGCCATCCCGGCCCCTATTTCTTCCTCGGCGTCGCGCTGGTGCGCAGCGGCGATTTGATCGGGGCGGAGCGCTGCTGGACGCGGGCGCTGGCGCGGACGCATCCGAAGGCCAATTATCGCCCGGCGATCGCGGAGCGGCTGGCGATGGTCCGCCAGCTCATCGCCGCGACCGGCGAGCGATAGGATCGTCCGCGGCTTACTTGCCGCGCCCGGTCTTTTCCTGCAGCGCGTCGATCCGCTTGGAGGCATCCGCCTTGGTCAGCGAGTCGTCGAAGTCCTCATCGGCCTCTTCGCTCAGCGTCTTGAGATAGCTGGCCTGCGCCCCGGTCATCGGCTCGTCCCCCGTGGTCCAGTCGCTGGGGTCCTTCTCGGCATTGGAGAAGGGCTCGCTCTTCGGATTGGCAGTATCGGTCATGCTGGGTCCTTTCGCCCGCATCAACCTTTGCGTTCGTGGGATGTTCCGCTGTCAAGTCACGGTGGCCGCGTGACAAATGCTTTCACTCGCGAGAGTGACATGGATTGCCGTCGCATCGTGGGACAGGCCTGGTTCAGGCTTGTCCCGTTGCGGGGGCGGGGGAGCCATGCTAATCGCGCCGCCTGATATCAGCGCTGGAAAGTGCGTTTTTCGCCATGACATTTCCGTTTCGTTCCCCGGATCGATCGAACCGCCGGTGAGCACCGCCACCCCGAGCGCGATCGCGCCCGACCCCGCCGCCGCCGCGTCGCCGACGCACGGCCTGCATCATCACCATCCCAAACAGGGCCTCGCCAAGCTGGCGCTGGGCGCGATCGGTGTCGTCTATGGCGACATCGGCACGAGCCCGCTCTATGCGATGAAGGAGGTGTTCGTCGGCCATCATCCGCTGACCGTCGACCAGCTCCATATCTTCGGCGTGGTCAGCCTGATCTTCTGGTCGCTGTTCCTGATCGTCACGGTCAAATATGTCCTGACCATCCTGCGCGCCGACAATAACGGCGAGGGCGGCAGCCTGGCGCTGCTGGCGCTCATCCAGCGGCGCAGCGGCGCGGGCAAGAAATGGGGCACCAGCCTGGTCATCCTGGGCGTGCTGGCGACCGCCCTGTTCTTCGGCGACTGCATGATCACGCCGGCCATCTCGGTCATGTCGGCGGTGGAGGGCCTGGCGACCGTCGAGCAGGGGTTCGACGCCTTCGTCATCCCGGTCTCGGTCGCGATCCTGGTCGGGCTGTTCTACATCCAGTCGAGCGGCACGGCGCGGGTCGGCAAGCTGTTCGGCCCGGTCATGCTGGTCTATTTCATCGTCCTGACGGTGCTCGGCATGATGCAGATCTTTGCCCGGCCAGAAGTGCTGCTGGCGCTCGACCCGCGCTGGGCGTTCCGCTTCGCGGCGGCGGATGGCGGGCTTGCCTTCCTCGCGCTCGGCTCGGTGGTGCTCGCGGTGACGGGGGCGGAGGCCCTCTATGCCGATATGGGCCATTTCGGTCGCCGGCCGATCGAGGTGGCGTGGCTGTACCTCGTCTTCCCGGCGCTGATGATCAACTATCTGGGCCAGGGCGCGCTTCTGCTCGCCTCGCCCAGCGCGGCGGAGAATCCCTTCTTCCTGATGGCGCCCGAAAGCTGGCGGCTGCCGCTGGTGATCCTGGCGACCATGGCGACCGTGATCGCCAGCCAGGCGGTGATCACCGGCGCCTTCTCGGTGGTGCAGCAGGCGGTGCAGCTCGGCCTGATGCCGCGCCTGCGCATCGAACATACCAGCGCGTCGGAGGCGGGCCAGATCTATATCCCGGTCGCCAACTGGACGCTGATGATCATGGTCGTGCTGCTGATCTTCGGCTTTCGCGAATCGTCCAATCTGGCGGCGGCCTACGGCATCGCCGTGACCGGCACGATGTTCATCAGCACCTGCATGGTCGCCGTGCTGATCAAGCGCGTGTGGCAATGGCCGAGCTGGCTGGTGATCGCGGGCACCGCGATCTTCCTGGCGATCGACGGCACCTATTTCGCGTCCAACCTGACCAAGGTGCCGGACGGCGGCTGGTTCCCGCTGCTGGTCGGCGTGATCGTCTTCACCGTGCTGACCACCTGGTCCAAGGGGCGCAAGCTGATGATGGAGCGGCTGCGCGAGGACGCGATGCCGATGAAGGTCTTCATCGATTCGGCCGCCGCCTCCGCCACCCGCGTGCCGGGCACCGCCGTCTTCATGACCTCGACGCCCGACGGCGTGCCGCACGCGCTGCTCCACAACCTGAAGCACAACAAGGTGCTGCACGAGCGGATCGTGCTGCTGACCGTCAAGATCGCCGACCAGCCCTATTGGCCCGACGCCGACCGGGTGAAGAAGGAGACGCTGGGCGAGGGCTTTCACCGCATCGTGCTGCGCTTCGGCTTCATGGAGGAGCCGGACGTGCCGGCTGCCCTGAAACAAGCGGCCGGGCCGGAAAAGGCGTTCCGGATGATGGACACCAGCTTCTTCCTGTCGCGCCAGACGCTGCTGCCGTCCGACCGGCCGGGCATGGCGCTGTGGCGCGAAAAGCTGTTCGCCTGGATGTTGCGCAATGCGGAAGGGGCGATGGAATTCTTCCGCCTGCCGACCAACCGGGTGGTCGAGCTTGGCAGCCAGGTGGAGATTTGAGCGGCGAGGGGGCGTCCGTCGCCGCGCCCATCCCCGCTCCGATCATCGTCACCGCCCTGTTCGGCCGGGCCGACCAGGGCTGGTTCGACGCGCAGCGCACCGCCTATTTCCCGCCCGAGCGCAACGTGCTGGCGGCGCATTGCACGCTGTTCCACCATCTGCCCCCGTCCAGCGCGGCGGAGCTCAAGCACCGGCTGACCCAGGCGACGCGCGGGGTCCGGGCGCCGGACGCACGGGTCAGCGGCCTGATGTCGCTTGGCCGGGGCGTCGCCTATCGCATCGACTGCCCCATGCTGGGCGAGATTCGCGCTGATCTGGTCGATGCCTTTGCCGGTCTGCTGACCCCGCAGGATGCTGGCGGCTGGCGGCCGCACGTCACCATCCAGAACAAGGTCGACCCCAAGGTTGCCAAGCTGCTGCTCGGCCGGTTGCAGGCAGACTTTGCGCCGCGCCAGGTCGAGATCGCGGGGCTGGCGGCCTGGTGGTATCGCGGGGGCCCCTGGGAATTGCTGTCGCGTCATTTGTTCGCTTGACGCCGCCGACAAGCCTGCTAAACGCGCGCCTCCACGGTGGAGCCAACGCCTTATGGCGAAGTAGCTCAGCTGGTTAGAGCACGGGAATCATAATCCTGGGGTCGGGGGTTCAAGTCCCTCCTTCGCTACCACCGTGGCCCTTTCGTCGGGCCGTACCCGCGCATCACGCGTTGCCCGTAGCATCGAAACAATCATAGGGATCGTTCGCGATCAACAGGCTGTCGCTGCGCGCCAGCGCCGCCAGGGTCAGGTCGTGCGCGGCGGCGTGATCAATCGCCAGCGTCGTCGGCGCGGAGATGCCGACCAGCATCGGCGCGCGCGCGACCAGCGCCTTGTCGACCATTTCGAAGCTGATCCGCGAGGTGACGAGCAGGAAGCCGTCGACCCGCCGATCGTGGATCGCCAGGTCGCCGACCAGCTTGTCGAGCGCATTGTGGCGGCCGACATCCTCGAACGCGGCGACGATCCGGCCAGCATTATCGCACGCGGCAGCGGCATGGACCGCGCCCGTCGCGGCATTGAGCGGCTGATGGGCGCGCAGGCCGGCCAGCGCCGCGAACAGGGCCTCCGCCGCCACCTGGGGCCGGGGCGCGGGCAGGGCTGGGCGGCGGAGCTGCTCCAGACCGGCGATGCCGCACAGGCCACAGCTCGTATCGCTGGTGCGATGACGGACCCGGTCATGGATACGGCCCCGGCACCGCTCCGACAGCGCGACGCGGACGATCCAGCCCGCCTCCGCCTCGAACGGCTCCACCGCGACCACGTCCGCCGCCGCGTCGGCCAGCCGCTCGGTCATCAGGAAGCCGGTGGCGAAGGCGGTGAGATCGGCCGGCGTCATCATCATCACCGCATAGCCCAGCCCATCGATTTCGATGGCGACCGGCGCCTCGATCGCGACCTGGCGTTCGCCCGGCGCGATGCGGTCGGGGCGGACGATACGAATGGGGCGGGTCTGGAAAGTCATGCGCCTCTCTGATGGAAATCCTCCCCTCGCAGGGGAGGCGTGAAGCGCTCAGGCCGGGGCGAAGCTCCGCGCGGCCAGTTCCGCCAGATCCCGCGGCGTGTTGACGTTGGGAATCGGGCGGTCGGGCATGATCGGCAGCGCGCCGATGCTGCGGGCCCAGCGGCGCACCGAGCGGTCCGGCGCGGTCTCGATATGCGCCAGCAATTGCGCGCCCAGCGCCGCCGGCCAGTGACCCAGGATCGGCGCTTCGCTGCAATAGGCGGGGGCACGGCGGAGCAACGCCTCGATCAGTCCGTCCGGCACCACCGGCATGTCGCAGCCGATCGTCAGCACGCAGCGATAGCCATGCGTGGAGCCGTGGTCGAGCGCCGCCGCGATCCCGCCCAGCGGCCCGAGTCCGGCGCGAGGCAGGTCGGGCAGGCCGCCCATCCGCTCGCCGACCACCACGATCGAATCGACATGGTCACGCAGCCGGTCGGCAGCATGATGCAGCAGGTCGCGGCCGTCCAGCGTCGCGGCCGCCTTGTCCGACCCGAAGCGCGAGGATCGTCCCCCCGCCAGCACCGCGCCCAGCACCCGGCTCATGTGCGCACGCGCACCGGCACCGACTTGCCGGCCGGGACATGGCTCTCCAGCGCATGATGTTCCAGCGGGATGAGGTAATTGAGTTCCGGGTAATAGCCGCCCAGATTGCCCGGCGGGATATTGTACGCGACCACTCGCAGGCCCTCGACCACCCGGTCGACGCCATCCTCGGCATCGCTTTCCAGTGCCACGGTGTCGCCTTCCTGCAAGCCCAGCCGGGCCATGTCGTCGCGGTTCATCATCACCACCATGCGCGTGCCGCGGATGCCGCGGAAGCGATCGTCATAGCCATAGACGGTGGTGTTGAACTGGTCGTTGGAGCGCAGCGTGATGAGGCGGAACCGACCATCCTTGTCCGTGAAACCGGACGCGTTGAGCGCGCGCGGCACGTTGAATTCGGCCTTGCCGCTTTCCGTTTCCCATTGCCGATGCGCGGCCGGGTTGCCTTTCCAGAAGCCGCCGGGTTCGAACATCCGCTCGTTGAAATTGGCGAACTTGTCCGGATAGCAATTCTCGATCGCGGTGCGGACCAGCCCGTAATCGCCGACCCAGGCGTCCCAGGGCACGTTGGGATTGGGCGGCAGCACCGCCTTGGCGATGCCGGCGACGATCGCCGGTTCGGACAGGAGCGTATCGGAGGCCGGCTTCACCTTGCCGATCGAGCCATAGATATGGCTGAATGAATCCTCCATCGACACCGCCTGGCGGCCGGTCGCCTGCAGGTCAGTCTCCGACCGGCCCAGGCAGGGCAGGATCCAGCTTTCCTGGCCCGGCACCAGCTGGCTCTTGTTGAGCTTGGTGGCGATATGGACGGTGATCGGCAGCTTCGCCCAGGCTTCCTTCATCTTCGCATGTTCGGGCGTGGCGCGCAGGAAATTGCCGCCGAGCTGGACGAAGCCCTGACACTCGCCGGCGATGATCGCGCGGCAGCTTTCCACCGTGTCCCAACCCTTTTCGGTCGGCGGATCGAACTGGAACAGCGTCTTCAGCCGCTCGACCGGCGCGAGTTCGGTCTTCTCGGTGATGCCGACGGTGCGCTGGCCCTGCACGTTGCTGTGGCCGCGCACGGGGCCCGGGCCGGCACCCTCGCGACCGATATTGCCGCGCAGCATCAGGAAATTGGTCAGCACGAACAGGCTGTCCATGCCGTAGCGATGCTGGGTGATGCCCATGCCATAGACGGCGATGACGCGCTCGGCGCGCATGTAGACGCGCGCCGCTGCCTCAATCGCGCCGCGGGTCAGGCCGCTGGCCCGGGTCAGTTCATCCCAGTCCGCGCGGCGGCAATAATCGGCGAATGCCTCGAACCGGACGGTGTGCTGTTCGATGAAATGATGGTCGATCACGCGCGTGCCGCCGTTCGCGATGGCGTGGTCGTCCGCTTCGATCACCAATTTGCACATGCCGACGATCGCGGCGATGTCGCCGCCGGCGTGAAGCTGGTGATATTGGGTCGAAATCTTCGTCTCGTGCCCGGCGATCATGTCGAGCGGGCTTTGCGGATCGGCGAACCGCTCCCAGCCACGCTCCCGCAAGGGATTGAAGGTGACGATCTCCACGCCCCGGTCGCGGCACGACTTCAGCGTGTGGAGCATCCGGGGGGCGTTGGTGCCGACATTCTGCCCGAAGCAGAAGATCGCGTCGCACTTGTCGTAATCCTCGAGCTGGATCGTCGCCACTGGCGACCCGATCGCCGCCTTCAGTCCGACCGAGGTCGTCTCGTGGCACATGTTCGACGAGTCGGGCAGGTTCTGCTGCCCCCACATCCGCGCGAACAGCGAATACATGAACGAGGTCTCCAGCGACGCGCGGCCGGAGGAATAGAGGACGACCTTCTTCGGGTCAGAGGCCTTCAGCTTCGCGCCGATCGCGGCGAACGCCTCGTCCCAGCTGGCGGCGACATATTTGTCGGTCGCGCGGTCGTAGCGCAGCGGATGCGTCAGCCGCCCGGTCTTCTCCAGGTCGTAATCGGGCCATTGCGCCATTTCCGACACTGTATGCTGCTGGAACAGGGCCGGGGTGGCGCGGTGCTTGGTCAGTTCCCAGGCGGTGGCCTTCGCGCCGTTCTCGCAGAATTCGGCGATATGTGGCTTGGCGGGTTTGCCCCAGGCGCAGGACACGCACATGAAGCCCTCGGGCTTGTTCTGGCGGCGCAGCGTGTCGAGCACGTCGACCCCGGGTCGCTCGCCCGGCAGCACCTCGGCCATGCCACGCATCGATCCCCAGCCGCCGGCGGGCGCGGTGTACGGCTTGATCACGATCTCCTCGCCGCTCATCGCGTCATGGTCGCCGCGTTCCCGGCCGTGCTGGTCGTCTGCTGGATGTTGGTCGTGCATGGATGTCCTCCGCCTCCCGCCTCAACGAAGATCAGGCTCGCCAGTGCCGTGACGCTTTCGTCATCCGGTTCATTTTTGCGCCGCCCGCGCCTACATGATCGGGAAACATATCTAGGACGATCGGTACCATGGCGATTCATTCCACCCGTATGCTCATCCTCGGCTCCGGCCCCGCGGGCCTGTCCGCCGCCATCTACGGCGCGCGGGCAGGGATGAAGCCGATCGTGGTGCAGGGCATCCAGCCGGGCGGCCAGCTGACCACCACCACGGATGTCGAGAACTATCCGGGCTTCGCCGACGTCATCCAGGGCCCCTGGCTGATGGAGCAGATGCAGAAGCAGGCCGAGCATGTCGGCACCACGCTGATGTGGGACACGATCGTCTCGGTCGACCTGTCGCGCCGGCCGTTCCGGCTGATCGGTGACGGCGGCGACGTCTACGAGGGCGAGGTACTGGTGATCGCCACCGGCGCCCAGGCCAAGTGGCTGGGCCTGGATTCGGAAGAGGCGATGAAGGGCAAGGGCGTGTCGGCTTGCGCGACCTGCGACGGCTTCTTCTATCGCGGCAAGAAGGTGGCGGTGATCGGCGGCGGCAACACCGCGGTCGAGGAAGCGCTCTACCTGACCAACCATAGCGACGACGTGACGCTGATCCATCGTCGCGACAGCTTGCGCGCCGAGCGCATCCTGCAGGAGCGGCTGTTCGCGCATCCCAACATCAAGGTCCTGTGGAACAAGGAGGTCCGCACCTTTGTCGACGGTGGCGGCACAGCCGGGCTGGTCGCGCTGGACCTGGAGGACACGGTGACGGGCGAGCATAGCCGGCTGGATGTCGAAGGGGGCTTCGTCGCGATCGGCCACCATCCCGCGACCGAGCTGTTCCGTGGCCATCTGGCGCTGGACGATGACGGCTATGTCGCGGTGGAGACCGGCTCGACCCGCACCAGCGTGGCCGGCGTGTTCGCCTGCGGCGACGTGGCCGACAAGGTCTATCGTCAGGCGGTGACGGCGGCGGGCACCGGCTGCATGGCCGCGCTCGACGCCGAACGCTTCCTCCAGGCGGAGGAGTTCGCCGAACTGCAGCAGGCGGCGGAGTGACGCCCGCCGTCCGGCTTCTTCTTTCCTGTTCCCCGGCGAAGGCCGGGGCGCAGGTGGGACGGCCTTCGTAACGGAGCGTTGTGCTTCGTTCACGGTAACGGAGCGCGGACCTAAATCAGCAGCGTCACCCCGGCTGGACCCCGGCCTTCGCCGAGGAACAGTAGTGGAAGCACGCCCTCACTTCGCGCAGGTGTCCGCCGGACCGGGATCGAGGTCCAGGCACCGGCCGTCCACGCCCGGCGTCTTCAGCCCGATCGTCGCGCCCAGCGTCGGCACGATGTCGACCGTCTCCACCGACAGTGGCTGTTCGAACGGGGTCATCCCCTTGCGCCAGAACAGGATCGGCACGCGGCGGTCATAATCCCAGGGGCTGCCATGCGTCTCGACATAGCCGGGGCCCGGCTTCTCGATGGTGGTGACGCGCGGCTTGAGCAGGATCAGCAGGTCGCCCGACCGCTCGGGGTCGAAGGAGGCGCGCGCCCGCTCCGCCAGCGTCCAGGTCTCGGGCGGGGAGGTCGGCATGGGGGTGGCGGCGATCTCGTCGCGGGTCAGCGCGGCCGCGACCTGCGGCATCGCGCTGTAGCGGCGCTTCGCCTCCGCCAGCACCCTGGCGCGGGTGGCGGCGGGCAGGTTTCGGTCGACATAGACGTCGCTCTCGGCGCTCAGCAGCACCGGTCCCTCCAGCTTCATCTGCTTCGCGATCGCCGCGCCGACCGCCTTGGCCTGGACCTCGGGCGAGACATGGGTCTCCATCGGCATGGCGCGTTCGATCTGGCGCTCGGTCATGTCGTGCGCGCCGTGGTCGGCGGTCAGCATCACCTCATAGTCGATGCCGCTCTCGTCCAGCACCTGGAAGAAGCCGGCCAGCGCCTGGTCGAGCTGGTCCATCTGGATGCACATCTCGGTGCCCTGGGTGCCGCGCGAATGGCCGATATAGTCGGTCGCAGACAGGCCGATCGCGATCAGGTCGGGGGCGGGGCCCTTGCCGAGCTTCATGTCCTGGACTAGCCCGGCGGCCATCGCCAGCACCGCCGCGTCCGCGGCGGGAGAGGCGCGGAAGGCGGTGGCGTCGCCCGCGTCGCGCTCGAACCGGCCCTGGCCGACCGTGACGTTGTTGACCGTGACCGGCCGGTCGAGCGGCTTGCACCATTCGGGCATCGCCAGCGGGCCTTGCGGCCTGGCGATCAGTGCCGCCACCGCGTCGCGGGTTCGCTGCACCACCGGCGGCACCGCGCGGCCGGCATAGGAGCTGTAGGTCTTGCCGTCCCACCACCAAAGCTCGTCGACCTTGTGGCCGCCCATCATCACCGCCGCCCGGTCCTTGCCCGCGACCGACACGACGCGCGTGGCGGGGTTGGCCGCCTTCATCCGCTCGCCCAGGGTCGGCACCTTCAGCGTGCGGTCGGTGACGGTGTATTTGTTATGGGTCGAACCGGGGACGGCGGTATCCTCGGCGCAGTAGACGACCTTGTCCTCCAGTCCGACAGACTGATCGATCCAGTTGTTGGCGATGATGCCGGTATGCGCCGGACGATAGCCGGTCAGGATGGTCGAGTGGCCAGGGCAAGTCTCGGTCGCCGCATGGCTCTGGTAGCCGGACGGGAACACCGCGCCGTTCAGCAGCCGCGCCATGCCGCCGGTGAAACGGTTGCGATATTGCGCAAACAGGTCGGCTGAGAACTGGTCGACCGAGATCGCGACGATCAGCTTGGGAGCGGGGCGCGGCGCGGCGGGGGCCGGGACGGTCGCCGGCGTCTGCGCCAGCGCAGGCGCGGCCGAGGCGAGGAGCAGGGCGGCGGCGAGGGGGAGGGGCGACTTCATCGACGATCCTTGGTGCGGGGGGCGGGCTTCGCTATGGAACGCTGCCCCTACGGAGACAAGACGGCCCCATGACAGCCTGGTTTTGCCGGATGATGACGGTTCTGAGCTTCTTCCTGGCCCTGCCCGCGGTCGCGCAGGCACCGGGCGAGACGCATCTGGCGATGACGCTCGCCGCAGAAAGCGCCACCCCGCGCGCCGGCGGCACGGTGACGCTGGCGATCGCCGCCAAGCCGCAGGCCGGCTGGCATGGCTATTGGAAGAATCCGGGCGATGCCGGGATCGAGACGCTGGCGGCTTGGACCCTGCCCAAGGGGGCGTCGGTGGGCCCCTTGCGCTATCCGGTGCCGCAGCGGCTGACCGTCGCCGGTCTGATGAACTATGTCTATGAACAGCCCTTCGCGATGCTGGTCGACCTGAAGGTGCCGGCGGGGCTGGCGGCCGGCACGCCGCTGCCGATCCGGGTGAAGCTCGATTATCTGGTGTGCACCGACACGGTCTGCGTGCCCGAGCGGCAGAGCCTGGCCACCACCCTGACGGTCGGCGACGGCCAGATCGCCCCGGCCGACCGCGCCCGGTTCGACGCCTGGCGACGATCGCTGCCGCGCCCGCTGGGGTCCACCGCGACCTATCAGGTGGTCGGCAAGCAACTGCGCCTGTCGGTGCCGTTCCCCGCCGATGCACCGATCGACAAGCCCTATTTCTATCCCGCCGATGCCGCCAGCATCGCCATGGCCGCGCCGCAGGCGGTCACGCGCGATGGCGATCGGCTGGTCGTGACGACCGATGCCGCCGCGACCGCGCCGACCGGCGCCATCGCCGGCGTGCTGGCGACCGCGCCGGGTGAGGGGCTGGCGCTGACCGCCACCCCCGGCACCGTCGCCGCCGCCGCCACGCCGGAGGCCGCGGGCGCGGCGGGACAGGCGAGCACCGCGATCCTCGCCTTTCTGGGCGCGGTGCTGGGCGGCCTGATCCTCAACATCATGCCGTGCGTCTTCCCGATCCTCAGCCTCAAGGCGCTGAGCCTGGCGCGGGGCGGCGGGACCGAGCGCGAGGCGCGGAGCGAGGCATTGGCCTATACGGCAGGCGTGGTGCTGGTCTGCCTGGCGCTGGGCGGCGGCCTGCTGGCGATCCGCGCGGCGGGGTCGACGGCGGGCTGGGCATTCCAGTTGCAGGACCCGCGGGTCATCGGCGTGCTGCTGCTGCTGGTCGGCGCGATCGCGCTCAACCTGGCCGGGCTGTTCGAGCTGCCGACGCCGCGCTTCGCCGGGGAGAGCGGCGCGACCGGCGCCTTCGCCACCGGCGCGCTCGCCGCCTTCGTCGCGACGCCGTGCACGGGGCCGTTCATGGGGGCGGCGCTGGGCGCGGCGCTGGTGCTGCCGACCTTCGCCGCCTTGCTGATCTTCGCGGGGCTAGGGCTGGGCATCGCGCTGCCGTTCCTCTTGATCGGCTTCGTGCCGGCGCTGCGGCGGCGGCTGCCCAAGCCGGGGCCGTGGATGGCGCGGCTGCGCCGCATCCTGGCGGTGCCGATGCTGCTGACCGCGCTGGGCCTCGCCTGGATCCTGGGGCGGCAGGCGGGAGTCGACGGCATGACGCTGGGCCTGGCCGCGCTGCTTCTGGCCACGCTCGGCCTGTGGTGGACCGGGCGGCGTCAGAGCACGGGGCGCGAGCGGGTCTGGGCGCCGGGCCTGGTCGCGCTGCTGCTCGCGGTCGCGGGCGTGATGACGGTCCGCCCCGCCTCCGCCACCGCCGAGGCCAGGATCGCCGGCGCCGAGCCGTTCAGCGAGGCGCGGCTCGCCACCCTGCGCGCCCAGGGCAAGCCGGTCTTCGCCTATTTCACCGCCGACTGGTGCCTGACCTGCAAGGTGAACGAGAAGACCGCGATCGAGACCGCCGCCGTCGCCGACTCCTTCCGTCGGGGCAAGGTATCGGTGATGGTCGGCGACTGGACGGACGGCGACCCGGCGCTCGGCCGCTTCATCGAGGCGCACAACCGCGCCGGGGTGCCGCTCTATCTCTGGTATGCACCCGGCGCCCGGGAGCCGCGCGTGTTGCCGCAGGTGCTGACCACCGGCACGCTGACCGCGCTGTCTGAGGGAACCTAACGGCCCCGCCCGCTTTAACACACGATAAGATCAAAACCGCCCTGTTCCCCTCTTGTGCGATGCCGCGAACTGCCGCAGCATCGCGGACGAGCCGGACGCCGGGGCCGAGCCAATTGGGAGAATGACGATCGTCGCGATGGGGACAGTGGCATTCGACGAGATCATGGGGAGCGACGGCGCGGCGCGCGCCGAGCTGGCGGCGCTTGGTCGTTGGCTGCAGACCACGCCCGAAAGCGAATTGCGCCGCCGCCAGGCCGCGGCGGAAGCGACGTTCCGCCAGCTCGGCATCACCTTCGCCGTTTATGGCGAGAGTGAAGCGAGCGAGCGGATCATCCCGTTCGACATCGTGCCGCGAGTCTTCCTGCCCGATGAATGGGCTCGCCTGTCCGAGGGGCTGGTGCAGCGGGTGGAGGCGATCAACGCCTTTCTCGACGACATCTATGGCGAGCGCCGCATCCTGAAGGACGGCGTGCTGCCGGCGGAGCTGATCTTCGGCAACCCGCAGTTCCGCCCCGAGATCGCCGGGATGCGCCCGCCGCACGGCGTCTGGGCGCATATCTGCGGCATCGACTTGGTGCGGACCGGGCCGGACGCCTTCTTCGTGCTGGAGGATAATGCCCGCACGCCTTCGGGCGTCAGCTACATGCTGGAGAACCGGGAGGCGATGCTGCGGCTGTGCCCCGAGCTGTTCCGCAACTTCCGCGTTGCGGCGGTGGACAGCTATCCCGACCGGCTGCTGGAGACGATGAAGTCGGTCGCGCCGGAGGGCGTGTCCGCCCCGACCTGCGTGGTGCTGACACCGGGTCATTACAACTCGGCCTATTACGAGCACAGCTTCCTGGCTGATTCGATGGGGATCGAGCTGGTCGAGGCGGCCGATCTGGTGGTGGACGACGATATCGTCTGGATGCGGACGATCGCTGGGCGGGTGAAGGTCGATGTGATCTACCGCCGCGTCGACGACGACTATCTCGATCCCCTCGTCTTCCGCCGCGATTCGATGCTGGGCGTTCCGGGGCTGATCGCCGCCTATGCCGCCGGCAATGTCGCGATCATCAACGCGCCGGGCAACGGCATCGCCGACGACAAGGCAATCTACAGCTATATGCCGGAGATCGTGCGCTATTATTCCGGCGGCGCGGCGAAACTGCCCAATGTCGAGACGTGGCGCTGCCGCGAGCCGCAGGCGCTGCGCTATGTGCTCGACCATCTGCCCGAATTGGTGGTGAAGCTGGTCGACGGGTCGGGCGGCTATGGCATGCTGGTCGGCCCGACCGCCAGCTCGGCCGAAATCGAGGCGTTCCGCGCGGCGCTCGTCGCCGAGCCGCATCGCTATATCGCCCAGCCGACGCTGGCGCTATCGACCGTGCCGACCATGGCCGATCGCGGCCTGGCCCCGCGCCATGTCGATTTTCGTCCCTTTGTCCTCACCGGATCGCGCGGCGTTCAGGTGGTGCCCGGCGGCCTGACCCGAGTCGCCCTGCGCGAGGGGTCGTTGGTCGTCAATTCCAGCCAGGGCGGCGGCACCAAGGACAGTTTCGTGCTGATGGAGGCGCCCGGCGCGCAGACACAGAGCCAGAGCCAGAGCCTGGGCG
This sequence comes from Sphingomonas abaci, assembly GCF_014199625.1. Lineage (GTDB taxonomy): Bacteria > Pseudomonadota > Alphaproteobacteria > Sphingomonadales > Sphingomonadaceae > Sphingomonas > Sphingomonas abaci. Next base: position 408,829 of record NZ_JACHNY010000003.1, read on the forward strand.
GCATGACCCAGGTGCAGACGCTGGGCGGTGCCGCATGCTGAGCCGGACCGCATCCTCGCTGTACTGGCTGGGGCGCTATTTCGAGCGGGCGGATTTCATCGCCCGGTTGGTCGAGGCGACGGTGCGGCTCGACGTGCTGTCCGCAAGGCCCGCGGGGCAGGCGGCCTGGGCCTCGGCCTTGGCGGTGACCGACACGAGCGACGCCTTCGCCGAGGGTGGCCGCGAGTTGCGGCGACGCGAGGTCGCCCGGTTCCTGACCGTGGAGACCTGTCATCCCGGCTCGATCGTGCGTTGCGTCGAGATGGCGCGGCTGAACGCGCGGGCGGTGCGCACCGCGCTGACGCGCGAGGCGTGGACCGCGATCAACCAGGCGTGGCTGACCTTCGCGGCCAAGCCCTCGGCCGACGATCCGACCGCGGTCCTGGCGCTGACCGATGCCGTGAAGCACGAGACGCGCGGCTTCGAAGGCGCGGTGCACCGGATGCTGCGCAACCAGACGACCTGGTTCATCCGCCTGGGCCAGGCGGTGGAGCGCGCCGACAACACGGCGCGGCTGCTCGACGTGAAATATCACATCCTGCTGCCGGCGGGCGAACGGATCGGCGGCGTGGTCGATCGCGACCAGTGGACGACGATCCTCCAGACCGTGTCGGCGGTGACCGCCTATCGCTGGCTCTATTCGGACGGACTGGCGCCGGCGAACGTCATCGACCTGCTGATCGCGCGCGCCGAGTTGCCTCGCAGCCTGGCGGCATCGGTCGAGGAGACGGTCGATGTGCTGGGGATGCTGGCGCGGCGCACCGGCCTGCACGGCGAGGCGGACCGGATGGCGCGGATGCGCGCGTCGCGCATGAGCAAGACCCGGTCGGGCGAGGTGATCGCGTCCGGGCTGCACCAGTATCTGCAGGCCTTCATCGAAGAGAATGCGCAATTGCACGGCGCGATCGGGCGGCAGTTCAAGTTCATGTGATCAGGGACACGTCCATCCGCCCAGGGGTGGGGCGGTTGGTTCGAACAGGGGCATCGTAGAGACATGCGGATGACGATCGAGCATCGGGCGGTCTATCGCTTCGCGGGCGCGCAGGCGGGTCTGGTCCAGGCCCTGCGCCTGACCCCGCCGACCAGCGACGACCAGACGGTGGTGCGCTGGCGGATCGATGTAGACCGCGACGCGCGGATGCGGCCGGGGCGCGACGGCTTCGGCAATGCGGTGACGATGCTCTATGTCGATGCGCCGCTCGACCGGCTGGCGATCGAGGTCACGGGCGAGGTTCTGACCAGCAACGCGCACGGCGTGCTGCGCGGTGCGACCGAGCAATTGCCACCGGCGCTGTTCCTGCGCGCGACCGAGGCGACGCCCGCCGATCCCGCCATCGCGGCCTTCGCCCACGCGGTCGCGGCGGAGCTGGAGCCGCTGGCGGCGCTCCATGCGGTCAATGCAGCAGTGCACGAGCGCTTCGTGGTCGCGCCGGTCGGCGACGCGTCGCGTCCGCTGGCCGAGGCCTTTGCCGACGGGACGGTCGATCCCGTGGAGGCGACCCATATCTTCCTGGTCGCGGCGCGTAGCCTGGGCCGACCGGCCCGCTATGTCTCGGGCTATCGCCAGGCCGATGGCGAGACGGTCGCCAGCCCGCATGGCTGGGCGGAGGCCTATGTCGAGGGGATCGGCTGGATCGGCTTCGACCCTTTGCTCGGCCGCTCGCCCGAGGAAGCGCATGTCCGCCTCGCCACGGCGCTGGACGCGGGCGGCGCCAGTCCGGTCGCGGGCGTGCCGGTGGAGGAGGCATAGGGTCGCACGGGGGACGCGGAGCTATGCGCCTGGGGCGGATGTCGTCGGGACCGTCATGTTCCTCCCCTCGCAGCGACGGAATCGTGGCCGCTGGGCTGCAAGCAGCGATTACCCCCTGACGCGGGCGCGCGGGCGGCCTATGTTGGCGGGAATGCATCCGCTTCCACCCGCCTCCGCCATTGGAGCCATCCGTGGCTGACACCCTCGACATGGACGCGCCGCCGCCCTTTGACCTGCCGATGGCCGCGCCGGTCGCGCCGGCCCCCGCGCCCGAGGCCTACCGCGTGCTCGCGCGCAAATACCGTCCGCAGACCTTCCGCCAGCTGATCGGGCAGGATGCGATGGTCCAGACGCTGGGCAACGCGATCAAGCGAGATCGGCTGGCCCATGCCTTTCTGATGACCGGCGTGCGCGGCGTCGGCAAGACCTCCACCGCGCGGCTGATCGCCAAGGCGCTGAACTGCGTCGGGCCGGACGGGCAAGGCGGCCCGACGATCGACCCCTGCGGGCAGTGCGAGCCGTGTCGCGCGATCGCGGAAGGGCGGCATATCGACGTGATTGAGATGGACGCCGCTTCGCACACCGGCGTCGACGACGTGCGCGAGATCATCGAGGCGTCGCGCTATGCGGCGGTGGCGGCGCGCTTCAAGATCTACATCATCGACGAAGTCCACATGCTGTCGAAGAACGCGTTCAACGCGTTGCTCAAGACGCTGGAGGAACCGCCCGCGCATGTGAAGTTCCTGTTCGCGACGACCGAGGTCAACAAGGTGCCGATCACGGTGCTGTCGCGCTGTCAGCGTTTCGACCTGCGGCGCATCCCGGCGGAGAAGCTGGCCGAGCACTTCGCCAAGGTCTGCGCCGCGGAGGGCGTGACCGCCGAGGGCGAGGCGCTGGCGCTGATCGCGCGCGCGGCGGAGGGGTCGGCGCGCGACGGCCTGTCCATCCTGGACCAGGCGATCGCCCATGCCGGGCTGGAGGGCGGCGGCGTCTCGGCCGAGGCGGTGCGCCAGATGCTGGGGCTTTCGGATCGCGGCGCGGTGCGCGACCTGTTCGGCCTGTTGCTGGGTGGCGACGCAGGCGGCGCACTGGCCAGCCTGCGCCGCCAATATGATCACGGCGTCGATCCCGTGTCGGTGCTGCGTGCGCTGATGGAGATGGTGCACGGCGTCACGCTGGCCAAGGTCGGTGGCGCTGACGATCCGGCGCAGGCGCTGGAGGAACGCGAGGCGCGGCGGGACTGGGCGACCAGATTGTCCTTCCCGGTGCTCCACCGGCTCTGGCAGTTGATGCTGAAGGGGCATGACGAGGTCGCGCAGGCGGCGCTGCCGATCGAGGCGGCGGAGATGGCGCTGCTGCGCGTCATCCATGCCTCGCAACTGCCCGATCCCGGCGAATTGGCGCGCCGGATCGCAGAGGGCGGGGCGCTCGCCGCGCCGCCCGCGCCGGCACCGGCGCCCGCTGCCCCGCCGGTCGCGCCGGTCTCGCTGATCCCCGCCGATTTCCCAGCGATGGTCGAGGCGCTGGACGCCGCCAACCAGCTCGCCCTGGTCGCCCGGCTGCGGCAGGGCGCGCGGCTGGTCCGCTATGCCCCGCCGGAGCTTGTGTTCAGCGGCTCGCGCCCCATGTCGGCGGATACGCTGGCGGAGCTGGCGTCGGCGCTCAAGACCCTGACGCGGCAGGTCTGGAAGATCACGCTGGACGATGTGCCGGGCGAGCCGACGCTCAACGAGGCCGAGGCGGCGGCGGACGAAGCCCGGCGTCAGGCAATGCTGAAGACCGAACTGGTCCAGGCGGCGATGGCGGCGTTCCCGGACGCGGAACTGGTTTGGAATAGCCAAAGGAGTAGCATGTGAACAATCTCGACGACATTCTGGCGATGGCGCAGAACGTCCAGAACGAGCTGCAAAAGGCGCAGGCGAGCCTCGACACGATCGAGGTCGAGGGCGTGTCGGGCGGCGGGCTGGTCAAGGTCAAGGCGTCGGCCAAGGGCCGGATCATCGGCATCGCGATCGACGATTCGCTGATGCAATTGTCCGAAAAGGGCATGCTGGAGGATCTGCTGACCGCCGCGTTCAACGATGCGCGCACCAAGGCGGATGCGGTCTCGGGCGCGGAAATGTCCAAGATGACCAACGGCCTGCCGCTGCCGCCGGGCTTCAAGCTGCCGTTCTGACCCGTTTCGGGACTGGAACAAGACTCTGATCCATGGCGTTTTTCCGATCCCAACAGGAGAGGAGAGCCGCCATGGCCGAGGACCGTTACACGACGACCGACACGCGCCCCACGACCACCATCATTGAGCGCCGCAGCGGTGGCGGCGGCACCGCGCTGATCGCGATCGTGCTGCTGATCGCGGTGGTGATTGGCGGTATCTACCTGTTCGGCCGTCAGGGTTCCGAGAACCGCAAGGATGCCGCGATCAGCTCCGCCGCCAAGAGCGTCGGCGGTGCGGCCGACAAGGTCGGCGACGCGGTCGAGGGCGGGAAGTAATCGGACGGGGCGGGGCGGGCTGCGGCCTGTCCTGCTGCCCGGCGTGTGTGCGGATTGGCGCGCCGGTCACGGCAGACGCTCAGGACCCGGTGAGGGGACGCGCTTCGGCTCGCCGGACCCCGGCGTCGTGAAGGCCACGCCCCCGCCATGGGCGCTGCGATGAGACCGCCCGTCCCGCCGGGAATCATTCTAGGACAGGCAGCGATCCAGCCCGCCCCGGCGGACCACGCCGACATAGCGGGCCAGCACGTTGCCGTGTCGGCGGACGAAACCGCGCGGCGCGATCGCGGCGCGCTTCTTGGGCAGGGGCAGGACGGCGGCGATGCGCGCCGCCTCCAGGGGCGTCAGGTGCGAGGCGTCGTGGCCGAAATAGCGGATCGCCCCGGCATTGGCGCCATAGGTGCCGATCCCCGTCTCGGCGATGTTGAGATAGACCTCCATGATCCGGCGCTTGCCCCAGAGATGCTCGATCAGGAAGGTGAACCACGCTTCGACCGCCTTGCGCAGATAGCCGCCGCCCTGAAACAGGAAGGCGTTCTTCGCGGTCTGCTGGCTGATCGTCGAGCCGCCCCGGATGCGACCACCCTCTGCGTTGCGAATCGCCGCCGCGCCGATCGCGCGGAAGTCGAAGCCGGAATGCGAGCAGAAGTGTGAATCCTCCCCGGCGATTGCGGCCCGCGCCATGTTCGGGTCCATGTCAGACAGCGTCATCCAGTCCTTGGTGACGCTGCGGCCGCCGATCACGTCGCCCAGCATCGTGAAGGTGAAGGGCGGCGGCACGATCCGGTAGGCCAGCACCCACAGCACCGAACCCAGCACGAAGACCAGGGCCGCCTTGAGCAGCCAGCGGAAGAACCAGAGCATGGCCGCGATCCTTATCGCGGCAGCGCCCGGCTTCAAGGGGGAGCAGCGGGGAGGGGGCGAGGCCGGGGTTACCGCGCCAGCGCAGCGATCACCGCATCCGCCGCGGCGCGGCCGGTGTGATAGGCACCGTGCGCGGTGGAGAAATCCTCTGTGGAGCAGGCCTCGCCGGCGAAGAACAGCCGGTCGTCGACCGGTGCCGCCAGCGTCGTGCGCGCCGCCCGGTGACCGATCCGCGCATGGCTGTAGCTGCCGCCGATATGCGCTTCGTGCCGCCAGCGCGTGGCCAGGGCGGGGTGGAGGCGCCGCCGCCAGTCGCTGCCGAGCAGGGCGACCAGTTCGTCGATCGCGAATGCGGTGGCGTCCGCCCCCGTCTCCAAGGCCTCCGCGCAATCGCCGCCGAAGAAGCTCTCGACGATCGGCTGTCCGAAGGGGGATAGTCGGTGGCTGGCGGTGCAGGCGCGACAGGGGTCGCCGGTCAGGTGCGCGCCAGCCGGCCAGATCGGGCGATCGACGGTGAGGAAGACCTTGTCCGCCAGCCCGAGCGGCAGCGAATCGGCCGCCGCCTGCTTGGCGGGGAGCGGCGGGTCGAAGGACAGCGCGCCGGTCGCCAGCATGCTGGTCGGCACCGCGACGATCGCCCGATCCGCCTCGATCGTGCCGACCGGCGTTGCGAGCCGCAACCAGCGGCCGCGATGGTCGATCCGGGTCACCGGCGTCGCCAGGCGCACCGGCAGGCCCGCAGCATGGCCGGCGACCAGCGTCCCATAGCCCCGGGCAAGCGCCCAATTGTCGTCGGTCGCCGCATCCTCATAGGCGGCCCAGTCGTGCAGCGAGACTCGGGCGAGCGGCGCGCCGTTCACATAGCCGGAAATTGCGTCGAGATGCGGCCGCCACGGATCGTCGGCGGCGATGAAATCGGACAAGGGCCGGTCGGGCCCGTCCAGCGCCGCACGGGCGGCGTCTTCCCAACGCGTCCATGCTTCGCCGAATGCCTGTTGCGCCTCGGGCGGGAAGCCCAGGTTGCGCCATTGTTTGTCCCAGTTCGGCGAGGAACGGTCGATGGCGAAGCCGGCGCGTTCGGCGATCCGCGTCCAGGGATTGCGTCCGGCGCTGTGCAACCAGCCGCAACCGAGATCGACCGTCGCCCCGCCTCCACCCGGCAGGGGGATGGATTGGCTGCGCGCACGGCCGCCCAGGCGGTCGCCAGCCTCGACCAGCAGCACGTCATGGCCGGCGTCGTGCAAGTGCCGGGTCGCGGCGATCCCGGCCGCACCGCCGCCGATGACGACGGTGCCGACCATGTCAGGCCGCGGCCAGCAGCCGCTTCTCGCCCGCGATCCGCATCATCGCCTTCTGCAGCTTCTCGAAGGCGCGCACCTCGATCTGGCGGACGCGCTCGCGACTGACGCCATAGACCTGGCTCAGTTCCTCCAGTGTCTTGGGGTCGTCGGTCAGGCGCCGCTCGGTCAGGATATGCTTCTCACGGTCGTTCAGGTCGTCCATTGCCGACACCAGCATGTCGTGGCGGACATCCGCCTCCTGCTGCTCGGCGACGACGCTGTCCTGAAGCGGCGAATCGTCGGCCAGCCAGTCCTGCCACTGACCTTCGCCGTCCTCGCGCATCGGCACGTTGAGTGACGTGTCGCCGCCCATCGCCATGCGACGGTTCATCGACACGACCTCGGTCTCGGTCACGCCCAGGTCGGTGGCGATCTTGGTGACGTCCTCGGGCCGCAGGTCGCCGTCCTCGAACGCGTCGAGCTTGGACTTCATCCGGCGCAGGTTGAAGAACAGCTTCTTCTGCGCGGCGGTGGTGCCCATCTTCACCAGGCTCCACGAGCGCAGGATATATTCCTGGATCGAAGCGCGAATCCACCACATCGCATAGGTCGCCAGACGGAACCCGCGATCCGGCTCGAACTTCTTCACGCCCTGCATCAGGCCGATATTGCCCTCGGAGATCAACTCCGAGGTCGGCAGGCCATAGCCGCGATAGCCCATCGCGATCTTGGCGACCAGGCGCAGGTGGCTGGTGACCAGCCGTGCCGCCGCCTCGGTATCGCCATGTTCCTGGAACCGCTTGGCGAGCATGTATTCCTCCTCCGGCTGGAGGAGCGGGAACTTGCGGATTTCGGACAGATACCGGTTCAGGCTCTGCTCGCCGCCCAGAGCAGGAATCGTCGCCGGGACGTTCGAGCCTTTCGCCATGATCAATACCCTTTCCTGAAGGCGGTGCGCGCCGCAGCGCGGCATACACCCGCTATTTATACGTGAAGATGACTGAACAGTTCCTGCATATCGGGCGGCATCGCGCTTTCGAACGCCATTTCCGCTCCGCTGATCGGATGCAGGAAGCCGAGATGTGCGGCGTGGAGCGCCTGGCGCCGGAAATCCAGCGCTTCCGTGACCGTGCGCGTCCAGCCCCGAGGCCGGCCATAGACGGGGTCGCCGAGCAGCGCATGGCCGATCGAGGCCATGTGGACGCGCACCTGATGCGTCCGCCCCGTCTCCAGCCGGCATTCGACCAGCGCCGAGTCGCGCAAGGGCTGGATCGTCGTGAAATGGGTGACGGCACGCTTGCCGCCCGCGACGATCGCGATTTTCTTGCGGTTCTGCGGACTGCGCGCGAGCGGCGCGTCGACCGTTCCCGCCGCCGGGCGCGGCACGCCGCCGGTGATGGCCTTGTAGCGTCGGTCGATCGAATGCGCCGCGAACTGCTTCGCCAGCCCTTCATGCGCACGGTCGGTCTTGGCGGCGACCATCAGCCCGCTGGTGTCCTTGTCGATCCGGTGGACGATCCCCGGCCGCGCCACCCCGCCGATGCCCGACAGCGAGCCGCGGCAATGGTGGAGCAGTGCGTTGACCAAAGTGCCATCGAGATTGCCCGCCGCCGGATGCACGACCAGCCCGGCCGGCTTGTCGACGACGATCAGATGCTCGTCCTCATAGGCGATGACGAGCGGGATATCCTGCGCTTCGTTGTGCGGCTCGGCCGGCACCGGGACCGCGACGGCGAAGGTCGCGCCCGCCGCCGCCCGCTTGGCCGGGTCGCGCGCCAGCACCGCGCCCTGGCTGACCGCACCCGCGGCGATCAGCACCTTCAACCGCTCGCGCGACAGGGTCGGCACGGCATCGGCCAATGCACGGTCGAGACGCCAGCCATCGGCCGTCGGCGCGATGGTCGCGTGGATGATGGAAACCCCCCGGTCCATGAGCTAGCGTACATGGCGATGGCGTTGCGGATTTCAAGCACGATCCTGGACCGGATCACCGCCGAGGCGATCGCGTCGCCCGACCGGGAGATCTGCGGATTGCTGCTCGGCACGGCGGATGCGGTGGCGGAGGCGCGGTCCTGCCGCAACGTCGCCGTCGATCCGGCGATGCGGTTCGAGATCGATCCGGCCGCTTTGCTGGCCGCGCACCGGGCGGCGCGGCGCGGGGGCCCGGCAGTGATCGGCCATTATCATTCCCATCCCAGCGGAATGCCCGAACCGTCGCCGCGCGACGCCGCCGATGCCGCGCCGGACGGCGGCATCTGGCTGATCGCGGCCGGCGGCTGCGTGACCGGCTGGCGCGCGGTGGAGAATGGCGCGCTGCACGGCCGGTTCGTGCCGCTTCGCTTGCGCCGCGCGGCCGGGCGCGCCACAGGATAGCCGACCTCCGTCCACAGGAACCCGCGCGTGACCATCAGCCCCGTCGATTTCGCCAGCCTGCTCTGCTCGCGGCTGTGCCATGACCTGCTGTCGCCGGTCGGCGCGCTCAACAACGGGTTGGAGCTGATGGCGGACGAAACCGACCCGGCGATGCGCGAGCGCTGCATGGAGTTGCTGGCGGACAGCGCGCGCACGTCGGCCAACAAGCTCAAATTCTTCCGCCTGGCATTCGGCGCGGCGGGGGGCTTTGGCGACCTGCTCGACCCGCGCGAGGCGCGAGTCGCGATCGAGGGGCTGTTGAGCGACGCGCGCCGCACCAGCCTGGGCTGGATGGTCGAGGCGGAGTCGCTGCCCAAGGCGGCGGTGAAGGTGCTGCTCAACCTGGCGATGATCGCCAACGAGGCGCTGGTGCGCGGTGGGCAGCTCGACATCGGCGCGGAGGCCGCCGGTGGCCGGATCGAGATCGTCGTGCGGATCGAGGGGCCGCGAATCATCCTCGATCCCGAGCTGCGCGCGATGCTGACCGGTGGGCTGGCGGCGAGCGCGCTCGTGTCGCGCACCGCCGCGGCCTATATGATCCACGAACTGGTCGCCGGGCCGGACGGCGCGGCGGGCGCGGTGATGATTTCCGAGCCCGCGCCCGACGTGATGATTTTCGGCGCGGTGATGGCCGCCGGGTAAAGGCGGTTTTAACGTCTTTGGCGCCATGAGGGTGGTCGAACGCCCGGAGGCCCATGGACGAGCTGCTGCAGGATTTCACCGCCGAGACGCGCGAGACGCTGGAAGCGATCTCGGGCGAGCTGGTCGCGTGGGAAGCCGATCCGACCGATCGCACCCGACTGGATGCGATCTTCCGTTTCGTCCATACGGTGAAGGGCAGCTGCGGCTTCCTCGACCTGCCGCGTCTGGGCCGGCTCGCCCATGCCGCGGAGGATGTGCTGGCGGCCGCGCGCGACGGCACGCGCCACCCCGATACCGCGCTGGTCAGCGCCGTGCTGGCGATCGTCGACCGGATCGGCGAGCTGAACGAGGCGATCACGGTGGGATCGCCGCTGGACGACAGCACCGACGACCTGCTGATCGCCGCGCTGGCGGAGGATGCCGCCCCGGTCGCCCCGGTCTCCGGCGCGGCGCCGTCGCGAACCGCGATCCGCAGCGTGCGGCTGGGCGTCGACCTGCTCGACCGGATGATGATCGGCATGTCGGACATGGTGCTGGCGCGCAACGAACTCGCCCGCCGACTGCGCGATGCCGCGCCCGATCCCCGGATCGAGGGTGCGCTGGAACGCCTGTCCTCCAGCGTCGCGGAGATGCGCGACACCGTCACCCGCACCCGGATGCAACGGGTCGAGACGCTGTTCGCCGCCATCCCACGCATGGTCCGCGACACCGCATCGGCGCTGGGCAAGGCCGTGGCGCTGACCGTCGAGGGCGCCGATGTCGAGCTCGACCGCGAGATGATCGAGCTGCTGCGCGATCCGCTCGTCCACATCATCCGCAATGCGGTCGACCATGGCATCGAGGCTCCGGTCGAGCGGCGCGCCGCCGGCAAGGCGGAAGCGGGGCGGCTGATCGTCTCCGCCCGCCAGTCGGGCAACCGCATCCTCATCGAGATCGCCGATGACGGTCGCGGCATCGACACCGACCGCGTCGCCGCCAAGGCGGCCGCCGCCGGCCTCCACAGCGAAGCCGAGATCGCGCGGATGGACGAGGCGCAGCGCGCCCGGCTGATCTTCCATGCCGGCCTGTCGAGCCGCGATACGGTGACCGACGTGTCGGGACGCGGGGTCGGCATGGACGTCGTGCGCGCCAATATCGAGCACTTTGGCGGTCGGGTCGAGCTGCGCAACCAGCGCGGCCAGGGCCTGACCATCACGCTCCAGGTGCCGCTGACCCTGTCGATCATCCCGACCATCGTCGTCGGCGTCGGCGACCAGCGCTTCGCCGTGCCGCGCCAGGCGATCGAGGAGATCGTGTCGCTGACCGGCGGCGCGGTGCGGATCGATTCGCTGGGCAGCCGACAGGTCGCGACGGTGCGCGGCCGGCGGCTGCCGATGGTGGGCCTGGGCGCGGTGATGGGGATCGCGGGCGAGGCAACTCGCGCGCTGGCGATCGTCTCCACCCGCGACGGCGACTATGCGCTGGGCATCGACGCGGTGCTCGACAGCGAGGAACTGGTGGTGAAGCCGGCCGCGCCGGCGGTGATGGCCTGCGGCATCTATGCCGGGCAGACCCTGCCCGACAGCGGCCTGCCGCTGCTGCTGCTCGACTGCGGCGGCATCGCCACGGTCGCCGGCCTGCGCTTCGGCCTCGCCGCCGATATGGCGGCGGAGCAGGGGGCGGCCGAGGCCCCCGGCATCCCGGCCCTGTGGTTCGACGATCTCGACGGTCGCCGCCGCGCGGTCGCCCTGGCGGTGGTCGACCGGGTCGAATCGGTCGAGGCCGAGGCGATCCGCTGGAGCGGCGGGCGGTTGCACCTCGCGCTGGACGAGCGGGTGATCCCGCTGGTCGCGATGGGTGACGTGCCGGTGGCCGGCGAGGTCACGTTGCTGCGCCTGACCGATGGCCAAGTCGAACTCTTCTATGCCGTGGCCGAGGCGCACGAGATCGTTCGCCTGCCCGCCACCATGGCGCCCGCGCGTGAGCGGCCGGGGATCGCCGGGGTGGTGGTGATCGAGGGCGAACAGGTCGAGCTGGTCGATCCTCACGCGCTGTTCGCGGGCGAGGTGCGCGCGCCCGCCAGCCGGCCGCTCTGCCACCTGCGCTGCGACGGCTCCGGCTGGATGGACACCTTCCTGCGTCCCGTGCTGGAGGCGGCGGGCTATCGCTGCACGACCGCGCCGGGGGATGGCGACGCGGTGGCGGTGACGCTGGCGATGGAGGAGGCGGCGATGGAGCCGGGGGCGATGACCGGAGCCACCACCATGGATGCCGATGCCGAGCGGCTGGTGCGGCTCAGCCGGCGTCCGCTGGGGCCGGCCGCCCGGGTGGGCGGCGACATGGCCGCCACCGTCTATCGCTACGACCGCGCCGCGCTGATCGCGGCGGTGGCCGAACGCGCCGGGAGGGTCGCCGCATGAACCGCCAATTGTTTCTGATGGCGCATGTCGCCGACCGCTGGGTCGCGATCGATGCCGGCGATGTCGACTCGGTGGTCGATATCGGCGGGATCGTCGCGGTGCCGCGCGCGCCGGGAGCGGTGCGTGGTCTGGCGGCGCTGCGCAGCCGGGTGGTGACGGTGATCGACACGCGGGTGACGCTGGGCCTGGCGCCGACCGCCACGCCCAAGCGTGCGGTGATCGCGCAGATCGACGGCCATCACTACGCCTTTCTGGTCGACGCGCTGGAGGACATCGCGCCGTTCGAGCGGCATCCGCTGTCGGCCGGTCTGGCGCTGGACGGCGGCTGGGACGCCGCCGCCGCCGGCATTGTCGAGCGTGACGGCGAGCCGTTGCTGGTGATCGACCTGAAGGCGCTGATCCCCGTGGCGGATCGCGCCGCCGCCTGAGCGAAAGGCGAGGACGATTAAGCCGATGCTTACGCCTTGCCGCGTAGAAACATTTTGCCGCGTTACGGAAGGTGAACGGATGAAGACGTGTCTGGTGGTCGATGACTCCAAGGTGATCCGGAAGGTCGCCCGCCATATCCTGGAAACGCTGGCCTTCGAGGTGCGCGAGGCCTGTGACGGCCGCGAGGCGCTGGACGCCTGCCGGGTCGCCGTGCCCGACGTGGTGCTGCTCGACTGGAACATGCCAGTGATGAGCGGCATGGATTTCCTGCGTGCGCTGCGCGACGCCGACCTGCCCAGCCGGCCCAAGGTGGTGTTCTGCACCACCGAGAACGGCATGGCCTATATCCGTGCCGCGATCGAGGCGGGGGCGGACGAATATGTCATGAAGCCGTTCGATCGCGAGACGCTGGAAAGCAAGCTGCAGATCGTCGGCCTGGCCTGACGCGGCGTCTTTTTCCTTCCGCAACTGCTCCCACGGAATCGAGGTCGTCCTGTACCCGTCTCCCGCCCTTGCCGATACGGCCGACCTGCCGCCGCGCGTCCTGATCGTCGACGATTCGGTCGTCGCGCGGGCGGTGCTGTCGCGGCTGATCGACGCGGGCGACCGGTTCATGGTGGCCGGCGCGGTCGGGTCGGTGGCGGCGGCGCTCGACTTTCTGGGCCGCACCCGGGTCGACATCCTGCTGCTCGACGTGAACATGCCGGGGGTCGACGGGCTGACCGCCTTGCCCCAGCTGATCGCGGCGGGGCAGGGCGCACGGATCGTCGTGGTCTCCTCCTCGGTCGGCGACGGCGCGGCCGCGACCGTGCAGGCGCTGGCAATGGGCGCCGCCGATACGCTGGTGAAGCCCGATGCGGCGGCGCTGACCAGCGCCTTCGGCCGCACCCTGCTCGACCGGCTGGAGCGGCTGATCGATCGACCGGCGGCGGCGGCGGCGGCGGTGGTGGCCGACGAGCCGCAAGCGGCGTCGCCGCGTCGGCCGGCCGCCCCGCCGCCGCCCAGCCTGGCGGCGACCGTCGCGTCGGCCGAGTCGTTCGACCTGGTCGCGATCGGTGCGTCGACCGGCGGCATCCACGCGCTGGGCCAGGTGCTGGGCCGGCTGCCTGCGACCTTCCGTGCGCCGGTGCTGGTGACCCAGCATCTGCCGGCCGCCTTCATGCCCTATTTCGCGGCGCAGCTCGCGACGATCTCCGGCCGCCCGTGCGACGTGGCGCAGGACCGGATGCGAATCCGGCCCGGCCGGCTGATCGTCGCGCCGGGCGATGCGCACCTGCGCTGCGTGGCGCTGGGCGAACGGAGCGGCGATCGTGGCGCGGCGGTGAAGCTGTCGACCGCGCCGGCGGCCAGCGGCTGCCTGCCCTCGGTCGATCCAATGCTGTCATCGCTGGCGGCGATCTATGGCGAGCGGCTGCTGGCTATCGTGCTCAGCGGCATGGGCCGCGACGGGGCGGAGGGCGCGGGCCACGTCCGCGCGGCAGGAGGACGGGTGATCGTACAGGATCAGGCGAGTTCGGTCGTATGGGGAATGCCGGGCGCGGTGGTCGCGGCCGACTGCGCCGACGCGGTGCTGACCCCGGCGGCGATCCGTACGCTGCTGGTCGGCGGCGAGGCGCGGTGATGGCGAGTTCGGCCACCTCGTCCGTCTCCAGCAACGCCGCGGCGGTGCTCGGCGCGCTGCTGGAGGCGCGCACGGGTCAGCAACTGGCCAGCTATCGGAGCTGGCGGCTGGACACGGCGCTAATCCCGTTGCTGCGCGAGCGCGGCCTCGATACGCTCGACCAGCTCGTCGCGCTCCTTCTCAGCGGCCGCGATCCGGGCATCGGCGACCGCATCGTCGACGCGCTGGTCAATGGCGAAAGCTCTTTCTTCCGCGATTCGGCGGTGTTCGACCAACTGGTCGAGGCGGTCGCCGAGCATGAGGCGGCTGGCCATCGCGTCCGGCTGTGGAGCGCGGGTTGCGCGACGGGACAGGAGCCTCTGTCGCTGGCGATGATCTTCGCCGAGCGCCAGGCGGATCAGGGCGCGGCGATGCCGGAGATCGTCGCCAGCGACGTATCGGAACAGGCGCTGGCCCGCGCCCGCGCCGGCCGCTTCACCCAGTTCGAGATCCAGCGCGGCCTGCCGATCCGGCGGATGATGCGCTGGTTCGAGGGCGACGGTGGCGACTGGCAGGCGCGGCCGGACCTGGTCCGCCTGATCCAGTTCCGCCGCCAGAACCTGGTCGCCGACCGCGCGCCGCCCGGCCGGTTCGACCTGATCCTGTGCCGCAACGTGCTGATCTACCTGTCGCCAGCCACCAAGGCGCGGGTGTTCGAGACGCTGGCCCAGGCGCTGCGGCCCGGCGGGACGCTGGTGCTGGGCGCGGGCGAGACGGTAATCGGCCACAGCGACGCGTTCGAGCCGTGCCGGCGCTTCCGCGGCTTCTATCGCCGGGTCGGCGGTGAGGAGAAGCTGGCGGCGGCGTGATCGTGCCGTCTTGCCGTTGCAACAGTTTCGGGCCAACGGTCGGGTCATGACGATCATCGATACGCCCTCGCCCAACTGGGACGAGCGAACGCTCCCTGTGTCGATGATCGTGCTCCATTATACGGGGATGCAGGACGCCGACAGCGCGATCGCGCGACTGCGCGATCCGACGGCGAAGGTGTCGTGCCATTATCTGGTCGCCGAGGACGGCACGATCCTGCGCATGGTCGACGAGGACAAGCGCGCCTGGCACGCCGGCAAGTCGCACTGGCGCGAGATCGACGATGTGAATTCCGCCAGCATCGGCATCGAGATCGTCAATCCCGGTCACGACTGGGGCTATCGCCCGTTCCCCGACGAGCAGATCGCGGCGGTGATCCGGCTGGTGATGGCGGTCAAGGACCGGCACGGCATCACGCGCGGCAATATCGTCGGCCATTCCGACATCGCGCCGGCGCGCAAGCGCGATCCGGGCGAGCTCTTTCCCTGGCACAGCCTGGCGCGGTTGCGGCTGGCCCTGCCCCGGCCGACCAAGAACCTGCTGGACCCGGACTGGAGCGAGGCGGGCTTCTGCCTGGCGCTGGAGCGGTTCGGCTATGACGTGTCGGACCGGATGGCGGCGATCATGGCGTTCCAGCGCCGCTTCCGCCCCGAGATGATCGATGGCGAGATCGATGCGGAATGCCGCATGATCCTGCTCGCGCTGCTGCTTCCCAAACCGCAAGGCGATGACTAAGAGGACCGCAGCCAGAGGATCGGGCGACCGCGGCTCCCCGCAAGGGGGGGCGAGGAAAGTCCGGGCTCCATGAAACAGCGGTGCCGGGTAACGCCCGGCGGGGGCGACCCCAGGGACAGTGCCACAGAGAGCAGACGGCGACCGCTTCGGCGACGTCAGGGTGAAAGGGTGCGGTAAGAGCGCACCGCGCGACCGGTAACGGAAGCGGCATGGTAAACCCCACCGGGAGCAAGACCGAATAGGGACGGCGCATGGGCGTGTTTCCGCCCGTCGTCCGGGTTGGTTGCTGGAGGCGATGCGCAAGCATCGTCCTAGAGGAATGGTCGCCCATCCTGCCTCGCGCAGGAGGACAGAACCCGGCTTACAGATCCTCTGGCTATTTTCCCGCCCGCGCGGCACCAATGGTGCATCGACAGGGGGATGGATTATGAACCGCAGCGTCATGGCGACGATGATGGCGACCGGGGCGGCGATCGGCCTGGCCGGCGCGGTGCCGGGCACGGCGCAGCAACCGGCCGGCAGCGTGCAGCAGGCGTTCGAAGCCGCGACGGCGCTCGCCGACAAGCCCGATCAGCAGGCAGCGGCGCTGGCGGCATGGCAGGCGCTGGAGAAGCGGGTGAAGCCTGGCAGCCGCAGCCAATCGATCGTGCTGGTTCGCAAGGGCGGCACGCTGTTCAAGTTGCGCCGCTATGACGAGGCGCTCGATTCGCTGCGCACCGGCCTGTCCGGTCTGCCCAAGGCGGATGCCAGCCTGCGCGAGGACCGGTCGCTCGGTTTCATGATGCTGGGCGCGGCGCTGATGGAAAATCTGGACTATGCGGGCGGCGCGTCCGCCTATGCCCAAGCGCTGGAGGCGGCGGATGCGCCGTCATTGAAGCTGGGCGCGATGCTGGCGCTGATCAAGGCGCAGACCTTCGTCGATCCCAAGGCGGCGGCGGCCACGCTGGCCAGCGCCGATGCCTTTGTCGCGACGACGCCGGTCGACAAGGGCGTGCGGGTCCGGCTGGAGCGGGCGCGGAGCGAGTTGCGGCTGAACAGCGGCGATATTCCGGGCGCGGTCACCGCCGCGACCGCCGCCGTCACGGCGGCCGGCGGCCTCACCGCGTCGACCGACTTGGTCGACGTATCGGTGCGGTCGGACGCGGCAATCGCCTATCTCCTGTCGGGCAAGCCGGACAAGGCCCGCGAATTTATGGCGATGAGCGGCGCCGGACGCCTTTCTAAGGGAGACCTCGACCCCGCCAGCCGGATGTCGCCGCCCGATTGCGGCGGCGATGCCGATTTGAAGCCCGAGGATATGGCGGTGGTCGAGTTCAGCATCGCGCCCGATGGCGCAACGACCGCCGTCTCACCCGTTTATGCAGCAGGGGGCGGAAAGGTCGCGCTCGAATTCGCGCGCGCGGCTCGCCAATGGTGGTGGCCGGTCGAGGAGGTGAAGGCGATTGCGGCTTTCTTCCGCTACAACGTACGGGTCGAGATGCGCTGTTCGCGCGCCTTCCCGCATCCCGATATCAGCGACCGGATCGACCAGGCCATGGAGGACTGGCTGGGCGAGCATGGCGTGGTCCTGCCGGACAAGGCGGAAGGCCCGGTGGCCATTCCGGCCCAGCGTGCGCAGGTGGACAAGGCTCCGGCCGGATCGATCGCGCTGCTGGCGGCGCTGTTCCGCATGGCGCAGAACTGGGCACTGCCCGAAGAGGAGCGCGGCGCGCTCTATGCGAGGGCGACGACCATCGCCCAGGCGCAGAATGTCCCGGCCCTGCCGCGCCTTGCCGTCGATCTCTCCGCCCAGGCCTTCGCCTTGGCCGGCACGTCCGGATCAGGCCGGTGGGAGGACAAGGTGAATGAGCTGCTGGCCCAGCCTTTCTATGCCAATGATCCCCAAGCAAACGGCGCGCTTCGATTCGTGCTGGCCGATGTGGCGCGATCGCATCGCAACACGGATCGCGAACTGCTGTTGCTGCATCAGATCGCCGATACGGCAGCCCTGCCCAAGTCGGATCCGATGCGGGTTGGCGCGCTGGTGCGGATCGCCTCGCTGGAGCAGCGAAAGGGCGACGTGGCGGCGGCCCGTTCCGCCTTCGCCGCGACCGGCCTGAGCGGCGATCAGTGCGCGCTCCTCGATGCGCCGCCGCGTCTTGTCAGCAGTGGCGGCATCTTCCCGATGGAGGCGCAGCGCTGGGGCTTCGAGGGGTGGATTCGCAGCGAGTTCGACGTGGCGGCCGATGGCCGCGTCACTGGCGAGCGGGCGATCCTCAGCTATCCGGCTTTCGTTTTCACCAAGGCTGGCGTGGATACGGTGAAAGCCGCCCGCTTCAGCAAAAGCTATCGTCCCGATGGCGGCCTGGGCTGCGGTTCGATGGTGCAGACGGTCAAGTTCCGGCTTGGCGTCTGATCCTCAAGGGCAGGGCGCCGGGCCTTCATGCCCGCCCCTGCCACCCGCTCACGACTCGATCAGCACCGTCTCCGGCCGGCCGACCCGGCCGAGATCAGTGTGGCGGTCGATCTCCATCAGCGGCTTCAGCCGCCCGTCGCGGATGTCATAGACCCAGCCGTGCAGCGTCAGGTCGCGGCCTTGCGCGAAGGCGTTGGCGACCGTGTCGATGCGCGCCAGGTGGAGCAGCTGGTCGCGCACGTTCATCTCGACCAGCCGGTCAACGCGCTGGTCGGGGGGCAGATGGTCCAGCTCGTCGGCATGGGCGCGGCACACGTCGCGCGCATTCTCCAGCCAGCGGTCGACGGGGCCGGTGACCCCACCGTCCAGCGTCGCGCGGATGCCGCCGCAGCCATGATGGCCGCAGATGACGATATGGGGCACGTCCAGCACATCGACCGCATATTGGATGACCGACAGCAGGTTGAGATCGTCGTCATGCACCAGATTGGCGATGTTGCGGTGGATGAACATCCGGCCGGGCAGCGACTGGGTCTTCTGCTCGGGGCTGACCCGGCTGTCGGAACAGCCGATCCATAGGAATTGCGGCTTCTGCCCCGCCGTCTGGCGCGTGAAGAAGTCGGGATTCTCGTCTGTCAACTCCTTGGCCCAGGCCTGGTTGGCGAGCAGGATCTGCTTGGTGACTTTCATGCGAAACGAACCTCGGCGGCGGGGGCGTTGATCAGCGGCAGCGTCCGCTCGGCGATGTCGCCGCGCACCACCACCCTGATGCCGCGATAGGCGGCGTTCTTGATGAAGGCGTTGATGATGTCGACATTGTCCAGATCGACATAGCTGGTCGACGACAGATCGATCAGCAGGTCGCTGTCGGCCGGGACCTTCTCCAGCTTCTTCTGCAGCTCGTATTTGTGGATGAAGTAGAGGTTGCGCCGCGCCCGGATCAGGCAGTCGCTACCGTCGCAGGCATAGGTGATGGCGGTACGGAAGTTGCGCGCGATCACGAAGACGAAGCCGACCGCCAGGCCGATCAGGATGCCGATCAGCAGGTCGGTGAACAGGATCGCGACGACGGTGACGACCAGCGGCACGAACTGGCTCCAGCCCTGCTTGTAGCGCTCCAGGAACAGCTTGGGCTTGGCCAGCTTATAGCCGGTCGCGATCAGCACGGCGGCCAGCGCCGACAGCGGAATCAGGTTCAGCACCGCCGGGATCAGCGCCACCGACACCAGCAGCCAGGTGCCATGCAGGATGGTCGACAGCTTGCTGTCCGCGCCCGCATCGACATTGGCCGAGGAGCGCACGATCACCGAGGTGACGGGCAGGCCGCCGATCAGGCCGGAGACGATGTTGCCGCCGCCCTGCGCCATCAGTTCCCAGTTCTTGTCGGTGGTGCGGCGCTTGGGATCGATCTCGTCCACCGCCTTGACGCTGAGCAGCGACTCCAGACTGGCGACGATCGCCAGCGTCGCCGCCGTGGTCCAGACCGCCGAACTGCCGATGGCGGAGAAATCGGGCAGGGTGAACAGGCCGACGAACGCGGAGGCGCTGTCGGCGATCGGCACCTGCACCAGATGCTTGGGGCCGAGCTGCCATTCGGGGTGGATCAGGCCGAGCAGCACATTGCCGACCACGCCGATCACCACCACCACCAGCGGGCCGGGCAGGAAGCGCAGCGGCCCCTGTTTCGGCTTGGCGTGATCCCACCAGAACAGGAACGCCAGGCTGATCCCGCCGATCAGCACCGCACCCGGCGTCAGGCCGCGGCTGACGCTGTTCCACAGGTCGACAAAGGTATTGCCGCCGGCGGTGGCGAATTCGAACGATCCCTCGAAATCGCCGTCATAGCCGACCGCATGGGGGATCTGCTTCAGGATCAGGATCAGGCCGATCGCCGCCAGCATGCCCGTAATGACCGAGGAGGGGACGAACTCCGCCAGGATGCCGGCGCGGGTGAAGGAGAAGGCGAGCTGGAGGATGCCGGCCAGCACCACCGCCAGCGTGAACACTTGATAGCTGGGCAGGCGTTCGATCGCGGCGAGCACGATCACCGTCAGCCCCGCCGCGGGCCCCGCCACCGACAGCGACGACCGCGACAGGCTGCCGACGACGATGCCGCCGATGATGCCGGCGATCAGCCCCGAGAACAGCGGCGCGCCCGATGCGAGCGCGACGCCCAGGCAGAGCGGCAGGGCGACCAGCGCCACCACGATCGAGGCCGGGATGTCGCTGCGCGCCGTCGCCAGCAGGGATTTGGACGGGGACACCTTGGCTCCTGACTCCACGTCGTCCGGGGCGCGGGCGCGACGGACATGACGTTCTGATGACGTTTATGTCATCTATAGATGCCATGACCTTGGGTCCGACGCAACGCGGCCGTCGCGGACTTTCACGACGAAGGCGGTTGCACGGCGACGCGGGCCGCTTATGTCATCACGCCATGGCGCATCGCCCGATCCGATCCAATGACTGGGGCTTTCCCCGCTGGCGTGGCTATGGCTCGGGCCGCGAGGCGAAGCCGGTGCGGCTGTGCGATCGGCATGGCTGCGACAAGCCGGGCGACTGCCCCGCGCCCAAGTCGCCCAACAGCCCGGATCGCTGGTATTTCTGCCAGGATCATGCCGCCGAGTATAATCGCGGCTGGGACTATTTTCAGGGCCTGTCGGCGGAGGAGGCTGCCGAGCGCGAGCGCAACGAGGCACGGGGCGCGGCGGGTTATGAACGGTCGCGCCATTATGCCTGGGCGGGGCCCGGCGACGGCACCCGGTCGCGCGACGAACGCCGGGCGCTGGAGGCGCTGGGGCTGGACGAGGATGCCGACTTCGAGGCGGTGCGCGGCGCATGGCGGCGGCTGGCCAAGGAGAACCATCCCGATGTGCGGCCGAACGATCCCCAGGCGGCCGTCCGCTTCCAGACGGTGCAGGCCGCCTATGAGGTGCTGCGCGCCGCCGAGGAACGCCGCGCCGCATGATCCGGCGCGCCAAGGCGGACTGGCAGGGCGTGGTGCTGGTCTGCGGCAAATGCTCGCGCAAGGTCGATGGCGGCTTCGGGCCAAAGGGGCGTACGCCGCTCGCCAAGCTGCTGCGGTCGATCTGGGGCAAAGGCCGCAGGGCCGAGCGCGGCGTGATCGAGACAAAATGCTTGAAACTTTGTCCCAAGCGGGCGGTGGCGGTGGTCGACGCGACGCGGCCGGGCGAGTGGCTGGTGGTGCCGGCGGGCGAACCGGTCGATACGCTGCTCCAGCGATTGTCTCGGCCGGACGCCTGACCGGCGGCGATCAGGCCAGCCGCGCCGCCGTCTCGCGGATCAGCGCGATCATGTTGGGAATGCCCTGCGTGCGGTTGGAGCTGAGCTGGTTCCTGAGGTCGAAGGGGGCGAGCTCGGCGGCGATGTCGGTCTCCACGATCGCGCCGGGCGCGCGGTCCTGCACGGTCTGGAGCACCAGCGCGATGATCCCCTTGGTGATCGCGGCATTGCTGTCGGCCAGGAAATGCAGCGTGCCGTCCTCAGCCCGCGTCGGATAGACCCAGACCGAGGCGGAGCAGCCGCGCACCAGCGTCGCGTCGGTCTTCAGCGCCTCGGGCATCGGCTCCAGCGCGCGGCCGAGATCGATCAGCAGCCGATAGCGATCGTCGGCATCGAGGAATTCATATTCGTCGCGAAGCTCGGCCAGGCTGGTCATGCCGCGCGAGGTAGCGATGGGGGAGGCTGGGGGCAACCGGGGATGGGTGTTGATGTCTGCCGCAAGCCGTCCACTTGCTCGTTCCCCGGCGAAGGCCGGGCCTAAATGTGGGGCGGCAATGATGACGCGCAGCGCTCCGTTACATCAGCCCTCCCAACTGGGCCCCGGCCTTCGCCGGGGAACAGGGGAGGGTGGCGGAGTGCTGCCATGCGGCATGGCGTCAGCGGCCCTAAACATCCTTTTGCCGCCGAATCAGGCGCGCCGCCGTGCGATCCGTCCTACAGGACCGGCATGATCCCGCCCGTTCCCTTGCCCGATGCCGCCCTCGTCCTGCCCGCGGCGGCGCGGTGGCTCGACATGGCAGGGCTGGCGGTGTTCGCCGCCTCCGGAGCGCTGGCGGCGGCGGGGCGGGGGCAGACGCTGGTCACGCTCGCCTTTTTCGCGCTCATCACCGGGGTGGGCGGCGGCACGGTGCGGGACCTTCTGATCGGTGCGCCGGTCTTCTGGGTGCGCGATCCGCATGTCGCGGCGCTGTGCATCGGCCTCGCCATCGCGATCTGGGTGACGCCGGGGCGCTGGTGGTCCGGCTCGGCCCTCGCCTGGCTCGATGCGGTCGGGCTGGCGGCCTATGCCGTCTATGGCGCGGCGAAGGCGCTGGGCCACGGCGTGCCGCCGGTGCCGGCGATGGTGATGGGCGTGGTCAGCGCCTGTGTGGGCGGCATCATCCGCGACGTGCTGGCGGGCGAGCCATCGATCCTGATGCGGCCCGAACTCTATGTCACCGCCGCCGCCCTGTCCTCGACCAGCTTCGTCACGCTCCAGGCGCTGGGTGTCGGCACGGGCGTCGCGGCGACGGTGGCGGCGCTGCTCGGCTTCTCCTTGCGCGCCGCCGCGATCCGGTGGAAGCTGGCGCTACCCGCCTATCGCGCCACGCCGCGCGTGTAGCGGTAGAGCAGGGCGACCAGCGCCAGGAACAGGATCGTGCCGCCGCCCAGCGCGACCGGCTCGAACGAGTCGCCGACGAGCGCGATCGGCGCATCGCTGTTGGTGGCATAGACCAACCCGGCGAACGCCACGCCCCACAGGCTTTCGCCCACGATCATGCCGGTCGCCGCCAGCACGCCCATCCGCTCCGCCGCCTCCGGGTCGGCCTGGCGCCGGGCCCAGCGGTCGTAGAGCGCGCCGATCACCGCGCCCAGGACCACGGGCAGCGTCACCGCCATGGGCAGGTAGACGCCCAACCCGACGCCCAGCGGCGGCAGGCGCAGCTTGCCCGCGCGGCCCAGCATCTCGTCGAGCATGATCACCACCGCGCCGGCGACCGCGCCCCAGCCGATCATCGCCCAGTTGAGATTGCCGCCCAGCACCCCCTTGGCCAGCGCCGAGATCAGCGCGGCCTGCGGCGCGGCGAGGGCGTTGGGCCCGGCCCCCGGCGCGCCGACGAAGCCCAGCGTCGATCCCAGCAAGTTGAGCACCGGCGGCACGACCAGCGAGCCGAAGACGACGCCGAACATCAGCGCGACCTGTTGCTTCCACGGCGTCGCGCCGACCAGTTGCCCGGTCTTCAGGTCCTGGAGATTGTCGTTGGAGATGGTCGCCACGCCGAACACGATGCCGGTGACGATGAGGGCATAGGCGACCAGCGCCTGGGTCGTCTCGGGAGGCTGGCCCCGGCCGAACAGCCCGACCAGCATCAGGCTGGCGGCCAGCACGGAGAGGATCCCGATGCCCGACACGGGCGAGTTGGACGCGCCGATCAGGCCCGCCATGTAGCCGCACACCGCCGCGATCACCAGGCCGATGACCAGCACGAACAGCAGCGCGCCGCCGATCAGCAGCACCTCCGACCCCGCCAGCGGCCCGCCCGCGATCACCGACCAGAGCAGGCCGGCGATCGGCACCAGGGTCGCCAGCGCGAGCAGCGCGACCAGGCCGATCGGCAGGTCGCGCTCGGTCACGTCCAGCACCGCGCCGCCGCGCCGGGCCTGCGAGGCGGCGAGGGCGGAGCGGATCCCGGCGGCGACCGGGCCGATGATGCGCAGCAGCGTCCAGATCGCCGCGACCCCGATCACGCCCGCGCCGAAGAAGCGCACGTCATTGCGGAACACCGTGCCCGCCCATTCGGCGACGCTGGCGGCGGGCATCGGCGCAGCGGCGGTCAGGATCGGCAGCACGATCCACCAGCCGAGCACGATCCCCGCCAGCATCGCCACGCCGACCGATAGGCCGACCAGATGTCCCGCGCCGATCAGGGCGAAGGACAGGCCGCCGGCGATGCCGGTCGCGCCTCTGCCGGCGCGGAACCACAGGGCGGCCTCCGCGACCGCCAGCTTGGTCTGGGTCAGGATGGCGAAGCCGGCCGAGCTCAGCGCGGTCCAGATGATGACCCACAGGCCCCGGGCGCTCTCCGCCGCGCCTTCGCGGCTGCCGGCGCCGACCTTCAGCACCTCGGCGGCGGCGCGGCCCTCGGGATAGGGCAGGGGGGTGTCGAGCACCAGCGCGCGGCGCAGGGGGACGGAGAACATCACCCCCAATATGCCGCCCGTGCCGGTGATCAGCGCCGTCGTCAGATAGGGGAAGCCCTGCCACCAGCCGATCATCACCAGGCCGGGCAGCACGAAGATGATCGCCGCCAGCGTGCCCGCCGCCGAGGCGACGGTCTGGACGATGTTGTTCTCCAGGATCGTCGCGCCGGGCAGGTAGCGCAGCACCGCCATCGAGATGACGGCGGCGGGGATCGAGGTGGCGAAGGTCAGCCCGACCTTGAGGCCGAGATAGACATTGGCGGCGGTGAACAGCAGCGTGATGACGCCGCCGAGCAGGATGCCGCGGACGGTGAGTTCCGCGACCGGACGCCCGGCTGCGGGCGGGGGAGAAATGGCCATGGCGCGCAACATGCCGCAGCCGAGGCGGGTGCGGCAAGCATTCCTCGCCGCCGCCCGCGATATTGTATCCGCCGGCGGGGCTGACGTGGCGAGCGGACTTCGCTAGGCGGGCTGCTCGATTACAAGCCGGACAGACGAAGGGGCGGACGATGGCGGAAGCATTGCGGGTGGCACTGGCGGGGCTGGGCACGGTCGGCGGCGGGGTGGTCAAGCTGCTCGACGCCAATCGCGACCTGATCGCGCGCCGCGCCGGCCGGCCGATCGAGGTCGTCGCCGTTTCCGCCCGCGACCGCACCCGCGACCGCGGCATCGACCTGTCGCGCTTCGCCTGGGTCGACGACAGCTCCTCGCTCGCCACGCTGGACGAGGTCGACGTGGTGGTTGAGCTGGTCGGTGGCTCGGACGGCCCCGCGCTGACGCTGGCGCGCGCGACGCTGGCGGCCGGGCGGCACCTTGTCACCGCCAACAAGGCGCTGCTCGCCCATCACGGGCTGGAGCTGGCCGAGACCGCCGAACGCGGATCGGCAGCCCTGAAGTTCGAGGCGGCGGTGGCGGGTGGCATCCCGGTCATCAAGGGCCTGCGCGAGGGCGCGGCGGCGAACGAGATCGGCCGCGTCTACGGCATCCTCAACGGCACCTGCAATTTCATCCTGTCCAAGATGGAGGCCGAGGGCCGCGACTTCGCCGAGGTGCTGAGCGAGGCGCAGGCGCTGGGCTATGCGGAAAGCGACCCGACCTTCGACATCGACGGCATCGACGCCGCGCATAAATTGTCGATCCTCGCCAGCCTGGCTTTCGGGTCGCAGCCGGCGTTCGGAGCGGTGGCGGTGCACGGCATCCGCCATGTGCTGGGCGCGGACATCGCGGAGGCGGCGGCGCTCGGCCACCGGGTCCGGCTGGTCGGCGTGGCGGAGGCGGGTCCGCAGGGCCTGTTCCAGCGCGTCCATCCGCATCTCGTGCCGCTCGACCACCCGCTGGCGCATGTCACCGGATCGACCAATGCGGTCGTCGCGGAGGGCAATTTCGTCGGCCGTCTGCTGTTCCAGGGCGCGGGCGCGGGCGAGGGGCCGACCGCCAGCGCGGTGGTCGCCGACCTGATCGACATCGCGCGTGGCGAGTTCGGCCCGGCCTTCGCGATGCCGGCGGGGTCGCTCAGTGCGGCGTCGGTCGCGGATAGCGGCGAGCGGCGCGGCCGCGCCTATCTGCGTTTCACCGTCGAGGACCGCGTCGGCGTGCTGGCGGAGATCGCGGCGGCGATGCGGGATGCCGGCGTCTCGATCGAAAGCCTGATCCAGCGCGGCGTAGCCGCCGATGGTCGCGCGCTGGTCGCGATCGTCACCCATGAGGGACCGGAGCGCAGCGTCGCGCAGGCGCTGGAGCGGCTGCGGGGTTCGTCCAGCATCGCGGGGCAGCCGCTCTGGATGCCGTTGCTGGGGTGAGGCCCAGGGGGGGCTGGCCAGCCTCACGGATGGCAGCCCCTCAAGCGGTCAGGCTGGCGGCGCGAACAGGTCAGGCCGCCGTCCAGCCGCCATCCATCGTCAGGTTGGCGCCGGTGATCGCCGCCGCCTCGTCCCGGCACAGGAACAGGCCGAACGCCGCGACCTGTTCGGGGGTGACGAACTGCTTGGTCGGCTGCGCGGCGAGCAGCACGTCGGCGATGACCTGGTCGCGGGTCAGGCCGCGCGCCGTCATCGTGTCGGGGATCTGGTTCTCGACCAGCGGCGTCCAGACATAGCCGGGCGAGACGCAGTTCACGGTGATGCCGCATTGCGCCACCTCCAGCGCCACCGTCTTGGTCAGCCCCGCCAGGCCGTGCTTGGCGGCGACATAGGCGGCCTTGTTGGGGCTGGCGACGAGCGAATGGGCCGAGGCGGTGGAGATGATCCGGCCCCAGCCCTTTGCCCTCATGTGCGGGATCGCCGCGCGCATCATGTGGAAGACGCTGGTGAGGTTGATCGCGAGGATCGCGTCCCATTTGTCCACCGGAAACTGGTCGACCGGCGCGACATGCTGGATGCCGGCATTGCTGACGACGATGTCGCACCCGCCCGTCTCCGCCATCGCCCGCTCGACCAGGGCGGCGATCTGGTCGGGCTCGCGCATGTCGGCGGGGTCGTAGAGCGCGGCCGCGCCACTCGTCGCCGCCAGTTCGACACGGATCGCCTCGATCGCGTCGGCGTCGCCGAACCCGTTGAGGACGACCGACGCGCCCGCCGCCGCCAGCGCGCGGGCATAGGCCAAGCCGATGCCCGAGGTGGATCCCGTCACGATCGCGGTCTTGCCGGTCAGGAACATGCCGATTCTCCTTCGCCGCGCCTTGTGCAATCGGGCGCAGCCCGGATCAACCGGCGGATGGACCCCGAACCGCCCCTCGAGCATTTCAGGGTCGCAACGAAAAGGCGGGGATGGCCATGCGGCTGGACGATTTCGATCCCAATATCAATGTCGAGGACCAGCGCGGCCAGGGTGGCGGCTTTGGCGGCGGGGGTGGCGGCGGCGGGCTGATCTTCGGCCTGTTGCCGTTGATCGGCAGTCGCTTCGGCTGCGGCGGGATCGTCGTGGTGCTCATCCTGCTCGCGGTGTTCGGGGGGCTCGGCAATCTCGGCTCGCTGGTCGGCGGCGGTGGCGGGACGTCCCAGCCCCGGGTCAGCCAGAGCGAGCCGCGCGGGGAGGGTGGGACCGCCGCTCAGAATGCGTGCACCGTCAACGCCGACAGCCGCGCCGCCTGCAACGCCTTCAGCTCGGCGCAGAAGACCTGGGCGACGATCTTCGCGCAATCGGGCCAGCGCTTCCAGGCGCCAAGTCTGGTTTTCTATGGCGGCAACGGCCGGTCTGGCTGCGGCGCGGCGCAGGCGGCGATGGGCCCCTTCTACTGCCCGACCGACCAAGGCATTTACCTGGACACCAGCTTCTTCAACGAACTGGCCAACCGCTTCGGCGCCAAGGGCGATTTCGCCCAGGATTATGTGATCGCGCATGAATTCGGCCATCACATCCAGAACCTGCTCGGCACCTCGGACCAGGTCCAGCGGATCCAGCGTTCCTCCTCGGAGCGCGAGGGCAATGCCGCCTCGGTCCGGCTGGAGTTGCAGGCCGATTGCTATGCCGGCGTCTGGGCCGCCGCCAATCGCGACCGCCTGGAACCGGGCGATGTCGAGGAAGGCATGACCGCCGCTCAAGCGATCGGCGACGACACATTGCAGAAGGAATCCAGCGGCCGGGTCATGCCCGACAGCTTCACGCATGGCACCTCGGCGCAGCGTATGACCTGGTTGCGGCGCGGACTGGAGACGGGCGATCCAGCCCAGTGCGACACGTTCAAGGGCGCCATCTGAACCGGAACGGCCCCGCCCGGAGAGGGGCGGGGCCGGCCTTCCTTACACCCGGACCAGCATCTTGCCCCGGTTGCCGCCGCTGAACAGGCCGAGAAAGGCGTCGGGCATCGCCTCCAGGCCGTCATGCACGGTCTCCTCGCTGCGCAGCTTCCCGTCCGCCAGCATCGCGCCCATGTCCCGGTGGAACTCGGCGGCGCGGCCCATATGGTCGCTGACGATGAACCCGCGCATCGTCACCCGGTTGCCGATCAGCCGCGCCAGATACTTGAGCTGGGTCGGCTTGGCGTCGTTGTACACGTCGATCATGCCGCAGATCGCGAAGCGCGCGCGCGGCCGCGCATGGGCCAGCGCCGCATCGAGATGGTCGCCGCCGACATTGTCGAAATAGACGTCGATCCCCTCCGGCGCGGCCTCGCCCAGCGCCTTGACGATCGACCCCGCCTTATAGTCGATCACCGCATCGGCACCGAGCGAGCGGACCCATTCGACCTTCTCCGCGCCGCCGGCCGAACCGATCACGGTCATCCCCTTGGCCTTGGCGACCTGCACCACGGTGGAGCCGACCGCGCCAGCCGCAGCCGAGACGAAGACCGTATCGCCCGGCTTGGCCTCGGCGACGGCGAGCAGCCCGAAATAGGCGGTCATCCCCGGCATGCCGAGCTGGCCCAGGAACGCCTGGGGTGGCGCGCCCAGATCGGGCAGCGGCGTGAAGGCGGCGGCGGGGCCGACCGCCTCGTCGCGCCAGCCGAGCATATGGAGCACCCACTGGCCCGGTTCGATCCCCTCGGCCCGGCTCTCGATCACCTCGCCGACCGCGCCGCCCTCCATCGGCGCGTCGAGCTTGAACGGCGGGACATAGCTTTTCACGTCGTTCATCCGACCGCGCATATAGGGGTCGACCGACAGCCAGCGATTGGCGACGCGGACTTGTCCGTCCTCCAGCGGCGTCGCGGGCTGGTCGACCAGCGCGAAGTCGCTCTGCCGGGGCGTTCCTTGTGGTCGGGCGACGAGGGTCCAGGCACGAGGCATCGGCAATTCTCCTGATGTTTTCCAACGCATGACGTGGGCGGAAGCGCCACGCAAATAAAAACCCGGACGCGGCGGGCCGCGTCCGGGCATGGGTACGGATGCCGTAGCGTCCGTCGAAATTCGCGACTTAGTAGCTGGTCGTGCCGCCCTTGTTCAGGCTGCCCGCAGTCGTCGAATCACCGCCGGTCGTGCCCGACGACAGCGAGGAACCGCCGGTCGTGGTCGCCGTGCCCGACGAGCTGGCGCCAGTGCCGGCGGTGGAGCCGGTGGTGGACGATGCCGTCGAACCGGTGCCCGACTGGCTGGACGAACCATAGTTCGAGCCGTAGCCAGTCGACCCCTGGTTGCGGCCGCCCGCCTGGGCCGAGCCATAGCGATCGTCGCGCTGATAGGAGTCGTTCTGGCCGAACATGGCCTGATTGTTCTCTTCGTCGCGCCACGCCTTCTTGGCTTCGTCGGCGGTCTTGGACAGGGTGACCTTGTCGTCGACGCTCGTCAGCCAGCTCGACGGGATCGAATGGTGGCGGCCGCCGGCGTCGCTGTCATTCTTGGTCAGGATGATGCGGTCGCCGCGCACCTTGTCGACGGTGCCGACATGGCTGCCGTCGCTGCCGACAACCTCCTGATGCTCCTTCACCTTGTCCAACGAGTCGCGCTGGGTCTGACGGTTGCTGCGCCAGGACGAGAACTCGTTGTGGAACTTCGACTGATTCTCACGGCGATATTCCGCATAGTCGCGGTCGAACGACTGCATCTGGCTGGAGCGCCAGCTATGATAGTCGGCGTCATGGTTGCGCTGGCCGTAGCGATCGTCGCCGCCATAGGCGCGCTCGTCGTAACGGGCATCCGCCTCGCGACGGCGCTCCGCCTCGTCGTCGCCGAACCAGGAACGGACCTCATCCCCGGCCCGCGCCAGGAAGCCACGCTCCTCATAGTCATAGCCCTGGGGCTGGCGGCCATATTGGCCCTGGCTCCGATCGCGGTCCCGGCCCTGCTCGCGATTATAGCCCTGCTCGCGGCCGTAACGCTGGTCGCGGCCGTCGCGCGACGCCGAGCGATCCCGGTAGTAATCGTCGTCATCGTGCGCGTGCGATCCCACGTCGAGGAAGCGATGGCCGTCATGCGCATAGGAGCCGTGGTATTCGGACGATCCGCCGCGATCTTGGCGCCAGTCGCCACGGTTCCCGTCGCCGCGATAGCTGGACTGGTCGCGTCCGCCATAATTGCCGGCATAGCTGGAGTTGCCACGGTCGCGCGCGCCATAGGCGCTGCGATCATCATCGTTGCGCAGCCCGAACGCGCCGCGCTCGCCATCGCGATAATGCGAATCCCGTCCGCTCTGCGACTGGCCATAGGCACCGCGCTGACCGTAGTCGTCGCGGCGACCACTCTGGTCGCCATAGCCGCGCGCGCCATAACCTTGGCGGCCGTCCTCGTTCCGGCCATATCGGTCGTCGCGCTGATCGTTCCGCCCGAGGCGGCCGGCGGCCGCATATTCGCGTGCGCTGGAATAAGTGTAGTCGCGTCCGCTGCCGTAATCCGAGTCCGACTGATAGCCTCGCGGGTAACGCTCATATACCATCATGGGTCTCCATCATCCTGCGGTTCCGGTCGCGTCTGAAACGCGATCGCGGGTCCGGAGGGGAAAACGGACCGTCCGAATTGATGTTCCTCAATGTCCGAGCTTTCATCAATGCCGGCCGCATCGGCGGGGCGGCTGGTCGCCTCTCCTGCTTGAACGGGTCATCCGCAGATATTTCGGTCGTCCCGCGCATTTCGACGAAGGAGGCTGTTGCATACCCGGAAAACGCCCGCTAAAGGCGGCGCTCCCGGCACGACGCCGGGGCCGATCCGGACGGGTGCGGGGCTGTAGCTCAGATGGGAGAGCGCTGCAATCGCACTGCAGAGGTCAGGGGTTCGATTCCCCTCAGCTCCACCACCCGCCCCGGTCCTTCGTCTCGCGTCTGAGACTCGCCGCCATCGCAACCCCGATCCCGCCCGCACGTTGCCGTGACGGTTGAACGAGGTGCATGCATGATTCCCCTGCCTGTCGAAATCCAGCTACTTGGCTGGTCCGTGGTCCTGTTGTTCGTGCATATCATGGTGCAGGGCCAGACCGCGACCCGCGATCGGGGGTTGGACTGGAATGCGGGCCCACGCGATGGCGATGCCAAGCCCCTGGGGCCACTCGCCGGACGCGCGCAGCGGGCCTTGTCGAATTTTCAGGAGACCTGGCCCGCCTTCATCGCGCTGGCGCTGGCGGTCACGTTGACCGGACGGAGCGGTGGCTGGAGCCAGATCGGCGCGTGGATCTGGTTCGGCGCGCGCATCGCCTATATCCCGCTCTATCTGGGCGGCGTGAAATATGTCCGCAGCCTGGCCTGGCTGGTGTCCGCGCTCGGCCTGCTGCTGATGCTCGTGCAGCTTCTCTGACCCGGCGCTACCGCGTGGCGGCCGTGCCGCCGGGCAGGGCGGGCAAAGTGTCTAGCCAGTCGCGGCCATGCACGTTCAGCACGACCACCCGGCCCGGATTGGCCGCGGCGACCGCCCGCAGATAGGAGCGCGGCTTCTTCATCAGCGCGGGCTGGTCGGTGCCGGTCAGCCCCACGCGTCGGGCTGCTTCCTGCACGAAGTGGACGCAGTTGCGACGGTTGAGATTGTAGCGGGTATCGCCTGTCTCGCCCCATTCGCGCACCAGGGCCAGCACCGCCGCATATTGCGCGTCGGTCAGCGTCACGCTGAACTGCACGTCGCTGCGTCGCATATAACTGGGCGTGGCGAGATCCAGCCGGCCGCGCACCGTGCCGAACAGGATGGCCGGGGTCAGCGACCGGGCGGTGAAGCCGTAATTGACGTCGACCGGCGAGCCGCCCGCATCGGGCACGCCGCGCAGCGCGAAGAAGGCGTGCGGGAATTCATTGCCCAGCTCATGGCTCCAGAAGGTCATGGTGATCGCCGCCTGGACAGGCTGGACGGTGCCGATCGCCAACAGCAGGGCCAGGAGCAGGCGGCGCAGGATCGGCATGAGGCGGGCTACCTTCCAGGCGAACGGGGCGGGGCGAAGCCGGCGGGGGCATCGTCGTGCCGCTCCGGCCGGATGTAGATGGACTTCAGGGATGGGAACGTCTCGCGCAATTCGGCCTCGATCCGCTCCACCAGTGGCTCGGCCTCGCCCATGGTCAGCGCGTCGTCGAAATCGGCGCTGATCGCCACGAATACCGCATCCGGCGCGGTATGGACGGTACGGACATGGTTGACCGTGCTGATGCCGGGATGCGCCCCGACCATCTGGCGGATGCGCGCGATCGTCGCCGGGTCGGCCCGCTCGCCGATCAGCAGCCCCTTGGCCTCGCGCGCCAGCAGCACCGCCACCGCCGCCAGGATGCCGCCGATCACGATCGAAGCGATGCCGTCCAGACGTGGGTCGCCCAGCGCATGGCTGGCCCAGACGCCGATCCCCGCGACCAGCAGGCCGGCGAGCGCCGCCGAATCCTCGAACAGGACGATGAAGGTGGCCGGGTCCTTCGACTCGCGCACCGCCTGCCACCAGCCGGCCTCGCCCTTGGCGCCGGCGAACTCGCGCATCGCCAGCGTCCAGGACGTGCCCTCCAGGGCGAAAGCGATGGCGATGACGACGTAATTGACCGTCGGATCGGTCAACTCCTCGGGCTCCCGGATATGGAGCCAGCCCTCGTAGATCGACACGCCCGCGCCAACCGCGAAGATCAGGATGGCGACGACGAAGGCCCAGAAATACAGTTCGCGCCCATAGCCGAACGGATGCGCCGCGTCGGGTGCGCGGCGCGACCGTTTCTGACCATAGAGCAACAGCACCTGGTTGAGGCTGTCGACGCAGCTATGCACCCCCTCGGTCAGCATCGACGAGGAGCCCGTGATCCCGGCCGCGACGAACTTGGCGATGCCGATGCCCAGATTGGCGGCGAGCGCGCCGTACAGGACGATGTTGTCGCGGACCCGCGACAGCAAATCGCTCATGCGCCCGCGACGGTCAGCCGGTCGAGCTGGTCCTTGTCCAAAGTCAGCGTCATCGCGCCGAGCAGCTCCTCGGCCTGGGCGACCTTGGTGGCGCTGGCGATCGGTGCGGTGATCCCGGGTTGTGCGATCAGCCAGGCGAGGGCGATCTGCGCCAGGCTGGCCCCGGTCTCCGCCGCGACCTGATCCATCGCGGCCAGCATCGCGCCGTGCTTGGCCAGCATCTCGCCCATCCGGCCGCCGCGCGGGCTCTGGCCGAAATCCGCAGAGGTCCGGTACTTGCCGGTCAGGAAGCCGGAGGCGAGGCCGTAATAGGGCAGGACGCCGATATTCTCGGTCACCGCATAATCCTGCAATTCGCCCTCGAACTTGTGGCGGCTGACCAGATTATACTCGGGTTGCAGCACGTGATAG
This sequence comes from Sphingomonas abaci, assembly GCF_014199625.1. Lineage (GTDB taxonomy): Bacteria > Pseudomonadota > Alphaproteobacteria > Sphingomonadales > Sphingomonadaceae > Sphingomonas > Sphingomonas abaci. The sequence continues at coordinate 442,072 of NZ_JACHNY010000003.1, forward strand.
CGCGGCAGGCCGGCGGGGAGCGCCCGATCATTGGCCGACTTCAGCCGCGCGGCGGTGAAATTGGACGCCCCGAGCACCCGGATCTTGCCGGCCTGGGCGAGCCGGCCGAACGCCTCCAGTGCTGCCTCCTGCGGTACCGTCTCGTCATCGCTGTGCGCATAATAGAGGTCGATCCGGTCGGTGCCGAGGCGGCGCAGCGACGCTTCGCAGGCCGCGACGATATTGGTGGGGGACAGGCCCTCGCCATCGACGGGCAGCATGCCCACCTTGGTCGCGATCAGCACCGAATCGCGCTTGCCCGACCGTTGCAGCCATTCGCCGATCACCGTCTCGGACTCGCCGCCGCGATGGCCGTCGACCCAGGCGGAGTAGACGTCCGCCGTATCGATCATCGTGCCGCCCCCCGCGACAAAGGCGTCGAGCACGGCGAAGCTCGCCTCGCGATCGGCGGTCCAGCCGAACACGTTGCCGCCCAGCACCAATGGCGCGATCTTCAGGTCGGTCGACCCCAGGCGGCGGAGGGGGGCGGGGGCCGGATCGGTCATGGCTGGTCCTGTCGGTTGGCGGTCACGGCATCCAGCGTGACGCTGTCGTTTGCGAGCATGGCGGCGGCGTCGTTGAGCTGGGCATTCCGGTCCGCCGACAGCGCGCCCGGCTGCTCGGTCCCTGCCGAGCAGCCGGGCGTGAGGCAGGCGAGCAGCGGAGCGGCCACCGCCGCCACGCCTGCCGCCCGCTGTCGCGTCACTTGTCGCGCAGCGCTTCGCCGGCCTTGACCAGCGTGTTGCCGGTGGCGTCGGCGGCGCGGTCCGCCGCGCGGTCGATCGCCCGGCCGGCCCGATCCGCGCCATTCTCGATCGAATCGCCAGCGCGATCCAGGCTGCGGTCCGCCTTCGCGCCGGCATTGTCCATCGACCGCTCGGCCGAGTTCAGCGCGCGGTCCGTGGACGCGTCGACATTCTCGGCGGCGTTGCGGGTCGAGGTGCTGACATCGTTCGCGATCGCGTCGCCGGCCTGCGCGGTCTGATCCTGCGCATTCTGGCTGCACGCGGCGAGCGCGAGGGCGGCGATGGCGGGGACGATCAGCTTCTTCATGGACTACACTCCCTGTCACGTCATGATAACGGCCGATTGTAACGCCGGTGAAAGGAGTTGGCTCCGCTTCGATCCATCGATTGACCGCATATAAAGATATCTTTATATGTTGATGGCGATGATCGACCCGCTTCCCATCTTCGGCGCGCTCGCCGACCTGACGCGGTTGCGCATCCTGGCGCTGCTGCGGCAGATGGAGCTGTCGGTCGGGGAACTGGCGCAGGTGCTGGGGCAGAGCCAGCCACGCGTGTCGCGCCATGTGAAGATCATGGTCGATGCCGGGCTGGCCGAACGCCGCAAGGAGGGTAGCTGGGTGTTCGTCGCGCTGGGCGCGGTGGCGGTGGTGCAGCCGATCCTGGACGCGCTCGACCGGTGGAGCGGCGGCGCGGCCGACCATTGGACGGTGGCCGACGCCGCCCGGCTGGCGGCGGTGCGCGCCGACCGCGCCGCCTCGGCGGCCGCCTGGTTCGAGAACCATGCCGACGAATGGGACGCGATCCGCTCGCTCCACGTCGCCGAAAGCGAGATCGAGGCGGCGATGGCCATGGTGCTGGGCGACCAGCCGATCGACACGCTGATCGATATCGGCACCGGCACCGGGCGGATGCTGGAGCTGTTCGGCGCCCGCGCGCGCACCGCGCTTGGCATCGATCGTTCGTCGGAGATGCTGCGCCTGGCCCGCGCCAAGCTGGCGGGTGCGGCGAATACCGAGCTTCGCCAGGCCGATCTTTATGCTTTGCCCATGGCGGACGGCGCGGCCGACGTGGCCATATTGCACCATGTGCTCCATTACGCCCAGCAGCCGGGCGCGGCGATCCGCGAGGCCGGGCGCGTTCTGGCGCCGGGCGGGCGGCTGCTGATCGTCGACTTCGCACCGCACGACCGCGAGGAACTGCGCAGCCAGAGCGCGCATGTCCGCCTTGGGTTCGGCGATGAGCAGGTCGCGGGCTGGGCGGAGGCGGCGGGACTGATGATGGCGCGGGTCGAAATGCTGGTCGGCGGCACGCTGACGGTGAAACTATGGCTGGCGCGCAAGTCCGCGCCGGCCCTGCACGAGGTGAAGGCGGCATGACGATCTCGGTGGACCAGTTGGCGGAGGCGCGCTGCGCGCTCGAATCCCCCCTTTATGCGGATGTCGGCGGCGACCTGGACGTCAGCTTTGAATTCTTTCCGCCCAAGTCGGAGAAGATGGAGGCGCAGCTCTGGGATGCGATCCGCACGCTGGAGCCGTTGGGGCCGCGCTTCGTCTCGGTCACCTATGGTGCGGGCGGCACCACCCGCGAGCGGACCCATGCCACGGTCGCGCGCATCCAGCGCGAGACCAGCCTGGCCGCCGCCGCGCATCTGACCTGCGTCGAGGCGACGCGCGAGCAGATCATCGAGGTGGCCGAGGAATATTGGGCGGCGGGCGTGCGCCATATCGTCGCGCTGCGCGGCGACCCGCCCCAGGCGGGCAGCCGCTTCGTGAGCCATCCCGGCGGGTTCGAGAATGCCGCCGCGCTGGTCGCCGGCCTGCGCAAGCTGCACCCGTTCGAAATCTCGGTCGCCGCCTATCCGGAAAATCATCCGGACTCGGCCAGCGACGCCGCCGATCTCGACAATCTGCGCGCCAAGCTGGACGCCGGCGCGAACCGGGCGATCACCCAGTTCTTCTTCGAGCCCGAAACCTTCTTCCGCTATCGCGACAAGGTCGCCGCGGCGGGCATCCGGGCGGAGATCGTGCCCGGCATCATGCCCGTGTCCAACTTCGCCAGCGTCCAGCGGATGAGTGCGATGTGCGGCACCGCCGTGCCCCCCTGGATGGCGCGGCTGTTCGAGGGACTGGACGATCACCCCGCCGCCCGCCAGCTCGTCGCGGCGACGGTGGCGGCGGAACTGTCGCGCCGGCTCTATGCGGGCGGCGTCAAGCATCTCCACTTCTATACGCTCAACCGCGCCGAACTCGCCTTCGCCATCTGCCACCTGCTCGGCGTCCGGGCCAAGGGGCAGGTGGGGCAGGCCGCCGCCTGAAGGATCGCCAGCCATGACCAGCCCCCGCGAACGACTGATGGCCGAGGCGGCCAAGCGCATCCTGGTGACCGACGGCGCGTTCGGCACCGAGATCCAGAACTGGAAATTGTCCGAGGCGGACTATGCCGGCGATCTTGGCCTGTCGCACGATCAGAAGGGCAATAACGACATCCTGGCGCTGACCTTGCCGAAGGTGCCGGAGTCGATCCACCGCGCCTACTTCGAGGCGGGGGCCGACATCGCCGAGACCAACACCTTCTCCGCCAACCGGATCAGCCAGGCCGATTACGGCGCGGAGCATCTGGTGCGGGAGATCAATGTCGAAAGCGCGGCGATGGCCCGCCGCGTGGCGGACGAATTCGAGGCGCGCGACGGCCGCCCGCGCTTCGTCGCGGGCGCGATCGGCCCGACCAACAAGACGCTGTCTCTGTCGCCGGACGTCAACGATCCCGGCTATCGCGAGATCGACTTCGACTATCTGAAGGGCGTCTATCGCGAGCAGATCGATGCGCTGGTCGAGGGCGGCGCGGACTTCATCCTGATCGAGACGGTGTTCGACACGCTGAACGCCAAGGCCGGGATCATGGCGACGCTGGACGCCGCCGCCGACCTGGGCCGCGACCTGCCGCTGATGCTGTCGATGACGCTGACCGACCTGTCCGGACGCAACCTGTCGGGCCATACCGTCGAGGCGTTCTGGCACGCGGTGCGGCACGCCAAGCCGGTGACGATCGGGCTCAACTGCTCGTTCGGCGCGGAGCAGCTCCGCCCGCATGTGAAGACGCTGAGCGAAATTTGCGACACGCTCATCATGATCTATCCCAATGCGGGCCTGCCCAACGAACTGGGTGCCTATGACGAGGCGCCGGCGACCACCGCCGGCTTGGTCGGCGAATGGGCGGTCGCGGGGCAGGTCAATGTGCTGGGCGGCTGCTGCGGCTCGACGCCCGCGCATATCCGGGCGATCGCCGAGCAGGTCCGCGGCCTTGCCCCCCGCGCGATCCCGACGCCGCCGGTGCGCACGCGGCTGGCCGGGCTGGAGCCGTTCACCATGGCGGCGTGACGGCCGCTCGCCTCCAGAGCGCGACACCCCTCCGTCACGCTGACGCGTGCCACCTCCCGTGCAGGGGAGGATTTGAAGAGAGACGATGACCACCCAATCCTCCGCCCAGTTCGTCAACATCGGCGAGCGCACCAACGTCACCGGATCGGCGGCGTTCAAGAAGATGATCATGGCCGGCGACTATACCCGCGCCATCGAGGTCGCGCGCAGCCAGGTCGAGAACGGCGCGCAGGTGGTCGACGTCAACATGGACGAAGGGCTGCTCGACGCCGAGTTCGCCATGACCACCTTCCTCAAGCTGATCGCCGCCGAACCGGATATCGCGCGCGTGCCGATCATGATCGACAGCTCCAAATGGAGCGTGATCGAGGCGGGGCTGAAATGCGTGTCCGGCAAGCCGATCGTCAATTCGATCAGCATGAAGGAGGGGGAGGAGGCGTTCCTTCATTATGCCCGCCGCTGCATGGCGTATGGCGCGGCGGTGGTCGTCATGGCGTTCGACGAGGTGGGACAGGCGGACACCAAGGACCGCAAGGTCGAGATCTGCGCCCGCGCCTATGACCTGCTGATGGGCATCGGCTTTCCCCCTGAGGATATCATCTTCGATCCCAATGTCTTCGCGGTGGCGACGGGGATCGAGGAGCATAATAACTACGGCGTCGACTTCATCGAGGCATGCCGGGAGATCAAGGCGCGTTGCCCGCACGTCCATATCTCGGGCGGCCTGTCCAACCTGTCGTTCAGCTTCCGCGGCAACGAGCCGGTGCGCCGGGCGATGCACTCGGTCTTCCTCTATCATGCCATCCCCGCCGGGATGGACATGGCCATCGTCAATGCCGGGCAGCTCGACGTGTACGACACGATCGACCCCGAGCTGCGCACCGCGTGCGAGGATGTCGTCCTCAACCGCGATCCCGAGGCGGGCGACCGGCTGGTCGCGCTCGCCGAACGCTATCGCGGCACCGACGCGGTGGCGGAGAAGCAGGCGGCGGAATGGCGCAGCCTGCCGGTGGTGAAGCGCCTGGAATATGCGCTGGTCAAGGGCATCGACGCGCATGTCGTCGACGATACCGAGGAATGTCGCCAGGCCTTCGCCCGCCCGATCGAGGTGATCGAGGGGCCGCTGATGGACGGCATGAACGTGGTCGGCGACCTGTTCGGCTCGGGCAAGATGTTCCTGCCCCAAGTGGTGAAATCCGCCCGCGTCATGAAGAAGGCGGTGGCGCATCTGCTGCCCTTCATCGAGGCGGCGAAGGAGCCGGGCGCCAAGGGCAAAGGCCGGATCGTGCTGGCGACCGTCAAGGGCGACGTGCACGATATCGGCAAGAACATCGTCGGCGTCGTGCTCCAGTGCAACGGCTTCGAGGTGGTCGATTTGGGCGTGATGGTGCCCTGGTCGAAGATCATCGCGGCGGCGAACGAGAATGATGCCGACATGATCGGCCTGTCGGGCCTCATCACCCCCTCGCTCGACGAGATGGTGACGGTGGGCGAGGAGATGCAGCGCGCCGGCATGACCATGCCGCTGCTGATCGGCGGCGCGACCACCTCCAAGGTCCATACCGCCTTGCGCATCGCGCCCGCCTATACGGGGCCGGTCGTCCATGTGCTCGACGCCTCGCGCGCGGTGGGCGTGGCGACGACCTTGGTCAGCGACACAGGCCGTGACGCCTATGTCGAGGGCGTCGCCGCCGACTATGCGGCGGTGCGCAAGGCGCGCGAGGGCAAGTCGGGCAATGCGCTGCTGCCGCTGGCGGAGGCGCGCGCGCGCGGATTTGCGGCCGATATGCTGCTCAAGGCGTCCGAGCCGAAGCAGCCGGGACTGCATGTGTTCGACGGATGGGACCTGAGCGACCTGCGCGACTATATCGACTGGACCCCCTTCTTCCGCGCCTGGGAGCTGGCGGGCAACTTCCCCGCCATCCTCGACGACGAGGTGGTGGGTGAGAGCGCGCGCGGCCTGTACCAGGATGCGCTGGCGATGCTCGACCGGATCGTGCGCGAGAAGTGGCTGACCGTGCGCGGGATGGCGGCGCTGTGGCCGTGCCGGCGCGAGGGCGACGACGTCGTGCTGACGCTGGAGGGCGGCGACGTGCGCCTGCCCTTCCTGCGCCAGCAGATCGCCAAGCGCGAGGGGCGAGCGAATATGAGCCTGGCCGACTTCATCGATCCGGCGGGCGACTGGCTGGGCGGCTTCGCGGTCGGCATCCACGGCATCGACGACCATCTCGCGCGGTTCAAGGCGAACCACGACGACTATAACGACATTCTGCTGAAGGCTCTGGCGGACCGGCTGGCGGAGGCGTTCGCCGAGCGGCTGCACGCGCATGTCCGCACCACGCTCTGGGGCTATGCGCCTGACGAACAGCTCACCAACGAGGCGCTGATCCGCGAGCAATATCGCGGCATCCGCCCCGCGCCCGGCTACCCCGCCTGTCCCGAGCACAGTTTGAAGCGGACCCTGTTCGATCTGCTCGGTGCCGAGGACCGGATCGGCATCACGCTGACCGACAGCTTCGCGATGCTGCCGACCGCGGCGGTGTCGGGCTTCTATTTCGGCCATGCCCAGGCCGAATATTTCGGCGTGGCGCGGATCGGCGAGGATCAGGTCGCGGACTATGCCGCGCGGCGGGGCGTGGACGTCGCGCAGGCGACGCGCTGGTTGCGGCCGAACCTGGACTAAGGGAGGCGAGTTTCACGCCAGGGCACGCGATCGACTGACCCGCACAACCTACCACCCCGGCGTAGGCCGGGGTCCAGTAGCGGAACATTCCTGCAAGCGTGCGATCGTTCCACAACTGGGCTCCGGCCTACGCCGGGGTGGTATGGTGGGTTTTGCGAAGGTCCAGCGAAGGACCGGGGCCAGTGACGGAACGATCTTTGTAGTGCGCCAGCGTTCCCCAACTGCATCCCGGCTTACGCCGGGATGGTAGGAAGGGCGCATGTAAATCCTGGGCGAAGTGACCTTTACTGCCCGAACCCGGCCGTGCCCGCCCGGCTTACCGCGTCGCGTGCGGCGCTCAGGATCGCGCCGGCCTTCGCCTCGCATTCACGCTGTTCATAGGCGGCGGTGGAGTCGGCGACGATCCCGGCCCCGGCCTGGGCATGGATCCGGCCGTCCTTCACCACCGCCGTACGCAGCACGATGCATGAGTCGAGCGAGCCGTCCGGCGAGAAATAGCCGACGCCACCGGCATAGGCGCCGCGCCGTTCCGGCTCCAGTTCGGCGATGATCTGGCAGGCGCGCACCTTGGGCGCGCCGCTAACGGTGCCGGCGGGGAAACCGGCGAACATCGCGTCGAGCGCATCGCGACCGGGTGCCAGCCGCGCCGTCACGTTCGAGACGATATGCATGACATGGCTGTAAAATTCGACCGTATAGCTGTCCGTCACCTGGACGCTGCCGGGCGCGGCGGCGCGGCCGGCATCGTTGCGGCCGAGATCGAGCAGCATCAGATGCTCGGCTCGCTCCTTGGGATCGGCGAGCAGCGCGGCGCGGTTCTCCTCATCCTCGCGCGCCGTGCGGCCGCGCGGGCGGGTGCCGGCAATCGGCCGGATCGTCACCTCGCCGTCGCGCACGCGGACCAGAATTTCCGGGCTCGATCCGATCAGCGCGAAGCCGGGCAGGTCGAGGTGATAGAGGAAGGGCGAAGGGTTGATCCGCCGCAGCGAACGGTAGAGCTCGAACGGCGGCAGCGGAAAGGGCGCGGTGAAGCGCTGCGCCAGCACCACCTGGAAGATGTCGCCGGCGGTGATGTAGTCCTTCGCCCGCTCCACCATCGCCGCATAGGCTTGCGGGGCGAGTGCGGGGGTATAGTCGGGCTCCGCGGCCTCGACCCGCACGGGCGCGGGCAGGGATGCCGTCGCCAGCCGCGCGGCCACCGCCCCGATCCGTTCCGCCGCCGCCGCCACGATTGTCGCCGGCTCGCGCGCGGCGTCGGGCCAGGCCGGCGCGACCAGGAACAGCGCGTCCGCCAGCCGGTCGAACACCAGCAGCACGGTGGGCCGCACGAAGATCATGTCGGGCAGGCCAAGCGGATCGGCGTCAGGCTGCGGCAGCTTCTCGACCAGCCCGACTGTCTCGTAGCCGAAATAGCCGACCAGACAGGCCAGCGCGCGCGGCAGCTCGGCGGGCACCTCGGCGCGGCATTGGCCAACCAGGTCGCGCAGCGCCGCCAGGCTCGGGGCGGCGCAGGGCATCCAGGCGTCGCGATCGGTCGCCCAGTGGCGGTTGATCTCGGCCCGTTCGCCGTGCGCGCGGAAGACGAGGTCGGGGGCGAGCCCGATCAGGCTGTGCCGTCCGCGGATGGCGCCGCCCTCGACCGATTCGAGCAGGAAGTCGCCGCGCCCCGGCTCGATCAGTTTGAGCGCGGCGGCGACCGGCGTCTCCGTATCGGCGACCTGCCGGGTCCAGAGCAGGGCGGGGCGGCCCTGGGAGAGCAGCTCGCGGGCTTCGGCGATCCGGTCGGCGTCGATCATCGTCCGGCCTTACTGGCCGCCGGCGGGCGTGTCGCCGGCCAGGTCGGCGCGGACGCGGGCGATGGCGCGCGAATCGACCTTGGTGCCGATCGCGGCGCGGGCGGCGCGGGCGAACTGCTCGGCATATTCGCCGCCCATCGAGCGGCTGAGGCCGCCGCGCGCCGCCGCGATCGCGGCGGCATTGCCGGTGGCGTTGCCGCGCTCGATCCGGTCGGTCTTGACGATCAGCCAGCCCGCATCGCCCGGCGCCTCGAGCAGCCGCGCCTGGCCCTGGGGCACCGAGAAGAGCAGCGCCAGCGCCGGATTCCGGCCCTGCGCCTGGAGCACGTCGCCGCGCGACGCGCTGACCGGCTGCGGCGCGGGCAGCGACACGCCCGATGCGCGCAGCGCCTGCGCCAGCGGCATCCCGGCCTTCACCTTGGCGAGCACCGCATTGGCGATGGTGCGGGCGGACTGGCGGCGGCGATCGGCGATCAGGTCGGCGACGACCTGATTGCGGACATCGGCCAGCGGGCGGGGCGCGGCTGGCTGGGTCTGGCCCACCGCGACCACGGCGAAGCTGCCATCGGTGCCGGTCTGGACCAGCTGCGGCGAGTCGCCATCTTCGGCCGCGAAGCCGGCGGCGATCAGCGGTGCCAGCGCGGGATCGGGCTTGGCGGCCGGGTTGAGCGGATCGACCCCGCCCTGCGCCAGCGCCGGGCTGGTCTGCGGCGTCAGCTTAGCGTCGGCGATCACCTCATCGAAGGTCGCGCCGCCCGACAGGGCATCGTCCAGCTTGTCGTGCAGCGCCGCCAGCGCGGCTTGCGTCTTCTGCTTGGCAAGATCGGCGGCGAGTTGCGCCCGCACCTGGTCGAGCGAGCGGCCGGCGATCTGCTCGATCGAGTCGACGCGCGCGACGACGAAACCGATCGCGCCCTTGACCGGCCCGATCACCGCGCCCTTGCCCGCGGCGAAAGCGGCATCGGCGAGGGCCGGCGAGGCTTGCGCCGCGAGGCCGGCCTTGTCGAGCGCGGGCAGCGTCGCGGCTTCCAGACCGATGGCCCGGGCCGCATCGGCGATCGAGGTGCCGCCGCGAACCTTGGCGGCCAGCGCGTCGGCGCTCGCCTGGTCCGCGAGCGTCACCTGGGTGACGACGCGCTTCTCGGTCGCTTGATACTGCGCGCGGTTCTTCTGATAGGCCTGCGCGATCTCCGCTTCGGTCGGCGTGCTCTGCGCGGCGAGCCGGGCGGGCGTCACCACCGCATAGCGGACGCTGCGTCGCTCGGGCAGGCGATAGCGGGCCAGGTTGCGACCATAAAAGCTCTGGATCTCCTGCGCGGTCGGCGCGGGACCCTGGGGCAGCGCGGAGACCGGCACGATGCCGACCTCGCCCGCGCGCTTCTCCAGCAGCAGCGAGGCATAGGGCAGGGCGAGCTGCTGGCCGACCGTGGTCGCGCCGATCGTCGGCGCGGTGAGCTGGCGGACCAGCACGTCACGGGCGATATCCTGGCGGATCTGCGCGTCGGTCAGCCGGCGCTCGGCCAGGATGCGGCGATAGAGCGTCTCGTCGAACTTGCCGTTCGGCCCCTGGAGCGCAGGGATGCTGGCGATCTGGCCATCGACCAGCCGCTTGCTGACGACCATGCCGTTCTCGCGCCCGAACTCCGCCAGGCCGACGGTGGTGATGAGCTGCTGCACTGCCGCGTCCAGCCCGCCGGCCGCCAGATATTGCTTGGCATCGAGGCCGGGCTGCTGCTGGCGGGCCTGCTCGATCTCCTGCTGCGCGCGCTGGCGCAGCTCGTCGACGGTGATCTTCGCCTTGCCGATCGTCGCGACATCGTTGCCGGACAGCGCGCCCAGCCCGACATTGCGGATGTTCGACACGTCGCCCGCCGCGAAGGCGAGCGCAATGATGCCGAGCGTGATGAAGGTGACGATGAGGCCGACCTTCGAATTGATCAGGCGGCGGAAGAAGCCGAGCATAGACACCCCAGAAACACTAGCGGGTCGCTTTACCGGTTTACCGGCACGCTTCAAGCTTGTGCGCAACAGCGGGGGCGCTATCGCGTCTTCACCTGGGGCAAGCCTTGGCGGGAGATTGGGACGATGCGGCGCAAGCTGGTGGCGGGCAATTGGAAGATGAACGGCTCGCTGGTTGATTTGGCGGAACTGGACGGGATCGCCGCCGCTGCGCGCGCCGCACCGCAGGTCGATGTCGCGGTCGCCGTGCCCTTCACGCTGATCCATCCGGCGGCGCTACGCGTGCCCGAGCTGGCGATCGGCGCGGAGGATGTGCACGAGGCCGATTCGGGCGCGCATACCGGCTGCGTCTCGGCGGCGATGGTGCGCGAGGCGGGCGCCCGCTTCACCCTGTCGGGCCATTCGGAGCGCCGCGCCGACCAGCATGAGACCAGCCACGACGCCTGGGCCAAGGCGGCCGCGGCGCATCGCCACGGGCTGAACGTCATCCTGTGCTGCGGCGAGACCGAGGCGGAGCGCGATGCCGGCCGCGCCGAGCGGGTCGTGCAGGCGCAGATCGAGAAGTCGGTGCCCGACAACGCCGATGGCGGCTGGTTCACGCTCGCCTACGAACCGCGCTGGGCGATCGGCACGGGCCGGACGCCGACGCTGGACGAGATCGCCGCGATCCATGCCATCGCCCGCGCCAAGCTGCGGATGATGGTCGGCGACGCCGCCGGCGGCATCCGCATCCTCTATGGCGGCTCGGTGGTGGGCGGCAATGCGGCGGCGATCCTGGCCTGCGAGGATGTCGACGGCGCGCTGGTCGGCGGCGCCAGCCTGACCGCCGCCAAATTCGTGCCGATCATCGAGGCCGCCGCCGGCCTGCGCTGACGCCGAAAATTTGCGCGCCGGCCAAGGTTCCGGATCGGCAGGATTTCCCTTACGTTGACGGGCGTCAACAACCGGGAGACTGTTGCGTGAGGAATTTGCGAGGGGCGTCGCTTGCGGCGGCGCTGGCCATGGTGACGGCGGCCTGTTCGGCCGGCGTGCAGGGCAGCGACAATGCCAGCATGGCCAATGCGCTGGAAGCACAGGGCGGCGTCGATACGAACGGCGCGGCGCCCGGCGGCGTGTCGCTGCGCACGCCCGCGCCCGACGATATCCGCGAGGCGCGGGCGGGCTATCCCTTGCAGGGCGTCCGCATCCCGACGCCATCGGACACCAAGACGGCCTATTATCTCCTCCGCCACCGCGCCGCCGCCAATGGCGAGGTGGTGGCGATCATCCGCCACGAACTGGGCAGGACGATCAGCTATGCGCGGGTCGGGGCCGACTGCCAGCGCGGGTTGTTCCATGTGCTGGGCACCGGCGACACGCGCGGCCATGCCGAGGCCAACAACGCCAAGGACGGCCCGCTGCGCGCCACCACCGGCAAACCGCTGCGCGCCGAGATGCTGCGCTTCATCTGCGAGAAGGAGGGCACGCCGGTCCCGGCAGCGGCAAGCTGAGCGGGCCGCCGGGCCCCGTCATTCCTCCGTGCGGACCAGCACGGCCTCGCCGATCAGCAGGAACAGGAGAAACGGGGCCCAGGCGGCGAGGAAGGGCGGGTAGGCACCCAGATTGCCCATCGCCAGCGCGAAATTGTCGGCGACGAAATAGGCGAAGCCCAGCGCCATGCCGATCACCGCGCGGACGAACAGTTTGCCCGACCGCGCGATGCCGAAGGCGGCGACCGCGCCCAGCAGCGGCATCAGCACCGACGACAGCGGGCCGGACAGCTTGTGCCACAATGCGCCCTCCAGCGCCTTGGTCGGACGGCCGGCGTCGTTCAGGTCCTCGATCGCGGTGCGGAGCGCGCCGAATGTCAGGCCGTCCGGGTCGATGGTCGACAGCGTCAACTGGTCCGACCGCACGTCATGGCCGACGCGCATCGAGGCGATCCGCGTCACCTTGCCGCTGGCCACGTCGAACCGGGTGACCGGCCAGATGCGCCACCCGCCGGCCGGATCGTGCCGGCCATGCTGCGCGCGAAGGATCGCGCGCAGGCTGCCACCCGCGCGGTCGTAGAGGGTGATGTCCCCCAGCACCGCCGCGTTCATCTTGCCGCGGATCTGCCCGACCTGGACCAGGTCGTCGCCGTCGCGGACCCAGACGTTGGACCGGTCGCCGCGATCGATCGGCATCGGCCCGTAATTGACCCGCTGCCACTGGCTCAGCGTCGCGGTGGCGCGCGCCACCACCCGTTCGTTGAACGCGAAGGAGACGCCGGCCACGCCCAGGCTGGCGACCATCAGCGGGGCCAGCACCTGGTGCGCCGACAGGCCCGACGCCTTGAGCGCGATGATCTCGCTGTTCTGGTTCATCGTGATGAACGTCAGAATCGTGCCGAGCAGCACCGAGAAGGGCAGGAAGCGGGCGATGATCTGGGGCGTGCGCAGCGACACATAGGTCCAGACCTGTGCCTGGCCATTGCCCGGCACCGCCAGGATGTCGCCCGATTCGCTCAGCAGGTCGAGCGCCTGGAGCACCAGCACCAGCGCGAAGAGGATCGCGAAGGTCCGCACCAGGAACAGCCGCGCCATGTAGATGGCGACGGTGCGCGACGGAAAGAGGCCGCGCAGGATCATGCGCGGGCCGCCCCGCCCCGGGCGTCGCGGCGGCGGCCGGGCAGGCGGCGCGCGATCGCCTTGGCGGTCTTGGCGAAGACGCGCTCCAGCGCGGCGATCGGCTGTCCGCCGGGAACGTAAGCGGTCACGTAGAACATCCAGAGCACCAGGCCGGCGAAGATCGCGAAGGGCACCCACAGCGCGAGGATCGGATCGATCACGCCGCGCTCGCCCACGCTCATCGCGTATTCGTTGACCTTGTGGTAGGTGACGATCATCACGATCGACAGGAAGACGCCCAGCGCCGACGAAGAACGCTTCGGTGGTACGCCCAGCGCCACCGCCAGGAACGGCAGCAGGAACATCGACGCGACCTCCGCCATGCGGAAATGGAATTCGGCGCGGCTGGAATCGCGCTGCTGCTCGCTGGCATGGTCGCTATGGCCCAGCCTGGCGAGTTCGGGCAGCGTGAATTCCAGGTTGCGGCCGCCGCGCTGGCGGAAATTCTCGAACTTGGGCAGGTTGATGGGCAGGTCGTGCGCCGAAAAGGTCAGCACCCGCGGCGCGGTGAAGTCCGGCCGATTGTGGACCAGCGTGCCGTTGGTCAGGCGGAAGATGATGACGTTGGGATCGTCAGTCGCCAGGAAGCGGCCGCTCTGGGCGGTCACCGCGATCCAGTCGCCCTTTTGCGTCTGGGTATGGACGAAGATGCCGCGGAGGTCGCGGCCCTTGTCGCGGCTCTCCTCGATCCGGAGCGTCATGCGTGAGCCGAGATTGGTGAATTCGCCGACCTTGATCGACGCGCCGAGCGCGCCGGTGCGCAGCTCGAAGCGGAGCTGTTCGTAATAATAGCGGGCCTTGGGCTGGACGAAACCGACGATCGCGATGTTGAGCGCCGCCAAGACGATCGCGTAATAGAAGGGCACGCGCAGCAGCCGCAGATAGCTCATGCCGACGCCGCGCATCACGTCCAGCTCGCTCGACGTCGCCAGCCGGCGGAAGGCGAGCAGGATGCCGAGCATCAGCCCGATCGGAATGCCGAGACCCAGATATTCGGGCAGCAGGTTGGCGAGCATCCGCCACACCACGCTGATCGGCCCGCCCTGGGTCGCGACGAAGTCGAACAGGCGCAGCATCCGATCGAGCACCAGCAGCATCGCCGAGATCACCAAGGTGGCGAGCAGCGGCAACGCGATGAGGCGCGCCATGTAGCGGTCGATCGACTTCATGCGGAGGGGAACAGCCGGGCCAAGATGGTCCGCGATATAAGCGGCTATTCGCCCGGCGTCAGGTGGAAAAATCGTCGGGGGTGCGGGGCGGGCCCGGCCGGGGCGGGCGATCCCGTCATCGTGGCGAGAAGAAGGACGGGTTCACGCGGAGGCGCGGCGGCGCGAAGATGGGTGCGGTCCCGACGCGCCATCGCCGTTCCGCGGCGCTCCGGCGGGGGCCGGAACCCGGTCTCGGTCATCACCAACGATGCGTAAACGTCCCGCGGAAGGAGCATGGCCTTGCCGGGATGGTGGCGCCCGGCCTGGCCCAAGACGCGGAACGCACATCGGCGCCTCCGATTGAGCCGGCGTCGCCGCGCCGCCTTCACTCCGCCGCGATGCAGTCCGGTGCCAGGTCGGGGCGGGGCGCGCGGTCGCCCAGCGTTTCGGCGATCGCACGTTCCAGCGCGGCGAGCGTGAAGGGCTTGCGCAGCAGGCGATGCTCGCCGAACTCGGCCGCCTGCGCCTCGCCGGCGTAGCCGGTGACGAACAGCACCGGCAGGTCTGGGAAACGGTCGCGCAGGCCCGCCACCATTTCCGGCCCGGTGCAGCGTGGCATCAGCACGTCGGAGATGAGCAATGCGATATCGCGTCGCTCCTCCAGCAGCGCAGGCGCCGCCATCGGATCGCCGCAGCCGATCGGATGATGGCCCATCTCCTCCAGCGTCGCGATCGTCGCGGCGAGGACGCGCGGATCGTCCTCCACCACCAGCACGGTCTGCCCCGTCGGCCCGGCGGCCTGGGAGCCGGGTGTCTCAGCCAGCGGCGCGGCCGGCGCGACCGCGTGGTGGCGCGGCATGTAGAGCGTCACCGTGGTGCCCTGGCCCGGCGCGGTGTCGATGCGGATCTCGCCGCCATGCTGGCGGGTGAAGGCGAAGATCTGGCTAAGTCCCAGCCCCGTGCCCTTGCCGGCCTCCTTGGTGGTGAAGAAGGGCTCGAAGACGCGCTCCGCCACCTCGGGCGTCATGCCGCAGCCATCGTCCCGCACCGCCAGCGTCACATAGTCGCCCGCCGGGCACTGGCCGATCGCGCCGTCGTCCAGGGTGACCGCGCCGGTCAGGATCGCGATCGTGCCGCGCCCGGCCATCGCGTCGCGCGCGTTGACCGCCAGGTTGAGGACGACATTCTCCAGCTGCACCCGATCGGCGAGAACATGCCAGTCGCGGTCGCCCGGATGGGTGGTCAGCGTGATGCCGTCGCCCAGGGTGCGATCGAGCAGGTCGGTCATGCCGGCGATCAGCGCGCCCGGCCCGATCGCTTCGGGCTTCAGCGCCTCCTCGCGGCTGAAGGCGAGCAGGCGGCGGGTCAGCGCCGCCGCACGGTCCGCGCCCTCGCCGGCGCTATCCAGATGACGGCGCACCGCCACCGGATCGTCGGTGCGCTTGGCCAGTTCGATGCCGCCCAGCACCACTGCCAGCATGTTGTTGAAGTCGTGGGCGATCCCGCCGGTGAGTTGGCCGACGGCCTCCATCTTCTGGACCTGGCGCAGCGTCGCTTCCTGGATGCGCAGCTCGGCGGTGGCGATCTCCACCGCCTCGGTCAGTTCGGCGGCGCGCTGGCGCTCGCTTTCCGCCTCGGCACGGGCCAGCAGTCCCTCGGTCAGGGTGTGGAGCGTGAACCAGCCGAGCGCGATGATGCCGCCGACCAGCATCACGCCGAACACCGCCAGCACCCCCGCAACCCGGCTCGACCGCTCGACGGACACGGTCGCGACCGCCGCCCGTTCGTCGAGCAGCTGCCGCTCGCGTTTGATGATCCGGTCCAGCTCGGTGTTGATGCGGATGAGCGCGGGCGCCTTGCGTGACTGGTAGTAGAGCGCGAACGCTTGGCGGTTGCGGCCGAAATTGGTCGAGGCGGCGGTCAGCGACAATTCGCGACCGCGCACGTCATAGGCGGCGCGCAGCCGCTCGATCATCGGGTCGGTCTGGGTGTCGGTGATCCGGTCGAGCCGGTCGATCTGCGACCCCGCCAGCGTCCATTCGTCGAAATAGAGCTGGCCGAGCTGCTTGTCGCCGGAGATGACGAACCGGCCCAGCGAGGCCTCCGACCGGGCGATGGTCCCCGCCAGCGACCGGGCGAGGATCATCACGTCATAGCTGTGCGACTGCATCTGCAATGCATGGTCGCGTTCGCGATTGACGCCGCGCAGCGTGATGATCAGGGCGACCAGCACCCCCACGGCCAGCAGTCCCATCGCTGCCAGCGCGATCCAGCGCCATAAGGCGGCGCCCCCCGGCGCCCTGGTGTCGCTACCCCGCTCCACGACAATATTGCTACCGCATTCCGTTCCGACAGGAAAGGGTAGGTCAGCCGATCACACCCACGGCCTGCCCGGCCTGACGGAACATGGTCAGCACCCGCTCGATCTGCTCGGGAGTATGTTCGGCGCAGATCGAGCAGCGCAGCAGGAAGGTGCCGGCCGGCGTCGCGGGCGGGCGCGCCATGTTGACGTAGAGGCCGCCCTCCAGCAGCGCCTGCCACATCGTCGCGGCCTGCACCTGGTCGTCGAGCAGCACCGCGACGATCGCGCTGTCGCAGGTCGCCGTGCCCAGGCGGAAGCCCATTCCGGTCAACCCGGCGTGCAAGGCGCGCGCGTTGCGCCACAGCCGGTCGCGCTTGTCGTGCGCGGTCATCAGCTTGCGGATCGACGCAGCGGCCGTCGCGACCACCGAGGGCGGCAGGCTGGCGGTGAAAATATAGGGCCGGCAGGCGAGGCGCACCGCCTCGAACTTCGGATGGTTGGAGACGACGAAGCCGCCGACCGTCCCGACCGACTTGGAGAAGGTGCCGACGACGAAGTCGACGTCCAGTCCCTGCGCCTCGTACACGCCGCGCCCGTTGGGACCGAAAAATCCCATCGAGTGGGCCTCGTCGACCAGCACCATCGCCCCGTGCTTGCGCGCGACCGCGACCATTTCCTTCAAGGGCGCGATGTCGCCGAGCATCGAATAGACGCCCTCCAGCACCACCAGCTTGCCCGGCTCCTTGGGCAGGCGGCCGAGTCGCTTGTCGAGGTCCTCGACGCTGTTATGGCGGAAGCGGACGATCTCGGCATTGCCCTGCGCGCAGCC
Organism: Sphingomonas abaci; assembly: GCF_014199625.1. Classification (GTDB taxonomy): domain Bacteria; phylum Pseudomonadota; class Alphaproteobacteria; order Sphingomonadales; family Sphingomonadaceae; genus Sphingomonas; species Sphingomonas abaci. Next base: position 459,602 of record NZ_JACHNY010000003.1, read on the forward strand.
GTCATAGATGGACGCGTGGCTGTCGGCGTCGAGGATGACATATTCACCCTTGGCCGCCAGCGTCGAGATGATGCCCAGATTCGCCATGTAGCCGGTCGAGAAGACGATCGCGCCGGTCATGCCGTAGAAATCACGCAGCGCCTGCTCCACCTCCATATGGTCATGGAAGGTGCCGTTGAGCATCCGGCTGCCGTTGGTGCCGGAACCGAATCGGTCGAGCGCCTGCTTGCCGGCGGCGATCACGTCCGGGTCGAACGTCATGCCCATATAGTTATAGGTGCCGAGCAGGATCGTGTCGCGTCCCTTGATGACGGCCTCGGTCGGCGAGCGCACTTCCTCCATCACGATCGCAAAGGGATCGGTGATGCCGCTGTCGAGCAGCGCACGCCGCTCGGCGATGAGCCCGTCGAACTTCGACATCAGATCGCGTTCGGGCGCGACCGGCGCGGGATCGAGCGACAGCGTCTCGGTCTGGAGGCCGGTCTCGGTCACTGCGCGTCCTTCAGCTTGGCGACGGCGTCGACCAGCTGGCCGACCGTCTCGATCTCCGCCTGCATGTTCATCGTGATGATGATGTCGAACTCGTCCTCGATGGCGGCGACGAAATCCATCACGGTCAGGCTGTCCCATTCCAGGTCGGACTGGAAGCTGGTCGTTTCGGTCAGCGCCACGCCCTTCTTGTTGAACGGCTCGATCTGGGCGGCGACGGTGTCGAAAATGGTCTGGCGATCGGTCATGTCGGTGTCCTTGGCCGGCAAATGCGGCGTCGATGCGGCTATAGCAGGGCGTTGGCGCGATACCATCGCACCGTGTCGGCCAGACCCTGCGCTGTCGAAATGGCGGGCGTCCACAAGGCGGGCGGCGGCCGGCGGGCGGGATCGATCGTCCAGTCCGGATGGCAGAGATAGGCGACTCGGTCGTGCGTCAGCCGGGCCTCGGCGCCCCGGAACCGGCGGTCGAGCGTGGCGGCGAGCGACAGAAGGCCGCGCGGCAGGTGCAGCGGCAGGACATGCCGGCCGACCGCCCCGCCGATCGCGCGGGCGTAATCGGCAGAGGTCAGGCCGCCGGTGCCGTCGTCCGCCTCGTAGAGCACGTGCGGCGTCCGGTCCCCCGCCAGCGCGAGCAGGAGGCGGGCGAGGTCGTCCACCGCGATCAGCGACAGTCGTCCCGGCGGCGGCAGCAGCGCCAGCCCCTTGCGCGCCAGCTTGAACAGGTCGAGCTGGTCGAGATCGCCGGGGCCGTAGATGGCGGGCGGACGGACGATCGCCCAGTTCGTGGGCGATGCCTCGACGAGATGCTCGGCCTCCGCCTTGGACCAGCCATAGACCGACAGGTTCGGCTCGCGCGCGGCGAGCGAGGAGACGTGGACGAAGCGCCGTCCCGCGCCCGCCGCCGCCAGCATGGCGCGCGTTCCCGCGATATTGCCGGCGACGAAGCCCGCACGGTCGGGTGCGTTGACGACGCCGGCGACGTGGATCACCGCATCGGCGTCCGCGCACAGGGCCGAGAGTGCGTGCGGGTCGGCAAGGTCGCCCGCGATCCAGTCCAGCCCGTTCTGCGCCGGCTGCGGTCGCCGGGCGAGCGCGCGGACGCGGTGTCCCGCTGCCAACGCTTGCCGGACCAGCACGCCGCCGACAAAGCCGGTGCCGCCGGTGATCGCCAGGGTGAGGGGGGTGGTCATGGGCGTGTCCCCGTGACCCCATCGTCTACCACCCCGGCAAAGGCGGGACTTTTGCGAAAGTCACGGCATCGCTCGAAACTTCGGACCACCCCGGCGGAGGCCGGGGCCCAGTTACGGAGCGTTTCGAAAGAGGCGCAAACGTCCCCCAACTGGATCCCCGCCTTTGCCGGGATGGCGGTCGGGGATTTTCGCAAAGGTCCCGCGTTAGCGGGGGTGGAGCGGACGAGTGACGAGGAGGCGGTGGCGATCATCACCATCCTCACACCAACGCCAGATGGTCGCGATGGACCAAAGCCGAGCGCGGCGCATAGCCCAGGATCGCCGCCTGTTCGTCGCTGCGCCGGCCAAGCAGGCGCAGTGCATCGGCCGAGTCATATTCCGCCAGGCCGCGCGCCAGCGGGCGACCGTCCGGTCCGGTAATCTGCACCAGGTCGCCGCGCGCGAACTGGCCCTCGATCGCCGTCACCCCGGCCGCCAGCAGGCTGGCGCCGCCGCCCAGCGCGCGCGCCGCGCCGGCATCGACACGGACGGTGCCCCGCGCGGTCAGCCCGCCGGCGAGCCACGCCTTGCGCGCGCCCGCGCTTTTCTCCGCGACGAACAGCGTGTGGCGCGCCTCGGTGGCGAGCGGCCGGTCGGTACGGCCGCTGGCGATGGCGAGGTGGCATCCCGCCGCGGCCGCGATCCGCGCCGCCGCGATCTTCGAGACCATGCCGCCCGACCCCATGCCCGACGCGGAGCCGGTATCGGCCATGCGCTCGATCTCGGCATCGATCCGTTCGACCCGCGGGATATGCACCGCGCCGGGCAGGGCGGGGTTGCGATCGTACAAGCCGTCGATGTCCGACAGCAGCAGCACCCCTTGGGCCCCGGCCGCCTGCGCGACCCGCGCCGCCAGCCGGTCATTGTCGCCGAAGCGGATCTCGGCGGTGGCGACGCTGTCATTCTCATTGAGCACCGGCACCACGCCCAGGCCCAGCAGCCGCACCAGGGTCGCCGAAGCATTCAGATAGCGGCGGCGATCCTCCAGATCGTCCAGCGTCACCAGCATCTGCGCGGCGGTCAGACCCTCGGCCGCCAGCATCTCCGCCCAGAGCCCGGCGAGTGCGATCTGGCCGACCGCGGCAGCGGCCTGCGCATCCTCCAGACAGGCGCGGCCCCCCTTGGGCAGCGCCAGCCGTCGCGCGCCCAGCGCGATCGCGCCCGAGGAAACGACCGCGACCTGCTGCCCGGCATGGATCCGCTCGGCGATATCGGCGACCAGTTGCGCCAGCCAGGGCCGGCGCACGCTGCCATCGGGGCCGATCAAGAGGGCGGAGCCCACCTTGACGATCAGGCGCGGGCAGACGGACGGATCGAACAGCGACATGGCCGCGCCCTTAGCGCGACGGCGCCGCCCCGCCAATGATTCCAGATCAAGCGGAACGGGTCGCGTGTTACGCATATTCCCGGTTGCCCCTGTCAGGGCAGGGGGTCAGGCCGTCAAAGCGGCGACCACTCCACTGCATCCTCCTCGCCCTCGTCGTCGACCGCGGTCCCGGTACCGGGACCGATCGCGTCCAGCAACTGGTCGAGCACCCAGTCGAGCCCGGTGCCTGCCGCGCCGGACATGGGGATGACCTGCGCGCCGCTCGCCTCTTCCAGCTCGGCGGACAGGGCGGCGATCAGTTCGTCGTCCAGCGTGTCGATCTTGTTGAGCGCGATCACCACCGGTTTCTCGTCCAGCCCCGCGCCATAGGCTTCCAGCTCGCCGCGCACGATCCGGTAGCTTTCGGCCACATCGGCATCGTTCGCGTCGATCAGGTGGAGAAGCACGCGGCACCGCTCGATATGGCCCAGGAACCGGTCGCCGATGCCGGCTCCGTCCGCCGCGCCCTCGATCAGGCCGGGGATGTCAGCGACCACGAATTCGCGCTGGCGATGCCGCACAACGCCCAGTTGCGGCCGGGTGGTGGTGAAGGCATAGGCGCCGACCTTGGCCTGCGCATTGGTGACCGCGTTGATGAAGGTCGACTTGCCGGCATTGGGTAGGCCGACCAGCCCGGCATCCGCCAGCAGCTTCAGGCGCAGCCACACCCAGGCCTCCTCGGAGGGCCAGCCGGTGCCGTGCTGGCGCGGCGCGCGATTGGTCGAGGTCTTGTAGGTGGCATTGCCGCGCCCGCCGTCACCGCCGCGCAGGAACACCTCGCGCTGACCGACCCGGGTGAAGTCCAGCAGCACCTCCTCCTTGTCCTCGGACAGGACCTGCGTGCCGACCGGGACCTTGATCACCAGATCGTCGCCACCCGCGCCCGTGCGGTTGCTGCCCGAGCCGCCTTGCCCGCGCGGCGCGCGGAAATGCTGGGTGTAGCGGAAGTCGATCAACGTGTTGAGGCCGGCCACCGCCTCGAAGATCACGTCGCCGCCCTTGCCGCCATTGCCGCCGTCGGGGCCGCCATATTCGATGAACTTCTCGCGCCGGAAGCTGACGGCGCCGGGACCACCCGAACCGGAACGGCAGAAAATCTTGGCCTGATCTAGAAAATGCATGACCGCGCTCTACCGCGAAGCGGGGCGGTCGTCACCCCGCCCTATGGGGTCGGGCTTCGGCCGGGGTCGCCGGCGGCGATCGCCCGTTCCGCCAGCCGCCGCGCGGCGTCGCGGGGCAGGCCAAGCGCCGCCGCCATGGGCGCGCCGAGCAGCGCGTCGCCGAGCGCGAGCAGCACCAGATGCAGCGTCTCCTCCGGGATCGGCCGCGCCGCCAGCGCATCGTCGCCGCGCAATTCCTCGACCAGGTCATGCACCACGGCCAGGATCGGCGTCAGCGCCGCACGGTCGCCGGACAGGATCATCCAGCTCGCCAGCGCCCCGGCGCCACCGGCATCGAAGGCGTCGAACACAAGCCGCACGATTTCGCCTGGCCCGTCATGCCGCGCCTGGGCCGTGCGGATCGCCGCCTTGATCGCGGCGGCGATCTCCACCGTCATCCAGCCGGACAGCGCCTGCTGCAACCCCGCCGCCGAGCCGAAATGGTGGAGCAAATTGGCATGGGTGCGACCGATCCGCGCCGCGACCGCCTTCAGGGTCACGCCTTGTGGGCCTTGCTCGATCAGCAGCGCACGCGCCGCCTCCAGCGCCGCCAGGCGCGATTCGTCCGGAGTGAGGCGACGGCGGATTGACATGGGGGGAGGGCGAACCTTATTTACATCCGTGTCAGTAGTGGCGGGTGCGGACCCGCCGCAGCGTTCCTTCGGAGGATAATGTGGGCAAAGCAAGGACCCCCGCCGACCTGACCATCACCCCGCGCGACGTGCGCTTCGGGCGCGGGCAGCGACTGGGGCGCTATTGGCTGAACGACGATCCGATCGCGACCGCCTTCTACAACGCACTGTCGGTCACCTTCCCCAAGGGCGAAGCCTATTTCTGCGAGAGCGTGAAGGCGTTCCGCGACGGTGCGCCGCCCAAGCTGGCGGCGGAGATCAACGCCTTCGTGAAGCAGGAGGTGATCCACAGCCGCGAGCATGTCGCCTTCAACCGCCATGTGGTGAACCAGGGCTATGACGTGACGCTGCTCGAGCGCCATGTCGACGAGGCGCTGGCGCTGACCAAGGGCCGGCCGCCGATCGCCAACCTGGCGGCGACCATGGCCCTGGAGCATTTCACCGCGATGCTGGCGCACGAGCTGATCGCCAATCCCCGCCACCTGGCCGGCGGCGAATCCCAGGCGGCGGGACTGTGGCGCTGGCATGCGGCCGAGGAGATCGAGCACAAGGGCGTCGCCTACGACACCTGGCTTCACGCCACGCGCGACTGGTCGCGGTGGACGCGCTGGAGGGTCAAGGCGATGGTGATGCTGATCACCACCTGGAAGTTTTTCCAGGGCCGGCGCAAGGGGATGCTGGAACTGCTGCGCCAGGACGGGATGACCGGTCCGCGCGTCTGGGCGAAGCTGGCCTGGTACGCCTTCGGCCGGCCCGGCATGGCACGCAAGGTGGCGGGGGTCTGGTTCAGCTATTTCCTGCCCGGCTTCCACCCTTGGCAGCATGACGATCGCCGCCTGATCGCGCTGGCCGAAAGCGACTATGAGGACGCGCTGCTGCCCGAGGCGCGGTCGAAGCTGCACGCGGCGACCGGTTGAGGCGCGGCATCAGCGGATCGCAAAGCTCTTGCTCAGGCCATGGTAGAGCTTCTCGCGGCAGACGAACTGGCTGGCCCAGTCGGCGATGAAGGCGGTGGCGAACATCGGCAGCATCAGGCCCCGGCTGACCGTCGTCTCCGACAGGATGATCACGGCGGTCAGCGGCGCGCGCACCACGCCGGCGAAATAGCCGACCATCCCCAGGATGACGATCGCCGAGGACGGCGAGGCGGGGAACATCCAGCGCAAGAGATTGCCGATGCCCGCCCCCACCGCCAGCGAGGGGGCGAAGATGCCGCCGGGCAGGCCCGCCACGGCGGTCGCCAGCGTCGCCAGGAACTTGGCCGGGCCGAACCACAAGGGCGCGTCGACGCCGACGATCATCGCCCGCGCCGCACCGTAGCCGGTGCCCCAGGTCAGCCCCGTCGCGCAGCCGGTCGCCCCGACGACCAGTCCGCAGATCGCGGCGAAGACGACCGGCTGGGCCTTCGACCAGGCGGTCAGGCGATTGCCACCCGTCGCCAGCATCAGCGTCAGCCGTGAGAAGAGGCCGCCGGCCAGGCCGCCGATGATGCCCGCGAACGGCACGACGATCATGGCGGCGGCGAGCGGCATGTGCGCGCCGATCAGCCCGAAATAGATATAATCGCCCTGCAGCGACTGGGCGACCATGCCGGCGATGACGATCGCGGTGATCACCAGCAGCGTTACGCGCTGCTCATAGGCGGAGGCGAGTTCCTCGATCGCGAAGAGCAACCCGGCAAGCGGCGTGTTGAACGCCGCCGCCACGCCCGCCGCGCCGCCCGCGATCAGCACCGCGCCGCGCAGCGGCACGCGCAGCAACCGGTGGCTGAGGCCCATCACGGCGGCGGCGATCTGCACGGTCGGCCCCTCGCGCCCGACCGACGCGCCGCCCAGCACGGCGATCAGCGTCAGCATCGCCTTGCCCGCGACGGTCGGGATCGACACCAGCGAACGGGTCGCGCGCTCCGGATCGCCCTGCGCGGCGATGACCTGCGGAATACCCGATCCGCGCGCCAGGGGCACGTAGCGGCGGGTCACCCAGACCAGCCCGGCGAAGATCAGCGGCGTGGTGACCAGCGGCGCATAGGGGTATCGACGGGCGAAATGGTTGAACACTTCCGCCGCCGCGTCCGAGGACTTGGCGAACAGTGTCGCCGCCAGTCCGATCGCCACCGCTCCCATCAGGATGGCGAGCCGCGTGCGGAATCGGACCGAGCGCGGGCCTCGCGCGCGCAGCAGCGCACGATAGCGCGCGACCGTCCAGCGACGCGATCCCGTCTCGGGCATATCCGGTTCCACCATGGGGCCGACTAACCGCCCCGCGCCGAAAATTCCAGCGCGGGGGAAGAAAGGCAGGGGCGTCAGGCGGCGATCGGCAGGGGCGTTCGGTCGTCGTCGGCGAGATCGAGCGCATAGCCGACCGCGGGGGCCGACGCGGCGCGGGCCGCGGAGCGCCGCGGCATCGTGTCGCCGGTCGGGCGGAAACCGAGCTTGCGCAGCACCTTGCCCGATGCCGGATTGTCGACGAAGTGCCAAGCGTTCAGCCGCCGGAGCGGCAGGGCGTGGCGCGCCATCGCGACCACCGCACGGCCCGCCTCGGTCGCATAGCCGCGTCCCCAGGCGTCCGGCGTCAGCCAATAGCCGAGGTTCGGGCCGTCCGCCTCGTGCGCGATGGCGATTGCGCCGACCAGTTCCGGCTCGGACCCGTGATGGGCCAGGATGACGAAGCGCGGCTCCTCCGCCCCGCGCGGCTGCGCGATCCAGGCGGCGGCGTCCGATTCGCCATAGGGGTGCGGCACCCGGCTGAGCATCCGGGCCGCCGCGTCCTGCCCGATCGCCGCCGCCAGCGTGCCGGCATCCTCGGGCCAGGCGGGCCTCAGCGTCAATCTCTCCGTTCGCGCGAACATCTCCGTCTCTCCCAGTCGCGTCGCCCGGGCCCCTGCCACGCCGGAATGACGGGACGGAGACATGGGCGGTGGAGGGAGCACGAAAAAAGGGAGGCCGGGGTGACCCGCCTCCCTTTTTGTTCGGTTCCGGTGCCGGAACTCGGGTCACCCTGGTGGGCGACCCGGTTGGTCACCCGATGTTATTCAGCCGCCTCGGCCATAATCTCGACCGAGCAGAAGCTGCGGCCGAGTTTGCCCTTGGCAAACGCCACGCGACCATCGACGAGCGCGAACAGGGTATGGTCCTTGCCGATACCGACATTCGCACCCGGATAGAACTTGGTCCCGCGCTGACGCACGAGGATGTTGCCGGCGATGCACTCCTGGCCGCCGAACTTCTTCACGCCAAGACGACGGCCGGCCGAATCACGACCGTTGCGCGACGAACCGCCTGCTTTCTTATGTGCCATTGCGATCTACTCCTGTGCGCGTCGCTTAGCCAACCGACACGATCTTGAGGATCGTGTGGTTCTGGCGGTGACCGTTGCGACGGCGATAATTGTGGCGGCGGCGCTTCTTGAAGACGATGACCTTCTCGGCCTTCGCCTGCGCCACGATTTCCGCGGCGACGGTCAGACCGTCCACCGACTTCAGATCCGATCCCTCACCGGCGAGAAGCACATCGCCCAGCGTCACGGACGAACCGGCCTCGCCATCGATCTTCTCGACGACGATCTTGTCTCCGGCGGCGACGCGATACTGCTTGCCGCCCGTGCGCACGACTGCGAACATGGCCCTCATCACTTTCCAAATGCGTAGCCTCGCCCGGACCGATGCCCGACGAGGAAGAGGGGCCAGCTAGGCAAAGACCCCGCTATTGTCAACCGGGATTCACCCGAAAACGACTCCCGTAGGAGGCACCCGGCCTCAGTGGCGATGCTCGCGGCGCAGGTGGTAGCGGCCGTCGGCATAGCCGTTGAACAGGCCGGCGATGGCGGGATGGTCGACCGGTTCGTCGCTGTCGTCCGCCATCAGGTTCTGCTGGCTGACATAGGCGACATAGCTCTGCTCCATATTCTCGGCGAGCAGATGGTAGAAGGGCTGGTCGCGATCCGGGCGTATCCCCTCGGGGATCGAATCATACCATTCGTCGGTGTTGGAGAAGACCGGGTCGACATCGAACACCACGCCCCGGAAATCGAACATGCGATGGCGCACGACATCGCCGATCGCGAAGCGCGCATGGGCGATCGCGGGCGCGGCCGGCAGGTCGGCGGAGGCGGGAAGACGGTCTGTTTGACGCATGCCGCCCAAGGTAATGCGAGAAAGCGTCGCCAACAAGCATTCTGGCGCTTGCAACGCCGGATCGCTTTCGCTAGAGGCCGCCGCCTGACCAGACGGTCCCTTCCTTCGGAGGGTGCCGGCACCGCGGAGAGGTGGCAGAGTGGTCGAATGTACCGCACTCGAAATGCGGCGTGCCTTCACGGGTACCGTGGGTTCGAATCCCACCCTCTCCGCCATTTTTCCCTAGCGCCAGCCGCTGGGTGATCGCCGTGAAGCGGCGGGACATCAATCGTTCTGACATCATGGAGTCGGGCATCGACCTGCGCCATCGGCCGGGCGAATGGGGGCAACCCGCCCGGCGGACGCTCGGTCACGATAGCGCGGCGGCCGTATCGATCGGGACAGCCCGGCAGAGACGGCACGCGTCGCGCAGGTCGGCGGCGAGTTCGTCGACCCGTTCGATCCGCGCGTCCCAGGCGAACATGAACCGCGCCCCCCCGCCGATGAAGGTGTAGAAGCGCCAGCCGCGGCGGCGCAGTTCGTCGAGAACGGGGGCCGGGGCGGTCAGGAACACGCCATTGGCCTGGACCGGGAACAGCAGCCGGATTTCGGGCAGATCCGCCACCTGCGCGGCGAGCCGCTGGGCGCAGGCATTGCCGTGCCGGGCGTTGCGCAGCCACGCGCCGCTCTCCAGCAGGGCGACCCAGGGCGCCGACAGGAAGCGCATCTTGGAGGCGAGCTGCCCGGCCTGCTTGCAGCGATAGCCGAAATCCGCCGCCAGCGCCCGGTCGAAGAAGATCACCGCCTCGCCGACGGCCATGCCGTTCTTGGTGCCGCCGAAGCACAGCACGTCGACACCGGCCTGCCAGCTGATTTCCGCCGGGGTGCAGTCCAACGTGGCGCAGGCATGGGCGAAGCGCGCCCCATCCATGTGCAGCCGGAGTCCCAGTTCGCGGCACAGGGCGGCGATCGCCGTCACTTCCGCGACGCTATAGACCTGGCCCGTCTCGGTCGGCTGGGTGATGGTCACCACCCGGGGCTTGGGAAAATGGATGTCGGACCGGCTGGTCGCCAGCTCGCGGATCGCCTGGGGCGTCAGCTTGCCGTCGGGGGAGGGGGCGAGCAGCAGCTTGGAGCCGTTGGAGAAGAATTCGGGCGCGCCGCATTCGTCGGTCTCGACATGCGCCGCCGAGGAACAGATCACGCTGTGATAGGACTGGCAGAGCGAGGCGAGCGCCAGTGAATTGGCAGCGGTGCCGTTGAAGACGAAGAAGACCTCGCAATCCTTGTCGAACAGGGTGCGGAAGCAGTCGGCGGCCTGCCCCGTCCAACTGTCCTCGCCATAAGCGGTGGCGGAGCCGCCATTGGCGGCGAGCATCGCGTCCCATGCTTCCGGGCACGCTCCGGCATAGTTGTCGCTGGCGAATTGTTGCGGTTGATAGCTCGTCACAGGCCGTTTCCGTAAGAGTTGACGGCATCCGGCATCGGAGGAACGGCGATGTGGCTGGAAACCCGCTGGTTGCCGGATCGGCCACATCCCCCTGTGGCCAGGGGTACCACCTTGCGCGGGCGCAGGTTGGTGCCGGACGTTCGGTCCGACTCTTGATGCTGGTTAGTCGGCTACCGGGTGAAAGTCGAAGCGTCAAGTCCGGCATACGGGCAAAATCGCCGCCAGGGTCGCACTGCGCCGGGCAAGCGGGTAAGGCCCGGCGTCATCGCCTGTCGGTGCGGAGTGTATCGTGTCCTGCCTGTCCCCATCATTCGCGGCGTCTTCCGCGGCCCGCCATGTGTTCCGGCCGCTGGCGCTGTTCGCGGCAGTGCTGCTGACCGTCCTCGCCGCCAGCGGCGCGGTCGCGCAGGCCGATGATCCGGTGCGCGCGGCGGTGACGAAGCTGGCCCAGGCCTCGGCCGATGTCCGCGCGGTCGAGGCCGCGGCGGGGGATGCGCGCGGCCGTGAGGCGCGGGGCGACCTGATCGACCGGCTGGCGGCGGCGCGTGCGGTGGCGGCGGATACCGGCGCGACGCTCCAGGCGCAAATGGCGCTGGTCGATGCCAAGATCGCCGAGGTCGGCCCGACCACGCCCGGCATCGTAGACGCGCCCGATATCGTCACGCAGCGCAAGCTGCTGGCGCAGCGCCGCGCGACGATCGACTCGGCGATCAAGCGCGGCAATCTGATGTCGGTCGAGGCGCAGCAGCTCGCCGACAGCATCACCGCCGCCCAGGCCGCTGAACTCGGGCGCAACTGGGCGAAGCGCAACGCATCGCCGCTGACCCCGACCTTCTGGACCGACCTCGCCCAGGCGTTGCCGCAGGATATGGCGCGGGCGAGCCGCTATGCCGGGCGGGTGATGCGCGACATCGGGGCGGGGGCGCGGGGCGGCCGGGCCTGGCTGGCGGTGCTGGGGCTGGTCGTGGCGGTGGCGCTGGCCTGGCCGGCGCGGCTCGCGCTGCGCGATGCGGGGCGTCGCTATGCGATCGGCTCCGCGCCCGGACACCGGGTCCGCCGGTCGAGCTATGCGATGTGGCGCGTGGTCACGGGCACCGCGCTGCCGACGCTGGCGGCGGTGATGCTGGTGCAGGGCCTGCGCTGGTCGGGGCTGGCGGGCGAAACGGCCGAGCCGGTGCTGTCGATCTTCGTCTTCGCGGTCGGCATGGGCAATTTCGTCGGCGCGCTGGCGGCGGCGCTGCTGATGCGCAGCCAGGGATCATGGCGGCTGCTGCCGATTGGCGACCGGGTCGCGGTGGCGCTGCTGCCTTGGGCCTGGGTGCTGGCGGTCCTCACTGCGATCGATATCCTGCTGCCCGCCGTCAACGAGCTGCTGCATGTCGGCGGCGCGCTGGACGCGGCGGTGAATGCGGGCCTGGCGGCGATCCGGCTGGCCGTGATCGGCGGCATCCTGCTGACGCTCGGCCGGCTGCGCGCTCATGCCGACGAAGCCGCCGATGCCGCCGCCGCGCAGGCGCCGGCAACCGACAGCCCCGCCAGCGTCGGAGCGGGGCGCGCCTGGGTCGGCGGGGTCACGCTGGTGGCCTGGCTGGTGACGCTGGCCGGCACCGCCGCGCTGTTGATCGGCTACACCAATTTCAGCCTGTTCCTGACCCGGATCGCGATCGAATGGCTGGCGATCGTCGTCGCCACCTTCTACCTGCTGCTGGTCTTCGTCGACGATGTGGTGACCACCGTCTTCGCCGCCGGCAGCCGCACCGGGCAGCTGCTGGCGCGCGGCATCGGCATCCGGGCGAGCGCGATCGACCAGTTCGGCGTGCTGCTGTCGGGCGCGCTGCGGCTGGGCCTGGCGATCGTCGCGGTGGTGATGCTGCTCACCCCGTTCGGGTCGGACGTGGGCTCGACCTTCGACCGCTTCGCGACGGTCGCCAACGGCATCACCATCGGCGATGTCAGCATTTCGCCCTGGGCGATCATCCGCGCCGCGATCGTGCTGTGCGTCGGGCTGGCGCTGGCGCGATTGTTCATGCGCTGGCTGAACGAGCGCTACCTGCCGACCACCGAGCTGGACCTGAGCGCGCGCAACTCCTTCGCGATGGTCGCGCGCTATCTGACGATCATCCTGGCGGTGTTGTGGGGGCTGGCGTCGCTCGGCATCGGCATGGAGCGGATCGCGCTGCTGCTCTCCGCCCTGTCGGTCGGCATCGGCTTCGGCCTGCAGGCGATCACCCAGAATTTCGTGTCGGGCCTGATCCTGCTGGCGGAACGGCCGGTCAAGATCGGCGACCTGGTGCGGATCGGCGCCGACGAAGGCGATGTGAAGCGGATCAGCGTCCGCTCGACCGAGATCGAGCTGGGCGATCATTCGACGCTGATCGTGCCCAATTCCGAACTCATCACCAAGTCGGTGCTCAACAAGACGCTGAACAATCCGCTGGGCCGCGTGCAGGTCCAATTCTCGGTGCCGCTCAACCTCGATCCGTCGCGCGTGCAGGCGATCGTGCTCGATGCCTTCGCCGCCGAGCCGACGGTGCTGGACGATCCGGAGCCCAAGGCGTTCGTCGACAGCATCGTCGACGGCCGCATCCTGTTCAACTGCTTCGCCCATACCGCCGGGCCGCGCGCCGCTTATGGCGCGCGCAGCGCCGTGCTGCTCGCGGTGCTGCAACGCTTTGCCGAGGAGGGGATCGACGTCGGCACGGTGCCGCAGCCGCTCCAGCTGTTGCCGGCGGCGGCGCCCGGCGAGGGGCGGGACGTCAAAGCCTGACCGTCCGCCCCTCCCGTGCGCTGGCGCGGGCGGCATCGATCAGGCGCAGGCCTGCCAGCGCGTCATCGGCGGCGACCGGCGGCGGCGCGCCGTCGCGGATCGCGGCGGCCATGCCGGCATAATAGAGCCGCCAGTCGCCGCGCTCGCTCGGCACCGTGCGGCGATGACCGTCCGCCAGGGTCAGCACGCCATCGAGGCTTGGCTCCTGCACGCCGAAGCCGGGATCGTCGATCCGCCCGCCCGCGCGCAGCACCGCCTCCTGCGGATCGAGCCCGTGGATGGCGAAATGGCCATGCGTGCCGTGCAGCGCGAAGCGCGGGCGGGGGGCCAGCGTCAGCGTCGAGGCGGCGAGCGTGACCCGGCGCACGCCATAATGGAAGGTGAGTGTGAAAGCGTCGTCGACCTGCGCGTCCGGCCGCTGCGCGACCACATCCGCGCACACCCGCTCTGGCAGGCCGAACAGCACCAGCGCCTGGTCGACCAGATGCGGGCCGAGATCGGCGAGCAGGCCGCTTGCGACACCCGGTTCCTCGCGCCAGCCCTGCTTGATCGCGGGCCGGAACCGGTCCCAATGCATCTCGCAGCGGACCACGTCGCCCAGGGCGCCGCCCTGGACCAACGCGCTCACCGTCCGGAAGTCGCTGTCCCAGCGGCGATTGTGGAAGACGCTGAGCACCCGGCCGGCCGCTTCCGCCGCCGCGATCAGGGCCGGGCCGTCGGCGGCATCGGCGACGAACGGCTTGTCGATCACGACATGCTTGCCCGCCGCCAGCGCGGACCGGGCGAGGGTCGCGTGGCTGGTGTTGGGGGTCGCGATCACCACCAGCGCGATGGCGGGGTCGGCGATCAGCGCGGCCGGATCGGCGAAGATCCGCGCGTCCGGCCAGGCGGCGGCGACCGTCTCCGGCCTGGAACTGGCGATCCCGGCGAGGCGCAGCCCCGGCGTCGCGGCGATCAGCGGCGCGTGAAAGGCGCTGCCCGCCAGGCCGAAGCCGATCAGGCCGGTGGCGATCGGGATCTGGGTCATCGAAGGTCCTGATATGGGGGCACGATCGGATGGCTTCTGGCACATCTGGGCGTCGCCGCCCATCGCTCCGGCCGATTCGCGCTGACCGAGGTCAAGCGGAAGGGATAGTCCAGGCCCGCCGCTTCGTTGTCTTCCGCATCCGCCCCGTTGAAAGCCCCGCCCTTGTACAGAGTCCTGGTCGCCGAAAGCGAAACCCCCGAAGACCGTGCGGCGCGCCGCGAACGCGCGGGGCGCAGTTCCGGCGAAAGCTACATCGCCACGCTCGAACAGATGGAGCCGGATATCGTCGCCGACCGGATCGCGCCCGCCGACGACGGCTCGCCCGTCTACCCGCCGGATCGCATCGCGGAATATGACGGCGTGTTCCTGACCGGCTCGCCGCTCCATGTCTATGAGGACAGCCCGCCGGTGCGGCGGCAGATCGCGTTCATGCGCGCGGTGTTCGCTTCGGGTGTGCCGGCCTTCGGCTCGTGCGCGGGCCTGCAGGTCGCGGTTGCGGCGGCCGGGGGCCAGGTGCGGGCGATCCCGGAGCGACTGGAGGCCGGCATCGCGCGCCGCATCGCGCCGACCGCGGCGGGGCGCGGCCATCCGCTGCTTGCCGGCCGCCCCGCCAGCTGGGACGCGCCCGCCATCCATGGCGACGAGGTGGAGAGCCTGCCCCAGGGCGGGCTGCTGCTCGCCGGCAATGGCGTCAGCGCGGTGCAGGCGGCCGAGATCCGGCACGACGGCGGCATCTTCTGGGGCGTGCAATATCATCCCGAACTGTCGCCCGAGGAAATCGCCAGCGCGTTGCGGCGTCAGGCGGGCGATCTGGTCGAACAAGGGCTGGCGACCGACAAGGCGGCGGTGGCGCGGCAGGCGGACCTGCTTGCGGCCTTGCAGGACGATCCCGATTCGCCGGCGCTGCGTTGGGAATTGGGCGTCGATGCCGAATTCGCCGACATCGCCTGTCGGCGGCGCGAGCTGCGCAACTTCCTCGACACCCTGGTCGCGGCGCGCCACGCGCAGCGGACGGGAGCGTGAGGGCATAAGACGATTTGCGGCGGGCGCGCGACGCGGAGCAGGCTGGCCGATGGCGTTCGCTGCCAGGAAACCCTGCGGCCCACCCCATCGCCTCGCAGAGGAGGGATGATGGAAAAGTCGATCGTCGCCAGCGTCAGCTGTCGCCCGGCCGATCTTTCGCGGCAGGACCCTGTTGTTCTTCACTGCCCGCTCGATGAGTACCCCGCGCCCGAAACTCTGGTTCTTTTATACGACTTACCCTTCTGGCGCGTCGTCATTTTGTGTACGATCGGCGAAGAACAGGTGGGCGAGAGGGGCCATGGCATCACTGACGACCGATCTTCCGTTGCTGGACCGTGCGCCGCTCGGCCGGAACCTGACCTATGGGATGCTCGACAATCTCGGCCGCGCGATCGTGACCGGCCATTACGATCAGCGTCCCTTCCCGACCGAGGCCGAACTGGCGCGCCAGCATGGCGTCAGCCGGTCGGTGACGCGGGAGGCGGTGAAGATGCTGACCGCCAAGGGGCTGCTCAGCGCCCGGCCGCGCCAGGGCACGGTGATTCAGCCCTCGGGCAACTGGAACCTGTTCGACACCGATGTGCTGCGCTGGCTGCTTGAGCGTAAGTTCTCGATCGAGCTGTTGGTCCATTTCAACCAGTTGCGCGTCGCGATCGAACCGGAGGCGGCGGCGCTGGCGGCGGGGTTCGCCGGACCCGGCGATCATCGCGACATCGCCGCCGGGCTGGAGCGGATGCGCGCGGCGGAGGCAGGGGAGGATGATCCGCTCGACGCCGACATCGCCTTCCACGTCGCGATCCTGCGCGCGTCCAAGAATCCCTTCTATGCGCAGTTCCGCGACGTGGTCGCGACGGCGCTGCGCACCTCGATCCGCTTCACCAACCGGATCAAGGGCCGCACCGCCAATATCGCCGACCATCAGGCGGTGGCGGAGGCGATTGCGGCAGGCGATGGGGTGGCGGCACGGGCGGCGATGCGCCGCTTGATCCAGGACGTGCTGACGCTGATCGACGGCGGGCCCGATGCGCCGGTCGCAGGGCAGGGGGCACCGGGCGGCGACTGACCGCCCGGCACCCCCCCCGCCGCCCCGGGGCGGATCAGCCGCCGGTGGTCAGGCGATAGGTCATGATGTTGCGATAGGTCTGGCCCGGGGCGAGGCGCGCCGACCCGAAATCGGGGTGGTTCGGCGTATCGGGAAAGATCTGCGGCTCGAACACCACCGCGTCGCCCTGGCGATAGAGGTTGCCGGACTTGCCCGCGATCGTGCCTGTCAGGAAATTGCCCGAGTAGAATTGCACGCCCGGCTGGTTCGACCACAATTCGAAGCCGCGGCCCGACACGGGATCGCTGACCCGCGCCATCAGATGCTGGTCCGGGGTGACGCTGCGGCCCACCACCCAATTATGGTCGTAACCCTTGCCGAACACGATCTGTTCGCTGCGCGCGTCACGGACCCGGTCGGCCACCGGATGCGGCGTGTGGAAGTCGAACGGCGTGCCCGCCACCGGCTGGAAGGTGCCGGTCGGGATCGCGGTCTTGTCGGTCGGCAGGAAGGTGTCGGCCGGGATGGTCAGCACATGGCCCATCGCGCCGGCCGGCGATCCCTCGCCGGCCAGGTTCCAATAGGCATGGTTGGTGATGTTGACGATCGTCGGCTTGTCCGTGGTGGCGCGGTATTCAATCGTCAGGTTGTTCTGCTCGTCGAGCGAATAGGTGGCGTCGACGGTCAGCGTGCCGGGATAGCCCATTTCGCCGTCGCGGCTGACGTGGCGCATCGTCACCGAGGCGGTCGGGCCGCTCTTGACGGAGGTGACCGTCCAGACCGCCTTGTCGAAGCCCTGCGGGCCGCCATGCAGCGTGTTGGGGCCGTCGTTCAGCGGCGCGCTATAGCTCTTGCCGTCCAGCGTGTAGCGGCCGGCCGCGATGCGGTTGGCGAAGCGGCCGACGGTGGCGCCGAAGAAGTTCGGGTTGGCGATATATTCGGCCACCGTATTGTGGCCGAGCTGGACGTCGGCGACCCGGCCCTGGCGATCGGGCATCAACAGCGACTGGAGCGCCGCGCCGTAGGCGATGACCCGCGCACTGACGCCTTTGGCGTTGGTCAGCGTCACCGCCGGCACGTCGCGCCCGTCGGGCATCGCGCCGAAGCTCGACCGCTTGGCGTCGGCGGCATAGGCGGCGGGGGCGGTCATCATCGCGGCGGCACATGCGGCAAGGGCCAATCTCTTCATCTCTCTCTCCTGCGGACACGCTCGCCTGCGGAGCGCCGGTCTCCGGCGATCCATATCGGGTGGCAGGGCGCTGGCCAAGCTATTGGTTGGACAAATAGCGTCGTCGACGGACAAAGCCGCCGATCCGAGCGGACCGGCGGCGCGCATCCTGCTGGAGACGGGCGGAAGGATCAGGCGAAGGCGACCCGGACCCGCGGCTGCGCCGCGCGACGCTGGCGCCGCATCGCCACCGCGATCGCGCCGAAGCCGGTCAGCATCAGGACCCAGGTGCCAGCCTCTGGCACCGCCGAAATGCCCTGGAACATTATCGTCACCATGCGCGTGCCCTTAACCGCGGCGGCGGGCGCGAAATAGGTCAGTGTGTCGCCGACCACCGACAGCGAGCCGCCGAACGTGTCGTAGGAGATGACGGCATGGTCGAAGAAGCCAGCAGTGTCGGCGGTGAAGGTCATCACGAAGCTCGACGCGCCCAGCAGCGACACGTCCGTGATGGTGAGCGCGTTGTTGAAGAAGGTGGCGGTGTTGGTGTTCGCCGCATCCGCGAAGCCGAACGCATTGCCATAGCGCGCCTCGACCGAACTGCCTGTCGCATTGGCATAGCCGCTGGGCACATAGCCCCGGCTATTGTCGAAGTAATTGTTGCTGTTCGCGCCGAAGCGGATCGCGCCGGTGACGTTGGTGGCGGCGTTGGCGGGTGCGGCAGCAACGGCGGCGGTCAGGGCGGCGGCGGCCAAGAAGTTGCGGATCGTCGTCATGATGGAGGTCCCCGTGGGCGCAGTGCTGCGCTGTTGAAGCGTAATTGCGCGTGTTGCGGCGACGCTTCAACAATCGCCTAGCGTTAACGGAGTGCCGGGCTGGAACGATGGTTGGTTAACGTGCGCAGCTTTGGAAACGGAGAAGGCGGTAACGTTTATTACCGGTCGTCAATCATGATCTTCAGCCATGGAGTCGGAGGCGTGACTGGAGGGCGACTTTGTCGACCTGACGTCGCCATCACAGCAACGGGCGGGATGGTTATGAGGGGGGGGCACAGGTCTGCGTCCGCCGGAGCATGCATCGGCGCGATCGCCAAGGTCCGGCGAACTCCGGACCCTGAGGCGCGTTTGTCGCGTTCCGCCACATTCCAACTGTTTGGCCGGAGCCGTGATGACCGACCCCAACCGCCCCTTGCGCCTCGGCTTCCCGGTCAAGGTGATGGGCCGCCCCGATCTGAAGACGCAGGACACGCGGCGCTGGCAGAAGAACCCGCATCTGAAATGCTCGCTCGAACTGCTCGACCCGGTGCTCGACTATCTCGCGGCGGAGCGGCTCGACATGTACCGGCTGTCGTCGGACATCGCACCCTATGCCACCCACCCGGACATGCCGCAGTTTCATGACATGGTGGCGGAAAGCGATGCGGAACTGCGCGCCTTCGGCGCCAAGGCGCGGGCGCTCGACATTCGCCTGTCCTTCCACCCGTCGCAATATATCCTGCTCAACGCCCCCGATGCCGGGCTGACGACGCGCAGCATCCGCGATCTCGCCAGCCAGTCGGAGATGCTCGACCGGATGGGGCTGGATGCGGAGGCGGTGGTCGTGACCCATGTCGGCGGGGTCTATGACGACCGCGAGGCGAGCCGCGCCCGCTGGATCAAGGGCTGGGAGCAATGCCCCGACCATGTTCGGGCCCGGCTGGTGCTGGAGAATGACGATCTGCGCTTCTCCGCCGCCGACGTGCTGTGGATCCATGAGCGAACGGGGGTGCGCTGCATCTTCGACTATCAGCATTTCTGGTGCCTGAACCCCGAGCGACTCGCCTTGCGCGACACGCTGGCGCGCTTCCTGGCGAGTTGGCCGGCAGGGGTGCGGCCGAAGATCCATTTCTCCTCCCCCCGCACCGAAATGCGCGAGGTGAAGCAGGCGATCTCCCCCAAGGAGCGCGAGGCCGCCAAGGCGGGCAAGAAGATCGGCGGCAAGGCGCTGCTCAAGGCGCCGGTCAAGCCCAATGCCCGTGTCCGCACGGTGCTGCGCCCCCCGGTGTGGACGGGGCATGCCGACTTCACCAACCCGTTCGAATTCGCCACCTTCATGCGGACGGCCGAGGGGCTGGATTTCGACGTGATGCTGGAGGGCAAGGCCAAGGACCTAAGCCTGTTGCGCCTGCGCGGCGACCTGGTGCGCTATGCGCCCGATGTAGCGGTGCGGTTCGGTCTGTCGGCGGACGATGCGGCGGCGCTGGCCGAGGACGAGGCGCTGGTCGAAGAAAATGCCGATGTCGAGCAGGACGCCGATGTGGATGAGGGGGTGGGCTGATCCCGCCACCTTGCTTTGGGGGCGCAAAGTTTTATATACCGGTCGTTATGGAAAAAGCCGTCTGCACCGCGCCTAAGGGCCGGCCGCGCGAGTTCTGCACGGAACAGGCGCTGGCCGCAGCGCTTCGCGTCTTCTGGAGCAAGGGCTATGAAGGCGCCTCGCTCACCGAGCTGACCGAGGCGATGGGCATCACCAAGCCCAGCCTCTACGCCGCGTTCGGCAATAAGGAAGCTTTGTTCCACAAGGCCTTGGACCTCTATGAGGCGGAGAAGCTCGACTATATGCGCACCGCGCTGGACCAGCCCAGCGCGCGCGGCGTGGTCGAGCATCTGCTGCGCGGCGCGGTCGAGATGCAGACCAGCCAGTGCGATCCCAAGGGCTGTATGGGCGTGATCCACATGACCGCCTGCGGCAGCGAGGCCGAGTCGATCAAGACCGATGTCATCGCCCGGCGCGCATCGTCGCAGGCGGCGCTGGTCGAGCGGCTGGAGCGGGCCAAGCGCGAGGGCGACCTGACCCCGGACGCCGATATCGATGGCCTGGTCCAGTATCTCTATGCCGTGTTGCAGGGCATGGCGGTGCAGGCCGGGTCTGGCGCGACCCGGGCCGAACTGGATCGGGTGATCGCGATCAGCCTGCAATGCTGGCCGAGCAAGTGATGGCGAACGCAGCGATTCGTCATACCGAACGCTAAAATACCGTTCGGTACACAAAGTCGTTGACGCCCGTGATTCGATCTTCTATACCATGCGGTATGGAAGGTGCTCCCGAACAAACGGGACGACGCACCGACCGCAAGTGAGCGTGTCGACCGCCGTCTGGCGATCGGCTTCTCCAGAATGATCATGGCAGGTGATGGTGCGCGCGCCGCTGGCGTCGCGGGCCTACCCTTGCCGCCGCGTACCGAATGACAGCCATGGCCCGGCGCCAGGGGTGAAGGCCCCGTCATGTCCAGGCCCGAACCAGGGAGACGAACATGGCCTATCTCGCTTTTTCCGAAGTCGGCGCCGCTGGTCTCGGCGAACCCGTCGCCGCGATCCCGACCGCGCCGCGCGCCGCGGCCGCCAGCCTCAGCGCGCTCGAATGGTCGGTGGTGGCGCTGGCGCGGGGCGACCGCATGTCGTCGCTGCGCACGCCCGGCCGCATCTCGATGGCGATGGGCGCGCTGTTCGGCGAGCGACCCAACCCGCGTCTCGCCGATCCGCGTCTGGAGGCGCTGCGCCGGATCGCCGTGCTAAGCTGGCATCATGGCTATACCGTGCCGTCGCATGCGGTGCGGGACTTCGTGGCGGCGGGTTTCACGCCGGCGCAGTATGAACTGATCGTCGACAGCATCGGTGTCACCCGCCGCGAGCCGCAGCAGGAGCGGCTGCGCGCATGATCCCGCTCGCGCTGCTCGACTGGTTGCGGCATCAGGCGATGCCGGCCGCCAAGGCCAAGGCGCCGCCTGCCGCCCGGCGTCAGTCCTTCTGCTCGCCCTGCGGGCCCGCATTGTTGCCATAACCTGCACCTGATTCTTCCTCGGGCGCTTCGACCGGCTGGTCCTGGTCCTTCTCGTGATCGGCCTTCGGCTGTTCGTCGGTCATGATCCGCTCCTTTGGCTGGGATGAGCGGTCAACGCGTGGTGGCCGCGCACGCTCCCGATCAGCCGAACAACTCGCCCTGCGGCCCGGCAGGCGGGCGGAACAGGTCGCCGCGTAGGCCGATCCGTTCGCGGTTCAGGCCATGCTTGCGGCAGGCGATCTGGAAGCGCGTCCGGAGCAGGTCCGCCCAGGGGCCGCTGCCCTTCATCCGGCTGTGGAAGTCCGGGTCGTTGTCGCGACCATTCCGCAGCGACCGGATGATCGCCATCACCTTGCTTGCGCGGTCGGGGAAATGTTCGTCGAGCCACGCCCGGAACAGCGGCGCGACCTCGTGCGGCAGTCGGACGGCCAGGAAGAAGGCATGCGCCGCGCCCGCCTCGGCGGCACGGGCGACCAGCGCCTCGACCTCATGGTCGGTGATCGCCGGAATGACCGGCGCGATCGAGACATAGACGGGGATGCCGGCCTCGGCCAGGCGCCGCACCGCCGCCAGCCGCCGCTCGGGATGCGGCGCGCGCGGCTCCAGCGTCGCCGCGAGCCGTGGGTCGAGCGAGGTGATCGACAGGCACACCGCCGCCAATCCTTTGGCCGCCATCGGAGCGAGCAGGTCGATGTCGCGGACCACCCGGTCCGACTTGGTGGTGATCGTCACCGGATGGCCGGTCTCCGCCAGCACCTCCAGCACGCCGCGGGTGATCCGCCAGTCGCGCTCGATTGGCTGATAGGGATCGGTGTTGGTACCGAGCGCCATCGGTTTCGGGACATAACCGGGCCGGCTTAGTTCCGCCCGCAGCAGCGCGGCGGCATCGGGCTTGGCGAACAGCCGGCTTTCGAAATCCAGGCCGGGCGACAGGTCGTGAAAGGCATGGCTGGGCCGGGCGAAGCAGTAGATGCAGCCATGCTCGCAGCCGCGATACGGATTGATCGAGCGGTCGAACGGGATGTCGGGCGAGGCGTTGCGGCTGATGATCGTGCGCGGACGCTCGATCGTCACGCTGGTGCGCAGCGGCGGCGGCGGATCGTCAACCACGGGCTGCACGTCGCGCCAGTCGTCATCGATCGCCCGCGCCGGCAGGTTGAAGCGATCGCTTGCGCGGTTGTGAGTCGCTCCGCGGACCGGACGAGTCTTGGCCATGGCAAGACCATGCCCGGATTCCGGGAACACATCAAGAACATGGGACTCCCTCCGAGAAGGGCGGTCCCCCTGTCGACGATCAGCCGAACACGAGCTGGGTCGAGCGGCGGCGATAGCGGGTGGCACCCGCGACCATGGAGAAGCCGAGCAGCATCAGCATCCAGACCGACGGCTCGGGCACGCTGAACACGATATTGTCGACCTCCAGCGAATTGCCGCCGCTCTTGAAGCGGATGCCGCCGATCAGCGGATCGTTGGGGTCGACCGTGACGGTGACGCGGCGGTTGGTGTTCGCCTGCTCCATATTGCCATTGGCGGTGGTGGTGAACTCACTGCCGGTGTAGCTGGCGAGCAGCGCCCCCGTGGTGCCGATCAGCTCGACGCTGTTGTAGCTGTCGATCGAGCCGATGAAGAAGCTGACCGACGAATAGCCGGTATCGGTCAGCAGGCTGGCGACGCCGTCCTTGCGGACCGACAGATAGGCGCTGCCGTCGCTATAGCCGGGCGTTGCGCCGTCGGCGCTGTTGCCGCTCAGGATACCGGCGCGGTCCAGCAGCAGGGTCACGCCGTCCGGCAGTTCGGTGTCGAAGCTGATGGCGAGGTCGCTGGCGGGCGCGGCGAAGCCGGCGGCGCTGCCAAGCGTGCTGGTGAGCGTCACCGCGGCCTGCGACGGGGTGGCGAGGGCGAGGAACGGAACGGCGGCCAGGGACAGCCGGGCAAATCGGGTCATGGGTGATCCTTTGGATGAAGGCGCAAGAACGCTCGTCACGATCCTCCCGGACGATGGTCGCGGGTCGCCGGCGCGATGCGGAGGGACGCAAACCGCCATCGATCCCGGCGTGCACCGGGCATCGAACGGGGTCGTCCCGGTCGCGATGGCCGGTCGCCTGAAACCTTATCTAGTGGCTTTATAGAGGTATGGCAGTGACCCGGTCGGCCGGGGCCCGGTATTTCTCCACGCCGGCCGAACGTCCCGATATGGGGCGGCCATGTGTTAAGCATCTTTGCGGCTGGGCGTAATCGTAAAGAAGGCGTTAACATCTGGCCATGAAACGTCGCCTCGTCCTCACCGCCGAATCGGCCCGTCACCCTTTCCGCCGGTCGCTGCCGCCGCCGCCGGTCATGTCGGAGGTCGACGACCAGGATCGCGACTGGAAGCTGTTCGTGCTCAGCTTCGTCGCCTTCTTCACCTGCTTCTACAGCTTCATCTTCTGAGGGGCGCGGCTCCGCGCCGGATCGGTCGCAGGCCCGTTCAGTCGCAGGCCCGGTGCAGCTTCTGCGCCAGCCATGCGGAGACCAGGCACATGCCGGCGACCAGGAACAGCATGTTCTGCGGCGTCACGCCCATGGCGGTGATGCCGAGCACCGCGATCGAGCCCAGCGTCATCGCGCCGGCATTGACGACATTGTTCGCCGCCACCGTTCGCGCGGTTTGGTCCTTCTCCACCGTGGTGGTGAGGAAGGCGTAGAGCGGCACCACGAACATGCCGCCGGTCACCGCGATGGCCAGCAGCACCAGCATCACGAGGATCGCCCCCGGCTGCGCGGCGAATTCGCTCAGGCTGTAATAATGGCCCGCCGGCGCCGCCGGCCAGTGGCGCACCACCAGCGAGAACAGCACCACGAACACGCCCATCCCGATCACCGACACGGGCGAATAGCGCGCCGAAATCCGGCCCTTCAGCATGGTGTTGATGACCACCGAACCGATCGCCACCCCGACCGAGAAGATCGCGATCGCCGCGCTCGCCACCCGCTCGTCGGCAGTCAGCACGTTCTTGACCAGCGGCGGGAAGATGATGATCAGCACCGCGCCGATGGTCCAGAAGAAGCTGATCGCGCAGATCGCCAGGAACAGGCGCGGGATGTGCAGCGTCGCCGTAATCAGCCGCCAGGACGAGGTCAGGGGATTGTAGTTGATGACCAGGGGGGGGCCGACCCGGGGCGCGGGGGGCACCTGGCGGCCGATCAGCCAGCCGAGCGCCGCCAGCCCCAACACCAGCACCGCCGCCCCGTCGATCGAGATCCAGCCGGCCACCACGGTGCCGAGCAGCACGGCGATGTAGGTGCCCGCCTCGACCAGGCCGGTGCCGCCCAGCACGTCGCCCGGCGGCAGATGCTGGGGCAGGATCGCATATTTGATCGGCCCGAAGAATGTCGAATGGGTGCCGAGCAGCAGCACCGCCAGCAGCATCAGAGCGATGCCAGTCTGCGTATAGCCGGCCTTGGCCAGCATCAGCCCGCCCGCGCCGATCGCCATGATGCCGATCTCGGCGGTCTTCACGATCCGTATGATCCGCGCCTTGTCGTGGCTGTCGGCGAGCTGGCCCGCCAACGCGGAGAGCAGGAAGAAGGGCAGGATCGCGATGCCGGTCGCCAGCGCGTTGAAATTCGCCTCCTTGCCGGGGTCGTTGAACACCGCATAGGTGGCGAACAGCACCATCGACGTCTTGAACAGATTGTCGTTGAAGGCACCGAGGAACTGGGTCGTGAACAGGGGGAGGAAGCGGCGCTGCTTCAGCAACCCCATGGCATTGATCATGTCGACAAAGCGTCCCGGCCGTTGCTGGTCCGGCCGGTCTAGCCGAGCGGATCGCGTTCCGCCAATCCTTTAACCCCCGCCCGGCACCCGGCAGGCCGCCGCTTTCCGGTTTCCGATCGCGTTCCCGCACGATAAGGGAGAGCGGGTGTTGAGTTTGCCCAACCTGTTGACCCTGTCGCGAATCGTCGCGGTGCCGCTGCTCGTCGGGCTGCTCTGGTGGCCGCAATGGCCGCTGGGCTATGCCATCGCCTTCGCGCTCTACTGCCTGATGGGCATCACCGACTATTTCGATGGCTATCTGGCGCGCGCCAATGGCGCGGTGTCGCGGCTGGGCATCTTCCTTGATCCCATCGCGGACAAGATCATGGTCGCGGCGGTGATCCTGATGCTGGTCGGCACGCACGACATCGCCGGGCTGCACATGATCGCCGCGCTGGTCATCCTGCTGCGCGAGATCGCCGTGTCGGGCCTGCGCGAGTTCCTGGCGCCGCTCCATGTTTCGATGCCGGTGTCGAAGCTCGCCAAGTGGAAGACGACGCTGCAACTGGTCGCGCTCGGCGCGCTGATCCTGGGCGGGGCGGTCCCGTCGGCGCCGTGGATCCACGGCGTCGGCCTGGCCAGCCTGTGGGGCGCGGCGGTGCTGACCGCGATCACCGGCTATGACTATCTGCGGGTCGGCCTGAGGCATATGGACTGATGGAGCTGCTCTATTTCGCCTGGGTGCGCGAGACGGTGGGGCTTGGCCACCAGCAGGTCACGCCGCCCGATCATGTCGCCACCGTCGCCGACCTGCTCGACTGGCTGGCGGCGGACAGCGACGCGCATCGCGCCGCCTTTGCCGACCGGGCGCGGCTGCGCGCGGCGGTGGACCAGCAGTTCTTGCCGCTCGACGCGTCCGTGGCCGGCGCGCGCGAGGTGGCGATCTTCCCGCCGGTGACGGGCGGATGATCCGCATCCGGGTCGAGCCCGCACCGATCGACGTGGCAGCCGAGATGGCGCTCGCGGAGGCTGGTGAGGCCGGGGCGGTCGCGACCTTCACCGGTCTGGTCCGCGCCGACGACGGCGTCGAGACGCTGGAACTGGAACATTATCCCGGCGCCACCCAGGCGGCGCTGCACGCCCTTGCCGAACAGGCAATGGGGCGATGGGGCCTGCACGCGGCGACCGTCGTCCACAGGGTCGGGCCGATGCGCGCCGGTGAACGGATCGTGTTCGTGGCGGCGGCGGCGGCGCATCGCGCGGCGGCCCTGGACGCCTGCGCCTATCTGATCGATCGGTTGAAGACCGACGCGCCCTTCTGGAAGCGCGAGGTGCGCGCTGGCGTCGCGACCTGGGTCGAGGCGCGACAAGGCGACGAGGCGGCGGCCGCGCGCTGGTCGATCTAGCGGATGCCGTGGCCGCACCGGCGGAAAACCGGTGCGGCCGGGGCGATCAGCCAAGCTTGGGCAGGCTGATGCCGTTGGTCACATGGATGACGCCGTTCGACTCGCGCAGGTCGGGCGTGTCGATATAGCTCTTGTTGTTGACCGCATCGGTCAGCAGCACGTTGCCATTCTCCAGCGTCGCGGTGATCGGCTGGCCGGACAGCGTGGTCAGCGTCGCACGGCCGCCGCCGGCGGTGATCGCCGCCTTGATCTGGTCGACGGTCATCGCGCCGTTGATGATGTGGTTCTTCAGGATCGTCGTCAGGCTTGCGACGTTGGCGGGCGCCAGGAAGGCGTCCATCGTGCCCGGCGGCAGGCGGCCGAACGCCTCATCGGTCGGGGCGAGCAGCGTATAGGGGCCGGGGCCGGATAGCAGCGACTCCAGCTTCGCCGCGCGCACCAGGCGGAGCAGTGCGCTGTGGTTGGCCAGCGTCGGCAGCGCGGCGGCGATCGTCGTCGTCGCGGCCGGCGCGGCCGGCGCAGCCTGGCCCGGCGCGGCGGCCGGTGCGGCGGCCGGTGCGGCGGCCGGTGCGGCGGCGGTCGGGGCCGTCGTCGGCGCTGTAGTCGGCTGGGCGGGGGCCGCCTGCTGTGCCTGGGCGGGCAGCGCGGACGCCGTGGCCACGGTCAGTGCAAGCAAGGTCGGATATCGCATTCTCTTCTCCGGCGCTGTGGAAAATATATCCTATCACCGCCTGAGCCGCCTTATGGTTCCCAAGCGACGATCCGCGCCGTCGCCGGGACGGGCTGCGCGATCAGGGCAGGGACGCCGGCAGCCGGGGGGCCAGAAAGCCGTTGGTGAGCAGCAGCACGCCGTTCGGCCGGACGACCTCGCCGGTCACGAAGGCGTGGTCGCCATCGGCATTGGTCAGCACCGGCACGTCGCCCGTCAGCGTCACCACCACCGGCTCGCCCGCCAGAGTCGCTAGTTCGGCGGTGCCGCCGCCGGCCGTCACGCGGCGGCGCAGCTCCGCCCGGTCGATCGCCCCCTCGACCAGGTGATAGTCGACCAGCCGCACCAGCAGCGCGTGATTGTCCGGGGCGAGCAGCGACTCCGGCACGTCGGGCGCGAGCCGGCCATAGGCCTCGTCGGTCATCGCGATCACCGTCACCGCCTGCGCCGCGGCGAGGCGGGGCGTACCGCTCGCGCGGATGCCCGCCGCGAAATGAAGCAGCGTCGGCGTGGCGGCGACCTCCTGCGCCAGCGACCTTCGCTCGGGTGCGGCCGGCAGGGCGGTCGCGGCGACCGGCGACGCAGTCGGAGCGACGCAGCCGGCCATCGCCAGCGCCAGCGATAGGGCAGCGGCAGGGGCGGCGGGACGCATCAGAAGGTGGCCGCCAGCACGTCGGCCATCAGCCGGAAGTCGGGTTCGCGCGGCGAGGCGCGTCGCCACACCAGCGCGATCCGGCGCACCGCATGGTCGGCGGCGAGCGGCCGGGCGACGATGCTGGTATGCTCCAATATGCCCGCCTGGATCGCCATCTCGGGCAGGATCGTCAGCCCCAGCCCGTTGTCGACCATCTGCACCACGGTATGGAGCGAGGTGCCCATCATCGTTGCCTCGGCGCGCAGTTCCGGGCGGTTGCAGGCGGCCAGCGCATGGTCCTTCAGGCAGTGCCCGTCCTCCAGCATCAGCAGGCGCGTCTCGTCGATATCGGCCGCCGGGTAGACGGCGGGCGGCGGTTCGGTGCCCGATTGCTGGAAGGCGACGAACAGCCGGTCGTCGAACAGGGGTGCGCTCGCCACCTCGCCACAAGCATAGGGCAGGGCGAGCAGCACGCAGTCGGTTCGGCCATTGTGCAGGCCGTCGCAGGCCGCCGCGCTCGGCTCCTCGCGCAGGAACAGCTTCAGCTCCGGATAATCCTGGCGCAGGCGCGGCAGCATGCGCGGCAGGATGAAGGGCGCGATGGTCGGGATCACGCTCATCCGCATCTCGCCGGTCAGCGGCCGGCCGGCGGCGCGGGCCAGGTCACCCAGCTCTTCCGCCTCGCGCAGCACGCGCCGCGCCTTTTCGACGAATCGCTCCCCCATCGGCGTGAACCGGACGACGCGGCGCGTCCGTTCGACCAGGGTCACGCCGATCAGCGATTCGAGGTCGCGCAACCCCGCGGACAGGGTGGACTGCGTGACGAAACAGGCGTCCGCCGCCCGGCCGAAATGGCCATGGTCGTGCAATGCCACCAGATATTGGAGCTGCTTGAGCGTCGGCAGATAGGTTGCGGCCATGGATGCGGCCTATCTCACCCGGCGAGCGCGCGCCACAGTCCGAACAGGCTGGTGACGATCAATATCACGCCGACCATGATCAGCAGCGTGCGCGCCGGCACCTTCTTGGCCAGCATCGCCCCGAACGGGGCGGCCGCGACGCCCCCGATCAGCAGGCCCAGCGTCGCCACCGTCACCGCCGCCCAGCCGAGCTGCGCGATGAAGGTCGCGGAGATGGTCGCGGTCAGGAAGAATTCGGCGGTGTTGACGGTGCCGATCGTGGTGCGCGGCATGGCGCCCTGGACCAGCAGGTTGGAGGTCACCACCGGTCCCCAGCCGCCACCGCCCGCCGCGTCCAGGAAGCCGCCGGCCAGACCCAGCGGCTCGACGATCTTCGGCTCCTTGGCCTGGGGCGGGTGGCGCAGCGCCCGGAACAGCAGATAGACGCCGATCCCCGACAGATAGGCGAGGATGAACGGCTTGGCGGTGGCCGCCGAGATGTTCGACAGGACATAGGCGCCCAGCACCCCGCCGATCACGCCCGGGATCATCAGCCGCAGGAACAGCCGCCAATTGACGTTGCGATGCAGGACATGGCTGATCCCGGAGACGGCGGTGGTGAAGGTCTCGACCGTATGCACGCCGGCCGAGGCGGCGGCGGGCGGCACGCCGATCCAGAGCAGCGCGGTATTGGAGATCACCCCGAACGCCATGCCGAGCGCGCCATCGACGACCTGGGCGGCGAAACCGATCAGGATGAAAGGCCAGATCTGGGTAAAGTCGAACGTCGCTAGGTCGGGCATGAAGATCCTTTCGCCTCCCCAACCTGCCGCGCCCCGCGAATATCCACAAGGTAGATAGACTTTAGACGACCGTTCCCGTGGCGGTGCGGCTGCTGGTAATCATGGTTCCCACCGCCTAGATCATGCGTTCGAACGGGGTTGATGCGCCGGTCGCGGCGACAAGGGGATTATCATGCCAAATCGTCTGGCATCCTATATCGATTCGATCCGGGCGCGCGATCCCGCGCCGCATAGCCGGCTGGAGATCCTGACCTATCCGGGCGTCTGGGCGCTGGCCGGCCACCGGATCGCGCATCGGCTGTACAAGGCGCGCTTCTTCCTGCTTGCCCGGATCGTCAACCACTGGACCCGGGCCTGGACCGCGATCGACATCCATCCCGGCGCGAAGATCGGACGCAACTTCTTCATCGACCACGGATTTGTCGTCATCGGCGAAACCGCGGAGATCGGCGACGACGTGACCATCTACCAATGCGTGACGCTGGGCGGCACCAGCCCGGACAATGGCGTCGCCGGCAAGCGACACCCGACCGTGATGAACGGTGCGATCATCGGATCGGGCGCGCAGGTGCTGGGCCCGATCACGCTCGGGCCCCGCTCGCGGGTCGGCGCCAATGCGGTGGTGACGCGCGACGTGCCGGAGGGCGCGGTGATGGTCGGTATCCCGGCGCGCCCGACGATGGTCGAGGGCGGACAACAAGCGCCGCGCTTCGTTCCCTATGGCACGCCGTGCTCCGAGACGTTCGACCCGGTGACGCAGCGCACCGAACTGCTCCGCTGCGAGGTCGAGCAGCTCCGCCGCCGCCTCGACGCCTTGCTCGCCGACCAGCAGGGCGGGGACGAGCGCGATCGGGCCTGATGGGGGTCGTACCCTTCCCGCTGACCGGCGCCGGCCAGGTCGGATTCGAACGGGCCGAGTTGACCCGCATCCTGGACCTGTACGGTCGGATGGTCGCGGCGGGCCATTGGCGCGATTATGCGCTGGAGCTGGGGCGCGACGCGGCGGTCTTCTCCGCCTTTCGCCGCACCGCCGAGCGGCCCGAGGTGCGGATCGAGAAGCGGCCGGCCCTGCGCAACCGCCAGGGCATGTGGGCGCTGATCGGCGAAGCGGGTGCGGTGCTGAAGCGCGGGCACGAGCTTGGCCCGGTGCTGGCGCCGGTGGAGCGCCGGCTGATGAAGCTGGTGGACGGCGATTGACCGATGGCCCGCCCGGCGAAGGGCGGCGCGCGCCGGCAGCCGTCACCGGATAAAAAGCTGAATGGTTTGAATGCGATGAGTGCCGATGTAGAAGCGCCTCATGTGCCGATCCGAGCGCCGATCATGAGGCGCGACGCCCAAGTTCGCCGCGACGCCCTCCTGGATGCCGCAATGATCTGCTTCCGTCAGTCGGGCTATGGCATCGCGCTGGAGGATGTCGCGGCGGCGGCCGGAGTGGGGCGGGGTACGCTCTACCGCAACTTCAAGGACCGGATGGCGCTGGTGCTGGCGGTGTTCGAGCGCGAGCTGCGGCGGATCGGCGAGCGGCTCGACCCGACGGGATCGCTGGACCAGGCGATCGCCACCATCGCGCTGGACGGGGCGGCGACCACGGCGCTGTTCCACCGGCTGGCGCTCGACCTGCCGCTCGATCCCGGGAACCGCCGTCACTTCGAGGCGCTGGCCGAACGGATGGCGGAGATGCTGCAACCGATCGTCGACCGCGCGCATGCGACGGGGCGGCTCGATCCGGCGATCGGGGCGCGACAGGTGGTGCTGGTCGTCCGCATGATCAGCAACATCCTCCTCAAACATCAATCGCCCGAGGAGAAGCAGGCGGTGCTGGCGGAGTTGCTGGCGCTGCTCGACCATGGGCTGTTGCCGCGTCCGGTGAGCTAGAGCGTTTTCCGATCAGTCTGCATCGTATCCGGCTTTGGCGAAGTAGTTGGCACACTCCTGTGGCGAGTACAGGTCGAGGATGTGGCCGATGG